>NZ_CP009278.1:0-2664505 GCF_000747525.1 Sphingobacterium sp. ML3W
AACAAAGCATCTCATCGAACAAGGACGCACAAATATCCTACATATTACAGGGCATCAATTGGGGGTATCCAAAGATAGACTCAATGGATATAAAGAAGCACTCCGAGAATTTAATATCCCCCTCAATCCCTATTACTTTATCGAGTGCAATATTCAAGATACTGAAATATTGGATCAACAGATAAAAAATGCTATTCAGAAAACTTTAAATTCAGAGATAAAGTTGAATGCCATTTTTGGGGCTACTGATGTTATCACGACTAGAACACTCGGTATTTTAGCGGATCTCAATATTAAAGTCCCCGAAGAAATTGCTGTTATCGGATTTTCTAACATCTCCATTCCATCTTCTCTAAATCCTGCATTAAGTAGGGTCAAACAACCAGCAAGTAAAATCGGACATATTGCGATGACAAAGCTCATATACCTTATTAAACATCCGGCTTATACCGAATTTGAAACCATAGAACTGGAGAATACCATAGAAATTAGAAAATCAAGCCTTTTGACTTGATCTTCTAAAAAATTTATTTTTTAAAATATGCTGATGCATTATGGTAACAAATGTCAGCTATAACTTTTCCGATCATATCTACATCATAAGGCAGATAACCTTTAAGCATATCTTCTGCAAAAATATTAGCGAGCAGTCTTCTAAAATATTCATGTCTTGAATAGGACAAGAAACTTCTCGAATCTGTTAACATACCAATAAAGCAACTAATCAAGCCATAATTAGAAAGTGCATTAATCTGCTCTATCATGCCATCCAATTGATCTTGATACCACCATCCAGAACCAAATTGAATTTTCCCTCTCACACCCTCTCCTTGAAAATTTCCGATCATTGTCCCAAAAACGGCATTATCCGCAGGATTCACATTATAAATGATTGTCTTGGCCAATTGATCTGTCGTATCCAGATAATTAAAAAAATCAGCCATTCGCTCTGCTTGTTGATAATCACCAATAGAGTCATAGCCCGTATCCGCCCCCAAAATTGCCAGTTTTCCTTTATTTGTATCACGCAGAGGCCCCAAGTGAAATTGTTGCACCCAATTTTTCGCATGATATTTTTTACTTATCTCACTGAGCACATAAAAAGTAAAACTATCCTCCACTTCAATCGCACGCAAATCATCCCCATTTATTACACTAATAAGTACAGCATTCACTTCCATTACAGTAAACTTCCCTTTTTGAGGCAGGTATCGCAAACCATGATCAGAAGCTACACAGCCCAAGGAGTCGAAGTAGTTGATACGTTGATCCAATGCCTCCAACAAGGAGTCCAGATTATGTATCCGAACTCCAGAGATATCAGATAGTTTCTGAAGATATACTCTGAATGCATCACCTTTAGAAAGTTGAAAAGCTTTATCTGGACGAAATGTAGGAAGCACCTTAGTCTTGAAACTATTATCAGCCTTTAGGGTCTTATGAAAGTTCAGATGATCTGTAGGGTCGTCGGTAGTTCCCACCATTTCGACATTAAAGCGAGTCAATAAAGATTGCGTACTAAAATCTTGACCTTGCAATTGCTCCTTTGTCTGCTCATAAATGTATGCCGAGCTAGCAGGATTTAGTAATTCAGTGATACCAAATGGATTCTTCAACTCCATATGCGTCCAGTGATATAAAGGATTTCTTAAGGTCTGAGGTACAATTTCTGCCCATTTTTGAAATTTATCAAAATCAGAAGCTTGCCCTGTAATGTATTTTTCCTCCACACCCAAAGTTCGCATAGCGCGCCATTTGTAATGGTCGCCATACAGCCAAATTTGAGTAATATTATCAAACTGATGATTATTACAAATTTGATCAGGAGGAAGATGGTTATGATAATCTATAATAGGAAGATCTTTTGCATAATTATGGTATAGCTGCTGTGCTAGATCCGAATGCAGGATAAAATTCTCATTGATAAAGTTTTTCATTTTGTTTATGATTATTCTCCTAAAATTCCATATTCCAATCCCCTTAACTCTGCAAGTCCCCTTAATCTGCCTATCGCAGAATAACCTGGATTTGTTGTTTTATTTAAATCGTCGAGCATCTGATGTCCATGATCCGGCCTAAAGGGGATAGGTTTGTCTCTCTTTTGGTTCTCCTCAGTCAAAATTTTCATTATAGCAAACATATTGACATCTCCATCAAGATGATCAGCTTCATAGAAGCTGCCCAATTTATCTTTCCTCACGTTTCTCAAATGAGAAAAATAAACACGCGCCTTCACTTTGTCCAATAATGTCACAACATCGTTTGACTGACTCGCCCCTAAAGAACCTGTACAGAAACAGATGCCATTAAACGGCATATTCACTCCCGCCAATATAGCTTCCAAATCAATTAGGTTACTTACAATTCTAGGTAAACCTAAAATAGCATAAGGAGGATCATCCGGATGGATGGACATCTTAATACCATCTCTTTCACAAACGGAAGCGATTGAATTTAGAAAATACAACAAATTCTCAAGCAATCCCGTTCTTCCAATTTTACTATAGACAACAATACTATTATTTAAATCTTGTAAACTAATATCATGCTCTCCTGGAATACCCATTAAGACTATTTTAGCTAAAGCATCCAATTCCATTTGTGTATAAGATGTAAACTTCTCATCCGCCATATCTAAAACTGCATTTGAATAATCTTTTTTAGCATGTTCACGTTTCAAAATATAAATATCGAATACAGCTAAATCAATCCAGTCAAAATACAGCGCCTTTGCGCCATTTTTCAACACAAGGTCTAACTGGGTTCTAGTCCAGTCTAAAACGGGCATAAAATTATATGCAATTATCTTAACACCACATTGCGCTAGATTTTCTAAAGATTTGATATAATTTCCAATATAATATTCTGCATTTTCCGCACGAGTCTTAATTGCCTCATGTACCGGAAGGCTCTCCACCACAGACCAAACTAATCCTGCCTCCTCAATAATATTTTTGCGTTCTAAAATATCTTCGACTGGCCATATGGCACCATGGGGTAAATGATGTAATGCAGTGACAATACCTGTCGCACCTGCTTGCTTAATATCTTCTAAAGAAACAGGGTCATTAGGACCGTACCATCTCCAGGTTTGCTCTAATTTTCTCATACATCCATTATTAAACACCACACCAAGAATTAAAACCACCATCAACAAAAATTGTTTCACCAGTGACCAAAGCAGACGCATCGCTCAGCAAGTAAACCAACGTACCCATCAATTCCTCCGGCTCCCCTAAGCGTTGAAAAGGCATCCCGTTTATAAATTTCTGAGCCCTCGCGGAATAAGAACCATCTGGATTAATCAATAAGGTACGGTTTTGCTCTGTTAGAAACACACCAGGAGCAATCGCATTGACTCGGACCTTATCGCCATAGCGTAATGCTAGCTCGACAGACATCCATTTCGTATAGCCATCTACGCCATGCTTAGCTACCGTATACCCCAGAACTCTTGTCAATGGTCTACTAGCTGCTAAAGAAGAAATATTCACAATAGAGCCCTTACCAGATTCTGCAATCACACGTCCAAAAATATGTGTTGGAATAATCGTTCCGTATAAATTAAGTTCAATTGCCTTCAAAGTGTCCTGTACATTATGATCAAAAAGGTTCTGATCCGGATTTATAGTAGATCCAGGAATATTTCCACCCGCTGCATTCACTAAACCGTCTATCGTTCCCCATTTTGCTAATATCTCATCTTTTGCTTTTATTACATCGCTCTCGTTCAAAACATCCACCTGAATCGCCAATGCTTCTGCTCCCCTCTCCTCAATAGCTGCCACTCGTTCTTGCAGTTTCTCAACATTACGACCCAATACTGCAACCTTCGCACCAGCCTCGGCTAATGCATCCACAAAAGATTTACCAAGTACACCAGTTGCGCCAGTAACAACAACTACATGATTATTTAACGAAAATTTATCGAGTATTCCCATAATAGGTTCTTTTTTAATTTATCAATTTTATGAAATAAAAAATTACTAAAGAAACATACCTATAAATTTATTTACTCAAACGTTTTCGGTATATCATACATGAAGGAATATGTTAATACAATAATTTATACTACTTTAGAAGCAGTAAACTTATAACTTATGAATAACAAGAATGTCCTTTGCTTAGGCGAGCTTCTGTATCGGCTACAAGCAAAAGAAGAAAATTTTTTTAATAACACCTCTTCACTCGTATATGCTTATCCCGGAGGTTCTGAAGCCAATGTCGCTGTTGCTCTAGCAGAACTGGGCGTTCCGACGACTTATGTATCATCTGCTCCACAACACTCCTTAACAGCAGAAATTTTAAACATATTAAATCATAAAAACGTCGACACATCTAAATTCATATTTGGAGGCGAGCGTTTGGGCTCTTATATCCTTCAGTCTGCCAATGGATTATCAAACGGAGAAGTCATATACGATCGGAAGTACTCTTCTTTTTCGACACTGAAAACTGAAGATATTGATTGGGATGGCCTTTTTGATAACTGTACTTGGTTTCACTGGACTGCATTAACACCTGCTTTAAATGCTGATTTAGCTGATCTTATGTTAACGGCACTAAAAATTGCACATGAAAAAAAGATAACAATATCTGTCGACCTTAATTATAGAAGCCGTTTATGGCAATATGGCGAACAACCACTTGATATCATGTCCAAACTAGTTGGATATTGCCATGTTATTATGGGGAACATTTGGGCGGCAAATAAAATGCTCGGCACCACAATAAGCGATCAACTCAATCGGAACACATCTTCGAAAGATTATTTTGACTATGCAAATATTGTCGCTAATGAAATATTCGTAAAATATCCACATTGCAAACACATCGCGAATACGTTTCGTTTTATGGATAACCCACAGCATAATCTTTTTTACGGGACCTATCATACACCAATCGAAAATAAAATCAGTGCAATCTTGGAGACAAATGAAGTGATTGATCGTATTGGAAGCGGAGATGCATTTATGGCAGGATTAATTGCTGCTATCTACCAAAAGAAATCATCACAAGAAATTATTGATTTGGCAACAGAATTAGGATTTAAGAAACTATTTAATAAAGGCGATTTTATCAATTTATAAAAGACTACCATGAAAACTATATTATCCAATATTGAAAATGCCCCAATTATTCCAGTATACTATCACGATGATATCAATCAATGCATTCAGATCCTAGAAGCTTGTTATGCGGGAGGTATCCGTGTTTTTGAATTTGTCAATAGAGGACCTGAAGCATATGCAAACTTCAAATCACTATTAACATACCGAGATACACATTTTAAAGATTTAAAGTTGGGGATTGGAACAATAAAAAGTAAACAACAAGCAATCGACTTTATCAACATCGGCGCCGAATTTATAGTAAGTCCAATCATAAAGCCAGAAATAGCCGAGGTCACACTAAAGAATAATATATTATGGATTCCGGGTTGCATGACACCTACAGAAATCGCAGTTGCCGAAGAGTTGGGAGCACCCTTAGTAAAACTATTCCCGGGAGATGCACTAGGGGCAAATTTTTTGAGATCTATTAAACCGCTGTTCCAATCCTTAAAATTTATGCCAACCGGAGGAGTATCATTAGATGAAGAGAATCTTACAGATTGGTTCAGCGCAGGTGTAACAGCCGTCGGAATGGGTTCAAAGTTATTTAGTGATCCTACATCATATGAGAAAGAGGACTACATCGAAAATCGATTGATAAATGCCTTCAAACATATTAAAACCTTAAGGTAGGAAAACAAAAAAAGCTCTAACTTTCGTTAGAGCTTTTTGTCGGGGTGGCAGGACGATATCCTTAACCCACAAATATCTATTAATCAATAATTTGACTTTTCTATTAAAGAACTACTCACCGTTTTACTCACATATAGTTTGTAATTCGATGTGGCAAATTTAGCTATTTTATTCAGATGGGCAATATATTTTGCAGTTTTTTTAGATTAAAAAAATCCGTAAAGACAAAATCAGCTTATAAAGAGGTGTTTATGAAGTTGTCCGTATTAAGAGGCAACGATTTAGTAATGGCGCTCATCGCATTTGTTTTAACTTAATTTCCTTATTTTTCATCTTGTTCACCCATTTTTCTGATTAGTCCTTCTCTTAGGATGTCAAGGAATTTAGTGCGATTTATTTTTCTACTCCTTAATTCCAAGTATGTATAGTAAAAATCTCCTATATCAATGTTGAGTGTTGTTTCCAGATATTTAGCAATAATTTTAATATCTGCATTTCCATTATCAAAGACAGCTTGTGAATGTAAAGCATAAATCAGTTCAATTAATGCAGCTTTACTACCTGTCCAATTTAGAGTTACTTCTGTGGTTGGTTTAATATGATTTATATTATAAAGTCGGTCTTCTAAATAAACCTGTATCATATCGTTGGCAATAATTTTAGCAACCTTGTAATCGTATGATGTTGAAAAACTATGATCTGCCTCAAAGTAAAATACGTCTAAGTTGAGTTTGATGTCATATTTTCCACGAACAAAAAATTAATGGTCGAGATAGGTACTATTTGTTCTGTAGTACTTGTAACTCAAGATTGTTACCGAAGAAGCGCTTTATTTTATTTAGTTCCTTGTTTAAGTAGTGCTTTACTGAATAGTATTACTTTTTCAGTTGACTGGGAAGTATGCCGTATTTTTTCTTAAAAGCAGTAGAAAAATGGCGTTGATTTTTATATCCGATAGCATAAGAAACCTCGGTTATATTCATATTTTGTTCGGTAAGTAATAGTTTTGCTTCTTCCATCTTAGTATCGTTCCAGAAAGCAAAAACAGAAGTACCGAATAATTCCTTGAATCCTTTTTTAAGAGTAAATTCATTGGTTCCTACCTTATGAGCAAGATCTATAAGTGAGCAGGCAGAAGTAAGATTTCCTAAGATAAATTCTCTAACCGCATAGACTTTATCAACGTCAGATCTTCTGAGGGTAGTATTAAAAATTAATGGGTCTGAAAATTGCTCAAATTGAAGCAATAGAAGCTCAATGACCTTAGCTTCTAGAAACATTCTTTTAAAGATCCCTTGTCTATTACAGTTCATTATTTCATCAATGATTTGATACATTTGATGACTTATATGGCTATTGTAATTACTTAATAAACCTGAGTTTCCTTTTTCTATAACATTACGAAATTCATCAAATAAAGCGGAGTCCTGTGGCAGGAATTTCTTGAAGAATTTTGGAGATAAATTGATTTCACATAACTGAAAATCACCACATTCCCATTGCATTTTTCCACACATCCCATTAGCATAAATGATATTATGATGATGTGCTTCAAAACTTATGGATTTATTAAATGTTTCACTCATAGCTGTACTTTTTCCTTTTAAAGCAAAGTGCATCTCTATGGTTTCAAAATCACTTTCAAAATGTAGTAATATCCTATCTGACAGCGAAGCACTTCCAAAACCTATATGTACCCCTTCAAAATAAATCTCTTTATATTCACCTTTGCCAATTGGATGTTTCAAATAAGTAGTACTCTCCATAATCCCTCCTTCTAAATATAGAAAGGGATCAGGATACTCTTTTTCTATGAGTATGTTCGATAAATCGTTGTCGAATAATTTTAAAGTCATTGGTTGTTCAATCAAATATTCCCTTTTACGGACTTTTAACTCCTTCTTACATACCTGTTAGAGCAATCTATCTTTTATATTTGCACAAATATACTAATTTATTTAGAACGATTCTTAATAAAAGTATTCGATTTTACTGATGAGTAGTACACAAATGGAAAAGAATGGGATAGCCCCTTTATTTAAAATAGCTGGAAAACGAAAAAAAATACTGTTTATTTCAGGTTTTTTAGCAATCATACAAGCAATACTAAGTCTTGTGCCGTATATATTGGTGTTTTATACTATCTGTGAACTAACAAAGGAATCAGTTGATTTTATGATTGCCCGAACTTATATCGCTCATGCCATCATAGCGGCAGTACTGAGTATGGGCATGTTTTTTCTTTCTGGTATATTATCACATATAGCCTCTATTAATATAATATATGAATTAAGAAATCATATCTCGAAGAAAGCTGGAAAATTGCCTATGGGTTATTTTTATAACCGAAATTCAGGTGCTCTAAAAAAAAATCCTTTCGGATGATGTAGAACGCATAGAAAATTTCATTGCTCATCAAATTCCTGATTTTGTAAAAGGTAAAGCATTGCCAATCATCACCATTATTTATTTGTTTTCACAAGACTGGCGGTTAGCAACAGTAAGTTTTGTTCCGCTTCTGGTATTGGGTATTATGATTCCCAAAATGTATGGTGGAAGAAATAAGCAGTTGATAAAAGATTACCATCAATCTTTAGAAGATCTGAATGCTGGTATTGTAGAGTATATACGTGCAATGCCTGTAATGAAAATATTCGGACAGTCAGCAGAGACGTTCGATAAATATGGCAATACGGTAAAACGCTTTAATGGGTTTGTTGCAGAATGGGTAAAAAGCAGCACCCCTACATTTGCAGTATTTATAAGTTTTACCAGCAATGCTATGCTTCCAGTATTAGCATTAGGGCTTTATTTATATTTTCAGAATGGCGTAACATTAGCCACTTTGTTATTGTTTTTAATTTAGGTACAGGATACATCAAACCGCTTTTTATATTGAGTAATAATGGGAATGGAATTGTCCATCATCAATCGTGGTGTAGAACAAATTGATGCAATACTGCTCCACGATAATCTAGAAGAAAACCCTGTAAGACAAAATCTTGCTCACATTAATCAAGACAAATTTTACGGATTGATAAGCGAAGTGTTTCAGGAAGTTTATCGCTTTGACGACACGATTTATAACAATATTAAAATTGGTAAGCCGGATGCCACAAAAGAAGAAATCATAGAAGCCGCAGATAAAGCACAAGTACTTGATTTTGCTTGAGAATTTCCGGAAGGAATGGATACTCTGGTTGGTTAAAGTGGTAGTAAACTATCGGGCGGACAAAAACAACGTATCAGTATTGCAAGGGCGTTATTGAAAGATGCTCCTATTGTTTTACTGGATGAAGCTACAGCAAGTTTGGATCAGAAAATGAGATTTGCATTCAGATAGCCAACCAGGAATTGGTAAAGTCTAAAACAGTTGTTGTGATAGCACATAAACTCGCTACCATACAAAAAGCAAATCAAATACTGGTTTTACTTGAAGTAAAAAATAGTTGAACAAGGTACTCATAACCAGTTGTTAAAACAAAATAAACTTATTTTAAAATGTGGAATATACAACAAAAAGCAAACGGATGGAAAATGCAACAGAATTAGATACACAAAATTTAACTATGAAGATGGCAGACAATAATTCTTCATCTATTCATCCTTTTATATCTCACAAAAAAGATGATTTTGGTGTTTGTGTTCACGAAATTTTTATGGACGATACACAAACTATACATCTTGAAAATCTATCAAATGCAGTATCCGATTTTACAATACCCTATATAAGAAATGCTATTATTTTTCAATATCAATTTTCTGGCAAGGGAGAATTAAGCATCAACGATGAAAAAATAAAGTTAAAAGCTAATGAGCAAAGCTTTTATATAAACAACGAAATGAAGCATACTTTAAGTCTAAGTCCAAGTGCGGTATGTTGTATTATCCAGCTAAATAGTAAAACTGTAGAAAAATATTTTCAAGAGATGCAAATTCGTCGGCAATTACATTTTCCTCACCATCCGGAAACTAAATATCCATTTCACAAACATCAATTACCGCTTACACCTCCTATGCGGGATTGTATCGATGAAATTTTTCGGTCTGAAAGACGAGGTATATTTTTGAGGCTACAGTTGGAGTCAAACATTCTCCGTTTAATAATGCTTCAGTTTGAACAAATGGAAAATCATGATTGTGAGCTATTCTGTTCATTGAAAAGAAATGAAGTAAACAAGATATATAAGGCTAAAAAGAAGATTACTGACCATCTCAACCGATGGTATACGATATCAGAATTATCGGCTATGGTTGGGACAAATGAGTGTTCATTGAAAAAAGGTTTTAAAGAAGTTTACGGATCTCCGATATTTGAGTTTATCCAAAACTATAAGATGAAGGAAGCTTATAAAATGCTCTATGATACAGAATTGAATATTTTTAACATCAGTGATAAATTAGGGTATAAAAATGCTACCCATTTTTCTGCAGCTTTCAAACGTAAATTTGGTGTTTCTCCTACAACCATAAAACAGAAGCGTATTAGTTTAAAAATTTAAAAACCGTTACAAATTATTCTCTGTAACGGTTTTGATTTCTGCTATTTCAAAAACTTCCGCTGTAAAATCACATGTTTATTGAAGTCCGCTTTGCTTTCGAGCCCTTCATACCAATCCTTTGTAGAAAGCATTTTCCCTGAAGATTGTATACTATGGTTATAAAAATCATTTATATAATTTAGTAAATTATTAGGTCCAATTTCTTTGCCTGTCTCATACAATACTTCAATTCCTCTGTTATTGTAAATATAACCTTGATTTTCATCACAAAACAAAACAGGTTGCTCTGCGATTGCTGCTACAGCTCTTCCAGCCAGATATTTATCGTGGTTTTTTCTTAGAAATTTATCAGCAGACTCTTTTCCATAGAATTTTTCCAGTTGCAAGAATGCCAAATAGCCTGGAATAGACTTGGTAAGAAAAGGATAACCTTGAATTCTTGAGAAGTTTCCACGTTGCATATATTGCTCAGCTATAAGTTTTGTGGTTGCATATCTAAGGTAATCTCTATCTTCTTCACGTTGTATATCGGCTATCCAACCGTGATTTTCTGGAAGAACCAATAAGTTAGCTGAAGCAAAAAGTTCCTCATCATATCTTGGCCTTTCTGCAATAATGAGTTTTTTATAAGGATATTCACCTAACTTATCATTCAAAAAAATTAATGCTTCCTTAGACGATTGTAACCATGTTTTAACATTGTATGCATGTGTTGGGTGATAATAGATTTCTACAGCAATATCTTTACCCGCAATCGTTACTTTATCTTTTTGAACTGCATAATCAGCAGATAAAATATTAAATACAAACGGCACGGGTTTTTCTGATGTAAACTGGTAAAAATTAAGATCTTTTTCGTGCCATTGCTTGATTAGAATTCCCGGCATCACGATCTGTTGATCTTTGGATGTACTTATAGTACACTCATAAGTGAATTGTTTAGCCTGTGTAGAAGCAAATAAAAACGAACTCTCTTTATCTCTTCCTTGTTTTGGGAGAGAAGAAGTTATTTTTTTTAGTCCATATTCTTCTCTGTATTTGTTATCGGCCAGTTCACGCCTACTGTTATAGCCTATATAAGGCAGAAAATTTTCATTCATGAATGACCCGTTCAAGGCAATGTCTTTTTGCGGATCGTCATTGGTAAAGCCAGTGTAATGCTTGCTCGCTTTTATATCCATCTTAATAGAACTCTGTGATTGTATTGGTTTTTCTAATTTATAAATAGCATGTCGTAACTCATCATCTTTATGGATAAGCCTTAAGCTATTTCCCTGAAGTTGTAAATTTTCTATATTCAAAAAATCCTCCCATTCTATATGCAGGGTATCAATCGCTGTAGGGTATGGATTGAATAATTGCAAGATAGCGATGTAATTCATCGTCCTGCTTTTTGGCAAAATAGTCATTTCCAAATTGAGATGCTGTATCTGTGGTTGTGGATTGTATTGATATTTTTTATACGCTTTTTCGTAAGTTGCATCCAACTTTCGGTCGTCTTCTCTTGTTGAAAACTGGTTTTCTATATTCACTGTTTCATAAATGTGATTATAAGCGTAGCCAAAAACTCCTACAGATATAATAATTAATATTGTCAGGATTTTAGCTGTTCTATCCTTCAAATGAATACGTTTCATAAAAGGAGCGGCTAAACCTCTTGGCCAAACTAGCAATCCAATAAATGCAAGCATCAGACTTAAAGAAATCCAATAAATACTATACCAAAGATTTGCCAGACCAAAAAAACTACCACCATTCATGTCCGTGTATTTTAATGCTCCTGGCGAAAAGGTAAAAGCAAAACGATGTTGCTCAAAAACACCTATTTCATGAAGAATTACCGTAAATACTAATATTAGAATTACAACACCATGGGTTATGTATTTATTTCCAGAGATACCAGCGACAGCCACGCAAAGTAAAATATAGGCAATGTATACAGGCATCCATCGAAGCACAATTTCGTTAAAATATACGTCCAGTTCAAAATGGTAATATCCTTTTAAAATCTGTACTCCAATACCAAATATGATTAGACTTAGGGAAAGAAAAAGACTTACCAAAATCATTGCGTTAAGTTTTGAAAGCGTCGTTACCCAAGAAGGTGTAGGCAAAGCATCGGCAATTTTCCAAAATTCAGTCGTTTGGTTACGGAAGAGTAATTCAACAGTATTAATGATAATAAACAACTGAAAATAAAACGATAATGCAATAGTTACGTTTGTGACTTCTACCGTTACAGGTAAAGTAGGTGCTGCCGAATAATATTGTTGCTGCCAAACTGCAATATAAAGCATGTACATAACGAGAAGGAGACCAATAAAAATCTTAAATCCTAGTGGTGCGATGACGCTTTTAAACTCCGTAAACGTAAGTGAAAAGGTGTTTCTCCAGTTCAGTCCTAAAGAAAATTCTGTTTTAGTTGGATTAATGATTCCATTTTTGAGGTGAATAGTCTGCAATGTAATTTGGCCATCTTTAATCTTCTTTTGCTTTTTTGCTGCTACTCCCTTGCTGAAATTCTTGAATGAAAACTTTTTTCTACTGATCACTAAAGTAATAACTGCTAAAATAACCCAGCCTAAGCGATTCCACATCAGGTTGCCAAAGATAGATGGGATATAAGCGTTTTTTTCTGCTGGAGAAAGATGTTCTAATTCATCTAGCAAAACCCCAAATGAGGTAGGATCATAAAGCGCTACGGCTCTGTTCACATCATGCATCGATACCGCAAATATCATCATCAGCATAACAAACATACTTACAAGATAAGAACTCTTTATATTGCGGCTCAATGCTGCTGCACTGAAACAGAACGTAAACAATATAAAAGTATTAGGTATAAGAATGTAGAGAACAGCATTTAATAATGCCGAAAAATCGATAGGCCCTAAATTTTTTACTGGTAAAAATGAATAACAGAAAGCACCGAGCAGGTAAAAGAAATTCAACCCCAATAATATGGTAAATCCTGCCCAATATCTTCCCCAAAAGTAGCCGCTTTCTGAAGCGGAAGTCGTAAAGAGAATAGATGAAAAACGAGATTGTAGGTCTTTGGTAATCACTGTTCCAGCCAAAATTGCCGTTACAATAAATCCAATATAACCAATTCCCGCAAATACGGTATAAAAAATTGCCGGAGCATTGGCATAGGTTTCGTCATTGGCATAAAACTCACCGCTATGGTGCATATAATAAATTCCCTGAAAAAACATCAGTATACAAATAACCCAAATAAAAGGACGTTTCGTTTGCTGGTTAATCTCAAACGTAAATATTGATTTTAGCATGTCTTTTTATTTGATATTTTGTTGGAACATTAAGTTGAAGTAAGCGTCCTCCAAAGTAGGCCTCTTAGAAGAGAACGAAGGATCTGGTTGTTGTTCTGCCAGAACAGTCAAAACTGGCTTTCCTGCTTCGTAATAGGTAGAAATCACCTGATGTTTTTCCTGCACTTTTTTTAATTCAGCCTTTTCCAATTTTTTCGTCCATAGCTTACCAGAAAGCTCTTGCTCTATTTCATTAGGTTTTCCAGCCTTCAATACTTTCCCATGGCCAATAATCGCCATATCATTACACAAAGTAGAAACGTCCTCAACAATATGGGTAGAGAGAATAACAATAGTATTCTCTCCAATGTCGCTTAATAAATTGTAAAACCGATTGCGTTCCATCGGATCAAGCCCTGCTGTAGGTTCATCAACAATAATAATTTTTGGATCCCCTAATAATGCCTGAGCTATTCCAAATCGCTGACGCATTCCCCCAGAATAATGGGAAAGTTTACGGTCTTTAACATCATGAAGGTTGACACGATGAAGTAGTTCTTCAATGGTTTCATTCCTTTGTAATTTATTTGCGACACCTTTCATCTTAGCTATATGATGTAGCATTTCAAATGCGGTTACATTTTCATAAACACCAAAATCTTGAGGAAGGTAGCCCAATATCTTTCGCATTTCCTCGGGTTCTTTCAGAACATTAATGCCATCTAAAAATATACCTCCAGAGTCTGGATTCTGTAAGGTTGCAATGGTTCGCATCAAAGTAGATTTTCCTGCACCATTTTGCCCCAATAGTCCAAACATTCCCTTACCAATTGTAAGGCTAATATCTGATAAGGCTTTTTTCTCTTTATTATACGTTTTTGATAAATTTTTAATTTCTAATGCCATAGCTTAATAATATTTGAAGGTTAAAAACTAACTTTTGCACTTATACCATAAGTTGTAGGAAGACCTAATGAAACCTGCGTGCCGTTTCCTCTGTAATTAGCGTAGGCAAAAGAGATATAACGACTATCTGTTATGTTTTTTGCCCAGAATTTGATTTCATATTTCTTGTATTTAAGTCCTGCATTCAAATTGAGCAAATAAAAAGGATCTTGTACCAGATCGTTGTAATAGGTCATGTATTGCTTACCTAAATATTTCCATTCTGGTACAATAAAGAAACCAAGATCATTGCTGATTTTTCCAGAATATGTCACAGATAAAGAAGATGAAAAATCAGGTGTGAAAATTTGTTTGTTACCCTTGTAATCTACATTACCTGTTCCATCTTCGTTTAGCAATAAAAGTTTGTCGTATTCAGTATTAACTATGCCTATATTATATTTTATTTCAAGATTTTTGATTGGCAATGCTGTAATTTCCAATTCTAACCCTTTACTATACATTTCGCCAATATTGTCAACATAATTTTCAGGAGCCATCAATGTTTGCTGCTGGTCTTTCCAATTAGTGTAGAATGCTGCAAAATTAGCCCTTAACCTCTGCTCAAACCATTCTGTTTTGACACCAATTTCATAATTATCTGTATACTCCGGATCATATGTTAAATGTGTACTGTTTGCACTTCCGTATTGGTTTACACCACCTGGACGAAAGCCTTTTGCATAGTTCGCATATAAGGTAATGTCTTCAGAAGCTAAGTAAGAAAGATTCACTTTAGGTGAGATAGCATTAGCAGAGGAATTAACGGTTTTAGAAGGAAAAACTTGAGCAGGATCTGGATCTTTTTTGTATTTATCATATAAAATCAGCTCTTTTTCATCATAATCATAACGAAGTCCTCCTGTTAATTTTAATTTATTAGTAAGGGCGTAAGTTAAATGGGCATAAGCCGCAAACCCTTTCCCTTTTTGGTCTGAGATTGACGAAGAGGTATAAGGTGCGTTTGGATCTATTCTTACTGCATCAGATCCATATATTGTATGTGTTGTCGCTGCCTTGTTTTCAATAAATCCAAACAATCCACCTGTAATATCCCATCGTCCTAAGTTTCTTGATACCACTTTAAACTCTTGTGTCCATGTATTCTGAGGACGTTTTGGAGCATTCCAAGTCATTACATCATAGGGTGAAAAATCATAATCATAATTGTCATAGGTATCGCTTAAATAATTGTATCCCGTTAAGGATGAAACTTCCCATTTTTCAAGCTGGTATTTAGCCTGCAATGATGTTGTCGATAAAGTACGGTTCTCTATGTTACTTCCATCTTGATTCACTGTGTAAGGCTTGTCAAAGGCATAAGCCACATTGGGCGCATAAGCGAATGCTCCAATGATGTCATTTTTTTCTAATTTAGAATTCAATACAAAAGATAATTTTTCAATGACTAGATATTTAAGGAAAAAATTCCCTCCATAATTTTTATAATCATCAAAGTCTTTTCCTGTATATTCATTTTTGTACAATCCTTTTCTTGTTGTATAAAAACCATTTACAGACGCAAATAACTTATTTTTGATTAATGGAGTTGAAATACCTGCTCTGTATTCTTGAGCATTATAATTTCCTATACCAACCTCTGCAAACCCTTTTTGCATATTTCCGGGCTGCTTTGTCAAAATATTGATAACACCACCTAGCGCATTCCGTCCATATAACGTACTCTGTGGCCCTCTCAATACTTCAACTCTTTCTATATCTTGAAGCTGAGAAGAAGTAGCATATCCGTCAAACATAGGCACACCATCAATATAAACTCCGATAGCTGGGTCGGTTGAAAATGTCAAAATCCCTCGGATAGACATAATATTTAAAGTTGGAGACCCCCCGCTCATGGTTATCAGGTTGGGCACTGCCATCACCATGTCGCTCATTTCTGTTATCTTGCGTCGTTCTATTTCTTTAGATGATATAGAGGAAACGGCTATAGCCGTTTTTTGGAGCTTTGTCTCTTTCTTTTCCGCAGTAATAATTACTTCTTCTAAAGCTGTTATATTTTCTTGTAATGTTAGAATCAAGCTTTGAATATTATCTACATTTAAATCAATTGTCGTTTCTAATGTCTTATAACCGATGTAAGAACTTTTGAGATGAATAACTTTTTTTTCAGAAACCCTTAGTTCAAAATTACCACCCGCATCAGTCTGTGTGGTCAGGTTAGTTTCCTGGATAGAAACAATAACACCAGGAAGGTTTAAACCATTAACATCCTGAACAGTTCCACGAATTGTTTTTAACTCTTGTGCTTTCAATGATAATATTGAGCAGATCAGGATTAAAAATGTATTGAATACAATTTGAAATTTCATAATTTTATATTATTACCCGTGTTTTTGTTATTTAGAATTGTTTTAAATAATTGCAAAGATATAAGTTGAACATATAATTTATATGACGTGATGCGGAATAATGATGACGTGATGCGGAATAATGATGACGTGGTTTGAGTTAGACTAATAAAAAAGTCAGTAATTCAAATAATAGATTTTAGTCCCTTTAAAAGAAAGGGCATTGTAAGAGCAACCAGAGCTATATTCTTTGTTTGGTTGCCATACGTATGCTTATTTTACTATTTACAGCCTTTCTTGTTCATCGGTTTTCTTTTTGCTATCGTTAATCAAGTTACCTCCAAAATTATATTTTAACGTGAGACCAAAACGTCTTGAATCTGGTTTATCATTGTAATGATAGTTTGTTAAATCGCTTTGTGAATATCCCTTTTCCCGATACGTATTAAAAGCATCATTAAGGGAAATAGCAACGTCTAGCTTATTATTAAAAAACGAACGCTTAACTCCAAAATCCATAAAAAAGATATCATTCGTTAGGTAGACACCTCTAAGCTCCTGAGAGGTGTATTTAAGTGAAATGTCTACCGAATAATGTTTCAGAAATTTTATTTGTTGCTGTAGAGATACTGAGGTTGCCCATTTTTCAATATTATTTTCAACACCAGATTCTGAAATTGGATATTTTGTATAATTTGCACCCGTCATCAATTGAATGTCCCAATTAGTAATTACTTTCAACGGTGTTATTACAGTGAGGTCCAATCTTTCAAAATTTTCAAAGTTGGTACTTTGCGACCGTATGGTTACGCCATTGGGATCGTAAGAAAGGCTGCGAGAAATGTAATTGCTTCGTTTACCATATTCCGCCGTAAAAATATATTTATTTGCTATCACATAAGAAGCCGATGACAACCAAGCCATCTCTGGGACTAAATCGGGATTCCCATCAAAATAAAAATATTCGTCATTATACCATCTTACGGGATTCAACTCAGAATAGGCAGGACGATTAATCCTTCTACTTATAGATACGTTAAGTTTGTTGTCATTTTCAAATTGATGACCGACCGATAAATTAGGGAAAAATCGAGTATATTCATTCTTCCGATTAAATTGGGTATCAATTAAACTGGAATTTGATGAAGTGTGTTCAACTCTTAAACCAAGATCAATAGACGTTTTACCAAAAGATTTTGAGGCTGAACCATAAACAGCACTTATTTGTTCTTTGTATTTGAAATGATCGTTCATTGAAGGAATTGGTAAATACTCGCCATTGATCAACTCTTCTGAATGAAAATTATTGTCATTGGTCACTTCAGCAAACTTTAATCCTGTTTTCATGTTAATTCCTTCAAAAGGCAATTCTGCATCTATCTGAGCTGATTTTATTTTAATAGACCCTGGTTGATGGGTACGGATATTATTGATAAAAAGTGTGTTTCCATTTGCTCCTGTATGCGTTCCAATCATCACTGCATCAGAGTAATTTCTATAAGAAATATATCGGGCATCAGCAGTTATTTTTTTTCCCATTGAATCGATGAGAAACTGATAATCTAAATTATAGGCATCATAATGATAGGGTTCTTTTAATTCATAAGTAGAATATACTTTTGAAAGCAATGTACCATCTTCTTTTTTCTTTAAAATATCTGAAGTTTTTGTTCCAGAGAAATCATCAAGATATCCATGATAGTGCATTCCCAAGGTGTGCCTAGGTGAGAAGTTCCAATTACCACCTACTTTATAGGTATAATAATATATTTGGAAAGGGATAGTGTTGCTTCTTTCCAAATTAATACGTTCTCCATTTTCAATTATGCTGTTGCCACTTGTGCTATTTCTTTCTCGATGTGGTGTATTGTAATCAAATGAACCATAAACACTCCATTTTTCTTCATTGATACTTGCTGATATATTTTGATTATTCATCCAAAAAGTACCTTTGGAAATACCACTGCGTAAACTAAGTGCATAACCTTTACTTTTATTTTTTTTGGTTACAATGTTAATAAGGCCAGTATTTCCTGAAGCATCAAATGCTGCGGAAGGATTAGTTATCAATTCGATTTTTCTGATATCATCCGCATTTAAACCTTTGAGATAAATGCCGAGTTGATTGCCAGAAATGAAACTCATCTTACCGTCTATCATGACATTAACACCAGAACCTCGCAGTGAAATGTCATCGTTCTGACTGACTCCTATTCCAGGAATTTTTTTCAACAAATCGAATGCGGAAATACCACTGTTTGTAGCATTATTAGAAACATTAAATGTTAATTTACCTTTATCTGCCTCAATAACTGGCTTTTTGAATGTAACGGTAACTTCCTCTAATGCAGTCTCATCATTTTTCAGCGACACATTCAGAATTGCTGATTCGCCCACTTTTTTTTCCTGTGTTGCCATACCAATAAATGAAAAAACCAGTACAGTTCCTTTTCGAGTATTAATGGAATAGTCGCCTTCCAAATCGGAGAGGATTCCTGCATCTGTTCCTTTTACCTGAATATTAACCCCGGGTAAAGACATATTTTCGGAATCTGTTACCTTTCCTTTAATTTCTATATTCTGTGCAAAAATACAAGTTGGGATTGCTATCAAAATAAAAGTTAATATGCAGTTTAATATTTTCATTTAGTTTTAATATTCTTATGTTTTACACTAATGTAGTATGCTTTGTGATATCATTTTTCAGTGTTTGTTTTAAAAGCTTCCACATATTCAAGAAATTTTTCTCTATCAATAGTTTCTTTATTCCAACTGTCATTTAGAATGAATTTCACTTTTTTATCAATCATTTCCTGAATTTTAACTCTGAATTTTTGATAAGCATAGTAGTCCGTTTCGCTTAAACGATTCATTGTGTTTTGAAACCAATTTAGAGGGTTGACCCAAGAAGTGTATCGTATGAATTGATTTTTGCTTTCGTTGCTATCCTCAATTTGTTTTGCTGCATCTTTCATCAGCTTATTAATAAGCCCACTGGTCGAATTCCCTATAATACCTTCGTCAATAACAGTCTCTTTTGATAGTTTAGTCGCTTGAAGTTCAGGGTAGTGAATCAAAAGTTTTTTCTTCACTGTATCCGCCGGTAAATCATATATTTTATAGGTTTCATCCCGACTTGCATCCAAATAATCCGTCATATAGCTTGTTGGGTATTTTAAAGATAAAATTTGGTGTGTAGCACCTGGAATAATAACCCCAAACAATAACCAAATAGAAGCCATTTTTATCGCCTGATTAGCACTTCCTTTTCCTTTAAGATTAATGTAATAGAAGATACCAAACCAAAGGAATGTATAAAACAGTACCAATAAATACATCATCAAAAATGTACCAGATAAATCAAATAGTGCATTAGTGAGTGCAGCATAAACTAGCATTAGTATAAGTAGCAATGCTATTATTAAAAAAAAGTAGAAACTAAATCTTGCCAATAACCATTTACTGAATGAAGGATTATTAACCTGTACCAAACGATCAAAGTTTAAATCTTTTTCAAGGCCTCCAATATTGAATAGCAAGATGATGAGCAAAATGGGCAACAGATAAATGATGATAAAACTAAAATCTAATGCCCCAATAGCTAGCCTTTCTGGATTTGCCATTTCTTCGGAAAGGTCAGAATCAAAAGTAGAACTCCAATTGGTTACCTGCTTATAATATCCAAATTGTTCTACTTGCCCCATGCTAAAGGGCATCATTTGTGAAGGCTCCTTAATTGCCGAAGCTGGAGCGTACCATATAGCCCGCATTGGAGTGGTTACATCTATCCAAGGTTTATCATCAGGACCCTTTTTACTTGCATCATACCAACTGATTACTTCTGTGATGGTTTCCTTGTTTTTACTTTTTTTCAGTAGCGTCCTAAACGTTGAAAAAAGTGGCGGTGTTTTGCTATAGCAAAGTTGCTATATTTAAATCGTCAAATTTTAACACACCGCCATGGTAAATTTAAACGTTTTTAGTCAGATTTTATCACTTATCGACCGCGAATTATTCAAGGTTTTGGTTGCTAAGCACAAGAGTGACAAACATTGTAAAGGGATCAACAGCTGGACGCATCTTGCTAGCATGTTGTTTTGCCATTTTTCTTCTGCAGATTCAGTTCGTGATATCAGTAATGGCTTACGTAGTACGACTGGTAATTTGAACCATTTAGGTGTTGGTAGAGCACCCAGCAAGTCCAATATTTCCTATATCAACAAGCACCGCACCCATGAACTCTTTAAAGATCTGTACTTTTCGCTATTAGATAAGCTATGGCAAAAGGATACCCATTTGCGCAAAGATCTAACGCAATTAAAGCGCAAGGTTTATCTGATGGATGCCAGTATCATCCCTTTATGTTTATCTGTATTTGACTGGGCTAAATTTAGAAGCACCAAAGGTGCTGTAAAACTGCACACTGTGCTGGATTATGATGGATGTCTTCCTGTTTTCATGCAGATTACAGACGGGAAAGTTCATGAAAGCCAGCGTGCGGGTAGCTATAGTTTTTCCAAAGGAAGCGTTGTAGTGGTGGATAGAGGTTATGTGGATTACAACTGGCTCGGGGATTTGGACAGCAGAGGTTGTTATTTTGTTACCAGGAGTAAAACTAACATGAAGTACAACGTTATCAAGTCATACCAGAGTGAAGCACTCCTTGAAAAGGGAATCATTAAAGATGAGATCATTGAGCTTTCTGGTCCATCAGCAGATAGATACAACTCTAAACCATTACGCTTGATTCACTTTTGGGACAGCAGCACAGACAACCAGTACCACTTTCTGACAAATAATATCCAATGGAAGGCATCACTAGTAGCTAACATTTATAAACAGCGATGGCAGATCGAGATTTTCTTCAAGCATCTGAAGCAACGCTTAAAAATATCATCTTTTGTGGGTACTTCTGAAAATGCGGTCATGATCCAAATATGGACTTCGTTGATTGGAATATTACTGCTCAAATACCTTCAGAAGAAGGCTAAATACGATTGGAATCTGTCTAACTTGGTCGGGTTTATCAGGATGAATATATTCGTGAAAATAAATATATGGCAATGGATAGATGATCCTTTTATCAGGCCACCAGTTAAGGGTAAAAATGGACAGCTACAGATATTCTCAGACTAAAAAATAGGGTCAAAATTGAAATTATCTAAAAATAGATACTGTTTCAAGGGAAACACGCGCCTAAAATTTATTTAGGACGGAAGTGATTGTGGATAATTAAACATCTTGCAATAGCAGCTGCCTCCGCATGATTTCAGGCATTAATGTAAGTCTGATAAGCAAAATAATAATTTTATTAATAAATCTTTCTAGTCCTTCATTAAACCAATATGCTATTTTTTAACCAGGTTCTTTTAAAGGCGTCCAAGAATTCATACAAAAACTCACTAACGAAAATCTTTCGATTCCAGTGATCTGGTGTATTATTTTAGGTTCCATAAAATATATAATGGTATTATCAAGTTGAATGTACTTACTTAGTCCCTAAATAAATTTAACAATAATTCTTCACAATAGTATATTTTATTTCAGTAGCGTCCTAAACGATTTGGAGAAGGGTTAAAAAAGGCGGTGTTTAGCTATTTAAAAAATAGCTAACTTGAAATTGGAAAAAATCACACACCGCCATGATAAATATAAATGTTTTTAGCCAGATTCTGTCGTTGATCGATCGGGATATTTTCAAAAACCTGGTAAGTAGCTACAATAGTGACAAGCATCAGAAAGGCCTTACCAGTTGGACCCACCTTGTGAGCATGTTATTCTGTCATTTATCATCCTCTGATTCGGTACGTGATATCAGCAATGGTCTACGTAGTACTACTGGCAACATGAGCCATATGGGCATTTCCAGAGCACCCAGTAAATCGAGTATCTCTTATATGAATGAGCATCGGGACTTTAATCTGTTTAGGGATCTATATTTTGCTCTTCTTTCCAGCCTATGGAATAAGGATGTTAATCATCGAAAAGAATTACGGTCCTTGAAACGTGAGGTATACCTGATGGATGCCAGCGTGATCCCACTGTGCCTTTCGATGTTTGACTGGGCCACATTTCGCAGCAATAAAGGGGCTGCCAAACTGCACACTGTCCTGGATTATGATGGCTGTCTTCCGGTTTTCATGGAGATTACCGATGGTAAGGTACATGAAAGCAAAAAGGCAAACAGCTTTGCTTTCCCTAAGGGAAGTGTCGTTGTTGTGGACCGTGGATACGTTGATTTTCAGTGGATGAACGTTTTGGACAGCAAGGGGTGTTATTTTGTTACGCGTAGCAAAAGCAATATGAGATACAGCGTAAACAAGAGCTATCAGAGCGAGGCTATGCGAGAAAGCGGCATCATTAAGGATCAGATCATTACCTTGGAGGGAACGGCATCAAAACGTTATGGAAACAAAAAACTTAGACTGGTACACGTTTTGGACAGCACAACAGGTAATGAGTATGAATTTTTAACCAATAACCTGCAATGGAAACCTGCCATGGTCTCTATGATATATAAACAGCGATGGCAGATTGAGATCTTTTTTAAACATCTCAAACAAAGACTCAAGGTGACAAGCTTTATTGGAACTTCGGAAAATGCAGTTCAGATCCAGATATGGACGGCATTGATCGGGATACTTTTATTGAAATACATTCAAAACAAGGTGATCTACAAATGGAATCTATCCAATTTGGTCAGTTTTATCAGGATGAATATATTTGTGAAAATTGACTTTTGGAAATGGGCAAATGATCCATTTATAAAGGATAAAATCCCAGATAAAAATGGACAATTAGGTGTCTTTTGAAAATAACAGAGGGTATAACATTGTAAAAACTCAAAATACAAGCGTATTGAGGGTAAATAATGAGATTTTTTTAACCCTAATTTTTATTTAGGACGCTACTGAACCAAAATGTCCAAATTCTTTCATCGTTTGCTGGACAATCTTAATGCAGTGCTTTTCTTCAGAAATATCTCCTGCAATTAACTCCACGTCTGCCATGGCTTTGGATTTGATATAATGTTTCATTAGTATCTTTATGTTCATTTAGGTAACTGATCATAATATCCGCGCCTTCTTGCGCAAAATCAAGTGCAACTGCTCTACCTATTCCACTTTCACCGCCGGTGATTAAAGCTACTTTACCATTAGGTATGCTCGCTCGGACTAAACAAAGGGGTTAGGTTTTATCTCCGTTTCCTGGCCGGGTTGGTGATTTTGATGCCGTTTAGGTCTAAGTTTTTTTCCTTTACTGGTTTCATAATAGTAACATTAAAGTGTATGAAATAACAACACTCCCTACATAGATTGTTGAATATTTTTCATTCTTTAAAATATAATGCAAATACAGTTAAGGCAACCAATACCAAAAGGATTCCTATACTCATCAACCAAAGGCTTACTGTACTTGCAACAGTAGCATAAGCCGATTTGAACAGCATGGCTGCGGTCGCAAATAGCAGAAGTGATATGCCCATTTTTCGTTTGTTTCTGTCAAACATGATATTGGGTCACTTAGATAGAAACAATTAAAAGCTCAAATGGTTCATTTTTCAGGAAAACAGGTATGTCATTCTATCAAGAATTCAAATCAACCCCGGATTAAGAGTGTTTTTTAATCAACAAATATAAAGTTATGGGATATCATGAATGGAAATCATGCATTGATGTATGTCTGGAATGCGCGGCAATTTGTAACCATTGCGCAAGTTCCTGCACTAAGGAAGAAGATGTTAAAATGATGGCTGCTTGTATTGAATTGGATATGCAATGCATCTCGGTTTGTTACACAGCTGCTCAACTGATGAGCTTTGGAAGTCCTCAGGCCAAAAAACTGTGCAGGATTTGCGCAGAGATCTGCGGTCCCACAGGATCTGAATGTAGTAAACACAATACCGAGCATTGGAAGGAACGTCCTGAGGCTTGTCTGCATTGTGCGCAGGATTGTAGAAAAATGGCCGCTAAATATTTAGCATTAAGTTATGGAATCAAAAAATGAACGTGTAGATTCTGGTTTCAGGATCATCAAGGCGCCAGCGCATCGCATCTACCAATGCCGGCCTTCATTGGGGATTGAACTGAAGGTTATTAGTTTGATCCACAAAGACCTATATCTTACAGCTTTTAAAAAGGCAGGTTTTTAAGCCTGCCCTATAATTGCTATGTATTTAATTTTAAGGGTCGTAAGCTAACCGGATGTTTTCTATCAGAGTCACAAAAGCTGGCTTTTCAGCCGGTATTTCCTTTTTGAGCATTTTCAACCTTCTTGCCTAAAAATTGGATTTTAATTTCGCTGAACAAGGATTCATATTCTGCAATCAGCACCGAAAGGTTGGCCAATTGCTTTTCATGATCATAATGTATCTTTTCCAACGCTATGCAAGAATGTGAAAGTTTGGAGCAAACTTTCACATTTTTGCGACGTGCTGCCTAACAACCTTTCCAATTGAAGTAGGACATCAATTAGATGCGCATGCCACGTTTTACTGATGTCCTGCATTGTTATTGACAGTTATGGTGCCCAAGTGGGTTTTGAATCAAACCCAAATTCAATTTTTTCAATAATTACAGGCGTTCCTATAGATTGAAAAGAATAACTCCCTCTCTTAGAAGATGTCAGTAAAAAGTTGAAATCGGGATTATTGATAAAAAAATCTGCTTGTTCTGCGGTGGCCCCTTTAGCCACTAATTCTTCTTTGGATGGTACAGCAAAAGTTACCGTATGGAATTTTCCTTGATCTTTAAATTCTGCTGTAAGGCCAATTTCCATACCAAAAGACGCAAATTCAGTTTTTTCAATTACTGGCCTTACTTCAAACGTGTAGGAGTGTTTGGCCGGATCGAATACGTCTAATACATCTGTTGCGGTCATATTTCCCATATTTTTATTTAAATAACTGCCTGCAAAAGTTACCGTTACATATTTAACCCCTTTCAGTTTTGTATCTTCAAAATTTGTATTAAATTCTCCTATTGTACCTGAGTAAACCGGATAGAAATATATTTTTCCAGCTGTTAAAAAATCCTTATCAGCTTCCTTGTCTCCTCCTTTTAAAAAAGCATAATCATTCATCTTATTAGTCCAGTCGCCAGTCACTAGATTAAATACATTGTTAAAGCCTGTCCAAAGAACTTCACCTACTACCGCCTTTTGAAAATCTTCCGTATAAGTATAGGCTATATTGTTGCCTACATCTGTTGCATTCCTCAGGTCGATCCGTACTTCAGTACCAACAACCCTTACAATCCCTGTAAGGCTTTTTATGGAAAAGGGATAAACCGCATTTGCAAAAGCAGCACCTGAGGCAATATTGCTTTTCACTTTTCCTGTAGCATCAGTATACTCCAAAATTCCATTGTATTTTCCCTGCCCTGAAAAAGTTCCTTTCCCAATGGTAACCAAGGTACCGTTCCATAAAGCCGTATTTTTAATCACTTCATCAGCTGTGGTTAGGCGGGCAGTAACAGTTCCTGTACCTATTTTTTTTGCGTTTGCTAACGGAACTTTATCCAATATTACTTCGCCATTAGCCTGTATAAGAAATTGGTTGGAAATGGTCACCTCCAATTGGTCGCCAACGGCAAAGGTTTGGGCTGCATCAAACTGAATAATGATACCCGGCTTATCTGTAGCTTCCTGCAGCACAACCGTTTTGCCATCGATATTTTTACCGCTTACATCAGAAATCACTACCCCGCTGATTTTTTTGGCATCAGGTACTTTTACCGATGTGCCTGTACTGAGCGCCTTTAGTTCGGTAAAGGTTATGCTTTTAACCTCCACAGGGGGTGGTGTGGGTTGATTTGCTTTTTTACAAGCTGCAAGGCCTAGTACCAAACTAGCCGCCAGCATCATTTGTTTCATTGTTCTTGTCGTTTTCATTTTTGTTACTTTTTTTGTGTTTTTTAATTTATTTTTTTTTTGCAAAGGCATGGCCAGATCTGTGGTTTTACAGAACTATAAACACCAGTTTTTTAGCTATTTATGTATATTTAATACGTTTTTCGGATTACCGCCCTTAAATTGGCGGGTATGCTTATACTTTGATAAACCAAATTACCACTGGGATCGTTACTTACTGGGATTTTCCTTTTATGTTCTTCCTTAAATCCCTGTAAAACAACCACAAACGAATGTCCGCTTTGGGCCGGAATACCAGTTGTCAGTGTTTTTTTATCGCTATTCTTATTGTAAAGATTAAACTGTAAAATACCATCTATAGCGCCTGCGGTATCGAGTTTAATATAATCTGTATACTGCCCGAATTCAAAATTCTGCGGAAGGTCATTTGTATTCAGTTTACCATCTCTGGTTTCCAGACTCAAACGCAGGGCTCCCACATCCGCACTGAGATGGACAAACCGAACCGCTACTTTTCCATCTGCTACTGCTTTTTCCCGTGATTCTTCCATACTGATTACTTTATAGGCAGCAGGTGCATTCTCGTCCGCAAGGGCATCTGCCAGGTAAATACAATGGTGTGTATTAGATTTTAAACTAACTTTTATATCCGCAAGGTCACTGATGGGATTTATTACCAGTCCTTTGTCGTTTTCGATCATATAGGAAAACAGAAAGCGGTGGTCTCCAGCACGGAAGTCCATATAAAAGGGCTGGTTTAACTTTCCGCCCGATATTACCGGAAATTCTAATACCCTGCTGTAAGGCACCAGGTTAAAATGTGGCAGGGTAGCATGGTCACCGTTTATATATTGTTTATTGTTGGATACGGTGTCTGTAAAAATTCCAATGCCTCCTTTCTGAAAAGCCAGGAAGACATCCGAGGTAGTATAGAAATTTACGGCCGCAGTTCCTTCAGCTGCATATTGAGCGGAATTAATGGTCTTTTTACAGGAAGCAAACACGCTACCCAGAAAAAGCATTAACCAAAATATTTTTCTTGTTTCCATTAATTTGTTTTTTACCTTTTGTAAATTTTAATAAATAGTTATTGTATTGCCGTTTTAACAATGGCAGTACGCCCATTTGCAGACATATATAGGTTCCCTTCTTCATCATAATTCAATAATTCATCTGGGAGCCCTTCTCTTTTGACAGAACCATAATAAGGTTCAAAAGTATAGTCTGCGACATCTGTAGGGCCAGGAGCATATTGATACGATTTTTCATGTTTAAAATCCAGCACCATCCATTTTGGGAATCCATATTGCTTGGCAAAATTGCCCGGTTTATTAATAATGGAACCATCAAGGTACTGTGTAAACAAGAACTGAAGCCGCTGTCCTGGCATTGGCAGGTAACCAAAACCGCTGCCTGTATCCATCGGGTCCCTGTTAAAATTGAGCATCATCCGCATTTGATTAAATGGACCTGTAAAGCGCACAGGTACCACACGTCCTTCATCCTGAACCACCAAATCTTTACTCTTTAAGCCATTTATCAGACTATATATACCTAGGCCAGGAGCAAAGCCAACCTCTCCTTGTATAAGAACGATCCGCGTGGAAAAAACATATAAACTGCCCTCTTCAGGTGAAAATCGATACTGTGTTGTACTATACTGGGTTTCAGCATTCGAAAAATTATTGCCGGGCATTCCAGAAGTTGCAAACCTTGATTTAAAAATAAATTTCAGCTGCTTGTTTCCGTCATTTATGCTGGCAATGGCTACAGGTTTCTTTTTGTCATCACCTACTGTTACATATACATTTCCTTTACTATCTGGAAACACGCCCGAAATAATCGTTTTTAAATAGATGATATCCCCTTCATAAGGAGCTTCAAGCGAATTAGAACTATTTAGAGTGGTCAGTACTTTTGAAGAAAGAACCGCTTTGCAGAACCTATAACCTTGAGGTGTCTGAACCGAAAACCAGGCATTTTCACCTTTTGGATCAACCCCTCCCGCTATAAAATCATTAATGATAAAGGAGCCATTCTGGTCTGTAGTCAATTGAGCTTGTGTCAATAAGGTAATTATTTGACCGTCCTTTTTAATCAGTTGTATACTTTTTGATGGCGCATCAAATACATACAGGTCTCCTTTTCCGTTAATGCAGTGCAAAAATACATTTGAATTACTACTCATGGTTACATGGTCGACGATCTTTAAAGGTGTATTGAAGCTTCCCTGACCAGCTAAAGCATATATTTCAATACTAGCTCCATCTATACTATTGCCTCCTGTAGTAATTTTAACCCGGCGATTGGCGCCTATACCCATTTTTTCGGTAATAATGACTTTAGCAATGTCCATTATTTCTTTTGTAAAAGTAGGATAGCTGCCTCCCGTATAAGAAACGGTGTCAGTTTCCACGATCTGCGCATCCACCTCTCCAACCTGGATTTTAAGATTATTTTGTGGTTGCAGACGCCCAACGATGGTCATGGTATCCCCGATGCCATAGGCAGGCAGATAGGCGAAATTCGGTTGGTTATTTATCTGCGGCAATTCATCCAATCTGGTCTTAAAATCATCTGTTTTTTTGCAGGCACTAAACACCAATAAGGCAAAGCAGCAATACAAAAAATTATAAAATTTACTTTTCATTATCTTATTTTAAATCTTCTTTAATTTTTTACGCGTTAAAAGGAATACAGAAAAGAGAGTATAAAGTGTCGGTCTGATTTATATTCATTAGAAATCATATCCCCGCTTACGACGTATTTATTTATGACTAAATCCTTATTCTCAAAAGTTGGCGGAGTAAAAACAGCTTTTTCATATTTAAATGTAAAGTTCTCATCTTCCACCATACGGATAGGCTGGTTCAGAATGTTCTGTATACTAAACTTAAGTTGCATACTTTTAACTATTCGCTGCGTAATAGAAAAATCAAAGGAGCTGCGTTTCAATTCGATCAGACTTCCCTGATTTCCCGTTACGGGAAATTTATTATCGGGGCCTACCGGCTTAAAGGGCACACCATTTGCAGCGGCATAAAGTCTGGGGCCAATCTGGTTAAAGGTAATCGCTGCCTTTGTACCGCTTGCAGCATTGTCATAATGCAAACCCAGGTTATAAGAATAGGGCGCCTGACCTTGTAACTGACGGGTAAAATGTGGATTTAATCCAGGGTCAGTATTTTTATTGCCTGATAAAGTATCCAGATCTTTTGTGGCTTTACTGTTGATCAGGGTAAGATTTCCTATAAATGACAGGTTTCTGAATAAATCTAAAGGAATAAAATCAAGGCTTTTACGCAGATCAATCTCTAAACCTTTTATGGTTGCCCTGCTGGCATTTGCATAACTGATGTGCGAAGGACCACTGCCCAAAAACAGATTCCGGTAAATCATACGTTCTATAGGATTGGCGATTTCCTTATAAAAGGCGCCAATACTTACTGATTCGCTCTTCGCGTTGTTTTTCGGGTACCATTCTGCCCGCAGATCGTAATTGTTTACACTGGCAGAAATCAAATCATTGTTACCCTTTATATACTGATTATTGATATAATCGAGTTCGGTATAGGGAGAGAGTTCCCTGAATTCTGGGCGGTTTACCGTTTTACCATAAGCCGTTCTAAACACCAAAGACTGATTTGGCCGATAACCAATATTCAGGGATGGTAAATAACTGGTCGTTTTATTATCGACCATTACGGGTACGTTTACCCCACCTGGTGCATCGTACATATTCGGCGGCGTAGCTCCGGCTACCTTTTGCCGGTTGTATTCAACACGTAAACCGCCATAAATATCCAATTTACCATCAAAAGGCAATAAACTTAAAGCAGCATAACCGGCATTGTTTTGTTCAGAAGCGGTATAAGCATCACTTCCACTTGTACGATCAAATACCTTCAGGCCGCTACCATTATCTTTCAAATAATCGGTACTCCATACTTTACCTAGTTCCTGTTCTTTCCAGAACACCAAATTATAATCAATATAATTGCCGTTTCCGCCAATATCCTGAACATCGGTATAGCCCATACTGTTTAGATCTCCCTCATTTAGGGTATACACCCGTCTAAACAATGTCCTTTCTTTCCATTGCTGGTAAGTTCCGGCCTTAAAGGTGATCCAGTTTTTAACTTTCCAGGTATAATCCGCAGAACCGTTATAAACCTTTTCTATATTGCGGGTCCAAAGTCTTGATACCATTCCTTTTTCCAGACCGTTATCTGCATTCTCTACACCGGGTGTAGGGCGGTATGCAGCTACCCAGTTCAGTGCCTGAGTGCCTGGTAACAAATTAAAATAGTCATGGCGGTTGTACTGCAGGCGTATTTGCCGCTGATCGGGTAATTCAAGCCGGCTATAGGTAAGTCCACCATTCCATTCCAGGTGTTGCTTTCCTTTTTGGAAATAGTGGCTTCCGCCTAAATTTCCTGAATATAAAAAGCGCTGCGTATAAGAAAGAACAATATTTCTGTCCTGTGTACGGTAATTTACAGGAAGATCTGTCCATATCGCTATACCGGTTTGGCTACCGTCGTCAATCAGGTGCTGATCGGTTTTTGTATTTCTTATTACGGTAGCACTCTGGCCTTGCTGTAATATAAAATTTTTGAAGACCAGTTTACTGCTGTCTCTTAATTTAAAACTAAAATTCTGCAAAAGGTTAAGCTGAGCCGCCTGTGTGGCTTGAGTTTCCTTGTGAAACTGATAACTTCTAACGGCATCACTGCTAAAATAACTATTGGCCCGTGCTACGTCAGTTTGTTGACTTTCATTTTTGTAACTTAAGGAGGTCAGCATTCCTAATCTTTTATTTCCTATTTTAAAGGAATCATAATAATTGGCTGTAACCTGTAGCATAGGCAACGCGGTTTTAAACCCATATTGTAAATGAGGGCTAAAGCTTTGCGCATACTGTTGCTGGCTGATTTGAGCTTTGGTAAAATTGCCATAGCCCGGTACTGTAGCAGGAAGTTTTCTTAAACCTCCATCAAAGCCCAGAAAATCTGTACTACTCCCCTGATAAGTTTGAAACTTATCCTTGAAAGTGGTATTAGGCCGTACCCCCATCTGCACCTCAATGTCAAAATGCTTCACGTTTACGGCATCCTTAGTAAAGATCTTTACTGCGCCACCTGTCATATCGCCCATCAGATCAGGCGCCGGGGATTTATAAACCATAATACGGTCAATTACCCGGCTCGGGATCAAATCCATAGAGAAAGCTCTTGAATATAATTCTGTTGATGGGGCTATGTTCCCGTTCAGGTAGGTCATATTATATCTTTCATTCATTCCGCGGATGATGATGAACTTATCGTCCTTTACCGTTACTCCAGATATTTTTTTGACTACTTCGGCTGCATTACGATCGGCACTCATAGAGATCTGCTGGGAAGAAATACCACTAACCACCGATTGGGACATTTTGATTTCCTGTAATACCTGTTTATCCGATGTATGTGCCACCGGTGCTCTTCTTTTACCCACCCCACTTACCACTACCTCGTTCAAAAAATTTGAACCCTGCATTTTGACATCATAGGAGGTTTCTTTACCTTCTTTGATCTCTACCTGAACTTTTTCGGTGGTATAACTAATATAGGACACCTGTAAGGTATACTTACCTGCGGGAATATTCGCGAATTTATAATGGCCACTATTATCAGAGGTTAGCCCCTTATTCAATTCTATAATACGAACCGATGCCCCAGGTAGCGGTTGGGAGGTTTCAAATTCAACGATGCGGCCTTTAATTGTTCCGGGGCTGCTTTGACCGGCTGCTACGTTTGGGGATTTTGGCAGACTTAGTGTAATATAAACCCCATTGATTTCATAAGAAAGCCCATAGGTTGATTTCATCAATTCTAACGCTTCTTTTACGCTGATTGCTGTCGCCTTTGTTTTAACAGGTGCAGCCAACTTTGCGTTGATGGCTTCTCCGAAATTAAATCTTACTCCGGCCTGTTCCTTGACCGCCGATACAATTTTCAACCCAGTTAGGCTTTCTTCCGGCAACTTTAATTTTTTATCCAGTATCTGCGCTGCGGCAGTATTAAAAGTTAAAAGTGTAATCAGAAAAACATATAAATATGTTAGTTTTTGTTTCATATTTGCATTAAATAATAGATAAGGGTTCAAAAACCCACTTGTTTATTTGTATTGACTGACGCATTCAGTTTGATATTCAAACCATCTTCTTGGTAGCAGCGCGGTTTCCTTTTTACAATTAATCCCTTTCCATCCCCCTTTCCTTTATCATGACCTGTTTATCTTTGATCGTATAACCGAAATTCGCAGATTTGGATAACATATTTAAAACAGAGGTAACTTGAAGGTCTTTAAAACTAATGGTCACCTTTTGCCTTAATATTAATGGATTACTTGTCCTGATATTTATGCCATACCATTTTTCAAGGTCGTATATAATTGTACCCAACGATGTCTGGTCATAGTCTAATTCTCCATTTAACCAACCGATGGTTCCGACTGCATGAACAGGGCTGACGTTGAATTGCCCGGTCTTTGTGCTGAACCGGATTTGTTGGTCGGGCGTTAACTGGGCTATTTCTTTACCAATATGGCTTACGCTAATCTTTCCGCTATGGAGCGTAATGATATTTTCGGCAGCTATGGTCGATGCATTAATTTCAAACGACGTACCTAATACCCTGGTCGTTAATCCCTGCGCACTTACATAAAAAGGCTTGGCCCTGTTATGGTTTACCTGGAAGAATGCACGTCCTAAAAGTTTAACCTGCCTGTCCGTTTTGTTAAAATCAGCTGCGATACTAAGCACTGACCCGGGGAATAAAATAACGGTACTGCTGTCCGCCAGTTTAACTGTCCTGATATTCCCCGCTCCTGCGCGCATCTCGTTCCAGGCTAATTCTGTGGAGTCCATATTTGTCGTTTTCCCTTTGAACAGGAAAAGCACGACACTGCTCATAACCAAAAAGGCGACTGCCGCTGCATACGCATACCACCTTTTATGCGGTATTCTTTTTATAGGATAAGCCTGTTGCTTTGCTTCCAGCTTATTCCATAATCGGTCAAGTTCTCCTTGGGTAATGTTGGGATCATGCTCGCCGAACAAATCTGGGAAAGCCATACGAAGGCAGGCCTCTACATATTCCTTATCCGTATTCATGGCAAGGTAGATTTTAACCGCCTTTTCTTCATCCGGCGGGCATTGTCCCCGGAAAAATCTGATGAGCATTTCTTCGCTTGGTCTGTTCATTTGACACTTGTTTTTCTTCTTATCATTTTTTTAAGACGTAACTATATTTAAGCCCTCTATCTATAAAGACGTAAGTTTTATACCCAAACAGCTATGCCCTAAAAAAAAAATAATATCACGGTCGTTTTTAGTTAACATTACGTTAACACAAAACCTTAAACAAAGCACCATTTTCCACAAGTGAACCATCGAAACAACAACCATTTATACTTTAATTTCAAGAATAAAGGGGGTGTTAATGAAAAATAACGAACAGGCATAGCTGTTCGTTATTTTTATTTGAAAATGAAATGAATAATGAAACTGGCAGGAAATGAAAAATAAACGCTTATGCTATTACAGTAGCAGATGCGACCAGCATAATTAGTGGCAAGACTTCCGCGTATTCGCTCATATCGTCACGGATGATTTTCATCGCAGATTTGATGTGGTTGTTCACCGTATTGACACTGATGTTGTTCTCTTGGGCGATCTGCTGATGGGTCAATCCCTGCTCACGACTCATCAGGAATACTTCTCGCCGCTTTTCGGGCAGTTTATTTACTGCTTCCATATAAATACCTTGCAGTTCTTTAAACGATAATTCAGGATGATCGATACTACCCAGTTGATCCAGCGGAACGGTTTCAATATCTTTGGTTTCTAAAATGTTCTTGCGGTGGTAATCGGCAACCTGGTTTCTTAAAACAGTAAAAATATATCTTTCAAATTCCTCCACCTGCAACAGCTTTTTTCTATGCTGCCAAATGTTCAACAATATATTCATAACGATTTCTTCGCAGTCTTCGCCCTGCTTTACAGACTTTAAACAGGAAGGAAATAACTTGGGGTAGTAATAGTCAAAGATGCTTTTATAAACACTGTCATTGCCATTAAGCCAATCTGCTATATGTTCCTCAATGATTTTTCTTGCCATGGTTGTTTACCCTGATTATTTATACAATACAAAAGTATTCATATTAGTATTAAATTAATGTTATCATATACGGAGTCCAAGTGCAGAACTGATCAATTTAGCCCGAAATCAGATGTTAAGTTCAAAAGTACAAGGCAGATATGTTTGAATACCTGAAGAGCCGTCTTGATTATTACGAAAAAGAACTTAAGCGTACCGGGGTCACCAAACAGTTGCTCTGGCAAGAGTATATTGAAAGCGACCCCACTGGTTATAGCTATCCACAGTTCACTTATCACTTAAGGCAACAGCTTATCTCCCGAAAGGGCAGCATGGTGATGGAGCACATCGCCGGCGACAAACTGTATATTGACTTTTCTGGAAAGAAACTCCATTATATCGACCGATCCACAGGTGAACTGATTGCCTGTGAAATATTTGTTGCCTGTCTTCCTTTCTCAGATTACGCGTTTGCCATCGCCGTGCGTTCCCAACAAACGCCCGACTTTCTTTACGCGCTGAGCTGTTGCCTGGAGGCCATGGGAGGTGTGCCAAAAGCCATCGTTCCCGATAACCTAAAAGCAGCAGTGATCAAAGCTGATAAATATGAACCGGTACTGAACCAATCCATGGAAGACTTTGCCAACCATTACGGCACTGTTGTAGTCCCTGCCCGTTCAGGTAGACCTAAAGATAAATCATTGGTAGAAAACCAGGTGAAAATGATCTATAGCCGCGTATTTGCGCCCCTTCGAAACCAACAGTTCTTTGATATACATGCGCTCAATCAAGCTATAAGCACCTGTATGGTAAAGCATAACCAGACGCGCATGCAGCAGAAGCCATATTGCCGGGAAGAACGGTTCTTAAGTGTCGAAAAGGCTACATTGGGCGAACTTCCAAGTGAACGCTTCGAGTTAAAGTACTACGCTGAACTCAAAGTTGGCAATAATGGACACATCTATCTACAGCGCAACAAACACTATTATAGTGTCCCATTCACCTACATAGGAATGAAGGTGAAGCTTATCTACACACGTACTATGGTATCGATCTATTGCCAGGGAAAACAGATCGCTGTGCATATACGCAGTTATCAGGAAAATACCTATACCACTGTTGCAGAACACTTAAAGTCCGAACATCAGGCCTACAAGAAACGAAGTCATGAGACCTATTTAGCCCGAGCTAGAGAGCACTCACCAGAGTTCCATGAGCTTATGCAGGTTCTTTTTAAGCGAGCCCGCTACCCTGAACAGTTATACCGTACCTGTGATGGTCTATTCAAGCTAAAGCGGGACTTTCCAATAGAAGAGTTTGATAAAGCATGTAAATATGTTCTAAAAAATAAGCTTTATACCTACTATTTCTTTAAAACGTACTTGAAAAGGGTATTGCCAACATTGAGGAAGAATCGTTGGTAAAAGACGCATTACCAGAACATCCCAATATACGGGGTAGAACATATTATGCAAGTAGCCAGCCGACACTCTTTGATCAACAAAAGGACGGATTGGGTGCACAATGACCAAGAAATAGCTAAAAGAACATAATAACCGATACAAATACACTAAAATGAACATTGAAACACAAATGAGAGCGTTACGCCTACATGGCATGGAACGCAACTGGAAAGCTCTGAACGAAACACGTCGGAGCACTGAACTCACTCTTTCTGAAGGGTTAACCCTCTTGTTGCAGGCAGAAGTAGATGAACGGGACGAAAAGCAGTTTGACCGCCTTAAGCAGAATGCGGGGTTCCGCTACCAGGCTTCGATAGAAGAGATAAATATGGTAGCTACCAGAGGGTTGGATAAGGGAATGGTCACTACCTTGGCTACGGGCGAGTACATCAAAAAAGGAGATCCGATACTGATCAGTGGCGCTACAGGCTGCGGGAAGAGTTTTCTAGCGTCCGCCTTAGGTCATCAAGCTTGTGCGCAAAGTTATAAAGTACTCTACTTTAATCTGCAAAAACTACTTCTAAAGACGAAAATGGCTCGTTTGTGTTAATTAACACGTATATTTTTTGTTCCATAAGTTTGTATTGTCAGCGGTACATCCATAACATTCTTACTTCCAAACCCTCCCGCGTTCACTTCAAAAGATTTGTTTAGGGGAGCGGTAATGATTACTTCCTGCAATATGGTTGTTGAATCTTTTTTGACTTCTTGAGCATATAGAGAAGCGGAAAAAGTTGCACTCAAAAAAAGGTAAGATGAAAGAACTACTGCATTTTTTCGTATTGATGTGCGAGGTAAATTACACTGTAGTACACAGAAACACTTATTAATAGATTTATTCATATATTTTATGAGCTAATTATTTTATATTTGCAATTAACGCAACATTGTTGCGAATGTAGTGATTATTTTTATAAACGCAACCGCGTTGCATTAATAAATTATTAGAAAGATGAAGCAACCAAGAAATACTGCTGCTAAGGCAGAAATATTAAGTTTTATCAGTCAGTCTGAGATTGCACTATCTCATTCTGAAATACAACACACTCTGAAAGGCTTATGTGATAGAGTAACTACTTACAGAATATTGGATAGATTGGTATCAGAAGGACTTATCCATAAGATTGCCAATATTGATGGGATAGTAAAGTATGCTGCATGTCATAATTGTTCTGCTATGACACATCATCATGATCATCTGCACTTTAGCTGTGAACAATGTCATACGATAATCTGTCTTGAAGATATTGAACCTACTTATAAAGTACCTGAAAAATATAAGATAAAACAAGTGAATTTTATTGTCTCAGGAATTTGTCCTGAATGTGCATAATACGACTCCAAATAGATTGTTTTTGTAGATCAATAGAAGAATGCTTTATATCAACCAGACTAACATATCTGATGTGTTAAAAAAGCAGAATAATTATTCGAGTTCATAACTATTGTTATAATCATGAATTCGGTGACTAGAATATAAATCTCTCTAAAAACATTTCCCAAGTTAGGTCGAGCTTGGGAAATGTTTTCATTTATATTATTAATGTTTGTAAACTAATTTGAGGAATTCGTTATACAGGACGCTAATCCTCGTAAAAAAATATAGTTATGAAGTACTCATTACAAGACATCCTTTTAGAGATTCATAACAAGGAGGGTAAGATTTTATCACAGAGCAAGAGATTGATTGATGAAGCTTACGAAATGACCTTGTATCTCCAAGACCTGTTATTTTCGGTCAAGAAATATGTTATTGAAGAAGGGTTTAAAACTGATAAAGAAGAGATACACTTTTTCCATACCATTAAACCGCAAATCCTTGGAAAGCTAATCTATTACAATAAGGTATACCGTATAGAAACTGGTTGCCCCGTTAATAATGGTAAAATATATCACACCTATTTTACAAGCCGTTTGCAGGAATTGAAAAAAGAATACGCTGAGCATATTTGTAACTCAGATTTTTATAGATATTACCGCTCAGGAAGGTCTGATAAAAATGAAATGTATTTCCGACTTGGCAACATTAACTATCATGATGGACTTAATAGTTTCGTGTTTGAAATAGATGCTCAATTCTCTACTTTTTACGACTATAAGGTAGCTCGAATCATTGCAAATGAATTGTTGTATAATTACTTGCTAACAAAGATCAACCCCGACGAAAACCCCGATGTTATTTTTAAAAATTCTGAATCAACAAAAGATGTTTTTTGGACAGATAGCAAAAACGCAATTATCGAATTGGTGTATGCTCTTTATGCTTCTGGTGCTATTTCCCATGGTAAAATCGGTATCCGAAAAATAAGCTTAATCTTTCAGATTCTTTTCAGAATCCCTCTCGGCGATTTGCATCACGCTTTCCACCGAATGAAAACCCGAAGTGGATCTAGAACCGCATTTTTAGACCAGCTCAAAATATCACTCGAAGAATATATGGATAAAGAGCTTTAGCTATCTCCTATATTAGATTGAAGAGGCTGTATCATTGAATAAAATTTGATACAGCCTCTTTTCTTTGCCCATATCTGCCAATTGGCAACCATCATCCAAAATCCTTTACAAACTTTCAAAAAGCCCTAAATACCTCAATAAACAAGGGTTTATCCGGATTACAAAAAACTACCAAACCAATTGGCAAGGCTTGGCGGACAAACTCTGCCATCCTTAGCAATTTTGCATAGTGAACATTAAAAAGCTATGCAATGAAAATTATAACCATTGAAGAGGAAGCGTGGGAACAGCTAAACAGCCGTATCAATGCTATCGCTGACTATCTGAAAAGATTGGAAGACACCAGCTATGATGACCTGTGGCTCAATAACCACGAGGTATGCCAGTACCTACATATTAGCGAGAAAACCTTATGGCGTATGCGTACCAAAGGCGAGCTTGCTCATTCAAAAATCTACGGACAATATTTTTACACCATTGGAGCGATCAAGGATATGCTCAATGCCAATGCCGTACAGAGCAGTGACGAGTATGTGGGAGAACTTATGGCAAAAGGTAAAAGTTATATCGAAAAAGGTAGAAAGTTGAAATCAGGCAAACTATAAAATGCATCCCTATGAATATTGACCGAATGGAATTTTTGGCGTGGATGGAACGCATAATTGACCGCTTTGATATGCTTAGCGACCATATTGATGATTCACAAAAGAAACGCAACAGCATTGACGGCGAAGAATTGTTGGATAATCAGGATTTACTTCAGATGCTAAAAATCAGTAACCGTTCCTTACAGCGGTATCGCTCTATCGGGAAGTTACCCTATTATACAATAAGCGGAAAACTGTATTATAAACTATCCGATGTGCATCAATTTATCCGAGAAAGTTTCACTGCCCCTTTACCCAAAGTGAAAGGACAATAAGTGACAAACACTGCCTCTGAGTGCCAATTAATGCAATGTAGTGACCGCCTGATTTACTTTAGGCATCGAACTATAAAATTTTCAAATTATGAGCGAAGAAACTGCAAATAAACAGGAATCTCCCGAACAACTATCGGAGATATTACTGGTATTGGATAAAGAGAAGATGAAAATCCAAGCCGTAAAAAGTATTGACGAAAACGGGGAAATGGAAACCGTTGACCCCACCAAGAAAAACCAAAACCAGTTTATGCGGGTGGACAAGAGTGGTGATCTATTCTCCAATTTCTTTTCTAATTTTTTCAGTCAGTTGAAAAACCCTACCAATTTCTCCTTTTTCAAAGTACCTGCTGATGAAGCCGTAAATAAAGCAAAAGAAATGCAGAAACAAGTGGATAAACCAACTCTAGAGGGTGAAAAAATAATGAAGGAACATGAAGTAAAAACAGAACCACAACAGGATAAAAAACCAGAAAATAAAAACGATATGGAAACAACACAAACAGCACCGGAAACAAGTGGATACCGCTTCAAGCAGGAACAGATTGATTGGGAAACCATGAATAATCTTGGACTAAGTAAAGAAAAACTTAAAAAAATGAATCTGCTTGATCCGTTATTAAGAGGTTTCAAGACCAATGAATTGGTACCCGTAAGTCTTAATCTTGGCACTGCGGTTACTCGTATGGATGCCCGACTTTCACTACAACAAAATGATCAGGGAGCCGTTGTGGTTGCTATTCATGGTATTCGTAAGGAACCCAACCTGAACTTTGAATTTTTTGGACATAAGTTTACCAAAGAAGACAAAGACAATTTACTTCAATCGGCCAATATGGGACGAGTAGTTAATTTGACCAATCCCAAAACAAGCGAAACCATTCCCTCCATTATCAGTGTGGATCGATTGACCAATGAGTTGGTTGCCCTGCGTACAGATAAAATCAAAATCCCTGATGAAATCAAAGGGATAAAATTGGATGATGCGCAAAAGCAAACCTTGATGGAGGGCAAACCACTTCAATTAGATGGAATGATTTCTAAGAAAGGAACTGAATTTTCTGCAATGGTACAGTTCAATGCAGACAAACGATATGTCGAATTTCTGTTTGACAGAAGTAACACGAATAAACAAAAGCAAAGCAACGGACAGAACAATCAACAAACTAATCAGCAGAACCAATCGCAGGAAGCTCCAAAAACCTTTCGAGGTAAAGAATTGGATAATGAACAACATCAAAAATTTAAAGACGGTCAAACAGTTTACGTAAGCGGATTGGTAGATAAGAAAGGTAAAGAATACAATGGTTACATCACTTTTAATAAGGAAACCAACAAAACAGACTTCTCTTTCCAAAATCCGAATAAGATCAAAGAACAAGCGAAACCCACCGAAGTCCATAAAACGCAAACAGCAGTCAATTCCGAGGGGAAAACCAATGAAGCGACCAAGAACATCAAAGAACCTTTGAAATCGGGACAAAAAAGCCCAGATAGTAAGAAACAGCAGGAAGAACAGGAAAAACCTAAAGCACCTGCTAAATCCAAAGGCAGAAAAATGTAACACGATAAATACAAAGAGTATGAAAGCAATTATTGCAGAAAAACCAAGTGTAGCAAGGGAAATAGCCAGCCTATTAGGAGCTACGAAAAAAAAAGAAGGTTACTTGACAGGTAACGGCTATTTGGTTACTTGGGCATTCGGACATTTAGTCGGATTGGGAATGTCCGAAGATTATGGCATTTCAGGATTTGAAAAAGCATCACTACCAATACTTCCAAATCCTTTTTTATTGACTGTCCGCAAAGTGAAAAAGGACAAAGGTTATATCGCCGATACTGGTGCATTAAAGCAACTGAAAGTGATTGAACAGATCTTTAATCGTTGTAATAGTATTATCGTAGCAACAGATGCCGGACGTGAAGGTGAGCTGATATTCCGCTACATCTATGAATACCTTAAATGCAACAAACCCTTTGAACGTCTTTGGATCAGTTCGCTTACCGAAAAAGCCATCAAACAGGGTTTCAATAACCTAAAATCTGGAAGCGATTTTGATGGATTATATCAGGCTGCACAAGGTAGAAGCCGTGCTGACTGGCTCGTGGGCATCAATGCATCGCAAGCATTAAGCATTGTAGCAGGGAATGGTATTTATTCGCTTGGAAGAGTGCAAACACCTACGCTAACTTTAATTTGTAAACGTTATTTGGAGAACAAAAAATTTTCGATACAGAAATATTGGCAAATAAAGTTATTGCATAATAGAGAGTTCATAGACTTTAAAAGTCTTTCTATTAAAAAATGGGAAGATAAAAAATTGGCAGAAGACACCTTAACGTCTATCCAAAAAAATGGAAACGTCGCTACGATTACCTCCGTAGAAAACAAAAAAGTTACGGAACAAGCACCTTTGTTGTTTGACCTAACAGGTCTTCAAAAAGAAGCCAATAAAAAACTGAATCTTTCAGCCGATGAAACCCTCAACATTGCTCAAAGCCTATATGAAAAGAAGTTTATCACGTATCCACGCACCGGAAGTAAGTATATTCCCGAAGATGTTTGGGCTGAAATCCCAAACCTTGTAAGAGCTTTACAAGATAGAGAAACTTGTAAGCAAGCTCTATTAAAAATGAAATGGGGTCGGTTCAATAAACGTATTGTAAACGATTTGCGGGTCACCGATCATCACGGCTTACTGATTACGGAGAAAATCCCTTCAGCGTTATCTGCCAAGGAAACTGCTATTTACGATATGATTGCTTTTCGATTACTGGAAGCTCTTTCTGGGGCTTGTACTAAAGAAATAACTGATATTACATTAGAAGCATTGCATTATGATTTTGCCTTGAAAGGTTGTAAAATATTGGAACCTGGCTGGCGTAGTATTAAGGGCTATTTTTCAGATGAGGATACCGACCCGGTGCAGGATCTACCGGAACTTAAAAAAGGTGATGAAATTAAAATAAACGAAGCTACCGTTTTAGAAAAAACAACCAATGCACCTGTACTTTATACGGAAGCAGGACTTTTATCAGCTATGGAAAGTGCCGGAAAGCAGATTGAAAATAGAGAGGAACGCAAAGCTTTACAAAATATTGGTATTGGTACTCCTGCTACAAGAGCCTCCATTATTGAAACCTTGTTTAGCCGTAATTACATTCAAAGGGGAAAAAAATTTTTAGTCCCAACCGAAAAGGGATTGCAGGTATATGAATTGGTAAAAGATAAAAAGATTGCAGACGTGGCAATGACTGCCGAATGGGAATTAGCCTTGCAGAAAATCGAAAACAACGAAACGGATGCTGGACCATTTCAAAAAGAAATGGAAAAATACGCTTCATCTATTACCAATGAACTGTTGCAAACTTCCATTACCCTAAACAATTTACCTAAATTGGTTTGTCCGAAATGCAAAAGCCATCAACTTATTATACGTGATAAGATTGTTAAATGTCCTGATGAAGTTTGTAACTGGGTACAGTTCCGTAATGTGTGTGGCATACAAATCAGTATAGTTGATATTGAAAGTTTGATTACGAAAGGTAAGACATCCCTCATCAAAGGAATGAAAAGCAAATCCGGAAAGAAATTCGATGGTTATATCGTGTTAAATAAAGATTACAAAACCTCTTTTGAATTTGAAAAAAGTAAAGGCTATAAAAAATAATGGAAGACAAACCACATATTACTTCAAAAGCAATCAAGAACCTGATTTATACCATACGTGGCAAACAAGTGATGCTGGACAATGACCTCGCTTCACTTTATCAAGTGGAAACAAAGAATCTTAATCGAGCAGTAAAGAGAAACATTGAGCGGTTTCCCGAATCGTTCTGTTTTCAATTAACAGAGGAGGAAGCTGAAAACTTGAGGTTCCAATTTGGCACCTCAAGTTTAAACCACGGCGGAAGACGCTATTTACCTACAGTTTTTACTGAATCAGGAATTGCAATGGCTTCTGCTGTGCTTCGGTCAGAAACTGCCGTTAGGGTCAGTGTTGAAATTATGGAAGCCTTTGTCGAAATGCGTAGAATGCTTATCAGTAATGCTTCACTTTTTCAGAGATTGGATAAAATGGAACTTAAGCAATTGGAATCCGACCAAAAGTTTGAAGAAATTTTTAAGGCTTTAGAAAGTGATAAACTTCATAGTGATAAAGGAATTTTCTACAACGGACAAATATTCGACGCCTATACTTTTGTGTCCGATATTATCCGGAGTGCCAAAAGCTCTATTATCTTGCTTGATAATTATGTAGATGATACGGTACTAACTTTATTAGGCAAACGGAATGATACTGTAACAGCAATAGTTTATACCAAGAGCATCAGCAATCAGTTACGGCTGGATTTACAAAGGTACAACAGCCAATATACTCCCATTGAAATCGAAATTTTTTCTGATGCCCACGACCGGTTTTTGATTATTGACAATACAGAACTCTACCACATCGGGGCATCACTCAAAGACCTAGGCAAGAAATGGTTTGCCTTTTCGAGAATGAATATCGAAGTGGGCAGGATGCTTCAGATTTTAAATAAACGAGACTGTAACGTAAACTGTGTCAACGGAATAATTTAATAAGATTTTTTATATTTAATTATTCAAACGACATGGTCATGAAAGAAAAGACCCCATTCGACTTTGAACGCTTCAAAGATGAAGCTATGCAAGGTCTTTATAACGGGAAGAGTTTATCTCCCAACGACGGCGTTCTGGCGCCCTTAATGAAGCATTTACTAGAGTCTATGATGGATGGCGAGCTAGAGAGTCACCTTCAGGAAGATAAGGCCTCAGGTAATTCCAATCGTCGTAATGGTAAGACCAAAAAGACTGTCCGCGGCCTTAATACAGGTACTTTTGAACTGGAGTCTGGACGGGATAGATCCGGTACATTTGAGCCTAAGGTAATTCCCAAGCGTCAGCTCATTATTACAGAACAATTAGAAGGCCATGTTCTGAGTATGTATGCCAAAGGGATGAGCACACGTGCTATAAGTGATTTTATCCGTGAGATGTATGCTATGGATATTTCTGCGACCGAAATATCCCGTATCACAGAAAGTGTTATGCCAGCCGTCAATGAGTGGCGAAGTCGTCCGCTAGAGGCCGTCTATCCCTTTGTTTTCCTAGACTGCATGCATTATAAAGTCCGTCAGAACGGCACGGTTGAATCTAGAGCTATTTATAATATATTAGGTGTAGGAATGGATGGACGTAAAGATCTGATAGGTCTTTATAGTTCAGAGAATGAGGGTGCCAAGTTTTGGTTATCTGTTCTTACAGACCTAAAACAGCGTGGTGTCGAAGACATTCTAATTGCCTGTATCGATGGTTTAAAAGGCTTTCCTGAAGCTATTGAAGCTATTTTCCCTAAAACTAAAGTTCAGTTATGTATCGTCCATCAGATCAGATCAAGTATGCGCTATGTTACAGAAAAGGATAAAAAAGCTGTCATTGAAGACCTAAAGCCCGTTTATAAAGCTGTTAACGAAGAAATGGGCTATGAGAACTTAATTATCTTCGAAGAGAAATGGGGTAAGAAATATCCAATTGCTGCTAAATCCTGGTTGGATAATTGGACGAACTTATCTACCTTTTTTGAATACGATGAACAGGTACGTAAGACTATTTATACTACTAATCCTATTGAAGGAATGCACCGCCAGATTCGTAAAATAACGAAGTCTAAGGGTGCATTCAGCTCTGAGCAGGCGTTAATGAAGTTAATGTTCTTGATAATAAGGGACATCTCTAAAAAATGGACGATGCCAATGCACAATTGGGGCTTGACTATATCCGGGCTTTATATTAAATTTGGGGATAGACTAAAGCTCGACAGAGGCTTTTAGGAGTAAGTTAATTATCCAATGACACAGTTGAAGTTACACTCCCAAATAAACGGTTAAGAGCTATATGATAACTATTTATCATCTTGTTCATCCATTTTCTTAATAAGCCCATCCCTTAGGTAATCAAGGAATTTTGTTCTGTTTACTTTACGGTTTTTTAATTCTAAGTAAGTATGATAAAAATCGCCTAGATCGATATTGAAAATAGTTTCAAAATGTTTTGCTATTATTCTTATGTCAATATTTCCATTATCAAAAACACCCTGATAATGCAAAGCATAAATCAATTCGGTTAATGCAGTCTTACTTCCTGTCCAGCTTAATGAGGCACTATCAGACAAATTATTATGGTTGTTACAATTAAGCTGATCTTCGAGATAAACGTGAATCAAATCATTAGCTATTATTTTAGCTACTTTATAATCATGTGAAGTAGAAAAACGATGATCGGCTTCAAAATAAAAGGTATCTAGACTTAGCTTTATATCATGTTTTCCCCTCATGAAGTATTTTGTATCGAGATAGTTGTTTTTAGTTCTGTAATATTTATAAAAGTCTAGGTTGTTATCAAAAAACCTCTTTAGTTTTTGTAATTCACTATTTAGGTATTTTTTGTAAGGTTTTGCCCCATAAGGTTTTTTTGTTTCTATTTTGTAAATAGCGTTATAGTAAATGAGCTTTGAAACAATCGAAGGTTTCTGATATTTAAAAAAATCGATTTCCTCTTCAGTATTTTTAAAGCCTCGTTTTAAAACATATTTTTTCACATCAGACAAGCATTTCACGATATTACTCATAACAGCTTCTATCTGTTGTATCGGGCAATCAAATTCAATCTCTAATTCTTTGATTGCTGTTTCCAGCTTATATAGCGTTTCCTTGTAAAATTCATCCATTCAGCTAGCATAAATATTATAATAGATGTACATAAAAATAAGTACTTCGTGAGTCTTTCAATATTGTGTCTCAAAAACCAGTAGTGATTTTAAATGATTTACTATTGGTTCTTATTTAACCTTAACAGATCTTCTTTATATTAAAATTCACCTAATTGAGCACATAACAAACAGAAGACATTGTCAAATCTACAACATGATTTATATGTTAATAATTGAGATTGATGTCTTCCGTTATTTCATTGTTGAAAATATGAATTCAATATAAACCTGGGAACTTTAGAATCAGGAAAAGTAAAATGTGGTCTACTACAGGTCCAATATTTAATTAAAAGATTCAGAGCTTGTTAAGCTTTGCCAAAAGTTTATAAAAGAGATTTGGTAATATTAATCAACGCTTCGATTTTAACTGATTAATTTCGACAATGTGTTTTTTTGCATTATCGTTTTTAGGATTTAACTCGAGTGATTTTTTATAGTTAGAAAGTGCCTTTTCATAATTTTTATCTATAAAGTAAGCCTCTCCAGCACTGTCATATAAATTTGCATTTTTGGAATCTTCTGAAATTGCAAACTCAAATATTCTTATTGCTTTTTCTATTTGCTTGCTATTAAGCAATTCGTAACCAAAATTATTTAATGCCGTACTACCTGATATATAGCTAAAAGTGTCAGTTTTTAATTCCTTATACTTTTCAATGGCTTCATCGAAGTTATTCATAAAGCCCTTTTGTAGTAATGAAATTAAATTGATTTTTGGGGAATTGATTAAATCAGTTTCAATTCTATTGTACAAACTCGTCCAATCGTTTAATACTGCTTCGGATTTATTATTCATAATTAATACCAAACCATAACGAGAATCTGGACAAACCAGCACACCGCTTTGAACACCATTGGAAGTACCCGTTTTTCCATAATAGAAGCCTTCTTTTTTACCGAAACCAACATCCCATAAATAGCCTTTATCATCACTATCTTTCTCTTCTTTAAATAAAAGACGCGTAGATTCTTTGATGAATGGGGCGCTACTTTCCAATTGAAATTGCATGAATTTGGTAAGGTCAGGTAAATTGCTAATCATTCCATAAGCACCGCCTAATAAAGGGTTTTTGTCTAATGGAGCTTTTTTCCTGTCTTCACCGTAACCATTGGATAGGCATTCTTTATGTTTATCATAATCTTGTAAATAAGTGCTTTTCATATTTAATTCCGTAAGGAATTCTTGTAACAAATCTTTATAAGATTGATGGTAAACTTGTTCTAAAACATAGGACAATAACTCCGGACCCACAGAATTGTAACTATAAACTGTTCCAGGTTTTTTATCTAATACCACCGTTTTAAGCTCATCTAACAAATTGGACATATCATAATCAAATGGCTTGTTTTCATAATAGCCTTTGTTCGTTCTTTTATTAACCTTTTCTAGTTTTTTTGGTGTCTTATATTTAAATCCAAGAGTATGTGTCAATAGGTTTTTAATCGTAATGGGGGTGTTTTCAAATTGTAAATTTGGATAATCACCCTTTAAATATTTTCTGATATCATCATTCAGTGCTTTTTTTTTTTCTAAAACGGCCTTGGCAGCTAAAGAACCTACAAAGACTTTTGAAATAGAGGCGATTTCATATAGTGTATTATCGTTGGGTTTGTTACTCGAATTCTTGTCTATTTCACCATAATATTGCTGATAGGTTTTACCATCTTTATAAATGGCTAATGCCAGTGAATTAATATTTCCTTTTTTCAAAGTACTCTCGGCATATTGATCCATTATACTGCTAAGATTTTTAAAGGAAAAATCTTCCACTTTCCCTTTTTCCTCTTCGGCTTTGAGGAGCATCTCAACAGCATTATCATTTTTAGGATCAAGTGCTAATGACTGGCTGTAATTTTTAATTGCACGCTCCCAATCTTTAATTTCAAAATAAGCCTCCCCCAAACTATCGTACAAATCTGCATTATTAGGCACCAGGCTGAGCGCATATTCAAAAACTTTAATAGCGGCTTTAGGATTTTGTTTGTTCTTTAACCATTCATAGCCAATTATATTTATATCATCGGCAAAGTCCATTTGATTAAGATCAGCTGTGGTTAGCTTTTGTTGCGCTATCTTTTCCTCTATAAATAAAGTTGGATGCGTAGCATCGTTATATTTTAGATAATGTTTGTACCCGCTAGATTCCTTGGGGAATAGATCCGCAATCATTGTCTTATGATTGCCTTTCTTCAATTCTTTCTTTAAATCAATTTCAATAAATTGCGAATAATCATGAAAAAGATATACTCGTATTTTTAAAGAATTTAAATCATAAACTGTAGAATATTGCGTAGCTATAAAGCTTTTATTTTGTGCAAAATGTTTCATTGCTTCACTGCAATAATCAATAGTGGCCATACTTTTTGAAGCATGAATAAATTGCTGTCCATTTTGGAAATAATCGAGTTTTACTTTGTCCAAATTTTTAGTTTGGGAGTAATAGAAATTTGAAAAAGACTTTTCTGGATCTTTGCCAATAAACATTTTATCGCCTTCTACAATAAGATAAGTACCGGATTTATCCACAAATACGAGCATACTACTTGTTAAAGAAGACAAATTTATGGTCTGTAAGTAAGATTCAACCTCATCCACAGTGCTCATGGTCTGCATTACCTGTCTGATGGCTTTGCCTATAGAAATTTTCACTTTTCCTTCCGTATTATTTATAGCTAGATAGGGTGCATAAAAGCCATCAAACATCAATCCCTGTTCATTGATAGCCCCTTGAGCAAAATTATTTAGCGTTCCCATATACATCACACCAAATTTACTATCCTCTGCTGCTTCGTACCAGAATTGATTATTGGGTGTTAAATAATCTTCATTATTTCCAACTATAGTTTTGCCATTCTTGGTAATTTTGTACATCGTACAAGCATTTGCTTTTATTGAAATAGACAAGAAAATTATTAGGATTAAGATTGCCGTTTTATTTATCATAAGAAGGTTTTAATAAGTGGAGTTATTATATTTTTTCTGCATTTTAATTCTATTTAGTTCTGATAGATCATTAAAATCTCATTTCTAATGCTAAATTGAATATGAATATTTTCAAACTCTATTTTATTTTCTAAAATAGTTTATTTGCTATTTTCTACAATTTCAATTTAAACAATTTAATAGGGTACTTTTCATTTACAAATCCATTAAAGCCATGTAAACTCTTTAGTTTTTCTATATTTTAATAGTACTCCTACCCTTAGGAAAAATAATGGCACAAATATGCGTAATATAAATTTCTTGCAGCGATACAAGTAACAACCGCTTAATCTAAATCAATAAATACAGATATCCAGTTAACAAACCTTTTGAACGGAATTCATAAAAGCTGTTTTCAAATAAACTTTTTCAATTTCGATCTTTGTGAGGTATTCTTGCATCAAGGCCCTACCAAATAATGTCTCAACTTAATTTTACAATTTTCCCTTGGTACAAAATATAAATGCATTTACTTCTTACTCGATTTAAAGATTTCAATTTTAGTTTCACGGAGTACAATTTCCCTTTCCTCGGCTTTTAATAATACCACTACAGAAGTATTTGATTCATTTACCTTAAATATTAATTCGGCACTTTTAACAGCTGTATTTTTATATAGACTTTGATAAGCCTTCGTAGTTTCTTGCTCATTAAAAATTACTGATCCTCCGTAACGTTGTCCAGTAAAATCTCTCCACCCTAAATTCATCGTTCGGGGAATCGCTCGCAAACCGAAGTCGATATTTTCAAACGTTTCATCAGTTAATTCCTCCTGTTCGCCATTTACAAAAATGAAATAGGAGTTTATGGCTTCACCACCATTCGGAATTGAATAACTTGGTTTCCAATTGTATTTTTTCCGATAGGTATCCCATAGCCCAAAAGGTATAGGTTTATTTTTGTTTGCTTCTCGTAGCTCAAGAGGAACAATTTTTTCATTAAGCATAATGGATTTACGATACTCTGCATTGAACAATAATTTTTCATGGCTATCTAATTTGGCTATTTCTTGTTCCGATATAACGATTTTTTTGCCTTCATGTCTACTTACTTCAACTTGCTTTCCTGATCCAAAAAGCCATATAACAACAACTCCTCCAGGAGCAAAACCAACTACTATAGTGGTATAGGTCGTTTTTTTCTTTGTAAAGCTATCCAAATAGCCTTCTTCAAATAAGGAATGTATTTTATCCACATCCAGTTTGGTATCAATATGATAAAAAGTATCTTCTGCATAAGAAAGCCATACCACATCAAGTCGATTGGGCAAAGGTTTTATTCCTGAGCTCATACTACCGCCTGTATGCCCCCAGCCCGAAGCTCCAGTGTGCGTACCCAAATAAAGACTTGTGGAACCTTTATCGGATTCTAATCCACCTTCATAAACGTCAACCGGATATCCGGGTGGACAAGAGATAGTTTCTTGCCAATCATACTCTTCAATAGCATTAGTTACATTTTGGCTCATTGCTGTATTTATTTTCTTTTCTTGGCATGAAACAAAATTTAAACAAAAAAGGTGGATTAAAAGTATTGATATAATTTTATGCATAAATATTGTTTTTTTGCCGGACAAATAATATAAAATTATGTATTGGATTTTCTGTTTGTAGACAATTTAGTAAATTGGAAAAATCATAAACGACTATTTCAGCTATCGTATAATCTCAAAATTATTACTTCCTTTGGGTTTATGTAACAACATTCTAAAGCCTGCCGTCCCTTTAACTTCACGCTTTAAATAATCATCAAAAACGGAGGTTTCAAAACGCAAAACACGATCTAATTTAATATTTACACTATCAATTGGTTCTAATGTTACAATTCGTCCATCTGCATAAAATTTAAGTTTATAGTTCCCAATCGAATGAACTTTATTTTCATTTGCAAACATCTGATTTACTCCGTCAAATATCTTCTTAAAATCATTTTGAATATAATAGTGGGATTGTGCTATTTCTATCAAACGTGGTTCCATTAATATACTGAAGGATTCTTTATCTCGCTTTTCATATATATATTTCACCTGCTGATAAAACTCAACTACTTCCTTTTCTATTTGCATCAGATCTTGTCCTGTATTATTGAGTACTTTGCTATTCTCCCATCCTTGCACGGAATAAGGAACATCGGCTTGAAATGTAAATGTTTTTTCGAAAATAGGTAATCCAGCATATTGAAAATTCCCACCATATGCTATGTCAGTTTCTCCTTCCCTTAGAACGATTGGTGTTTCATATTCTACCAGAACTTTCTTTTCAGCTTCAAAATTTTTATATGTTTTTAAATTTGCTATTCTTGCAATTTTAAGCTTCATACTCGCTTCCTTAGACAAAGTGTTTCCTTCTTCTGGAAGTAATCGGACCGTTACTTTTTGCTCGCCACTTTTCAAAATGTACTCGTTCAAATCTAAGGGATAAAAAGATGTAGAGGATTCTGCTCCATAATTCTTATAGATTGGGATATCATTTACAAAAACCTCGATATTACAAAAATAATAATTAAACATAATGAAGTAACCTGGTTCCTGATCGTAATGTTTAACCTGTTTTTCTAATACCAAAATTTTCTCTTCGGTCATTCCATTTGCTTTTTGTCTACAACTGCTATTTACCATAGCTAATAGAACAAGAACATTGAACGTCACTTTATTAATTAATTTGTACATATTTCAGTCTATTCTTTTAATTTTTTTATCATTTCCAAATCACTATTACTCAAATTTTCAACCCGTAAATATTCGAGTTTAGCATTAGTAAAAAACAATACAATCCGATACAATTTACCATTGCATTCTGTATCGGTTGTTTGGAAGTATTCACCACTTCTCCCTTCTGTTGTCATTGTTTCATCTTCCATATTCACATTTCGATCCCAAAAAGTAAAAATGTCCAGTTTTTTTGTTTGTTCTCTGTAGGCATTAATTTTTTGTAAATTCATGTCTCCAGCAATCGGTACCCCTTGTACATCAACCACTCCTTGAAAGATATGATACGGGTAAAAATATTGTTTAGGATTCAAATCATCTTCTAGACCTTTTTTTATCCGAGCAATCAACTCTTTTGACATTGGTTTATCTAATTCATTATATTCATTCTCAATTTCTTCGAAGGATTTCATATCCGAAATATAGGCCTTACTTAACTTTCCTGCTTGACCTTCGGGACTGTCTAGATTCGTAAAGAAGATATAAAATGTTGCCTCTTTATCTGGAGTATCATCAATCTGTACTGCTACGCCTAAATCATCAAACATACCAAAATCAGGACTGCGCCTCTTTTGTCCTAATATCCTTTCCCAAGCTTCAATACTCTCTCCGAATGGTAATTGCTTCCCCTTATAAGTAACTCGACAATCATTAATTGTTATTAAAGCAGTAGCGTCCTAAACGTTGAAAAAAGTGGCGGTGTTTTGCTATAGCAAAGTTGCTATATTTAAATCGTCAAATTTTAACACACCGCCATGGTAAATTTAAACGTTTTTAGTCAGATTTTATCACTTATCGACCGCGAATTATTCAAGGTTTTGGTTGCTAAGCACAAGAGTGACAAACATTGTAAAGGGATCAACAGCTGGACGCATCTTGCTAGCATGTTGTTTTGCCATTTTTCTTCTGCAGATTCAGTTCGTGATATCAGTAATGGCTTACGTAGTACGACTGGTAATTTGAACCATTTAGGTGTTGGTAGAGCACCCAGCAAGTCCAATATTTCCTATATCAACAAGCACCGCACCCATGAACTCTTTAAAGATCTGTACTTTTCGCTATTAGATAAGCTATGGCAAAAGGATACCCATTTGCGCAAAGATCTAACGCAATTAAAGCGCAAGGTTTATCTGATGGATGCCAGTATCATCCCTTTATGTTTATCTGTATTTGACTGGGCTAAATTTAGAAGCACCAAAGGTGCTGTAAAACTGCACACTGTGCTGGATTATGATGGATGTCTTCCTGTTTTCATGCAGATTACAGACGGGAAAGTTCATGAAAGCCAGCGTGCGGGTAGCTATAGTTTTTCCAAAGGAAGCGTTGTAGTGGTGGATAGAGGTTATGTGGATTACAACTGGCTCGGGGATTTGGACAGCAGAGGTTGTTATTTTGTTACCAGGAGTAAAACTAACATGAAGTACAACGTTATCAAGTCATACCAGAGTGAAGCACTCCTTGAAAAGGGAATCATTAAAGATGAGATCATTGAGCTTTCTGGTCCATCAGCAGATAGATACAACTCTAAACCATTACGCTTGATTCACTTTTGGGACAGCAGCACAGACAACCAGTACCACTTTCTGACAAATAATATCCAATGGAAGGCATCACTAGTAGCTAACATTTATAAACAGCGATGGCAGATCGAGATTTTCTTCAAGCATCTGAAGCAACGCTTAAAAATATCATCTTTTGTGGGTACTTCTGAAAATGCGGTCATGATCCAAATATGGACTTCGTTGATTGGAATATTACTGCTCAAATACCTTCAGAAGAAGGCTAAATACGATTGGAATCTGTCTAACTTGGTCGGGTTTATCAGGATGAATATATTCGTGAAAATAAATATATGGCAATGGATAGATGATCCTTTTATCAGGCCACCAGTTAAGGGTAAAAATGGACAGCTACAGATATTCTCAGACTAAAAAATAGGGTCAAAATTGAAATTATCTAAAAATAGATACTGTTTCAAGGGAAACACGCGCCTAAAATTTATTTAGGACGGAAGTGATAAAATATATTTTTAAATTTTATTAAAATTAATATTTTATGGACAATGCATTTTACGGGTTTCCGTAAATAGGATAAATTTTATTTGCTTAAGCCAAACGCCGCCACCTACCGCCATTGGCTGCCACTTTCCCTAAGCCGATCTTCACAGCTCATAAATTCACGCCCGAACATTAAAAATTATAATAATGCAGGGAGAAGACGATTTAAGAGGCTTAGCCAAAATAATGGCATTTATGAGAGCGGTCAGTATTCTATTAGTACTGATGCATCTTTATTGGTTTTGCTATGGTTTCTTTTTGGAACGTGGCTGGACATTAGAAGTAATCAATAAAATATTAGGCAATTTCCAACGAACAGCTGGTTTGTTTTCGCATACCTTATATACCAAAGTTTTTGCAATCGTATTGCTGGCTTTGAGCTGCTTGGGAACTAAAGGCGTAAAGAATGAAAAGATAACTTGGGCGAAAATTTATGTGACTTTAGGAATTGGATTTGTACTGTTCTTCCTGAACACGCCACTGTTAAAGTTATCGCCGATCATAGGCACATTCTTTTATATACTGACTATCGGCTTAGGTTATATTGCCTTGATGATGGCTGGTGTTTGGATAAGTAGATTACTGAAAAATAATCTCATGGATGATGTTTTCAATATGGAGAATGAAAGCTTTATGCAGGAAACCAAATTGATGGAAAATGAATATTCCGTAAACCTGCCGACTAAATTTTGGTATAATAAAAAGGAACACAATGGCTGGATCAATATTGTAAACCCCTTCAGAGCAACGATTGTTTTGGGAACTCCAGGTTCCGGAAAATCTTATGCCGTCATAAACAACTATATCAAGCAGCACATAGAAAAAGGATTCAGTATGTACATCTACGATTTTAAGTTCGACGACCTTTCTACTATTGCTTATAATCATTTGTTGAAACATCAGGATAAGTACGCAGTTAAACCGAAATTCTACGTTATCAATTTTGACTCCCCACACAAGAGCCATCGTTGCAATCCGCTCAATCCCGATTTCATGACTGACATTTCTGATGCTTACGAAGCAGCCTATACCATAATGCTGAATCTAAATAGAAGCTGGATTCAGAAGCAAGGCGATTTCTTTGTAGAATCTCCAATTATCCTTTTAGCGGCTATCATCTGGTTTTTGAAAATTTACGAGAATGGTAAGTATTGCACCTTTCCACACGCTATAGAATTGCTGAACAAAAAGTATTCGGATCTATTTACCATCATGACTTCTTATCCCGATTTGGAAAACTATTTATCACCCTTTATGGACGCCTGGCAAGGTGGTGCACAAGATCAGTTGCAGGGACAAATTGCTTCGGCTAAAATTCCTTTATCACGAATGATTTCCCCACAATTGTATTGGGTAATGACAGGAGATGATTTTTCATTGGACATCAATAATCCAAAAGAACCTAAAATACTTTGTGTGGGTAATAATCCCGACCGCCAAAATATCTATTCCGCAGCACTGGGATTATACAATTCCAGAATTGTAAAGCTTATCAACAAGAAAGGACAACTCAAAAGTTCGGTTATTATAGACGAGTTACCTACGATTTATTTCAGAGGATTAGACAATTTAATTGCTACAGCACGTAGTAATAAAGTAGCGGTTTGTTTAGGTTTTCAGGATTATTCTCAATTAATACGGGATTATGGAGACAAAGAAGCCAAGGTTATCCAAAATACAGTCGGTAATATTTTCAGTGGTCAGGTAGTCGGTGAAACGGCAAAAAGTCTATCGGAACGTTTTGGGAAAGTACTGCAAAAGCGTCAGAGCATATCGATCAACAGAAACGATACATCAACTTCTATTTCCACACAGTTAGACAGCTTGATCCCAGCTTCCAAAATCTCAACACTCACACAAGGTCTTTTTGTAGGTGCTGTTTCCGATAACTTCGATGAACGTATCGATCAAAAAATCTTTCATGCTGAAATCGTGGTCGATAATGACAAAGTAGCAACTGAAACCAAAGCTTATCAAAAGATACCAGAAATTTTATCCTTCGTCGATGAAAATGGAGAAGACAATATGAAACAGGAAATTGATGACAATTATAAACAGATCAAGCATGACATAGTTCAGATTATTGAAACGGAATTGGAGCGCATTAAGAATGATCCTTACTTACAGCATTTGATGCAGCAAGGGTAATTTAAAATCCTATATAAGGATGAATATGTTGCGGATGTTATTCTTAAGAAAATGATGTTTCTATTAATATGAACTATCTTTGATGGTATCAATTTTCCACTCAACCAATTGGATATAAGGCGCTTTATTTTGAGCTTTTTTATAGAATACCGTTGTGCCTTTGTATTTTACCAAAATGATTGGATTAATCAACATAAGTATGTTAAGTTTTATCTTATCCTAGTTTTTATTTTAGCTATACACTTCGTTGCTTGATAAGCATCGTTCATTACTTGGATGTTAGCTTTGTATAATTCACTGCTCAATAAAGTAAATGGTTATTTATATTTATGCGAATGTTTGTGAGTCAACCAAATTATGAAAGGACTCTTAAAAAGGAGGTGGAAGACGTTATACTATCTCTAAAAAATATTCCATCTTATTCTGGTAAATTTAATGGTCTATAAATTAACGTTCTAAAACCATTTACAAGTGAAAATTCAAAAATGAACTCAGAGAAAATAATTGAACAGGCACAGATATTAATCGAAAATGGAAAACAAGATTTTACCAACAAAACGAACTATGAAAAATATCGTTGGTTTGACAATGAATATTATGTCTTGTACTCTGATGCAATAGAACTTCTATTAGAAAATGGTTTTGTGAAAAGTATTAACCCGAAAATACAGGATGCATATTTTGAATTAATTCCTGAACCAGAAATTTTTACTAAAAATAAGGTTCAGCTTGATAATCTTTTCTCAAATTATGATTTATTAAGAATTTCATCTGCAAAACATTTTAGCAAGTTAGCTCGAGATGAAGGGAGTGTCTATAGAGGATTCTTTTTTAAATATGCAAAAACTTTTGAAATGCTTTTTCCTGCGTTGAAAGATGAAAACTTAAAGGTTGTAAGGGATGTTATTGTAACATTAGGTTGTGCTTATAACCGTTATTTCAAAGACCCACGCATTGAAAAAGAGTTATATAAATTTTATAATCATAAGGATAAAGAAATTCTGACTTTTGCTATTATTTGGACATCAGGTATTGAAAAAACGGAAAAATTTGAATTCATTTTTCCATTATTTAAAAACAAACAGACTACAAAAACTTTAGAAGCTTTATGCTTACATTTTAGAGACAGTACATCAACTCAAATAAAGAAAAAAGCAATACCAATATTGATTCAGTGTTTGGAAAGAAAATTGACTGATTCAGCTAAAAACAACGTAGTTAGAACGATTATACGTTTGCTGGACGAAAATACAGTTGAAGTTTTTAACACGAACATCAATCTTAATAACAATATTGAAATGAAATCTCTTTTTGTTAAGGAAATAAATTTCACTTGTTTACAAGACAAAAAAGAGTATTTAACTAACAAAATTCTGTAAATTACGATAGCAAGCAATTAAGTAAAATCCTGATAATTGCTCGTAGATGGGACTCAAAACGAATACAAAAAATGAGATTATTTCCTGATGCTATTAAACCTAGGATTGACTAGCTTTTTCTAAATATAGTGGATAAGCAACGAATAGTAGATTCTCTTTGGGTAATGTTATTATTACATAAAGCAGTATAAAAATGAGGTATTATGATTGATTATATTCTAGAATTAAAGGGCGATAAAACGGTGCACAGATGGCAAGATAAAGATGGGAATTCGTACGGATTACGTATTCTAGGTCGAGGCCAAAATTTATTTTTTCAAGAAAATAAAAACGTGCTCCTGTGTGAGATTGATGCTGAACACGCAGTTATATATGTAAAATCAATAAAAAATTGGGAAGGAAATAAAAAGATGAATGCAGAAGAAAGGATGCGAGTAATCACGCTAATTGAAAAATATTATAAAGAGATCTACAATCCCAGTGTTGAACTTCGCTAGTGAATTGCGTGTTTTTTTATATATTTACAAGAGCCGATCAAGAAATAGATTCCTAAATTTTTATACTGATCGTAACAAAATCAAAAGTTAAACATATTTAGTAAAATGGCTAGGATTTTTATAGTTGAGGATGAAGCGACAATACGTGAGGAGTTAATATTTCTTGTCGGGGCTCGTGCTGAAGATCAAATTGTAGGTGCTTGCGGTTCCATACGAGAAGCCATATTGTTACTCCCTTCGGCTATTCCAGATATTGTACTTATGGACATTGAATTGTCTGATGGACAAAGTTTCGAAATTATTAAAAAACTACCTGCCACACCATTTCAAGTGATTTTTATAACTGCTTATGAGCATTATGCAATACGAGCAATCAAAGCTGGAGCACTGGATTACTTATTGAAACCTGTAAAGCAAACACAAATTTATGAAGCTTTAGATAGAGCCAAGAAGATCCCTAATGTTTTGAACGCCATACAGAAGGAAATTCTATTGGATAAAAAATCGACGATGCTGGTATTGAGAACACTCAGTGAGACGTTTTTCGTTCGGCACTCAGATATTTTATATTGTAAGGGAGATGGTGGATATACCACCTTCTTTCTTGAAGATGGTAGAGAGATAACAACAAGTAATACACTTAAGGAATATGAGATGCTATTACCGGAAGCCTTATTCCTAAGAGTGCACAAATCTTACTTGATCCGGCTAAACCTCATCATTTCTTATCATCATGATGGTTTTGTTATATTAAAAGATGGTACGCGGATTCCAGTTTCCACTCGTAAGAAAGACTTGCTTATGCAGAAAATGACAATTAACCATGTTTGATAAGTACAATCGATATAGAAGGTTACTTTTTTTTAGTTTTATATTAATATCCTTTGTTAACTGCAGACAAAAACCATCAGATGTTAATGGGCAAATCAATATAGATAGCTTGTTCAACCGAGTAAAAATCAGTAAACAGCCGGGAGAAGAAGTATCGCACTTAAAACAACTTACCAAAATCCATCATCTCGATAGTACAATCCTTAGTCAAATTTATTTTTATTTAAGTTATGATTTGCATGCGGATAAGCAAGATTCGGCATCAATCGAAGCAATTAAAAAGTCTCTCGATGTATTACCTTTATCTCAGAAGAATGGGCTTCAGGCTGCTATCAGTTCTTATTGGATAGGGTATTTAGAAGAAAAAAAAGAACATTATTATGCCGCAACCTATTATTACACTCAGGCTGCACATCTCATTGACCAGGGGAACCTACGTCTTCATTTTCCCAAATCTTCTTCTCATATTTTGTTTTTTGCGGCAGAATTAAACAGGCATAATAACAGACCTGAACTAGCAGCGAGGTTTGCACGAAAATCGATTGAATTATTAAACGGAGATACATCTGCAGTTGCAAAAGACTTGTCTGTAGCTGCCAACTTGATTCTATCAATGGGGCACTCAGACAATAATGGTCTAACAAATGATTCTGTACGATTATATTTAAATAGAGCTTTCAGAATAAAAGAACAAACGAAACGGGCTAGTCTCGATTACAATTACAATTTAGCAAAAGCACAGATATTTTATGATAGTAAAAAATGGGATTCTGCACTTTATTACCAATTAGAAGCGCATAAATCAGATACAACCAACGCATTTGGGAATTACAATAACCTACTCGGGCTTTATATCAATATGAATCGCCTATCAGATGCACATAAAGCAGAACAGGAAGTTACTAAAAGACTCCATGAGGCTGATGCGGACGATTATCTTATTTATTTGGAAAATAAAATTGCTTTTGCTATTGCTCGCGGTGATTATAAAACAGCACAATCAGGATTTAAAGAATATATTCGAAAAAGAAAAGACCGGGAGGAGAATGAAAATCGAAAGGCCACGAACGAAATATCTTCTTTGTATAAAATGATTCAAAAGGATCAACAGATCGGAACATTAACTGAAAATATTGATAATGTAACAACTCAATTGAACTTTAATAAGCTTTGGCTCCTTATTATTGTACTTTTTTCACTTTTGTTGTTGATCGTATTATTGTTGTTGATATTGGATCTAAGAAGAAAAAAATTGCTAGCTGAAAACAGACGCGTATCAGATTTGAATAGTAAATTAGAACTGGAACAGCGATTACTGAGAAGTCAAATGGATCCTCATTTTATTTTCAATTGCCTTGCTGGTATCCGTGCTTTAGTTCGTAAAGAACAAATTCAAGACACATTGATTTATCTGGATTTATTCTCGGTCTTAATGCGCGAAAAACTTACTGCAGCCAATGAACGAGATATTGACCTCAAATCTGAAATTGGTTTTTTGGAAAATTACTTACAGTTGCAGCAAATCCGATTGCCCGGTAAATTCGACTACGTATTTGAGTTGGCTGACGATGTCACTGATATGATTGATGAAATCGAGATACCAGCAATGCTTATCCAGCCATTTTTGGAGAATGCAATCTTACATGGATTTAAAAGTGTTACTTACAAAGGTCATATCAGAATCACCATCACAGTTCATAATGAGCTCTTAACAGTGACCATCCTTGACAATGGATGTGGGATAGGTGCCAAAAATATTCAGACTCATACTTCTCGCGCTACTCAGATTGTGCGTGAGAGGATACAGTTTTTACAGACTGCAAGTTATAGCATGGCTAGTTTATCAATTGGTCCTATCGAAAATGCATCAGGAACAATTGTTATATTACAGATCCCAGTGTGACCTGAGAGTTACTATTTTAATATAGTATTTAGTCTGGCTTTCTTAAATATAGCGCTTATTGATTAAAATGGCACACTGCTTTATCGCCTTTGCTATATCAGATTTAATTTCTTTTATTTACTTAAAGCTGATTATGGAGAAAGAAATACTATGGATAAGAAAGTTGGAGTAAATAAATATAATCTGATGCACAAAGTAGTCTTTAGCATAGTAGCGATACTATTAATATCATAAATAATTATGAAACGCTTATTCAGAAAATTAGGGTTCATTATCAGTTTGCTGTTAGGTTTAGTTATACTTTTTGTTGCATTGATTTTTTGTATCTTCCTTTGGGGTAATTACACCATGAAGAAAGAGCTTGTTTATTACCAAAAAGAAGTTTGTGACAGCATTAAAATCATCAAGGAAGAAATTGATTTCCGTGTTGTGAATTTTAAGCCAAACGAAGTAAAGTTTATAGAATTTTATCTGATTCGGTATGGGAAATTACACAAAACATCCTCCAGATTTCTTGAAAAAGAATTACTAGATGATGAGCAGATCATCCTACCTTTTAATTTTCAACGTCTGGACACCATCGTCGTATTAGTTGGAAACCGTTACTATCTGCTCTCAGGGTTCGACTATGAAGCGAGATATCAGCATTACGGGATGACTGGCCCTATAGGCGATTGTGAGTGCCAATTTACAGGCATTAAAAAGATGAATAATAAAATTCCAAACTACCAACCTATTTATCTTTACAAAGAAGATGGAATTACTAACTATATACTGCCCGAGAATGAAAACATAGGTAATAAATAGAGAGGTAGTGGTACATTCTCTACGAAAAGAACTCATCTGCTTCCCCGAATTTTTTTCTTTCTCAAGATTGTCTGAATATGTAAAAATCGTATCCTCTAACGATGGACGAACCAAATTATACAGTTCGGAACTTCCTATTGATGGCAGTCGGCTAGGTAAGAAAATAATCAGCCGCATATTTCTCGCACTACTAAGATTGTGTGCAAAAGAATGGAATTCTTGTAAAAAGAATAGTGTAGAGAAGCTAGCTTCTCCATCGCATCCAGAGGTGATGACCAGGGGACAATCGTGAAATTGAAGATTCCGATATGAAAGCTTAGCTGAGATTGAAAATTTAAATATAACTAAATTAAAAAGCTACTATTTTAAAAAAAAAAAATAAACAATGAAAAATCTATTTTTAATATTTGTACTTCCAACATTACTATTTTCCGGTATAAAACAAACCGGAACCGATGAAACAAGCGAAAAAAATAGTACTGCAATAGCAATAAATGACACACTAACTAAAAACTTAAAAGGAGCTTACAAAAAAGGAGCGATAATTGGATTTTCAGTTTCGATGGTAAATGAAAAGGAATTGATTTACAATAAAGGATTTGGATTTACAGATTTTAAGCAAAATAATGCATACACCTCAAATACAATTCAAAACATCGCATCAATATCCAAAACACTCATAGGTATATCCTTATTTAAAGCACAGGAATTGGGTAAATTAAATATAAATGACCCTATCAATAAATATCTCACTTTCAGGATTGTCAATCCAAATCATCCTGAAGTTCCAATCCTGATCAAACATTTGGCTTATCATACCTCTTCAATTACTGACCTTGATGAAATTTATGCAAAATCATATGTTCTGACAAAAAACGAACACGAGGATAATGAAGGTGTTTACGACTATTTTAACAAAGCCGAAACTAATATTCCATTATCAGACTTCATCCAAAATAGTCTCACTGAAAATGGAAAATGGTATATAAAAAACTCGTTTTCAAATGCAAAACCAGGAGAAAAACGTGAATACTCCAATATAGCAGCTGCTCTTTGTGCTTTAGTAATAGAATCTGCAACTGGACAAGACTATCGTTCGTTTACTAAAGAAAATATCCTAAAACCATTAAAAATGAATTTCTCAGGCTGGTCCTCAAAAGATATTGACATTACAATGCGTTCCAGATTGTTCGCAAACAAGGAAAAGATGATTGCCGATTATTCGCTTATAACCTATGCTGATGGCGGATTTTTAACATCGAGTAGCGATTTAGGATTATTTTTATCAGAATTAATAAAAGGTTATGGTGGAAATGGACTACTATTAAACAAAGAGAGTTATAAGAAACTTTTTGAAAAATATAACCTTTCGGATGACGAAAAAAGTGGAGATTATGGGGTTTTTGTCGAATTTCGTAATGGTTTTTTAAATATTAAAAGTGATATAATAGGCCATAATGGTTCGGACCCGGGCGTATTTACAGCTATGTATTTTAATCCTAAAACCAAAATTGGCAAAATCGTACTAGTTAATACAGATACGGATTTTAGTGATGATGTTTGGCCCGAAATAGAAGAGATTTGGAAATCATTATCAGACTACGAAAATACATTGAATAAATAAAAGCAGGGATTCAATTTAGTATGCTAGTTTTATCCTATCAAGACGCTAATCAATGCATTTAATTAGTGAAGCGTTGTATTCATTAATCGAACATACGTATTGCTTTATTTGTATTCCTTAAACCAAATCTATTTACTTTATTTGTTATATCGTGTAGCATTATAGGAAATGAGAATATATTTATATTTAGTGTTGTTTGCTTTGGTTTGGAGTGCGATCTTCTCTACAGATGTATTGGCGCAGTGGAGGCCGACTAAAATAAGTGAAGCAAAATTGGTAACACAAATAATGAAATTAAATGAAGCAAAATCTGAAACTGAAATCGATTTTGCGGATTCGGTTTTTGTACATTCTCTACGAAAAGAATTGATCTGCTTCCCTGAAACTTTTTCTTTTTCATTTCCAAGATTGTCTGAATATGTGAAGATAGTATCCTCTAGCGATGGACAAATCAAATTTTACAGTTGGCAACTTCCTATTGATGGTAATCGACGCCGAATCCAGGTCATGGCTCAATTCAAAACTATGGAGGACGAGAAAGTTGTTCAACAGCTACAGTATTCAGAGAAAGTAGAACAAAATTCTTCATTCGAGAATGGAATTTATGCTGTCTATCCAATTGAATATGGTAATGCAACGGTTTACCTTACTTTTGGATGGGGAACTTACGGTGAAGGAATGCAACATAATGTAATCAGTTTATATCGCATTGAAAAGGACAGCTTGGTCAAGGCGCTGGAGATGCTGCCTCAAAAGCAGGAGATTATCATCCAATACCCCAGAACTGCAAAGTGTGAGCTGCAATATGATGTAATCTCTAAGGAAATATCCTATAGTTCGTATAGCCAACGCAAAGACATGGGGTATTATTACCCAGATGGAAATAGGATTAGACTTAGATTAATGGAAACGGGTTTTGTTAAACAATAAATATTAGTTAATAATGAATAAGTGGATATACCTTTGCTCTTTTTTCTTAGTTTTTTCAAGTTGTGAACTACTTCGAAATCGCAGTAATAAGACTAAACCAAAAGAAGCATATACATATTATGCTAAGGATTTTGTATTACCCGCAGAAAGTCCGTTAAGAACAGATGGAATCTATTATAGGGTAAGCAAGGAGAAATTTGTTTATAAAAGTAAAAATTACGATAAATACTACAAGCAACGTCCTCATCCTGTGATTGGTGACAATAGACCGAAGAATGATACTACAATCTACTTCAACCGATGGTATTATTATCAGTTTTCACGAAATGGCGATTGGATTAGCTCGGGTGGATATTACAGTAAAGAAGAAATGTTAGCGAAAGCTTCGCCCTTTAATGCCACTGGAGATTACCCTGTTTATAAAATTGAGAAAGCAGATACAAACGTTATGATTTTAGATTTGGAAACGTACAATTGGTATAGAAATGATTTCATCTATCTGAAAGGAAAAGCAGAAGCCGATAGCTTGTGGATATCCGGCCAGGCTAAAATGGATAAAAAGCCTGAATTTGATAGAAGACCTTATGTTTTTCATCCTTTTACAATTAAATAACAGTTCATTCATGAAATGGATTATTATTCTTATAAAAATTGGTATTGCGCTGCTGTCGGTTTATATGATTTACCTTTTGGCCATTACGCTACCTGATTTTATGACTGATCTTAGGGCGGGTCGCGAAGGAGACGAAGCAGGACTGAATAATATGGTAGTTACTTATTTGGTGCCAATATTATTAGTGCTGGGTTTAGGATTGATAGTATTACTGATCTGTTTAAAAAAAAACAATAAATGAAATTTACTCCGGGTAAAATAATTACGTTACTCCTGCTAATGCTTGCTTCTATCTGCATGTATGGACAACAGGGAAATAGTCCAACATTGAAGGGTATTTTAGAGAAACAACTTCGGGAAGGGACCTCCTGGAATCCTGCTTCAACGACTTATGATGAACAAGATTTAACGGTGACACTACCCATAATCAAAACATATTTAATTGAAGAAGGCTTTGAATTTCCAAATCGAGAAGAATTTGCAACCAGAATAAAACAGGTATTTGGGCGTACGATAGATTATGGTTCTGTGAATCAATATGTAAGGGTAGACTTGTTGGATCAATGTAATCGTTCCTTGTCTTTTTCGCTAGATGGCGAGTATGTGAAAGATTTATTCGCCATAAAAAAGGAAGCCTTTATTACACCTTTGGTAGCATTACCAGCACTTATTGACTATCAAAAGGAATATCCCCAATTGGCAAAAATTGAGGATAAGACCGTACATGGAGGTGATAAAGAAATTGAGGTATGGCGAAATTTAAATTTTCCAACATTGTTAGAGCAACGTCAATTTAATGTTGCAAGGATAATTGCCATCAATATGTATTTGTTTCAGGGTAGCAAACGACATAAACAGTGGCTTTTGGAGTATGACAAAGCTTTCGTTAATTCGTTGGTCATTACACATGGGTATACCAAAGATGATGATTTTAATCGGTTTGTATTACAAGGATATTTGGACCATACCCAAGCAAATCATATTGTCGCTCAAGGGAGCGTGGGAGATATTGTGGTCACTAGAAATTGTAAGGGAAAGTTAGAAATCAAAACCGAACTTCTTCGTATGATAGTAAAGATGACATCCAAAGAAGATAGTCGTCTTACCAGTGGCTTATTACAATTTATAATCAAGCAAGGGCATGGAGAAAAACTTACTTTATCTTCGAATGAACGCCGCGAAACCTATGCATACCTTTCCAACGAATACGACAACCTGTATATCCAAAATGAAAAACAAGGCTTAGGAATTGATTTTTATCCGAATACACTGATGGCAATGCTATTGGCACATGATAAAGGAGCTGAGGTTTATTTGAAATCTAAAAATTATTTTGGCTTATCTCATTTGAAGGAAATCGTTACCTATGCAAAAAATGAAACCATCTATGAATAGCTTCAAATTGATCATCCTGATGAGTCTGATGATCGGTTGTTCACCAAGGGTCTATACGGTACGACAATCTATTGTGGGCTATGTTTATGACCAACAACACCGCCCTTTGAAAGATGTGCAGATTAGTTTTGCAGGTAATCATCCTTTTTCACACCTGCCAATGAAAACCAATGAAAATGGACAGTTTATAATTCCCGCCCTTCAATTCAAAAGGTATAAAGATGTTATAGCAGTTCAAAATGGTATTTCCAGAGAAATTATTTTGTTTAAAGAAGGTTTTGTAATCGACACTGTTTCATTAGAAAGCACAGCTTACTACCGCAATGTGCGGATAGCGGATACCATACAACGGGAACTTGTGAAAATTAAAAATATAAATTAACATAATTAGTATGTACAAAAGATTCCTTTTTGAAAAAAACATATATGTGATTATATATATAGTGATCACAATGTTGTTACTGGCAGATTTTTTTGCTATTCAGAAATGGAAAGTAAGCCTTGCCGGCTATTGGAGTGATAGGGTGTTGTTTTGGGTATGGATTTGTTCTACACTAGGTTTTTTGATTTTTTTCTGGAAATCTCTAATTACAAAAATTTACTTCTTTGTTTTATTGCTTGGACTTCTTCTTAGTATTATAGCTATGATGATCCCTTTTTATGCTATTTTATTTTCGAGTACAGGTATAGAAAGAGTATCTTCTTATACCCCTGATGACGGAAAATATCGACTGCAGTTGATAGGAAGTGTCATGGCTCGTCCTCGTCTGCAAATTATAGAAAATCAATGGATTCTTGAGAAAGTTGTTGTAGATACAGATACTGAATTTTTAAAAAATGATCTTAGTATAGCAAATGAAAGAAGTTTTAGGATTGATATTTTAAAAGATACCCTCATACTAAAGGTTCAGAGCCATTCAGAGATAATAGTAAAACGTTTTATACTAAAATAAAGATATTTTAATAAAATATGAATAGGAAAACTAGCAATAGTTTTTCTAATATCAAATGTAAGTTTATGAAAAAACAGAAGATGAGAAAGTTAATAATATTGGGAATGTTATTTTGCTCATTATTTACATACTGTCAAATGAAACAGGAAAAATTGGCTCCCATAAGTCTAAAAAAAGCTTTAATAACACTTCCGTCCTAAATAAATTTTAGGCGCGTGTTTCCCTTGAAACAGTATCTATTTTTAGATAATTTCAATTTTGACCCTATTTTTTAGTCTGAGAATATCTGTAGCTGTCCATTTTTACCCTTAACTGGTGGCCTGATAAAAGGATCATCTATCCATTGCCATATATTTATTTTCACGAATATATTCATCCTGATAAACCCGACCAAGTTAGACAGATTCCAATCGTATTTAGCCTTCTTCTGAAGGTATTTGAGCAGTAATATTCCAATCAACGAAGTCCATATTTGGATCATGACCGCATTTTCAGAAGTACCCACAAAAGATGATATTTTTAAGCGTTGCTTCAGATGCTTGAAGAAAATCTCGATCTGCCATCGCTGTTTATAAATGTTAGCTACTAGTGATGCCTTCCATTGGATATTATTTGTCAGAAAGTGGTACTGGTTGTCTGTGCTGCTGTCCCAAAAGTGAATCAAGCGTAATGGTTTAGAGTTGTATCTATCTGCTGATGGACCAGAAAGCTCAATGATCTCATCTTTAATGATTCCCTTTTCAAGGAGTGCTTCACTCTGGTATGACTTGATAACGTTGTACTTCATGTTAGTTTTACTCCTGGTAACAAAATAACAACCTCTGCTGTCCAAATCCCCGAGCCAGTTGTAATCCACATAACCTCTATCCACCACTACAACGCTTCCTTTGGAAAAACTATAGCTACCCGCACGCTGGCTTTCATGAACTTTCCCGTCTGTAATCTGCATGAAAACAGGAAGACATCCATCATAATCCAGCACAGTGTGCAGTTTTACAGCACCTTTGGTGCTTCTAAATTTAGCCCAGTCAAATACAGATAAACATAAAGGGATGATACTGGCATCCATCAGATAAACCTTGCGCTTTAATTGCGTTAGATCTTTGCGCAAATGGGTATCCTTTTGCCATAGCTTATCTAATAGCGAAAAGTACAGATCTTTAAAGAGTTCATGGGTGCGGTGCTTGTTGATATAGGAAATATTGGACTTGCTGGGTGCTCTACCAACACCTAAATGGTTCAAATTACCAGTCGTACTACGTAAGCCATTACTGATATCACGAACTGAATCTGCAGAAGAAAAATGGCAAAACAACATGCTAGCAAGATGCGTCCAGCTGTTGATCCCTTTACAATGTTTGTCACTCTTGTGCTTAGCAACCAAAACCTTGAATAATTCGCGGTCGATAAGTGATAAAATCTGACTAAAAACGTTTAAATTTACCATGGCGGTGTGTTAAAATTTGACGATTTAAATATAGCAACTTTGCTATAGCAAAACACCGCCACTTTTTTCAACGTTTAGGACGCTACTGATATTTTATGGAAGAATTCGATGAAAATGATTTAGTTAATAAAGATTATGAAAATACAACCACTCAAGGTGATAATCCGAAGTATACAGCAATTCGTGATAGGGAACGTGTAAATAAAAAAGAACGTTACGAAGTTGTCTATTTTTGTAATGCTTTTGTAAAAGGATATCAAGTGCCGAAAACAAAAGCGAGTTTTCAGAAGGTTGAGAAGTTAATTAGACTTTCTCAAGCAAGTAATATAGTAATGCGTGATGAACTGAATAAGTTTGTTGCTCAAAATTGGAATAAAAGTTTAGTATAGATACTTTAAAAACCACAAAGAAACTAACCTAAAATCTTTTTTACTACTATAGTTAGTTTCTTTCTGGTTGAATTATTTGGATTGGCGTTTCCGTTTTTTCTTCATCTTATTAGCAAAATCTTGCTCCTCGTAATCTTCGCCCTGTGCATCGGGCAGTAAACCACCCAATGCTTCAATCAGTCCATCTTCGTGTTTTTCAGTATTTAAGAAATCGAATAATTGATGAGGTTTTTCTACGGGTAAATCCTCTTCATCGTCTGACTGTGATACTTTTTGTTGAGCTTGGTCAGGTTCTTTAAATTCGGGTTTAATATTATTATTCCAATAATCATTAAAGATATTGGCAGAAAGCTCCTTCCCCAAACGGGAACCATTCCAAACCGTTTTCGAATTTTGGTCAATAAAAGTTATTCCGTAAATACGTCCTGAGTCGTTCCGCCGAACCATAACATTAATACCCTGTTCGGCTAATTGCTTTTTAAAAGACTGTTCAACATTTGTAGCTTGCAGAGCTATTACAACAGCAGCTTTGATTATTGGTTTTGAGGTGTGATTTTTTAAGGTTTCTTTCGATTTTTCAAGATGTAATTCCAATGCCGAAATTCCAGTATCTTTTCCAAATAAGGAAGCTTTGAAAGGATGACTTACTTTTTCACCTTTATTGTTCAATGCGAAATATAATAGACCTTGTTGGAGTTTACCTTGTAGTTCGCCTGTCACTTTTTCCGTAGTAATATTGAACAGCGATAGCAAAGCATTGTATTCACCTAAAGTTTGAAATTGATAATATTTAGGTAGATGCCGAATAACCGAGGCGATTTGACTTTTTATATCGCCAGCTTTATAATCCACAGGATGAAAGATTTTGTCATTCTGCTGTCGCTCCTTATCTGTTGCTGGGGTTAAATGGTGTTTCCTTTCGAGTTCACGACACACATTCATAGACCTTCTTTTCTCAAATTTATCTGAAATCTTTTTGCCTTCTTCATCCACACAAACCGATACAATATGAATATGGGTACGATCTATATCAGTATGTTTAAAGACAATAAAAGGCTGTTCGCCGTAACCCATTTCACGCATATATTCCTCCGCCATTTCCCTAAACTTCTCATCACTCACCACATCTTTCGGGTCGGGATTGAGTGAAATATGTAACGTATGCTTTTCGGTATTTCGATTTGCGATGAGATAAGGTTCAAAAGATTGGGTTAATTGTGCTACAGAATACAGTCCACTGGGTGTTTCAATCATCTTATTGGCAAACAAAATCAGTCCGTTTTCATTCTCCACTTTGAGTTGATTGTATGCTAATGCACCGTATAAATTGCTACTTTTACCGATCTTTGCTATCATTTCTCAGGTTGTTTTTTCAAGTATTTTGCTTCAAATTCCTCCGTGATCTGAATGATTTTTTGACATAATACCGCCATTTCAACCGTTTGTTTTTCTAATTTGTAGAGATAAGCCGCTGCCTTTTTCTCCGAAAAATTCTTGTACAATAGCTTTACGACCTGGTTATAATTCACGCCAACGGAACGAAATTGACTGTGAAACGAAGTCAATCGCATATAGAAATCAACCGTTCCTTTGTCTATTTGTATCGTCTTTACCGTCTTTTCAAAGATACAGGATGTGATAAAATGTGCTTTTATCAGCATAGCTGATTGGTCAAATAAGGTAAGAAACTGTGCGTGTTCTTCCTCGTTAAAGGAAATTGAATATCGAATTTTCGCTGGATTCATCTTAGGAGGTCTTCCTCCTGATTTTTTTAACTGTCTTTTATTTTTCTCAATCATAATAATCCATTTTTAATCAAGCTTCAGCGAGCTCATCTTTAAATAATCCATACAAAAAAACATCGACTTCGGAGCATGTTTTCCAGCCCCTGCAAGGGCAAGTAGTTTTGAGCATCGGAAATCTTTTTGAGATGCTCAAAACACAACTTGCCGTGTTCTGGTGAACACAAAAATCCGCCCTTCGGGACGGATTAAATGTAGCAGGGAAAAACGGCTTGATGCCGTTCTGCTTCGTGTCCATTTTGTCAAGATGCTTTTGCATAAATCGGTTAATAAAAATCATTTTACAAAGTAAAGCTCTACCCGTAAGAGTATTACAATGAGATACCTAGACAAACTCTGCCTTTTAGTGCCAAACACTGCCACATTGCTAGAACCGTTTGTTTATCTCTTTTTATTTGTACCAACAAAAGGATGTAAGTGTGTAGATAGCTATAGAGGTAACAACATAGGCACTTAACTACCGAGGTGAGTAAATAAAGAAATAGCTATATCGGAAAGTATCTATTCAGATACCTGAACAAGTAGTTCTGTACACACAAATGCAGGTACATAATTAAATAGGTCTGCTTAGACAAAGCTACTTATCTACATACCGATATAGGTTTGTATTCAAGTGCATAGACAATCTAGTACCTAGCTATCTAACTACTGAAATAAGCACATAGGTGATTGAGTATATAACAATTAAAATAAATGAAAGATGAATGCAAAACACAAGACAGTATTTATCGCCTTTTCTTCCCAAAAAGGCGGTGTTGGTAAAAGTACATTTACAACGCTTGTTGCAAGTACGATGCACTATCGTTTAGGCTACAATGTAGCTGTATTCGATGCAGATTTTCCACAGTACAGCCTCATGAAAATGAAAACAAGAGATTTGGCAATGGTAATGGAAAATGAGCTTTTGAAAAAGCTGGCATACAAACAATTTACCACGATCAATAAAAAAGCCTATCCAATTATGCAACACAAAGCGGATAGCGTATTGGAAGCTGCTCACGAATTTTTAAACACGTCTTCCGTTCCTATTGATTTGGTATTTTTTGACTTGCCCGGAACAGTGAACACGCCTGGGATCCTAAAAGCCTTGGCAGGAATGCACCACATTTTTTCGCCCATTACAGCAGACCGTTTAGTAATGGAAAGTACGCTCATCTTCACTCAGCTTTTGCAGGATGTGATTATGAAAAAAGGGGAAACATCCATAGAAACCATTAACCTGTTTTGGAACCAAGTGGATGGAAGGGAAAGTACACCATTATATAGTGTCTATAACCAACTCATTGAACAATTAGGGTTAAGCCTGATGCAAAGTCAAATCAAGAACAGCACTCGTTTTCGCAAAGAAAGCGAAGTGGACAGCAAAGCCATTTTCCGTTCTACCATAATGCCTCCAGATGAACGTTTGATGAAAGCTTGTCATTTGGATCTCTTTATGAACGAATTTCTAAAAATCATTCAATTATAGTCTTATGGAAAAAGGAAATAAGAAAAAAATCACTCCTGATATTAACGAGGATCTGATGATGAACCTTATGGTTGATGGCGTTAAGAAAGAAGGGTTACAGCTTCCGCAGGAACCAACGCCCGAAACTCTGGAAAAGGAAGAAGATCCCTTACCTGAAAAACCTGTGGTTAGAGAAAAGAGCCGGACAAAGAGAACCACCGAAGCTGAATACGAAAGTACATTTTTCAAAAAGTCAGATACTAATGCCCGTGATGGGAAAACGGTTTACATCAGACCGGAATTTCATGAAAAGCTAACACGTATTATTCAGGTGATTGGCCAAGATAAGATTAGTATTTATGCTTATCTGGATAATTTGTTGGATTACCATTTTCAGGAATTTGGCGAACAGATTACCAAGAGTTATAATGACAAGTACAAACCCATTTAAATAATAAAAAGTTATGAGTAAAAAACAAAAAAAACTGAAACAGGTAGAAGAAAAGAAACAGTATTCCTATATGTTTCTGGTCAATCGGTTTCCTTCAGGTCGAAACGGTAAGGTCGTTTATATACGTCCCGAATACCACGAAAGGTTAATCCGCATTGTGCAATTAACAAGAGAAGAAAAGACGACACTCTATTCTTATATCGACAACATCCTTGAACATCATTTTAGGGAGTTTGGGGATGATATTACTGATTATTTCAACGAACGTTTTAAACCCATTTTATAAGTTATGGAAATAGTAATTGTGATTTGCCTGCTGATAATCATTGTCCTGCTCGTTCAGGACAAGATTATCAGCAAAAAGAGAGAAAAAAAGCCGACAGAGAAAAAAAGTAATCTGAACCTGCCCGATATTATGGGACAGCCCAGGCCTGTAAGAAGCCTTTTGGTGCCAAACACTGCCAACGAACGTCAAATACAGGAACCAGAGGTAAATCCCGATAATTTAGACATAGAATACGACGAAAATGAAAACGTAGGTATTCAAATTCCGCAGGAAGAACTGGATGAAGTTTTCAGAAATATGCCTGATTTTGAAGATGAGGAAGAAGAATGGAACAGGTACGGAATATCCAGTGGCGATAACGGTTTTGCCCAAGGGGTTACCTTTGAAGAACTAAGCTCCGTGGGGATGCTGCTCCAAAAAGAAAAATTGGAACCATCCCAAAAGGAAACAGCGATAGCTATTGTTCAGAAAATACAAGGAACCGAATTATTCAGCCTACTGGAAAATTCTATGGAAGGTGCTTCCCGAAAAATAGCCGAGCTATTAGACAGCACATTCTCATCTGAAACAGAAACCAGTTCTTCCACTTTGCGGAATAATGATTTGGAAGATTTTGATATTGGGGAGTTTGTGTAAGCTCCCCTTTGTCTTTTAAAATTAAAGAACTATGGAAAATGAAATTTATCAAGAAGCCTTTGATTTGCGTGTAAACAAAGGTATGTTGCCAACCATAGATATTGCAGGTCATACATTCTATGTGGATATTCGTATAGATATGCTCCGACCAAAAGATGATTTCCTTTCTAATGGTATTGTGTTTTCGGATATAGAAAACTACTATGATGAAAATAAAAAAACCTATACCATTCCATACAATCCGAAGACACACCAATTTCAGGAACCTGACTATCGGAGTATAAAAGAACTTCCCAAAGATATAATCGCTGTGAAATTTCCATCTGAAAAATTGCTTGACAGGATTGGCTGGAACAGAAAACACGGATTTGAACTTACACACGCATTGGCAAAGAATGGTTTAAAATTACAGTTTACTGCAAAGTATATTCCGTGGGAAAAAACCTTTCTTGTTGATTTGATTAAAAGCAACATTAAAATAGAAGAAAAGCTAAAAAAAGTTACCGAACAACAACAACCAAGCCAACCAAATAAAAGCAAGCTTAAAGGTCGAAAAATGTAAATCGAAACGCCAAACAGTAAAAAAGTTTGGCGTTTTTTTATGCTTAAATTTTAATTACAGCGCCATTCCCAGCCAAACAATTCCTTTGACTGCCACTTTGTTATAACGCCTTTCTTTCTGAAACACCTTTGTCACGAAGCCCGCAAGAAGCGGGAAGACAATAACAATTTAATGTGTTTCAATTATGAAAAGACAAAGAAAAAAAGTTTTGCTGATGGCAATGATCTTGCTGTCAGGAATTGGTGCATTCGCACAAGGAAATGGTACTGCTGGCATCACCGAAGCGACCCAAATGGTAACCTCTTATTTCGATCCCGCAACCAAATTAATTTACGCTATTGGAGCCGTAGTCGGACTCATTGGAGGTGTTAAGGTGTATAACAAATTTAGTTCGGGCGATCCCGATACAAGTAAAACTGCAGCGAGCTGGTTTGGTGCGTGTATCTTCCTAATCGTAGCTGCTACCATTCTACGTTCCTTCTTCCTGTAAACCTTTGTCTTATGAATAGTTATAATATTAACAAAGGCATCGGAAGAACGGTAGAATTTAAAGGATTGAAAGCACAATACCTGTTCATTTTTGCAGGTGGATTACTGGGCACATTCATTTTCGTGATGATATTGTATATGGCAGGCGTAAACTCTTACGTCTGCCTGCTACTCGGAGCAGGCGGGGCTTCGCTGATTGTATGGCAGACCTTTTCACTGAATAGAAAATACGGCGAACACGGACTAATGAAAGTGGGCGCAAGAAAAAGACACCCCCGTTACATCATCTGTCGCAAGCCCATACACCGCTATTTAAAATTCACTCCTAAATCGAATGCCGTATGAGAAATGTATCAAAGACGACCACATTGGAAAACAAATTTCCTTTACTGGCAGTAGAAAACAATTGCATTCTTTCCAAAGATGCAGATATTACCGCCTGTTTTGAAGTGCGTTTGCCCGAACTGTTCACGGTAGCTTCTGCGGAATATGAAGCCATCCATTCCGCTTGGCACAAAGCGATCAAGACGTTACCAGATTTTACGGTTGTTCATAAACAGGACTGGTATATCAAGGAAAATTATGCTCCAGATTTGGCAAAGGAAGACCAAAGTTTTTTGGCTAAATCCTACCAACGTCATTTCAACGAGCGACCCTTTCTGAACCATTACTGCTATCTATTCCTGACCAAAACGACCAAAGATCGGATGCGGATGCAAAGCAACTTTAGTTCGCTTTGCAAAGGTGCGCTTATCCCGAAAGAAATAAGGGACAAAGAAGCCATCCACCGATTTATGGAAGTCGTAACACAGTTTGAGCGTATCGTCAACGATAGCGGTTTTGTAAACCTAAAACGCCTTACCGAAGATGATATCATTGGTACGGATGAAAAACAGGGATTGTTGGAACAATATCTTACGCTTTCGAGGGAAACCGGAACACCGATGCAGGATATCGCACTCGGAGCTGAAGAAGTCCGTATCGGAAACAAAAGGTTGAGCCTGCATACCTTGTCCGATACAGATGACTTGCCTACAGCAGTCTCGGCAGATACCCGTTTTGAAAAACTATCGACCGACCGAAGCGATTGCCGTTTGTCTTTCGCTGCACCTGTGGGATTATTGTTAAGCTGTAATCACATTTACAATCAATATTTGTTTTTGGATAACAGCGAAGCTAATCTCCAAAAGTTTGAGAAGACTGCAAGGAATATGCACTCTTTGGCTCGGTACAGTCGTGCCAATCAAATCAATAAAGAGTGGATCGAAAAATACCTGAACGAAGCACATTCGTTCGGACTTTCTTCTATCAGAGCTCATTTTAATATCATGGCGTGGTCGGAAGATCCAGCAGAACTCAAACAATTGAAAAACGATTGCGGTAGCGCCTTGGCATTGATGGAATGCAAACCCCGTCATAACACGACTGATGTCGCTACACTGTATTGGGCAGGAATGCCTGGTAATGCCGGTGATTTCCCGAGTGAAGAAAGCTTTTATACGTTTATAGAACCTGCTTTATGTTTGTTTACTGAGGAAACCAATTACCACAATTCGCCCTCACCATTTGGGATCAAGATGGCGGATCGTTTGACTGGAAAACCCATCCATTTGGATATTTCGGATTTACCGATGAAACGTGGGATTATCACCAATCGGAACAAATTTATTTTGGGTCCCTCGGGTTCGGGAAAATCCTTTTTTACCAACCACATGGTACGTCAATATTACGAGCAAGGCGCTCACGTTTTGCTTGTTGATACAGGTAATTCTTATCAAGGATTATGTGAACTCATTAAAGGAAAAACCAAAGGAGAAGACGGTGTGTATTTCACTTATACCGAAGACAACCCAATTGCCTTTAATCCATTTTATACCGATGATGGCGTGTTCGACATCGAGAAAAGAGAAAGTATCAAAACTTTGGTATTGACCCTTTGGAAACGTGACGATGAACCACCAACTCGTTCAGAAGAAGTGGCGTTGTCCAATGCCGTAAGTGGTTATATCGACCGTATTAAACAGTACAGTGAATTCCCTTCTTTCAATGGTTTTTATGACTATGTAAAAGGAGATTACCGCAAGGTATTGGAAGAAAAACAAGTTCGTGAAAAAGACTTTGATATCGCCAATTTCCTCAACGTACTCGAACCTTATTACAAAGGTGGTGAATATGATTACCTACTGAATTCCGACAAACAACTGGATCTACTTTCTAAACGCTTCATTGTCTTTGAGATTGATGCGATAAAAGACCACAAAATTCTATTTCCCATCGTGACCATCATTATTATGGAGGTCTTCATCAACAAGATGAGAAGACTAAAGGGTATTCGTAAACTCATCCTGATTGAAGAAGCTTGGAAAGCCATTGCCAAAGAAGGAATGGCGGAATACATAAAGTACCTTTTTAAAACCGTTCGAAAGTTTTTCGGTGAAGCCATTGTGGTAACACAGGAAGTGGATGACATCATCCAATCGCCCATTGTGAAAGAAAGTATCATCAATAATTCCGATTGTAAAATCCTGCTTGACCAACGTAAGTACATGAACAAGTTCGATGATATACAGGCAATGTTGGGGCTAACCGACAAAGAGAAAGCACAGGTACTTTCCATCAATATGAACAATGATCCTTCACGGCTTTACAAAGAAGTTTGGATAGGCTTAGGTGGTACACACTCGGCAGTCTATGCTACCGAAGTTAGTATGGAGGAATATCTCGCATACACCACCGAAGAAACCGAAAAAATGGAAGTGATGCAATTAGCTTCCGAATTGGACGGCAATGTAGAACTCGCCATTAAGCATATCGCGATCGAGCGACGTGATAAATCAAATCAGTAACAATTTCAAATTTTAAAACAATGAAAAAAATCATGTATCTGGTGTGTACGGCACTTATGCTTGCCGTAGCACCATCAGCGAAAGCGCAATTTGTAGTCACCGATCCAGCAAATCTGGCATCGGGTATTCTTAACAGTGCCAATGAAATCATACAGACTTCATCCACCGTATCCAATGTCGTTAAAAACTTCAAAGAAGTGGAAAAGATGTACAATCAGGGTAAAGAATATTACGACAAACTACAGGCGGTAAACAATCTGGTAAAAGATGCTCGTAAGGTACAACAGACCGTACTCCTAGTGGGCAACGTGTCCGAAATGTACGTTCAGAATTTCGGTAAAATGATGAACGACCCGAACTTTTCTCCGCAGGAGTTGGCAGCTATCGCCAACGGCTATTCCGCATTGCTGAATGAAAGTACCGAGCTATTGAAAGAGCTCAAACAAATCGTATCGTCATCAAGCCTGTCGCTAAATGACAAAGAGCGTATGGATATTATTGATAAAGTGTATAAAGAAGTAAAAGAATATCACAGTCTGGTACGCTACTACACCAATAAAAATATCTCCGTAAGTTTTTTAAGAGCGAAAAAACAGAACAATACCAAAAGAGTATTGGAGCTGTACGGAACTTCAAATCAAAAATACTGGTAGTTATGGAATTCAATAATCTTCACGAAGTCCTACGTTCCTTGTATGATGAGATGATGCCATTATCCGCCGATATGGCGGCAGTAGCCAAAGGCGTAGCCGGCTTGGGAGCTTTGTTCTATGTTGCCATAAAAGTATGGCAGGCACTTAGCCGAGCAGAACCAATCGACATGTATCCGTTGTTACGCCCGTTTGCTTTGGGACTTTGCATTATGTTTTTTCCAACGATGGTTCTGGGAACCATTAATGCCGTGCTAAGCCCGGTCGTTACGGGAACCCATGCCATTCTTGAAAATCAGGTGCTTGACCTTAATGATTTACAGACTAAAAAAGACCTATTGGAACGGGAAGCGATGTTGCGAAATCCAGAAACCGCTTACCTCGTAAGCGATGAGGAGTTCGATAAAAAACTCGAAGAATTGGGTTGGTCGCCTTCCGATTTGGCTACGATGTCGGGAATGTACATCGAACGTGGTATGCACAGTATGGAACAAAGCGTAAAGGATTGGTTTCGTAACCTGCTCGAAGTGCTGTTTCAGGCGGCAGCATTGGTCATTGACACCATACGGACGTTTTTTCTGATCGTCCTGTCCATTCTCGGACCCATAGCATTTGCTATTTCCGTGTGGGATGGTTTTCAAAGTACGCTCACCCAGTGGCTCACCCGATATGTGAGTGTTTATCTCTGGCTTCCAGTAGCTGACTTGTTCAGCTCCATGCTTGCCAAAATACAATCACTTATTATCGAAAAAGATATCGCAATGCTTGCCGACCCGACGTACATACCTGACACGAGCAATACGGTATATATCATCTTTATGATCATTGGTATCGTAGGATACTTTACCATTCCAACGGTAACAGGTTGGGTTATCCAAGCTGGAGGCGCAGGAAACTATACCCGTAATGTAAACCAAGCGACGATGAAAGCCGGAAATATTGCTGGAGCTGGAGTGGGTTCAGCAACAGGAAATATCGGTGGTAAGTTAATGGGCAAATAAAAACAATTTAATCATTCAAGAAAATGGAATTTAAAACCTTAAGAAATATTGAAAACAGTTTTCGCCAAATCAGGCTGTACGCCATTGTATTTGCCGTACTCTGCATAAGTATTGTAGGATATGCCGTGTGGCAATCCTACCGCTTTGCGGAGCTGCAACGTCAAAAAGTATATGTCTTAGACAATGGCAAATCATTGATGTTGGCTTTAGCACAAGATGCAAGTATCAACCGCCCTGTGGAAGCAAGGGAACACGTCAAACGATTTCACGAATTGTTTTACACTTTGGCGCCTGATAAGAATGCCATCGAAAGTAACATGAGCCGAGCTTTTAATCTTGCCGACAAAAGTGCCTTTGATTATTACAAAGACTTGTCGGAGAAAGGTTATTACAGCCGTATTATATCGGGAAATGTGCAACAGAGTATTGAAGTGGATAGTGTGGTGTGCAATTTTGATACCTATCCGTACTCGGTGCGTACCTATGCCAAACAATTCATTATCCGTTCGAGCAATGTAACTAAACGCAATCTGATTACTTCCTGCTATCTGGTCAATTCTGTCCGTTCGGACAACAATCCACAAGGCTTTAATATCGAAAAATTTGCGGTGGTAGAAAACAAAGATATAGAAGTCATTGAACGCTAAAAATAAGAGATATGAAAAAAATCAGGAAAAATATGGGCCGGTATTTTGACAAGCTGGACGACCGTTGGCGGGCATTACCGCTACGAAAACAGCACCTATACATCTTATATTTCTTTGTGGGGTATTTATTGCTTACCGCAGGTGTCATTTTCAAAGTCTGGTACGATACGGCAAAGTCCGGTAACGATATGGTCATTGAGCATATTGAAAATCCTATCCTTAAAAAAAATGAAAGCCCTGCAAAATGGCAGGACACGATATCAACAATTCTAAAAAATAAGTTTTATGAAAGAAAATGAGAACAAAAAATCGGTTGTTCGGGTAACGGAAGGAAACCCAACAGCAACCGCTGATGTACCGCAAGTTGGTACACAGAACAAAATGGATAAGCTTAAAAAACCGCTCATCTTTGGTTTGATGAGTGTGGTTTTCGTGGGGTGTATGTACCTCATATTTAAGCCGTCTTCTGATAAAAAGGAAATTGAAAACATTGGATTGAACGATGCTGTCCCCCAAGCAACTGGAGCAGGAATGCCTACCGATAAAGGGAAGGCTTACGAAATGGAAATGTTGGAACGTAAAAAACAGGAAAAACGCAACACGTTAGCAACCCTTTCAGACTACTGGAACACAGACAGCTCACCCGATAATGAAGACGAAATATCCGAAGACGACGAAAGTTACGGTTCTGGTGGTGGCAAAAATTCGGGTAAACCAGGCAATCCTGCATTAAGTAGTTACCGTAATATGCAAAGTACCTTAGGTTCATTTTATCAGAATGAAAATTCCGAAACAATGGAGCTCCGCAAACAGTTGGACGAGATGAAAGAAAAGCTGGCTGAAAAAGATGTGCCAGCTGTTGCAACCGTAGATGACCAGCTTGCCCTAATGGAGAAATCCTATCAAATGGCAGCAAAGTATCTGCCAACGGGAGCAAATTCGACAGAAGCCACACCTACTAAAAGTACTGCTCCAGCAACAAGGGCTTCAACACAAAAGGAACAATTTGTATCCTTTACCTCATCAAGAAAGAACACCGTTTCTGCTTTGTATCGTGAGCCTACCGACAGCGCTTTTCTAGCCAATTGGAACGAAACCAGAAACCGTGGCTTTTATACTGCAGGTCTGTCGGAGCAAGCCGTACAACCAAAAAACAGTATCAAAGCCTGTGTACACGAAACACAAACCGTGATTGGCGAAACAGGAGTACGTTTGCGCTTGTTGGAATCTGCCCAAACACCTAATCATACGATTCCGAAGGGAACGATTGTTACTGCTAACACCAAGTTTCAGGGAGGTCGGTTAGAACTGAAAATTACTTCTATAGAATTGGAAGGCAACATCATTCCAGTAGAAATCACCATTTACGATTTGGATGGACAGCAAGGTTTGTATGTGCCGTATTCACCAGAAATGAATGCCCTTACCGAGATGGCTGGCAATATGAGCCAAACTTCGGGAACAAGCGTAATGCTTACGCAATCGGCAGGACAGCAGGCAGCGGCAGACCTTAGTCGTGGTGTGGTACAGGGAATTTCCGGTTATTTCGCCAAGAAAGTAAAAACACCAAAAGTTACCCTAAAAGCAGGGCATCAAGTATTTCTTGTTACTAAAAAATAATGTTGAATATAAATTAATTAAACAATGAAAAATCAATTAAAAACTTTTTGGGCAATGGTCCTGATGATCGGCTTTGCCGTACAAACTTATGCACAGGATAGTATCAAAACTCCGCTTGCATTGGGAAAGATAGAACCTTATAAAATGGAAGTTACCTACGACAAAACTTCTCATCTGATTTTCCCGACTGGCATCAGATACGTTGATTTGGGAAGTGAATATTTAATTGCAGGAAAGGCAGAAGATGCCGAAAACGTGTTGCGTGTAAAAGCTTCGGTAAGGGATTTTGAAACCGAAACCAATTTTTCGGTGATTACCAATGATGGTCGTTTTTACAGTTTCAATGTGTATTACAGTTCCTATCCCGATGTGTTGAGCTATGACCTTTTGACGATGCAAAAAGCAGTGGACAAAGCCAATGGAAATGATGTGCTTTTTGAAGAATTGGGTAACAACTCGCCATCTTTGGCAAGTTTACTTTTGGAAACAATTTACAAGAACGATAAACGCATTGTAAAACATATCGGAGCTAAGAGTTTCGGCATTCAGTTTATCTTGAAAGGCATTTACATACACAACGGTAAATACTATTTTCATACAGAACTCGGGAACCGTACCAATGTGCCTTTTCAGATTGATTTTATCAATTTCAAAGTAGTGGACAAAAAGATAGCCAAACGTACCGTGGTGCAGGAACGTCTGATGATACCGCTAAGAACTTATAAGCCATTGGACGGTATTAACGGAAAATCGACCGAACAAAACGTATTTCTTTTAGACCAGTTTACCATTGCCGATGACAAGATACTACTGATTGAAATCTTCGAGAAAAACGGTGGCAGACATCAAACACTTCAGATAGAAAATTCGGATTTAATAAAAGCTCGTTTGATTGACGATATGCACCTAAAATTTTAATAATCCTTTAAAGTAATTATATGAAAAAGTATATCTATACCGTGATGCTCGTTTTAATGGGCATCACCGCAAGCCAGGCGCAGCGAATGTTGCCCAAACAGAAAGGATTGGAAATTAATACAGGCGTATTATCCAATGATAAAATCGGTAATGATTATTACCTCAATATTGGAATGACCGTGAACGGTAAAAATGGCAATTACCAGCTTTGGGCATTGGAATATACGCACCAATACCACGATTATAAAGACCTCCGTATACCGCAGGAAACTTATACTGCCGAGGGTGGTTATAGCTTCTTCCTGTTGGGCGATACCCGTAAGAACATTGCGCTGAATGCCGGAATAACAGCTGTAGTCGGTTATGAAAACATCAACCGTAGCGAAGCGATGTTATATGACGGAGCGAAAATATTGAGTGAAGACAATTTCATCTATGGAGCTGGCGGACGATTGACTTTTGAAACGTACTTATCTGATCGATTTGTATTCGTCTTGCAAGGGCGTACCAAAGTATTTTGGGGGACGGATCTGCAACAGTTCCGACCGTCAGCAGGTGTAGGATTAAGGTTTAACTTTTAAAACGTAAAATAATGATAGCAATATTCAATAAATCCAGAATAGGATTAAGTTCAATATATGTACTCTTGGCAATCCTCTCAGCTTCAGTTACGTTAGTGTCTTGTAGCAAAGACGATGAACTGGAAATACAGAACGATTTTCCTTTTGAGGTAAATATGATGCCCGTTCCGAAAGAAATAACCAATGGGCAGACCGTAGAAATTAGGTTAACCATACAGCGAACGGGTAATTATAATAACACGCAATACTATCTTCGTTACTTTCAGTTTAACGGACAAGGTACACTTCGCTATTACGATGAAACTCCGTACCTGCCGAACGATTTGTACCCCTTGCCAGTGGAACAATTCAGGTTGTATTACACTTCAAATTCCACCGTATCACAATCTTTTGAGGTTTGGATTTCGGATAGTTTTGGAAACGAAAAGCAACTAAGCTTTGACTTTAACAGTAGTAATTAGAACATTATAAGATAAAAACAAAACCGACCTGTACGCAATTTTACAGGTCGGTTTTTGCTTTTCAACTCTCAGTGTATGAATGATTTTGTTTAAATTTACTTGAATCATAATTTTACAGGTATGGATACAGTTACTTCTCAATTGGTATTAGGGATTATTCCTCTTGTTGTTGGAATAGGGCTTGTCTATTGGATAAACCGCAGGAAATTTTACAGACGTAATGCTGTAGGTGCTGAAGGTTTTTCAAGCTTTGAGTCATCCGTATTTATACGTTTTATAGAGCGTATGGGCAAGTGGATTGCCTACGCTTTGATTATTATCGGTATTCTTTTCATTTGGTCGTATTCACAAATGAAGAAAAATAAGGAAAAACAACAGCAGAAAGTAAAAATAGAAAAAAGCATTTTATAACAATAACTGAAGATAGACGTTTGTAGTCAAATTTAATTACGGTTACTTGTTTCTTAGATATCCTAGAGAGTATTACTATACCATTACCGCTAACGGCATTTTTCATAGTAGCTCAATATTAGCAATATTTGTCGGATTGCCGCGTAATTGAATTTATTACGTTTTCAAAGGCTTTCCCAAAATATAATTCATCCCCATTTAGTTCAATTTAATCCAAATATGGTGTTTAAACTACGTTTGGTAATTTACGAAACTCAAAATTTTTGTTGTAGATTGGCTTATCCAATAATACCAACTATATATAACCAGTTTTTATTCAGATTGTATTTTCGTATCGGAACGACTTTAGTATCCCTGTTTTTGAAAATAGAAAACATTAAAAGTATTTGAGTGTGGGAGGCCTTATCCTCTTATGAGTTACTCCGCTAAATCCATCTCTATTTTACCTATAATAGTTTGATTAGTGTCTTCGAACAATGTACAAGTGAATCCAAACGATTCATAAAAAGGCACTAATCGATTGAAACCACCTTTATCCATATATGATAAATCTCCATATACTCGTTTAAATTTACTTCTCTTCGCTTTGTTAAAGGTAAAATTTAATAAGGTTTTCCCATATCCGAATCCAGGTCTATAAGAGGAAAAATCTACTATCTTTAAATCATTACCAAAAGTGTGTAAAGCGACTTGACAATCATAATATGGATGATTACTATTTTCACCAAAAATCTTTATATAATCAAACACATTGTTTCTATCATAAGTTATTACAACAATTTCGCCTTTTTCCGTAAGTGATATTTCACAAGTTTTGTCTTTATTTTGTGTAATGATATATTTGATTCTATCAAGCCTACGATTGAATTCTATCACATCCTCTTTAAGTTGTTCATTCTCTCCATGCAACCTACTCTTTAATTGGCGAGTTTGCTCTAATAATTCTTTGTCATATTTGATTTCATTTCTCAAAATAAATCTTGCCAAAGGTTTCAAAATAAAATAAGACAAAACGTAATATGGAAGCAAGAGAATATAAAGAACTATCATAGTAATTAGAAATTTATGTTCTGTAAATTTAATAATATTACTCAACCAAGCGACGTTCTTTTGCTTCTTTTCTTTGGTCGCAGATCTGGAAAGAAAAGAAGTCGGTCCAGAACTAAATATTGGGATACTGAATATCCCACGAAAAAATCTCGCAATCTGTTTGATAAAATGTAAGGGAAGGAAGTGTGGAGCGGATATTTTATCAAAATTGGTTGCACCTTGGTTAATCGCAAAAATGCGTTTCCGACTGAAGGAAGGAATTGCATTTTTGCCACCCGATTTTTCGGGTCAGGCGACTTTTATCGGGTGGGTAGTAAAATCTTTCAAATTGTGAAAAAAGCCTCTGTATGGGGTCATTCCCTTGCGGAATAAGCTCCATAATAACGAACATCCCATTTGAGTTAATGAGGAATTAATAAACAAATCTTGTTTTTCCAATGCTTCGGCAAGTGAGCAACTTGGTGTGTTGTCCTGTTGTTCGGATTGCTTCAACAAATCGCCAAATTCATCCGTAATCATTGGCAGGCTTGCCACGGTTTCGTACTTTTCAGAATTAGGTTGTTTTATATCTCCGATAGTGGATAATAGTACTTGTCCTGTATGTTGGCTGTTGCCAAAGTCCAACCAATATTTGGGTTCGTCCCGATGGTGTCTGCGGTTGCTTAATTCCTTTAGTATTTCAGCAACACCGAATCTCGCTTTTACGTTATCTACACAAGTAATGTAAATAGTTGCCTGTGCATATTCGGGTAATCTTGCTAAACTGTCTTTTTCAAATTTTAGGGTTTCCGCTTTCCAATTCGTCCCCGAAAAGCGGTTCACACGGTTTATGAGTGCAACGGACTTGTACAATCCTGTTTCACATTCTGCAAAACGCTGTCTGCCCAAATTAGCATTGGTTACAATATCATCGTCCCAAAGACGAATTTGCAAACCTGCGTGTCCTAATTCAATTAAACTATGGTTCATTTCCATTAAAGCAGTCAATACTTTTGAACCTGTGCCACCTGCACCAATAAGATTTACAGCAATCGGATTGGTGGGACTCATAAGATAATTATCCGTAAAATGTATTTTTGTTTTCTCGGTGTTCATCATAATAGATTTTTAAATATTTTGTTATTCTTTTTTAATACTTCTTTGGGAAATGGTTTGCCTGTTTGGATTAGGTCTCTCCAAAGGGTTACACAATTTCCATTAATTGGGCTGTTACTTCCCAATAAATGGCTGAAATAACTATTGAAAAAATAGTCTTCCCAAGCCTTGGTAAATTCCTCTACCGAAACAGAGTTTTTAATATTGATATTGACCGAACCCATACATACTTTGCCATCTTCATAGATATTAAAAAAAGGTGCATAATACAGTTTTGTGCTTTCGGTTGGTCTTCTATCGCTTGTTAGTGCAAATACCGAAAGACTGTTTTTGTTGGCATACCAAATCATAGGCGGTACATACACCATTCCGTTGGGGATGTCCAAACCGTTCACAAAATACAGTTGTCGCCTTTGTGCTTTGGTGTACCATAATACCGAACCTTTTTCAATCGGATTGATATGCAAAATGTTAGTCGGTAAAATCCCATTGGATTTTAAAAAAGCGTTGTCCTTGTCTTTTTCCATCTGTAAAGACTTTGCCAATACTTTTGCTTCCTTTACTGTTAAAGGGTGTGCATTAATCGGATTACCGTTCTTATCCATATCAAAATGCTCCACATACACATCGGTATTCCCTCCTTTGGTTTCGTAGAAAACTAAAGCGGATTTCGGGTGGTACAATGTTCCGAAACTTGCGGTTATGTCGTTCGTATAATTCATTTTCTTGTGGTTTCGTAGTTATACAATAGGTTACAGATATCGTTCAAAAGGGCAAACAATCTGTTCTCAAAATCGAGGTTGGTTGTTATTATTTTGTTTCCGTCAAAGCGTTTGCAAATGGTCGGTTCTTGCATTGCTCCGTATTCGTTAAACTCGTTGTTGATACTGTCTGCAATGCTCTCGTATAACCATCCTTTAGTGTGTGCTATAAAAGAAATGTATTTTTCCATACCAATGACTTCGTTTTCTTCGTCCTCACTTTCGGGGTTTTCATTTATTGGTGCGTTTCGGAAAATGCTTGCGGTTGGATATTCTGTATATAAAGCAAAAGCATTACAAGCCATCTGCCAACAATCCTGATCAAATGTATCACGGCTTTTGAAAGCGTTTAAACGCTGTTCGAATAGCTGTAAATTCATACGGTTAAAAAGTTTTTGTTCTATGCTGTCGCCAATCAATTCCGCTTTTATAAACTCCCGTTTGTACACTTCGGTTTCTTCCGTTTCATCGTCCTGTTCCACCCAATCTTTGTGCATTTCGTACATCCAATACAAATAGCTTTCTTCCTGTCTGAAAAAGGGTATATCCGCAATGTGGTACAGATAAGAGCAAACAGAAATGAGCAATTGCGCATTCCTTTTCCGTTTGGGGTCGTATAACATTTGATAAAGCGGTTCAATCGGAATATAATAAAGCGTTGTGTCTGTGTTGTATTTTTCCTCGCTAATAAAGTAGGTTTTCTTACTATCCTGTACCAAACGTATTTCTTCCCAATTCTGAACACGTTGCTTTAGTTTTTCTTTCATATCCCATACTGCCAATGCCATACTGTAGGGATATTCAAATTGATTGGTCTGCATTGGTTCTATTTTGTAATGCTCGGCAAGTTGTGAAAGGGAGGTATAAAAATCCCTTTCCATCTTTACTGTTTTCTTACAAGCCTGTACCGTTTTAGTTTCTTTCAGTTTAGGCAGGAAAGAAGTCTTTAGAAAACCATTGGCAACATTCCCGTTGGTACTGATTTCCGTTTGTCTTTCTGAATTTCGTTTGCGTCCTTTGGTTTTTGCATCCAATGGGCGAACTCGTTCAACTTTTGGAACAACTGCTTTTGTTGTTTTTGTTCGGGTGGTCTGATTGTTCCCGATATGATATGTTTGTGCATAATTCATCGTTTTAAAAATTTGGTTTAACCTTTAGTACCCATTACGCTCTCAAATTTGTATTCTACTGCATCATCTTTGATTTGTGGTGCAGATATTTTGGCGGTGGTCAGTATCGGATATGTATTGGCATAAAAATTCAATACGCTTTCCACGCTCCAACGTGGTTCGGGGTCGGTCAATCGGATTTCCTGTCCTTTATCTTTGAGTATAAATACTCGTTCTAACTGCGTTGCTAATAACATAATTTCTAATTTTTTAGATTAATATTCTTGTTCTTTTTCTGCTTCATCTATCGGATAATCGGACAAAGTTTCCTCTTGTAATGGCTCGGTTTTTTCTTCCTCTGTTCCAAAAAGGCTCGGTGTTGCAAACTTGTCGGACAATGCTGTTTTGCGTTTGCGTATCTCGTCAGCTTTTTCGGGAAACTCCGTTATCTCGGGTACTTTCATCCACGCTTCACGGAATTTGCCCTCTTTTTCGAGTTCGTCCGCCTTTGCCATTCCGTCTTTGAATTTCTTGTCTTTAGCTTCTTGTTCTTTCTTCTGCTTGTCGGCTTTTTCTTTTTCCATTGCCGATTGCTTTTTGGCTTCTTCCAATTGCTTCATAAAAGCTTCCATATTGACCATTAAACCCGAAGCGGTCTGAATGGGTGCAGTTATCTGTTGAAAAAATCCCTCGTCCAATTCTTCCGCTGTTCCCCTTAAATTAAGTGGGGGTATCAGTTGCTTTGCGTTATCTCCACATTGCTCATTCTGTATCATTAGCGAAACAATAAGATTGTTTTCTACTCCTTTGGCTATGGTAAGTTGAAGATTACCTGCAAAATTCAACTGCGTTATCTGATTGAAAAAATTCGTGTTCATCGTTCTAAAATTTTAATGGTTGTTTACTTGTGCTTTTATTGCTGTTAGCTTCTCGTACATATCCGTCCAATATGCGTTCTGTCGTTTATCAAAATCGGTATAACTTTTGTCTTCGTGTCTGTATTTGGTGTAACGCTTGGTTATGCGGATTGCTTCCTTTAGGTCGGTTACTTCGATTGGATAACCGTTTAAATCTGTTACTTTCATAATATATTAACATATAAGGCTACCACGTTTTAAGGCAGTAGCCTATGATTATTTAATTAAGGCTTAGGATTTCCGCACCATCCGTTGCAAAAGAGGTACACAAGTCAAATGCTTTCTGTGATTTAAGTTGAGCAGTACCACCCAATACAATACTCTGCAACTTGGCTTCATTATCCTTGTAACTTCTTACATTCTGATAGTAGCCTGTAACGGCATTGTATGCACCAAACAAAGTGCCTTTTGTCGTGTCCATTTGCTGTGTATCGCTTATCATTGCATAAGCAAAAGCATCTTCAACGGTGTTTTTAAACACGGTAGAAATTTCATCTTCCGCACCTTTTTTGAGTAAATCCAATGTTTCTTTATTCGGGCAAAGTGCCAATTGAATTAACTTTTTGACCTCTTGGTCTGTTACTTTTACCTTTGCCCACTCATTGAAAATCCCCTCTAATTGATTGCTCAATGTGTCGGCAAGTCCCATAATCTTGTGAGCGTTCTCAATACGTTGTTTTGCTCCCGAAGTATGTTTGATACGGACTACATTAGTCATACTCCGCAATGAAGCGTTCAACGTATTTTGACAAACGATACGGATAGGTGTAAATGCGGCTGTGATACTTCCGCTACCATCGTGCGAAGTGGTCAAGAAAATGTACTTTTCTGTTACATCATCGCCCTTACCTACACGGATATAGTCGGGTAATTTGGCTGTGATAAATATGCGTTCTCCGTTGCCTAATGCTCCAGCGGTTTCATACAGAATACCCTCGCCACCGCCTACAATAGCATCAAAGAAATTGAAAGCTTCACGGTTTTGTACAATGTGGTAATCTTTGCCTACCACACCCAATACTGCATTGTTATCGGTGCGTATGTTGGCGAAATAGTTAGGAACTTCCAATTCGGAATCTCCAATTTCGATGCCGTTTGCTGTTTCGATAATGCCCGAACCTTTGGTAAATAGTGGAGATTTTACGACTTCGTAATCTAACCCTGCATGTCTGATAGCTTCTTCGCTTGTTGGGTATTGCTCCACAATTTGCCCCAAACCGTGCCACGCTTTTTGTTGAACGCTAAAGAATGAATAACGCCCTGTTCTCTCGTTGAAATTGATATTATGTGCCATAATGCTTAAAATTTATAGTTTAAAAAATGATTAAATACTCGTTGTTAAAATGGGAGGTCGTCGGCTGTTTCCTGTGCTGTAACCTTGTTACTTTTGGCTTGTGTAGGAGCTTGTACGGTTTCTGCTCGCTTACTACTTCCGTGCAGTTTGATTTGCGAGGTATGAAAATTCAATCCTGCTCTTAATTCTCCGTCATTACCTGCCCACGCTCTTGTGCTTACTCTTCCCGATAGTTCTACCAAAGTACCTTTTGTCAGTAGCTTGGCTACGTTTGGGGTTATCCAATAAGAGCAGTCGAAATAGGTTGTTTGCTCGATGCGTTCGCCCTGTTTGTTACGGTAGCTGTCATTGGTCGCTACTGAAAAATTCACTACTTGTTTGTCCTGTGACGTTGTGCGTACTTCTGCATTTCTTGTTAGTCTTCCTGTGATGTTCATGATTTCTACTTTTTACGTTATTAAATTTGTTCTGATTTTGATTTTTTAAAATTTATTCGGTAATGAGAGGTGGTGCTGAAGTTTCGTTTCTCTTTTTTACCATTTCCAATGTTTATATTTTCCATTTCTGACATTTTTTTTATTCGTCTAAAGAGCCGGAGTATGCTTTGTTTCGTTTCACGAGCATAAAAGGTTCGGGTTTAGCAGCAACAAGGTTTTGACAAAAAAATACGACCCGAATGGGTGGAGATTATTTTGCAAACCCAAAGGGCATGACCTTTTTGCTGTGTTAAGAACACGGAAATACCTTTGCTCTTGAAATGGGACAAATCAGCATACTGGCTCTTGAATAAAAAAAAATGAATTGGAAGTAATGAAAATGACTTTGTGTAAATGGTCTATATGATTAAAAAACTTGCATTTATGCAACAGAACAGACATATCTATAGATAATTGTCAGCAGAAAAGAGATCTCGAATTAAATTTAGTTCGATGAACAACTGCAGCGAGAATAATGAACAGCAAAGCTCGGCCAGTTTTTTACGGAGATCTTTAAAGATCAAATTCCTGACTTGAAGCAGAAAAAAGTCCGCCAGGAATATAATATAGCCTATAACACTATGCTACTGGTATTTAATCAATAAATGGGTTGTTTTCTTCGCTGAATCACACATAAACATCACTTAAACACCTTGTATCTGGAGTTGCAACAATAAAGTGAACATTCAGTTAAGCTGCAATCTTTCGTTTTATTAATTTTTTTCCAAATTCTTCTGGGGACATGTCTCCCAGCGCTGAATGTAATCTTTTGCGGTTATACCAAGTCTCTATATATTCAAAAACGATAAGTGCGGCCTGCTCTTTATCAGTAAATATATAATGGTATACACACTCGATTTTCAATGTTTTAAAAAAGCTTTCTGCAACACTATTATCCCAGCAATTTCCTTTCCTGCTCATACTTCTAATTATCATCGGGTTTCTATCCAATAGACATTTGAATTCATCGCATGCGTATTGTACTCCGCGATCAGAATGAAAGATTAGTTCTTGTATGATCGGACGATTTCTTTGTGCCATCTTAAAAGCAGGGATTACGGATGCAGGATTATAACTACTGCAGACCACATGAAGCGTTGAATGGCAAAACGCCAATGGAGTATAAAGCCCTGCCGGCAGCGTGTTCCAATTAATCCAACTTGAAAAAAGTTGGATTAATTGGAACAGATATTATAAATTTGAATTCTCGTCAGCAGACCGGTTCGAAATCCGGGAGGGGTACACTCTGCTTCTAATGCAGAGTCTAAAAAGCTTTTTAGTAAAGGAGCGAAGGCACCATCTTTACCATACAGTGATTTGCCCGAACGCAATTGCTCTAGGGCTTTTTGCTTCATTTGCTCGTAATCGAGCTGCTCATCTTTTCTCATTTTATAAACTGTGTCTCTAAGTTAATAATTAACCAGTTGACACAGTTTATTTTACACCCTCTTTTCCGTACTGATCTAATATTTGCTTTCATAAAGAGTTTTAAAGAATAACCCAAGTCATTTTTAACTACTTACACAGTTTTTCGGACAGTGCCTATTTATAATTCTTGAAGTAAAAAAAAAGGCCAGTTTTTTATAAAACTGACCTTAACTAATTGTGGTAATTGGCAATCATATTTATAGCTTAACTATTATTTCTTCGTTAAATTAATATCCGTAGGTATTGAAAATGATCGATCTAACATTTTACCTCCTCTACCATCGTCTCCATTGATTACAATAGTTTCTGGATTCTCTAATTTCCATCGAAGGTTACCATTATTTAGCAATTCAATGTTTAATATTCCATATTTATCTTTCGTAATATCATAAAACCTACCAAAACTCGCCTTATCAGGCTTTTCAGAGCTTACATTTCCAGTACTATACTTTGTTGTATCACAACTAATCTCTATTCCATTCTTCTCATAACAGTAATAAACATGCAACATATCCAAATATACATCTGGTCCCTTTAAAAAAGCTTTCCCATATTCGATTTTGATTTCAAAAAAATCGACTCCATTTTTATAAACCCACGTCCCTATAAAAGACTTTGATCGTTCTTTAGTTTCTTTACTTTTATAATAAGCTCCTTTTTCTAATTTACCGATGTCTTTACCTTTTTTATACTCAATTACCTTTTGAGCATATATAAAATTACCACTTAGAACTACTAATATAATAACGAGTATATTTTTCATTTTTTTGTATTTTAATTACAATTACTTAATTGAATATTACCATTAACCTCCTTAATGTTTGTCCAAGTACTAAAATCACTACTTCCTTTCATTAATTTTAATCCTGAATTTTCTAATGCTTTTAACAAAGCTAACTCTCGAGCTTCTATTTCTGATTTTTGAAATGTTATTTTATTTATATCATAATAATTATTATAATAATTCTCTAAGTCTTTAATACCTAAAGTAGAGTTAAGGTTTGTACTACCAAAAGTATTAAAAGCTGTTGTATTTTCAATCATTAATACATACGAAGTTCCATGACTGGAGACAACTCCTGCAGTAAATGTCGATAAGTTCTGGATATTACCACCTTGATACAATTGGTAAATAGCTTGCATATCCGCAATTGAAAATGTAGAAAAACCAATTCCAACATGAGTGTGCAAATACCCACTAATAGGGTTCGGTGGTGTAAAGTCTATAAAATGAGTATTCGAATCTCCTTGTATTGCTGTGTAGGTGGTCGAAGTTCCATTAGCAGTCATTAAAAAGCCTTTTTCGTAATCTACATTTAGGCTTGCTTTTAATTCATTGAGTTTTCCTTTGAATTCGGGATCGTTAGCTTTCTTTTTCATTTCTTTACACGGATTGGTTGCTGCTTCCTCAGGATTGTTATTCCCAGCTCCGCCACTGCCACCACCATAATGCCAGCTTCCAGAATTAGAAGGGTTTGCACCACTTCCAGTTTGTGGTCCATAACCTAACCATACATCTATAATACCTCCATGTCCACCAGGAGGAGATGAACTCCCATCCACCTTTACAGGGTCTAATATGCCCCCATCAATTGGATCATCAGGTATAAACCCAATAACACCTTTATTGTTTTGTTCTCTTGATTTATAAACTAAGTAATGCGTGATACTACCATCTTTTACATTATAACCACTAGAAAAATTCCCTTGTAAATCTGTAATAAGAATTACCCCTGTAAAGTTTTCATCGGAACTGTTCTGATCGCGTTTCATACTAAAAACTCGTGCAATAATTCGATCTTCCAATTTAAATAATACTACTCTACTATAATATTTTGGATATGCAATAACGGCAGGAATTACGGTTATCTTCTGATCGCTATTAATCAATGGTTCATAAGTAATTTGGCCTTGAAATAATGTTACAAAATCTGTAGATAGTGGAACTGTTTCATCTTTGCCTTTTTCACCTGTTTTGAAAAGTTCATTATTATAAAGATAAGCTTTGGCTTCCTCTAGAGTTACTGTAGCAATACCTTTAGAATTTGGTTTATTGAGTTCTTCCAATCCGTTGTCGTAGTGGCTACAACTATAAATAATACACAGAAACATCAATAAGTAGTAGTAAATTTTTATTCTCATAATAATATTTAATTATTCATATCATTATGCATAAGTATAACAAAAAAATAAAAAAACAAAGACATTACAGCTCAAATACTATTTGTAATCAAGCATTTACGGTTTTACCGTAATTTCTATTAGGCTCAGGGGATATTTGGGCAGCTGGGTAAAATTTCCTGCTAAGGGTAATAACAATTTGTATATTTGCTATAGAGCTAATGGAACCATGTTGAAATACAAAGCAGTAAGAACCATTACCAAATCGTTACCTAACCTCTTTGATAATCTCCATAAAAGCTTAGTATTTAAGCGATACGGTTTTTCTCTGAAAACTTTACAAAAAAAAAGCAGGATAGTTAAATCCTGCTTAGTTCAATTCATTTTTCTAACTTCCGTCAACTCCGTTCAGCAATTTACGAAGATCTTCGTAACGATAGTACATCAATCCACCAATTTTAGTATAGGCTAGTGTACCATTTAACCGGAGGTTTTGAAGTGTACCTGCCGAAATTCCTAATAATTTACGTACCTCATAGCTTTTCAACCATTCCTTTGGTTCTTGTGCCGATTTTCTCATATAAGGTGAATGTCTTTTGATTTCTTCAAAAAGTTCTTTTTTAAAACTTTCAAGGTCCTCTCGGGTGATAAGTTCTACTTTCATTTGCATTTCATTTTTAAAATAATTTTATGAAGGACAGAATAGTCTTCAGCTATCAATTCTGCCACTATGAATACAAATGAACTGAAAGTAACTAAAGGCTTTAATAAACTGGTATCCAAAGGCACCATTTGGCTAGAAAAGGCATATCTTACCTGATGCATCCTTTATAATATATTCTATTAAGGAAAGTGATCTTAGTAAGATAGCCCAATCCATTGCATAGGACTATCCCTTTACAGCCATTCGCTCCCTTAGATTCTGCATATCCTCGCTAAGCTTGTGTTCTACAACTTTTGCATAGATCTGTGTAGTACGTATTGAAGTATGTCCAAGCATCTTGCTGACAGATTCGATCGGAACACCGTTACTCAAAGTTACAGTGGTAGCAAATGTGTGTCTCGCAAGGTGAAACGTAAAGTTCTTATTGATTCCACAGATTTCAGCAATTTCCTTTAAGTAACCGTTCATTCGCTGGTTGGAAACAACTGGAAAAAGGGTACCCTTTGCTAAAGCTATGGGGTGGTCTTTATATTTCTTAATCAATTGTACCGCTTCCGGTAAAAGGGGAACCCTAACCGTTGTGTTCGTTTTCTGTCGGTTGGTCATTAACCAGTCCCGACCGTCGATTCCTTTAACGATGTTCTCTTGGGTTAGGTTGAATATATCAATGTAAGCAAGCCCCGTGTGACAACTAAAGAGGAACATATCAAGTACAGATTGCAATCGTTCTATTTTAAAGTTTTTCTTGCTTAGTACCTTTAATTCCTCTTTTGTAAGATGACCTCGTTCTACTTTGTCGAAGTGTAGTTTATATTTGGAAAAGGGATCCTTCTCCAGTAAGTCCATCATAACAGCCATATTTACGATTTTCCGCAAACGCTCCATATGTTTCATCACTCCATTATTATTAAGAGCTTTATGATGATCAACAGATTCATAATTAATAAGGAAGTTTTCAAAATCCAAAATGAATCTATAGTTGAGTTCATCCAGTGATATATCGCTTTTGTTATATTGATGTTTAACAAACTTTTTGAGATAGTTTTCTGTCGTGTAATAGTTCTTCATGGTACCTGGTGCAAGTTTTCCAATAGCTACTTGCTTATGATACTCAATCATCTTTAACAAGGTCATCGCTTCTTCTATATCCTCACCAAGGTATTTAGCTTTAACGGCATCCACCGAAACTGGTTTGTTTTGCTGTATCAATTCTTGATAGCAATCAAAAATCAATGAACGCACCTGTTCCATGTGACTGTTCAATTTTACGATTTCTTGCCGTTTACCTTTTGCTCTTCCTTTTGCTTCGTCCCAATTGTTAATCGATACTTTGCTTTTTAAGGAAATTTCAGTTCTGCGACCGTTTACTGTAATCCTTGCATAAACAGTGGCCATCTCATCTTTCTTGTTCTTGGGTAAACGTAACACGAATTGAATCCCAAAGGTGTTTTTACTCTTCATATCCATTTATTTTATGTTCAACTCATACTCTTTGGAGCAGTTCTCTCATTCCAACCGTTGGATGGAATGCAGTAAAGAAGTCAAACAATCATAAATAGCATCAAAATAAATGTTATAAATATATGATTTACAGTTATTTATAAGCTATTCGGTGAGTAAATATAAAACTTAAAAAGACTCACCGTTTAACTCACATTTAGATTGATATTGATTGGGGTTTCTTGATATGATATAAAACAAAAAACCCGCAAATTCATAGAATTTGCGGGTTTTCGACCTTACTTAGTGTAAGTGTTGTCGGGGTGGCAGGATTCGAACCTACGACCTCCTGCTCCCAAAGCAGGCGCGATACCGGGCTACGCTACACCCCGAAAAGGTATCTCCTTTTGTTTATTGTGTTGCAAATATACAACGATATTTAGTAATGTCAAATTTAATTTCACCCCTTTTAAATAAAGCGCTGGTTATCTGACAAATAAATTTTATTTAATAAAATTTATAATCCGTTTTATTGCAAAAACAGTCCTTATTCTCGATTAATTATGATATCATACAAGTATTTAATAACATCTAAATCCAACTTAAATCTGAATTATAGGTATAATTCAACAGTATAATACCCGCCAATACAAATGCATTGTTAGAAAAATGCACATAATATAATGCCGAAATTATGAATAAAATACCATAACAACTCAAAAATGACGGTACAATTGAAATCACTATCCATCAGAAAACATTAAGCAAGCGGAAAAGAAGGAAGATCCGACTCAGTCATTCTTTCATCTTAAATATAAAATGAGGCATTCCTATCTCAAAAGAATACGCTTACTGCAGTAAAAGCAAAAGATAATATGCGGGTAAGAAATATACGCGAGGCTATGCCTTATTAGGTATAACCTCTCGTATAAAATCGATTAAACAAACAAGAAACGCGCATACATTTAAATTTTTAAGTAGCCAAATAGTCTACGTTAATCGATATGGATGCAAAACTTAGCCAAAACAGCAGATATCATTCCGAACAGAGATCTCCATGAGATAAACTGCTCTCATAGAGACGCATGCTCCTAGGCTTTAGGAGCATGTAGATGCATTTTAATATATCGCATTTGGTCTATCCTTGAAAAATTATTCAGAAATTTTTATAACAACACCATAACACATAATCGTTAACACTATGGAAATCAGCAATACTCTAAATTTTATTCAGGCACGTATCGACTGACTTAGCATTTAATAGATAAAATTTCCTTTGTCACTCACATTCATTCGACAACTAAAGTCAACCGTTATAAACTACTTCCGACAATCATCACTCAAGCATAGTTTGGCTAACGCACATTGTGTGTATGATTATCCTTGAAATTTTTTTGATACTAATTTTGAACATATAATCTCCTGAAGTTACACTCATTTTATCCGGATCTATGTAAAACATCTCCCATTTCATGCACCGTAATCATATTTTGAGAATCTAAAATCGACCTTAGTAATATATAAAAGACAGAGATATCGGATAATGTGTCCAAGAGAACGTGACCCTGGGATGGTCACCGATAACTGCCAGGAAATGGTACCGACCTAATTTCCAGTCCATTGCAGTGTTTTGAGGCAAGGCCATCGGTTGCTGGGTGATGTCCGGTCCGGCCGTGCTCTCCCCCAGAAAATACGGAACACAAAAAAGCCCTTGCTATCCTGCAAGGGCTTCTGTATAAAAAAAGGCACCGACCTACTCTCCCACCTGTTACGGCAATACCATCGGCTCTGGCGGGCTTGACTTCTCTGTTCGGAATGGGAAGAGGTAGACACCGCCGATATAGGCGCCTAAAATAAGGTTATCAGAATATAGCAACACTATCCATTATGGATAAAGTGACCATCTGATCTATAGACAATTGAAAGAAAAACTAAAAGAGGAAGACAACAGTGTCTGCGTTGCTTGAGAAAGCTTCGGGTGATTAGTATTGCTCAGCTATGGTATCTCTACCTTTACACCTGCAACCTATCGACGTAGTAGTCTTCTACGGCCCTATAAGGAAGTCTCATCTCGTGGCTAGTTTCGCACTTAGATGCTTTCAGCGCTTATCTATTCCCGACGTAGCTACCCAGCCGTACACCTGGCGGCATAACTGGTTTACCAGCGGTCAGTCCATCCCGGTCCTCTCGTACTAAGGACAGATCCACTCAAACTTCCAACGCCCACAACAGATAGGGACCGAACTGTCTCGCGACGTTCTGAACCCAGCTCGCGTGCCACTTTAATGGGCGAACAGCCCAACCCTTGGGACCTTCTCCAGCCCCAGGATGTGACGAGCCGACATCGAGGTGCCAAACCTCCCCGTCGATATGAGCTCTTGGGGGAGATCAGCCTGTTATCCCCAGCGTACCTTTTATCCTTTGAGCGATGGCCCTTCCATACAGAACCACCGGATCACTATGTCCGTCTTTCGACCCTGTTCGACTTGTTGGTCTCACAGTCAAGCAAGCTTATGCCATTGCACTCCTCGTACGGTTACCAAGCGTACTGAGCTTACCTTTGAAAGCCTCCGTTACCTTTTTGGAGGCGACCACCCCAGTCAAACTACCCACCAAACAATGTCCTCGATATAACCGAGTTAGAAACCGGATACAGAAAGGGCGGTATTTCAAGGTTGATTCCATGACTCCTAGCGAAGCCACTTCAACATCTCCCGCCTATCCTACACATCCTGTACCCAATTCCAATGTTAAGCTATAGTGAAGGTGCATGGGGTCTTTCCGTCCCGTTGCGGGTAATCGGCGTCTTCACCGATACCACAATTTCACCGAGCTCATGGCTGAGACAGCGCCCAGATCGTTACACCATTCGTGCAGGTCGGAACTTACCCGACAAGGAATTTCGCTACCTTAGGACCGTTATAGTTACGGCCGCCGTTTACTGGGGCTTCGATTCAATGCTTCTCTTACGATGACATCCCCTCTTAACCTTCCAGCACCGGGCAGGTGTCAGGCCTTATACTTCATCTTTCGATTTTGCAAAGCCATATGTTTTTGTTAAACAGTCGCCTGGGCCTTTTCACTGCGGCTTCTCCATTGCTGGAGGAAGCGCCCCTTCTCCCGAAGTTACAGGGCCATTTTGCCGAGTTCCTTAGCCATGATTCACTCGAGCACCTTAGGATTCTCTCCTCGACTACCTGTGTCGGTTTACGGTACGGGTTTTTATAACCTGAAGCTTAGCGGGTTTTCTTGGAAGTCTGTTTACCTGCTCTATCAACGCCGCCGAAGCTTTGCTGTACTATTGGGTTTCAGCAGGGTCGGCGGATTTGCCTACCGTCCCTATACCTACGCCTTTCAACGAACTATTCCGTCAGTTCGCGGCAGTGTCACTACTCCGTCACCACATCGCAGTTATAAAAAGTACTGGAATATTGACCAGTTGTCCATCGGCTTGCTCCCTTCGGATGCGCCTTAGGCCCCGACTAACCCTGATCCGATTAGCGTTGATCAGGAAACCTTAGTCTTTCGGTGGGCGGGTTTCTCACCCGCCTTATCGTTACTTATGCCTACATTTGCTTTTCTATGCACTCCACGACCCATTACCAGATCGCTTCACCGTAAATAGAATGCTCCCCTACCAGATGTATCTAATGATACAAATCCATAGCTTCGGTAATACACTTGATGCCCGTTTATTATCCACGCCCGGCCGCTCGACTAGTGAGCTGTTACGCACTCTTTAAATGAATGGCTGCTTCCAAGCCAACATCCTAGCTGTCTAGGCAACCGGACCTCGTTAGTTCAACTTAGCGTATATTTAGGGACCTTAGCTGATGGTCTGGGTTCTTTCCCTCTCGGCCTTGGACCTTAGCACCCAAAGCCTCACTGCCGGCCATATCTTATAGCATTCGGAGTTCGTCTGGATTTGGTAGGATTTGACTCCCCCGCACCCAATCGGTAGCTCTACCTCTATAAGACTCTATGCCGACGCTGTTCCTAAAAACATTTCGGGGAGTACGAGCTATTTCCCAGTTTGATTAGCCTTTCACCCCTACCCTCAGGTCATCCGAAAACTTTTCAACGTTTATCGGTTCGGTCCTCCATTACATGTTACTGCAACTTCAACCTGCCCAAGGGTAGATCACAAGGTTTCGCGTCTACCTCATCTGACTATGCGCCCTATTAAGACTCGCTTTCGCTTCGGCTGCGTGGCTGAACCACTTAACCTTGCCAGACAAGAGTAACTCGTAGGCTCATTATGCAAAAGGCACGCCGTCACTGCACCTGGCAGCTCCGACCGCTTGTAAGCACACGGTTTCAGGTTCTTTTCACTCCTCTGTTCGAGGTTCTTTTCACCTTTCCCTCACGGTACTAGTTCACTATCGGTCTCTCAGGAGTATTTAGCCTTATCAGATGGTGCTGACAGATTCCCACAGGGCGTCTCCGACCCCGCGGTACTCAGGGTACTGCTAGGCTAGCATTCTATACGTGTACCGGGCTATCACCGTTTATAGCTGGGCTTCCCATCCCATTCCACTTCTGTTTGCTAATGCCACTTCGCAGCCCTACAACCCCACTGATGCCGTAACATCAATGGTTTGGGCTCTTTCCCGTTCGCTCGCCACTACTTGGGAAATCATTATTATTTTCTTCTCCTACGCCTACTTAGATGTTTCAGTTCAGCGCGTTCGCGTATTATACAACATACCTTCAGTATGCTAGGTTGCCCCATTCGGAAATCTTCGGATCGAACTCACATTTGCTGATCCCCGAAGCTTATCGCAGCTTATCACGTCCTTCATCGCCTCTGAGAGCCTAGGCATCCCCCGTGTGCCCTTATTTACTTTCTTCACCTCATAGCCCTTTTGCTACTATGGGTTGCTTTTTGATATATATAACCATGATGCTACGCATTAATCCGTTCGGCCTTGACCGAGGGTCTTCATAATACATCGAACACATCACAGTATTGTCTCTACTGTTGTCTTCTCTTGTAATTTTTTTCTTTCAATATGTCAAAGAACTCTTTGTCGCCCTTATAATGAACACAATATCTTGGTGTTCGGGCAGACCTGTGGAGAATATCGGAGTCGAACCGATGACCCCCTGCGTGCAAGGCAGGTGCTCTAGCCAGCTGAGCTAATTCCCCGTATCGTTTTATGGTAGTCCCGAGCAGATTTGAACTGCTGACCCCTACATTATCAGTGTAGTGCTCTAACCAACTGAGCTACGGGACTAGCTTATCATTCTCTCTCTGGACCATCCTACAGGGATGGGCACATTTCTTCAAATGTTTCTTTTTGTTTCTTAATATAAATCATGTGTATACGTAACGAGCTTCAATCTTGAATGCTCTAGAAAGGAGGTATTCCAGCCGCACCTTCCGGTACGGCTACCTTGTTACGACTTAGCCCCAATTATCGGTTTTACCCTAACACGCTCCTTGCGGTTACATGCTTTAGGTACCCCCAACTTTCATGGCTTGACGGGCGGTGTGTACAAGGCCCGGGAACGTATTCACCGCGTCATTGCTGATACGCGATTACTAGCGAATCCAACTTCATGAGGTCGAGTTGCAGACCTCAATCCGAACTGTGAATGGCTTTTAGAGATTAGCATCATATTGCTATGTAGCTGCCCGCTGTACCATCCATTGTAGCACGTGTGTAGCCCCGGACGTAAGGGCCATGATGACTTGACGTCGTCCCCACCTTCCTCACTGTTTGCACAGGCAGTCTGTTTAGAGTCCCCGACATAACTCGCTGGCAACTAAACATAGGGGTTGCGCTCGTTGCGGGACTTAACCCAACACCTCACGGCACGAGCTGACGACAGCCATGCAGCACCTAGTTTCGTGTCCCGAAGGACTGATCCGTCTCTGGATCATTCACTAACTTTCAAGCCCGGGTAAGGTTCCTCGCGTATCATCGAATTAAACCACATGCTCCTCCGCTTGTGCGGGCCCCCGTCAATTCCTTTGAGTTTCAATCTTGCGACCGTACTCCCCAGGTGGATAACTTAACGCTTTCGCTTGGACGCTTACTGTGTATCGCAAACATCGAGTTATCATCGTTTAGGGCGTGGACTACCAGGGTATCTAATCCTGTTTGATCCCCACGCTTTCGTGCATCAGCGTCAATGCTAACTTAGTGAGCTGCCTTCGCAATCGGAGTTCTAAGACATATCTATGCATTTCACCGCTACTTGTCTTATTCCGCCCACTTCAAATAGATTCAAGTCCTACAGTATCAAAGGCACTGCGACAGTTAAGCTGCCGTCTTTCACCACTGACTTATAGGACCGCCTACGCACCCTTTAAACCCAATAAATCCGGATAACGCTTGGATCCTCCGTATTACCGCGGCTGCTGGCACGGAGTTAGCCGATCCTTATTCTTCAGGTACATTCAGCTACTTACACGTAAGTAGGTTTATTCCCTGACAAAAGCAGTTTACAACCCATAGGGCAGTCATCCTGCACGCGGCATGGCTGGTTCAGAGTTGCCTCCATTGACCAATATTCCTTACTGCTGCCTCCCGTAGGAGTCTGGTCCGTGTCTCAGTACCAGTGTGGGGGATTCTCCTCTCAGAGCCCCTAGACATCGTAGCCTTGGTGAGCCGTTACCTCTCCAACTAGCTAATGTCACGCGAGCCCATCCATATCCTATGAATATTTGATCATCGAGTGATGCCACTCAATGATGTTATGCGGTGTTAATCTCTCTTTCGAGAGGCTATCCCCCAGATATGGGTAGGTTGCTCACGCGTTACGCACCCGTGCGCCACTCTCATCGGTTCGTAGCAAGCTACTCCCCGAATCCCGTCCGACTTGCATGTATTAGGCCTGCCGCTAGCGTTCATCCTGAGCCAGGATCAAACTCTCCATTGTAAAATGAAGTGTAAGATCAAGACTATTTATAATAAATAGAATTGTCTTGTATTTTATTTCTGATTCTAAAATTGAACAGGTTGATTTTTTTTAACTTTCGTCGTTTCTCAACACTACTCGTTACGTTACATGATTATATTTTTAAAGAACTTTTTCCGCTTCCGCATCTCGCTTCGGCTATATGATGTCGGCATTGCGCCGTTATCGATCTTGTTTTTGATTCCCTTCGTTTCCGTTGGGACTGCAAAGGTAGAGATCTTTTTGGTATATCCAAAATAAATGTGAAAATTTATTTTTGGAGACCTTTTCGATTTCTGCGTCTAAATAACATAGACCCTCTTTTTTTCATTGTCAGCTCTTTCGAACCGACCGTTCCTCCCTTGCGGAGTGGTGCAAAGATAGACCATTTTTATATTCACTTCCAAACGTTTTCTTGCTTATTTATTGAGGAAGAGGTTAACTTGCTGTATCATTGGATGATTTATTTTTTGAAGGAACCGCATAGAGGCCCATTATCAGGGAATATGATGTCTTTAAGGCCGATTCTGCATGTCGGATACGATGAATCAATACTTTACTATTATTCGGTAGGCTCTTTTTTTCAATACTGGCCAAATCTTTGATTGTATCGAATCCACGGGCTATCCATTCTACGAACACATACTGAATGTACTGGGGTATATCGTAAATGTTTTACTCCCTTTATATATACGGGTACTTATATATAGGTGCACTTATATACTTGCTATTAATAACCTACTATAGGCGTTATCAATAATTGGCTCTTTTTGGCTCTAGATTAAAACCATTAGATTAAAAGGTTCGACAATTGGGTGTAAAACGAAATGACACCCACCGATTCAACAGTTGAAAACACTTTTTGCTGCTTATCCATTATGAATGGCAGCCTCGCCCATTAGATTACAGAACATGATCCATCGTCCGGCTATTGTAAATGGAACCCACTGGTGCTCCTATGTGATGGGGATTTCACGAGGATGCATACTAATAACGACAAAGAATAAACAGATAAGGGACCAACAGAGTTTCGGAAAGAAAATGGACGCTAGTAATGACAAAGCAATTAAATAGGAAGAATAGGCTCTAAGTAAATATCGGGTAGATCAATGGATTGGTACATCTTGATATAATCTTCGCTATTAACCCGATTATTGGAGAGCTTTAATAGAGTAATTCTAGAGGTTTACCTCTAGGAACCCTCTATAAACCCTCTATTAAAGCTCTAGTGTTCCTGTATTAATTACCTATATGTATATAAGATGCTACCTGCTTACTAAGCTCCCTTAGACAGTAACAATAAACGTAATACGGATCAGCTTGAAATATACAGGTCCATAAGCAAGAAAATGAATACCTTGCTATGGACAATGCAACGTCTTCATGCCAACTTAGGCACTTATCCGCTCTTTCAGCATGATGAGTCTACCTTTCATATGCTCCAACTGAGATAAAACGGCTTTCTTACCTTCAGGTTCAACAACCATAAAGTCAATCCATACAATATAAATTATAAGATCCAAATTTACCATAAGATATACCGCAGTACCTTAATATGGCGATAGACAGTATTGTCGCGATATAAAGAGTTTAGTTATAATGGGTGTCTAAATGCGCATAGTTAAATCTTTTACAAAAAATGATATCTTTGCATGCATACTGCAAAATCAATCAATAGGCATAAATGACGGCAACCAATTATATATACTTCAGTGATTTATTAGGAACCATGCTTTTTGCTATTTCAGGAGCAATGGCGGCCAACCGTCGTAAAATTGACATATTTGGGGCAACATTCACCGGATTTGTAACCGCAATAGGTGGGGGATCATTACGTGACTTCTGTTTAAATTTACGTCCTATATGGGTGGATGATGGCAACTACTTAATCGCTATCTTAATAGGTGTGTTTCTCGCTGCTATCCTCAACGATCAGTTAGACAAGTTCTCTAGGACACTGACTCTCTTTGACGCCATGGGAATTGCCTTTTTCACGATAGTTGGACTACAAAAGTCACTTATGTACGAAAGTTCCATTATAGCGGCAGTCATTTTAGGCATGTTTTCAGCTGTAATGGGAGGGGTTATACGTGACACGCTAATGAATGAGACTCCCTTGATCTTCAGAAAAGAAATATATGCAACAGCCTGCTTGTCCGGAGCTATTCTATTTGTCTGTTTAGCCTATTTTGGTGTCGACGAAGGCATAAATGCATTTATCAGCGCACTCTTAGTATTCATGGTAAGAATCTTAGCCGTGAAATATAGATTTTCACTGCCCATAATAGGTGGATAAAATAGAAAAAGCGTTAATTGTAATTAGCGCTTTTTCTTTAGAAATGGAAATTTCATTTTATACCCAACACGAACCATACCCTTAGAAATGGTATCCAATTTGTTTTTCAACATGGTTTTCTTCAAAGAAGATAACTTATCAGTAAATAACTTACCTTCGATATGATCGTACTCATGTTGCACGACGCGAGCTGCTAACCCCGTCAAATCAATCTCATGTTCTTCGAAGTTTTCATCCAAATAATTAATTTTAATATTGGGATGTCTCATTACGTCTTCATTAATATCCGGAATACTTAAACATCCTTCACTAAAAGCCCACTTATCTCCTGATTCTTCAACCATAATGGGATTAATAAATACTTTTTTGAAATTTTTCAAAACTTCTTTTTCATCTTCAGAATCTTCAGCAAACGGAGTCGCATCGATTACAAAAAGACGAATGGGTAAACCAACTTGCGGTGCTGCAATTCCAACACCATTTGCCGCATACATCGTCTCAAACATATCAGCAATCAATTGCTTCAAGTTTGGATAATCCTTATCTATTTCATCTGCTACCTTACGCAATACTGGATCGCCGTAAGCCACAATTGGAAGTTTCATACTTTTTATTTTTAGAAGGACAAAGGTAAGCATTAAAATTCATTCGAAAACCAGACATTGTATGTAATAAATCATATTTTTGTTGATTGCTATGACGGACTCTTACAATCAAATACAACAGCGCTTTTTTGATCAATTAGTGCAGGCTCTCCATCCAGAGGTTCTTATTGTCGAAAAAAAACCTTTTTTCACAATTATAACAAGTGCTATTTTACCGTTTAAAATTCATCTTTACGGACACAATATCCAGGAAAGAATAAAAAGCGGAATGCAAAAGACCGTCCATATCGATGAAGACGTCTTAATGAGCAAATATGATATTATCTTAAAAAGAATACTTGCAATAGCCCTTCATCAAAAGAAAGCATACGCAAGAAATACGGTTGTTGCTCGTGTAGATAAGAAAAACACCATACTTTTTTTAGAGGAAAATCATTTACAAGGGGCGATGCCTGGAAAATACCGATATGGTTTATTTTTAGATGGGGAGCTCATTTCACTTGCAGTATTTAGCGGAGGGAGGAAAATGCCCGAACTAAACATCGAAAACTACCGGTCATTTGAATTGATTCGATTTTGCAACAAACTAGGTTATAATGTAGTAGGGGGGATAAGTAAATTGTTAAAGGCTTTTGTTTCAGATTTTCAACCCAATGACATCATGACCTATACGGACAAAGACTGGAGCCAAGAGTCCACGCTAGAAAAAATAGGTTTTGTCAAGAAATCAGAAATTCCACCACTCAAATTTTGGGTCAATGGAACGACAAGAACACTCATAAAAGATGAGATACAATATGCAGCACTACAAAAAGAATTTCCAAATGGTTATTTAAAGGAAAATTTAGGTAGTCTAAAACTGATTCAATCTATAAAATAAAATCATTTTTTGTATCTTGTCATTAATCTAAATCATAAAATATTAAATATATCATCATGAAGAGAAAACTACGAATGGGTATGGTCGGAGGTGGCAACGATGCTTTCATTGGAGCCGTACACCGTATCGCAGCAAATATGGATGGCAAAATCGAACTCGTATGTGGTTCATTTAGTATCAATCCTGAAATTAACAAACAGTCAGCTGAAGATTTATTCATTCCTGAAAATCGCTGTTATGCCAACTATGAAGAGATGATTTTAAAGGAAAGTCAACTTCCTGAAGATGAGCGCATGGATTTTCTAACGATTGTTACACCCAATTTCATGCATTATCCTCCCGCGAAGATGGCGTTAGAAAATGGATTTAATGTTGTCATTGAAAAACCAATGACCTTAACATTAGAGGAAGCTAAATCATTGGAAGAAATAGTTAAAAGTACAAATAAAACACTATGCCTAACGCACACATACTCGGGTTATCCCATGGTAAAACAGGCAAAAGCAATGGTGAAGGCTGGTCATTTCGGAAAAATCCGCAAAATTGTTGTGGAATACCCTCAGGGATGGTTGAGTAAATTAACAGAGCGCGAAGGAAACGCAGGTGCAGCATGGCGTGCCGACCCAACTAAATCTGGTAAGTCATTAGCAATGGGTGATATTGGTGTTCATGCGGCTCACCTTGCCGAGTATATCTCTGGTCTTAAAATCACTGAAGTAAATGCAGACTTAACCTCATTTGTAGAAGGAAGATACCTAGACGACGATGGTTCTGTTTTATTACGCTTTGAAGAAGGTGCAAAAGGAATGCTTTGGGCTTCACAAATAGCTGCAGGTGAAGAAAATGCATTGCGAATCCGAATCTATGGTGAGCATGGTGGATTCGAATGGGCTAACGAAGACCCTAACAATCTAATTGTCAAAATGTTGGGAGAACCACGTCAAACATTACGTACTGGAAATGCATACAGTGATCCAAATCAATTAAGTTCATTCGCTACGCATAATACACGTATTCCTGCGGGACATCCTGAAGGATTACTAGAATCATTCGGTAATATATACCGCAATTTTGCACAAACAGTATCTGCAAAATTGGAAGGTAGAACACCAACAGCAGAAATGCAAGATTTCCCTCAGGTACACGAAGGGGTAAGGGGCATGGCTTTTATAGAAAATGTTGTAAATAACAATAATGGTTCTGAAAAATGGACTAAATTTGTTGTGTGATAAATAAACAACAACTATTCCTTTCTCCTTTGGCATTGTCAGAACTGCCAAAGGAGAAAGTTATTGTTATTCTAGGGCCAACTGCCTCTGGGAAAACAGCATTAGCAGTCAAAATAGCAAAAGAAATAAAAGCCGAGATCATTAGTGCTGACTCCCGTCAGGTATATCGAGATATGAACATCGGCACAGGCAAAGATCTATGCGAATACGGCGATGTTCCATACCATCTTATCAATATTTGCGAACCAGGTGAAAAATATCATTTAGGTCAGTTCATAGCAGACTTTCAACAGATCTATCAATCCCTATTGCTTCAGAAAAAACGAATCATATTGTGTGGTGGCACTGGCCTATACATTCAAAGCGTTATTCAAGGGAATAAATACGCTCAGATTCCAAGTCTACCTGGTTTTAAAGAGGGGCTTTACGGTTTCGAAATGGACCAACTCCTAAACCGTCTATCCCAATATGATAAGCCTCATGATTTTTTTATTGATCTATCGACAAAGAAAAGAATCATCCGTGGGATAGAAATCTTAGAATGGCTCAAAACAAATACCATCCCATTGAGCACCAACGAAAATCTTGACTCCATTGTAATCGGTTTAAATCCAGAGGTATCACTAAGAAGACAAAAAATATCAAATCGATTGGACCAACGATTACAGGACGGTCTTATACAAGAAGTACAAACACTTATCAAAAAAGGGATAAGCCATGCTGAACTTCAATACTATGGTTTAGAATATAAATATGTTTCCAAATATCTTTTAGGTGAATTGACATATGATGATTTTCACAAAAAACTAGAAACTGAAATACATCGCTATGCAAAAAGACAGATGACCTATTTTCGTAAAATGGAAAAAGACGGAATAAAGATTAATTGGATTGACTAGAGTCGACACTCTTATAAACAGAAAAAGGGTTGACCGTATGGATCAACCCTTTTTAATTTCTTTCGATTATAACTTAATTTCCTCGTCTTTAGTATTAAAGAAATGAAATTCAGTTAAATAATATGAAGTAACTGGAACAACCTTGATCCATTTTTGAAACTTCAAAAACCATTTTATTCTTTTAGAAATAAAGCCTGACTTAATGAAAGCGGCAATATAAGGATGCACACATAGTGATATTCCTTTTTCATTTTGTTCTTGAAGAATAAAACTTAAATTATTTTCTATATCATCCATTAGGACAATACTCGACCGGATTTCACCAGTACCATCACAAGCGGGACATTTCTCATTTGTAACGATATTCATTTCTGGCCTAACACGTTGACGCGTTATCTGCACTAATCCAAATTTACTTGGCGGCAATATTGTGTGTCTCGCGCGATCCGTCGCCATACATTCTTTCAAAAAGTTGTATAGCTCTTTTCGATGGGTTGGTTTATGCATATCGATAAAATCGACCACAACTATACCTCCCATATCTCTTAAGCGCAATTGACGCGCAATTTCTTTTGCTGCTTCCATATTAACCAGGAGTGCATTATCCTCTTGGTTCTCTTTATTAGCAGAACGATTACCACTATTTACATCGACAACGTGAAGTGCCTCAGTGTGCTCGATTACGAGATAGGCACCACCTTGCAATGTAACAGTTTTTCCAAAAGCAGCTTTGATTTGTTTCTCAACCCCAAAGTGGTCAAAAATTGGTTCTTTATGTTTATAAAGTTTTACAATTTTTTCTAAATCAGGAGAGATGTCTTGGACATAGGATTTTGTCTCTTCATATATAACCGGGTCATTTACATGAATATGTGTAAATTCATCGGTTAATAAATCACGTAGAATGGTAGAAGCTCTATCCATTTCACCTAATACTTTTTGAGGAGGTTCCGCTGTCCGCAGTCGCTTGGTAAATAGTTCCCACTTAGAGATTAGATCCAATAAATCTTTTTGCAGTTCGTCTACGCCCTTTCCTTCCGAAACCGTACGAATAATCACTCCAAAATTAGGAGGTTTTATCCCTTCGACAATCTTCTTAAGGCGAGTACGTTCATTACTTCCTTTGATTCGTTTGGATATGGAAACCGCACTTGAAAAAGGTACCAGTACGACAAATCTACCTGCAATAGATAGATCGGAGCTCAAACGAGGTCCTTTTGTTGATATTGGTTCTTTTGCGATTTGAACTGGTAAAAGCATGTTTTTGCTTAAGATATCAGATATCTTACCGGCCTTATCGATGTCTTTTTCAAGTTTTAAACTATTGAGCAGTTTCTCTTGATAACTGCCATTCTTTACTATTCGAGTAAGTTTAAGCAAAGATTGAACCTGAGGACCTAAGTCCAAATAGTGGAGAAAAGCATCTTTTTCGTATCCAACGTCTACGAATGCTGCATTTAATCCCGGCATTATTTTTTTTATCCGTCCAAGATAGATATCTCCAACTGAAAAATTATTGTTAACCGTTTCCCTATTTAGTTCAACAAGCTGCTTATCTTGTAGCAAAGCAATAGTAACTCCTTTTTCAGGAGTAGAATCGATAATTAATTCCTTTACCAACAGCTACATATTTACGATACAAATTAACATACGCTGCTAATCCTAATGTATCTGATTAAACACTTAAAGAACGTTTTTTATAAAAAAAAACAATCTACACGCAATAAATTACGTGTAGATTATCAAACTTCAATACAATTATTGTGTCATTTTCATACAGCAATAATCTACTGGAGCCTTATACAAGAAAGACTATTTTTTCTTGTGTCTATTTTTTCTTAAACGTTTTTTACGTTTGTGAGTAGCCATTTTGTGTCTTTTTCTTTTTTTTCCGCTTGGCATAGCTAATTTTTTTTAAATGATTATAAACTAAATTAATTACTTACTCAATTCTTCGATCTTGCGATCGATAAATTGTGAAAGGGAAGGGTCAGCAGCCAATTGCTTACTTTGTTTGAAAGCAGCAACCGCGTCACTTTTCATCCCGATATTTTCATAGCCTGTGGCTAAATAAAAGTAAGATTCCGCATCTGGTTTCAATTCAATAACTGTTTTGAAACGTTCAATCGCTTTATCAAACTGGCGAGATTGTAACGAAAACAATCCCAAAGTTTTGTTTGCTTCTACATTTTTTGGATCTGCTTGAACCACTTCACGAAGTAAAGCAATCCCTGCCATTGGGTTATTTGTACCCGATACCATTGCAGCTCCTAATCCTGTTTTCGCTTCTAAACTAGCAGCATTTAATTTCAAAGCTGCTTCGTAAGAACGAATTGCATTTTGAGTTAAAACGTTTGCTAAAGTAGAGTCTTGTAAGTTTGTGTAGGCAGTACGATAAAACTCTCCTGCTTTCAACCAGTACTCATATTTTGGAGAAATTTTAGCCATTTCTTCATAAATGAATCCTTGAGGAATAGGTTTTGCTAAATCATCCCACTTACCCGCCAACTTTTGAAGTAAAGAAATCTTTTCTTCTCCAGATGACTTTGTAATTTGGGTCTCAATATCGGAAATATCTTTGATTAAATTTGCATCTAATCCCTGTTTTGTCATTAACGATACGTTTTCCAAATTAATTTCAGAAGAAGATTGCTCTGTTTCACTCGTTTCTTCCTTGTCGTTCACCAAACCCTTAATAGGTTGTGCCAATAAAACTGCAACTAATGCTACAGCCACGCCTACTACTATAATTTGTTTGGTTTTTGCCATTTTAATCTGTTTTTAAGATTACTTATTGCCGTTTTTTACTTTCTCAACAAATACTTTTGCTGGTTTGAAGCTTGGAACGAAATGTTCAGGAATGATAATCGCTGTGTTTTTAGAAATGTTTCTAGCAGTTTTTTCAGCTCTTTTTTTAACAACAAAGCTACCAAAACCTCTCACGTATACATTTTCTCCACCCACCATTGCGTTTTTAACAACTTTGAAGAACGCCTCTACGGTCTCTTGAACATCTACCTTCTCTAAGCCAGTTTTGTTAGAGATTTCTGCAATAATTTCTGCTTTAGTCATATCAATTTTACTGTAATTATTTATTTCTCAACCTTTAACCAAATATACTTTGGGGTTGCAAAAGTATCTCTTTAAAATGACGTTTGGAAATAATTTTACCATTTTTTTTATTTTAAATTTATTCCAAAGGAGATCATTTACAACCGCTTAGCCGAAATATAGGGCTAAATCCATTTTTCAAAGAAGCACAAAAATACACTTTATTACTGAATATCAAACCTTTAATTTCATTTTTATCATTCCACGTGAAACAAATGATAAGACTATGACTTAACTATTTCGGCACTTATTATACCTGCTATTTTTTTTAAATCGTCATCAACGTGCAGGCTTGTTACGACAATTCTATTCAAAAGTGGGTCGGTTTCCAATGGATAGGGAAAACTTGAAATTAGAAAGCCACTTTGCACCAATTTCTGGTACAATTCTGGTTCTTCAGAACTAAAAACTGGAAAATGATGGATATGATTCAAGCTCTTACCCCCCAAACTTGCGAAAAGTTGAATATTGTTCTGAAGCTTTTCGAACGCGGCTAAATAAATTTCTTGTGAATGAATAAACGCATATAAAGACGCCGGAGAAGCAGGGGAGGCACCCGTGTAAAATGGTGATTTTCGAAATTGCGTGATCCGTTTTGTTGAAGACAAAATTATACCTGCATCCGTTCCCAAACCTTTGGCCAAGGATGCCACGACGACAACCTCAATGGTAGATTGGTCAAATATGGACAAATCAATAGAAACATTATTCTGACGAACCACACCGATCTCATGTGAATCATCGATTAACAAAATCACCTTTTTCCTTGGATCAACCTGCAGTAAGGGGCTAAAATCATAATACGCAGGCCCCATATTATCCAATGCATTGCTCACGATAACGAATGTGTCTTCATCTGAGTGATTGATTTTTTTAACGATGTTTTCCATCCATACATGCATTTCTCCGATTACATTCGGATTGGTGCCATACCACAAAGCAGGATGTGTATGAGGAGCATATAGAAGTTCTCCAAAAGAAAAAAGAGATTTCACCGCTAATTGTGTAGCAAGATAGCCGCTAGACAACATCACCGCATCCTCAAAACCAAATCGCATAGCCGCCACTTCTTCTGCTTGATTAAAAATACCTAGCTGAATATTGTTATTTCGAGAAGTTCCATTATTCAGTCCATATATCGACAATCCCTGTTTATATAAATCGATATAGTCTTCATTGACCAACAGCCCTAGGTAGGCTGTACCACCAAAGAAAAGGTAGTCTTGGCCGCTTTCAGTAATCACCCGACCAGTTGGTTGGTGCAGGTTCGTAAAGTCTTTCATTATTTAAATCTCACCATAAAATTAAACGGTTATTACTATTTGCTATTCAAAACATATTGCTCTTACTGCAACTCAAGAGCAGAGATTTTCATTAAAGGTTGAGTTTATAGTTGAGCGGAATATTAAATCGTAGAGCAGCTGAAAAGCCCTTTAATGGCAGGTAATCTTGTTTATCAGCAATTGAAAAGCCATATCCAAAATCGAGGTCTACCAGTGTCACCAAGGTAACACCCACTTTAGGAGTAAACGTATAGGGGGTAATTTCGGTTCTCACAAATGGCGCTATTACCCATGATTCGGGATAAAATGAGAGTGCCAATTCCGGAATGACGGCAAATTTTTTCTGTGTCCATGTGAAATTTGCGGTAACATCTGTTTTCAAAATATTTTCGCCTAAAATAGCAACTGCAAGATATCCACCTGTTTTTATGCTACTTCCTTTTTGGTATTGATAGCTTACCGTAGGGCCATACAAAATTTCCTGTGCTTTTGTTGGATTAGAGATACTGATAAATGAAATCAAAAACAGTGTATTAACTATAAAACTCTTCATATTAAAAACTAATATAGATGATAGTTTAATGGAATATTGACACCTAAAGAAAGATTAACACCCTTGATCTGCTTAAAATTATTCTTGGTATTGATATCAAATCCATAACCTACGCCAAAATCAATAAGGGAGAAAATACTAAGGCCAACCTTTGGCGTTACGGTATAGGGTGTCAATTCAGCTTTCACAAAAGGAAGTAGAATAAAGTCATTGACGTAATATGTAAATCCGACCTCAGGAATAACTGTTGTCTTTCCTTGCATCCAGGTGAAGTTAGCTCCAGCATCGATTTTCATATACTGCGATTCATTCGGTGCAAATAAGCCCCAAGCAGAAGCTTTCAGGAAACTGCCGCTTTGATATTGGTATCCTATCGATGGACCAAATATCCAATTATTATGTGCGGGTAAAGGATTGTTTTGCGCTACTAAATTCAGGCAAGACAACAACCCTATAAAAATGAAAGTAAATCCTTTTATATTCATCTAGCTAAAATACGAACTATAACCATTAATCATTATCTCCAAAACAATTAATGTCTAAAAACGTTTGGTTGAGCATGTAAAAAAGAACGGGGTTACTGACCTAATATGTCAATAACCCCATTCCACACTTGCTTAAAAAACTCTTCACAAGATGAATCAATATCGGAGAATCATTCGAATGAACATGGGTAAGCTCCATATCACGAGCAGTACCCTTGTGGTTTATTATTTCCAGATTTTAGCATCGATACTTTCTTTCTGTGTAGCTTTCAAGTCAGGGAAGAAGGTAAAACCAGTAATTTGCTCCAATTCATTTACTGTCATTTGATAGGCTTCAAATTTGGTTGAACTCGGCACTTCATTATCCATCTTATAAGCAATGGTATAATAGTTACTTCCTTTCTTCATTGCTAATGCCTTAAAGTAATATTTAGGTTTCGCTATATCGGCCTTATTATTATCCAGTATGTAATCAATTGCTGGATTGGTCGACGTAGTGGGCATAGCTCCAGTAACCACATACATAGTATCGCATTGTGCTGTCCAAGTTCTCACCTTGGTCTCCAAGTTTGCCCATATTCCTTGATTTAACCGAGAGACCTGTGCCGTAATATTAGAAAAGTAAAACGTGGTTTTATTTTGAGCCGTACTGAAATTACGATCTGCGCTCGGCAATTGATGCCCTCTATCATAACCCGCTGAAGAACCAAAGCCTTTAAATAAACTCGGTTGAAAAGCTGAGGAAATTTCGGGATCATATTGCCAGCTATCGGTACGCTTCGCATTTCCCAAATAACTTTTATGCATCGGATATGCTACCCAATAGGCCATTTTTTTAGTTTTATCATAGAGCATCGCATAATTACGACGTTTTTGATCATCAGGCAAAAAATGTTGGATGAAAACCTCGCCCTTATTCAATGATTCCATTTTTGGAATCTCCAGAAAGGGCTGCGACAACACAACACCATCACCGGCTGAACCATTATCGATATGAGCTTCGTAAAAGTAACGTTTACCTTTTCCTAAGACAGGTACTTTAGGTAACTTCCACGTGAAACGATCACCATGTTGTGTCAAAAACTGGATTTTTTTATCACTCAGCTTTTCACCAGGCAATAAGGTAAAGCCTATCGTCACCGTACCATCATTATTATCCGTTACATTTCCTTTGATTGCTTTTTTACTTGTACTGTTTACTGTCAATTTACCATTCGCCAAATCAAATCCACCTTGTGTATGCACATTTGGCATCATCACCTCCAACTCATCGTACTGTGACTTTTCTCCATTTGTAAACATCAATTTAATGTAAACTTGACTCAATTGACGCTCAAACCTTAACGAAATATTCGTCTCTCCCATAACCACAGCCTTCGCGTTGTTGGCATACATCAGGTCCAATGCAGCAGGATTGGATTGATCGGTCACATCAACAGCATATTGGTCATCTGTGATAGTGCCATGGGGATAATAAGCTATAAAATCCACCGCTTGTGCAGGTAGATAGGTATTGGCCTTACTTTTAAAGCGATCTCCATAGAAGGTGAACACCTGATTATATACTTGGTTGACTATGGTATTCGACTGAAGCTTCTTTCCAGACTCGAACATAAACACGCCAATTTTATCAGCTTCTTCCCAAGTCGTACCTGAGGCTCGGTCATCAACATGCGCAACAATGGTAGCGGTAAATTGCACAGCGGCCTCATCCGTGATAAATGGATTTTTTCGACAGGCGTTAAAAGCAAAAAATAAAAATAATAAAACGTAGATAACAGCAGATAAGCGATTAAAGAAAACGCGAATAATTTTTTTGAGCATAGTTATTTAAGATAGTGTCGTGTGTTAAAATGTGGGGTAAAATTAGTTAAGAAATATCGGTTTAAAGCTGTTTTTTTAAGGTTACACAGCCGCTTATACATCAAACACTTACGTCTTCGGTTTACAAAAAACAGCAAGATAGCACCCTAGATTAAGACCTATACAGCAGCAGCCCAAGCTGAATTATCGACTACGAAGAAAATTTTCATCACTTAAAACACCAGCAAACCAAAATCAATACCTATTGTTTAATAAAAATCATCGTAACAACAATATGATAGAAAATTTACCCTTTTATCTCAGTTTAGTTATTGCCATTGTCTTATTGATTATGTTGGCAAACAAGATCAAGGTTGCCTATCCGGTTGTCCTTGTTATCGCTGGTTTATTGATGAGTTTCATCCCCGAATTACCCGTCCTGCATATAGACCCTGAAATCATTTTCTATATCTTCCTGCCACCCTTACTTTACGAGGCCGCTTGGTCTATTTCATGGAAGGAGTTATGGCGATGGAGACGCATCATTAGTAGTTTCGCTTTTGTCGTAGTCTTTCTAACTGCGTTATCTGTGGCTTTTTTTGCCAATTATTTTATTCCTGGATTTTCTCTTGCTTTAGGATTTTTATTAGGTGGAATTGTTTCACCTCCTGATGCCGTAAGTGCAAATGCCATCTTAAAATTTGTGAAAGTACCCAAGAGCATGTCTTCCATATTAGAAGGAGAGAGCTTGTTAAATGATGCTTCCTCTCTTATTATTGTTCAATTTGCCTTACTAGCTGTAGGTACGGGTCAGTTTATCTGGTACGATGCTGCTACAAGCTTCGGCTGGATGCTCATAGGCGGTGTTGGTATTGGCTTATTGGTAGGTTACATCTTTATGAAAGCTCATAAATACCTTCCAACAGATACGAATATGGATATTATCCTAACGCTGGTAGCACCGTTCATGATGTATATCGCTGCAGAGGAGGTCCACAGCTCTGGCGTATTGGCAGTTGTCAGCGGTGGACTACTGCTCTCTAACAAGCGTCATTCATTTTTAAGCAGCTCCTCCCGATTACGGGGCATCAATGTTTGGCAGAGCCTCGTATTTTTACTCAATGGTCTTGTCTTTCTATTGATAGGTCTAGACTTACCCGAGATTACATCAGGTCTTGAAGGCGTCAGTATTTCGGTCGCTATTGGTTATGGTTTACTGGTGACAGCTGTACTTATCCTAGTCCGCATTTTAGCAGCCTATGGCGCCATTCTTGTTACTCTTGTCATGCGAAACTTTATTCAAGTTGCGCAATATGAAAATCCAGGTTATAAAACCCCACTTATCATGGGCTGGTCGGGCATGCGTGGCGTGGTGTCTTTGGCTGCAGCTTTACTGATACCTGTTTCTATTAATGGACATCCTTTTCCGCAGCGCAATTTGATTCTTTTTATCACCTTTATCGTCATATTAACGACACTACTTTTACAGGGACTGACCTTGCCTTACTTAATCAAAAAGATGAAAATCAAGAGTTTTATAACTTATCTACCAGACGAAGAGGCCAACCAGCATATTCGAACAGGATTGGCAAAACACACGATACAACACCTCAATGAGCATTATAGCACCCAATTCCAACAGAATAAAGTCCTACAACAAATTGCCGTAAAATGGGATGAAAATATGGCCTCAGATGCAGACTTAGAAATCCCTCATGATATCAAATTTATTTATCTGGAATTGCTCAACGAACAACGACAATGGTTACTTGCAAAAAACAAGGAAGATCAAAATTTTGATGAAGATATCATTCGAAAGCATCTCTATAAAATTGATTTGGAGGAAGAGAAATTACGCTTTTTCTAGACTTATTTACTTTTCTTCTTATACCGTTTATAATTACCGACTTTTTCGTACTCCAATACGTCCTCTTGGCAGTATCCTGTGAGGTAAACAGAGAACTTATTACTATCGTTTTGATCTGATTTTAGTTCCGTAATTACATCCGAAACCCGTCTTGGCGTATCAAAAAAAGTAGAGTTATTCACCAGTTTATCTAACCTTTGTGTGACTTCGATTCGATGTTTCGAGTCCGGATTAAGCGCATTCAGAGGCGTAAGGTCGATATCGTATTCAAATAATGTTCTCGGTTGCAAATTCAGCGCACGGCATATTAACAAAAAGTTATGCAAAGTCGTACCTTTTCCCTTTTCAATACGCGCAATGGTATTAATAGTAAGTCCAGTCATATACGCTACATCCTTTTGGGAATACAAGAGGCTTTCCCTACTCAAACGCAACTCTAGGCCTAATTTTACTATAATCTTTTCATTTATTCTTGACACGAAACAAATAAAATAATTATTTGCGCAAAATAATCACAAATAAAAGTGTAAATATATTTGCATGAATGATTTCCAACTATTATATTTGTATGACCAAGGCTAATCATTCTGGTCCTTCAGGGATCAAACCAGAATTAAGCAATCAGTCTATAGCTCCATGATTGGAGCTATAGCTACTGAAACAACCAACTTGGACAAGAATACGCATAGATTAAAAAATTATGATAAATAACAATTAGTTTGATAACCATTTTATCCTACGGCTAAATTAACCAATTATAATCCGCCGGAGTATTCCGTCAGAGCCGAGGATTCACGAGAATTAAAATTACTGGACTGTATTGCTAAGCATTATTTGAGATCATTTATGTAGGTCCATTAGCATAACATCCTCAATAATTTGCTCTTTGACATATTGGTATTGATAAAAATCGAGGCTTCTTGTGAAGCCGTAAGGTGAGGGGCATACCACTCACTAAATACTTTAAATTTTCTCGTCATCCATTTTTACTTCGCTTTAGTATTTGCATACGCATACATTAGCGGACCTAAATTGGAACATTTATTCATAAAAAGATCATCTGTAATACCGTGTTATATGTATGTCAAAAGTATATCGGCAAACACATAATTAGGGTCTACTCATATTGGTCTTGTTTAAGACGCCTAATTTTAAAGCGATACACAATTATGTTTATGTTTATTCTTAGCCATAAACAGCCATCATCTTTAACTGAAATTGAACGCGTACAAATTGTAGTTCAATAGATCAAAAAACTAGGACACGCATTTAACACGAGCTTATTCGAAAGACCCTTCACTATTTTCGCTTCCATCTAAAATGGAAATAATCCACCCATGTCTAGCAATCTCCCGCCACATGGGACAATGAGGCTTCTTGTGGAGCCGTAGGATGAGCGCAACTGCTGCTCATTAAATACCTTCTGTATGGTGTGGCATATAATAGGCCATTATTTGTCACCTTTATATATGAAATAGTATATACAACAAAGGACTTCGTACATATTACATTGACCTAGTAATTTTCGCTGCTTATAATTATTCTAGCTTCGTTTTTATATACGGCAATGCTAAGTAATAATGAAAATTGCTAAATGAGGAGCAAATGAAGGGTAATATACAACTAGGTTCTTACTGGATAATAAACCTTTTTACAGTAGCGACTATCACATTAAAGGAGTAACATATTAGCACATAATATCAAACAGGGAGGCTTCTTGTAGAGCCGCAGGGTGAGGGCACTAGCCACTCATTAAATACTTTTCAAGGCCATCTTTATATGGCACACGATGTTCATAATTGCAGCAAGTCATCCATAGAACTTAACTTGACTAATTGGTTCTGCATGAGACGTATCCTTTTTCGAAAGTGTTACGCAAAAGTTGGCTCCTACATCGCGAACTTCTCATGGTGTTGATGAGCAAGGTAGATAGGAGGGGCAACAGCACACGCCCCTTCCTGCTACCGCAATACTTATCTGCGACTGAACAAAAAGGAATTTACACCTTTGAAAAGTCAATAAACGAGATTTATAACTTATGAGCTTATTGGCCAAGTATAATCAATAAGCTGGGTTAACGAGATATGCTCATGTCTCTCCAGTTACAGTATATACAATCATGCACTATTTATTATTAAAAGGTTAGCTAGTTAGCGGGTTAGATTTTTCCACTCTTATTAAATATATAAATAAATAACGAGGCTTCTTGTAAAGCCGTAGGGTGAGGGCATTTGCCACTCGCTAAATACCTGCCAAGACTTAAAATATTATCGTAAGTTTTATAACAAAGCTACATGTTGAAAGGGATATACAATGATCAAGTACAAGCTATCTCCAAAAGAATAGGTACTAAGCAAATGCTACAAAGTACACTTAAAAGAACATGCTTATTTCCTAAAGCTTGGATGGCATATACAACATTGAATTTTGAGTTAAAAAATTGACTGCATCATGCATAACCACAACATTAAAAGGACTCTATATCAAAAATATCCTGAAAACATCAAAAAATAAATGCTAAATACGCTCAATACCAATACGTTTATTCATAAAGCAGATCACACTTAGGCAGCTTAAGCTCTCTGTAACACCTGATGCCGAAACTGTTCTAAGTGTTATTGATTTTCAACGCTATATAAATCGAAATATGAACAACATTTACGTAAAGAAAAGTATTAAAAATCAAGTGATATTACTCAATCAGGGAATAGAAAAAGGTTTGTCTTTTTTCTATACGCGCTATTTCTCGTATTTCTACCTACGCGCTACACGCGCTACCCAAGATCCATGCGCCTCGAAATCAATCACTCAGGAAGCTTTTCTTCGACTATGGCTATTCCGCGAAAATGTTTATTCAGATAATGATATCTTTCTTTTTCTAAAAACGCAAGTCAAGTCAGCTATTCACATTTTCTTTAGCAAAAGTAGAAATCGCTTTCACCGCAGTCTCCTTCAACTGGATGCCGTAGATAATTACCAAGAGTTTCTTGCTGGCTATGAACTGGAAGAGGAAGAAGAGGAGAATTTGATCTACCTCGACCAGCTGGAAGATGAAAAAAAGGAAAAGTTGGACAAACTCAACAAATTGATTCCTTTTTTAAACATCGAGCAGCAACTATTTATTAAACTCTGCCTACAATATAGCTTCAACTATGAACGTATCGCTTATTATCTTGGTGGTATATCGGATTATGAGGTGAGTCTACAAGTAGAAAAAACTATTAATACCTTAAGGGCGATCTTTAAAAATGCCGATAAGATGGACAGGATAACGCGATCTCGTAAAGTTGTACTGGAAGGAAAACTGAGTCCTGAACAATCCGAAATATTCCACATGCGCTATGAGCTGCAACTGTCATTCGATCAGATAGCACAAGAATTAAAGTTAAACTCTACGACTGTAAGAAAACTTTTTATCGAAGCGCATAGCAGGATAAAACCGTCTAAACAAATCGCTTAAAACAATGCATTATGGCTAATGATACGACTATACTAACGCGTAAGATCCAAATTTTCATCGATTGTGATGATAAGGAAAAAAGGATAGCGTATTTTAAAAAGCTGTTCGAATGGCAAGACATTGTTTTTCGAGGGGCAAATCTGGTATTGACCCATCAGTATGTACAGGAAAACCTAAAAGATCTTATCTACCTCCAAACAGAAGTTAAAGTAAAACTAGCGGACAATGATACCGACAAAGAGGGCATCTTGAACACCTCTCGTATGAATACGACTTATCGCTTGCTCTCCAGCTATTTCAAAGGCCTGATTCCAACCGATATCCTATCCAAAGTCAATACAGCATTGATTAAAAACTTTCAATCTGACCGTCTGGAATATTGGAAAGGCACAAGGTCTCTTCGCAATTATAAGAAAGATATGCCTATTCCATTCTCTTCAAAAGCTGTTAAATTAAGTAATGACGAGCATGGACGCGATTTTAAACTTGATTTATTTAAAATTCCTTTTCGCACCTATCTTGGCAAAGACCGTTCTGATAAGCGTGTACTGCTACAGCGTGCATTAGTAGGTCAAATCAAGGTATGTGCCAGTTCCGTCAAAATTGTGAAAGGGAAGATATTTTTACTCTTAGCATTAGAAATCCCTACAAAAGAACATATGCTTCAGGAGCATATTATTGCCGAGGCCTCACTATCCGTGGAGCACCCTATTTCTGTAATGATCGAAAAAGACAATTATCAGATCGGTACCAAAGAAGAATTTCTATACCGTCGTATAGCGATACAAGCAGCACGGCACCGCCTCCAAAAGGCATCTTCCTATAACAAAGGGGGAAAGGGAAGGAAGAGAAAACTCAAAAGCTTAGATCATTACAATCAAAAGGAGAAAAATTATGTTGACAGTAGGCTTCACCTCTACAGCCGTAAACTTATTGATATCTGCATCAAATCTCAAGCAGGCACGCTCCTATTAGTCAATCAATCCAACAAAGAAGAAATGGCAAAAGAGGACGAGTTCTTACTTCGGAACTGGAGCTATTATGGTCTCATCGAAAAGATTAAATATAAAGCCAAAATGGCAGGAATCAATGTTATTATCGAATAATTACGCTACTGATTATCAATAGAGTGGAAATGTATTTAGACTTTAGGGTAGTGTGAGAATATATTCGCAGTACGCAGCCGGACTATATACAATATTAAAACTGGCTCATGATGAGTTTATATGCGGACAATACCTTTGTGTCCATACCATGATATCCACTAGGGTATCTGGTAGACGCATTTGATTATGACACTCTAATAGTAAAACATGAAGACAGCAATTCGAAACAATTGGACGAAGGAAGAAATTCAACACATATATGATAGTCCCCTCTTAGAACTTGTATTTCAAGCCGCTACCATCCATCGTGAATATCATGATCCTAACGCGGTTCAAGTATGCACGTTGTTATCAGTCAAAACTGGGGGCTGCCCCGAAGATTGTTCCTACTGTGGGCAAGCTGCACGCTACCATACCGATATCACTGTTCAAGCGCTATTACCGACCGAAACTGTTATGGCTCATGCTCAAAAAGCAAAAGATAACGGTTCTACACGATTTTGCATGGCGGCAGCCTGGAGAGAAGTACGTGATAACCGCGATTTTGACCGCCTCATAGATATGGTAAAGGGTGTGAATGACTTAGGTCTGGAAGTGTGCTGTACACTAGGTATGCTGAGCGAACAACAAGCTATTAGGCTCCAAGAGGCTGGCTTATATGCTTACAACCACAATCTAGATACTTCAGAACAGTATTATGATGAGATTATTTCTACCCGTACGTTTGATAACCGCATCAACACCATCAATCATGTGCGAAAAGCTGGAATTACCGTTTGTTCTGGCGGTATTATTGGATTAGGAGAGTCCCATAAGGACCGTATATCGATGCTTTTGACCTTAGCTACGATGTCGAAGCATCCCGAATCTGTTCCTGTAAACGCGCTCGCACGTGTAAAAGGAACGCCACTTGAAAATAATCCAAAAGTCGAGATCTGGGATATGGTCAGAATGATTGCAACAGCCCGTATTGTGATGCCTAAAGCCATGGTGAGACTAAGCGCAGGTCGTATAGAAATGAACGAAACAGAACAGGCATGGTGCTTTATGGCCGGAGCCAATTCCATCTTTACGGGTGAACAGGAGACACTATTGGTCACCCCCAATCCAAGTGTATCCGAGGACATGAAGATGTTCCAGACGCTAGGCTTGAAGCCTATGATAAAAGAAGTGAAGGAGAAATCATGCACAAGCCTTAAAACAGGATAATAACGTTAATTGACCCCCTATACACAGCTAAAAGGGGTGGCGGTATACTAATGAGACCGTTGGGAAATATTATTTATCTCGTTCCTCCTTACTGTATAAGCGATGTAGATCTAGATTATATATACGAGGTAATTACGGTCGCTTTACACCTATAATAAGGGTGTATTTAATAAATAAGAGGGTGTTTATTCTCCTTCTTATTTATTAAATACCATCTCAAAATAATGCTTTTAAAGCAGCGCTAGACGCATCCCAAGCGAAATATTTGCCTTTAGAAACTATAAACAATAGCACATATCTTCTTCCTAATAGCGCTACTCCATTATCATCTGACGATAAAAGAGCAGAACGTTTCAATTAACTTGAAGGCTGTTTAAGGGATGTTTCCATCGATATTTGAAGCTTCAAAAATATGTAAATCTGATAATTTTGACATAAAAAACAGTCAAAAACCTAAATTGGAACTCACAAGTTAAAATAAGTAATAATATTTCATACTATTATAAACTTAAAAATGTATGTTTGCACACATACAAAAGAGCGATAGTATGAGTTTGTCATCTATCACGTAATTATAGTAAAAACAATCCAAACAAGATGTCTATTACATACAACGAACGTTTCTTTCTCCTGTTTGAGGATTTAAAGAAAAAAGGCGAATTAAAAACATATGTAGAACTCGGTAAATTAATCAACGAATCGAAAGCTGGAATCAATGATTTAAAAACTGAGCGAAAAAAAGTGAGTATCCAACACATTCATGATATGAAAATATCATACAATTCCATCAATACGGACTATCTAATAGGCGCTAGTAATCAGTTGTATTTGTCGGCAAACGAAATTCCTCAATTAACCACGACGACAATTTCAGATAACTCGGGACAGCAAGAAACGATACTCGCGCTCAAAGAAACCATCGAGGCAAAAAACGAAACCATCGCCGTGCTAAAAGCGCTCTTAGCTCACAAGAAATAAAGTGCTAAAAATATTAGCTAAAAAAAGAGCTGTTTTTCAAAGAATAAAAAAACAGCTCTTTTGAACTTTTTTTAATCTGCACCGATACCCTCCATCAACTTCGACTGTTAAATTTTCTTACCCCTGAAGTCAGCTTTTATTTGGACGATTAGATTCAAAGATCATATGTCATCTTTCAAATACCTATTCTTCAAAATCCCAACAGTTTTCGTAATTTTATTTATCAGGACATGATAGTTAAGAACGGTATTTTCAAAATTTGTTCGTAAACTTAGGGCATCAATCTAAATCAATAATATGCGTGTAGGATTATTTATCCCTTGTTATATCGACGCCATTTATCCGGAAGTGGGTGTCGCTACACTAGAACTTCTGGAACGCTTAGGAGTGGAGGTCGTCGTACCCTTAAATCAGACGTGCTGCGGACAGCCCATGGGTAACGAGGGTGACCAAAAAAATGCTGCTTCTTCGGAACAACTTTTCTGTGACAACTTTGAAAGCTTTGATTACATCGTAGGACCAGCAGGAAGCTGTGTCAAGCATGTGCGCATGCACTTTGATGCCATTCCACAAACTGACAAAGTACAGCATGTGCGGAAAAGCACCTATGAACTGGTCGAGTTTCTAACCGATGTTTTAAAGGTGAAATCATTCCCTTGGGCTACATACAACCACACAGTGGCCATCCATAATAGTTGTAGTGCTATCCGTGGTCTACATATACAATCCCGCTCAGAATGGCAAGAACCTTATTTCAATAAAACGGAACAGTTGCTGAGCATGGTAGAAGGGGTGACCATCAAACAGATTAGCCGTCCAGATGAATGCTGTGGCTTTGGTGGCACATTCTGCGTCACAGATGAGGCCGTAAGTGTCAAGATGGGACAAGACAAGGTTGCGGATTATATGAATCATCAAGTAGAATGCATCGTTTCGCCCGATATGTCTTGTCTCATGCACCAAGAAGGCATCGCTAAACGCGGAAAAGCTCCTCTGCAATTTGTACATATAGCGCAGGTATTGAATAATGGTCCCTTTTAAAAGAACGTTAAAATGAGTAAAGTTAGAGTTGACCAAAATGCGGCTGATTTCATCTACATGGATGATATACACCAGCCGACACATGATAAAAACCTTTGGAACGCACGTATGAAACGTGACCTGGCGGCTTCGGGCATTCCAGAATGGGAACACATGCGCGATCTAGCCTCACAGATAAAAGAGCATACGCTCACGCATCTAGATCAATATGTAGCCCAATTTGTAACGGAAGCGACAAAACGTGGCGTAATCGTTCATTTTGCAAAAGATGATGTAGAACACAACCAGATTGTATATGATATCCTAAAAAGCCATAATGCGACCAAAATAGTTAAGAGCAAATCGATGCTGCAGGAAGAGTGTGAAATGGGGGCATTCCTTGAAGCGCGGGGCATCGAATTAATCGAAACAGATCTTGGAGAGCGCATTCAACAGCTATCGGGGGAGATGCCTAGCCACATCGTGATGCCTGCCATCCATAAAACAACGGCAGATGTCGCTGAACTTTTTGCACGAACAATAGGTACTGATCCGAATGAAGACGATCCTCTTCAATTGACGGAAGCCATGCGGAATAATGCCCGTCCCAAATTCTTAGAAGCGCATGCTGGTCTTACTGGAGCTAATTTTGCGATTGCGGAAACAGGGGCTTTTGTCGTGTGCACCAACGAAGGAAATGCAGATCTAACGGCAAGCATACCACCACTTCATATCGCCAGTATCGGAATAGAAAAAATACTTCCGAAATCAAGAGATTTAGGATTATTTATCCGCCTGCTATCTCGTAGTGCACTGGGGACTCCTGCGACTCGATATACCTCGCACTTTATGGGCCCTAGAGAACCGGGTACTGAAATGCATATTGTACTGACAGATAATGGCAGAAGTCGACGCTTGGGAATGGAGGATTTTTGGAAATCTTTGAAATGTATTCGCTGTGGCGCTTGTATGAATACCTGTCCTGTATACCGCCGCAGTGGTGGTTTAGCATATGGAGCCACTTACTCAGGTCCGATCGGAATCATTATCGACCCAACCTTTGATGAAACAAAATTCAGCGAACTACCTTTCCATTCGTCGTTGTGTGGTTCTTGTTCGGAAGTCTGTCCTGTACGCATTAATATTGCAGAGCAAATAGGATTATGGAGACAACGGATGGTAAAAATCAATGAATCTTCAAAAGCACTTCACTATGCCTTTGGCGCAGTAGAAAAAGTATTTGCTAATCCAAAATTATTCAGATTGGCAGAAAAAGCAGCTTATTACGGTATGAAGCTCACTCCGAACTGGGTATTATATAATAAAAAACTAAATGCCTGGGGAATACATCGCGAATTGCCAGAAATCAAAAAAGAAACTTTCCGTGATTGGTACATTAAAAATAGATTGAAAAAATGAGTTCATTAGACGAATTATTAGCGGCTATCCGTCAAAATCTTCCTGATCAAAAGGTGGATTACCCAGAGTTGCCGACTTTTGAAAAGCAAGGTACAAATCTGAAAGAACAATTTATCGTAAATCTTGGGCTTGCGGGAGGGGATACCTATGATGTCTCCAGCATTGCTGAGGCACAGCAAATCATGCGCGATACCCTTCCAAATGCAGCGGTTACTTGTTCTGCTACACTAGAATGGGAGGGGAACAAAAAACTCACGGCTATCGCACACCCTCGAGATTTAGACGATGTAGACCTTGGTATCATCAGAGCGGAATTTGGCGTGGCGGAAATGGGTATGGTCTGGTTGACTGAAAATTCGCTGCAGGTGAACTCCCTTGGATTTTTATCACAACATTTGGCTATTTTACTAGATCCTGATTTAATTACAGAAAATATGCACACAGCATACCGAGAGATTGATTTTAAAGCTTCGACCTACGGTTGTTTTGTGATGGGCCCTTCGGCCACAGCAGATATCGGAGCTTATTTGGTGCGTGGTGCACAGGGGGCTCGAAGTCTAACCGTATTCTTCTTGAAACCAAGCGAGTAATGGTCTAAGAATTCAATTGTCTTGTTATATGCATTTGCATAAGAGGATACACACAATAAAAGGGAACATCGTATACCCTTCTAATAAAAATAGCAGACCCCACTGGGGTCTGCTATTTTTATTAGAAGGGGTCTTGTTATTTCAAATCCTTTAATATTTCCTGTACAGCTCTTTCCAACTGTGGGTCTTTATCTTCAGTTCTATCCTGTATGGTATTTTTAACAAGGATATCAGGAGCTACACCTGTATATTCCAAATCTTTACCATCTAATGTATAACAACCCCATGCAGGTAAACGATAGCTCGAACCATCTACCAATCCTTTTGCTGAAGTGAAAATAATCCATCGGTAGGTTTCGTTTCCGATGATTTTCCCTAGTTTCAACTCTTTGAATCCTGCTGCGGTCATCTCTGCGTCACTTAAAGACTGTTCATTGATCAAGAGAACTATCGGCTTTGCTGCAGGCGCAAAATTACTTTGTGGTGCCATCTGACCTCCGCGATACTGCCATTTCAAATAAGGGCGCTGCGAAAGAAAGCGCAACACCTCATCATGAACATTGCCTCCTGTATTATAACGAAGATCTAATATTATTCCATCTTTATTATTTTCCTGCTCGGCCATATCAATCAAAAAACGTTGTAACTCTGATCCAGACATATTTTTCATATGCGAATAAGCAATACGGTTCTTACTCCATTCATCTACTTTCCCACGATTGCTTTTCATCCATTCATCATAAATGAGATCCTTAAATGCTGTACTTGACAAAGGACGAATATTGACCTGCATCTCCTTACCCGACCGCTTTACTGTTAATTGTATTTCTTCAGCTAGGGATGGCCATGTAAAATAAGTATCACGATCTACTTTTGGATCTATTTTTTGACCATTGATAGCGATGATTTCATCACCTTCTTTCAGATTGATTTCCTTACGTGATGCTGGACTATTAGCAACTACACGAGCTATGTGAAAAGGATTGTCCTGCTGAAATAACACTCCGATTTCATTGGTCACATATCCAAATGGTTTGCGCTCTTCAACTCCCATTGAAGTAAAACCTAAGTGAGAAGAATTCAATTCGCCCAACATATCATTCAATAAAATCCTTAAATCGTTGCGGTCATTGACTCCTGTAAGATAGGGTTCATACTTTTTTTTCATCGCAGCCCAGTCGATGCCATGAAATGTACTATCATAGTAATTCTCCTCTAAACCAGCCCAAGTTTCATAAAACATTTGCTTAAACTCGTTCTCCAAATCACGGTTAAATCTGAAATTGAAGCTTACGCCGTCCAATTTATTTTGTTCGAGATTGTATTTTTGAATCGTACCCTTATTCAGTATAAAATATTTCCCGTTAGCCTCCGTAAACTGAGCGATTCCTCCATCGATTACTTTCTCCGTTTTGGTACCCTCAAAAGGTTCGTAAATGGTTCGGTATAATCCGTACTTTCCTTCATGATTAGACGAGAAGAACATATAGTTCTTTTCTCCTTTTTGGATCGTTATAGGGTCCGACTGTGTTCCAAAAGCTGGACTTACTTGCTCAATTCGGTCACGTAAGCCCTTTATATCTATTGTAATCAATAGTTTCTTTTTATCCTGCTCTACTGTTGAGTCTTTTACCTTTTCTTCACTTCTACCCTTATCGCGGTTTTTATCATCAAGCTTTTTTTCCGATACAGAATCTTTCTTAACAGGTTGGCTAAAAAGTTCGTCGAATTTATTGCTTCGATAAGGTTCGTCAAAATTCTCCAATGCCATTCTGAAAATACTCGAATTCTGCATTCCTGTAGGGAAAGCTGGTTTCGTACGGTTACTTGCGAAATAGATATATTTTCCATCTGGAGACCAAGAAGGGGAGGTTTCGCTCACTCCGGTATTGGTCAAGTTTATGGTTTGATCTGTGCTCAAATTATGAACAAAAATATCTTGTTCGAAATTGCGAATGGCCGTAAATAGGATATACCTTCCGTCTGGAGAAAAGGATGGAGTAGCATTTTGAAAGCCCCAAAGCTCATCTTTTACAACTGTCTTACTTTTTAGACTCGCCAAATCCAATACCCGCACCTCATCTCGACCACTTAAATAAACCGCTTTTGACAAATCTGGGCTAAATGCAATCTCCCTGTTATTGCGGAGATCCTCTGTCAGTTGCTTCACTTCACCAACACCATCCGCCCTCCGACTGTACCAATTGAGATAGCCCTGATAAGTTTGACTATAGAGTAACGTTTTGCTATCCTTCAGCCATTTCACCTCCATAACACGCTGACCTTGACTAGGCATTTGGCGAACAAACTTCCCTTCGCTGTCGGAAACAAAGAGCTCCCCTCTGGAAACAAAGGCCATCTTTTTACCATCTGCAGCAACGTCAAAATAACTAATGCTGTTATTGACATTAAATTCTTTACTCTTACTCAGTACCTGATTTCTACTTAAGGCGATGGTTGGTTGCGTCACCTTTTTGGATGCAACATCATAAAGGAAAATTTGGTATCCTTTTTCAAAAGCTATTGTTTTACCATCTGCAGCTACATATGGTCTTTTGATCGACTCTGAGAATTTTGTCAAGGCCACCGGCTTGTCATTTCGAATCTGATACAGGTTATATTCTGAGTTCTCTTGATCAGAAACAAAATAAATAGTTCCATTTTGATCAACAGTAGGCCAAAAATCTTTTCCGTTATAATCTGTGTATTGCTTAAATGCTTTAGTTTTGGGATTGTATGATTTGATATCTGGATTGAATGCTCCTTTATACCGCTTTCGATTGGCTGAACTATAGCCTTCCCAACTATCGTTGAATAACAACTCGCCGGATGGTGTCTCTACAACTTGACTGATGTAATTAAAAAAATGTGGGAATAAGCGTTTAGCGGTACCACCAGTTGCACTTACTTGGTAACTGCTCATCCGATTGTAGCGAGTAGAGGTAAAGTAAACGGATTTACTATCCCAACTCCAGCTATCAATCTCATCAGATCCTTCATGATGGGTCAATTGTCTAATGTCACCGCCTGCTAATGGCATAATATAAATATCCATATTGCCATTTTGATTCGCTGAAAAAGCCAGCTGTTTACCGTCTGGTGATATCCGTGGATTTATCTCATTCCCCTCCATCCCCGTTAATCTTACGGCAACTCCGCCCTCAACTGCTACTTTCCAAAGGTCACCTTCAAAACTAAATACAAGAACTTTCCCATCTGGACTTAGTGTGGGATGTGATAGAAATGTGGGTTGTTGCTGCCCATAAGCAAACGTACCGCCACTAAAGGCCAGACAGGCACCCATTAATAATTTTTTAATCATACTTTTCAGGAGGCTAATTGATTTTTGCCCTATAACAAAGTTAATCACGAACCTCCTAAAAAACGATATTATTTGCTAGGTATTTGCAATATTACAAAAGCAGAATATCTCTTTTACAAAAGACTAAACCACCGTTATATATTCACAAAAACTCGAAGCAACCCGTATATTTATTACATTATTACTTATGTGCTAATGGATTATGTCTTTTGTCCACGAAGCCACTCTTCTAGATTGTCTAACGCCATAGCGTACCCTTCTTGAAAACCCATATCAATCAGCTGCTTCATGTCTTCTTCTTTACTAGAAGTCAACACATTTACTAAATTCGTACCTTCTTTCTCTTCCAATCTGATTTCCCAATGCGTAGATGGGAAATCATTATTAACCCTTCCAGATTCATCACAAAACGCATCCGTTATAGCAAAACCTACTTGTGGTTTTATATCATGAAAAGTGATTAAACCCCAACTGCGTTCTCCTGCAGGGCCGCACATACAGTAGAGTCGCTGGCCTTCATTAGCAAACAGCATCTTTCGGGTTTCTGATTTCCATGGTTTTGGCGCCCACCACTTATCCAAAATAGCCGCCTCCGTCCACGCCTTCCATACCAATGGTAGAGGAGCGTTAAAATGACGGGTTATTTCAACTGATTTTTTATCCTTAGAAAAGGTAAAAGTAGCTTTATTCGAAGTATCCATAATAGATTGAATTAACTATGCATGTAAGGAAAAAATATCCTATTCCCATTTTATTGAACGGGAAAATCGATAGTTTGTTATAGTAAATAGTTGTTTTTTCGTAAAACTGTTTTATAAATTAACTGTTCTGTATCAATCAGTAACTATCAAAAGCTAATCAAAACACTAAATAAAATACCGTGTACAAACCAATCGCTGAAAAATTAAATTCTTCCATGTAACTTTGCTCACTCATAACCATCAACAATGGACGCAGCCTTAATAAACTCTGAAGAAGAGCTATATAAAAATCGCAATCGCATCCGGATTGCAGTATCACTATTTTACTTTTGCCAAGGTCTAGCATTTGCCTCTTGGGCAAGTCGTATCCCAATTATCAAGGAACGCTTAGCGCTCACTGAAGGTCAATTGGGAACGATTCTACTGATGTTGCCTGTAGGACAATTGGTGACCATGGCCCTATCGGGAAAATTGGTAACCACCTATGGTAGCGCTAAGGTTTTACGTATTGTAGCCATCATCTATGCGATGATCTTATGCTTGGTTGGATTTGCTCGTAATGCTTGGGAACTCGGAGCAGTGCTGTTTTTCTTTGGCGTTATAGGAAACATGTGCAATATAGCGGTCAATACACAAGGTGTAGCTGCTGAAAAAATTTTTAGAAAGTCGATTATGTCTTCCTTCCACGGGGCTTGGAGCATTGCTGGTTTTACGGGAGCACTTATTGGCTTGCTTACTATGAATATAGCGGTAGATACCATTCCTCATTTTATGATTATCTTCGTACTCATCTTAGCCAATACCCTTATAAACCAGCGTTATTTAATACCTGGTATTGCAACACAGGCTAAAAAAACTTCATTTTTCTCGAAACCAGAAAGCAGCTTGGTACAATTGGGCATCATTGGATTCTTTAGTATGGCTACAGAAGGAGCCATGTTTGATTGGAGTGGTGTATACTTTAAGGAAATTGTTCATGCTCCGGAGCATCTAATTATCGTAGGTTACGCCTCATTTATGGTGATGATGGCATTAGGTAGATTTATTGGCGATGCGGTCATCGTTAGGCTCGGTCGTAAACGTACATTACAAATTAGTGGAATATTGATGTTTTTAGGAATGATGACTTCCGTTATATTTCCATATTTCTATGTCTGTACGCTTGCCTTTATGATGGTAGGTATAGGTGTAGCCTGCAATGTTCCAACGGTATATAGTATGGCCGGACAAAACAAAGTAATTCCCTCAGGAGTGGCCTTAGCGATGGTGTCGAGCATCAGCTTCCTCGGGTTCTTAATGGGGCCACCGTTAATCGGCTATATTGCAGAACTGACTAGTTTACGTTATTCTTACGGCGTATTTGCTTTCTTTGGCATTATGTTGTTTATTATGGCATCGAAACTGAAAGTATTTAGACAATAAATGGCGAAAATTATTTATCAGAAAAACGAAATCAGCTCTTGAAATGTACAATTTCAAGAGCTGATTATTCATTAAGTAGCCCCGAGCAGAATCGAACTGCTATCTAATGTTTAGGAAACATCTATTCTATCCGTTGAACTACGGGGCCAAAAGGTTATGCAAATATTTTAAATATATCGCGCAATCCCAAACTTATTTCAAATAAAATATTGATAAAAAAAAGGAGAGAAAAAATACTGTGGGGGGAGAAGGATTCGAACCTTCGAAACCGAAGTAACGGATTTACAGTCCGTCCCATTTGACCGCTCTGGAACCCCCCCAGTATAATTTTGTGAAATATAAGGGCTTAAAATTTATTGAATCTCAATTCCCTTATGGAACGCTACAAAGCGTATCAATTTGTCTGATATATCCAAAATAATTTTTTCAAAAAAAATATCGATAAAAGTTATTGTTGCAGCAATGTAAAAATAGATTTTAACGATACCTCATTGATAAAATCGATTCGTTTTTACCCAATTTTCAGGTATCTTTGTATCAACAAAAAAGAAAGATATATTATGAGTTTTACAGGTAAAAGTTTTCCAAGCATCACCGTAGATGCGATCGATTATTTAGGTGATAATTTGCAAATAAACATTTTCGAAAAAGCAGTTCAAGAAGGTAAAAAAGTATTATTGTTTTGGTATCCAAAAGATTTCACTTTTGTTTGTCCAACAGAATTACACGCTTTTCAAGAGGCTTTACCAGAATTCGAAAAACGTAACACAATCGTTATTGGTGCATCATGTGACACGAACGAAGTTCACTTCGCTTGGTTAAATACTGCAAAAGATAACGGTGGTATCGAAGGTGTAACTTACCCAATTTTAGCGGATACTACACGTAACTTATCTTCTGTATTAGGTATTTTAGACATTAAAGAAGTAGAGCATCCAGAGTACGGTACTTTAGTTGAAGGTTCTGCAGTTGCTTACAGAGCTACATACTTAATCGACGAAACAGGTCGCGTATTCCACGAATCTGTAAACGATATGCCATTAGGTCGTAATGTAAAAGAATACTTACGTTTAATCGACGCTTATGCACACGTTCAGAATTTCGGTGAAGTATGTCCTGCTAACTGGGAAGAAGGAAAAGAAGCAATGAATGCGACTCGTGACGGTGTAGCTAGCTATTTAGCTGGTAACTAAAACAATACTTAAAGACTTGCACAAGTCTTTAACAAAGGGGATAGTCCTTATCCCCTTTGTTTATTCATCTTTCTCAATACATAAACATAATAATCATGGTACAAGAATTAGAAAACGATAATTTACAAGAAATTGTAAACAGCAATGATATAGTAATGGTTCAATATGCGGCTACTTGGTGTGGTAACTGTAAAATTATGAAACCAAAATTCAAAAAATTGGCAACAGAAAATGAAAATGTAACTTTCGTAATCGCTGATGCCGAGAAATTTCCAGAGTCTAGAAAATTAGCAAACGTAAATAACTTACCTACTTTTGCGGCTTTCAAAAATGGTAAATTAGTAAATCAAGTACAAACAAATAAATTTGACGCCTTAATCGACTTATTCAATGAAGCTTCCAGTAATTAAACATATCACAGAATTTATCGAGCAAAACGATGTTGACTATGTATTAGAAACTATTGAGACATTAGAATCTTTAGTTGAAGCGCCTTTAAAAGATGAAGAACTTGATGTAATAGGTGAGTTAATCTCTAATCTTTATGGTGCAGTTGAGGTCGATAAATTGGTCAAAGAAGGAAATAGCAAGAAAGACGCAATGAACATGTTTATGAAGCGTGTGCTAGGTTCAATCGATAAATAATTTTTATTTTAGCATTTAGTCTATCTAAGTTTCTGCAATAAGGCCCTCATTTTTAGTGTGAAAATGTTTATAAGCCTATTTTTGTGGAAAACTTGTTTTAAATTAATGCTAAACTGCAATAAAGATTATACTATCTTTAGCGGTAATAAAGGTTACCACTTAAAGAATTTGCTATCCCCAAAAACAAACTAAAAGGATAGATTTTAAGAAAATATTTTAATTGTTAGAAACGGAAATTCTCCCCACGGAATTTCCGTTTTTTATTTAATCACAGAATTAATTACCTTTAATCTATGCTAAAATCAATTCTATTTACCAACGTACTAATATGCTGGGTATTTCTTCATCATGCCCATGCTCAAAAAGCAACAACAAGTTGGAATAGTGCGCTAATCAAATCCAAGTTAGAAAAATTAGAAGTCTTAGGTTCGGTCTTGTATTTTGCGGCCCATCCAGATGATGAAAACACCAAATTAATCGCATGGCTAGCCCAAGAAAAACACCTCAGGACGGGTTATCTATCGCTCACTAGGGGCGATGGTGGACAAAACTTAATTGGTACAGAGCAGGGAATTGAACTTGGCCTCATCCGAACACAAGAGCTTCTAGCTGCACGAAAAATCGATCTGGGCGAGCAATTTTTTACCTCAGCATTTGATTTTGGGTTTTCTAAGACTTCTGAAGAAACATTTAATTTTTGGGATAAAGAGCAGGTTTTGAGAGAAGCTGTTTGGATCATTAGAAAATTCCGTCCCGATGTAATCATTACGCGATTTCCGCCAGATTCAAGAGGTGGACATGGCCATCATCAAGCTTCGGCTATCCTAGCCAAGGAAGCATTTCTTGCAGCGGCAGACCCAACAAGATTTCCAGAACAACTCAAGCTTGTAAAACCTTGGCAAGCGACTCGGTTGCTATGGAACACCTATAATTTCAGTAGCCTGAATACTATAAACGATAGTCAGATGCAAATTGAAATTGGGCAATATAACCCCTTGATTGGCAAATCTTACGGCGAAATATCAGCAGAAAGTCGCTCCTCGCACAAAAGTCAAGGATTCGGAAGTGCTGCTCAAGTTGGAAAAGCGCAAGAATATTTTGAATTTGTAGCCGGTAAACCTGCTAAAAAAGATATTTTCGAAGATATAGACCAAACTTGGTCAAGAATAACGGATGGGAGAACTATCAGTCAAAAAATAAAAGAGATTAATGCGGATTATCGGGTCGACTCTCCCGATAAATCAATTCCTAAGCTGTTCGAAGTTTTGGAATTGGTCGATAAAATTGACAATCCATATTGGAAAGAACAAAAAACAAATGAGATCAAAGACTTAATACTCGCTTGTGCTGGTATTAGAATCGAAAGTATAGCAGATTCTCCGCATTACTCCAATGGCGACGCTATAAAAGTAACAAATGAGATTATTATCAGGACAGATGCTACTCCAATACAACTTACTGCAATAAATGGACAGAACATTAGCCAGTCTTTGGAAAGTAATACCTTGATGAGTTTTCAAAGTACCTTTCCAGCGGTGTCTACCACGCAGCCCTATTGGTTAAATGCGCCTAGTAGCATCGGTCGTTTCCACTTCTCTGATTTTAACAAAACTGGAGAACCTGAAAATCCAGATTATCCATCGGTAACATTTGGTTTAATTATACATGGAAGGGCCTTTAGCTATACCAAACCGATACAATATAAATATACCGATCCTGTTAGGGGTGAAATCTATAATCCGATTGCCATTTCTCCCGCAATAACCGCATCGTTAGATCAATATGTAGTGCTAAGCCAAAACAATAAAGCACAACAAATAACGCTAACTTTTACAAATCAAAGCAATACAAAAGATAGAACGGAAACTGTCAAGCCAATTATCAATGGGAATTGGCAAATTTCACCAGGTGATCTAGAATTAAAATTTACTGAAAGCACAGCACAAATAAGTAAGGAAATCACCATACAAGCGCTGTCAAAAGAGACCCGATTAGACACTCTATCATTTATTTTTGGTAGCACTAATGAAAAGGTCAAAATCAACCGTGAGATTCATTATGAGCATATTCCAACCATTACCTGGTTTCCAGATTTAACAATAAAAGTAAGCAACCTACAATTGGATGTACCGATTAAAAAAATTGGTTACTTAGTAGGAGCTGGAGACCTTATCCCTGAATCGCTAAAGGCAATAGGGATATCGGTAGACTTATTGACCGAAGCGCAAATCCTGCATCAAAATCTATCACAATATGACGCAATCATTGTAGGAATAAGAGCTTTCAATGTATTGAAAGCTATGCAAAAGATAAGCCCCAAGATTCTTGAATATGTTAAAAATGGAGGTACGGTCTTGGAGCAGTACAATGTGAACAATAAATTGCTGTCGAATCAATTTGGTCCCTATCCGTTCAGAATCGGGAATAGTAGGGTGACGGATGAATTGGCAGAAGTACATTTTGACGAACAAAACCCTGTTTTCAATTACCCTAATAAGATTGTGAAAGCAGATTTTGATCACTGGGTACAGGAAAGAGGTTTATATTTTGCCGAAGATATCGATAGCCATTACCAAACACCGATAAAGTTACAAGACAAAGATGAACCGCTACACAAGGGATCGCTCTTGATTACTAACTATGGAAGTGGTAGATTTGTCTATACATCATTGTCATTTTTCAGACAATTGCCTGCTGGAGTTCCCGGAGCTTACAGATTATTTGTAAATTTGTTATCAAAATCAAAATAAAACATACAATACAATGGAAAATCAAGTTGAAAACAACACATGTGCACCAAGTCCAAAAGGATTAATCGTATTAATCGGTGTCATATTTGGAGCTTTAATTTCATTCACTGCAAACGAAACTTTTTTAAGTATTATAGGTGGGGCTGTAGTTGGTTTAGTTATTGCCATTCTCTTCAATAACTTCTTTTATGCTCAAAGACCAAGTGACAGATAGGAGCAATACGTTTATATCGACCAAATGGAAACGCTATTATAGCCTAGTTGCTTGTAGTCTTTTTCTGGTCATACTATTACTCTATCTATTCACGAAATATTTTTCATGAGTACGATTGATTGGATAGTTCTCATTCTGACACTTTTGACCATCGTGCTGTATGGCATGTACAAGAGTCGAGGAATCAAAAATATTGATGGGTATCTTCTTGGCAACCAATCTTTGCCCTGGTACCACGTTGGACTTTCGGTGATGGCCACTCAGGCGAGCGCCATCACCTTTCTTTCTGCTCCTGGGCTTGCATATAGTTCGGGAATGAGCTTTGTCCAATTTTACTTCGGTCTACCATTGGCCATGATTGTGCTTTGTATCACTTTCGTACCTATCTTTCATAAACTTCGCGTATTTACGGCTTACGAATTCTTAGAAAAACGCTTTGATATTCGAACCCGAGGGTTGACTGCTTTGCTATTTCTGATTCAGCGTGGTATTTCAACAGGTATCAGTATTTTTGCTCCTGCACTTATTATCGCAAGCATTTTGCACGTTAATTTATCATTAACAACAATATTGATTGGAAGTATTGTCGTGATGTATACGACATATGGTGGAACAAAAGCGGTTTCCCATACACAAATGCTTCAAATGAGCATCATATTTGGAGCGCTATTGGTGGCTGGTATACTTGTCGTAAAACTATTGCCAAGCGATATTGGTCTATTTAAAGCGCTTCATATTGCCGGAAAATCGGGTAAGACCAATGCCATAGATTTTACATTTGATCTGAATAATCAATATACTGTGTGGACAGGGATCATTGGTGGTTTTTTCTTACAACTTTCGTATTTCGGAACAGATCAAAGCCAGGTAGGTCGTTACTTAACAGGCTCATCGATAAAAGAAAGTAGAATTGGCTTATTAATGAATGGTCTGCTGAAAATACCCATGCAGTTCTGCATCTTGCTTATCGGAGTGCTTGTTTTTGTCTATTATCAATACCATACGCCTCCCATATTCTTTAACCAAGTAGAGATAGATAAGTTAAAGCAAAGTGAATACAGCAGCTCATATCGTGCTCTAGAAGAAAAACAAGTTGCAATAAGTAATGAAAAAAGGGTTACTATCGATCGTTTGACAACAGCTATTGACCGGGATGACCAGTCTGCAATAGATGAAGCAAGAACAGCACTCCAACAGTCAAATGAAAACTTTGATGATATTCGCACTGAGGTAGTCGATTTAATCAAGAAAAACAATCCTACTGCAGAGACCAACGATAATAACTATATATTCCTATCCTTTGTCACCAACACCTTCCCCAAGGGCTTAATTGGCTTGCTTATCGCAGTCATCTTTCTTGCCTCCATGGGTTCAACAGCCAGTGCAATCAATTCATTGGCGTCCACCAGTACTGTTGACATTTACAAAAGATTTATCAATAAACAATCTACAGAACATCAGGATCTCTTTTGGTCCCGTATGTTTACTTTGTTTTGGGGAGTATTCTCCATTGCTGTGGCGCTATATGCCAGCAAGCTCGGCAATCTTCTCGAAGCGGTCAATATATTGGGCTCTTTATTTTATGGTACTATACTCGGTATTTTTATTGTTGCTTTTTACATGAAAAGGGTAGGAGGAAGAGCCGTATTTTATGCGGCAATTCTATCTGAAGTCATCGTTTTTACCATTTGGAAGATGGATGTTATTGCCTTTTTATGGTTGAATGTGATTGGATGTCTCTCGGTGATGCTCTTGGCATACGTAGCCGCAACAATGGACCGTAAAAAAAGCTACCCAATCGGATAGCTTAATACTTTTGATATAAATTGTATAGGACACTTTTGTCGTATACGCTGAGTTCGGGACTTACATCATTGACGATAAACTTCCTTTTAAAAGCTACAATTGCAGCCTTCAAATTCCTCGTATCGTATCCAATAATTTTTAGAGCATCTATCGGATTGAAATTGTCTGGAGCGGATACCAGTTCACTCGGATTGTACCACAACCCAAAACCCCTATCTGCCAATCTTTTCCAAGGAAAATAAACGCTTGGATCATTTTTTCTGGCCGGAGCAATATCAGCATGGCCAATGAAATTAGAAGAGGGAATGCCATAATTTGATTTCAAAGTATCTAAAACTTGTATCAATGCTTCAATTTGGGCATCGGGAAAAGTTTCTTTCCCATTATTATCTAATTCGATTCCGATAGAAATCGAATTCATATCAGTGATACTACCCCATTTAGAAAGACCCGCATGCCATCCTCTCACATAATCATTCAGCATCTGAACAATTATACCATCGCGACTAATAACATAATGAGCGCTTACTTTTGTATGCTCAACCTGAAATGTTCTTATTGTTTGATTAAGACTATTTTGGGCCGTATGATGAATAATGACATAGTTGGGTTTACGAATATCATAATGAATGGCTGTTTCTTGTCGCACATCATTATGAAGACCAGCCTTTTCCAATGTCCATACTTTGTGTTCACCTAAACTCAGTTTAGGAATCGTATCATGTACGACTACCGTCTTGATAACCGTATCTAATTTAACGGATACAATTGGAGCCACAAGTACCTTCTTGGCCATACTTGACTTGCTCTTGCAACCGATAACGGCTACAGCAAAACAAAATATGGTCAGAAAGGCAATTTTATTTTTAAAAAGCATTATCGAGGGAGGTTAAAAACTAATCCCAACGCTAATGTTTCACTTAATTGAACTCTTGAGATAATATCCGAATCGTATATCAAAACTCCATTCAAGTTCACATTAATAGCTCTTGATACCTTAGCCGTAACCGTTACATCCAGACGATGAGATGGATCATTCAATTTCTTATAATTTGCAAATAAATTATAACGTGCTTTTACGTTCAATTTATCCGTGAAATTTTTATCCATATTTCCAGTTATCTGAAAAGCGAGGTCATTTTTGAACATCTTTCCTCCTTCAACTCCAAAGCGTTCTTGATCATTTTCAATTGGATCACGATCAGGGTATCTTTGACTGTATTGTTCAACAGTTAAGGGTTTGATACGATTATCTAAAATAAGAGTCTGTCTGGCCGTCCCCGTACCAAAACGAATAGAATAAGAATTACTTGGCTTATACTCAAAACCCAGCGATTCGGTTATATAAGCTGGCGCCATAAAAGCGTTCTCTATATAATCGATCGTATCTTTTCCATCCTTTGTCGTATACTTAAATCCATCATCAAATTGCGATTCAAATGTTAAAGAGGTATACAGGGCCCATTTAGGAGACAATTTATAAGACAGCTTATTGTCCCAAAAGATACGGTCATTATTTTTCTTCGCAATTTGACTTTTATTTTTAATCTTACCATATCTCAAATCCACTTCAGTAACAAAGTTGAAATTATCTCTGGTATAATCCGATTTATGATTTGCAATTAATCCAACTGCGGTAGAACCAACTCCTCCTCCTTTCCAGTCATCATTGAAAGCAGCTTGATTAATATTGATCCCAAATCTTGTCCAATGTTTCCAATAATCTACTTGCAATTCTAATTTAGGAACTATTGGTCTAATATTTTTTAAGGAGATATTTTCTTGTTTATTCTCCGAAATAACTGAATCAGGCTTTACTCTAAGGTCTTTCAAATTAACCTGAGCATGGACCGTGCCACACGATAAGCCAAGAATTAATAAGGCAAATAAGGATTGTAACTTCATAACAAGCGACGCTTTTTCTTTTCTTAAATTTAAGGTACTAAAATAGGATTTATTGTTGGTAATGGATCAATAAAATATCGCGCAGGATTTTTTCGATATTTTTCATAGCTGTCTTTGATGTAATTTGTCAGTTCATACTGACTGCTACTGATGATAAAAAAGTAGCTCGGTTTAAATATTCTCCTAAATTTATGGAGCTCATCACCTGTTAATCCTGTCGTACGACTGACCAATGTTTCCGAAAACTTATAATCAATGACATTGTCTTTATAATCGCTCTCGATCACTTTCTTTAATCTTTTCGCATTTTTAGCCTCTTTACTAAAAAGACTATAGATAGAATTGATACTCAATCCTGCTCCATTCTGTCCTACAGAAAATAAATCGCCAGGATCAGAAAGTCTAAAGGCTTTTTCATAATCATATTTCGCTCTTTTTAATACCTCATCAGGATCTTTTTTTGCAACCACAGAAACCTCATCTATATAAATAGATTCGCGTTTCAGATGAAATAATATGACTAAAGATTTGTCAATGAGAACCGTATCTGCAAAATATTCCTTGGCTGTAGCGATTAATATATCGCCCTTTTCAGCAGAAATAGAGAACTCCCCTTTAATATTATTAAAGACTTCTTCCTTGGTCCTCGGATTTCTAATTGTTACTTTGGAAATTCTTTGTTTTGTATTGATATCGGAAACAATACCTTCTATTTTCTTTTGTGCCAAGACCGTAGATCCTAAGGCAATCAAAAAAAACATTAATACAATATTTATCAGAGTCTTCACTCTCGTAAAACTACGTTTTAGCTTGCCAAAAGAGAAATATTTAACATCTTTTGATTATTTACTTCGAAATCACCAAAAGTTGCCCTACCGATAAATTGGTATCAATCAAGCCATTTAACTCTTTTATTTGATCCACCGAAATTCCATAAATCTTACTTAATGAGTATAATGTATCTTTCCCTTGTACTTCATGTATACGCATGGCAACGGGGCTCTTGATCTGTTCTGTTTGAGCTACGGGTACTTCAATCGTATTGTGAATGATTTCTTTCTCTACGATAACTTCCCTTTTCTCTTTCTCCACCCGTGTTTCTATTCGGTCAAATTGATAAAGCTCATACCGCTCTATCATATCGATCAACAAATCTGGATATCTAGGATTGGTGGCATATCCTGCCGCCTTAAGTCCTTTTGCCCAACCTTTGTAATCATTCTTATTGAGTAAAAATAGATCAGAATAACGTTTACGCAATAAAAATTCGGAGTGATCGCGAAAAGATTGCTCAGGACTTTCGTAAACACGAAAGCAATCATTGATATGATCATCAGGTCGTGTAATTGACTTTCCTTTCCAAACACCACCACACTTGATCCCAAAATGATTGTTAGCCTTAGTCGCCAAATAACTATTACCATTGCCCGATTCCAATAATGCTTGAGCAAGTTTGATACTGGCAGGAATACCATACCTGTTCATTTCAGAAATCGCAATTTCTTTATATTTCTCAACATAGGCATTTCCTGAAACAGCTGGTCTTAACTTACCCGGTTTATTTTTTGTCGTATTGCCACGATGTGTACTACCTTTATATACAGCGCTTTTTTTCGAGGAACACGAACTAAAAAAAACAGTAAAAGCAAGTAAGATAAAAGCAAGTTTCTTCATTTTCTATGTGGAATTACTTTAAAGCGGAGAGTCTCTTATTTTTGTTGGAAGAGTTATCGTCAAAACTATCTAAATTATACAATTCGATTGTTCTGATCACCTTTGAAGACCAATCTTTAGTTCTTGAGTATCCTGCCTTTGCTAAAGCGCCTACCCAAGCTTTGTAGTTCTGTCCCCGATTTTCCTCAAATAAGGAAGATGTGGTTTTCTTTCGTTTTACCAATGATATAAAGTCATTATAAGAATCAAGAACTGATTTATAACCTTTATATGCTGAACGAATCACTTTGCTATTATTTTTCCCTTTAATACCGAAGTGATTGTTTAAATTTTTCGCTATCTTACTATTACCATGTGCACTTTCATGCATAGCAATCGCTAAAATAACGGACGCTGGAACACCATGTTCCTGCATCATTTCTTGTGCTATGGGGCTGTATTTATCAATATAAAATTGATTGCTCTGAGCTAAAGTAGCTGTATAACTACCTAAGATCAAAATTAATACAGCAACATAGTTTTTTAATGTTTTAAAATTCATAAAGAATCATTTAGTCCACTAATCACTTTTTGCGTAATACAAAAAGTCCATCTCGAATTGGTAACAAAACCTTTTCGATGCGCTGGTCCTGAGCTAATTGTTCATTCAAATCTATGATTTGCTTTGTTTGATTGTCTGGATTTTCATCTAATACTTTGCCTTTCCACAAGACATTATCGATTAAAATCAGCCCTCCAGACGGGACTCTATCTAAGATTAATTCGTAATAGTAATGATTCCGCTTCTTATCTGCATCTATAAACACGAGGTCAAAGCTTCCTTGAATAGTTGGAATTACTTCTGCCGCATCTCCTATGTGATAGGTAATTTGTGAAGCATATTCAGACTGATCAAAGTACCCCTGCACACGTTCTTCCTGTTCGGCATTGATATCTATTGTATGTAGAACACCATTTTCCGACAAGCCTTCAGCTAAACAAAGCGTAGCATATCCAGTAAACGTACCGATTTCCAAAATAGTCTTTGGGCTGATCAATTTACTTAACATTGCAAGCACTCTACCTTGGTAATGTCCAGATAACATATGGGGCATCGTTTCCTTCAAATAAGTCTCCCTGTTTACGCTTTTAAGCAACGAATTTTCATCGTCACAAGTGTGCTCTAAGTAGGATTCTAACTGCTCATTACAAATGTCCATAACAACAAAATTACTGAACATGATTTATAAACCGAAAAAATAAAACATAACTATTTAAAAATCAGCCAACTAATATTTATGTATGTATTATGACAAAAATCAAAACTAGCTTTATGAACCAGAAAAACACTTTCATAAGATTGACTGTTTTTACAAAAGTTTAATTTTAAAAGAAAAAAAAGCCCAATCTTTTTTGAAAGATTGGGCTTTAAATTTTATCATTTATTATTGAATTACATCAAATTTGCTGTAATTAACTTTAAGAATTCTGAACGTGTTACATCATTTTGAAAAGCTCCCGTAAAAGCAGACGTTGTAGTCACCGAATTTTGTTTCTGGATACCGCGCATTGCCATACACATATGCTTACATTCAATAACTACAGCCACCCCCTTAGCACCTAGGGTTTCCTGTATACAATCGCGAATTTCATTTGTTAAACGTTCTTGAACCTGTAGTCTTCTTGCAAAAATATCCACTACACGTGGAATTTTACTCAAACCCACAATATGTCCATTAGGAATGTATGCAATATGTGCTTTTCCAAAGAAAGGTAACATGTGGTGTTCGCACATTGAATAGACCTCGATATCCTTTACTACAACCATTTGGCTATAGTCCTCTTCAAACATGGCACCTTGCAATATTTTAGCCGGATCAATATTATTACCGTGCGTTAAAAATTGTAATGCTTTTGCCACACGTTCTGGCGTTTTCAACAACCCTTCACGATTTGGATCTTCACCCAGAGATTCTAAAATATCTGTATAATGTGCTGCAATACGATCGACTTTTTCTTGATTGTATTGATCGATTTTAACGTAGCCGTCTAACTCTTCTTCTTCAAATGAGTGATTACTCATAGTTATTAAATAAATTAGTGTATAAGATTAGTCGCCAAAATATTCGACGTAATTATTTTCTGTTTCGTGAAGACGAATACAGTGCAATTGCACTTGTTCTTCCTCAAATAATGGTTTCAAAACTTCAAAGATTGCTATGGCAATGTTCTCCGTTGAAGCCATCTTATCTTTCATAAAATCGACATCAAGATTTATATTTTTATGATCAACTTTATTTACGATATGTTCCAATATAATGGTTTTCATCAATTTTAAATCAATCAAGAAACCTGTTGTTGGATTTACGTCACCTTTGACCGTTACAAACAAATCGTAATTATGACCGTGCCAGTTAACATTCGAACAGTTGCCGAAAACATTTTCGTTTTTTTCAATACTCCAATCTTCCCGGTAAAGCTTATGTGCAGCGCAAAAGCGCTCACGACGAGTGATATATACCATAATACCACAAAGATACGTCTTTGTAAGCAAAATATCACTTTCAGAAAAGTGATTACAATCACATTTGCGTAAATTATTGATTAATATTGTGCAAAGGTTCTTCCGTATGAAAACACTTATAGTAGCAGCAACACAGTTTGAAATTCAACCCTTTATTGACCGAATAGATCAATATCCCGACACCGAATATTTGATTACTGGTGTTGGAATGGTTCATACTGCTTATGCGTTAGGTAAACACCTCGCTAGAAATAAATATGATCTGATTATCAACATTGGTATAGGAGGATGTTTCAACCGCTCACTGTCTATTGGAGACGTCGTTTCAATTGATCGAGATGTATTTTCCGAATTAGGAGCGGAAGATGATGACCAATTTATCTCCATCAATGAACTTGGCTTTGGCCAGTCCATTTATTTTGCTCAACAAAATAAAAATACCATTGAATTAGTGAAAACATTACCGTCAGGCCTGGGAATCACAGTCAATAAAGTACATGGGAATGAATCTGAGATTAAAAAATTGCGGACTCAAATCCCAGAAGCGCTCATAGAATCTATGGAGGGAGCAGCGGTATTTTTAGTGGCCATGGAGACTCCGTGCCAAAGCATACAGATACGTGGTATATCCAATTATGTAGAGAAACGTAATCGTGCCACGTGGAACATCCCTTTAGCAATAAAAAATAGTAATAGGACCCTTTTTCAAATTCTAACTGAAATCTATCCGGATTAGAATTGATTGAAATTGCATATTTCGCCATCCTTTTATTAAAAAATGACATAAAAGAGGATATTAAGAAGGGAATGACCCTCAAAATATCAATAATAAATAGTAGATTTGTAATCTAAAATTTGACACTATTTTACAACTGATGAGAGAGATACAATTCAGAGAAGCACTTCGTGAAGCAATGAACGAAGAAATGCGTAAAGACGAAACAATATTTTTATTAGGAGAAGAAGTTGCAGAATACAATGGTGCTTATAAAGTAAGCCAAGGTATGCTGGATGAATTCGGAGCTAAACGCGTAATAGATACACCTATTGCAGAATTAGGTTTTGCTGGTATCGCAGTTGGTGCTGCGATGAACGGTTTGAAACCAATCGTTGAATTCATGACATTCAACTTCTCTTTAGTTGCTATTGACCAAATTATCAATGCTGCTGCTAAGATCCGTTCTATGAGTGGAGGTCAATTCTCCATTCCGATAGTATTCCGCGGTCCAACTGGTAATGCAGGACAATTGGGAGCTCAACACTCTCAAAACTTTGAAAACTGGTATGCAAATACTCCAGGTTTAAAGGTTGTTATTCCTTCCAATCCTTATGATGCAAAAGGTTTATTAAAATCTGCTATCATCGACCCGGATCCAGTTATTTTTATGGAATCGGAAGTTATGTATGGTGATAAAGGTCATGTGCCAGAAGAAGAATATTACTTACCTATTGGTAAAGCGAATATTGTAAAAGAAGGTACTGATGTTACAATCGTATCTTTTGGTAAAATGGTTCCACGTGTTGTATTACCAGCTGTTGAAGAACTAGCAAAAGAAGGTATCAGTGTGGAAGTAATTGACTTACGTTCGGTTCGTCCCATTGATTACCCAACGATTATCGAGTCTGTTAAGAAAACAAATCGTTTAGTTATTGTGGAAGAGGCATGGCCATTGGCATCTATTTCTTCTGAAATAACCTATTCCGTACAACGTAATGCATTTGATTATTTAGATGCACCTATCGTTCGTATTACAGCAGCAGACGTACCTCTTCCTTACGCAGCTACATTAATCGAAGCAGCACTTCCAAATGTAGCAAAGGTGGTAAAAGCGGTAAAAGAAGTTTCTTACATCAAAAAATAAAAGCATTTTATTGCTTAATTCTACGAAGTCCTTTGGTAATACCAAAGGACTTTTTTAATTTAGGCTATATTATACTAACTAATTCAACATGATCAAAACCTTATCACTCGCATTTTTGTCTTTTTTTATAATTTCAACCCTAATTGCTCAAGACAAAGTGCTATTAAGACTGAAACCAGACCTCGATAATCCCATTGCGCAGAAATTACATATGACAGTCGATATCAATGCGGGTGCACAAAGCACTATGGTCGATGCTATCATGCTATCACAGACCACTAATACCGCTTCTACGGATAGCACATTGACCTATTCGACCATGTATACACAAATGATTATGGAAATGGATGCTGGTATGATGACGATTAATTATGATTCCGAAAATCCAGATGCTAATGAGTTTTCTAAACAGATACATGAAAAGGTTAAAAACATGTTGAATAAACCTATCGTAGCCATTATGGCTTTAGATGGTAAAGTAAAAGATGTCGAAAATATACCTGAAGGTAATGAGCTATTCGATCCCAATATGCTTAAAGAGGCATCTTTTGAATATCCGAACCGTGAGTTAAAAATCGGGGAACAATGGAAGGCAATAAATAATAATAAAACTTTGGGTCCAATAGAACAAACCTATACCCTTAAAAGTATTTCAGCAGATGGAATTTCCATTTCATCTGAGGGAAACATAAGTGCAGATGGCGAGTCTATTGGGTCGATTATAGGTAGTTACATTTTAAATCCAAAAACACATTATATAAAAGCCGCTACCATCGAAACAAAAGTTAAAAAAGATGATATTGATGTTAACAGTAAATTAGAAATACAATAAAACCAAGAAGAGCCGTCAAATAACGGCTCTTTCCTGGTTTTATTGAACGTAAATGTTAAAAATTACGCGTTGATTTCTTCTTTATATTGATCAGCAGATAATAAAGCGTCGATATCAGCTACATCATTCAATTTGATACGAATAATCCAACCTTCGCCATAAGGATCAGAATTCACTAACTCTGGAGAAGCATCAATTGCTTCATTAACAGCTAATACAGTTGCTGTAACTGGAATGAATAAATCAGAAACAGTTTTTACAGCTTCGATTGTTCCAAAAATTTCGTTTGCAGCCACCTCTTCACCAATCGTGTTGATGTCTACAAATACGATATCCCCTAACTCACGTTGCGCGAAATCAGTAATACCAATAACGGCCTCATCACCTTCAACACGAATCCATTCGTGATCTTTAGTGTATTTTAATTCTGCTGGAAAATTCATTTTTACTTTTTTTTTAATCGTATATTTAATTACGCCATGAAGTTACAAAATATATTTATATCATAAAAATCTTGTGTATTCTATCATAATTTGTCACTACTTTTAAAGGATGAACTTCATGATTGAAAAGCTTTACGAAATTGCAAAAAAAGATACTCGTTATGTCATCGGACTCATGTCAGGAACATCTTTGGATGGACTTGATATTGCCCTTTGCAAAATAAGAAACAGCGGTAAATCTACTGAGATAAGCTTAGCACATTTTATAACAAAAGATTACGACGACGAGTTTAGAAGGCATGTAAGAGGCATCTTTGCGAAAAGGTCGATCGACCAACAATTGTTATGCGGTCTTCATGCTTACATTGGCAATGTCCATGCTACACTCATCAATCAGGCTCTTCTTGATTGGGGAATACCCAATGAAGCTATTGATTGCATAGCTAGCCATGGACAAACGGTCTTCCATGCCCCACAAAGCCTGACAAAAGACATTTACCTTCCCAATAGCACGCTCCAAATAGGGGATGCGGATCATATTGCCGTAAAAACTGGCATCATAACTATTGCTGATTTTAGACAAAAGCATATTGCTGCAGGTGGGGAGGGAGCGCCTTTAGCGGCCTATGGTGATTATTTACTTTTCTCACACCCTTCAGAAAATCGTTTTTTATTAAATATAGGCGGAATCGCCAATTATACTTTTATCCCCAGCCAAAACAGTGCTTTGCAAGCATTTGCCACGGACATTGGTCCTGGAAACACCATCATGAATCAATTTGCAAAAGAAGTATTTGATATCGAAATGGATCAAGATGCCTTGATTGCAAAGAAAGGAACGGTAAATGAGCAGCTTTTAAAACAGCTCCTTCAAGAACCTTTTCTAAAAGACAAATTTCCTAAGACTACAGGACCCGAATTATTTAATTTGGCTTATCTGCAAAAATGTATAGCGGAATCAAAGTGCGATCATATCAGTAATGAAGATATTATGGCAACATTAAATCAATTTACAGCAACAAGCATCGTTGAAGCAATAAGTGTACAAGCACAAGGTTTGACCAATGTACACATCTATATCAGTGGAGGAGGCCTTCACAACCCCTTGTTAATAGCTAAAATTAAAACCGGTCTCCCACAATATACGGTATCATCTTTTGAACATCTAGGCATAGACCCTGATGCTAAAGAAGCTGTCTTATTCGCCCTTTTAGCAAACGAAACGTTGGTAGGTAATAAAGAAAACGTTACCCAAATAAAAGACTCACCAGCAGTCTGTATGGGGAAAATCAGTCTTCCATAAATAACCGCTAATCATTATCAATCGCTTCGTGTAAATATTGCTTTAAAGGGAGCATTGCTTTATAAGAAGCGATTATATTACCTAAAGCATCTTTACCGGTCAATACAGTATCTGCTATATTTTTATGTGTTACAAAGCTTTTTAACTTCAAGAATTCTATCTCCGGATGTGTGGCATCGTAACCTGCTGGAGGTCGTTTAAGTTTATCTTCAGTCTCTAAAGATAGGTCATGCTGTTGTTTCAGATCTTCAACTATTGAATTAAAGCTGTCGCCATTATAATCGATTTCCTGACGAATAGCATCCAAATGCTTTTTGGCTGGTCGCCAGTAACCACATGCTATAAATGATTTACCTGGGGATATATGAATATAATATTCAGGACCGTCCAATTTTCTTCCATCAATAGAAATCCCTGCTCCAAACCAATTCTTATAAGGTGTTTTATCTTTTGAAAAACGGGTATCACGGTAGATACGAAATAAACATTTATTTGCTTGAATATCTGTTGTAATATGTGGATCAAACTGAGACAATTCAGTAATCAAGTCACCTACAAACTGACGTACATCAGCCAATGCAGTTTCATATCGATCTTTTTCTTCAGCAAACCATTCGCGTGTATTGTTATTTTGCAAATCCTCTAAAAAGGTGAAGGTATTTTGGTTTAAATGTCCCATATATTTATTCTTAATTTACTAACAATAAAAGTAAATAAACTAAAGGTGCGGCGATCAACAAACCATCAAATCTGTCCAAAAACCCACCGTGTCCTGGTAAGATATGACCCGAATCTTTCACATTTAAGCTACGTTTCAGCATAGATTCCACCAAGTCACCTAATGTACCAAACACAGCAATGATCACGGCTACAAGTATCCATTGCCACTGTGGTATAGTGCCAAAATACTGAGCAAGGAATACTGATACCAGTACCGCTAAAATAATGCCCCCCAAAAAGCCTTCCCAAGTTTTCTTCGGAGAAATGCGTTCAAATAATTTATGTTTTCCTAAAGACCTTCCTGCCAAATATGCACCGGTATCACTCGTCCATAATAGAATCATGAATCCTAAGGGGATAAAATGATTAAATTCTGCATCAATAAAACCTAATCGTGTAAAACAATAAAACGGAAATCCGACATAAAGAATACCTAAAAGAGTAAAACCAATATCGTTAAAGGGAAATCCTCTTTTTTGAAAAAGAGCCTGTATATAAATTCCTAAGAGAAACGGAATAGTTAACAAAATAAATTTTGCCTCCAACAAACCCAAACTAAATAGGGCAGTAGTGATAAATAAAACAAAAGTGGTCAATATGCCTAAAAACTGATTGGGTTTTCTTTCATCAGAACTCACAATACCATAAAACTCATATAGGCACCAAGCGGTTAATACAGTAAAAAAACCTAAGAACACACTTGCACCCAATAGCATGGCACCCACCATGATAATAATGAAGAAAAATCCAGTAATAGCTCTAGTTTTCATGCTAATTTTCTTTTTCTGTCGTTGAATCAATAAGACTTATTGCCTGCTCTTCATCTTCCTGATTGACATAAAGCTCGATCTTACCAAAAACAAGATAAGATGAATCTTGCTTATTCAACACAATAGCAGGTATACCGCTTTCTTCTAACATTTGTTTGACGATTTCAGCTTCTATTGCATTTGCATAGATTTTAATCTTCTTCCAGCCTTGTTCCATGTACTATTTTTTTAGTTGAATGATAATATAATATTACAAAAATAGCAGTAAATATTAAGCTTGCAAGATAAACCCAATTTGGTTCTTGTTCAAAAACATTCATTTCCTCAAAACCCATTCCTTTTCTTGTGTAGTAGAATGCAATAACCGTGGCACTTGCATTATTGATAAAATGCCCGAAAATCGGTAAATAGATGTTTTTACTCCACACATAAAGATAGCCAAAGAAAGCGCCAAGCAACATTCTCGGGAAGAATCCAAAGAATTGCATATGAAAGGCACTAAATAATATGGCTACTACCCAGATGACGACATGCTTATTGGCAATCCAGCGTCCAAATATATTTTGAAGACAACCTCTAAAAACCATCTCTTCCCCAATAGCAGGCACAACTGCTAATATAAAGAGATTGATAAAAAGCCCCGACCACGTAGACTCCTCTACAATCTTTTTTGTCATAACAGCAGCACTATCCTCGCTCGCTCTCATCCATTGTTGCACCCCTTGAAGACTTTCTGGCAATTGCATCGACTCATTCCAATATGAAATAACAGACATCATCGGGATAAAGCACAGCATCGCAGCAAAGACAAAAAGATACTGTCGCAAGGAAACCTGTTTAAGTCTTTCAAAATATAGGTTAGCTCCCAATTCTGTACGATATAAAAGCCAAGCAGGTAAAATAAAAGTAGCAATACTACTGCTGAGCAGCAGCATCTTAAGAGCACCCGAGCTATCTTGTAAAAAAGAAAAACTGAAAGAATTATCAGGATGCAAAATTTTCATATACAGCCCGACCAACCCCATAAATAATAATTGAATGCTCGTGCCTAAAACAATCATATATAACAATAATTTAATTAATGATTTTCCGGGGCTAATCTTGGTTGTTAATTCTTCCATGTAATACATTCCTTTTTTTGATAAACTTAAATAAATTAGATTAGATTTCCGATATCATTGCAGCGATATAACTGCTTATTCTTGGTTTTTATATGTTGTAAACATCTTTACAAGACCCTAGAAGGATGCTAATACTTAATATGCATAAAAATGAGGTATTAGCTATTTAAAATTGAGCGATTTCTCTCCCGTTTTGTAAATAGTATAAATCAACTTGAAAGCGTGCAATAGCTACATATAAAAATGGCCCGTTTCATACCATATGAAACGGGCCATTTTTATATTAAATTATCAGATTAATTGACACGAACAGGATCCGCGGGCTTTTTCAAATCTTTGTATGGATAAGTTTTCATTTCTTCCAACAAGATTTGAACGGTTTTCTCCAACTGAGGATCGCGACCTTCAATTAAATCTTTTGGTGTTTGCTCGATAAAAATATCTGGCGCAACTCCCTCATTCTCGATAATATAATTCCCTTTCAAATCATAAACTCCGAAATTTGGTGATGTAATCTTTCCACCATCTAACAATGGAGGATAGCCACTGATCCCAACCAAAATGCCCATGGTGGTACGACCTACCAATTTACCCAATCCTTTATGGCGGAACATATAAGGCATCATGTCACCACCAGAACCCGCATTTTCATTGATGATCATCGCTTTTGGACCATATATACCATTACCTGGTGTATTGAACCCTTTTCCATCACGAATTCCCCATCCTGCTATTAAATCGCGGGACAACAGATCAATCACATAGTCGGCAACCCAACCACCACCATTATTACGTTCATCAATCAAAACGGCTTTTTTATCCATTTGAGAGAAGTAATAGCGATTAAATGCAGTATATCCTTCAGCACCTGTATTGGGCATATAGATATAGGCAATCTGACCTTTACTCAAGTCTTCTACACGTTTTCTATTTCGCTCCATCCATTCTGTACTCCTCAAGCTCATCTCATCAGAAAATGATATCGGTTTCACAACATATTCTTTAGCACCAACTAAACTAGGTTTCGTATTGACTTTTATACTCACTTGTTTACCTACTGTATTATCAAATAAACTGTAAAAGTCCACATCCGCCGTTACTGCGCTACCATTAACTGCAACTAGATACATCCCTGTTTTAATGTTTAATCCAGGTTCTGATAATGGAGCCTTGAAGGATGGATTCCAGTCCAATCGCGTAAAGATTTTATCAATTTTATAGAATCCTTTATCAACCGAATAATCTGCTCCCAATACCCCTACACTCACTGAAGGTCCACTTGGCTGGTCACCAGGATAGATATAATTATGACCTACAACCATCTCACCCATCATCTCATTCAGTAGATAACCTAAATCAGAACGATGACTGACATACGGTAGAAACTTTTGGTACTTTTCTTTAATGGCATTCCAATCTGCACCATGCATATTTTCAACATAGAAATAATCTTTCTGCATTGCCCATACCTCATCAAAGATCTGCTTCCACTCAGCAACAGGGTCAACCAATTGTTTGATATTATCTAACTTCAACGCTCCTGTAGTTGGGCTTGCAACCTTCTGACCGGCATTGACAATATTGATACCAGCACTGGTTTGAATGATCATCTTCTTACCATCTTCACTGATCGCATAAGAACGGATACCTGCAACAAGATCCTTTTCTTTCAAATCTGTAAAATCAAAAGCATTTAAGGTCCCATTTTTCACATAGGTCAATTGATTTGCTACTCCTCCATTGATGCCGTAGATCCCTTCACCAATTGGAAGTGCAATAATGCGATTGTTGATATTATCAAAATCTATGGCCGTAGGTTGAACAGCCAATTTAGCAGCTTCCTTCTTTGGCTCTTCTTTCTTATTCTCTTTCCCCTTTTTATCAGCTTTTGTTGTTTCTTTCGATTTTTCTATTTCATCTTTATCTTCCTTTACAGTTTCTTCATCGCTTTCATTCTTGAAAATAGAGGCCGTTTTACTGGATAAAATAAATGCATATGCCGAGTAGTTTGCACGTCTCTCTGTCGCTGACATATGAAGTCCAGAATTTGTCAAACCGACATTAGTACTTGCCGTAAAAAACAAATATTTACCATCCCTACTAAAAGAAGTTGCTCGTATAGCACTCATACCATCAGTAATCTGTGTGCTTTTTTTACTGTCGATATGATATAAAAACATAGCAGGAACCGCATTTGGGAGTGTCTTTATATAAGAAATCCATTTCGAATCAGGTGACCAGCTAGGCTGAAAATGATTATATACACGCCCCGTTTGCGCACTTTCAATATCTGCATCTACCTTGACAATTTTTCTCGTATCAATATCAATGTAAAATAGATTTAAATGTGAATCGTTATAGAACAGTTTTTTCGAATCTGGAGACCATGTCGGTTCAAAATAAAAATTAGATTCGCCTAATGTATAAGTTAAAGGCTCATCTTTTCCAAATTGATCACGCAATTGGAGTACATATTTTCCTTTCTCACTCGAAATATAAGATATCCATTTACCATTGGGAGACCAACTCGGAAAGCGTTCATGGACTCCAGGTGAATTTGAAATGTTACGCGCATCACCTTTTTCTTTTGGCACTGAGAAGATCTCACCTCTCGCTTCAATCAACGCACGTTGCCCCGTAGGTGAAATTGTGAGACTACGTATATCAGCACGCATGTTTTCATAATGCGGTCTTTTATACAATGCATCTCCACTCACATCGATTTTCAAAGCTGATGCTGATTTAGCATTGATATTATAGATATGGATTTTCCCTTCTTGTTCAAATGTCAATTCCGAGCCATTACCAGCTAAGGTCCTAACATCATAATCAGTGAAATTTGTTAATTTCTCCACTTTTTTTGTTTTTACATCATAAGAGTAGATATTGACAATTTTATCACGATCAGAGAGGAAGTAAACTTTAGAATCTAGCCAAACCGGCTTTACGTCATTAGAGCGCTCTCCTGGGATTGTTTCAATTTGGTTGGTCTTAGTGTCGAAAATCCATATGGAAGGCATCCCGCCGCCTCTATAGCGCTTGAAAGCTACGCGATCGCGCTCTGTAGGGTCTGTATTTTTAATATAAGCCCAGTAACGCCCATCTTTGGAAGGACTTCCTTGGTAGGCCTCGGGCATTGGTAAAGATTTATCAAGTGTAAGCCCTGTTACCGAGGACACGTATAGACGCGGACTCAATGCATAATTAAATTCACGCGTGGTTGTATAATACACCTCATTATTATTTAACCAGCCTCTCAACACATCCGACGAAGGATGAAATGTAATTCTTTTCGGTTCACCTCCACTAATAGGCATGACATACACATCAGTATTACCGTCATAATTGCCAGTAAAAGCTATATTTTTACCGTCTGGGGAGATTACAGGATTTTGTTCAACTCCTGGATTTGTTGTTAATCTTCTTGGATTGGCTCCAGATTTATCCGAAATCCAGATATCTCCACCATAAACAAAAGCAACATTTTCAGCACTAATACTGGGACTTCTCAATAGCAAAGTTTCTTGTGCTTCCACCGAGAAAGCACCTGATAATGCCACTACTAATCCTAAAAATTTAAGTTTAGTCTTTAACATATATTTAAATTATATATAATAGGGTATTTTATTGAGTTGCAAAAATAATCAATAATTTAGCATTCAGCTGCTATAAGCTATTTATATCAAATAAGTTGCAATAAAAAAGCCCCAATTTTTCAATTGGGGCTATAAATATCAATATGTATGGTCCTTAAAAACCGTAATCTTGTTCAATTTCTAAAACAACACCTTCATCCACTAATACACGTCCACAGTGTTCACAGATAATTATTTTCTTACGCTGACGGATTTCAGATTGTAATTGTGCAGGAATCTTATTGTGACATCCAGAACAGCTATCGCGGTCGATTGAAACAACTGCTAAACCATTTTTGAATGAATTACGTAAGCGGTAATATACTTTATTTAAACGCTCATCAATGTCACCTTCAGCTTTTGCAGCCTTAGTTAACAAATCATCTTCGTCTTTTTGAGTTTCAGAAGTAATTGTTTCCAATTCTTTCTTTTTACCTTCTAACTCACTTTTATTATAATCTAAATTAGATACTGTCGTATCGTAGTTTTCTGTTTTGTTACGAATTTCGAATTCAAATTCTTTAATTCTTTTTTCACAAACTTGGATTTCTAATCCTTGAATTTCAATTTCTTTCGATATAGCATCATATTCACGATTGTTCTTTACTTCGTTCAATTGGCTTTCATATTTCTTGATTGCCGCTTGAGCGTCTTTAATCATGTTCTTACGCTTAACGATAGAATCTTCTAACTCATCTAAGTCTGTTCTGATCTTTTCGATACGTGTTTCTAAACCCGCAATTTCATCTTCAAGATCTGCAACCTCGATAGGTAATTCTCCTCTAATTTGGCGAATTTTATCTACTTTAGTATGTATGGCCTGTAATAACCATAATGCTTTCAATTTTTGTTCTACGGTTTGTTCCATCAACAATAGTGTTTTATAGGATTTGTATCTACTTCTGTTATTAGGACTGCAAAGTTAGGAAATTTTTCTGTAATTATATCGAACAATAATTCTTGCGTAAATTGTTCGCTTTCATAATGTCCAATATCTGCAATCACAATTTCATTCTCAGCATCAAAAAACTCATGATATTTATAATCTGCAGTGACAAAAAAATCAGCTCCAGAGCGTTTGGCAGCATTTAATAAAAAGCCCCCTGAACCACCACATACAGCGACTCTGGATACAGGCTTTCCTTGTAAAGCCGTGTGCTTAATAACGTGAAGATTCAAATTATTTTTCAAATAAGCTAAAAAGTCTAATTCGGACATCGGATTTTCTAAATTTCCAATGACTCCAGCGCCCACTTCCTGATCTTTATTTTCCAATCTAATAGCATCATATGCCACTTCCTCATAAGGATGGGAAGCATACATAGCAATCAGTACTTTACGTTCTATTGCCTTCGTATAGATGACTTCAATCCGAGTTTCTTCTACTCTTTCCTGTACTCCAATTTCTCCAATAGTTGGCTCTGCACCTCGATTAGGTCTAAAGGTACCATAACCTGCGGTATTGAAGCTGCATTGATCATACTTAGCCCCAACTCGACCAGCACCAGCTTCGAAAAGTGCTTCTCTCACCGATTCTACGTGGCTCCTTGGAACATATACCACGAGCTTATATAAAAGATTAGATTTTGGTTCTAAAATTGCTTGATTTTGCAAGGCCAATAGAGTAGCTATCTTAGAGTTTACCCCCCCAGTTACGTTATCCAAATTTGTATGGATAGCATATAAAGCAATGTTATTTTGAATTGCTTTGATCACTGTTCTTTCTACATAATTGTTTCCATTGAATCTTTTTAATCCTTTAAAAACAATAGGGTGGTGGGAGACAATCAAATTACAACCTTTGGCAATTGCATCAGCTACTACAGCTTCCGTACAATCCAAAGAAATCAATATTTTTGAAACCTCCTGATCTGGATTACCAACAATCAAACCCGAATTGTCATAGGATTCTTGTAGATCCAATGGCGCTATCTGTTCCAAATAAGATGTAATTTCTTTAATCTTCATGTGTCTTTTCTAATTCTTCTTGTGATCTGAAAGTATTGTGTTGCTCTAATATACGTTTATAATTATTTATTTCAATCCAATAGTTGATCATAGTGATGAAATGAAAGATAAGAGCTAGAGCAGCAATAGGATAAAGAGGTATATTCGTAGCTAAATATACCCAACTATAGAGAGAACCCTTTTTATAGCTAGGTGCCTCTTCAGTCGCAATCTTACGGTCATAAAATTCATTAATCAAAGAATCTCTCAAATGCTTTGCCACTTCAAAATTCCAGTAAATATTAAAAAATGGAATAGCTATTCCAAATACTTGATTGGGTTTTATACATTGATTTTCTATCGCAATCAGTTTTAAAGTCTTTCTGATCGTATTGGCAAAAAATAACCAGATAATAATACGGACAGTCCATACCGCAATCACTGTATAAATAAACTCAGGCTTAGAAATTTCTTTCAATAGCTGTTCTTGTAATTCTGCTTGATCCATTTATGCTAATTCTCTTTATGAAGTAAATATACCAATTCTTTTAATTTCTTTAACTGTGAATAACGAGGTCCTGACTTTTCTATGATTTTTTGCGTCCTTTTTCTTTTGCTATTACATAATAGTAATATCGAGCCTGATTTTACCGTCATCTCGGTAAATCTACGCATACTTTTTTTTCGATAAATCCACTATAATTGCATCTTCGGGACCGCCGTAGAGTAGGGTGCAGCTTCCCCTTGCATAACCACAAAACCACTGACCTGATTAACAGCAAATTGAACACTAAATGTTAAAACAAAAGTAGATATAAATAGAATAAAAACCTGATAATCAGCGCTATGACAAATAGACTAAAAAATATTCTCTTTAAGAATTATAGAATGAGCAAAATATCACGAAAAAAGAAATATATTTTGGAAGCTCTTTTTGTATTAATAACATGTAATTGATCACTCACTTACTTTCTAAAATAGTCTTTAAATCTATTAAAAGATGATTAACCATATTAATCATGAGCAATTTTCAAATAGGGTAGGGGAGAACTTCCATGTAGGCTGCTAAAACATTAAAAAGATTGCTGGTCTTTTATGAAAATCATCGGTTCTCTTTTTCCATTGATCAATAGTCATCGTTTTAATAAATTCATTCTCATCCGTGATATCACATGCAACACATAGGTTGGTTTGCCCTTTACACGTTTTCAAAAGTTCTGCCAAAAGCTGATTATTACGGAAAGGAGTTTCAATAAAAATCTGAGTCTGTTTCTCTTTCGTAGCCTGAAGCTCTAATTCCTTTATTCTTTTAGAACGATCAACTTTATCAATTGGCAAATAACCTTGAAAAGCAAATTTTTGTCCGCTAAATCCAGAGGCCATTAGTGCCAATAAAATAGAACTCGGACCTACCAAAGGGACTACTTTAATTCCAACACGATGAGCTTCCGCCACAATATCTGCTCCTGGATCAGCAACACCAGGACAGCCTGCCTCAGACATCAGTCCGACATTCTTACCGGCTAATAGCCCCTTAAAAAAATCCTTTATATTTCCTTTATCTCTAGCATGTTTACCGTAATCATAAATGGTCAAGTCATTTTGCGGAATCTTTAAACCTGCTTGTTTCAAAAACTTGCGAGCAGTTTTTTCATTTTCAACAATGTACTCGTCCAAACTATTGATCGTATCTACTAAATAAGAAGTAAATGATTTTGAAGATGCCTCCTCACTTAGTGGTACTGGAATCAAAAATAATGTGCCTTTTTCCATATATACAAACCTACTAAAATGTCATCCATATTGGCGATATTTTTCAATTTAATGTAAAACCTTTTCATTTTTTCAGTATTTTATCTCATTATTAGTAACTTAGTTGCACAGCAGAAAATACGATTATGACGACTCAAATAACAGAAGGAATAAAAATTTCAGTAGCATGCATTTTTCAACCTGAATATTCGAATCCCGAAAGAGAGCATTTTATGTTTGCTTATCAAATAAGTATTGAGAACTTAAGTGATTCCAGTATTCAGCTTATCAGCAGATATTGGAACATCTTCGATTCGGTTGGTGATCATAATGAAATTTACGGAGATGGCGTGGTTGGCGAACAACCCATAATAGCGCCCGGACAAATACATCAGTATACATCTGGTTGTAATTTAAAAAGTGAAATAGGGTATATGGAGGGATATTACAACATGGTCAAATTGATTGATGAAACAACTTTCCAAGTCGATATACCAAGATTCAATTTAATAGCCAACTACGTATTAAATTAAATCAATATCACCTGCATTTCATCTTATCACTTCTTCTCCAAAGATTACATACAAAAAGGTGGAAATTGCTTACTTTTGCAACATATATCATTCAGTATAGATTATGATTTAATTAATCAAGCTGATTCATGCAAAGATTCATCGTGCCTATTTTTAAATAAGCATAAGATAATCGAATTGTTATGCATGCAGTTGTTAAAGAACAACGTTTAAAAACTCTTAATAAAATGACTATAGTCATTTATTCTTTATAAAATAATAATGTTAGCCGATGCGCTAACTATTGCATATAATTTATTTCATACTCAGTATTCGATACTGCAGTATACACATATAAATACTCAATACGCTCAATGCGTAATGAAAACACATAAAAACACACAATAACCTGATTACCAGTGTTATATAAGGTTTTCTATGTGCATATGCAATTTATTTATTAAATGAAAATTAGGAAATTAACGTGAGTATATTAGCAACTGAACAAGTAAGTCATTCATTTCATGACAGATGGCTTTTTAAAGATTTACATTTTGGACTTCTTAAAGGGGATAGAGTAGCCTTAGTAGGTATTAACGGAACAGGTAAATCAACCCTTCTCTCCATATTAGGTGGCAAATTAGAGCCTACCTCCGGCAAAGTTGTTAAAGAGAAAGGTATAAAAATAGGCTTTCTGAATCAAGACCCCAAGTACGATGGCTTGACTTCTATCAACGATTTTATTTATTCTACAGACAACGAAGAGCAACGACTTATTAGAGATTACGAAGAGGTATTAGCTATGCCTGAAATTGATCAGGACAAACTAGCGGAACTTACTGATAAAATAACGAACCTGAATGCTTGGGAATATGAGTACAATATTAAGACTATTCTAAACCGTCTCAATATTGTCGATTTTCAACAAGACATCAAAAGCTTATCAGGAGGACAGCGAAAACGATTAGCTCTGGCCAAACTTTTAATTGATGAACCGGATGTATATATTTTAGATGAGCCTACCAACCATTTGGATATTGAGACCATTGAGTGGTTAGAAAAATTACTAACCACAGGAAATAAGACCGTTTTATTAGTAACCCACGATCGCTATTTTCTAGATAATATCTGTACAGAAATTAGAGAATTGGATAGGGGGAAACTGTTTAGTTACAAAGGAAATTATTCCTACTTTTTAGAGAAAAAGTCTGAACGTGAAGCCATCGATTCTGTGATGGTAGAAAGAAGTCAAAACCTTTTACGTCGCGAACTTGAATGGATGAGGAGACAACCCCAAGCACGTGGTACAAAATCCAAATCTAGAATAGATGCGTATTATGAGCTTGAAGAAAAATCGAAAGGTCAAAAAGCAAATGACTCTGTTCAACTAAGCGTCAAAATTAGTAGACAAGGATCAAAAATATTAGAGCTTGAGCATGTCTCTAAAAACTATGGAGACAAAGTAATCATAAGTGATTTTTCCTATGTGTTCAAAAAAGGAGATCGTATTGGTTTAGCTGGTAAAAACGGAACCGGTAAGTCTACATTTTTAAATTTAATAACACAGAATGAGGAAGCCACTAGCGGAAGTATTGCGGTAGGAGAAACGACTGTTTATGGTTATTACAAACAGGGCGGTTTAGAAGTCAACGAAGGAGACCGAGTACTTGACGTTGTTAAAAATGTAGCAGAGTATATCCAAATGGCAAATGGTGATGTCATCACGGCCTCTCAGTTATTGACTCACTTTTTATTTCCGCCAGAGAAGCAATTTGGCTTCGTTAATAAATTGAGTGGGGGCGAACGCAAGCGTTTACAATTGATGCGTATCCTAATGTTGAACCCAAACTTCCTTATTCTAGATGAGCCTTCTAATGATCTCGATATTGACACCTTGAATGTACTCGAGGATTTCTTGATGAACTATGGTGGGGTTCTTATATTGGTTTCTCACGATAGGTATTTATTGGATAAACTAACCGAGCAATTATTCATATTTGAAGGAGAGGGTAAAATTGACATCTATAATGGTAATTATGCAGATTACAAAATCGAACAAGATATTTTAATCAAAGAGCAGAAATTAAAGAAAGATCAACCAGTCCAAAAAATAGAAACTGTAATAAAAGAAGAGAAGAAAAAGCTATCCTATAAAGAGCAACTGGAGTACGATAAACTGGAAAAAGAAATACAGCATCTTGAAGAACTATTGGTAGAGAAGAACAACACGCTTCACCAGACCGTAGATCATGTACAGCTTTCTAGTATTGCACAAGAGATAGAAGATATACAAAGTAATATTGATAAAAAGTCTGAAAGGTGGTTAAGCCTTGCGGAATTAATGTAATAACCTCCCACACGTTTCACGTGAAACGTGTGGGAGTATAATAAAACAAGAATAATCATTTTCCACGTTTCACGTGGAACTTCGAAATAAATTAAGATGTTTAAAAAATATAACGTTATCGTAGTTGGTGCTGGCCATGCAGGATGCGAGGCAGCAGCAGCAGCAGCAAATCTTGGTTCATCGGTATTGCTCATCACGATGAACATGGGCGTAATTGCTCAAATGAGCTGTAACCCCGCAATTGGTGGTGTAGCAAAAGGTCAAATAGTAAGAGAAATAGATGCTATGGGTGGGTACACAGGTATCATTGCCGATAAATCTACTATCCAATTCCGCATGTTGAACTTATCCAAGGGCCCCGCAATGTGGAGCCCAAGAACACAAAATGACCGGATGCGATTTGCAGAAGAATGGCGATTACAACTTGAAGCAATCCCAACATTGGATATGTGGCAAGATACAGTGAAAGAAGTCATCGTGAAAAATGGCAGAGCTTGTGGTGTGATTACTTCTTTGGGAATAGAAATTGAAGCGGATGCAGTTGTATTAACCAACGGAACATTTCTTAATGGAGTTATACATATTGGAGAAAAAAGATTCGGAGGTGGTAGAACAGGAGAGAGAGCAGCAACTGGTTTAACCGAACAATTGGTTTCATTAGGATTCGAGTCTGGTAGAATGAAGACTGGTACACCCCCAAGAATTGATGGAAGAAGTCTGAACTATGGACTGATGGAAGAACAGTGGGGCGACGAAAAAAGAGGTAAATTTTCATATTCAGATGTACCATTACCAACAGAACAACGCTGTTGTTGGATAACCTATACCAACGAAAAGGTGCACGAAATGCTAAGAACTGGCTTCGAAAAATCACCTATGTTTACGGGTAGAATTAAAGGTTTAGGACCTCGCTATTGTCCTTCAATTGAAGATAAAATCAATAGATTTGCAGAGCGTGAAAGACATCAAATTTTTGTTGAGCCAGAAGGATGGCATACAGCTGAAATTTATGTTAACGGTTTTTCTACATCATTACCAGAAGATGTTCAACAGAAAGCATTGCGTTTAATACCAGGTTTCGAAAATGCAAAAATGTACAGACCAGGCTATGCCATAGAATATGATTTCTTTCCACCAATGCAACTTGATTTAACATTGGAAACCCTTATCGTAAAACACCTATTTTTCGCAGGTCAGATTAACGGTACAACGGGATATGAAGAAGCCGCAGCACAAGGATTCGTTGCAGGTATCAATGCGCATCAACGCATCAATAATGACAAAGAGCTAATTCTTAAAAGATCGGAATCTTATATTGGTGTACTAATTGACGACCTTGTAACTAAAGGAACTGATGAGCCATACCGTATGTTTACGTCTCGAGCAGAACATCGCTTACTATTGAGACAAGATAATGCAGATATCAGGTTGACTCCAATTGCTCATAAATTAGGATTAGTAGGAGATGACCGATACAATAAAGTTCAGGATAAAATAAAAAATGCCGACCATATTATTCAGTATTTAAAACAAAATTCGACAACAGTAGATAAGATGAACCCCATCTTAGAACAAGCCGGATCGAGCTTAATATCTCAAAAAACAAAATTGTCAAATCTATTGGGAAGACCGCAAATTGGTATTTATGATTTAGCAAAAGGCGATGAAGACTTTGGTTCATACCTAAATCAGTATGATAGAGAAACCATAGAGCAGGCTGAAATAAAAGTCAAATATGAAAGCTATTTTGAAAAGGAAATGGAAATAGTTAATAGAATGAAAAAAATGGAGGATAGAGAAATTAATCCAGAATTTGATTATTCTTCTCTTGTATCACTATCTATAGAAGCCCGACAAAAATTAACGCAAGTCAAACCACGAACTTTAGGACAAGCATCCCGAATTTCAGGTGTGTCCCCGTCAGATATAAGTGTTTTAATGGTACACATGTCGTAACATTTTGATTTTCAATAAGTTACAGTGAATAACACAACAGTGTAAAATAAAGCGATATAAAGTAATATTATTTCATTTATGACTCTACATTCAAAAAAAAATAAAACAAGCTTAAAAAGCTCAAAAAGCACTCTAATTTCAAGAGTAGGCCTTCTAAGCTTGTTTTCCTTGCTGATTTTACTTACAGTACAATGTGCAAGCATAAAACAACCCACAGGTGGACCAAAAGATTCGATAGCACCTGTGGTGTTAAACGAATTTCCAGCGAATTTTTCTAAAAACTTCAAAGAGAAAAAAATTGAGATTACTCTAGATGAATATGTCAAATTGAATAACCAGCAGAAGGAATTTAGTATTTCTCCTGATATGGATAAACCACCTCAATTTAAAATCAAAAAGAAAATACTAGAAATTACTTTACCTGATTCGCTAGAACAAAATACAACCTATACGATTAATTTTGGTAAAGGGCTTGTCGATTATAATGCCAGTAATCCTATCGTAAATTATAGCTACGTATTTGCGACAGGTGATCAAATAGATTCTTTATCTATTTCAGGAAATGTGACCAACGCATTAACAAAAGAAATAGAAAAAGAAGTACGTGTACTCCTTATTCCTACCAGTCAAGATTCCATATTTGGAAAAAAGAAAGCTAATATTTTTGCGCAAACTGATACTTTAGGTAATTATAAAATCAGCAATTTACGAGAAAATACGTATCGGATATATGCCTTAAAGGAAACTAATAACGACCGAATATATAATAATCCTGATGAACTGATTGGCTTTCTAAAAGATTCAATTGTATTGGATAAAGACTTAACCCAAGTCAATCTACAAATATCAAAAGGCACTCCCATTAAATTTAGAGTCCTAGATAAAAAAATAGAGAATACAGGACGCATTCAGCTAACGTTTAATAGAGGTGTTAAAGATCCAGGATTAACATTAATAAATGATGATGAAAATGATAAAAGCAAAATTGTACAATATTCACAGGCTCAAGATTCAGCATTTATATACATGAATAATCTGGACAGAGACTCCATAAAGTTCATTTTAACAGAACAAAAATCAGTACTCGATACGATACTTATTAGAAAATCAAACTTAAAATTAGACAGAGCTATTATCCCCATTTTAGTACCCTCAAATGGTAAAGTAGATCGCGTGAAACACCTTACGCTATCATCATTGACACCTATCAAATCGGTCGATAAAAGTAAAATAAAATTTATAGAAGATAGTATTGCCAAAACAAATTTTCAACTACAATTAGATACTACCGTATCCAATTTATACCATATCCGGTATAACTGGAGAAAACAAAAAAACTATGAAATCATACTCGAAGAAGGGGCAATGAAGGGTTATTTTGGTGAGGAAAATAAAGAGAAAAAAATAAGCTTGAGCTACGATGATAGTGACAATTATGGTGATATTACTTTTACATTTACCGGCATTGATACTACCAAACAATATATAGTGGAGCTCATCGATGAGAAAAAAGAAAAAGTATATAGAAAAGATGTTCTAGATAATGCTCTTGGTAAAGTAGCCTATAAAGAATTCCCAGGGGGTAAATATACGCTAAGAATTATCCTTGATGACAACAAGAATGGTATTTGGGACCCTGGAGAAGTTTATCAATTAACACAACCAGAATCCCTTATTTATCTAAATAAAATATTTACCATTCGTGCCAACTGGGAACAAAATGAGTCATTCAATCTACAAGAACTGAATAATCTAAATTAATCAAACCAAGAGCTATAAAGCACATAATTATGCGGTAACTGTTGTAACATATTTCTTTGTTCATCAGTTATCGCTTTTATCTTTTTTGCAGGTACACCTGCATATAAATATCCCGTCTCACACACAAAATTTTCCAATACAACTGCACCTGCAGCTATAATCACATTACTTTCTATAATAGCATTGTCCATAACAATAGCTCCCATACCGATAAGTACATAGTCATGTATAATACAACCATGCACCATCGCTTGATGACCAATATTCACATAGTTACCAATCGTTGTACCCGATTTCATATAGGTACAATGGATAACAACACCATCTTGGATATTGGTATAGTTGCCTATACGAATAAAATTAACATCGCCTCTTATAACAGCATTGAACCAAACAGAACAATGTTCACCTAATTCTACATCACCCACTATGGTACAATTAGGTGCTATAAAGCAATTTTCACTATACTTGGGGCTAATACCCTTTACTGGTAATATACAGGCCATATCGTTCTAAAATAAAGTATCTTTTAATGTATCAGCATGTTGCGGATAATCTGTCGTGAAATGTAAACCCCTACTTTCCTTTCTTAATAAAGCAGATTTAGTAACAATAAAAGCTACCTGGATTACATTTCTCAATTCACACAATTTAACGGATAATTTAGTATGTCTATAAAAATCTTCTGTTTCTCCATATAGTAAATGCAATCGATTGAGTGCACGTTCTAACCTGAAATCAGAACGAACGATACCAACATAATCACTCATTACTTTCTGACATTCGCGAAGGTTGTGCGTAACCAAAATATCTTCATTAGAGAGTTTAGCTTTTGAATCATCCCATTCCGGAACCCCTACTGCATAAACAGCATTTGACAAAGTTTTAGCCGCATCCAAATAAATTCGATGCGCATAAACCAAAGCCTCCAAGAGCGAATTTGAAGCCAATCGGTTCGCACCATGCAAACCTGTTGACGAACATTCACCACACGCATATAAATTTTTGATACTACTTCTACCATAATCATCCACATAAATACCTCCACATAAATAGTGAGCAGCTGGGGTAACTGGAATAAAATCTTTGCTCATATCCAATCCAATCGATAAACATTTTTCATAAATATTTGGAAAATGCTTTATAATATCTTCCTTTTTACGATGCGTTATATCCAAATACACATAGTCAATACCTGATTTTTTCATCTCTGAATCAATCGCCCTGGCAACGATATCACGAGGTGCCAACGAGGCTCTTTCATCATATTCAAGCATGAAATCTTCACCATTGACACGTCGCAAAATACCCCCAAATCCACGTACTGCTTCCGAAACCAAAAAGGCCGGTGAATCGCTAGGATTATATAATGATGTAGGATGGAATTGCATAAATTCCATATTTCGCACCTTCCCTTTTGCACGATAAACCATCGCGATTCCATCACCTGTTGCTATGGTTGGATTGGTCGTACTTGCATAAATATGACCAGCACCACCCGAAGCCATAACCGTAATCTTGCTTAAAATCTTATCGACCACATGTGTATCGGTATTAAAAGCATAGATACCAAAACACTTAATATCTTCCCTTTGCTTGTCTACAAACTCGCCCAAATGATGCTGTGTTATTAAATCTATAGCAAAATAATGCGTCAACATCTCAATATTTGGATGTTCATGTACTTTTTCAAGCAGCGATCTTTCTATTTCATATCCCGTAATATCTTTATAATGTAATATTCTATTTGCCGAATGCCCCCCCTCTTTCGCTAAATCATAAACTCCAGAATCTGACTTATCAAAAGAAGTTCCATAAGAAATAAGCTCTTCAATACGCTCCGGAGCTTCCCTAACTACGTTTTCCACAATTTCAACATCACACAATCCATCACCAGCTATCTGAGTATCAGTTATATGCTGTTCAAAACTATCAGATTTATCCACAACTGCAGCCACCCCTCCTTGCGCATATTTTGTATTTGATTCATCTTCATTTGACTTTGTGACAATCAATACTTTACCGTGATCAGCTGCTTTTAAAGCAAAACTTAACCCCGCTATTCCAGATCCAATGACAAGGAAATCTACCTTTCTTTCTGACATAACATAAAATTAGCATGTGACAAGCACATTTTGACTTTTCAAATTAACAAAAAATGTGGAAAACGTGTAGATAAAAGGTTAAATAAAAATGATAACTTTTTTTTTTTTGTTCAAAACCTCTTTTTACTATCAAATTCCTAAAAGTTACCACCATAAAACTGACGGTTTATCAACATAAATTAACATCTAAACAACACACATTTTTCTATTGAAAATTAAATCGAGTAAAAACCACAGTATTAAAAATCAGGGCTTTAAAATGAATTTTATGTTAGTAAATTGTTAATAACTTTATAAAATCTTCAAATCAAAATAAAAAACAACACTTTTATCCCCATTTTCCACACACTAATAAACAATAAGACTTCTTTATATAAAAAAGATTATTAATTATTATAAAAAGAGAATGTGGAATACGTTTGATTTTCTTTGTTTAGTTTTGTCAAGTTGAATTTGAGGCTTTGAGAATTTGATTGTTGGTTAGGATTTGAAACCAATATCAAATATTCAATTGTCAGGGGCTTCATTTGATATTTTTTTTATTTAAACCCTTTTAGAATGCAATAAAATTTATTTTTTTCCTTTTTACACCGAATAATCAAGTGTTAAACAGCTTATTATGCTATTTAAGGCCATAAAATTCTCAATTTTCAAATTTTTTAATTTGTAAATTGAAAAATTAAGACTTTGACTGAGAAATAATTTCTGCCTAATTTCTGATTTTGATGAATTTTATTCAATCAAACTATCTGTAAATCGGTTATTTTTTTTGAAAATTTAATTTTGAATTTGAAGTCAATCTCATTGCCTCTAAAATGCGAATTAAAGCTTTGAGAATTGATTATTTTAGGAAATGAATCTTATTCTTTTTTAAATGGATTCTTAGAGGCTTTCTTTACTGAAATTTATTTTGTTCACAGAAACAGCAGTTTTAAAAGCTTTTTAGCTTATGAATTTTTATTGTGAGAATTGAAAAAATATAGATTTTCAATTTCAAATTTTTTATTTGTGGCCTTGTGAATGCAGTATTTACTATTTTTTTTAAAATATTAAATACATTCAATTCATACTTGATATAAATCCAATTTTGTGGCTCTGACAATTCAATATATTTTTTAATTTTATTTATTTGATGAATATTAAATTCTTAATGACTTTGAAGTTGAAACAAGTTTTTGTCTCTAACTTTTATTCAAAATTTTTTATATTTTTCTTGTTTTAAATCCATTTTGTATGCCTGCCAATTCTGTATTTATTTTTTAAAATATGAAATATAATTTATCACATTCTCAGCGGGTATAATTTCAATTTTTAGGTCTTTACAATTCGTTATTCAAATTTTTAGCATATTATTTTCTAAATATTGAATTGCTTAAGCTCTTGTTTTTTTCTGTATGAATTTTTGAAAGCATTGATTTTTTATTTTTTGTTATCCATTGGTTCATAAATTTCCATTTTGATGATCGTTATCAAAATTTCATAAACGGAGAATCATATTTCTAATAAATTTTAAAATTCTTCTATTAGCCCTAATTAGATCAGTTTTTTTTGAAATTTCTATTTTCGCTTCCGTTTATGCGATTTATAAGCGCTTTATATCAAAATTTAACTCCCTTACATTTAAATATTTGAAAATTTTGTGGATAACTTTTCGCACAAGATATTTGTATAGCCTCAAAATAGTTTAGCTTTGTCTTATTGATTTGAGCTAATTAATTTATAAAATTTAGATTTATGGCTTATTATCACTCACTCTTTGATATCCTCGCTACTTTCTTTTTCTTTGGAACTGTTAGCATCAATCATTAATACTTCAATATTTGAAAATCGGAGAATTCAATTTTCAAATATTCAATTCTAAGAGCCTTTATTTAGCAATTTGAGCCCTTTACAATTCGATATTTATAATTCTGTGGATAACTATGTTAAATATTTAAATCTCAAACCATTTTTTAAGATGGTTTATTGGCTTAAAACACGGTTTAAATTCACCTTTTAAGAAATGTTGATAAGTCTGTTAATTAGCTTTATTACTGAATGTTACAGGATGAATTTAACTTGATTTTACCCACTTATTAACATAGAGTAAAATTAGGACACAATGAAATGTTGATAAGTATGTTAATTAACTGAATAGTAGCATTATAATTTGATATATCAATGTGTTATATTCGTATTTATAAACATCATTTTTGATTAGAAGGGTTTATTGAAGAACTATTATTAATTTTGTAATGTAAATCAAATTAAGAAGAAGAATTAATGGATTTAGTAAATTACGATATTGAAGCGAAGGGTTATATTGATATTCCTATAGACCCGAGCTTGGATTTGATTGAAGAGATCAAACGTCTTAAAGAAGAAAAAAACGCCGTTATTTTAGCACATTACTATCAAGAAGCCGAAATACAGGATATCGCTGATTATATCGGTGATAGTTTAGGCTTATCACAGGAAGCGGCTAAAACGGATGCAGATGTAATTGTTTTTGCAGGAGTACATTTTATGGCAGAAACAGCCAAGATACTTTCTCCCTCAAAAAAGGTATTGCTACCTGATGCTAAAGCAGGGTGCTCACTTTCGGATTCATGTCCGCCGCATTTGTTTGCCAAATTTAAAGAACAGTATCCCGATCATTTGGTTATTACATATGTAAATTGTACTGCGGAGTTGAAAGCACTTTCAGATATTGTATGTACTTCAAGTAATGCGGTAGAGATCGTTGAGAGTCTCCCAAAAGACCAAAAGATTATTTTTGGTCCAGACCGCAATCTAGGGGCATACGTGATGAAGAAGACAGGAAGAGACCTTGTGCTTTGGAATGGAGCATGTATGGTACACGAAATTTTCTCTCAGGATAAGATTGATCAATTAAAAGTAACCTATCCGGATGCAAAATTTATTGCTCATCCAGAATGTGAAGATCATATTTTGGCAGGTGCGGATTATGTTGGCTCTACTTCAGGAATGTTGAAGTATACGATGAACGATGAGGCTACAACTTATATCGTGGCTACAGAGTCTGGAATCATTCATCAGATGCAAAAGGCTAGTCCAGGTAAAACGTTCATTCCTGCACCTCCAAACAACGCTTGTGCGTGCAATGATTGTCCACATATGAAATTGAATACGCTGGAGAAGCTATATAATTGTTTGAAATACGAAAGTCCGGAAATCATACTTGATGAGGCGGTCATAGCAAGAGCACAAAAACCTATTGAGCGTATGCTTCAGTTATCTGCACAATTAGGATTATAATAGTAAAATTAAAGACAGGTATGTTAGAATTTGATAATACAGAAAGAACAAATTTAGGAGAATTGGGTGAGTTTGGTTTAATTTCTTATTTAACTAAGGCTGTCGAAATAAATGAACCAAGTACCATCAAAGGTATTGGCGACGATGCCGCTGTTTTAGATTTTGCTAACAAAAAAACGTTGATATCAACGGATCTTTTATTAGAAGGTATCCATTTTGATCTGCGCTATGTACCCTTGAAGCATTTAGGCTATAAAGCGGTTCAGGTAAATCTGAGCGATATCTATGCGATGAACGGAAAAGCGTCTCAGATAACTTTTTCAATTGGTTTATCATCTAAATTTCCTTTAGAAGCCGTTGAAGAAATCTATCAAGGGGCATTGATTGCTTGTAAGAAATATAATGTAGACTTGGTAGGGGGAGATACATCTGCATCTGTCCAAGGTTTAGTTATTTCTGTGACGAGTATTGGTTTTGTTGATGAAGATAAGATTGCCTATCGTTCAGGCGCCCAAGAAGGCGATTTACTATGTGTTTCAGGCGATTTGGGAGCTGCATACATTGGTTTACAGCTATTGGAGCGCGAGAAGAATATCTTCTTGGAAAACCCCAATATTCAACCAGACCTAGAAGGCAAGGATTATATTGTAGAACGTCAGCTGAAACCTGAAGCAAGAAGGGATATTGTAGAGTTATTAGCAGAAATTGGAATAAAACCGAATGCTATGATTGATGTGTCGGATGGTTTAGCATCCGAGATCATCCATATTTGTGAGGCATCCAATAAGGGATGTAAGTTGTATGAAGATAAAATTCCTTTAGATTCGATGACATATGAAACAGCTCGTGAGTTTGGAATTGACCCTACAGTATGTGCTTTAAATGGTGGAGAAGATTATGAATTGCTATTTACAGTCCCACAATCTGATTACGATAAGATAAAAGGATCGATGGATATCACGGTCATTGGTCATATTACAGAAGCTAGTGAAGGTTGCCATATGATTTCAAAATCTGGAAAAGTATATCCAATAACTGCCCAAGGGTGGAATGCATTTAAGGATTAAGCATATAAAGCTGATAAAAAAGGGGATAATTATTATTATCCCCTTTTTCTTTATAGTGCAAATTCTTCTTCTTCTATATCGACCAGGTCGTACTCATCTTCATTTCTTTTTCTAATGTTAAAATCATTATATCCAAGACCAATTTCTATCTGTAATAATTTTTGCTGCAGCATCTCAAGAATAGCTAAGAAATTGTAAACAAATTGTACTTTGTTTTCAGAATTTTTCAAGATATATTGAAAATCCAATTGGTTGTTAATTGCAATTAGATCTGCTATTGCTTTTTTCTGTTGTTCTATCGTATAGGGATGTTTTATCACCGTATGTTTCACCTCTTGTGGCCTATTTGCGTACTGAAAGATCATACGTTCATAAACCATCATAAGCTTGTAAAGATCAAAGCTATTTAATTCTTCCCCATTATTTGATTCAGGTCTTGCAAGTTGGATATCATAATTAATATTGCCTCGTTTATAAAGTTTTAAACGCTCTGACTCCAATAATTTTAAATCCTCACATGTATCTTTAAATTGTTTATATAAAATCAATTTTTGGACAAAGTCTTCTTGAGGATCAATTTCATTATCATCATCATCCAATTCGAGACGAGGAAGGAGCATCTTTGCTTTGATCCGCATTAAAGTGGATGCGACAAAGATAAATTCACTTGCCATTTCCATATCCAGTGCCTGCAGCTGATTGACATAGGATAAAAAATCATCTGTTATTTTTGAAATCGGAATTTCATGAATATTCAATTCATCTCTTTCAATAAAAAATAAGAGGAGGTCAAATGGACCTTCAAATTGCGGTAACTTTATTTCGTATCCTTCTTCTACTTGCATATCAAAAGCAAAATTACATAATTATATAAACATTTTTATTTCAAACTATTAAAACTAAATGCTTCTATAGCTGTTCACTTTCTAATACAAAAAGTTTGATATATACCCTAGTTGTGATAAATAAGTTGTTATTTTGTATCAATATTTTAAAGTAATTAGCAATACTATGCAGTTTGATGCTGGAGAATTATTAAGTAAAATCAATGATCCCTCTGATCTGAAAAAACTCAAGGAAGACCAATTAGAACAAGTTAGTCAAGAGCTACGTCAATATATAATTGATTTAGTTTCTGTTAATGGGGGTCACTTTGCAGCTAGTTTGGGAGTCGTTGAATTGACAGTGGCATTACATTATGTCATGAATACGCCCTACGACCAATTGATATGGGATGTGGGTCATCAGGCATATGGTCACAAAATCTTGACCGGACGTCGTGATTCTTTTCATACGAATAGAATTGTCAATGGGATATCTGGTTTCCCAAAACGAGGCGAGTCAGAATATGATGCATTTGGCGTAGGTCATTCATCCACCTCTATATCGGCAGCTTTAGGTATGGCCGTTGCATCCCAGATTAAGGGAGAAAAGGATCGTCAGCATATCGCTATCATTGGCGATGGTGCGATGACTGGTGGTATGGCTTTTGAGGCGCTGAACCATGCAGGTATCGAGAAGTCAAATCTGTTGGTTATCTTAAATGATAATTGCATGTCCATAGATCCAAACGTAGGAGCCCTAAAGGAATACTTAACAAGTATCACCACCTCCAAGCGATATAATCGTTTTAGAGACGATATTGCAGCTGTTCTATCTAAGATATCAGAAATGGGACCCAATGCCTTAGGGGCCGTTAAAAAGATTGAGAAAAGCATTAAGGGAACCTTACTTAAAAACGCAAATTTATTTGAATCTTTAAATTTCAGATACTTTGGACCTGTTGATGGTCATGATGTTAAAAAGTTAGCAAAAACGCTAGAAGATTTACGTCATATTCCAGGACCGAAATTATTGCACTGCGTAACCGTTAAGGGTAAAGGTTATGCATTAGCAGAGAAGGATCAAACCAAATGGCATGCACCGGGTCTGTTTGATAAGATAACGGGTGAAATAAAAAAATCCGTAGTTGTGAAACCAACTGCACCTAAATATCAAGATGTATTTGGAAATACCTTAGTTGAATTGGCAGAGAAAAATGATAAGATAGTAGGGATTACACCAGCTATGCCTTCAGGTTCTTCTATGAATATCATGATGAAAGCTTTTCCTAGTCGATCTTTTGATGTTGGGATAGCAGAACAACATGCTGTTACTTTTAGTGCGGGATTGGCAACACAAGGGCTTATGCCGTTTTGCAATATTTATTCATCTTTCATGCAAAGAGCATTTGATCAAGTTATTCATGATGTTGCATTACAAAATTTGAATGTTGTGTTTTGCTTAGATCGTGCAGGTGTGGTTGGATCAGATGGTCCGACACATCATGGTGCTTATGATATTGCTTTTATGCGATGTATACCGAATATGACTGTTTCAGCTCCAATGAATGAAGAGGAGTTAAGAAACTTGATGTATACTGCACAACTAAAGGATAAGGGTCCATTTGTGATCCGATATCCTAGAGGTAATGGCGTAATGGTCGATTGGAAGAGAACTTTTAAAGAAATTGAAATAGGTAAGGGTAGGTTGGTCCAGGATGGTGAGTCAGTAGCCATATTGACTTTCGGAGCCATCGGTAATGAGGCTAGTAAGGCAATATTACAATTGGCAGAAGAAGGCATACATCCTGCACATTATGACCTGCGATTTGCAAAACCTTTGGATGAGGAGCTTTTACATAAGGTCTTCCAAAAATTTGAACATATTATTACAGTTGAAGATGGTTGTATACAAGGAGGTGTAGGTTCTGCTGTTTTAGAATTTATGGCCGATCATCATTATAGCAGTACCGTAGTCAGATTGGGTATTCCAGATACGATTATAGACCATGCTGAACAAGCAGATCAATGGAGTATTGCGCATTATGATGCGAAAGCAATTGCTATGGAATGTCGTAAATTAGTTAAGGGTATTAAAACCGATTCTTTGGTTAGTTAGTCTTCAGGCCACGAAACAAAAAAAGAGGAATTATAGCAATATAATTCCTCTTTTTTTGTTTAACTTAGATAAAATCTACGTAATAACAATTTATATTTCCTGCATATTGTCATAGTTTCTTTATGAAGAATCTAGTTGGTTCATTAGATATTCCAATGCAAATATTACGTTTAAAATAGCGAAAAAACTACAAAATGTATAAGAAAGTAACAAAAAATTTGGAATGTTAATAAAAAAAAACAGCGTCAGATTTAGATCTTAAAAAATGATGTTTTTTTAAGCTAACTCATTGGTATATAATGATTTTAAATAAATTTTAAATTTTAGTTTTTTACCTGATTTTTTTTTGTCATCTTCGTCTTACGAGAAAGTTATCAACATAATATTGGTCGCTTATTGGAAATCAACTTATTAAGAATTTTAGAATGGAAAAAACGAGTACAAGTGTTTGGAATAATTGTCTTGCGATCATCAAAGACAATATACCTGCGCAAAGTTTTAAAACCTGGTTTGAGCCTGTGAAAGCAGTACGTTTGGAGGGTGACGTTTTGACTATTCAAGTACCTAGTTTATTTTTTTACGAATGGTTGGAAGAACACTATGTGGGTATCCTTCGTAAGACCGTAAAAAAGTTTTTAGGTGAGCAAGGTAGGTTGGAATACAATATCGTAGTAGAGAAGTCATCGGCTTCTATTCCTTACACAACGAATATTCCTTCTAATGGTAATGGAGCGGAAGGTAAGAAGCAATCTATACCTGTTCCAGTATCTTTAAATAAGGATATTAAAAATCCATTTGTTATTCCTGGATTGAAAAAATTACAGGTTGATCCGCAATTGAACCAAAACTATACATTCGATAATTTTATTGAAGGAGAATGTAACCGTCTTGCACGTTCTGCGGGCTTTGCTGTTGCAAACAAACCTGGTGGTACGTCATTCAACCCATTGATGATTTATGGGGCTGTAGGATTAGGCAAAACACACTTAGCGCAAGCTATTGGTAATGAGATCAAAAGAAATTTACCGGATAAGTTGGTGATTTATGTTTCCTGTGAGAAATTTTGTCAACAATTTGTAGATTCATTAAAGAACAATACCATTAATGATTTTGTGAATTTTTATCAAGCAATGGATGTTATCATTATGGATGATGTGCATAATTTTGCTGGTAAAGAAAAAACACAAGATATATTTTTCCATATCTTCAATCATTTGCACCAATCTGGTAAACAAGTTATCTTAACTTCCGATAAAGCTCCTAAAGACTTAGCAGGATTAGAAGAACGTTTATTAAGTCGTTTCAAATGGGGTCTTTCAGCTGATATTCAAATTCCCGATCTTGAAACTAGAATGGCAATCTTGAAAAAGAAAATGTATTCTGATGGCATTGAATTACCTGAAAATGTAGTTGAGTACGTTGCCAATCAAATTGATAACAGTGTTCGTGAATTAGAAGGAGCTATGGTATCTTTATTAGCGCAATCGACATTGAATAAAAAAGAGATTGATTTGAATTTAGCTAAATCAATGCTTAAGAATTTCGTTAAGAACACACATAAAGAAATATCAATGGAATTCATTCAAAAGCTTGTATGTGAGTATTTTGAAGTTCCTGTTGAAATGGTTAAATCAAAAGTTCGTAAAAGAGAAATTGTACAGGCAAGACAAATCTCCATGTATTTAGCCAAAAATCATACAAAATCTTCTTTAAAAACGATCGGTTCATTCTTTGGAGGAAGAGATCACTCTACAGTAATCTACGCTTGTCAGACAGTGGAAGATTTAATAGAAACAGATAAGAAATTTAAAACTTATGTAAATGACATTATGAAAAAGCTAAAAGCTTAATATCATTTTTTAAGTCTATACAATAAAAAAGGGATTCTAATATTAGAATCCCTTTTTTTATCCAAATGGATAATCTTATGAACAAGTTCTTTATTATTGTGTGTTATTTGATTCCTCTGTATTTTCTTTCTGCTCTTCTTGCACGGGTTTAGGAGCTACCTCTGGCACTACCTTAGCCGGTCTTTCTGTTACTACCTTTTTGAATAATTCTTTCTGGTCTTCTGTTAATAAAGCATTTACTTTAACATCTGCTTCAGCTTGCAATTTATTATATTGCTCCACCAATACTTCTTTAGTTGTGGTTGTATTTTCAAGTAATGCAGCTTCAGCTTTTGCTTGATCTAAAGTGATGGTGTAAGCTGCTGTTTTTTGCTCATCTGTTAAACTTAATTTTTGAGTTAGTTCTGTTGTTACTTGCGTAGCCTGCTCTTCTGGAGTAACCTGTTGTGCAAATGTTAAACTTAATGCTAAGAAAAATCCGATTCCTGTTAAAAATAATTTTTTCATGATTGCTATTTTTAGTTTAAATATTCAATTACTAAATTCTACAACTAAAACTCATGAGTTGACCCATTTATTGTATCAAACCTGTTACTTTAACAAATATTTAACAAATTATAACATTTAAAACATTGATAATTAGTATTATAAATAAAAAAGGTCCAACGGAAATATGTTGAACCTTTTTAGTTGTTTTTATTACTATCTAATCAATTATTTCTTTTGTCTTTGTTGTCTGCGCTGTTGCATTTCTTCTTGCATACGATCGTAAGACTTACTTTGTTCCGGATTTAAGAATGACTTGATCTTAGCATCAGTAGATTGTCGGACAGTTTTAATATTTTCAAATGCTGCTTTCCGATCGGTAGTATTTTTGAATATCTCCTGTTGCTTTTTGGAGAGGTCCAATGCATATACATAAATTGAATCTTTTTGATTTTGTGACAGTTTTAGTTCTTTATCGAGTCTTTCAATCCTGTTTTTCGTCTGGTCTTCAGGAGATTGTTGCTGTCCGCCATTTCTTTGTTTTTCTTGAGCCATAACGGTGACACCCAATAGCATTAAAGTTGCTATTAAACCTGATTTTAAATTTTTCATAGCTTTTATATTAGTTTAACTATTATTTGGTTACCAAACAGTAACTAGTATAAAGACAAGCAATGCTTTGTTAAAGTTTAAACAAAATTAAAATTTAAGATTCATTAACACTTCTCTCACAGATGGATAGCAATTGTTGTTGTACGCTTTTGCTAATCGATTTGTCTTCGAAAGCAATTTCAATAGGAATATAAGCAACTGGTATATTATTTAGGATATTTAAAAATTCGGGGGTACGAATTCGTTGTGCATCCTTTTCTGTTGTAATGATTATTTTAGATCGATTCTTTATTTGTTCAAATCTTTGTCTAATGGTCAATATATCATTTCTAGTAAAAGCATGGTGATCTGAAAAAGCAAGATGCTCCATGTCATTTATAAGAGGTTTGAGGTACTTGATCAATGGTTTTGGATTAGCGATACCAGTAAGCAGTAAAACGGTTGTATTTGGCGTTATTTTAGCCTCCAGCTCATTGATGGAAATGAGGTTGCCATAAACTATGCTCGTAAAGTAAACATTTGTTACAGCGCTTTTTTGGATTAATTTATTTTTAATGAGCTCTTTTTCACTATCCGATGCATCGGAAGGTGTTTTAGTCACCACGAGCATATTTGCTCGTTTTGATTCTGCAGGAAGATCTCTAAAATTGCCCATTGGCAGTACAAACATGGGGTGCAGACAAGAACTGTATTCAAATAACAGTATGGAGAAAGTTGGTTTCAACCTGCGATGTTGAAAAGCATCATCGAGTACAATGACATCGTGGCTATTCATTAAAGTTTCTACACCATTACATCGGTCTTCACAGACAGAGACTGTGATATTAGGAAATTTGTTTTTGAATTGTAGTGGTTCGTCACCTACTTCGTCAGCTGTAGATGCAATATTGACATATTTAAACCCTTTAGTCTTACGTCCATATCCACGACTCAATGTAGCAACTCTATATTTATCTTTAAGGACTTGAATGATAAACTCAGTCATGGGACTTTTACCCGTACCTCCAACGGCAAGATTACCCACCACGATAGTTGGGATCGTATAATTCTTGGACTTTATAATTTGTAAATCAAATAGTCTATTTCTAATCCAAATAACTATTCCATAAACTATTGAGAAAGGAAATAAGAGTAATCGCAGCTGCTTCATTTTACTTGCTGGTAATATTCAGTCCGATATCTGTAACCTCCAAGAGTGGATTATCTCGCATATTTTGTTCGAAAGTGAAATGATATAGACCTGTGTCAGGAAAGCTATAATCTTTATGGATAAGACTTCGCTTTGTATACAAAGAACCTGCAGTATTACCGGTCCACTTTCCATATGAATCGGCTAATTTAAGCTCTTTTTTGTAGGTGTAAAGCTTCGTGTTAGCACCTTTTTGATGCACTAAAATAAATAGGTTTGAGTAGGGGTAATGCGAGGTATGACGAACGTTTAACCATACATCATATTTTTTAGAAATATCTGAAATGTGAACATCAAAGGTTGGTTTATTAGCATGGGCCCACGCATTTTTATAAATATTTACATTTTCATCCATGATTGTATTTGAATCACATGAAACAAATAGTGATATCGTCATACAGCCTATTAGGAATGTACTTTTTTTCATTCTTATTTAAGTATATAATATTGGCGAGAATGTTCATCCTCGCCAATAATCGAAATCAACTTACTATTCTGCTGAAGGAGCAGTATTATTACCTTTATTTCTATTGTTTCTATTCTTATTAAACCTTCTTTTTGGCTTACTCACCGCGCCCTCTTTATTTTGACTTGGAGGAGTGTTTTTATCGGTATTCACCGTTTTAGGCCCTTTTTCTTGTTTTTGTTGCGGTTTCTCGACTTTAGCTGGTTGCGCTTTAGCAACTTGCTCAGGAGCCACCTTTGCACGAACGTTGGGTTTTGATTTACTTTTACTACTTCTTTTTCTTTTATTTTTTTCGTCCAGACGTGTTAAGCTATCTTGGCCGACCACATTTTCGTAATCGTAATTAACAATTTTTTCTTCTTTGATTTCATCCTCTACTGTTGAAATCAACTCGTCAACTTTAATACCCTGTTTATTTTTTTCGATAAGTTCTTTCACTTGATCCACAGGTAACGGTATCCAATTTTCAGCTCCAGGGTAAGAGAACCACATCATTTTTTTGAAAATGTCTGTTTTCTGCAAATATGCATTACCCTTAGTTGTCTCGATACGATCGATATTATTTGGTATGTCTTTTAAAGCATCCATATAACTATCCAGTTCGTAGTTCAAGCAACATTTCAATTTACCACATTGACCCGCTAATTTTAGGGTATTGAGGGATAGGTTCTGATATCTTGCTGCAGACGTAGAGACAGTTTTAAAATCTGTCAGCCAGGTAGAGCAGCATAATTCACGACCACAAGAGCCAATACCGCCTAGGCGACTTGCTTCTTGCCTCATTCCTATCTGTCGCATCTCAATGCGGATACGGAAAGATTCCGCCATTCTTTTGATCAATTCACGGAAATCCACACGACCTTCAGCCGTATAGTAGAACGTCGCCTTAGTCTTATCACCTTGATAGTCTACATCCGATATTTTCATAGAAAGACCTAATTCTAAAGCTAGATTTCTAGCCTTATGCATGGTCTCCCATTCCAAATCTTTGGCGATATTGAATTTTTCAACATCAGCCTCTGTAGGTTTGCGATAGATTTTCTTGGTGACACTTTCTAAACTTACATTGTTTTTCTTCAATTGTAAGCGAACCAATTCTCCCGTAAGAGAAACATGTCCAATATCATATCCGCCTGTAGTAGGTTCTACAGCAACCATTTCACCAATTTCTAAATATAAATTGTCAGAATTGATAAAGAAATCCTTTCGAGATCCTTTAAATCGAACTTCTACAATGTCAAAAGGTTTATAGTTGGATGGCATATCCATATCAGATAGCCAGTCATATACATCTAATTTATTACATCCGCTAGTCATGCAAGAACCATTATTTTGGCAACCTGCTGGAGTACCGCCCACTGTCGTCGTACTTCCACAACCTCCGCCGGATGAGCAACTGCCACATCCCATAGTTTTCTATATATATTGAGTTCCTTTCGGAAACGTTTGGTATTTAAACATTAATACTAATTGCAAAGATAAATCTAAAAATAATATTTTAGGATTTGCATTTCTTTCAACACTATAATGTGTTGACTCAAACAAATTGATTGTTTCTTCAATTTGTTCGAGGGTATAATGAACAGCAAACTTGTTTACAAAATCAAGTTCTTGAGCAGGAAGGAACACTAAGCTGGATAGGTCTTGTTTTATTAAAACGATTTGACGCATGATATTAATGGCATACATTAAAAATGTCTTCTGGTTTTCTCGACCTAGCTTTGCAATTTCGTCTTCACAGATGCTGATAATATTTAGACCCGAATCTTGAACAATAAGGCGCAACCACTTAACCAGTAAAATAAAATGGTTATTGGTGTTGAGATTAATCATATTGATTGCCTCTTGTAGGTTGCCATCTGCTATAAAAGCAATTTCCCTAGCTTCTTGTTCTTCGAGTTGTTTGTTTTCTATTAAATATGACGTAATCGCTTGATGGCTTAACTTATTGATTTTTATAAGTTGCGTTCTAGAAATAATCGTGTTCAATATTTTATCTTGATTTTCAGCAACCAAAAGAAACAATGTTTTTTCTGGAGGTTCTTCGATCAATTTTAAGAGTGCATTACCTTCTTTTTCCAAATATTCAGGTAACCACATAATCAATACCTTGTAATCAGCCTCAAAAGATTTTAAACTTAATTTTTTGATTATTTCATGTGCTTCAGCAATATTGATATTGACTTGTTTATTTTCTGCATCCAATTGTTGGCGCCAGTTTTCTAAACTCAAGTATGGATTGTCCAAAAAAGCTTTACGCCAATTTTCCATAAATGTAGCCGCATTATCCTCCTTATGTTTTGCAATAAATGGATAAGAAAAATGTAGATCAGGGTGAATCAGTTTAGCATATTTGCGACAAGAAGGGCAAATGGCGCAACTATCACTTTCCAGCTTATTTTCGCAGTTTATAAATTGTGCGTAAGCCAAAGCTAAAGCCAATGAGCCAGATCCTTCAGGTCCCAAAAACAACTGAGCATGGCTAACACAGTTTTCACGAACTGTGCTAATCAAATGAGCTTTAACTAAATCATGTCCAATTATTTCCTTAAATTGCATATACTACTCCTAGTCTATACAAATGTAATAAATTATAGACAGCATTTATTTATAAACAAAATATAAATGCCTGAAATTTGCTTTTTTTTATTGAATTTCAATTGTTTAGTAGCGTGAATAACGATTCAATAGCGAATGCTATTTTTCCACTATTTGCATATCTAGCGTTTAAAAATGTAGATTCTTTTGCGTAATATTGCAGATATAATTCATAATTTTAGGAAATGAGATTTATAGTATCCACATCGATTTTATTAAAACAACTTCAAGCTATTAATGGCGCTTCAAGTAGTAGTACAGTTCTACCTATTTTAGAGAACTTTCTTTTTGAAATAAAAGACAATACGTTGACAATTTCTGCTACAGATCTGCAGACTAGTATGGTCACGTCATTGCAAATTGAGGCTAAAGAAGAAGGAAAAGTAGCGATGCCTTCTAAAATTCTAATCGAAACATTAAAGACATTGCCAGATCAACCTGTTGCTTTTTTCGTCGATAACAATACATTGGCGATAGAAATTAGTGCAGGAGATGGAAAATATAAATTGAGTGGTGAAAATCCTGAGGATTTCCCTAAGATTCCTGTAATCGACAATGCGCACACGGTTAATATGCCTGCTCCAATATTAGCAGAAGCGATTAGTAAGACGATTTTTGCGGTTAGTAATGATGAATTGAGACCAGCGATGTCAGGTGTATTGGTACAGTTGGGCGATAAATCGGTTACTTTTGTATCAACAGATGCACATAAATTAGTGCGATATAGACGTTCTGATATTGGAGTAGAAAAACCTGCTTCATTAATCCTACCTAAAAAAGCATTGTCTTTATTAAAGTCGTCTCTACCTTCTGAAGATATTAATGTTTCTATTGAATATAATTCAACAAATGCATTTTTCAGTTTTGGTAATATCAATCTAATTTGTCGTTTGATTGATGAACGTTACCCTGACTACGAAGCTGTAATTCCTCAAGTGAATCCGAATAAGCTAACTGTTGATCGCCTATTATTCTTAAATACACTGCGTCGCGTAGTTATTTTTGCTAATAAAACAACGCACCAAGTACGTTTAAAGATTTCGGGTAGTGAATTGAATATCTCAGCCGAAGACTTGGATTTTTCTAATGAAGCGCATGAGCGTTTAGGTTGTCAATTTGAAGGTGAAGATATGGAAATTGGCTTCAACGCTAAATTTTTAGTGGAGATGTTGAATAATCTAGCTAGTGAAGAAGTCGTGATAGAGATGAGTACGGCTAACCGTGCAGGCTTATTGATTCCGGCTGTAGCTGATGAGAATGAAGATATATTAATGCTGGTTATGCCGGTTATGTTAAATAACATTGGTTAATTCGAGCAGATTTGGACGTTATAGCGCATATTATAGATTTTGTTCTTCATATTGATAAGCACTTACTAGAAATTGTAAATGATTATAAAACGTGGACCTATCTCATCTTATTCCTGATTATTTTTGTTGAGACTGGTATTGTTGTGATGCCATTCTTACCAGGAGATTCTTTACTTTTTGCAGCAGGTATGTTAGCAGCACAACCTAATGAACTCAATGTCTGGTTGATGATTGTTATTTTATTGGTGGCAGCGATATCTGGAGATTCACTTAATTATTCCATCGGTAAACGCTTTGGCATGCAGATAACCAAGTTTAAGCTTTTTGGTAAGCAGGTTATTAAGGACGAACAGATTCAGAAGACACATTCGTTCTATGAAAAATATGGAAGTAAAACTATTGTAATTGCTCGATTTGTACCCATCGTTAGAACTTTAGCTCCATTTGTTGGAGGAATCGGTAAAATGAATTATGGTACTTTCATTACCTATAATGTCATAGGCGCACTTCTTTGGGTAATTGGGATTACACTGGCAGGTTATTTCTTAGGGAATATACCCATTATAAGAGATAATTTTTCAAAAGTCGTACTGTTAATCATTTTAGTATCGGTGTTACCGATAGTGTACGAAGTGATAAAAGAAAAAATTAAAAGAAAAAAGGAAGCTTAAGAGCTTCCTTTTTTTATGGCTATCATCTTTTTATCGTTAAAACGATGCAGTTATAATATCTAAATCAACTGAATTCAATTGATTTAGATATTATTCAAGTTCATTTCAAATGGAAATCATCACAACACTGATTGACTTTATTTTACATATCGATAAGCATTTGCTTCAAATCGTTCATGAATATGCAGGATGGACTTACCTTGTTTTATTTTTAATTGTGTTTTCAGAAACGGGGTTGGTTATTGCACCATTTTTACCTGGAGATTCTGTTTTGTTTGCATTGGGAGCCATTATTGCCAGACCAGAGAGCGGCTTGTCCTTGGTTTTATTTTGGCTTGTACTAGTTTCGGCAGCGGTGCTGGGTGATTTTGTAAACTATGAAGTGGGTAAATACTTTGGACATAAAGTCTTTAAGCCCGATGCTAAAATTTTTAGATCTGCTTATTTAGAGCGAACCCAAGCATTTTACCTAAAGCATGGTACAAGGACTATTGTTTACGCTCGTTTTGTCCCTATTGTTCGCACATTTGCACCATTTGTCGCAGGGATATCCCATATGGCCTATCGAAAATTTGGTACTTATAATATCTTGGGAGGTTTTTTATGGGTAACCTTATTTCTATTAACAGGATATTACTTTGGACAAATTTCATTTATCAGCAATAATTTCTCCCTAGTAGTACTATTCGTGATTTTGATCAGTATAGCACCTGTTTTGGTACAGGCGATAATCAGTAAAAAATCAAAATCGGTCTAAACCTATTATCTTTTTTAAAGTCTATTTTGACTTAAACAAATTTACATGAAGTATCAGCTCGTTATTTTTCTCAGTTTATTATTTTCATTTTCATCAGCACAAGTGCGATTAGAAAAAAAGCAGGCTAAGGCTGCTTTTGAACATTTAAATGATATTCGTAAAAAACCCGAAAAATTTAAAAAGAAACTTGGACTATTCAATTTGAATAAGGTGACCAGAAAACACTTGAACTGGAATAATCAATTAGCAAAAGTTGCGGAAGCCCGAGCAAAGGATATGGCAAAGCGCAATTATTTTGACCACGTAAATCCAGATGGCAAAGGACCAAATTATTACATTCAAAAATCCGGATATAAGTTAAATCCAAATTGGTTGAAAAATAAAAAAGCAAATAATTTCGAATCTATTGCTTGGAATTGGCCAACGGCCAAAGCTGGTATAGAAGGACTGATAATAGGGAAGGAAGCACCTGGTTATTATCATAGAAAGCATTTATTGGGGATGGATGAGTGGAATTCTTCTTTATATGATATCGGAATTGGTTTTGTTACAGTAGGGAAGAAGGGCAAGCAAGAAAGTTATTTATGCGTTATTATTGCCAAGCATGATTCGTAAAATAAGCAATTTATAGTCTTGATACTATGCATTATTGGAATGTTTCTTACCTTTGCATATGATAAAATCAATGACAGGATACGGCACTGCTGTAAAAGACAATGGAAAAGTTAAGTACAGCGTTGAGATTAAATCCTTGAATTCTAAATTTCTTGAACTGAATTTGCGTTTACCTAAAGCAGTTTCAGATAAGGAATTAACTTTGCGTACAGAGTGTAGCAAGCTTATCGAGCGCGGTAAGGTCAATCTGTATGTCAACGTTGAATATACTGATCAAACGGCAAAAGCATCTACTATAAATGCCGATTTGTTAAAAAAATACTATACCCAATTACAGCAAATTGCATTTGAGTTAGGAGATAAGCAAGTTTCCCTATTTCAGATGGCTCTTAATATGCCAGAAGTAATCGCTAATAATGATGGTGAGGTTGACGAAGAAGAATCTAAACTGTTATTGGAAGCTTTTTATGCTGCGGTAGAACAATTTAATATTTTCAGAGCTGATGAAGGAGCTGTTCTTTCACAAGATTTAACGAGTAGAGTAGAATTGATTTTAAGCTATTTAACTGAAGTTGAGGCTGTTGAAATGGACCGTATTCCTTTGATACGCGAACGTATCAATCATTATTTAGAGGAGTCTGTGGGCAAGGAAAACGTCGATAAGAATCGCTTTGAACAAGAATTGATTTATTATATTGATAAATTGGATATTACAGAAGAGAAGGTACGCTTGCGCTCGCATTGTAGTTATTTTCAAAAAGCATTAACAGCATCTGATTCTAATGGTAAGAAATTAGGGTTTATATCCCAAGAAATGGGAAGAGAGATCAATACTTTGGGCTCTAAAGCCAATCACGCTGGAATTCAACAGATCGTGGTAAAAATGAAAGAAGAATTAGAAAAAATTAAAGAGCAATTGCTCAATGTATTATAAGGATGGCAGGTAAGTTAATTATATTCTCAGCGCCATCGGGTGCCGGTAAAACAACAATCGTAAAAAATTTATTAGGTAAGCATAGTGACAAACTGGAATTTTCCATTTCGGCTAGCACACGTGAGCCTCGTGGAGAAGAGGTAGACGGTAAAGATTACTACTTTATCTCTAAGGAAAGTTTTCTTCATAAAATTGCAAAACAAGAATTCATCGAATTTGAAGAGGTATACGCAGGTACATTTTATGGCACTTTGCGTTCGGAAGTAGAGCGTATATGGGCAAAAGGTAAACATGTTATTTTTGATATCGATGTTATAGGTGGTCTTCGTTTACGTTCAAAATTTCCAGATGAGGCCTTATCTATCTTTGTACAGCCACCTTCCTTAGAAGTTTTAAAAGACCGTCTTCGTGGTAGAGGAACCGATTCTGAAGAAAAATTGCAGGAACGATTTGCAAAAGCAGAAACAGAACTATCCTATGCAGATAAATTTGATGTGATCTTAAAAAATTATGATTTGGATGTTGCTGTTGTAGAGGCGGAAAAATTAGTAATGGATTTTCTTAATAAATAGTAATGGCTAGAGTAGGTTTGTTCTTTGGGTCTTTTAATCCTGTTCATGTGGGGCATCTGATTATTGCCAACTATATGGCCAATTATACAGCGTTGGATGAAGTCTGGTTCGTGGTTTCTCCACAAAATCCATTTAAGAAGAAGGAAAGCCTGGGGAATATGTATGACCGGTTAGAAATGGTCAATTTAGCCATAGAAGATACTGAAAACCTAAAGGCTAGTGCTATTGAATTCGGATTACCACAGCCATCATATACCATAGATACCTTGACACATTTGGCTGAGAAGTATCCGCTACATGAATTTGTTTTGATTATGGGTGAAGATATTTTAGAAACTTTTACGAAGTGGAAAAATTATGAGGTCATCTTACGAGATTATCATGTATACGTATATCCAAGACCAAATTACAATGGTGGAGCTCTGAAAGAAAATCCTGCTATTACCATGACCGAAACACCGATGATGGAACTGTCATCAACTTTTCTGAGGAAGGCTGTTAAAGAGGGTAAAAATATAAAATTTTATACACCAGATAAAGTCGTTGATTTTATTGAAAAGAAAGGGCTATACTCGTAAACCATAACGGTTAACAGGCTCCTATTGTACACAGATTAAGGCTTAATGAAGAGACCTATTTTATAAAATAGGTCTCTTTCTGTTTTTAGATAGTTAGCGTCCCATCCAGCCTCCATCTACGGTCAGTATAGTGCCATGTACATAGTTAGAAGCCTGCGAGCTCAGGAATAAAGCAGGACCTTTGAAATCCTGTGGTTCACCCCATCTAGCAGCTGGAATCCGAGCTAATATAGAGGACGATCTTTCAGGATCCTCGCGTAGTGCCTCTGTATTGTCTGTGGCGATATAACCTGGTGCGATTGCATTTACATTGACTCCCTTTGAAGCCCACTCATTTGCAAAAGCTTTTGTTAAAGAAGCGATTGCCCCTTTAGAAGCGGCATATCCGGGTACATTTATTCCTCCTTGGAAAGAGAGTAACGATGCTGTGAAAACTACTTTTCCTGTTCCACGTGAAATCATATCTTTGCCTATTTCTCTTGTCAATATAAATTGTGCATTTTGATTGATTTCGATGATTTCATCCCAATATTCATCCGGATGTTCGGCTGCTGGTTTACGTAAAATATTACCCGCATTGTTCAGGAGTATATCGATTATTGGATGATCCGCTTTAACGTGATTGATAAAGGTATAAAGGGCCTCTCTGTTCGAAAAATCACATTGGTAGGCATGAAATTTTCGACCTAAGGATTCGATGGATTTTTGAATGGCCGAATTTTCTAATTCCAGAGTTGCCGAAACGCCAATAATATCAGCCCCAGCTTCTGCTAAAGCCTCTGCCATGGCTTTACCGATACCCCTTTTGCAACCCGTTACTAAAGCGATTTTTCCTGTTAAATCAAATGATTGTAGTATTGACATTATTTTTTATAACTAATGGTTAGTGGTTTTTGTACCTGTTCAGACGCTTGTTCTAAATATTTTTTCCAGGCGTCCATGCTTTGTATCTTTCCTGCTTTATTAAATGCCGCTCCCATATAATAAGTCAATGTTTGATTGTTTTTTGCCGTTATATTCCATAAAAATTGAGTAGGAGTATCAATAAATGTATTCCTGCTATTGGGGAATATTAAAGCAGTTCCGGTAATATTACCTTTCATTTCAGGCTCCCAATACGCGAAAAAATTCGCCTTTTTATCGCTGAAAGTATTGGGGTCGGTTTCTTTACGTTTGGCAATTCCGATGACAATCGGTGTTAAAGCTGCTGTTGCATTATAAATATTTAAGCTAACTTTACTAAGCTGGCTTTCTGCATCAATGGATATTTCTTTTTCAATGGTTATACCATGACCTTTTATTTCCTGAGGTTCATAAATTAATTTAAAGGTAGAGCGTAGCGGTCCATTATCTAAAACTTTATATTGACGGTAATGCTTCGTGTATTGTACATGATTGTCAAAATACAAGGCGATATCGCCAACACCTAGTGTTTGCCCTACTGAATAGTAATCTAGTCCTTTACCATGGTCATGATGGTAGTCATCTGTTTTATACCATTCGTCAATCACTAACTCGTCTGTACGCTTTGACCAATAATCAAACCCTTGCGCATCCTCCGAAGTACCTTCCAAAGCCTTACCATAGGCACGGAAAGCCACAACATTATTTTCCCAAGCAAAATCATCTTTGCGTTCGGGAACATAGCGTGCGAAAGTTTTATTTTTCACTTGCATCTGGTTAGCGGCAGAGACAGCTAGTTTTAACGTTCCTTTAGGGGCTATTTGTACAGCAATCAAGATATTCTGCGGACTGGTTTCACCATGCATTTCCAATTGGTAAACAAGTGGTTTTTTAGAATCTTGGTCTACTATTGAAAAATTGTTATCCCTTAAGCCAAAATGATTTTTAAATTTTTCAAACGGAATGCTCACCACTTCTTTTCTTTCAAAGGAAGAGGGGCTGTTAATCTGTACAGTATTGCTATTCTGGGCAGATAAACTCGATGTGACACCCAGTAAAATAGCTGTAGATAGGAATGATTTCATGTTAATTTATTTTAGATCTGTTATTGCAGATTTGTCCATATCGTCATAATCTAGATTTTCACCAGCCATTCCCCAGATAAAGGTATAATTACTTGTTCCTGCTCCAGCGTGAATAGACCAAGGAGGAGAAATCACGGCTTGTTCATTTTTCATCCAGATATGTCGTGTTTCATCTACCGGTCCCATAAAATGAGAGACGGCTTGCCCTTCAGGCACTTCAAAATAAAAGTAAACTTCCATACGTCGGTCATGAGTATGCGCTGGCATCGTATTCCAAACAGAACCGGGTTTAAGCTCGGTCATTCCCATTTGCAATTGACAAGTATCTACAATCTTATTGAGAAGCATTTGGTTGATCGTTCTGTGGTTGGCCGTTTCAAGAGATCCTAATTCAATTTTGTTTGCAGACTCTTTTGTTACCTTCTTAGTAGGAAAGCTTTGGTGGGCAGGAGTGGAGTTTAAATAGAATTTTGCAGGGTTCGCAGCATTTTTGCTACTAAAATAGACGTTCTCAACTCCTTTTCCGATATATAATGCTTCTTTATAGTCTAAATCATAAGTAGTTCCGTCTACTTCCACCTGACCTGATGCACCTACGTTGATAATCCCTAACTCTCTTCGGCTTAGGAAGTAGGGCTCTTTTAATAAGGCTGGAATAGTTTCCAATTTTATTTTTCCTGAAACGGGCATTGCTCCGCCGGCCATATAACGGTCATAGTGTGTATAGGTAAAATTAACTTGATCAGCTTCAAAAATATTTTCAATCAAAAAATTATCTCTTAAAGACTTTGTGTCAAGTGTTTTACATTCATTTGGGCTAATTGCATAGCGGGATTCATAATTCGTTTTCATATCTAAGCGTATTTAAGAAATATGCTAAAAATAAGATATTAATAAATCCTAAGCCACAATAATCTTCGCAATCGATATCGAAAAAACTAAATGAATAGTGCGATGATATAAGACCATACAGCTGTTGTAAATAGGCTGAGTATAATTCCTATTCCTATAATGAGGTTGATCAACTTGGTGTTTAATCTGAACTGCTGTACGACCATACTTGCTGTAATTAGTGTTGGCATAGCTGCCTCCATGATACTTACACGGGCTATATCCCCTTTTACCCCAAGTGCCAAAGCTGCAATTAGAACCAAAGCAGGAGCCAACATCAATTTATAGAGTAGGGTCATTGAAATTTGGGTGATCTCGCGCTTCATACCTTTAAATTGTAGCTGCAAACCAACGGAAAATAATGCTAATGGAGCAACTGTCGACGCAATTTTATCAAAAAAAGGTTCGGTCATACTCATATCGATATATTTCCCCAAAACTAGTGCGAGTATACAGGCAATAAAAGGAGGGAATGTCACCAATCTTTTTATTAGAGCAGTGACTTTAATGCCTTCAGTATTGCTTCGGTCTCCTTTAATGGCACAAATAATACCCACGGTAGCCAGAAGCATGAAGTTTACCTGATCGCAAATGATTGCAATGCTCAGGTTTTGCTCGCCATAATACGCAATGATTAAGGGGAAACCAATAAATGAAGTGTTACTATATGCTGAAGATAATTCTAATGTACTTCTTGATCGTTGGCTATAGCCTTTATAACGACAATATAATTCCATGAAGATCCAACTTCCTGCAACAACAAGTATAGGCGATAATACTGGGAAGAAAAGCTGCGCGCTCCAGCTAATTTGTGGGATGTATTTGAAAGATACTGCAGGCAGAGCGATGTATAATACCCAAATATTAATACTTTTTGAAGCATTTTCAGGAATTAATTTGAAATGCTTAAATAGCATTCCAGCGCAAATACAGAATATAATAAGGATAAAATTGACCATTTTGAATTGGAAAACGATATGAACTGGCGAAGATAATCAAAAGTGAAATCTACTTTTTATATTATTTTATTTTAATCAAACCATAGCATGTGCTTGCTTTATTTTCATCTCCGAAACAACTTCATATTTGGCAGCTACCAATTCCCTATATAATAGAGAATTTATAGGGGTATAACAGGGGGTTAGTAGGGGGTTAATAGGGGTATACCCCTATTAACCCCCTACTAACCCTAAATAAAGCTAGGCTTAAACCCAATTTAATGAATAATCTAATAACTATTTGTTCTTAAGTTTAAGTATATGTAATGGAATCGTTGACTTAAAAAAACAAGCTTGACTTCTTTTTTTTGTATAAATAGAAAAGCATTGGCTTAAAAACTAACGCTTTTCTATTTTTCTTACTAAATTAGCATCATGACAAAGAAAAAACCAACCATATTGGTCGTAAATGATGATGGCATTACTGCACCAGGTATCAAAGTTTTGATTGAAGAAATGCAAAAGATTGGACATGTTGTCGTAGTTGCGCCAGATAGTCCACAATCGGGCATGGGGCACGCTATTACCATAGGACGACCTTTGCGCTTGGATCGTATTGATTTGTATGAAGGTGTTGAGATGTATAAATGTTCTGGAACTCCAGTAGACTGCGTTAAATTGGCCGTTAATAAAATATTTAAAGGCCGTAAGCCAGATGTATGTGTTTCCGGAATTAATCATGGATTGAACCATTCCATCAATGTGTTATATTCAGGAACTATGTCTGCTGCGGTAGAAGGTGCCATTGAGGGGATTCCCTCGATTGGCTTTTCTTTAGACAACTTTGCCTATAATGCAGATTTTTCACATTGTAGACCTTATCTAATTTCTATTACACAGCAAGTACTGGCTAATGGACTACCTAAAGGTTCATTGTTGAATGTAAATTTCCCTAATGATGCCGATATCAAGGGGATAAAAATATGTCGCCAAGCTGGTGGTCATTATGTTGAGGAATTTGATGAGCGTATCGATCCGCATAATCGTGATTATTATTGGATGACCGGAAAATTCGAATTGGAAGATCGTGGTGAGGACACAGATTCATTTGCTTTAAGTAATGGTTATGTTGCTATTGTACCCACTCAATTTGATATGACAGCTCATCATGTTATTCCAGAATTAAATTCTTGGGGATTTGATGTTTAAGATGAAGAACAATTTAGGTCTCGGTATTTTGATGGGAGCAATAGCGCCTCTTATCGCTTATTTACTTGCTACTTACACAGCACTTACTGATAAATTGGCCCCCGAAAAGCCAATGCTGGTGTATGTTATTGCAGTATTCATAAATTTTGTAGCACTACGTTTTCTATTTAAGCGAGAGCAAGATGCCTTGGCGAAGGGAATATTGGTAGCAACTTTTGCGGCTTCTATTCTGTATATATTAACACAAAGATTATCCATATGAAATTGACATTGGGTTTTTCACCTTGTCCGAACGATACTTTTATTTTTGATGCACTTATCCATCATAAGATAGATACAGAAGGGCTGGACTTCGATATTGTCTATGAAGACGTCGAAACTTTAAATCTTAAGGCCTTCAGAGGCGATTTGGATGTTACAAAGCTAAGCTACCATGCTTTTGCATATGCTGTTGAAGATTACGAACTGCTGGACGCTGGTAGTGCACTTGGTTTCGGAGTCGGGCCAATGTTGATCACAAAGGATGCGAATTTGGCAACAATGCTTCAGGAAAAATTAAGTTCTGGAGATTCATTAACAACGGAGTTAGAGCAATTGCGAGTCGGTTACCCAGGTAAGTATACAACCGCTCATTTTTTATTGGGCTTAGCATTTCCAGAATTGAAGAATAAGCAGGAACTTGTTTTTTCTGAAATAGAAAGTTCTTTACTAGCTGGGGATATCGATTTAGGATTGATTATTCATGAAAATCGTTTCACCTATCAAGAAAAAGGATTATTCAAGGTGGTTGATTTAGGTGATTACTGGGAAAAAACGACAAATTGTCCTATTCCTTTGGGGGGGATTGTCGTGAAAAGAAGCCTACCAACCGAAATTAAAGTAAAATTGAATCGTATATTACGAGCGAGTGTTGAATATGCTTTTGCAAATCCTACATCAGGACTGGAGTTTATCAAGTCTCATGCGCAAGAAATGAGCACTGAAGTGATGTATAAACACATTGAACTTTATGTCAATAAATATTCTGTAGAACTTGGGAAAGAGGGGCGTTCTGCTATTGAAATGATGTTTAATAAGGCTCAGGATATGGGCTTTATCCCTAAAACGGATAAGAATTTGTTTTTGTCATAAAAAATAGTAAAAAAAATATATATAGTGTGTTAGATATGATATCTAATAACTAAATTTGCCCGATTAGTGTCAATTTGTCTGCAATTTTAGTTTGGAGTCATTATTGAATGAAAGTCATAAATTGAGATAGAAAAGAATATTATGTTAAAATTTTTAAGTAAATTATTTGGAAGTAAATCCGAGCGAGATATTAAGGGTGTTCAGCCAATTGTAGAAAAAATAAAATCGGAATACGAGCAGCTAGCATCACTAAGTGATGATGAATTGCGTGGTAAAACGGCTGATTTCAAAAATAGAATAAAAGGATATTTAGCAGATATTGATCAGGAAATTTCTTCTCTTAAGGCCGAAGCTGATGCTGATGACATCGATATGTCACAAAAAACAGCCATCTATGAAAACGCAGATAAATTATCTAAAGAACGTGATAAAAAATTAGAAGAGGTTTTAAAGGATATTTTACCAGAGGCTTTCGCTGTGGTAAAAGAAACTGCAAGACGTCTGACAGAAAATAAACAATTGGTCGTTACAGCGAATGACTTTGACAGAGAGATTGCCGCTCAAAAACAAAATGTTGTGATTGAAGGCGATCAAGCTACATGGAAAAATGTTTGGTTGGCAGCAGGCTCTGAAGTGGTTTGGAACATGGTGCATTATGATGTACAATTGATTGGTGGTATTGTATTGCACCAAGGTAAAATTGCACAGATGGCAACGGGTGAGGGTAAAACTTTAGTGGGTACACTTCCAACATACTTAAACGCGTTAGCTGGAAATGGTGTTCATATCGTTACGGTGAATGATTATCTAGCTCGTCGTGACTCGGAGTGGAATGCACCATTATTTGAATTTCACGGTATGAGTGTCGATTGTATCGATAAGCATCAGCCAAATTCGCCACAACGTCGTAAAGCATATGCTTCTGACATTGTTTATGGTACCAATAATGAGTTTGGATTTGATTATTTACGTGATAACATGACACAAACACCTGAGGCATTGGTGCAAGGAAAGTTGCATTTTGCTATGGTGGATGAGGTCGATTCAGTTTTAATTGATGATGCACGTACACCTTTGATTATTTCAGGACCAATACCTCGTGGTGACCAACATGAATTTTACCAATTAAAACCTCGTATCGAGCGTTTGGTGAATGCACAAAAGGCATATATCAATACCGTATTAAATGAAGCTAAAAAAGCTGTAAAGGCAGGCGATATCGACCCAGAGAAAGGTGGATTAGCTTTATTTAGAGCTTACCGCGGTTTACCAAAAAACAAAGCATTAATTAAATATTTAAGTGAAAATAATCACCGTCAGATTTTGCAAAAAGTTGAAAATTACTATATGCAAGAGCAGAATAAAAATATGCCTAAAGCTGATGAGGAATTATACTTTGTAATTGATGAGAAAAATAATCAAGTAGAATTAACGGAGAAAGGAATCGAATTGATCACTGCATCTGGTGAAGATACTTCGTTTTTCATTTTACCTGATGTGGGTTCTGAAATCGCTGATATTGAAAAAGCTGATATCCCTTTAGAAGAGAAAGCAACACGTAAGGAAGAATTATTGCGTGACTATTCGATTAAAGCGGAACGTATCCACTCTATTAATCAGTTATTGAAGGCATATACGTTATTTGAAAATGACGTTGAATATATTGTTGACGAAGGAAAAGTAAAAATTGTAGATGAGCAGACGGGTCGTATCATGGATGGTCGTCGTTACTCAGATGGTTTGCATCAAGCAATTGAGGCAAAAGAGAATGTGAAAGTAGAAGATGCGACACAAACTTATGCGACCATTACGTTACAAAATTACTTCCGTATGTATCACAAACTTGCGGGTATGACGGGAACAGCATCTACTGAGGCAGGCGAGCTTTGGGAAATTTATAAATTGGATGTTGTCGAGATTCCGACAAATCGCGTTGCTTTACGTGATGACCGTCAGGATTTCATTTATCGTACCGCCCGTGAAAAATACAATGCTGTAGCAGAAGAGATTCAGAAATTGACAGAAGCAGGTAGACCAGTATTAGTGGGTACTACATCGGTAGAGATTTCGGAATTGTTAAGTCGTATGCTACAATTACGTAAAGTGAAGCATAATGTATTAAACGCGAAGTTACACCAAAAAGAAGCGGATATCGTTGCAGAAGCGGGTCAACCGGGACAAGTAACCATCGCTACAAATATGGCGGGTCGTGGAACGGATATTAAATTAAGCGATGAAGTGAAGGCTGCTGGTGGTTTAGCGATCATTGGTACAGAGCGTCACGAATCTCGTCGTGTTGACCGTCAGTTACGTGGTCGTGCAGGCCGTCAAGGAGATCCAGGATCGTCTCAATTCTTCGTATCTTTGGAAGATAATCTAATGCGTTTATTTGCATCAGAGCGAATCTCTAACATCATGGTGAAAATGGGTGTTGAAGAAGGCGAAGTGATGCAACATAGCATGTTGACAAAATCTATTGAAAGAGCGCAACGTAAGGTAGAAGAAAACAACTTTGGTATTCGTAAGCGTCTATTGGAATATGATGACGTGATGAACTCACAACGTACTGTTATCTATACGAAACGTAAAAATGCCTTGTTCGGAGAGCGTTTAGATGTTGATTTGAATAACATGATTTTTGATGTTGTTGAAGAGATTGTCGCAGATGCTAAAGAAGGGGGTTCTTATGAAGATCTTCAGATTGAAGTAATCCGCATATTTGCTGTTAATCCAGAAATTTCGGAAGAAGAATTTACAAATACAAAGATAGAAGCGTTAACAGATCGTTTATTCGAACAGATCATAAATGCTTATCATCATAAAGTGAATACTGTTGCTGCTCATACTATTCCTGTATTACAGAATGTATTTGCAGAGCGCGGTTCAGTTGTAGAAAATGTTGTTATTCCTTTCTCTGATGGCCTTCGTGGCATCCAAGTTGCTACAAATTTAAAGAAGGCAATCGAAACAGAAGGAAGAGAAGTTTTCAAATCATTTGAAAAAGGTATTGTCTTAGCTTTAATTGATGAAGCTTGGAAAGAACATTTACGCGAAATGGATGATTTGAAGCAATCTGTACAAAATGCAGTTTACGAACAAAAGGATCCGATCATCATTTATAAGATGGAAGCATTCAATCTGTTCAAGTCTATGTTAGCGGAAATGAACAAGGATATTGTTAGCTTTATTTTCAAAGGAGAAATTCCAGGACAAAATATGCAAAGTATTCCTGAGCGTTCTGTGCAGGCACCTCAAGTTCAGGTGAAAGCAACAAAAGCAGAGTTGGAATCTCCTATAGGAGTAAGTGCTGAAGATATAGACACACGTGATCTAGGACCTAGTCAACCTGTTCGCAATGAACATGAAATTGGTCGTAATGACGATTGTCCATGTGGTTCTGGTAAAAAATATAAAAACTGTCATGGCGCAAATAGCTAGGCCGTATTTAAATAAATAAATTACAATGTTTAAGATAGGATTGATAGTTGTTTTTGCTTTAGTGAGTTTTACTTTTTCAAAAGTAAACGCGCAAGAGAATGAAAATGTAGTTATTATGAAAGATTCATTAATAACAATTTTGCAACATTATCGAGCAAATATGGGTATCAATCCTGTCGAGAACAAACCTGTAGCAGTATCTAGCAAACCTCCAGTACGAAGCGCGGCTACGCGTACGACAGTGAGGGGCTTTAGGGTTCAAATTTTTGCAGGTAGTGATCGTAATGCTGCTTTCTCAGAGCAGTCACGATTCAGAAGCATGTATAAAGACATTGATACCTATGTCAATTATGATGAGCCCAATTATCGGGTCAAAGTAGGCGATTTTAGGAGCCGATCTGAAGCAAATAATTTCATGAATTTGCTGCGTCAACAATTTAAAAACGTATTCGTATTCTCGGAAAACGTTTTTGTTTACCAATAATCTTATTAAAATGGCAAGTATTAAAGAAAAAGTTAATGCCTTAGCCCAACAGTTTTTTCAAGAGACGGTTCAAATGAGGAGACATCTTCATCAGCACCCCGAACTTTCTTTTGAGGAGTATCATACTTCGGCATACGTCAAATCCGTGTTGAATGATATGGGTATTTCCTATCAGGAGATGGCTGATACAGGCATTGTGGCTTATATTAAAGGAGATCTCACCTCTGATGAGGTAATCGCTTTACGGGCCGATATGGATGCATTACCTATTCAAGAGGTAGCCGGTAGAAGCTATGGTTCTCAAAATGCGGGAGTCATGCATGCCTGTGGTCATGATGTACATACTTCATCATTGTTGGGCGTCGCCAAGATTTTACATGCATTGAAAGCGGAGTATGGAGGAGTTGTCAAATTGATTTTCCAACCGGGAGAAGAACGTCTTCCAGGTGGTGCTTCTATCATGATTAAAGAAGGTGTGTTGCAGAATCCTGCTCCTTCAGCAATCATTGGCCAACACGTCATGCCTTTTATCGAGGCAGGAAAGGTGGGCTTTAGAGCTGGTAAATATATGGCATCCTGTGATGAGCTGTTTATGACAGTGAAAGGAAAGGGAGGGCATGGTGCTCATCCACACCAGAATATTGATCCAATCGTGATTACCGCACATATTATTACGGCTCTTCAACAAATTACAAGCCGATTTGCAGATCCTAGGATACCTACAGTTCTTTCTTTTGGTAAGATCAGTGCAAATGGTGCCACAAATGTCATTCCTGACGAAGTTTATCTGGAGGGTACCTTCCGTACCTTTGACGAAGAATGGCGTGCTGAGGCGCATGAAAAGATGATTAAAATGGCAACCGGTATGGCGGAGAGTATGGGAGCAACATGTGATTTTGATGTCCGTAAGGGGTACCCATTTTTAATCAACAACCCGGAGTTGACGATGGCGGCCCGTGGTTTTGCAGAAGAATACTTGGGAAAGGAGCACGTATTGGATCTGGAGCTATGGCCTGCGGCGGAAGATTTTTCCTACTATTCACAAGAGATTGATGCATGTTTCTATCGTTTGGGTACAGGCAATAAATCCAAAGGTATTCAATCTGCGGTGCATACAGCAACTTTTGATGTTGATGAAGATGCCCTATTGGTAAGTATTGGCTTGATGGCTTATATGACTTTAAGACGTTTAGGATATTAAGATTATGTCATCACATCATATTGTTAGGGAACGGCAAGAGCCCGCCCTATTGATAACAGATATCTATAGTATTGACATCGATCTGGTCGGTCAGATCTTAGAATGGTCTCCAACCATCATTACAGATATTGATTCCTATGAAGCGGTTACTTCACAGAACTATAAAGTGGACGTTATTTTTACAAATAAGTTAATTGACCTACCACAGGAACATGTGAAGAGTGTTTTTTTTGAAACGAATTATGTAGAGGCGGCGTTGCGCTACCTGGTACAAGAAGGCTATAGCGCGGTTAATATTTTAGGTGGAGGTTTTGATAAAACCGTTTTGGAGCAGTTCGCGAAAAAAATAGATATTGTCTGGTTACGTGATGATAAAAGGACGATTTTTGTTCAGTCCGGTTTTCAAAAATGGATGCCAGCGGGAGATGAGCTCATTATAGAATCTACCTTAAACGAGTTAGAATTGGAGGGAGTGGCGTTGATTTCGGAGAATAAATACAAGACCATAAAAGATGGATTTTTCAAAATAAAATTCTCGAATTCTAAATTTTGTTTACTGACAGAAAAAATATGAATACCTTAAATATCACATATGCTGAAATAAGCGAAGCAGAACTGATCAGTGAAATTGGGAAGAAAAGCTATTGGGAAACTTATCCATCAATTTTAACAGCCGAGCAAATTGACTTTATGCTGAATAAGAATTACACGATGGAGGCCATTAAAACTTTGATGGGGAGTGGGCAAGATTTTTATGTACTATATGAGGATTCAGTTGCAATGGGTTTTGTCGCTGTTCAGGTGAAAGAGCAGACAATCTTGCGGATAGAAAAACTTTATCTTCTGTCGGCGGCCAAGGGCAAAGGATACGGAAAAAGATTGTTAGATTTTGCCGCTCAATTGGGCAAGTCAAGAGATCTGCTGAAATTGGAACTCAATGTGAACCGTAGCAATCCCGCTTATCATTTTTATTTAAAACAAGGTTTTTTAGTGACAGAAACCGTTGATATTCCTTATTACGATTATGTTCTGGATGACTATGTCATGCAGAAAGCGCTACAGCATTAGTCCTTTCTGATTGCCATTAGTCCTGTGTTTTCGGTATAAAAGGATTAATAGCCTACATAAGTACCTTTATAATAAAATAGTAACAAATAAATTTGCATTTATATCTGCGCAATTATATTGCGAATCAAAGCAAATTTATCTAAGTTTGAGATAAATAGTAATACATCATGAAAGAAGTAACAGTAGAAGAACTTAAATCAAAAATTGATAATAACGAAGATTTTCAATTAATTGATGTACGTGAGACATTTGAGTATGAGGTTTCTAATCTAGGAGGATTGAATATTCCGCTATCTGGAATCTTAATTGAAGTCGAAAAGATTGCTAAAGATAAACCCGTTATTGTTCAATGTCGTTCAGGAAAACGTTCGGCACAGGCAGTAATGATGCTGGAGCAACAAGGCTTTGACAATTTGGCCAACCTAAAAGGTGGTATCGTAGCATGGAAAGAGGAAATCGATCCTGAGATAGACGTCTATTAAGCTTAAATAAATCATGAGCTTTCGGCTCGTATTAGGAGAAATAGCTACTCATGACAGCTTCTCTGCATGAAATGGGAATTTATATTTTAATGAAACCATCATGTGCTTAAGTAAAAATGCAGACCGATATGAACGGAGCCCAATCGTATCGGGTGAGTTTTTGAACACGATTAAAAAAATCAATTTATTCTAATGAAAAACTTAGAGTATCAGACTAAACAAGCTTTTTTGTTTAGTCTTGCTTTTTATTGCATTTCACTCGGATCCAAACTGTTTCACTTCGACATTTTTCCAATCCTATTTAGTATTTCTTTGCTGTTGTCCCTTATTTGGGTCGTATTAACATTGCGGGAAATCATATTTTCGGGTCGAATTTCAAACACGGAGCGGATGTTAATGGCATTATTTATTATATTTTTCAATATAATTGCAGGCATATTTTATTTCTTCCTGTTAAGGAAGAAAGTAATTGGTAAAAATTAATATTATGACAAAAAATTTTATTCTAAATATTCTACTTAATTTATTGATTGTAGGAGCGATCTATTATGGTTTTAAAGCTTACGAAGCTGGAAACGTCTTAGTAAGTGGTCTTTCGATTGCCTTATTGGTTGTCTTTATCTTCTTAAAGCGTGCCTTGATGAAGAAGGTTAAAAATGACTTACAAATTGAGGGGGAGCGTAGGAAACAAGAAAAGATGAAGTAATAGAAATGGGCAACTGATTCAGTTGCCCATTTTTTATTACTTAAAATGTTTATTACTTTACAAATGGTGGTTTAACCACTTTTGCTTTTATACTTTGGTTACGGATACTGATATAGATTTCAGATCCTTCTTTTGTGAAAGCATTATCAACATATCCTAGACCGATTGATTTCTTCAATGTTGGTGATTGTGTTCCCGAGGTTACACGACCAATTTTGTTTCCATCTGCATCTAAGATCTCATAATCATGACGTGCAATACCACGATCGATCATTTCGAATCCAACTAGTTTTTTCTTGATACCAGCTTCTTTTTCAGCTTTTAGATTAGCAGAGTTAACAAATTCTTTTGTGAATTTTGTTACCCATCCTAATCCTCCTTCTAGCGGAGAGGTTGTATCGTCGATGTCATTACCATATAAACAGAAACCCATTTCTAGACGTAGTGTGTCGCGAGCACCTAAACCAATCGGTTTAATGCCGTAAGCAGCACCAGCTTCAAAAATAGCATCCCAAACTTTTTGCGCATCTTCGTTTGCAACGTAGATCTCAAAACCACCAGCACCTGTATATCCTGTTGCAGATACCAATACATTCTCTACACCAGCAAATGTGCCTTTAGTAAAGGAATAATATTCCATAGACGCAAGTTCGATGTCGGTTAAAGATTGCAATGCATCAGCTGCTTTAGGACCTTGTACTGCAAACAATGAAGTTTCATCAGAGATATTTTTCATATCAACTCCAAAGCTGTTGTATTTAGAAATCCAATTCCAGTCCTTCTCAATATTAGAAGCATTCACAACTAAAAAATACGTGTTTTCGTCGATGCGGTATGTTAAAAAATCATCTACTATACCACCGTTTTCATTTGGAAGGTAAGCATATTGAATTTTACCGTCATACAACTTGGTCGCATCATTCGAAGAAACTGCCTGAATAAGGTCTAATGCTTTCTCTCCTTTAAGAATGAATTCGCCCATGTGACTAACGTCAAACACACCTACAGCTGTACGAACAGTCTCGTGTTCATCATTGATACCCGAATATTGAACAGGCATGTTGAAACCTGCAAAAGGAACCATTTTCGCTCCTAAAGCGATATGTGTATCCGTAAGGGCAGTATTTTTGATCATAATACGATAAGTTTTATTTATTTACAAAATTACAAAAATAAACAGCGACTTTAGTCTAAAGATTAGCATTTGTGCAATCGATTTACTGATCTATTGTTAAGGAGTAAATTATTGCTTCCATTTTATCATCATCTGGATCTTCGCAAAGTAAAAAAGTAATTTTTTTGTCCGAGCGCTCTTTCAGCGTAATCCCTTCAAATTTGTGTTTTCCAGGTATCAGGGTTGTCTCCAGCTGCATAGGTGTGTTTTTATTAAATTTTCCTAAAATGGTTCCCGCAATTTCACCATCCAAATAGGTGGAGTTTGAAGCTTCGGCTGCCGCGATAAAATAAACGGTATCTGCAATTAAAATAGCATCCGTAAATGCTGTTTGAACCTCATTGATGAGGGGTAGCTGTATTGGGATAAAACTACTTTCCTCAGGGTTTACCTTGTTGATTTTGAAAATACCGTTTTGACTTTTTTGTCCATTACCGCGGTTGAAAAACCAAATTTCATCGGCGGTATGAATGACTCCTTCAATATTGAAATTATCTTGGTCAACATCAAATTTCTGTTGTAAATGATGATAGATGCTTGAAAAATCCTCAGCGTTGGCCTCCTTTTCATAAGTTATGCGGGTATTTCGGTTAGGAGTTGAGCCTGACCCATAGATGTAGTATTTGCCTTGGTCATAAGCTATGGATTCAAAATCTGGTTTTTTAGCCTTAGCGATAATTTCTAAATCAATCGCATTTTCATCAAGTCGAATTTTAGATAAAGCGCGTTCATTTAGTGAAAAATCATAGAGGTAGTAGCTGTTATCGGCTATGAGATAAAGATGATTATTTTGATAGACTAATCCGGATGCGGCACTTATTCCAGAAATAGTGAGAAAAAAGTCTAATATTAAGTTCTTCATATCTGATGTGCTAGATTTAAGATGGTCAATACACGATTAAACTCAGGTTGTAGTTTAGCTTTAATGGTGATGACTTCTTTGGTTTTTGGATGCGTAAAAGTTATTTCCGAGGCATGAAGCATCATAGTATCCATCTCAAAATGATCTTTCCAAAATTTATTCTGTTTATTACATCCATGCGGACGATCGCCAATGATGGGATAGAATATATGTGCAAAGTGTTTTCTTAATTGATGCATTCTTCCGGTTGTGGGATTTGCTTCTACTAAACTATAGCGCGATGTCGGAAATTTACCAGAAGCTATCGGAAGTTCTGCTTGGGCAATTGTTTTGAAATCGGTCTGCGCTTCCTGTATGGTTCCATTATCTTTTTTCAAAGGATAGTCGATATGCATTTCATCGGGGGCATGACCACGTAATACGGCAATATACCTTTTATCTACAAGTTGGTTTTGAAACAATTGCTGTAACTCCCGATCCATCTCTTTATTTAGCGAAAATAAGAGGATACCGGCTGTTTTCCTATCCAATCGATGTGCAGGGTATACGGTTTGACTAATTTGATCTCTTAAGAGCTGAAGGGCAAATTCGGAAGCGTCGCGTGCAATGGAGGAGCGGTGTACAAGCAGACCATGTGGTTTATTGATCGCGATGATGTCTTCGTCTTGATATAAAATTTCTAACATACTAGATTTACATATTTTTTATAATAGCAATTATTTCATCAGCTTTTTCGTCAATCTTGGGACTGATCCATACTTTTCCAAAAGCACCAAGACCTATGGTATTATTTTGACCCTGCCATTTAATTTTTGTTAACGAGAAGAGGTAATAGTTTTCTACGACCACACCCTTTTCCACAAATTGTTGTACAACTTGATTCCCAAATAATCGCATTCCAATATCAAGAAATCCTTGTTTCTTATGATCTATTTGATTTTTAATTAAATGCTCAGCCTTTTCTTTTACAACTCGTTCGTGTTGCTCTTGAGTAGGGTTAGTCCAAATTGCTGCCACAGTAATGAGTATGATGACTAAAGCAAAAATTCTTTTTTTATTCATGTCTAAGAAATTGTAGATACAAAAATAGCGTTTATACCTTCATATAGACGCTATTTTTGTTATTATAATGTACTGTATTAAAAAAATAAGTGCCAAAACCACTCTCCAGATATCCATAAAAGGTAGATGGTACCCACAACAAATAATAGGATGATGGAAAGGATTCCCAATAGCAGCCAAATGGCAGACCCTTGATGTTTGTTTTCATAGTAATGCTCTTTCATCAACTTGATATTTTTCGCATTTGCCTTGTTGAAAAAATCAAAGACATTACCAAGAAGTGGAATAGCTCCTAAGATGGCATCCATCGAGATATTGATCAGCATTTTGACAACCAATTTAGAGCTTGCTCCATTTCTCCACATGACCATGACGAGAACGAATGAAGTTCCAAAGCTGGCAATTGTTCCTGCAAAAGGAATAAAATTAAGAATAGGGTCTAGGCCAAAGCGGAATCCAGCTATCTGGAACTTATTGTCCATTAACCATGATAGTCGCTCGACCCAACCGAAGTCATGATCCCTTTTCTTGTGTTTGTCAGCTAAGGATAGATCTCTCTTCATTATAATAATTCAAATGATGCATTTACTTCACTTGTAATCTTAATCGGTTTAATGTCTAGGTCTAAATCATCGGATACATCAGCTGCTTCCATGTTACTTGATTTGAATGAAGCCATGACGCGTGGTGTATTAAAATAGATCATTTGTGGATTCTCAGACAATAGGATTGCTTTGCCAACTTTTTGACCAGCCGCCTCTGCTAATATTGTAGCATTGTCAAGCGCATCTTTAACCGCTTTAACTTTTAACGTTTTTTCCAGTTCTTTCTTTTTTGAATAATCAAGTTCGCTGATTGCTGTATTTTGGATTCCTGCCGCATCTACACCGTCAAATAAATCATTCAATTTATTCAATTGCGTTACTTTGATACGGTACTGTCTGGAAAGTAAAATGTCAGTTTCTTTTTTCTTTTTTGTAGCATAATTGGTGCTATAGATATTTTGAATTGTAAAATCTTTCTTCTCAACACCTACAGTTGTTGCTGCTTGAAATAATTGTTTTTCAAGATTTTCGATTGTTACCTTTTTCTTGGTATTTCCGTCTTGATAAAATTCTTTCAACGTAACATTGATATATATGATGTCTGGAGTTACCTCTTCCTCAGCTCTTCCGATCGTACTTACCATATCTTTATTCGTCATTTGTTGTGCTTGCAAAGTGTGTACAGTTGCTAATAGCATTATTCCTAGCAATAATTTTTTCATAATCTTTCTATTTAATACTTTGTTTTCAAAAATCGAACCATTGTTTATTTGTATTGATGTAGACCTATTTTGAATGAAGAAGTTTAATGGAAAAAAATTAAAAAAGTTTAAGGTTTTTAATAATTTTTAAATATCTTTAAGAAATTTAATACAATAAACAATGCAAGAAGGTGTAGTAAAATTCTTTAATGAAACCAAAGGTTTCGGTTTCATCATTCCAAATTCAGGCGAGAGCGAAATCTTCGTTCACGTTTCTGGTTTAGTAGACAAAATTCGTGAAAATGACAACGTTTCTTACGAAGTTGAACAAGGTCGTAAAGGTCTTAATGCGGTAAATGTAAAAGTTATCTAATCAGATTTTAAGATATATTTATTGTAGAAAAGCCCGATTTCTTATGAAATCGGGCTTTTTTATATTTTATTAACTGTGCTTTTATACCATTGCCTATCTATATGAAAGAAAAAGCGTTGGATTGTGGAATTGGAAAAATCCGCAACAATTAATAGTGGACTTCACGTAATGCACTGACTTCTATTCGGCAACATTTAGTTACGAATTATGTGGAGGAATCGGGTCATTATTCCCTCTTTCGAAAGGATTGTTATGTGTGAATGGGGTACTGTCATGTTCGATGGCTTTTGGATCTTCGCCGTAGTCGTTACTAAATTTGTCACCTTCTAAGAAAAAAAGATATAACAAATAGAAATTGACGAATGGTATGATACATAATAACATCAGCCATCCTGTTTTATTAATATCATGAAGGCGTCTGACTGAAACGGCTAAACTCGGGATTAATAGGGCGAGGCTTACAATATAGGAGATGTAGTTAAATGATGAAAACATGAGGCCCAAAATAGCCAGAACACTACTGATGATAAAGTAGATTAATGTAAACATCCAATATTCTTTTCTGCGTGCACGACCATTGAAATTTGCGTAGTTGTCGCGGACTACTTTTAGAAACCATTCCATAGCAATAAATTTAAGTTAGTAATTGTGTTATAATCTTATCTAAAATAGAAAAAATATTTTCTATTAAATTGATTTAATGGAATATTTCTTCTAAAATATACAACGATTTTACTTCTTTGAAATTCGTGAGATGAAGCCGGTAGTAGTCAATTATTTTTTCCAAGAGTATTTGACGGTCTTTTGTGCTCATTTTGATATCCTCCGAGTTATTGAACTCTGTTGCCATTAATTTTCTAAATAGTGAGGTATGCGGCTCCTGCAAGACATATGGATGCTCTGGAAGTTGGTTGGAGAATGTCGCGGCCTCTAGATTGAAATAGGGATAATTTTTTGCAGCCTCTACAGGGTAAAAACCTAAAAACCGACTCAAATTAATTAAAAAAACCAAATGGAAGTTGGCTAAATTTTTTTCAGATTCATCGAGCCATTGAATGGCGTGAAACAAATATTCAAAGAGATGTGGATCACCCGCTTGTTCGCGTAATATTTTATAGAGTACTTCATTGAGGAATATCGCCAATGAGCTTTTGACGATATCGTATGGTATTGTTTTTAGAGGAGGTACTTGATGTGCTTCGGATATGCGCTGTAGCCCATTGTTATCTTTAAAGGTTACAACCATATCCAGGGGATGCAACGCTTGAAGAAAGCCGGATCTAATTTTCGCTTTTGGTTTGCGCGCTCCATTGACGAGGTAGGATTGCAAGCCGAAATGTTCCGTGTAAATTTGTGCAACGACACTACTTTCGGAATAATTAGTCGATTTAAGTACAATACCTCTTGTTTTATGAAGCATATTTAATTTTCTTTTTTATTCTTTCGGATTTCCAACAATGCATTTCTGTCAATTTTACGAATCAGGCGATAAATGATACGCAAGAATCCAATTCCAAATGAAAGTACCCCTAAGATCATCATCGGTTTATACCAGTTGTTTTGCAATTGCATCAGGTAATATCCTATCAAAATGAGAATAATAGCAAGAATAATTTCTAATAGTCCTCTGCGTAAATATTTATTCATGATGTTTACAAATGTGAATTGTTGAAAACTATTTTCGTTGTTTTAGCAAATATAATATAATTAAATACATTATTTTTGCCATTACTAGGACCTAGATTTTTATTTTTTTAAAAATAAATCCTTAAAATTGTTGCATTTAACAAAATAAATATAGATATTTGCACACTCTTTGCGAAAAGATATATTTAAATTAAGACAACAAAATAACATAATATCATGTCAAGAATTTGTGATTTAACAGGCAAAACAGCAATGAATGGATATAATGTATCTAATTCTAACGCTAAAACAAAACGTAAATTTTACCCAAATTTACAAACTAAACGTTTCTTCATTCCAGAAGAAGATCGTTGGATTACATTAAAAGTTTCGACTTCGGCGATTAAAACGATCAACAAAATCGGTATCACTTCTGCTATCGGTAAGTTCATTAAAAAAGGATCAATCTAATTGATTTTTCGCCTGTTGCATAAAATATCATTCATGAATTTCAATCCTAATACTTTTTAGGATTCAAAATAAAGTAAAACAATGGCTAAAAAAGGAAATAGAGTACAAGTTATCTTAGAATGTACTGAACACAAAGAAAGTGGTCTTCCGGGAATGTCTCGTTACATCACGACTAAGAACAAAAAGAATACAACTGAGCGTTTAGAATTGAAAAAATTCAACCCAGTATTGAGAAAAGTTACTGTTCACAAAGAAATTAAGTAATTCACATCTTAGTTGCCTCATAAGCGCTAAGTTAAAATATTAATACCATGGCAAAAAAATCTGTTGCATCGTTACAAAAAGGTGGCGGTAAAGAATTTACAAAGGTTATTATTACTACTAGATCAACTAAAACTGGAGCTTATACTTTCAAAGAAGCTATGGTTCACAATGATAAAGTAAAAGATACTTTAGCACAGGCTGCTAAATAACTTGTAATTTTCCTTTTTTAAAGTTTTTCTTTAAAAAGAATTCAAAAAATAGCCGTTTTGGTATACACCGAAAGGGCTTTTTTTGTTGGTTTCAAATCTCTATCTTTGGCATTCAGTATTGCTACTGATTTGGAAGTAAATATTAACGTATTCACAAGTGAAACATATTTAAATGGGATTATTCGATTTTTTCAAGAAAAAACAAGAAACTCCTGAAGCTCAAGAGGCTCTGGATAAAAGTTTGGAGAAGACCAAGGAAGGTTTCTTTTCTAAAATTACAAAAGCAGTTGTTGGTAAATCAACAATCGATGATGATGTTTTAGATAATTTGGAAGAAATATTGGTGACCTCCGATGTTGGCGTGACCACCACTTTAAAGATTGTAGAGCGTATCCAATCACGTGTTGCACGTGATAAATATATATCGACTTCAGAGCTGAATACGTTATTGAAAGAAGAGATTCAAGAGTTACTCGCAGAAAATAATAGTTCTGACTTTGAAAATTTTGAATACGGCAATCACAAGCCATATGTGATTATGGTAGTAGGGGTCAATGGTGTTGGTAAAACAACGACAATTGGCAAGCTTGCTCACCAATTGAAAACTGCAGGTAATAAAGTTGTTTTGGGTGCTGCGGATACCTTTCGCGCTGCTGCAGTAGAACAAATCAAACTTTGGGGTGAACGTGTTGGTGTTCGTGTGGTAGCGCAAGCGATGGGCTCTGACCCGGCTTCTGTTGCTTACGATGCAATCCAATCTGCCGTGTCCAATGGCGATGATGTCTGTATCATTGATACTGCAGGTCGTCTTCATAATAAGGTCGGCTTGATGAATGAATTGGGGAAAATAAAAAATGTAATGCAAAAGGTAATTCCTGGTGCACCACATGAGATTCTATTGGTTTTAGATGCTTCTACGGGTCAGAATGCAATAGAACAATGTACGCAATTTACGCAAGCAACTGATGTCAATGCGTTAGCACTAACGAAGTTGGATGGTACGGCAAAAGGTGGCGTAGTTATCGGCATATCAGATCAATTTAAAATACCTGTAAAATATATTGGTGTCGGTGAGAAAATCGGCGATTTACAGTTATTCAACAAAAAAGAGTTTGTGGATTCGCTGTTCAAGTAATTCACATCCAATGTATGAAAACAAAATATAGCAAGGCTGTAGAGCCAAAATCAAAACCTCGTGTCAATGTGGTTACATTAGGCTGTTCTAAGAACATTCACGATAGTGAAGTTTTGATGGGACAATTAAAAGGTAACCAAATCGAAGTCGTACATGAGGCGACTAATATTCAAGAAAACGATATCGTTGTCATTAATACCTGTGGTTTTATTGATAATGCCAAACAGGAATCTATTGATACAATCTTGCAATTCTCCGAATTGAAAGAAGAAGGAAAGATAAATAAGGTCATTGTTACCGGCTGTCTTTCGGAACGATATAAACCGGAGTTGGAGTCTGAAATATCGAATGTTGACGCTTATTTCGGGACAAATGATTTGCCAGATTTATTAAAATCTATTGGAGCAGATTACCGTCATGAATTGTTAGGTGAACGTATGTTGACGACACCTTCGCACTATTCTTATTTTAAGATAGCTGAAGGTTGTAACCGCCCTTGTTCATTTTGCGCTATTCCGTTAATGCGTGGTAAGCACGTTTCAAAATCAATCGATGATTTGGTTAAAGAAGCAAAGTTTTTAGCTTCTAATGGAACGAAAGAATTAATTCTGATTGCCCAAGACTTGACCTATTATGGTTTGGATATTTACGGGAAACGTAATCTTTCTGATTTGATGCGCCATTTGTCTGATGTAGAGGGTATCGATTGGATCCGTTTGCAATATGCTTATCCTTCGGGTTTCCCGATGGATATTTTGGATGCGATGAACGAGCGTTCGAATATCTGTAATTACCTAGATATGCCATTACAACATATTTCAGATCGTATGTTGACTTCTATGCGCCGTGGTACAAGCAAACAGAAACAGATTGACTTAGTTAATAAAATCCGCGATAAAGTTCCAAATATCGCATTGCGTACGACATTGATCTGTGGATATCCTGATGAGACCGAACAAGATTTTCAAGAGATGTTGGAATGGGTTGAGGAGACACGTTTTGACCGCCTGGGTTGTTTTACTTATTCGCATGAAGAAAAAACTCACGCCCATTCATTGGAGGATAATGTCCCTGAGGAAACAAAGCAAGAGCGCGTAGAAGCGATCATGGAAGTGCAGCAAGGTATTTCTTTTGAGATTAATCAGGATAAAATAGGCAATACTTACAAAGTGTTGATCGACCGCGTTGATGGTGATTACTTTATCGGACGAACTGAATATGACTCACCAGAGGTAGACAATGAAGTTGTATTGGATGCAAAAACAAACTATGCTCGTATTGGTGATTTTGTAGATGTAAAAGTCGACCGTGCAGAAGACTTTGATTTATATGGATCAATTGTCAAATAATAGATAACAATCGTTGCTTTTATTCGTAAACACTACATTTGTGCGCAGAGAAAATAAAATTGCTTATTTTGTATAGCAATTATGTATATTAATCTGTTTTAGTGCAAATGTAATCACGAATGAAAGCAACTTATATAGACTATAGCGAGACCAACAGCTTTTCTAAGACCCTTATTGCCTATTTGAATCAAGATCAAACTTTGGCTCCTTTTATTGGGAATTGGCCGACATTAGCTGGTTTTGAAAAGCAGATCAAGGAAAAAAAACCCTTTCTTTCGCGTACACTTTTAGTTGATCGATTAAAGGTGCAATATGGCGATTTTTTAAATTCTTCCCCTCAGGTTTCGACCAATATTGATAAACTACTGCTCGAAGATGCCTATACGGTTACGACTGGGCATCAACTTAATATTTTTACAGGACCTCTTTATTTTATATTTAAGATCATTACAGCTATTCGTTTAGCAGATGATCTGAAGGCAAAGTTTCCGGACAAGGAATTTATTCCTGTTTATTGGATGGCAACGGAGGATCATGATTTTGTAGAAATTAATCATACCAAACTTTCTGGTAAGAAAATCGTTTGGGATACACCAACTGTGTCTGCTACCGGGCGAATGGATACCGATTCCATTGTTCAGGCTGTAAAGCAATATACGGGTGTTTTAGGACTTTCTGAGCATTCGTGTAAACTTGCCAGCATTGTTGAGGACGCTTATCTCAAGCATCCTAAATTAGCTGATGCAACGCGATATTTGGTGAACGAATTGTTTAAAAAATTTGGATTAGTAATTATCGATGCAGATGATAAGGCTCTAAAAACGGTTTTCAAACCTATTATTGCGGAAGATATTTTAACAGAAAAGAGTTTTCAAGCCATTGGTAGTACATCAAAGGCATTGGAAGATGCGGGTTTTGCGACACAGGTGCATGCGCGTGAAATCAATTTCTTCTATTTGACTGATACCTATCGCGAACGGATTGTGTTAAATGCAGATGGTCGCTATGAAGTTTTGCATCAGGATATATATTTCACAAAAGCGGAATTGGAGAAAGAAATCGATGCTTATCCAGAGCGGTTTAGTCCTAATGTTGTGATGCGCCCGTTGTATCAAGAGCTGATCTTACCAAACTTGGCCTATATTGGTGGTGGTGCGGAGATGGTTTATTGGATGCAATTAAAAGCGAACTTCGATCAATATAATATTGATTTTCCAATCTTAATCCCTCGTAATTCGGCGATGATCACAGAAGATAATGTTGTTTCTAAGATATTTAGACAGGATCTTACTTTTAAAAGTATATTTCGAGATAGTGAGATTCTAAAAAAAGAATTCGTACGCAGGCAGACTAAGCATCGTTTAAATTTGAACGATGAATGGATGGAGTTGAATGCTATATTTGGAAAAATAAAGCTTCGCACACATAAGATCGATCCAAGCCTAGCTCCAAGTACTGAAGCGATAAAAGCACGACTTAAAAAAGCAATCAATAATTTAGAGAAAAAATTAATGCGCGCTGAAAAGCGAAATCATAAAGATGCTTTATCCAATATTGACCATATTAAAGAACGTCTCTTCCCGGGGGGTGGGCTACAAGAAAGGTCTGAAAACTTTGGACTGCTCTATGTGAAATATGGCGATTCTTTATTCGACGAGTTATACAAGCATTTTAATCCCTTGGATTTTAAATTCACGATATTATATTAAAAGTCAGCTAATTGCTGGCTTTTTTCATTTATAATTTGATAACATAGAGTTCAGTTCTAGTTAATAGGTTGTGGTTAGTTTTGTTTACTAACAATGTAACAAAATACTAGATGAAAGAATTTTTACTAACCACATGTTTAACAGTAATCGGAACCGGTTTATATGCGCAGACAACTCAAGCTGGCTTTGCAGGGAAAATTACAGATGAAAATTCCAGAGGAGTGCAGGGAGCTTCTGTAGAGGTTCGCAATGAATCGACAGGCTTTACAACGAAAACATCTACGAATGTAAATGGAGACTATAATTTTAAAGAATTGCCTTTGGGTGGTCCTTATACACTTAAGGTTAGCTATATCGGATATGGCGAGCAGATAAGACGCGGATTTAATCTGAACCAAGGAGATCTTATTCGCCAGAATATTTCTATTCAAAATGCTTCAAATGTTTTAGAAACTGTAGAACTTAAAGGAACAAGCACATTAAAAAATCAAATTGAGAATCTGGGTGCGGCGACCTCCGTAACGGCAAAGGACATTGCGAAATTACCTGTTAATGGGCGGAATTTTACTTCATTGATGGATCTATCGCCTCTGAGTAAAGGAGATAATATTGGTGGCCAATTGGGTTCTTCCACAAACTTTACCATTGATGGGATGAATGCAAAAAATCCAACTTCAGCAGGGTCCACAACAAGTAGGAGTGGCGCTCCATTCTCGATTTCAATTGAAGCAGTTCGAGAATTTAAGGTGGTCACAAATCAATACGATGTTACCTATGGTAGGGCAGGAGGAGGTACTGTAAGTGCCGTTACTAAACAAGGGACGAATAAAACACAGGGAAGTGCTTGGGTCTATTCTCGAGCAGATTGGTTATCTAGTCCGAATACTATAGATGGAAAGAAGCGGACGAATGATTTTTCTACTTATCAGTATGGTTTTACATTAGGTGGACCAATCATTAAAGATAAGTTACATTATTTTGTCGCTTGGGATCATCAGCAGGATACAAGACCCTTGATCATCGCAGATATAACCTCCACTTTGGATGAGGAGCGTTTTAGAATCACCCAAGACAATTTAAATGCGTTCGTGGATATCGGTAGAGAAAAATATGGGTTGAGTAACGACCGTCAGTTTGGGTCTTTTGATAAGAAAAGAGGTTCTGATGCTGTTTTTGGGCGTATTGATTGGCAAATCAATTCGAGTAATTTATTAACCATCCGCAATAACTTTACCAGTGACCTCAATAAATTAGGGTTACAAGATAATAAGCCTATTACATTATACGAATCTTATGGAAATGATAAGAATATTGATAATAGTTTTTTGGCGACTTTGCGGACGTCTGTTTCCGCTAATGTAACCAATGAACTCAAGTTACAGCACCTTTATACTTACCAAAATAGTAGCCCTGGTGATCTATTGCCAAGTCAAAACATCCCTCGTGCTATTGTCGAGAATATTGTCTCTAAAGTAGGTAGCAATGATTTAAAAACTACAGCCCAATTAGGAGGACATCGTTTTGCTCAAGAATCTTTTAAAAACAACGTGTTCCAGTTGGTCAATAATCTTTATTATAGTACAGATAAGATTAATTATACATTTGGAGTTGATTTGATGTATACGCATGCGAGTTCTATTTATGGTAGTGAGGTAAATGGTCGTTTTCATTTTGGAGCAAGCGATAGTAGGACCGCATTGCAAAATTTTCAAGATCGGAATGCCTATAATTACTACAGAGAAGTACCATTGGTAACCGATCCGACCGTTGTAGGTAAGATATTCAACGCGGGGGCCTATGGTCAATTGCAGTCTAAAATTGCGACTGGTTTGGACTTGGTAGCTGGCTTACGGTTTGACTATGGACACTATCCGACTTCTCCTTTGAATGAAGAGCTGTTGAAAGAGGTTGGTGTACGAACGGATCATAAGTTAAAGTCATTGGTGATACAACCGCGCTTCCAGATGACATGGGATGTTAATGAGGAGCATAAAGATTTTTTCCGCATTGGGGGTGGGATATTTGCCTCAGATATCAATAACTATATGACAATTAACAACCTGACATTTGATGGGAAGCATTTTGCAACAGTCGATGTTCGGGGTGGGGATGTACCAACACCAGATTTTGTCCAATACCGTAAAGATCCTTCATCAGCTCCAACTTTGGAGCAATTTCAAGTTCCTACGATTAATACTTATGGGCCTGATGCTAAAATACCGGTAGTCTATAAGGCAAATGCCTCATATTCTCATTTCTTCACAGAAAAATTGAAAGCTGGTATTTCAGCATACATGAACCTCGGACGGAATAATTACATGTATGTGGATAGAAACATGGTAAAGGATCCATTTTTTAGATTGGTGAATGAAGATAATCGTGGCGTCTATGTTCCAGCATCTGCTATTGTGAACGGTGAATCGGATTGGAAACAAGGACGTATCTCCAATAAGTTTGGTCGTGTATTAGAGTTGAACTCAGAGGGTAAAGTCAACCAATTTGCTGTTGTGCTAGACGCGAGTTACCAATATTATAAAGATGGTTCTCTATCTGTTAGTTATACTTGGAATGATGCAAAAGATAATACCTCATATAATGGAAATGTAGCGAATACCGCAACACTATCTTTAGCGGTAAAGGATGATCCTAGGGATTTGAGTAAAATGTCCTATTCAAATAATCAATTCCGCAATAAAGTCGTTATTTATGGAACTTTGCCAACATTTTATGGCGTAAGTGTAGGGGTCCGTTATTCAGGTATAGGTGGCTCACGTTATAGTTTGCTTGCCGGGGGTAACATCAATGGTGATTTTGTGGCGGGTGATAATGATTTGGCTTTTATTTTTGACCCGAACAGTGCAAAAACTCCAACTAATCTGGTTAATGGCCTACATGCTTTATTGGATAATCCAAATGCAAGTCAGAGCTTAAAAGATTACATCGAGAAATATGAGGGCATGATTGCTGAACGTAATGGTGGCGTCAATGGCTTTTATGGATTGATTGATTTGCGTATCGCAAAGAAGTTTAATCTCTATAAATCTCATGCTTTGGAAGTGTCTGCTGATTTGTTTAATGTGGCCAACTTATTTAAGAAATCTTGGGGTGTGAACGAATCTTTGGGCAACCAGGCATTGTACTCGTTGGGTGTCAAGGCTGCAGATGGTAATCCAGCATTACCTGCTTTTGATTCCAATAAGCAACAGTTTAACTACAATTTGAACAATACTGGGGTTGTTATTCCTTCTGGTAATCCGTATCAATTTCAGTTGGGTTTACGGTATTCTTTCTAATATGAGCACATAATAGGCAATTCTTATTTTTAAGGATTGCCTGCTTTCTGGCATTGATATTTGTTGTTTTAGATTTAATCTGGCTTATTGATAGGTGTTTATAGATTTGGAGTTTATTTTTCACCTGTTATAACATAACCTTTAAGGATGCCGCTTGTCGTGGAGCTATTATTCAGGATTGGATTGTTCTGTTTTTAGCATTTCCTGCAAATAAAAAATGTTGAAAAATTTGACTTTAGATCAGATTGCAAACGATTGTTTTATAATCGCATTATAATATTTGGTTTTACCAGAGAATCTGCTTTTTTTAGGACTTGAAAAAATGTATCTTTGCACATCCAAAAAGCAGCTATTTTGCTATTATTTTTAAGAGAACCAAAAAAATAAAAATCTAGCAGAAGGCATTAATTTTTTGCACACATGAGTAACATACATTTTCAAGAGAAATTTGAAGATCGCCACAACGGACCTAGTGCTGTTGAAACGAAAGAAATGTTGGATTTTTTGGGCGTTGATTCGCTAGACCAACTTATCGAGCAAACTGTTCCTGCACAAATTCGTGCTAAACAAGCTTTACAATTGCCTGCTGCTTTAAGCGAAACCGCTTATTTGAAAAGGGTAAAACAAATCGCAGAAAAAAATAAAGTTTTCAAGTCTTATATCGGACAAGGATATTTTGATGTGATATTGCCAGGTGTTATTCAAAGAAATGTCTTTGAAAATCCAGGATGGTATACACAATATACTCCTTACCAAGCAGAGATTGCGCAAGGTCGCTTACAAGCATTATTAAATTTCCAAACTGTTGTTTGTGATTTAACAGGCTTAGAAATTGCAAATGCATCTTTGTTGGACGAGGCTACTGCTGCTGCAGAGGCGATGTTTATGTTGTATTCTGCTCGTAAAAATAAAGCGGCTAATGTATTTTTAGTTTCTGAAAATGCCTATCCCCAAACAATCGATGTTATCCGTACTCGTGCGTTATCATTTGGCATTGAACTGAGAATAACTGCAATTGCTGAAGAGCAATTGACAGATGATGTTTTCGCAGCATTTGTTCAATACCCTGCAGCAGATGGTTCCATCATCGATTATAGCGCTTTTACAACGGCTGCTCACGCTAAACATATTACGGTATGTGCGGCTGCAGACTTGATGAGCTTAGCGGTCTTGACTCCTCCAGGAGAATGGGGTGCTGATGTCGTGGTTGGTACTTCGCAACGTTTTGGTGTACCAATGGGATTTGGTGGACCTCACGCAGCTTTCTTTGCAACAAAGGACACTTACAAGCGTAATATTCCAGGACGTATTATTGGTGTCACAACAGATTCTAATGGCAATTACGCATTGCGTATGGCATTACAAACACGTGAACAACATATCCGTCGTGATAAAGCTTCTTCTAACATTTGTACTGCACAAGCTTTATTAGCGATTATGGCATCTTTTTATGCTGTATACCATGGTCCACAAGGACTTAAAAATATTGCAGGTCGTATTCATGATTTGACTCAATTGTTAGATCAAGCAGTACAACAATTAGGGTATAAGCAATTAAATAAAAACTACTTTGATACTGTTCGTTTCGAATTAGAAGGAGAAGCAGCTGGTTTGAAATCAGAAGCTTTAAACAACGAGTTGAACTTCCATTATGTAGGTTCGGTTGTGAGTATCTCTATCGACGAGACGACAACATATGAAGATATCTTAACGATTGTTAAAGTATTTGCTAAAGTAAAAGCTAAAAATATTGCTGATGTTGATTTCGAATCAATTGAAGCTGCATTGACATCGGCTCTTCCAGCTGAATTGGTTCGTACTTCTGCTTACTTAACACATCCTATCTTTAACAGCTACCATTCTGAGAGTGAGATGTTACGTTACATCAAATCATTAGAAGCGAAAGATTTATCTTTATGTCATTCTATGATTCCTTTAGGGTCATGTACAATGAAATTGAATGCGACTGCTGAGATGACTCCAGTTACTTGGTCTAATTTTGGTGGCTTACATCCATTTGCTCCTACGGATCAAACTTCAGGTTATATGCAATTGATCGGTGAGTTGAATGATTGGTTGTCAGAAATCACGGGTTTTGCAAAAATGAGTTTCCAACCAAACTCTGGCGCTCAAGGTGAGTATGCTGGTTTAATGGTGATTCGTGCTTATCACGAAAGTCGCGGCGAGCATAACCGTAATATCTGTTTAATCCCTGCTTCTGCGCATGGTACTAACCCTGCTTCAGCATCTATGGCTGGATTGAAAGTAGTGGTTGTTAAATGTGACGAGCGTGGTAATATCGATGTAGCAGACTTGAGAGCGAAAGCAGAAGAGCATGCTGCAAACTTAAATTCATTTATGGTGACTTATCCATCTACACACGGTGTATTTGAAGAGCCTATTATTGAAATTTGTGAGATTATCCATGCAAATGGTGGACAAGTATATATGGATGGTGCCAATATGAATGCACAAGTTGGTTTGACTAGTCCTGGTCGTATCGGTGCTGACGTATGTCACTTGAACTTGCATAAAACATTCTGTATCCCTCACGGTGGTGGTGGCCCAGGTATGGGTCCAATCGGCGTAGCAGCACACTTAGTACCTTTCTTACCTAACCACGAAGTGGTAGAAGTTTCTGGCGAAGAAGGTATCACTGCGGTATCTGCAGCTCCATTTGGTTCTGCTTCTATCTTAATTATCTCTCATGCTTATATCGCTATGATGGGTGGTGACGGATTGACAACAGCTACTAAAACAGCTATTTTAAACGCGAACTATATCAAGTCTCGTTTAGAAAACCATTATCCAGTTTTATATTCAGGTATTAATGGTCGTTGTGCACATGAGATGATTTTAGATTGTCGCTCCTATAAAAATGTAGGTGTTGAAGTTGCTGATATTGCAAAAAGATTGATGGATTATGGTTTCCATGCGCCAACAGTTTCTTTCCCAGTTGCAGGTACATTAATGGTTGAACCAACGGAGTCTGAGTCTAAAGCTGAAATCGATCGCTTCTGCGACGCTTTAATTGCTATTCGTGCGGAAGTTGCTGCGGTGGAAGCGGGTGAAGTTGATCGTGTAGAGAACGTATTGAAACATGCTCCTCATACAGCTGCAATTGTTACAGCTGATGAGTGGAATAGACCATATTCTCGTCAAAATGCGGCATATCCTTTATCTTATTTGAAAGATCGTAAATTTTGGCCTTCTGTAGGTCGTGTAAACGATTCTCAAGGGGATAGAACGTTAATTTGTTCATGTCCTTCTATTGAAGAATACGCTGAAGCATAGTCAAAGCATATAAATAAAAAAAAGCCTTCATTTCATCATGAAGGCTTTTTTTGTTTAATGGCCGTTTTAGGGATCAACTTGATGCCGTTCTCTTGCTGCTATCAAACTCATCTGTAAGCGTGCATATTTTAAATTTAGAAGTATCTTTGGGTCAATAATTTGAAAGAAATGAATAACTTAGACAAGCTTCATTTTCTTTAAAACTGCTGAATGGAACTTGAATGCCTTAAAAATAAATGATAAACAAGTCGAGCCTGCGGGCTCATGTCGTAATTATTTAATAATGAAAATAAAATCAACATTAACTTTTCTCCTTATAGCTGGTTTATTTGCGTCCTGTTCGACAGGTAAGTATGCCGCTACAGAAAAAATCTATAAGAAAAAGGCAAAGGAATTTTCAAAAGAATATGGTGCTAACCCTGTTGTGAATCAAGCAATCATGAAATTACCGGCATCTATTGAAAAAGAATGGATAGCATCGACTAATTTTGGTATGCGTAAACCGAACTATGTTGTTATCCACCATACTGCACAAGATTCTTTAGGACAAACGATACGTACCTTTCATTCGGAGAAGGCCGGCGTTAGCGCACACTACGTAGTTGGGCGTACAGGTAAGGTGGTGCAAATGGTCAATGACTATTATCGTGCTCATCATGCTGGACTGGGTAAGTGGGGCAATGATATGGATCTTAACTCATCTTCTATCGGTATCGAGCTGGATAATAACGGCACAACGGATCCGTGGACGGATGTACAGATCAATGCGCTTATGGAATTGCTGTCGTACCTGAAGGTGAAATACAATATTCCGCAGGCAAATTTCATTGGTCATATGGATCTGGCTCCAACTCGTAAAAATGACCCTTCTCGTTTTCCTTGGAAGAATTTAGCAGATAGGGGCTTTGGGTATTGGTACGACGAGTATTTGGAGACGCCTCCATTGGATTTTAATCCAAAGTTAGCCTTAAGGATCATTGGCTATGATGTTAAGAATTTAGATGCTGCTATAAAGGCTTTTAAACAGCACTATATTCAAAATAATGTTAACGTAGCTTTATTAAATGATCAAGATCTGAAGATATTGTACTCGATATATAAAAAGGTATTATAAAAAAATGGGCTCCAATTTGGAACCCATTTTTTTATATCTCATATGCGCTAGACCGTCTTAACATATTTAATGTCGTAATTTTCGATGTCTATGATATAGCCGTTTTTGATCAAGAAATCAAATAAGGGTTTAGCCTCTTCTGAAACTGACATATTCTTTGTGGTAATGATCTTGTTTTCTTTCTTCAACAAATAGGGATATGCATACAGTTTGATGTTCTTATTGAACATGCCCGAAATGTAAGAAAGAAGTTCGTTGGTGTAGTGCTCCTTATTGTAATTGTCCGAGTTGAAGATATTTCGTAGGTTGGACACATTGGTGGCAATACCGATATTTTTGGGTTTAAAGTTATTGATAAACTCGGCTAGGTGATTGTTTCTCCTAAAGTTGCTGACAATAATGTTGTTGCCTGTGGAACAAAGTTCCTCTGCACGATGTGCAAACTCTTCGAGATCTTTGTCTGTGATGATATGATCTTCCTCTAAGACATTTCCCATTAAAACTTCGATCAATACAACGGTATTTTCTGTAGTTGCTCCGGTGTTCTTTTTAAATTGTTCAACGGCAAGGTTGAATAAGTCAAAGTTAGGAAGTGATTTTTGTCTATATTTTGTTCTTAAAAGAATGATATTCTTTTTATACAGGTAGTCTTTTATCTGTGCAGCTTTACCATTTGGTTTAAAGATTGCTGCTTTAGCAAAACCCGTTGCGATTAGGTATAGATTAATGAGTCGTTCATTGACGCTTTCAAATAAAGGACCGCTTGCTTTTACTAAATCAATTTCAACAGAACCCACCGATAGATTGTCGACCAATGATTCGATCATGGTCTGTATATTGTCGGTGTAATAGTAAGCTGCAAATAGTAAGTTGACTCCGATAATACCCAATACTTTTTGCTGTAATTGGTTGTCACTATCGAGTAGTCTAACATGTATAATGATGTCATTGGTAGGGCCGTCTACTTCGTGTTGAAATCTTAAACCAATCCAACCATGAGGTTCATTGGTTTTAGTAAAGTTTAATGTAGTGACGGTGTCTGCAAAGGCAAAGAATTTTTTATTACAATATTTTTCACCATGTAAGCGTTTGGTCAATAAGTCGAATTCATGTTTCAACATTTTCGTTAAACGGGTACGACTTACATACCGACCATCTTCTTCTTCTCCGTAGATGGCATCGCTAAAAGTCATATCATAAGCCGACATTGTTTTGGCAATTGTTCCGGATGCTGCTCCTGCATTGAAAAAATTACGGGCAACTTCTTGACCAGCTCCAATTTCGGCAAAGGTGCCATAAATCTCTGCATTTAGATTGATTCTTAGCGCTTTTCTTTTGGTTTCAAATATTTCTCTTACCATGCTGCAAAGGTACGAAAAATGCTAGTTTGCTGAAAACGAAAGGCTGATAAGAGAATAATTAGTCGATTGATAATAAAAGGGTTATTTTGATATCAAAATAACCCTTTTTTAAGCTTTATTTGTAAAATTTGACCTCAATTATGCATCAAATATTTTCAATTTGTGAAAGGCATAAAATAGCGCTGAACTCTGTAATGCTTGACCAAATTTGTTTTGAAGCAGCAATTCCTTTGCTTCTTCTAAAGAGACCAGAAACACATCGATATCTTCACTTTCATCCAAATCCTGTTCTTGTACTTTTACTCCTCCTTGCATGAGGTAGGTATGGGTGATATTTTTACTTGTGGCCGGATTGGCATATAGTTCTGCAATTTTTTCAATCTTGGAAAATTGATAACCTGTTTCTTCCAGCATTTCTCGCTCTGCAGCATATTGTGGTTCTTCTCCTGGTTCCATTGTACCCGCTGGGATCTCAAGGATGATTTCACCTGCTGCATGACGATACTGCTTGATTATGATTAGCTTATTGTCTGTTGTAATACCAACCATATTGACCCAATTCGGGTATTCTAGCACATAGTAATGGTCGTTAATCTTGCCATTGGGCAGTTCGCATGTATCTCTTCTCAATGTCGCCCAAGGGGCTTTACAGATGTATTCTGATGCGAGTAGTTTCCACTTTTTCATATCGCCAATTAAATAATATCGGCCATCATTCGGTCCACTTTTGCTGTTAGTTCTTTTTGGAGTTCGTCATATGCAGCTTTATCTGTTAAAGGTGCTTTGACAGAACAATAAAATTTAATTTTAGGTTCTGTACCTGATGGTCTTGCTGAGATTACATCGCCATCGGCCGTGATGAATTGTAAAACATCAGACTGAGGTAGATCGATTACTTTTTTGTCTCCTGAAGCGATATTAATGGCAATTGAACGTTCATAGTCACGGACTTCAATAACTGGGATGCCTCCTAAAGATTTTGGAAGGTCGTTGCGTAGTTTATCCATCATTTCTATGATTTCTTCAGCACCCGCTTTACCCTTTTTAGTAAGTGAAACCAATTTCTCTTGGTAACAACCAAATTCTTGATAAATATCGAGTAAGACATCGAAGAGCGACTTGCCTTTTGATTTATAGTAGGCTGTCATCTCGGCCAAGAAAGCACATGCATTTGGAGCGTCCTTGTCGCGTACAAGACTTCCGACTAAATAACCATAGCTTTCCTCTCCGCCGACAAGATATGTCGCCGAATCGCCTAGTTTGGTCATTAACTCGCCAATGTATTTGAAGCCTGTTAATGTTTCATGATAGGGAACGTTAAAATGCCTTGCAATATCGGCTTGGAGGTTTGTTGTTACAATTGTTTTGACTACATAAGGATTATTATTGAGCTGGTTCAGCTCTTTTTTAGCGCTCAATACATAATAAACGAGTAGGCTGCCAATCTGGTTTCCATTGAGTAATTGGAAGTTTCCTTTATCATTTTTCACAGCTATTCCAACGCGATCAGCATCCGGATCTGTCGCCAGTACAAGGTCTGCATCCAGCTCTTCACCTTTCTTTTTTGCCAGTGCCATGGCATCTTCTTCTTCAGGATTTGGATAGATAACCGTCGGGAAATTTCCATCGGGAGTTGCTTGCTCTTCAACAACTGAGATATTTTCAAATCCCCAAGCTTTTAACATTTTTGGAACAATCGTAATTCCTGTACCATGGATGGGAGAGAATACGATTTTAAGATCTTTTTCAGCTTGAACTGCTTCTGGGTGGAGGCTTAATTTTTTATTTTCTTCAATATAGATGTCATCAATCTCTTCACCTAAAGGGATTATGTTCTCAGGGATGGGTTGAAATAAGATTTCTGAAACATTTTGAATGGCATTTACTTCAGCAATTACATTGGCATCATGTGGGGCAGTTAGTTGGCAACCATCATTCCAATAGGCTTTGTATCCGTTATATTCTTTTGGATTGTGAGACGCAGTCAGCATGACACCGCTTTGGCAACCGAAGTGACGGATTGCAAAAGACAATAGAGGGGTGGGACGAAGCTCATTAAATAAATATACTTGTATCCCATTAGCTGCGAATACATCAGCAACAAGTTGACCGAAAGCCTTCGAATTATTGCGGCTATCAAAGGCAACAGCAGCTTTGATGGTTTGGTTTGGGAATTGTTTTTTTAAATAGTTCGCTAATCCTTGTGTTGCTTTTCCGATGGTATATTTATTCATTCTATTGGAGCCGATACCCATTATTCCGCGTAAGCCACCCGTTCCAAATTCTAAATCTTTATAAAATGAATCTGTTAATTCTGTGATTTCGTTGTTGTCAATTAGCTTTTGCAACGCCGTTCTCGTTACTTCATCATATTCTGTGCTAAGCCATTGATTGACTTTTGCTTGTATTTCTTGATCCAGATTATTCATTGTTGTTGTGAATTAAAACCGTCAAATTAAATATTTTTTAGGAATGTATTGCTTTATTTTTAAATAAAATATGCCTTGTTAAGCATCGCATCCACCATAGGCGCGATCGAGTACCGTAAAGATCCATTTTCCGTTTCTGCTTGTGATGTGAAATATAAGCGGAGCATTTTTGTCCGTCAATATCACGCGATAGCTTTTCGCTTCTAATGCTTTTAACTTTTGAATCTCAGCAGCTGATATTTTCGAATCAAGAATTTCATTCATAAATTTTGCTGTATGGGATAATTCTGTTGGATGTTGCTTGTTATTACAGAACAATCCTTTTTTACTCCATGCCTCTTTTCCACAATCGTAAGTTGGTAATGGCCCGAAAGTAACTTTTCCGGAAAAGCTTGATGATGTGTAGGGATAGTAATCAGGAATAGGCCGATTGAAATCAAAAGATGTCGCATGGACATAGATGGCTTGTACGCCAGGTCTGTATAGGGTATAAAAACCAACTGTCTTATCGATATAATCGTTTAACATTTTGGAGTTCTGTGTTTTAAATGCCTGAGTGATTTTTGCTATCGCTAAGTCTAATGATTCTTCCTGAGTGGTTTCATCAATGGGAATGTCTATTGAATCGACTATTGTCGAAAGGCTATCAGGAGCGATCGCATCGATAGAGTCGCGTTGACTTTCCTTTTTATCTGCAGTTCTGTTGCAACTGCTTAGAAAAATAATCGATAATAGCGTGAAAGCCAATATTTTATTAAACATATTTGTCATCATTATTAAACGGATTTAATTCATTTAAGTTGCTTGCAAAATTATAATAACCGATGTCTTTATCAAAAGCATTATCCATTTATCTTGTTTCTATTTTATTTATTTCTTGTTAAATTATCAATGATTGTTTTTAAGATGCTTCGTGTAGATGGTTTCCACCATTGTACTAAAATCTTTTCAATCGTTTCTTCTTGGTTTAAGCTTAGATTTTGAAGCAGTTCCTTTCTGAAGTTTAATTTAGAGGCTTGCCAAGTATCTTTGTTATACTGTGTAACTGTTTTTATTTTACGCAGTGCAGCAGTTTGAATGGTATTTGCCGATACTACTTCATCGACTAAACCTACTTTAAGGGCTTCTTGTGGACTTAGTAATCTCCCTTCCAATAACAAGCGATAAGCATTTGCTTTGCCAATCCAAAAGCTGTAGAGGTGAAAAATACTTTCTGGGACAATCAATCCTACTGGGATTTCATTCAATCCGATCATAAAGTTTCCTTCAGCCATAATGCGGTAATCGCAACAGATTGCCAGGACACAGCCTCCTGCGGGGCTATGACCTGAAATAGCCGCTACTAACGGTTTTGGAAATGATGCGAGGTCATTTGTTGTTTTTAAAAATAATTGCCAAAACTCTTTAATTTCAACTTCATTATACGCATATAAAGTTATGAGATCCAAGCCTGCGCTAAAAAAACCTTCTTTTCCATGTAAGATGACGCCCTCAATGGATGGGTCCAGTTTTAGATCGTGTATACATGAGTTTAACTCTTCCAATAGAACGGTATCCATGGCATTGGATTTCCCTCGGTCTAAGAATATATTCGCAATGCGGTCTTCTGTTTTAACAAGGATATGTTTCATAATTATCGCGATTTATTATTGAAGTGAATTTTATATATCTGATTTGCTGTTACAAGTACTTTGATCTCCATATCTTAATTTAAGCCTAATTCCCTTTTTATGAAAGGAGAATATGCGTTTTCGATTAGCGGTTCTTTACCTTGGTATGATGCGAAATAAAAGACTTTTTGAGGTCTGATAGTTTTGAATCGATATAGCGCTAATAGCTTATCGTAATAAACTAATTATAATCAATTTATATTTAATATTTGCGAAAAATTACGAAAATAATTTAAGAAATCATTGTTTTTAAAGGATAAGGTATCAATTTTAAATTTTCTCTAAATATTAGCCTAAAACAAATATCTTTGTGCTATGAATATCCTAATTATTGGTTCTGGCGGTCGTGAATCAGCCTTCGCCTACAAACTTTCGCAAAGTAAGCGTCTTCAAAATTTGTTTATTGCTCCTGGAAATGCTGGTACAGGTGCGTATGGTCAAAACGTTCCATTAAAAGTAACAGACTTTGATGGCATTGCAAGTTTTGCTTTGGAAAACGACATTAATATGGTTTTAGTGGGTCCAGAGGAGCCATTAGTAAAAGGTATTCATGATTATTTCTTAAATCGTGCCGACTTGAAACATATACCTGTTATAGGTCCACAGCAAGCGGCGGCACAATTGGAAGGCTCGAAAGATTATTCAAAACAATTTATGGAGCGTCATGGTATCCCTACTGCGGCATCTCGTTCTTTTGATAAAACGAATTTAGAAGAAGGGCTGACGTATTTGGAAACACAAAACCTACCAATTGTGTTGAAGGCAGACGGTTTAGCAGCTGGTAAGGGAGTTTTAATCTGTGAAACATTGGAAGATGCAAAAACAGAACTGAAAGCCATGATTACGGATTCTAAATTTGGCGCAGCAAGCGATGTAGTCGTTGTCGAAGAGTTTTTGAAGGGTATTGAACTTTCTGTATTTGTATTGACGGACGGTAACTCTTATAAGGTATTGCCTTCTGCTAAAGACTATAAACGAATTGGAGAAGGAGATACGGGCTTAAATACCGGTGGTATGGGTTCCATTTCCCCAGTTCCTTTTGCGGATGAAGTATTTTTAAATAAAGTTGAAGAACGTATTATTAAACCTACTGTTGAAGGTTTAAAGAAAGATAATACGCCCTACAAAGGATTTATTTTTATCGGATTGATGAATGTAGATGGAGAGCCTTTGGTGATTGAATACAATGTAAGAATGGGAGATCCCGAAACAGAATCTGTCTTGCCTCGTATCGAGTCGGATTTGATCGATTTATTAGAGGGTGTTGCTCAGGGTAATTTGGAAACTCGGTCTTATACTGTTAGTCCCAAAACTGCAGTGACTGTGATGTTGGTAGCTGGTGGATATCCTGGAAACTACGAGTCGGGTAAAGTAATTTCAAATATTGAGAATGTAAAGGAATCAATTGTTTTTCATGCAGGGACAACTGAGAAGGATGGTCAAGTGTTGACTTCGGGAGGTCGTGTGATTGCGGTAACCACGTTGCAGGACACGTTGTTTGATGCGTTGCAACAAGCAACTGCTGATGCAGGAAGAATCTATTTTGACGGTAAATACTTCCGAAGAGATATTGGTTTTGATTTGATTTAATATTTTTTTTAAATCTTTTTTGGAAGATTGATATAAAAGGCTATATTTGCATCTCCAAACAGGGAAGTTCCCTACAGGAGATGCAAAAAATGGCCCGTTCGTCTAGGGGTTAGGACGTTAGATTTTCATTCTAGAAACAGGGGTTCGATTCCCCTACGGGCTACGAAAGCGACTTAAGAAATTAAGTCGCTTTTTTTATTGACCTAATTTTTAATCTAACTATATCCCCATCTAAAAGGTGTGAACTAAGCAAATAATCTCATTAATCTGAATAAGAAGAAATTGATATCGTGCGACCTTTTTCTGAATTGAATTTGAAAGCCTTAATGTAATCATTAAATGATTTGATGGATGACTTGGGTACCATTAACAGTATAATTTAGGATGTTTATGTGAATTAAGTCTAAAAAAGAGTATTTCACAATGCTTATTGTCAATATGTCAGGTTTTCAGAAGCCTTTGTCTGTTGATTTTGAGCTTGGTACGTTATTTGAGTGTTGGAACATATAAATATAGGAAAATGCAAAAGATAATACATAAAGCTGAAAATCGTGGACATGTTGACTTTGGATGGTTGAAAAGTGCCCACTCGTTTAGTTTCGGAAACTACTTCGATCAAGATAAACTTAATTTTGGTGCATTACGTGTTCTGAATGATGATTTTGTTGAAGCTGGAAATGGTTTTGGAAGTCATCCACATGATAACATGGAAATCGTCAGTATTCCTTTGTCTGGTGTTTTATCACATCAGGACAGTATGGGGACAAGTCGTGATATCCAAACCGGTGATGTGCAGATTATGTCGGCAGGAACAGGTATTACGCATTCTGAGTTTAATGGTAGCAAAGAGCACCCCGTGAAATTCTTACAAATTTGGGTAATTCCACGTGAAAGACAATTGGTACCAAGTTATGATCAAAAGACTTATTTGGATATCGATCGAAAAAATAAGTTTGCAACAATCGTTTCTCCAGATCAGGCAGATAGTCAAGCGGTATTGATTCACCAAGATGCGTACTTTAATCTAGCGGATTTAGATGCTCATGCTGTTGTTGATTATGCGCTACATGGAGAACATAAAGGTGTTTACGTATTTGTGTTAGAAGGAAGTATTCAAGTCGCTGGAGAGCTTCTAAACAGGCGGGATGCTATCGGTATTTGGGATGTTGATACTATTGAAATGCAGGCAACAGCAGATGCTCAGATTTTGTTGATAGAGGTACCGATGTTTTAATTTAATAAACGATTTTAACAAAAAAAGGGTTTGTATCTCATCGATACAAACCCTTTTTTATTCTTCAATGAGGTACGTTACTATTTGAAGGAAACGGCATCGAAAACAATCGTTTCATAATTGCCTTTTTCATATAGTACGCCGATTTTCTTGTTGTTGATAAGAACGATATCTGAATAGGCAGAGTAAGAATCAGCATCCTTGTAGCCAGTAGGGGCTTTTGCTACTACATGGTTAAAGTACCAAGTTTTGCCTTGGTCTTTACTGATGCGTAAGGTTAAGTTATCGCGGTCTTTTTCAGAAGCTGCATTACAAACTGCTAAGATATAATTTTTACCTTTTTTCCACGATAAGGTAGCACCTTGATTAACAGGGTCAGGTAAGTTTTTGTCATAGAAAGTTGTGTCCCAAGTCGCTCCACCATCATTTGAGTAGGAAACGATGCGGTTGCGTACGTTGCCCTGTTGGTTTCGGGTATTCATATACAATCCTGTTTCAGAGATTTGAGCAGCCATGGTTTCATTCCCACCTTCGAAGGGAATTGTATTTCCAATTTTGAATGTCTTTCCATGATCATCAGAATAGTAGCTATGTGCATAGTAATCTTTTCCTGCTGATTTTGGAGCTCCTTCAGAGTGGTTGGCAGGGATATAGATGCGACCTTTATATTTTCCAGAGTCGAATTGTAAAGCGTGACCTGGCGTATTTGCGTAGGCTCTCCAATCTTCTTTAGATGTGTAATTCGCGTTGAATGAAGGTTGGTTTGGATGATGTACAACTGTCGTAATATTCGTTGGTTCTGTCCATGTTTTACCAGCATCTGTTGAAGTGATATACCAACATTCGCGAATGCCATTCCCTTTTCTAACTTCACCTTCGTGGTTATTTCCAGTGTTGTAGAACAAGAAAATTCTTCCTTTTGGATATTGGGGATCTAAAAGATCAACTACTGGAGCAGGATTGCCTGCTTGGAATTTATCTTGATCAACGGCAATCTGTAACGGGCCCCATGTTTTGCCATTGTCAGCGCTGATTTTATAGACGATATCAACATTGCCATAATCTCCAGCATGGTCTACACGACCTTCTGAGAATGCAATGAGATTGTTACTTTTATCTTTGACAATTGCGGGAATACGATAACTCTTGTAACCGTCTTCGCCCGACTTAAAAACAATTGTTTCTTGCGCAAAAATCACAGCTGAAGAAAACAGGATTGATAGTGTTAAAAATAGTTTTTGCATAGTTTTATGTGTTATTTATTAGTTGCTTGGTATAAGGGTAAACATCCATTTCACAGGATTTTGCCAGTCTTCTCCTTTAAAGTCGCTGACAGGTAATTTGATGAGGACTTCGTTCCAACCCTTTTTTAAAGAAATCTGCGTTGGTTTTCTGAAGGTATAACCTTCGTCTATCAAAGGGACTTCTAAATCACCTTTGATACCCGCTTGTTGCCAGAGAGGGGGTTGTATAGGCTGATGATTGACCCATACTTTACTTTCAAGATTATCCCATGTACCTTTTTTCGGTGTATTGCTTGCATACGAACGGGAAAGGTTGTTGAATCCTATCCAAAAGGATTTATTTTCATTCTTGTCGCTCCATATTTTCGTGCGTGCATACCAGGTTGTATTTGGGAGAGGCCCTTCAATAGCACCAGGTATAATATCTGCCCACCAGTGCCTTAAAATAATTGTTCCCCCTTCTACTGTTTTAGTAACCTCTATACCATCGGCATAGGGTTGTTGCTCAATCGGAAATGAACGGGTTAAATTACCTTCATTTTGAAAAGGACCGATGAGTTCCCATTTTAAGCCGGTTTGCTTTACATAAGGAAATGGCTTGTTTGAAAAATACATGTTTTTATGGTTCAATAACCTATTCTCAAAATTTTTGAATTCTTGGTAAGCAATTGTATTTTCATCAACGATATTGCAAGTCCATCCTGCAAGACCTCCTCCTCGCCAGACGCGCTCGGCAAAAGTAACGAGGGCAGGATATACTGCATTTTGATAAAACATATCCAGAGGTTTGGACACCGCGCGATCTGGCCAAGCACATAACGTTGCCCCGATTAGATTTTTGTGTTCCTTATCTTGCTCCCCAATTTTACGATGAAACAGTGTAGTTACTGTTTCCAATGGATCCATATGGTTAATGTAGAGATGTTTCGAATCTATATAAATCAAATCTCCTTGTTCCGGAATACGTTTAGGACCACCCATCCAAAGTTGTCTGATCGTTTGTGGCATGAGGTTGCTGCCAGGCTCCCATCCAATCGTTTTATAGCCCAATTCTTCCACGTATTCTGTGATTTCAGGCATAAAATTTTTATTGGTTATTTTTACCTCGTCTCCTCCGATATGTAAATAGGGAAGGTCTTGATAGGTCTGGGAGAACTCTTTTAATAATTCTTTGATGTAGACAATCCCCGAGTCAGACTGCATATCTACGCCAAAATATCTTTTGAACGCTTGGCTATGTCCGGGCATATCGATTTCAGGTAAAAGTAAGATATGTCTGGCTTTGCAATAGGCAATAAGCTCTTTGAACTCTTGCTCGGAATAATGCTCGCCGCCACCTCGTGTTATATTTGAAGCGGCAGTTAGATTTGGGTATTTTTTGCTTGCTAACCGCCATGCAACGTCTTCAGTGAAATGAAAATGCAAGACATTCATTTTGTATTGCGCCATGATATCAACCTGCTCTTTCAGTAAATGCAGCGGTTGATAGTTACGACCAACGTCGACTAGGAAAGACCGCCAAGGGAATGCAGGCTGATCATTTATTTCGCAATGTGCAAGCGATTTATTTTGAACAGAAAATTGCCTTAACGTCTGTAAGCCATAAAATATGCCGGTAGGTGAGTGTGCTATTATGCGAATACCTCCATTGTCTATTTTTATAATATAGTCCTCTCGTTGCTTCTGATCACTTTCATCATCTATCAATTGAAGATCTAATGTTGGAAGTTGCTTGTTGTTTACAGCACTTTCTGCGACTTTCCATTCAGCTATGATAGCGGAAGCGAGCAGATATTCCCCCGTTAAAGACGAATCTGTTTTTTTTAGAATAATTCCATTGCTCAGATTGAGTGCTCCATCCCTTAATTCCATTTTTATGGGTAACGGAATTAGATTTTCTTGTGCATATGTAGGCGATAGACAAGATATGCTAAGAACAAGGAGACTTAAGAGTATGCGATTAAATTTCATTATTCTGCTTCCTAAAATCGTTTAAAATCGTCCAGCAATACCACTCTTGACGCGGTAGGTGGAATGGGCCCTTGAATAGATTACCTTTGGCAGTTTGTGCGACAGTACCATCACGGTGTAGATAGCCAAACCACTCACCATGTTCCTTATCGTGGAACTTTTCATATGCATATTGGTGTACTTTTTTGTGCATCTCAGCATACTTTTCGTTTCCAGTCATTAAATAAGCCAGAAGTGTGGCAATGATGGTTTCATTTTGTGGCCACCAGAATTTCATATCCTGCCAATATTCTTGAACAGGCTTATTGTATAGATCTCTAAAATATAGTATACCACCAAACTCTTTATCCCAACCTCTTTCCCACATGTAATCTAACATTTTGCAACCTAATGCAATGAGTTCGGGGTCATGATTACGATATTTTGCTTCATGAAGAATAAACCAAGCACCTTCTATCGCATGTCCAGGGTTTAAGGTTCTTCCGTCTATATGATCAATGATTTCACCTGTTGGTGAAACCTGTTCCATGACGACTTGTAGGTCATGTTTGACAAAGTTAACTTCAATTTCCTTGATCCAATTCAAAATCGCTTCGTCACAACGCGGGTCTCCGATTGTTTCGCGTAATTGTTGTGCTGTATTGATCATGATCATGGGGGCGCCAATACCTTTTGAAGGTCTTGTACCGGTAAACTTTGGAGCGAGCTTTAGCTCTCCGGATGTATACTGGATACATTTCCCAAAAATAGCTCGAGATAGGTCTGCCGCTTCTTGATCTCCAGAGGCTTTTGCATATGCTGCAAATGCAATAACTGCAAATGTTTCCGAAAAATAGTACCTTCTTTTTCTAATCGGTTGACCATCTTTGGTGACATGGAAGAACATCTGGCCGTCAGTATCAAAACAATGCTTACGGATAAAATCGTAACCAAGTTTTGCACCATCTAACCATTCTTGTTTCGGTTCCACGGTGTTATAAAGTGTTGCCAATAACCATGTCGCACGACCTTGAATCCAAACGGCTTTGTCGTCATCAATTAAGCTTCCGTCCTGATCACGCATCAGTAAGTAGCCTCCATCTTCAAGGTCGAATGATTTTGGGAACCAGAATGGAACCGTATCTTCTACTAACTGTGTTTTATAAAATTTTTCGAGTTCTTCGAGTTGTGTTAACGTATACATAGTTTTAGTCAATTTTAAAACTGCAGGTTGAAGCTGGAATACCAGATTCGTTTTCCAGATTTGCAGTACTATAGGGTGAATAGGCGTATCGTATTTCTTTTATTTTTTTATCCCGAGGCAATTGGATGATTACGCGATTCTTTTGAATCGACATACTTTCTGGTTGCAGGTCAAATCCCTTTTCATCGACCAAGATAAACCCCTGTAAGGGCTGATGATCTTTTGTTTGGAGTGTTTTACAATTTTGAAAATAGACCGTTACCACTTCATTTTTTTTCTGATAGTGGTCAAATGCTGGGTAGTCGGCGTTTATTTTGGATTTATATTCATGTGCTAGTACCAATTTTGCTAAACGCTTTCCGATAATGATTTTATTTTTTGGGTGTACATCTGTTGGGTCTCCAACATCGGAAGATACCGCCATAAAGGTGTTTTCAATTTGCTGATCCATCTGACGCTGGCTATCTCTAAATCGAGGCCACGAAGGACGGTTGATGCTCGAGAGCTGCACGTAATAAAATGGAAGATCCTGATTAAAATTGTGGCGCCATGATTTTATTAACGTCTTAAATAATCTTTCGTGGAGTTCAATATTATGTGCATTGCTTTCTCCCTGATACCATAAGACAGCTGTGAATTGTGTTTTTAACCAATGCTTGATACCGGCTTCAAAATTGTAAGCGGGTTCATAGGGGTGTCTTTGATTTTTGACTAATGAAAGCGAAAGGTTTTGATCGGATCGCGTTCGGCAAAAATCTTGTATGAAATCAGACTTTCTCCAATTATGGATATAGGTGGCCAGTAAATTGTCGTTTTCCAAGGTTGTGCGATCTATCCAGGATTCGGTATTCGAACCCGGTACATCCAATTCTATGATGCCAATCGGGATGTTTGTCTTTTTTGCTAATTCATACGCAAAGGTATAAGCTATCGCTGAAAAATTCACCTTATCTTCTTTGGTTGAGGTACTCCAATTGCCCGTAAAAAAATCTAATTTGTTTATTTTATCCAGTGTCGCTAAATCCCAAGATACAGGATTGGTTTGGACAAGATTGTTGTTTTTGAATAATCGTACTTGAGGTGAGTTTATTTGTATCAAGCTATCTGCCCCAGTTGCATATTTGAGTTCAAATGCCATATTCGATTGTCCCGATGCGAGATAGACATCACCAAACAGTACATCATTCAAGTTTATTTGCTGATTATCAGTTTGTATCTGAATTTCAAATGGCCCTCCAGCAGGCATGGCGGGTAAAAGAATCGACCAGTTTCCATTTTCATCTGCCTGACTTTGATAGGTTTTTTGATTGAACTTTAACTTGACATGTATATTGGAGCTTGCCTTTCCGAAAATAGGGTTTTCCCGATTTCGTTGTAAGACCATATGATCTCCAAAATTAAGTGCTACCGCAAGTGGTTGATTGACTCCCTGTATGGCTTGACTAACTTGATTTGCTATGATGGCAGCACCTTCCGAACTGGGGTGCACATTATCTTCGAATAAATCTATTCGGCTCTTCAGCGGCCCATTGATATCGATTAACTGTACTTGATTATGTTGCGCGATTGTTGGAATCAATAGGCTAATAGCTTGATACCAATCGCGAGTGCCCGATAAGAAGCGGGTATGGCCGCTAAAGATGGGCGTAAGGTTGCAGATATAGATGGCAACTTTTGGATTTACCTTCCTTAAGTTACTGATTAGGGTACTATAGTCTTTTTCAAATTCGTCACCATAATTAGGCCAGTTTCGGGGGTCAGTATCGTTTACCCCTAGTGCTATAATAGCGACGTCTGGTTGAAATGCGAGCGCTTGTTTATATTCTGAAGTTTCAATATAGGGTTTATGTCCTTTACTGAGTAATGTAGCGCCACTAAAACCGAAATTTTGAACATCAAAATCTATCCCTAGCAATTCTTGAAGTTGTTCGGGATAAGTTTTTTCACCATTTTTTAATCCTAACCCTTTTGTAATGGAGTCGCCAATACAAGCGACTTTTTTCTGGGCGGATACCATCATGGTGCTCCATAGCAGTATGGGCAATATGAGTACTAGTTTCTTAATCAAGCGAAGCATTTGATTTGGGTTTTAATACAACAAGTTGAATGACTACTACGACAAGGACAATGACAGCTAGAAGTGCAAAGTCCTTACCTAATTTTCCTTCATCAGCAGAAGCGCCTAACACTTTAGTGATGAATGCTCCTGCCATAACGCCCAGCATGTTCATGATACCATATGCTGTTGCGCGGAATTTACTAGGTACAAACTGACATAAAATAGGCATATTATTGGCGTCGAACATACCAAAGCCAAAACCAAACATTAATCCTGCACCGACAACATGTATGACATGGTGGCCATAGCCGATTAAGAACATAGCAGGAATGGTCAATAATAATCCTATAGCTGAAGTATAGATACGACCTTTAACATTTTTTTGAATCCATCGGTCAGATAATAAACCCCCAAATATAACGCCTAGAAAAGACGAGACGGCAATGGTAACGGTGGAAAGTGGACCAGCCTGTGCCATCGAGATATTTAGGTTGTCTGAGAATAGGGTAGGTAGCCAGTTTTTGGTCGCCCAACCGGGTAAACTCGGAATTGCAAAATAAAAGAGAATGACCCAAAAAGAGATATTGCTCAGCAACATGCCTATGGCTTTAAAACTATTTACTGGTTTTTCAGATTGCTCTGATTTTTCAGTTCTTACTGGTGCTTCGGAAAGAAAAAACAGCAGCACAAAGGCATATAATATGCCCACTAAACCAAAAACTTTAAAGGTGCTATGCCATGAGTATGAACTTGCCAATGTTGCTCCAAAACCGCCTAGAGCTTGCCCCGTGTAGAGTCCCGTCATATGTATCCCTATTGCTAACGAACGGGATTTATCGCTGTGAAAGTCAGAAATGAGAGACAGTCCGGCAGGTATATAAATGGCTTCGGAAACACCCATGATTCCCCTTAATATCATGAGTTCTGGATAAGTGGTGGCATAGCCCATCAATGAGGTAACTAAAGACCAGATAAAAAGAGAGCCAACGATGAGCCATTTACGATTGAGCCTATCTGCTAAAATGCCAGAAACGGGGCTCATTAATCCGTAAATCCATAAGAATATAGCCATAAGTTGTCCAAAGACGGTTGCAGACTGCAATTCGACAATATCTACTTGCATAGTCGGGCGCATAGTAGACAGAATTTGTCTATCCATGTAATTTAATAATGCGACGACCCAAAGTAGACCGACAACGATCCAAGGGTAGTATTTGTGATTTTTTATCATGATTAGGTTTATCTATTCGTTTAGTTTATTGTTCCCGTCAATATTCCAGCAGATCTGACACCTGCTCTAATTTCCCCCGAAGGAATATAAACGTGTTGGTCATGGTAAACAGCCGTTGTTGTGACAGGAGCACCTACAGCTAAGTTGCTAACCACCTTCCATGTATTGGATTTTTCATTATATTGTAACACCTCTTTTGTAAACCCAGGATGTTTTGATTGTATCGTTGCTTTTTCTTCGATCAGGTTTTCTTTATGTATTGGATTCGCTTCATTGGCGATTTTTAGGATTAGGTGCTCTACTTTGTGGAATGTTGTACCATTATCACCACCGACTAAAAATAAACGGCCCTTATTATCTTTGAAACCTGTTCCTGCGGAAAGGGCTTCAGGTAAATCGGCTATCTGAACAATTTCTTTTGTCTTGAGGTCTATTTTGTAACAAGATTTGTATAATGTACTGATGGCATTCGTTTCTCGGGTACGACCTCCGAATAGGTATAGGTAATTTTCTTTAACCACCGCAACGGTATGCGTTATAGGATAAGGAAGAGTTAGGTATTCTTTCCACTCTTGGTCATATTGATATATTTTATCGGAAACAAGGGTGGTATTTTCACCACCAACTAAATATAGTTTATCCTCGCTAGCCACCAAACTCGCATTACTGAGTGGGATAGGTAGGTCAGACAGTTTTTGGACGTCAAAGTTATGTTGTTCACCGTTCCATTTATAAATATGGAATTGTGATGAAGCACCCGATTCATTTTCTCCCCCTGCAGTATATATTCCTTCTTTCGTACTACAGTTTGCAGCATATGCAGTTGAAGTGTCAAAAGATAGCGTGTCTGCTAGCTTTAGGGACTGATCTTTGATCTGATAAATGTAGGCTGAACGTTGATATTTTTTTATTCCTCCTTCCCAAGGCATCTTTTCTGGAAAATTGGCACCGCCAGCAATCAATAGATGATTCTGATGAATTCCTACAAGTGGACCAGCAACCCCAAGTTGGGTTTGACCATTAACCGTTTTTGGCAAAGAATCTGTATTGGACCACATGATTTCTGCGTTCTTGTTAGCTGTGTTGCATTGCATAAATATAAAAGTGCTTAGTAAAAGAGGAATAATTTTCATACCATTAAATTGTAGATTGGAAATCTGGAAAATGTAAGGTTGCTACATCAGCTTTAAAGTTTTCATAATCTTGTGCAGACATATTGCGTACCGGAAGTCTGAATGTTCCGCAGTCGAGTCCAATTAATTTCATATAAGATTTGCCCACTGAGATACCGCCATATTTCCCCAACAATGTAATCATATCGATAGATTTTTGTTGTAAAGCATTGGCAGTTTCAAAATCACCACTTTCATATGCCTTGATCAGGTCAAGGTATAGGGGGGCTGCATAATTGTAGGTACTTCCAACAGCTCCTTTAGCTCCTAAGACAAGTGCAGATAGCATATTTTCATCTCTACCCCATAACATATCGTATTTGCGATCAGCAAAATTTAAGCAAGAAAGATAGTCCATGAAATCTTCATGCGTATATTTTATCCCTGCGAAATTGCTGATTTTTCCATCAATTGCTTTTAATAAATCAATCATTTGAAAGTTGCCACCTGTTAATACAGGGATATGGTAGTAGTAGAATGCCGTATTAGGTGCTGCTGCGGCTATCTCTGTACAGCATTTAGCTAATTGGTCAACATTGGCAGGCTTGAAATAGAAGGGTGAGGTAAACGAAATCCCGAATAAACCAATTTCTTCGGCCTTTTGTGCCAATATACAGCATTCCTTGATATTCGTTCCTCCGACAAGTGTTATCACTTTAAAATCTTTGTCCATTGCAGTGATATCTGCCCAAGTTTGCATAATAGCCACTTTTTCGTCAAAAGTTAAGGATACACCCTCACCCGTGGAGCCGCAAATAAATGCTCCAGAAACCTTATTTTTTTTCAATAAGGCGTAATATGCCGGAATTGCAGCAATGTTGATATCGCCATTTGTTAGCATGGGCGTAAATGGTGCGGCAACGAGGCCTTGTAACTTGTAATTGCTCATTCGTGTAATAATTATAGTTTCTTAACGATTTGGTGTTTAGTGTAATAATTTTGCCAGTCTTCCCTTTCCAGATTAATTCGAATATGTAGCCTATTGCCGTTCATTTAGTATAGCACTCAATTGTTCGCGTTAATTGGAATAAACATTTATAATTGTAATGATCAAAACCTAGTCTGTACCTATTTTTTCAAGGCAAAAGAGGCACGTTTATCAGTTAAAAGCATTATGTCATACATTTAGAGTTTAAAATTATTCTTTTATCTGTATTATAGCAAGTAAATGATGAAAAAAAATGTAACATTTGTACAGACCTTAATCAATAACCATCATTATAACAGAAAATTCTATGCTAGAAAATGTAGATACCTCAAGTTTAGTAGATAAAGTAGAGAATCATATTATTAATTTAATTCGCACCCGTAACCTTCAGATAGGAGAGTCTTTGCCTAAAGAAGCAGAATTATCGGAAAGTATTGGTGTATCAAGAACTGTGATTCGGGAGGCACTTTTGCGCTTACGCATGATAGGTCTAATTGAATCTGGAAAAAATAAAGGTGCAGTTTTGACCAATCCAAATCTGCTATCTCCATTAAAAAAGGTTTTCCATCCTGCCATGTTAAATGAAGATACATTAAAAGATATTTTTGAAATGCGTCTTGCATTAGAGGTGGGAATGGCTGAATTGATATTCGACCGTACTACAGATTTAGACATCAAAGAGTTGGAAGAAATAGTGCTCCGTGAGTCTTATGATATGGAGACAACATTATTCCAGATTGAAGAAGAGGTTGCATTTCATGGGAAACTATATAAAATTTCGGGTAATAAAATGCTCATGGATTTTCAAGAGTTGTTATTGCCTATCTTTCAATATGTACATGATAGTGGTCTTTTGAATAAAAATAGGTCACCAAAAGAATTCGTTTCACACCAGCAATTAGTGGCATTATTGAAGGGCGGTGATGTGATGGCCTTTAAAGATGGAATAAGAAAACATCTCGATAACCACTATTATCATTTGCTGAGACACTAGCTATTCTTCCTCATTCTCAATTGGAGTCAAGTTTTTTAGTAAAAGATTGACCTCCTCTTCTGTCGAAGTGAGCTGTGCCCTACAAATTTGAATCAATGCGGATGCTCTTTTTATTTTTTTAGAAAGAGCATCAATATTTGTATTACCTGTTTCAATGTCCTTTACGATTTGTTCCAATTCTGCAAATGCGTCGGTATACGTATAATTACTCTCCATTATTATTTATTTTTTGTGTTATACTGATGACTTCTCCATCCCAAACTTGTGTAGTTATTACATCTTGCTCCTTGAGCTGGTCGATTGACACGAGCAACTCACCATTTATTTTGGTAATCGAATAACCCTTTTTAAGGAGGCGAATAGGATCGGCCAATTGGATAATCTTTTCCAGATGGTCCATTGTGGTATATTTTTGCCTAAAGATGTAAGCTAGATTTGTTTTCATATCCTTTTCAAAAGCAGATAAATCGACTTTAGCTTGTTGAATGGATTGCTGTGCAGACCATTTAATCGCTGAGGCGAAAGCTTTTAATCTTTCATTTTCAGTTTTGAAAATTACGTTTGTATTTTCTAATATCCTACTGGTCAACTGATCCAATGGAATGGCAAAATTATGAAATTTTTGAATTAAAAAATCAGCGAGCTCACTTGGGGTAATTGCATTTTTATAAGCAACCATTTCGCTGACAGTAAGATTTGTGGAATGCCCTATACCTGTTAAAACAGGAAGTGGGAAAATAGCGATTGCTTTTGCTAATAAGTAGTTGTTGTAACTTGATAAGCCAACTTCGCCACCACCGCCTCGAATAATTGCAATAGCATCGTAAGAATCAGAACGTTCTGCAATGATTGATAATTGCTTAATAATAGATGGGACGGATTTATCTCCCTGCAGCAGCGCAGGATATAGTGTTTGTTCAATCTTATATCCCCAAGGGTTTTGATTGATAATTTTGTAGAAATCAGATAAACCTTTACTTGTTTCAACTGAAATAATAGCTAGTCGTTTTGGCAATGTTGGAAATGGCAGATTGCGGTTAGTATCAAAAACACCTTCTTCTTTAAGTTTATTGATACTCAATATTTTTTCTTTTTCAAGCTCTCCTAATGTAAATGTGGGATCAATATCAACAATTCGTAGACTTAATCCATACATTGGGTCGTAAGAAATACTTGCTTGAAATAACATGGTGATGCCTTCGCGTAAGGGTTCTTGCGCTATTTTTAGAAAGAGATTGTTGATCCTATTATAATCTGCCTTCCAAAGGATAGAACGTATCTCTGCAACGATTTTTCCATTCGTTTTTTCTACTAGTTCTGGATAGCAGTGGCCGGAATGCGAATAATGATTTAATTTATTCATTTCCGCTTTAATCCAGTACAAGCTCTTATAACGCTCAGCAATAGTTTTTTGAATGCTGCGTGTTACTTCCAGCAATGAAAAAATAGTTCTGTTTTCTAATAGCTCCGGCATATCTCAAACTTAGATAAATTTGTTTTATTTACAATTTTAATTGTGTCATATATAAAACAAATTTATTCGTTCGTGTCTTTCTATTTGGGGCTCATGATGCTAAGCACTTGTCGAGTCTTCCTCTTCCATCAAGAAATGATTTTTAGAGGAAAATAGGATTATTAATTGTGAGAAATTTTAATGTTGCGTTTTTGTGCATGATTGTAAATCTTTTATTTGTACATTTACATATAAACCTTTTTAGATTACAAGATGATAAGTAGCATAAGACTTCTATTTATTGCACTTTTTGCAATAGGTTATCTCCATCCAAATCGCTTACATGCCCAATATAAATCTACTATTATTAACGAAACCGTGCTTCTTAATAATGTCGATGCCTTACTTCCTTTAGGCAAGTTAGATCAGTCTAAGATTACTGTTTGTACAGTGGATTCTAGTTTTTTTAGTGCGTTTAATAATCAATTATCACGTTATGCTGATGTTAGTTATGCTGATTTTAATCATTTTGATGAACAGATTAAATACAGCAACGTTGTTATTGTGGCAATCAAATCTGAAGCGCTCACAACCACTATTATAGCCCAATTGCAACAAGCAAAAGCTAATAACAAAAATATCATTTTAGCAATTTTTGGAAAAGGGGAGGCTTTGTCCTTGCTCAATAACTTTACTACCCCTATTTTGTGGAATCAAGATAGTTCGGTTAAAACGCAGAAAAATGCAGCAATGTCGATTTTTGGAGGTGTTTCTACAGTCAATAAGCTTAATCGAACATATGCTACCCATATGACTCAGGGTATGGGGGAGGCGACCGGTCAAATTCGACTTCAATATGTCGACGATTATGATGCCATGCACCTTGCTAAATTATCGAAGAAAATAGACGCAATTGCTGAAGAAGCCATAGCTGAAGAGGCAACACCAGGTGCAGTTGTCATGGTCATTAAGAATGGTCAAGTAATCTTTGAAAAAGGATATGGCTACCATACTTATTCAAAAAAAGAACCAACGACCATTGATAACATTTTTGATTTGGCCTCTATCAGTAAAATAGTTGGTACTACACCTGTTATTATGCGGTTGACAGAGCAAGGGGTCGTTGATTTAAATAAGCCAATCGGCGATTACCTTTGGCAGGCTAAATCAACGAATAAAAAGGATATCCCATTAAAAAGTGTCATGCTTCATGAAGCTGGGTTTACGCCCTATATCCCATTTTATAAAAATTTGAAATCGGGAGATTTACAACGTTTTTATTCTCCTTCTCATGATGTCAAGGTAGCCGATAGTGCTTACCTGGTTCATGATTATTATCAAAAGGTGATGTGGCCAGAGATGCTTAATTCGGAGGTGAAGCCTATTGGGAATTATGTGTATAGTGATATTAGCATGTATGTGATGAAGGAAGTGGCAGAACATCAGACTGCAATACCAATTCAAGATTATGTGCAAAATAACTTTTATCGACCATTGGGGATGAAGACTGCTGGTTATAATCCAAGGGCACGCTTTGCGAAAGAGGTGATTATACCCACAGAACTGGATACTTCCTTTAGAAAGGTGTTACTACAGGGGTATGTACATGACCAAGGTGCGGCGATGGCTGGTGGTGTAGCTGGCCATGCCGGATTATTTGCAACAGCTAATGACTTGGCAATCTATGGACAACTGTTACTGAATAAAGGTGAATATGGGGGAGAGCGGTATTTTAAGGCTGAAACTGTCGAACAATTTACCTCGAAACAATCACTATCAAGCCGACGGGGATTGGGTTTTGACCGTTGGGATGCAAACTTAAAAAATGAATATCCATCAAAATTATCTAACCCTTCGGTATATGGACATACGGGATATACAGGTACTTGTATTTGGATCGATCCACAAAATCAATTGATTTATATCTTTCTGTCAAACCGTGTACACCCTCAAGTTTCTACGAAATTATTGAATCTTAATATCCGGAGCCGCATACAAGATGCTATATACGAGGTAATTGAATAAGAAAAAAAATGACATTTATGAAAATTTTTATTTTACAAGTCGCAATGGTCACCTCTAGTATAGGGATGGTTCAAGCACAAGATTATCAGGAGATTCATAAATCGTTGACTGTTGTGGATGGACATAATGATGTGATTATTACTTCCATTCTGAAAGGTAAAGATATTAGCGATCGTTTGGAAACTAACCATACTGATATTCCTCGTTTGATTGAGGGTGGGGTGGATGTTCAAGTGTTTGCTGTTTGGTCTGATGACAATAAATGGAAAACAGAAGCATTTAAACATGCAAATGATCAGATTGATGCTTTAGAAAAAGTACTGGCTAAAAATCCAGATAAAATCAAATTAGCAAAAAGCAGTGCAGAAATCGATCAAATCACGATGCAAGGTAAAATAGCGGCTGTGATTGGTATCGAAGGAGGCAATATGATTGAAAGTAGTATTGCTAATCTTGAAACGTTATATAATCGTGGAGCTCGTTATTTGACTTTAACATGGAATTATGATCTCCCCTGGGCCACATGTGCCGCAGAAGAATCTAAAACAAAATCTACAGAAGGAAAAGGTTTGACAGATTTAGGAAAAGATATTATTCGGAAAATGAATGCACTGGGTATGATGGTTGATCTTTCTCATGGTGGCGAAAAAACATTTTATGATGTGATAGCGACTTCAACAAAACCAATTTTAGTTTCGCATAGTAATGCTTATCGATTAACACCGCATTATCGAAATTTGAAAGATGACCAATTAGCAGCCTTGAAGAAAAATGGTGGAGTTGTTGGAGTAAACTTTTATTCTGGTTTTTTAGATAAGAACTACGAAAAAAGAATTAAGCAATTGTATAAAAAACAGTTTGGCAAGGAAGGTGATTTTACCCTTTCGGCTTCTGGTCAATATCATAAATTATCTGATGAATTTAGACATCAAGCAGATGCTCCATTAAGTGAATTATTGAAGCATATCGATTATTTAGTGAAAAAAGTAGGTATCGACCATGTTGCTGTCGGTTCAGACTATGATGGTATAGAATCTACTCCTCAAGGATTAGAGGATGTCAGTAAATTGCCATTATTGACAAAATCTTTATTAAAAAGAGGTTATTCTCAAGATGATGTTGCGAAGATTATGGGATTGAACTTCTTAAGGATATTAAAAGAAAATGAAAATTAGATACATTTATTTTGCTTTACATAGAGGTATAATAAACCAATTTGTATTATAATAATGATATAAAAGGGGAGCAAAAAGCTTCTCTTTTTTGTTTTATGCCTAAAGAATTGCATGGCTATAAATCCACCTAAAGTACCACCAAAAGCACATAAGGTAAGTAACGATTTCTCCGATATTCTATTGACTTTTTTTCTAGCTTTCCGTTTGTCGATATAGAAAATTATTAGGGTGAATAGATTGATGAATAAAAAAGAAATTACGATTATTTGCTTCATGTTTCACAAAGGTAATTAAAAGCTATAGTCTCTTTTAAATTTTTTCTTCTTCCAATTTTGATAGCTCTTCGTAATTTTTATTGAGTTTCTTGAGCAATCGACGATAAACGATTTTATAATAGAATTTGAAAATGGAGATAAATATTAAGGTTATTAAAGTAAATAAAACAGCAAATACAATCGTCATAAAGAAATTGTAGCCCCATTGATTGTTGAGATCTAATCTATCTATTAATAGCTGAATAAAGGACATGAAAAATTCAAAAATCAAAAAGTAAATATTAAATTTTATATAATTTTCAACATGTTTTCTAGATAATAAAATGCTGTTTAACAATATTTTAGTACTGTTCGTATTTGAGATACTCGCATAGGATTTAAAGAAGTGATAGATAAAATAGCCTATTCCAATGTAAAAAATCAACTGCGAAGCATAATCTAGAAACTGAAGAAAGAATAACACTTCTTTATCTGAGGTTGGGACGATAAAAGACAATATAATACCTAAGCTCAACTCAATTAGACTAATGATAAAAATCCATTTCACGATAGAAGAAGAACTTTTATGAAGCATCGTCTTGATTTCAGGCTGATCGATCCTAATGAAGTTTTGATTTTTTTGCCACTGTTTTTTTAATTGATCTAACTCGTCCATTATAAAGCTCCTCTCTTTTTTAATATTTCTTTCAATTTTGTCTTTGTTCTATTCATTTTAACACGAGCATTCACCTCACTTATTCCTAAAGTTTCAGCGATTTCTGTGTAATCCTTATCTTCCAGATAAAGGTATATGAGTGCTTTTTCAATATCATTCAAATGCTGGATAGCTTCATATAAATATTGAAGTTGATCATCTTTATCCGGGTCGTATTCTTCATATGATATCTTTTCTAATTTTTGATCCCACGCAATAACTGGTAAAGTCCTTTTTTTGTTCCTAAATAGTGATATCGCAGTATTTAGCCCAATTCGATATGCCCAGGTACTAAACTTTGCTTCTCCTCTGAATTTTGGATAAGAATGCCAGAGCTGTATGGTTATTTCTTGGAAAAGATCTTGATGGGCAGCCTCTTGATCGGTATAAATTTTACAGATCTTATGGATAATATTTTGATTCTTTTCTAAAAGTATGACAAACTCTTGTTCTAAATTCATAACTGATAAGTCGAAAACTCCTCATTCTTGTTACAAAATATTATAAGAATTTTTAATAACCTAAATTTAGACGTATAAAAAGTGGTAAATTCGTACAATGGCAAAGACAAAATCAGCATATTTCTGTCAAAGTTGTGGGTTTGAATCTGCAAAATGGTTGGGACAGTGTCCTTCCTGTAAACAATGGAATTCTCTCGTAGAAGAAATTGTAGAGAAAGCAAGTTCGAAAGTTCCAGAATGGCGAAGTACCTCCTTAACCTCATCTCCTAAGCGAGCAAATAAAGCCGCAGTTATCCATGAGATTGTGTATCAAGATGAATCACGTATTTTAACTCCCGATCAGGAATTTAACCGTGTATTAGGTGGGGGGATAGTCCCAGGATCTTTAGTACTGATAGGTGGTGAACCGGGCATTGGTAAATCTACCTTAATGTTACAATTAGCCTTATCGATTCCACAGGTAAAGACTTTATATATTTCTGGAGAAGAAAGTGAGCAGCAGATCAAGATGAGAGCCGAGCGTCTATCACAATCTTCCAATGCGAACTGTTATATATTGACCGAAACTTCAACACAAAATATATTCAAGCAGATTGAAATCGTACAACCCGATGTCATCGTTATCGATTCCATTCAAACGCTACATTCTTCTCAAATAGAATCAGCACCAGGTTCGGTATCGCAGGTAAGAGAGTGTACAGCAGAATTGTTGCGGTTTGCAAAAGAAACGAGTACACCAGTTTTGATTGTAGGGCATATTACAAAAGACGGCTCTATTGCTGGGCCCAAGGTGTTAGAACATATGGTAGATACGGTCCTGCAGTTTGAGGGTGATCGACACCATGTATACCGTATATTGAGAGCAGTGAAAAACCGTTTTGGTTCAGCATCAGAATTGGGTATATATGAGATGCAAGGTACTGGTCTGAGAGAAGTATCCAATCCTTCTGAAATCATGATCTCGCAACGAGATGCACCTGTAAGTGGGGTATCGATTGCAGCCATGTTAGAAGGTGCTCGTCCAATGATGATCGAGGTACAGGCATTGGTTAGTAATTCTGCTTTTGGAAATCCACAGCGTACGTCCACAGGTTTCGATACCAAAAGATTAAGTATGCTACTTGCAGTACTGGAGAAACGATTTGGTTTTCGTCTGAGTGCACAGGATGTTTTCCTAAATATTGCAGGAGGATTGCGCGTTGAAGATCCAGCAATAGATTTGGCTGTCATTGTTGCTATCATATCTTCACAACAAGATATTGCTGTGAAAACGAGTATGACTTTTGCTGGTGAAGTAGGTTTATCTGGAGAGATTCGAGCAGTGAACCGGATAGAGCAACGTATTGCGGAAGCTGAAAAATTGGGTTTTGAGGGTATTTTTATTTCAAAATTTAATACAAAAGGCTTAGATGCTAAAAAATATAATATTGCAATCCGTCCTATTGCGACGCTTGAAGACGTATTTAGGGCTTTATTTGGATAAAAATAGATGCATATAGTTCATAAAAAAGGAGCCTATCATTGCTCCTTTTTTATTGTTCCTACATATTACTTAAGTACTTCTTTCAATTTATTATTTAAATCTTCCCCATGTAGATTTCGAGCAATGATTTTACCTGTCGGGTCAATCAGTATATTCTGAGGGATAGATTTTACACCGTATAAAGTCCCTACATCATTCTGCCAGCGTTTTAAATCCGAAATATGTCGCCAGTGAAGTTTATCCATATGAATGGCATTAATCCATGATTTACGGTCTTTGTCGAAAGAGATTCCTAAAATCTCGAAGTTCTTATCTTTAAAAAGAGCGTAGGTTTTAACAAGGTTCGGACTTTCTACACGACAATCTGGGCACCATGAAGCCCAAAAATCAAGTAAGAGATATTTTCCTTTAAAATCTGAAAGGTTCACCAGATTACCTGAAGTATCCGGTTGTGAAAATAGAGGAGCTTGTTTTCCAATTGTGACAGCAGATAATGCTTCAAGGTAGGTTTCAAATTCCTTTCCTTCTTCAGAATTTTTCACCTTTTTTCCTAAAGTCTGATATAAACGATGTAATTCAGCATATTCTGGTGTATAACCACCTACTCTCCTCAAGTCGATCAAGGAAGAAATGGAATCGGGATTAGCTTTGACACGAGCTATATAGTCTTCTTTTGTCAAGCTTTTGGTTTGAGCAATAGCGAGTAAAGGGAGACATAAAATAAGGTATACAATTATCTTTTTCATTCTTTAGTGTATGTTTTAACAAAACTATTTAAAATCTACCGAATTAGTCGAGTACTATTGTGTTTTTTTTATTTTTTTACATTTCTTTAAGATAAAAGCGCTGGAATATAGGATTATCCTATATGGTTGAGCGGGAGTTCTTGACCTGTACGACGTATCCTTTTATTTAGCTATAACGTGGCACTAATTTTATCCCAAAAGAAGAAGAAAAAAGAATGATTTTTTCATGCATACAGCTATAAAGTAAAGTTGGAATCCAATCACAAGAAGTTGATTTCCTTAATAATATGCTGCATTTTTTTTCAACAAATGATATAACAAACGTGTGCATTGGTATATTTGTTATAAAACATTTAAAAACTTGCAATAAATGGTGGATAAGCTACAATATTTTATAAATTTGTAGTTCACCCTATCAATATTATACTCTAATAATGGCTAGATTAAATTTATTGGAAGAAACACGCTTTGAAAAAGTTCCTGTAAGTGTGTATCCTGACCCAAGCACAGCTTCCAAAGTTGTAGCGGATCGTATTGCGAATATTATTCGTGCAAAGCAAGAAAACGGCGAAAAAGCAGTTTTAGGACTTGCTACTGGTGCGACACCTATTAAAGTTTACGCTGAATTGATTCGTTTACATAAAGAAGAAGGCTTAAGTTTTAAAAATGTCGTTACATTTAACTTGGATGAATATTATCCAATGCAACCAGACGCTGCACAAAGTTATGTGACTTTCATGAATAAAAATTTGTTTGATCATGTTGATATTGAAAGAACAAATGTTAATATTCCTGATGGCACATTGGCGGTAGACATGATCAATGCAGCATGTGAAGCATATGAGCAAAAGATAACTGATTTAGGTGGTTTAGATATTCAGCTCTTAGGAATTGGTCGTACAGGTCATATTGGTTTTAATGAGCCCGGTTCAGCACCTAACTCGGGAACACGTATCGTGACGTTGGATGATTTAACTCGTCGTGATGCATCTCGTGATTTTGGTGGTAAAGAAAATGTACCTCGCAAAGCAATCACAATGGGTGTAGGTACAATCTTCAAAGCTAAAGATATTATTTTGATGGCTTGGAGTAGTAATAAGGCCGAAATCATAAAGAAAGCTGTTGAAGGAGAGATCTCATCAGAGATTCCTGCAACTTATTTGCAGTTATCTGATCATGTTGAGTTTATATTGGATACAGAGTCTGCATCATTATTGACAAGATTTGATTTACCATGGTTAGCTGAGGATGTTGACTGGACGCCACTTTTGATTAAAAAAGCGGTTGTATGGTTGTCTTTAGAGGTTAAAAAACCGATTCTTAAATTAACAGAAGAAGATTATAATAGTCATGGTATGGCAAAGTTGGTGACTCAAAGTGGTCCCGCTTATAATATCAATATTCGGATTTTCAATGAACTGCAACATACTATTACGGGTTGGCCAGGAGGTAAACCTAATGTTGACGATTCACAAAGACCTGAACGCGCTAACCCAGCAAAGAAAACATCGATTGTTTTCTCTCCACATCCAGATGATGATGTTATCTCTATGGGGGGTACTTTTATTCGTCTAGCGGATCAAGGGCATGATGTTCACGTTGCTTATCAAACTTGTGGTAACACAGCAGTTTGGGATGACGATGTGGTTCGTTATTTGGAATTTGCAGAAGATTTTGCCAAAGAAATGGGTATTGATTCTTCAAAAATTTCAACATTATATCAAGAAAGCCGTGAAATTTTCGATTCTAAAAAGCCAAATCAAATCGATACGGATATCGTGCGTAAGATTAAAGCTTTGATTCGTAAGGGAGAAGCTATTGCTGGAGCTCGTTTCGTAGGATTGCCAGATACTAACATCCATTTCCAAGATTTGCCTTTCTATGATAGACAAAAATTTGCAAAGGATGTTTCTTTTGAAGATGATATTCAACAAACGATGGAGTTATTACGTCAGGTAAAACCACATCAAGTGTTTGCTGCAGGTGATTTTGCAGATCCACACGGTACGCATAAAGTATGTTTTAATATTCTATTCGAAGCATTGAAACGTTTAAAAGCAACTGATGAGTGGACAAAAGATTGTTGGTTATGGTTATACCGTGGTGCTTGGCATGAATACCCTATTCACGAAATTGAAATGGCAGTTCCATTGTCTCCACAAGAAGTCTACCGTAAACGTCTTGCGATCTTCAAACATCAGTCACAAAAAGATCTTCCTGTTTTCCCTGGAGATGATCCACGTGAATTCTGGGTACGTGCTGAAGACCGTACAAGTGAAACAGCAGAATTGTACGATCAGTTGGGATTAGCAAATTACGAAGCGATAGAAGCATTCGTAAGATGGGAATTCTAAATATGATGAAATAACTAAAGAATAGGCTCTCCATTTAGGAGGGCCTTTTTTATACCCTCTTAAGACGATATTTTCACCCGAACTTAAGTCGATTGGTGGTGATTTGTCTAGACTTCAGATAAGGCTAAGTACGATTGGCGTCCATATACTTACGAATGCTAGCCAGTACTAAAAGGTGATCTTATCGTGGAATCATCCAGCTTAAATGGCGCATCGCTTACGTATTGTTGCTCACTTGTATCTAAGCGACCTTATAGATTAGCCAATAAGTAAGAGTCGATGACTGGTCCATGATACCTTAAATGATACAAAGAAATTCTAAATAATAGGGAGATAAGTAGGCTATCCAATTGAATCGCATAGAATTAGGTAGAAATCCGAAATACTTCTTAAAAGCAGTCGTAAAATGAGTCGCATGTTTGTAGCCTATTTTATTCGCAATTGCAGCAATCTTAAGCTCACTTGTGATTAACAACTCTTTGGCGTGCTGCATCTTGTTTTTCAAAATATAATTATGGATTGTAGTTCCATAGAGTTGTTTGAAGTGCTTTTTTAGATATTGCTCATTGGTGCCAATAATTCTTGCCAATTCTGGAATCGTATATGAATTGGAGACATCACTATCTATCAATTGTCTGGCATCTTCAGCCTTCTTCATTTCTACCTTTTTCAGGTTGAAAATATTTTCTGCTTGATGAGTAGAAATATGGGTAAGTTGCTTGAAAAATATTTCTAGGACTTTAGATTTTTGTTGAATATTTCTTAGATAATCAGGCATACTATTATGCAATAGCTCCAATGTTAATGGATAAATTGAGTCGTCTTGTATGGAATGGCGCTTATAGGCTTCAATTAGTTTTAGGAACTTTCGATCTTCAATACACAATCTATCGATAAAGCTACTGCTGTATATAATAACGATGCATCTGCTATCAATCTGTGGAGAATGAACAATTAGACTACGGTCTTTCGAAACGTGAATCACTATACTTTCCCGTTCTTGAATTGCAAGTGCATTGGAGTTTGATGTCGAATATAGGCATGTTTGCCGAACAGCTATAAGGCTAACATATACTTCTTCATTAAATTTCTTTTCAAATCCAGAAAAGGCATTCAATTCTCCAAACTGTATATGGTCTGATATTTTAATTAGCTTGTAATTATGGTCTAATGCTAAATTAATCATCTCGATTAAAGTGTCTATTGATTTTTCGGATGGCGTTATTAGATTTTCCAATAACGTCTTTTTCGTATTTAGAAGAGTTCTATATTTGCGGCACAGTATTTATTTAGACTCGTTCTAAACGGATGCTCGAAGTTAAGAATTAATCTCAATTAATGAAAAGATTTTACACAACCTTTGTATTTTTTATAATAGCGTGGTCTGCTTTTGCCCAAACGGGGACTATTAAAGGAATTGTTCATTTGCTTGATGGAACACCTGTTTCACATGTAACACTAGTAATCGAAAACACCAATCTGGTTGGGATATCTTCTGACAAAGGAGCTTATGAATTAAAGAACGTGCCTTATGGACAGCAAACAATATTGGTTTCTTCTGTTGAGATTCAGAATAAGAAACTCAAAATTAATGTGAATAAAAAAGTACATGAATTACATATTCATATCGATACCAAAGGAGATATTTCTTTAGATGAGGTGCGTATAGAAAAAAAATCAGTAAAAAAAGAGATAGAGACGAGTGGATTTGCAGTAGCTGTTATTGAGACAAAAGAAGCCTCTTTAAGAAATCTTACAACCAATGAGTTATTGGACAGAGCTGTCGGCGTGCGCGTTCGCCAAAATGGAGGAGAAGGATCGCCGATTGAATATAACTTAAACGGTATGTCTGGTAGCACAATAGGATTGTTTTTGGATGGTATTGAGATATCTACTTATGGTTCTTCGTTTAACCTGAATAATATCCCACCTGCCATGATTGAACGAATTGAGGTCTATAAAGGTGTATTGCCAGCGCATTTGACAGGTAATTATATTGGCGGCGCTATCGATGTCATCATGAAGAAGGATGCTTCAGCCAATAATATCACTGCAGCGGTTTCTTATGGCTCATTTAACACCTATAGAGCAGATTTTGGAGGTTTATATAGAAATCAGAAAAGCGGCTTTACAGCGAGATTGTCAGGTTTTTACACCCATTCAGATAATAATTATGAGATGTGGGGTAAGTTTTCCAAATACACTAAACCAGGAGGGCGCATAATTCGTAATTACCGAGTCGAGCGTGCTAATGATAAGTTTGAGTCATTAGGTGGCCGTTTTGAGTTTGGTTTTACAGATGTAAAATGGGCAGATCAATTTTTTATAGGCTATAATGTATCCGATTCACACAAAGAAGTCCCGCACGGTATCACGATGACAAAGCCCTATTTTGGACGCTTTAATGATTATCAAGCCCATGTATTTAGCTTGAACTACAACAAAAAGAATTTATTTATTGATGGACTTTCTCTTAACGTGAATGCCGTTCACAGTAAACGAAACACGTATTTACAAGATACGGTAAGTTTAAAATATAACTGGGATGGTAGTTTGTTGGTGAAAAATTCGGAAGGCCCTCCAGAATATTACGGGTATGAACCTGGAAAGGGACAACAGGGCGATGCTGTTATTACAGATATCGATAGAACTATTTCTAATGTTCGGTCTAATTTAGCTTACACCGTTTTTTCAGGTCAACGAATTTCATTGAACCATAAGTTTGAAAAAACAGGAAGGGAAGATAAAGATTTGTTAAATCCAGCACGAAATCGTTGGATTACAAATAGCAATACAACCACCAATATCTGGGGTTTGAATTATGAATCCGAGCTCTTAGATGGCAAATTAAAAACCAACCTGTTTGGTAAGTATGCATTTTATCAGACGGAACAACGTAAACCAACAGCTGAGACTGATGGCGTGATGATTTATGAACAACAAAAAGTAAAAAGAAACAATAAGGGATTTGGTGCGACAGTATCGTATCAAGCTGTAGAAAAAGGATTCCTTATTGTCTCGGCAGAGAAGTCTTTCATTATGCCCACAGATCGACATATGTATGGCGAACCGGAAAATAATTTGTTAGCCAACCCGGATATTTTACCCGAACGTGCCATTAATTATAATCTAGGAGCTCGATATGGTGCAATGGAAATGGGTAAGCATAGACTTTCTTTGTATGGAAATATATTTTGGAGGAATGGATACGATAAGATTATTCAGCAAACACGTATAGATGAGGTTATTGATGGAAGAGAAGAGCAAGTAGAAGATATACAGGTAACACAATTTGTTAATCTATCTAAAACGCAGTCTATCGGCTATGAAGCAGAGGTTAACTATGTGTTTGATGATAAGATCAATGCGATGGTGAATTTTTCAAAATTCAACTCCTTGTTTAAAGTGAAGTCCGATGAAATGGGAAATCCACATAGTCTTTATGACAAACAAATTCCCAATGAACCCTTTTTCACCGTAAATGGAAATGTGCAGTATCGCCTAAATAATATCATCCAAAAAAAATCTGTTGTCAATTTATATTACAATGTCGGTTATGTAGCACCATTTAGTACCATTTGGATCGAATCGGAATGGTTTACTACACCAACACAATTTGCACATGATCTAGGAACAAGTTATCGTTTTCCGAGCGGGAAATTGGTAGCTAGTTTAGATTGTAAGAATATTTTGAACGCTGAACTATACGATAATTTTGGTGTACAAAAACCAGGAAGAGCATTTTATATTAAATTAAACTATACGATTAATAAATTTTAAATACGATCATTCACATGAAAACGAAATTCTTTAAGACAGCAGTGCTCGGTACTGCAATCGCTATTGGTGCATTGACTTCTTGTAAAAAAAGTGAAGGCGTTGATGCTGAACAGCAAGAGTCTGGTGCAGATTTAGGAGAGCGTAAATATATTACATTAACGGGTGCATTTCCTGATGCTGAAGGGACTGCGGGTAATGGCGGTACAATGGCTTTTGCAATCACACCAGAGCAAGCATTAGACGCTCAATTTGAAGTCAATGTATTTGCTCAAGGTTATGGATTAAGATCTCAGCGTACAGCACGTGTTCAAGGCTCTGTCAATGGGAATTACTTGTACAATATTCAGTACACGGGTAATGATGGCGGTATCTTTAATAAATATAAAGTAGAGGGTGGTAAAAGCTTTGTGGATACACGCGAAGAAGTCAACACTGAACCTATTTTAGGTACAGCACCGCGTTGGGTTGTTGCGGCAGAAGGTATTGGTGTCGGTGTCTATGCATCAGCTAAGGTTTCGGGCACAGATGAAGGAGCAGGGGCAGACTTTGTAAATGTAAGCAGTACCGCGAAAATAGCCGTATTGAATTTAAATGATCCTCAAATTACGCGTCAAACAGAATTTGTGATCCCATTTAGTGCAGAACAAACGAAAGCTGGTTATCAAATTGGACGTATCGATGTGCCCATTTTGAATGCTGCAAAAACGAAGTTGTTTATTGGTTGTAATTTAACCAGAACAGATGTAACAAAAAAATCTACTGTAAATAACGATGGAAATCAAGTTTGGAGCTCTACAAAAAGTGAATTAGGAACAGCAACTTTAGTCGTAGATTATCCTTCCTTAAACAATCCGAAGTTAATCTATTCTGCAAACAGTAATGCGAATAATCATTCGTACCGTACAATGACTCAATATTTAGGGTCCGATGGCAATATTTATCAAGCAACAGCCACTTCAGGTTCTCAAATTTTAAGAATCAACGGTTCAACAGGAGCATATGATCAAGCTTATAACTTTGATTTAAAAGCGGCTTTAGGAACAAGTAATAATGTTGCCATTCGCGCATGGAGATATGTGAAAGATAATCTCGGTTTAGTATTGTATACGGAGACAGGCGTAGATGGTGGTTATTTAGCCCTTGTTGATTTAACGGCTAATACAGCAGTAAAATTGGCGACTGAAAATCAATCTAATATAGGGTTTTCCGGTAGATCGGCAGATAAAGCTACAGGGGTTACGGCTATAACAGGTACTTTCGGTCAATTCCAAAATGTTGGTATTATTGGAGATCTTGCTTATGTCCCTTTGACGCCAAATGGTCTTGATGGTAATTTATATGTGATTAATATAAAAACCAGACAGGTAACTAAAGGAGCTAAATTGAAAAACCAATCAGGTAGTTTCTATTTAGGAGCTTACTAAGATAAATTGTAATTTTGTTATGAATTAGGAAGGGTATTTTACCTTTCCTAATTTTTTATTTTAACCCATAATCGAATCAGTGAGCTATGAAAGCTGCAAAAAATCAAACATCCAATTGGCAGAAAATCAGAAAATTATTTAATGATCTACATTTGTGGTTTGGACTTATTAGCGGTATTGTCGTGTTTGTCGTTTGTATAACAGGAACTATCTATGTTTATAATACCGAAATCCGTGAGGCTGCAGCACCAAAATATTATCACGTAAATTCAGAAGATAAGGGAAGAATAGCTCCAGACTCTTTATTGCATATTGCGCAGCAAGGCATCCAAGGGAAAATTGTTGGTATGAAAATACCTGTTGATCAGGAACGTACTGTGGCATTCCTTTACAGTAAATCTAAAAAAGAGGGGGAAGGGAAGTCCGATAAAGAACGTGCTGAGAAAAAAGAAACAGCTACTGCTATCGGAAAGAAAACAGATCGTGGTGCAATAGCCGTTGAAGGAGGAAATAAATCATCAGAACCTAAAAAAGAAGAGCCAAAAAAACAGGGTGGGCGTAAGCCTAGAGCTAATCAAATGATGGTAAACCCTTATACAGCAGAAATCATTGGAGATGCTAACGATATTAAGAACGGTACGAATGACTTTATGCAGGTCATGTTTGGACTGCACCGTTGGTTACTGCTAAATGAAATCGAGGAACCGATTTTTGAAGGCATTGAAAATAGAAAATTGGGAAGTTGGATAACAGGTACAGCAACCTTATTATTTTTATTTGGAGTCATCAGTGGCATGATCATTTGGTTTCCTAATAAATTAAGAGGATGGAAAAACGGACTATCCGTAAAATGGTCTGGAAACTGGAAGCGAATCAATCATGATATCCATAATACACTTGGTTTTTATAGTTGTATTATCTTGTTTTTGATGAGTGTAACCGGACCATTTTGGTCTTTTGATTGGTATCGTACAGGTTGGCAAAAAACTTGGGGGACTTATGAGAACCCTACAAGTATAAAAGAAGAAAAAGCTAAGTTGATTTCTATCTACCCGATAACAGGGGGAAAGACCATGACGATTGACGAGACGCTAGTTGCAATCAATAAAGTGCTTCCTTATGATGGCGATGTTACGATCAACTTTCCTAAAGATAGTTCAGAAACAATCTCGGTGTTGAAGAATAGAGTAGGTTTTTTTGCTCCATCTGCAGGAGATAAGCTCACATTGGATCAGTATTCAGGACAAATCTTGGAAAAGGAAATATTTCGAGAGAAAACATTTTCACAGAGAGCCTCTGCGTCCATAAAAGCATTGCATATTGGGGATATCTATGGACCATTTTCAAAGCTCCTCTATTTTATTTCCTGTTTAATAGCCACTTCACTGCCAATAACAGGTGTGCTTATCTGGATCAATAAGATGAAAAAGAAGCCTAGTAGAAAGTAATCCGATTACACACTGCTAGAATAAAAACAAACAATAAAGGCTCCCAATCTATAATTGGGAGCCTTTATTGTTGATGTAAAATCTATATTTAATCGGTCTTCCCTGGAAATAATCTCCCGATAATCATCTCCAATACCGCTACTACAATAGCAAACAGTGCTGCTGTCCAAAAACCTGAAACATCAAATTTAGAACCGAGTAAGGAGTCTGTTAGTAAGATCATTAACACGGTTATGATAAATGAAACCAAACCGAGTGTTAACCAATTTAGGGGAAAGGTGAATAGTCTTAAAATTGAACCAACTGTTGCATTAACAAATCCAATAACAAGACCTGTTATAATCGCCCAAAAAAAGCTGGCAACATGTACTCCTGGAGATATGTAAGCGGCTACCGCGATAACTATACCTGTAATAAGTAGGCTAATAATGAATTTCATAATATGTATAATTTTAGTTAACTCTTGATTTTTTTATATCAAATGCGATGCCAAAATATCGATAAGTGTTGGTCATAAATATTGATTTTTAGTACCTTAAACTTTTAGCACTTTGGAGTGTTTACTATAATGAAGTGAACATATGTTATGCATGCATAACATATTTTTCGTAAATTCACATAGAACAATTATAAAATAAGATGGTATGAAAAAGATGATTATGACATTAGTAATGCTATTGACCACAATAGCTATTTTTGCCCAGACAGAACCCATTCTCGGGAAGTGGCAAAACTCAAGTGGCGAGGGAAGGATCGAGATCTTTAAAAAGGGAGATCACTATTTTGGAAAATTATATTGGCTAAAAGAACCCAATAATGATCAAGGTCAACCTAAAAAAGATATTAAGAATCCAGATAAAAATTTGCAAAGCCGAAACGTATTGGGTTTAGAGATATTAACCAACTTTACAAAAGACGGTAGCACATTTGGCGGAGGTAAGATTTATGACCCTAAGACAGGGAAAACATATAGCTGTAAGATGACTTTACAGGGAACTGATAAGCTGGATATTAGAGGGTATGTCGGTGTCAGTTTATTCGGTAGAACCGATGTGTGGACAAGAGTTAAATAATACTTTATTCTATAAAAATTGAAAAAGTGCTGTTGCGTTAAACAGCACTTTTGTTGTTTATTGGGCCTTTATTTTTAAAAATATTGTATAATTAATTTAATAGCAGTAATTTCAGCACTAAAATTAACGATAATAATGCTATGGCTGTTAAGATGTCCTATTCGGAGAATATAAAACTTGCACTACAATCTATTGTAGGCAATAAGTTGCGGACATTTCTGACAGCACTGATTATCGCAATTGGTATTACAGCGTTGATTGGGGTATTAACTTCTATCGATGCTATTAAATCTTCACTGACAGACTCTTTTTCTTCAATGGGTTCCAATTCATTCAATATTCGAAATCGTGGATTGAATGTACGGATAGGTAACAGTGGAGAGCAGTCAAAAGTCTTTTCGTCCATTACTTATCGTGATGCTTCAAGTTTCAAAGAATTATTCAAATTCGATGCCGTTACCTCCATCAATGTCAATGTATCCTGGGCAGCAACTGCGAAATATAAATCCGAAAAGACCAACCCTAATATTGGGGTGATTGGAGCTGATGAGTCTTATCTGAAGACCTCGGGTTATAATTTGGCCTTAGGACGTAATTTCACAAATCGAGAGGTCTATAATGGTAATTCGGTTGTTATTATTGGCGATGAAATATATCAAAAAATATTCAAGGGCACCATCAATCCAATAGGTGAATTTATGACCATTGGGGGTGTTCGTTACCAAGTGATTGGTGTATTGAAAAACAAAGGTTCTAGTGCTGGAATGGGGGCAGATAAAGCCTGTATCATTCCATTGATTAAGGCTAGGAGTGTTATGGCTGGACAGGAGCCGTCCTATACCATTACGGTGTCGGCAAATGACCCAATCCGTCTAGAAGCCGCGGTAGGAGAGGCTACCATTGTCTTTCGGAATATCCGTGGATTGACAGCCAAACAAACGTCTGACTTTGAGATTACAAAATCTGATGCGGTAGCACAGATATTACTACAGAATATGGTAGTCATCACTATGGGAGCTATTGTGATTGCTTTGATTACATTGATTGGTGCATCCATTGGTCTCATGAATATCATGTTAGTTTCTGTGACCGAACGAACGCGGGAGATTGGTATACGAAAAGCAATCGGGGCTACTCCTTCTGTTATCCGTAAGCAATTTCTGATCGAAGCCGTTGTGATTTGTCTTATAGGCGGAGCGGCCGGAATATTATTGGGTATTGTTATCGGTAATTTGTTAGCCCTGCAATTGGGCGCTTCGTTTATTGTTCCATGGAACTGGATTTTCTTAGGTTTTACCGTTTGTATTGTCGTCGGCATGGTTTCAGGCTATTATCCTGCATCTAAGGCATCAAAACTGGATCCGGTAGAAGCTTTGCGTTATGAATAAAAAATTGTGCAAACGGTTTCACACGCGCTTTGCGCATTAATAACACAAACTTCATCCGGAATTGAGGTAAATCCTCTTATAAAATCTTATTATTGTAGAAAATTTTGAAATATTATGTATAAAACTCTTCAACCTGCATTGCAGAAAGAATTAGCAGCTATCAAAGAAGCTGGTTTGTATAAAGAAGAACGCGTAATTACTACGCCTCAAGGTGCTGATATTAAAGTGAGCACTGGTGAAGAAGTCGTCAATTTTTGTGCAAATAACTATTTAGGATTATCATCGCATCCGAAAGTGACTGAAGCAGCAAAAAGAGCAATAGATTCACATGGATACGGTATGTCTTCGGTGCGTTTTATTTGTGGAACGCAGGATATTCACAAAGAGTTGGAAGCAAAAATTTCTAAATTTTTAGGAACAGAAGACACGATTTTATACGCAGCTGCATTTGATGCAAATGGAGGTGTATTCGAACCTTTATTTAGCGCAGAAGATGCAATCATTTCTGATGAATTGAACCATGCTTCTATTATTGATGGTGTTCGTTTGTGTAAAGCACAACGTTTCCGTTATAAAAATGCGGATATGGCCGATTTAGAAGCACAGTTACAAGCGGCTTCTGGAGCTCGTCACCGTATTATTGTTACAGATGGTGCCTTCTCTATGGACGGTTCAGTAGCACCTTTAGATCAGATCTGTGATTTAGCAGATAAATATGAAGCCTTAGTAATGATCGATGAGTCACATTGTACAGGATTTGTTGGAAAAACAGGTCGTGGAACACACGAATTGTACAATGTTATCGATCGCGTAGATATCATTACAGGTACTTTGGGTAAAGCATTGGGTGGTGCATCTGGAGGTTTTACTTCAGGTCGTAAAGAAATCATCGACATGTTGCGTCAACGTTCACGTCCATACTTGTTCTCGAACACGTTGGCACCAGCTATCGCAGGAGCGTCTGTAGCGGTCTTGGACATGTTGAGTGAGACAACAGACTTACGTGATAAATTAGAGTCAAATACAGCTTATTTCCGCGATAAAATGACTGCAGCAGGTTTTGATATTAAACCCGGATTCCATCCGATTGTGCCTGTTATGTTGTATGATGCGAAATTAGCGCAAGAATTTGCCACAAGAATGTTGGCAGAAGGAATCTATGTTATTGGGTTCTATTACCCTGTGGTTCCACAAGGGAAAGCACGTATTCGTGTACAAATTTCAGCAGGTCATGAGGTGTCTCATTTGGATAAAGCAATAGCTTCATTCACGAAAGTTGGAAAAGATTTAGGTGTAATCAAATAAAATACACATAGTTATATGAATTTATGGTGCAAATTACTTATCTTTGCACCCTGAATTTAAAACAAATTTACTTGCTGGATGCAAAATATTAGAAATATAGCGATTATCGCTCACGTCGATCACGGTAAAACTACTTTGGTAGACAAAATCTTACACTTCACAAATCTTTTTAGAGATAATGATGGTACAGGTGATTTAATTCTAGATAACAACGATTTAGAACGTGAACGCGGTATTACGATCGTTGCTAAAAACGTTTCTGTTCAATATAAAGATGTAAAGATCAACGTTATTGACACCCCTGGTCACGCCGATTTCGGTGGTGAAGTTGAACGTGTTTTGAAAATGGCTGATGGTGTTGTGCTATTGGTGGATGCTTTTGAAGGTCCAATGCCTCAAACACGTTTTGTTACACAAAAAGCGTTAGCTTTAGGTTTAAAACCTTTAGTTGTTGTGAATAAAGTGGACAAAGAAAACTGTCGTCCTGACGAGGTTTATGAAAATGTATTTGATTTATTCTTTAGCTTAGATGCTACTGAGGAACAATTAGCATTCCCTGTATTATACGGTTCAAGTAAACAAGGTTGGATGTCAACTGATTGGAAAGAGCCTAAAGAGGATTTATCTGAATTGTTAGATGCTATCATCGCACATTTCCCACCTTCACCATTTTATGAAGGTACATTACAAATGCAAATCACATCTTTAGATTACTCTACATTCGTAGGTCGTATTGCTATCGGTCGTGTTGCACGTGGAACAATTAAAGAAGGCCAACCTATTTCATTAATGAAACGTGATGGTAAAATCGTTAAATCTCGTGTAAAAGAGTTACATACATTTGAAGGATTAGGTCGTCGTCGTGTTGAAGAAGTTGCTTGTGGTGATATCTGTGCTGTAGTTGGTATCGATGGTTTTGACATCGGTGATACTATCGCTGATTTCGAAAACCCAGAGCAATTAGAGGTCATCCACATTGATGAGCCTACGATGAACATGTTGTTCACGATTAATAACTCTCCTTTCTTTGGTAAAGAAGGTAAATTGGTTACTTCTCGTCACATCCATGATCGTTTACAAAAAGAGTTAGAGAAAAACTTAGCATTACGTGTACTTCCTACAGAATCTCCTGATGCATGGTTAGTATATGGTCGTGGTATTCTCCATTTATCAGTATTGATCGAAACAATGCGTCGTGAAGGTTACGAATTGCAAGTTGGTCAACCTCAGGTTATCTTGAAAGAAATTGATGGTAAGAAATGTGAGCCAATTGAAGTATTGGTAGTTGATGTTCCTGCTGAAGTTTCTGGTAAAGTAATCGAATTGGTAACACAACGTAAAGGTGAGTTATTGATTATGGAGACAAAAGGTGAAATGCAACACTTAGAGTTCGAAATTCCTTCTCGTGGTATCATCGGCTTACGTAACAACGTACTGACTGCTACTGCTGGTGAGGCTGTTATGGCGCACCGTTTGAAAGGTTACGAACCTTGGAAAGGTACAATCCCTGGACGTCAACATGGTGTATTGATTTCATTGGATAAAGGTACTACAACAGCTTATTCTATCGATAAATTACAAGATCGTGGAAAATTCTTCGTTGATCCAGGAGCAGATATCTATGAAGGACAAATCTTAGGAGAGCATATCCGTGATAATGATTTAACAATCAATATCGTTAAAGCGAAACAATTGACTAACATGCGTGCTTCTGGTACAGATGATAATGCACGTATTGCACCAGCAATCAAATTCTCTTTAGAGGAATCAATGGAGTATATCCAAGGTGACGAATATATCGAGGTTACTCCTCAATCTATCCGTTTACGTAAAATCTACTTAACAGAAGGTGAACGTAAAGTGAATAAAAAATTCTAATCTTATCATTAGAATCAAAATAATAGAAAAGCCTTCGAGAAATCGGAGGCTTTTTTTGTGCAAACCTATTTTTACTACAACTTTTATCTATCAGATGTATTCATGAAAAGGTTATTTGCCTGTCGGGATCATGATGAAGCCATTCTTTAAATTCGCCAAGATTTTATCCATCATTTCGTTTTAGATATCGTTATTCTTTTTGTAATAAAAATGAATGCAAAATAGCTAATGTCAATATAAATTTCGATTTTTATGGGGCCTTATTAAAAAACGCTAAACATCATGTTTTTATGAAAAGAACTAATCTTACGTATATTTTATCAAAAAAAGTCTTAGGATATGCTTTGTTTTTAAGCTTTCTAGCGATAGACAATGGATTTGCACAAAACCGATCTCAACAAGCGCCGCAGGTATTAGAACCTATTGTGCAAAAAATCGTAGTAGAAGCCAATCATAATTCTCAATTAGAATCACTTGCATTTGAGTTGCTCGATGTTGTTGGTCCACGTTTAGTGGGGACTCCAGGTATGACTCGGGCAAATGAATGGGCATTAGCAAAGTTTGAAAGTTGGGGAATTGCGGCCAAGAATGAGAAATTTGGTGAATGGAGAGGATGGGAACGCGGTATTTCGCATATCGATATGATCACGCCTCGTGTTAAGTCATTGGTCGGCACACAACTGGCTTGGAGTCCAAGTACAAAAGGAAAAAGTATACAAGGAGAGGTTATAGCACTACCAGATGTAAAGGATTCCTTATCTTTTTACAAATGGCTACCAGATGTTAAAGGCAAATTCGTCATGATTTCCATGCCACAACCTACAGGGCGACCAGATCATAATTGGGAAGAGTTTGGGACAAAGCAGTCTATTGAAAAAATGAATAGATCTCGGGACTCTTTGGCGCTTTTATGGAACAATCGCATTAAAGCATCGGGCATGTCAGCGAACTCTATTCCTTCCATTTTGGAAGATGCAGGAGCTGCAGGTATTTTGACCAGTAACTGGTCAAATGAATTTGGTGCAAATAAAATCTTTGGAGCACGATCATATAAGGCACCATCGCTCGATATATCTTTAGAGGATTATGGTATGTTATATCGTCTCGCAGATAAAGGTATCAAACCTATGATCCGTGTAGAGACCTCTTCAAAAGACTTAGGCAATGTGCCTTCGTTCAATACCATTGCAGAGATTAAAGGAAGTGAATTTCCCAATGAGTATATTATTCTCTCGGCGCATCTAGATTCGTGGGAGGGTGGTTCTGGCGCCACAGATAATGGCACAGGGACTATCGCAATGATGGAAGTAGCACGTATTTTAAAACAGGTATTACCAAATCCGAAACGAACTATTTTGATTGGTCTTTGGGGAAGTGAAGAGCAGGGTTTAAATGGTTCTCGCTCTTTTGTATTGGATAATCCAGATATTGTTGAAAACACACAAGCTGTTTTCAATCTGGATAATGGAACAGGACGTGTAGAGAGAATTAATGGTTCGGGCTTTGTACATGCTTACGATTATATATCACGTTGGATGTCTGCCGTACCGGTTGCGGTGACAAAAGATATCAAAACTGAATTCCCAGGATCTCCAAGTGGCGGTGGGTCAGACCATTCTTCTTTTGTCGCAGCGGGTGTACCAGCCTTTATGTTAAGCTCTTTATCTTGGGGTTACTTTACGAATACATGGCATACGAACTTAGATACTTATGATAAGTTGGTATTCGATGATTTGAAATACAATGTCATCCTTACCGCTGTGATGGCGTATAAAGCCTCTGAAGAGCCTGCTTTAGTTAATAGGGAACAACGTGTGCTACCTGCAGATCGAGATGGCAAACCGGGTGTTTGGCCTCCCATTAGGCAACCAAGGAGAAGTGGTGTTGGTTATTAAGTAGAACGAACGAATAAGACCTTCATGAAAATCTTTAAAATAATGTATCTAAATCATTATTTTAAAGATTTTTTAGTTACAGATTAATGTTTACGATTCTAATAAGTCTGCTTGTATCCTTAGAAAATCTATTTGTTTACAATTTCTTGTTTCCATATAAAATTTTTAAATTTATAAAGCGAAGTCGTGTCTGCATGAAGTTTTGAGGAAATAGTATGTAATCTATTTTGGATCTAGTCAATAGATTAATTACCTTTAGAAACAACCACAACCTAATTTTATAGATGAAAAACGATAATAATTATGATGCTATTGTAATCGGTTCTGGAATTTCCGGAGGATGGGCCGCAAAGGAATTCTGTGAAAAAGGATTAAAAACATTGGTATTAGAAAGGGGTAGAGATGTTAAGCATATTAAAGATTACCCCACAGCATACCAAGATCCCTGGCAGCTTGGAAATAATAATCAACTGACTTTAAAGGAACAAAAAGAAAATCCAATTGCCTCAAAATGTTACGCGAATAAGGAAGATGCCAAACATTTTTTTACACCGGATGATGTACAGCCTTATATCCAAGAGCAACCCTTTGATTGGATTAGAGGTTATCAGGTGGGAGGTAAATCTTTGACCTGGGCTAAACAAACACAACGTTGGTCGCCATATGATTTTGAGGGTCCCGCAAGGGATGGATTTGCTGTAGATTGGCCGATCCGCTATGCTGATATAGCACCTTGGTATAGTTATGTAGAAAAATTTGTTGGCATTTCAGGTAATTTAGATGGTATTGAGGCGATGCCCGATGGAGAGTTTTTGCCACCCTGGGAAATGAATCAAGTAGAATTAGAAATTCAACGTAGAATTCACAATAGCTATCCTGACCGCAAAGTGATTGCAGGGAGATGTGCACACCTCACTAAACCAAAACAGATACATATTGATCAAGGAAGAGGAGCATGTCAAGCTCGAAACCTCTGTCAACGAGGCTGTCCTTTTGGAGGTTACTTTAGTTCCAATGCTTCCACTTTACCATGGGCACAGAAGACCGGTAACCTAACGCTGAGACCCCATGCAGTCGTCGATTCGATAATTTATGATGATCAATTAGGAAAAGCTATTGGTGTACGTGTCATAGATGCCGAGACCAATAAAAGTATGGAATTCTATGCTAAAGTAATTTTTGTAAATGCATCTGCAATTGCTACAAATCAAATTTTATTAAATTCTATTTCCGACAGATTCCCGCAAGGAATAGGTAACGATAGCGGTGTTTTGGGTAAGTATATTGCCTTTCACAATTACTTAGGTTCCATCAGTGCGAGTTATGAAGGTTTTGAAGATAGCTATTATTATGGAAGGAGACCTACACAGCCTATTATCCCTAATTTTAGAAATGTAGCAAAACAGGAAATGGATTTTTTACGTGGATATGCATCTTTTTTTGGAGCATCCCGAGGTCGTTCATCAGCCTCTCAATTAGCCATGCAGGTAGGAGGTGATTATAAAGATCAATTGAGTACTTTAGGAGATTGGCATGTAGGCATGATGATGCAGGGCGAGACCATTCCTCAAGAAAAAAATCACATTCGTTTAAGCACAGATAGAAAGGATAGATATGGAGTTCCATTGGTCATTACAGCAATTGCGTATGATGAAAATGATTTTAAATCACGGGATGATTTCTTTCAGCAGGGAGCGGAGATGTTAGAAGCCGGTGGAGCAAAAAATATTTCAATACATAATAGTGGTCAAAATCCAGGGCTCGATATTCATGAAATGGGAGGAGCGAGGATGGGGCTAGATCCTAAAACGTCAATTTTGAACAAATGGAATCAAATGCATCATTGTACTAATGTTTTTGTGACAGATGGTGCATCTATGGTGTCTACTGGAACTCAAAATCCTTCATTGACATACATGGCACTAACCGCCAGAGCAGTTACATATGCAGTTGAACAGATGAAAAAAGGAAATATAAAATAATTCTTTATTAAGCTTATGTAAAATATCAAAGCTTTTATTGAAGGAGATTATCAATAAGGATTTTAAATCCTTATTTTTGTTTTTATCTGTATGTCAGATGAAAACAAATTAGATTGGAATTTATAAATGGCGAAGACACAGGATAATAGTCCGAAAAATTATATTCAAATAAAAGGGGCAAGGGTCAATAACTTAAAGAATATTGATGTCGATATCCCGAAAAACAAACTGGTTGTTATCACAGGTATGTCAGGCTCAGGAAAATCTTCTTTAGCCTTTGATACATTATATGCAGAGGGGCAGCGTCGTTATGTCGAAAGTCTGTCGTCCTATGCCCGTCAGTTTATGGGAAGGATGAATAAACCAGAGGTGGATTATATCAAAGGAATTGCGCCAGCAATTGCCATTGAGCAGCGGGTCATCACCAGCAATCCACGTTCTACGGTAGGTACATCCACAGAGATTTATGATTACCTAAAATTACTATATGCACGTATCGGCAAAACTTTTTCTCCTGTATCTGGGCAACTTGTGACGAAAGATACTGTTTCCAGTATTGTCGATTTTGCCACTTCTTTAGAAGAGGGAACTTCCATTACTATTTATGCCCCGCTTATTCCTACGAACGATCGTAAATTGAAAGAAGAGCTTTCGCTATTATTGCAAAAAGGCTTTGTTCGTATAAAATATAAAGGCGAACTGCAGAAAATAGAAAGTATTATCGATAATAAAAAGATCGATAATAAGGCCATCAAAGAAGGAGAGATTGAAATTGTTACGGATCGTTTGCGCATCGAATCGGATGACGACACCTTAAATCGTCTTTCGGACTCCATTCAGACAGCTTTATTTGAAGGAAAAGGCAATTGTTCCATTACTGTGGGCGAAGAAGTCCATCATTTCTCTGATCGCTTTGAACTCGATGGTATTTTATTTGAAGAGCCAACTGCCAATTTTTTCAGTTTTAATAATCCCTATGGCGCCTGTCGTCGATGTGAGGGATATGGAAAAGTTGTCGGCATAGACCCTGATTTGGTTATTCCTGATAAAAGCCGTTCGGTGTATGACGGCGCTATTGCGCCATGGCGTGGTGAAAAGATGGGGGAATGGTTGCAGGCTTTAATTAAAGTCTCCTTAAAATTTGATTTCCCTATACATCGCGCTTATTCGGATCTAACCGCCGCACAAAAGAAGGTGCTTTGGACTGGGAATAAGTATTTTTCAGGTTTGGATAAATTCTTTAAGGAACTAGAAGAGCAGACCTATAAGATCCAGTATCGGGTTATGTTATCACGGTATCGTGGCAAGACCGATTGTCCAGATTGTCATGGTTCACGTCTTCGCCAAGATGCGACATACGTTAAGGTTGGGGATAGATCCATTACAGATATTGTTTTGATGCCATTAGACCAAGCATTAGCCTTTTTTCAAGGCTTGGTATTGGTGGGAAATGATCTCTTGATAGCGAAGCGATTATTATCAGAAATTGAAAGTAGATTACAGTTTCTTTGCGATGTAGGACTGAGCTATTTAACCTTAAATAGACTTTCAAACTCGCTTTCCGGAGGAGAGTCACAACGTATCAATCTGGCCACTTCTTTAGGAAGTTCTTTGGTCGGTTCTATCTATGTTTTGGATGAACCCAGTATCGGTTTGCACCCTAGAGATACACAAAGGTTGATCAGTGTGTTAAAATCATTACGTGATATTGGGAACACCGTAATTGTGGTGGAGCATGAACAAGAAATGATGGAGGCCGCAGATTATTTGATCGATATTGGTCCTGAAGCAGGAATTAATGGCGGGGAATTGGTTTTTGCAGGTCATTACGAAGATATTATTAAGGATGATAAAAGTTTGACAGGACGCTATTTAAGCGGGAAAGATAGTATCGATATTCCTAAGCAACGTCGTCAGTGGAATAATGCCATTACCATCAAGGGCGCGCATGAGAATAACCTTCAGGGAATTGATGTGACGTTTCCGTTGAACAATTTCACAGTGGTTACCGGTGTTTCAGGCTCTGGTAAAACATCCTTGGTGAAACGAATTCTGTATCCCGCTTTGCAGAAAGCCATCGGAAATTATTCGGGAGAACAAACCGGTGTGTATGACGGTATCGAAGGAGATATTGATCATGTGGAGCAAATAGAAATGGTCGATCAGAATCCTATTGGCCGTTCCTCACGATCCAATCCTGTTACTTATGTGAAGGCATGGGATGAAGTGAGAGCATTGTATTCGAACTTACCGGCAGCAAAAGCCGCGGGTCTCAAACCGGCAGCCTTTTCATTCAACGTGGAAGGCGGGCGTTGCGATGTATGTCAAGGTGAAGGTGAAGTGAAGATCGAGATGCAGTTTATGGCAGATATCGTCTTGCCTTGTGAAGTCTGCGATGGAAAACGGTTTAAGCAACATGTGTTGGATGTGCAATATAAACATAAATCTGTTTCTGATATTTTAGGATTGAGTGTCGATGAGGCCATTGTTTTCTTTGCGGATCAACCTAAGATATTAGCTAAGTTACAACCTTTACAAGATGTTGGACTTGGTTATGTCAAGTTGGGACAATCATCGAGTACCCTGTCTGGAGGAGAAGCACAACGGATAAAATTGGCTTCATTTTTAATCAAAGGAAATAATAGTAAGAAAACACTATTCATTTTTGATGAGCCTACGACAGGCCTTCATTTTCATGATATCAAAAAGCTTTTGAAATCTTTTGAGGCACTGATTAACTTGGGGAATAGCATTTTGGTCATCGAGCATAATATGGATATGATCAAGTCCGCAGACTGGGTTATTGATATCGGGCCCGAGGGTGGAGACAAAGGGGGTAAATTAGTTTTCGCGGGTCTGCCCGAAGATTTGGTAAACTGTAAAGATTCTTATACAGGACAATATTTACAAACGCATTTAAAAAATTAGTTTTTACATTTATAGACTAGATTATACAAAAGGCATGATTAAAAAAATGTTAGTAATGATGTGCTTTGGGTTGAGTACCTTAACAACCTTCGCACAGTCTCCAGAACGTCCTAAATTAGTCGTCGGTCTTATGGTTGACCAAATGCGTTGGGACTATTTGTATCGATTTGCTGAAAGGTACGGTAATGGAGGTTTCAAAAGATTGTTGAGTGATGGATTTTCTTGTGAAAATACTTTGATCAACTATATTCCAACCTATACAGCAATTGGACATAGTTCGGTCTATACAGGCTCAGTCCCTGCTATACATGGTATTTCAGGAAATGATTGGATTATGGAGCAAACCGGTAAAGCGATGTACTGTACACAGGATGACAATGTAGAAGGTGTTGGTACAACAGAGCCTGAGGGTAAGCAATCGCCACGAAATCTGTTGGCTTCAACGATTACAGATCAACTGAAGTTGGCAACCAATTTTCAATCAAAGGTTATCGGTATTGCCATTAAAGATCGTGGTGGTATTCTTCCAGCAGGTCATTTCGCTGATGCTGCATATTGGTTTGAGGCTAAATCAGGCAATTGGATTACGAGCAATTTTTATATGGATAAGTTACCGAAGTGGGTAGATGATTTTAATAAGAAAAAGCTTGCTGAAAAATATTTAAAACAAGATTGGAAACCATCATATCCTTTGGCAACCTATACTTCAAGTATTGCAGATGACAATATATATGAGGGGAAATATGCCGGAGAAACAAGTCCAACATTGCCAAGAGCGACATCCAAACTGATGGAGACTGAAGGTTATGAGTTAATCAAAACTACACCTATGGGCAATACCTTGACATTGGATTTGGCTAAAGCAGCTATTGAAAATGAAAAACTAGGAAATAACCCGACGAAAAGTACAGACTTTTTGTGTGTCAGTTTATCTGCTACGGACTATGTAGGACATCGCTATTCTCTGTCTTCTGTAGAAATCGAAGATATCTATTTGAAACTGGATCATGAATTGGCTGATCTTTTTAACTATTTGGACAAGACCGTTGGAGCGGGCAATTATACGTTCTTTTTAACAGCAGATCATGCCGCATCTTATAACTCGCGTTATTTTATGGATATGAAGGGCAACGGTGGTTATTTTCCAAGTAGACAGATTATAACAGCTTTAAACGAAAATTTGAAAGCGAAATATGGTCAAGAAAAACTGGTTAAAAGCTTAATGAACTACCAGGTGCATTTGGATAATGAAAAGATTGAGACCTTAAAGTTAGATGAAGAAGCGATTAAAACGGATATCATCAAGTATCTGAAGAAACAGGATGGCGTTGCATTTGTATTTGATATGTCAAAAGGGGATGTCTTACAGGCGCCACTTGCGATACGAGAAAAAGCAATAAACGGATATCATATGAAACGTAGTGGTATTATTCAAATCGTTGTTGAACCACAATGGTATGATGGTACACCACGTTCGACAGGAACGACACATGGAACCTGGTCGAGCTTTGATTCCCATATACCGCTGGTATTTATGGGCTGGGGCATCAAACCTGGCGTTTCTAATAAAGCTGTTAACGTAACCGATATTGCTCCTACACTTGCTGCCTTGTTGCATGTCATGGAACCAAATGGTAGCATTGGCACACCAATCGTAGAGGTGCTTGGGCAGTAATACTGCTTTTAATGCTATATGGCAGGTAGGGGATGTTTGATTTCCGCTATGAAAAATTAGTGTATGAAGTGGATAGGAAGATAAGTTTGTTTTATATACAATGTAATTAAAATTGTAAATAGCACAAATTTATCTAAGTTTGTAGATAAAATTTGATTAAATAATATGCTTTCTAAAAAGACAAAATATGCAATTAAGGCCTTAATGGTTTTAGGTAGGAACTACGGTAAGGACCCCATGCAGATCGTGAAAATTGCCGAGGAAGAAAATATTCCTAAGAAATTTTTAGAACAGATATTGTTAGAAATGCGTAATGCTGGAATTTTGTATAGCAAAAAAGGTGCTGGAGGTGGCTATAGTTTGAATAAAGCACCTGAAGATGTCTATTTATCTCAGGTAATGCGATTGATTGATGGCCCTATAGCCTTATTACCTTGTGTAAGTCTTAATTTTTATCGCTCTTGTGATGAATGTACAACAGAGCATGCATGTGGTATACGCGATACATTTGTCGAGGTTCGTAACGCTATGTTACAAATATTGAACGATACAAGTGTAGCAAGTTTAATTAATAAGGAAAAACAATTAAACTTAGATACATCAGAAGATAGTTAGTTAACATTAATAGGTATAAAAAGGGTCGCGTTAATCAATTAACGCGACCCTTTTTATTTTTAACGAAAATTTAACAAAAAGAATACGATTTTATCGTATCAAAACTATATCTTTAGTTTTTAAACTACTATAAACCTGATTTAATGGCCAAATTCTATTGGAGCATACTGATACTATGCTCATTTATTCTGACCAATTCAGCACATGCACAAACCAAGGTAGCGGGAGAGATAGTTGATTCGAAGGATGGGGGAAAACTAGGTAAAGCAGCTGTTGTATTATTAAATGCTAAAGATTCTGTTCTTGTTAAGTTCGTCCGGACAAAAGAAAATGGAACTTTTAACTTTCCACAAATTGATACTGGAACCTATAAATTCATCGTATCCTTTCCGCAATATGCAGACTATGTCAAAGATGTTGAGGTAGGAAAAGAACCGATTAATTTGGGTGCAATCAAATTATCAAAAGCCGCTTTATTGCTGGAGGAAGCCCAAGTAGTCGGAGGAATACCGGTTATTATTAAAGGAGATACCATTGAATACAATGCCGCGAGCTTTAAAGTGGAGAAGGATGCCAAGGTTGAAGATCTATTGAAAGTCCTTCCTGGTATGACGATAGATGCCAATGGAAAAATCACTGCCAATGGAAAAGAAGTAAAGAAAGTCTTATTGGATGGTGAGGAATTCTTTGGTGACGACCCGACTCTAATCACTAAAAATATCCGGTCGGATATGGTCAGTAAGGTCCAAGTTTACGAGAAGAAATCAGATTTAACCGACCGTACAGGTGTGGATGATGGAGAACGTACACAGACCATTGATATCAAGCTAAAAGCCGATAGTAAAAAAGGAATGTTTGGTCAAGCCACTGCAGGCGGTGGGACTGATAAGTATTATGGGGGTAAATTGATGGCCAATAGATTTAATGGTAGTCAAAAAATTGCTGTTTATGGTATTGCTGCAAATGATGGAATGGTTGGTCTGGGCTTTGAAGATGGACAGAAATATGGTGTGGGTTCGAGCAATGTTGAGGTTATGGATGGCGGTGGCATCATGATTTCAAGTGGAGATGGTTCTGAAGGCGGCTATGATGGTAATTATTATGGTGGCGGTGTACCCAAAGCACTTAACTTTGGAGCGAGTTACTCGGATAAATCAGCCAATGATAAACATAAGATCAATGTCAGTTATAAACGCAATCAGCTTAATGTAGCCAATACTAGTACTTATTTCGCTCAGAATAACTTACCTGAGCAGGCACGGATTGATAATTCAATAACCAGTTCGGATAATGAAAGTCGGACAAATGCTGCAAACCTGAGGTATGATTCTAAATTGGATTCATTGACAGATTTGACTGTTAAGATGGGGTATAATAAATTACAACGGGATAATTATTCAGAGACCTTCGGCGGTCAGCAGACCCTAGAAGGTTTGAATATTACGGAGACGAATTCCAAAAACAATGCGATAAGCGATCAAGAACGATATAACTTAGACGTTTTGCTCACCCGTCGGTTTAAAAAGGAGAGAAGATCCTTGACTTTAGCGGTCAATACGAATACGGATAAAAATGATGGAAATGCAAATTATTTTTCAAGTACCTATTTCTTTAAAAACGATCTTACAGATACCATTGATCAGTATAAGAAAGATAAGAATAGCAATACGAACATTGGAGCTTCGATGACCTTTACAGAGCCGATTTCTAAAAGGCTGACCGCTACGCTCGGTTATTCATTCTTAAATAATAAAGGAGAAACATTGAATCAATCTTTCGATAAAGATTCGGTGACAGGTGAATATACGGTACTCGATCAAACGATACTGAATGATATTGATTTTTCGAGTATGAAAAATGGATTGAACACGTCGCTGAATTATAAGGACAATAAGTTGACAGTCAATCTAAGTAATCAACTGGATTTTGAACACGTGAAACGTGAGTATAATAATCTCGGAACCGTGCTACAACGCGATCAAACATCAATACGTCCTAGTTTATCCGCTAATTATAAGATTACAAAAAGTAAAAGTATCAATTTCCGATATTATGGGAGAACATTGCAACCTTCATTGACTCAAATAGAGCCCTTAAAGCAAAACTCACAACAATTAGTCACCTATCTTGATAATTTTGATCTAAAAGCTGGTTTTAGTAATAATTACAGTTTTAATTTCAATTCCTATAAACAGCTGAAAGATCAAAGTGTCTATGCATATATTAGTGCAACACAGGGAGTCAATAATGTATCCAGTAGAGTGAGGTATTATGAAGATGGTAGGCAAGATATTCAATATGTCAATATTGACAAGACTAACTGGCGAATATATGGGCAATCTGGATATCGATTTGTTCTGCAAAAAAAGTGGGGACTTAATCTGAATTTGGGAGCCAATGTGGAATATAGTAGTCAATATAGTTATCTATCTTTAGGGAAAGAGGAACCCCGATTAAATCAGAATGAAACTTGGAGTTTGGCCCCTAGTATCGGATTGAGCCGTTATAAAGCGAATAAATTAGATTTTTATTTAAATATCACCCCTGGGGTTGAAAATCTGAGTTCTTCCTTACAACCTGAATTAAGTAGGTCAACTTTTACCATGAATTCGTATGGTAATTTAACGTATTATTTACCAAAAGATTTTAAAATAGGCCTTAACGTTAATCAAAGCTATCAAAGCTCGACTCAAACGCTAGAATCTATTAATATCGTTAACATGAACGGTTATATTTCTAAAAAATTCTTTAAAGATAAATCATTAGAGGCACAGCTCTATGTCAACGATATTTTAAATAAAAATAGCGGCATTAATCGTTACCAAAATGGCACATCATTTATCCAATCCAGTAATGAGGTATTGCACCGTTATGGGATGTTGAAGGTGATTTATAATTTTACAACCATGAAAGGAGGAAAATAAGATGAGAAAATATTTTGTAGCATTATTTTTATTATTGGGATTAATGACGAGTGTATCTGCCCAGTATGCTTTTTTTCCAAGCAGTGGAACAGTTACGTACGAGCGAAAATTTCATTTACAAAACTATTTGAAGCGAAATTTTCTAAATAAACCAGATCTGGATGGCTGGGACAAGATCAGTGTCGAGCAGGCAGTGAAAGCTGGACCAGTTGAGATGGTTACCCATCATAGTTTGAAGTTCTTTGATGATGAAACACTTTTTGAGACTCTTGAGGAAGATTACCCCGCGAACTATCGTAATGTCTCTTGGTACAGCCCTTTTATTAACGACTCGAAAACGTTTATCAATGTTAAAGATAATAGCTTCTTGAAGTTGCTTCCTTTTGGAGATGAAGAACTATTAATGAAAGATTCGCTACCCAATGTGAAGTGGAAGTATACCGATGAGTATCGCAACATTGCGGGATACGATTGCCGTCGGGCAAATGGAATTATACAAGATTCCATTTATGTGGTAGCTTTTTTTGCGGGACAGATTCCAGTTCCGGTAGGCCCAGAGCTTATCCACGGCTTGCCCGGCTTGATATTAGGGGTATCCATTCCCAGTATGAACGTCAATATATTTGCGACTAATGTGGAGTTGAGCAATACACCGGTTTCTAGTGTGCTGACAAAGAAAAAGAAGGTCGTAGCAGAGCCTAAAGAAGCCGTTATTGCAAAATTGAAGACCTCCGTCTACGATTGGCTAAGCGAGAAGGAATTTAATAAAAAGCTGAATGCTATTTTATTTTAAACAAAAAAGGGAACGCAACGTTCCCTTTTTTATTTATGTTAGTATTGTTATCTAATGGTACTACCAGGCTTGATTGCCGTTGTTGGATTGACAAAATCCAAACGACCATCAGCATCTTCCGCCATTAGGATCATCCCTTGAGAGGTGATTCCTTTGATATCACGAGGTTCTAAATTCACCAATATAGATACTTGCTTACCGATGATTTCCTCAGGCGAGAAAAATTCAGCAATTCCTGACACAACAGTACGTTGATCAATCCCTGTATCGATTTTGATTTTTAATAATTTTTTCGTCTTGGCAACTTTTTCCGCTTCGAGGATAGTTCCCACACGAATGTCAAGTTTCGTAAAGTCTTCAAAAGCAATATTTGCTTTCTCAGGTTCCGTTTTCACGTTTGCAGCTGCATTCGCAATTTTTGCTTCCGCCAACTTGTTCAATTGAAACTCAACCTGCTCATCCGTTATTTTTTCAAATAATAACTGTACCTCACTCAATTGATGTCCATCAGCAATTAAGTCAGACTTTCCAGCATCTGTCCAGTCTTTACGCGGGAAATCCAGCATTTCGAAAAGTTTAGTAGCCGTTTTCGGAAGGAATGGTTGTGCCAATACAGCTAAGTTTGCAACAATTTGCGTAGCCACATTCAACACTGTTTTTACACGTTCTTCATCCGTTTTGATGACTTTCCATGGTTCTTCATCTGCTAAATATTTATTTCCTAGGCGAGCAACGTTCATAAAATGAGCCATCGCTTCACGGAAACGGTATTGTTGCAACGAACCAGCGATTGCCTCCGGCAATTTTGCCATTTCGCTGAAGACATGTTGGTCCACCTCATTTAAAGGTGATCCGGATAAAACTTGACCATTGAAATATTTATGAGAAAGCACCATGACGCGATTGACAAAGTTCCCTAAAATGGCAACCAATTCATTGTTCACACGTGCTTGAAAATCTTTCCATGTAAATTCGCTATCTGAAGTCTCCGGAAGTATTGATGTCAATACATAGCGCAATTCATCCTGTTTACCTGGAAATTCTTCTAAATATTCATGTAACCATACAGCATGGTTACGTGAGGTCGATAATTTATCACCTTCAAGATTCAAAAATTCATTGGCAGGTACATTATCGGGTAAAATGTATTCACCATGCGCATGTAAGATGGCAGGAAAGATGATACAATGGAATACGATATTATCTTTTCCAATAAAATGTATCAAACAGGAGTCATCCTCTGGATTTGTTTGTTTTTTCCAATAATCTTCCCAGTTTTTACCCTGATCTATCGCCCATTGTTTAGTAGCCGAAATGTAACCGATAGGAGCATCTAACCAAACATAGAGTTTTTTACCAGCAGCTTCTTTAAGCGGAACATCTACTCCCCAGTCCAAATCACGCGTCATGGAGCGCGGTTGTAAACCTGATTTTAACCAAGATTGGCACTGACCAAAAACATTGGATTTTAAAACGTCTTTTTTACCTTCTATCAACCATTTTTCCAACCAAGGTTGATACTTATCCAGAGGAAGGTACCAATGTTTTGTTTTTCTTAATATCGGTGTTTTACCACTTAATGTAGAGATCGGATTGATTAGATCTGTAGGACTTAATGATGTACCACATTTTTCACATTGATCGCCATAGGCGCCTTCAGCCTTACAGTTCGGGCAAGTACCAACGATGTAACGGTCAGCTAAGAATTGATTAAAATCTTCATCATAATATTGTTCTGAAAATTTTTCAACAAACTCTCCTTTATCGTATAAATTCGTGAAGAACTCTTGGGATAATTCATGGTGGATAGGTTCGGAAGTGCGATGATAGATATCGAACGCAATACCAAACTCTTCAAAGCTTTCTTTGATTTGCGTATTGTATTTATCAATGATCTGCTGTGGCGTAATACCTTCTTTTTTAGCTCGAATGGTAATCGCAGCACCATGTTCATCAGAACCACAAACATAAACAACGTCTTTATTGTTTAGACGTAGATAACGAACGAAAATGTCGCCTGGGATATATGCGCCGGCCAAATGACCAATATGCAAAGGACCATTAGCATAAGGCAATGCAGATGTAATGGTGTAACGTTTTTTGGATAAATTACTCAATGCTATACAGTAAATTAATTGTTAGCGAAATAAAAAAACAAATTAAATGTTTGTTTCTTTCACAAAGATAATTCAATTTGCGGTATTAAAATAAAGATTATGACGAAAATACCTGAATTTCTTAAAGCAGGCGATAAAGTCGCAATTGTCTGTCCAGCAAGTTTTATCCGTGGGAATATAGATGTAGCGGTTAAAATATTAGAGTCATGGGGTCTAGAGGTTCTTTTAGGGAAGACCGTGACTGCTGCTTATCATCAATTTGCAGGGGATGACCGCGAACGTGCTGAAGATTTGCAATGGGCTTTGGATGACGAGTCTATTAAAGCTGTTTTCGCAGCTCGCGGTGGATATGGTTGCGTACGTATCATTGATCAACTTGATTTTTCTCTTTTTGAAAAACAACCCAAGTGGCTTGTTGGCTTTAGTGATATCACGGTTTTACATAGTCATATCCAACGTCAATATGGTATCCCCACGATACATGGACAGATGCCCAAATCATTTGAAGCTGGGACTGAAGCATCATTAGATACCCTAAAAGCAGCATTATTTGGACATATTGTAGATCATCAATATACCCAAGAAGCGGCTCCAAGTCGGATAGGTGAGGGCGAAGGCGTGCTTATAGGCGGAAATTTGGCCATACTTTTGTCCGTATTGGCCTCAGAATCGGATGTCAATTACGATGGTAAAATTTTATTTATTGAAGACGTAGGAGAGTCTTTCTATAGTGTAGACCGCATGTTATGGGCATTAAAACGTGCCGGTAAATTTAGAAAATTGAAGGGCTTAATCGTCGGTGGTTTTACGGCCATGAAAGATGGAGACCCTTCCTTTGGCCAAACGGTAGCAGAGATGGTGATGGATAAAGTATCCGATGATCATTTTCCTGTTGCATTTGATTATCCTGCAGGACATATTGACGATAATCATGCCTTGATTCTAGGGAAGAAAGTAAAATTGAAAATAACACAACATAAGGTTTCATTAACATATATCGATTAAATATTATGGCAATATTTCAAACATTAGGAAAATACAAGGATCTAGGTTTATTGATGATACGTATAGGTTTGGGAGCGATGATGATTGTGCATGGTTTCCCGAAGATAATGGGTGGGATGCCGATGTGGGAAAAACTAGGTGCGTCCATGGGAGTTTTAGGCGTTCATTTTTTACCCGTTTTTTGGGGGTTGATGGCAGCTGTTACAGAAAGTATAGGCGGGTTATTTCTATTGATAGGCCTTTGGACCAGACCATCTTTATTACTCTTAGCCTTTACGATGTTCATTGCTGCCTTAGTTCATTTTGGAAAAGGGGATGGGCTTAATGGGGCTTCCCATGCTATCGAATTGTGCTTTGTGTTTTTTGGTCTGTTATTTATTGGACCAGGGAAATACTCAGTCGATAAAAAATAAACCGATAAGGCTTACAGCAAAAAAGCGGGATTCCAAATTATGGAATCCCGCTTTTTTGTTGATCAACTATTTTAGAAGGTAGAAATAATCCCTAGGTCACCGTTTGGTGTGATGACTCTAAATTTGTATGTCGATTTGTTATGAAAAGGAATGGCCTCTTTGAATTCCTTGGATTTTAAAGAGGGTTCAGTGTTATCTTCTGTATAATAGATCTTAAATCCAGGGTAATCGGCATTTGCAACCAATTTTCCATCGACTAGTTTGACGCCAACAGCTGGTACGCGATAATGGTATCCCTGATTTAACTTGTCTAGTTTTTTTAATTCATCATTACCCAGTTTTTGCATAAATCCGGCATAGCTCTTCTGGTAAGCTTGTGCATCAAAGTTATCGCCCTTTTCCCAGCTTTGTTCAGCTGCCCATCCACGATCGGCAACAGCCAATAAGCGTGGGAAAATCATTTCTTCTAACCGGGTGTCATTATTTATTTTTTCGGACCAAAGACCAGCTTTCACCCCTAAGAAATTGGCTTTTCCCTTTGCAGTCAAGTGCACTTTATTTTTTGCAAAATCTTGTGGTAAGTCATTTCCAGCATTATCTTTAAAAATATTGAGGAAATAATTTTCCGGAGCGAAAGAGTATGTTTTGTTGATATCAACCAATCCTACCCAGCTGTGTCCTGGCTCGGCAAAATTATGGTCCCAAGTCATGTCCAGATAATTATTATAAGCAGATGTAAAGACAACTTTATAGCCCGCATTTGCTAAGCGGTAAGCTAAATCTTCTTGTCCACCACCAATGAGGTTATTCCAGACATTTAAGTTTATTTTATGATCCGCTAGTGCAGGGTTGACATCCATTCCTTTTCCGAAATTCTTCATTCCCATTTCTTCCCAACCCGACATGGTCAATCCTTTGGACTGGCAGATTTCATTAATCTTATTGATATAATATGGCCACACATCGTATACAGAGGTGATGTTGTTCTCTTTCATGAATGCCGCGATCCTTGGCGATTTCTCCCATGCGCCAGCTGGTGTTTCATCGCCACCTAAATCGATCATTGTCAGCGGTACACCCGCTTGTTCATGCATGCTTTTAATCTCGTCAATGACTTTACTGAGAAAATGGTAAACAGAAGGTAGAGCTGGATTCAAGACATTGTCATTCCAGTTTTGAGCAGAATTGTAAACCGATTGGTCAGCTGGGTCATGCAATAAATATTCTTCAGCAGCTTTTAGGTTTCCAGCCTTCTTCAGCTTGTTATAGCGAGCTTCCATTGATTTTATCGCAGCACGAGCATGTCCCGGCGTTTCAATTTCTGGTATCACTTCAATATGTCTCGCTGCAGCATAACGTAAAATAGCAATGTAATCTTGTGCAGTTAGGTATTGCTTGTCTTTTGCTACCGCACCAGAACCATAGGCTGGTTGTATCGCTTTTCCGTCTTTAAAGTTAGCCGAACGGACACTTCCTATTTCTGTCAATTCTGGTAATCCTGGAATCTCTAAGCGCCAGCCCTCGTCATCGATAAAATGGAAGTGAAATTTATTCAATTTATATTGTGCCATGGCATCGAGGATGCGTAAAACCTCCTCTTTACTATGGAAGTTGCGTGCTACATCCAGCATTAATCCTCTGTAGGGAAAACGTGGTTGGTCTTTTACCTGAGCAAATGGAAAGTTTAAAGTTTTGTTTGTGCTGCTCCAGTCTGTTGCAGGAAGTAGCGATTTTAACGATTGTAAACCATAAAAAGCGCCTGTTGCGGTACTGGCTTTAATTTCGATTCCTTTGTTATCGATCGTCAATGCGTAGCCTTCGTTTGCGAAACCTGCTGATTTCACGATCTTTAACTGCGATTCTTTGCTTTGACTGTTTTGTGCTTGTATACCTGTTTGTTCTTTTAAGAATTGGATGAATAAAGCAACCTCCTTGTTAAAGTCTGCATCTGAATTGATCGAAACAGTATTAACCAACTTAAAGGACTTAGCCCTATCCACCATGGCTTGTGCCGGTAATGGTAAAATATCTTGTTGTGTTCCTTTAGAAAGTAGTTCATTGCTCGTAAACTTCTGCGCTAAGTATGTTTTCCGTTCGTCCTCAGTAAAGGTATTCCTTTGTGCTTGATAGTTTTTGATGTCAGCATAAGTACCCTTGTCGTCATAACTTACATATAGCCCAATAGGCCCATCGGTGTAATTAATCAAACCGCCTACCGTGGTGAAGCTGATTTCTATCGTATCCTTAGGTTGTAAGATCATGTTATTTTTCGCAAACTCGATCTGGAATAAATCGCCATTACGATGGGATAACTTAAAACGTGAATCGACAGATTGAGCATCTATTCCACGGATGAAATTAAACCACAAAGACCAATCCTTGAGAGCAAGCGCTTGGCTATTGGTGTTTTTGATGATTAATTTAGAAGAAGGATTCTTTTTCAAGTTTTTTCCGGTCGGTACTTCCCATGTCACCTCAATTTTATTTTCAATATTTGTTGGCGACTGCGCAAAGAGATTTGCAGCCAAAAGCCCCATTGTTGCCGATAGCAAAAAGTGCTTTTTATAAGATTGATTATTCATAAATTTAATAGCGCTCTAGTTTCTTGTGTATCTAAAGATACAATTTTTAGATAAATAAATAATTTTATCATTTATATTTTGATATATTCAATATACTTTCTATATTTGCACACCGAAACACAAAAAGGCCCGTTCGTCTAGGGGTTAGGACGTTAGATTTTCATTCTAGAAACAGGGGTTCGATTCCCCTACGGGCTACAAAAAAGCGACTCCAAAAGAGTCGCTTTTTTTATGCAATCTATTCTGTCATATTTCATTTTTTATTTACAATATACGATGTGTGCATATGGCCCATTAAGTAACCTTAAGCAGGCAATCAGCATATCCCTCGAAAAGAACAGTTTCAAGAACAGTAGGGGGGTAAAAGGGGAACAAGTGGATACCAAACCCGCCATTAAATTAGGGTTACGATAGTGGTAAGCCGGAGTTAGCAGGGAGTTAATAGGGCTATACCCCTACTAACCCCCTATTAACCCCCTATAAAACCCCTGTTATTCCCTTATTAAATCAGAGCTTGGTATGAGTGACCCGTCCTAAAATAGCTATACAGTTTATTTAATAAATCCTGGTTTTAACTATACAACTTTCGACATTAATCCGAAATAAGCTATACAGCATATTCGTCAAATGTAATAATTTCACTCGAAGAATGTAAATCTTCTTCATTTGTCAATTCCATAAGTTCTTTTTCGGTAACGTCGTAATTTTTAGAATATGCTTTCCATCTTTTCCTCAATGCCACATTCTGGCGATGAGCTTCAGATGGTGTGAGATAATCACAGCTGCTATGAGGTCTAATATTATTATATGAATCAATGCTCTTATCAATATATAAGCACATCTCGGGAAATGATAGTTTTTTGGTATAAAATTCAAATTCATTTTTTAGTATCCCATTAACACGTTCTGCCAATGCATTTTCGTAAGGACTTCCATTTTCAGTCATACTAACAGCTATTTTATTGGATCTTAACTGTTCTACATATAATGTACTACAATACTGAGTTCCTCGGTCAGAATGATGGATAAGAGGTAAATCTATCCATTCTCTATTGTTCACTGCCATTTCAAGGGCTCTCACACAACCTATCGTAGTCATATCCTCACGAAAGCAATAGCCCATGATTTTTCGAGAATAAGCATCAGTAACAAGACTAAGGTATCCCCATTTATCTATAAGCCTAATATAGGTAATATCACTAACCCACAACTCTTCTGGCCGACTAATTACTAACTCTTTTATGATATTGGGATATTTGCGTAGATGATGACGAGAGTTCGTTGTCTTCACGTTACGCCGTCGCGTGCGAACTAAGAGACCATGCGAACCGATCAAATCGAATAAATAATCTCGGCCAACTTCTATATTATGAGAAGCTAAAATAGGTGACAACATGAAATGAAGCTTGCGTACACCTACTCGTGGTAAATATTCACGTATCTTCAAAACCTCCTGTAAAATAATATCATCTACAAAATTAGACGCACGTGAGCGCCAAAGGTGATCATAATAAGCATGACGACTCTTGCCAAACAGTTTGCATAAATTACCTATCCCTATTTTTGGAAATAAGTTCTGCAGGACTAAGACTGCTTGGCACCAGACTTTTTTCGGATATTAATATTTAACTGTTCTTCGGCAACATCGATCAAAGTGTTTAAGGCAGTAATTTTTAATTGAGCGGCAGATAAAGCAGCTTTTAATGCTTCTAGTTCACTATCATTTACCTTACACAAATCTTCATCTTCCACGACATCAGCTTTTAAAATGCTAATATCGACATTTTCTTTCTTAAGTAATCTAACCCATTTTGCAATGGTATCATGACCGTGGATATTGTAAATCTCGTTAGCTTCTGAAATGCTTAGCGTACCTTGCATAATCTGAAGAGCGATAGAACGACGCTGGAGAGGTGATAATTTAGTATATTTTGGAGTGCACACATCCTGAACAGTATACTTTATCATCCATTTACTCAATGCTTGGCCACCAACGCTTAATTTTTCGCAAACTTGTCGTTTGGAATAACCTTTCTTTAATAATGATAACGATTTTTTTATGACTGATTTGTCATAATAAGGAGTAGATTTGAGTTCGGGTTTCTTTGCTTTTATTTTGTTCATACACTATAATTAGTGTATAACTATTCTAGGACTAGACAGAGCTTAGTACCTCTTTAATTATAATCTAGTTCGCTATTGGTCAATCCTAGATCATCAATAAAAACCTAACAAAACCAACTCAAGACGCTTAAAAACAACTATTTAAAGGGGTTAATAGAAAGATATTTGACATCCTTTCATACAGCAGATTATTGCGTATATTTGAGAGACGCGAGGAACCTGAGTGAAAATTTACAATTGTATCTTATTTAAAAAAGTTGGAGAAACTTGTGTTTAGAACAGTTTTATTGCGTTTGCTACAAAAACAAGAATAATTTAAATTATGAAAAAGGTTCTCTTAACATTGGTCATGTTAACATCTCCATTTGTTATTTTTCATTCGAAGGCTCAAACACAAAAAATCAATAAAATTGATTTTTTCGATACTGTCGTAAACAATCATCATCAAATCTTTCCATTCTCAGGTATTCCTTCAGCTATCGAAATGGTGCTAAAGTATTGTAAGGTAGTGAATTTTGATTTTGACAACTTGCAAAATGAATGGCAAAACAAAACGGATGGTTCGTTCGCTGACTTTGACAAGAAAGAATTATACGGAATTACTTTCTCGCAAAAATTTGTTGTGCCTCGTGATGCAAGTTTTCCGATAGACAGTCTTTTTCAAACCATAGAAAATGAATTGAAGTCTGGTAAAAAAGTAATTATCGCACTGCAAATGGAAGCGGGCTGGCCTATTTTTGTCGTCTATAAACAAACTCCAGATGGCGAATTTGTTTCATACAGCAAACATGGAAGCCATACCTTAATCATTAGAAATACAAAAGAAATTGTGAAAAAGTCTAACGGTACAGAAATCATGACTTACAGCATTTCTCCTCGTTTGTAGTGAGAGGTAAGAATGCCCTATGGTACAGACTTGTAGCCTGTTTATTATTCCTCCTAACAAAAAAATAAAAATAGATATATTTAAAAAAAGATGGAATATAAAGGCATTCTTTGTAAAAAACTGTTGCCAAATATATATATTAGTACAAACATTAAAATGAGCATGTTATGGGGAGTACAATATGTTTATTCACCAAGATTTCGACCGTTTAACACAGCTTTGGTAAAAACAATAATGATTTAAATTATGAAAAAGATTCTCTTAACATTGGTCATGTTCATATCCACATCTGTTATTTTTCATTCGAAGGCTCAAACACAAAAAATCGATAATTGTGATTTTTTTGATACTGTCGTAAATAACCACAATCAACTCTTTCAATTGTCTTGCATTCCATCAGCTGTCGAAATGGTACTAAAGTATTATGAAGTCGTAGATTTTGATTTTTACGACTTACAAAATGAATGGAAAAACAAAACTGATGGCTCTTTCCGTAATTTTGACAATAAAGAATTATACGGCATTACTTTTTCCCAAAAATTTGTTTTGCCTCGGGATGCAAACTTTCCGATAGACAGTCTTTTTCAAACTATAGAAAATGAATTGAAGTCTGGTAAAAAAGTGATTATCTCCCTTCCGGAGGACACAGGATGGCATATGTTTGTTATCTGCAACCAAACTCCGGATGGCGAATTTGTTTCATATAGCAAACTTGGAAGCCATACATTGATACTTAGAAATACAAAAGAAATTGTGAAAAAGTCTAACGGTACGGAAATCATGACTTACAGCACTCCCGCTCGTTTGTCGCGAGGAGGAAAATGACGCTACCTGATAATAAGACTGCTTACTCATCTGTTTTTAGTGCCTTAAAATGCACTATTCGATTAGAAAATAGAGTTGTTATATCATTTTGTCATTAAAAGTGTATTAAAATGCACTTTTAATGATATTTATAGTTTCAGTATCATTTTTCACCTTAAAAGAGCACTATACGGCTCTTTTGGTTGTTTTTGTTTTTTTTCCTGTATCTTTAAATAAAAAAGAGCCTTAAGATGCACTTAGATAAACTTATACAACTTGTAAAGTCCCGTAGAGAATCGCTTCAGGTAACACAGGAAATGTTAGCGGATCTATCAGGCGTAGGCTTGAGAACATTGAAACAATTCGAGAGTGGAAAAGGAAACCCAACATTGAGCACTTTACAAAAACTTGCAGATGCTTTGGGAATGGAGGTTGCACTTAAAGTCAAAGAGTTAAAGACTGATTTATGAGAGCCGCAAAAATATTATTTAAAAACATGGATGCCGGTATTTTGACCCAGCATGATGATGGTACATTTACCTTCCAATATCATGTTTCATGGGTAGACGATATTACCAAGCCACCGATCAGCCTTGGCCTCCCCAAAAAATATGCACCTTACGAATCCGAGTTTCTTTTTCCATTTTTTTATAACATGTTACCAGAGGGCTCGAATAAGCAAATCATTTGTCAGCTTAACCAGATTGATACCGACGATTATTTCGGGCTATTGTTGATTACGGCAAAAAATGATGCAATAGGTGCTGTCCGAGTACAAAAGATTAATGATATATGAACTTACCGCTTATCACACATTGTCCAGGAACTTTATCTCCAGACTACAGTACGTACAGCCGTAAGTGTCTTACCAAGGTATTTGACGGAAAAAAGGTCGATCATGTACTTCCTTTTGGTTCACCTGCCTCTGCTGACCCCAATCTTGAAGAAGAATTTGATCAGAATAGGCAAGTTATGTCAATTTCAGGAGTTCAGGAGAAATTTTCACTCTTATTGGATAAGAACAAGCTTAGGCTTATTCAAGAAGGGGAACAGGGTAGTTATATTCTGAAGCCTATTCCGAATGCCGGTACACGTAAAGACCAGATGCCCGCAAACGAGCATCTGACTATGCAGATGGCTAGACAGGTCTATGGTATTGATACGGCAGACAATGCACTGATCTTCTTCAATGACGGTCAGCCGGCATATCTGACGAAACGGTTTGATCTAAACAAGGATGGTAGCAAGCTTGCCCAAGATGATTTCGCATCATTGGCAGGACGAACCCCCCAGACCCACGGTTCGGATTATAAATATCAGGGAAACTACCTGCAGATTTTCGAATTGATGCAACGGTTTGTGCCGGCTTATGCGATTGAAGCGACCAAATTATTGAAGCTTCTAATGTTCAATTATTTGTTCTCTAACGGTGATGCACATTTTAAGAATTTCTCATTACTGGAGACTACTTTGGGGGACTATCGGTTAAGTCCGGCCTATGATCTAGTCAACAGCCGTATCCACATTAAGGATAGTGATTTTGCTTTACATGACGGGTTATTGCCCAAAAATATTGCCCAGGGAAAAATACAGCATCAATTTGCCCTTCTCTCCGAAAAGGCGGGTATTCCGAAAAAGGCATTCGACAAAATGGTAGAAGTCATGATATCGAAGAAAGATTTGGTGGAAGAATTGACATTTGCTTCGTTTTTAGATGATACTACCAAGCGAAACTATTGGCAATCTTATCAGGGCAGATTAAAACAGCTTCTAAAAGCATGATGCTTGTTGTTTTGAACGATTTCATATTTAGCGTTTATTGCCTGGAGCAGTTGGTGCATGGTCTTTTCTGCGACGGATGCAATAGTTGCTAAGATACAGAATTGGCTAAATAGGCAATAAATCATGACAGATTAATTAAATATTAAGCAACTTGACTCTTGGGAATAGCCTTTCTATATTTGGAAACCGCAACACAGATAGACCAGTTCGTCTAGGGGTTAGTACGTTAGATTTTCATTCTAGAAACAGGGATTCGATTATTCACTAATTAATAGTGTTCACGTTTCGTGAATACTATGGGGTAACTCCGTACCATAGTGGAAATTGACTTAGCCTTGTCGGATCGTTCTTCGATCGTTTTAGTGTCGCATTTCGCTGACGAGTGAAGAACAATCGAAGTGTGACTGAACAATGACTGGCTCTATGGCAAACAAACTGCGGGAAAAAGTAGTTATTGGATAGAAGTGAGGCGCTAGTGTGCCAAATAACTATGAATTGGCTCACCAAAGGTAAGCTAGGTAGCCGTCGATTTTATGGTTAGTGTGCAACGGGAACGTGTCTTCGCGCTATGGCGGAGAGGTTTCGACGGGCGACGAAAGCGTTTAGACCTACGTCTAAGTGATTCAGACGCGAGGGGAAATGGCTTGGACAGTCGGGGAAATGGAATACACCAGTCACTGTGTGGTTCCGCACTGTGGCGGAGAGGTTTCGACGGACGACGAAAGCGTTTAGACCTACGTCTAAGTGATTCAGACGTGTGGGGAAATCATTTGGACAATCGGGAAAATGTAGCGGAATGGTATCTGAGTGATTTTGCTATGTGGCGAAATAGTAAAGCTCGTCGGGGGATTCGTTCCGCCATAGCGCGAAATGTGGGTCTTTACGACATTGGCCCGGAGCTTTGTTGCTCACAGGATTCGTTATGTGAATGAAAAAGGTTATAAAAACCTCTTTTCTTACGAAAAAAATGGGGTGATAATTTTTTAAATGCTTATTTTACTAAATGTTTTTGCATTTATTTATTTCGTCCGATAAATATTCGTTTTCTTTTTTTTAGTTGGATGTAGACTGTGATAAATAGAGTCAGATTTTTGTAGGTCACTTGATAGATTAGTGAGTTTTAAATCAGGATAATATCTCCATAGGATTTGTTTGACAAATTTCAATTCTAATCCGGTACTACTAATGAATTCATCGTCTTTTATCAAAATTTCATCTATAATGAAAGGAACAGAAGGAGCATCTAGTAGTATTTTATTGTACTCACTATTTCTAGAATGCTTCATTTTTAAGAACTCGCGAAAATCTTTTGGAACAGTTTGTAGCTCGGTCGTAAATTTTCTAAAATCAGCAATAAAAAAATCGCATGCTTTTTGAATTGTATTTGGAGCAAATTCATAATTCTTTTCTCCAGCTAAAATGTATTCAAGCCATCTTTTTGAAACTTCTAATATGTTTGCAAATACTTCGATAGTTAATCCACTTTTTTCAAAATGATTCTTGATGTTTTCAGACGTTATTTTAGCATTGTAGGCTTTCATAACTACAAAAGAATACTCAATATCAATTAATAATCCGCAAATAGTTTCTTTTTATTAATTAATTTTGTTATTTTTGATTATTGATAATCAGATCAGTGTCTGATTATAGGTGTTGAGTACAAGAGTCTCTCGTGCAAATTCCGAGTTTTGCTAAGAACGAGACAGTAGGTCTTCAATGCCCGTAATGATATTTTGTGTATTTTTGATGCACACTATAGCGTTATGGGCCCTATTGTTTGTCGGTTCTATGGCCCTCGGAAGCCTGCACGGCGATAGCATAGGGCCTAGCTATAGTTTTTTAAGAGACTCGTTTAAATTAAAACTGCGAGTTATGAATTCTCAAAAACAACAATCAAAGAACATCATCAGCGCTCCCGAGTAGCTCGGAGGCGAGGTCATTGATATGACCATCCTATCTTGAAGCACGTGACGCCAATTAAATAACCTTGTATGAACTCTTTCAAACGTGCTTAGGTAAATCCAATTTCATTTTATTTTTTAACTGTTGAGCGTGGTGCTTGAGCCATAGATTTCTAGAGTCTATCGTACTTAACCATGCTGAACGACCAATCCTAATTAGCATGCAAGAAACTTGCAATAGGGAGAGCTATGTGCTGTCCCCAGGGGAAGAACTGCCTTTGTTTATGGCTGTTATAATATGTGTTCCGAGTAGTCACGGAAAACATATTATAACAGCTTTACAAGAACTAAGTTTAAGAGAAATCGAGTTGGAGCAGGCACAGAGGTGCCTAGGTGTAGCTTTGCTCCATCCTCAATTGCCACTTGGGCAAGAGGGAAGCTATTATTCATTATTGATCCACGCAGAAGGCGAGGGGAGTGCATTTACTGCAGTGGTGAAAAATGACCGTGCAGATACACTGCGTATATCGCTAGTCAACATGACGGTCTATGCATGCTACTTGTATGCATTATGTTATGCTTGGCTTAATCGATATGTTGGAAGCTTAAAGGGACGCAAGGAGGTAATTATAGATGTGGATGCAACGGATGATAGTACCTATGGAAAGCAGCAACTGTCCATGTTCAATGGGTATTACGGCCATTTTATGCTCAATGAACTATTTTTTCATGACGGTCAAACTGGGCAAATTATATTACCGGTTCTACGTCCAGGAAATAGCAATTCCACTAAGTGGTACGTTGGAATACTTAGAAGAGTAGTAAAGAAAATACGAGCTAGCTATCCAGAAATGAAAATTATAATCCGCACCGATAGTGGTTTTAGTTGCGCATCATTTTATAAACTTGTAGATGCTTTTACTCTTTATTTTGTAACTGGCCAAGCCGGCAACCCTGTATTTAAAAAGAAAAGTAGAGCGAAGCGTTCGTGCTGTTAAACATTTATATGTAGATCGAAATATAAAGCATCAGCACTTCGTATCTTTTGCTTACCAAGCTGGCACTTGACATAAAGCCCAAAGGGCTTATACCAAGGTAGAGATTACAGGTAAAGGACTGAACGTACGTCACTTTATCAGTAACCTAGAAGGCCAAGATGCAAGGGAGATTTACTTCGGTTTTTATGTAAAAAGAGGAGATGCTAGTGAAAATAGGATCAAAGAAGTAAAAAACATGTGCTTTTCAGACAGGTTATCTAATCACGGTTTTTTCGCTAACTTCTTCCGTCTTTTTCTTAGCTGCTTGGCTTACGAGATGTTCTTGCAATTGAAAAACAGAATCCAAAAAACAAAATCAGAAAAGGCTAAGAGGTGGCAAGTCAGCACAATAAGAACACATCTCTTAAAAATAGGCGCTACCATAAAAATTACTAAAAGACGAATATACTATCAATTATCCAAGGCCTTTGTTCATCAAAATTTATTCCGGGAGATAATTAATTGTAATCTTACCCTAACTAGCTACACCCAAAACTAAAAAATTCCAATCAGTGACCTCCTCCCAATTTCAGGGACATTGGAAAGTAGAAAAATTTGCTATTTTGACCTGATTTTCAATAAACATTTGAGGTGTTAAATCCCCTAAACAGCTATGGGGTCTGAAGGTATTATATTCGTTTCTCCAGTCTTCAATTTTCTGCTTGGCATCCTCCAACGAAAGGAACCAATTGGTGTTTAAGCATTCGTCTCGGAAGCTTCCGTTGAACGACTCAATATACGCATTATCCGTTGGTTTTCCAGGTCTTGAAAAGACAAGTTCAACTTTTTGTTCGTAGGCCCACCGATCCATTTTCTTTGAGATAAACTCTGATCCGTTATCCCCCTGAATTTTCTTTGGTTTAACTCCTTTAAACAACCTCAGCTCTTCCAGAACTTCTACAACCTGATAACCTTTTATCCCCTGTCCAACATGGATTGCCATGCATTTACGACTATAATTATCCACTATAGTTAAGCAGCGGATTTTCTTCCCATCGAACAGTGCGTCTGCTACGAAGTCCATGCTCCAGCAGTCATGTAAATTGGAAAACGAAGGTCTTTCAGAACGATTAGAGGCTGCTCTGCAGCGTCTCGGGCGTTTACTCCTTAAATTCAGACCTTCTTCCTTATAGATCCGATATACACGTTTATGGTTATCAGGCCAACCTTCACGACGTAAAAGAATATAAACACGCCAGAGACCATAACGCACGCGTGTTTCGGCTATATTACGTATCCTTAAGCGTAATGGAAGATCTTCGCGACGGTGGGCTTTATAGTACCAAACAGAAGTACTTAGTAGTGATACTTCGCATGCTTTCCGCAATGAAACCCGATAGTCCGCAATTAATCCCTTCACTATTTTTCTGCGTTGGGAAGGTCTCAATACTTTTTTTTAACACATCCTGTAACATCTGCTTATCCAAACTCAGATCGGCGACAAGTTTCTTCAATTGGATATTTTCTTCTTCAAGTTGGCGTAGTTTTCGGAGTTTAGAAATCCCAAGCCCTCCGTACTTCTTCTTCCAATTATAAAATGTAGCCTCGCTGATACCCATCTTACGGTAGACTTCCTCCACCCTGGTGCCCGTCTCGGACTGCTTGATCGCAAAGGTAATCTGAGCTTCGGTAAACTTCGATCTTTTCATCGTTTTTCCTCCTATTTAAAATTAGTAATTCTATCCTGAATTCTCTACTTTTAAATGCTCCAGTTTTTAGGGGGGAGGTCATAATCAGTACGCTTTTAAGAGAAATCTTAAAGGCTATGGGATACATATATCTTGTGCTCAAAAAAGTTATTTTTAGGGTAAAATCAATGTCTTAGACAAATGAAATTATACTTGAAAACATTGTTTGAAACTCAGAATCTATTGGAAAAAAGCATCCCAGAAATAATATCACCTAAAAACTAGGTTAGCAAAATAGGCGTGAATAATGAGGGTTAAGAAGTTCTTCGGTATTGAACCCACCAACGGCTCTTTTTAGGTAAGACCGCACTGTATTCTTACTCATTCCTAGACTGCGGGCAATTGTCTTTATGCCATTGCCGTCCTGATACAATCTAATTAATTGTTTTATCTGACTCATTTGTTTTGGTTTTCCAACCATCAGTTATCCAAATTATTTGATCACTAACTAACAAAAACTACTCGCAAAGGGGTCAGTATGCGCCAGCATATCCACCTAACTTCCGCACGCTCAGTTATAAGTCAAATTCTCTAGATATAAATTTTAAAGATTGTTTCTTTTTCTTTGGCTCTATTTGTTTGTTATAAAATACAAAGTCATCTATTCCTAGTTTGTACCTTAATTCTTCAATCTGTTCACGAAATAAGGCAATATCTCCATAGATTTCATTAAAAGAATTGACGGATTCCTTTTTTTTTATTAAACTCCATTTATCATCTATATTTATAGAACTTTTGAAACAAGCTCCGGCAAAGGCCAGACTAATCTTCGGGAGAACATTTAAGCGTTTTATATAAACTTCTCTTATTTGGTCAATCTTTAGAGCCATGGATTCTATTGTAAGATGTGGTGTATGAAAGAATGACAAACAGTAATTTAATCTCGATAACTGATAATCTTGGATTTCTTGTGGTAATGTAGTGCTTAAATACCATAGCTCAGGGAGTCTGCCGTCAAATGGAGGGATTAAAAGTTCAGGTCTACTTTTAATCTCTTCAGAAGAGTGGCGATAATATTCCATTAATTGTTCAAAATTATGATTAAATTTTTGGGACTGTAACAGTAGGCCATTTGTCGATCCTGGAGCTAAAAGACGTTCAATCTCGGGCTCTATTCCTCCTTTCGCCAGTCCAAGATGAATCCTGTCTGGAAACAAACTGCTAAGCATCTTATAATCTAACAAAGTCTTATAAACATTTCGATAAGACAATAATATTCCAGCTGTACCAATTGATATTCTATTTGTAGAGCCTGCTAACAGTGGTAAAAGAATATCAGGATTATACCACTGCGATCTCGCTAAATAATGCTCGCCTATCCAAAATCTTGAAAATTTATATTTATCAGCTTGTTGTGCATAAGGAATAATGTCATTGACAATGCTTTGTATCCCACTAAAAGATCCTAATTCCAATATACTGAGTGTTATTTTTCCCATAATTTTTAGATAGCTTCATTTGTAATTTAGTTCAAACAGATTAGTTAATATCTTAGTAAGGATTGAAAGTGTTCGAAAGATCCTCCCTCACTATATAGTAAAATATATTTGCTTGCTTTGAATTTTTATAAATATAATAAGTATTTCAACAAATTTATATTAAAGAAAAGGCGAATATTTGATACGTATTGCTTCTTAAATATTTGCCTTACATCAATTAACTACATAAAAAAAAAGAGAATACTTATCGTTATAATCAAAAGGATCAATCCATTCCCTTTTTAGTTTTCTCCAAAGGGTTTCGGCTACATTCAATTCCAGAAAATAAGTAGGCAGATTGAAAAAATAAAAATCTCTTTTGCGCCAACATTCAAGACGCTCTTTTACTTTTTTTCAATGATGAACTGAAGCATTATCCCAAACCACACAAGTTGGTTTATTGATTTCCAATGGTAAATTCTCGAAAAAATCAAATAAAAAATTAATGTCAATATTTCACTGAGTTACTCAAGAGTCATATTCGTTATCCAGACTTATGACTCCCAAAACGTTGACTTTAAAACCCTCTTATATAGGAATACATACCTATTTATCTGGAAATTTCTAACCGTAAGGAACATAATCTTCGCTACTAAAATGGCTCTCATCTCCATTATACAGATCGATATTCTGATTCTTTGAGAGCTTTTCCAATTCCAAAATCTGCTCTTTTTTAATTGCATATAAAACGGTATTGGCACTCCCCTGGATATTGTTTTTATGCATTTGTACCGTGCGTCAAAGCATTTAAAAACCGCTGAAGTGTGATGTTTGAAAGCTGTATCCCACCTCTTTTTCTATTGTCAGCCTTAGCCACAGAGAGTCTTTATCTGTTACTTTTTACTGTTTCAATCACTAAATCCGTATCGTTTTCTTTGCTCAAAATGGACTTTCTTCCTCAAAAAGATTGTATCCGAATACTCTTAGCATTGAATTTTGCCGTCCAATTATTGACGCTCATCGAACAGATTTTTAAAATATCGCGAACTTTCTGAGAACTTTGCTCTTCTGATTTCAATAAAATCAATTGGTAACGACTTCAAAAGAAATGATTCTTATCGCTCCGATAAGTTTTTTCTAACTTTCTTTTTAATTCTTCGTCCAAAATTGACCGATTGCTTCTACCCATTCTAAAATACAAAATTCTCTAATATATTTTAGAGGAAATACTTGAACTAATTAAGTTAAATGTATTTTGAAAGACTATTAATGAAATATTTTTTCATTTCTTCGATTAAATTCATTATTTTCAAAGCAAGATTAAAATTTATTGAAAAATTAATTATATGATTCCAAAAATATTACATCAAATTGTTGGTAAAAAGTCTTCAGATTTGGTAAAGGAATGTATGGAAAGTTGGAGAAAGCTAACTAACTATGGCTTCGAAATAAAATACTGGGATGATGATAAATTGCTGGAGTTGATTGAACTTAGATACCCATCTGTTCTCAATACTTTCAAATCTGCAAGAAATCACGCAGAAGCGGCAGATATTGGGAGATACATTATCGTTTATAATGAAGGTGGATATTACTGCGATTGGGACATAAATTTGAATGATAAAGATCAATTTCTTGAACTTGTACAGCAAACACCTTCAGGATATTTATTATTAGATCCAATCAATAACGTCCCAGCTGCCGAACATTTTTCTGGAACTAAAAATGAACCATTTCTTCTATCTGTCATCAACGATATTGTTGAAACTTTTAATAGAGGAGAACAGGATCTAATGTTTACTCCCCAATATTCTGGTCCGTATAGGATGCTAAACTCTTTATTAAGACATAAGAATTCTTTACAGGATCTTCTAAACGTAAAAGAGGTGTTCGAATATGATTACATAGAAGCAAAATCCGCGATCGAATTCCAGAAATCAGGAATAATGACTCATTATTGGGAGCATTCGTGGTTTTAAGTAATACGCTGTCAAAAATCATTCCTTTTGTTTTTTTTAATATAGATATTTTGGTCTATGGATTTGTCCGTTAATACTTAAATAGTCCGAGGGACTAAAAATATTCAAAATGATTTAAGTGAAGATTACGAGTGACTTATAGCTAAATGAGAAACCTTTCTCTGTGTTGAATAAATAATTATTTCACTGACAAAAATAAAAATAATAGACATGATATTTCATCCTTCCGGATTAAGACAGGTTACTTTTGAAAGTAATGAAAAAGAAATTCAATTCCTAAGAACTCAATGGAAATTATATATGACTAATGTTCCAGATTATCCTAAATTTAAATATCGAGGAAAAGGAATTGTGTATACTGCAGGGGGAATTACATATACAATTTGTGCCTGGGTATCAATTTCTAGTCTAAGAAGCCAAGGATGTTTTCTTCCGATAGAATTGTGGTATATGGGTAATGAATTATCTACAGAAATGATTTATTTGTTTAAATCTTTAGATGTTGAATGTAAAAATTTTCATGATTATGGCGTATTCGAAGCGAAAGGATTTATTCTTAAGCCACTTGCGATTCTCTATTCAAATTTCGAAGAAGTACTCTTTTTAGATGCGGATAATATTTGTTATGGATCTCCTGATACGCTATTTGAAGATAAAAAATATAAGGAATTTGGAACAATTTTTTGGCCGGATTATTGGTATACTGGCGAAGATAATCCTATATGGAAAATAGTAAATTCTCCATACGATCAAATACATGAACAGGAAAGCGGACAAATATTGATTAACAAAGCAAAATGCTGGAATGCACTGAATCTTTGTATACACTTCAATAAATTAGGTGATGAATATTATTATAAAATGATTCTCGGTGATAAGGATACTTTTAAATTTGCTTGGATTGCTCTTGAAACAGAATTTTACATGGTTGAATATTATCCTGATTCTTGTGGTATAGTTTCTGAGGACGGAAATTTTTATGGAAATACAATTGTGCAATATAATTCAGAAGGAGAATTGTTTTTCCTCCACAAGAACTTATTAAAATGGGATATAACACTTGACTATGAAATTACCTGGCAACAAATCAAAAGTTTTAAACACGATGCGGAAATACAGCAAACTATCTTTGTTAAAAATAATACAGGTTTGATATCGCTTGATTTAGTTGGAGATGTTGAACTAATAGATTTCAGGGAGAATTATGGGACAATTGAAGATAATTGCAATGTGCATTTAAGAAATTTGAGAAACTTGCCCGAATTTTATCGTTTTGTCCAATATTCTCACTTTGCTACAAGACGATATTTGAATGGAATTAAATCTTAACAAGCAGATGCGATATTTTTCTAATAGGAATTAAATCCACAATTTACTAAATCATACATCTCATAGCGTTTTAAAGCTTTGAGATGCTTTTGGATACCATTTATAGCAGGAATCTAAATTTTAAATCTATAAATTTAAAGACTTAGTGAACGGTATTTTATTGCGAATAATTTTTTCACCTAGGTACTGCTCCTCTCGATTAATATTATGATCGTTATTAGGATGGAGTCTATATTCATACAATACATTTTCAATAAATCGTATTCTGTCAAAACCAGCAATTTCCATAAGTGGAAATAACAAAGCCATGTCATATGGCATTTTCAAAAAGTCTAATTTCGAATTTTTCAGATGTATAAAGTTTGGATCTAGTCTTTGAAATTCTTTAAATAGTTTATAGCGAAATGTCCGTAAATGTGACACTTTCCATTCACTTTTTCTTAACGTAGAAAAATCCTCAATAGAATACGCATTTCCTTCACAAATATAATTACCTAGGACTCTCACCGAACCATAAGTAAATAACAACGATTTATCATTGTATAGTTGATTAAGTATAGAAAACACATAATCGTGGGGAAGTTTATCATCAGCATCTATCAAACAAATAATATCGTCATCATCAAAGTCTTGATTTAAAAGTGTATCAACTATGCCCTTAAGGGCAAACTGTCGTATTGTACTTTCATTTATAGAAAACCTGGAATCCGTTATATAATTGCGTACCCCGCCGTCTGTGGAAGCGTCGTCTATAAGATGAACTTTAAAATTGGAATACTTTTGTTTTACAATAGAAGAGATATATGGCTCTATAAATGTTGAGACGTTTCTAAAAGGTGAGATAACATGAATTTTAAACTTTTTAAAATTGTGGGAATTATGCGCTAAAATAGCGATTGAATGCGGAGCGAGATTTTTGCAAAATGATAGCCAATCCTGGTTTTCCAGATTATCTATATGTTCTATTAGTGAAAGGGCGAAATTGAAAATAGGCCTAGTCAATATAAAAGAAGAGATCGATTTGATATCACATACTACTGCAATATTTTCATCAATCGATAATATCGACCCATATTCCACATCTATATAATATAGGTATATCTCTTGATCAACCAGATTAGTAATGATATCCTCCCAAGAAATCGACTTGGACAAGTTGTTTTCGTCATCATTTACTTTACAAAAAATAACGTCTTCTTCCATATCAATTGCCCAGAGAATTGAAGATTTCAATTTATGAAGAATAGTTCGCATATTTTTTTGGTTTTGCCTCTCTTTGGATGGAGAATTAATAGCAGAACAGTTTAATTTAACTATTGGAATCATCTTATTATTTAATTTTGTAGTGGATAAAGTATGCTGGTTTCAACATTTAGGTTAACCTAATACGCCTTTAGAATTCATGAATTCTAAAGTGAAAATTTTCTACCAAAGAGTGAATTTAAAGAGTAGGGTTTTTTAAGTAGAAATAATATAAACTATTTTGATATTGTATTTGTCTTACACTTACTCAAAACAAACATATGAATTCCGTTGCTAAATTAAAAGCTTTTTCTTCGCAGAGAAAAGATTGAAAATGGTTTTATGATATCTCATAATTACAATACCTTTATAAGAATATATTAAATAATCATAAGAACAAAGTTTTTTGTAGTAAATTTTGTTAATTAATGTTAAGAATACATTCGATTGATATACTTAATAATAAGATTCTATAAAATATTATACCTTTGGGATTATTTTAAGATGTGCTTTTACTAGAGATTTAGACTGACTGTTATGAAACTCGATCTTTTATTTTTAATCCCAATATTACAGTACAAAAGATTGTTAAAGTCAAGTGGTTTGAAATTACCCATAGAGGGTCAATCAATAATTTTTTAGAATATTATAACCCTTCTCCTGCAAACATAACTTTACCAAAGAACTTTGCTAGAAATAAATTATATGCAAAAAATAAAAATGATGAACAAAATTTTACTGCTGATACTTCTTAGCTGCGCTTCAATACAAACAACATTCGGACAAACGGTCAAGCATAGTTTAAAGGGGAAATTGTCGAACAATAATATTCCAATTTCTTCTTCTACAATTAAACTTAAGAACTTATTAAATGAGCAATTAGTTAATGGTGCCACTTCGAACGAAGAAGGTGATTTTAGTATCGATGGCATTTTATCAGGACAATTTTTACTTAGTATATCGTCTTTAGGATTTAACGAATATACGGACACTTTAAAATTCTTAGGAGATATTGATCTAGGCACAATTAATCTAGATGAAAGTTCAGAATATATTGATGAAGTGACGGTTTCTGTAAATCGTCCCAAATTTCACAGAGAAAAAGACAGATTAATTATGGATCTCTCAAAAGAGATTGTAGGAGTAAGTTCTCTCGTTTTATTGAATAGGCTACCGGGTGTTTTTGTACTTGGAGAGTCGATTTCAATAAAAGGAGTCTCGGGCGGGCGAGTTATGGTTAACGGTAAATTAATTAACTTGTCTGGTGAAGATCTCATGCAATATCTTTCAAGTCTACGTTCAGAAGATATAGAATCAATCGAAGTGATATATCAGGCTTCTGCAAAATATGACGCCAGTGGCAGTGGGGGAATAATTAATATAAAGCTGCGAAAAAATATCGAAGAAGGGCTGAGTGGTCGGATAGGTCTAGACTATTCAAATGGAGTAGGTAAATTTCCTGGATACTCTCCTTCAACTTCCTTTCAATATAAGAGGGGAAGATTTTCAACGAATTTAAACCTATCTTATTTAAAAGATAAGCAGTTTGAAAAATTAGACCAAAGTAGAAATATGCTTGATTCTTCGTTCTACCTTGCGAATAATTATGATGAATCAATCTATAGGAAAAAAAATATCAGGTTTTCAACTAATTATGCGATCAGCGAAAGAATTAATATTGGAATTGAATATACTGGAATGTTTAGTGAGCTAAGGGATACATTATCTTCAAATTCGCAATTACAGATGAAGGATAATATTAATTCTTTAGGTATCTTTTCGAGCTTGTCAAAAACAAATTTCTCCAATATAGGTTTAAATTACACTTGGGAGACAGATAGCTTAGGGTCAAAATTACAAATATTGAGTGATTTTGTCTATAATGGAAAAAGAAATAGAAATGAAACTATGAGTAGTCACTATCAGAACGAAACACATCTCTCTGATACTGCTTTTGTATTTTCAAATCCAAATAATGTTAAAATTATAACTGGAGATTTAAAGTATGATAAGATAATAGGTAAGTCATCAGTTTTATCTTTGGGATCTAAAATATCAAATACTAAAATTGAGAATAACAATTCCTACGAATTTCCAAATCTTAATAAAGCAGATTATAGTGAATTAAACTTTACTTATAATTACAATGAACTTATAACATCTGGTTACCTATTGCTAGAAACTAAATTTAAAGGAATTGATTTTAATCTAGGTGTAAGGATGGAAAATACAGAAGTAAAGGGTAAGGTTTCTGGAGCCAATCAGGACACGTCGATAACATCATCTTATTTAAACTTCTTTCCTTCATTTAGTAGTCAGTATGAGTGGGGAGAAAATGCTAAAAATGTCCTGATACTATCGGCCAATAGAAGAATAGACCGACCTTCGTATCTGGAATTGAATCCTTATAGATATTTTATCGATAATTATACGACTCAAACTGGTAACCCATATCTGACTCCGCAATATACCACATCTGCTGATTTAGGATATCTTTTTAGGCAACGCTATTATCTCTCATTAGGAGTTTACAAAACGAAAGATATTATGAATCAAGTTTTTATTACTAATACTAATGATGCAACGATGCTTATAACAAAGCAAAATGCTGGTGAAAAGAATGGAATGAATTTGACTTTAAGTATACCACATGACTTTTTCCCTTGGTGGAATTCATATAATAATTTTCAACTAAATAGGGCAAAGGTAAATTCATCTAACTTTTCATTTCTAAACAATTCATTTTTAATACAGACCAATCATGCCTTTTCCTTTCCGAAAAATTGGCAAGCGTCTTTGAATGCATTTTATACCAATGGAATGGTTGAAGGTAATATTGTTACTGATGATATTGCAAGTGTAGATTTAGCAATACAAAAGCGGACATTTAAGGATAAACTGCTTATAAAGGCGTCCGTAAGCGATTTATTTTATACCAGTGGTTATTCTGCAACTAGTCTCTATAATAACGATGTAATAAAAATAAAAAAGAGACATCAATCTAGGGTTTTCACAATTTCCTTATCTTATAATTTTAATTTCGGTCAGATTTTTGAATTTAAAGATGTAACCAAAAGCAATGATGATGAAAAAAATAGATTATAAAAGTGGAAGGCAGTTTTATAAATCTCATTCAAAGTTACGGTCAGTAAACGTGTGCCTATATCAGTGTAAATTTATTAAGATGAGCTACGCAATGTTCGGACATCGCTAAATAATTTACAAATGAAAATTATTGTATCAAAAAAATTACAACATTAAAGTTAATAAATTTTCATTTTTTGTTTTTAGGAATTTATGCTTTAATGCACCTATAGGACTTTAAAATTGCTTATTTCTTTATTATCAATAATAAATAGATTAAATGTGTGGAAAATAATCTCAGAGAATATAAATATTTTTTCTATATTAGAATAATCCACAAGATTAGTGGTAAGTAATATAATTATTTCTAACATTTAAATTTATCTTATGAAAAATCAAGAGAAAAAAAAGCTTGTTCTAAACAAAAGAAAAATTGCAAATTTGTCTAATGACGAATTAAGCAACTTGTACGGTGGTAATGCTGCTCCACAAAAGATAAGTATCTATACTTCAGCGATTTCTATTAACCCTAGAACAACTAGTAATAGATGCTAATTGAACTGTGAAGAATATCGTCATGTTTCTGTTGTTATAATTGCAACATGACGATATTTTCTAGTCCTTACCCATTCCTTCTTATTATGCCACTTGAAAATCAATTAATAGTTGATTATTTCTTAGATTTAGTCTGTAGAGCTCCATTAACATTTTCATCTAATTTATTAGATGGAAATGGATTAACGGCAGTTAATCTTTTGCATATTTCTGAATATTTAGACAGTAAAGAGCTATATAATTTTGGATTTGAATTGTTTGAATTGTGCATTTCCCGAGAGTTATCAATTTCAGCAAAGCATAGTTCTCCTCTTTCATTTCTTAACGGTAATATTGGGATTTATTTTGCTATTACCCATTTAATTTCGAACGAAACCATTGATTTTGATTTAATATCGTTGAACAAGCCCATCATTGATAAGATTCACCATTACATTGATTCCAAAAGTATCACTGATCGAGATTATCAAGGTTTGGCATATTTGATCCATGGATATCACAACTATGCTATGTTAAATCAAAGTTTGGCTGTTAAAGAGCTTGCAGATAAAGCAAAACAAATTTTGTGCCATAAAAATAGTAAGGGATATACGGATTTTTCCTTTCCTTTGAAACTAGATATATGTAAAATTGATTTGCCGAACTTCCATTTTGAAATTTTACAGTTTGCGGCTCGCCAATATCAAACGAATATAATAGACCTTAATTCAAAAAAAATAATCACAGAAATTTTTCAAAAAATTTTCGGTTGTGATCTGTTTTTATCAACACAAGATAAGCTGTTTTATTTAAACCAAATGATTTTAGCAATCTGTGGTAAGAGTAGTTCTTTCGATTTTTTGTATTGGAATGCTTTTTTAGAGAGTGTTACTGATCAAAAGTACCTTAATATATGTCAAGAAAAAGAATTTTCCTCTTAGCTTCAGTAGGTCTAGGACAAGAATATGGATTAAAGACATATTTTAAAACTTTGACGAACGAGGCTCGAAAATATAGATCAAAGATTGAATTAATCATAATAAATATTAAATTCAGTGACTGTTTAGAACCTATTGAAATAAATATACAAGAAAATATAAACCATGTAGTTTTTCCTGTGCTATGTTCAGAAGCTGATTTTTGGGATGAACCGATTTATTCAAAAGGTTTTTTGGCTTGGATGGACAATGAGTTTTCGATCAAAAGCAATGATATCTTCCATTTTAATTCATTTTCCGCGTTAGATATTGCTTTTCTGCTAAAGAACGAATGTGGAGTAAAAATCATCTATACAGTTCACTTCTCAACATGGAAAAGTTATTTTAAAAACGAGAAAGAACTTGAATTAAATTGGATTAAAGCTTCCAAAATTGAAAGAAGACAATGGCATTATCTAGAGATTGAGAATCAAATGCTAGAATTATCTGATAAAATCGTTTGTCTTTCAAAAGAAACTGAGAGGATTTTATCTAGTGTATTCAAAATTGATAAGAAAAAACTTTTACATCTGCCAAATTTCCTCCCGATAGAAGCTCAGAAATTTGCTAATAATCCGTTATTGAAAAGCTTAAGTCCCGATGCCAAAATTATTTTGTACTGTGGAAGAATGGACGATGATAAAGGAATTAGAGAATTGTTTGAAGCGTGCAATAATTTATTTGTCACAAAAAAAAATTGTACTCTCCTACTTGTAGGTGGGGGAGATATCAGTCATCTATTAGGCAGTCTTCCAAATCTATGGGAGCGTTTAATCTATACAGGTTATATTGCGGATAGAAACGTTTTGGAAACTATAATTGCTCTTGCAGATATTCAAGTCCTAATTTCAAGGCACGAGCAGAGCAGCTTCACACTTTTGGAGGGATTGAGAAGTAAAAATGCGATGATAATCAGTGCAATCCCTGCATTCGAAGATATTGATGATAGCGTTTGCATGAAGATAGCAGAAAAGAAATCCGGTTCAATGGCGAAACAATTGGAAGAAAAGCTCAATATCCTTTTGGAGAATACTGATTTGATGGAGGAATTGGGACATAAAGGATATTCTTTCTTTATAGAAAATTTAACAGCAGATAAAAATTTTCCTGTTCTTTGTAAATATGCTTATGGAGTCCGAGACTTGGTCGATTAAACTAATGATTTTAATAAAACAACGATTATGAGAAGATTTAGGCACTATGGAAAAGCTATATTACGCGTTCCGCTAAATAGCTTCCTATTAAGTAATAATTTATTAGATTACAGTGATAATAAACTTTTCATGGAAGGTGTATATCTTTCTAGCAAAGAGTTTTACAAGATGATCGCTACCAATACTCATACAGTCAATGGTAATGAGGGAAATAGTCAGACTAGACAATCTTTGTTAAAATACTGGAATCGGAGCTGTACCCGCTGCACTCCCTTTGGAACGTTTGCTTCTACATCTATAATTGATATACTCCCCACAGAAACTCGTATTATCCTTGATCCTCAAAAGCGATATCGAAGATCTCGGATTGATATGGAGTACTTATTCTCTATTATTGAATCACTTCTACAAACTATTGAGTCTAAAAGAAACATTAAATGGTATATCAATGACAGTCTTTATAGAGGGACTAATTTTCTTCGATATATTGATTGGCATGTGAAAAATAATAATCGGACATATGGATTAAATACTGTAGAAACAACTGATTATCTTGACTTTATTATAGAATTGGCTGCATCAGGTTTAAAACTTGATGAATTAATTAATGCACTGAAAATAAAGTATGATTTACATTCCGAAGAAATTTGGGAATATATTGATGAATTGATTAATGCGAAGATCCTTGTTCCAGAAATCGGGGCACTGGTAATTCAACCTACCCCTTTCTATTTGCTAGAGAAAATAATACAAATAATACCGGATGATCAAGGGAAAAATGCAATTAAACAGTTGCTTGATATCCTCAAAAAACTGGAATTTAATGCAGAAATTGACGATTACGAAAATATCAACAATATTTTAAGAGACATTTCGCCAGATTTAGGAAAAGTCGAAAATACGATTCAGACCGATATGTTCTTGCGTGTTGAAAATGGATCATTGAATGAAAACGATATCGGTAAGATTATGACCCAAGTAGAGGAAACCATGGCCTTTTCAAAGGATTACAGATCATCCACATTGGATGAATTTATGAGACGGTTCACGGAACGGTATGAAGATAAAGAAGTCTCTTTATTACATGCATTGGATTCGGATATTGGGATAGGTTATGGAGCTCTCTCAGATTTAGCTATTGGCAGTTCAGATATTTTAGACAATCTTCCAGTTTCTTATCCTACAGTAGAGGGAGGTTCCGAGTCTGCTATCGATAAATTTGTAATTAAAAAATTCAATGACTTTCTGAATGGGAGCGATAATATCATAAATATCCGGGAGGATGAACTTAAGGAGTTAGAATCTGAATTAGATAAAGGTAAAAGTCTAGATAGTACTTACATAATGGGTACTTATTACCTCGAAAAAGAGCAAGGGTTCAAATTTGACCTAACATCGATCGGCGGATCATCAGGAGCAAATTTGCTTACTAGATTTTCTTATGGAGGTAAAGATTTTTTGGAATTAATAAAACAGATCACAGAAAAAGAATCTGAATTTATAGAAAGTCAGAATGCCTCCAATGCTGAAATCGTTCATCTACCTGATTCTCGTTTAGGTAATATTTTAATGCGACCGTCAATCAGAGATTTTGAAATTACGTTTTTAGGTAATTCAACCTCAGATGAAAGCATTAAAATCAAACTTTCCGATTTATATGTTAGTGTTCGCAATGGTACAGTGTTTTTGAAAAGTAAAAAGCATAATCGTTATATTGTTCCTAAATTAACCAGTGCACATAATTACCAATATAAAAGTCTACCGTTTTATAAATTTTTATGTGACTTGCAACAACAAAATAGATCTATTCCAATAGTTTGGGACTGGGCTATCCTATCCGATAATCGATACTTACCAAGAGTAGAATACAAAAATTTAATTCTTGCCAAGGCTAGATGGAAAATTATTTTTGAAGACATATTCGTTGGTAGGTCTACTTTCCCAGAAGTAAACGTGCAAAAACTTAAAGATTTTATTGTTACTGCAAATATACCAAAGAAAACTTTACTAGTTGAGGGTGATAATACTTTACTGCTAGATTTTGAAACAGAAGATTGTATCGATATACTATTAAAACAATTAAATACAAAAAAACAGGTGATTCTTTGTGAATATCTATCAACAGTCGAAAACTCCATTGTAAAAGATAACAGGACATTTTATTATAATAATGAGGTTATAATACCAATTTATAGTTCAGCTCCCTCTCAGGAGTTCTTTCCTAAACCAGCAGTCAATACAACTGTAAAAAGGAGATTTTTAATTGGCGAAGAATGTCTTTTTATTAAAATTTATGGTGGACCAGAGAGTCTAGATCAAATTCTTATAGACAGATTAGCCTCTTTTATTCTAGCCAAATCAAAATACTTTGAGAAGTTCTTTTTCATTCGTTATAAAGACGAATTTAACCATTTAAGACTTCGCTTCTTTCAAAGTGACAAAAGAACCCTTTCGGAATTTCAAGACTCTTTAACGATATTTCTAAATAACTTAGTTGATACTGAGTTTATCCACTCATGGACAATTGATGTATATAATCGAGAGTTAGAACGGTATTTACCTGAAAATATAGATATTTCTGAAACCTTATTCCATTATGATTCGTTAACCGTTCTGCACGCTTTAAAATCGGTAAGAGGGGAACCCGACGAAGAGAAATACAGACTATTGATTGGACTTTTAGGTTTTTTAAATTACTTAGACATGTTCAACTTAAACTTAAATGAAAAACATGAGTTTGCTAAAAAGGGAGCAAACGATTTCTACCAAGAATTTGGCGGTCAAAAAATACTCCAAAAAGAAATCAACAAAAAGTATAAGATATTTCAAAAAGATATTTTGTCTTTTCTTTCGGATGAGACAAGTGAGGAATACGGATTTTTTTTGAAAGAAAATTTCAACCTATATTGCGAAGAACTCGGGCTTATTACAACGGAAATATTAAAGAATATTTCTAATCATAAATCAATAGATTCTATAAAAAATAATCTAATTTCTAGCTATGTACATATGTTCGTAAATCGACTATTTATAAATCAACAAAGAAAATGGGAAATGATTATCTATCATTTTATGGAGCGGTATTTTCTCTTTAAATTAAAAACTAATCCTGATGAGTGAAAGTATTACAAATTCGCAGGTGGTAAAAACTGTCTACAGAATAAAGGACACATTGCAAAAAAAAAGGTTTAAAAATATTTCATTAATGGATGGACTTCCTGGTTCTATTTTGTTTAATTTTTACTTTGGACAGGTATTCAATTGCAACGAAAGCACTGCATTTAGTGAAAAAAGTGCTGCATACCTAGTAAATAAATTCAATGATCTGGAAAGTTTCCCTTTCGGTTACGGAAATGGTCTTACGGGCGTTTTATCTTTCTTTAATTATATGTCTGACAAATCAGACATATATTCTGGTTTGTTAGACGAGTCATTAGATAGACTGGTTGCCGGGTATATGATGGAACGGTATAAAAAAGGGGATTATGACTATATGTTTGGAGGAGCAGGAGGCATGAAATATCTCTTAGAAAGATATGCAAAGAATCAGAATGAATATCTGAAAAATTTGATAACGCAGGGTGTAACAGTTCTATTAAATGATCTTCTGATAGATGAGAATGAGGAAGTTGCTTTTTGGAATATTTCAAAACGAGAAGATATTAATTTGATTTCAAGTAAGCCCATTAATATTGGTTTTGCGCATGGGATCCCTGGAATTATATCGCTATTATTAGATTGCGTCCAATTTGATATCTGTAAAATTGAAATTCAGAAAATCTTGGAGAAAGTCTTTAGATTCATTTTGAAATATCGAAATATATCTGGTTTATCTCAGTTTCCGAAATATGCGAATATAGTGAATGGAAATGATAATTTCTCACCTCTAGCATGGTGTTATGGTGATATAGGCATCAGTATTAGTTTATTGAAATACGGAGCTGCTTGTGCTAAGGATGAATTCTTTGAAATGGGTACAAATATAGGACTTCAAGCTTGTAATCGACGTTCTGTTCGAGAAAGTGGTGTATTGGATGCAGGTTTCTGTCACGGAACCTCAGGTCTGTCTTGTCAATATAATATATTACACAAATATACTGGTCATTCGGATTTTTTAAAAAGTCAGGAGTATTGGCTAAAAAAAACGATTGAATATTCTAACTTTGACAAACATAGTGTTGCAGGGTTTAGAATGTATATTGATGACGATTTATGGCAACCGTCATTTGGCCTACTTAATGGCATCGCTGGTATAGGATTAACCTTCTTGAATTATATAGAGCCTGAAATCGTGGATTGGAGAACATTTTTTAATTTGCCTAAATTATAATGGGTATCGTTATTGAAAATTTCTGTTGATGAGTCTTTTTAAAGTTAAAAAATTCCCTCACTTCAAGCAGGCAAACGAGATGGATTGTGGAGCGACTTGTTTACGAATAATCTGCAAGTATTTTGGTGTAGTTATTTCGACTACCAAACTCCGAGATCTATGTTTTACGACCAATCGAGGGGTGAATATGCTTGGTATTGCAGAAGCGGCAGAGGAACTCGGGTTGGAACCAGAAGCGAGCCAATTGTCAGTAGATAAGTTGGATCAAGTAGGACTACCTGCAATTTTACATTGGAAGCAGAATCATTTTGTTGTACTTTATAAAATCCAAAATGAAAAATTCTATATTTCTGACCCTGCAAATAAACTTATAAAATATAGTCGCGAGGATTTTGAGAACAATTGGTATCCTTCTACTGAAATTGGAAAAGGGGTGCTTATTTCATTATCTATACCTACACGCTCAAAACACAATTTTGGAAAGTCCAATTCGGAAAATAAATGGAAAAACATATTACGATACTTTTCTGGTCACACGAATCTCTTTATTCAGCTATTTATTGGATTAATTTTAAGCGGAATTTTTGAATTATCTATACCATTTTTAACCCAGAATGCTGTAGATCTTGGGATAAACCAAAAGAATATTGATTTTTTATATTTTGTTTTATTTTCACAACTTTTATTTTTTATTGGACAAATCTCTATTTCTGCTTTTCGATCTTGGACTCTCCTTCACATAAGTACTAGAGTTAATATTGAAATTTTAACCGATTTCTTAATTAAATTAATGAAATTACCTTTTTCATTCTTTGACAAAAGAACGAGTGGTGATATTTTACAACGAATGGAAGATCAGCAGCGAATTGAGGAATTTATAACAAAATCATTTCTTGATGCAATATATTCTATTATACATGTTATGATTTTTGGTTCTATATTATACTTCTATAGTGTTCGAATATTTATTGTGTTTTTTGTCTGTACAATTCTTTATATTATTTGGATATTAATATTCATGAGATCGCGGAAAGAAATTGACATTCGACAATTTGATCTCTCTTCATTAAATAGTACATATACGGTTGAAATGATTCAAAGTATAAGAGATATTAAACTAAATAATGCTGAACAACAGATCAGATTGATATGGGAAGATATCCAAGCACGAATTTTCAAATTAAAGGAAAAATCACTTTTTGTTTTTCAGGCGCAATCTATTGGATCAACAGCTATTAATAGTATCCGAACTATTTTGATTACCTTTTTAAGCGCGAGAGCTGTTATAGATGGAGATATAACCATTGGAGCAATGATGGCTGTTCAATATATAACGGGCAGTATAGATACACCAATAAAAAACGTTCTAGGTCTCATTCAGTCCTATCAAGATGCATCATTAAGTGTTGAAAGGTTAAATGAGATTTATGAAGCCGGAGAGGAGCGTGTTTCAGTTGATAACTATACTGAAATTATTCCCTCTAATGCCTTTATTAGATTTGAAAATGTTACTTTTAAATATTTTGGATCTGGCAACAGACCAATATTTACAAACTTGAACATGCACTTTCCTGCAGGAAAAACGACTGCGATAGTGGGTGAAAGCGGGAGCGGTAAAACTACTATTTTAAAGCTAATTTTGCGATTTTACGATTTACAAGCTGGAATCATAAAAGTGGGTAATTGTAATTTAGAAAGAATAGATTTTAAAATATGGCGTGATGCATGTGGTTGTGTTCTTCAAGATAATATTATATTTTCAAATACAATTGAAGAAAACATTTCGATAGGCAGCGATCAAATCGATTATGAAAGGCTAAATGAAGCAATTAAAATTGCCTGCTTAGACGATTTCATAAATGAACAACCTTTTGGCTTAAAAACAAAAATTGGAAATGCTGGCAAAGGAATAAGTCAGGGACAAAAACAAAGAATATTGATAGCGAGAGCAGTCTATAAGCAGCCTAAGTTTATTTTTTTAGATGAAGCAACAAATGCCTTAGATGCAAAAAATGAGAAAAATATTATAAATAATCTAAGTTCTTTTTTTAAGAACAGAACCGTAATTGTAGTGGCACATCGGCTTAGTACTGTCAAAAACGCTGATAATATTATTGTGATGGAAAAAGGTGCTATTATTGAGCAAGGCACCCACTTGCAATTGGTTGCAAAAAAAGCAACGTACTTTCATCTTATTAAGAATCAATTAGAATTAAGTGAATAGGACAAAGGAAAAAAATATCAGGATCCATAGCAGTGCTATTACTGATTTTATGAGTAAAAAGCCTGCTTTGCTTTTAAGAATTGGGCCATCACTCATAATGGCAATTTTAATTGTTTTAGGTATTCATTTTATATCTAGAGATAATTATAAGATTCAATGTTCCATTCTTAAATCAGGACCCGATAGCTCTAATGTGGAAATTTTTATCAACAACTTGGACTTTGATAAAGTAGCTGATGTTACTTACATTGAGGTTTTTGCTAACGAACTAAACTTGTCATTCAGAGGCAAAATTATCAACTCTTCAATACAACCGGAAAGAATGGTTTTGTTTATAAATACTGTAAATGACGAAAGCATTTCAACACTACCAAAAAATATCTCATTAAATGGTTTTATAATACCCAAGTCAAAACTAACTTTAATAATTGAAAATATTAAAGCTTCTTTTAAAAGCGGATAGCCAAATGTAATAAGAAATTATTTAACATTGGTTTTCTTAAAAGATTCGTAGCTTTCTTGTACATATAGATACAGATCATATGTGTTCCATATCTTTACCTGCTCAGCAGTAGGTCTATATTTTTCAATAAAACTCATTATTTCGTCGTCTTTTATTGAAACAATTTTCTTTATGGAATTGATATTAAAGACACTATCTATTTTGCTTTCCAATTCTGTATCTTTAATATTTTCCTCCATTTTTCTAGCTTTCCTCCCATTTTTACTGAAGAGTTCATAGAAAAAAGTTATAGGTTTTCCTCCGAAAGGGTTCAAGAGGGCAATAGGTGGCCTTCCTCCGTAATATATTCCTCCTTTTTTGTTTTTTTCCATTTGTATTGCCTTTAGATCTCCAATTTTCGTGTTATGCCTATTTCCGGTTATTACGACTTCTTCAAGTATTATACTCTTCTTATTTAAGAAAATAGAATCCTTTAACTTTTCTCTATAGATTAATTTCGTCTCCCAATGATCATGTCGGAATTCAAGCGTATCGCCGAATCTATAATCAACAACAAAATTGCCATATATATCAGAAAGCGTGTGACTCTTAGAATTCAAATTTATTATGTTAATCCCTCTTAACAATAATTTTGAATTAGCCGATAAAATAGTACCTCTATATTCATTTCTTGTTTGACCATTTACCATTGTGATACAACTTAAAATGGTAATAAATATTACTGATAAAGACTTATGTAAATGTTCTCTAATGTTATAATTGATATTCAATATATTCATGTATTAAAAAATTATGCGGATAAATATGACCTATTACTACTTATAAATACTTGAAAATAATTTTTCCTGGAACTATTTTTTTCGTAAATGTCAGGCTCATAAATTCATTTAAGTTATTGACAATTGCACCTATAGGAACCTCAAAGTTTCCCATTTCAAATTCCCTCAACGCTTTCTGTAAATCTGCGGTGCTTCCCAAACAATTTCCAATAATTGTTAAATTTTTCATAATAATTTTACTGAAAAAATCCGTTGCATCAATTGAATGTTGCTGTGTAGAAAATTGATTAGCAATCCCACATGTTACATATTTTGAATTCATCCCCATGAGATCTATAATCCTAAAAAGATTATTATCAGCGAATGGGTCTATGATAAAATCGAACTTCCCATAAATCTTAATTTCCTCATAAATCTTATCAATTTGTGATAATCTTTTGACATCATCTGAAATTATTAAAGATTTTTCGTATGGGATATCGTATTTATAATCAACTGGACGCCTACTGCCTATGTAAAGATCTAATTCTCTTGACTTTAAAATATTATATGCGAACAGAGCTGTATTTGAAGGAAAGCCCAATATTAATCCTTTTTGTTTTCTTTTAATATTTAGTTTTTTTTTCATTGAAAAGGCAGTTTGGGCTCCAATAGTAAAACCAGCTCCTTCTTCAAGACTCATATTTTCAGGCATTTTAATAAGTTGACTTTTATGAAACAACTCAAATTCCAAACTAGCTTTATTTGTAGGGAGCCCGATTATTGAAGGTTCTTGAGGATTATTGGGATAATTCCCATTAGGGATTACCCTATCTTCTAGTTGTAAATTTTTAACTGATTTACCTTTATCAATGACTACACCTGAAAACTCGGATCCGAATGGAATAGTAGTCCCCATGTGAGTTGCTTCGTTTTTATTCATTAACATAATTGCTATATCCCTATAATTACACGAAAAAGCTTTTTTCTGAACCAGGACATGATTTGGAAAATTATCCAGATTAAAATCAGGCAATTTATCTCGGATCAGGGCACATTTTATGATTTCTCCTTGTATTTTAAATTCTCCATTTTCAAGAATCTCTAATTGATTTAAATCATTATTCTCGTTATATACTACTAAAGACCTCATTATTATGATATTTATGAATTTCTATAATTTATAAATTATTTTTAGTTTATGAAAGATATTTAACAAAGTTTTACATCTTAATTTGAGCTACTTAGGAGAAAAGTTTGCCTTTCACAAACTGGGTAGCTGCATCAAAATTGGCGAAGAACCACCTAAATTACTAAAAGTTCTGACGGGGTATTTACCAGTTACAATAGTTCGGTAGGAGAAAAGCCTGTGTATACGACGATAGTATTTGCTCTAGTTTTGTAAAGACTCATCGCCCACAGAGAATCCTTTGACTGGATTACCTTTATCATCTATACCAATCAGAACCCGTCCACCTTTGGTATTGGCACAAGCAGATAACGATTCAATAACGCTATCATTAAAAGAGCTTTTAAATTCAGTATGTAGATTTTCTTTTAGGTTCTTTGTCATTATTTTGGTTCGCTTGGTCGGGTGACTTTTATTTACTCAGTTTCACTGACTATTTCGTTATCTTCTTGTTTTAAACGAAGCACATCTTTGCCGACTTCGGTAGTGTAGTAAGTCTGATTAGGACTGTTTTTAGATTCCTTTGTTTGTACCAGCCATCCATAATAGCTTTAATTGCTCGCTTTTAATAAATTATCGATAGCATGATTACTAATATTGGTGCTTGTTTCAACCATTTTCTGGAAACAAGAAATCCTTCTGGCACATATCTCTTCTAGTAATTTTCTTCTAATCGGATTAGACGCCATGTTTACACACTTTAATTATAACGGAACTCTCTAGCTGAATCGTGGTGTATTATAGAACGGAATATCCATAAAGAAGAGGTATATCTGATTTTTTTTACAGTATTTTTCAGCTACTTCTGATTTAGTTTTTCTTCTAGTTCGACAATGTATTTCGACTGAATTTCAATTACCCTATCTTTCTCAACAAGTAACTTCTTAAGTAAGGAACTTTCTGTTTCAGATGTTTCATTTATGGTAACAGTGGCATTATTGAAACCAACTCTATTATTCTTTATTTCCCCAATATATACGTTGTCCTCAGTGTTTAGGAAATCCTCAATTGGTATTTCAAGAATTTTAGAAATTTGTTGAAGTCGCTCAAGATCAATTCTTGTAATGCCATTTTCAATTTTTTGCCAAGTTTTGATATGAATATTTAACATTTCAGCCATATCGGCTTGTGTATTTCCACTAACTTCTCTTATTTTTTTTATTCTTGCGTGTATTGCTCCCATTTTCAACTATTTATAGGTACTATTAGTATACCCAAAGATACTAATAGTAGGTTGAAAAAGGAAAAATATATGATTAACTTTGGTTATCAATACTTTGAATGACGCAATATGATATTGACTCTTCAAAATTAGTGTTAATTGATAAAAATGAATAAATTTGAAAACTTGATAGTCTAATACTAGACACTGTTTTCCTAAAATATCCTCGTTCACGAAACCGACTAATTTCAAAGAACACGAGAGATGGATAGGTAAAGCGCTGTCCCTGACCATATTTTTATGGCTAAGGGGGTGGCGTCCTATCTTGATTCGTGTTCAGGCCTTTAGTCGGTGCCCCGTGAACGGTCAAGTGGGATGTCCACCCCCTTAGTTGTTTAATGGTGGACGCCCGTTTGGAATGCTAATTAATTTTATACACCAACGGTTAATGAAAAAACAATTCGAAAAAAATCTTATCTCAGCACCGGAGTAGCTCTGGTGTAATGGACATCTATGATGGCCATTCTTATCTTGAAGCACGTGTCGCCAATTAAATAACCTAGTATGAACTCTTTCAAACGTGCTTAGGTAAATCCATATTAATCTTATTTTTTTAACTGTTGAGCGTGGTGCTTGAGCTATAGATTTCTAGGGTCTATTGTCTGTAACCATGCTGAACAACTAATCCTAATTAGCATGCAAGAAACTTGCAATAGGGAGAGCTGTGCGCTGTCCCCAGGAGAAGAACTGCCTTTGTTTATGGCTGATAAATGTGTTTCGAGTAGTAATTCAAAGCATATGATATCAACTTTACAAGAACGAAGTTTAAAAGAAATCGAGTTGGAACAAGCACACACACGCCTAGGGCCAGCCTTGCTCCGTAATCAATTGCCGCTTGGGCAAGAGGGAAGCTATTATTCATTATTGATCCGTGCGGTAGGCGAGGGGAGTGCATTTACTGCAGTGGTGAAAAATGACCGTGCAGATACACTGCGTATATCGCTAGTCAACATGACGGTCTATGCATGCTACTTGTATGCAGTGGGGCTGCCTGCCGACTTCCCGGTCGATCGAATACTGGTATTAGGAGGGTCGCGTGCCGCTTATATTCCGGATAAGGGTAGTGATGTACCAGATCTGTACAGCTATGAGCTTGTGGTGCCTGCAACGACCGATAGGGAGGAATACCAGCAGCGGATATTGAACGATCTGGATGCACACTTTCAACTGGAAGTACGTTCCGAGATGCTTCATATTGTGAAAGGTAGCCGTGCTGTAGCCCACTTGGACCACGAAGATGTCGAGATCATATGGGGCGAGCAACTGATGATGATCATGAAAAGTAAAAAAGGAGCGAAAGTGGATAAAAGCTACCCGTTATTAGCAGAAAACAATTAAAAGAATCTAAAAAGGTAAAGTTTTCTATTTAACGATTCTTGTTCAACGTTGGTCTGAATAGGGTAAGCTTTACACAAAAAATTTAACATTATGAAAGAGCATGAATTATATATAAACAGCTTTTGGAGCGCTATCCAAAAGCTGATGCGGCTAAGCGGCGAAAAAAATTGTAGAAAAGGGAGGAGAAGGTCAGGAGTAAGGGCTATGCTTTTATTGGCGCTTACAGTTTTTCAAAATTTTAATTTTTCTTTAACGGCATTGAAGAACATAAGGACTTATTTCTTACTAGTCCTTATGTTTCATATGTTTAGTTTATCAGCTCAGACGCCCATTAAGGACAGCGGAGCTGATGGGAAAACAAAAGTTATTCCACTGGTTGTTGGCCAAAAAGTTCCTGACGATTTCTGGACGATAGAGCATCTGATCTATGTAGATGGGGATACTATCAGGAAAAACCTCTCGGAATACAAAGGAAAGCCCCTGATACTAGACTTCTGGGCCACATGGTGCGGGGCATGTCTACATAATTTTAAGAAACTCGAAGAGCTAAAGAAGCAACACGGCAATGAGCTCGCAGTTTTACTCGTAAATCCGAGAAAATACCGGGACAACTATGAAAAGATCCATAGGGTCTTTTCCCAGGCACTTCCGCAATTAGGAGTCAAACAGCTATCATCTATCCTATATGACGATTATATAATGGAACTATTTCCACATCTGGGTATCCCACACTACGTGTGGATAAATGCAAGGGGAAGATTTACTGCCTTCACTGACACCGGTGGTCTGGAAAGTAATTCGGTCAGGTATCAAATCATGAATCCTTATTAATATCAACAGTATGAAAAAGATTCTTCTACTTATTACTCTGTCATTATTATATGGACATTATATTATAGCACAGCGTCTGATAAGAGGGAAAGTTGTAGATTCCAAAAATTACGGAATAAGAGGTGTGACAGTACACGACAATGTTTCAAAAAACACCGAGGTAACAGATTCCGTTGGGCTATTTAGAATTCTGGCCACAGGAAACGTACTGACATTCTCTCATTTAATGTATTTGCATCTAAAACTTGACCTGCTGAATAAAAATGAGCTATATGTTCAATTGTTGGAACACGAGAACTCATTGGATACGGCTACAGTATTTAATACGGGATATTCAAACATCCCCAAGAATAGAGCTACGGGATCATTTTCCATTATCAGCGGAAAGGATATCCAAAAACGCGTAACGGACAATATCTTCGATAATATTGAGGGGCTGGCGTCAGGACTCCAAATGGACAGAAGAACTGGAAGCCCGGAATTGAATGTCAGGGGGATCAATACGCTTACACCCAGTATGCTCGGCCCCTTAATCGTGGTCGATAATTTCCCTTTTTCAGGCGACATCAGCTCGCTCAATCCATTGGACATTGAATCCGTGACCCTGCTCAAGGATGCCGCCGCTGCGAGTATCTGGGGAGCACGGGCCGGCAATGGGGTACTGGTAATCAGGACTAAGAAAGGTCATAAGAAAAAAATGAGGCTTTCATTTAACAGCAATCTCCGGTTCAGTGAAAAGCAGGACCTTTTCTACTACTCTGCGATTTCGAGCTCAGATTTTATTTCGCTGGAACTGGACCTTTTTGAAAAAGGTTTTTATGATGCAATGTTATACAGCACCTATGCAAAACGTTTCGTGTTTTCCCCTGTAGTACAGTTGCTCCAGGACCAGAGAAATGGAATTGGTAATATGAAAGACCTCGAAAAAAAAATAAATGCCTGGAATGGGTCAGATTATCGAAATGACCTTATGCAGCGTTATATGCGCAACGGGCTATTTCAACAATATCAAATTTCCATGGAAGGCGGGTCACCACAAATTACCCAGAGAACCTCTATAGGATATTTAAAAAATCTTGAGGGACAGAAAAAGAACAGCCAGAATAAGATCAATATCAACTGGAATATGTCGTTAACGCCAAACGATAAATGGCAAATAGCCACCTCTCTGATGTATACTGTTCAAAGGGTACAGAGCGGTGGAGGAATAGATTATCCCATCAATCCCGATGGAGAACGGTCCATACTCTATCCATATGTAGACTTGGTTGCGGACGACGGTACATATCTCGCGGTTCCCAAAGGATATAATCCGAGATATCTTGACACATTGAGCGTATCGGGAATCAAGGATTGGCGCTACCGTCCACTGGAAGAAATCAACTTGTCTGACGGAAAATCAGATAGGAGAAGCCTCAATGCCAACCTATCGATCGGATATAAGATTACAGAATCACTTACGGTAGACGGACTCTATAATTATGAGCGATGGGACGGTGAACTTAACAGTTTACATGGGGAACAATCATATTTTGTAAGGGACCTCTTCAACCGGTTCGGATATCTGAAGAATGGGGAATTCAAAAGCCAGATACCCGAAGGTGCAGTCCTTGACCGGTCAAACTCTTCTTCACAGGCCCATCGTGGAAGATTGCAGTTAAATTTCGATAGATTGGTAGGAAAACATGGCATTTCTGTATTGGCAGGGGCAGAAATTTCGGACAGGACTGTCAGCACTTCAACTTCGAGGCACTATGGATATAACGATTTACTAGCCACAATACTTATCAATCCTAATGAACAATATCCTATTTTCGACGACCTAGGAGGCTCTAGTACTATTCCTTTTCCGTACGGTCTGGGCAAGTCAAAGGAAAGGTTTGTTTCATTCTACCTGAACGGATCCTATGAGTATATGGAAAAATATGTTGCAACGGTTTCGGCTAGGAGAGACGCATCCAATCTTTTCGGCGTGAAAACAAACGAAAGATGGAACCCTCTGTGGTCAACCGGGATGATGTGGAATACAAAACGTGAAAAATTTATGCAAGCGAAAAAATGGATCAACGAATTTAAGTTGAAGTTCACGATGGGACACAGTGGAAATGCGGGCGGGGTTGCTAGTACGCTGCCTATCCTTCAGTACAAAACACCCTCCTCCATAAATCTCTATACCATAAAAAGAGCCGCAGTTACGACTCTTCCTAATCCGTCGCTGCGATGGGAGGAAGTCAGTATGCTTAATCTGGGGGCAGAATTTTCCCTTTTTGGAAACAGGTTTAGGGGTTCCTTTGATTATTTCCTGAAAAAATCCTCGAACCTCCTTTCTGCTGATCCGCTTGATCCGACAAACGGATTCAACACCATCACGCGGAACGTAGCGAAAGTCCGCGGCAGAGGTTTCGACCTGATGCTGTCATCGCGGAACTTAGAAGGTGAATTTGGCTGGACGACTTCTTTTCTCCTGTCCAGCACTAGGGATAGGGTGACAACGTTCTTTGGAAATACTCCCACAACCTCCAGCCTGGTCTCCTACACAGGACGTAGGCTAAACCCGGTAGAAGGTTATTCACTTTATCCTGTTTTTTCATACCGGTTTGCGGGACTTGATCCGCAGACTGGAGATCCCATGGGCTACGGGCTGGATGGTCTGTCGAAGGAATATGCCGCCCTCCTGAGAGATTCCATCCAATATCTAAAATATCATGGTCCAGCACTTCCGGTATTCCATGGCTCTCTTCAGAACACTCTCTCCTATAAAGGGGTCGAACTATGGGTGAACCTATCTTTTAAATTTGGACATTATTTCCAGAAAGAAACGATTATGTACAATGACCTTTTCAATTCCTGGATTGGACATAGTGACTACGGGCGCCGATGGAAGGTACCGGGCGACGAGAAGTATACAGATATTCCCTCCATGATATATCCTGCAAATTCAAACAGGGATGATTTCTTTGCACATTCCGAGGCTAATATTTTGAAGGGAGATCTCATCCGGTTACAGGATTTAAGGTTATCCTATGATATATTCTCCAAAATAAAATCCCCTAAAGGAATTACCTCTATGAATGTATCAATGGTTGCCAGCAATCTGGGAATACTCTGGAAGTCGGCTGGGGGAAAGATAGACCCCGACTATTATCAGCTTCCTACTCCGCGGACATATTCACTGGGTTTACAAATTACATTCTAACATGATGAAAATGAAAAGATATCTATGTTTTTCACTGGTACTTTGCTTTCTGCAAATGACAATGTCCAGCTGTGAATCATTTTTGGAGGAAAAACCGGAAGCGAATCTCACGACGCCCCAAAATCTGATGGACCTTAGGTCCTTGCTTGACGATGAATCCATCATTAACCGTAGTTTTCCTGGACTTATGGAAATGGGAACGGACGATTATTACCTGGACTATACGGACTGGGCCTCAAGACCTGCCTACGAAAAGAGCATTTATTGCTGGCAGCCTGTTGCGATGACCACAACAGACAATGTTTCCACGTTCTGGACCAACCCATATAGGGTAATATCGACTGCAAACATTGTCCTTGAAAGTTTGGAAAGATTGGGACTCAGTGCTACCGAAGAAGGACAAAAACTCGCCGGTGAGGCATATTTCATTAGAGGTTATATGCATTTTAGCCTTGCGCAGATTTATGCCATGGATGAAGATACTGACTCCGGCCCCATGGGAATCCCGATAAGGCGTTCATCCGATATTGATATTAAAACGGTCAGAAGCTCCGTTGCAGAGACATACAATACCATCCTGGAAGACCTAGAAACGGCCACCCGGTTATTGCCCGAATCGACTGATTACCTGACTCGTGCGGACAGAACAGCTGCCTTTGCGGCACTTTCAAGAATATATCTATTTCGTGGTGACTATGACAGCGCACTCCGCTATGCTGAAAAAGTACTCGAGAAAAGAAACATACTTCTGGATTATAACAGTATAGATGTAAATAGCAAAAATCCATTTCCTGTCAAGAGCAATCCTGAAATACTGTATTTTGGGATAAGCTCTTCTGCAAGCTCGCTTTTAGCCGTCACCAGAAGTAATGTTGACAGCCTTCTTTATCGTTCATTTGAGAATGATGACCTTCGTAAACAAGCATTTTTTACAAAAAAAAGAGAGAAGGTTTTCACTTTCAAGGGCTTCTATAGCGGGGCGGAAGTATCCTTCTTTTATGGACTGGCTCTGGACGAGGTTTATCTGAATAAGGCAGAATGTCTGGTCCGACTACAGAAGGTCAATGAAGGGCTCAGTGTATTGAACAAACTTCTTGAAAACAGATATAAACAGGGAAGTTTTGTTCATTATACAGATTTGGGATATTTGGACGCATTGAAGATCATCCTGACTGAACGGCGTAAAGAAATGTGCAGACGTGGGGTCAGGTGGTCGGATCTGAGAAGGCTAAATGCCGATTTCGAATTCCGTAAAAAATTGAAAAGAAGTATCGTGCAGGCAAATGGTTCCGCTGAAGAATTTGTATTGGACCCTGACAGCAAAAGTTCTGTTTTTTTTATACCTGATGAGGTTATTTCGAGGACCGGTATCGTACAGAATCCCCAATAAACAAAGTTATTACACCACAATTCCCCTAACAGAGGGGAATTGTGGTGTAATGCATTATTGATCCCTAAAAGATTTAACAGTAGCATTATCAGTTTTGGCATCCAAGGCATCCTGAATATTGTTCTTAGCTGTCGAATCAAGTACAGGATGGGAAGGATCCGCTGTATTTGCCGGAGCCTGTATCTCACAAATTACCACAACACCGTTTCCACAATTAGGATTAGGCGTGCTCGAATAGCTCGAGGGGAGGGTTGGATCACCACTGGTATAATACCATGAAGGATCAATGAGACTATTACTGGTAACATTTTCCTTCTTCTCCATTGCTTTCACAACTACAAAAATACCAAATAATAAAATGAATAATGCTAGACAGGCACGTAGCCCGTTATTTTTTAAAGTACCCATAAGGCAATTTATGCACTTGAAGATGAGTGCGAACTTTAGTCTGTAATTTTGTTTATAACCGTTGCATGTCAGTTTTGCCTCACAGTTATGCGCTTGAGGGATCCGTATCGGTCATGCATTTCTCCCCTGAATGCGGTTGACCATTGATTGTATCTTTGGCTGTTCAGGCCTGAATAGTGCAAATTTGCGTGGGAACCAGTTCTTGTCTTTAACTCTCTTTAGGGCTAAGGATAGACAGATAGGGGTACTGTATAGTCCTTTGAAAAAAAGCACTTGTCGGTACCTGAACTGAAAGACAACCAATCCATACAGCTTTGTCCATAAAGACTGTAACACTGTCCATATTGATTGGACGAGTCGTTCAATTTTGTTTTTTGCTGTTTGTAGACTTTTCATCTTCGTTCATTTTACCTATCCATAACCTGTTGCTCAGCGGCACATCCTTGGCGCGGCCTGTCCTCTGTTTTCTCTTTGCACTTTGTCGCTGTACCCGCGTCCCTATTTGTTGCTCCAAATACCCAATCGCCATTAACAAGCGTACCATACGTACCTGAAGCGATCCGTCGGGAAAGACGGATATGGACCCAACCCTGGTACGCTCGCCATTTCATTATATTTATCGTTGTTATCTTACATCTTTATCATTTCGTATTTATACCATAGCTAACATGGATTGATAATTCCATTGCTTGAAAGCAAAAGAAATACAATCTTCATTTCTTTCCATATTAATTGGTTTTTATTCATTTTTTGGATAGAAATAAATGAGAAAACTTGAAAAACATCGAAAATATTTGCTTTTTAAACTTATTTTTAATAAACTAGAGATTCGTATGGGGTAATAAACCAGCCAATTAACCACAAATATTGCTATTATGGAAGCCAATAAAGTTATCGAAGAAGATGAGGATTGCGATCTGTCAACACGTGATCATTGGAAAGCAAGAATATCTTGGATACTTATTTTTTCACTTTTCAATGCTTTTTTAGGATATCCAATAGGTGAGGGCTGGAATATTTTAGAATATTGCCTTTCGAGTTCTAATTTCTATATTGATTTTTTATGGAGCTTTGTTTATCTGACCATGATGATGCTTTGGACTATAGAGGTAACCGCATATTTTGATAAAAAGCAGTTATGGAAGGACGGATTCTTGAACCGTCTGATTGCCCAGCTATTATTCGCATTTTTACCTTCAATGCTATTTTTAGAGATGGCAGATCAGTTATATACTCAGGTAAGTGCAAGAAGATTGTTTCGGATAAACCAAAACATAAGCCAATTTCCTTTCTTTTTTTGGGTATCATTAATTTACACGTTATTCTATAGTCTAATCTCACTTTTTGCTGAATATATGAACAGCGTAAATAGAACTGGAGCAACTATGATGGATAACTTGATTTCCTCAGGTGCTAAAATAATTGATGAAGAGAGAAAGGTCGATAGTCAAAATAATGATAACAGTAATCCTGTTATAACCATTCGAGAAGGAAAAGAAATAAGATTGAATGATCTGGACATTGTTTGGGTAAGCAATAGTAACGGGATGAATATCATCTACGAACGGAATTATGATAACCCACCAGTTCAAGACGGTCATCCGTTGAAGTTTTGGGTTGAAAGGCTCGATTCGAAAGATTATTATCAAATATCTCGTTGGGATTTGGTGCATCGAGATATTATAAAAGGTTACACCATAAAACCCGATAAAAATTTTAAAATGGAACTGGACTATCCTGGCGAGCATCAGCTTATACTCAATAAGGATAAAATGGATGATTTTGCAAAATGGTTTTCGAAGGAGCTGTAAATAGATAAGCAGACGATGAAGCAGTATAAGGACCTTTTTATTCAATTAATTACATGGTTATTTTGTGTTGAGGTAAATTCTCAACCCTTTAAGTTTCTTTCATAAATTTTCAATATAACTTTGGTGAAAATATGGGAAAGTTGACGAACTTATATTAAATTGTGTAAGGATGTTTCCACGGTGCACGATAAGGTCTTCTTAATAATTTGGTTGCTTCCGGATCATCAATACATATTTTTTTGATAGGGTCATAGACCAGCGGTCGTTTTAATAGCATGGACAGATTGGCCAGAATACAACTTGCTGTAGATATGTGTCCCTCTTCGATATCAGCAACGGGTAAATGATCATTTTCAATTGCCGATAGGAGATTCAGCATGTGCTGCCGCGTTGCGGGAGCTGTATGTAATTCAATGCGGGGTTCTTTTAGGTCCTCTGGGAATTCTTCTTTTTCAAAAACGACGTCCATTGCGATTCGTTCTCCTTTACCAACCGGAATAAACTCATACTTCATCACACTTCCCTTTAAAGTACCCTTGTCTCCATAGATAATAAATGCCCATGGATATTCGGGGTCAGCTGGCGTACCCCAAGAACGCATTTGCCATACGCAGTTGAGGTCAGGATATTCAAATATGGCAGTCTGCGTATCCGGCACGTTCGACTTCCCCCCCTTTTGCACAAAGATACCACCTGTTGCACTGATTTTATTCGGCCATTTAAGTTGGAGCAACCAACGGACAGCGTCGAACATGTGCATGCCCATATCGCCCGTAATACCATTCCCGTATTCCATAAAGGTTCGCCACCAACCTCCATGTGGCAAGCTATCATAAGGGCGCAAGGGGGCGGGACCAGTCCACATTTCGTAATCCAGAAAATCAGGGACCGGCTGTAATGGTGGATTACCATTCTGTCGCATATGGTAGTAGCAACACATTTCTACCTGTGATATTTTACCGAGTAGACCTTGGTCTATCACCCTTTGTTTAGCGTCTAGGAGATGGGAGGTACTTCTCCGTTGTGTCCCTACCTGCACTTTTTTATTGAGCTTTCGAGCAGCTTGGAGTATGGCTTCTCCTTCCAGTACATCAATACTGACAGGTTTTTGTAGATAGATATGGGCACCAGCACGCATCGTGTCAATCGCCTGTCGCGCGTGCCAGTGATCGGGTGTGCCGATAAGCACGAGATCGAATTTATGCTCCGCCAGCATCTTCCTATAATCCGTATAGAGCGATGGTATCTTTCTAGATACTTGTCGTTCGCTGATGAGTTTGCCAGCTTCCTGTAGATGGTTATTGTCCACATCGCAGATAGCGACAACATCAATATCCCTGACCTGCATGAGTCTAAATAGATCGCTTTTTCCGTACCAACCTGCTCCGATCAATCCGACACGCAAGTTTTTACTTGGATTTGTAAAGGCTAGCCCATTAGTCTGCAATGCAGATAAGGTTAAAACGGCACTTGTATTTTGAATGAATTTTCTACGGTTTAGGTTTAAGTCAGCCATATATCTGTTGGTTTATTGGTTGTTATGAGGAAGAATAACATATGAAGATACTAATTATTTGACTATTTCTGGTCTAAAGATCTATTTAAATAAGAAGATTTTAGTTGATGTTTTTATCTGATTCTCTTCCCATTACTTATAGAAGCGACTATATACGGAGGCTATAAATTTGAAAAGAAGTTGAACTTGGATAACTGGTGCCAATTTCAACTTCATCTGTGTTATTAAAGATAAATTCTCAATTATTTCTTTCTAGTCAAGAAATCTATTCAAAATAAGTAAGCGTATCAATGGCTCGATCCTTTTGTCGGTATTAAAATATTGACGCCTGCTTGAACTGCCATTCCACCGAAACGGCTTTCTGTAGCAAAATTTTGCGTAATACGAGCCATAGCCCCAATTTTTTTAGGGACAATCCAATAGGAAACAAACCCACCAACACCAGCAGTTTGGTCAGAAAGAAAACTACCCTCCGTTCCCTTGTCGTCCGAGACCTGTTTGGTGTAATGTCCAAATACACCCACTTCATCACCTCGCGAGTTTAGGAGATACGAACCTCCCATGTCGACCGTAAGATGGCTGCCCTCTTTGAAGTCCGTATCTTTTTGCCATTGGTTGATCTCTAAAGTTGGTGCTATACTTAAGTTGATTTTGGGTTGCGGTTTGTATTGCAAAGCCCCACGTATATTGTGTGACCAATAACCATGGCCACCATTATCTAAACTATTATGTTCATATTTCCCTGTTGGTGCCCATACTCCATAATTTAAGGCATATTTAAAGTTACCATCTTTCCATGATAGCCAGATGGGTTGGATGTACATGTCGCCAAAGCCGATACTTTTATTGGTGAAGTTATAGCGACCTGAACCTGTCTGTTGCGAATAGTAATCCAATGCGATACTGGCGGTAGGACTATTCAATGTCGGTATGATCATCATTCCCCAATCTGCATTTAGAATTTTTCCTTTACCGCCATATATGGCCATTAAAATAAATGAATGCGTTTTGACATTTTGTTCGATATTGAGCGTGGTCGGATTATTAGGTGTCGGATTGATCAGTTGATCCGATTTATTGCCCTGTTTATTATAATAGTTCATATTGGCATAACCATACCATACCGGTATAATAAAGCCAGCATGAGGGGCAAAATAATCATTAGGGTTAAAGGATGAACCATTGTAATGACCTTGCGCAAAACTACTGATACTGATCATCAGTAACAGCAGTAAATTGAGGAGCTTTTTCATAAGGTATGTTTATCTTTTAAATACTGTTTTTCCTTCTTTGATTGTTTCTAAGACCTGAATGGATCTAAGCTCTTTCGGGTCGATGGTCAATGGATCTTTATTCAAAATAACCAAGTCCGCGAGTTTACCTTCTTTTAAAGAGCCTTTTATATCTTCTTCATGGTACTGATAAGCAGCGTTGATCGTGATTGCTTTTAATGCATCGATTACTTTTATACGCTGTTCGGGACCTAAAACCATCCCAGAACGCGTTATTCTATTCACCGCAGCGTACACACCAGTCATCAAATCGGGAGGTGTAACAGGGGCATCGTGGTGAATGGTGAACGTAATCCCAGCATCTTTAGCTGCGTTTACGGGACTAATAAATGCGGCCCTTTCGGGACCAAAAACACTGCTATAATGCCAGTCTCCCCATAGGTATACATGTGCTGAAAAATAAGAAGGGATGACCCCTATATCTTTAATTTTTGAAATATGATCAGGTCTACTATTTTGTACATGAATAAGCGTGGCACGAAGCTCTGGTTTATAAATTCCTTCTTGCCTCAATTTTCCGATTACACGTAATGCTTGATCAATAGCTGCATCACCATTTACGTGCAGTTGAGCGGTTATATTTTTCGAGAAGATTGTTTTTAAATCATCGTAGAGTACCTCATCCGTAAAGATGGGAAATCCTTTATAGTCTTTGCTTTGTCCTTCAGGAGGGATCAAGTAGGGCTGTGTTAACCAAGCTGTTTTACCTTGAGGAGAGCCATCATCAGAGAATTTGAAACCTCCAAATTTGAGGTTATTTTCATATTTCATGTAATGAGGTAAAAAAGATTCCCATTCTTTTTTGTTAGCTTCAAAATCAGGGAAATAAACGATATCAGCTTTTATCAATTTTTTTGCAGCAGCCTCACGAAGCAACGTAAGTCCCACACCCATGGTTCTACCGTCGCAAATCGTTGTTTGTCCATAACTGAACCATTCGTCTTGCGCAGCTAAAAAATCTTTGAGTGACTGCGATAGACCAGCAGTTTCAGGTGGTTTTGGTAGCAGTGCTGTTAGTTTCATGAGTGCCATAAAACTGGCATTTTCCTCTAGCTTTCCGTTCAATCGTTTGGTTTTAGGATCTCGCCTATAATGTCCACCTTCTGGATCTTTTACGTCTTCTGGGATTTGCAATAATTTGAGCATGGCACTATTGACCACACTAGCATGTCCAGAGGCATGTATGACGATAATGGGATGGGTAGTGCTCACGGCATCCAGTTCTTCACGAGTAGGATGTCGATGTTCTTCCATAATGGCATCATCATAGCCATTTCCCATGACAGGTGTAGTAGGATCCAATTGATACTTGTTGATGTATTCTTTTAACGTTGTCTGTAGCTCAGGAATATTATTGACTGTACCGTATGGGCTTGGCGAAAGATCCACTGCTTGCGACATACCTGCTCTGGAAGTGATATGTCCATGTGCGTCAATAAAACCCGGCATGAGGGTCTTATTCTCTAAATTGATCTGATTTGTATTGTTGCCGATAAAACGCTTTGCATTTTGTTTGGAACCTGAAAATAGAATTTTTCCATCTTTTATCGCAATCGCTTCTACCTGCGGGTTATCATCTTCCATCGTTAAAATAGGACCACCATAATAGAGGGTATCGGCATCATTTTTAGCGTTTTTGCAACTTGTTATTACTAGGAACAACAAGATGATTTTTAGGTTATGTAATTTTAACATAGGAGATCTTTTTTCTGTAAAAAACTCGTAATTAAGCGGTTATTTTGCTGGATTAGCTTCTCTATATAAACTTCATTTTGCTTGTAATGTTTTGAATAATATTACTGAAGTACAATAAGAATACATCGTAGTGAACGGATTGTTTATTCAAAATATGAACTGCTCTAAGTCAGTTTATATTTATGTCAAGTTTCATATTTACAGAAAGTTACAATTTTTGTTATTTAGGTTGGTTAGGCGGTTAATCTACGTATAGAATTGGTGAACTTTCCATGTTTACCGATTATTTGTTGGAATCGATTTAATTAAAATCACAGGAATATGTGCTGCTCTACGAATATGGGGTAACCAGAGAACAGTATGAATTGATCCATATGGATAGAGCGCTTACCATAGACAGATAAACGCTCTTTTTAAGGGTTTTTTATTTCCAACCTCCACCGAGGTCTCGGTAGGTATTGGCTACCGTATTCAATTGATCTCTTTTTGTCTTGATGAGTTCTAATCTTGCTTCAAGCGCATCTCTTTGTGTCATCAATACTTCGAAATAATCGACCCGAGCAGACTTAAATAGGTCATTAGCGATATCATTTGATTTTGTTAGTGCCTCCACTTGCTGTGATTTGAGATCATAACTTCTCTGTAGATTGCTGATTTTGGAGAGGTGGTTTGATACCTCGGCATAGGCACTTAATATCGTCTGCTGGTAATTGTACATCGCTTGTAGCTGTATGGCACTGGCCTTGCTAAATTCAGCTTTAATACCATTTTTATTGATCAAGGGCATCGCAAGTTCTCCCGCTAGTGAGTACAGCATAGACTCGGGCATCTTCACAAAATAGGAGGGTTTGAAAGCTTCTAATCCTAAAGTTGCAGAGATGTTAAAAGATGGATAGAACTCTGCCCGCGCAATTTTAACATCTAATTTTGCAGCAGCTAGATCCAGTTCTGCTTTTCTGATATCTGCTCTGTTTGCCAATAACTGCGAAGGAATACCACTATGGACTGCAGGCGATAGCATGGTTAAAAAGCTGTTTTTATCTCTGGGAATCTGCTGTGCATATCTTCCCAGCAGGAGGTTCATCTTATTTTCAGATTCTTGTATATCCTGCTTGATTTCATACGCCAAGCTCTGTGAATTGAGCATTTCCGCCTTGAATTTCTGGACCGCTAGCTCTGTCGAGCGTGCAGCCTCTTTTTGTGCTTGAATAACCTCTAACGCATTCTGCTGTAGTTTAATCGTTTGTTGCACTACATCCAGTTGATTGTCCAATGCTAGTAATTCATAGTAGCTATTTGCGACCTCGGCAACTAAATTGGTCAGGACAAAGTTCTTGCCTTCCATGGTTGAGAGATAACGGGCTATTGCCGCTTTTTTTTGATCGTGCAGTTTTCCCCAGATATCGATTTCCCAGTTTCCCGTGAGGGCAGCTTCGTAATTTAGGAGTGGATCAGGGAATTTCTTTCCGGGTGCGATGTCCGTACTTGCATCTCCCGCACCCTGACTGGTATAACGACCTACTTTTTCGACCCCAGAACCAATTCGAGCCTCTACTGAGGGGAATAATTGACCTTGCTTGAAACGAACCTCGCTTTTCGCAATCTCTATTTCTTGGAAGGTGATCATAAGCTCTTGATTATTTTTTAAGGCGGTATCGATCAAACTGCTGAGGTAATGGTCCGAAAAGAAATCACGCCACGGCGTGACGATCATGTTTGAACTGTCTTGTGATGCTGCACCTGTGGTGTCATTAAAAGCAATTGGCACCATTTTATTCTCTTTTACAATAGGAATAGCAGGTACTTTACAGCTCACGACCGAAAAGCATAGGAAGCTTATTCCAATCCATTTTTTTAACTTGATATTATACATGGTGATCGATTTCTTCTGATAATGGGTTTTCGTCTTCATAGCTCGTTAACTTGCTTTTCGAGGCGATTTTTCCGAAAATATAATATAGTCCAGGTATGATGATTAATCCAAATACGGTTCCGATCAACATACCGCCAGCTGCGGCACTTCCTATGGTTTTGTTTCCTATAGCTCCAGGGCCTGTAGCAAATACCAATGGAATCAGACCAGCAATAAATGCAAAGGAAGTCATTAAGATAGGTCGAAACCGAACTCCTGCACCTTCTATGGCCGCCGCAAGGACAGAACTGCCGGCATTGTGCTTCTGTACAGCAAACTCGATAATCAATACGGCATTTTTACCTAGAAGACCGATGAGCATGACCATGGCTACCTGTGCATAAATATTATTCTCAAGCCCCAATACTTTCAGTAATAAGAAGGCTCCAAAAATACCCGCAGGTAATGAAAGCACAACGGCTAATGGTAAAACAAAGCTCTCATATTGCGCAGCTAGGATCATGTAAACGAAGGTCAGACAGATCAAGAAGATATAGATGGCTTCGTTACCGCGGGACACTTCATCTTTCGAAATTCCGGCCCACTCAATACCATAGCCTCTAGGCAGCGAAGCTTTGGCAACCTCTGTAACGGCTTTAATCGCTTCGCCACTACTATAACCTGCTGCAGAAGCACCACTTATTTCGGAAGAGTTGTACATATTGTGTCTGGTGATTTCAGATAGACCGTATACCTTTTCTAGCGTCATAAAAGAGGCATAGGGTACCATTTCGTCCCGATCATTCTTCACATAGAGTTTGAGGATATCGTCTGGCAATGCACGATACTCCGGCAATGCCTGTACCATGACCTTGTACTGTCGATCGTACTTAATGAAACTTGTTTCATAATTACTACCTACTAATGTGGAGAGCGTGCTCATGGCATTGTCAATCGTCACGCCTTTCTGTTCGGCTTTTTCGTTGTCTATATGCAACATATATTGGGGAAAACTTGCGCTATAAAAAGTAAAGACAGACGCCAGTTCAGGACGTTTGCTGAGTTCCTTGACCAGGTCTTTACTCACCGTTTCCATTTTTTTAAAATCTCCCGAACCCGCTTTATCCAAAAGGCGTAATTCGAACCCACCTGCTGCACCATAGCCCGGTACTGCTGGTGGACCAAAAAACTCAATCGTAGCACCGGTGATGTCTTTTGATTTTTCTTCTAGTTCGTGCATCACATCTTGAACGGAGTTTTTACGTTCTTCCCAACTTTTTAAATTGATCAGACAGGTTCCAGAGTTGGCTCCAGTACCTTCTGTTAGAATTTCATAGCCCGCTAATGAAGAGACAGATTTTACGCCATCAATATGCATGGCTATGCTTTGCAGCTTTTCTGCAATTTGATTGGTGCGTTCCAGCGTGGACCCTGGGGGTGTTTGAATAATGGCATAGAACATCCCCTGATCTTCATTGGGAATAAATCCAGAAGGTAGGCTGTTGTTTAAAAAGAAAATCGCAGAACAGAATGCCGCTAATAGCACGAATGTGATGAGTCTTTTATTGACGATCTTACGCAACAAATCTTGATAGCGATTGGCACCTTTTGTAAAAAGATTATTGAATCTCGTTAGAAATTTATTTAAGAGTGTTTGTTTCTTTGGTTGTCCATGTTCATTTTTCAGGATCATGGCACACAATGCTGGGGTCAGGGTCAATGCGACTACGCCGGATAATATAATGGCGGTAGCCATGGTGATGGAAAACTGTTTGTAAAATATACCGACTGGTACTGACATGAAGGCTACAGGGATAAATACAGCAGCCATAACGAGTGTGATTGCGACAATAGCACCGCTAATCTCATGCATCGCTTCTTCTGTTGCTTTTAATGGCGAAAGGTTTTTTTCTTCCATCTTGGCATGTACAGCCTCGATGACGACAATGGCATCATCCAAGACCACTCCGATAGCCATGACTAAAGCAAATAGGGTAATGAGATTGAGGGTAATCCCAAAGATGGACATGAAGGCAAATGTCCCAATCAAGGATACTGGTACTGCCATAGCGGGTATGAGTGTCGATCTCCAATCGCCTAAGAAAAGAAATACGACAATACCAACTAGGATGAAGGCCTCGAGTAAGGTGTGAACGACCTTTTCAATAGAGGCATCCAAAAACTTGGAAACATCATAACTGATCTCGTAGTCCATACCTTTTGGAAAACTGGTCTCTTTGATTTCAGCCAATTTGCTTTTGATGTTTTTGATGACATCACTTGCATTACTTCCATACGATTGTTTAATGACGATGGCGGCAGATGGTTTGCCATTCAACGTGGAGTAGATATCGTACATGGAGCTTCCGAACTCCACTTCGGCGACATCTTTTACATGCAGCATTTCGCCATTTGCTGTTGACTTCAGGATGATGTTCTCATAACCTTCTTTTGTATTAAAGCGACCAGGATACTTGAGTACATATTCAAATGTCTGCGATTTCTTGCCCGAGCTTTCACCTGTTTTACCAGGAGAGGCTTCTAAACTCTGTTCATCGAGTGCTTTTAATACTTCGTCTGCAGAAATCTTATAGGCTAGCATCCGATCGGGTTTTAGCCAGATACGCATGGCATATTCTCTATTCCCTAGGATATCGGCATCACCAACTCCATCGATACGTTTCAGTTCGGATAAGATATTGATGTCGCCATAATTGAATAGGAAGTTTTGATCGGCTTTTGGATCTTTACTGAATAAGTTGACGTAAACGAGCATATTTGATTCTTCCCTTGTGATCTTTACACCTTCGCGAACGACTAGGGGCGGTAATTTATTGATGACGGAAGAAACCCGATTTTGCACGTTGACGGCAGCGAGATTGGGATCGGTTCCTAAGTTGAAGATAACTTGAATGGAAGCCTCACCATCATTACCTGCATCGGAGGTAATGTATTTCATGCCAGGTACTCCATTGATTGCGCGCTCAAGGGGAATCAGTACCGATTTTACCATCAGTTCGCCATTGGCTCCGGGGTACTCCGCCGTAATGTTTACTTTGGGAGGAGAGATGGAGGGAAACTGGGTGATAGGGAGTTTGAGCATCGATAATACACCAAGAAATACAATAATCAAGGAGATCACGATGGACAGCACGGGTCTATGGATAAATTTATTAAACATCGTTGATTTTTTTGTGGTGAATTATTGTGCGTGTATCTGTAAATGTGACATCACCTCTTGTGGCGCTATAAATTGGAATTTTATCTTATCGTCATCTTTGACCTTTTGAACTCCATCTATCAGTATTTTATCTGTCTGGGATAGTCCTGAAGAGATGGCATATAAGTCTGGGAGGTCATTACTGATGGTGATATTCCGAGATTTGACCATTCCATTTTTATCAATGACAAAGACATAGGTTTTGTCCTGAATTTCGTAAGTGGCTTTTTGTGGGATTATCAATGCGTTTCTAAGTGGAACTTGCATCTGTACACGTCCAGTTTCGCCATTTCTAAGTAGTTTGTCTGGATTGGGAAAACGTGCTCTAAAGGCGATGTTTCCTGTTTCATTGTTAAATTCGCTCTCTATGGTCTCCACTTTTCCTTTGTATGGTAGCAATTGATTATTGGCAAGAAGTAAATTCACGTCACTATTGGCTCTATTTTGCGTATTGGTCTGATAATCGAGGTATTCAGGTTCTGAAACGTTAAAATAGGCATAAACTTGACTGTTGTCGGATAAAGTGGTGAGGAGCTGACCTTCGTCGACGAGGCTTCCTAGCTTTAAGGGAATACGATTGATGGTACCGGAGAAAGGAGCTCTAATTTCGGTCGCAGTAACGTGTAGTTTAGCTAAGGACATTTCTGCTTTGGCCTGATCAACTTTAGCCTCTGCTAGTGCCAATTCATTTTTAGACACAATGTTTTTGTCGGACAGCGCTCTTGTGTTTTCGAGTTCTATTTCTTCTGCTTTTACTTGTGCTTGTGTTTTTAAGTATTCAGCTTCGTAAAATTTGGGCATTATTTTAAATAAGAGTTGTCCTGCTTTCACGGTCTGACCTTCGTCTACGTAGATCTGTTGTAAGTACCCTTTCTCTAGACCCCTGATCTCGATGTTACGGATAGACTGTATCTGTGCTACATAATTCTTGGAGAGGGTGGTGTCCATCGATAGCGGGCTGGTTACCTGATATTGGACGTTTTCAACCTTCTCTTCTTTTTTAGGGGAGCAGCTTGTTTGGACCAGTAAGACATACAAACCCATGAGCATGCCTGTGCTAATTCTTTTCATGAATGAAATTTTATTGATGTGTTGATAATAAATAGGATAATATTCCTGTAGGAGAGGACACTTCAGTTGAGCTGATGTCAAAAATTAAGACATACCGTTATAGCGAAATATAACGCCATGGCGCATTTTTCAGGTCTTTAAATACTGAAGGTTGTGGCATTTCACAGGCGAAGAACGCGCTGTAGGATATATTTGTTGGTAGAGGTGAAAGGTTGTTTTCTAAAAATAGATAGGCGACTATCTAAATTTTTGAGGATAAAAATGAGGGCTAAGGCATAGCTAATGAAGGCGATATCTTTGAAGATAATAGTGGAATATGATTCAAAAATAAGTTCGTCCTCAACGTCATCTTCAGTCAGGTTATAGCTCCGTTCAGTTAACGCTTTACTGAGTAAGGAATTGACATGAATGGAGTTTATTTTTGAAACGACTGTGTTTCCTGTGGTAGCGCTGCTCGTATGAATTGCTTTTTGCAAGGAACTGGTCGAAACAAGCCCATCTCCCTGTAAAAGGAATAAATTGAAAATTAGAACCAGTAAATATAGCGCTCTCATATTTGCCGTAAAAGTAGTGTCGAGAATGATATGTTAGCTGATATTAACATTTTTTAACAGTCAGCTTTTTGTCAAAAAAAATAGATTGTTTTTATCTTAAATAGGTTGCTTGCCCATTGGATGTTTCAGTTGTATGCATGTGTTATCTGGCATGAATGGAGGAGATGCTCATTATCAGCCTTTTCTATAGGGAGGAAATCTTGACGGCAGTATGGATATTGATAGCTGTGACGCAAGCATAGTGGGTCAATTTATATTGTATATAATAAAAATTTAGCTTAGTTTGACGGCAATGAAAATCGGGAAATATCTAATCGTAATTCTTGCTAGTGTAACTATTCTTATTGTCATGGGTAATGTTTATTTAACGAGGCCTCTTTTTGGAGGGAATATCGCTGGGGAGCGTTTGGAGCGCATCAAGAAATCACCTAATTTTAGGAATACGCAGTTTCAAAATCTGGAGCACACGCCATCACTAAAAGAGGGGGAGAGCTTCGTGGGGGCGATGTATGCTTTTATGTTTAAAGATCGTGCTATCAGAAGTCCTAAGAGACCGCTTCCTGTCGTACAACAAGATCTTAAGAACCTACCTTCTGATGATCTGATGATTTGGTTCGGTCATTCTTCTTATTTGTTGCAGATAGACGGAAAGATAATCGTAGTCGATCCTGTCTTTTCTGATAATGCCTCGCCTGTACCTGGCAGCAATAAACCATTTCCTTTGTCCTATACTTATCAGGCTAGTGATTTTCCTGCTATTGATATGTTGTTGATCAGCCATGATCATTACGATCATTTGGATTATAAAACGATATTACAATTGCGTGCACAGATCAAACATGTTGTTTGTGGCCTTGGTGTCGGTGCCCATTTTGAAAGATGGGGGTTTGCAGCAAATCAGATCACGGAATTGGACTGGTTTGATGAGGCAAGAACGGAAGATGATTTTACTGTAATTGCAACACCTGCACGTCACTTCTCGGGAAGAAAATTTAAGCGTAATACCACCCTTTGGACATCTTTTGTGTTAAAAACAGCAACCTATAATCTGTTTTTAGGTGGGGATAGTGGATATGGTAAACATTTTAAAACGATAGGCGATAAATACGGTCCATTTGATTTGGCTATTTTGGAGAATGGTCAGTATAACGAAACTTGGCGTTATATCCACTCCATGCCTGATGAACTCCTAAAGGAGGTTGTTGATCTGCAGGCTAAACATTTTCTGCCGGTGCATTCGGGTAAGTTTGCTTTAGCACTACACGATTGGAAGGAGCCTTTATCTCTTGTAAGCCGGTATGCTGCGGAAGCTAATATCCCAGTTTTGACTCCAAAAATGGGTGAAATCGTTTATTTAAAGCAATTGGATAAACCGTATGAGAAATGGTGGGAAGGTCTTCAATAAGGCTGTTACTTATTCTTTTCCGCAATCCACAAGGATAGGTATTTAGTACTTTGTAGGGTGTGGTGTAACAAGAGTTGCCCCATGAAATTCTGTTGTCGATGTGCTTGAAGTTGTGCTTTGATGAAACGGATACTCATTAAAAAATCGTCTTCAAACTTGGTACGTGCGTAACGCTGATTTAGGATCGCTATGCCGTTACTTTGCGCTTCTTGCCAGCGTGTTTTATTGTTATAGAGTTCGATTGCTTTTTCAATAAATAGCTGCGGTTCATTAGCAATAAAACCGTTCCAAGGTAAGTCGCCACACATGGCTTCGGCGCCAATGCTGGTTGTAACGGATGGTGTGCCGGTTTGCATGGCGTCTATAAACTTGCCTTTTACACCTGCTCCGAATTGGATAGGTGCCAAAAGGATGCGATGGTCAGCCATTGTGGTCTGGGCATTTTCCGTCCTTCCATGTATAAAGAAACGTTCTTTCGGATTATTGAGCTGCAGTACCTTTTGACTTGGGTAAGCTCCATAGATGTTTAATTTGGCTTGAGGAAGTTGTTTCCTAAGCAGGGGCCAGATCTCTTTTTTTAAATATTGTACCGTATTCCAATTGGGTTCGTGAATAAAATTGCCAATAAACATAAAATCTGCGCGCTCCTCGTAGGTTTTCCATGAATCGATGCAGGCATGGTCAATTTCTTCTTCTAAAAATGGTAGATAATAGAGGATAGCGGGGCTGATGGCAAATTGATTGGTCAACAATTGCATCTCAAGTTCGGAGATAATGATGGAGATATCCGATCGTAAGATTGCGGCTATTTCCCTTTTTGCGATATCGGAGTAAAGCAGTGTCTGATCAAACTGTTCCCCAGTTTTAGCATTGGACTGTCGGGCATGTCTTAGGAAGTGTAAATCCTCGGTATCGAGTATACGTACAGCATCTGGACATTCTTGAGCCACCCGCCAACTGTATTGTTCTTCGGTCATAAAGCGATCGAAAACAACGATTTGAGGATGAAGGTCGCGGACGAACTCATTGAATTGATCATCGTTAAGTTTGATTTCCACTTCTTTTATACCCATTGCTTTTAAATCGGCACTGTATGGCGATTTGGATGCAGCACTTGCGAATGTGATGGTGTTGTTATTTTTTTGAAAACTTTTCAGCAATTGGACCATGCGAAATCCCGCAGCTGAAGAACTCGGCTCCGGCCATACTAAACCGATAAAAAGTATTTCTTGTTTTTCCATCGATGGAAATTTACACAAAAACCCCAATAATATCTTCATTATATTTTCAATCGACTGGCTACTAGATTGTAATATTTACGTTTTGAAAAATAATAAAAGACAAAGAATACATGAATGAATAAGCAGGTCATTACTTTAAAATTAATGATGAATCATAATTCCATACTGGGTTAGCAGCGTAATTCCAAATTGTTTCTGTGGGAATAGGCATTGATAACAAAGGATAATTGCTTAACGTCCAAGAGGGGGGATGTCGCTAGATGTCAAAAGATATTAGGGTATAAAGCAGTAATTTATTTTGATTTAAAACAAGGATTACAATTTCTTTATTTAATGTGGGTAAATACTTTTTATATTTATAGTAGATAACGGCCATCATCCCTATGAAGAAATCATTGTTAAGCGGTATACAAAAATTCTCCCCTAAAACATATTGGAAAGAACTGTTAGCTGTTTTTATCGTGTTGTTGGCATTTGTTTTTTTTAGGAGCGAACGTAAGGAGATAGCTTCAATAGGCCCGCAGTTGGCCACGGCGGACTTCAATTGGCTACTCGTCGGACTTGCCGTAACCCTCCTGTATATCCTATTGCAGGGGGTGATGTACATCTTTAGTTTTCGAACGATTGGATTGAAGTTGAATTTATGGGATGCGATTGAATTGTTTTTGAAAAGAAACCTACTGAGTGTCTTTCTTCCTGCAGGGGGAGTGAGCTCATTGGCGTATACAACTTCGCAGTTAAGAAAGAAACAGCTCAATTCAACCAAGATCCATCAGGCGGGAGCGATATATGGTTATGTAGGGCTTTTGACCGTTTTTATTATTGGGGTGCCCATCATTCTGTATACGGTCTTTGATCATAAAAATTTTGATAATGCTTGGATATCACTGCTTGTTTTGGGCTTATTGCTCGGTTTATCTTTTGTTTTCTTTTGGTCGATTAGGGTAAAAAATGGGCTGTACCGTTGGCTGGAACTCAAATTTCCTAGTTTAATAGCCAATATACACGACATATTTTCTGCTCATATTCATAAAGGCTATTTATGGACCACGATCCTCATTTCAACCGGTATAGAGCTCTGTGGTATCGCGCATGCTTTTATTAGTATGCATGCGCTCCAGACGCATGTATCGTTTGAGGCTGCTGCAGTTGCCTATACCATTACCGTGGTATTGATGATGGTATCACCCTTTTTGAGAGGACTAGGGGCCGTAGAGTTTACGATGTTGTACATATTGACTTCTTATGGCTATACGCAAGAGGAAGGCCTAGGTATTACCATCATCTATCGTTCATTTGAATTTTGGCTGCCTTTGCTATTTGGAATCATCTCCTTCATTTGGAGGGGACGACAGATTATCGCACGTATTTTACCTGCAATTGCTATTTTCTTTTTAGGGATCATCAACCTCATCTCTGTGGCTACCCCTCCTTTGATGGAGCGTATGCAGCTTGAGAAATATTATCTACCGATTGAAGCTATGCATGCTTCGAAGTTGATGGTTCTGGTCTTAGGGCTTGGACTAATGGTGAGTGCAGCATACCTGATTAAAGGATATCGGTCTGCTTTCTGGATTGCGCTTACCTTTTCTTTTTTATCCTTGTTGGGTCATATTGGAAAAGCACTGGATTATGAAGAAGCCTTGGTATCCTTATTCATCATCATTTTATTGATCACCAACCAAAAGCAATATCGTATAAAAATCAATAAAAATTGGATGCGAATCGGTTTCGCTACTTTTTTTATTGCCTTGGCTGGAGTTTGCTTGTTTGGTTTTGTTTGTTTTTATGTCATTGATAAAAAGCACTTTGGTGTTGATTTTACATGGGAGCAATCCCTATACTACACCATGCAAAGCTTTTTATTGTTTAATGATGAGCTAAGGCCGCATACAGCGTTTGGTCAAGAGTTTTTGAATATCACCCATTTTTTGGGCCTTTTCTCATGGATACTATTACTTTACACGTTTTTATGTCCGCGGATCATTCATGAAGAGGATAAGGAACAAAATGTGTTGGATAGGGCAAAACGCTTGCTAAAACTATATGGTGGTTCACCGATGGATTATTTTAAAATTGCCGCAGATAAGCAGTTGTATTTTTCTAGGGTAACAGACGGCTTTGTAGCTTATCGCATCGGTCAAGCTTTTGCAATTGTTTTAGATGGGCCTGTATGTGCTATTGAGGATAAAGAAGAAGTAATTGTCGAATTTGAGGGTTATTGCTCTTCTCTGGGGCTTAAGTCGGTGTATTATCGTGTAGACGAAGATAGCCTATCCTATTTTAATGCGCTTCGAAAACGTAAAATTATTATTGGACAGGAGGCATTGATGGATGTTTCTTTATTTTCCTTAGAGGGAAAAAATCGAAAATCGCTTCGAAACGCTTTGAATAGTTTAGAAAAAAAGGGGTATACCACTCGGATTGTACAGGCTCCTCATGCTGCTGTGTTCATAACGGAATTGAAAGAGGTGTCTGATGAATGGTTGCGTGTATTTGATAAAAAGGAAATGGTTTTTTCGCAAGGACAATTTGATCCTGTAGCAATTTCTGAACAAGATGTAATCGTGGTACAGGATGAACATCAAAAAGTCGTATCATTTCTAAATATTATTCCTGATTTTACAGAGGGTGAGTGCACCTATGATCTGATTCGGAAAATAGAAAATGCTCCAGGGGGATGTATGGATGCTTTGGTTGTGAAATTGGCGGAATATGCACGAAATAAGGGTAGGAAATATATCAATTTGGGTATGGTACCCATGAGTGGTATTGAATCTCCGGAGAGCCCTGCCGAACAAATTATGAAGTTTGCCGCAGATAAAGTTGGTTCTTTCAGACATTATCAGAGTCTGAGAGATTTCAAAGAGAAGTATGCGACTATTTGGGAAAATAAGTATTTAATTTTTGGCAATGATTTTGACTTATTACAATTGCCGCAAGCTTTGTCTAAGGTAATGAAGCCAGATAATGAATAAGATACTCATGAAAGGAAACCGGTTAGGGCTATTTATACTCTTGTTTTTTATCAAAATAACAGTAATGGGACAGCAGAACGATAATATACTTAAGATTTGGAATAATAATGGACATAGCCCTGTTGTCCTTTATCTGAGTGGAGATGGTGGATTCAATAGTTTTTCAACGCGTTATTGTGAACTTTTGGGAAGGGAAGGATATACGGTTGGTGCGGTGAATTCAAAAAGCTTTTTTTGGGATAAAAAATCACCCGATCAGATTGCGAAGGAATTGAGTGGTAGCCTTGATAAATTGTTGGTAGGTAGAAAGAATCAAATGGTTTATTTTGTGGGCTACTCCTTTGGGGCAGATGTCATTCCTTTTCTTGTTAATAAATTGACGGGAGAATGGAAACAAAGGCTGCAGGCTGTTGCTCTCTTAGAACCCTCGACTTCTACTGATCTGGAAATCCATGTGTCAGACTTATTTGGGCGTAGTAGTGTTAAGAGAAGTATGGATGTTATAGCAGAGATCAATAAGATGGTTGGTGTGAGAACTGCCATTTTACTGGGTGAAGATGAAATCAGCTTTCCTATGAAACACATTCGTTTGCCAAATTTAGAAGCAATTTATTTGAAAGGGAACCATCATTTTGATGGCAATGCCGCGGATGTAGTGAAAGCTACGGTAAAGCATTTTTCATTCAAGTAATTTGCCTAATAATGGGTGCTTGCTATTTTCGGTGTTATTGAGCGCGTTTTACTCGGTATAATAATAGGTTTTTCTATTGTGTTATTGATTTCGTTCCTTCGATTAAAGGATAATGAGGCTATCATATCAAATTCTTTTATGTATTTATTTGAATCTTGTGTTTATGATAAGATCTGTTCCATTCAGTCTGTTCGCTGTAGGTTTATGGTGGTTACAAATAACACTTTTTACATTTTTATTGTTGTAGGTCAATTTTTTAGCGGTTCAAAATGGATAAGTTTGTAGTATATCATTTAAATAAAAGAATATGGAATTAGGAATAGGTATGTTTGGCGATTTGCATATTGATCCCAAAACAGGACAAATACAATCTTCGCAAGAAAAATTGCATCAAATTATTGAACAAGTAAAGTTGATGGATGAAGTAGGCCTTGACTTTTTTGGAATGGGTGAACATCATCGTCCGGACTATGCTGTTTCAGCTCCAGAAATTATATTAGCGGCGGCAGCTTCTGTCACTAAGAACATAAAATTAGGAAGTGCTGTCTCTGTATTGAGTTCTGCAGATCCTGTTAAACTCTATCAGGATTTTTCTACAGTTGATGTTTTATCTAATGGTCGCGCTGAGATTATGGCGGGAAGAGGATCTTTTATTGAGTCATTTCCTTTATTTGGCTATAATCTGAATGATTATGGTGCATTGTTTGAAGAAAAGTTAGATTTATTGGTGAAGTTGAATAATCAAGAGACGATTAGCTGGACGGGTAAATTTCGACCTACATTAGTCAATCAGCAAATATTTCCACGTCCTGTTCAACCCAAATTGCCGATATGGGTGGCTGTGGGTGGCACCACCTCATCTGTTATCCGTGCTGGGAAATTGGGTTTGCCCGTTATGTTTGCCATAATTGGAGGAACTTTCGAAGCTTTCAAACCTTTAGTCGAAATGTATCAACAGGCGTATGCCGATAATGGTCATGATATGTCCAATTATCAAGTTGGTGTACATGTGCATGCTTTGTTTGGTGATAATTCGCAGCAGGTAGCAGATGCTTATTACCCTATTTATGCAGCACAGATGAATCGCATCGGTGGTGATCGCGGCTGGCCTCCTTATCAACGGACCCAGTATGATTTTGGACGTTCATCTCATGGTCATTTGATTATCGGGGATGCCGATTATGCTGTGGATAAGATTTTGAAAATCCAGGAGGCTTTAGGGTTGACACGTTTCTCTGCGCACATGGATGTGGGAGCACCTAGTCACCTTGATATGATGAAAGCAATTGAGGTTTTTGGTTCGAAAATCGCTCCGCAAGTAAGAGCTGCTCTTAAAAAAGGAGAATAAGGCTATCGCAAAACTAATTGCGAATATTTTTATATCGCTTGGATATGCTTAACTTTGTGTTTTAAAAATAGAGAGGACAAAATGTTAGGATTGAAATTGTTAACGGATCCAAGGTGGGCAAATATTGCAGAAGGAAATTTAGAGGAGATACTGACTGATCACGCTTGGTGTGAGCAAAAGGCAGCTTCAAATGCGATTTCTTTAATTATGTACAACTCTGAACATGAAGAGTTGGTACACGAATTGACAGCGATTGCAATTGAGGAAATGCAACATTTCCAAATGGTCATCGATATTATTAAAGAAAGAGGCTATACCCTAGGTAAGGAGCGTAAAGATGATTACGTGGGGCAGTTGATGAAATTCAATAAGAAAGATGGTTCTCGTAATATGGCTTTTATAGACCGTTTACTCTTTGCCGCAATGATTGAGGCGAGAAGTTGTGAACGTTTTAGGGTATTATCTCTAAATATTAAAGATGAAAAGTTAGCGAAGTTCTATTATGACTTAATGGTTTCCGAAGCAAATCATTACACAACGTTTCTTAATTTTGCACGTCAATTTTCGACAGATGTGGATGTGGACAAGCGTTGGAAAGAATGGTTGGATTTTGAAGGAGAACTGATACAGTCTTATGGCACTAAAGAAGCAATACACGGATAGATTCGTGCTATTGGAATAGTAAGATCCCCATTTTCAGTATTGAAAATGGGGATCTTACGTTATATCAAGGTTGATCTTCGCTCTAAAATACAGTTGTCCATCCAGATGCCCTTTAATTGTGCAACTTGATGTTGTGTGCCCAGTAGTCGAAACCCAAATTTTAGATGGAGCGCTATACTTTTTTCGTTCTCAGGAAAAATAAAGGACATAATCGTCCATATACCAGCTTTCTCAGATCTATCAATGATATGTTGCATGAGGATTTTTCCAAGTCCTTTGCCTTGATGATGTTGATCGATATAAATGCTGAGCTCCGTGACACCCTGATATCCTGTTCGCTGCAAAACGGGAGATAATGCAACCCAACCTATTACAACGTTGTTTTCAATAGCGACAAACCGCATCGCGGGCAGATGATCTTTATCCCATTCTTCCCAAGTACTTGTCTTTGTCGCTAATGTGATATTTCCGGCATCGATCGCCTGTTGGTAGATGCGTGCAATATCGGGGTAATGCCTTTGTTCTAGATGCTGTATTTCTATCTGTAGCATATGATGGTGCTTTATGTCTTTTTTACTGCTGTTGCGGTATCTCTTATGATGATTCAAAACTAGGAAAAGTTTTGAAGGCTATTGCTAGATTATTCTTGTTTTTTTAAGTAAACATGGTTTTTCTGAAATGACCATGATCTTGTTTTTCATTTAGTTAAGTAGACTTGTCATGCATTTAGTAGGATCTGAAAGAGGTACTATGCTCTTCTTCTTGCTGAATTGGTATAGCATAACTAGAAGTAATAATTTAGGATTCAGATAGTTCTGCTTTTTATGACATTATAAAAATAAGATTTTTATATAAATAACCTTACCTTTGTCGTGTGACTGAGAAAAGTAAAATAATTGATATTCGTAGTCTGTCGATAGATCAGATTAAAGAGAAGCTTACTGAAATGGGTGAGCAAGGTTTCCGTGCAAAGCAAATTTATGAGTGGATTTGGGTAAAGTCTTGTATAGATTTTGATTTGATGAGTAACCTCAGTAAACCTTTGCGTGAAAAGCTGAAAGAAAATTTTGTTATTCGTGCAGTCAAGGTTAAGGAATCGCAGATCAGTTCGGATAGAACAATCAAGAGCAGTTTCGCTTTGTACGATGGTAACATCATTGAAGGTGTTTTGATTCCTGCTCCTGAGCGTATGACAGCATGTGTAAGTTCACAGGTAGGCTGTAGTTTGACCTGCAAATTTTGTGCGACAGGCTATATGGACCGTAAACGGAATTTGAATGCGGATGAGATATATGACCAGGTTGTTTTGATTGCAAAACAAGCAGAAGAAAAATATAATCTACCATTAACCAATATCGTGTATATGGGTATGGGTGAGCCGCTATTGAATTATGCCAATATGATGAAATCGGTAGAAAGAATTACTTCTCCTGATGGTTTGAATATGGCTGCAAAACGCATTACAGTATCTACTGCAGGTATTGCTAAGATGATCAAGAAGCTAGGTGACGATGAGGTCAGGTTTAATTTGGCCCTTTCATTACATGCTGCAAATGATAAAAAGCGTAATGAGATCATGCCTATCAATGAGCAAAATTCATTGGAAGCACTTGCGGATGCATTGAAATATTTTTACGCGAAGACTAAAAGCCCAATTACATTTGAATACATCGTTTTTGACAATTTTAATGATGAGTTAGAAGATGCAAAAGAGTTGGCCAGATTCTGTAAACATGTTCCTTGTAAGGTTAATATAATTGAATATAACCCCATCTCATTAGCGAGTTTTGTAAATGCTGATGCAGATAAGATTGAGGTTTTTGCTAATTATCTAAAAAATCAGGGTATCATTACCAATGTGCGTAGAAGTCGTGGAAAAGACATCGATGCGGCATGTGGTCAGTTAGCGATTAAAGATAAAGAAGCTCAAGAAGCTTAATAATAAGTGATTATCCTGCTATTTCTGTTACTGAATATTCCGTGATGGAAGAGGATAATGCAAAGCAATCATGAATGCCTATGAAATATAGCTGCTAATGAATCAGTTTGTTTTATTTACAATTTTAATTGTAAATAAAACAAATTTAGCTAAGTTCGTATAGGCATAATCATGATGAACAACCAATTTAGCCAGTATTTATCGGACTTTTTAGCACTTTTTTTTCCTGAAATTTGTGCGGGTTGCGGTCATGTCTTAGTCCGTCAAGAAAAACAACTCTGTACTTCCTGTTTATTTCACTTACCGATTACGAACTTTCATTTGGATTTAAACAATCAAGTCGCTCGTCAGCTGTGGGGGAAATTTCCATTTGAAAACGCAACGGCCATGTTATTGCTGAAAAAGGAAACGCGTGTTGAGCGGATTTTGTATCAGATAAAATATGCTAATCGGCCTCAACTAGCTTATTTCCTTGGAAGACAGTATGGAGAAACTTTAGTTAAAAGCCTGGTTTTTACAAATGTGGATGTGATCATCCCTATTCCTTTACATAAAAAAAAGCTTAAGAAAAGAGGCTATAACCAATCATTTTATTTGGCAAAAGGTATTGGAATGGCGTTATCGAAACCGGTTTTAGAACATGGGCTAATACGGGTGGGCGAGTCGGTAAGTCAGACCAAGAAATCAAGATTAGAACGCTATGACAATGTCCAGAATGTGTTTTTATGCGCAGATGGGCATAGTTTGAAAGGTAAACGTGTGCTATTGGTGGATGATGTGTTGACAACGGGAGCTACCCTTACTGCTGCTGCAGAGCAACTTATTGCCGCAGGTTGTACGATATCTGTTTTAACTTTGGCTAGAGCTTAGCTGTATTGATATCCTAAGGTTTCAGAGTAGTGTTGTAAAATGTGTATTCTTTAGCTACAAGGCGGGGACTGTCCATCCCCATAAATCTTGTTTTATTTTCGTCTTACGTAAAAAAGCAAATAGGCAAAACCTGACATTCCAATACCCACACTATCTGCGAATAAATCCCACCAATCACCGGTTCTGTAGGTGAAAATATAAAGTTGTAAAGCTTCTGTTAATAAAGCGAATAGGATCCCTAAAATGCTCACAACTATGACGGGTACCCATCGAGATGGACGACCTTTGAATTGAATTAATACGCCATTATAAATTAATGTACAAAACACGAAGAACATCCCTGCGTGTACAAGTTTATCCATTCCTGGATAAGATGGTACTTTTTCAAAATTTTGTCCCGGCATACAACAAAGTAGAATCACTATTACTGCCCAGAGCATTACCCATTTGTAATCTAATAATAATCTTATCATGCTCTCCTTATAATCAATTTTCGTGCTAAAATAGGGATAAATTTGAGAAATAGTGAAATATTGACGTTAAATGATAATTAAAATTATTGCGCTGATTATCAGCATGTTGAGAAATACTTTGCTACTAACATAGTACTGTGTATTGCATAGTACATAATAAAACATATATCTTTGTATTGTTATGATAGCTGAAAATACACAAATACAGATGCGGAAGGGAATACTTGAATATTGTATTCTTTCTATTATTTCCCGAGGGGAGATCTATGCATCAGATATCATCAGCGAACTGAAGAAAGCGCAGCTCTTGGTCGTAGAAGGTACATTATACCCTTTACTAACAAGACTTAAAAATAACGGTTTGCTGAGTTATATATGGAAGGAATCAACATCTGGTCCTCCACGTAAGTACTATGAGATTACGGAAGAAGGGCTTCAGGTTCTGGAGCGCTTGGATGTGACGTGGAAGGAACTGCTGTTTGCAGTGGAGATATCCTTAGCAGATAGAATTAATAAAATCGATAAATCAATATAACCTATATAACCATGAACAAGACTATAATTATCAATATAAATAGTATCGTTTTTCATATAGAAGAGGACGCATATGATGTGTTGCGCAATTATATGATTGATATTAAAAAGCATTTCGGAAGTTCGGAAGATAGCAAAGAGATTTTGGAGGATATTGAAAATCGCATTGCAGAAATGTTTACGGAGAAGATTCAGCTCGGAATTAAAGAAGTGTTGAATATGGATGATGTCAATGCTGTAATCGCCCAGATGGGCAGTGTCAGTGATTTTGAAATCAACGAAGAGGATCAACAATATACTGGTCAAAAGACTAATTATACAGAAAATAGCTTTAGAACAGGTAAAAAGCTGATGCGTGACCCTGAAGATAAAGTGATCAGTGGTGTGTGTAGTGGTTTAGGGCATTACTTTGGTGTTGAGGCACGATGGATCAGGCTTTTATTTGTCTTATTTTTTGTAATCTTTGGCTCAGGATTTTTGATTTACATCATTTTATGGATTGTAATGCCGATTGCGGTGACCAGAGCAGACCGTATGGAAATGCGTGGAGAGTCGCCTAACATTCAGAATTTTAAAAGAAGTTTTGAAGAGGAATTGAGTGGCCTAAAAGAGAATTTTTCGGGTGTCGGTAATACTTTTAATAAAGGTGTTTCATCGGCAGGTAATGCGTTTGGAGAAATCATCAAGCTTTTCGCTAAAGTAATCGGTTTAATTGTCGCCTTTACAATTGGTCTAAGCTTGATATCATTGCTGATTGCGCTTATCTTTTTTAGCTTGGGGATTGCAGGGATAACAGACCGTGGCGTGATAGAACCCTTAAATCTGATTGATCCAACTCAGGCTCCATGGGCGCTAGCAGCGGCTTTTTTAGCGGTTGCGATTCCGTTTGCAGGTTTGTTTTACCTGATCATACGTCTTTTGTTTAACCGAAGATCGATGAATAATTATCTGACAACTTCTTTGTTTTTAGTATGGCTTATTTCATTGGGAGCTATGGTCTATTATGCAGGCTCAGTAGCGAAGGACTTTAAAGAAGAAAGTAGAATTGTCGAAGAAAAACCATTGGAGGTTAGGTCTATATATCGTATTAACGAACGTGATGTAAGGGTAATTAAAATTAATGGGGATGAGGGCCGTTCAAATCTGAAGATAGGCACCAATTTGTCGGAATATCTACAGGACGATATCCGTATCCGTTTTGAACGCATTGATTCTACTCAAGCACCTTATATCAAATACGAATATGCCGCTAAGGGTTCTAATTATAATCTAGCAACTAAAAGAGCTTCTGCCATCAATTACAAAGCTGTTCAGGATAGTGTAAATATTGTTTTTGATAGTCACTTTAAATTGGGTGAAAAAGAGTTGTATCGAGATCAAAAAGTAAATGTTACCCTGTATCTCCCTGTTGGAGCAAAAGTAGTATTGAATAGGGATCTGCAACGTAATTATGCTGATATCTCATATTATGAATGTTTTAATCGCTATGAAAATAATGATGTTAAAGAAACAGAATGGGTCATGACGAATCTCGGTTTGAAATGTGCGCTTCCGGAGGTGGTCGAGACGGACGATAAAAATGAAGAAGATGTTGTGGATGATACAACAGTGATTAAGCGCGATACCATCATCAGTATTACTCCAAGTGGCGTCATTGTAGAAAGCAAAGAAAAGAAAAAATAAAATCTGGGTGCATAGCACTCAGATTTTTAAAATAATCTCTTGAAGTTGTAACATTATTTTAAAAATGTATACTAATCAATCATAGATTTCTATTTCGATAGAAGAAACCTAAACCATAAAATGAAAACGAAATTATTACTAACGGTCTTATTTGCAATCAGTACACAGCTACTCTGGGCGGCTATTGATGTGACTGGTAGGGTTGTGAATGAAAAAAATGAACAAATGAGTTCAGTGACTACTTATTTGATTCATAGTGCCAATAATACCATCTTGAAAACAGCCGTTACAAAGGAAGATGGGCAATATTCTTTTGAAAATATTGCTGCTGGATCTTATTATGTCGAAGCACGAATGATTGGTTACGATGTAAAGCGATCGGCTATTTTCAACTATAGTAATACGAAGCAAGTGTTGGCTGATCTGCAGTTGGCGCCAAGTACAAATACGTTATCTGAAGTGACCGTAGAGGGGAAAAGACCTCTGGTTGAGAATAAGCAAGGAAAACTGATTTTAAATGTTGAAAATTCTCCTTTAGCCGCAGGCAATAATGGATTGGATATTGTACAGCGCGCTCCAGGAGTTAGCTTGGATAATGATAATAATCTACAGCTCATGGGGCAGTCTGGTGTTAAAGTTACGATCGACGGTCGTCAAACTTATATGACTGGTGAACAATTGGCGACGCTACTTAAAAGTACCGATGGTAACCAGATTAAGGCTGTTGAGGTGATCAAGTCGCGTAGTGCTAAGGATGATGCCGAGGGTGCTGTAGGAACGATCAATATTGTGATGAAGAAGAGTCGGATGGAGGGTTTTAATGGTAATTTTTCTGCTACTGCTGGATTAGCCGAGAAGTTTAGAGGTAATACAGCATTGTCCCTTAATTACAAAAAAAATAACACCACTTATTTTGGGTCTTACTCGTATAGTGATGAACGATATATAAACCGAATTAATTTAGAGCGTATTATCGCAAACAATGGTGTGGAGACCGCATTTGATCAGAAATCAAATCTACATATCAAAGATCGGACACACGCATATAAAGTAGGAGTGGAACAGCGGACATCTGAGCGTAATGTGATGTCTTTGCAGTTTAATGGGAGTAATAATGTAGAGCTTAACGATAATGATAGTAAATCTTTTATCGGACCAAATCTGACTACGCTAGATTCTACATTGACCTCAATGTCTCAATTCAGGGAAGGATTTAATCGCTATTCTTTTAATTTTAATAATGAGTTTAAGATCGATTCGACCGGTAAAAAATTGGTCTTGGATTTGGATTGGAGTAAATTTAGAAATAGCAAAAAAGCAGATTATGACAATAGATTGTTTGATCTGAATAACGAATTAATAAGAGATCCAGAATTATTACGAAGTCAAATGCCAATTGGTATTGACATTTATGTCGCTAAGCTCGATTATAATCAACCGCTAAGCAAGACCTCTAACCTTGAAACAGGGGTGAAGTATTCAAATGTAAAGTCGGATAATAACCTCTTATTTGAGGAACAGCTGGATGGCGCTTGGACTGATATTGTCAATCGATCGAATCACTTTGTTTATACCGAGCAAATTACTGCAGGTTACATTGATTATGATAATCAAATCGGTAAATGGGGTATTAAGGCTGGTTTAAGAGGGGAATATACGCTATCCGATGGACACTCGATCACAGAGAATAAACAAGTAAAAAGAGATTATTTTGATTTGTTTCCATCTGCAAATTTGAGTTATGATGCACATGAAAATCATATTTTCTCTTTAGGGTATTCGAGAAAAATCACAAGACCCAACTACCGCCAGCTTAACCCTTTTGATTATTTTATTGATAAATATACTTCAGAGCGTGGAAATCCGTACCTAAATCCGCAGTATGCAAACGAATTGAACTTGAATTATACCCTATATAAGAAGTATACAGTCACGTTGGGCTATAATGCACAGACTGATGCGATCGTTGAAAGTATGGGGCAGGATTCGGTTAAAAACACAACATGGGTGACACGTGAAAACCTTGGGAAAAGCAATTCAGCATTTGTGAATCTGAGCCTGCCAGTTCAAGTGGCGAAGTTCTGGTCTTCTTATAATAATATCACGGCTGTTTATATGAATTTTGATGGGGCAATAGCAGGGTCGGTCGTTAATAACACAAGTGTTCTGTTCCAAGTAAACTCGATGAGTTCTTTTAAACTGTCGCCGTCGGTTTCTGCAGAGATGAATCTTCGTTATTTCTCTCCGTTTACCTATAATATATATAAATTGGAAAGTCGCTGGGACGCACAAATTGGTATTACCAAAAACTTTAAAGATAAAAGAAGTTCGCTTAAACTTGCTGTTTCTGATATTTTCAATACCAGTAACCAGAATCTGTCGACGAATTTCTCATCGTTTAATACGAAGATTAGACAACATCAAGATCGTAGGGTTGCACGTTTGACCTATACCTATAAATTTGGGAATTTGAAAAATGTAGTTAAGAAAAAGAGTACAGATAATGAAGAAAAGCAACGTGCACAATAAAAATTAGCAGTTTCAATGTTTATTTAATATGTAGGCCGTAAGTATGAAAGTACTTGCGGTTTTTTTTATTCATGCTGTTTACGCTTTAATATGCAGAAGATAAATGGTATTTGTAACTTATGGTTTGTAGAGAGTCATCCTATGGGAAAGGAGTAACATGTGGCAATAGCTAAACAACTTTAAACAAAAAAAGGGGCAAAGCCCCTTTTTTTGTTTAAAAGATGTATTTGGTACTTAAGAAATTGGAGCTATTGCTACTTACAATTTCGTTCAGTATTTTTTTGTTTTCATCCGTGAATTTCGCTGCGACAAGTGAACGAATCGAGAATGCACGTAATGCATCAACAACCGATAAAGTGCCTTCGGCACTATCTTTACGGCCAGTAAACGGGAAGTTGTCTGGTCCTCTTTGGCATTGACAATTAATATTTACACGACTTACTTGGTTCACTAGTGGATCGATTAAAGATGATATCACAGCTGCATTGTTGCTGAAAATACTTACTTGCTGACCATGAGATGATTCAATCAGATATTCAATTGGTTCCTCCAAGTCATCAAATGGAACTACAGGGATAACTGGGCCAAACTGTTCTTCTCTGTAAAGTTTCATATTGGCATTTACGGGATACACAATTGCAGGATATACAAATGATTCCGCAACTTGTCCGCCATTTGGATTAATGACTTTTGCTCCATTCGCAATCGCATCTTCGATACACTCCGTTAGATAAGCAGGTTTATTCAATTCAGGTAGTGGGGTCAACGAGACTCCTTTTTCCCAAGGCATACCAAACTTCAGTTTCTCTACTTCAACTGTCAAGCGTTTCAAGAATTCCTGAGCAATACTGCGGTGTACATACACTATTTTGATTGCTGTACAACGTTGCCCATTGAATGATAGTGAACCTAGCACCGTTTCTGATACGGCCAAATTGAGGTCTGCATCTTTTGTAATAATCGCAGCATTTTTGGCATCTAAACCTAAAATGGCACGAAGACGATTTACTTTTGGATGTAGTTTTTTTAATTCATTTGCGACCTTACTAGATCCAATTAAAGTTAAAACGTTAATTTTTCCAGACTGCATCAAGCTCGGAACAATATTATTACCTCTACCATAGATGGTATTGACCACACCTTTAGGAAAACTTGTTCTGAAGGCATCTAATAAAGGGTAATGTAATAAAGTACCATGCTTAGGTGGTTTGAATAACAGCGTATTCCCCATTATCAATGCCGGTATTAGCGTGGTAAAGGTTTCGTTCAAAGGATAATTGAACGGCCCCATACAAAGTACTACACCTAGTGGTGAACGTCTGATCTGCGCAATGATACCTTGTTCTATCTCGAATCTTGATGATTGTCTATCGATATCTTTTAAAGCGTCGATAGTTGCATAAATGTATTCTACTGTACGATCAAATTCTTTAATAGAATCAGTGAATGATTTTCCGATTTCCCACATGATCAATTTGACAACGATGTCTTTCTTCTCGATCATTTTTTTCGTGAAATTCTCGACACAAGTAATGCGATCAGCGACACTCATTGTTGGCCATTCTCCGCGTCCGTTATCAAAAGCATTAACAGCAGCATCTAACGCAGCCATTGATTCTTTTTCTGTACATACAGGGAAACTACCGATGCGTTTTCGTTGAAGACCATCCTTGGTCTTAACACATATCGGTGAAAAAACTTCATTGATTTGACCTTCCCAAGGAATCATTTCCCCATCAGAAAGGAACTCGCGTTGATCGACTTGTTGTTGAAGCGTAAATTCAGGAGGGATGTTACTCTCCTCGTAGAAAATACTTTCTAATTCTAAGTTCATTTTAGAGTTTAATTTAATTTTGGATTAGGTGTTGAATTATTTATATTATAAAGATACAATATTTTATAAATCTACAAAATTTCCGTTATAAATTTACAATTTTCATTTTTGGAACTAATGCCTTCATGACTACCCACGCAATAAGATAGGCAAAAGCACAAAAGGAAAAAATGATGAAATAACCCGCAGCCTCTCCATTGAACCCCATAAATTTCATTTGTGTTTCTTTAGCATAATCAAAAAGAACACCTGATATTTTGTTGATGATAAATGCACCTAAACCTCCTGCTAAACCACCGATGCCGGTTACTGTAGCAATAGCTTTCTTTGGAAACATGTCGCCGACGGTACAGAAAATATTAGCCGACCAAGATTGATGTGCAGCTCCCGCTATCCCAATAAAGATTACTGGAACCCAATAGGAAATATAGCCTAATGGTTGTGCAAATAATACTATTAATGGAATAAATGCAAAAATTAACATCGCTTTCATTCTGCCATCATAGGGATTCATACCTTTCTTTTCAACAAAGAGTGTGGGCAGATATCCGCCGTAGATGGAGAATAGTGTAATCGCATATAAAACAAAAATAGCGAGTTGTCCCTGTGTATCCGACGACTTAATGTCATACACGCTACTGAGGTAAGCAGGCATCCAAAATAGAAAAAACCACCACACACCATCTGTCATAAATTTTCCAAAGGCAAAAGCCCATGTTTGTTTATGTTTAAAGCATTCGAGGAAAGAGACTCTTATCTTTTCATTGGATTTTTGTTCTTCTGTATGATGAGCAGAGTCTTGTAAGATGTAGGTTAGCTCACTTTCATTAACCTTAGGGTGTTCTTCAGGTTTTTTATACATAAATACCCAAAATCCCATCCATATAAAACCCAGCGCTCCAATAATAATAAAGGACATCTCCCAACCATAGTGTTTGGCAATTGTGGGTATGGTTATGGGTGCTACTAATGCGCCGATGGTTGCCCCTGCATTAAAGATACTGGTCGATAAGCCACGATCTTTTTTTGGGAAATATTCTGCAGTTGCTTTAATTGCCGCAGGAAAGTTCCCCGCTTCTCCTACTGCTAATATAAAACGTGCAAAAATGAATAAGGTGACACTTGTACTGATTACTAAACCAACATCATTAACCGTTGCTATTGCTGCTTTGGACTCCTCGAAGTTAAAAATCCAATTTCCCGTCAGTTGCCCCGCTGTAACGATGCCGCAGAATGCATGAAGAATAGCACCAATTGACCAAATACCAATAGCCCAAAGAAAGCCTTTTTTTGTATCCATCCAATCTACGAAACGTCCTGCAAATAACATGCTTACGGCATAAAATATGGAAAATAAAGCCGTAATGTTTCCGTAGTCGTTGTTTGTCCAGTGAAACTCGGGGCTGATAAAGTCTTTCCAAGTTAAAGAAAGTACTTGCCTATCTAAATAGTTTATAGTGGTAGCAAAAAAAAGGAGGGCACAAACGCTCCAGCGATACTTTGTTGGTTTATTATTGTTCATCTTTTTGGTTTACTTTTTCTATATATTATTGGTATAAAGAAAAATAAGTTTATTGTTTTAACTTCCTAAACAAGTGTATCCATATCTATTGGCAAGTAATTACTTGTTATTTAGGTTGATAAATGGTTATAGATATACGTTAAAGTTAAGGCTTCTAATAATAAGTTGGGCAAAAACAACAGCTTATATTTACGAAAACGTTTTCATTGATATTTTCTTTTAAAGCTGTACGATCTGTAGTCAGTTGTGAAAATTTAGCGTATTTTTTATGAGGTTTCAACAAATATATTCGATAATTTGCTTCTGATTTGAGGAGATATACAGATGGTTCTTTTATGCTTCATATTGGGTTGAGATTAAAATCCAACCATTATTAAGAGCTGTAGCTTAAAAAAATGGTGTAAAGGGATTTGTACCTGTAGCACTTATGTTAACATCAGGAAATGAATGAAAATTTAGAAATATTGAAGAATTGTTTTTGGCTTATTGTTTTTAATCTTTTGTTCTTGTCTAGTGTTGCTCAAGAACAATTAAAGGTGGATACCTCGTTTACAATACAAAATACTTTTGTCAAGGAAAGCAAGAAGAGAGCCTATATTTCTTTGGCGGAAAAAACAGATACTCATGTTTTGAAAATTCGTCAGATTCCTTATAAAAAGACCGTGGATAGGATATTATCATTGGACGCCTACCTCCCTCAAAATTTTGACAGTATTTATCCATGTCTCATTTTGATACATGGTGGAGGATGGCGCTCTGGCAATAAAGAGATGATGGCTACGATGGCGAAGGCCCTGGCTGATAAATATGTGGTGTTGAGTGTAGAATATAGGCTTTCGCTAGAAGCGAAATTCCCTGCTGCTTATGACGATCTGATCGATGCCATTTTATGGGCTAAAAGCCAAAAGCAATTGCCTATTGATATGAAAAGAATTGGGGTTGTCGGCACCTCCTCAGGTGGACAATTGGCTAGTTTGCTGGGGTCAAATACACATAGTAATAAAAAATCATTTGTTAAATCTGTGGTCAATATTGATGGGATTCTTGCTTTTGACCATCCTGAGTCGGAAGAGGGGGAAATGGCTTCATTTTGGTTGGGGGGAACATATCAACAGAATCCTGCACATTGGGACGACGCATCTCCTTTGTTCAAAGTCAATTCGTTAACTGCTCCGACATTATTTTTGAATAGTGCTATTCCTCGTTTCCATGCAGGAAGGAGTGATATGATCAGTAAGATGAATGATTTTGGTATTTATTCTGAGGTTTTTGAATTTGAAGATTCACCACATACATTTTGGTTTTTCAACCCTTGGTTTGGACCAATGGTCGATAAAATGATTGCTTTTTTAGATAAAACACTCTAATTAGCAATTTACCTACATAGATCAGCTGTCCTAGCTGTATTTCAGCTCGATCTAAATCAAGAATAAGGATTGTTTAATTATACTGATTTTTACTTGTTATTATATTGGAATTTTTGTGCTGATTTATCGTTTTCTAAATCATTATATTTGTTTGATGATTGTGATTTATTGCCGTCATCATGAAAACGTTTTTAAGAATGGAATTGAAAGCATTATATCACTTATTTAAGCAATACCCTGTTGTATCGACAGACACACGCCATATTTTACCTGATTCACTTTTTTTTGCATTAAAAGGTTCGAATTTTAATGGGAATGAATTTGCAGAGCAAGCTTTGGCATCTGGTGCGGCATATGCCATCATAGATGAAGAGCAATATCAGCAAGATGATCGGTTTGTATTAGTTGAAAATGTATTGGAGACGCTACAGGCCTTAGCGCATTATCATCGTCGGCAATTGGATATTCCATTTATTGGTGTTACGGGTACTAATGGAAAGACAACAACTAAAGAATTGTTGAATGCTGTTTTATCAAAGAAATTTAAAACGTACGCTACCCATGGTAATTTAAATAACCATATCGGTGTACCACTGACTTTGTTGGCTATAGATCAGCACATTGAAATCGCTATTATTGAAATGGGAGCAAATCATGTTGGTGAAATTGATTTTTTGTGCCGGATAGCCGAACCGACCCATGGACTGATATCTAATGTAGGGAAAGCGCATTTAGAGGGATTTGGTTCTTTCGAGGGTGTAAAGAAAACAAAGGGTGAGCTTTACGATTGGTTGCAAGACAATAAGGGGGCATTATTTTTACAAGCTGACAATCTTTTTCTTACGGAAATGGCTGGACGACGCCAGTTTAAACAGGTGGTGAAATATGGTTTTTCAGACTCTAATGCTGTTATTGGTCGTTTGATTAAAGCAAATCCATTATTACAAATTGAATGGCATCTTCAGGGATCGGAAGATCTTTTTCAAGCAGATACACAACTGACAGGGGCATATAATATTGAAAATTTTTTAGCGGCTATTGCTATTGGGCATTATTTTAATGTTCCACTAGTGAATATCAATGCGGCTATTTCTGAATATAAACCAACAAATAATCGATCCCAAATTACGAAAACTGATCGTAATACGGTGATTTGTGATTATTATAATGCGAATGCAACGAGTATGGAAGCGGCATTGGCGAATATGAGAATCGTAGAGGCAGAACACAAAGTCGTTATTTTGGGCGATATGTTTGAGCTCGGAGCTGAATCTTTTGATGAGCATAAAAAAGTGATTGCGTATGCTAAAACCATTCAGGATGCGCGGTTGATTTTTGTGGGAAAGGCTTTTTGCGAACATAAAGAAATCGGAGGAGAATTTTTTGAAACTACAAATGATGTCAAGATGTCGTTAGCAAATGAACCCATCTCTGATTCCACCATACTCTTAAAAGCATCGAGAGGGATGGCCTTTGAAAAGTTGCTGGAAGTATTATAATCTATCAAAAACAAAGGGCCTAAAGATGATTAGGCCCTTTGTTTTTGATATAATCGTTATTGAAATAATAAATCTACAATTTGCTTCGCCTCTTTCACGTCGTGTACACGAAGTAATTGGACTCCTTTACTAAGGAGCAGGGTATTGAGTACTGTTGTTCCATTTAATGCTTCTTGAGGATTTAGTCCCAGCTTCTTATAAATCATAGACTTCCTGGATATACCCCCGAGTATCGGAAGGCCAAAGTAGTGCAATTCATCTACACGGTAAAGGAGCTCATAATTTTGTTCTACATTTTTTGCAAACCCATAACCAGGATCAAGAATGATATCCTTGATTCCAAGGCTCCTTAATGTTGCAATCCGTTCTCCAAAAAAGGTTGCTACATCAGTAACTATATCTTGATATTGTGTTAATTCTTGCATATTTTCAGGAATGCCCCGCATATGCATCAATATATAGGGCACTTGTAGTTTTGCTACAGTATGAAACATCTGGGGATCGATAGTACCGCCTGATACATCATTGACCATATGTGCACCAGCACGAATAGCGGCTGCAGCAACATCAGCCCGGAAGGTATCAATGGATAGTATGGCATCTGGAAATGCAGCCACGATTGCTACAATGGCTGGAAGGGCACGGTCTAATTCTTCTTGGGAAGTAATCAGTGTAGCTCCCGGTCGTGAGGAATAAGCTCCAATATCGATGATATCTGCACCATCATCAAGTAATTGTTTGGCCTTGGTGAGCGTTTGCGCTATATGGTTGTGTTGTCCTCCATCAAAAAAAGAGTCTGGGGTAACATTTAAAATCCCCATAATGATTGGGCGGTCAAATGTCATGATCCGACCTTTCAGGTTGATAGATTGAGCGGGGGTAGTTTTAATCATTTTCATCTTCTGCAAAGATATCAAGCATAATTAATAAAGAGATGCTATACCTAAAAAAGGCTATTCTCAGTATTGAAAATAGCCTTTTTTAGGTATTAAATGTTTTATTTTACAACTAAAACGCCATCTGCTATAAATGTAATCTCATTTGTAGATTCTTTTACTTTTGCATAGCCATCCAACACGACATTTTTGCCAATTAGATCAGCGGGTACAAAATAACTATAGTCGGTAAATCGAACCATTAGTGGGTCTTTCTCTCCAGTTCGTTGAAGTGTTAAAAAGCACCCTTTTTTTGTACAGACTTGAACAACTTTTCCGCTTACCTTACCGGTGAACTTTGGTGATTTTTCTAAAGATTTTTCAAGCTTTTCAACCGTAATTGCTCCAGCTTTATCAACCTTTTTACCATATTGAACACCGATTTGAGCAGGAGTAATTTCCTTTTGCTGTGCTTCACTAGGCAATGAAATGCCAAATGCTAAAGCAGCTAGCAAGATTATTTTTTTGATACTCATCTTATTTTCGAATAAATTCAAACTTTCCACTGGGATCTAATTTCATCAGACTTGAAGATTTACCATCACTTATAACCTGTTGACCAAAATTGACAATATAGTCAACATGATCTTTAATCTCTGCACTGATATCATCAAAACATGTTGGTGAAGGATCTCCGCTTAAATTGGCGGATGTAGAGACAAGAGGTTTTCTAAAGCGTTGTAAAAGCTGCTGACAAAAATCATGTTTCACAATACGAATGCCTATTGAACCATCTTCAGCAATAACATTGGGCGCTAAATTTTTAGCTGCTGAATAAATTATGGTCAATGGTTTTTCTGTATATTCAATCATTTGATAGGCTACTTCTGGTATTTCAGTGACGTAGCTTGCCAATTGATTTTCATTATGTAGTAGAATAATGAGGCTTTTATCTTTCGCTCTTCCTTTTAATTGAAAAACTTTTTCTACAGCTTCCGGATTCGTTGCATCGCAACCTATACCCCAGATGGTATCTGTGGGGTATAAAATCAAACCACCGTTTTTGAGAACTTCTAAAGCCTGATTAATATCGTTCCTATCTACAAATTGCGCCATTATTTTTTATATTATCTTATTATACGGCAACATTATGGTCGCGTAACGCATCGTTTAACGATGTTTTCTTATCCGTTGATTCTTTACGTTTTCCAATGATTAATGCACAAGGAACTTGGTATTCGCCAGCCGGAAATTTCTTGGTGTAAGAACCTGGGATAACCACAGAGCGAGCAGGTACATATCCTTTATATTCTACTGGTTCTGGACCTGATACATCGATGATTTTAGTTGAAGCGGTCAATACCACGTTAGCACCAAGCACTGCTTCTGATTCTACACGAATACCTTCTACAACGATAGTACGGGAACCTACAAAAACATTATCTTCGATGATAACTGGAGCAGCTTGTACGGGCTCTAATACGCCGCCAATACCAACACCACCACTTAAGTGTACATTTTTACCGATCTGTGCACATGAACCTACAGTAGCCCAAGTGTCCACCATAGTACCTTCACCCACGTAAGCACCAATATTGACATAAGATGGCATTAAGATAACGCCTTTAGCTAAATATGCACCTAAGCGAGCGGAAGCTCCAGGTACTACACGAACGCCAATTTCTTTGTAGTTCGTTTTTAATTTCATCTTATCATAATAAACGAATGGGCCAGCGCTTGATTCGCTCATTTCACGAATAGGGAAGTATAAAATAACTGCTTTTTTGATCCAATCATTGACATGCCATCTCGTACCAATTGGTTCGGCAACTCTTAATTCACCTGTATCAAGCTTTAATATAACGGTACGAATTGCTTCCGCATATTCTTTATATTCAAGAAGTTGTCTGTCCTCCCAGGCGTCTTCAATAAGTTTTTTTAATTGTTCAAGCATCTTTTATAAATCAAAAATTCATGGTTCTTATTACTTAAGAACAAATATGTTAAAATTTGTTCAATTTATAATGTATAATCAGCAGATTTTAAGTCAATATGACTATTTTTGTACAAATGGCAACAGAAACTGAAAAACTTCGAATCGATAAATATTTGTGGTCAATACGTCTTTTTAAAACACGTAGTTTGGCAACTGAAGCTTGTAAAGCTGGTCGTGTAAAATTAAATGGACAGAACATAAAGGCATCCTATGTTGTGAAAATTGGAGATATTTATCAGGTGCAAAAGGGAATTGAACGTAAAATTATTAAGGTATTGGGACTACTCGAAAGGAGGGTCGATGCTAAAACATCCGTTCAATTTTATGAAGATCAAACTCCTGAAGAAGAAACATCTGCATACAAATCTGTTTTCAATGCCCCAATATTAAAGCGAGATCGTGGTGCTGGAAGGCCTACTAAAAGAGATCGTCGTGAAATTGACGATTTAAAGGAAGATTGGTGGGAAGGAGAAGGATAAGTTTATCATATAGATTTTAAAATAGAAAAAGCTACTTAAGTAGCTTTTTCTATTTTAAATAAGTAACAAGATCGTCGAAGTCAATTTCTCCATGTGAAGCATTGAAAATACAAGTATCTCCTTGCAGGATCAACAATTGAGGCGACTGATGCTGTATATGCCAGATGGAAGCTATTTGATTAGAAATTTCTCTGAAGGCTAATAAATCCAAATAGTAAACATCGTAAGACTTATCCGATAAATTAGCAAAACGCTCAAAGTTTTTCTTAGCCATACCACTGATACCACAGGTAGTACTATGTTTGAAAATGGCACATACTTGTTGACTATCAAGTATCTGTTGTAGTTGGTCTAAATTATTTAGAGGAACCCAGTTAATCATATTATAAATCAGTAAATTTTGAAGATTCTACGTGTTCGAATGTAGAAACAGTTGTAAATGTACAGCTTTTCTTTTTATTATTGACGGCATTGAATGAAGTGGGCAATCGTAACCCTGATCCCGCATCCTTATATTGATCAATTTGATAGTCAATCGATTTGATGCTATTTTCAAAAGCATTTATTTCACCACTATTGGCATTAATCAATATAGTCCCATTTATTGGACTACCATAAAAATCCCCATCGTATGCTACAATCGTGCTTAATTGTTTCTCATTATTGAGCAATTTCACTTTTGTATCAGAGAAGCTTATTCCTTTGAGATCTCCTATTGTCGGTAGTAATAGGAGATAGAGATCTTCATTGATTTGATGACGGATATCCTGCTGTAATGCTGGATCTATCGTCGCTACCTCCACAGCATTGATAAAAAGTTTGAGGGGCTTATTGGTCGTGAAATTGAATAAATAGACAAGTTGTTCATTTTTTTTAGATTGCGCTTCAAAACGGCACTCACCGGTCTCTCGATTCCAAAGTAATGATCGCTCGACATCGCTATTCAATACATTTGAATTGTCGTTTCCTGAGCAAGAAAACAGTAGAAATTTTGTGTCCTGCCAATTGTCTGCACCCCCTAAAGAAGCCCATAGCTTACTTTGGATATTATTTTCTTGTGCTATTCCTAAGGCAAAATTTAATTGCACGACAAGGTATAAGAAAGCAATTCTTATTATAGTTTTCATAATATGAATCTTTATAAAAGATAAAATCGACTTGCGCATCTTATACAGAATGCGTAAGTCGATCAAATACTATATGATAACAATATTATTTTATTCTTGTTTGATAAGCCCATATGCTAAATTGGATATCATCTTTAATCTAACCGAAGACTATGCTAATATCCTAATCCTTTTTATACGAGGAAATGAGGCTAATTTTGAGCACTAATCTGTGCCATCTGTATAGCAGTGATTGCTGCTTCCTCACCTTTGTTACCATGTTGGCCGCCAGCCCTATCTAATGCTTGTTGTTGATTGTCTGTCGTTAGAACGCCAAAAATAACAGGTTTATTGTATTTTATGGCAACATTACTGATACCATTAGCAACGGCATCACAGATGAAATCAAAATGGCGTGTTTCTCCTTGAATCACGCATCCTAAACAAATGATTGCGTCAAATGAGTCATCACGTAATAATATATCAGCTCCAGTAATTAATTCATAACTACCAGGTACTTCTATGATTGTTATATTTTCTTCTTGTGCTCCGTGCTTTTCTAATCCAGAAACTGCTCCATTTAGTAGAGCTCCAGTTATCTCTGCATTCCACTGCGCTACAACAATTCCAAATTTAAAGGGACTTGCGTTTGCAACTTTGATGTGAGAGAAGTCGGATAAATTTTTAATGCTACTTGCCATATTAAAACAAACTTAGATAAATTTGCGTAGATACGCAATATAATTATGTTGATATAAAAGTATTCGTATCTTTTGTTGGCACCTGTGAAAGCTAGGCTGCTATCGTTCGTATTATCTGCCTATGATGTGTTTTTGCTGAGCAGATACCATAAAAAAAGGCTGCCTTTGAGAGCAACCTTTAATATGATTAATAAGTATTGTATGCTATAAATGTGCTTGAGCACGACCAATAAGAGCATCGATCATAGCTGCTTCTTGACTTTCAGGGAAATCTAATTTGATTTTTCTGTATGTATCCGCGGCTTGTTTGAACTCATTTTGTGCTTCATATACTAATCCTAGTTTTTTCAAAAATAATGGAGTAGTATACGAGTTTGTGGATTTATCCGCTGCCTCTTTGTAAAATGAAGCTGCTTTTTTATAATCTTTTAATTCAGAATATACATCACCTTTTAATCCAATTACCAATGGATCTAGAACTGCGCTACCTGTTGCCGAGTAGTTCTCTAGCGCTTCAATGGCTTCATTGTATTTTCCTTGACGTAAGTATAAACCTCCTAAATAAGCATTTGCGATGTTAGCCGATTTCGTGTTTGAATATTCATCTGCGATTTCTTTAAATCCTAAGAAAGAGCCGTCGCCTTCAATAGCACGATTTTGTAACGAATCTATTGTTGCATATTCTTCCGCTTTAAATATTTCATTAGCTGCTTTTTCAGCTCTTGGTTGTAAATAAAGCTTTTGATATCCAAAATACAATATAATTAACACAAAAATACCACCTACAATAAAAGTGATGCTTTTTTGATTGTCCTGAAAAGATGAACCTTGTGAAGGTTTATTCGCTTGTCCAGCGTTATTTTGGTTTTGATTTTTAGACATTATGATTCAATGAAAAAAGATAGATTGCAAAAATACAATTTTACTGTAAATATGCAAGCATTTGTAATTATAATAAACGTTAAACTCTATTTACTAAGTTTCTTTCGGCTTCAATTTCTTTATCTATTTGTTCATAGATGGAGTTTTGGCTTTTAAATTCAGGTACAATTCTTTTCATTTCTAAAACGACATCATGTCTGTTTTGTACCCTAATACCCTCTATTAAGTTTTCTAGATGCGTATTGACCTGTTGAAAATCATTCTCTCTGACTTTTGCAATCATGATTTTTTTATGATGCGTAGGCATTGTGTTTTCTAAATCGTTGAGAAGTTCTTCATATAATTTTTCACCAGGACGAAGACCTGTAAATTTGATTTCAATATCCTCATTAGGGATATAGCCTGAAAGTTTGATCATCTTATTGGCCAATTCAATAATCTTCACCGATTTACCCATGTCAAAAACAAAGATTTCACCTCCTTCACCCATAGATCCGGCTTCTAGTACCAACTGGCAAGCTTCGGGAATGGTCATGAAATAACGTGTGATCTCGGGGTGGGTAACCGTTACTGGCCCCCCTTTTTCGATTTGATCTCTAAATCGGGGTATAACAGAGCCATTCGATCCTAAAACATTGCCAAATCTCGTGGTTATGAATTTAGTCTTCGCATTAATATGCTTATTTGAATGTAAGAAGTGGTTGAAAGATTGTACATATATCTCGGCAATTCTTTTTGTAGCACCCATAATATTTGTGGGATTAACGGCTTTATCGGTTGAAACAAAAACAAATTTATCCGCACCAAATTCAACCGCTAAATTAGCGATGTTTCTTGTGCCAACAACATTCGTATGTACCGCCTCTAAAGGATGATTCTCCATCATCGGGACATGCTTATATGCAGCAGCATGGTAAACGTAATGAGGCTTGAAAGTCTCGAACATCAGTTTCATTCGGTCAAGACTACGTACGTCTCCAATAAATGAATGATAGACCTGCTGCGGGTACTCGTCCTGTAGATCCAGTTGTAAATTGTGTAGTGGTGACTCCGCTTGGTCACAAAGAATGATCATCTGCGGCTCAAATCTACCTAACTGTCTTGCAATTTCGCTACCAATAGAACCAGCAGCCCCTGTTACTAAGATCCGTTTACCCTTAAGTTGACTTAAGATATTGGTATTGCTGATTTTTATAGGAGACCTTTCAAGGAGATCTTCAATTTTTATTTTTTGTATCTGATTGGGATTTAACTCCCCATTCATTATTTTCTTGACGGGAGGCAACGTTAATATCGTGACCTTTTTTGCTAAACAGATGTCGATGACATCATTTTTAGATTCCAATGGTATATTGTGAGAAGCAATGATGACCTCTTCAATGTTCAAGTCGATGATGACTTGACCTAATTTCTTTGGGTCAAAAATTTTGATGCCATCAATCACTTTCCCAATCTTTTGCTCATTGTCATCTAAATAACCAACAATGGCATTTTTTGATCTGATATCATGGTCTAAGGCTCTTTTAACAGTAATGCCTAAATCTCCTGCACCATATATGAGCGTGTTGCGTCTTTCACTTCGTATATTTTTCGTGTAAACAAAGAATATCTTGATAAATGTTCTATAGGTGGTGAGCAATAAAAAGCAAAATAGCGCATATAAAATAATCAAGGAGGCGGGTATAGTATGCATGTCTCCTGTCGCTAAAAACACAGTTTTAATAATCAAGAAAACAAGAACTGAGAAAACTATTGCTGTTAGAATACGAATAGAATCTACAGCACTGGTATAGCGGATAATACCGGTATGCATCTTGAATAAATAGAAGGAAGTTGCAGTGACACCCATTGCGTAAAGCAGTCTAATCGCGAAATCGCTTGTATGTATAAAAGCAAAATCAAAACTGTAAAAAATGATATTGGCTAGGGTAAAAGCGCATACTGCGGTAAAAATATCTAATATAAAAATAATCCAGCGAGGAACGATATTAAGTTTATTAAACATAGTTTTTTTTTAGTGCTTATGTGCAAATGTACCTTTTTTTTCTAAAGACGAACCTATTCAACTGCTTAATTTCTTTTGCTTAGCTTAAATAAAAATAGTAAATTTAAAAAGTAATGTATATAATAAATGAGTGACTTAAGTAAATTGGCAAGTCAGGCGATGATACAGCCACAAGAGACTTTGTTAGCAAATTCTTCTCGGGAAAAAAGACTGTTTATTGGTATTCCAAAAGAAATAGCTTTTCAAGAAAGAAGGATTTGTTTGACACCTTTATCGGTCGGTCTTTTAGTAGAAAATGGTCATGAAGTTGTTTTGGAAACTGGTGCAGGTATTGGTTCTAACTTTATGGATCATCACTACAGTGAACAAGGTGCTCGCATTGTCTCCTCAGCCGAGGAGGTATATCAAGCAGATTGTATCGTGAAAATATCGGCTCCAACCTTAGTTGAAGTTGGTATGATGAAACAAAATCAGATTTTGATGTCTTCCCTTCAACCATCATTATTGGAGCTACCGGTTCTTCGTGCGCTAATTCAAAAGAAAATAACGGCTTTATCTTATGAATATTTACGTGATGAAGGTGGCTGTCTAGCTGTTGTTAGAGCAATGAGCGAAATCGTTGGCGCTACCTCTACGCTAATAGCTTCGGAGTACTTAAGTAATAGTTTTGGGGGCAAGGGTCTTATGCTAGGGGGTATTACAGGTGTGCCGCCAACAGAGATGGTTATAATAGGTGCTGGAACGGTAGGGGAGTATGCTGCTCGAACCGCAATTGCCTTAGGCGCACAGGTGAAAGTCTTCGATAATTCAATTTATAAATTGCGACGATTACAGAATAATTTGGGAAGTCGCGTGTATACTTCCATTATCCAACCGACTATTCTTAATAAAGCAGTTAAAAGTTGTGATGTGGTTATTGGTGCCTTGCGTTCAAAAAATGGAAGAACACCTTGTATCATATCCGACGAGACCGTTTCTGAGATGAAGCCTAATGCGGTTATCATAGATGTCAGTATCGACCAAGGAGGGTGTTTTGAAACTTCCCGTATTACGACTCATGATAGACCAACCTTTATTAAGTACGATGTTATCCATTATTGCGTACCCAATATCGCCTCTCGAGTTGCGCGATCCGCTACGTATGCTTTGACTAATATTTTTACACCTATATTATTGGATATTGCAGAGCAGGGAGGAGTGAAAAATGTCATTTGGAGAAATGCAGGAATTAGATGCGCAACCTATCTATATCAAGGAGTATTAACAAACAAAGATATTGCCTCGAAATTTGATATGACTGCGAAGGACTTAGATTTAATTATTGTGACCAATTTGTAGCTTATGGAGCCATTAGGAGCGTAAATCACTCAAAGTATCGAGCTGAATTTAGTTTGCGAGTTCACGAAAGAATATTTGGCTCATAATAGCTTCAACACCGATAAAAAACAAATTATATTCTGATGAAAAGTATTTTAATAATGATTATTTTCTCTATTGTGTTTCAGGCGAATGCTCAAGAAAAGTTTGCGCTATATGAAGATAGTATCCCAAATTCCATAAATAAAGATACGGCAAGGTTTAATCGTAATATTCCCGAAATATTCGTTTATAAACCTGAGCTCAATAAAGATAAGGGAATTGGTGTTTTGGTAATTCCAGGTGGAGGATATGCGCATATTGCCATAGATCATGAAGGGCATGATGTGGCAAAAGAATTGACGAAAGAAGGTTTTACAGCATTTGTGCTAAAATATAGATTGCCTTCTCCAAATATCATGGTAGACAAAAGTATTGGTCCCATACAAGATGCACAGCGAGCGATGCAGTTTATCCGAAATGGTTATCCGACTTTGAAAAAGGTGGGAGTGATCGGTTTTTCAGCAGGTGGACATCTTGCTTCTACTTTACTGACTAAATTCAATCACCCATTTATTGCTAATCCTACTGGTGTATCCTTAGCTCCAGATTTTGGAGGATTGATTTATCCCGTCATCTCAATGGTGGATAGCATCACACATAAAGGTTCTAAAATAAATTTGTTAGGTGAGCATCCCTCTTTAGATAAGATTAATGAGTTTTCATCTGAAAAGCAGGTAACTGCTGAAGTTTGTCCTGTATTTTTTGTACATGCCAAAGATGATAAGGCCGTGCCTATTGAGAATACTTATTTGATGATTGAAGCACTCGATGCTGCCCATGTAAAAAATAAATTGTTGACTTATGAAGAGGGTGGCCACGGTTTTGGGTTGGTTAATAAAACAAGTCCCATAGCTTGGTTGGATAGTTTTATGGAGTGGGTCGATTAATTCGGCTTAGGATAGCTTTAAGCTTAGTGGAGAGCGCCCATTGACTCCATTTGTATTCGGTAATTAATTAATGAAGTGCGAAGGGCAAGCCTTAAATGCCTTCGAAAATTGAAAGATTAAGGAATGATACAATCCGCATGTGTCGAGCGTATTGATGCATCGGAAGTATTATCCTGTTATAAAAAAATATGCGGATGAAAAATATTTTAGGTCTTATTCTTAGCTTCCTGTTTTTTGCTGCAGAAGCACAGACGTCTGATAGCGGATGGAAAGTACAGCTAAATGAAACAGCTCCCACCTTTGTAGTTCCTGGTAAGGATAGTACATTGGTTTCGAGTGCAGATTTAAAAGGAAAGGTTGTGCTACTTAATTTTTTCGCAACTTGGTGTCCGCCGTGCAGAGAAGAACTTCCGAGGTTACAAAAGGAAGTTTGGGATAAATACAAAGATCATCCGAAGTTTTCACTTTTGGTGTTAGCCCGCGAACAGAATTGGGATAAAATTGATCCTTTTTTAGCTGAGCATAAATTTACTTTGCCTATTTATCCTGATTTAGAACGAAACGTATTTGGTTTATTTGCAGACCAAGGTATTCCACGCAACGTCATTATTGATGGTGAAGGTAAAGTCATCTACCAGTCCATCGGCTATGAGGCAAAAGAGTTCGATGAATTGATTGCTCTCTTGGACAGTATATTGCTTAAAGACTGATATATTGTTGGATTGTTATTGATACTGCTGCACCTACCTGCATATTGACGGGATCTGTGGTTATGGCATGCAGATGTAGTTCGCCAGATGAAACGACCAATTCATAATAGAACCCTCTAAAACGGATATCTACTAACGTGAATTGATGTGCGCTATCTGAAGGATGGACAGACACCCATTCCTGATGTATGATGATGGTCGATCCGCCTTGGATATCGAGCAATTGAGCTTCGGAACTACTTAGGATATTGCTTTTCGCCAGTAGTTGTGCTGTGTACGGATTTGTAGGTCTTTCATAAAGGTCGCGGGGATGTCCTTGATCCAGAATGCGACCATCTTTCATGACAATAAGATCGTCCGCCAAGGCAAGAACTTCTGTCGGGTCATGCGATACGAGTATAATCGTCAGACCAGTATCGACTACAATTTGCTTGATATCTTGTTGTAAGGTGTCCCTAAATGAAGCATCTACCTGATTGAAAGGCTCGTCCATTAATAGAACTTTAGGATCATTGACAAGTGCTCTACAGATGGCTACGCGTTGTTTCTCACCACCACTGATGTCAGCAATTCTTTTTTTTGCGAGATGGTCGATGCGCAATCTTTTCAAAATTGCAGCAGTTTTATTGTGCTTAGCTTCTAAATTCGTGTTTGGCAGTTGCGAAGCAACATTATCCCAAACATTTGCAAATGTGTTTAAATCATCAAAACCTTGAGATACCAGTTTCATATCTTGATGACCTGGTATTAATTTATCTTTTCTTGTGGGCACCAACCACCCTTTATAGCGAACTTCACCTTGTAAGGGTTCCAGTAAGCCATAAATCAATCGAAGAAGGGTACTTTTCCCACTTCCCGATTCTCCAATAATGGCTGTGATTTTACCTTCTTGAATTCCTAGGTCTGCCTGATCTACGGCTAAGATTTCTGCTTTTTCTGAAAATGAAAAACTGAGATTTTTAGTATGGATATAGGGAAGTCCAAGGACCTCTTTATCAAAGGGTACGTATTGACAAGAAGATTGTAACATATTTTTCAAAATAAAAAAGCCGAATTTTTTGATTCGGCTTAAAATTAAGCATAATAATATTATTCTTCTCTAAAAACCTAGTGTTAGACCAAAAGTAAAGTTATTCAGACCATCTTGATTTGGGCTATTTTCAAACATATCGTTGAAATAGTATTTGACAAAAACTCCCATAGAATCATAACCGAGCCTTGCAAAGGCCCCGTATTGGAAACTCGCGAGGTTGTAGTTGTCCTTAAATTTTTGACTTCCTTGCGCACTACTTTTTAGACGCTGACTTCCTTTTAATAAGATTCCGGTCATTGCGCCAACGGCAAGTTTGGCGCGATCACCATTTTTGAATTTTTTACTTCTGAATTCAAATGTTAATGGAACACGTAGGTATGTGGATGTGAACACATTTTTCTTATAATTGATGTCCTCAGGATAGGAATAGTCTAAAGGTGTGGCATCCTGATCTAATAAAACATTGTGTTTTAATCTTAAATAATTCCATTCGAACCCTGTCGATATATATGTTTTGAATTGATCACTAAATCTAAGGCCAAATTGCGCAATATCGAAACCAAAATTGGATGCTTTTTTATATTCTAAAAACTCGTTATTTTCATTTAGGGTAAAACTACCGTCATTGATAAGTCTTGAAAATCCCCAATCTATACGAGAAAATGTAATTCCTCCGAATGTTCTTGGATATTTGGATACAGCAGGTTTGTCTTTATCGTCGGCTTTATCGCTATCTTCTTTACCTAAAATACTCGTTGAAATATTTATTTTTTTAGTGCTATCTTGTTGTGCATGAGATTTTCCTATCATGCAGCAAATTAGGATACCGGTGATTGCGAACGATACAATATATTTTTTCATATAGAAAGAGTTTATAAGGTGTTACTTTTTTCTTTTTTTATTTTTAACGAGGCTATTCAGGAGGTCAATCTGTAATGATCCTTCGTCATCATTGCTGAACTGAACTTCTGGACCATTCCCTTGATTAATGGTTTTGCTGAGGATATTGAGCACTTTGGTTACAACAGTTTGCGAGTTTGTGTTGGTAGAAGCCATCATACTATTCTCTTCTTCAGGATTTTCAACCAATGGTTTGATGGGTATGTATTCAACTACACGAGTAGCCTGTGTTTGTGTGTCTACCACAACTATGATCGGTTGCTCTTTGTCCACTTTTAATCGTTGAAATGCTTGCTGTTTTTCAGACGGAATGACTTCCGTGTATGATGCTATAGGTTGCACTGATTTGTTTTCATGCGGGTTGGCGTTGTTTACAGATTTGCCCGAAAACTGCACCTGTTTTTCTATAATTACGGGTGCTACCTTTGGTGTTACTTTTTGCGGAGTTATAATTTCATTATCTATTTTGCGCTCAGCATATCTTATATTTTCAGCATTATTGCCAGACTGGTGTTGTAGTAGAAAACTGGCAATACCTACACAGATTAAGATTGCTGCTGCTGCAACTATTGCTTTCAACCAACTTGTTTTTTTCTTTATTGGGACGACCTTTTGTTCATCAAGTTCTAGTACTATTTTTTTCCATACATCCGTGCTCGGTTGTATGTCAAGGTTATCAAAATGATCCCGTAATAATTTATCTAAATCTTGATCTTTCATAATGTTAATGCCTCAATTTTTAATAATCTTGTTTTTAACCATTGCCTTGCCCGAGATAACTGTGACTTTGAGTTTCCTTCACTTATGTTGAGCATCTCTGAAATTTCTTTATGAGCATATCCTTCGATGGCATAGAGATTAAAAACGGTACGGTAACCAACAGGTAATTGATGGACGAGAGACATGAGGTCTTTGTAATGTAGCGGATCACTATGGGTGGTATTCGTTATTTCAAGAACACCATCACTTTCAAGTGGTTCTACAAAACTAATTTTATTTTTGCGTTGTGTTTCAATTGCGGTGTTGACCATAATCTTTCGTATCCATCCTTCTAAAGATCCATTTTCTGAAAATAGATGCGCTTTAGAAAATACTTTTACAAAACCGATCTGCAGTATGTCTTCAGCTTCTAAGCTATCTTTAGCATAGCGTAAACAGACGGCATACATTTTTTTAGAGAAAAACTGGTATAAATCAAATTGTGCTTTTCTATCTCCTAGGAGACATTTTTTCCATATTGAATCTATACTTAGGTTTTCCAAAATTTAATCAGTTTATATTAGGAAGACGTAAGATAAAGGATAAAGGTTGCGTGGGGTACAACTATTTTATAATTATTTTTCGACTGCTTGGAGAAGTGATCTCAATTTCAATTATTTTAGCATCTTCAGGAAGTAGGTTTGGGATTTTGTTAGGCCATTCAATGAAACAATAATTCCCCGAGTAGAAATAATCTTCATAACCAAAATCGTAAGCTTCTTCTTCTTCTTTTATCCTGTAAAAATCGAAATGGAAGATTGTACCTTGAGCCGAATGATATTCATTTACGATAGAAAATGTGGGACTAGAGGTGTTGTCTTCCACCTGTAAGGCTTCGCAAAGGGCTTTAATAAAGGTGGTTTTTCCTGCACCCATATTTCCATAAAAAAGAAAAACACGATCATCAGGAAAGGATTTTAAAATTAATTCTGCAGCATGACCTAATTCCGATAGTTGATTGACTTCGATTACCATGCTGCAAAATTACTTATTTGGAAGTATAAGTAGCGAAAGGAATGATCATTTCTTCCAATGAAATGCCTCCGTGTTGGAAAGTTTCATTAAAATAATTGACAAATTGATTGTAATTATTAGGGTATACAAAATAAGAGTCTTCTTTGGCAAATACAAAACAAGAGCTCATATGAAGCTTAGGAAGTTGTGCATCATGTGGGTTTTTAATTAAAAAAACGTCCTTTTCTATGAAATTTAAGTTTTTGCCTTGTTTATAGCGTAGGTTGGTATTCGTATTTCGATCCCCAACGATTTTACTCGGTTTTTTCACTTTGATGGTACCGTGGTCAGTCGTTATAATGACCTTTACGTTGCGTTGTGAAAGCCATTTTAAAGCTTCGAACAATGGAGAGTGCTCAAACCATGAAAGCGTCAAAGAGCGGTATGCCGCTTCGTTATTTGCCAATTCACGAATCATCGCCATATCTGTCCTTGCATGCGAAAGCATATCTACGAAGTTGTAAACAAGTACGTTTAGGTTGTTTTGCATGAGATTACTCAGGTTGTCAACAACATCTTTACCTTGATCCAAAGTCAATACTTTTGTATAGGAATGCTTAATGGGCTTACGGTAGACACGATTAATCTGGTCTTCTAAAAATTTATCCTCATATAAGTTTTTACCACCTTCGTCCTCATCGTTCTGCCACATTTTAGGAAATCTTTTTTCCATTTCTAAAGGTGTTAATCCACTAAAAATGGCGTTACGAGCATATTGTGTGGCAGTAGGCAAGATACTGTAATAGGTGTCTTCTTCCTCTAATCTAAAATAATCGGTAATAACTTCGTTGATTACTTTCCACTGGTCGTAACGCAGATTGTCTATTAAAAAGAAAAATGTAGGTCTATCCTCCGTTAATTGGGTGAATACTTTTTTCTTAAATAACTGATGTGATAAAATCGGAGACTGATCTGGATTTTTCATCCAGTTCAAGTAATTACGTTCGATAAATTTCGAGAATTGAACATTAGCTTCCGATTTTTGCGTGGTCAAGATTTCGTGCATTCCTGCATCTTCAAGCTTCTCGAGCGAAAGTTCCCAATAGATTAGTTTTTTATAAGCTTCGGTCCATTGTTTATAGCTTAAATCATCATTCAGTACCATACCTAGATTTCTAAAATCCTGTTGGTAGGCCATTGATGTTTTTTCATTGACAAGCCTTCTGTTTTCCGTTAGCTTTTTAATCGTCAATAGAATTTGCTTAGGATTGACAGGTTTTATCAGGTAGTCGTCTATTTTAGAGCCAATGGCATCTTCCATGACATGCTCCTCCTCATTTTTAGTCACCAGTACGGTCGGAACTGTGGGGTTTATGGATTTTAATATGGCCAATGTTTCTAGACCTGTTAATCCAGGCATATTTTCATCTAAAAAAACGAGATCAAAAAGACCTTCTTTGAAAGCATCTACCGCATCATTACCATTATTTACTGTTTTGACCTTATAGCCTCTCTCCTCTAATAAAAGGATATGAGGTTTTAAGAAATCAATCTCATCATCTGCCCAAAGTATATGTGTTTTTTGCATGTTGTTCTATTTGCTATAATCAAAATTGATCGTATCCCAATTGTTTTATCTTTCAGGGAGTTGGTGGGATAGTCAGTTGTTATTTTGATTTATTTTCGTAATATATACGAACTTAAATAAAAAAGGGACTCCACCTATTATTTTTAACACTTGTTAACGACTTAAACTAATTATATTTGTGGTAATATTTAACATCTACAAGAGGAAAATAAGTAGACTCAGCTATTCATTATATCAAGAACAATGGTATTGAATTATTGTTTCGCAGTATTAACAGCAGTAATACATTCAAAATTTGAATAAGAAAAAAATAATAAATGACCCTGTCTATGGATTCGTTTCCATTCCATCGGGCTTAATTTTTGACCTTATACAGCATCCTTACTTTCAACGATTACGGTACATCAAGCAAGTGAGTATGACGCATTTGGTTTATCCAGGAGCATTGCATACACGTTTTCAGCATGCGATCGGAGCTATGCATCTCATGTCTCTCGCTATCGTTACCTTGAAAGCTAAAGGTGTCGCAATTAGTGAAGAGGAAGAAGAGGCCGCATTGGCCGCGATATTGTTACACGATATTGGGCATGGACCATTTTCACATTCTTTGGAACATACGATTATTGATGGTGTTTCTCACGAACTACTATCGTCTTTATTAATGGATCGTATCAATAAGGATTTCGAAGGAAAATTGGATTTGGCGATTATCATGTTCAATAATAAATATCAACGTAATTTTTTCCATCAGTTGGTTTCTAGTCAACTGGATACCGATCGAATGGATTACCTCTGTAGAGATAGTTTCTTTACAGGAGTTTCGGAAGGGGTTATCTCTTTTGACCGTATTATTGCCATGCTCTTCGTTGTTGATGATGAACTTGTTGTTGAACAAAAGGGAATCTATTCGGTCGAAAAGTTTCTGATAGCTAGGAGATTAATGTATTGGCAAGTATACCTGCATAAGACAGTGGTAGGAGCAGAGCAACTATTAATCAAAATATTGCAACGGGCAAAGCAGCTATCTAATAGTGGTGTGTCTATGTTTGCAACACCAGCTTTCAGTTGGTTTTTAACCCAAAAGATTGATAAAAGTAATTTTTTGGCCGATGAGTCACATCTAGACTGGTTTACACGTTTAGATGATACTGATATTATGTCGGCAATCAAAACTTGGGTACAGCATGAAGATAAGATACTGCGCGTCATGTGCCAAAAGTTGATGAGCCGGGAGTTGTATCGTACCGTCATGAGTAATGAGCCTTTTTCAGAAGAATTGATGGCTGAAGTTTACCGTCGAGTAAGAAGTCATTTTCATGCGAGCGATGATGAATTGCAATATTATGTCTTTACGCAAGCCATTCATAATAGTGCATATGACATTCACCAGGATACCATTAAGATATTGATGAAGACTGGGGAGATCAGCGATATCGCTGAAGCTTCAGATTTGTCAAACTTGGAGGCTTTGGCAAAAAAAGTACAGAAGTTCACGCTTTGTTATCCGAAAGAGCTGGGATATATATCAATTCCAGTTAAAATATAATTAAAATATAATAAAAAAACATAGCTTTGTAGCATGCAATTTACTGCTCAACAAATAGCATCCTTATTAAATGGATCAATAGAGGGGAATCCTGATGTAGAAGTTTCAAATTTAGCGAAAATAGAAGAAGCTTCTTTAGGGGATCTTTCGTTTCTATCGAATCCTAAATATGAGCAATTTCTATATGAGACAAATGCCTCTATAGTAATCGTTAATGAAGATCAACAAATTTTATCGGCTCCTAAATCAACATTAACGTTGATTCGTGTAAAAAATGCCTATAGTGCGTTTTCTACATTATTGAATATCTATAATGAAGTTCGTTTAGACCGAAAAGGTCGAGAAGAGCCTTCGTATATACACGATAGTACCGAAATAGGGGAAGAAGGCTATATTGGCGCTTTTGCTTATATCGGTAAGGGAGGAAAGATTGGTAAAAATGTGAAAATTTACCCGCAAGTTTATGTTGGAGATAATGTCATCATAGGTGATAATACAACCTTATTCCCTGGAGTTAAAATTTACCAAGATTGTATCTTAGGTCGTAATGTAACTATTCACTCGGGAACCGTTGTTGGTTCTGATGGATTTGGTTTTGCTCCGCAGGAGGATGGCACCTATACTAAGGTACCTCAAATTGGAAATGTAGTTATCGAAGATGATATCGAAATAGGGGCAAATACGGTCATTGATCGCGCAACTATGGGCTCTACAATATTGCGTAAAGGTGCCAAATTGGATAACTTAATCCAAATAGCACATAATGTCGAACTAGGTAAAAACACCGTAATTGCAGCTCAGACGGGTGTGTCTGGTAGCAGTAAGATAGGAGAAAATGTTATTCTAGGTGGACAGGTAGGCGTAGTAGGTCATATTACTATTGCAGACGGAAGTCAGATACAAGCACAGTCTGGAATAAATAGGTCGATAACCGAAGAAAATAAAAAATGGGCTGGTAGTCCTGTTTTGGGTTATCAATCAAATATGAGATCGCATGTTATTTATGCAAAATTGCCAGATTTGGAAAAACGCATAAGAGAATTAGAGCGATTGTTAAAGGAAAATTTGAAATCTTAAAAGAACCTTATGGTCGTTTTTGATTAAATATATGTTAGAAATGAATGTAAAACAAAGAACCATCAAGCAAGATGTGGTCATATCTGGAGTCGGTTTACATACAGGTAAAACTGTTTCGATGACAATAAAACAAGCTCCTGAAAATCATTGGTATAAGTTTAAAAGAATAGATTTAGAAGGTCAACCAGAGGTATTGGTTGATGCTGATAATGTTACAGATACATCAAGAGGTACTACGATTTCGCAAAATGGCGCAAGTGTAAGCACCATCGAACATTTGATGGCAGCTTTAGTCGGTTTACAGATAGATAACGTATTAATAGAGATTGATGGACCAGAAGTTCCTATCTTAGATGGTAGTTCTGCGATATTTATAGAAAAATTTGAAGCTGCAGGTTACGAAGAGTTAGATGCTGATCGTGATTATTATGAAATACCTAGTAATATTCATCATATAGAAGAAGACCGTAAAGTAGAAATCATGGCAATGCCGTTAGATGGTTATCGCTTAACGTGTATGATTGATTTTAACTCTCCTGTGTTAGGAAGCCAGCATGCTGCCATCAATACAATTGAAGATTTCTCCAAAGAGATTTCATCGTCACGAACATTCTGCTTTTTACATGAGTTGGAAATGTTGGTGGATAACGGTCTGATTAAAGGAGGCGATTTAAGCAATGCAATCGTAATCGTTGATAAAGAGACTTCACCTGAAGAGCTGAAGAAATTATCACATTTATTCAACCGCGATGATGTTACTGTTGCAAAAGAAGGTATCTTGAGCAATATTCAGTTACGTCATCAAAATGAGCCTGCCCGTCATAAATTATTAGACATGGTCGGCGATTTAGCATTAGTAGGCAGACCATTGAAAGGTCATGTTATGGCAGCACGCCCCGGACATGCGGCAAACGTTGCTTTTGCGAAAAAAATTAAAGAACAAATACGGAAAGATAAGAATACAAAAAAGATAAAGGTATACGATCCTAATATGACTCCTGTGTATGACACGGTGCAGATTATGAAGATTTTGCCTCATCGTCAACCGATGTTAATGGTTGATAAGATTTTGGAGTTAACCGAAAATCACGTAGTAGGCTTGAAAAATGTGACAATGAATGAAGATTTATTCATGGGACATTTTCCTGGTGCTCCGATATTTCCAGGTGTTTTGCAAATTGAAGCAATGGCGCAAACGGGTGGTATTTTAGTGTTGAATACTGTACCGGACCCTGAAAATTGGTTAACTTTATTTTTAAAAATAGAAAATGCACGCTTTAAGGTGCAAGTTAGTCCAGGTGATACGATTATTTTTAGATGTGATTTGACGGAACCTATCCGTAGAGGCATAGCAAAAATGAAAGGTGTTGCCATGGTAGGTGAAAAAGTTGTTTGCGAAGCTGAGTTAATGGCTCAGATCGTGAAAGTAAAATAATAGGAGAAATGATACAGCCGTTAGCTTATATTCATCCAGAAGCAAAAATTGCTCAAAATGTTGTTATAGAGCCATTTGCTACGATTCATAAAGATGTAGTAATTGGAGAAGGAACGTGGATCGGTTCCAATGTAACAATTATGGATGGGGCACGTATTGGGAAAAATTGTAAAATTTATCCAGGAGCAGTGATTTCAGGTGAACCTCAAGATTTGAAGTTTGACGGAGAGATTACAACTGCAGAAATTGGGGATAATACGACAATTCGCGAATGCGTTACAATCAATAGAGGTACAAAAGATAAATTTCGTACCGTAATAGGGAAGCATTGCTTGATACAAGCATATAGCCATATTGCGCATGACTGTACAATAGGAGACTATTGTATATTTTCCAATAGCAGTACATTAGCTGGACATATCACCGTTGGTGATTATGTTGTTTTGGCAGGAATGGTCGCTGTTCATCAATTTTGTACTATCGGATCGCATGCATTTGTGACAGGTGGTACACTCGTGAGAAAAGATGTCCCTCCGTTTATCAAAGCAGCTCGTGAGCCTATTTCTTATGCAGGAATAAACTCTGTTGGCTTAAGAAGAAGAGGATTCACAGAAGAGCAAATTGCGGAAATACAGAATATTTATCGTGTACTGTTTATTCAAAACAGGAATTTAACAAAAGCAGCAGCTATTATCGAAGCTGAATTTCAGGCTACTGAAATTCGTGATGAGATTTTAGGTTTTATCCGTAATTCAAACCGTGGGGTTATTAAAGGATTCAATCAAAGAGCTGTTTAATTAAAAGTAGTTTGAAAGTTACTTTAACAGATGTAGGTAGACGGTATAATCGGGAATGGATTTTTAAGCATATTCATTATGAATTTGAATCCGGTCAGTCATATGCCATACTCGGACCTAATGGTTCAGGTAAATCAACCTTGTTAAAGGTGCTTTCTGGAAGCTTAAGTCCATCTGCAGGGACTATTCTTTTCGAAGTGGATAATAAAGCAATAGCAGTAGAGGATATCTTTGGATTTCTGTCTTTAGCTACGCCTTATGTTGAGTTAATCGAGGAATTTACATTGCGAGAGCAAATACAGTTTCATTTTAAATTTAAGAATTATTTAGCGGGGTTTACGGAGCGTGAGGTCGTCCAGTTATTGGGTTTGGAAAAAGCGATAGACAAAGAGTTGAAGTATTTTTCCTCCGGAATGAAGCAACGTGTCAAACTGGCTTTGGCCTGTTGTAGTGATTCCCTTCTTGTTTTATTGGATGAACCAACCAGTAATTTGGATGCAGTAGGAGAGGAGTGGTATTTGGAATTGATCAATAAAACAAAACATGAAAATCGATTGTTTATCATTTGTTCAAACCAAGAAAAGGAGTATCATTTTTGCGACCATAAATTATCTATTTCGGATTTCAAAAGCTGATAATTATTAGATTTTTATAAAAAGATTAGATTTAGTAGTTTTGTAACTCAGAAAATAATCATAAAAGTTTAAATCATGGCAAAAGCATCAGACGTTAAGTCAGGAAATGTTTTAAGATTCAATGGTGAATTAGTAGCTGTTGAGGAATATATACATCGTACACCAGGTAATTTACGTGCTTTCTATCAAGCGAGAATGCGTAATGTCAAAACTGGTAAATTAGTAGAATACCGTTTTCGTGTTGACGAAAGTGTTGAAATTGCTCGTGTTGAGACAAACGATTATCAATATTTATATGAAGAGGGAGAATTCTTTGTAGTCATGGATAACACGACATACGATCAGTTCAATATCCCTAAGTTTTTGTTTGGAAATTCGGCACGATTCTTGAAAGAGGGTATGAACGTGATTGTAGCTTTCGAAAGTGAGGAAGCAATCATGGCACACGCTCCGAAGAATGTGGAATTAGAAATCACATATACGGAGCCAGCAGTAAAAGGAGATACATCAACAAATGCATTGAAAAATGCGACAGTAGAAACTGGTGTTGAAGTGAAAGTACCTCTTTTTATCAATCAAGGTGATAAAATTAAAATTGATACGCAAACAGGTGAATACGTCGAGCGTGTCAAATAATATAAAGATTTAGGTTTAGGTTGATTATTCGGTCTTGTTAGCACCCAGCTGCAAGGCCGTTTTTTTTTACTATGATGACTAAAACTGAACTGCGAAAGCACTATCGAGATCTTAGATCAAACTTGTCTGAAACAGATGAGGCAGCATTGAATTTGGCTCTGTTGAATCAACTCAAGAGTTTAGAATGGCAGCATGTGAAATTTTGTCATGTTTTTTTGCCAATTTCCAAATATCATGAACCTAATACGTTTTTGTTGATTTCTTATCTCCAAGAACAATATCCCCATATTCAGCTTGTCGTTTCAAGATCGGACTTAGCTTCAAATGTCATGAGTCATTATCACTATAGTGATACGGTAACTTTAGTGCATAATAAATGGGGGATACTTGAACCAACAGATGGCATTTCTGTAAATGAAAAAAGTATTGATATGGTACTCGTCCCATTGCTCATATCGGATATTTTCGGACACCGAGTTGGATATGGAAAAGGTTATTATGATCGATTTTTAGCACTTTGTAGACCGGATGTTCAAAAGGTAGGGTTATCGTTTTTCGAGCCTATAGGATTGATTGAAGATATTGATGTACATGATATTCCTTTAGATATTTGTGTGACACCAACCGCTGTATATCATTATTAAAATAAGACAGGAGCTAAATAACGAGCTCCTGTCTTATTTTAATTAATATAGTATTCTGAATTTAATTGTATTCTGTACCTTCTTGAGTTGTTTGATTAAGTCCTTGTCGTATTCACCTCTAATATCCGTAACGGCATAACCGATATCAGATTTGGTCATCAAAAATTGGGAAATAATGTTAATGTCATTTTGGGCGTACACCAGATTGATTTGTGCCATAATCCCTGGAACATTTTTGTGGATATGCAGCAAACGAGTGACATCCTTTACCTTAGGTAGGAGTAAATTTGGAAAATTGCGACTCATATAGGTATCTCCATTATTAATGAAATCGGCCATTCTTCTCGGAATAAATTCTGCATTTCTTTTCTTGTCTTTTTTATCATCAAAGACAACGATCCCCTTTGCATTACAGATTTCTTTACTGAGATGACTTTTTGCATCTCCTATCACGCCGATTGTTTTTAATTTATCTGCGCGGGACAATTGCTCATCAGAAACTTTGATGTCTTTCCCGAGCAATAACATACCCACATCTTTGGTATACTTTTCTTCGAATGTATCTTTCGATCGTATCGAAAAACCATCCCTTTTGAGGATATGTGCAGCTATTTCGGGTACATCACCAACAATCAAACATAAGATTCGGTTTTTTGGATAAGATATGGCACGAGGTAAATTATTAACGTATAGAAATTCATCAAAGCTAGGTGTGATGAAATCTGCTCTTTCAGTCACAGTTTTTCTGGAGATGTTCTCCGTAAAGGCAAAGAATTTTTCAATGAGACCTGACTCTTTTAATTGAAAATCTGAATAGCCATCACCAATGCCGTAGATGGTTCCTTCTATTTTTAACTCTTTTAGTAATTTAACTTTTCCACCCTCATCCGATAATGGATTCGATTCATCAAATCCAATGATATTATCATGCTCATCAAATATAAAGGTGTTGGCATAAATATTCTCCTTTTTGATATTGTAAGGAGTCACGACTGGTGTAATGAATTCTTTAAATCCACCGGACACAATCCAAGCAGTATCTGAATTTTTCTTAAAAAACTCTCTGTTTCTTGAGAAAGAGGTAGACACCTTCTTTTTGAGGTGGGTAATGAGTTTGTCGAGATGACTTTTGTTCGCTTGAAGGAGTTGAACACGACCTGCCAGCGCTTCACGAAAAGATAGTTTTCCCTCCATCGCAAGATTTGTATACCGTTCGATTTCGAGATATATTTTTTCGCGATCAGGATGATGTTCAAGTGAAATTTTAGCTAATTCGTCCAAAGCCTCTACCTGCGTAAAGGTGCTGTCAAAATCGATAATGTAATAATTTTTCACGGTTTAGTTTGTTTAGGAGTTAGATTGTTGATTGACTATACTGTTGAGCGATTTCTTTTAATGTTAGGTCTAAAGATTTATATTTAAAGGGCAAAACTTGCTGTAATTTGGCAGCTGAGTAGGCGAGTTTTTCACTAGAAGCCCTAGCACTATCCTTGGTCAGTGTCGACTTTTCGTTCTTGATAGCTGCTACCCAAGTAGCTAAAGTTGCAGCGATATGTAATAGTGTTGGAGATACGGCTATTTTAGGAGCTGCTTTGCCCATTACTGCACTAGCCTTTTCGAGCAATTCTTTATTACTAAGGTTGACATTATTGATGATGAACCGTTCGCCAGAGATTGATTTTGTAGCCATTAAGTAACGCATGATGTTGGCGACATCTTCAACATCAACTACACCAACGGTCCCTGTGGGATAATATTTTAGACCTTTGTTGATGAGTGAAAATATTGCACCCGACCCTTTACTACCAGATGATGCGCCAATGATAACTGAAGGATTGACAATAACTGCATCTAAGCCTTCAGCAATTCCTCTCCATACCACCATCTCACTTTCATACTTAGAAATGGCATAGTTTGATAAGGTCGGTTCATATTCCCAATAATCTTTCTCGCTAACTGGTGTTTGGTTTTTGCTCGACCCTAAAGCAGCAACGGAGCTCACGTGGACGAGCCTAGCGTTATGCTCTAAGCATAGATTGACAATATGCGAAGTACCATCCCTATTTACATTTATCATGTTTGCAGCGTCTTGCTTTTGGTAAGATACGACAGCAGCACAATGGTATACCTCTGTAATATTGCAAAAAATCTCTGCCAATTCAAAATAGTTACAAATATCGGCATTCACCCATTGGATTAAAGACGAAGATAATAGCTGTTGTGGAATGATTGAGCTGGAGCGTTTTATTGCTATTACATCAATGCCCAAATCGATCATCTGTTTGATCAATGTAGCGCCTAAGAATCCGGTTCCTCCTGTTATTAATATCACATGTTAAAGATAACGTTAAAAATAATGTTTTCAAAAGTAAGTTAATAAATGGATATTTGTCTAAGACAAGGTTTTCATTTTTGATTATCACCAATACAAATTTATCATATGTCATTATCCGTTTTTTTTAGCCCAATTGTTGCCAAAGAGCTCCTCCCCGATGAAGGGTTTTTACGCTCGCAGTTTGGGAATGTTCTTCGTATTTATGACAATCAGTTCCCAAGTTGGGATAAGGACGATAAGCCTCAATTGGCAATAATCGGGGTAGAGGAAGATCGAGCAGCGGTGAATAACCAAGGCTGTGCAAAATCTCCAGATGCCATTCGTAAACATTTATATAAGCTCTATCAGGGAGATTATGCAATCAATGCAGTAGATTTAGGGAATGTCAAAGCTGGAGCTACGTTGAAGGATACTTATGCTGCATTAAAAGCTATTGTAGAGGAGTTAATTGCTGAGGAAATCATTCCTATTATTATAGGTGGTGGTCATGATTTGACTTATGCACAATATTTGGGCTATCAGAGTATGGGACAAAAGGTCGAATTAGCGGTTATAGATGCTAGATTTGATCTAAACCAAGAAAGCAGTGAGCAGGTAGCATTGGATTCTAGGTCGTATTTGAATCACATTATTTTACATGAGCCAGATTATTTATTCAATTTGAATAATATCGCCTATCAGACCTATTTAGTCAGCAAGGAATCTTTGAGTATGTACGATAAGTTATTCTTTAATGCAACTCGTGTTGGCGCTATTGCTGGTCGTATGGATCAGTCTGAGCCTTTAGTGCGAGCAGCAGACATGGTCAGTTTTGATATCGGAGCCATTCGTTCATCAGACGCATCTGGCAATGCCAATGCTATGCCAAATGGATTATATGGTGATGAGGCTTGTCAGATTGCACGCTATGCCGGAATGTCAGACAAATGTTCGTCTATTGGTTTTTATGAGTTTAATCCTGACTACGATCCTATGCAACAGACAGCGATGTTGGTTTCGCAAATGATCTGGTGTTTTATCGATGGGTTTTATAACCGAAAACAAGATACTCCCTTGTTGCCTAAGTCTTCCTATATCATCTACCGGACCACCTTGGAAAACGAGGATCATGAGTTGGTATTTGTTAAAAGTAAGAAATCGGATCGCTGGTGGATGCAAGTTCCCTATTTTGGGTCACGATCTGTAAACGAACGTTATCACTTAGTTCCATGTCGATATGAAGATTATCAGTTGGCAGTAACGGGTGAAATGCCCGATTTATGGTGGCGTACCCATCAAAAATTACAATAATCTGAATGGTCTGACAAGACCATTTTTTATTTCTTAAAAAGAGTTTATGGAAACAATGTATATTATTATCGTTATTATTTTATTGGTCGTTCTTATCGTGATTTCATTGAAGAAGAAAGATCCAATTCAGGATGATAGCCAATGGCGTCGTGAGAAGGAGCTGATGTCTATTGAATTGGCTAAAGTACAACAACGCGAACAGAGTTTATTGCAAGAAAGAGCAATGTTACGTGACGAATTAGAGAAAGAACGGGAACATGTATTGATCGTAGAGCGTTCTTTGGAAAGTACACGTTCTTTTTATGAAGCGCAACAAGATAAATTTCAAGAACAGAAAGTTGAAATCGCAGCGATTAAAAGTCAGTTTAATGCTGAGTTTCAAGTCATCGCAAATAAGATTTTAGAAGAAAAAACGCTTCGCTTTACCGAAACTAACTCGAAATCTATTGGACTTATCTTAGACCCTTTGAAAGAAAAAATCAAACTTTTTGAAGAAAAAGTTGATAAAACATATTCGCAAGAAGCTGCTGAGCGTAATTCTTTAAAAGGTGTCGTACAGCAATTGATGGAACAAAGTTTACGAATCAAAGACGAGGCAACAAATTTGACTCGAGCCCTTAAAGGTGATGCAAAGAAACAAGGGAATTGGGGAGAGGTAATCCTAGAGCGGGTTTTGGAACGCTCGGGTTTGGAGAAAGACCGTGAATTTAGATTGCAGGCATCTTTGTTGGATATGGAAGGCAGACGTATGCAACCAGATGCGATCATTGATTTACCTGAAAATAAACATCTGATTGTAGATTCGAAAGTCTCATTAGTCGCGTATGAACGTTGGGTAAATGCAGAAGACGATATAGAACGAGCAACTTTTGCGAGGCAACATATTTTATCTGTTGAAAATCACGTTAAAGATTTATCTGCAAAAAATTACCATGAGTTATATGGTATAGAGTCACCAGACTTCGTATTACTTTTTATGCCAATAGAATCGGCTTTGAGTATGTCTGTTTCAGAAAAACCCGATCTTTTCAGCGATGCTTGGGACAGAAAAGTTGTTATTGTAAGTCCTTCGACTTTATTGGCTACCCTGCGTACGATTGCTAGCATTTGGAAGCAAGAGCGCCAAACGCGTAATGTCATTGAAATTGCAAAAGAAGCCGGGGCCTTATACGATAAATTTTATGGTTTCTTAACCGATATGGACCAAGTACAAGCGCAGTTGCACAAGGCTTTGAAAAGTCATGAAGATGCTTCCAAAAAGCTGTCTTTTGGACCAGGAAATGTCATTAGAAGAGTAGAGAATCTGAAAAAATTGGGCGCAAAGGCTAATAAACAAATCGATTCAAAATATTTAGATGAAGAGGTAGAAGAAGATTAAACTTCTTCTATTTCTGCATTCATTTTTTTAAGTCTTTTGTTTATGCTAATATCTACTGAAGCATCCTTTAAATGATCAATAGCCGCCATTTCGGTCGTTGTATATACGTCAGACTCATATTCATCGATTGTCTTCTGATTGCGAATCTGTCGGTCATAAGCATCTCTACCGGAAAGCAACTTCACAAATACGGGTAAGCATTCTAAAAAAACAAAGAGCAGGCCTATGAAAGTAACCGCATTTTCTGTTGCTTGATCCACTTTGCCGTTCGCTTTTATTTTAAGATTACCCAATGCTGAGTTTCGGTCTGCAAATCCTGCTAAATTAACAGCACTATCCAAACTAGCATTTGAGAGTCCTTTTTGATTTAAAATACCTTCCACGCGCTGTTTATCACGAATATTGTTTTCCTGGGCCATAACTTTACTTCGTAATGTATCCAGGTATACCGTAGATTTTTCCAATTCGAGCTCTTTTCGCTTTGCATAAGGTCCGTAGCCTATCACACCTGAGGTTTCAGTTGTTTTATTTCCGAAAATTTCATAGTTCAGCTTTTGGCGGTCTGTTTTGATGTTAGCATCTAGGGAATCTCGCTCTGCTATCAAGCCCTTAAGCTGATTAAGCTCGAATGCATACTTTTTATTGAAAATGATATTTAAACTATCAATTTTTGCACGCTCGTTGGCAATGTAAGTTGTTTTAAGATTTTCCCTAATTTCCTTGTCAAATATTTTAAGTTCCAAAGGCCTAGAAATGACTACTCCAATTAGTATGGCCAATAAGATACGAGGTAAGGCTTGTAGAAATTGGAACGACCCTGTCTTTGATTTGTTGATGCTTAGGACAATATATCGGTCCATATTAAAAATCATCAACCCCCATATTAGGCCGAATACAATTGCTAAGAGCCAATCCAAATAAGTTCCACTAAATACAAAATACATAGCATAACCGCCAGAAAGACTGGCAAATAATCCTGTGAAAAAAATCGTTGCTCCTATGGCGACATATTTATTATGTTCTTGAGGATATTTACGCAGGGTTTCTTCATGTATGCCAGCGCAATACAGAAAAAAATGGTTGATACTATTCATTTATTCGAATTTATTGGTAAAGAGACAATAAAAATAAAAAATTGTTTCATTACTTTTCTGGTTATTACATTATTGTGATAAATATAGTTACTTATTTTGATCTTTGTAAAAAGGATTACTTGACCAAATATTTGTAACTTTGCCCAAATTATTGCGAGAAAAAAAAATTATATAATGAAGAAAAAACGACTTTTGCCATTTTTTTTGATTGTGGCAACTGCCTTTGTTGGTTGTGAAGAAAAAAAACAAATGACTGATAATCCGCTATTATTAGCTTATGATACCCCTTTTAATGTTCCTCCATTTGATAAAATTAAGGATGAACATTTTAAACCTGCTTACGAGGAGGCCATTAAAGTTCATAATTTAGAAATTGATTCGATTGTAAATAATACAGAAGAACCGTCTTTTAAAAATACAATTTTAGCGATTGAAAATGCAGGAAGTTTATTGAGTAATGTATCGCGTGTATTTGGCAATTTAAGTAAAGCGAATACAAACGATAGTATCAGTGCTTTAGATAAGGAATTGGCACCTGTATTAACAGGCCATTACGATGATATATCGATGAATAGTAAACTATTCGCTCGCATTAAAACGGTTTGGGATAAGAAGGCATCATTAGGTTTAGATGCTGAAGATATTAAACTGTTGGAAAATACCTATAAGAATTTTGTTCGTTCAGGCGCTAATTTAAATGATGCGGACAAAACGAAGTTAAAGAAAATCAATTCTGAATTAGCAGGTTTAACCGTAGAGTTTGGTCAAAATGTATTAGCAGAGACCAATGCGTTTGAAATGGTTGTTGATAGTGCTAGCCAATTAGAAGGTTTGCCAGAATCATTAAAATCTGCTGCTGCTGAAGATGCAATAGCGAAAGGAAAAGAAGGCAAGTGGTTGTTTACTTTACAAAATCCTTCTGTTATGCCATTCTTGCAATATGCTCAGAACAGAGATTTAAGAAAGCAGATTTGGGAAGCTTATCAAATGCGCGGAAATAATGATAATGCGCATGATAATAAGGAAGTCTTAAGAAAGATTGCTAATCTACGTTTAGAAAAAGCAAAATTATTGGGTTATAATTCTTATGCTGCATACGTCTTGGAAGAATCAATGGCTAAGAATCCAACCAACGTATACGAATTGCTTAATAAACTGTGGACTCCAGCGCTAAGTAAAGCAAAAGGTGAGGCTGCAGATATCAATAAAGAAATCAAAGCACAGGGTGGCGATTTTGAGGTGGCCCCTTATGATTGGAGATATTATACAGAGATCATTCGCAAAAATAGATTTGCATTAAATGAGGATGAGATTAAACCTTATTTCAGCTTACCTACTGTAAGAGAAGGTGCATTTGCAGTTGCTCATAAACTATATGGTTTAACTTTCGTTGCGTTAAATAATGTCCCTGTTTACCATAAAGATGTAGAGGTTTACGAGGTTAAGGACAAAGATGGTTCGCATTTGGGATTATTATATGCCGATTTCTTTCCTCGTGCATCGAAAAGCGGTGGTGCATGGATGACTTCTTATCGTAGTCAAAGTAAAAAAGAAGGAAAACGCAATGCTCCTGTAATCTCCATCGTTTGTAACTTCACAAAACCTGTTGGCGATCAACCTGCGTTATTAACTTTTGATGAAGCAAGTACTTTGTTCCATGAATTTGGTCATGCTTTACATGGCTTATTATCCAATGTAAAATATAGAAGTTTAGCAGGGACCTCGGTTTCCAGAGATTTTGTAGAATTACCATCTCAAATTATGGAAAATTGGGCGGCTGATGCATCAGTATTGAAAGAGTACGCTAAACATTATAAAACAAAAGAGGCGATTCCAGATTCTTTAATAGCTAAAATGGAAAAAGCAGGAACCTTTGATCAGGGTTTTGCAACAGTGGAATACTTAGCAGCATCTTTACTTGATATGAACTATCACGCTGCTACAGCTCCAATAAAAGGAGATATCAATGCATTTGAAAAAGAATCTTTGAAGAAAATGGGTTTAATCGATGCCATTATCCCACGTTATAGAAGCACTTATTTCAGACATATTTTTGAAGGGGGATATTCTGCGGGATATTATGCCTATATCTGGTCTGAGGTATTAGATTCAGACGCTTTCGCAGCTTTCAAGGAGAAATCATTGTATGATCAAACTACGGCAGATTCATTCCGTCGTAACATCTTAGAAAAAGGTGGAACTGGAGATCCAGCAGAAATGTATAAAGCATTTAGAGGTGTTGATCCAGATCCAAAATACTTGCTAATAAAAAGAGGGTTGAATTAATTAGTCGACCAAAATAAAAACAAAAAAAGGAGCAAAATATTTTGCTCCTTTTTTTGTTTTTATTCGTTAGACACAAAAATAATTTTTACATTTGGTTATTGTTTATAATTAGTCTAAATAATAATAGTGGTATTCATGTTTTAATATAAGCGAATTATATGTGTCAGTCAGTTGTTCTCAGTCATAAAGGTAAATCCCATATTAGTTATTGCATCAAATGTAAAACATTTTATATTTGGCAGGATTCTTATCTCCTAAGTTTGGGATATCTAAAGTTTGAGGCATTTGTTGCAGCGACTATGCAGAGTAATATCAAAAGTAATTATTTTAGCTTTCCTGATGGAGAAATGAGGGTGTTGATTGATACTCCTTGTCCAGAGATTGTCTTTGTATTCAACGAAGATGAATGGAATGATTTTTCAGATGCACTTTCGGAATCAAGCTATATGAGCGAAATATATCAGATGATTTCTTAGCAGATAAAAAGTCCTGTAAGCCTTTTCAATTTTCTTCTTCTATTCTTTTAAAAGGTATTACAGGCACTAATAAATCTGATTGATGTTATACTCTAAATGTATAACGCTGTCTTTCAGATGACCTCACGCTATGTTAGAGGTAGGGTGTAATAAAAAAGGGTTGTTCGCGAACAACCCTTTTTTTATGATGCCAAGAGTTATTTCCCAATGGCATAATAATTAAAACCTAAATTTTCTAAATGCGATTTATTTAACAATTTTCTGCCATCGAAAATAAAAGATGGTCTTTTCATCTGTTTTTTGATTATAGACCAGTCGTAATCTTTAAATTCATCCCATTCTGTCAACACTGCAATAGCATGTGCATCTTCGCAAGCTTGCATAGGGTCATTTACGACCTTTACAAGTGCTCTATTTTCTTCAGGGCTTCTCGTATTCAAATAATCAAGGTCAGCATATATACGTTCAGCAGATACTTTTGGGTCATAAATCGTGATTTCCGCTTGTTCATTTAATAAATAATCAGCAACGTATATGGCTGCAGATTCTCTAGTATCGTTCGTGTCTTTTTTGAAAGCCCATCCTAAAAACGTGATTTTCTTTCCAGAAACAGTATTATATAAGGTTTGAATAATATGATCTGCAAATCGATGTTTTTGATGATCATTCATGATAATCACTTGGTCCCAATAATCTGCAACTTCATTTAGCCCATAGCTTCTGGCAATGTAAACAAGGTTTAAAATGTCTTTCTGAAAACAAGAACCTCCAAAACCAACTGATGCTTTTAAAAATTTTGCACCAATACGGGTGTCCATGCCAATTGCTTTTGCTACTTCGTCGACATTCGCTCCTGTTTTTTCACAAAGTTCTGAAATGGAGTTGATAGAAGATACACGTTGTGCTAAAAAAGCATTTGCCGTTAATTTAGATAATTCTGATGACCACAGATTTGTAGTCAATATTTTATCATTAGGGACCCAGTTTTGGTATATACTTACAAGTGTATCAATAGCCTCCTGATTTTCTCCCCCAATTAGTACACGATCAGGAGCTAATAAATCTTGAATAGCCGTGCCTTCAGCTAAGAATTCTGGATTTGACAGGATATGAAAATTGACACCATTACCGGTATGGTCTAGAATACTTTTTAATGCGGCAGCGGTACGAACAGGTAGGGTGGATTTTTCCACCACTATTTTATCTGTTTTAGCAACAGCAGCAATTTGTCTTGCACATAGTTCAATGTATTTGAGATCAGCGGCCATACCTTTTCCTTTCCCATAGTTTTTCGTTGGGGTATTGACCGAAATAAAGATCATATCTGCCTCATCGATGGCTTTCTCAACTTCTGTAGAGAAAAATAAATTGCGACCTCTCGCTTCAGCAACAATTTCTGCCAATCCGGGTTCGTAAATGGGTAGGTTGTCTAGATTTTCATCGTTCCAGGCCGCAATACGGTCTTCATTGACATCTACAATAGTGATTTGGATGTTAGGACATTGTTGGGCAACCACAGACATTGTAGGTCCTCCGACATATCCAGCACCAATACAACAGATTTTTTTGATATTAAATGACATAGCTTTCTATTCAAGCATTTTTATAGTAATACAAAAATAACAAAATATTTAGCTTGGGTAGCAGGAATGTAGATCAATTTGATGTTGTAATTGCTTATATAATTATTAATTTTACTGAACATAAAGGGATACGAAATTGATCAAGCAAGAGATAATAGATAAAGTGTTGGATGCAGCTCGCATTGAGGAGGTTGTAGGGGAATTTGTAGACTTGAAAAAGAGAGGGACATCGCTTATTGGGAATTGTCCTTTTCATCATGAGAAAACGCCCTCTTTCCACGTTTCTGTCTCAAAAGGTATCTATAAGTGCTTTGGTTGTGGTGTAGGAGGAGACTCGTTGAAGTTTGTGATGGAGTTGGAGAAATTTTCCTATCCAGAAGGCATCCGATATCTTGCCAATAAATATAGCATCGAGGTCGAAGAAGTAGAACGATCGCCTGCGCAATTAGCGGCGCAAGATAAGCGAGAAAGCTTATATGTACTCAGCGGTTGGGCAAGTAAATTTTTTAAAGAGCAGATGTGGACCACAGAGTTGGGACAGGTTATTGGATTGCATTACTTTAAAGAACGCGGATACCGTGAAGACATCATTAAGAAATTTGAACTCGGCTATTCTCCCGATAATTGGACCGCTTTTGTTGATGCTGCCGTAAAGGCTGGTTTTCATCCGGACTATCTCAAAGAAATTGGTCTCGCCATCGAGCGGGATGATAAGAGCCTGTACGATCGATTCCGTGGACGTGTCATGTTCCCAATTCATAATCTTACAGGAAGAGTTATCGGTTTTGGAGGCCGAACTTTAAAGACTGATAAGAAAGTTCCCAAATATGTAAATTCGCCGGAGAGTGATATCTATCATAAGTCAGATGTGCTTTATGGGCTTAATTTCGCCAAAAAAGCAATCATGGATGATGATAATTGCTATTTGGTCGAAGGTTATGCAGATGTTATATCCACGCATCAGGCAGGGGTTGAAAATGTGGTGTCTTCCTCAGGAACATCATTGACTACCGCTCAGATTCGGTTGATAGCACGTTTTACTAAAAATGTCACGATACTTTATGATGGAGACGAAGCAGGAATAAAAGCGTCCCTTCGTGGAACAGATATGTTGCTTGAAGAAGGTTTGAACGTTAAGATTTTGCTATTCCCTGATGGGAATGACCCAGACTCTTATGTGAAGAAATTTGGATCTTCGGCATTTAAAGCTTACATCAAGGAAAATCAACAAGATTTTATTTTTTATAAAACAAGGATCCTACTTCGTGACACGAATAATGACCCAATCAAACGAGCAGAAGTTATTCGTGATGTAGTTGAAAGTATTGCACTGATACCTGATGAAATTAAAGTATCCGTATTTATTCGAGAGTGTAGCAATTTATTGGATATTGAAGAGCGAATCTTACTTTCTGAACTTAATAAAATACGAATTTCAAAAGCTAAAAGAGCAGATAAGGATTTTAGCAAGAAGAGCACACCTGCTATAGGTTCAGGTGTACCGCCAATGGACGGTCCGCCTGCAGATTTCTTCATGACAGATGAAGAAAGAGGTGGGGCAGCAGCACTTGTAGGTGAAACACCGACGCAACAAATTACACCAGAAATTCTACAAGAACGTGAGATAATACGTATCCTGATTAATTATGGAGATTATTTAGCGACCTGGGAAGGTGATGGAGATATTCCTGTAGCAGGCGTATTACTTAGTAATATTGAGGACGTTAATTTTGAGGATAAGGCTGCGGCTTATATTTTAAAAGTTTACCGAGAAGCAGCTGAAAAATATGAAATCCCCGAAGCAAAACAGTTTTATTCAAATCCAGATGATACTGTTGCTGAGCTTGCGATTAATTGCGTGGCATCAAAATACAATTTGAGTGAAAATTGGAACGATGATAAACGCAAAATTTATGTCACCCAAGAATACGAACACCTAAAAGCACTTGTTGTTACGGCAATTTACCGAATTAAGAAGCGGAAGATAACACGTGAGATGGATAAGATTAGGGAAGAATTAAAAAGTGAGAAAGACGACGTAAATGTAGAGGTATTAATTTTTAAATATCAAAAGCTTAAAGACGCAGAGAAGATGTTGGGAGGATTGCTCGGAAATACCGTAGTCAAATAAAGTATGGCCAAACATCTTGAATTTGGAAAATTAGGCGAATCATATGCTGAGAAATTTCTGCAGGATTTAGGCTGTGAAATTTTGTTAAGAAATTGGCGGTGTAAGAATTTAGAAGTAGATTTGATTGTCAAAGATATTGATATTTTGGTGTTTGTTGAAGTGAAGACACGACGTCAAATTGATTACGGTGAGCCATTTGAATTTGTCGATTGGAAAAAAAAGAGAAAATTGACAAGGGCAGCGGATTATTATTTAAAAAAATATAAGGTACAAGGAGAGATCCGTTTTGATATCGTATCCATCGTTATCGCGGATAAAGAAACCATACAAATAGAACATATCAAAGATGCGTTCTGGAATGAATAAAGTATATTTTATATGAAAAAAACAACGTATGTCTTTTTAGGATTAATATTTGGGCTTGGAGCCTGTAAAACTAAGAAATCGAGTAAGCTTGAGTTTGCGAAACCTGACACGAGTCAATCCATAGAGCAAGGAGAGCCCATTCAGTTGCAATTGAAATTTTCCTCATCAGATTTGGACTCTGTGGTGTATTATATCGATAATCAGGTGGTTGGACAAAAGCAAGATACAACAGCACTTCAAGTCGATAGCAAAAACTTAGCGCTAGGTGCTCGCAATATTTCGGCGAAGTTATATCAGGGAGCTAAAGTAGACAGTGCGAGTGAATATATTAGTGTGGTACCTCCTGCACCTAAGGAGTATGGTTTTGAGGTTGTTAATAAGTTCCCTCATGATACAACAGCATTTACACAAGGACTGCAATACGAAAATGGATTTCTATACGAGTCTACTGGTAGCGGAAATGGTACACTTACCTCATTGCGACGTGTCGATTTAAAATCAGGGAAGGTATTGCAGCGAAAAGATTTTGACTCAGAAAAATATTTCGGCGAAGGCATGACCATTGTTGGGGATAAAATCGTGATGTTAACATGGAGAAATATGGAAGGCTTCGTTCTAAATAAATCAAGTTTTGAATTGGAGAGAACATTTCCTTATCATAATAGCAAAGAGGGGTGGGGGCTAACATTTGATGGTAAACGTTTGATTAAGTCTGACGGATCACATAAATTATATTTCTTAGATCCAAATACGCAGGAAGAAATAGATTTCATTGAGGTATATGACAATAATGGAAAGGTTGCTGCATTAAATGAATTGGAGTATATCAATGGAAAGGTATATGCCAATGTATATGAACAAGATATTATTGTTATTATCAATCCGCAAACAGGAGTGGTAGAGAGTAGAATAAATTTGGTAGGAATCTACCAGCATGCACAATATGATAATGAGTTGAATGGTATTGCATATGATCAGGCGGGCGATCGTCTATTTGTGACCGGTAAACTTTGGAATACTTTGTTTGAAATTAAAATGATCGCGCGGTAAGTACGACCTTCTGAGAAAAAATGAAGAAGTCTTATGCGGTCAAGTATTGACAAGCATTATAAATTCAAAAAAGAGCATAAAATATAGTTTTATGCTCTTTTTTTGTCTTGAAATTTAAATGCGATTAATAATTTAAGAAATGCTCTTAAGTAAGGGCGGTGTTTTGTTGAAAGCGCATTCATATCAACTTAGTATCAAAGTAATACCTACTTCGATATTAAAACTGTTATTAGATAGAATTTATAGAGGGTTTATAGAGCTTTACCTCTACGAACCCTCTATAAACCCTGTATAATACCTCTAGTATAACTCTAAAAAATACCGAGCTGATACAAAGCAGGTGTTAAGTTGTGTGAATCTCAATCGAATTATAAACCGGTATTAAATCATTAAAAAATAATAGAGGTAGTTCTAGTTCTCGGGGTGTTCTTAAGGACGCAAAGCATGTGGTTTTATGAAAAATTCCATTTTTTCACTTAAAGGTTCAAACTCTTCTTTTTGCGCTTGTTCTACACGATCGGGATAAAGGATGCCATATAAGTGGTCAACTTCGTGTTGGAAGATGACTGCCGTAAATCCTTCAATATTTTCTTCCATTATCTTTCCTTCTTTACTGATGTGTTGCAGTCGAATTGTATAGCTTCGTAATACATCTTCCCTACGGTCGGGTATGGATAAACATCCTTCTACTCCTTTTCGCGTCAATTTTGATCTCCAAATAATCTTAGGGTTGATATAGCTTTCAAATGGTTCATGTTCTTTATCAAATCTTTGAACTACGATTAAATTTTTATTGATTCCTACCTGTGGTGCCGCGATACCAACGCCAGCATGCTCGGGATGTTGAACCGTGCTTAACATTCTCTTTTCTAATGCAGAAATTGAGGAATCATTATATTTAAGGTCAACTGATGGAGTTGTCAGTATAGCAAGGTCTTTTTTATCAGTTATTTGCAGTATGCGTAGCTTTTCTGTTGCTGGTCCACTAGTAATAATCTGTAAGTCTTCCTGATTAAAGTTCATTCCCGATTGGATATCAATAGGTCTTTCGTTTTTTTCTTTATGGAATGCTTTTTCTCCTGCCATAATCTTGGTTTCTAAAATGTTTTCTTGGGGTGGTACAGGGCAGCGATAGCCATTACTGTACGCACAATAAGGATTGTATGCGGTATTGAAATCGATGGTTGCCTTACCGCTTATGATATCTTCAGTTGATAAATCAATGTAACGTCCACCACTATAACTCTCTTCACCATTTGTTAAATCTAAAAAGGGTAAAAATAAGTGATTCTTGTACTGTGGATTTTGAAATAGTGCTGCACTTTGATAAACTGTCAATTGATAAGGTTTATTGTTCAAGGTGAAATTCAATATAGCGTAACGTTTATAGGGGTTGCTTGTGCCATCGTAGGTGGGCATTTTGAAGGTTTCCTCACCCAATAACAAAGTTACATCTGCTGTAACCCGGTAATCTTGATCGACTGGGAAGTAATCTAAAAACTGTACTTGATCTGCGGGTAAGGGTCCAAATTTGGACTTAGATAAGCTCAAAGCTTTTTCTTGCCTATCCTTTAGAACAAGCTCTTGGTAATCTTGCGCATTTGCTTTTATACTTGAAGCAGCCAAGAAAAGGCCAATTAGTATGGTGTATTTCATTCCTTTTGATTTAAAGTCTAGCAAATTTATAGATTATTTTAATCAATTGGGCATCTATTTACAGAAACAGATTTGTATTTTTGTCAAAATATTCAAGATAAGCATCAGTATGAGAGTAATGGCTTTTGATTATGGGACCAAACGTATCGGTATAGCGGTGACTGATCCCATGCAAATAATTGCAACAGCATTGACAACGGTGCATCCAGACGAAGTTTGGAAATTTTTAGAAGATTATTTTAATAATGAGCAAGTGGAGACTTTTGTTGTGGGGAAACCATTGCAAATGGATGGAACAGATTCGGAATCTGCCATACATGTGCTAGGCTTTGTCCGCAGGTTAAAGAAAACATATCCTACCATCACCGTGGTAGAAGTGGATGAGCGGTTTACTTCTAAAATGGCCTCTGCTGTAATTGCTCAGAGTGGTAAGAAAAAAAATAAAAGGCAAGAAAAAGGTATTGTTGATACAATTTCAGCAGCCCTTATTTTGCAGACATATATGGAAACAAAAGCATATTAATATGGCATTAAAAGATATCCTATTCTTTACTGAAGATGTTGATTTCAAATTAAAGGAAAAGGCAAAGATTAGAGAATGGATTATGAAAACGATTAAATCTGAAGGATTTAAACGTGTAGGAGAGTTAAGTTTCATTTTATGTTCAGATGTGTACTTGTTGGAAATCAACAAACAATATTTGAACCACGATACGTATACTGATGTGGTTACTTTCGATTCTTCGGAAGATGAAGATGTAATCGCGGGAGATATCTTCATCAGTGTTGAGCGTATTTCTGAAAATGCGGATAAATTTAAGGTCGATAGCAGAGAAGAATTACATCGCGTTATCATGCATGGTGTATTGCATTTATGTGGATATTACGATAAAAAACCAGAAGATAAAGCGTTGATGACCGCTAAAGAGAATGAATATCTTGGTAAACGAGATTTTTAGAAATGAAAAAGGCGTTCAACTTGTATGCTGAACGCCTTTCTTATGATTTTGATTAAGACTAAAATCTCTCGAATTGTGAGAAGAAGAAAGATCCTTCGATTTGTGCATTTTCATCAGAATCAGATCCATGAACTGCATTCGCATCGATAGATTTTGCATATTTGTTACGGATAGTACCTTCAGCAGCATCAGCTGGGTTAGTAGCACCGATCAATGTACGGAAATCTTCAACAGCATTGTCTTTTTCTAAGATTACAGCAACGATAGGACCTGAAGTCATAAAGTTTACTAATTCTCCATAGAAAGGACGCTCTTTGTGTACTGCATAAAATGCACCAGCTGTTTCAGTAGACAATTGAATATATTTCATTGCTACGATTTTGAAACCGCCAGCAATAATATCATTCAAAATTGCGCCGATGTGACCATTTGCAACTGCATCTGGTTTGATCATCGTAAAAGTTCTGTTAGTTGCCATTAATGTTATTTTTTTTGCAAAAGTAATGATTTCTGCCAATAACTGAAAGATAAGCGCGTTATATTCTTCTATTCATCACCTCTTGTCACATTTTCTTTGAAAAAAGTATTTTTCTAGAGTATCTAGAAATGATTAACTTTGTATTATTATGGCATTAAATCTAACAGTTGATATTGATAAAGATTCAGGGTTTTGTTTTGGTGTAGTCTATGCGATAGATATGGCCGAAGAAATCTTGGAAGAAGATGGTTATTTGTACTGTCTAGGTGATATTGTACATAATGATGAGGAGGTAGCCCGCCTTAAAGCGAAGGGCCTACGTATTATCGCTCATGATGTGTTGCCAACTTTGCAGCATGAGAAAGTGCTCATCCGTGCCCACGGCGAAGCCCCCGAAACTTACAGGATTGCATTAGAAAATAACATTACGCTGATTGACGCCTCTTGTCCTGTTGTACTCAAGTTGCAAAATCGAATTAAAACCTCCTTTGATCAAGAGGAAAAGATATTAATTTTTGGTAAGCATGGCCATGCCGAGGTTGTTGGTCTTCAGGGACAAACGAATAATGAGGCATTGGTGTTCCAAGATATTGCAGAATTGGATGATGCTGATTTACCAGCTTCCTTTACCCTTTATAGCCAAACGACGAAGAGCGTTGATCGGTTTTATGAAATTAAAGAGGAGTTGATTAAAAGAGGATATGAAGTCAAGGCCAATGATACCATCTGCCGCCAGGTTTCAAACCGTTATGAAGATTTAGTACACTTTGCTAAAAAGTACGATAAGATTGTTTTTGTTTCTGGAAAGAAATCTTCTAACGGTAAGGTACTTTTTGAAGTATGTCTTAAAGAAAACCCCAACACTTATTTCGTTTCAGAAATTAGCGAGATTAATATTGCAGGCTTTAACGAACACGATAGCGTGGGTATATGTGGGGCAACATCAACTCCGATGTGGCTTATGAAAGAAGTTAAAACCTTTCTAGAAGCCCTGTAGATCCAAAATTTCGCGTCATAAATATTTCATTTTGTCGTAGATAGCCACTATCTACCGTGTAATTTCCGTAGTTTTGTGTTAAATGAGTAAGAAAGCTACCAAAGGAATTTTATTAGTTCAGCTGGGGACTCCAGATAGTCCTGCTACATCAGATGTTCGAAAATATTTGACAGAATTTTTAATGGATGGAAGAGTAATTGATATTCCATATATCAATAGAACTCTTTTAGTTAAAGGGATTATCGCTCCAACCCGTGCTCCAAAATCAGCTAAGATTTATGAAACAATTTGGGATAAAGAGACTGGTTCTCCATTGATGTATTATAGCCTAATGCAACGTGATCTTTTGCAAGAATCATTGGGTGAAGATTATCATGTTGAACTGGCTATGCGTTATCAAAACCCTTCCATTGAAAATGCGTTGAAAAATTTGGAGGGTATGATGCTAGATTCGATTCGTGTTATACCTTTATTCCCACAATACGCTTCCGCCACTAGTGGCTCGGTTATCGATCGTGTGATGGAGTTGATCCGTAAATGGAACTATCTGCCAAGCATGAGTTTCGTAAGCAGTTATTGCCAAGAACCTTTGATGATTGAAACATATGCCGATCACGCAAGACAACATGATATTGCTAGTTTTGATCATATCGTCTTCAGCTACCACGGACTTCCTGTCCGCCAATTGGGGAAAGTTGACCCGACAAAGCAGTTAAAATGTCCGGAGGATGGATGTGATTCATGTAAAATTAACGTCAATTCTTTCTGTTATTTGTCACAATGTCATGCAACGACGCGCGCTATCGCGGAGGATTTAGGATTGCAAAAAGATCAGTATAGTATCTGTTTTCAGTCAAGATTAGGTAAAGAACCTTGGATTCAGCCTTATACATCTAGTTTATTGGAGACTTTGGCTAAAAGTGGAAAGAAGAAACTTCTAGTATTTAGCCCAGCATTTGTTGCGGATTGTATTGAAACAATTGATGAAATTGGCGTGGAATATGCTAATGAGTTTAAGCATTTAGGAGGCGAGGAGGTTCAACTTGTTGAAAGCCTAAACGGTGACCCTAAGTGGATTGAGGCTTTAAAGCGATTGGCTTTAGATGCTTAGTACTAATTTAAAACAACGATGTTAATAGTAAATGTAATTATACTTCTGATATTAGATTTTTATATCTTTTTTGCATTAAAGGCAACGAAGATCAAGTTTGCAAAGACTAAAACTTTTGGAATTCTTTGGTGGGGTTATTCAATTTTACTTTCTCTAGGGGTTCTCATATCTTTTAAATTCAATATCCCACTTATAGTTCGTTCTGTTTTTTTAGTTGCATTTTTTCTCACTGCAGCCTCTAAGTTTTTCTTTTTCTTCGTCCTTATCCTGGATGATTTGAGAAGAGGGGGACTATGGCTATCAAGATTGGTAACACCAAAAAAAACAGTGAAACAAGCGGTCAATGTATTGGAAATGCCAATAGCTGAAGAGCCTGTCAAAGGAATCACACGATCGGATTTTTTAACGAAAGCAGGGATTTTGGTTGGTGCATCGCCACTGGTACCTCTAAGCTGGGGAATTATTTCTGGCGCTTATGACTATCGGATACGCCGTCAAAAGTTATATTTGCCGAACTTACCCGCAGCTTTTCATGGTATGACAATCGGGCAAATTTCCGATGTCCATTCGGGGTCATTTTACAATAGAAAAGCAGTTAATGGTGGTGTCGATTTATTATTGAATGAAAAGCCCGATGCAATTTTTTTCACTGGAGATTTGGTCAATAATGTCGCGTCAGAAATGCGTGATTATCAAGATATCTTCTCTAGGCTGAAAGCTGACTTAGGTGTTTTCTCGAGTTTAGGAAATCATGATTACGGTGATTACTATTTTGGAAAAGAAGATTCAGCTGCCAAAAGAAAAAATCTTCAGGATTTGATCGAGACGCATAAAGTTATGGGCTGGGATTTACTGAACGATGAAAATCGCATTTTAAAGGTTGATAATGAAGAATTGGCTATAATTGGGGTTCAAAACTGGGGCACAGGTCGCTTTCCTAAACATGGCGATCTACAAAAGGCATTATTAGGTACAGAAGAGCAGTCTGTTAAATTGCTCCTTTCTCATGATCCTTCACATTGGCGTGCTCAGGTATTGGATACAGATGTTGATGTGATGTTTGCAGGACATACACATGGTATGCAATTCGGTGTTCGTCTGAAAAATGTACAATGGAGTCCGGCTAAATATGTATACAAAGAGTGGGCTGGCTTATATAAAGAAAAGGAGAATAAACAACTCTATGTAAATGTTGGCTATGGTTTTCTAGGCTATCCCGGACGTGTGGGAATATTACCTGAGATTACTATTTTTGAACTTATAAAAGGGAATGACCCAAAAGCGCGTGTATAATAAAAAAATTATCTATCCTACCTACTAGGAAAAGTGGTCATATTGGCAATAAAAAAAATAAGCACTCAATCGAGTGCTTATTTTTTTTATTGCCATTTTCTTTAACGGTCTAATTACTATCTTTAGGGACTAAAATTGTGAAATAATAATATTATCATGCAACAATCATTCGAAATTAATTCGGATCCCCATACTCGGTTGAATATTCTTACAGGAGAACGTGTTCTGGTTTCTCCACATAGAAGTAAAAGACCTTGGCAGGGACAAGTAGAAGATGTAAATCAAGAACAAAGACCAGCATACGATGAGAAGTGCTACCTGTGTCCAACAAATAAGCGTGCGGATGGTGATGTCAATCCAAATTACTCAGAAAGTTTCGTTTTTGTAAACGACTTCTCTGCACTTTTGAAGGATACACCATCGGCAGATATCAACGAAGAAGAGCTGTTCATCGCGGAATCGGAGAAAGGTATTTGTAAAGTTATTGCATTTTCTCCGCGACATGATCTGACGCTTCCAGAAATGACTGTTCCAGCTATTAAAGCTGTTGTAGATGTATGGCAAGCAGAATTTGCAGACTTGGCAAAGCATGAATGGATAAAGTATATTCAAATATTTGAAAATAAAGGTGCCATAATGGGATGTAGCAACCCCCATCCCCATGGTCAAATATGGTCGCAGAATCATGTACCCGTAGAGCTTCAAAAAGAGTCTAAAAATCAGAAACAATATTTTGATAAGCATGGGAGAACTATGCTTGGCGCTTATGTAAATGCAGAATTGAAAAAGCAGGAGCGAATTATCGACGAGAACAACTCGTTTGTGGTATTAGTGCCTTATTGGGCTTCTTGGCCATACGAGACAATGATTGTGAGCAAAAGACCTATTCAGAATATATTAGCTTTTACAGAGGAGGAAAAGGAGGATTTGGCTGCAATTTTGAAATTGCTGACGACACGCTATGATAACCTTTTTAATACATCATTTCCCTATTCCGCAGGTATGCATCAGGCACCAGTGAATAGTGGAGATTTCCCAGAATGGCACTGGCATATGCATTTTTATCCACCATTATTACGTTCTGCAACCGTTAAAAAATTTATGGTAGGTTACGAAATGCTTGCAAATCCGCAACGTGATATTACACCTGAATTTGCGGCTCAACAATTAAGAAAGTGCGCTACCACTCATTATAAAAACGTTTAAAATATGATCACAAAAGAATTAATACAAAGTAAATTTAAATCTATTTTTCAAGCAGACCCTATTGTTGTACGCTCTCCTGGGCGGATCAATATCATTGGCGAGCATACGGATTATAATGATGGCTTTGTGCTTCCTGCAGCAATCGATAAAGCGGTCTATATCGCGGTTTCTAAGAGGGCAGATAATTTAATTTCTTTATATGCTGAAGATTATAAAGGAGCATATGAGGTTGAATTGGATCATATTGCTCCTACGGATCTACATTGGCCAAATTATATTTTAGGAGTTGTTGATCAAATTCAAAAAAGAGGCTTTGAAATTGGTGGATTTAACCTTTATATCGATGGTGATGTCCCTTTGGGAGCAGGATTGTCGTCTTCTGCAGCAGTTGAATGTGCTACGACATTGGCGTTAAGTGAACTATTTGAATTACATATAGAGCGCTTGGAGATTCCTAAAATTGGACAATTGGCAGAGCATACGTATGCCGGTGTTAAATGTGGTATTATGGACCAATTTGCCTCGACTTTTGGTAAAAAGGATCATGTGCTAAAATTAGATTGTCGTTCATTGGAATATGAATACGTTCCATTGGTATTGGATGGTTATACCATTATTTTGTTGAATACAAATGTGAAGCATGCTTTAGGTGACACAGCTTACAATAAACGTGTGGAACAATGTAAAAAAGCAATAGCGTGGATAAAGGAGAAATACCCTACAGTTGTCAATATGCGCGATGTTTCGGTTGCTATGTTGGACGAAATGGTGAAGGATAAGGATGCTGAAGTATACACAAAAACGCGTTTTGTCGTAGAAGAAAGCGAGCGTGTTCATGAAGCATGCGAACATTTGAAGGCTGGTAATCTGGTTGCATTAGGTCAAAATCTGTTCGCTTCACACCATGGCTTGAGTAAAGAATATGAAGTAAGCTGTGAGGAGTCCGATTATTTGGTGGACTTTACTAAACAATTCCCACAGGTATTGGGCGCACGACAAATGGGAGGTGGTTTTGGAGGTTGCACGATCAATCTTGTAAAAGACGATTTTGTATCTGAATTCATCGCTCAAGTATCTCCCCAATACTTAGCGCACTTTGGAAAAGAATTGACCGTAATTCAAGTGAAAACGGATGATGGTACATCGGTTTTATAGCATTGATTTACTAAAAAGGGTTTCTATCACAAGATAGAAACCCTTTTTAGTAAAATAAATATGATAACCTTTATTTTAAACCATTTCTTTTAAAAGCTTTAAGGCATAGCCAATACTATTGACATTGCTTAAAGCTAATCTTAACTGTTTTTTAATTTCTTTCAGATTGCTAATTTCTGGGTGTTGTTGGACAAATGACAGCACCTTTCCAAATTGATCTGACTCAAAGTAAGATGATTTTGGATTGTTGACAAAATAACCTTTTAAGGTGTTCTTCTTGTAGGATATTTTCTCAAATCCAATCTGCTTTCCGAACCATTGTAAGCGTAATGTATTAAATAATTCAAAGACTTCATGTGGTACAGGGCCGAATCGGTCTTCTAATGATACTGCAAAATCAGTCAGTTGTTCTTCATTCTCAAGTTTCGATATTTCTGTGTATAAATTATAACGTTCACTGATATTGGTTACATATTCATCTGGGATCAATACTTCCATATCGGTGTCGATCTGTGTAAATGAAACGTACTTGTGGTCTTTGTCATCGGCAAAAACTTCTGAGAACTCATCTTCTTTTAACTCTTGGATAGCTTCATCAAGAATCTTATGATACATTTCAAAACCAATTTCAGCAATAAATCCAGATTGCTCACCGCCTAATAAGTTACCAGAACCGCGAATATCTAGATCGCGCATAGCGACGTTAAATCCTGCTCCCAATTCTGAAAACTCCTCTATTGCAGAAAGTCGTTTATAGGCTTCAGAAGTAAGTGTGGATAGGGGAGGGCTTAACAGATAACAGAACGATTTTTTATTGGAACGTCCCACACGTCCACGCATTTGGTGAAGATCGCTCAGACCGAACATATGTGCATGATTGATGATGATGGTGTTGGCATTGGGAATATCTAGACCAGCTTCAATGATGGTTGTGGCAACCAATACATCAAAATCATGATTGATAAATTTAAGCATGACATCTTCCAGATCATCACCTTCTAATTGACCGTGAGCGATACCTACTCGTGCGTTAGGGACTAGTTTCTGAATCATAGCGCCTAATTGTTTTAAATCGGCAACACGATTATGGATAAAGAATACTTGACCTGCACGTTCCAGTTCAAATGACACCGCCTCTTGTATCAATGTTTCATTGAATACATGTAATTCTGTTTGTACGGGTTGACGATTGGGTGGCGGCGTGTTTATGAGACTTAAATCTCTTGCTCCCATGAGCGAGAAATGTAAGGTTCTGGGAATTGGTGTAGCGGTCAATGTCAGTGAATCGACATTGGCACGTAATAATTTTAATTTTTCTTTGACAGAGACACCAAATTTTTGTTCTTCATCAATGATCATTAATCCCAGATCTTTGAATTTAACATCCTTACTGACCAAACGATGCGTACCAATGATAATATCGATTTTACCTTCGGCCAATTTGGCTAGTGTTTCTTTAATTTGTTTTGCTGTTTTAAACCTATTGATGTAATCAATGGTACAGGGTAAATCTTTAAGACGTTCGTTAAAAGTTCTAAAATGTTGATGTGCAAGAATGGTTGTGGGGACTAAAATGGCTACTTGTTTACTGTCTGCGACAGCTTTAAATGCTGCGCGAATAGCAATTTCTGTTTTTCCAAATCCGACATCACCACAGATCAACCGATCCATTGGGTGTGGCGATTCCATATCGCGTTTAACATCTGCTGTAGCTTTTTCCTGATCTGGAGTATCTTCATACATAAAGGATGCCTCCAATTCATTTTGAAGATAGCTATCTGGACTAAAAGCTGTACCCGTCTGTGCTTTACGTTTGGCATAGAGCATGATCAAATCTCGGGCAATATCTTTAACTTTCTTTTTTGTTGTTTTCTTCAGCTTGTCCCAAACATCGGTACCCAATTTGTTCATTTTTGGGATAGATCCTTCTTTACCGGAGTATTTAGATATTCGATTTAGCGAGTTGATGTTGACATAAAGGAGGTCGTTGTCGGCATAACTCAATCGAATCATTTCCTGAGATTTTCCGTTGACTTCTATTTTTTCAAGTCCCGCATATTTTCCTACACCATGATCGATATGGGTGATGTAGTCACCAGGTTTGAGATCGCGTAGGTCTTTTAAAGTAATCGCTTGGCTTTTTTCATAGCCTTTTTTTCTTTTGTATTTATAGTATCGATCAAAAATTTGATGATCCGTATAGCATGCTAATTTGACGTCATCGTCGCGAAAACCTTCCCTGAACCCTTTGTGTATCGGGATAAAAGTGACTGTTTTGTCGAGGTCTTCTAAGATTTTGTATATTCTTTCAATCTGTTTGGGAGAATCTGAAAAGATTAAATTTTCAATTTTATTTTTCTCATTCTCTTTGAAATTATGGATTAACAGGTTAAAATCTTTATTGAATGAAGGTTGTGGATGGATATCAAATTTGATTGTGGTATCGGGCTTATAAAAGAATTGTTTCCCGAATTCGATAATTGGAAAATCAAAAAGTAAAGCATTGAAATTCTTTTCATCAGAAAATCCATATGCAGGATTTATCCACTCTGAATTGTCTTTCTTTTCTTTTTCTGTTAAAGCATTCCAAAATTCTGTTGCTTTTCTATTTCCATCTTTTATGGTATCCAATGTAAACTGTACATCCTTTATCCAAACAACAGCATCCCTGTCAATATACTCCAATAGGGAGATGTTTTGTGCGGTTAAAAATTTAGCTTGTACGTTGGGAACAATTGTTACTTTATGGATTTTTGATACAGATAATTGAGATTCAATTTCAAATGTTCGAATACTTTCAATGTCGTCACCAAAAAATTCTATCCGATATGGTAGGTCATTAGAGAAGGAGAATATATCTACAATTCCACCTCTGATGGCATATTGCCCTGGTTCGTAAACAAAATCTACGCGGTCGAATTCGTATTCAAATAAAAACTCATTGATAAAGTCTATACTTAATTTTGTGTTTTCCGTTATCTCTAAGGTGTTTTTTTCGAGATCACTTCTATTAATGACTTTTTCCGCAATCGCTTCCGGATATGTAACGACCATTTTTGGCAACTCGGATGCGTGGTTTAACACGTTTAACGTTTCTGCACGTTGTAAAACGTGGGTTGCATCCAGCTGGGTAAAATCAAAAGGCTTACGGTAGGAGGTCGGGAAAAATAAAACTTGTTTATCAAGGAGGCTTTCGAGATCACTTAGGAAATAGGATGCATCTTCATGTGTTGGTAGGATAAAGAGATAAGGTCGTTCTTGTAAGGTATAACTCGCTACAGCAATGACGGCATCAGATGAACCGATAAGACCTTTTAATTGGACCTTTGGATTTTTAGCTTGTATCGCTTTTGTCAAAGTTTGTGTTAACTCACTTTGACCGTATTTTTCTATAATTTCTTTAATTCCCACGCGTTCACTAATTTGGAATACTGCGAATTTAATGAAAATGATGGGTTGTTACAAAATTAGCTTTACCTATCTGGTACTTTGATAAATAAATGAGATGAATCTTGTCGATTTTAACTCATCTCAACTGGTGTAACTACGTATTCGAGTATTGGTATGTATCGTTATTTAATTTCCTTAATCTTGAGCGGATTCGTAACAAAGCATCATAAGTCCGTATTGATTTGTAAGACCTGTATATAATCCTTCAATGCGCTCTTATTGGCTGTATCTAGAATGTTTTGGAAATTCTCTCTAAAATCAAACTGATGGTCTTCGTGAATCTTTGCATATTTTCCCACGGCATGTTTTATTCTTCCTGCGATGTATTTTTGAAGTTTATGAGCTGCTGATTGATAGGATGAACTTAAAAGAGCTGGGTAATTGATAATAGCTCTTTCTAGGACATAAATCCGAAATTCTACTTCACTAACTTTATCTTTGGTGACTTTCTCATGCTCATTGATCATGCCACTTGCTTGCTTCACCAATTTATTTAATCCCACAAAATTACTCAAGCTTGGGGAGTTGAATACTTGCGATTCTCCTAAGTCAAAAAGTTGTTTAAGCTGGTTCCTTAAGTTTTCGATACGTTGCTCTAAGTCAGATTCATCTTCTAACAGTTGAAAATGAAGTTGCTTGATTAACATTTTATCTTTACTAATCAATCTTAGCAATAACTTATCTTTTTCTTTTACAGGAAGGTTTAGCACTGCTTTTTTTAATTCTGGATCTTGATGGATTGACATGATTTAAAGATAGGAGAAAATTTACAGTTTAAAAAATTTAGTGGGAATTTGGAATTTTTCGTATATATTCAAGATGATAGAAAAACTTTTCTGTACGTTTATCTTCAATATATGGAAAGTTCACTTCTTTTATGATTTTTATAAAATCAGCTATTTTTAGTTACATTTTTTTAATGAAGCTTCTATCTAAACTACATCTAAAATTATTTATATTTGTAGATAAATACCCACAAATTTTAATAAGAACCTATTGATTTGAAATTTCTTAGTTTATTCTTCTTTACGTTAGTTTTTTTTAACACTGCCTTTGCTGAATCAATCAGATTGGAAGATTTATTTTCTAGCAAGAGTAGGATTGAATATTTAATGAAACAAGAGAAGGAGTTTGGGAAAGATACTCTTGCTTTGAAAAATTACTTAAAACCTATTATCACCTTTGCCAAAGTATACAATGATGCTTCGCTATTAATCGCTTACGATAATATGCTGGCAAATGGGATGGCAGAGGCTTATGATGCTATCAATGATAGAAGTACAGGTTTGTATTTATCTGCAATTGAAAAGGCAAAACGTAATCGGGATAAAGAGCTGGAATTTTGGACTAAAGCCAACTATGGTTTTTACCTATATAACTTTCGTGTGCTTACAGAGGCTTTTCAAGTGTTTTTGGAAATTAGAAATATTTTACCTGTAGTGTCATTAAATAAATTACCAAATCCAGATATCTCTTTACGTAATATGGGGTATTTTTTTGGAACTCTGGGTGATAATAGTGCAAGTTTAGAGTATTTGAATCTTGCTCGTCAATATGCTAATCCAAAATCAGAGGTGATGGGCAGTATCCTTGATGCATTAGGTGTCACTTACTTGAATATGGCTGATACAACAACTGCTTTTCGGTTTTTTAAAGAGACTGAGGCATTGTCAAAGTTAAACGGGGATAATATTAGACTGGGTAAAGCGCTCGGCAATCAGGCTCTCATCTATAGAGGAAGAGGTGATTTGGAAATGGCAGCAGCACTTTTGTTAGAAGATATTGTTTATTCAGAGCAGCACGGTAGTGAACAAAATACCATGTATGCCTATACTTTATTGGCCCACGTTTATTTAGATCAAGGGAAATTGACGGAAGCTGAAAATGCAATCAATCGTGCGGCTATTTATGCTTCTAGTAAAGTCTATCTAAAGAAATCGGAGAAAGAAATCACGGAAATTAGATTGGAGCTCGCAGTAAGACGTCATGATGAAAAGAACGAGTTGTTGGCTAGAAGAAGATTAATACAGCTTAATGATAGCCTGCAGCTGTGGAATAGCGATGAGAAGCTTCAAAAATTGAAGTGGTTGGCGGAACAGGAAAGTTATATCCATAAAATAGAACTAGGAAATGAACGTTTGGACAAAGAGTTGTTTAAGAAGAGAGCCTATAGTATCGTTGTTGTATTGTTATTGGCGCTGTCGATTAGTCTTTTTGTCTTATTTAAGCGAAAACTGAAAGTGCGAACTGTGCTCTATGAAAGGCGTGTTTTGAGTCTACAGATGGAAAAGTATTTGTCTGACCAAAAACTAATGGAAGCAAATAATAATCTCAGTTCTTTTACGATCTATTTGAAAGAAAAGAACGAATATATTGCCAACTTAAAGGCAGAAATTGTAAAGGTGGAGCAAACTTCTTTTTCGTCTATTGAGAACGAGAGGGGGCAGCTACAAGCGCTATTGGAATCGCATTTGATGACGGAGGATAAATGGATTTTGTTTAAAGAAGCATTTTTAAAGGAGTATCCACTCTTCTATAATGATTTGCTTCGGAAATTTCCTGAGTTGACAGAGTCAAATCTGAGGTTCATTTTCTTAGGTAAATTGGGTTTGAAAAACACCGAGATATCCAATATTTTGGGGATTACTGAAGATGCTGTGAAAAAAGCAAAACAGCGGCTGAGAAAGAAAATAGGAGAAGAACGTTATTTGGTTCTATCTTCTGATATTAGACCAAACTTTTAGTCGATAGGATTGTGGGATAATGTAAAATAGGCTAACCAATAATACAGCTAGCCTATTTTTTTATTAAACGATTGGATTTTCGTGTAGGTATTTCTCCCATTTCCAAGCGCTGTCCATCATCTCAAAGATGCCTAATTGTGCTTTCCAATTTAATTCATTGGTCGATTTAGTGACATCACCATACACCTTCACGATATCTCCTTCACGACGTGGCCCTACTACATAGTTCAGTTTTTGACCCGATGCTTCTTCAAACGCTTTAATGGCTTCTAAAACAGAATATCCATTTCCTGTACCTACGTTAAAGACATCGTATTTTCCTTTAGGATTTCCTTTTTCTAATAATTTAATCGCTGCAACGTGTGCTTTTGCCAAATCAACAACATGGATAAAGTCACGGACACAGAAACCATCTTTCGTATCGAAATCATTGCCAAATACCGTCAATTTATCACGTTTGCCAATAGCGGTTTGTGTAATAAATGGTAGAAGGTTCTGAGGAACTCCTAATGGTAATTCTCCGATTAATGCAGTTTCGTGGGCTCCAACTGGATTGAAATAACGTAATGCTATGATATTAAAGTTGTCATATGCGTTAGCTGTTTCTTCTAAAATTTCTTCTGCAATCTGTTTGGTATTGCCATAAGGAGAAGTTGCTTTTTTTACTGGTGCAGCTTCATCTACAGGTAAGTAATCGGGCTCTCCATAAACGGTGCAGCTAGAGGAAAATACAAAGTTCACCGGTTTTTCACGATAAGCTTCTAAGAGATTGATTAACGAGAAAAAGTTGTTATGGTAGTATTTTAGTGGATTTTGAACGGATTCTCCAACTGCTTTGGATGCTGCAAAATGGATGATTCCGCTAATATCTGTGTTGTTTTTAACAAATTCTAAAACTTTTGTCTCGTCACATAAATCAAATTGATGAAACTCAGGTTTTATGCCGATAATTTTTTCAATTTGGTCTAACATTTTGATGTTAGAATTAGATAAGTTGTCAACGATAACCGGTGTGTAACCTGCATTATGTAATTCAACAACTGTATGCGAACCAATATATCCTGTTCCGCCTGTTACAAGTATTTTGCTCATTGCTTAAAGTTATAATATGTAAAGTCTTTATGTTCTAAATTTTCTATGGGTAACGATTGATAGTAAGCAATCGTTTTTTCCAATCCTGCTATTCTCGAAGTTTCGGGTTCCCAGTTTAATATTCTCTTTGCTTTCGAAATATCTGGTTTACGCTGCTTTGGGTCCTCTGTGGGGAGTGGTTGATAGACCTTTTTTCCTTTGGCCTGTGTAATTTGTAAGATTTCACTCGCTAACTGGTTGAGTGAAATTTCTTCCGTATTACCAATGTTGATGGGGGTAGTGCAATCTGAATGTAGGACTTTAAAAATGCCCTCTATTTGATCAGTTACATAGCAAAATGATCTTGTTTGTTCACCGTTGCCAAATAGGGTGATATCTTCTCCAAGTAGTGCTTGGGTGATAAAGGTGGGAACTGCTCGGCCGTCATTCATACGCATGCGAGGTCCAAATGTATTGAAGATTCGTACGATTCTTGTTTCTAATTGATGAAAGTTGTGATAGGCCGTGGTAATCGCTTCTTGAAAACGTTTGGCTTCATCATAGACGCCACGTGGTCCTACTGGATTTACATTGCCCCAATAATCTTCAGATTGTGGACTTACAAGTGGATCGCCATAAATTTCGGATGTGGATGCTACCAAGATTCTCGCCTTTTTTTCTAATGCTAAACCTAATAGATTGTGTGTGCCTAATGAGCCAACTTTAAGCGTTTGAATTGGAATCTTTAGGTAGTCTATTGGACTTGCTGGTGATGCGAAGTGTAAGATATAATCGAGGTGCCCTGGTACATGGACGAATTTGGAGACATCATGATTGTAAAACTCGAAATTTGATAGCTTGAATAAGTGTTCGATATTTCTAAGGTCTCCAGTAATGAGATTATCCATACCAATGACGTGGTATTCTTCTTGAATAAAACGATCACAAAGGTGAGAGCCTAGAAATCCAGCGGCTCCTGTTATTAAAATTCGTTTGCGTATCTTGTTTTCCACTTATTCTAACAATTAGAAAAGGTTTAATATCTTTGACGAATATAAGTATTATTTTACGAACATGCGCCTTCTTTATTCTTTAGGAATCTATCTTTATGGCCTTTTATTACGCCTTGTAGCGCCTTTTCATTCTAAAGCAAAGCTTTGGGTGGATGGTAGGAGGGACTGGTATGCATACATGAGTCAAACGGTTGAAACGGGGCAAAAACACATTTGGTTTCACTTTGCTTCGTTGGGTGAATTTGAACAAGGTAGGGCTGTATTAGAAAGTATAAAAAAGGATTTTCCCACTAAAAAAATTGTTATAACTTTTTATTCTCCCTCAGGATATGAAGTTCGTAAAAATACTAATCTGGCAGATTACGTTTTTTATTTACCCGACGATACAGCAAAAAATGCAAAACTGTTTATTGATCTCATAAATCCGGATTTTGTCGTTTTTACAAAATATGAATACTGGTATCATTATTTTTCTGAGCTGCAAAATAGACAAATCCCATTACTGATGATTTCGGCAATCTTTAGACCGGATCAGATTTTCTTTCAGTCCTATGGTGGTTTTTTTCGTAAAATCTTGAGCGCTGTGACTTATTTTTTCATGCAGAATGAAGAGAGCGTTCATCTTTTGAAAGAGCATGGATTTAGAAATGTTGGGTTGACGGGTGACACGCGCTTTGATCGTGTGGTTGAATTGCCAAAGCAGTTGAGGCGTATTACTGAAGTTGTGCAATTTGTTGGCGAATCTCCTGTATTGGTGGCTGGTAGTACTTGGTTGGAAGATGAGCAGATATTAAAAGAGATCATGTTGATATTTCCAAAGTGGAAGTTGATATTGGCACCACATGAAATTCATGATGCTCATATAAAGTCAATTTTAGAGTTATTTCCTGATGCCTTACAGTTCTCAAACTATCCTTCTTATGCTGATCAAAAAATAATAGATTCTCAGGTGCTGATTATTGATAATATCGGAATGCTTTCATCATTGTATGGCTATGGAAAGATAGCTTATATAGGTGGTGGTTTTGGGGTCGGTATTCATAATACGTTAGAGGCCGCGACTTATGGTGTTCCTGTTATATTTGGTCCGAAATATCATAAATTTCAAGAGGCTAAAGACCTTATTGAGCAAGGGGCTGGGTTTTCAATTCATAATCGGGAAGAACTGATTAAGGTGTTTACGTGCCTGCAGGATAATGTTAAACGGGAATATGCGGGGAAACAAGCAAAACAATATGTTCAACAACATGCAGGTGCTACTGCAATTATTATGAAATATCTTTATTCTTCTAAATTATTGAAGTAAGAGTTGTTTTTGTTCGGATTTATAAATGCTCCAAAAGGTGAATGTAGCATTTCTTAATTTGTATGATATTCAGATTTATAGGTCTTTTTTAAAGAACTTAATAATATCTTTTTTACTGAGCATTTTCGTGCTTTTTGTGGAGTACAATGCATTTTTATAGCTATGTATCAGCTGCAATTGGGGATTTCCCCATAGCATTTCGGAATAAAAGAGTGCTAGTCTGCTTGCTCCTAAGTCAACAAAAATGGTCGCATCCTTTTTTGTGTTGAATCCGTTTAAAATGATTTCATATAGATCTTCGAAGTCTTTTTGTGATTTAAGGTAAATTTCACCAAAGTCTATTTTATCGTTAATATCGTTCCTGAAAGTAATCTTAATTTGCTCGTCTTCTAATTCAGAAGCCTTGATTTCGTAAGCACTCCCTTTATTTATAATGCTGATCTCTTTTTTTACAAGGTCGACTTGTCTAATTTGAGAAAAAATGCTGGGTATGCCTATGAATAGAAAAAGAAGAAACATCAACAATTTTGCCATAAGTATGAAGTTACAAAATTTATCGTGAACGTATCCCTTAATCTACGATAAATAGCTCGGACATAATGTGGTCTGCCATTAGCTTTCCACTGTCGGTTAGTGTGATCTTGTTTTCTACTTGCTTTAATTGATTGTTATCGATGAATTCTGCAGCATTGTTCTGCAGTTGCTTTTTTACTTCTGCGCCAAACTTTTCTTCTACAGCGGTTAGATTAATGCCCCACATGGTTCGGAGTGAGGTCATCGTGTATTCATTAATACGGTCAAGTGATGAAAGTTCCTCGGTTTCCAAAGGAAGAGAATTTTGAGCAATATCCTGTATATATTTGGCATTGTTGGCGATATTCCATGAACGTGAGTGGCCATTAAAAGAATGTGCCGATGGACCAATTCCTAAATAGTGTTTCCCTTTCCAATAGTTCGTGTTATGTTTGGCATACATGCCGTTTTTAGCAAAATTGGAGATTTCATATTGTTCAAAATCGGACTCTGTTAGATGCGCAATAAGCATAAGCATTTGATCTGCCGCTTGATCGCTATCTATTGCTGCCGATTTACCTGTTTTGATCATATGATCAAGTGCAGTTTTCTTTTCTACGGTCATGGAGTAGGATGAAATATGTGGAATCTGGAAATCTACCAGCTTTTGCATATTCTTCTTCCATTTTTCATTGGTCAATAGTGGAAACCCGTAGATCAGATCGCAGGTGATATTTTCGAATCCAGCATCTTGAACCCGCATGATACATGATTCAGCCTCTTTTTGGTTGTGCGCCCTGTTCATCCATCTTAGATCTTCTTCAAAGAAGGATTGAATTCCGATACTGAAGCGGTTGATTTCAGTTTGACGAAGTTTCTCGACTTTCTCCCGGTTCAGGTCGTCGGGATTGGCTTCGAGTGTAATCTCTATATTGGAGTCAATCTCAAAGTGCTTGGATACTTTATCAATGAGTCTGGAGATATCCTCTGCTTCGAGTATAGAGGGTGTACCTCCACCAAAGTAGATGGACTGAATCTTTTTGTCTTCCAGATAATCGGCTCTAAGTTCAATTTCCTTGTATAACATGCTGAGCATTTCGTCTTTGTATTTCAGTGAGGTACTGAAATGGAAGTCGCAGTAATGACAGGCTTGCTTACAGAATGGAATGTGAAAATAGATCATGGGTAATTTGTTTTGATGACAAAGGTAAAGGAAAATCCATATTAAAATGGATTTATTCTGTTTCTTTGGTATACTGTTGGAGGTTTTTACTGACTCTTCTTTTTATCCGATCTCGTAGATTTCGGGGTGCAATAACTTCTATGTTTTCTCCAAATCCCAAAATTTCGCGCTCCAGTTCAAAGTTTAAGACGACATCAAGACGAACGAGAATACTACCATCGTTATTTTTATCAATGATCTGCTGGGAGTTATGTAAAGGTTTTGTTTCTACATATGGTGCATTGAAGCTGTCGATTTTTAAGATCACTTTTTGACCACGGTCTTTTTGACTTTTTGTTACCCCGATTGTATCTGCAAAATAGCGTTCGAAATCAATTCCGTCATAAGGTACGAACCCATTTTTTGCCATTTCATCAATATCTACTATACGATCAAGGGCAAGGATAAGTAATAATTTACCTTTTTTTGGTTTACAAACTAAGAACCACCGATTGCGGTATTCTTTTAAGAGATATGGATAATAAACATCCTGTGTTGGTCCAAGTGACTTAAAGGATTTGTAAGTGATGAGTAAAGGTATTTCTTCGAGGATGGCATGATGCAGGGTGCTGATCCAGTTTAAACCTTTCAATAGTTTATTACTTTCCATTTGCACGACAGGCTTTTGAGTTCCTTCCGACTTAATGAGACTATTTTCTAAACGTAAGATCATATCACTCATTTCGTCAAAATAAGAGAATCCATTAAGATGCTTTAGTAAGTCTACCGCTTCTTTCATCTTCTTCATATCTAAGGAGGTAATGGGCGAATTGCTGATGCTATATTGAGGGTCACTGTAGCTATAGAATTTCCTATCTGTAACAATGATAGGAGCGTTGTAACCAAGTTTATTGCTGCGCATAAGTTGGATATCGCCCTGTATTGTTCTTTTGCTGATACCATTATGGATACCCTCCAGCTCATAAAGTGCATTGGATACTTTTTCAATAAGATCTTCTAACGTCCATTTGCGATGACGTTGACATAGGCAACTGTCTATGGTTTTGTAGCGTATTAATGCAAGTTTATTGGTGGACATTTTGTTTTTGATGAAATGTTACGAATTTAAATGTACAAAATTCATTTTTACTGCGCAATGTATTTGCGCATGAAGTTTTTTATTAATGGTTTTTATTGGTTTTAACAAATTAATTCGTTTGATTTTCAGGTTAATGTGTTGTTTTTGTTTTGTTTTTTGAAAATATTTTTTACTACGCAGGAAGGTTGCGTGATGGGGTGCGCACATTTGTAATGTCGATCAAGACAAATAGTTCTTTGAGAAAGTAAGCGAATAGCTTTTTAAGATATATACCTGAAAGGGTGTATGACATAGTGCATGATTTTGAGGTCCTCGTCTCCTGTTTCTGTATAGCAGGGTAGTGTTGTTTCAGTCGAAAATAATATACTGACTTTAAAAAAATCACGATTGTCTCATGTTGGGGTCGTAGGTTCGAATCCTACTTCCGTCTCGAACGGAGTAACTCAGGGGTAGAGTACAACAAAAGGGTGGGTTCGAGTCCCACGCACATTTCAAAAATGTGTCCACCGGTTGGAGGAACGAAAGTTCCATAGTCAAGTTTAAACTTTCTGTAAAAAAGTTTCCACTTAATAAGCGCTTCGTCTCTCGTTTGGTCTTCTCGTTTTTTGAAAAAGGGGAGACAATTGAAAGGGGTCTTTGAAGTATAAATTAGGTGCTAAAGGCAACGATAGGGTTGAGGATAGTGGAATACTTAAAGCAATACACGAATGGGGTGTATTTTCTTTAGGGATAAGCTGTCATCATTTTATTTTTCTTTTAGCCGCTTTTACATTCCGATGCTATTTAATGAACAAGAATCGAGGCGTTTTTAAATAATAGGATCATTTATAGATGATAACATATCCGGATAAAGCACATCGTTTTGTGTTAGCGATGGATATTAGTAGAATAAAAAATAAAATAAGATATGAAAAGAGTAACCATAGATATCAATCAGTTGGGATTAGTTGTTAAAAACAATCGGTATACCCGTGTATTGCCTGCTGGAAAATACTGGCTAGGTTTTGGTGAAAAACTAACATTATATGATTTGTCGAAGCCTTTTCCAGTTAGCTTAGATGTCGATGTATTGATGCAGCTTGCAGGTTTTTCGGAGCATGTGGAATTGGTGGAGGTTACCGATAATGAGATCTGTCTGGTTTTTGTTAACAATAACTATAAGCAGGTACTAGCTGCTGGCAGACATGTCTTCTGGAAGGGTTTATTAACCTATTATTTCCAGAAGGAGGATATCACGGAGATAGAAATTGGATCAACTGTACACAAGCAGTTATTAGAGAAGCAGACGCTAGCTTACTATGTACGACAGTTTAAGTTAGAGCCATCGGAGAAGGGTTTACTATTTCTTGATGGAGCTTTTTCAAAGCTATTGGATGCAGGTACATATTACTGGTGGAAAAATGCGACATCCATCAGTATTTCAAAAGTGGATACACGATTGACAACAATGGATATTGCTGGTCAAGAGATCTTGACTAAAGATAAGGCGCAGATTCGGATTAATTTTTCGATACAGTACCATGTTGTGGATGTACTGAAAGCATTGCTTGAAAATAAAGACTTTGAGAAGCAGTTGTACATGCTGATGCAATTGGCCCTACGTTCTTACATAGGTCGAATGACTTTGGATGAGTTGATGGACAATAAGTCGGCTATCAATGCACATGTGCTAGAGGAGACTGCCTCGCAGGTTGAACTACTTGGGGTAAAGGTATTCCATGCCGGTGTTAAAGACATCATCTTGCCAGGAGATATCCGAGAGATAATGAATCAGGTACTGGTCGCGGAGAAAAAAGCTCAGGCCAATATCATCACGCGGCGTGAAGAAACTGCTTCTACAAGAAGCTTGTTGAATACAGCTAAATTGATGGAAGATAATGCGATGTTGTTTAAATTGAAAGAGATGGAATATGTGGAGAAGATTGCTGAAAAAATAAACAATATATCGGTTTCCGGTAATGGTCAGATTGTGGATCAGCTGAAGCAGCTGTTCGTGAAATAATACAGTTACTGCTTTTTTTTAGACTAAAGCGGTAGATATAAATAAAGAGGTGCTGTTCCTTGTTTAGGGAAAAAGAATAACCAATGTGAAAGATTGACCGGTCTGTAAACGATGGTTTAAACATATGCATTTGAGTACGATCACGATGGAAAATAAACGAATAAATGGCAATGATTTAATTGCTTTGGGATATGAAGAGAATTTTGCTTTAGGTGAAGCATTGAAAATTAATAAAAAGAGATTGGGGTTTACCCGAGAAGAGATGTTGTTGAAATTTGCGGAAGTATTGGCTGCTCCGGATAGCTATTTGGAGGATGAAATATTCAAACCGCTGGCGCAAGTACTTTTAAATGTTGATGAAGTGGCTAAAGCTACGATTTCTTTAAAGGCGGGGAAACAAGACTACAGCATTTACGGTGAGTCACAGATTGAAGAGGGTGCATTGCGCCAAATGGATCTAGCGATGAAACTTCCTGTTGCAGTTGCGGGAGCATTAATGCCCGATGCACATCAAGGATATGGTTTGCCGATTGGTGGGGTATTGGCGACTCATCATGCAGTCATTCCTTATGGCGTGGGTGTTGATATCGGTTGTCGAATGGCGTTGTCCATTTTTGATGTACCTGAGGAGCACCTGTATCTGCATCACGATTTTTATAAGAAAGTGATTATGGATAATACCAAATTTGGTGCTGGATATGGTTACTTGAAACATGAACGTGTTGACCACGCTGTCTTAGCTAATAAGACTTTTGAAGCGAATGATTTTATTCGTCAATTAAAGGATAAGGCTTGGACACAATTAGGTTCTTCTGGCGGGGGAAATCACTTCGTTGAATTCGGGGTCATGGAGTTTAACGAGGCAGATGCGGCCCTTGGTATTGAGAAAGGACGATATGTGGCTTTATTGACGCATTCGGGATCTAGAGGATTGGGAGCAACTATTGCCGATCATTATACTAAATTGGCTAAAAAGATTTGTTCTTTACCTTATGAGGCTCAAAATTTGGCTTATATGAGTTTAGATACAGCGGAAGGACAAGAGTATTGGTTAGCAATGAATCTTGCTGGTGATTATGCTTCGGCCTGTCATGAGGTCATACATGAGAAAATCAGTAGGGCTTTAGGAGCAGAGCGATTGGCGATGGTTGAAAATCATCATAATTTTGCATGGAAAGAATTATGGAAAGGAGAGGAGGTGATCGTGCATCGGAAAGGAGCAACTCCGGCAGCGATAGGGGTGCTGGGGATTATTCCTGGATCGATGGCTACTCCAGGTTTCTTAGTGCGAGGAAAAGGAAAAGAGGAGGCAATTCATTCGGCTTCTCATGGTGCTGGTCGCTTGATGAGTCGTACGAAAGCTATAAAAACCATAGCGCGTAAAGATTTGAAATCCATGTTGTCGGATAATGGTATAACGTTAATCGGGGCTGGTCTGGATGAGGCACCAATGGCTTATAAAAACATTCACGAGGTGATGGCTGCACAAGAAGATCTGGTGGATATTATCGCGAGTTTCTCTCCTAAGATTGTGCGGATGGCTGATGATGGAAGTCGGGAAGATTAACATTAAAACAAGAGACCGGTTTATTAACCGGCCTCTTGTTTTAATGTTATTTCTTTTCCCAGGTATTGTCGCTGGATTCGATATCTGCTAAGCGTAGTGATGGATCTATAATCACTTTTGCTGGTTTTTTTTCTAAATTGATCTGATACAATGGTTGTGTCCAGTTCCAGTCTTCTAGTGTGGTTCTTTTAATACCTTCGTATATCTTGAAGTTTTCTACAGGTTTTTCGCCTCTCATTTCACGTAAAGGGATATAGAAAAGTTCTTTTGTTCCGTCTTCATAGGTTACTAACAAATCGATAGGCATTGCGAAATCTGATTTGTTCTGTAACGTAATTTCTTTATCGGAAACTGTTTTGATCGCGTAATCAATCTTACGTGTTGTATTGATAAACAGGTTGAAGTACCATTTTAGATTGATGCCTGCTATATTTTCCGCAATTCTTTTGAAGTCATTTGGCGTTGGATGTTTAAATTTCCATTGTTTATAGAATTCTAAGAATGTTTTATCCAAATTGTCTTTTCCAATAATGTAGCCTAATTGTACTGCTAGCACCTGTCCTTTATTATACGCTTCATTGCTGTAGGCATAATTGGTATTGTAGTAATCTGCAAGCAGGCTGGCAGGTTCTTCTTTTCCTGATAAGGCAAGTTTGTAGTATGCACGATATGCATCGATCGAAGGGTTGGCTTCAATGGCGCCACGTTTTTCAAATAGATTTTGCATCGCAAGCTCTTCTACATAAGACGTGAAACCTTCGTCAAACCATTCGTCTACGGTCTCATTGATTCCGAATAACTGTTGGTACCAAGAGTGAGCAGCTTCGTGGAAAATGACACCGACTAGGCTTTTTAAATTACGACCACCTGTTACCAATGTTGCGGTTCCATATTCCATGCCGCCATCTCCGCCTTGGATAATGGTATAATTTGGCCACGGGTATGCTCCAAATGTGTTTGAATTAAAATCGAAAAATTCGGTCGCTAACCCCAAGGCTGTTTTCCAATTTGTTTTGACAGAATCGCTTTCTGGAATATACACAATATATACATGCACACCTTGGTTGCTCTTTGCGGAGTCAACAACAAATTTTGGATCTGCAGCCCAAACAAAGTCATGGATGTTTTTAGCAACATAGTGCCACTGGACTTTATTTTCTTTTGCTTTGATCCTTGGTTTTCCAACATAGCCTTTTACTTCTGTAGGGTTTTGTAAAACACCGGATGCTCCTAGAATATAATTTTTGTTGATATTGATGGTGATATCAAAGTTACCAAAAGGGGCGATAAATTCGCGACCTATATATTCATCTAAGTGCCATCCAAATTCATCAAAATGTGCCATTTTAGGATACCATTGCGCCATGGATAGGGCTACTCCTTCTTTAGAATTACGTCCCGACCTTCTGATCTGTTCAGGGACTTGGGCTTCCCAGTTCATATCAAATGTTGCGGTTTCGCCGTCTTCAATAGCATTGGGTAATGTTACTTCCAAAAGTGTACCATCAACTTTGAAGCTGGTATTGTTACCATTCATTGTTAATGATTTTATTTTTTGATAACCAATTTGTTTTGCTGTTAATGTTGCAATACGGCTCTGGTATTTTGGTTTATCTTTTGTCCCAAGATTGGTGGTCATTCTTTTATCTGGATCTGCGATATTGGCAAGCCTATTGTCCATCATCGATCCGGGTTGAAAGGCATTGAAATATAGGTGTAAATACACTTTTTTGAGTGATTGTCCTGAATTATTGCTGTATTTCAACTGCATGTTTCCGTTATATTGATATGTTTTTTCGTTCACATCAATATTCATTTTATAATCTACGGTCTGTTGCCAATAGCCTTTTCGTTGTGCTGTTGCTGTCTGGATGACGAACAGTCCTAAGATTAACGTGTAGAGGTATTTCAAATTCATGCTCCAAACTTACAAAAATGATTAGGAATATGTGGAACTGAAGGGAGTCCTGTTTTGTAATATTTGTTTGATAAAGAAGGGTTTTTTCTACTTTCGGGATGGTATCGAGATCAATTAGAGACAAAAAAACCTCCAGATCTGTTCTACTCCCTGGAGGTATCTAAGAATTTTATTATTGCTATTTTACGGTTTTACCTTTGTGGTCTTTCCAATTTTTCATGGAGCCGCTATAATTTTTAATCTTTTTTATCCCAGCTCGGTATAACAGCGATGTCGCTATTGTAGCACGATCTCCTGATTGACAGTATAAATAAAGTTCTTTATTTGGATCGATTTTATGTAGGTTTTCTGTTAATGTACCCACAAATAGATGTGTGGCATTTGGAATGTGCCCAGCTTTATATTCGCTATCATTGCGAACGTCTAAAATTTGTGCGTTTGGGTTATCTAAAGCGTTATTCATTTCTTCGAAATGAATAATTTCCTGTTTATCCAAAGGTATACCAAGTGTTGTTAATGAATCAGGTGTTATAAAACCAATTGCTTGATCAAGACCTATGCGCATCAGTTTTCGTGTCACCTCTTCTAATTGTTCTTTTGCAACAATGAGTATAAATGGTTGGTTATAATCTAATACCCAGCCAGCCCAATTGCTGAATGCTTTGTTATTTTGAATGTTAATGCTGTTTGGGATAAATCCTTTTGCAAAATCTAATTTATGGCGGGTATCTACTAATGCGACATGAGCGTTGTAATGTGCTCTAAATTCGTTCGCTTCTAATTCTTTGTATTGAGGTACTGCTGTTAATAATGGACGATTGATTTTGTTGAGTTTTTTCATCATCGCAAAATACTTTGGTGGTTCTGGTTGACCGTTTAATAGCTCTTCAACAAACCCTTCTTCATTATTGCCATACTGTAGTGCCCAGTTTCTTATTTTTTCATATCCAACTGTTGTACTTGGGACTGCGCCTAAAGCTTTTCCACATGCAGACCCTGCTCCATGAGCTGGCCATACTTGGACGTACTCGGGTAGGTTAGCAAATATTTTCAAAGACTCAAACATTTGATGTGCTCCAATTTCTTTTGTGCCAATTAGACCTGCCGCATTTTCTAATAGATCTGGACGGCCTACATCACCAACAAAGACAAAGTCGCCCGTGAATAACATGACGGGTTCGTTCGTTGCTGGAGTATCGGTTAATAGGAAGCTGATACTCTCGGGTGTATGGCCAGGCGTATGTAGGACCTTGAAAATAAGATTACCCAGTTTTATTTCATCCTGATGTTTTAAGCCGATATGATCAACAGCATATTGCCAATCTGGTCCTCCTTCCTCAGAAAGATAAAGTTTAGCCCCTGTTAATGCGGCTAATTCTAATGATCCTGAAAGATAATCGGCATGAATATGGGTTTCAGCGATATGGGTTATTTTTAAGTTGTTTTTTTCTGCAAGTGCTATATATGTGTCTACATCTCTTTTAGGATCGATCACGATTGCTACTCCTTTGGCTTGACAGCCGATGAGGTAACTTGCATGTGCTAATGATGATTCGAAAATGTGTTGAAAAAACATAATTATTTCTTTATAAATTTATAAACTGACTGATTTCGGTACCTGCTATGGCAATACCTATTGCACCAAGAAAGTATCCGAATGCTATTTTTAATTTTTCGGGTTTTAACTTTGTTTTCAATTGGAATCCAATCATCAATCCCATCAGTGTGATTCCTGTAAAGATAATTAATATTGTCCAATTGATATGATCCAGATGTTGGAAATTGCTTAATAGGCCGAAGGAGGTATTGATAGCAATGATAAATAAGGAGGCTGCTGTTGCTTGTTTAATGGTAATCCTCAACAATAGTACTAAAGATGGCACGATGATAAAACCTCCGCCAGCACCAACTAATCCGGTTAATATTCCTGTGATAAATCCAAGAACAATCAAAATGATTGTGCTATAGGAAGGACTTTCAACATTATTATTATCATTTCTTTTTTTGATCATCGCAATGCTGAAGCAATAATGATCAATGAAAAGAGACTCATGATAATCTGATCTTTATGTATTGATACTTGGTCTATGAAGAAGCGGTCGGGTATACTCGGTAGGATATACTATATGTTACCTTCGATTTTTTATTTTAAGTCTCCATTGACTAGAGTAGACGGATATTATTTCTTTGTAATAGGATCTTCCCTTGATTTTCTAAAGATTTTAAGATGCGAGATACCACTACACGAGATGTATTAAGGTCAGTGGCAATGATCTGATGGGTGACATCAATGCTTTGCGATTGACTTATTGTTGCTTTTTCCTTCAAGTAATTCATGATGCGTACATCCATCTGTGAGAAAGCGATATTATCAACTGTTGTTAGCATTTCATTAAGTCGATTGGAATAGCTTTCTAAAATAAAGTTACGCCAAGATTTATACTTTCCCATCCAACCGTCTAGGTATTGGTTTGGGATCATAGCTACGGTAGTATCGACATCTGCAATCGCTCTTATTTCACTTTTTTTTGCACCGACGCAACAGGCAATGGACATGGCGCAAGTATCTCCTTTTTCTAAAAAGTATAATAACAATTCACCTTCATTTTTATCTTCGCGAATAATCTTGATTACGCCATCTAAAAGTAGGGGCATAAACTTAATATATTGACCAATGTCTATGATGACTTCGCCTGCCATGAATTTTTTGATGACTGCGACTTGTTCCATCTCAGTAACCAATTCTTTTTCGAAAATCCCAAAAAATTCTTGCTGAATTGTTATCATAAATTTTGATTTTAATGAGGTAATTTATTTCGTAAAAGGCCATAAATCCATGTTCCTATTAATGCAAATATAAGTACCACGCCCAAAGTCCAGTATCCTGCACCTAGCAGTGTAAACATGGGGCCAGGGCAGGCACCAGTCAAAGCCCAACCTAATCCGAAGATGGTACCACCAAGTAGATAACGTGTGATACTTTTATTTTTGTCTACGAATTGTATGGTTTGTCCTTCACTGTCTTTTACATTCTTTCTTTTAATGATCTGTACAATAATGATGGCAGTTGTTAATGCGGTACCTATAATTCCATACATATGGAAGGATCTAAACTGAAACATTTCGTAGATGCGATACCATGAAGCGGCCTCTGACTTATACATGATGATTCCAAAGAATATGCCGATTAATATGAATTTTAATTGTTTCATTTTGTAATTAGAAGATAAGTGGAAAAATAAAGTGGACCATAATGATTCCGCCGATAAAAAATCCGATAACAGCAATCAATGAAGGTAATTGAAAGTTGCTAAGTCCGGAGATGGCATGTCCTGATGAACATCCACCGGCATATCGTGTACCGAAGCCAATCAATAATCCGCCTATGCTTAAGAGTGAAAATTGGAAAAGTGAACCGTTATACTTGAAGAGACTGTCGGGCATATACCCTTTCAGGTTATCGATGATCCCTAAAGATTGAAGGTCGGCGATGCTCTTACTATTGATGTCAGGAGGATTTCCGTCGTTTAAATAGAAGTGTGCTATGAAACCACCGATTATAGTTCCTAATACTACCAACAGGTTCCAAATTTGAGATTTCCAGTCAAATCTAAAAAAAGCACTTGTTTTACCAGCTCCGGCTATCGAACACATCGTTCTCAGATTATTGGACATCCCAAAATCTTTACCTTGCTTAAGTAGTAAATACATAATAAGGGCAATTAGGGGCCCTGAGATATACCAAGGCCATGGTTTTTGAATAATTTCCAACATAATGATTAGTCTAATTTGAATACAAAGTAAAGCAACAAAAAAGAGAAAGATTGTAACTTTAGTTACAATCTTTCTCTTTTTTAATAGCATGTTACATATCGTAATATTCTGTTTTAATGTTTTTTAAGTATTGACAAAAACTTTTTAGGTCATCTTCAGATTCGAATAATTTGTTTCGCCACGCCCTAATATTAGCACCTGTTTTCAATTTGATAATAATCAGATTGCCGCCGGATCTTCTGAGGTTGCGTACATAATCGATATTGGCCAAGGGTATTGTTTTACTTGAAATGCTATCTTCCATTGTTAACTCATCGTTGCTTATCGTCCAAGTGGATGTTTTTTTTGAACATTTTACAGCGATGAAGAGTACTAGTGGTAATGAGAATAGGGATCCCATTATTTTTACAACTTCAGATATGGGAAGTCTTGAAACGATATAGACAAGAGCCAAAACAAATAACATCATGAGCAACATATATCTACCGCGGTGTAATGTTGCAATTTTAAAGCTCAATTTTTCCATGATTTAATTTTGTACAAAGAAACATAAACCTAGGCTAAAACAAAAATGAGACTTATTATATTATTTTCATCCTATTGGTTATGAAGTGATGATTGTTGGATTTCTTATTACCATTAACATCGATTAAGTAGCCGTGCTTTTTCAATGGTAATAGCTTGGCTATTATTTATTTTGATTGGCATAACGAAAAATTTGCAGTTATATTTAATAAGAATTTAATTGCATAGAAACTCAAATTTATCTAAGTTTGAAGCTCAACCAAACTAATTCTCTTATAATTTATGAAGAAAACAGCATTATTTATAGCTCTCTGTGTAGCTAATGTGATTGCTTTCGCGCAGCAAAAACCGAATATTGTTATTATCATTTCTGATGATCACTCATACCAGACTATTGGAGCCTATGGTTCTAAATTGGGGCATACACCAAATATTGATAGAATTGCGTCTGAAGGCGTTCGCTTTAATAAAGCTTATGTGACCAATTCAATTTGTGGTCCAAGTAGAGCAACTTTATTAACAGGAAAATATAGTCACAAAAACGGATTTAAGGATAATGAAACGTCCAATTTTGATCACGGTCAGGATCTTTTTGTAAAAGACTTACAAAAAGTGGGTTATAAAACTGCTTGGATTGGAAAACAACACTTAGGAAATGAACCTCAAGGTTTCGATTACTTCAGTGTTTTAGTTGGACAAGGGCATTATTTCAATCCAACTTTTATAAATGCAAATAACCAAAAAGAGACTGTCAATGGTTATGTGTCTGATATTGTCACGGATAAAGCAACGCATTGGTTGGATTCTTTAGATAAAAATAATCCCTTTTGCCTCGTTATTGGCCATAAAGCAACGCATCGCACTTGGATGCCTGATCCTCAGGATTTTGGAAAAAATGATAGTAAGGAATTTCCCCTTCCGGAAAATTTTTATGATGGTTATGAAGGCCGATTATCTGCTGCTGGACAGGAAATGTCCATTGATAAGGATATGCAGATGGGTTATGATCTAAAAATGTATAACTCAGTTGCCGAAATGAAAAAAGATGGGAATTTCTCTCGCATGAGTGAAGATCAGATGAGGAAGTATTTGGCTTATTATAAACCAATAAAAGAACAATTGGACATGCAGAAACTTTCCGGTAAAGCTTTGGCTGAGTGGAAGTACCGTCGTTATATGATTGATTATTTGAATACTGCGGAATCTATGGATCGCAATATCGGGCGAGTATTAGATTATTTGAAGGAACATGATTTAGAGCAGAATACGATTGTTATTTATTTGTCTGATCAAGGCTTTTATATGGGTGAACATGGTTGGTTTGATAAGCGTTTCATGTATGAGGAGTCTTTTAGGACGCCAATGGTTGCCAGGTTTCCAGAAATGATTGCTAAGGGATCGGTATCTGATGCTCAAGTTATGAATGTTGATATTGCCCCGACTTTGTTAGCGTTAGCTGGAGTGAAGAAACCAAGCCAAATGCAGGGAGAGTCATTTGTTAATGTATTGAAAGGGAAAGACAATAAAGGACGTCAGAGTTTGTATTATCATTATTATGAAAATGGTGAACATGCTGTATCTCCACATTTTGGAGTGAGTGATGGTCGATACAAATTAATTCGTTTTTATAAACGTGTTAATAGTTGGGAGTTGTATGATCTTACCCAAGATCCTTCCGAAATGAAAAATATATATGATTCAACATCTTCAAAGATTGTAAATAAATTGAAAAAGAAATTGAAGCGAGAAATTATAAAGGTGGAAGATAACGATGCACTAAGCATTTTTAATCAAAAATTGTAATGAAACTAGGCAACTCTTATCTGATTGGTCTATTGACCTTGATTGTTCCCTTTACTTCGGTATTTGGACAGCAACAAAAACCAAATGTTGTATTGATATATGTGGATGACCTGGGCTATGGCGACCTGGGGAGCTATGGTGCAGCTAAAATAAAGACGCCAAATTTGGATGCTTTGGCTTCCGATGGAATTAGGTTCACAAATGGACATGCAACTGCAGCGACTTGTACTCCTTCCCGCTACTCTTTAATGACTGGAAATTACCCTTTCCGTCAGACGGGAACAGGTATTTTGCCGGGTGATGCGAAATTGATTATTCCTCAAGATAAGGTGACTTTACCTAAAGTGTTTAAGCAGGCCGGTTACCAAACTGCTGTGATTGGAAAATGGCATTTAGGCTTAGGGGATCAAGTTGATAAGGATTGGAACGGAAGTATTAAGCCGGGTCCTTTAGAAGTTGGGTTTGATTATTCTTTTATTTTTCCTGCAACTGCTGACCGAGTGCCAACGGTGTTTTTAGAAAACCATGATGTACTTGGTGTGGATCATAATGATAAGATTGTAGTATCATATACCCAAAAGGTAGGAAATGAGCCTACAGGTAAAGAGAATCCTGATTTATTGAAGATGAAAAACTCACCAAATCATGGTCATGATAATACGATAGTGAATGGTATAGGTAGAATTGGATGGATGTCGGGGGGTAAAGAAGCTAAATGGGTAGATGAGGAGCTAACTTTAACATTTGCTGACAAAGCAATTCATTTCATTCAAGATCATCGTCAAATCCCGTTTTTCTTAAGTTATAATGCAACCGAGCCACATGTGCCTCGTATGCCTGCTACGATGTTTAAGGGTAAAAGTGGATTGGGTTATCGTGGAGATGCAATTTTACAACTTGATTATACTGTTGGGCAATTGGTGAAGACTTTAAAGGACAATCAAATTTATGAAAATACGATAATTATCTTTTCTAGTGATAATGGGCCAGTGTTGGATGACGGTTATGATGATGGTGCGGTTACACAATTGAACGGGCATAATCCATTTGGACCATTTAGCGGAGGTAAATATTCGGCATTTGAAGCGGGTACTCGTGTTCCTTTTTTTATCACTTGGCCAAAAATGATTAAGAAGGGTACTACATCTGATGCTTTAGTTTGTCAGGTTGATTTGCTTAGTAGCTTTGCTTCATTTTTTAATGTTAAATATAATGCTGATGAGGCTGTTGATAGTCAGAATTTATGGAAGAGCTTTACTGGTAAGGATTTGGTAGGGAGAGCTCATTTAATAAAATCATCAGGCACATTAAGTGTATTGGAAGGTAATTTTAAATATATTAAAGCCGGTAAGGGGGCTAAAAGAAACAGTCTTGTCAATATTGAACTTGGAAATGATGAGGTCGACCAATTATACGATTTGAGTATTGACAAAGGTGAAAGAAATAATATTGCAGAAAGTAATCCTCAAAAAGTGATGGAGTTGAAAGCGATTCTTGAAAAGGAATTACGGAAATAATAGTAGGGCATTTGTTTGATAGCTACGATAAAAAGCGCATTTTTGTAGGATGTCATTTGCGAAGAAAATAATAGAATGGTATCATGAGCATCAACGTGATTTACCTTGGCGAAATACAAGAGATCCTTATAAAATTTGGTTATCTGAGATTATTTTACAGCAAACTCGGGTAGAGCAGGGAATGCCCTACTACTTGAGGTTTGTAGAAAGGTACCCTGATGTATTGTCATTTGCAAATGCTTCAGAGGATGATATTTTGCATCTATGGCAGGGTCTGGGTTATTATTCGCGAGGACGAAATATGCATAAGGCTGCGGGTATTGTACAGAATGAGTATCAAGGTGAATTTCCTAAAACATATGTCGAATTAATTAAATTGCCTGGTGTCGGTGAATACACCGCTGCTGCAATTTCTTCTTTTTCTAATGACGAGGCTCAAGCAGTCTTGGATGGTAATGTTTTTCGTGTACTCGCGCGGTATTATGGCATTGATACGCCAATAAATACTCCTGCAGGAAAAAAAATTTTTACACAATTGGCAAAAGAGAATCTTGATCTAGCGTATCCTGCGATATACAATCAAGCAATAATGGATTTTGGTGCATTGCATTGTAAACCTAAATCTCCATTATGTCAGGAATGTGAACTTCAATTGGATTGCTTTGCAAATGTCAATGGCCTAGTAGCGGATCTACCGGTTAAGATTAAGGCTAAGAAGAGTAGGAATCGTTATTTTCATTACTTTATTATTGAACAAGATGATGCTATTTTGATGTCTAAGCGGGGTGCTTCGGATGTTTGGGAAAATTTATATGAATTTCCAATGATTGAAACAGCTGAGGCTTTGGACGGTTTAGCGATTCTTGCTAGTCCAGAATTTATAGATTTATTCGGTTCAGAAGTCGGATTAAGCCTATTGAGAACAAATAAAAAACATATTTTGAGTCATCAGAATATCTATGCGACCTTTTATAGGATGTTAAGTTTTAAGGGATTGGAGCGAAAAAAAACAAATTGGAATTATGTTTTGTTAAAAGATTTGGATAAATTAGCTAAACATAAGCTCATTTTTTCTTTTTTAGAAACAGCTAAATTATAACCAAACACCTTTAATATTATGTCAGGAGTCAACAAAGTTATTCTAGTAGGTCATTTAGGCAAAGATCCAGAAATTAGATATTTAGATAATAATGTCTCTGTTGCTAGTTTTCCGTTAGCAACATCAGAAACTTTTAATCGAGATGGTAAACGGGTAGAGCAAACGGAGTGGCATACAGTTGTGCTATGGCGCGGGTTGGCAGATGTCGCTGCCAAGTATTTGACAAAAGGGAAGTTAGTGTATATTGAGGGACGATTAAGAACACGTTCGTATGAAGATAAAGAAGGAGTTAGACGCTATTCGACAGAAATTGTAGCGGAGAACTTTACCTTATTGGGTCGTAAATCAGATTTTGAACCTACAACTGCTTCTCCTGCACAAACGCAGGCGGAAAAAGTTGAAAATAAAGAAGTCGACGTTGATTTTACAGAAAATGAGAATGATAGTAATCCATTGCCGTTCTAAAGATTTCTTATAAACTATAAAAAAGAGCATCATCAAACATGATGCTCTTTTTTATGATTCTTTTTTACGAATGTGGAATGAATTTGTACCTCTTGAATGAAAACACTTTATCTTTTATAATATTTTCCTGTATCTTTGAATAATTATGTTGCAAGATAAAATAACGCAGTATACTGAAGAAATTAAGCAATTTGCTCCAACTTCTTCAGCTGATGTAGAAAATTTCAGGCTGAAATTTTTAGTTTCAAAAGGTATTGTTAAGAATTTGTTTGATGAATTTAAAACCGTTTCTGTAGAAGAGAAACGTGTTTTGGGTATGGTATTGAATGAATTTAAGCAGTTGGCTGAAAAAGCTTATCAAGAAGCTCACGAAAAATTTGGCACGAATAAATCACAAGCTCAGAAGAGCGAAGGTGATCTTACGCTACCTGGTCAAGGGTTTAGATTAGGATCTCGTCATCCACTTTCTTTAGTTCGTAAGGAGATTGTTGAAATCTTTAAGAAATTAGGATTCATCGTTTCTGAAGGGCCAGAAATTGAGGATGATTGGCATAATTTTTCTGCTTTGAACTTTCCTCCAGAACATCCGGCACGCGATATGCAAGATACCTTCTTTATTAAGAAACAAGAAGGTAATGATATCACGTTACGTACACATACGTCATCTGTCCAAGTTCGTTTAATGGAAGCTGGTAAGCCACCTTTCCGCGCAATTATGCCAGGACGTGTTTATCGTAATGAAGCTATTTCTTCACGTGCACATTGCTTTTTCCACCAAGTGGAAGGACTTTACGTTGATGAAAATGTTTCTTTTGCAGATTTGAAACAGACTTTGTTTCACTTTGTACAAGAGTTATACGGCGAGGGAACTGAAGTGCGTTTCCGTCCTTCTTACTTCCCATTTACTGAGCCTTCTGCTGAAATGGATATTTCATGTACGATTTGTAAGGGTGCGGGTTGTCAGCTGTGTAAATATTCAGGTTGGGTGGAAATCTTAGGTTGTGGTATGGTTGATCCAAACGTCTTAGATAATTGCGGCATCGATAGTAAGAAATATTCTGGTTTTGCGTTTGGTATGGGTATTGAACGTGTAACCAATTTGAAATATGAGATTAAGGATTTACGTTTATTTTCGGAGAATGATATGAGATTCTTATCTCAATTTGAAAGCGAAATTATTTAATGTTAAGACGAATCGATTGTGCCATCACATTGTCTATATCTTTTGTAAATCATTTGTTTGCAAGTGACATAGATAATGTGATTGTCTTTTTTAACTTTAAAAGTAACCCTATTCTGTATATTCACTCCCTTATAGCTGGATGTGCTATTAATGTATGTGTCCCCCATCATTCGGTTAAAATACTTAAGATATCAAGCTAAATTATGGAAGCAGACAAAATTATTGAATCTATCAAAAGATCTGCTCGAGAGTTATTTCGAAAGTATGGTTATAATAAGACTAGTGTCAACGAATTAGCGAAACGTGCTAATATCGCAAAAGCTACTTTTTATAAATATTTTGAGAGTAAGGAGCTTATTCTTCACGCTATTTTGATGGAATATATTCAGGAGAATGTTAAGGATATTTTGAAAAAAAATGTGGGAGAAGAAGATTTAGCTGTTTTCTTGGGTAACACAATCCTTAAGGTCAGTCGTTTGACTTATACGGTCTGTAATGAATTTGTGGGTTGGGAGTTTATTCGTGAATCTGCGAATGCCCAAGAATATTTAAAAACATTGTCGGACGATTTGGAGTTTTTACTACTTAGTTCGTTCATACAAAATGATACAATTGCAGCTTCCATCCCCGAAAAGAAGTTGACATTCCTTATCAAGACGAGTAAAAATATCGTTTTTTCATTTGCGTTTACAGCAGTTACTGAAGCAGACGTTCGTAAAAATTTCATTTCTTTTCAAAAGGAAATTCTTCCATATTTAGTTCACGCAACTATTCATTAAAATTCTGATCAAAAAAGCGTAATTTTGCGCCAATATGAGAAGAAGAAGTTCACAAGAAAGATTAGTTTTCAGTGATATCGAGATTGTTGATATTGCAGAAGAGGGCAAAGGTGTTGGTAAAACAGATGATTTGGTATTGTTTGTTGAAAGAGCGATTCCAGGTGATGTGGTTGATGTGGAATTGATACGCAAAAAGAAAAGTTTTGGCGAAGGTCGTATTCAGACTTTGAAGAAAGCTTCGGAACACCGTGTTGAGCCTTTCTGTGAGCATTTTGGAGTCTGTGGTGGTTGTAAATGGCAACACATGACTTATGATGCGCAACTATTGTTCAAACAACAGTCTGTAGAAAATGCACTTACACGTATTGGTAAGGTGGATACATCTTCTATGGAACCAATCTTGCCTTCTGTTCAGACAAAGTATTATCGTAATAAATTGGAATACACTTTTTCGAATAAAAAGTGGTTAACTTCTATTGATGATAATGTCGAAGATATGAATATGGATGCTTTAGGTTTCCATGTACCTGGCCGATTTGATAAAATTTTAAATGTTAATCATTGCTATTTACAGGAAGATCCTTCTAATATCTTGCGTAATAGTGTTCGTGAGTTTGCTGTTGAAAATGATATTTCCTTTTATGATTTACGAGGACATAGTGGAGTTTTACGCAATCTGATCATTCGCATTTCATCTACGGGAGAATTGATGGTAATTGTGGTATTTGCGTACCCAGAGGATGGCCAAGTAGAATTATTGATGTCCTTTATCAAAGAAAAATTCCCGACCATTACTTCTCTTCTTTATATCATCAACCAGAAAAAGAATGATACTATTTTCGATCAAGATATAATCGTTTATAATGGACGTGATTTTATTTATGAGGAAATGGAAGGTCTTAAATTTAAAGTTGGTCCGAAATCATTCTATCAAACGAATTCAGCTCAAGCATATGAATTGTATAAGATAACGAGAGATTTTGCTGGTTTGTCTGGCGAAGAGTTGGTGTATGATTTATATACTGGAGCGGGTACGATTGCCAATTTTGTTGCTAAATACGCGAAGGAAGTTATAGGGGTAGAGTATGTGCCTTCGGCGATTGAAGATGCGAAAATAAACTCTGAAATAAACGGCGTAAAAAACACAAAGTTCTATGCCGGTGATATGAAGGATGTATTAACAGCTAATTTCATTGCAGAACATGGTAAGCCTGATGTGGTGATTACAGACCCTCCTCGTGCAGGAATGCATACTGATGTTGTTGCTCGACTTTTAGAAATGGAAGCTCCGAAAATTGTTTATGTAAGTTGTAATGCAGCAACTCAGGCACGCGATTTGACACTGTTGGCTGAGAAATACGATGTTGTTCGTATTAAGCCAGTTGATATGTTTCCACATACACAACACGTTGAGAATGTTGTTTTATTAAAATTGAAGGGATAATTTATGGAAATGGAAGAATGGTTTGGAGCTTCGCAAAATAAGGAAGATGAAACCCAAAAATCAAGTCCTTTAAAAAGTTTGAAAATCGATTTAGATTATTATAACGATTCGATTAAAGAAATATCTTTAGAAATTATGGGTGAGGGCTTGTCTGCTTATCCTATTTTTATTGCACATCAGCATGTCGTAAATGTCGGTGAAATGATTCTTGATCATGTAGAACTGAAAACAAATTGGAGTATCAACGCTTCTACTTTCGAAGAATTTGTTGAGGCCAATATTATTAAAGAGGATAGAAAAGAGGCCTTTCTCAAAAAATACAAACGTGCACAGGATTTTATGTGTTTGTTTGTTGTTGTTCCTGAAGGCGCAAATTTCGTTTTCTATCCTTATAAATAAGGGTCTATAAAATATTTAAACTTTTTTAACATATGATATGTCAAACTATTATTACTTTTATTTTAATATGTATAGAAAAATAATTAGTCATATCATCGGTGTTCTTTGCTTGTTGTTCTTGTGTTTTTCAGGTACAAATATTTATGCACAACAGATTCAAAGAATTTCAGGGATGGTTTTTGAAAAAGGAACTTCGCTGCGTCTTTCTGAAGTCAATATTAGTAATTTAAGAACTAATAAATCTGTTATTTCAAATTCATTTGGCGTTTTCTTGATCGAGGCATCAATAGGGGATAGTTTATCTTTTTCAAAGGTCGGCTATTCTGAAGTGAAAACCGTGATCACAGATTTAAAAGATTTTTATATTGAGCTGCAACCTGGTATTACCTTGGAAACTGTTGTTGTAGAAAGGAAAACAAAAGAAGCGGAGCTTAATGAAGCTATGCGTGATTACGGAAAAAAAGGAGTCTATAATGGGGGTAATAATAAATTTGGGACTTATTTAGCTAGCCCTGCAACAGCTCTTTATAATCTTTTTGGTCGTGAGGCAAAGAATGCAAAGCGCTTTAGTCATTTTTTAGATTCGGAAAAAAGAGAACTAGAGGTTGATAAAGCTTTTTCAAAGGAAGCTGTTCGTGAGATAACAAAATTGGAGGATAAAGATTTAGAATCTTTTATGCGTATATATAGGCCTTCTTTCGAGGCGGTTGAACACTGGCAACACTATGATTTTTTGGAATATGTGCAGCGATCATTGGATGATTTTAACAAAAATGGTCGTCCAGCGGGATTTACTCTTCCTGATATTGAAGTAAAAACACAGGAGAAATAATCCATGTATTTTATTATCTCGTACTCTCTGTCTATATTTTTGTTACTAAAATAGGCTTAATCGGCTATTATTTGTTTTTTGGCATTTGGTTTGTTTAATATTGCTGTGGAATCACACTAGAAATATTATTAAAGATATTATAATTATGAAAATGAATAAGAAGTTAGCTGTTTTTGGTCTTACTGTGGCTACATCAGCAATGTTATTTGGGAGCTGTTCAACAATTCAAAATGCAAATAATACCACAAAAGGTGGGGTAATCGGTGGGGTTGCGGGAGGTGCGTTAGGTGCACTTATTGGTAACAAGGCAGGTAGTACTGCTATTGGTACGATTGCAGGAGCTGCTATTGGTGGTGCTGCAGGTGTATTGATTGGTAAGAAGATGGATAAGCAAGCTGCTGAGATTGCTAAAACGGTAGAAGGTGCTGAAGTTACCCAGGCTGGTGAAGGTATTGTTGTAAAATTTGATTCAGGTATTTTATTTGATTTTAACAAGTCAGCTTTAAAAGCTTCAGCAAGAGAGAACATCAAAAATTTAGTAGCAACTTTAAATAAAGAGCAAGGTACAGATATCTTAGTTATTGGTCATACAGATAATGTGGGTTCACTTGATGCAAATCAAAAAGTTTCTGAAAATCGTGCTAATGCTGTTCGTGCTTTTGCTGTTTCTCAAGGGTTGGCTTCATCACGTATCCGTACAGAGGGAAGGAATTTTTCTGAGCCACTAGAGAGTAATGATACTGAAGCAGGTCGTGCAGCAAATCGTCGTGTAGAGATTGTTATCGTTGCAGGAAGCCAAATGAAACAAGAAGCTCAGAATCAAGCAAAATAAGTATAAGAATCATTCATTATAGTTCTGAAAAAGCGCTGATTATTCATCAGCGCTTTTTTATTGGAATCTATATTCATATACGTGCAATATTAATATGACAAACTGTCATCAATCCAATATTTATTTTTAACTTTGTGGTCTTTGAATTTTGAGCTATGTTAGATTTAACGCATACAACTAAGGAACACGACGAAACACGTCAAGGTGAAGCATTATTGATTAAAAATGATGTTGAAAAACGTAATGGACGTAAATTATATATTGAGAGCTATGGTTGTCAAATGAATTTTTCAGATAGTGAGATCGTTGCCTCTATTTTACTGGAAACTGGATTTGAGACAACTAAAAACTATCAAGAAGCAGATGTTATTTTTATCAATACCTGCTCTATTCGTGAGAATGCAGAGCAGCGTGTGCGGAATCGTCTGAAAGAGTTTGAATTTGCCAAGAAAAGCAATCCTGGGATGATTGTGGGCGTTTTAGGCTGTATGGCTGAACGGCTTAAAGCTAAGTTTTTGGAAGAAGAAAAGTTAGTGGATGTTGTTGTAGGACCTGATGCTTATCGTGATTTGCCAAACTTAATTGCGCAAGTTGATGAGGGGAATCGTTCTGTTAACGTATTGCTTTCTCGTGAGGAAACTTATGCTGATATCAGCCCTGTTCGTTTAAATTCGAATGGCATTACGGCTTTTATTTCAATCATGCGTGGTTGTGATAATATGTGTTCTTTTTGTGTTGTCCCATTTACGAGAGGAAGAGAGCGTAGTCGCGACTCTGAATCTATTGTGAAGGAAGCACAAGACCTTTTTAATGCGGGATACCGCGAAGTGACCTTATTGGGGCAAAACGTCGATTCATATAAATATACAGCTCCGACAGTTGAGGGGCAGGAAGCAAGTGCTCCAATTAATTTTGCTAATTTATTGGCATTGGTTGCTGCTGTTGATCCTTTACTACGTGTTCGCTTCTCGACTTCTCATCCGAAGGATATTACGGATGAAGTATTGCATACAATGGCGAGTCATGATAATATTTGTAACTATATTCACCTACCGGTTCAGTCAGGGAATTCTAGAGTATTAGAATTGATGAATCGTACCTACGATAGGGATTGGTATATCAATCGTATTGATGCGATTAATCGTATTATTCCGGGATGTGGTATTTCAACGGATATTATTACGGGTTTCTGTACGGAAACGGATGATGACCACCAAGAAACTTTAAGTATGATGGATTACGTAAAGTATGATTATGCTTTTATGTTTGCTTATTCGGAACGCCCCGGCACTTTGGCTGCAAAACGCTATGCCGATGATATACCAGAGGAAGTTAAGAAAAGTCGTTTAACAGAGGTTGTTGCCAAACAAAGAGCACATAGCTTTGATCGTTTGCAACAATTTGTTGGTAAAAATCAACGTGTTTTAATCGAAGGTTTTTCAAAACGCTCGGACAAGGATTTTGCAGGACGTAATGACCAAAATGCAATGGCTATTTTTCCTGTAGATGAACGCTATCAGGCGGGAGATTATGTAACTGTTTTGATTGAATCATGTACTTCAGCTACTTTGTTAGGTAAAATTGTTGATTAATTAGGATTTAATATAGGTCTTTTATTATTAAATTTAGAAGATGGATAATCAAGATATTAAGAATCGATTTGGGATTATAGGTAATTCGCCCTTACTCAATAGAGCTATAGATATTGCTCGCCAAGTGGCTCCTACTGATATTTCAGTATTGATTCAGGGTGAAAGTGGTAGTGGTAAAGAAGTATTCTCGCATATTATTCATCAAATGAGTGCACGCAAACATGGTGCTTTTATCGCTGTGAACTGTGGTGCTATTCCTGAAGGAACGATTGATTCTGAATTGTTTGGGCATGAAAAGGGTTCCTTTACAGGAGCTCATGAAGCTAGAAAGGGATATTTTGAAGTCGTTGATGGCGGAACTATATTTTTAGATGAGGTAGGGGAACTGCCCCTTGGTACTCAAGCGCGTTTATTACGTGTCTTGGAATCAGGGGAGTATATCCGTGTAGGTTCTTCTAAAGTGCAGAAAACGAATGTTCGTGTTGTTGCGGCAACAAACGTTGATGTTTTTAATGCGGTACAAAATGGGAGGTTTCGTGAAGATTTGTATTATAGATTGAATACAGTTCCATTACGTATTCCTTCTCTACGCGAACGTGCTGAAGATATCTATTTATTATTTAGAAAATTTGTCGTTGATTTCTCTGACAAGTACCGTTCTCCAAGTATACAATTGACAGAAGATGCGCAGCAGTTATTGAAAACTTATGCTTGGCCAGGTAATGTACGTCAACTGAAAAATATTGCTGAACAAATTGCGGTATTAGAAAAGGAACGTGTTGTGGATGCTCAGATATTGAAAAATTATCTTCCGTCTGAAACGCGCTCAACATTGCCTGCTATAATGGCTAATAAAAGTGGTAAGGAGGATTTTTCAGAACGCGATCTTTTATATAAAGTGCTATTTGATATGAAGAAGGATATGGTCGATTTGAAAAAATTGGTCGTTGAATTGATTCAGAATGGGGTTAATCCTGCCACTTATGATGAAAATTCACCTTATATAAACCGTTTATATCAAGAAATTGAGCCTAGTGCTGAACGTCTGCAGGACCAACTTTCTGCTTCACAGACATTAACGATCCACCAACCCAATGTTTTAAAAGGTAATCCTGGACAAGACGGTTATTTAAATTATGATACTCAGGATGCAGAAGAGGTGGAGGAATCGCTTTCTTTAACAGAGAAGGAATCTGATTTAATCAAAAAGGCATTAAAGAAACACCGTGGTAAGCGCAAGGCAGCTGCACAGGAATTGGGTATTTCGGAAAGAACTTTGTATAGAAAAATTAAAGACTTAAATTTAGATTTATAAATCGTCGTTTATGAAGAAACTTAAATCAAGATTGTTACCTGTTTTTATGATGATGGCGCTGCTGTTTTCAGCAACAAGTTGTGGTGTGAAGTATGGTTTTACTGGTGGGTCAATTCCCGAAGGAATGAAGACGGTGAGCGTAATCTACTTTGAGAATATTGCACCCATGGTTTATCCGACTTTAAGTCAGAATTTTACAGAGAAACTTAAAGAGCAGATTCGTAATCAATCTAGCCTGAGTCAGGTAAATGATAATGCAGATGCAACATTTGAAGGCTTTATTACCGATTATACCATTAGTCCTGCGGCTGTAGAAGCAGGGACCGATCGAGCAGCCTTAAATCGTCTTTCAATAACGATTAAAGTAAATTATCATAATAAAATTGTTGAGAAGGATAATTTTGAACAGTCATTTACCAGATATAAGGATTTTTCAGGACAATTACAGGCGGCTCAAGAAGAGACATTGAATAAGGAAATTATTCAAATGTTGGTCGAAGATGTTTATAATAGAGCATTTGCTAATTGGTAATCATGCAATAATGGAAAATAAACGAATTTCAGAAGATATCAACTTGTTTCATCAAGCGATCAATAATCCGTTAACGCTTTCGGAATCCGATTTGTTGTCCTTGATTGCTAAGTTTCCTTACGCACAATCGCTTCGTTTCGCTTACGAGCGCCATCTTTATTTGTTAAATAAGGAAGTGCATAATATTTCATCTACTTTGCTTTATGCAGCCAATCCCAATTGGTTATATGAATACCTGCATAAGGCTACTCCGGTAGAACCTACGGCTGAAGTAGCGTTTGAAGACGATGAGTATATAGATTTTGAGGATACTACTGATGAGGAAGTAGAGTTGGTTGATAGTGGTGTTGATGCTGAGGATGGAAAAAAGGAATTGAACGCCTTGATTCAGTCAGGTGTTGCGCATGATTTTTTTCGGTTGGAAAAGGTTGAACCTGTTTTGGAACAGGAGTCGGAGGATGTATATCCTATTACCGAAACCATATTGCCTGTGGAAACTATTATAGAAAAAGGAGAAGAAGAACGTGTTAGTGTTTATGATGATGATTTGCTGCCTTATAGTTTTTTATGGTGGTTACATAAAACGCGTTTAGAACATGCGGAAACGTATCAACCGTTTTTGAAAGCTCCAATTTTTCGTCCTGAACCTGTTGAACAGGATATAACACGTTTTAAACAGACAATTGATTCACAGCTTTTGGATCAACAGATTAGGGAGAATATTTTTCATTTGCAATCTCCAGAGGTTAAGCTGAGTGAAGAGTTTAAAAATACTGTTCCTTTTCAAGTTGAGAAAAAAAATACAGATCATTTAATCGAAAGGTTTATTAAAGAGGATCCTCAGATAAAGCCGCCGCCTGCTGATAAAATCAATCTCGAAAATAAAGCAAGGAAAAGTTCCGAAGATCAGTATTCTCTGGTGACGGAAACTTTAGCCCGAATTTATATTGAACAGGGATTATATCCTAAGGCTATAGAGGTTTACAAAAAATTAGTTTTGAAATATCCAGAAAAAAATGCGTACTTTGCATCGGAAATTTTAAATTTAGAAAAGAAATTAACTTAATACATATAAAGAAATGCAAGGAATATTAATTGCTCTTATAATTTTGGCGAGTATTTTATTATCATTTTTAGTTTTAATACAAAATCCAAAAGGAGGAGGTTTATCATCAGGATTTGCTGGTGGAACAAATATTATGGGTGTTAAACGTACAGGTGACCTTTTAGAAAAAGGTTCTTGGGGATTAGTGATTGCGATCATGGTTTTCTGTTTAGCATTTAATATTGTAGCTCCATCATCAACAGCTACTGTAGGTGGCGGTTTGGGTAATCAAATTGAAGCTCCTGCACAGACAAGTCCATTGAACTTAAATAATACACAACAACCTGCTGGGACTGGTCAACAAGCACCTGTACAGAATACAGTTACAGACTCAACTAAATAGGTTCTTGAATAGAAAATTTAAAGCCTCCGAGATATCGGAGGCTTTTTTTATGCTGTCAGTTTTGGAGAGTGACAGCCTGACAGCGAATCTCAAATAAATCTGCCAGTCCATTGCTTTTCGATGCAAATTTGTCTCAAAAGTCTGTTCTTGGGGCTTTGGCATAATTGCTGATGAAGTTTAAGTATAATTGAAATAGAACTAAAAATAAAATATATTATGGCATTAAACATTAAACCTATCGGTGACAGAGTAGTAGTTGAAGCTGCTCAGGCAGAAGAAAAAACAGCTTCAGGATTGTACATCCCTGATACAGCAAAAGAAAAACCATCTCAAGGAATCGTTGTAGCAGTTGGAACAGGTAAAGTTGACGAACCTTTAACTGTTAAAGTTGGTGATAAAGTTTTATATGGTAAATATGCTGGAACTGAAATTACTGTTGAAGGTAAAGAGTATTTGATTATGCGTGAAGCTGATATTTACGCGGTTATTTAATATTTTTAATATAAATTCAAAAGTAAATAGATTTGATTTCTTACTATCACTTTAAGAGTTAAATGAAAATTTCAAAAATTTAAAGATAATGGCAAAACAAGTAAAATATAACGTTGAAGCACGTGAAGCACTTAAAAAAGGTGTTGACACATTAGCAAATGCAGTAAAGGTAACTTTAGGTCCTAAAGGACGTAATGTAATCATCGAGAAAAAATTTGGTTCTCCAGTAATCACGAAAGATGGTGTTACTGTAGCTAAAGAAATCGAATTGAAAGATGCTTTGGAAAATATGGGTGCTCAGATGGTTAAAGAAGTTGCTTCTAAAACCGCTGATCAAGCTGGTGATGGTACTACTACTGCAACAGTTTTGGCTCAAGCTATTGTTGCTCCAGGTATTAAATCTGTAGCTGCAGGTGCTAATCCGATGGACTTGAAACGTGGTATTGATAAAGCAGTAGCTGCTGTTGTAGCAAACTTAAAAGCACAATCGCAAACTGTTGGTCAGGACAATAATAAAATTAAACAAGTAGCATCAATTTCTGCTAATAATGACGATGTTATCGGTGCTTTAATTGCGCAAGCAATGGAGAAAGTTGGTAATGATGGTGTTATTACTGTAGAAGAGGCAAAAGGTACTGAAACTGAAGTTAAAACAGTTGAAGGTATGCAATTTGACCGCGGTTACTTATCTCCATATTTTGTTACGAACTCTGATAAAATGGAAGCGGAATTAGAAAACCCTTACATTTTAATCTATGATAAAAAAATCAGTAACATGAAAGAATTGTTACCGATTTTGGAAAAACAAGTACAAACTGGTAAACCATTAATTATCATTGCTGAAGATTTAGACGGCGAAGCATTAGCGACTTTAGTTGTTAATAAAATCCGTGGTTCTCTGAAAGTTGCAGCTGTTAAAGCTCCAGGTTTTGGTGACCGTCGTAAAGCAATGTTAGAAGACATCGCAATCTTAACTGGTGGTACAGTAATTTCTGAAGAAAGAGGTTTCAAATTAGAGAATGCTGAATTATCGTATTTAGGTCAAGCTGAGAAAGTGGTTGTTGATAAAGATAATACAACAATCATTAATGGTGCTGGTAACGCTGAAGATATTAAATCTCGTGTTGCTCAAATCCGTTCTCAAATCGAAACGACTACTTCTGATTACGACCGTGAGAAATTACAAGAGCGTTTAGCTAAGTTATCTGGCGGTGTTGCAGTTCTTTATGTAGGTGCTACGACTGAAGTAGAGATGAAAGAGAAGAAAGACCGTGTTGATGATGCTTTACATGCTACTCGTGCAGCTGTAGAAGAAGGTATTGTTGCTGGTGGTGGTGTTGCTTTCATTCGTGCAACTGATGCTTTAAAAGGATTAAAAGGTGCTAACGAAGATGAGACTATTGGTATCGATATCATTAGACGCGCAATCGAAGAGCCTTTACGTCAAATCTGTTTCAATGCTGGTATCGAAGGTGCTGTTATTGTTCAGAAAGTGAAAGAAGGTACAGGTGATTTCGGTTATAATGCACGTACTGACGTTTTCGAAAACTTGATTGGTGCAGGTGTAATCGATCCAACTAAAGTTTCTCGTGTAGCTTTGGAAAACGCAGCTTCTATCGCTTCTATGTTGTTAACAACTGAATGTGTATTGGCTGATGAACCAGAAGAAAACTCTGGCGCTGGTGCTCCTCCAATGGGTGGTGGCATGGGTGGAATGATGTAATATCATTCTTCTTAAGAATATAATAAAGCCCTGTTACAACTTTGTAACAGGGCTTTATTTTTTTAGTAAGGCGTTATTTGTAATAGCCTTGTTATTGATAATTAAAAACCAGCTGCAGTATCGTCACCCCTGGGGTCTGCACCTGTCTGTAATTTTCCGTTCGGTAAACGGATGATATTCTCAACTCGTCCAATATTACCGCGTGGAGAAATTTTGTATCCAGCGTTTTCCAATGATTTCCTTACTTTAGATGCTATTGCTTTTTTCTCTACGTCAATATGATCTGGTAGCCATTGATGATGAAAACGTGGGGCAGTAACCGATTGTTGCGCGTTTTGATGGAAGTCAATGACATTAATAATGGTCTGGAAGACTGAGGTCATTATGGTGGAGCCTCCTGGTGTTCCAACAACCATATAGAGTTCCTTATCTTTTTCTACAATTGTTGGTGTCATGGAGCTTAACATTCTTTTATTGGGTTCAATCGCATTTGCTTTTCCGCCAACAAGACCATAGATATTAGGAACTCCTGGTTTAACGGAGAAGTCATCCATCTCATCATTTAATATAAAACCAGCTCCTGTTACAAAAACACGGGAGCCATATGAGTTGTTAAGTGTAGTGGTGATGGAAACTGCATTTCCTTCGGGGTCTACGATGCTAAAATGTGTGGTTTCTTCTGATTCATATCCAGGAAATTTAGCGGCTTTTACATCTGTGCTTGGTGTCGCCTTTGCTAAACTTATCGCTTTTAATCTGTTGTTGTTGAAAATAGAATCTGTAAGTTCTTTTACGGGTACGCGAATGAAGTCGGGGTCGCCTAGGTATGCTGCTCTGTCGGCGTAAATACGACGTTCTGCTTCAACCATTACCCGAATGGTAGAATCACTTTGGAACCCCCATTTTGTTAGCGGGAACTGTGCTACAGATTGTAAGAGCGCAACTAAAGCGGGGCCGCCACTTGAAGGGGGCGCCATGCATATGATTTTATGTCCCCGATAGTACCCTGTAACTGGTTCTCGCCAAACGGCATGGTAATTTTCCAAGTCATTATGGTTGATAATGCCATTGGCACTCTTCATTTCTTTAACAATCAGGTCGGCTGTAATACCTTTATAAAAGCCATCGCGACCTTGTTCCGCGATTCTTTTAATGGTATTGGCTAGTTCTTGTTGCTGAAATACATCATTTGTTTTCCAGTTTGTTGTTTTAAGTATGGGTGCACCATCAGGATTGTATTTTTCAAAACTTTCTTTAAAATGGTTAAATTCTTCCGCTTGTTGTTTGGTGATTTGAAAACCATTTTGAGCTAATGCAATTGCTGGAGCTAGCAATGTTTTCCAATCTAGTTTTCCGTATTTATTATGGGCTTCAACCATCCCTGCAACAGAGCCAGGTACTCCAGCGGACAAATGTCCATAAACACTTAAATTTTCAATGACATTCCCCTGCTTATCCAAATACATATCTGCATATCCTTTTTCGGGCGATTTTTCTCTAAAGTCCAAGGCATTGACCTCGCCTTTATTACTTCGATAGACCATAAAGCCGCCGCCGCCAATATTTCCCGCATTTGGGTATACAACGGCTAATGCAAATTGTACTGCAACAGCAGCATCAATAGCATTTCCTCCCATTTTTAAGATGTCTACACCTACTTTTGACGCGAGGGGATGAGCGGTAACAACTGCTGCTTTGTCAAATGTTTCTGGATTTTTACTGAGTCTATGTGATACACTGCAAGATTGAGCAAATAAAGCTGCGCCTGTTATCCATATATAAAACCTGTATTTTTTTATCATCTTTAGTCGGTTACGGGGTGTATTTTTTCAAAATTCCCATCTAAATGGTCAATTTTAATTTTATATTTTTTGACATGATTAGGAGCCGATCCCATACCAATTCCGACCATACCACCACCAAATCCTGAACCTATGGAAGCGGAGACAAAGATATTAGTGCTGTTCTCATCTACTAGTCCATAAAAATAATATTCATCATTTTGCATAACGAGTGGATAGTAACCGTAATTTGTGGAGATATAGGTCTCATCATTATCGACAATAGCATATATCTGGGAGTCTTTTAATTTGACAATCTTTCCCTTATCATTCGTGTAATAATAATACTTGATTCTTCCTTTGGAATCTCTCTTATCTGCAAGAGGGTGATTGGGTTTCTGGAATTTAAGGCTCTCGTAATCCAAGTAAATACCATCTACTAGATGCTCGGCTGAATATAAGGGCAATTGCTCTTTTTCTTTATAATCGATATTTTTGATATCATGGATTGATAGTGATTCAGGTGATGATATCTGGGCAGCGAGGTTTGTACGAATAAAGGAATCAATAATATAACTTCCCTTTTTTAATAATTTGTTGGAAACGTCTAATCCAGAAACTTGAAAGCTACTATCGATGTGGTTAATCGAGAAGTAATAGTTTCCCTTTTTTTGATAGAGGTTAGCTCGAAAATCGAAAAATCCTTTTTCTTTTATTCCACCGCCTATTTCGGAGAAGGAGAGTCTTCTGATCTGCAGTAAGAGCGTGTCACTGTTTTGGCTAGTTTGCGTAACCGTTTCCAAATATCTCTGTAATTGCTCTTCAAGAGCCGGGTTAGCAATAACTTTTGCAGATTTCCCTAGAAAACCTTTTTGTATGATACCATAATGAGTGGTGTCATTCCTGGAATCAAGTACATATATTTTTCTAAAATTACTTTCTAGTACGACATCATTCGAGTCATATTGAAGTTTAAATTCTTTATCTCGGTCTTGAGCTGCAGCTTGCAATCCAATCATTAAGATTGTAAATAGCAAATGGTATTTTAATGTATGGAGGTAATTTGTGAAATTCATTTCCAAAGGGAATTAATGATCTGCATTAAAGATAAAGAAATTAAAAGGCTGTATCAAGTTTCTTGATACAGCCTTTCAACAGTTCTCGATGGAACTGTATTAAAATTAATTTGGTACTAATATAAACGATTAATGCTGCCAAATTGTTGTGTGTTGTGAAGGATTAAAATATTATTTTAATTTATCATTGTTCTTATGGCGATCGGCATCCCGTATTGATTTCTTTTCTAAATTTTTTTCTAAAGCATCTGTCAAATCGATTCCAGTTTGGTTTGCCAAACACATCAATACAAACAGAACATCGGCCATTTCATCTGCGAGATTTACTTCCTTATCCGACTTCTTAAATGATTGTTCCCCATATTGTCGAGCCATTATTCTAGCGACTTCTCCAACCTCCTCCATGAGCATTGCAGTATTGGTTAACTCATTGAAATAACGAACTCCTGTCGTGTTAATCCACTTGTCAATGGTTTCTTGTGCTTCTTTTATTGTCATTGTATTAGAAATTATCTTTATCTTCTGTGTTCATTATAATTGTAACGGGGCCATCATTTAACAAATCAATTTTCATATCAGCTCCAAAGATGCCCTGTTGTACTTCTTTCCCCAATAAAATAGTGAGATAATCTGCCAATTGATCATACATTGGTTGTGCTTTATCTGGTTTGGCGGCACGTGTAAAGGAGGGACGATTTCCTTTTTTGGTTTGTGCAAATAAAGTGAATTGTGAAATGAGTAAGATGTTGCCAGAAATATCAAGAACCGATTTGTTCATCAGGCCTTTATCATCATTGAATATACGGAGATTGACAAATTTTTGAGCCATCCACTTCATGCTTTCGGTGGTATCTTCATCTGCAATTCCGATTAGGATTAATAGACCATCTTTAATTTGCCCTGTGATCGTGTTATCGACCGAACAGCTGGCCCTAGAAACTCGTTGTATTACTGCACGCATATAGCAATATTAAGAAAAATATTATTAAATACGATTCTCTCGCTTCTATTGCGGAAAGGTGTTGGACTGCGATGAACAATCGGAAAGAATATGGTTTGTACGTATTAACCACTGAGGTCTATATCAATATATAGACCTCAGTGGTTGGACTAAAATTTGACATTTACACTTAACATATAATTTGTTGTAGCTTGAGGATAATAGAAATTAAAGGATTTGCGTGTGTCGCCATCCATGTATCCCCATGTGTAGCCATTTGTCTCGTACTTTTCATTCAAGATATTATTGATCATTAGTCCAATGCCTATATTTTTCACTCCTAAAATTGAGAAGCTGTAATTCATTCTTATATTGTTGACAAAAGATGGATTAATACTTCTCTCTTTAGCTGAGGTATTATCTAGATATTGTCTTGAAATATATTTAGATATTAATGCAAGTTCTAATGAATGAAATGGGCTATATGAAAATTCACTCGATATTATGGTAGCTGGGGAGAGTGCAATATCTGTTCGTTTTAGTATTTCACCGCTTGTTTCATCTGAAAAGTTTTTTATTTTATTTTCGCTAAATGCTGCTGTTGCTTTCCATCCAAATCTATTCGAAATTTTCCATGCAGCGTCTAGTTCTATACCTAAACGGTAACTATTAGGAATGTTTATTCTTAGTGTTGAACCTACATCATTTAGGGCACCTGTAGGGATGAGCTGGTCTTTGTAGAACATCCCGTAAAAGTTAGTTCCCAAGTTGAATTTATCATTTTTGAGTCGATAGCCAAGCTCCAAATCTTGCATTTTCTCGGGCTTTGGGTTGTGTCCTAATAGATCGATAAAATCATTACGAACAGGTTCCTTACTGGCATAGGCATAAGAAGCGTATAAATTTGAATGCTCATTTAATAGGTAAGTGAAACCCAACTTTGGATTTAAAAAGTTGAATTTTCTATGAAAATCCATTGCTTTGATTTTATCATCATCACCTTTAATGGTGTAACTAATATTTCGATACTGTATATCCGCAAATAATAGCCAGTTATTTAACGTAAGGTCTGCTTTTAAAAATGTGCTGGCATCGTTTTTTTTGGCATTATTTAAATAATATTTATCTCCTAAATTACTGGTCGAAGCATATTCGGCCCAGATGACTTCACCATAATGATCACCTTTGTACTGATTTATAGCACCTCCCCATGTAAATTTTAAATATTCAGATGGATTGTAGTTGAATGAAAAGGTTGTCCCATAAAAATGATTATCTAACCATCTTCTCCTTATTAAATCTGTTTTGGATATGGTATCTGCACCTATAATGACAGGAGGCAGATTGTATTTGGATAATTTTTCCTCGGGGCGAAACTCTTCATAATAACCGGCTCCTCTGGTGTAATGCAAAGCAGCATTGAATGTCAACTTCTCATTAATAAAGTTACTGTAATGTAGTTGATGGTGTGTTTGTGTGTAATTGTCGGTTTGATTTTTGTATAAATACTTGTTATAAGTTCGGCCCGAGTTTAATAGATTTTCTGTTTCCTCGGCAGTATAGCCATCATTACTGGCATAGTCTTTCATTCCTTCTACATCATTTTTAAGTCTTGGTTCGGGAGTTCCATACCAAGATTGATAGGTTTGTTCTTTACCTGAGAACACGATTGCCTTTAAAATATGCTTATCGCTATAATAGCCACCATCGACATAGAATGATTTTAGGTTAGACGATGCACGGTCAATATACCCATCACTTAATATACGGGAAAGTCGAACATTGAATGCAAATTTATCGTTCAAAAGCCCTGAACCAATTTTTAACGTATTTTTCCAGGAGTTATAAGAACCAAAGGAGTTGTTGAATTCTACGCTTGGCTCTTTATCCAATATATTGGACTGTATATTCAGTGAAGCTCCAAATGAACCGGCTCCATTTGTAGAGGTACCTATACCTCTTTGTATTTGGATACTTTCGGTGGAAGAAGCAAAATCTGGAAGGTTGACGAAGAATGAACCCATACTTTCTGCATCATTGAGCGGTATACCATTTAGCGTAACGTTTATGCGCGCATTGTCAGAACCACGAATTCGCATACTGGTATAGCCGATACCAGCTCCGGCATCGGATCCAATCACTACAGAGGGTGTCTGATCTAACAGGTAAGGAATGTCTTGTCCGACATTGTTTTTAGCAATGTCTTCTTTGGTCAGATTTTTATAGGTTGTAGAAGAATTGCTTTTGGCACGTGTTGCTTGTACAATAATTTCCTCGGTCTTTATCATATGAGGATTAAGGTAAATTTCTAATATTTTATTGCCGAGTAAATTGAATTGTTTTTTTTCGGGGCTGTAACCCATATAGGATATAGCAACGTCATATTTTCCATTGGATAGCTCAGAAAATTTTGATATTCCATTTCGATCCGATATCGAAGTTCTAATCTGACTATTTATCAGGTTGATACTAGCACCCTGCAAAGTCTTTTTCGTTACATTGTCTAATACTTTGATAGTAAGATTGTTCTGCGCATAAGAGGATAGCGCTATACCTAAAAATACTACTGTGTTGATTAAATTTTTAATCATGTTTTTTTAATTGAATTTTGAGTTAAACAACTATTGCAAGGGGTTACAACAGTTTTTACTTATTTAACTAACCTTTTCCCTCCGCCAGCATTATCTGGATCAGGTGCACAATACAAACCGTATTGTTGGGTATATTCTCAGCCTTTATTCGTGTTCTTAGAACAAGGCACCCCTTATTGATATGCGAAGTTATCAAATAATATCAGTACTAAAAAGATTAAGTGTAATTTCCTGAATTAGTGAGAGGGAGCGAGTTTTTAGGTATTCGTATATAAATAAGAAATTATGATATAGATTTAGTATCGTCTTATTAAGTCATTTGGGATTAAGCTTAAAAAGAATGTTTAATTTCTAATGTGAAAGTTCTGAATTGTTAAATCAAAATTCATCTATTGGAGTAGTTTACTGTCATTGCGTCAGTGAATAGCTACAAATTTTACATTCTATCTGTAGAAAGTGTTTTTTTTGATAATTAATTGGCCGTAATTAAACTTATTTCATATCTTCAATAAATATGCTAAAATTTAATTATTTAGCTGTTTGTGATTATTTTTAGCAATTAAAGAATTTATATTAAACCTGAAATTCATTTGAAATTCGTTTAGGTTAATGTAAGTAAGTTGTTTTTTAACTTTTATCATGATTAAATAATTAAACTATTTATGTAAGTTTGATTTTTTTAATGGTAATAATTTTTTTACTAAACTTTGGCACGAATTTTAACGTTATTAATCACAATTGCTTTACATTAACCTGAATGTAAAGTGATTCTTAAAGTTTTTATGATAATGAAATATTTTAGCGCTAACTATATCTTACCAATTACATCTTTGCCAATTAAAGATGGAGTGGTGAAAGTAAATGATGATGGAGAAATTCTAGGTATTTATGAGAGTAAGTCGATGGAATTGAAGGGCCAGCATATTGAAAAATTTGATGGAGTTATTGTTCCGGGATTTATCAATGCGCATTGTCATTTAGAATTGTCCCACATGAAGGGTGCGATTCCGCAAAAAACTGGATTACCAGCTTTTCTTACTAGTGTTATGACCAGTCGAACTTCTTCACTGAAAGTGATTGATAAGGCCATGGCTGCTGCAGATGAACAAATGTATAACAATGGTATCGTAGCGGTAGCTGACCATGCAAATACGGATAATACTTCTAAGATTAAGGAATCTAGTAAAATCCTATACCACACTTTTGTTGAATTTTTTGGTGTAGAACCAGACGAGGCTGACGGCAAATTGCAAGAGGCAAAAGATTTGATACACGAATTTGACCCTGCGCATTCGTCAATTACTCCTCATGCGCCATACTCTTGTTCTAAGATTCTACTTAAAAAATTTAAGAAAGCTGTTCCTGATGTCAATATTATTAGTATTCATAACCAAGAAAGTGATGAAGAGAATAAATTATTTAGATATAAAACGGGTGAGTTTTTAGATTTTTTTAAAAAAATAGGTAAGAATCCTGATTTATTCAAGGCTCAGGCACGTAATTCAATACAATCTTATTTACCGTATTTGCCTCATCCTAATAAGTTGATTCTAGTGCATAATACTTACACTTCGTTAAAGGATTTGGATTTTGTAGATAGAATGGGACGTGATATTGTTTGGTGTTTTTGCCCGAAAGCTAATCTATATATTGAGGGGCAATTACCTAAAGTGCTCAATTTTGTGAATGATAATCAGAAAATTGTAATAGGTACAGATAGTTTAGCATCTAATGATTCGCTATCAATTTTAGATGAGCTTAAAGTCTTGCATAAACATTTTGAAAGTTTAGATTTTCAGCAGACGATTCAATGGGCCACGATTAACGGAGCGCAAGCTTTGAATATCGATGATCAATTTGGATCAATTGAAATAGGTAAAAAACCAGGTTTGGTGTTATTGAAAAATATGGAACACTTTAGGTTAACGGATAAAGTTTCTGTACAACGATTAGCATAATAAAATACTCAAAATCTTCTGTACTTTTGTTGATATGAAACATTTCAATATTTCTATCAAGGGAAAAGTACAGGGGGTTTACTTTAGACTCTCTACAAAAGCTGTAGCGGACCAATTGGGAGTTAAGGGGTTTGTGAAAAACGTGGCCGATGGTTCTGTTTATGTAGAGGCTGAAGGTGATGATTTTGCATTGACTTCCTTAGTTGAATTCTGTGAAGAGGGACCTGAACGTGCAGAGGTAGAAGAGGTGACATGTGAAGAGGGAGATTGGAAGGGATTTAAGAATTTTGAAGTGCTTAAATTATCATCTAAATAAATTCTACCATCTTGTCTGTTTTTAAGAAATTTGCGGGTCAAACTCTGATTTATGGTTTAAGTACCATTATTTCCAGATTGCTGAATTTTGTTCTAACGCCTATATTTGTTCGTAAATTTGAAGCTTCCACCTATGGAATCTTTACGAATATGTATTCTTGGGCTGCGATGATCAATGCCTTCCTTGCCTTTGGCATGGAGACAACCTATTTTAGATATTTACAGAAAGTAAAAGATGAAGATAAATCAAAAGTTTTCAATAATAGTTTTGTTGTTACTATTTTTACTTCTCTAATTTTTCTGATAACGATTCTTCTCTTTTCTCATGATATTGCCATTTGGTTTGCCAAAGAAAATATTGACTCTATACGCGAATATAAGAGCTATGTTTATTTTGTAGGTTTAACGTTAGTGGTGGATGCATTGGCGGTAGTTCCTTTTGCAAAGGTTCGCGCTAATGGACGACCAATGCGCTATGGTGTATTGAAGCTTGTAAATATCATCACTTTTGTCGTGTTAAATCTAACCTTCATTGTATTCATTCCTTATTTACTTAAACATTTTCCGGCTATTTCCTCTTACTTTTCATCTTGGTATGTTGATTCGTGGTTGGGATATGTTTTTATATCAAATTTTGTTGCCAGTACATTGACCTTATTGATGTTATTACCGGAGATAAGAACCTTCAGTTTTAAGGTTGATAAAGTCTTGCTAGGGGATATGTTTCGGTATAGTTTTCCGATTTTAATTGCAAATATATCTTATATCATCAATGAGAATTTGGATAAGATAATGATGCCTGAGCTTTTGCCTAAAGATATTGCTGATCGAGATGTTGGAATATATGGGGCTATTGCTAAAATCGCTGTTTTTTTAAGCATTTTCGTCCAAGCATTTCGCTTAGGAGCTGAACCTTTCTTCTTTTCCTATTCAAAAAATGAAAATTCGAGACAGGTTTATGCAGTAATTATGGAGTATTTTGTGATAGCTATGATGATTGTTATGATTGGGCTATCAGTCAATATCGACTGGTTGAAGTATTTTATCCAAGGAGGTTCGCCTAAGGAAAGTGCGGAATATTGGTCGGGCTTGTTCATTATTCCTGTTATACTTTTCAACTATGTTATGCTTGGGATTTATATGAATCTCTCTGTTTGGTACAAATTATCCGATCAAACTCGTTACGGTTTATATATATCTGGAATAGGTGCTTTATTGACAGTTTTTCTTTGCTATATATTTATACCTCAATATAGTTATGTTGGTGCAATATTCGTCACTTCTGTCACGTATATAGTGATGGTATTTTTATCTTATTTTTGGGGGCAAAGAAATTACCCTATTCCTTATAAGCTATTTAAAATAGCGGCTTACATGTTGGTTGGTGTTGCTATAGTGTATATTCATTATACAGCTTTTGATCGTAATTTTTGGATAGGGAATGGGCTGTTGTTAGGATATATATTGGGAGCTGCTTTTGTGGAGAAAAAAACGGTTATGAAAATGTTGGGGCAAAAAGATAGAAGCGATTTTTAAAAAATCGCTTCTTCTACAAAATTATGTTGGATTTCGTCCAAAACTTCCTGAATTTCTTCAAACGTCTGTAGACTAACAAGGCGCATTCTATATTCTTTAAAATTTGGAATACCCTTGAAATAATTCGAGTAATGGCGACGCATTTCGAAAATACCTGTTTTTGGTCCTTTCCATTCAATTGATTTGACCAAATGCGTTCTGCATACATCAACACGCTCGGTTATTGTGGGACCTTCCAATCGTTCACCGGTTTTGAAAAAGTGCTTAATCTCTCTAAATATCCATGGATAGCCAATAGAAGCGCGTCCAATCATAATGCCATCAATTTCATATTCTTGACGCCATGCTACTGCTTTTTCTAAAGAATCTACATCTCCATTTCCGAAAATAGGGATTTTAATTCGAGGATTACGTTTGATATCACGAATCATAGACCAATCAGCTTGTCCTTTGTACATTTGAGCGCGTGTACGGCCATGAATGGATAATGCCTTGATTCCTATATCCTGTAAGCGTTCAGCAACCTCATATACGTTCTTTGTATCATCATCCCAACCCAGTCTAGTTTTTACAGTAACGGGTAGGTGAGTAGAATCGACAACTGCTTTTGTCATCGCTACCATGCGGTCTATATCTTGTAGTAGACTTGCACCTGCTCCACGACAGGCAACGTTTTTAACTGGACAACCGTAATTAATATCTATTAAGTCTGGATTTGCTAAAGTGCAAATTTCAGAAGATTGCCTCATATGTTCGATTTCGGAACCAAAGATTTGTATTCCTATTGGTCTTTCGTATTCGAAGATGTCTAACTTTTTACGTGATTTTGCGGCATCGCGAATTAATCCCTCAGAAGAAATAAATTCAGTATACATCATATCTACCCCATTTTGCTTACAAACAAAACGGAAGGGTGGATCACTCACATCCTCCATCGGTGCTAGTAACAAAGGGAATTCTCCTAAATCTATATTTTCGCCAATCTTAACAGACATATTATATTTTTTTACAAAGATAGTAAATTTGAAATTGTTCTATTTATGCTGTTTTTGATATGAATGTCATATGATGATAGATTAAGGGAAGTACTACTTTATTATTTGAGATTATAACGTAACAGTTTATAGGTAAAGGGATGCTCTACATGTACAGATTAATTAATGTAAGTATAAATAATGAAATTTGTGAAGGTATGACGTTTTTGCGCTCTTTTAATAATTAGAAATAAAAACAGTTATCAACTTGTCTTGATAGCTGTTTTTATTTAAAAATGATATGGGAAGCCCAGTTGGATTGTCTTGACTTTTATAATCTATTTTTTATATCTTCAGAACCTGTCGACCGTTCTTTTGCTTTGTTATTAGAGCCTCCAAATCGATAGTTGAATGATAAAATTGCTGTTCTACTATCTGGATTAGATTTTCCTACTAATCTTACCGCATTTGAAATGGTTTCATATCTACGGGTATTGGTATGGAATATATCATTGACAACTAGCTTGATCGTTGCTTTTTTATTTAAGATATTCTTCTGTATCCCGGTATAAACTAGTCCGTAGCTTTTGATCTTGCTTAAACCAATGGTCAATCCGGAGTTATAATTACCGCCGATTTCTAAAGACCAATCTTTTGTTAGTTTGAAACTATTTTGTGTGTTTAATGATAACGTATTGCCTGATCTTTTAATTAATTCATCTTCTTGTGGAATCTCATATTCGTTTCTGTAATAGTTCGCAAAATGTGTAGCTGTCCACCAGGAAAAGAATTGTGTGGGGGCCATGAATGATATTCCATAATTTTTGAATGAACCAATATTTTCGGGTCTTTCAAAAGTGATCTGTTGATTCGTCGGGTCTAATCCTATGATATCATTTACGACATTAGATCGGTCGGCATAATTTAACGTAAATATATATTTGCTAGCTAGCGTATAGTTGGCTTCATAAGCGTGCTCGTATGCTGGGTCTAGTTTTGAGTTGCCTTCTGAATAGGAGAAGGGATCTGTATAGACACGGAATGGATTTAGACTCCAGAATGATGGACGCTCAACACGATAACTGTAGCTTAATTGTACTTTATGATTAGTACTGATATTGTAAGATATAAATGCTGATGGGAAAAATTTTAAATAATCTTTTGAGAACCGATCATTTAGAGTAATCTGATTGCCATTCGTAGAGGTGTGTTCTGCACGTACACCTACTTGTGTTGACAGTTTATTCCATGTTTTCGAAAGATTAACATATCCAGCCTGTATCGTTTCTTTATAAATGAAATGGTTGCTTGTGGAATGATCGGGAACACGATTACCATTTTCTTGTAGCGTATCATACTGTAGATCATTTTCTGTTCGAATGTGACTTGCTTTCCAACCTGTTTCTAATTTAAAGTGTTCATTAAAGGGAAGAGTATAATCAATTTTTGCTACGTAAACTCTACTATCCGAAGGAATATCACCAATACGCGATGATTTATGAGGTATCGGTTCTAGTTTTTCATTCTTGTATTCGGTTGTTAGTGTTTGATCCATTTTGGAATGATGGTCAATCATATCAAAATCGACTTTCAATTCATGACCTGTCTCATTAAACTTCAGGTTATAATTGATGTTATACAACATGTCTTCCCATCTTTCCTTTCCTTCGGTTATGGTAGTGGCGGACCAGATGAGGTCTTTTGTTTCATAATTTCTAAACTGATTGGTGGTTGGTTCGTATTTTGGATATTTACCAAATCCTCCGTTTATTAAGAATCCTAAGGTTTGCTTTGGACTAATGTAAAAGTCCATTCCTACCCTGAAATTATTAGATCGTAGTTTCGGTTGGATTTTATTTTCTTGTTGAGAGAAGGTTTCTGGTTCTGTTTGTGAATTTCTATAGAAATAGCGTGTTAATGAATTGTAATATTCTAGATTTTGAAAATATTGATTGTAATTTCCGAATATGTTTACTTTGTCCGTTCTGTAGTTCAAGTCTAAACTTCCTCCTAGGTGTAAACTGCGACCTGCTCCCATATTACCGGAGGCAGTGCCATTCCATCCTTGTTTCAATCCTTTTTTCAATACGATATTGATTATGCCTGATGTTCCTGCAGCATCTTGTTTGGCATTTGGATTGGTCATAACTTCAATTTTTGTAATGTCGTTTGACGATGTGCTTCTTAACAAATTGGCGAGTTGATCAGCAGAAAGGTAGGTGAGTTTTCCATTGATCATTATAGAAGCACCTGATTTTCCTTTTAAACTGAAGGTTCCATTATCACCTAGACTTATGCCTGGAATTTTGGTCAGTAATTCTAATCCACTATTACCGTCTGCCAGTATAGAGTTTTCTATATTAAAAACGGTTTTGTCTTGATGTTGTTCTATAAATTGTTTGCGTTTACTGATGACTACTTCAGCAAGGTAAGCCGTATTTTGAAGGATTATTATTTTTCCAAAATTGTATTCGTTGATACTTTCACTTAATTTGAAATGTGAAGTTGTGAAGTCTTGGTGTGTCATGTTTTTTATATGCACGTAGTAATTTCCAAATGAAGTGCTTTGAAAAATGAAATTTCCAGTGCTATCTGCGATTATAATTTTTGCGACAGTTCCATCATGAACATGATGTAAGCTTACTTGTGCGTGGGGTACAGGTGCTGTTTGTTCATCCAGGATGCGACCATAGATTTTAGTGGTTTTTTGTGCGTGTGCAAAAAATAAGGTGAAAACTAAAAATAGAGTGAGAAGGTATCTGTAATGATGAAACATGTCTGCAAGATTAAGATGTTATGGAATGAACTGGTTTTGATTTTTTCACTGTTTTTTTCTTTTTCCCCCACCAGATATAAAAACCAGTAACAGGTAATGTTGCGCAGATGAGTGATGCTAAAAAGTAGATAATTTTAGTTGTCATCCCGCCTATGAAGCCTGTATGCAAAGCATAATTTGCTCGCATGAGCCATTCAGTGGTATTGGCATGATCAATTGGGCCTTGTCTTCTACCTGTTAGTTCTAAAGTATTGCGGTCGAAATTTAAATCTCGCCATATTCCGTTTTCCATATCTGTGCACGCATATACTGCTTTATCTTCTTCTTCGGGATAGTGTATAATAACAGCTTCTTTATTATGGCGTGCGTATTCATGACGTACTTTATACCAGATTTTATCGGCAACTATTAGCGCATCGTTTAATGGTTGATCTACAGGTGTTTTTTTTTCGACTTTTTCTGTTTTTGGCTTGTTTGGATAGCCACCACTAAGCCAAACTACTGATTGACGCATCCATGGAAAGCTCATGATTAAACCTGTAAGGGACATGATTAATGCGATAGTGAGGGCATAAAAGCCTAATACATTGTGAAGGTCGTAATTAACCCGTTTGAATCGTGCCTTCCATTTTATAGAAAAACTTTGTTCTCTAGATTTTTTGTTCCATTTTTTTGGCCACCATAGAATAAAGCCTGTTATTAATAGTGAAAAGAATATAAGCGTACTCCATCCTACGACTTGACGACCTATTTTGTTTGGCATCCATAGATGACGGTGCCCTTCATCCATAAAATGAAAGAAATCTTCATGGTTGACTATGGCCATTATCTCGGCAGTATAAGGGTTGACATAGACTAAGCTATCGGAGTGGTCTAAACTTACTTTTACTGATTTATCTAAACCGTAATACCAGGAACTAGTTATTTCTTTGTCTGGAATAGCTGCCTTTACGGCTTTATAGATTTCAGAGGGCGGAAGCTGATTTTCAGATTTTTGTGCTTCTACGCGGATATAATTTGTGGTGAGTTCTTTGATGTCATGTTCAAAGACAAGTACACAGCCGGTTATACTTAGGATAACAACAGGTATGCCTGCAGCTAATCCTAACCAAAGATGTAGCCATGCATTAATTTTGCTGAGCATAATGATTTAAAGTGCTATTTATTAAAGTGATGACATTTATTCTGTCAAAGTATTTCTTTGACAGAATAAATGGATTTTAAATTTTAATAATTGATTTTACTCATGGAAGAAATACCTGATACTCCAACAAATTTTAAACCTCTGTTCGCTGTCGCATTATTAATGTCAATTGAGTAAGTGTAGTATTGTTTGTCTTCAAGATTTTGACAGGTATAGTAAGCCTTGCTACCGTCTTTTTCAACAAATACGACATCTTTATATCCTTGTTGTTCATGAGCAGGAACTTCTTTTATTTCTGTCATTTTTTTCGTTTGGATATCTACAATATATAATTTTACTAATCCACCACCTATACCTTCAGCCTGCTCACCTTTATTATAGACAGTCATTAAAAATTTGTTGTCTTTAAGATAGCTTCCTCTTGCAATTTTTCCATTGCCTAATGATTCAATATCAAAATAGTAGTCTTTATCAAACTCATCTGTTCCTTTCTTAATTCTTAGGAATCCAGATTTGTTTTTAGAAGCTAAAGATGCTTCATTTGCAGAGAACCAAACGTAAGCATCACCTTTGTCGTCTACAGCTAGACCTTGTTGTGCCCACCAGTTCCCAATATGTGAACCACGACCGTCTTTTATGGTTTTTTCGAATTCTAGCTCAGGATAAGAGAAGATACCGATGTAAGTGGTGTCGGTGGTGGTGAAATTACCACCCCAATTGTTTGACCCGTCGCCAGATTGAAAAGGAATATATATTTTATTTCCTACCTGAAATACGCCAGTCCAGATGGCCATCCTTTTTTCGCCTAAGACTTTAGATAGATCTACCGTATTTTTATTTGCTATAGAAAAATTTTGCGCATCATAATTTCTTAAAGTCGCAACAGGATTGACAATACTTCTATTGGTTGTGCCCAAAATAATATTTTTATCTCCAAAATGGCCATAAATACCTGCAGTTTCTGCATTTACCTGTTCGTCTTTAAGTCTCTGTAGCTCTCCTTTACTGTCAATGTTATAGGGTGTTATCGGACCTTGTCCGCCATATGTTAATCCGAAGATATGGTTGTTCTGGTTGATAAATGAGAGCTCTGTTGCAGGCATACCATTGCCTACAATGCTAATAGAACCATCGTTTACATTATCTGTTGCTAAGATGTAATTGCCTGTAGTTCCAGCCTCGCCGCTACCTTGTCCATTTACTATAAATACAAATTTCTCTCTTTTTCCAGAATTTCCAGTATCGCCTCCTCCATCAGAAGGATTGTCTTTTGAACATCCAGTAATGGCTAAAACGCCACATGCTAGTGTTAGCATTTTTAAAGTGTTGAACTTTTTCATTGTCATTTATTTTTGAATTGTGATTGTTATTTTGTGCGTATAAAGTATCTCAACTTAAGATTGAACGATCTACTTGGTTTTTGCATTTCAAAATTGTCAAATCGTGTTGCATCGGTCAGGTTATTACATTCTATAGCGATGTTGTATTTACCAGAAGCTAGAGAGTAAATGATATTGACATCATGTGATACCTGTGTTGGGATTCTATATCTTTGAGATGGGGTGGCCAAACTTGGCCAATCTAAAAAGAACTCATGTATATACTGGAGGTTATAGCCTACCGTTAAAGTATTATTCTGTTTGCCTAAATGGTGAAAATAGTAGGCCGCGTCAGCATTACCATATAGATAGGGCATATTGGGCATTCTATCCTTGTAGATACTACTTTGTATGATTTGCGATGGTTCAACTTTAGTTGTGTTAATCAGGTTTTGGTAGGTCATGTTACCTCCGACTGAAAACTGGTTCTTGAAATAATATTTTAAATTAATATCAACGCTATTATTTTTTACACTTCTTAGATTGGCACTTTTAAGCTCTCTTTTATTATTGCTACTTAGTGGTCCTACATGCTGACGTATAAAATCTTTGGCGTTGCGGTATATGTAATTGGCATCTATAACAAGTTGATGGTTCTTCTGTAATTTTATAGCGTAGGATAAACCTAAATTGATATTGTCACTACTCTCAGGTCTTAGCGTAGGATTGCCGCTGATATTTATAGCGTCACCAAATAATTCGGTATTATCTGGAAGTCTGTACGCTTTCTCATAGGAAGCTTTTAGTTGAATGTCTGGATTCAAGAAATAGGAAGTTGCTAAACCATATCCGATTTTATTGATTGCTATTTCCACGTTCTCATATACTTCTTTCTCTAATTCATTGAAGTATTTTCCGTTTTGATTGTAGTTTTTTAGAAAAATATTGGTATCCCAACGATTACTCATCGAAGTTCTGTATCCGATTCCGGTAATGTTTTTAGTTGTCTTGCGAGGGAGCTTATTTACTTCTAAATCTGGATAGTAATGATCTTTTCCTTTTCTGTCAAATGTTGTCAGCAAATGATTGATCATAATGCTATTGTTATCGTTGAGAGCATAAGATATATTCGCAGAAAGGTTACCATTATTGTTTTTGTAGCGGTAATCTGTTAAGTCATTCTCTCCTCCAGGAGCATTTGGGTCTTTGGGGTTTTTGGGCGTGCTTTCTCCTGTCCAAGTGAATCTTCTTGGAACAGTGTCCAAGCTTCTTTCTTTACCAAAATTGTATCGAGCGTTTATGGTGACATCTAAACCTGCTATCAATAAATTTCTTTTGATGTATTTAAAAGTTGGCTGTACAATGTTTCCAAGGCTTTCTCGACCTCCATATACATCTTCCATATTATTACCCGTCTGGATTTCTTTCTTATTTTGACCGAGGGTAATACCAACAAGGAGCTGATCGGCGTGTTTTTTATTTGAAACGCCCATGTTATAAACGAAGGTTTCATTTCTGTACGCATCGTGGAAACGTTTTGTTCTTTCGGCAGGATAAAATTTTCCAGTGTCAAAATCGTATGATCTTACATTTACCAAGTAACTGTTGTCTGAATAATTTTGAAAAGCGGAAAGCATCATTGTAAAGCCATTGTCTGCAATGTATCCGGCATTTACTGAGGTTTTGTGGGTATTGAATGAGCCATATGAGTATGAAGCATCTAAGTATTTCCCTGGTTGATTTTTCGTGACAATGTTTACGGCACCACCTAATGCATCACCTCCTAACCATACGGGAACGACTCCTTTGTAGACTTCTACTCGTTCAGCAAAGTTGATAGGTATGTTGTTTAGCTGAAAGGATGATCCAAAATTATCCATTGGAATTCCATCAACAAATAATTTGACCTGGTTTCCTGAAAAGCCATTTAAGCTAAAATTCATATTTGATCCTACACCACCTGACTCTCGTAATCTGACGCCTGATACACGATTTAGCGCCTGACCAATATCCATTGTTGTATTGTACAATTTCTTCGCATCAATTGCTGTGACATTAAATGGTTGTTTTTGTATTTCTTTTGCTTCAGATCGCGCAACGATCTCTACTTCATCCATTGTTGTATGTTGTGACGCCAATTGTATAGGTAACAACTCGATTGTTTTTTGATTAATACGGAAGGTCTTGTCTTTAGCTTGGAATCCAACAGCTGATACACGTATAGTATAGTTGGAAAAAGCGATATTTTTTATTGAAAATAAACCATTCTTATCTGTCTGAGTTATTTGGCTTGTTCCGATAATTGTTATTGTTGCACCTTCAATGGGTATATTTGAAGTTGTACTTACTTTTCCATTTAATTCTCCTAACTGCTGCGCATTAGAAGTAAACGATATGATCAAGAATAGATTTAACCATATTATTTTTAATTTTAACATCCCTTATTTAGATTAATTATACATAGAGATGTTGCGTAACTCTAAATTTACCGAAGGTTAAATTTTAAAAAAGATTATGAGTTAGGCTATTTACTTATCTGATAGGTCATTAATCTGTTAATTTTTTGTTGGTATTTTTAATTCTCTTGGATTAAGCTAATCTGTAAAGTGTTTTTTTAATTAATGGAGAAGAATTAGGTGCTTGTAAAACCGAGAGGTTCATTCAAATTGTTATACTTGAATCTTGTAGGGTGTAGGTAAATTGTGCTATGAAGATAAAAATCAGTCTTATAGCTCTGAGGAAGTAATTGCACGACTGATTAAAGACATTTAGGGTTTTAATATATTGAATAGATTGTTATTTTATAATTTTACCATTTTGGTGACAATATTTATGCCTTCAATTTTTAAGCCTTTGGTAGTTGGTCCGGTAACTGTATTATAGTTATATATAATATCTTATTTTAAATTACCGGCTATTTATATGTAATATCCATATTACGGTTTGCAAACTGATTCTTTAATTTTCGTGTTTTCAGATCTACCGTTAATCTGGACAGTTTACAGCTTTTTCTCGATAGGACGAAGAAACAGTTTTAAAGTTTTATTTAGGTTTGAAATTACTTGAATTTCCTTTTCCAGATTGCTTTAACCCATTGCTGTGATTATAAGGTGATATCTGCCCGGAGGTATTTGATTTAGACGGGAAAAGCCATATTGATCTGTTATTTTTCCTGTTGTCGTATTTTTTAGACTGATACGTGCTTAAGGAATGGGACTGTAATCAAGGACATTGTATAGGCTACCGTGAATGATACTATATTGTTGAGTGTAAGTACCAAAAGAAGAAATAAGCAATATACATATTGATATCGCTTTTAGATTTGACATAAGATAATTAGATTAAATACGCATTAGCTATAACGTAACTCTAAATTTACCGACGAATAAAAATTAATTTAATTTGTCTATACGAACGATGAAATCTGTTTCTTTGTCTAGTTTTAGTCCCGTGCTGATTTCTTTAGTAAGGATATTGTATATCCATACTTGATGATTATCGTCTTTATCGTCGATGGTTATGTATGCTTTACCATTCTCAACAAGAACAGATTCTTTTCGTGTACCTTTGTCATAAGGTAGTTTCAGCTTTGTTGTGGTTTGTTTCAAAAGATCTACAACATAATATTCAAACTGATAGGTGGAATGATGATCACTGAAATCATTGTAAAGGTCTTTTCTCTCGCTACGGATAATAGCTTCATTGTTGCCTAAGTACCACATGCCATAGGCGTGATTTTGGGTAGCAGCAGTTAGATTGAAGAAATAGGTTGAATCTACTTTAGTTGTATCTTTTGGGATCCGAAAGATTGCAGTGGGTTTACTCAGGTTATTCCCTAAGGCAATTCCTGGACAACTCATAAAATAGAAATTCCCATTTTCATCGGCAAAACTATAGGATTGTACTGTATTAATACCTCCTGGATACGTTGATCTGTTATCTTTTTGTATAGCTCTTATTTGCAAATTCTCTGGATTTAGCGTTGCCATATACATGGTATCAATGGTCGTGAAATCGGTTTCATTGAATACTTTATTGTAGGTATACCCAATGATTAAGTTATTGTGATGTAATGTGCTGAAGCCTATGGATATTGTTGTAAAATTAGGTGGAGGTGATGGTAAAGGTATTTCTTCTTTTTGTAGGATTTCAAACCTTTTTACATCTATCTTATAATAGTGCAGTTTGCTATAGGTTTTATTATCAAGTGTAAAAATCAGTAAAGTATCTTTTCCTTGCCAATTTATATTTTCTATATGTTGGTCAGACATCGGGATTGCCGCGATTTCTGTCAATGCATTTTCTTTAATTTCAAATTTCCTGAATTTTTCACTTTTTATATGATAGAAAAAACCTTCATGTATGATTATGCTTCTATCAAAATACTGTGTTGGTACGTCGATACCATTTTTTAGGATATCCATCGTTCCCGAGTCAATGGAGTTAGTTGTTAAGATTGTATTACCTAAATCCTTATTCATGATATACAGACTGTATTTGTTGGTCGTGCTGTTGACTTGGTCTCGATTCGAACAACCAATAAAAAAAACTATTAATAAAAGAAGAGAAAATTTAGAAATAAGTTTTAATTGCATGAAAATTGGTGTTATTAAGGCTTATTATATTTTTTATATAATGTTAAACTGTAATTTAAGTTGATTCTGTATTGTTGGTGCTAAAAAAGTAAGCTCCGATTGAGAAAAAATAATTTGCTTTCCTGTATTTTTAGAGTTTAGAATGAAATAAGTTTCTCCATTTTTTAATTCTTTTTTCTGGCTAGTCCCGATAAGATTAAATTCAAAATCTTTCTTTGGAATGATGACCATTGTACCTATTGAAAAAAATTCCCCTGTTTCTAAATTAATCCTTGCTGTAGCATGCTTTGCTAAAATTAGTTCATAACTATTTTTTTTAAAATATTTTGAATTTGGACTTGTACTATTATCAAAGGTAGCATAACTAATTTCGTTGTCTATACTGCTTTTATATATAAAGAAGCCAAATATTATTAAGAGTGAAGCAGCTATAGAAATGTAACACAAGAGTTTTGTTCTCCTGGAATTTTTTATAATTGCTATAGGTTCATTTATATAAGGTACTATGTTTCCCCAGATTTGTGATTGTATGTGGGACTTGTCAATTTGGGAAATTGGCAGTGGCGTAAAGTCGAAAGTATCATCCATTAACCAATCTTCCACAAGATTTCTTTCTTCCGGAGTGCATTGGTTTAAATGATATTTTTCTATCAACTTATGATCAACTTGCATGGTAATGTATACTTCTTACAAAAATACAGGATTTCTTTTTTATTTAATTAATATAATCATTCAATTCGGTTTTTAACGTCTTTAAAGCTTTGGATATATGATATTCTACTGCTCTTTCTGAAATAAGAAGTTTATTGGCAATTTCTTTATTCGTTAAGCCTTGATCTCTACTCATTTGAAAAACATTCTTACATTGAGCAGGTAATTTGTTGACTAATGTCGAGATTTTTTGTGATAGCTCTTCGGCAATTAACGGATATTCCAAGTAGTAGTTCTGCGCATTATTGCTGAAATTTTCTAAATGCTGTTGACGAGTAACTTTGTTTCGAATATATTCAAATGTTTTTAGTTTAACAGCCCTTATCAAGTACCGCTCAACTTCTTTTAGACGAAGATCATCGCGACGTTCCCATAATGATTTAAAAACCTCTTGAACAATCTCTTTTGCTACTTCTTCATCTTGGATATTTTTTAGACAAAAAGCAAACATACCTTCCCAATACTGAAGGTATATTTGCTCAAAGTTTTCTTTATTAATGATAAAAATTTTTGTTTCCAAAATAAGAAGTGGCTACTTAATCTGTGCTTTAAGTAGCAAATATACTCTTATTTAGATTCGTTTTAAATAATTTTTAGATTTCTTTTATAAATTCAACCAGGGCTTTACCTGGATCAGTAGTCTTCATGAAGGTTTCTCCAATGAGAAAAGAGTGGTAGCCGGCTTTTTTTAAATCACGGATAGTAGCAGGGTCTGAAATTCCACTTTCGGATATTTTTATGTAAGAGTTTGGAATCTTATCGACTAAATCATAGGAATGACTTAGTGATACTGTGAAGTCTTTTAAATTCCGGTTATTAACACCGATGGCATCTATTGTTTCAAACAAATTACGATTTAACTCTTCTTCATTATGAACCTCCAGTAGCACATTTAAGCCAAGAGACTTTGCATAAAAGGAAAGCTCTTTAACTTTCTCAGTGGACAAACATGCTGCAATAAGTAGAATAATATCAGCACCATAGGCTTTTGCCTCTGCAATTTGATATTTATCTACAATAAATTCTTTACGAAGCAATGGTATGGTCAATACGGCACGAGCTGCTTTTAAATCGTCCAAACTACCTTGAAAAAAATCTGCATCTGTTAAGACAGATATTGCAGATGCTCCAGCGTCTTGATACCCTTTTACAACTTCGGAAACGCTATTTGTATCGTTGATAATACCCTTTGATGGTGAGGCTCTTTTGTATTCTGAAATAATTCCAGTTCTTCGCGAATCAAGTATTGATTCTTTTAAGGAGTAACACGTCCTGTTAAAAAGTGGATACTGGCTTAGTTCTTCAATTGAAATTTTTGCCTTAGCTTCTCTGACTTCGACGTGCTTCCTTTCAACTATTTTATCTAAAATTGTCATTTTTAATTTTTTAACCAATTTTCAATTATTTTTTTACCATTTTCAGTTAAGACTGATTCAGGATGAAATTGTAACCCTTTAACATCGAGTTTTTTATGAGATAGGGCCATAATGACACCATCTTCATCTGTAGCTGTTACCTTAAGTGTATCGGGAAGTGATGAAGGTTCTACTGCCCAAGAATGGTAGCGTGCAATTTTACTATGGTTGGTATAACCTTCGAACAATTTTTCAGATGGGTCTGTAATGATTAAATCTGTTGCAACACCGTGTAAAGGTCTAGGCATATTATAGAGTTTCCCGCCAAAAACTTCTGCGATGGCCTGTTGACCAAGACAGATTCCCAATATGCTTTTAGTTTCTGCGTACTTACGGATAACCTCTAATAATAAGCCAGCTTCTTCGGGAATGCCAGGACCTGGTGATAGTAAAATCTTGTTGAATTCCGCTACATCTTCTAAATTGAATTTATCATTTCTCCAAACCGTATACTCTTGATCACACTCTTGTAACAAATGAACTAAATTGTACGTAAATGAATCGTAGTTATCGATTACTAATATTTTATGATTGCTCATGGAAAATTTCTGTTTCTAAATTAAAGAAATGTTTGATAATAGTCTGGAATATATTTTCTACCAGTGTTGCTTCAATATGTAAGGAATTGGCCCACTCACTTCTCTGTTCGAACATATTGATTACTCTTTGATCCGCTTTAACTTCTTCTAATGAAGATTTATATTGAGCGGCTTGTTGCACATATTTTGCACGTTGTGCAATAAGTTCAATGATCCTATAATCGATACAATCTATTGAACTACGAACGTGTGATAGGTTATCACAATACTCTAAAGGTCTAATCATAACGTTTCTGCTAACTCTAAAGCTTTTCTCAAAGCGGCTATTTTATTATTTACTTCCTGCAATTCCATTTCAGGGTCTGAATCTAGCACGATTCCGCCACCAGCTTGATAATTTAGTAAGTTTTGCTTACTTAAAAAGGAACGAATCATAATGGCATGATTAAAGTCACCGTTGAAGCCCATATATCCGATTGCTCCACTGTAAAATGAACGTTGCTGACCTTCATATCTATCAATTAATGTTAGTGCCATATGTTTAGGTGCACCACTCAATGTTCCGGCTGGATAGGTGTCTCCAACAACATCAAATGGATTAACATCAGATTTTAATTTACCTGATACCTTCGATACCAAATGAATGACATGCGAGTAGTATTGAGCCTCTTTATAGGATTTTACTTCTACCTGATTACAATGTCTACTTAAATCGTTTCGTGCTAGATCTACTAACATAACATGCTCAGCAGATTCTTTAGGGTCGTTTTTAAGTTTTTCTGCTAGCTTAATATCTTCCTCCATATTGCCTGTACGTTTAAATGTCCCAGCGATAGGGTATATTGTTGCTTCTCCATTTTTAATGGTTAACTGTGCCTCAGGAGATGAACCAAATAGCTTGAAATTACCGTAATCAAAGTAGAACAAGTAGGGAGAAGGGTTGATCGATCGTAGTGCACGGTATACATTAAACTCATCACCTAGAAATGGCGTAGAAAAGGCACGTGAAGGCACAATTTGAAAGACATCGCCTCGCTGAATATGTTCTTTTACTTTTTTTACGAGTTCCCGATGTTCTTCATCCGTTCGATTGGAAGATTCCTCACCGGTTATGCGAAATGTATATTCTGGAAAGTTTTTATTTTGGATTAAATATTGAAGTTTTTCTAATTCTGATTCTTCGTCATTTAATAAGTGTTCAAATACATAGAGTTCGTTGCGGAAATGGTCAATCGCTATCACATATTTATACACATGATATTGCATATGCGGAATATCCAATTTTGGACTTGGGGCTGTGGTTAATTTGATGTCTTCGAAATGTTCGATTGCATCAAATGTGAAATAACCGAACAGACCATTAGAAATGATATTTCGTTCTGTAGTGTTGGTTACAGCAAATGCTTTTCTGAAGCTAGCAACCTCTTCCTTTAGATTGATCTCTTTCTTGCTCTTGATGGTGATTTTTTCGTTTGGATAGGCAATTTCTAATTGCGTTTTATCTAATTTTATATGTGCAATAGACTGACAACAGATGTAACTGATGTTATTATCCCTGCTATGATAGTCAGAGCTTTCTAGTAATATGCTATTTGGAAAGACATCACGTAATCTAAGATAGATGCTAACCGGAGTCGTCGTATCAGCAAGCAATTTTTTGAGATTTGTTTTAAACGTGTATTTCATTTTATTCTTTATTTTTAAACATAAAAAAACCCGACACTGAGTAGCATCGGGTTTGAACTTCCATAAATGGTTTTGGTTGATTATGAAATATTTTTGACAATACCAATTAGTCCCCGATGCTTATTGCTTCAGGCCACCACCAATTTGTATATGTTCTAATTGTCGTCATTGTATCACAAATTTATAAAAAAAAATGATTAAGCAAACTTTTTATGATAAAAAATCAATAAAATCTAAAATTTATTAGTCATTTAATAAATCGGGTCTTCTTTCAAGGGTGCGTTTTAGTTGTTGTTCATCTCTCCATTCCGCTATTTTAGCTTCGTGTCCACTGAGTAAGACGTCGGGTACTTTATGGCCTTTCCAATCCGCTGGGCGTGTATATATCGGTGCATCAAGTAGACCATCTTGAAAAGAATCTGATAATGCGGAGGTTTCGTCAGACAGAACTCCAGGGATTAACCGTATGATAGCATCTGTTAAAATTGCTGCAGGTAATTCTCCTCCTGACAGTACATAATCACCAACAGAAATTTCTTTTGTAACATAAATATCTCTTATGCGTTGGTCAATACCTTTGTAATGACCACAAAGAATCATCATATTCCCTTTTGTGGAAAGATTATTAGCAATCTCTTGATTGAGCGTCTCACCATCAGGGGACATAAAAATGACCTCATCATAAGTCCGCTCGGCTAGTAGTTTTTCTATGCAAGAAGCGAAGGGTTCGATTTGCATGACCATCCCTGAGCCTCCGCCATATGGATAGTCATCAACACTTTTCTGCTTATTTGTTGCATAATCACGTAAATTATGGACAACAATTTCTGCTAATCCTTTTTTTTGTGCCCGCTGTAAAATAGAATGAGCAAATGGGCTATCTAATAAGCTTGGAAGTACGGTAATAATATCAAATCGCATTCTGCAAAGATACATAAAATTGAAAATTCCCAATATTAATTTCTTTTCTATAAAACAGTTAGGTTTTTGATCAATTCATTAGCCTTTGATAAATGATTTGGGCATCATGTTTATGATAATCATCAACGCCTATGTATTTATAAGATTGATTCGCTTATCTTTGCGAAAAAAAGCGAATAAAAGTGATTAACGTAAATAATATTTCAGTTTCCTTTGGAGGAACAACTCTTTTTAGTGATGTTTCATTTTCAATTAATGAAAATGATAAAATCGCTCTAATGGGAAAGAACGGGGCAGGTAAATCAACATTGTTGAAAATTATTGCTGGTGCAGGAAAAGCCACTACAGGTCATGTCTCTGGACCAAAAGATGCTGTTATAGCCTACCTTCCGCAACATCTATTGACGCAAGATAATGTTACTGTTTTTGAAGAAACTTTAAAGGCATTTGAGGAGGTTTATCATATGCGTGATGAACTAGAACAGTTAAATGAACAGTTGAATGTCAGGACAGACTATGAAACGGATGATTACATGAAACTCATCGAACGGGTATCGGAATTAAGTGAAAAATTCTATTCTATAGAGGAAGTTAACTATGAAGCTGAGGTTGAAAAAGTATTAAAGGGTCTAGGTTTTGAGCGTAATGATTTTACACGTCAGACTTCCGAATTCTCTGGAGGATGGCGCATGCGTATTGAATTGGCAAAAATATTATTAAAAAAGCCTGATTTAATTTTATTGGATGAGCCAACTAACCACATGGATATTGAAAGTATTCAATGGTTAGAGGATTTTTTAATGAACTCAGCTAAAGCAGTGATTGTTATTTCACACGATAGAGCCTTTGTTGATAATATTACCAATCGGACGATAGAAGTAACGATGGGTCGTATTTACGACTATAAAGCTAAATACAGTCATTACCTAGAGCTTCGTAGAGATCGTCGCTTGCACCAGCTAAAAGCTTATGAAGAGCAGCAGCGATTTATTGCGGACAATCAAGAATTTATAGACCGTTTTAGGGGAACATATTCAAAAACACTACAGGTACAATCGCGTGTTAAGATGTTGGAAAAATTAGAAGTTATCGAAATTGATGAGGTTGATACATCAGCGTTGCGATTAAAATTTCCACCTTCTCCTCGCTCGGGTCAATATCCTGTGATGGTTGAGGAACTAACCAAGAAATATGGCGACCATGTTGTTTTTCAGAAAGCAGATATGGTCATTGAACGTGGTGAAAAGGTTGCTTTTGTTGGTAAAAATGGTGAAGGGAAGTCAACTATGATTAAAGCAATCATGGGAGAAATCGAGTATGAAGGGAGTTTGAAAATCGGTCATAATGCTAAGATTGGTTATTTCGCACAGAATCAGGCTGCGTTATTAGACGGTGAATTAACTGTTTTTGACACCATAGATCAAATTGCAGTTGGGGATGTCCGTGTGAAAATTAAGGACTTACTAGGTGCTTTTATGTTTAGTGGTGACGATACAACTAAAAAAGTGAAGGTCTTGTCAGGGGGAGAAAAAACACGTTTAGCCATGATAAAATTATTGTTGGAGCCTGTCAATGTTCTGATTCTCGATGAACCTACCAATCACTTGGACATGAAAACGAAGGACATTATAAAAGATGCTCTTCAAGATTTTGATGGGACATTGATTTTAGTATCCCATGATCGTGACTTCTTGGATGGTCTAGCGCACAAAGTATTTGAATTTGGAAATAAACGTGTTCGTGAGCATTTTACAGATATTAAAGGATTTCTTGAATATAAGAAAATGAATAGTTTGAAAGATATAGAAAAGTAACAATCAAAAAAAGCTCCTAAAATTGTTTAGGAGCTTTTTTTTTAATCGATGTCTGACTTTTTTCCTCCTCCAAAGAGTTTGGATACAATCCAAAGGATTAGACCCACTACAATGACGACTACGATAATGCCTGACCATACACCTGCTTTGAAAATGCCCTCAATTACCGAGCAGCTCGTTAAAGAAAGGCAAGTTAACAGGATAAATACTATTGGAAATATTCTCTTCATGATATATTGTGTTTTAATAAAGAACAAGCATTAGGTTCTAATGTTTGTTCTTTACATTCATTTTTTCTAGAAAGGTAAATCTTCTTCTATCGTATCTTCAGAATTAACAGTAGTGTTTCCTTTACTTGATTTAGACTTGCTCATCACAATAATGTTTTCAACTTTAATCTCAGTTAGTGTTCTCTTGCCGTTAATACTATCCTCAAATTCGCGGTAAGTTAGTTTTCCTTCTACTAATATCTGTGATCCCTTTTGGCAATGTTTCTCAATGATATTATTGAGGTTGCCCCATACAACTAGGGTGTGCCATTGGGTTTCGTCCACCCACTCTCCGGCTTTGTTCTTAAATAAATCTTTGGTTGCTAGTCTCAGCGTAGATACCTTGGTTCCGCTATTACTTGTTTTGATAATGGGATCCCCACCTAAATGACCAATTAACTGAACTTTGTTTCTTAATGTACTCATAACTTTAGCTTTAAATGATATAAAATTGTTTAACTTCAATAATTATGTTCTTCAACAACGTCGAATAACTGCTGTAAAAGTCAGAATTAGAATAAAATTTAGTCGGTTATTAAACGTTTATATTCGACTGTAAGCGTTTGTAAACGTTTGTTGTCGTTTATTTTTTTAAGCTTATGTTAGAAAATGTTTTAAAAATTTGTTTGGAATGCAATCAACCTATACGTGGAAGAGCTGATAAGCGGTTTTGCGATGATAATTGTCGGAATAGCTATAATAATCGACAGAACAGTGACCATACGAACCTAGTACGAAAAATCAACTACACACTACGTAAAAATAGACGTATCCTGCTAGAGCTTTTGGGGGAAGAGGGGATGTTAAAGGTTAATAGAGAAAAATTGCTACAACAGGGATTTGATATGAAGTATTATACAAATACTTTTATAAATGTAAAAGGGCAAACCTACTTTTTTGTTTATGAATATGGTTATTTGGTCATAGAAGGTAGTATGATTTTAATTGTTAAAAGAGAGCCAAAATAGAGAATAAAATTATGGGTTATCGCTATTTATGTTTCCATTAAGATTAATTCATGAGGTGAATTTTATCACATATCCACAATTTCTGAAACTATATGAGATGCTATGAGAACAGGATAATTATATATGATTGACTATGGGATTAATTTTTCATGAACTTTTTTGCCATAGTGGTCAGTGCCATAGAATAGGAGATATTCTACTTGAGTTCCTAATCCGGAAGTTCCCTCTTTCTGTTTGATGAATATCCTTTGAAGATTAAGCTTGTGCCCATTGACTACAGTTTCTACATAGGGCTTACCTGTTTTGTCAATTTTGAGGTATAGTGGTTGATTGGCATAAGACACAATTTTGATTTCAAAGGTATTGTTTTCCAATTCTTTTGATTTAATACCATATGCAAATTTTTGTTGGATACCTGTCAGGGGTCTAATTTCTCCATTTTTATCATATAAAATACGGTAGTTTTTAATCGGATTTTTATTGTCAAAATTTAATTTATCAATCATGTTAGCTTCATAAACATAAGTGTTATGACCTTCACTATGCTGAATATAGAAAAGAAATTTTGGATTGATTGCTGGTGTTGGATAACCTTCTTGTGCAAAGCTGCTTATTGCTGTGCAAAATAGCAAGTATATAGAGTTGATCAGATTCTTCATCTTATGGTTATTTTACTTCCGTAAAAATAACTATTCTTGACTTAGAATTAAGCGGTCACGTTCAATATATTAAAAAAGCAAGCCCGAAATAAAATACATCGGGCTTGCTATAATTTATAATACTAAATTTCTGAACTTATTCAGCTCTTAAGATTTTAGCAGCTTCAACCATTGCTTCTAAAGCAGCTTTAGTTTCAGGCCAAGCACGAGTTTTCAAACCACAGTCAGGGTTTACCCAAAGTTGTGCTGCAGGAACTACAGCTTTTGCTTTGCGTAATAATTCAACCATTTCTTCTGTACTAGGTACGCGAGGAGAGTGGATGTCATATACACCTGGACCTATATCGTTCGGATATTTAAAATCAGCAGCAAAAGCGTCTAATAACTCCATTTGAGAACGAGATGTTTCAATCGTGATTACGTCAGCATCCATTGCAGCGATATCTTCGATGATATCATTGAATTCAGAGTAACACATGTGTGTATGAATTTGTGTATCATCGTCTACATTTGAAGAAGATACACGGAATGAGCGGACTGCCCAATCCAAATATTGTTGTTGATCAGCTTTGCGTAATGGAAGGCCTTCGCGTATTGCTGGCTCATCAATCTGGATAATTTTGATACCTGCTTTTTCTAGAGCTTGTACTTCATCTAAGATCGCTAATGCAATTTGGTATGTTGTGGTAGAACGGGGTTGATCGTTACGTACGAATGACCATTGTAAGATTGTTACTGGACCAGTTAACATTCCTTTTACAGGACGGTTAGTTAAAGTCTGTGCATAGGCTGACCAACGAACAGTCATGTCTGCAGGACGGTATACATCGCCATAAATAACTGGAGGTTTAACACAACGTGAACCATATGATTGTACCCAACCATTTTTAGTGAATGCGTAACCAGCTAATTGCTCACCGAAATACTCAACCATATCATTACGCTCGAACTCACCGTGAACTAGAACGTCGATATCCAATTGCTCTTGAAGGCGGATTGTTCTTTCTGTTTCTTCGGCGATTTCTTTATCATACTGCTCTTGAGAAATTACACCTTTTTTCAAGTCTGCTCTCCATTTACGAACATCTTTCGTTTGTGGGAATGAACCGATAGTTGTTGTTGGGAATGCAGGAAGGTTAAATTTTTCTTGTTGTGCTTCTTTACGTGAAGTAAATGTAGAAGTACGTTTAGCATCATCATCAGTGATATTTGCAGTACGCTCTTTAACTTCTGGTTTATGAATCAAGGTAGAAGTACGACGATCTTCAGCAGCAGCTTTATTTGCTTCGAAACGCTCAGCAGTTTTTGAATCTACTTCGCCATCAGCTAAAATCGCTAAATCTTTTACCTCAGCTAATTTTTGTTTAGCAAATGCTAACCAATTTTTCACTTCTTTTGGTAGTGATTCTTCATTGTCTTCGTTATCCAAATCGAAAGGAACGTGTAGTAAAGAACTCGAAGGTCCAACTAATACACGGTCTTTACCTAAAGCATCAACAGCTTTTTTGATTTGTGCTAAAGATTTTTCATAATCATTTTTCCAAATGTTACGACCTTCAACAACACCTAATGAAAGTGTTAATGAGGCTGGAACTTTTGCTAATATGGTGTCGAGTTGGTTTTCACCTCTTACTAAGTCAACGTGAACAGCGTAAACAGGTAAGTTTAATGCAGTTTCTTCATTGTCACGTAAAGCCTCGAAATATGTTGTTACAATAATTTTGATGTCTTTAGCTGCAGCAGCTAATTTCGTGAATACACTTGTGTATAATGCACGTGTTGCATCATCAATATCTAATGCTAAAAATGGCTCGTCAATTTGTACATATTTTGCACCAGCGGCAGCCAATTTGCCTAGGATTTCTTCATAAACAGGAACTAACTTGTCGATTAAATCGATACGGTTGAAACCAGTTTCTTTTTCTTTACCTAATAATAAGTATGAGATTGGGCCGATTAAAACTGGTTTAGTTTCGATACCCAAAGATTTTGCTTCGTTATATTCGTTTAGGAACTTTTCTGAAGTTAATTTGAATTCTTGATTTTTCACGAATTCTGGAACGATGTAATGGTAGTTTGTATCAAACCATTTTGTCATTTCCATTGCCGTAACATCAACACCATCTTGTTGGAAGCCACGTGCCATTGCAAAGTAAAGATCTAAGTTGTAGCCATTATCTTTTGTATGTAAAAGAGATTGGTATTGTGCAGGAATTGCGCCTACCGTTAAAGTCAAATCTAAAACTTGGTCATAAAATGAAAAATCATTTGAAGGAATCAAATCGATGCCAGCATCTTTTTGAGTTTTCCAGTTGCCTTCACGGATTTTCAGTCCAGCCTGCAATAATTCTTGCGCGCTGATTTTTTTAGCCCAATATGCTTCATTGGCCTTTTTCAACTCGCGAAAGGCACCTACACGTGGGTAACCTAAGTTGTTCGTTAGTAACATAAATATGAGATTATTTTATTTGTTCAACCTTAACGAAGCAAGAAATTAGAAGAGTTTTGTATTTGAAATAAAAAACGATCAAAAATTCTTGAATCTATTTTACTAAATTTTTTGATTGCTTTTAGAGAGGAGGGCACAGGATATTTTGTGTCTAGCTTATCATTCCCAATTTGATTGGGTAGAATGTAGCACCTTGTCAAATGACAGGTTGCTAAGGCTTCATTGGGTCTATTCCCTCTGCCTTTCTCTATAAGTGCTGTAAATATCGGAATTTCTTTTAGAAAAACAAAGTTTTTATAACTTTTGTGAAAAAATGACAAAGAATCGTGTATTATAATTGAAATGTAGCAACCATTCCGAGTTGTTTGCCATTGTAAAATGGAGAGGCCATCGTGAATGGAGTTGTTTTTTTTGATTGTAAATGTTTATCGAAGAGGGGTAGCAGCCAATATGCAATTTTGGTTCCCATGATTCCGATACCTGCGCCCATTGCTACATCAGAAAACCAATGTTTATGGTTATACATTCTGAGGTATCCTGTTCCTGCAGCAATTGTGTAACCTGCAATTCCATACCAAACAGATTGATCTTTATATTCTTGCCACAACATCTCTGCTCCTGTAAAGGCGATTGCAGTGTGTCCTGATGGGAATGACTCTTGGTCTGCTTGGTCTGGCCTCCAAGTAGGGGTGGTATGCTTAATTGTATATACAGTTGAGAGGGTGATAGCGTGAGAGATTGTGCTAATTGCCAAACGTTCTTTGAGACTGTGTTTACTGGGTATCCCGAGTATATCAAGACCATATACAGCTGCCGAAGGAATAAAAAGTGTGAGATTATCGAGCTTGAATGTTTTCGACGGATTGTTATTTATTGCATTGTTTATTTGTTCATTTTTATGTTTTAGGTAAGGGCTTTTTAAGGATACTATTCCATACGTTATTAATGTGGCTGGGACAAGTAATTGCTTGTATGATATCTGTTTGACTTCGGCTTTAGAATTAATAAGTGATAACGAGTCACTTTGGGCATGGAGAGATGTTGAATAGAAGGATAGTAAGAGGCTTAAAAATAATAGGGATGAAATTTTCATTGTTGTACTTAAATAATAATTTTACTTGGCATAAAGTGAGCGCGTATTTATAGCGGTTTTCTAACTTAGATAGCTCATCGATATGAATGCAAGAAGTTCTCTGTATCCCATCAACGATTATGACGCCTTTTTATTGAGGAAAGCTTCAATTTAAAGAGACGCTATATACCTCTCTTTAAATTGAAGCTTTTTTTAGCTTACTAATAATTTATAACCTTTTCCATGCACATTGACAATTTCTACTTTAGGGTCATCTCTTAAATATTTTCTTAGTTTACTTAAGAAAACATCCATACTTCTGCCCGTGAAGTAATTATCATCGTGCCAAATTTTTAATAGGGCTTCTTCTCGTGTTAGTACATCATTTTTCTTTAGACATAGCAGTCGAAGTAGCTCTGCTTCTTTTGTAGATAGTTTTTGCTGTAGTCCCTTGTGTGCAATTTGTTGACTTGTATAATCGAAGAAATACTCTCCGATTTCAAACTTATCACTAATAACTTGTTCATCTTTTTCCCTTACTACTCGTTTAAGTAATGCATGGATGCGAAGAAGCAATTCTTCTACACGGAATGGTTTCGTGATATAATCATCTCCACCGAGCTCAAATGCTTCCGTTTTATCTTCCATCATACCTTTTGCTGTCGCAAATATGATAGGGGTCGTGTTGTTTATTTTTCTTATTTCTCTACCAACTGTGAAGCCATCTTTTTTTGGCATCATGACATCTAGAATGCAAAGATCAAAAGTGTTTTTACGAAATTGATTAACTGCATCTTCTCCGTCCGTGCAAAGTGTGACGTCAAATTTACCTTTCAGTTCTAGGTAATCTTTTAACAAATCCCCTAAGTTTGGGTCGTCTTCTGCTAATAATATCTTCTGCATATTCTTATAGTTTTGTTCGAATATTGATGATAATATACGAAATTAATATCGGTTTAATTTTTTATGGGTAATGTTATTTCAAACTGAGTCCATTTGTCTTTCTCGCTTTTAACTTGAATTTTACCGTTCATTCTTTTGATTATATCATAAACGTAGGAAAGCCCTAAGCCAAATCCTTTTACATTATGTATATTTCCTGTTGGGATTCGATAGAATTGATCAAATATTTTTATTAAATGGTCTTTTGCCATTCCTATTCCATTATCAATAATAGTAATTTGGATACTGTCCTTTGTGTTTTTTGTTTTTACTGTGATTTGAGGATTATCTTTGCTGTATTTTATGGCATTATCAATCAAATTGAAAAAGACATTAGAAAGATGTAGCTCATCGCCAATAATTGTATCATGCTTTGCTTCTAAGTGATGCTCAAAATGGCCTCCTACTTTTTGTAATTGTAATTGCATGCTGTCAAGTACTGCGAACAAAAGATCATTGATGCGAATAGTTGTTTTTTCTAGTTTTAATGTTTCCTTTTCAAGACGGGCTATGTCAAGAACGCGTTCAATATGATTACCTAAGCGCACATTTTCATCATAGATGATATTCGCAAGTCGTTTCACACGACGTTCATCCGAAATAATTTCTGGGTCACGTAGTGATTCACTTGCAATCATTATGGTTGCAACAGGGGTTTTAAATTCATGAGTCATATTGTTGATGAAATCTGTTTTCATCTCTGACACTTTTTTTTGCTTAAAAATAATTAATAGCGTATAGGCAAAACATCCGATGAGCAGAAATAGCAAGGCTAATGTTGGTAAAAGGAGATAACTCATGTTGTCAACTATAATTGTGCTTTTTCGAGGGAAATAGACGCTCAATCTTCCTGGGGGGGAGCCAATATCACCTTTAAATAGTGCCGTTGAATAACGTGTGATTTTGTTTGGCTTGATGATATTGTCTATTGTCTGTACACTGAATACGATGTTGCTACTGTCTCTAACCTCAATATTAAAAGGATATTTAATATCGCGTTCAGCCAACTCTTCTTTTAATAAATTCTGGATAAGACTAATGTTGAGTCGATCTCTAAAAGGGCGTTTTGACAATTCCATTCCAATCGCTACATCTTCGATTAACCCGGATCTTTTACCACCTATGGCAGCAATCGTATCAAATACATTTTTCCCAGGGCCAATCAAATTTTGACCGCTCATACTTTCCAGTTTATTTTCGAGCTCGATTATTTTATAGCCAATTTTTTTATTGATCTTAGGGGGTAAAGTTGCTATTTTATATTCTACTGCTTGTTTTAAAACGGGGTCGATTGTGGGTATGACAAATCGAGAACTGTCATCCTTTGCATTTACCTTTGGTAGAAATTTTGTAGCACCAATCTCAACATATTCATTAACGACATGGTCTGGGCTATTGTATTTAATAACATCAATGCTTAGTAAATTTTCTTTGTTCTTTTTATTAATATAAGTTTCGAAAAACCAGTTCTCAATCGATATTACACTTGGGAAAGTTTCTTTTAATTGGTCTTCTGCTTCCTTAAATTTTTCTTTTATTGCGTATTGTTCCGCTCTTAGGGCCTCTAAATCTCTTTGCAATTTAAGCTGTTCTGCAAGATGTCTTTGTTTTTCTTGCTCGAATTGATATTTTTTTATATTGTTCTGCTGTTGAACTTTAGCAAAGTCAATCACTTCGCGTCTTTCTATTTTGCCAGCGACGGCTGTGAGTGATGCATTTACCGATTCATCGAAAAGTTGGGATTTTTGACGATATGATTCTCTGATAAAATAGAATTGCATAGCTGCCACTCCCAATAAGGCGAGGGTCATTAGACTAATAATCAAAACTATGCTTCTTTTTCTCATTTGTTACAAATATATGAATGCTTTACTTGATTTAATTGCTTTTAACAATGTTTAACAAGCTGATTGTTTTTCTTTAAGGCTATTAATAGGTATATTAGATTATGTGTTTTTTAAATAGTGAAGATATGAAAAAGTTATTGACCTGTATGTGTTTTTGTACTTCGTTTTTTTTGCTGCATGCACAACAAAAAAGTATAGCTAAAGATACGTTGAAAATTAAATCGAAAGTCGAAACTCATTCTTATCTTTCGAGAACACCTGTGTTAAAAATTCCGGCCGACTCCAACATTCACTATCATATATTACATAAGAAAACAAAACAACTTCGTACCATTGAAATCCCTAATAGTCATGAAGATTTTATTATGCCAGAAGGGGGATACATGCGTAAATTGAATCAAGATTCAACAAGCAATCGTGTTATAAATAAGGCTTTGCGAGATAGTGCATTTCATCGTATTGACAGCCCCTTGAGGCGAGGTGCTGATCGACAGTTGAAATAGTTTCTTATGTTTTTGAATACAATTTTCGTGCTTTAATGAAGATGGATTTTACTTTTCAATGGGGCGGTGAAAATGTTTACCCAAATGGTTGTAGCGTTTTGTGTGATGGTAAGTTTTAAAATAGGAGATGTATTTAGAAGTAGGATGTGACCCCCAAGATAAAGAGTTGCTATAAAGAAAAAGCGCTCACTAATTATTTTAGTAAGCGCTTTTGATATTTATTGATTGATGTCTACAATTGAGACACGCGAATGGTATTTGTTTTTCCTTTTTCGATCAATGGAGTCGATGCGGTGTTAATAATAATAGAACCTGGCGCGATGTAGTTGTTCTTAACGATAAATTTGTTCACATCATGAATCGAACCATCAGTGCTATCAAATTTGTCGTAGATAAAGGTTTTAACACCCCACAGTAAGCTCAATTGACGTAGCAATGTCTTTGTACCCGTAAAGACCATGATGTCTGCATTCGGTCTGTAACTAGCGATCTCGAATGCGGTAGCACCCGAAGATGTTAATACGGCAATAGCTGCAGCATCTGTTTTCTTAGCTAAATATACTGATGAGGCACAGATTGCATCAGGAATTTTGGTTCCATCGCTAATTTCACTAACTTTCTCATTATAATATGGGTAAGACGTTTGTTCCACGTGGATAATGATTTTGCTCATCGTTTCGATAACAATCTCAGGGAATTCACCTACAGAAGTTTCGCCACTTAACATTACAGCATCAGCTCCATCAATAACAGAGTTTGCAACATCGTTTACCTCTGCACGTGTAGCGCGAGGAGTTGTAATCATGCTTTCCAACATTTGGGTTGCGATGATAACAGGTTTTGATAAATCACGACATTTCTGAACGATTATCTTTTGTAATCCCGGTACTTCTTCCATTGGCATTTCAACACCAAGGTCACCACGTGCGACCATGATTGCATCCGTTGCTTCGATAATGGCATCAATATTTTCTATAGCCTCAGGTTTTTCGATTTTCGCGATTACCTGTGCATGACTTCCTTTTTCAGCAATGATTTTTTTACATTGATAGATGTCTTCGGCTGAGCGGACAAATGACATAGCAATCCAATCTGCCCCATGGTCAAGGGCAAAATTTAAGTTATCTAAATCTTCTTCTGTTAAGGAAGGAATCGAAACTTTAGTGTTGGGTAAGTTGACACCCTTGCGAGAAGTTAATACACCACCGTGTACAACTTCACATTTTACCGTATCTTTATGGTTCGTGCTTAAAACACGCAATTGCAATTTACCGTCATCTAATAAGATGATTTCATTTTCTGAAACATCGTTAGGGAAGTTTTCGTAAGTAATGTAGATTTTTTCTTCATCACCTATTAACTCGTGAGTGGTGATCTCAACTTTGGAACCATTTACTAAAATAGCACCACCTTCTTTCATTTTTCCAATGCGAATTTTAGGACCTTGAAGATCGGCTAAGATAGCAACATTGTAATTAGTTTCTTCATTGATCGCATTGATGGTTTGGATAACTTTCAAGTGATCTTCTTGACTACCGTGAGAAAAGTTTAAACGACAAACGTCTACACCTTTGGCAATCATATTTGTTAACACTTGTTTATCTGCAGATGCTGGACCTAACGTTGCAACAATTTTAGTCCTTTTTTGAACTTTTTCCATTCTAATTTTTTTATACTATGTACTTTATATTGTATAACTCAATAATATATGGAGTTATATAACTCGTTTTCATTGACGAGGAAAAATTTAGATTTAAAGCGTGTATCTTGTACACTATTAAATAGTTTGCTAAAATATCAGATTTTCTTTAGATTTCAATATTTTTGGCGATATTTCTTTTACAAACACCACTTCAGGTATTTTGTTTATATTTTTTATAATTCGATCTAGGTCATCTTCATCGATATAATTTTTTATGATTATAAAATAATCAAAATTGGGATGTTCAGGTATTAGAAGACTTCCCTCAATACTTTTGTTGTTGATTAAATAGAATTCCGTTTGAAATTTGGTGTTGATATACCAAAAGGTCGTGAAGTGCTGCGTTGTCTTCTTGCTGGAGTCAAAAATAGTATGATATTCTAATTCTTCCTCCGGTTTTTGCTTTATTTTTTGATTATGATCATATTTATCCTCCTTCCCCCTGACGAAATTCAGTAGGGTCATTTTATTAATAAAGTGACAGAGGCGATAATCTTTCAAAGGACATGAAATAGCAATGAGCACGAAGTCTAATTCTGCATCAAATTCTAGGTCCCATTTTAGTATCGTTTTGTTATTCAAAGTGAAAATCTATGCTTGAGTTCTTGACGAAAATACGAAAAATTGATGCAATTGCTGTGAATTTAATGTAAAATTTGAATTAATTGCCTTCATGTTTGTACATATTAGGAATTATTGTTATACTTGAAGAAGGTTAGTTTATAGCGAGTTAAGGGTGTGGCTATACCGAGATGGAAAATAATTTGACAATCTAAAAATCAAATGGATTTTTATATTTGATGAAAATTAATTTTCTTTGCACAGATTTATTAAACAATTAAACTATAAAATCATGTCAGATATCGCTTCAAGAGTAAAGGCAATTATCGTTGAAAAATTAGGTGTAGACGAAAACGAGGTAACACCAGAAGCTTCTTTCACTAATGATTTAGGTGCAGATTCACTTGATACTGTAGAGTTAATCATGGAATTTGAGAAAGAATTCAACGTTGCTATACCTGATGACCAAGCTGAGACTATTGGTACAGTGGGACAAGCAATCACTTATTTGGAAAAAAACGTTAACTAACTAATTAATTGGGCCAAATCGTATAAATGGAGCTTAAAAGAGTAGTAGTAACAGGATTAGGCGCACTTACACCAATTGGTAATACTGTTTCAGAATATTGGAATAGTTTACTAAATGGTGTAAGCGGTGCTGCTCCCATTACGCATTTTGATGCGTCAAAATTTAAAACCCAATTCGCTTGTGAAGTGAAGGGGTTTGATCCGCATGAATTTATGGATCGCAAGGAAGCTCGCAAAGTAGATCCTTTTGTACAGTATGCTATTGCATCATCTGATGAAGCAATTAAGGATGCTGGTTTAATTTTTGAAAATTTAGATACAAATCGTATCGGGGTAATTTGGGGATCAGGAATTGGGGGATTAACTACTTTTACAGATGAAGTAGTGAATTTCGCAAAAGGAGATGGAACACCACGTTTCAATCCTTTCTTCATTCCTAAAATGCTTGTCGATATTGCGCCGGGACATATTTCAATGCGTCACGGTCTTCGTGGACCTAACTTTTCTGCTGTTTCAGCATGTGCTTCTGCAACTAATGCAATGATTGATGCTTTCAACTATATCCGTATGGGAAAAGCTGATATAATCGTTACAGGTGGCTCAGAGGCGACAATTAATGAAGCCGGAATTGGTGGATTTAATGCCATGCATGCGCTGTCAACAAGAAATGATGATCCTAAAACAGCTTCACGACCTTTTGATAAAGATCGTGATGGTTTTGTTTCTGGAGAGGGTTCTGGAGCTATAATATTAGAAAGTTTAGAACATGCCTTAGCGCGTGGTGCTAAAATTTATGCTGAAATCGGTGGGGGTGGTATGAGCGCAGATGCTCATCATATCACAGCTTCACATCCTGAAGGATTGGGAGCGAAACTTGCTATGACAATGGCAGTCAATGATGCTGAATTAAATTTCACAGATATTGACTACATCAATGTTCATGGAACCTCGACACCGGTAGGTGATATTAGCGAAACGAAAGCAATCGTGGATTTGTTTGGTGAACATGCTTATAAATTGAACATTAGTTCGACGAAATCGATGACTGGACACCTTTTAGGTGCTGCCGGTGCTATTGAGACTATTGCTTCTATTTTAGCTGTTCAAAATGATATAGTACCGCCTACTATTAATCATTTTACAGATGATCCACAATTGGACAATAAGTTGAATTTCACATTTAATAAAGCTGAAAAGCGTATTGTAAATGCTGCGATGAGTAATACTTTTGGCTTTGGTGGACATAACGCTACGATTGTGGTGAAAAAGTACAAAGCGTAAGAGTTACTTATTAAAAGTTATTAAAAATAATTGGGATACAACAGGTTGATTTTGACCTGTTGTCCCTTTTTAAGATAAAGATGCCTTTCTCAAGGATTTATAAATTATATTTTTCTTCTGACAAAGTTTATGTCAGAAAGTTGAAGAACCTACTCGGTTTTGTCCCTGGAAACGTACGTCTTTATCAAATGGCCTTTAGGCATAAGTCTGTGGCTGTCTTGATTAAAGAGGGAGCGAAAAATAGTAACGAGCGACTGGAGTTTCTCGGCGATGCTATTTTGGGGTCTGTGGTAGCAGAATTACTATTTAAAAAATATCCTTATAAAGACGAAGGTTTCTTAACTGAAATGAGATCTAAAATTGTGAGTCGAGCACACCTCAATCAGCTTTCTCGAAAATTGGGTTTGAATGAACTGATACAATTTGATGCCAGAATGATTAGTTTCCCTAACAAACAAGGGTCTCTGCTAGGAGATGCATTTGAGGCACTGATAGGTGCTGTTTATTTGGATAAAGGTTATGTTTTCACTAAAAATTTCTTGTTAAATCGCATCATAAAACCACATGTTGATATTCTGCTATTAGAACAAACGGAAACTAATTTCAAAAGTCGCTTAATTGAGTGGTGCCAACATAATGGTAAAGAGGTTGTTTTTAATCAAGTCGAAAACCCGCCAGGAGAATCGAGTAAGATGTTTTCTGTGGAAGCCGTTGTTCAAGGTGAAGTATGTGGATTAGGGCAAGACTTTAATAAAAAGAGTGCCGAAAAAACTGCTGCAGAAAAGGCATGTGAATATTTAAAAATTTTAGAGCTTGTTTAAGCTTTTTTTGTCGAAGTTCCAATAAATCCTTCTTAAATCTTAACTTTGCCGAATGGCAATAGTAAAACCTTCTTTAGCTAAAGGCACCCGTGATTTTTCACCTGCTGAAATGCTTAAACGTAATTATATTTTTAATACTTTAAAATGCGTTTTTAAAAAATATGGTTATAGTGAAATTCAAACTCCTTCTTTTGAAAATTTACAGACACTTACTGGGAAGTATGGTGACGAAGGGGATAAGCTGATTTTTAAAATATTGAATTCGGGGGATTATTTGAGTAAAGCTCCAGAAAATCTCCTGGAAGCGAAATCTTCGACTAAGTTAATAACCCATATTTCTGAAAAGGCTCTTCGATATGATCTGACTGTACCCTTTGCAAGGTATGTAGTCATGCATCAGAATGATATTTCCTTGCCTTTTAAACGCTTTCAAATTCAACCTGTTTGGCGTGCAGATAGACCACAGCGAGGACGTTACCGTGAATTCTATCAATGTGATGTGGACGTGGTTGGCTCTGATAGCTTATTGAATGAGGCGGAATTTATCCTGATTTATCATGAAGCATTGATTAATCTGGGATTAAAGGACTTTACAATTAAAATCAACAACCGTAAAATCCTGTCTGGAATAGCTGAGATTATTGGTAAACCAGAACTAATTGTTGATATGACCGTTGCTATCGATAAATTGGATAAAATAGGTCTAGAAGGTGTGAATAAAGAGTTGTTGGAAAGAGGTTTTACAACAACTGATTTAGATATTTTACGCCCTATAATATTGTTAGAGGGTTCGAATGAGGAGAAGTTGTCTGCTTTGAAGGACGTGCTTTTAAATTCCGAAGTTGGTCAGGAGGGAATTGCTGAAATTGAAGAGACTTTTGACTATATCAAAAAGTTGGATACTTCTGAAGCAGTTTTAACTGGTTTTGTTGAGGTTGATATTACGCTAGCTCGTGGATTAAACTACTATACTGGTTGTATTTTTGAGGTGAAAACTAATGAAGTAGCCATGGGCAGTATTGGCGGCGGGGGACGATATGATGACTTGACAGGTATGTTTGGCTTAAAGGGCTTAACAGGAGCTGGTGTTTCATTTGGTGCCGATAGAATATATGACGTTTTGGAAGAGTTGAATTTGTTCCCTGAAGATAAGGGGGATTTTAGTAAGCTACTTATTGTGAATTTCGATAAAGAAATTGAATCTTATACTTTGCCACTATTGAATCGTTTACGTCAAGCAAATATTGCCGTCGAACTTTACCCAACTGCTGCGAAATTAAAAAAACAGATGAGCTATGCCGATAGTAAAGGCATTCCTTTTGTTTTATTGGTCGGGGAAGAAGAAGTGTCTACAGGGAAACTTTCATTGAAAGATATGTTTTCAGGAGATCAAATAAAAATGGATGAAGAGACTTTGGTCAATCACTTGAAATAAAATCATCTTTGTTACAATATATCAAAAGCCAAAAGAATATCATGTCTTTTGGCTTTTTAGTTTGTTCTTAATTTAATTTACTAAAATAAGCCAGTCATTTATTTGCCATTGTTCTTATGTCGTTTAATTCAAATGTCTTAGAACTGTCTAAAACTAGAATAAAATTTGTTTTTCTGACCAAAATATCACCCAAATTGATTAGATTTGTAGTCAAGATTAGTAAGAAATTCAAAACTTTGAAATGAGTTCAACACCTATAACAAAAGAGACATATTTAGAGTGGTATAGATCTATGCTACTTATGCGTAAGTTTGAAGAAAAAACAGGTCAACTTTATGGACAACAAAAAATCCGTGGTTTCTGTCACTTGTACATTGGACAAGAGGCAGTGGTAGCGGGAACGATGTCTGTTATCAAACCTGAAGATTCTTTAATTACTGCCTATCGTGATCACGCACATGCTTTAGCAAAAGGTGTGTCTGCAAATGCATGTATGGCTGAGATGTTTGGAAAAGCAACTGGTTGTTCAAAAGGTAAAGGTGGATCTATGCACTTTTTCTCTAAAGAACATAAGATGATGGGTGGCCACGGAATAGTTGGTGGTCAAATTCCATTAGGTGCTGGTATCGCTTTTGCTGAAAAATATTTGGGTACTAATAATGTTAACGTATGTTACATGGGTGATGGTGCTGTTCGTCAGGGTGCTTTTAATGAATCTTTGAATATGGCGATGCTGTGGAAATTACCTGTAATTTTTGTTTGTGAAAACAATGGTTACGCAATGGGTACTTCTGTACAACGTACAACCAATATGCAAGATATTTATAAAATGGGTTTAGGCTTTGATATGCCTTGTGCTCCTGTAGATGGTATGGACGTAGTTGCTGTTCATAATGCAATGGATGAAGCTGTTCAACGCGCACGTGCTGGAGAAGGTCCTACTTTCTTAGAAATTCGTACTTACCGTTATAAAGGTCACTCGATGTCCGATCCTGCTAAATACCGTACGAAAGAAGAATTAGAAGAATATAAAGGTCGTGACCCATTATTAGCGACTAAGCATGCAATTGTTGAAAACAATTATGCTGATGAAGCATGGTTTGCTGAGGTGGACGCAGAAGTGAAAAGCATCGTAGATGAGTCTGTTAAATTTGCTGAGGAGTCTCCTTTTCCAACAGTAGATGAATTGTACAAAGATGTGTACGTTCAAGAAGATTATCCATTTATATTAGATTAATATAAGTTACTTTAACTAGATAAATAAAATACAATGGCTGAAGTAGTTAGAATGCCGAAAATGAGCGATACCATGACTGAAGGGGTCATCGCTAAATGGCACAAACAAGTTGGTGATAAAGTTAATTCTGGTGATTTAGTTGCAGAAATCGAAACGGATAAAGCAACAATGGATTTTGAATCATACCAAGAAGGTACTCTTTTATATATTGGTCCAAAAGAAGGTGAAGCAGTGGCAATTGATGCTATTATAGCTATTCTTGGTGAACCGGGTGAAGATTTTCAATCATTATTAAGTGATGCGCCTCAAGTGGTTGCTGAAGTAGAGAAAAAAGAAGAGGTTTCGACTTCTTCTGATACTGCAATAGCTCCACAATCAGATGTTACTCCTGAATCATTGGGTGTAACAGTGATTACGATGCCTTTGCTAAGCGACACGATGACTGAAGGTGTTATAGCACAATGGAATTTTAAAGTTGGTGATACCATAAAGTCTGATGATTCAATCGCTGATGTAGAGACAGACAAAGCAACAATGGAGGTGACGGCTTATGCTGATGGCACATTGTTATATGTTGGTCTTGAAGCGGGGGAAGCTGCAAAAGTAAATGATATCATTGCGATTGTAGGTCCGGCAGGTACTGATGTAACACCATTGTTAAATCAAAAAACGGCAGTTACGCAACCAGCAGCTACAGAGGTAAAAGAGGAAGCTAAAGTTGAGTCAGGTGGTTCAGTGGAAAATAAAGCCTCTGATGTAATTGACGATTCAAGAGTAAAAGCTTCTCCTTTAGCGCGTAAAATAGCTAAAGATAAAGGGATTAATTTGAACGATGTTAAAGGTTCTGCTGATGGCGGACGTATCGTGAAAAAAGATGTTGAATCTTACGCGCCTGCGGCCAAATCAGCTCCAGTTAGTGCAGCATCTACTGCAGTTGCTACTGAAACAAAAGCGATTTCTTTGCCTTCTTACGTAGGAGAAGAAAGATATACTGAAGTTGCTGTCTCTCAAATGCGTAAAACGATTGCTCGTCGTTTAGGTGAAAGCTTATTCACAGCTCCACATTTCTACTTAACTGTAAGTATTGATATGGAAAATGCGATGCTTGCGCGTACGCAAATCAATGAAGTAGCGCCAGTTAAAGTTTCATTCAATGATATTGTAGTTAAGGCGGTAGCGGTTGCTTTGAAAAAACACCCTGCAGTAAACTCTTCTTGGAAAGGGGATAAGATTCGTTTTAATGAGCATACGAATATAGGTGTCGCGATGGCTGTTGAAGATGGTTTATTAGTTCCTGTTGTTCGTTTTGCTGATGGTAAATCTTTATCTCATATTTCAGCAGAAGTTAAAGATTTTGCACAAAAAGCTAAAACAAAGAAATTGACTCCAGCTGACTGGGAAGGATCTACTTTTACGGTTTCAAATTTAGGTATGTTTGGTATTGATGAGTTTACATCAATCATTAACTCTCCTGATGGTGCAATTTTATCTGTAGGCGCAATCCAACAGGTGCCTGTTGTTAAGAATGGTGCAGTTGTTCCAGGAAATGTTATGAAATTGACTTTAGGTTGCGATCACCGTGTAGTTGATGGTGCTAACGGAGCTCAGTTTTTACAAACACTTAAAGCTTTATTGGAAAATCCAGTAAGATTACTGGCATAATCTCATTCATATAAGTATTAAAAGGGTCACTTTAAATAAAGTGGCCCTTTTTTTTTGTTTTTTTCTTTTTTTAATACTAAAATGTTCATTTTAGCATTAAGACATAAGAATAGAAATAGAATCCAAGAAAATAGTGAAATTATATATAATACAAGGTCTTGTTGCAACTCTTATAGCAACAACTATATCGTGCAGCTCCAAAGAAGAAAAAAAGCAACAAGCATTTGTTGAACAGGCTAAAACAGATAGTCTAAAGCTTATTTATAACCCTGCTGATGCGGATCCAAAAATAGACGCATTTATGCAAAATTTGCATAAGAAATCTGGTTTTAACGGTAATGTTTTAATAGCTAAAAATGGAAAAATTTTATATCAAAATTCATTTGGTTGGGCTAATTACCTTTTAAAAGATAGCTTGAAGATTGATTCAAAATTTGAGCTCGCTTCTGTTTCGAAACCGATGACTGGTATAGGTATATTAAAATTGGTTGAGGAAGGTAAATTAAGCTTAGATCAAACAATTAATGATTTTTATCCAGATTTTCCATATACCGATATTACGATAAAACAATTGTTATCACATCGTTCTGGATTACCCAATTATGTTTACTTTTCTGATGAGCATTGGAAAGAAAAAAAGAAAGGGATGAGCAATCAAGATGTTATGCGAATGCTGACAGAGTTCAAACCGAATCGCTATGGTAAACCTGATGGTAAATTTTTTTATAATAACTCAAACTTTATGGTTTTGGCGGCTATTATTGAAAAGGTAACAAAGCAGAGCTATGCAGAATGGATGAAAGAAAATGTCTTTATGCCAGCTGGTATGACTAATACGGTAGCGCTATCAAAAGCAATATATGAAAAAATTCCTACGGATGTTGTTGGTCATGATAAAGTGTGGAGACGATCTGTTGTGCAGAATTTCCAAGATGGTCCCATGGGGGATAAAGGTATTTATAGTACGGTAAGGGATCTTTACAAACTTGATTTGGCTTTAAGCGAGGGACGATTACTGAAGAAGGAGACTTTAGACTCTGCTTATGTGGATCGTGCTAAGTCTAAGAATGGAATCTTTGGATATGGATTAGGTTGGCGTACTTTTCATCATCGTGACGATGTTATGATATATCATACTGGATGGTGGCATGGATTTCGTAATCTTTATGTTAGGGATATAAAAAATAATATTACGATTGTCTTGCTTTCTAATATGGCCAATGGTAGCTTGGTGAAATTGGATGAACTTTACAAAATATTAGGTATGCCAATATTGAGAAAGGGCGCATACAATGATGCCGGTAATGCAGCTGATGATGTTTAATAGGAGATGTAAATATGAAAAAGACACTAATTATAGGTGCTAGTACTAACCCAGACCGATATTCGTATAAAGCTGCTCTTAAATTGAGGAAGTATGGACATGATATTGTCAATATAGGTTTAAAAAAGGGAGAGGTTGCTGGAGTGGAAATCGAAAAAATAGGTGATATACACCAAGATATAGATACGATTACGTTATATGTTAGCGCGAACAATCAGAAGAGTTTTTATGATTATATATTGGCAACCAATCCTAAACGGATTATTTTTAATCCTGGAACTGAAAATCCCGAATTAGTTGGGCTTGCTGAAAAATTGGGGATTCTGACCGACAATTCTTGTACTTTAGTGCTTTTAAGTACAGGTCAATACTAGTCTAAGTCTGATGCTATATAAAGGTGTTAATATAGCAAAATACAAATTTAATTTATAAATGAAAGGTTGGCTTATTAAGAGTCAACCTTTTTCATTTGTCTAATTTCTTCTCAAACGATTTCGTAAGTTTCCCTTGTGTCTCTAGTAAAAAAACTACATTTTTAGAGACCAATAGAATCTATCATGAAAATTATATTCATTTATTTTTACCTACTGTTCTTTTATGGTCAATATGCAAATGGTTGGGATAAAACTGTATTTCATATTTATGATATTGCGGATTCGATTTATGACGGTATTTTTTACGTGTAATGATTTATTTGGAACAATGACGTATTTGGAATCATAATTAAGGATAGTTGTGCTGAATTACGATTTTATAATTAGCAATTGTTAACCGCGGTGATTATGTAACAGTTTTTAAAAAGATTGAATCTAACAGTAGTGATGTTTCTGTTTTTTTTGGACGGATATAATCAAATTGATCCTTTGGAAGGACGTGTTTTCCCTTTATCTGGAAATACAAAGAGCCTGTTTGTAAATTTTAAGAAAATTAAGGATTCTCGATTGATTAAAGTATGGGATAAGCTTTATTGTACAAATGCTAGTGAAAAGTGAAAAATTAAATAATGTATAAAATAAGAGCGAATTAAGATTAGTATATTTATTATGAAAATGAAAAACCAAATCCTTTTTGTGTTATGTTCAATATTGGGAATAGCAACAGTGAATGGGCAAGTTAAGAATCTGAAATTAACGAAGGACTTTATCCAAAAAAATTTGGATGATGCAGCGCAACAAATTAAAGTGCTCGCAGCAGAGACACCAAATGAAAAATTTCCTAAAACTTTTGAAAATAATAAGCAGGTTTTTTCTTCATCTAGCTGGTGGTGTTCTGGTTTTTATCCCGGTACTTTGTGGTATTTATATGAGGGAACTCATGATCGTGAATTACTTCAAAAAGTGGAAGATAAGTTACCTTTTTTGGAGAAAGAGAAAAATAATAAAGGTACGCATGATTTGGGGTTTATGTTATTTTGTAGTTTCGGTAATGGATTACGGTTAACGGGAGATACGGTAAAATATAAGCACGTCCTAGTAACAGGGGCGGAATCATTAGCTTCACGATTTAATGAGACGACAAAAACAATTCGATCATGGGATCATAAGCCTTGGAATTATCCTGTTATTATTGATAATATGATGAATTTGGAATTTTTGACACAGGTATCGAAGATGACTGGGAATCAGAAATATTATGATTTAGCTGTAACACATGCACAAACAACATTGAAGAATCATTTTAGAAAGGATTATAGTTCTTATCATGTTATTGATTACAATGAAGCTACAGGTGGAGTTATTGGTAAAAAGACTCATCAAGGTGCATTTGATGAATCGGCATGGTCTAGAGGACAAGGTTGGGCCCTGTACGGTTATACAATGATGTATCGTGAAACTAAGAAGAAGGAATTTTTAAATCAAGCAAGACACATAGCCAAATATATTTTAAATCACCCAGCATTACCAGAGGACCTTATACCATATTGGGATTTTGATAAGGATAAAATTGACCCTTCAAATAAGATGTATTCGAAAAAAGATTTGCGTGATGTCTCTGCGGCGACTTTATATGCTTCGGCATTGCTAGAGCTTTCCCAATATACGAAGGGGCAAGAGTCGATACTCTATCTGACTAAAGCAGAGACTATGCTTACCAATTTATCAAAAACACCCTATAAATCTGTAGCTGGTGAAAATGGAGGCTATTTGTTAAATCATAGTGTTGGGGCTTTGCCATTGAATTCGGAAGTTGATGTGCCTTTGACATATGCTGATTATTATTATGTTGAGGCATTAATTAGATATAAAAGGCTATTAGAGGGACAATCTGTTATTTTTGAGATTACCATGTAATTTATGTGCTTGATTAGTTTCTCAATTGGGAAGAGGACGGATATCAGTCTGATTCGGTATAAGAGATAATCAAGTTGTGCTAAGAAATTATACAGCTTTTATAAAAGTATGAAGGAATATATCCGTTTGTTTGTAATAATTATCAACTACCAGTATAATCTATTGACACGGCATTTTAATTTTTTAGACTTGTTTTTTTTTAAGCAATGTTGTTTTTTAAATGTGAATTAGAGATAATACTAAATTGACAAGTTGTAATATCAAATTTATGAAAAGAAGATTATTATTGAAGTTATTGGGCGGGGCAGGTATGGGTACTTTGGCTACATCGTTGCCAATAGATGCGAAGGCTGAATCTCAACATGAGATGAAGGAATCGGTTACCGAGAATGATCGTTCCTATTGGGTTGCAATATTAACGAAGATAGCCTCGCCAATCTTGAGTAATATCAGTATACAACAGTGGAGAAAGAACATGCCAATGGAAGTTAGTCCAACATTTGATAATAGAGATTCGGGTGTGGGATATCTGGAAGCTTTTGGGAGGCTGTTGGCAGGAATGGCACCTTGGCTTGCCCTTTCTGATGATGACTCTGATGAGGGGAAGCTTCGTGAGCGATTACGAAAGCAGGCTTTATTAGGAATTAAATATGGAGTCGATCCGATATCACCAGATTATTTCACTTGGAGAGGGGCTTCGTCTCAAACCTTGGTAGATGCGGCACATCTTGCTTTGGCTTTTCTACGTGCGCCAAAAGCACTATGGGAACCGTTGGATGAATTGACTAAGAAAAGAGTTGTAGAAGAATTTAAGTTATTGCGCAAAATTAAACCCAACGAAAGTAATTGGCTTCTATTTGCGGCAATGACAGAGACATTCTTGTATAGTATAAACGAAGATTGCGTGCGAGAGAAGATCGATTACGCTGTCAATAAGTTTGATCAAGAATGGTATGTTGGAGATGGATGGTATAGTGATGGAGCTCGTTTTAGCTTTGATCATTATAATGGTTACGTTATACACAATATGCAGGTTGAAGCACTTCGGCATAATAGATGTGCAGGTGAGAAATATAAAGAGATGTTTGATAGGGCTTATAAACGTATGCAACGTTATGCTCATCATTTGGAACGAATGATTTCTCCGGAGGGACATTACTTGGTCGTGGGCAGATCGTCAACTTATAAAAATGCAGCTTTTCAACCTTTGGCCGCTGTTGCATTGGAAAACAGATTGCCAGAGGATATTTCTAAAGGTCAAGTAAGAGCAGCTCTTACCGCTGTGCTTAAGCATATTTTTATTGATAAAACATTTTCACCATCAGGATGGCTTCGAATGGGGGTCGTGGGGGATCGTCAAGAAAATTTAGCAGATTATTATACTAATGCTGGCTCTATGTATGTGGTTTCGTTATCTTTTTTGCCTTTAGGCCTACCTGATGATGATGAATTTTGGACATGCGCTGCTGAGAAATGGACATCGCAGAAAGCATGGGGAGCAGAACAATTTCCGAAAGATTATTATGTCGCATATTAATTCTTGTGTATATTCTTTGAAGTTCATTGGTGTTTTTTTTTATCGGCTTTCGTTTTTTTGGCGTTTAAAGTTCTTTTTTGTTTTAGAAAAGGCTTAAAAAAATAAAAAATAATGTGCTAATAATTTGGTAGTTAGAAAATTATTTGTACTTTTGCAATCCCTTATTGGGAGAAATACGTCTTGAGCGAAGCCCTACTGCTTCGATGGACTTTTAATTAATTAATTTACAACATGTCAGGTATTATTGGAAAAAAAGTAGGAATGACAAGCCTGTTTGATGCAGAGGGAAAAAACATTCCGTGTACTGTTATTCAAGCTGGTCCGTGCGTGGTTACGCAGATACGTACGGAAGAGAAAGATGGCTACGCTGCTGTTCAACTTGGCTTCGGTGAAGCTAAGGAAAAGAACACAACGAATTCTTTAAAGGGGCACTTTGCAAAAGCAAACACAACGCCTAAGCGTAAGCTGGTAGAGTTTAAAACTTTCCCAGATGCTAAACAACTTGGTGACGTAGTTGACGTTACACTTTTTGAGGAGGGCGAGTACGTTGACGTAGTCGGTACTTCAAAAGGTAAGGGTTTCCAAGGTGTAATGAAACGTCATGGATTTGGTGGTGTAGGTGGTGCGACTCACGGTCAGCACAACAGATTACGTGCGCCAGGTTCAATTGGTGCGGCTTCTTGGCCTTCGCGTGTATTTAAAGGTATGCGTATGGCGGGCCGTATGGGTGGTGATAAAGTTAAAGTTCAAAACTTACAAGTTTTGAAAGTTTACGCTGATCAAAACCTAATCGTTGTTAGTGGTTCCATCCCAGGAGCTAAAGGTTCTTATGTAGTTGTAGACAAATAGGAAATGGAAGTTAAAGTTTTAAATTTATCAGGTAAAGAAACAGGTGCCAAGGTGCAACTTCCTGAGTCGGTATTTGGGTTAGAGCCTAACGATCATGCGATCTATTTGGACGTGAAGCAGTACTTAGCGAATCAACGCCAAGGAACTCACAAATCTAAACAACGAAATGAAATTGCGGGTTCGACTCGTAAATTACACAAACAAAAAGGTACTGGTGGTGCTCGTGCGGGTTCTATCAAATCTCCATTGTTTAATGGTGGTGGCCGTGTATTCGGTCCTCAACCTCGTGATTACAGTTTCAAATTGAATAAAAAATTGAAACAAGTAGCACGTAAATCAGCGTTAAGCTACAAAGCAATTGATAACAACGTGGTAGTATTGGATGAAGTTAAATTTGACTCAATCCAAACTAAAAACTATGTTGCTTTCGTAAATGCTTTAAATGTAGCAGATGAGAAAACTTTATTGGTTTTATCAGCGCAAGATAATATCGTTTATTTATCAAGCAGAAACTTGAAAAAAGCAAAAGTAACAACTGTAGATCAATTGAATACATATGATGTATTAAATGCAGGTAAGTTATTATTTACTACAGGTTCGCTTAAAACTTTGGAGGAGGCATTAGCTAAGTAATATGGACATTATTAAAAAACCTATCTTAACTGAGAAAGCTTCATTTTTAACGGAAAAATTAAACCGTTATGCTTTCAAAGTAGATCACAGAGCTAACAAAATTCAGATCAAAACAGCAATTGAGGCTATGTTTGGCGTTACTGTTGTTGCAGTTAACACTGCAGTAGTAGCAGGTAAAGCTAAAAGCCGTTACACAAAAGCGGGTTTCGTATCTGGTAGAGCTCCTAAGTATAAAAAAGCTGTCATTACTATTAAGGACGGCGAAACTATTGACTTTTACAGTACTATATAATTAGAGATGGCAGTTAAAAGATTCAAACCGGTAACCCCTGGTACTCGTTTCAGAGTAGGCGCTGACTATTCTGACGTAACAACTAATGTTCCTGAAAAAACGTTAGTAGTTGGAAGCAACAAAAGATCGGGCGGTCGTAATAAATCCGGTAAAATGACTATGCGTTACATCGGTGGGGGACACAAGAAAGTTTACCGATTAATAGATTTCAAACGCGATAAAAAAGATATCCCTGCAACAGTAGCTACAATTGAGTACGATCCAAACCGTACAGCACGTATTGCATTATTGCATTATGTTGATGGTGAGAAACGTTACATCATTGCTCCAGCTGGTTTAAAAGTTGGAATGACAGTAGTTGCAGGAGAAAAAGTTGCCCCTGAAGTAGGTAATACAATACCATTAGCAAACATTCCATTGGGATCTATCATCCACAACATCGAATTGAACCCTGGTCAAGGTGGTTCAATCGCTCGTTCGGCTGGTACTTATGCCCAATTGTCTGCTCGTGACGGTAAATATGCTATTATCAAATTACCTTCAAGTGAGACACGTATGATCTTATTGACTTGCGTTGCTACAATCGGTTCAGTATCTAACCACGATAGAAAAATCGAAGTGTTAGGTAAGGCTGGTCGTAACCGTTGGTTAGGACGTCGTCCAAGAGTTCGTGGTGTAGCTATGAACCCAGTCGATCACCCTATGGGTGGTGGTGAGGGTCGTACCTCAGGAGGACAACCTCGTTCACGCACAGGTGTTTTAGCTAAAGGCTTCAAAACACGCGACAAGAAGAAAACATCGAATCGTTACATCATTGAGAGAAGGAAAAAATAATGGCTCGTTCAATTAAAAAAGGTCCTTATATCGATCACAACTTAGAAGGAAAAGTTCTTTCTATGAATGAAACTAACAAAAAGTCAGTTATCAAAACTTGGTCTCGTAGATCAATGATTTCTCCTGATTTTGTTGGTCATACCTTTGCAGTGCACAATGGGAATAAATTTATTCCTGTTTATGTAACGGAAAATATGGTAGGTCACAAATTAGGCGAATTCGCTCCTACACGTACATTCAGAGGCCACGCAGAAAAGAAAAAATAATAGGTAATGGAAGCAACAAAAAAACTTAAAAAGTCTGTTTTAATAAGACAGCGCAAAGAGCAAGAGAAAGCTCAAATAGGAGGAGCTTCTACTGCCAAATTATTAAATTGCCCTACTTCACCTCGTAAGATGCGTTTAGTAGTGGACTTAATTCGTGGCGAGAAAGTAGAAAATGCTTTATATATTTTAAAGCATACAAGCAAAGAAGTAGCAATCCGTGTAGAGAAATTATTATTATCTGCAATTAAAAACTGGGAGGCTAGAAACGAAGGTAAATCTGTTGAAGATAGTCAATTATACGTTAAAGAAGTATCAGTAGCAGGTGGTCGTCAATTGAAAAGATTACGTCCAGCTCCTCAAGGTCGCGGTTACAGAATTCGTAAGCGTTCAAACCATGTTACTTTGATCGTTGACAGTAAATCTAACGTTGAACAAAACTAATTTATTGAGAAATGGGACAAAAAGCAAATCCAATAGGTAGCAGATTAGGAATCATCAAAGGTTGGGATTCTAATTGGTTCGGAGGAAAAAACTATGCCGATAAATTAGTAGAAGACGAAAAGATTAGAAAATATCTTTCTGTTCGTATAGCAAAAGGTGGTGTAGCAAAAGTTGTTATTGAAAGAACTTTAAAACGTATCACAGTAACTATCCATACAGCCAGACCTGGTATCGTTATCGGTAAAGGTGGTCAAGAAGTTGATAAAATCAAGGAAGAGTTAAAGAAAATCACTAAAAAAGATGTTCAAATTAACATTTTCGAGATTAAACGCCCTGAGTTAGACGCTAAATTAGTGGCTGAAGGTATCGCTAAGCAATTAGAAGCTCGTATTTCATTCCGTCGTGCAATGAAAACTACGATTGCATCTACGATGCGTATGGGTGCTGAAGGTATTAAAGTAATGTGTTCTGGTCGTTTAGGTGGTGCTGAAATGGCACGCTCTGAGCAATACAAAGAAGGAAGAACTCCTTTACACACATTGCGTGCTGATATCGATTATGCATTAGCTGAAGCATTAACTACTTACGGTAAAATCGGTATCAAAGTTTGGATCTGTAAAGGTGAGGTTTACGGTAAACGTGACTTATCTCCAAACCTTGGTCAAGCTTCTGGTGTGAAAACACGTGGTGGAAACGAAGGTGGTGCTGATCGTCGTGACAACCGTAAAGGTGGTCGTGGTGGTGATCGTCGCGGTGGAAACAACAATCGTGGTGGAAACAACCGTGGTGCAAAAAGAGATTAAAAGTTTAATAGATAACAACATATCTGCTTAAGCAGATTAAAATAGATAACGAACATGTTACAGCCAAAAAGAACAAAGTTCAGAAAGATGCAGAAAGGACGTATGAAAGGTAACGCTTCTCGTGGAGCAGAGTTAGCTTTCGGTTCATTCGGTATCAAATCATTGGAGGAAGCATGGATCACAAGCCGTCAAATCGAGGCAGCTCGTATTGCAGTGACACGTTACATGAAACGTGAAGGTCAAGTTTGGATCCGTATCTTCCCTGATAAACCCGTAACTAAGAAACCTGCAGAGGTTCGTATGGGTAAAGGTAAGGGAGCTCCAGAATACTGGGTTGCCGTAGTACGCCCAGGCCGTATGTTATTTGAAGCAGAAGGAGTGCCTTTAGAAATTGCTAAAGAAGCTTTACGTCTTGCAGCTCAAAAACTTCCGGTTCAAACTAAGTTTGTTATACGTAGAGATTACGTAGAAGCATAAATCGTTGGTAATATCATTATTTAAGCCTTAGGACCGTTACTCCTAAGGCTATATATAAACTAATGATAACCCAATATAACAACTGAAATAAAATGAAAAATTCAGAAATTTTAGAATTATCAACAGAGGATTTAGCTGCTCGTTTAGTAGAAGAGAAAGCTGCCCTTAGCAAATTGAAATTTGCACATGCTGTTTCTGCAATTGAGAACCCTAATGTAATCAAAACGGCTCGTAGACAAATCGCTCGTCTTAGTACGGCGTTGACTACTCGTAAAGCTGCAGCTAAAAAAGAAACAGCCTCTGAGGCATAAATTAAAGTCGAAATGGAAAGACAATTAAGAAAAACAAGAATCGGCTTAGTAGTTAGCAATAAAATGGACAAATCTATCGTAGTAACGGTTGAACGTAAAGTTAAACACCCAATCTATGGTAAGTTCGTGAAAAAAACTACTAAATTTAAAGCTCATGACGAAACTAATACCTGTGGTATCGGCGATACGGTATTAATTATGGAAACTCGTCCGCTGAGTAAGACTAAGAATTGGAGATTAGTAGAAATATTAGAAAGAGCTAAATAACATGGTACAACAGGAATCAAGACTAAATGTTGCTGATAATAGCGGAGCTAAAGAAGTTTTAGTAATCCGTGTGTTAGGTGGCACAGGTAAGCGTTATGCTTCGATAGGTGATAAAATTGTTGTTACCATCAAAAGCGCTTTACCTTCAGGAAACGTAAAAAAAGGTACTGTTTCTAAAGCTGTAGTTGTTAGAACTAAAAAAGAAATCCGTCGTAAAGATGGTTCTTATATTCGTTTTGATGACAATGCTGCAGTATTATTAAATAATAATGATGAACCACGTGGTACACGTATCTTTGGCCCAGTTGCTAGAGAGTTACGTGAAAAACAGTTCATGAAAATTGTATCACTAGCACCGGAGGTTTTATAATTATGGCATACAAGAAAATAACAAAAACTACACACAAAATCAAGATTAAAAAAGGTGATTTAGTGAAAGTTATCGCTGGTAACTCTAAAGGTGTTCAAGGAAAAGTATTGCAAGTTTTAGTGGATGCAGATAGAGCCATTGTAGAAGGCGCTAACTTCATTAAGAAACACACTAAACCAAGTGCGGCTACTCCTAATGGTGGTATTATTGAAAAAGAAGCAGCTATTCATATCTCAAACTTAGCTTTAATCGATCCTAAAACAGGAGCTCCTACTCGCGTAGGTCGTAAAGTTAATGAAGATGGTAAACTTGTTCGTGTAGCAAAAAAATCAGGGGAGGAAATTAAATAATGACTTACATACCAAGATTAAAAGTGAAATATGCGGAGGAAATCCGTACAGCACTTAAAGATAAATTCCAGTATAAAAGTGTTATGCAGGTTCCTAAACTTGAGAAAATCGTTGTTTCACAAGGTGTAGGTGCTGCCACTTCAGATAAGAAATTAATTGATAACGCTCTTTCAGAGATGACATTAATTACTGGACAACAAGCTGTTTCAACTAAATCGAAAAAAGATATCTCAAACTTTAAATTGCGTAAAGGTATGCCTGTTGGTGTACGTGTTACTTTACGTGATAATAACATGTATGAGTTCTTAGATCGTTTAATCGCTGTATCACTTCCACGTATTCGTGACTTCCGTGGTATCAACGATAAAGGATTCGATGGAAGAGGTAACTACAACTTAGGTATTACTGAGCAAATCATTTTCCCTGAGATAAACATTGATAAAATCAACAAAATTCAAGGTATGGACATCACTTTCGTGACTAGCGCAGGAAACGATGTTGAGGCTTTAGAATTGTTGAAACAATTCGGTTTACCATTTAAAAATCAAAATACTAATAACAATGGCTAAGGAAGGATTAAAAGCTCGCGAAGTAAAACGCGCTAAATTAGTAGCTAAATTTGCTGACAAACGTGCTGCGTTAAAAGCTGCTGGTGATTATGCTGCATTAGATAAATTACCTAAGAATGCTTCTCCAGTTCGTTTACACAACCGTTGTAGACTAACAGGACGTCCTAAAGGATATATGCGTCAATTCGGTATCTCTCGTGTTACATTCCGTGAGATGGCATTAGATGGTAAAATCCCGGGGGTTAAAAAAGCTTCTTGGTAATATCGAAAAAAAAAGTAATTTTGCCCCAGCAAATCTTTTATAAGATTTGCTTGGGTTTTTTACGTTAAAATTTATTAATCGGCAAAAGGTCTGTTCCAAAGGTTGGAAAAGAAACCGTTGTCACAATTTTTATATACAATGAATACAGATCCAATAGCGGATTACCTTACACGAGTAAGGAATGCCATTAAGGCCAACCACAGGGTTGTTGAAATTCCTGCATCGAACCTTAAGAAAGAAATTACTAAAGTTCTTTTTGATAAAGGTTATATTGCTAATTACAAATTTGAGGATGATGGAATTCAAGGCACAATCAAAATTGCTTTGAAATATAATCCAATTAGCAAAATCTCGGCTATTCGTACGTTGACACGTGTGAGTAAACCTGGTTTAAGAAAGTATGCAAGTGTTGAGACTATGCCTCGTGTTTTGAATGGTTTGGGTATTGCTGTCTTGTCAACTTCTAAAGGAGTTATGACAGACAAAGAGGCTCGCTTACAAAATGTTGGCGGTGAAGTTTTATGTTACGTTTATTAATCTAGGAAAATCACAAAGAAATGTCAAGAATTGGAAAAGCGCCTATCGCTATGCCTGCAGGTGTAACGATGACTGTATCTGACAAGAATTTAGTTACAGTAAAGGGCCCTAAAGGTGAATTAACACAACAAGTTGATCGTGACATTACAGTTGCTCAAGAAGATGGTAACATCGTAGTAACTCGTGCCACAGATCAAAAAAGACACAAAGCACTACACGGATTATACCGCTCTTTATTGAGCAATATGGTTGTCGGTGTAACTGAAGGTTACAAAACTACTCAAGAATTAGTAGGTGTAGGTTACCGTGCAACTTGCACTGGTAATGTATTAGAGTTAACTTTAGGTTTCTCTCACCAGATTGTGTTTATGTTGCCAAAGGAAATTACAGCAACAACAACTGCTGATAAAGGTAAAAACCCTACTATCACTTTGGAATCTATCGACAAACAATTAATCGGTCAAATCGCAGCGAAAATCCGTGGTTTCCGTAAACCAGAGCCATACAAAGGTAAAGGTATCAAGTTTGTAGGTGAAGTATTAAGAAGAAAAGCAGGTAAATCAGCTAAAAAATAATAACCATGGCAGGACATAAAGCATCTCGTAGAGAGAGAATCAAAAAAGGAATCAGAAAACACCTGGCTGGATCAACAGAGCGTCCACGCTTGTCAGTTTTTAGAAGTAATAAAGGTATCTACGCTCAGATAATTGATGATGTTGCAGGAAAGACATTAGTGTCAGCTTCTAGTTCTTCAAAAGAATTTGCTGCTACAGGCAACAAAGTTGAGCAATCAAAAGCAGTAGGTAAATTAGTTGCAGAAAAAGCAGTTGCAGCTGGAATTAGTAAAGTAGTTTTTGACCGTAATGGGTACTTATACCATGGCCGTATCAAATCTTTGGCTGAAGGTGCTCGCGAAGGCGGTTTAGACTTTTAATCATAGAAGAAATGGCATTAAGCAATATAAAAAGAGTAAAATCAAGCGAGATTGAGTTAAAAGATCGCTTAGTAAGTATCCAACGTGTAGCTAAAGTTACTAAAGGTGGTCGTACTTTCAGTTTCTCTGCAATCGTTGTTGTAGGGGATGAAAACGGTATCGTTGGTTTCGGTTTAGGTAAAGCGAAAGAGGTTACTGAAGCTATTACAAAAGGAATTGACGACGCTAAGAAAAACTTAGTTAAAGTTCCAATTATCAAAGGTACTGTTCCTCACTCTCAATATGGTAAATATTCAGGAGGTTCAGTTTTGATAAAACCAGCTATCGCAGGTACAGGAGTATTAGCAGGTGGTGCGATGCGTGCAGTATTAGAGTCTGCTGGTATCAAAGACGTATTAGCGAAGTCATTAGGTTCATCTAACCCACACAACGTGGTGAAGGCAACTATTGACGCTTTGGCTAATATGCGTGATGCATACACAGTAGCACAACACCGCGGTGTCGATTTAAACAAAGTATTTAACGGTTAATTATCATGGCAAAAATAAAAATCACCCAGATAAAGAGCGTTATCGACAGAAGCGAGCGCCAAAAGAAAACTATTGAGGCATTAGGTTTGAAAAAAATCAATCAATCAGTAGAAGTTGAAGCTACACCAGCTATTATTGGCATGGTAAGAAAAGTGAATCACTTAGTAGCTATCGAGACTATTTAATAGTAGCATATGGAAAAGACTCTAGAGTCTTTTCCATTACTTGTTATTAATCAATTTTTTAATCGTTAGGACCTGTTTAGTGAAAGCGAAGGCCTAACACAATTTAGTTTTAAAATGAACTTAAGTAATTTAAGACCTGCAAAAGGTTCGGTAAAAAATCGTAAACGTATTGGTCGTGGTACAGGTTCTGGTCGCGGTGGTACATCTACGCGTGGTCACAAAGGAGCTGGCTCTCGTTCTGGTAACAGTACGAAAATCGGTTTTGAAGGTGGTCAAATGCCTTTGCAACGTCGTGTTCCTAAATTTGGTTTCAAAAACTTAAATCGCGTTGAGTATAATGGTGTAAACTTAGATGCTCTACAAGAATTGGTTGAGAAACATAATTTAACTGTTGTAAACTTAGAAGAATTAGTTGCTCATGGTTTAGTAGCTAAAAAAGACAAAGTAAAAATCTTAGGTCGTGGAGAGTTGAAAGCTAAAGTTGAAGTAACAGCGCATGCGTTCTCGGCTTCTGCTCAACAAGCTATTGAAGCAGCAGGCGGTTCTATTGTTAAACTTTAATAAATGAAGAAACTAATCACAACCTTAACCAATATTTGGAAAATTGACGATTTACGTACACGTATCTTGAATACGCTACTATTTCTTCTAATTTACCGTATTGGGTGTCATATCGTATTGCCAGGAGTTAATCCTCAAGCTTTGGCCTCTGGTCAAAAAGAAGGATTACTTGGTTTGCTAGATATGTTTGCCGGGGGCTCGTTCTCTCGTTCAGCTATCTTTGCATTAGGGGTAATGCCTTATATTTCGGCATCCATTGTTGTTCAGTTATTGGGCATCGCGGTTCCTTATTTCCAAAAAATGCAGAAAGAGGGTGAAAGTGGTCGTACTAAAATGAATCAAATTACTCGCTATCTTACGTTAGCGATCACTTTGCTTCAAGCTTTTGCATATGTTAGGACTCAGATTGAGCCTGCTGCAAAAACTTTAGCGGACCCTATGTTCACAATTCTTACTGCAATAGTTTTGACAGCGGGTACTTTGTTTGTAATGTGGCTAGGTGAAAAAATTACTGATAAAGGTATTGGTAATGGTATTTCCTTAATCATTATGACTGGTATTATCGCACAATTGCCAAGTGGTATTACCGCGGAGTGGGTGTCACGTATGAGTAAAGGTGGTGGTGGACCAATTCCATTGTTACTGGAATTTTTAGCTTTATTCTTTGTTGTTGTATTTACGATTTTAATCGTACAAGGTGTACGTAAAATCCCTGTTCAATATGCGAAGAAAATAGTTGGAAATAAACAAGTTGGTGGTGTTAGACAGTATATTCCATTAAAGGTAAATGCTGCGGGTGTAATGCCGATCATTTTTGCACAGGCCATTATGTTTGTGCCAATGAGTTTAGGACAATTTTTTCCTAATCTTCAGTCAGATTTCTTGACGTCTTTGAGTAACTATACTTCTGTTGCGTATAATGTAACTTTTGCAGTATTAATTATTGCATTTACATTCTTTTATACAGCTATTATGGTGAATCCTCAGCAGATGTCTGATGATATGAAGAAGAATGGTGGATTTGTTCCAGGTATTAAACCAGGTCTAGAAACAAGTAACTTTATTGATCGTGTGATTTCAAACATCACATTCCCTGGTGCAATTTTCCTAGCGATTATTGCTATATTACCTGCTATTGCAAGTTTATTCGGTATTAATAATCAATTTGCGCACTTCTATGGAGGTACGTCTTTATTGATTTTGGTAGGTGTTGTGTTGGATACTTTGCAACAAATTGAAAGCCACTTATTGATGCGTCATTATGATGGATTAATGAAAACTGGACGTATTAAGGGTAGAACCCCTGCGTCGGTTGAGGGTGTAGATCAGTCGGCAATTTAAATTCTTTAGATGTCTAAAGTATATTATAAATCAGAGGAAGATATAGAGCAAGTGCGTTTGTCAGCAAATGTACTTTCCCACTTGCTTGGTGAAGTTGCTAAGGTTATTAAACCTGGCATTACCACTTTATCTCTTGATAAGTTAGCTTACGAGTTTATCCATGATAATGGTGGAACGCCAGCGTTTCTTAATTATCATGGATTTCCATACTCACTTTGTATTTCTGTCAATGACCAGATTGTTCACGGATTTCCTAGTGACTATATAATCAAAGATGGAGACTTAGTTTCTGTAGATGGTGGGGTTAACCTGAACGGTTTTATTAGTGATTCTGCATATACCTTTGGTGTAGGTAATGTCACTGAAGAAGCACAGTTGTTACTTGATGTAACAAAAGAATCTATGTATAAAGGCATAGAACAAGCTGTTGCTGGAAAGCGCGTAGGTGATATTGGTTCTGCCATTCAAGAACATGTTTCTAAATATGGTTTTGGTATTGTACGAGAATTGGTCGGACATGGTGTGGGTTATCATTTACATGAAAAACCTGAAGTTCCTAATTACGGTAAACGTGGCTCAGGAGCTAAACTAGAGTCTGGATTAGTTATTTGTATAGAACCGATGATTAACGCAGGAAAAGCAGGCGTGAAGTTTTGGGATGATGGATGGACAGTAAGTACTGTTGATGGTAAACTGTCGGCGCACTTCGAACAGATGGTCGCAATTCGTAAAGGCGAGCCCGATGTGCTGTTGACATTTGAACACGTGGAGAAAGTTTTAGGTGAAAAATAATTGATTTTCAATTATTTTATATATCTTTGCACTCCTGTTTGCAGGCTATTTAACAAAATAATAATCAAGAATATATGGCTAAACAAGCCTCAATTGAACAAGATGGAATAATTAGAGAGGCACTTTCTAATGCTATGTTTAGGGTAGAATTGGAAAATGGGCATGAAATTATTGCTCATATTTCTGGTAAAATGCGCATGCACTATATCAAAATTTTGCCTGGGGATAAAGTTAAATTAGAAATGTCTCCTTATGATTTGACTAAAGGACGTATTACATACCGTTATAAGTAACGGTCTGATAGTCTGATAGTGCAAGCTTTTGAAAATAATAAAATCATGAAAGTAAGAGCATCAATAAAAAAACGTAGCGCTGATTGTAAGATCATTCGTCGCAAAGGAAAAGTTTTTGTAATCAACAAAAAGAACCCTAAGTACAAACAACGTCAGGGTTAATTAATTAAAAATAATCGCTAAACATATATGGCAAGGATAGCAGGTATTGACTTACCTAAAAACAAAAGGGGTGTTATCGGCCTTACCTACATTTTTGGTATCGGTCGAACAACAGCGGAGCTTATCTTAGATAAGGCGGGAATCAGTCAGGACGTTAAAGTTCAAGATTGGAATGATGAACAATTAGCGGCAATCCGTACATTAATTTCTGAGGAGATTAAAGTAGAGGGTGCTTTACGTTCAGAGATTCAGCTGAATATTAAACGATTAATGGATATCGGTTGTTACCGTGGATTACGTCATCGTAAGCATTTACCAGTTCGTGGTCAACGCACTAAAAACAACTCTCGTACTCGTAAGGGTAAACGTAAGACAGTTGCAAACAAGAAAAAGGCTACTAAATAAAAATTAAGAAATGGCTAAAACTAAAAAAGCTGCAAAAAAACGTATTGTTGTAATTGAGCCTGTTGGTCAGGCGCACATCAATGCTACGTTTAATAATATCATTGTAACTTTGACTAATAATCAAGGTCAAACTATTTCTTGGTCAAGTGCTGGGAAAATGGGTTTTAGAGGGTCTAAAAAGAATACACCGTACGCAGCAGGACAGGCAGCTAATGACTGTGGTAAAGTTGCATACGATTTAGGACTACGTAAAGTAGAAGTATTCGTAAAAGGACCTGGTGCTGGACGTGAGTCGGCTATCAGAACATTACAAACTGTTGGAATTGATGTGACTACTATTAAAGATATCACTCCACTTCCTCACAACGGTTGTCGTCCTCCAAAACGTAGAAGAGTTTAATTAGGTTAAAGATAAGATTCATTAGCTATAGGCTAATAGATACTTTAAGAAAAAAAAATGGCTAGATATACAGGACCTAAGTCCAAAATTGCCCGTAAATTTAGGGAGCCGATTTTCGGCCCAGATAAAGCGTTAGAGAAAAAGAATTATCCTCCTGGACAACATGGAGCATCTAAACGCAGAGGTAAACAATCTGAATACGCTATTCAGTTGTTAGAAAAGCAAAAAGCAAAATACACTTACGGGGTGTTAGAGCGTCAATTCGCTAATTTGTTTGTTAAAGCTGCCTCAAAACAAGGTATTACAGGGGAGATTTTCTTGAAATTACTAGAAGCTCGTTTAGATAACACGGTTTACCGTTTAGGTATTGCCCCTACTCGTTCTGCTGCTCGTCAGTTAGTATCGCACAAACACATTACTGTTAACGGAGATTTAGTTAACATTCCATCATATAGCTTACGTCCAGGTGATGTAATCGCTGTTCGTGAGCGTTCTCAATCACTTGAAACAATCACTGATTCAGTTTCTGGTAGAATTATCAACAAACACTCGTGGTTGGAGTGGGATGCAAAAGAACTTAAAGGTACTTTCTTAAGTTACCCAGAAAGATCTGACATTCCTGAGAACATTAAAGAGAACTTAATCGTAGAGTTATACTCTAAATAATAAATAAAGTAGATATATGCATAGTCCAAACTGGATTATGCATATTCTATTGTATTGCAAGTATTATTACAAAAACTTTAAAAAGAAATAAATGGCAATTTTAGCATTTCAAAGACCGGATAAAGTTATCATGCAAAAATCTACAGATTTTGATGGTACGTTCGAATTTCGTCCATTGGAGCCTGGTTTTGGTGTAACCATTGGTAATGCTTTGCGCCGTATTTTATTGTCCTCATTAGAAGGATATGCAATTACGTCGATAAGGTTTTCAGGCGTTTCGCACGAATTTTCAACTATCAAAGGTGTAGTTGAAGACGTTACGGAGATCATTTTGAATTTGAAACAAGTTCGTTTTCAAAAGACTGGTGATCAAGGTGATAGCGAAAAGATATTTGTAGTAATCAATGGTCAAGAGCACTTCTCAGCTGGTGATATCACAAAATTCTCAAACAACTTTACAGTATTAAATCCTGATTTAGTTATCTGTAATATGGATAGCTCGGTTACAATTGAAGTAGAATTGAGCGTAGCTAAAGGTCGTGGTTATGTAAATGCTGATGAGAATAAAGTCGTTGATGGTCCTGTAGGATTAATCGCGATTGATTCGATCTTTACTCCGATTAAGAATGTTAAATTTACCATTGAGAACTACCGTGTAGAACAAAAAACTGACTACGAGAAATTGTTGTTAGATATCTCTACTGATGGTTCTATTCATCCAGAAGAAGCTTTAAAAGAAGCTGCTAAGATCCTTATTCAACACTTTATCTTATTCTCTGATGAGAATATGCTTCTAGAGTCTCAGACTAAAGAGGAAACAAAGGTAGTTGATGAAGAAATTTTACATATGCGTAAGATTTTGAAAATGGAATTAGTAGATCTAGATCTTTCAGTTCGTGCATTGAACTGTCTGAAAGCTGCTGATATTCGTTCATTATCTGAACTAGTTACTTATGACGTAGCAGATATGTTGAAATTCAGAAACTTCGGTAAAAAATCATTAAGCGAAATTCAAGAATTGGTTAAATCGAAAGGTTTATCATTCGGAATGAACTTGTCTAAATATAAATTAGACGAAGAATAATATATTAAGTAAGCTACTTGTATGTAATTCCCTCTGTGAAGAGACGGTACATACATTAAATTTAAATCAAAATGAGACACGGAAAAAAAGTAAATCACTTAGGCCGTACTGACAGCCATAGAAAGGCAATGTTAGCTAACATGGCAACGTCATTAGTAAAACATAAACGTATTATAACTACTTTAGCGAAAGCTAAAGCTTTACGTAAATATGTTGAGCCATTGATTACTAAATCTAAAACTGATACGACTCACTCTCGTCGTACTGTTTTCTCTTACTTAAAAGACAAAGAGGCTATTACAATCTTATTCCGTGAAATTTCGGAAAAAGTAGCTAATCGTCCAGGTGGGTATACTCGTATTATCAAAATGGAAAATCGTTTAGGTGATAATGCTGAAATGGCATTCATTGAATTGGTTGACTATAATGAAATTTACGGTGGAAAAGCTGCTACAGAGAAAAAAGTAACGCGTCGTCGTGGTACTTCTAAAAAGAAAGCTGAAGAAACTGAAGATGCTAAGGCGGAAACAGAAACCACTGCTACTACTGAAGAAGAAAACAAAGACTAGTATCTTTAACTTTATTAGATATAAAGCCTATCATGAAAATGATAGGCTTTTTTATTTTTGACTGATTTTTAGGAAGACTTAGCTATATTTGCAAAGCATATCGGACTTATATTTCTCATTTAATTATTTATCATTGTCAATGGACTTATTTAACGTTTATCCCATTAATCCAATTAATATAGTAAGAGCTAAAGGCTCGACGGTTTGGGATGCCGAAGGAAATGCCTACTTGGATTTATATGGTGGTCATGCCGTGATTTCAATCGGTCATACACATCCACATTATGTTCAAAGGCTGAAAGATCAATTGGACCGTATTGGTTTTTATTCTAATTCAGTCGAGATTCCTATCCAGCGTGAATTAGCTCGATTGTTAGGTGAGATTTCTGGAAAAGAGAATTTTCATTTGTTTTTATGTAATTCCGGTGCCGAAGCAAACGAAAATGCTTTAAAATTAGCGTCGTTTCATAATAAAAGGAAAAAAATCATTTCTTTTTCAAAAGCCTTTCACGGGCGTACTTCTTTAGCAGTTGCTTGTACTGACAATCCTGCCATTATTGCTCCTGTGAACGAGAATAGTGATGTTGTATTTTTGCCTTTCAATGATGAAGAGGCTCTTCTTAAAGCTTTTAAATCTTATGGAGATGATATTTCATCGGTAATTATCGAGGGAATACAAGGTGTTGGTGGTATTCGTGAGGCGTCTGTCGCGTTTCTTAAATTAATTCGTTCTCTTTGTAATCAGTATGATGCAGTCTTTATTGCTGATTCTGTTCAATGTGGGTATGGACGTTCGGGTCTATTTTATTCCCATGACTATGCTGGAATCTCAGCAGATATTTATACTATGGCCAAAGGTATGGGTAACGGTTTCCCTATAGGTGCAATTAGTATAGCTCCAAAGTTTGTTGCCACTTTTGGAATGTTGGGTACTACTTTTGGGGGTAATCACTTGGCTTGTGCTGCCGCGGTCTCAGTTTTAGAAGTTATAAAACAAGAAAATTTAATTCAAAATGCCGCAGTAATGGGCTCATATTTAATTGAAGAATTGAAGAAATTTGATGAAGTCATCGATGTGCGAGGTAGAGGATTAATGATTGGCATTGATTTGCCAGCTGAATTAGCGCATGTAAAGAAAGATTTGCTTAATAAGAGTAAGATATTTACTGGAGAGGCTAAGCCTTCTGTAATCCGATTATTACCTGCTTTAAATATAACTAAGGAAGTTGCGGATCAGTTTTTAACCGCTTTTGCCGAAAGATTAAAAGATTAGCTTTGAATAATATATAGATATGAAAAAGTTTTTTTCAGTTAAGGATGTCGCCTCTGTTAGCGAGGTGGTAAATGAAGCTTTGGAACAGAAAGCTAATCCATATGCTCTGGAAAGTTTAGGAAAACATAAAACTTTGGGTTTAGTTTTCTTAAATCCAAGTTTGAGAACTCGTTTAAGTACTCAAAAAGCAGCTATGAATTTAGGCATGAATGTTATGGTCATGAATATGGATAAAGATGGCTGGGCTTTAGAAACTCAAGATGGTGTTGTGATGAATGGAACTACTGTAGAACACATTCGTGAAGCTGCTGCCGTTATGGGTGAATATTGTGACATTTTAGGCCTACGTTCTTTTCCAAAACTAAAAGATAGAGAGGAAGATTATTCAGAAGATTTATTTAATAAATTTATTGAATATTGCGGAGTTCCAGTAGTATCCTTAGAAAGTGCTACTCGCCACCCTTTACAAAGTTTGACAGATTTAATCACAATAACCGAATACAAAAATAGTAAAAAACCCAAGGTTGTACTAGTATGGGCTCCTCATGTGAAAGCATTGCCACAAGCAGTTCCTAATTCATTTTCGGAATGGATGTGTCAGGCTCAAGTGGAGGGTCTAGTTGAATTTACAATTGCTCATCCGAAGGGATATCAGTTGTCTGAAGAATTTACGAATGGTGCAAATATTTCCAATAATTTGGAAGAAAGTATTAAAGACGCAGATTTCTTATATGTGAAAAATTGGTCTTCTTATGAGCAATATGGTCAAGTTTTTCCTGTTACTGAAAATTGGATGATGGATAATCAAAAATTGGCACTTACTAACAATGCAAAGGTTATGCACTGTCTGCCTGTTAGAAGAGATTTGGAGTTGTCTGCAGAAATATTGGATGGTCCTAATTCATTAGTAATTAAAGAAGCAGGTAATCGTGTTTGGGCAGCTCAAGTAGTATTAAAACGTATGCTGGAAAGTTTAGCTAAATAAGGATAAGCTTTAAAATATATTATTTTGGAAGATTTAGAGAGAAAGATGTCAAATAGTGGCCTGAATATTATAAAAATTGGTGGAAATATTATTGACGATGAACAATTATTAAATTCATTTTTGGAGAAATTTGCAGCTTTGCCAGGTAAGAAAATTTTGGTTCATGGTGGGGGTAAGATAGCTACTCGTTTGGCATCAGATTTGGGTGTCGAAGCAAAGATGATTGAGGGTAGACGAATTACAGATGAAGCGATGTTGCGTATTGTTACAATGGTTTATGCTGGTTTAACAAATAAGACTATTGTAGCTAAACTTCAGGTGTTACAATGTGATGCGATTGGTTTAAGTGGTGCTGATGGTGGAACCATTAAGGCCATAAAGCGACCTGTTAGAGATATCGATTATGGTTTTGTTGGAGATATATTACATGACTCCGTTAATACTGCCTCTATAAAGAAATTCCTGGAAGCGGGTTTTGTGCCTGTGTTTTCAGCGATTACACATAATGGGTTAGGTCAATTATTGAACACTAATGCGGATACAATTGCTTCGGCACTAGCAGTTGGATTGTCTTCATTGTACGATACTTCTTTAGTTTACTGTTTTGAAAAAAATGGGGTATTGAAAGATGTTAATGATGAACAATCTGTCATTAATTCTATTCATGCCGATGAATTTTCCAAATTGAAAGAAGATGGTATAATCCACGACGGAATGGTGCCAAAATTGCAAAATGCTTTTGATGCTATTCAAAAAGGTGTTCGGAATGTGTATATTGGTCATGCCAATAATTTGCATTTGTTCCAACAAGGGCAATTTGGCACTTGTTTAACCTTAAAATAGAACTTATAATCATGAAAAGAATCACCATTATCGGGACAGGTAATATTGGTTTATCGCTTGCGAAAGGGTTAGTTAAGAAACAATTTTGTCCTGCAGACCAAATTACTTTGACAAGAAGGAATGTCAAGGCCTTATACGCTGAAAGTCAGGAAGGGTTTATTGTTACAGACAATAACTTACTGGCGGTAAAAGAAGCTGATATTATTGTTTTTGCAATTTTGCCTCAACAGTTACGTAAGGTTTTAGAAGAAATTGCTCCGATAGTTAGAAATTCTAATCAGGTTTTTGTTTCGGTTGTGTCTGGAGTAAGTTGTGCAGATATAAAAGCAGTATTAGGAACGGATACAGCAGTTGTGAGAGCAATGCCAAATACCGCAATTGCGATCGGACAGTCGATGACATGTGTAGCAAGTGACGATGCATCTAGTGATGTTGTTAGGGCTGTTGAGGCTATGTTTGAAACTGTTGGTGCCGTTGTGGTTATTAATGAGGATTTAATGACTTCTGCCACAGCGTTGTGTGCTTGTGGAATCGCTTTTTTTTTAAGAGCAATTCGTGCAGCTTCGCAAGGCGGTGTAGAAATTGGTTTTCATGCCCATGACGCGTTAAAAATGGCAATTCAAACTGCTAAAGGTGCGGCAGATTTATTGTTACAGACTCAAAGCCATCCAGAAAGTGAAATTGATAAAGTTACTTCTCCAAAGGGCTGTACAATTGCTGGTTTGAATGAAATGGAGCACAATGGGTTTAGTTCTGCTTTTATAAAAGGGATTAAGCTATCTGCTTGTAAAGCTGGAGGTTTATATAATGAATAAACGAATTCAATTATTTGAAGAGAGTTTAACATTGCTAAAATCAATGGTTAGTATTCCCTCATTTAGTCGAGAGGAGAGTGGGACAGCAGCCCTTATTGTTCAATTTTTTGATAATAAGGGTATTAAATCCTATCGTAAAGGAAATAATGTTTGGGCGTACAATAAATATTATGATGCTCAAAAACCTACTATTTTATTGAATTCTCATCATGATACTGTAAAACCGAATACGGGATATTTAAAGGATCCATATTCAGCAGACATTGTAGAGGGTAAGCTTTTTGGTTTAGGGAGTAATGACGCAGGTGGGTGTTTGGTTTCGTTAATTGCTGTATTTCTCCATTTTTATGATAATAAAAATTTAAAATATAATTTTTGTTTAGCCGCTAGTGCTGAAGAAGAAGTTTCTGGAAGTAATGGTATTGAATCAATTATATCAGAATTAGGTTCTTTAGATTTTGCTATTGTTGGAGAACCTACATTAATGGATCTTGCTATTTCCGAGAAGGGCTTAATGGTACTAGATTGTACTGCACATGGACAGGCAGGGCACGCAGCTCGGGAAGAAGGAGAAAATGCATTATATAAAGCAATCGAAGATATCAACTGGTTTAAATCATATCAGTTTGATCGGGTATCTAAAAAGCTAGGGCCTATAAAAATGTCAGTTACAATGATACAATGTGGTGCGCAACATAATGTCGTACCTGCAACCTGTGATTTTGTGGTAGACGTTAGGACAACAGATGCTTATTCTAATGAAGAAACGTTGAATATTATTAAGAATAGTGTTCAATCAGAAATCAAGGCCCGTTCAACGCGGTTAAGCTCTTCCTCTATACCTGAAAATCACCCTTTAGTTCTTTCGGGTTTGAGTCTTGGCAAAAAGACTTATGGGTCGCCCACTATGAGCGATCAAGCTTTGCTAAGAATCCCCTCTGTGAAAATGGGTCCCGGATTTTCGGGACGAAGTCATATGGCGGATGAATTTATATATGTTGATGAAATTAAAAATGGAATAGATGAATATATCGCTATTTTGGAAAAAATATTATAATGAATAAAAAAGGCACAAATTAATTTGTGCCTTTTTTATTCATTTTATATTAGACTAATTTGTCGTTTTATGCTTTCTTCCAATGATATAATTGTCTCGGTACGTTGAATTCCTTGAACTGACTGAATATCCTCATTCAGAACTTTACGTAGATGTACAGTGTCTCGGCAGATTATTTTCGCAAAAATACTGTATTGCCCTGTGCAATAATGCAACTCAACGACTTCTTTGATTTCTTTTAATTGTGCTACAGCATCTGAATATTGAGAACCTTTTTCTAAATATATACCTAAGAATGCAGTAATGTCAAAGCCTACTTTTTGAGGATTTATAATTAAATTGGATCCTTTAATTATACCTAATTCTTCCATTTTCTTCATTCGAACATGGATAGTTCCACCAGATACAATTAATTTTTTTGCTATTTCTGTGTAAGGAATAGACGCATCATTCATCAAAATTGATAATATCTGAATATCAAGATTGTCTAAATCGTAATTAGAATAGTTGTTTTCCATTAAAAGTGCTGTTTTTAATTAAATTAATCTGTTTGTATGTTGTATTTATAAATACAACATACAAACAGATTAAAATTTTAAATTTTTCAAAAATACTAAGTTTTGTTGGTTTATGTCTGTAAATTTAGTAAAAATTTAATAGACATATTGTTAATGTGATATTTAAATAACAATTTTAGTATTAATTTAAACTTTGACTTACTTTGTCCCAATAAAACGAAATTTATGGAAATAGAAGATGTGAGAATTTCGAGAAAGAAACCAATATTTGCTGTTGGAGATGGTTTACATAAATATTTGCGCATGTATCAGCGAGATGCAAAATTTCCTATTACATATAAAGATCTTCTCACTTTTACAGAGACTATACCTGTACTAGATAAGTATGGCAATGATACTTATTGGGAAACACCATTATACCCACCCTATCTAATCGATAATCTTTATGAAGGTTTAAAGATTATTTATGCAAAATTGAAAGCATCTGGCAATACCCGTATCGTACAGCATAAATATATTGACCGTGTTGAGTATTGTGCCTTTGGTAATACGCGGCCGTTTCGAATTCGTATTGTAAATCGCCTTAATGATGTATACGATTATTTCTATATCAAGCAGGCGGATGCTTCAAGAATTTATGGCTTGGAGTTAGAGGAAATTTTATCGCCAAATCAGGTAAACTATATGGTCGACAATGAAACACTCGTTGAAGAACATATTGTCGGGATTCCTGGTGATACTTTTGCTAAACAGCGTATGTATACGCCGGATTATAACCTTACTAGGATTTCGAAGGAATTTGTCAAATTTAATGAACGTTGCATTATCACTCTTTTGGGAGACATGCGCGCATATAATTTTGTGGTTCAAATAACCCCTGACTTTGATGATTTTCAGTTTCGAATTCGTGCGATTGATTTTGATCAGCAGTTTTATGAGGGTAACCCTAAAGTTTATATGCCACAATTTTTCAAAGAGAATTTTCCCTATGTTAAGCTTTCTATGGAACATTTGACAGAAAAAACGGTGTTACAGTATCAACAAGAAGAACGATCATCGATAGTACACCGTGTTAGAAGTGAAAGACATCGTATTGCAGATTTGCGCGATGCCTCAAAAACTCAGCAATTATCGACGGAGGCTAACATTAAGCAATTGCGTGAAGCCTACGCTATTTCGACGGCAAATCTGCAATATTTAAAGTGTAAAACAATGACAGATATTGTTGAATTGAACGTGAAGAATGTAATCAGGCAAGTACAGCTTTAGCACTTATTTGACCCTTTTTTCGTTGTCTTTAACAAATGCGCTCCAACCGCTGTAGCTTTTACTAGATCCTGAGGTAGCATTTTTTTGGAAGGAATGGCATACAGCGACAGCTAATCCATCTGTTGCATCAAGGAATTCAGGACTTTCATTAAACTTTAATAAAGATTTTAGCATACCGGCAACTTGCTCTTTCGTAGCATTTCCATTTCCGGTAACAGATTGCTTTATTTTTCTTGGAGCGTATTCATATATTGGAATATCAAAATTTAATGCGGCAGCCATTGCAACCCCCTGTGCTCTTCCTAATTTGAGCATAACTTGGATGTTTTTTCCATAGAAAGGTGCTTCTAGGGCAACACTGTCGGGCTTGTACTCTTCTATTAGTGCAGTGGTTTTCTTAAATATGCGTTGAAGTTTTAGTGCGTGATCGTCAAGATGTCCCATTTTTATAACACCCATTGTAATTAGGCTGATATTGTTACCTTGTTCACGAATAAGCCCATAACCTAATACTACTGTACCAGGGTCGATACCTAAAATAATTCTTTCTTTCGCTTTCTCCTTCTGCATGTGCAATATTACATTTTTTATTCGATATGGATATGTAGTCAGGTATTAAAGGATGCTATTATTGCCATAAAATAGCTTTAGCTTTGATTAAAATTTAGTAACATTGTGTCCAAAATTGAGGAATGTTGACAAAAGCTCAAAAGAAGTATGTAGGTGTATTGATTAAGATAGCTGTTTTGGCTTTTGCTGGCTGGTATATTTACCAACAGCTGTCTGATCCCAAGAATCTACTTAAATTTAAAACATTAATTTCAGGAATTGATCCCCATTTTTTTTGGCTAACATTTGCTTTGATAGTTTTATTAATGTTTGCCAATTGGATGCTAGAAGTGATAAAATGGCAGTATCTAGTTGTAAGGATTGAAAAAATATCTTTTGGCAAAGCTTTTCAATCTGTGTTTAGTGGATTGACTTGGGCAATCTTCACTCCAAATAGAATTGGTGAATATGGTGGTCGTGTTTTGTTTCTAAAACCTGAAAACCGAGCTAGTGGAGCCGTAGCTATGGGTGTTGGATTATTTGCTCAGTTGGTATTAACGAGTATTGCAGGTGCATTGAGCATAGCTTGGTTTGCTTGCACATATTTAGATACACCAGTTTCCATTGAATTTGGTATATGGCTATTAGCTATTATTTATGCTACGGGCTTTTTAGTACTCTATTTTAATGTAAATTGGATCGATACCTTGGTCGGAAGAATTAAACTTTTGAATCGTATCAAACCTTTTTTTTCAATATTGGAAGAATATACCTTTAAAGAATTACTTGTTGTTATTTTGATATCACTAGCTCGTTTTATCATTTTTACTTCACAATATATTATTTTAATGATGGTTATTCTGCCTAATTTGCCAGTTATGGCAATGGTTTTGATGATATTTATACTTTTCTTTGTACAAGCGGCCTTACCGACATTGGATATTTTTGATTTTAGTGTTCGGAGCTTTGTTGCAGGAAATTTATATAGTTATATTACAAATCAAGAATTGGCAGTAATGGCGATTGTTTCTTGTATTTGGTTTGTTAATTTGATCCTGCCAGCAGTTTTAGGGTCTATTTTTGTTTTGAAAATAAATTTTTTCGGTGATTCTAAGTCTTAGCTCTTTAACAATAATATTGGCGGTTATATATATCGCCTTAGTGCTGTATATGCGTTTAGGTTGGTTTGAGATATCCTCTGTGATATCAAACTATCGACCTACGAAGCGCGTATCTGTTATCATAGCTGCTCGTAATGAAGAGTCGGGGATAGCACGTACGATTGAAGCTGTTCTTAATCAAAATTTTCCAATGGAATTGTTGGAGTTGATTATTATAGATGATCATTCGGCCGATCGTACCAGTGAAGTTATTACATCTTATGCCAATCGCGGAGTTAAATTGATTCAATTGAATGAGAGTAATAAATTAAATTCATATAAAAAATTAGCTATTGCAAAAGCGATAGGCTTAAGTACCGGAGAGATTATTGTAACAACAGATGCTGACTGTAGGATGGGAGAGAACTGGTTGAAGACGGTAATAAGTTATTTCGAAACACAAGATTTATTTCTATTATCATCACCAGTCATTTATTCAGAAGAGAAATCTTTTTTTGAGCGTCTGCAGACTCTTGAGTTCTTATATTTAATTGGTTTAGGAGCTGCCGGTATTGGCAACCGAAATCCAACAACCTGTAATGGTGCAAATTTGGCCTACCGTAAAGATATTTTCTATGAGATGGGCGGATTTTCTGGGATTGACGAATTGGCTTCTGGAGATGATGAATTATTTTTGCACAAAGTAGCTGAAAAATATGCTAATAAAATAGGTTTTTGTAAATCCACAGAAGCCATTGTTTATACCGATGCCAAACCAACCTTAAAGTCATTTCTTAGCCAGCGAAAACGTTGGGCTTCTAAAAGCACAAAATATAAAAATAAAGCAGTTGTATTATTAGGGATAACGATTTGGCTATTTAATTTCTGCATGCTTGCCTGTTTTTTGGGAGGCATATGCTACCACTATTCTTACCTGTTTACTTTCTTGGTGATTTTAGTCGTTAAGATATTTGTCGAATATGTATTTATACAACCTTTGACAAAATTTGCAGGGAGAGAAGAGTTAATTCGTTACTTACCTATCCTTTCCCTATTACATATTATTTATCTTGTGTACATTGGTATCTTGGGTAATATTGGTAAATACGATTGGAAAGGTAGACAGGTAAAGTAGTCTAATTATCTTCCACCTTTTTTCGAATCTTTTGTTCAGCTTCCAATACGATTTCCTCTAAACTTTTATTTGTCTTATCAATAGGGTCTAATACTTCCCAACTCATTTTTACAAAAGGAGTAAATGGAAATGAGCCATTCTTAGTCATTTCATACGAGCCCTTAATTGCTATTGGGACAATTAGTGCCTGTGGATTTTTCTTCAATAGAGTAGCGATTCCGCCGATATGAAAAGATTTCATTTTCCCATTCCTTGTTCTAGTCCCTTCTGGGAAAATAAAAGCAGACCAATTTTTTGTCTTCATATTATTCGCAAGCTTTAAAATTTCTCCTATTGATTGTTTTGAATCTTTACGGTCAATGTTAGCCGCGCCACCATGTTTTAAGTTGAAAGAAATACTTGGGATTCCCTTAGCTAATTCAATTTTGGAGATAAATTTACCATGGAATCTCCTTAGAAAGAAAATCATTGCTGGGATGTCAAATGAACTTTGATGATTGGCGACAAAAATTATAGGACGTCCACTTGGAATATTTTTATTATCAATAAAAGTGACACTATTTAGTAAAAGGCAATTACAATAGGTTAACAAAAAATTGAGAATATCTACACTTCTCTTATGTGCTTCATATCCTCCTAATTTTAAACTCAACCACTGAATTGGATGGAAGATTAAAAGGCACAAGCCAAAAAAGAAATAAAAAATGGGTGTCAGAATAAAGCCAATAATCTTCTTCATGTTTAAATCTAGTAATTATTTGCAGCAAATATAATTATTAATATACTTTACAAATAATTGATAGTGCATGTTTTTAATTTTATTCAATTTTACTTTCATAATATTGATATTCCTCTTAATAATATTTATATTTATAGTACTAATGAAAAGATTTCCAAATAAATGTCCGAGCTGTGATGCAAAATTAGAGGTCAGTAAATTAACCTGTACATCGTGTGATACCGAGGTGATTGGTAAATTTACGTTACCCATTTGGACGCAATTAACACTTGAAGAACAACAATTTGTTCTTCAATTTTTATTAAATTCAGGTAGTTTGAAAGAAATGGCAAATCAATTGGGTAAGAGCTATCCGACAGTAAGAAATAAATTAGATGACCTTATCGAAAAATTATTGAAATTTAAAAATATTAAATAATATGGATTTTCACGAAAAACAATCTTTTTGGAATTGGCTGCTCGTTATATTAATGATGATATTGTTTATATCTACATTAGATTTTGATTGGGAAGCAGTATTAAAAGGCAATCTAAAAGAAATCAGTATTAACCCTAGTTTTTGGATTATACTCACAATTACGGTTTTATTTTCTTTGGTTAGGTTAAGAACAACAATTGATAGAAACGGTATTACGGTCCAATTTTTCCCTTTTTTATTAAAAAGTAAATTAATCAAGTGGTCAGAGTTGGAACAAATTTATGTCAAGGATTATAATCCCATCGCAGATTATGGTGGTTGGGGGTATCGAAATGGAGGTGAAGGTAAGGCATATAATACAAAAGGTAATCAAGGCTTACAATTAATATTCAAGGACGGATCTAGACTATTAATTGGCACTCAAAAGAAGAAAGAATTAGGAAGTATAGTTAATAAGGTAAATCAAGAAATATTTCTAAAATGAAGATAAATAAAATCATCGTAAATCCATTTGATAATCTTTCCGAATCGAAATTGATTGTTATTGGTTTCATTTCATTTTTGATAGGGACTTTCGCAGCTTATTATCTAGGGGGGTCTTATCCTGGCTTAATAAGTTTCAAATCTAATTCAGCGACATTATTACAATTATTTTATCAAAATGTGATAGCAACGATTTTACTAACCCTAGTTTTATTTATTCTAGGAAAGATCTTGACTTCTCGCGTGAGATTAGTTGATATGTTTACAACTGTTTTGGTGGCTAGATCTGCTATCTATTTTATGGCATTACTAAACACTAATAAATGGCTGAATCCGATTGCTGATTTAATGACAAAAAATGCATTGGACCCACAAGCTGTAACCACCGTTGATAAAGGTGATTTGATTTTATTGTTTATAGGGGTGATTATTATATTATTACTAATTATTTACTTCTTTTATTTGCTGATTAAAGGTTTTCGTATTGCTATTAATAGTAAGAAAAATTATCATGGTTTACTGTTAATAATAATAGTTTTCTTATCAGAAGCGATTAGCGCAATTTTTATACCCTATTACATATGATGATTTTCAAAAAATTTATTTATATAATTCTTTTATTGTGCGGTTCTTTATCCTCTTTTTCACAAGAATTTTCGGGGAAATGGCAAGGTGACTTGAAAGTTGGTCATTCAAGTTTAGTTTTTGTAATTCATATTTCTCAAGAAAAGGGTGTATGGAAGGCAAGCGCAGATAGCCCAGATCAAGGAGCATTTGATATCCCTGCACAAGTGAACATAACAGGTAATGGTATTGAAGTTGTTATTGATGGGGGTATCCGCTATTTAGGAAAATTAGAGCGAGTAGATTTTATAGGTGGGGAGTTCCAGCAAGGGGCATTTAAAGTGAAATTGGATCTATTAAAGTTAGGGGATATTAACAAAGAAACAAAACGGGTTAGATCACAACGAGTCATTCCGCCTTATTCTTACGATACAGTTGATGTATTTTTTAAAAATAAGTATGATGATGTTCAATTGAGCGGAACTTTAACAACTCCTAAACAGAAAGGAAAATTTCCAGCGGTAATTTTGATTTCAGGGAGTGGGCCTCAAGATCGTAATGAATCCATGATGGGACACGAGCCCTTTCGTATTCTTTCTGATTATTTGACCAAAAATAATATAGTTGTATTGCGTTATGATGATCGAGGAGTCGGGAAATCGCAAGGAAATTTTATGAATGCAACAATTGAGAATTTTAGTAAAGATGCGATGGCAGGGATAGACCTCCTTAAAGGGAGACCAAACGTCGATATGAATAAGATTGGTATTATAGGTCATAGTGAAGGGGGATTGATTGCAGAACTGCTAGCTGGTCAAAAACTACCATCACTATCATATATTATATCATTAGCTGGCCCTGCAATAGCTATTGATTCATTAATGGTAGCGCAATTATACCGTATTGGTCAAGTTGCGGGAATGTCAGAGGAGGCCCTAAATCATGCGATGCAAATCAATAGAAAAAATTTTGAAATTGTCAAGAGTAATAAGCCATACCAAGAAGCGATGACAGCGATACTCGATAATATGAAAATTGATGCAACAAAATTAAACTCAGCTAATCAATTGGAACTCGAGACGCTTTTGTTGCCGTCATATCGGTATTTTATGCGTATTAATCCGATTCCATTTATTAAAAAGATTACGATTCCAGTATATGCGGCTTTTGGAAGCTTGGATGTACAAGTCCCTGCAAATGAAAATCTGAAAAGTCTGAAATCTAATCTACCTTTTAATCGTAAAACTATTTTAAAAGAATATGAAGGCTTGAACCATTTATTTCAAAAAGCGACAACTGGTGCTGTTTCCGAATATGCAGAAATTAGCGAAACCATGAATAATGAGTTGCTAGTTGACTTGGTAAAATGGATTCATACAGTCAACAAATAAGCTAATTATCCTTATTAATTTGTATTATTTAAGTGACAGCATTTCTATTTTATTAAAAATGCGATAACGTTGTAAATTGCTATTGAAGCTAATTGAGACGTGATATTGATATTTTATAATAGTAAATGCTCATAAAGGGGTGCCCACCTCTTTCGTTGGAATTCAAATAGGTTTATATCTTTGTTATTACACGCCATCATTATAATCATGATGGTCACTATTAAACAAAAACCTTTATTTTATTATTATGAATTTCAAGGCAGTTATTATCTTAACTTTCTTAACTATTATGGCTTCAATAGCGACAGCTAGAGAGGTTATAGCTTTTAATCAGGATTGGGCTTTCAAAAAGGGACCTTTTACGACAGATGTTTTACAATACGGCAACGTTTTTTCTGGCAGTTGGCAAGTTGTATCAGTCCCCCATACGTGGAATGCAAAAGATATGCAAGTCCGTAATGACCGATTCACCTCTAATGAGAAGTTTTATGTAGGAGAGGCATATTATCGCAAGACCATTACTCCCGAGGAATCATGGCGTGGTAAGCGTATCTTTATAAAGTTTGAAGGAGTTAATACAAATTCCGAAGTTTACATCAATAATTCTCCCTTATCATCTAAAAAGGAAAAAGGTAACATGATGTATGATAGTTCAAAGCCTAATGGAAATTATCAAATTGTAGGAAGACATCAAGGTGGCTATTCGGCTTTCGTTTTTGAATTGACAAATATGTTGAAATTTGGAGAAGAAAATGAAATCCTTGTTAAAGTAAGTAACGAGGCTACCCCACAAGTTATTCCTGTAAACCATACGCTATTTCCTATGTATGGTGGTATTTATCGTCCAGTTGAGCTTATAGTAACAAATAAAATTAACATCGCTGTATCGGACTATGCTTCTTCTGGAGTATTTATAAGCCAAAAGCAAATAAATAAAAAGAGTGCTCACATAAGTTTAAAAGTAAAACTGGAAAATAAAAATGCTGATGCGCGCAATATAGCTATCGTAAGTACGATTCTGGAGCAGAATGGTACTGTTAAAACAAAGGAAATAAAGAACTATCAGATACTTCCACAAGGTAGACAGGAGGTAGTACAAGAAATTAAAATAAATAATCCGCACCTATGGCAAGGTATTGACGACCCTTACCTGTATAAAGTTGTGACGCAAATTATAGATGGCACCACTGTTATGGACGAAATTATCCAACCATTGGGACTTCGTAAGTTTGAAATGCGCGCCGGGGAAGGTTTCTTTTTAAACGATATTAAATATCCGATGTATGGGGTAACGCGCCATCAAGATAGATGGGGAAAAGGTTCTGCATTATCAAATGCCGATCATGACGAGGATTTAGCAATTATCAAGGAAATTGGGGCGACTACAATTCGCTTAGCACATTATCAACAGGCAGAGTATTTTTATGCCAAATGCGATAGTATGGGCTTTGTGGTTTGGGCGGAGATCCCATTTGTTAACCGTGTAACGACATTTGAAGAAGCAAATGCTAAACAGCAATTGACAGAACTAATAAGGCAGAATTATAATCATCCTTCCATTTATACCTGGGGGCTACACAATGAAGTCTATACACCCAATGCTTATACAATCGAATTAACAACAAAGCTCAACGACTTAGCAAAGACTGAAGATCCATTTCGATATACTGTACAAGTAAGTGGTTATAATATAATCGACCATGCTGTTAATAACAACGCAGACATGCAAGGGATAAATCATTATTTTGGGTGGTACAATGGCGTTATTCGTGATGTAGATAAATGGGCCGATCAAATTTCAAAAGACTTTAAAGATTATAAAATAATCTTTTCTGAATATGGAGCTGAGGCCAATCCCAGTCATCAGCAAGAAATTGTAGGAGATGTTGGCAATCAGTGGGCAAACCCCGCGTTTTTTCCGGAAGAATTTTCAACTAAATTTCATGAGATACATTGGGGGACGATCAAGAGACACCCTGTTTTTTTAGCGTCATATTTGTGGAATACATTTGACTTCGCTACACCTATTACAGCTTTAAATGTTGAGCCAAGAAACTACAAAGGACTGGTTACTTTTGACCGGAAGCTTAAAAAAGACCCTTTCTATTGGTACAAGGCAAATTGGAGTAAAGAGCCGGTATTATACCTAACTCAACGTCGCGTTGTTGAAAGAGCAAATGAGATAACAGCTGTCACTGTTTATTCTAATGTCGGCACACCTAATTTGATGGTAAATGGTGTTGAGGTAAAGGATTTCGCTATTGGAGAGACAGATGTCCATTATATCTTTCAAAATGTTAAACTGAAAGAAGGAGATAATACCATTCAGGTAAAAGCTTCAATAGATGGGCAGCAATTAGAAGATAAAATTAGCTGGCATTATACGAGAGATAATCCAAAGGCAATCAGGAAAGATGGGCCAAAAGATAATAAAAATGAACATATTGGTTTATAATAAAAGGGCTCATTAGAGCCCTTTTATTATTTTATGGAGTAGTCAATGCTACGGGTAAAATTTTACCATTGTAGTATTGATGCCCATTTTGGGCAAATTCTGCGATGTATCTACCCATTTCAAATGCTAATTTACCTGCTTCTACACCAGGGAATGCCGCTTCGAACATTTCTGTTTGAGCTGACCCGAGTGCCAAGCAATTCACACGTATCCCTCTATCCTTAAATTCTTCTGCAAGACATTCTGTCAACACTGCTAATGCAGCTTTGCTTGAAGAATAAGCTGCTAAACCACTGAATTTTGATGATCCTTGAACGCCTCCCATGCTTCCAATATTAAGAATATGGGCACCTTCTTGCATCATCGGGACGATATTTTGAATCATATTGGCATGTGCCAAAATATTGGTTTGAAACATAGAAGCTATTTCCTCCATCGAGCTTTCCATGAAGGGTTTGTTTATTAAAATTCCTGCATTATTGATAAGAATGTCTACCTGATCAAATTTTGATTTAATGAATGGTAATAGCGTTTGATAGTCATCATAGACAATATCGAACTGTGCTGGATATAAGTTGCCCCCATCAAAGTTTAAGTCTGAGGCAATCTCATGTAATCGTTTTAGCTTATCTGCTGAACGCGCCAAAGCAATCACATTATTTTCTTTTTTTGCAGTTAGATCTAAAACAGCTTCAAATCCAACACCACTGCTCGCTCCAGTTATTATAATATTTGGCATAATTTTTTAATTTAATCTTCAGTTTGTGATTCTTCCAGCTCTTTAACAGAGGGTAATTTATCGGTACCTAAGACGGAAGGATGAAAAATATAGTACGAACCTGTAAAGGCCATAATGGCAGATATAATATAAAATAGTAGGCTGATTAAAACAGCTAAATGCGAATCTAGGTGAAAGAAATTAGCCCCCCAAACGTATACCAATTCGCGCATACCCAATCCACCGACCGAAAAGGGGATGATGGCCACTAATGAAGATGCTAGGAAAAGGAACAGATAAGGCGAAAATTTACCTTCAAAACCTAATGCATATAAAATCATGATAGCAGAAATAACCTGCATGGATTGTACTCCTATCGCCTTCAAATGTGTCTTAACAAAATTTGATTTAAAATCTTTAAAGAACTTTCCAACTAAGATATAATATAGAATAGTACCAACAATAAAGCCAATGATGGTTAAATAATTAGGTATTCCAAGCTGAGGCATAAAAATCACCAATGCAGCTATAATTAGGCAAAGCGCCCATAGTCCACTTAGTCGATCAAAAAATAATGCACCTAAAAGTTTTCGGCCCTTAATACTATGTTTTTTTCGAAGAAAATAAATTTTATAACCATCGCCACCTACACCTCCTGGCAAGAACAGGTTATAAAATAATCCCAGTTGATAAAGCTTGAAGTTGTATCGTTCAGAAACATGAAGTCCTATTGCTGTCAGGAAACTGAGTAAGCGAGACGAGGATATCAGGATTGAGATCGCATAGGCTAGGAATGCAAGGAGTAAAAATAGCGGATTTGAATTAATCACAGCTTCTTTCAAATCTTGAATTGAAACCTGGCTAAATACCCAATAGAGAGCTGTGATAGTGACAACAACCTTCAATAGGTTTTTAGCTATTTTCCAAATTAGTTTTTTATTCATTAGATATTAAGAATATATTTTGACTTTCGAGATTGATTTTCAAAGTTATTAATTTGATTAAAAAAATACGTTAGGTCAATTATCCAATTAAAGGATATATACGCGAGTATAAAAGGATAAGATAGATTAACAAAAATATGGTACACAAAGAGAATTGCCAATTGATATCTACACGTGAATATTTATTTTTCAACATGATAACAAGCAAAACAATGAATATAACAAAAAGTAATGCAGGAGCCACTATAGCCATTTCATTTGGAAAAGCAACGTTCTTTGCATCTAATTTAGATTCTGCTTCCTGATTAGATAATAATGGAACAGAAGCAAGTGCTAAAAGTAAAACGAATATACGCATTAGTGATTTTGCTACAATCTTACTAATGGTATGATTTTTGGATGTCTCAATCATGATTTGTTGTTATATTTACAACAAAAATACAATAAGTAACTATAAAATTAATGAATATGAATCGAGTTCTTTTATCTATCACAACTCTCATGTTGAGTTTGGTTCTTTTTTCGGCTTGTAGTATGCAACCAAAAGGAACATCATCCAGTTCTTCATCAACTGCGATGACTACTGGCCCTAGCGCATCTGACTGGAAAGGCGCTGTAAAAGGAACTTGGGTACTAGATCAAATTGATCGTGAAAACTTACCGGCATCTTATACCATTAAAAGTGTATTTGAAGAAGCTCCAGCAGAGTGTTTTGTAGGCAGTACCTGGATTCTACCAGGTAATGGTAAAGGAAATATATCTTTTTCAGCTGATGGAAAGCTATGTGCTCCTGGTGCATCTAGAGATATCATATGGTCTATCTATAACCCGGGAAAAAATAATGGCGAGCCACAATTTCAATTCAAAAAAATCTATGCTGGGGATAAGGCAAAAAATGTTATCACTGGTTATCGTTTAGACCTCTCATATAGTGATGCAAATAAATTGGTTATGCGTATGCCAGTAACCATTACTAATGGAGAAGCATATTTAGTATTTACTTTTTCTAGAGTGAATTAGTAATTATAATGTTTAAATAAATAAAGCTATAGGGAACTATAGCTTTATTTATTTAAAAAAGAATGCTTTACAAGTGTGAATAGATTGAAAAAGTAATAAAATTAGTGCTAAATACGATGTTGTGCAGTGTGAAAAAAGTAGCTTTAATTACGGGAGTTCTGGGACATGACGGAGTATATCTTGCCGCGTTTTTATTAGATAAGGGATATTTTGTACATGTGATTAAAAAGCAAGGATATTTTTTTAATTCCGAACTTGTCAGTGCTTTGTGCCAAGATAGACCACTAATAGATCGACATATCATACTCCATGATAATGATTCGAAAGATTCAACAAATTTGAGCGCTATCATTCAAAAAGTTCAGCCAGACGAAATTTATAATTTAGGAGCTCAATCATTAGACAAAAGATCAAATAAATCCCCAGAATACTGCGTCAATGTTTATGAATTAGGTATCTTACGTATTTTAGAAGCTGTACGTTTATTGGGGCTAACAGATAAATGTCGCATTTATCATGGTTCCTCATCAGAAATATCCAGTCTTTTACAAGAGGAGGGGAAGGATAAGGTTGCACCTTTTTATTCAAGCAGTTCCTATGCTTTATCCCAACTATATGAATATTGGACAACCGTTAACTATCGAGATACCTATCAGATGTATGCATGTAATGCTGTTTTACTGAATCACCAAAGCCCTTTAGAAGCAGCTGAAGCGCATAAAATAATTAAAGCTATAGCACGAATAGCATTAGGCATGCAAGATCGTCTGTATCTAGAGAATTTATCAGTTCAAAGGAAATGGGGCAATGCTAAAGATTATGTAGAAGCAATCTGGCTTACATTACAACAAAATAAAGCCGCAGATCATGTCATCGACATAGGATTAACCTCTACAATACGTGAATTTATCAGATTAAGCTTTGCAGAGCTAGGTATAGAAGTTGAATTTTGTGGCAGGGGAGAGCAGGAAAAAGGTGTCATAATTGACATTGATGAAGAAAGATTAGCAAATCTTAATATTGATAAGGATGCGATAAAATTTGGGCAAACTGTTGTCAAAATCGGGGAACCAATTTTCAGCCCATTAAAAGTTGACTTTATATCAATGGATACTGATAAAACAAAGATTGGCTTGAAATGGACCCCTAAGTATGACTTGGGGATGCTTATTAATGAAATGATGTATTCAGGCCTATCGCAAGTTCGGGAAGAAGAATTTTCACAAGAATAGATTGCTCCTTCCTTAATTAGCGTAGTTTAGGAAAAGATTGCCAAATATTATTGGTGAAATATACTTAAAATACGAAATTGGAATAATATTTGTTGTAAACATATATCTACAGGGCTATTGGGTTAGTCAAATAAAAATTGGAGTTCAAGTGTAATGGAAACTGAATTAGTAAAAGGGAATAAACAGGAAGAGATTAAGAGAAATACGTCGAAAGTTTATTTTTTTATAATAGCAATAGCAGCTTTAGTTGTTACGAATGTTTATTTTTATGTAAAGTTTAAGTCTTCAGGAGAGAAGGTATATGCACTTACAGTCGAAAAAGAAAATCTCGAAGTAGAGATTGATCGGATTGAGGCCGAGCTGGATAAAATGAAAATAGAGAATGTTCAATTATCTCCTCCCTTAGTCGAAAAAGAATTAGATGCTAGAAATAAAATTGTCGATTTACGAGCTAAATTAGCTCGGAAAGAGCTATCACAATCTGATATTGATTATGCGCAATCAACAATTACCTCCTTAAAAAGTGAGGTTGCATATTTTACCTTAGATGTCAACAGGTTGATACAGGAAAATAAAATATTGGCGGAAAAGAATGACCTATTGCAGAAAGAAGTCTCTGAGTCATCCAATAAGATTTCAGATTTAAAAAATTCGAATCTAAATTTAGCGTCAAAAGTAAATGTTGCAGCTGCACTTAAGGTTTCAAATATAGCTGTTTATGGTCTTCAAGAAAAGCGAAATAAGAAGCTTGAAATTGAAGAGAGAGCTAAAAGAGTGGATAAACTCAGTGTCAATTTTACTATAGCTGATAATACTTTGGCTAAAGAAGGAAAAAAAGATGTTTTCGTCAGAATTATTGATCCTCAAGGAAATTTAATCGTCAATCAGGACGGTAATACATTCTATGCTCATGGAGAAAAGCTTCAATTCACTTTTAAAGATAGTCTTCAATTCACAAATCATGGAGAAGAATATACGCTCTACTGGACTGGCGATAATAAATTTGTAAAAGGAGCATATACTGTCCTTCTATATTCAGATAATGCTATTATGGGAAGATCAACAGTCGTATTAAAGTAATTATAACAATATCTTTTATTGCTAACGGTGAATATTATAAAATAAGGAGCACATAGAATATGTGCTCCTTATTTGTTTTTCAGCTTAGTTCAATGACTATTTCTATAACATCGTACCCTAATTAGTCTTGTATTTTGGTAAGACGATATAGAATGTCGTTCCATGTTCTTCTATGGACTCAAATTGTACGGTTCCACCCATTGCCTCAATAGTTTTCTTGACAAATACCAGTCCTAATCCAGTTCCAGAACTTTTTGTTGTAAAATTAATCTCGAATATTTGTGCTCGCATATCTTGAGGTATACCAAGGCCATTATCTTTTATTTTAACGAGGTATGTTTCATTTACTCCATCCGATATACTAATATCTATCTTAATTCTTCTTTTACCGAAACCTGCTTCTATAGCATTCTTCAATAAATTATTAAACGTTCTTAATAATTGGTCGCGATCTGCCTCTACAAATAAGTAGGCATCATTCGTTAGGTTCGTTAACCTAATTTGAGCTTGTGGATTTTGAATATATACACCGATGGATTTATTCAGTTTTTCCAGTAGGTTTACTTTTTCATATTTGGTGTCAGGCAATTTTGCAAAGGCAGAAAACTCTTTCGCAATATGGGTAAGACTATTGATTTGTTCAATAAAAGATGCCGTAATTCGCTTAAAACGTTCCTCAAATTTGACATCATTGTCATGGTATGATTTTGTTAATTGCTGAATTCCAAGTTTCATTGGTGTCAAAGGGTTTTTGATTTCATGGGCTACCTGTTGTGCCATTTCACGCCAGGTGGACTCGCGTTCGTTATCTTTAATTTTATTTGCATAGTCCCCTAGTTTCAATATCATAAGGTTATATTCCTTAATCAGTCCACCTATCTCATCATTTCGCTGCCAAAATAGAGGTTCATTTTGTTGGCCTAAATTAGTTTGAGCAAGTTTTTTACTAATTAGATTTAATGGCTCGGTTATTTTGTTAGCAACAAATGCAGCATAAAAACCAAAACCGATAATGATCAGTGAATAGATATTGATTAATGTATTTAAAAGAAGATTCTTATTTAAGTTATCATCCCTTTGGGCATTAAAATTAGGAATACCTAAGTAAGCGATAGTTGCATAGTTCTCATCCCGAATTGTTGCATAGCTCGATTCATATTTAAAATCTCCGACACGTTCATCTTCAATAGTTTCAGATTTTTTCAAAAGTGATAACTTTCTAAATGCATTTGCATTCATAAAAGTAGATAAGATGTTTAGATCATAAATTTTTGGTTGCGAGCTATAGAGTAAACGGCCTGATTTTGAGTAAAGTGAAAAGTCTTTGGAGAGTGATTCGGATAATAACTTTAGGTAATAAATGAGACGCTCTTCTCTTTCTTCAGCAGTAGCAGCAGTACTGACAATATTTTCTAATCTTTTGCTTATATCCATGACAGATTTCTCTCTTTCCAAAGTATTATTATAAGACAGTTGCATATTGATACTGATGAAAGATATAATACCCGATATCAATATGGCCAAAATGATAGAAGATATAAATAGCGTTTGGATTCTTGAACTATATTGGATGCTATTGACTAAATAAAGATAGTGATATTTTAAACTTCTAACTTTGAAAGATTTATTTTTTAATATTTTACAACCATAAGCGATGATGGAATAGAAAGAAAAAAAGATAAAAATAACCAAGAAAAGAAATGATGCCGTCGCTAAGTATTCCCATGCTGTTTCTTTAGGATTACTCACTAAAAATGTTGTATGACTATTGGGTCTATACATGACATGGAAATATTTATCATCAGTATCTAGATTGATGTATTCTCCTACCTTATTGGGATAAGCATTGTCATGGCTTGGATAGTTATATTTTCCATACTGAGTGATTAAATTTCCATCTTTAAATAAGCCAATTGAACTATTATTAAAAGACGCTACCTCAATGTTATTTAATCTGGAATCAACTAATATCTCTGGATATGGTACACTATTATTAAAAGATCTATTTTTTAGATTAAGATATAGAGATACTGTATTTTGTTGATCGATTGGAAGATTGATTATCGAAAAATACTCATGAGTCCCCAGTTCACTGTTTAATCTGTAAAAATTATTGCTGATTTTTAGTGAATTTTTTATTACCTTTTCTCTATACTCTTCAATTTTATTGTTTTTGTAACGTCCTAATTCCTTATTATTATGATAATAAAATCCCATGAATTCATACTTGGAAAGATATCCACTCAGATATTTTTGCTCAATATATTCATTTATGGTTTGTGTGTTGGTATTTGGTAAACTGATTTTAAATAGATGTTTTAGCTGCGCATCCTCTAAGATATCCTTTTCTATTTCAGTATACAGAGAAACAGCGTTGATATCATCCTCAGCCTCTAAATTACTTATGAAAAGCCTCATATTATCAAGCTTCTTCATTTTGTAGAAATGCCCATGATATATGGAAAAAATCACAGATAACAGGATGATAACGACGATGTGAGTAGCAAGTCTATATCGAGATTTTAATAACGAATTGAAAGATCTAATCAATATAATCAACGCTAATAGGATATTTACTAAACCATTATTCTCTTTTAATAATGTACCTATTAGAATAAATAAAATGAGGCAACTAAGGTGAATATTGATTAAAATGGTATCAGATATTTTCAATTTCCTGATTACAGAAGTGACTATATCAATATATAAAATGAGCGTAATTAAGCTTAAGCATAATATGAATAAGTCAATCCAAGTAAACATGTTTAATTCCACCAATTTAGTGAAATCTACAGCAGTAGTTGTTGAATGTGTAATAAGAGTACCTAAAGTTCTATAAAGTACCGTAAAGAAGAAGTAAATACTCAGTATCGCGATTACCGTAAACACAATCTTTGGTACTTTATTTTTAATATACCTTTCTATACTGAACTTAACTTTGATACTATGTAGGAAAAGAATAAATAGAAAGCAGAATATTACGGTTATAAGTAGCCCCCAAATATTGGGAAACATATTATTGTAGGCATAATTTTTAGGGTTGAAGATACTCAAATTAGCATGAATGCTGAGCCAATTGGAGTTAAGATCGATATACCGTAATATAACTAGAGAAGTTAGGTAAAGAATGACGCCAAGTATTGTCTTTCCTTTATTTACAAGATGTTTAGAAATACTATAGCTCAATGTAATAAAACATATTGCGGCCAATATCCAAGATAATGTTTGCAAGATGCTAAATATGTTCTGCACTTGCCCAGCTTTAAGCTTTATGGAAAATAGGTAGATTTTGTTTTTACTATAAATATTTTTAATGTTACCAATATCCTTATAATCGGCAATTTCGATGTTATTACTTTTGGAAATTAAAGGTGAGAACGCTTTTGTGAAATATTCATTATTGATGTTGAAATATTTTTTTATTGTAACATAGGCTAGTACAGTAGTGTTGCCGATCTCCTTTTTTTTAACGATAAATGTCCGATCGTTAGTAGTGATGTAATTGATTGTGTTTTTAAGACCACCATCGGTTAGCGGTACAAATATATTAGAACTCCAGAGAAGAAGCTCATGGTTTTTAAAAATAAAAAGTTTTATCCCTTCTTCTTTATCATATTTTTCTAATATGCGATAAGATTGGTCAGGATATTTTTCGGCATTTTTAAAAGTTTTTAAAATAATTGGATCCGTGAATAAATGATCGATTAAATCTTCTTTTTCATGGATCTTTGACTCCAAGTTGGCTGTCTCGAAATTTAAAATGTCTTTATCCGATACAACATTCTGTAATGTAATAGCTGTAACGATAAAGCTTAACGTTAGCAGTATAAGTAAAAGTCTTATTTTCGAGGATACAGGCACTTTATAATCTTTATTTTGACAGTGAATAGATATATAAATATATAAAAAAAGTCCTTACAAAAAGATTGTAAGGACTTATCTATAAAGTGATATTTTTTATCCGTGGATATCTTCCTCTTTGAATAATTTTGCACCTAAGTACTCACGATTCATACGAGCGATATTTGTTAATTTAATACCTTTAGGACATTCTGCTTCACAAGCACCAGTGTTAGTACAGTTACCAAAGCCTTCTGCATCCATTTGGTCAACCATCGCTTGAGCACGTTCATAACGCTCTGTTTGACCTTGTGGTAACAAAGCAAACTGAGATATCTTAGCAGAAACGAACAACATTGCCGATGCGTTTTTACATGCAGCAACGCAAGCACCACAGCCGATACAAGTAGCCGATTCGAAAGCCTCATCAGCAATACGTTTTGGTATCAAAATGTTATTAGCATCTTGTGCACCACCTGTGTTGACATTTGTATAACCACCTGCCTGTTGAATACGGTCAAATGATGTACGATCTACCGCTAAATCTTTTAAAACAGGGAAGGCTGCCGCTCTCCAAGGCTCAATAACAATTGTTTGTCCATCATGAAATGAACGCATGTGCAATTGACACGTTGTGATGCCGTATTTAGGTCCGTGAGGACGTCCATTAATCACTAATGAACACATTCCACAGATTCCCTCGCGACAGTCGTGATCAAAGTAAATTGGATCTTCGCCTTTACGCGTCAATTCATCATTGACAATATCAAGCATTTCTAAGAATGACATATCATCAGCGATATCATTTGCTTGTACAGTTACGAATTGACCTTTAGATTTATCGTTTTTTTGACGCCAAACTTTTAGCGTTAAATTCATATGTGCACTCATAATAATAATATTGAGTCTATCACTGACTACCCGCAGGTAGTCAGATGATATTATTTATAACTTCTTTGTGTTAATTTAACGTTTTCGAAAACTAACGCCTCTTTGTGAAGAACTTCTGGTTGGCTTTCACCTTTGAATTCCCAAGCAGAAACATAAGTAAACTCTTCGTCGATACGTAGCGCTTCACCTTCTGCCGTTTGCGACTCTAAGCGGAAGTGACCTCCACAAGATTCTCTACGGTTCAATGCATCATCAACCATCAATTCACCTAATTCGATGAAATCTGCAACACGACCAGCTTTTTCAAGGGACATGTTTAATTCCTCATTTTCACCTAAAACTTTTGCGTTCGACCAGAACTCTTTTTTCAAGTTTTGAATCAATCCTTTAGCTTTCGTTAAACCTATTTCAGTACGAGCCATACCACAGTATTCCCACATGATCAAGCCCAATTCTTTATGGATATCATCTACCGTTTTAGTACCATTCAAAGCTAATAAAGCATTGATTCTTATTTCAACCTCTTTACGAGTAGCTTCAAAAGCAGGATGGTTTTTATCAACAGGAGCAAATGAACCTAAATTAGCCAAATAATCTCCAACAGTATAAGGGATAACAAAGTAACCATCAGATAACCCTTGCATCAACGCAGAAGCACCTAAACGGTTCGCTCCGTGATCAGAGAAATTACATTCTCCTAATGCATATAATCCAGGTACTGTTGTCATTAAATTGTAATCAACCCATACACCACCCATTGTATAGTGAACAGCAGGGTAGATACGCATTGGTTGCTTGTAAGGATTCTCGTCTGTAATTTGGTAATACATATCAAACAAGTTACCGTATTTTTCACGTACAGCATCTTCACCTAAACGACCGATAGCGTCTGCGAAGTCCAAGAATACAGCAACACCGGTTTTACCAACACCACGTTTATCATCTACCGCTTCTTTAGCATTACGAGAAGCAACGTCACGAGGTACCAAGTTACCAAATGATGGATATTTACGTTCTAAGAAGTAATCTCTATCATCTTCTTTAATATCAACAGCCTTTAATTCTCCTTTTTGTAATTTCTGTGCTAACTCAACTGTTTTCGGAACCCAAACACGACCGTCATTACGCAATGATTCTGACATCAAGGTTAATTTCGACTGGTGATCTCCGGTAACTGGAATACAAGTAGGGTGAATTTGTGTATAACAGGGGTTAGCAAATAAAGCACCACGTTTGTGAGCTCTCCATGCAGCTGTTACATTACAACCCATTGCATTTGTTGAAAGGAAAAATACGTTACCATATCCACCTGTACATAGCAATACGGCATGACCTTCGTGAGATTCGATTTTACCGGTAACTAAGTCACGAGTCACGATACCACGAGCCTGACCATCAATTTTAACAAGGTCAAGCATCTCATGACGTGTGTATGATTTTACTTTACCTTTATGGATTTGACGGTTTAATGCTGAATACGCACCTAACAATAATTGTTGTCCAGTTTGTCCACGTGCATAGAAAGTACGAGATACTTGAGCACCACCAAATGAACGGTTATCTAATAAACCGCCATATTCGCGAGCAAAAGGAACTCCTTGAGCAACACACTGATCGATAATGTTATTCGACACCTCAGCTAAACGATATACGTTTGCTTCACGTGCACGATAATCACCACCTTTAATTGTATCATAGAATAAACGATAAACCGAATCACCGTCATTTTGATAATCTTTTGCAGCATTAATACCACCTTGTGCAGCGATTGAGTGCGCACGACGAGGTGAATCTTGATAACAGAAAGTCTTTACATTGTAACCTAATTCTGCTAAAGATGCAGCTGCTGAAGCTCCCGCTAATCCTGTACCAACAACGATAATTGTAAATTTACGTTTGTTAGCAGGGTTAACCAGCTTCATTTCAAATTTATGTTTTGACCATTTCTGGGCCAATGGACCCGCTGGTACTTTTGAATCTAACATATCTTATATTTTATTTATTAGATAGGGTATAGCACCGCTATCCTAAAATATTGTTAACGGAAATAGAAATATAATGGCATCGCTGCAAAAAGAATTGGAACAATAACTCCAAATACCCATACACCAATAAATTGAACCAATCCAATGTATCTTTTGTGATTGAATCCAACGGTCTGAAAAGCAGACTGAAAACCATGAATTAAGTGAAATGCTAAAGCAGCCATTGCGATTACATATAATGCTACTAATGCAACATTTTTAAACGCATAGTCAACTTGCTTGTACAAGTCACGTGCTTTTATAACTTCAACACCATTTTCGACAATTACAGAGTAATCATGAAAATCTGAAGCTTGGATTTCTTGATGTGTCGTAACTCCTGTCGATAAATCTGTACGATATTCGATGTAAGGTGTTTGGTCATTATGGTACTTCCACCAAAAATTTGACATGTGCGTCGCCAAGAATACCAAGATAATAGTACCTAAAATACCCATGTTGCGTGAGTTCCATTTGCTGTTAGCACTTCCATCATAAGATGCATATCCAATAGGACGTGCAGCCTTATTTTTTAATGAAATCACGATTGCATAAATCACGTGAATGATCACGGAAGCATACAATAAATAAGACACCACCTTAATAGGTGTAAAATGCGTCATGAAATAGGCGTACTGGTTGAACGCTAAACCCGCGTCATCTTTAAATAACTGCAAGTTTCCAATCAAGTGAACTATTAGGAACGTACATAAGAAAAGTCCCGTTAAGCTCATGATTAGCTTCTTCCCTATAGAAGAACTTAAAACTGGCTTTGATTTACTCATTATCCTTTGTAATTTAATTTAATTAGGCAAATTTACCATTTGATATTAAATATGATACAATTTTGACATGAAAAGAAGTAATTTAGAACTATTCTAAATCGTAAACTAAAAAGGCTCGTTATTTTTTTAATAACGAGCCTTTTATAATTAGTCTGGAATGGGTTATATGCTAAATAGTCGGTATCCCAATCCGATGCTCCACATATTGATTTTTGTCTTTTCAGTGGTGCCTTTTTGGATATTATTTAAGCCTAGTTCATAGCGTAAATCAACACGTAGACTAGAAACATCAACACCCGCTCCAAAAGCCCAAGAAGTTGAATTCTTTTTGTAATTCGAAGCCTGTAAGTGGGCGCCTATATTTTTATCCTGTTTCTCGTCAACTACAAATGAAAAAACGGGTCCCGTATTAATTCTAGCTCCGATTGGACCTAAACCAAAACGTTTGCCTAATAATACTGGAATGTCAACAGATGTAAATTTTACATCAGTACTTTCCCCTCCGTCTGTCGTTGAGACAACTTTTGTATTTTTACCAGTAATGTAAATTTCAGGTTGTACATGAAATCCTAAGACTCCAACACGACCATACAATCCAGCTTGATAGCCGGTTTTATTATCTGAGTTGAAATATTTTCCATCATTTTTCAATTGCGTAAAATTAAGGGCTCCTTTTAAACCAACTTCGACACCTGGTAGTAATTGGGCATTAGCGGTAGCAACACTACCACAAATGAATAGCAATGCAGGTAAAATTTTCTTCATAACTTTATTTTCTATTTAAATTGTATCTTTAACTGAACTTTTAGTAAGTTGTAAAAATATATACAAATTTTATACCTAAAAAATGTTAATGCTCAAAATAACACAATCTGATTGGATTACGGCAAAAGAAAAAATAAAAAGAAAATATAACCATCTTACTGATTTAGACTTGCATTTCGATGAAAATCAAGAAGAAATATTGATAAATCATTTAATGAATCGTCTAAATAGAGATCGTGAATATGTCGTATTTACTCTATCTAAATCATTAAGTAATATAGCAAGTAATCAGTTATAATGGAAGATATATCTTGGACAGATTTTGAGAAAGTTGATCTGCGTGTTGGGACTATCCAACAAGTAAAAGATTTTCCAAAAGCACGAAAGCCAGCGTATCAATTGACTGTTGATTTTGGGCCGGTTTTAGGAATCAAACAAAGTAGTGCACAGATTACAGTGCATTATACCAAAGAAGAGTTACTAGGAAAACAAGTTGTTGCAGTTGTTAATTTTCCGACGAAACAAATTGGAAACTTCTTCTCAGAATGCTTGATTACAGGATTTGCTGATGAGAATGGAGATATTATATTGACTACCGTGGAAAAGAAAGTGCCGAATGGCGCGAAATTAATGTAACATGCGATATATCGATTTTGAAGGAACATCTGTGGACAACGCAGATGAATTTTTTATGCAGCAGGCTTTAAAAGAAGCGCAGTTAGCACTTGCAGAGGGAGAAGTTCCAATTGGTGCTGTAATAGTACATAAAGGAAATATTATAGGCAGAGGTCATAATCTAACGCAACGATTGAATGATGTAACTGCACATGCTGAAATGCAGGCATTTACAGCAGCAGCTAATCATTTAGGAGGAAAGTATTTGGTGGATTGCACCTTATATGTGACAGTTGAACCATGCGTGATGTGTGCTGGGGCTGCTTATTGGACCCATATTACACGTATCGTTTATGGTGCGAAAGATGATAAACGGGGCTATTCACAATTCCATGATAAAATCTTACACCCAAAAACAATTGTGGAGTCAGGTAAATTAGGCGAAGAATGCGCAGAGCTCGTTAAATCATTTTTTCGTCAAAAACGATAGGGTAGCGCTCATTATTTCATCCATAAATCAAACATAAAAGTATATTAAACGTTATATTTGTATTGTAATAATCTTTTTAATAAACACAAAAATAAATAATTATGGCATTTGTATTAGAGGCGCTACCATACTCGGCAGACGCATTGGAACCACATATTGATAAGGCTACTATGGAAATTCACCATGATAGACATCATCAAGCATACGTAGATAACTTAAATAAAGCAATTGCTGGTACAGACGCAGAAAATTTGTCTTTAGAAGATATCATAAAAAATATCAGTAAGTATCCTGCAGCAGTACGTAATAACGGCGGTGGACATTATAATCATAAACTTTTCTGGACGGTGTTAGGTCCAAATGCTGGTGGAGAGCCAACAGGCGAATTAGCAACTGCAATCAATGAAAATTTTGGTTCTTTCGCAGAATTGAAAACACAATTGCAAAATGCTGGTGCAACACGTTTCGGTTCTGGTTGGTCTTGGTTAATTGTAAACGCGGAAGGTAAATTACAAGTAACTTCAACTCCAAATCAAGACAATCCTTTGATGGATGTTGCAGAAGTAAAGGGTACACCAATTTTGGGTATTGATGTTTGGGAACATGCATACTACTTAAAATTCCAAAATAAGCGTCCAGCTTACTTAGAAGAAATCTTCAATGTAATCAATTGGGATGCAGTAGCAAAAAATTATGCTGCAGCTAAATAATATTTAGGAATCAGTATCGATAGCATTAAGCGGTAAAATGATATCATTTTACCGCTTTTTAATTTCAGGATATTATGATGAAAAAAAATAATTACTTCGGTCTTCTCGCGCTGATTTTGTGTTGTACTTTGTGGACCTCTTGCCAATCTAAAAGTAAGAAAGATCAAAAAATATCCTTTGATCTTCTGCCAGATTCCCAAATCGGTAGTATAGACACCGCAACTTTTGCAGCCGGTTGTTTCTGGTGTGTTGAGGCACAACTCAAGACCTTGGATGGTGTGCAGCAAGTTATTTCCGGCTATACGGGTGGGAAGTTAAAGGATCCTACATATGCACAGGTTATAACAGGTAAGACAGGGCATGCCGAGGCCATCAATGTGGTCTATGATCCGAATAAAATCACATACGATACCTTATTAGAAGCTTTCTTTATCGCACACGATCCTACGCAATTAAATAAGCAAGGAAATGATGTGGGAACGCAGTATCGTTCCGCTATTTTTGTCCATGACAAACAGCAATTAGCGAAAGTAAATTATTATTTAAAAAAAATGAAAGAAGAGCAGCTGTATGATGAACCTATTGTTACAGTAGTTGCACCATATACAGTGTTTTATAAGGCCGAAGATTATCATCAAGATTACTATGCTAATAACAAAGAAGACCGCTACTGTCAATTCGTGATTAAACCAAAATTGGAAAAGTTTAAACATATTTTTACCAGTACAGCTAAAGACTAATTGAATAATTGGAACTCGAATTTAGATCTTGTAAATTTATTCTGAATTTCAACGAATTCACTGAAATTCAGGTTTTTGAAAATATAAAATTATTACTATGATAAAGGGATTTTTTAATGTACCTACACCTACAAATGAGCCAGTTTACTCATATGCTGTTGGTACAAAAGAACGTAAATTATTAAAAGCAGCGATTGACGAAGCGCGTGCTAAACAAGTTGACGTTCCGATGTATATTGGCGGAAAAGAAGTGCGTACGGATAAAAAGGTATCCATGAATCCACCTCATGATCACCAACACATTTTAGGACAATATAGTCAAGGTACAAAAAGTCATGTAACGGATGCTATCAACGCGGCGTTAGCAGCTAAAAATGATTGGGAAAATTTACCATGGGAAGACCGTGCCGCTATCTTTTTAAAAGCAGCTGAATTAGCTTCGACAAAATATCGTTATAAACTGAATGCGGCAACGATGTTAGCGCAGTCAAAAAACCCATATCAAGCAGAGATTGATGCAGCATGTGAGTTCACAGATTTTTTGCGTTTCAATGTACAGTACATGACTCAGATCTATGAACAACAACCTCCAGTATCAGGAAAAGGAGTGTGGAACCGTGTAGAGCAACGCCCTTTAGAAGGTTTTGTTTTCGCTTTGACACCATTTAACTTTACAGCCATTGCTGGTAATTTACCTTCGTGTGTAGCGATGATGGGTAACGTAGTCGTATGGAAACCGTCTAATGCACAGATTTATTCTGCACAAGTTTTAATGGAGATTTTCATTGAAGCAGGTTTACCAGCAGGAGTGATCAACTTAGTATATGTATCAGGACCTGATGCAGGTGATGTGATTTTCAAACACCCAGACTTTGCTGGTATCCATTTTACTGGTTCTACAGGTGTTTTCCAAGATATCTGGAAGACAATAGGACAAAACATTCACCTTTATAAAACATACCCTAGAATCGTAGGTGAAACAGGTGGAAAAGATTTTATTGTCATTCACCCAACAGCGGACTTACAGGTTACCAATACAGCATTAGTGCGCGGTGCTTTTGAATACCAAGGACAAAAATGTTCAGCAGCTTCTCGTGCATATATTCCTGCATCGATGTGGCCTGCTTTGAAAGATGCGATGACTGCTGATATTAATTCATTCAAAATTGGAGGTACGGAAGATTTCACAAACTTTATCAATGCTGTTATCGATGAGAAGTCTTTCGATAAGCTTGCGAAATACATTGACCGTGCTAAAGAATCAAATGATGCTGAAGTAGTAATCGGTGGTACTTACGATAAATCTAAAGGTTATTTTATTACACCAACTGTCATCTTGGCTAAAAAATCTGATTATGAAACAATGTCCGAAGAGTTATTTGGACCAGTTTTGACGATTTTTGTTTATGAAGACGATAAGTGGGAAGAAACGTTAGAGATCGTAGATAAAACATCTATTTATGCCCTAACAGGTTCTGTTATCGCTAAAGATCGTTATGCAATAGCGCAAGCAACACATGCATTGCGTAATGCTGCAGGTAACTTCTATGTTAATGATAAATGTACTGGAGCGGTAGTAGGTCAACAACCATTCGGAGGAGCTCGTGGTTCTGGTACGAACGATAAAGCAGGTTCGATGATTAATTTATTACGTTGGGTATCTCCACGTACGATCAAAGAAACTTTTAATCCAGATACAAACTATAAGTATCCGTTCTTAGAAGAAGGCGAATAATCTTATCGATTATAAATTAGATAGAAAAGGCGCCTACTTAGTAGGCGCCTTTTCTATCTAATATTAAAATATTCTTATGACTTTTTAAGATGTCCTAAAAGATCACCATTATCTTTAATCATTTTTATATCTAGATTTTTTTTATCACCCATCACATCAATTATTGTACGCTCCCCAACTTTCGGTCCACCTCCAATAAATAAGGTGTAATTATGATCTTGATCAGGTGGGTAGTAACCATATTTATGGGTGTGACCTGTAATCATGGCATCAATTCTATATTTTTGAAACAACGGGTGAAAGGTTGAGCGGTTATGTAATGTTCCGTGCCAATCATCAGCGTGAAAAACAGGAATGTGGCTAACTACTATCGTATGCTGGGCTGTTTTTCTTTCTTTAGACTGCAATACTTTCTCTAACCAAGAAGCTTGTTCTTTTCGGTAGTTGTCATAATCCACAGTTCCCCCATATACTTCATGAGTATCGGGTTTATCCTCACCACTATCTAAAAAGATCCAGTAAATCGGACCTAATTTGAAAGATTGATAGAATTTATTGTCTGGATAACCAAAATACTTTTTGAAATGGCGTGAAAAAGCACCTCGTGTTTCATGATTCCCACGATTCATGATAAAAGGTTTATCGGTAGCAAAAAAAGAAAAAGGCTTAAGCAGTTTTTCCGTAAGATCAACTTGATTGGTTACATAGTGAAAAGAATCTCCATTGAGGATCGAAAAATCATATATATCCGTATTTTTATTTGGCACTAATTCCCGATACGTATCCATATTTTCATGGACGTCATTGTAAATCAAGGCGCGAATCTGCTCCTGATCTTGACTCGCTAACGTAGCCGTAAAAACATCCGATTGGATTTCTTCCCCATAAGAAATTTTATAGGGGTCAAACTTAAGTACCTCCTTAGCCGCTACTCTATATTTAAATTTTCTAGGTGCTGTTGCTATTTCAAATTTAAAAAGATCCGTATTTGCTTCAAGCATGCCATCTTCACTTTGATAAATTTTAGTGATGACCTGATTATTATCATCTAATAATTCTAACCAAGCAAAAGCAGGTTTATTGAGTATAGAAAATACAGTAATACTGCTCTCGATTTGATTCTGTAAATATGCAGGGACAATGAAACTAAATTTTTCATCATTCGTGTTTTCCCTCTTGTGATTAGCAAATGTGACGCTCGGCAAAGTTATGCCAGCTAGGGTTAAGGCCTCTAAAAATTTTCTTCGATTGATACTCATGAGCTATTGTGGCGTATAAATTTCTACATATACAGGTCTGTGATCGCTAGCATATGCTTCTTCTAAAACAGAATGATTTTTAAATGATAATTGAGGAGCTTTATTTAACATGATGAAGTCAATTTCATGGTCTGGGTTTACCTCAGGAATTGTAAATCCATTTTTTATTTGACTACGTTTAAATATTTGCTCTAAATTAAGGATAGGCTGCTCTTCAGGGCGTGCATTTAAATCACCAACTAGAATAACCAAATTTTTGTCATTCTTGAATTTGTCAACAATGAAAGCACTTTGTGCGAGCCTATTTTCTTTTTTCAGATCAAGATGAGTGTTCGCAAATTTGATTGTTTTTCCATTTAGTTTAATATGGATGATTGCAAGGCTTCTTTTTTCGCTATCAATAGGAGATGGAAGCTCAAAACGTTCTGTCTTTACAATTGGGTGCTTTGAAAGAATGACCGTTCCATATTCACCTGCATCTAAATCAATACCCTTAGAAAAGAAATAATGCATTCCTGTGAGCTCCGCTAATTTTTTTGCCTGATCGATATTTTGAGATCTACTTAGGTTAACATCAATTTCTTGTAAACCTACCAAGTCGGCATTGGTTCTCTTTATAATTGCTGCAATGGTATCTAGATTAATAATGCTTGCATCTTCACTGGGTGGATTACCATGATGGATATTGTAAGTCAGAATCTTTAATTCCTGAGCTGAAAGCATTCGTGTACTGCACGATAGAGTCAAAAGTGTAAAACAATAAAGGATATATTTTTTCATTGGTCAAGGTTTTTAAAAATAAATATAGCCATTCTTTTGGGAATGGCTATACCTAAACTATTTATATAATATAAAATTAACCTTCTTCTAAAGCTAGGTTAGGATCAATGCCAGAAACCTCAGCTCTAATTTTAGCTTCCAATTCATCGGCTAAATCAGGGTTGTCATGTAATAATGATTTTACAGCATCACGACCTTGTCCCAATTTTGTTTCGCCATAGCTAAACCATGAACCCGCTTTCTTAATGATATTGTATTCAACTCCTAAATCGATGATTTCACCAACTTTAGAAATACCTTCACCAAACATGATATCAAATTCAGCGATACGGAATGGAGGAGCTACTTTATTTTTAACGATTTTTACTTTTACACGGTTACCAGATACTTCATCTGAATCTTTTATCTGAGAAGTACGGCGAATATCCAAACGTACAGAAGCGTAGAATTTTAATGCGTTACCACCAGTTGTTGTCTCTGGATTACCAAACATAACACCGATTTTTTCACGAAGTTGGTTGATGAAAATACAACAACAGTTTGTTTTCGAAATAGTACCAGTTAATTTACGTAATGCTTGAGACATTAAACGGGCTTGAAGTCCCATTTTTGAATCACCCATCTCACCTTCAATCTCTGCCTTAGGAACTAAAGCCGCAACGGAGTCAATGACAATAATGTCAATAGCTCCCGAACGAATTAAATTATCGGCAATTTCTAAAGCCTGCTCGCCGTTATCAGGTTGAGCAATTAATAAATTTTCTACATCAACGCCTAATTTTTGAGCGTAGTATTTATCAAAAGCATGCTCTGCATCGATAAATGCAGCAATACCGCCTTGTTTTTGAGCTTCAGCAATGATATGTGTCGCTAGAGTTGTTTTACCAGAAGATTCAGGACCATAAATCTCAATGACACGACCTTTAGGAACGCCCCCAATACCCAATGCGATATCAAGACCTAAAGAACCTGTAGAGATTGATTCAATTGGGTCAACAGTCGTATCTCCTAATTTCATTATGGCGCCTTTACCATATGATTTCTCTAATTTATCTAATGTAAGCTGTAATGCTTTTAATTTATCTGGATTGCTCATATTCTTAGTATTGATGATTCAAAAGTACAGATTACTTTTGAAAGTACAAAATATTATTACTAAAAAAGTTAGTCTATTATTTTTCGACTGATTTTTCTTTGATTTCTTTAATCTGGTGGGCCTTTTCAAAGTATTTACACATATAGGTAATGGCACATTTGTCACATTGCGGTTTGCGGGCTAAGCAGATATAACGTCCATGCAATATCAACCAATGGTGCGCTATAGCGATGGTCTCTACAGGTAAGTGTTTGACCAGTTGCTTCTCTACGGCTAATGGAGTTGTCGCCCTGCTGGTTAAACCAAGCCGATTACTGACACGAAAGACATGTGTATCTACGGCCATGGCCGGTTTATTATATACAACCGAAGAAATTACATTTGCTGTTTTCCGTCCCACACCTGGGAGCTTAATCAAATCCTCTATTTTTTCAGGAACGATAGAATCGAATTCACTGACCAGCATTTTTGCCATGCCAACTAGATGTTTAGCTTTATTATTGGGGTAACTGACTGAACGGATATAGGTAAAAACCTCATCAGAAGTGCTACATGCTAATGCTTCGGCATCTGGAAATTGTTGAAAAAGCTTTGGGGTGACCAAATTGATTCGTTTATCGGTGCATTGGGCAGATAATATGACAGCGACTAATAATTCATAAGGGTTGCTATAATTTAATTCTGTCTGTGCATCCGGGCTATTCTTAGAAAAATATTCTACAAAAGCTTTATATCTATCTTTTTTCAACATATGTATCAAAGATAGCTAAGTTTTTAAAAAATAAAAAAGGCTTAATCTCTCGACTAAGCCTTTTTATTGACTACCGATTTTGAATAGTTCAAAATACCCTCTATGCAAGAATCACTTGGATTCATCATGATTTTTGGTAGTTGAAGTTTTAAGAGGTTTTCAACATCCTCATCAGAGATTTTAATACCTCTTTCGCTGTTTTTAACTTCGTTTTCTGTTGTAAAGTTTTCGACCATACGCAATTATTGTTATCATTCAATTTATAAGTAGAACGTTCAACAAGATGCGAATATTATGTCAATATGTTACTTTTTCTTTTTTGCGATATAATCATTTGCCTTTTCCACAGCATTATAGGCATTCACAATTCCACCTGAGATAGAAATATCAGCCAAATTCACAGTTTTAAATGAGCCATCTTCTAATTTGATGCGGACCGTATCCTCGACTTTTACAACTGAGTCCATGATGATTTCTTTTGTCTCCAAAGCTGTTAACTGTGGGTAGTAAGAACGCAACATTCCCGCTAATCCTGCCACTACAGGTGCAGCCATACTCGTACCTTGCTCTTCTTTATACTCCGAATGTGGTGCAGTAGAATTGATATATAATCCAGGTGCGAATACATCTACAGAAGTCTTACCATAATTAGAAAAGCTAGCGAGGAGCTCTTCGTCTTTACGTGGGCCAGTTGCACCAACGGTTATCCATGCATGAGCAGTATCAGTAATTGCACCTAAACTATCTGTAAAATATTTATTTGGATAATTTGTCGAAATATCATTATCCTCACTGTCATTACCCGCAGCATGCACCAATAGAACATCCTTAGACATCGCATACTGTACTGCAGCGTCTACTGTATTTTTATTATAAGCATAACTTTTACCAAAGCTCATATTAATGACTTTAGCACCATTATCTACCGCATAACGAATGCCATTAGCGACATCTTTATCACGTTCGTCACCATCAGGGACAAGGCGTACCGAAAGTATCTGAACATTATCGGCTACTCCTTTAATACCGATGCTGTTTTTACGATCTGCCGCAATGATACCAGCTACATGTGTGCCATGTAACGCGTCCGGCCCCGTAACATCCGAGTTACCATAATGATATTCGCTCGCATCGTTATAGTTATCCCCAACAATTGAACGGGAGTCATAATCTTTATTCAGATGGTAAGCGACTTGATTGCCAAAGTATTCGGCTCCCGATTTTAAGTCTTCATAAAACCGAGTGAAACTACCTGCTCGTTCTATTTCCTCCTTAGCAATGCGAATAGCAATTTTTTGACGGTTCACAGTAGGATTCAGACTATCCAGATCTGCTGGCGTTATTGCCGATTTATCTTTATTGATATCTTTTATGAGATTGTCAACACTTTCCTTCAATGCAACATAATTCAAAGCACCATACTTGGCTTCATCAAGTTTTTCGTTATATGCTATCACCATTTTTGAATAAGCATTATAATCTCGCCTCTCTTGGTCGGTTAATATTGTTGTAGCAGTCACGCCCTCGAATTTTGGTGCATTTTTACGGATTAGCCGGGTCAGTTCCAAATTATCGAATTGTACATTTTCTCCCGAAGCATTACCAATGAAATTCCAACCATACTTGTCATTGATGAATCCGTTCTTATCATTATCTATGCCATTAGCTACACTATCTTTTACGTTTATCCACACGACATGCTTTAAGTCCTCATGAAGGACATCAACACCCCCATCTAGAACGGCAACGATAACCGGAACGGACTTTTTTCCTCTTAATAAACTTTCGTAAGTTTTTTCTGTACTTATACCAAGTACACCATCTTTCTCATAATCCAAATTGAACCAATTATCAGGCACACTTTTGTTTTCTTGGGCATGGCCGAAAGTTGGAATTAGTCCAATAGCAAATACATAAAGCAATCTCTTTAATCTCATCTCTTGATATTTTGATGTTGTTACGATTAGCAAATATAATGCTAGTAAGGGGCTTAAAATGTTAATTTTTATTAAATAATGCGAATTCATCCTTATTTTTACTTACAGTAATCCTGAATTGATAGGTTCATACAGGATTATCTGGTTATTATAATAAATTAGACGTATGATTATCTTAAATATCCTTACAGGTGCAGTTTTAAAAGAGCAAGGTGAATCAATTGGATTGCACTCAAAGGCAACTGTAGCTCCTGTTGCAAAGATTAAGACCCATTTCAGAAACATCCACGACGATCAAGTGAGTGACGATTATTACTGGATGAATGATTTTTTCAGGAAGGGACCTGATGCAGATTTGGTAATCGATTATTTAAATAAGGAAAATGACTATACAGATGCTGTCATGGAATCAACCACTGTTTTGCAGGATCAGTTGTTTAATGAAATGAAAGCACGGGTCAAGGAGAAAGATGAATCTGTTCCCTATCTAAAAAATGGCTATTACTACTATACACGTACCGAAGAAGGACAACAATACTTTAAGTTTTGTCGAAAAAAAGATAATCTCCATGCAGTGGAAGAGATGCTGCTGGACGTTGATAAAATGGCAGAAGGTTACCCTTATTATTCAGCAGTAGGATTTTCAATAAGTCCCGATAGTAAATTGATGGCTTTTGCTGTCGATACCGTATCGCGGAGAGAGTATACGATATATGTAAAAAACCTGGTATCAGGTGAATTGTATAAGGATGAAATACCAAGGACATCAGGCAGCTCTATTTGGGCCAATGATAATAAGACACTTTTTTATACGGCAAAAAACCCGATTACGCTATTAAGTGAAAAAATAAATAGGCATACATTGGGCACTGATGTCAAAGCCGATACGACTGTATATCAAGAAAATGATAATACCAATTATATTGGAGTAGGGAAATCGAAAAATGGAGCTTATATATTCATTCAATCCGAGGGCACGCTTTCTTCCGAAGTATACTATCTCAAGTCCGATGATCCTAATGGGGTTTTTCAAATATTCCAACCCAGAATAAAGGATGTATTATATCAGGTGACTGCTTTAGAAGATCGTTTTTTGATTATTACGAATGACGGTGCTAAAAATTTTAAAGTGATGCAATGCCCATTGCACAAAACCAATAAAGAGAATTGGTCGACATTTATAGCACATCGAGCTGATGTGCTATTGAGTGAAATTGATGAATTCAAAGACTTTTTGGTCGTCTCAGAACGTAAAGATGGCTTAACGCAGCTAGCCGTTTATGATTTGAATAATAAAGGACAACATTATTTGGATTTCGGAGAAGTGACATATACCGTTTATCCGAGCACCAATGTCGAGTATAATACAGATAAATTACGCTATGGTTATAGCTCATTAGTTACCCCTTCTTCGACTTTTGAATATGATATGAAATCAAAAGGAAGAAGTTTACTAAAACAGCAAGAAATCGTAGGGGGCTATGATTTAACGGCATACAAGACCGAACGCGTTTTCGCAAAAGCTAAGGACGGAACAGTTATTCCAATTTCGATTGTCTATAAAGATGGTTTTAAAAGAGATGGGAAAGCACCCTTACTGCTATATGCATATGGTTCCTACGGTTATTCAATGGATCCGACCTTCAGTAGTGCTCGATTAAGTTTATTAGATCGTGGATTCTGCTATGCTATTGCACATATCCGAGGAGGTGAAGAAATGGGAAGATATTGGTATGATGATGGAAAAATGATGAAGAAGATGAATACTTTTACAGATTTCATTGATTGCGGTCATTATTTAATCGATCAAAAGTTCACTAGTTTGGGACATCTTTATGCCCAAGGTGGGAGTGCAGGAGGTTTGTTAATGGGGGTAGTTGCCAATCTAGAACCCGAGCTATGGAATGGCATCATCGCACAGGTGCCGTTTGTTGATGTCGTTAATACAATGTTAGATGATAGTATTCCGTTGACCACAAATGAATATGACGAGTGGGGAAATCCAAATGAAAAAGATGCTTATTACTATATGAAAAGCTATTCTCCCTATGAAAATGTTGAGGAAAAGGCATATCCCAATATGTTGGTCACAACGGGACTGCATGATAGTCAGGTACAATACTTTGAGCCTGCAAAGTGGGTTGCGAAATTACGGAAGATGAAAACTGATAATCATGTTCTTCTATTAAAAACAGATATGGAGTACGGGCATGGCGGGGCATCTGGCAGATTTGATTATCTAAAAGATATAGCCCTTAATTATGCTTTCCTGTTTGCATTGGAAAATATTGAAAAATAAATCATAACTAAAAAAAGCGCCTAGAGCGCTTTTTTTAGTTATGATTTAGACTATCCATTCTTTCCTCTTGCTCTATTTCTCGAGAGTCAATTTGATGTTGTTCATAATTATCAATCGCAACCTTACTAGCTTTTTGAGAGACATAAATTGCGACAATTGCAATCAGTGTAATGAGCGCTATTCCCCAAGCATATTTTTGCTTATCTTGCTTGACTAACCAGTACATGAAAATAAAGTATGGAATACCGAAAATGCAATAAAAAATAATACTTGGTGTGCTCATATGATGTTGTGTACTAATGGTGAACTTCATTAGATCACCGATGAACTACAAAATTATCTAATTTTAATGACAATACTAAAAGTTTCTATTTCTTTATTTTCTACGTCATTGATGGTAAGTTATTAATGAATTTAGATTTTTGTTAGCATATTGATTTTTTTAGTAATCACTAATTTATTGTATAAATGTCATTTAAGTATTTGATTTATAGTTTGTATACTTGTAATGTTTATGTTTTTAGTGTTATTTGTCATTTTATAAAAAATGCGCGTAATTATTGCAGAAAAGAAAAAAATTATTTTATACATTTGTACAGTCACATAACGAAGACGATAAAGAAGAAATGAAGAATAACAAAATATATAAGTTCTCAATACCACATGCTTTTCAAAAGTTTGTAGAGAGGGGTTATTGTTTTTTTATTTTTGTAGAAATTCCGGTTCTTCGCTTTCGACGACCTATACTACCTCGGGCTTGATATGAGGTAGTGACTTTTCTTTTCAGTAATATCATCAGGTCCGATGATGGCGCTCCACGATTTTATTAATTGTTTTTTCATAACAAAACGCAATTTCGATTGTTAGTTTTATTATTTGGGTCGTAAGTCAATGACTATTTCAGAATTTTTAATTATTCCCGCAAAACCTGAGCATGTTATATATGCTGAGACGATTTGTAGTGAAATGTTCGAGTCTGCAAAAGCTCGAGGTACTGGCATTGCACGCCGCAAACCAGAATATGTTGCCAATAAAATGATTGAAGGTAAAGCTGTTATTGCTTTACACAAAGATGGTCGATGGGCAGGCTTTGTCTATATCGAGACTTGGGGGCATGGAGACTACGTTGCCAACTCAGGCTTAATCGTTAATCCTGAATTTCGTAAGGTTGGCCTAGCCAAAGCAATTAAAAAAAGAGTTTTCGAACTATCTCGAGAAAAATATCCTCATGCAAAGATTTTCGGTTTAACAACTGGTTTGGCGGTAATGAAAATTAACTCCGAACTGGGATATGAACCTGTGACCTATTCTGAATTAACGCAAGATGAAGAATTTTGGAAGGGCTGTCAGAGTTGTGTAAATTACGATATCTTATTGAGTAAAGATCGTAAAAACTGCATGTGTACAGCCATGCTTTGGGATCCTGTCGATAAAGAGCGTGAATTGAAAGAAAAAATACAACGAAAAGCTGAAGCAAAAGAAAGATTGGAACGTATTACACAAAAACAATCTTTGTTAAAGCGTATTGAAGCAAAGTTATGGAAATCAGCAAAGAAGTTTGTTGCAGTCAATTTTCATAAAAGTAAAAAAGTAGTTAAGGAGTTTTAAGTTTTTTATATTTTTGTTGAAACCTCAATTAGAGGCTTATCAACGAATTAATCCAAAAAGATGAAAAAAGTAGTTTTAGCATTCAGTGGCGGGTTAGATACATCATTTTGTTGTATTTATCTCACACAAGATTTAGGTTTAGAAGTTCACTCAGTGGTCGTTAATACGGGAGGTTTCTCTGAAGAGGAATTAAAACAGATTGAGGAGCGGGCTTACGCTTTAGGTGTAAAATCGCATACAGCAATTGATGAAACAGAAGACTATTACCGCGAAACTATTAAGTATTTGATTTTTGGTAATGTATTAAAAAATGCAACCTACCCTTTATCTGTATCTGCAGAACGTGTATGTCAAGCAACTGCTATTGCTAATTATGCAAAGAAGATTGGTGCTGAATGCGTAGCACATGGATCTACAGGAGCAGGTAATGATCAAGTGCGTTTTGATATGATCTTTCATACCTTAATACCTGGTGTTGAAATTATAACGCCAATTCGTGATCTACAATTATCACGAGAAGATGAAATCGAATATTTAAATAAGCATGGTGTTGAATATTCTGCAGAAAAAGCAAAATACTCCATTAATAAAGGTCTCTGGGGCACCTCAGTAGGAGGAGCAGAAACATTGACTTCAAATCAATATTTACCAGAGTCTGCTTGGCCAACCGCTGTTACTTCAACAGAACCTCAACAAATTACTTTAGATTTTGTTAAAGGTGAACCAACAGCACTTAATGGCAATAAATTAGATGCGGTACGTGTTATTCAGGAATTACAAGCCTTAGCACAACCATATGGTATAGGCCGTGATATTCACGTTGGAGATACGATTATTGGTATTAAAGGACGTGTAGGATTTGAGGCAGCAGCTTCAGTGATCTTGATTAAAGCACATCATGCTTTAGAGAAACATACCTTGACTAAGTGGCAATTATCATGGAAAGACCAGATTTCAGGTTTCTACGGAAATTATATGCATGAAGGTCAGATGCACGATCCTGTAATGCGAGATATTGAAGCATTTTTGTTATCGACTCAAGAGACCGTAACTGGACGTGTGATCATCGAATTACACCCTTATCGTTTTGTCATCATTGGAATCGAATCAGAGCATGATTTAATGTCTAATAAATTTGGAACTTATGGTGAGATGAATGCAGGTTACACAGGTGACGATGTAAAAGGATTTTCTAAAATTTTTGGTAACCAAACTATTATTTGGCATAAAGTCAACGGAAAATAAGCACATTTGCTCGCAAGCGTTTCTTATTTCTTTGCACAATATAGGAATGGATCCCAAAGTCACCAAAGGTGAAATAGGGATCCATTTTTAACATCCAATCAGTAACATTTACTGTTGGAATAATAGCAGTACTATAACATCCATTGTATAGTAAAACCATCATCTAAACTAAATACTAAAAAATGATAAAAGTAGGAATAGTAGGGTCAGCAGGATATACCGGAGGTGAATTATTACGTGTGTTGATCTATCATCCACATGTAGAAATCATATTTGCCAATAGTGCTTCCAATGCTGGCAACAAAATCTATGAGGTACATAATGATCTATTTGGAGACACAGAGTTAACCTTTTCATCTGATTTTCATTCGGATATTGATGTTTTATTTTTATGTGTGGGGCATGGAGATGCACGTAAGTTTTTAGACGCAAATCCAATAGATTCCTCCGTGAAAATTATAGATTTATCACAGGACTATCGTTTAAAAGCAAATACCGAATTTCAAGGTAAACAGTTTATATATGGTTTACCAGAATTGAATAGAGATGCAATTAGATCTGCAGCGTATATTGCAAACCCAGGTTGTTTTGCTACTAATATCCAATTGGCATTACTGCCTTTAGCAAGTAAAAGCCTCTTACCCGACCAGATTCATGTACATGCAACCACGGGTTCTACCGGCGCTGGACAGAAACCTGGTGCCACAACACACTTCTCGTGGCGAAATAATAATTTATCTGCTTACAAGTCTTTTGAACATCAACATGTACAAGAAATTTCCGAATCTTTAGCGCAATTGCAGCAGGGTTTTCTACCACAGTCCGAAAAGACATTATTAGAGCGTGCTGCCGAGAAAATTAATTTTGTGCCTCAAAGAGGCGATTTCACAAGAGGTATTTTCTCCGTTATTTATGTTGATTCTGACTTATCCGAGGAAGAAGCTTATGAGTTATATGAAAGTTTCTATAACGAACACCCATTTACACATGTCAGCCGTAAGAATATCGATTTGAAACAAGTCGTTAATACCAATAAAAGTATTATTCACCTCGAGAAACATGGAGATAAGTTATTAATATTAAATGCGACAGATAACTTGTTAAAGGGTGCATCTGGACAAGCTGTACAAAATATGAATCTCATGTTTAATCTTGATGAGAAAGCAGGTTTAAACTTGAAGAGTGTTGGCTTTTAGATAAGCCACTAATTCAGGATTATAGATAAAAAGGCTTCGGAATTTTCCGGAGCCTTTTTTTATGGATTATTTTTGTATCGCTAATTTGCAATGATTTGCTAAATCAATCGCCTTTATAAACCATCACCGAATTAAACCAATCATTACCTTAAATAAACGTCTGTATTCCTGTTTCTTAGGCGTAAGAATGACTTTGGACTTCAATATTTGTCGATAGAATTTTCTGAAAAGCTGTTTAAGCAGCTCGAGGAGATACTCTTTCCCATACTTAAATCTATTTGCACTGAATAGTAATACATTATATGTATCACATAAAGTTTTGCAATCGATTGTTTCGATTACGCAATCGATTTCGTTTATTGGCGGTCATTTAAATTTGATTATTTGTCATATTATTGTTTCCAACTAACAATTATTCACGCTTTAAAATAGCGAAGAGAGGTAACTACTATCCTAACCAATAGGGGTACTTCTTTAAATTTTTTAAGCCTAAACATATTCGGATGAAAAGACTTTTTTGTTTTTTATTTCTCGTCCCGATGTTGCAAAAAACTCAGGCCCGATCATGGGATTTGTGGAAAATGCAACAAGACACTTCTGAGATAAGTGAAGTGGATCAGCAACTCTTGCGAGGAAGATTAAAATCCTTATTGCAAAAGAAGCAGGTCAAGGATAGCCTTAATTTCAAGCAGGTGGAAAGTTTACCATTGGTAAGTATTTCTGAAGTATTGAAAGGTCAGATTTCAGGATTGTATGTTCAAGAATCCAGTGGTGAACCGGGTTCTTATAAGAACATGGTCATCCGTGGTCTCGGGAGTCCACTTCTTGACACAAAAGATGCCATAAATGTGCAACCTGCAGTTTACATCAATGGTGTCCCTATTGCTCGGGAAAATAATTTCACCTACTCTATCCAACAATATCAATTCAATCGACTAGGTCCAGCAACGGATAATTTTGCTGGAATTGATATCGCTATGATCGAATCCATTCAAGTCATCAAGGATCCGGTTGAATTGTCAAAATTAGGACCTTTGGCAGCGAATGGCGCGATTTGGATCTTAACAAAACCAGGGAAAGAAGGTGCACGAGAAATAAGTTTTGATGCCTATGTGGGTCTAGCGACAAAACCTAATGTAACACCTGTCAATGCACAGTACGAGAATATGTTCCGTTCTTCCTTTTATAATAAATATGGTACAGCAACGGATCGTTTGAATTACCCTGGGTATTTGAGTGATTCGACTAATGTGAATTACTATGGGCCAGCCAATTGGAACGAAGAGTATTATCAAACGGCACCTATTTATGGCGGTAATTTAGGGATTCGTGGTGGTGGTGACCGTGCCAATTTTGCCTTCATGGGCGGCTATACTAAAAATGCGAGCGCAGCTGATAAAACAAATTTCGAACGATATAATGCGTTATTCAATGTGAATATGGCGCCCTTCAAATGGTTTAATTTTGGTACCACCGTAAATGCAAGCCGTAGCCTGCGTGACCGTAACCGAAGTTTACGGGATCGATTTGGTGAAGCTTCGTATGTGCCAGATCTTTCGGTTCCGATATCGCCAAATAAGGACATGTATGGAAAATACCTGGATGTTTACAAACAGGCACTTGACAATAATTCGGTCAATATGCTCAACTTATTGGTTAACCTTGATCTTTACTTATTACCAAATTTAAAATTAAACACCAATCTAGGTGTTGATTATTCGGAAGGAACTCGCCAAGCTTTTTTCCCGGGTTCTTTAATGGAGACAAACAATTACATGTCAAGTTACTTTGGCTTTAATGAGCGTTTGACTTTTAATAGCAGTCTAGACTATAACTTCAGTATTCAAGATCAGCATAAATTCAACTTTGTATTGGGGTCTAATTATACCCAAGATCTATACCGATACCATTATGCCCGTGCTTACGATGGTCCAAATGATTTTATTAAGGTAAACGTTGTAGATGGTGATCCCAATGCAGCTGGGTATTTAAGACCTGTAGGAGGTCTATATGTCAATCGTTGGACAAATAGAGAAGATTTTCGACTCCATTCTCTTCTCCTATCAGGTAACTATAGCTGGAATAATAGGCTGGATGTTAGCGCAGTGTTGCGCTATGATGGATCATCTACGATGCAACCCGACGCTCGATGGTTGATGACACCGGCTTTCTCTGCAAAATACAACCTAATTAATGAGGATGAAAATGCAACGATGGACAACTTGAGTATCAAAGGCTCATGGGCACGTATCGGTAAACCTATTTTTACCAGTAAATATGCTGTTGGACCTAACTATACCGCTGATCTGAATTGGGGCTCTGAGAAATCCCTGGTTTCTTATAATGGTTTTGCTGTCGCATCGCGCCCTTATTCTGAAGGATGGGTAGGCTACGATATCAAATGGCCTTATACAGATCATGCTGATATCACATTGGATGGTTCTTTTTTAGATAAAAGGGCTGATTTTACGGTTTCCTTATATCAGAAAAAGGACATCAACCAGTTGGTCAATATGCCAATACCTGCCGAATACGGTTATTCTGGACAGATCATTAATGGTATGACGGTACAGAATAGAGGTGTTGATCTCAATCTACACGGCCGTATCTTAACCAATCCAAATGGTTTGCAGTGGGATGCAGCGCTAAACCTGAATTACAACCAAAATAAATTGACGGCTTTGCCAAACGGCAAACAGGAGTTGAAGGTGGGCAATCGTTTACTTAAGGTCGGTGAAGCTGTTGATCAATTTTGGCTTTATGAAAACAAAGGAATCTACAATACTGAAGATGAAATCCCAGTTACAAATGGTAATAAGTTGCAATTTGATGGTGTAGATTTTGCCGCTGGAGACCCGATTTGGAAAGATCAAAATGGTGATTTTAAAATTGATGAGAAAGATCGTGTGCTCAAAGGTAATGCGATGCCTAAGCTAGTTGGTGGGTTTAATAATAACTTCAATTATAAGGGCTTTGAGTTGAACATGCAATGGTATTTTGCATTGGGACATAAAGCGCTCAATCAACGGGCATCTACGAAGTATGATTTTATCAATACTGAAAACACCAATTCCTTAGATGGTATCCGTGAAGTATTCCACTGGCAACAGGATGTGGATGTCACGAAGTATCCGATCTACAACCCTTGGAGCCCTATTGTTGCCTATCGAATAGATCAAGATCTTTTCTTAGAAAATGCCTCTTTCTTAAAATTAAGGGCAATGACTGTCGGTTATGATTTGGCATCGTTGCATGCGACAAAAGAGAAAATGAAAACCGTGCGTCGTGCATTTGTCTATGTATCGGGGACCAATTTATTGACCATCACTAAGTTTTCAGGTAAAGATCCGGAGTTGATCGATTTCAACGGGTATTATACTGGATATGGACTACCAATGTCACCGATCGTCAGTTTGGGTATCAAATTGGATTTATAATTATTGAATGCTATTTAAGATGAAAAGATATAATCAATGGGGTACATACCTACTCCTCATGATAGGTATAATGGTGCTCGGCACATCCTGTAATAAAAAATTGGATATCGTTGCGGTCAATGTAGGATCGGAAGAGAAGGAATGGACTTCCATTTCGGACACGAGGGCGCATCTCATGGGTATCTATGGTTTGATGCGTGCTGCAATGGTGGACAACTATGGTCACTGGGTATATGGAGAAATGCGCTATGGTGATTTTAAATCATATTCACGAGCGGACTTAAAAGCTGTTGAAGAAAATAAGTTAAAGTCCGCCTATCCCATGATCAAGGGATTGACAGATTGGCGTCGTTTTTATGCGGTGATCAATGCAGCCTCCCTTTTTATTGAACGTGCTCCTGAGGTAATGGAAAAGGATAGCCGATATACAGAACGTGACCTAAAATACGATGTTGCACAAGCGAAAAGCATTCGTGCGTTGATGTATTTTTACATGGTCCGTATATGGGGTGAAGTACCTTTGTTAAAGGCATCATACGATAATGATAGCTTTGCTGAGGTCGGAAAGGCAACTGAAGCTACAGTTTTAGCTTTTGCGGAGGCCGAATTGTTAGCGGCAGCGCAGGATTTACCCTATCGTTATGCACTTGGTACGCAAAGTTATTATGGTGAAAGCTACTCGACTTGGGTAGGTGTTTTGTTCAATAAGATAACCGCATATTCACTTTTGGCTCATATTGCTGCTTGGCAAGGAAAATACATCAATGCAGATGTGTACTCCAAATTTGTCATTGACAATCAGGCGGAATCTATTTTGGAGCTATTAAGTGTCCCCAATTTAGTCAATCCTACAACTGGTCTTTTTGGACCTAGTATCCGTGGACAGATTCTGGCCGTGCGAGCTTCCTATGAACTGGGCGAGGCGACAAATACCGGTCATATCGAATCATTGACTTTGGGCTTTCCGATCGTCACAAAAGCCAAACCGGATATTTTTGTAAACCGCGATTCCATCAATGTTGTTTTTGATGATGTGAGCGATACGCGTTTTGGAATCGACTCGATTTCGGGACTTATCAGGACCAATTATTTCACAAACTACGATGGCGATATTCCCATTTTTAGTAAAATCAAAGTCATCCGTAATGGCGATGGTGATTCAGATTTCTCGATTTTTGGGTCTAACCTTGTATTTACTCGTTTAGAAGAAATTTACTTATTGCATGCGGAGGCAAAAGCAGTATTGGGACAAAAAGATGAATCCATCAAATACTTAAACCTAATTAAAAATCAGCGTGGATTAAAACCTTATATCAACAGTTCTTCGAAAGATCTTTTAGAGGAAATATTTTTAGAAAGAAGACGGGAATTGATGGGTGAAGGATGGAGATGGTTCGATCAAATCCGTTTGGCAAAGATCAAGAAGAACAATGATACATTGAACTCATTGATTGCTAATGGCGGAATTTATTGGCCGATATCTTCTGATGTCTTGGAACGCAATTCAAAGCTGGAACAAAATTCATATTGGAAATAACCTAACCATTAACCATCATGAAAAGAACACTATATTTTGGTTTTTCCTTCTTGCTACTCGCTATGGCGTTTGTAGCATGTAAAAAAGGAAATACCTATTATGAAGACTATCAAGTAGAATATACGGCCTATAATGGTACCACTTTACAGTTTCTGGAAGAGCAGGGGTCAGTATATGACTCGTTGTTATTGGTATTGGAGCGAGTACCTAATTTACGCGCGAGATTGAACGACCCAACGGATACGATTACATTTTTTGCGCTGACGAACAACAGTTTTACAAATGCAACAGATGCGATGAATGCCGTACGGAGTTCGGCTAATAAACCCCCTTTGTTTCTGGAAGATATCCCACAACCCTTATTGGATACATTGACCTATCACTATGCTTTTGACGGTGTCTATGACACTGATAACCTAAAGGATTTTATCGAAGGAAAAGAAATAAGGAGTATTGATAATTATCGAATGACCATGAAATATAAGGTAACCTCAGCATCTGGTATCGTGGAAGGTGGGCAACAGCAGATCACACTCAGCGATATGAATAACTCCATATTCCAACGTTATTGGCAAGAAAGTAGTACGTCGGTAGTAAATATCAGAACAACAAATGGAAGGTTACATATTTTGGTCCCTAGTCATAATTATGGATTTTCCAAACTTGCTAAATTCCTAAATTAATAACATGAATATGAAATTATATCGTTCAATTAGGCAGGTTGTCCTTTGTGGGCTCGCATTGTTGGCATTGACATCTTGTGAAAAATATATTCCCACAGATCAAGATTCTTTAGGTGAAGATGTGGTCTATAGTATCACTGATTTTCAACCGGTTTTGGGGAGAAATACCTTTTATAATAGTATTGTCAATGTAGGACAAAACACTTCTCAACCCCTTTCATTTAAAATTGTCAATGTGCGTGATGTAGATGGTCAACCCGCTACGCTTTTCAATGATAAATTTCCTGTGAAAATCTGGAAAGGAGCCTATACGGGTTTTGAGAAATCTATTGAAGAAATCGAGAGTAAACGTAAAACGGAGTATCGCCCGTTATTGGAAATATTAGAGAAATCTGGAAATATCAACTTCTGGGGTGAGTCGGGTAGTTCTGGTTTCATAAAGACGCAACCCGATTCTGGATATGTCTTTGATATCGAATTGAATAATACGGGTGGTCGACGATATTTACGAAATTTCAGATTGAAACCACTACGTGAACGACCATATGAGCCAAGTATCATCGATCCGATTACTGGTCTATCGCCAGTTCCTTATACTTATGTGTCTCAGCTATCGGGTAATATGCGTACCGATAGAACAAATTCGGCCATGTTTTATTCTGATATACGGGTGTATTTTAACAAGTTAGAAAGTGAAAGTAAAGGATCTAAAACACTGACTATTTCATTTTTGGACTCCTTGAATAATACGATCGATCCTAAAAAATTCTCTTCTACCGATTGGGAAAAACTAGTGCATGGTTTTAAACACCGCTTTGAAAACAATAAGGTCGTATATGATGTCGCGTATCCTATCCCGTTAACGGCAATGGCAACAGAATATACCGATGTGACAGGAAACAATGCCTTTATGCAGTTCAAATTCCGTCGGAAAGGTGATTTTGGAATAGTGGAAGATAATTACTTTGGGTTGGAATTTGCCATTTTTGAAGAGGGTGATTGGGAAATCCAATTTCGATTCCCTAATGAATCCCCAAAATTTGATTGATAATAGACCAATTGATTTAGCTAACAATTATGAAACAATATTGCATAATGATAATTCTTTTTACCAGTATGTTGGGGAATGCCTTGATGGCACAGACCAAGTTGGTAAAAGGAACGGTTAAAGGAGCCGATAATAAACCTTTAGCTGGGGTTTCCATTCGTATGGAAAATCCAAAAAGAGACCTTGGAAAGACAGGTGGAGATGGACGATTTACCATATCTGTACCTGTTAATGGCGTGATGATCTTTACTTACCAAGGGTATGGTACAGTGAAGGCCTCTGTGACTGCTTCCAAAAATGAATATAACATTGGAATGGAAAGCAAAAATCAAGAAATCGATGAAGTCGTCGTCGTTGGATATCAGCAACGTAAACGGGAAACATTAACGGGTTCCGTGGTGACGATTTCGGGTAAGGAAATTCAGGATATTCCTGCTGGTAATTTTGTGGATCTACTACAAGGTAAGGTGGCAGGTATGAACATCCAAAATAATACGGGTAGCCCTGGTATGAGAGGGACGATTGCTGTTCGTGGTATTTCAAATTTCAACGTGTCTGGAAGTGGTGATAATACGTTTTTGACACCGACCTCTCCGTTGTTTGTTATTGATGGTGTACCAATTGATGACAACTCCGGGTACGAATATGGTTTTGAAACGGCTGGTCCAGGCATATCACCAATTTCGATGATCCCACCTGAGGATATTGAAGATATTACGGTTTTGAAAGATGCCCAAGCAACTGCTTTGTATGGATCTCGTGGTGCCTATGGGGTGATATTGGTCAGAACAAAACGTGGTAATTCTAAAATACCTCTTGTACAATATCAAGGTCAATTCTTTATGAGTGCAGTACCGCAATTGCGGAAAGTAATCGGCGGAAGAGATGAACGAATGATACGTGTCGAACAGATCTTGATGAACGATACGACTTTGGCAGCAGCATTGAGACGTATTAATGACTCGCCATTATTGGCAGATAGTCTAAACCCATACTATAATAATTCGACAGACTGGCAATCGTATTTCTATAGAAATACCTATAATCAAACACATAATGTCAATATCTCTGGAGGTGAACAAGTGTTCAACTATAAGGTGAACATGAACTATTATGATGAGAATGGTATCATCGCCAATACCGGATTTAAACGGTATACCGTACAGTCAAATATGCAGTATGAACCCAATGATCGCTTCCGGATGATGGCCAATGTGAATGCCAATTTAGCCCAAAATCAAATGGGTAGCGGTAATGCCATGATGCAGACTGGAGTAGGTAAATCAGTCAATACCACTTCGCTATTTCCTGCTCCATCGCTTTTCTCGGGAAGTATGGGCGCATTATCTGCATTGAATGTCGATGATCAAAATAAAACTGGAAATTATGTAACACAAGTGGAACTGCAGTACGAACCGATTAAAGGGTTAAGAGCAACTTCAACCTTAAATTATAATTATACAACTTCGACAAAAGATCGCTATACGCCAGAAATGTTGATGGGAAATAGCTCAGAGATATACGGTTATTATGACAATAAAAGTAAGGTCTATAATCGGAATTTGCTTTCTTATGTAAAAGCAGTTAATGAGAAGCATGTGTTTAACATCTATGGGTTTACCGAAATGGAGATTTCTCAATCTTCGGCTAATTTGAATAAAATTAGAGGAACAGCTAACGACCAATTTCAAGCAGGTATAAGTTACGATACTCGTAATACGATTGGTGGATTGTTGAATAGTCTCAATAATTACCGTTCGATCGCATATGCCGGGAACGCATCTTACAACTACGATTCGAAGTATATTGTCGATTTAACCTATCGCGTAGATGGTACGTCGGTGACAGGGGGGGCTTCTCCTTGGACAGCTAACCCATCGGTTGGATTTCGTTGGAATTTCAAGAAAGAAAAATTTATGGAAAACATTTCCTGGTGGGATACCGGTTTTTTACGTGGATCAGTTGGACGTACCATACAGCCTACTGGAACACTGTCGGACCTATATGGATGGTATAAAATTGATGATGGTCGTTATAACAATAGACCAACGACTTCGTTGGATCTGAAAAATGCACCTAATACCGATCTGGTACCGCAAACAACGACGCAATGGTCGGTAGGGGCCGAATTTGGGTTCTTTAATAGTGCTTTATATTTAACTTATGAAACCTATTACAAACAATCGGACAAAATATTACGATCAAAGGCGATTGCCAATCATAATGCTTTCGAAAATGTGTTGACCAATGAGGCAGCTATGGTAAACATGGGTCACGAGGTGTCATTAAATTTTAGACCAAAATTAGCCAATTCGGATTGGGATTTGAGTGGTACGGCAACATTTGCCTTAAACCGAGATTATACCACCGCTTTACCTGATGGTGTGAGGCAGTTAATTCAACCTGATAATGATTCTGGTTATGACTTACCGCAGTTTTTTAGACTTGGAAGAAACCCATTGACATTTGTGTTATATGACTATAATGGTGTTTATAGAACTGATGATGAGGTGCCTGTCAATCCATTGACTGGACAACGTTACCGTGCAGGGGGTGATATTTCGGAAGGAAAATTCTTCCGTGCAGGAGATCCAATTTTTACCGATATCAATGGAGATTATATTCTGGATGAAAATGATTTGGTTTTTGTAGGTAATTCCCAACCTGCTGTAACAGGTGGACTTTCTATCTATACGAGATATAAAAATTGGTCTTTGCGCACACAATTATCTTATACTTTAGATCGTGATATCTTGAACACGGCTTTAACAGATAGATTCCGTAATTACGACACGCCTACAGGTCTAAAAGAAGGAAAACCTGATTATATTCCAGGTGCCTATGTCCCATTGGATGCCTATAATGTATGGCGTCAGACAGGGGATAATGCCGACTATCCGAATGTTTCAGATTTCACAAGACTTTCACTCTATAACCCATACCGCTATAATTCGACCATGTTCTTGGAAGATGGATCATATCTAAAAATCAATTCAGCTACTTTGGGTTATAATTTTGATCGCAAGTGGATTCAACGCTATGGACTGACTTCGGCACGGATTAATTTCACAGCAAATAATATCTATACTTTCAGTAAATATGCCGGACCTGACCCTGAGTTGGTGACTGGAGTAGGTCGTGATGGATCAAATGGATATCCGAGTAAAAGAACCTTTTCTTTAGGTGTTAGTGTACAATTTTAATTATAAACAGATGAAAAAAGTATTTTTATATACACTACTATTAGGCGCAACTTTAGGGTTATCTTCTTGTGGGAAGGATTTCTTAAATATTACCCAAATTGATAAATTGACCGGTAATAATTATTGGACCAATAAAGGTGATGTGGAGCAATACATGGGTGGAATCTATGCGACTTTTAGAAAAGCTACCATGGATAATATATTTTTTCCAGCTTCGGGAGACATGCGTTGTGCGCCCATAAATCGATCAAGTGCAACAACTGGGGCAGGAAGGGATTATATTTCCTATTTGAGACAGAATAATATCAACGCCATTATGGCAAGGACTTCGGTAGATCTGGATTACAATTTCTCCTTTTTTAATTTTCCTGAAATTACCAAATGGAATAATTTTTATAAAATGGTGCAAAATGCCAATATCGTTATTTATCAAATAGATAATATGGAAATGCCATTCTTGTCAGAAGATCAGAAAATGATCTATAAGGCCGAAGCGGTATTTTTAAGATCCTTGGCTTATTTCTTTATGGTGCGTATTTACGGTGATATACCTTATTATACGACTGTCAATACAGATCCATTACCGAGAACCAATATGATTACGGTATTGAAAAATATATCAGCAGATCTGGATGCATCTTATCAGCATCTTCCATGGACCTATGATGATCCTTCTATCATTGCGGTGAAAGCAATGCGCGGAAGTGCTTTGGCCTTGAATATGCACATCAATATGTGGATAGCGGGTTTTACAAATGAGGATAAAGCACCCTTATATGAAAAGGTAGCAGAAATGGGCAGAGAACTGATGGAGGATAATGGTGGAGCCTATGAACTGTTGAGTTTGACCCGTACAAGAGAGATTTTTAAAGGTCGTACCAAAGAGGGTTTATTTGAAATTGTGCAGAACTTTAATTACGGCGAGAGTTTTTCGCTTGCAGCGTCTTATTCCGATTATGTTCTCCATGCTCCAAATAAGATTACCCAAAAGTCCTATATTTTCTATGATCCAAAATTTATGGAGAAAATGTATCCAGCAGCTGGTCAGGATTTGAGAAAAACATATTGGTTTGATGAAGATATATACGCGACAAATGGAGATTTTCAATGTCTGAAATTTGCGAATGTTTTTATGGAAGAAGGGGAGGATAATAATCCCGATGACAACCAGATGATCTTTCGTTATGCAGACCCTATTTTATTACGTGCCGAAGCTTTGGCTGAATTGCAGCGTGATGCAGAAGCGAGAGCTGTTGTCAATGTCATCCGTAATCGTGCTGAGGCTGGAGTTATTACCGATTCGGGTGCAGACTTAAAAGATGCTATCTGGTGGGAGCGTGTCCGCGAGCTGCTTGGAGAGGGTAATTTTTATTATGATCTGGTCAGGACAAAAAAAGTGATCAATTCGGAGTTTACCTCTGCGCCTATGTCGGTGGGAGCTTTTAATGCTGGTGGATGGACTTGGCCTATTGATAAGTCGGCATTAACAAACAATCCATTCATGCGTTTGAACAACTATTGGAACTAAATGAAAATGAAGATGAAAAATTTGTTAAAAAATAGTGTATTTCTCTTGGTTATGCTGTTGATTTTTACAGCCTGTAAAAAAGAGGACTATATGGACACTGGTGTGCACAACCCTAACTATAACGGTACCGTATGGCAGTTCCTGGAAAGCAGACCAGATCTGTTCGATACATTGACCGTAGCGCTTAAAATCGCAAAACTGGACGATATACTTAAGAATGAGGAGGTTACATTTTTTGCTCCCCCAGATCCATCCATCTTGAAATCTGTTTGGCTACTGAACGAAGCTCTATTTCGAAGTGGACAAGATTCCATTACGTCACTGGATCAAATTAAACCAGAGATTTGGCGTAAATATCTTTCTCAATATATCATGAAAGGGAAATATGTAGCCAAAGATTTTACACAGTTAGATACCTTGAAATTGGATTCTTATCCAGGAGGAGTATTTAAAACGATTGACGGAAAAGATATGAACATCGGTGTATTTTATAATGATGTCAAATCTTCGGATAAGCAGGTTATCAAGTATGCAGGTTATCGTCAATTATACTTGAATTATCCTTACGCTATCCCTGGTCTAGAAGAGTTTCTCCTGCCTTTTGTTACTGCACCTGTTGCTACTTCAGATATTCAACCTACCAATGGTGTTTTGCATGTGCTGCAGTTTTCAAAGCATGCACTAGGATTTCGGAGTTATCTATTTGCAGAAGATGCAATGGTACAGGGCATATTACCTAAAACTGATTTGACTGAATTATGATGATAAGATTAAAATTGGAAAAATTATGGCAAGCAACTGCAGTTCTTGTATTTGCATTCTCTTCTTGTTCGAAAGATATTGCCTTGGGTACAGATCCTTATGCTGGAGGTAAGGAATCTCTAGGGGTGGGATTTTACACCAATTATGCAAGTCCAGAAGTGGCTAAGCCTGGTGAATTGGTCGATTTTTATGTAAAAGGATTAAAACCTTATTTGGATAATATCGAATTTACGATAAACAATACCAAGGTCGAGGTTGTCTCGGCAAAAGATTCATTGGTGACCATAAGGGTCCCTGCGCAAATTTCCTCTGGAGACGCTAAGATTATCGTAGATGGACAGGTTTTCTATGGACCTCGGTTAGAAGTAGAGGGAAATGCAGCATTAGATGAAAACTATGGAATAGTTAACGGATTTTTAGGTTCGGTCTATGATATCTTACCTAATGCTGGAGGTTTTATTATAACAGGATCTTTTATCAATTTCGAAAATGAGGCTGTTGATAATGTCCCTGAGGATAAAAAGGTTTTTCGCAATGGTATACACTTTATCGGTGCTGATGGTAAGAGTAATGATGCGATGAAGTTTGGTGAGGGTGTAAAATCTGGAACTATCAATTCGATAGCCAAAACATCTGACGGAAAATTTGTTATCGGGGGAGGGTTTAGCACGTTCAACAAAAGAGGTGTCTATAATATTGCCCGATTAAATTCTGGAGGTAGTTTGGATACCATGATTGTCGATGTAATCAATACAACGGATGATCCTAAAAATTCACTCGATACGGTTTCAGCTTTCAATGGTGGTGTTTTATCCTATCCAATTCAACGTGTATTCACCATGGCGGACAACAAGATTGTAGCTGTAGGGAACTTTAAAACGTATTATAAAATTGATTATACCTACTCCTCTCGTGACAATAGAAGATACTTAGTGACTGAGGCAAGGAATGTTATCAGGATGTTGCCTGATGGTTCTTTGGATTCGACTTTTGCACTGAATAATCTAGGTGCAAATGGTAGTATCTCTGATGCCGCATTGATTGATAATGAGCGCATACTGATTATAGGGTCGTTTACGAGCTATAACGGCTCACCTGCTCCAGGGATCGCTTGTATCAAATCCGATGGTTCGGTTGATCCTGCTTTCAATTTAAGTGGTAACATCGAACGTATATTTAGTGTGACCTATAATGCGCTTTTGAAAAAAATTGCGATTTCGGGTTTGATTCACAAATTAGGACATGGTGGTAAAGTGAACGGTGTTGCGGTTCTGAATACAGATGGATCTATCGATAATCAATTTGTATTAGGGGATATCGGTAATACTGTAGCCAATTTTGCGCAGATCTTAGACAATGGAAGGGTTGTGGTAAAAGGAACTTTTGAAACCTACAATGGTATTGGTCGTCCTAGTTTATTATTATTGGAAAAAGATGGTTCACTAGTACAAAAATACAACAGTCAGGCTCCTTTTTCGGGAACAGTGTACAAAATCGTGGAAACAAAGTCATCGCTTGGCTTACCAGCACTTTTAATTGGTGGTAGCATCTATCAATACGGAAGCAAGTCAATTGGCAATTTATTCCGTTTAGAAGTCAAAGAATAACCTAAAAAGAACCAATATGAACAAGTATATTACTAGATTAAAAAACACTTTATACGTTGTAGGGGGGATTATGCTTCTTGTATCGTGTAATAAGGATTTTCCAAATCTGCTTCAAAATTTTAATGAAGCTAAGGATAGTCCAGAAAATAGAGATAAAGTTTTGATGGTTATCATAGATGGATTGGCTGGTCCAGCAGTACAAGATCTAGAACCCGTCAATCTAACGGAAATGACCCGAAGCGGAATGGTGACTTATGGTAGTCTCGCCGATCCAACGGTAGATTTTAAATTGACGAATGCAGCTGTGGCATCTACCCTGTTAACAGGGGTGAATGCAAAGAAAAACAAGGTAACGACAGATGATTTATCAAACTTGGATACGGATGCTTATCCGACCATATTTAGCCGATTGAAATCTGTGAAAAAGCAAGAAGTATCGGCACTCTATACTTCTTCGGATGATTATGCGACTTACTTGGGAAAAGATGCGCATGTACAAAAGGGAGCTACTGATGAAGCGGTTGTGGCAAATGCTATTAATGGTTTAAAAACCGACTCTGCAGATTTAAATGTCGTGCATCTGAAAGCAGTAGACCAAGCTGGTGCGGCATCAGGGTATGATGTTTCTGCGGCTGCTTATGTCGAGGCTATCAAAAAAATGGACAAGCAGGTGCAGGATTTGGTAAATACCATCAAAGCGCGTGAAAGCTACCTGCATGAGAATTGGTTGGTCGTTATTACTTCTGGAAAAGGGGGAGATGCAGAGACACCGGTTACCGATTACACAGCTTTTGGAGATAGTAAACGCCATACGTATACGTTAATGTACTCGCCAAAATTTGCTAGAAAAATTTTACCAAGACCCAATGCTAAGGATGTGCCTTTTTTCGGAAATGCCCCAAAGTACACATACAAAGAAAATAATCAAGTGGTGGCGTCTTTACCTGATGTGAGTCAATTTAATATGGGCTCTGGATCCGATTGGACGATTACTTTATTCCTTAAATTTAATGCTCCAGGTAAAGAGTATATCTATCCTGCATTTTTAGCAAAGAGAGAGTCTGCATTTACAGCGGGTTCACCTGGCTGGAACTTATTTGTTGAATATGGTTATTGGGGTTTCAATAGTCCAATTTCTGATCAGGCTTTTGGCACAAAGATCAATGATGGTGAATGGCATGCATTGACCACGGTAATAAAACGAAGTGGTAGTCAAGATTCTGTATATGTATATACTGATGGCACCAACGCCTCTGTAGCATCTAAAGTATCGCAATCATCTATTAAAAACAACAATAGTTTAGATAATGAAATACCCTTAGAGATTGGTTTTAACAAGGGTAATGGAAATAGAGATCCTGATTTTTCTATCTGTAATTTACAGATTTATAATCGGGCATTTACGTTTGAAGAAGTGAAGCAATACGGTGGTGTGACGCATATTGATGAGACTTTTCCTTTTTGGGATAATCTAGAGGGATATTGGCCTGGATATGACGATGTAAATACAACTAAGTTGACAGAGAAGACTGGTAAGGCTGCTAACTTTAACATTAAGGGCCCTGTGTCATGGGTAAGTTTCAATGAGCTGGTGCCATTTTTTCAACCACCAATTGGTGATTCATTTTTTCGTCAGGTACCTAATGCAGTGGATGTCCCATTTATGATTTATCAATGGCTGGGTGTTTCAGTTGAAAGCGCATGGGATCTAGATGGTAAAAGCTGGAGCCCCAATTATGCACAAATAAGAAAGTAATCAATAGAATTGACCATTATGAATAAAAGATATATAATATTTGGAGCTTTAGTTGGTATCATAACTTTAGTTGCTTCTTGTGGTAAAGAGGGCTTCGATTTTAAAGATGGCTATCAAGAAGGAGATGATAAGGAATCACCAATCCTTTCAGACACGACGATGGGAAAAGTAGATAAAAGCTTGTACAACCGGGCTCGAATTTATCCAGGATTGATCGGTGAAAATGTGAACCGAATACAGGATACAACATTATCCTTATTGATGGATAAGGTCCATGTCAGTGCATATGATTATAAAGTAAGTTATACGCCTCCGCCTATATATAGTACGGGTCTTTATGCACCTGCTGGAGAGACGGTACGTATCAATGTACCACAGGGGGCTATTGGTATGACCGTACAGATTGGTGTACATACCGATAATATTGCTGGGAAAGATGCACCGCGAAGAGATGCTGTTATTTACACAAAGAAAGAGCTTTTTCCTGGAAATAATTATGTGGGGAATCTATATGGTGGAACAATCTGGATCATCAATGCTAAACACAGTTCAACACCGATAGATTTAAAGATTACAGGAGCTGTCAAAGCGACTGATTTTGTCCTTGGAAAGACGTCGGTTTCAGATTGGAAGAAACAGGTGTTGGCTCATGATGTACCTTGGATGGATTTAATCGGGAAGCGAACAGCGTTTACGGTTCCTAGATCACTCGTAGTGAAATTTATTCAATCGGGTAAAATGGATCATGTGGATGAAGCGCTGGAGCTTTGGGATGAATCGTACGTGAAGGATTATTATAATTGGATGGGGTTGTCAGCTGATGCTGCTAATCCAATCAATCGCTATCCAAGTTTATGGGAGCGTGGTGTGATGGACATCCATCCCTCGGCAGGATATGCACATAGTGGAAATCCATGGATCATGCAGGAGGATGAGTATTGGTTGGAAGAATTAACCAATCCAGCTACCATTAAAAAGGGAGCATCTTGGGGTAGTTATCATGAAGTGGGACACAACTATCAAGCGGGCAACTCGTGGAGTTGGTCGGATCTGGGCGAAACAACTAATAATATTTTCATCTTTAATGCCGCTCGTAATCGTGGAGAAACGAATCGTACAGACTTTCACCCTGCTTTGAAAACCGCAATTCCAAGTGCTTTGAACTATGCTAAATCATCAGTGCCAAAAAATTTCTCAAATTTTCCTGCGGGCTTTGGTTTAGATAAGGATAATGCTGCTTTTGCCCGGATTACGCCTTTTTTGCAAATATTTGATAAAGTAAAAGGTCGAAATGGAGAATCGGGATGGGATTTTTTCCCTTATATTTATACTAAGGCGAGAAATGAAAATTTTTACACATCACTTGAACAGGCAAAAAGAGATTACTTTTATCGTCAGTTATGCCATTTTGCAGGTGTAGATTTTGATCGTTTTTTTAATGCTTGGGGTATCCCGGTAAGTGCGTCTGCGAAAAGGGAAATCCGTAATGCATATGCTCCGATGACAACCAGTTTATGGGAATATGACCCATTGAATTATACCGGGGGAGATAGTCCTTTACCACCTAAATACGACTTGGATCGTACAAGCTGGACAATCATGGCTTCCAGTGAATATCCCGCAGAAGGAGGGGGTAATGGTGTTGTAACGGCATTGACAGATAATAAAACCACTAGTTTTTGGATGAGTAATACGGCTAATAATCCACCACATATACTCACCGTGGATATGACTGAATCATCGGCTATAAAAGGTTTGTATTATCAAGCGCGAGATGCTGGAAATAATGTGCCTAAATCCGTTAGGATAGAGGTCAGTACAGACAATGTCAAATGGACCTTATTAGATTCTGATGAATTGCAGAACGCAAGTGATTATACTTATAATACAACCCTAAATTCTTATGAAATTCCAACCGGAGATAAATCACGTAAAGAATTTGCATTTAAAAAAATCTATGAGGTGCGCTATATCCGTTTCACATTTCCGGATGAAACATCTTGGGCGGGCAGCAAATTTGTGGGTGTAGCAGAGATTGGCGCTTTTTACGATAATTAAGCTGATAAACATGAAAAAGAATTTAAATATATTTAGACAATTGATACTTGCCTTTGGCGTGCTCCTTTTAGTAATTAGCTGTACAAAGTATGAGAATCCCGAAGCTGTGTATGAAGAATATGAACAGGCAAGCAAAGATGGGATGGTCCGTAAAGTGCTCTTTATTTCTATAGATGGTGTGGTTGGGGAAGAGATGAGAAAAGTGATGCCGACAAATGTGGCTGAAATGCTCAAAAATAGTAAATACTCATTCCGTACCCTTTCTGATGCACAAACGACAGATGCATCCACTTGGATGTCCATGATGAGTGGTGTCAAATATGCTATGCATCAGGTTGGCGATGAGTCATATATTCCTAAACCAAATCCTAATCATCCTCATGAGAATACTGCTGGATACTCTTCCATATTGTATCGGATATCTACTTTAGCACCTACATTAAAATCTTATGTGGTGGCAAGGGATGAGTCCATTACGAATAAGCTTTTGGTAAGTGCCGATGAATCTTTTGTATCGAAAACGGACGAAGAGGTGAAAAATACAACTGTAGATTTCTTGGATAAGAAAAATCCTGCTGTGACAGTTGTTCAGTTCAAAGATGTTTTGTTGGCTGGACAACTTGAAGGATTTTCTGCTGGAAAAACTGCATATGCTGATGCTATTAAAAAAGTGGATGGCTATGTAGGTGAGATCATGACCGCTGTAAAAAATAGAAAGAACTATGAAAATGAAGATTGGTTAGTTATATTAACAAGTAATCACGGTGGTTTAGGGAAATCTTATGGTGGAGATTCCTTCAATGAACGTAATGTCTTTGCGGTTTACTATAATCAAAATTTCAAATCGCTAGAGCTGAATGCCGATTTAATGAACAGTTTACGTTATAAAGGTTGGTTTTCCAATAAAAATTTAACTCAGGGTAAGGTAACAATAAATACGGGAGAGGAGGGTACCCGAGCTGTGTCACCAGATGGTGATGTTTCGAAAATGCTGGACATAGGAAACAATCCGGATGGCTTTACCATAGAATTTAAAGCGAAGTTTCAAAAAACAACCTCACATCCAGGTGCTGATTATTTTGATACTTTTTCTTTGTGGTATCATTCCATCTTGGGTAAAAAACAAGAAAATGATGATGTATCAGCTGGTTGGATGTTAAGAACGCAGGGTGATTCTCAAATAGGTGTGAGATTGAGTGATGGAACTACAAATGGACAAGTACTGGTGGGTAATAGAAGAAATGATGAATGGTTCCATTTCGCAGCAACGGTAAAAAAAATAGATAGTAAAACTGTACGTGTAGAAGGATATGTAAATGGCGTATTGGCTACATCGGAAAATATTTCCGTTAATTACGAAAAAGTAATATCGAATTCTCCTTTTTTTGTAGGATATATAACGCCTTTTAGATACGGGTTATTAGATTTTCAACTGTCTGATTTACGTTTATGGAATAAAACACTGAGTGCGGCAGAAGTTTCGAAAGTCTCCTGTCTAATGGATTTTGAAACTTCAGATCCTTTAAAGGCTCATGTAGTGGGGTATTACCGCAGTATGGAAAGCAACAAAGAAATGAAAAATTCATTGGGTCTAGGTCCTGTTCTTATGGTTTCGGGAGCGAAACCTGAAACGGATTTGGTACAGAATTTTTCACCGTGTACTGTTGGGGATGATAGTATCGTGCAAATACAATCCGATGATATTTATACTCAAATATTTTATTGGTTGGAATTGCGTACTCAAAAAGAATGGAATTTACAGGGGCAGTTATTCCTTAATAAATATGAAGTAGAGTTCTTGAAACCTTAACTCTTTAGCCAACTGAGATGAAAAGAAAATTAAAATTAAGCAGATTCTTTTTTTTGGGAACTTTGCTATTGGCTTTAAATGCCTGTAAGGAAGAAGAAATAGTCTTCCCCAAAATTATAAATACAGAAGTGGAAGTTTCTGAAAAGAGACCGACTGCAAAACCAAGTAATTTGACGTTTGTTTCTGCTTTTAATCAATCTATCGAAATCTACTGGCCTGCACTTAGTGATCGTGTTGCCAAAGCTTTATTAACCTATAATGAGGGTAATGCGGTCAAAAATATTGAAATCCAAAACTTTAATGAACCTCTTGTTCTGCTATTGAATGAGATGAAACCCTATAGTTTCGATCTGAAGTACTTTACCACTGATGGGACAGAATCTAAAATCACGACGGTAAAAGCTACTCCTAAGCCATTTGAAGTCGATTATAAGTTAGATAACATATTGACAGACATGGTAGATGGTGGTGTTGAATTTGTATTCCCGAAAACATTGGACAGGACATTGGAATACAAAATCGCTTATCAGAAGGATGGTGTTTCTAAGGAAAATGTATTGTCAGGGGCCGCGGTAGATACGGTCATCATTGATAAACTTTACGATGAGACTAAAGTGATTGACTTTTCGATCTCAATTGTTGATGCTGAATTGAAGAAAACGGCAACAAAAGTTATTCAGATGGCACCCGGTATTTTACCGTTTAAAACGCTGATTCCATCATTTTTATTTAACACGACAAGTGCCACTACGGGCGCAGTGACTTGGGATAATACGATCAATGAAAAGATAACCGTAAAGGTCGATTATTTATCCAATGGTATGGCTAAGTCTGCGCAGGTATCGAGTGATGCGGTTAGTGGTTTGCTCTCTTTTGAAATTGGAAATAATACCACTGATTTGAAGGTGACTTTAACAGGGAAGGAAGGAATATCTACGGTATTTGTACCGCTATCGGAGTATACCGATAAAGCGAGTTGGAAAATAACTATTTCGGATGAACAAAGTGGCGATGGAGGTGGTGCTGCTGCTTTGATCGATAATGATATCAATACATTTTGGCATTCTGATTATGGTACGCCTATTCCTTTTCCGCATTGGTTCATCATTGATTTTGGGAAGGAAAGATCCCTTTCGAAAATTGGATTGATTAAAAGACATAATGCCTCAAATGGATTTATTGCTTATAATATTGAGGTTTCTTTAGATGGAACTAATTTTACCACTGTTGCTAATGCGTTGGCATTTGATCCAACAAATGGTGAATGGCAAGATTATTTGTTCTCAAAAGTTGTGGAAGCGAGGTATGTCCGTATCACGATGACTAAACCTAAGAACGATGGTGATAACTTTACGCACTTAGGTGAATTTAGAGCATTTGGATATTAGTTCAAATCTAAATACAAAATCGAACTACAAAATTAAGGGGCCTTGCATGAATAGCAAGACCCCTTAATTTTTGGAATAATCCTCAAAGGACCTTTATCGTATTACCTTACTTTACGGCATAATTTTCACGAATTGTTCATACCCTATATTTGACATACAATCGAGGACATAAAAAAAAGGCTTCGGAATTTTCCGAAGCCTTTTTTATCTATATTTATAAACCTTATTGGGCTAATAATTTGATATCTCTTTCTACAGAAACATTATCTCCAGTAATGGCATTACCATCTTTATCCACTAAAGTTAATTTTACTTTTACATCACCCATTGGTAACCCTTTAATTTCGTAAGGACCCCAATTATCCAATGTGAATTGTTTACCGTTCACATCAGCAAGCACTTTATTACCATCAGCAGCTAAAGTAGTATTGACAAGGAAAAAGTCGAGCAATAATACTTTCGTATCTTCACCTTTATACTCTCCCTTTGGACGGCTATAAAATAGGGAAGGAGCAGTTACTGCAGCTTCTTGTACTACTTTTGCGTCTTTGTCAATTTTAAATTTAACCAATTTTGATGCTTCTGTTGTTTTTATCGATTCATGGTATGAGCGCGATAAGAATGACATCAAATAATGTTCAGAGTTCAATGCCACAGTCACTGTATGTTCTGGTTTATACAAAGCCGCATAAGGTTTGTTATCCAAAATGAAATGGATGTGTTGTCCATCATGTGAATTAGCCATATGATGATCATGTGCAGTCTGCTCTGTTAATTTAAAATTACTAACCGTATAGTTGACCGTAACTTTAGCAGAGTCAGTACCCACCTTCTCAGAAGTAATGGAGGCAATTTTTAAATCAGCGCCCGGAAAAGCTTTTGAATCAGCTACAGGAGTAACAGTGATATCGGTACCAGAAGTGCTATCAGTAGAAGCGATAGAATCTTGACCTGTTGTCGTCGTTTTAGTTGCGGTATTCTGACATGAAGCTAGCGTTCCTCCGATAGCGAGTACTGCCATTGCAAACTTTAATACGTTTTTTTTCATAATTGTATGATTTTACAATAAATATAAACAGATTATATTAAAAAAAGTTTATAACTACCCAAAAACTAAATCTAAAGCAGCAAAAATATGCTGTTTAGCAATTGTCAAATCCTCATCAGTATGCGCATGTGAAACAAAGCCAACCTCATAACCAGAAGGGCCAAAATAAATACCTCTATTTAAAAGCTCACGGTGCATTATTTTATATGATTCCATCGAATTTGGATCTATTTCACTTGCTTTTAAGATGGCTTCCTGATCGGTAAAAGCAAACCAGAAGATAGAAGCAATGGTAAAGATTTTCACCTCATAATTTTTCTCTTCAATATAGTTCCGAATATCAGAAACGAAAGTAGCCGTTTTCCCATTTAGATTTTTATAAAAATCAGGTTGGGTTAAGACTTTACAAGTAGCGATACCAGCAGCCATAGCAACCGGATTGCCTGATAAAGTACCCGCTTGGTAGACATTACCATCAGGAGAGATACAGCTCATCAATTCCTTTGATGCACCATATGCACCAACAGGCATACCACCACCGATAATTTTACCATAAGTGATGATGTCAGGTTGCACCTCGTAATAAGCAGCAGCACCTTCAAAACCCAAGCGGAATCCAGTTATCACCTCATCAAAAATCAACAACGCACTATTTTGTTTAGTGATTTCTCTTAAATAGTGGATATATTCTTTAGTCTGTAATAAAAGACCATTATTTGCAGGAACACCTTCAATAATAACAGCAGCAATCTGATCTTTGAATTGCTCAAAAACAGCAGCTAATGCCTCTTTATCGTGCAATGCAATCACAATGGTTTCATCGGCAAAAGCTTTAGGAACACCCGCAGAAGAAGTTTCACCAAAAGTAACCAAACCCGAACCCGCTTTTACGAGTAAGGAATCCGAGTGACCATGGTAACAACCTTCAAATTTCACAATTTTATCACGTTTTGTATAACCTCTAGCCAAACGGATAGCAGACATCACGGCTTCAGTACCTGAACTCACGAAACGAATTTTTTCAATAAATCGATTGTTCGATATGATCAATTCAGCAAGTTCATTCTCTAAAGCAGTAGGAGCTCCAAAACTTAATCCTTTGCTTAACTGTGCAGTAACAGCTTCACGAATTTCATCGTTGTTATGACCTAAGATTAGAGGACCCCAAGAGCAACAGAAATCGATAAACTCATTTCCATCGGCATCCCAGATATGAGCTTTATCTCCTCTTTCAATAAATAAAGGTGTACCGTAAACAGATTTAAAAGCGCGTACAGGTGAATTTACGCCACCAGGAAAATATTGCTTCGCTTTTTCAAAAAGTTGAGCCGACTTTTCTCTAGAAATATCAGCAGTTTTCGTATGAGCGCTATTTTGTTGTGTCATATTGATTATAATTTACACTACAAAAGTATCCAATTATTTACTAAAATCTCTCATTTCAGTGTAAGGAATAGCACAAGATGCAGGACAAAGCAATGTGCTGAAATCATTTATTTTTAAGCTAGAACAAATAAAGCCCAAGATAAACTTGAGCTTTATTTGTCATGTATATATGAGGTCGATTATTTAATCCAACCTTTTTCGATAGCTTCTTTGGCATGGTAAGTCAAGATTGCAGTAGCACCAGCACGGCGGAAACTCATAAGCGTTTCCAATATTGCTGTCTCTTGCAACCAACCATTACCGATAGCAGCCTTGATCATGGCATATTCCCCAGAAACATTATAAGCAGCAATTGGCAGATCAAAGTTATCATGCAACGATTTGATGATATCCAAATAAGGAAGGCCAGGTTTTACCATTAAAAAGTCAGCACCCTCTTCTAAATCCAATTGTGCTTCGATCAATGCCTCTCTACTATTGGCATAATTCATTTGGTAGCCCTTTTTATCACCATTTTTTGGAGCCGAGCCTAGTGCATCGCGAAATGGGCCATAAAAAGACGAAGCATATTTCGCAGTATAAGACATTAAGGAAACATTTGTGAAGCCATTTTCATCCAAGATATTCCGGATATAACCAATACGACCATCCATCATATCCGAAGGAGCGATGATATCCGCACCAGCTTGAGCATGTGCTAAAGCCATTTTTCCCAAAACAACTAAAGTCTCATCATTCAGGATCACGCCATTTTCGACTATTCCATCGTGACCATCCGAACTGTAAGGGTCCATGGCAACATCTGTAATGACACAAGCCTCTGGAAAGTTTTTCTTAACCTCTTCAATTGCTTGAAGATATAAAGTACCCTTTCTATAGCTTTCGGTTGCAAATTTATCTTTTAAAGATTCTTCTACGGCAGGGAATAAATCAAATGAATTTAAACCAATTTTTAGACAGCTTTCAATTTCACGTAATAAGTTATCAATCGAATACCGATAGATCCCAGGCATAGATGAAATTTCTGTTTTTTGATTTTGTCCTTCTACAATAAAGAGTGGAAAGATTAAATTACCCGTACTTAAACGGTTTTCTTGAATCATATCGCGAATCACCGCTGATTTACGATTTCTTCTCGGACGTTGTAACATGTTATATGTATTTTAAGAAGATTGGAAGAGTTTAAATTCTTCCAATCGTATTATGAAGTATAGTCTAATCCAAAAATAGCTTCAGCCAAGCCAATCTCATCAGGAGAGTAAGGCAGCGTATATGAAAGTCCCATTTTATCGAATACCGCTGCCGTTGAGCGACCGATACAGATGACTTGTTGCTCCGGTTCAATTAAATTGTTGACAAAGTAAGCTTCAGCATTACTAGGGCTAGTAAAAATCAAAACCTCAGCATTAGTAGCGTCGATATTATCATCTAATACCGTTTCATACACAGGCATGTTGATGACTTTCGTCTCCGGAGTAAGTGCTTTTTGAATGGTTTCCAAAGAGCCCTTTGCACGTGGAATCAAAACTGTACCACCATCCGCTAATGCAGCAAACTGGGCAGCAATCTCCTCCATCTCAATACCATACTGTTCCCCAGAAAAATCAGCTCGACGATCATACTTACGTAAAGTATCCTCAGAACCACGGCCAACAACAGCAAATTTAGTCTTCTTGCTCAAACGAGGTTCTAAGCTAAAGAAATGCTCAATACCATTTTTACTAGCAAAGAAAATCCAGTCAACATGCTTTAAGATAAACGGATCAAGTTTATTGATAATAGGGTAAATCTTAATTAATGAACGAGCATCAGCTTGAATGTTATGTTTAGCAAAATAACGAGAAAGGTAAGAATGCTCATCTAAATCTCGGCTAATGAAAACCGATTTTGGCAACTTCCTATCCTTCGCATATTTAGCGAAGATAATTTCTGCCATCTTCGAAGGATCATCACCTTTCACATAGACACGATCAGGAAAATCATCACTCGTTTCAGCAATAGAAGTCCAAGTCTCGTAGGTATCACCAGTTTTACGACAGTAAGCACCTAATGGAGCATGACAACCCGCCTCAAATAAATTCAATATCTTACGTTCAACAGCAATTGTTTTTTGAACCTCTGCGTTATTTATCGGCTGTAGCGCTTGAAAGAGTTCCACATCGACTTCGCGAATCTGTACCGCCAATACACCTTGAGCAGGAGCAGGAACCAGTTCAACAGCAGGAATCTCTTCAATATGAAAATCAGAAATATCCATGTCGACTCTAGAAATACCAGCCTTTGCAAGCATGATAGCATCGTATTGCTCATCGCGTAATTTCTGCATACGGGTCTGTAGATTACCCCTTAAATCTGCAAATTCAAGATCCGGTCTAATCGAAGAAAGTTGGGCTTTACGTCTGTTAGAAGAAGTACCAACAGTTGCATTATGCTTTAAAGAAAGACGTTTTTTGATATCAACACAATCTTTATGGATAATCAATAACTCTGCAGGATTCTCGCGATCCGAAACAGCAGCGATAATCAATCCAGGAGGATTGACTGTAGGTAAATCTTTATGAGAGTGAACCGCTAAATCTATGGACCCAACCAATAGCTCTTCTTCTAATTCCTTGGTGAAAAATCCCTTACCTTCGAGTTTATCTAAACGGAGATGTTGAATGATATCACCTTGAGTTTTGATGATTTTTAATTCAGATTCAATGCCAATTTCAGCGAGACGATCTTTGATGAAGTTAGCTTGCCATAATGCAAGTGCACTTCCACGAGTGCCAATGATAAGTTTTCTATTCACAATCTATATTCTTTACCTTATTTTATTTATTAAGATAGACAAAAATAAATAAATAGTATTAATTTGTTGACACGTTACTGTCAGAATAAAATCTCAATAATAGGAAATGAAGAGCTTGAAGGAAGGTAGAGATTAATTTACACCATTTTCGTTCACTTTGACTAATATCTCTTTAGCCATCACCATCGGAACTTTGATGTATTTCTTTTCCATATAATTAATAATCTTTTCCAGTACATCACGTGCTTCTGGATCTAAAGCTTGAAATTCTGAAGCAAAAACTTCATTTAATGCCGTAGATTTGATTTCCTTAATCTTTTGTGGAACTTGACGCATCGCAACTTCAACACGTCTTTGTTTGATAATAGGTAAGAATTCCTGAATATTATCCGCAATAATTTTTTCAGCATTAGACAGTTCACTGTAACGCTCCTCGATATTCTTATTTGCGATCGCTTGTAACGAACTCACTTCAATATAATGAACAGCATTATTCGCCAATACTTCCGCATCAATATCATTCGGAATCGCTAAGTCGATAATAATCTTCTTGTCCGTCTCCCCATTTAATAAAGATTGGTATAGTGTATTGTCAATGATAGCGGTAGTAGCACCAGTACAAGTAATCAAGATATCAAAACCTCCTTTATAGGTCATTAATTCCGATAAAGGATACGCTTGAGCATGCAATTCTTCCGCTAACTTATGCGCATTTTCAACTGTACGGTTGAAAATAACAAAATTGCTCGATTGTTTCTTTTGAAAATATTTCGCTAAATTTTGATTCGTTTCTCCAGAACCAATAATTAAGATTCTTGGATTATCAACAAGCTTGATTTCTTTTAATTTACGGTAAGCTAAAGAAACAACCGAAATCGGGTTTCTAGAGATTTTTGTAAACGTATAGACCTCTTTTGCAGTTTTGACAAGACGATCCATCAACATGCGTAGAAAATCACCGGTAAAACCAGCTTCCCTACATCTTTCGTAAGCGCGACGTACCTGTGCTAAAATTTCTTTTTCACCAACGACCAAACTTTCAAGAGAACAAGACATCCGAAGAAGATGGTTTAACGCATCCATTCCTTCGTATTTATTCACCTGACCTAAGTAGCATTGTAATCTTTCTTGAGGAACACAGAAATTGAGTTTTTCCATAAATTGCGCAATGAATTCATTCGTCAGGTCATGGGCGCCATAAAACACAAATTCAACACGGTTACATGTGCCGATATAGAAGACCTCAGGAATATCTAAGTTATGTTTTAGATTCATTAGTCTACTCTCTAATTCCTCATTACAAATAACAAGATTACCTAAATCTTTAAGTTCTACGTGTTTGTGTGTGAATGCTAATACCTTAAGATTCTTCAAAGCAATATCCTCGATTAATTTTAACTCTGCAAATGTAGTTTAAAAGCTTATGCTATATGTCAAAAATCTGTCAAACAGATGAATTTAGAATGATTACAAATAATGTTAAATTAATGTTAACAAACTGATATATATAGGTTTGTATTATGTGATTTAAAAAATATTTGTTGAATATCATATATTCACAAAAAAAACGTGTCTTCAAGCACACAATAAAACTCAAAAAATGATGATTCTTAAATCGAGAATATCAATAAATGCACCAATTATTTCTTTAAGCCGATATATTACTCAAGAGCCCCACTTTTTTAATCGTTAACATCTATATAGGGCAAAGAGATCGTGGTCATGAAAAAGTCTCTGAATATGGATGGAGTGATTGCAGATGTATTAGCATGGAATGCAGTATCAATGAACAGGTTTTTTACAAAAAATAAATTTTAAAAGTCATCAGACAGATGATTATTTTTGTTGCATACTAATTTTGGATACTATGATTATCATAAGAAAAAGTTTTGCACTATCAGGTTTGATAATTTGTCTTTTAGCAGGGATGCTACCCATGTTAAAAGTACCGATTAAAGGGAATTGGAATTTATATCAAACTGACGTCTTGTTGTTTTTTATTACCTACATGATAATAGGCATAACAGGTTTATTTTTTTTTATTAGACAATTGGTTGGGTATAGATGGATGACCCTTATTGCAGCAGGATGGTATATAATCAGTATAACCGCTGTGTTCTTTAAAATCAATAATTATTTCGGTTGGGGTTTTGCAGATCATTTATTATCCAGATCATTGCATATGCGTTGGGGATGGATCGTTTACCTTATAGGCATTGTCCTTTTACTATTAAGTGTTAAAAAATTAAAGCAAATTGAGGAGTAAAAAAATAAGCTTGGAAAAACCAAGCTTATTTTTTATTCGGACGATGCGAAATAAAGTGAGACTTTAATTTATCTAGACCTAGATCTTCCTCCTCTTTATCCAATTCATAACTCCAAACCTTTTCGCCCAAAATGTTATTAATCTCTTTCGGGTTAGTAAGGTCTACGGGACGTACACGTTGCTCCTTAACGATTGGATTCTGTATAGCCTGTAAACTCGTTGCATGTCTGATAATTTGAAAACGGAATGTCGGCCATTTTCCAACAGTAGCGAAATTACCAGAATAGAATTGAACAGAATCATGTTTGCTAATCTTTTCCGCAAATATGCCTTTTGCTTTATTGGCATTCGTATCCGTGACACTGACCAATAACTCAAAAGAAGTTTGATTGATAATATGCAATTTGGCTAATCCGTCTTTATGATCACCGGAAATTGCCAAGAGGATACCCTTTTCAATAAATTTTGAGAGAACTTCTTCAGCATGTTCCGTCATTTCATCGTCGTCACGGCGCATATTACCATGCACCAATGTTAATTTACTCGCTTGAACAGGTATTTCAAATCCTGTGTCATCTGTTACACCAATGATGTCATTGGGTTGGAAGGATGTGATATGACCTTCAATTGGTTCATCCACAAATCTGACTAAATCTCCTATTTTGAAACCCATGTTATTTTAAAATTTTAGTGTCAATAATACTTAATAATTTTTCGAGATCATTTTCATCATTATAAAGATGAAAGCCGATTCTTATGCCATTGCCACGAGGGAAACATTTGATGTTGTTTTCCATTAACATGGTATAATGTCGTTGATCGATTTGCAAGTTGAATATGGTGCTCGTTTCAGCTCTATTGATCACAACTTGACTGAGTATTTTTCTTTTGCTCAATTCCGCTTTAGCGGTTTCGACTAGACTGCGCGTATAGGCAGCCGTATTTTCCAATCCGTGTTCCTTGAAAAAGGCTAATCCTTTTTGAAGTGTTCCCTGTGCTAAGGTATCGATATGTCCTGGCTCAAAATAAAGTTGATCGATACTTTTACCTGCCCACATTTTATCTATTTCTAAGCCCTGGGTCGCCAGATTTGGGAAAAGAACCTGTTTCCCATAAGGACTTACAAGTATAAAACCATTTCCAAAACCTCCCAATAACCATTTATAACCACTAGCACCTACAATATCAAATCCAGATTGCGAAAAATCAAAAACTTCAGTCCCTAAAAATTGTGTGCCATCACCAATAATAAGTAATTCAGGAAATTGACTTTTCAATTGTTTGATAAACTCGAGATTGATTTTAATGCCGGAAATGTATTGTACGATACTTAAGATAAATACAGAGGGTTGATGCTTTTCAATAGCGTGTATAATATGCTCTTCCAATTGTTCATCTATACAGGCCGTAACATATTGAAAACCGCGAGAAATGACAGGAAAATTGACAGAAGGGTAGTCACCCTCAAGTAATAAGATTTTCGAATCTTTAGGAAGTCTATCCAGCAATGTGTTAAAACCCGTGGAGAAGTTCGGCGTGTTATAAACATTCTGAATAGCCACTGTGAAAAACTCGGCGATACTCTTTTTAACAGCAAGATTAAACTCACCTTGTTTTTCACGTAAATCTGTCGCCGTTGAAAAAAAATCAATATCTCTTTTCAAACGCCACTCTTTCGAAGTGATAGGGAGTAGGCCCGAACCAGGAGTAGTTAAATAGCAGATATCATCGGGGATATCAAAATAGGATTTATAAGATACTTGCATTTTCTTCTTTTAATAGGGACAAATATTCTTGTTGCGAAATGCTTTGGCCTCCCATAGAAGCCAAATGTGGTGTATGGAATTGACAGTCAACAAATTTTAATTTGAATTGAGTCAATAAATATATTAAAGCGACTTTTGAAGCATTAGAAACTGTTGAAAACATACTTTCACCACAAAATACCTGATGTATATAAATCCCATATAGTCCGCCGACGAGCACCCCATTCTCCCAAACTTCAATAGAATGTGCATACTGAAGCTTATTGAGTGCTTGGTAAGCATCGATCATATCAGTGGTTATCCAGGTACCCTCTTGGTCTTTACGACTAATTTGAGAACAGTGCTGGATAACTTCCGAAAAAGCTTGATCAACAGTAACGGTAAATCGATTACTTTTCAGTATTTGACGCATGCTCTTGCTGATTTTCAGCTGTTCCGGGAATATGACAAATCGCTCATGCGGAGCATACCACATAATAGGAGTATCATCGCTAAACCAGGGGAATATACCATTTTCATAAGCCAAGATCAATCGGTCCGAACTCAAGTCGCCTCCGATAGCTAGCAGCCCGTCCTCATCAGCCAGTGATGGATGCGGAAAACTAATTTGGCTGTCATCAAAATCTAAATTGAAAACCATTTTTAAAAATAGACAAAAAAACCAGATTGTTTAATCTGGTTGTCTTGTTTCTTTACTGATTTCATCAAATATTTTATCCATGTGCTCTACATATTCATTGGTGTCATCCAAGAAAAAATCCAATTGCGGAACAATCCGAACTTGATTTTTAATTTTTGCACCTAATTTGTATCGGATTTCTGTCGTTTTGGTACGGATTGCTTTTAAATCCTCAGGAGCTGTCTTGGTATTTAAAAAACTTAAATATACCCTTGCTATCGCTAAGTCCGGCGTTACGCGTACACGTGTAACGGTAATAAATGCACCAGGAGCCCAACTATTGCCTTCGCGCTGGAGTAATTCAGCTAAGTCTTGTTGTAATACACCAGCAAAACGTTGTTGTCTTTTGCTTTCTGTTCCCATCGTTCTAATATTTTGTTTAGTGAAAATTCACACTATTATGGATACAAAGATAAATATAAAAAAGAATAAAGGCATATCCTGGATGGATATGCCTATATAATTTTGGTTTATAATCAGTTAGGGTTCAATTTCTTAAAGTTTAAAGACTTTATGGTCTATCATAGTTTGGTTTTTTTTAGTTTAAAAAGTAAGTGTTTGCTAACTTTAAAACTTATATTTTTTATTTCACTCTCCCTTATGGTACAAACATATAAAAATTAAATTGGTGCTACAATGAAACAATCAAAAACAAAGTAACCGCTTACTTACTATCGCTGTTTGCTGAGTTTTAACAAACATTTAACATAAAAATATTTTTTATTTATGAAAATTGACTGTATGTTTTTCGAAATAAATGTCAGAAACCTAACCATGAGATGACTCATAATGTACTAGGGACTGAAGATCAATTGTTTTATTTGTTTTCAAATGGTATTTTTGTATTGCATATAAAAAAGCATATTAAAAAATGAAAATCTGGCAAAAAAACATAGATGTTGATTCATTTGTCGAATCATTTACCGTAGGTAATGATCGCGTGATGGATTTACAATTAGCAGCTGCAGATGTTTTGGGTTCTTTGGCCCATACGCGCATGCTGAATAGTATCGACCTCATGACCGATGAAGATCTTGCTGTTGTACAGCAAGAATTGAAAAATATCTATCAGGAAATTAGTGCTGGAAAATTCGAAATAGAAGATTCTGTGGAAGATGTACACTCGCAAATCGAGATGTTATTAACACAACGGATTGGGGAAGCTGGAAAAAAAATCCATTCCGGACGCTCAAGAAATGATCAAGTTCTCGTGGACCTGAAATTATATTTCAGAACAGAGATTCAAAACATGGTCAGCAATACCGAGATTTTCTTTAATCAATTGATTAGCCTAAGCGAACAATATAAGGGTATTCTCATTCCTGGTTATACGCATTTACAGATTGCTATGCCCTCATCCTTTGGGTTATGGTTTGGTGCATATGCCGAAAGTTTAGTCGACGATTTAGAATTGATGAAAGCGGCATGGAAAGTCTGTAATAAAAACCCCTTAGGCTCTGCCGCGGGTTATGGCTCTTCATTTCCCTTAAACCGAACAATGACGACGACATTATTGGGCTTTGATGATTTGAATTATAATGTCGTTTATGCACAAATGGGGCGAGGAAAAACAGAACGTATTTTAGCACAGGCAATGAGTTCAATAGCAGCTACCTTGGCAAAATTTTCAATGGATGTGACCTTATATATCAACCAGAATTTTGGCTTTATATCATTTCCAGCGCATTTGACTACAGGCTCAAGTATTATGCCTCATAAAAAGAATCCCGATGTATTTGAATTGATCCGTTCACGCTGTAATAAAATACAAGCTTTACCGAATGAGATTGCTTTGATGACAACAAATCTTCCATCAGGATATCATCGTGATTTACAACTTCTTAAAGAAAATCTATTTCCAGCCTTTAAATCGTTGAACGATTGTCTGGAAATAGCAACCTTTATGTTGGAAAATATTTCGGTAAAAAAAGATGTACTGGATGATCCTAAATACGATTATTTATTCTCTGTAGAAGTGGTCAATAATGAAGTGTTAAAAGGAGTTCCTTTCCGAGAAGCTTATAAAAATATCGGAATTGCTATCGATGCCGGAGAATTCCAACCTTCTAAAGAAGTCAATCACACCCATGAAGGAAGTATTGGAAATCTTGGTAATGACCAAATACAACGGATGTTTGAAGAAGTTAAATCTTCATTTGGCTTTGAAAAAGTGCAGAGCGCTTTAAATGAGCTCGTGAAATAGGTAGAAGGTTAGTTAGTAGGTTAGAAATGTTCTAACCTACTAACTCCATAACCGCTTACCCTATTACTTCTCGATAGAAAATTTCAAGTGTGTCTCCGATATAAATTCCGCTCCAGCTTTTAGTAAAGTGGATAGAAACTCGGGTTGGTTAGGGCTGTCTGGAAAATGTTGCGTTTCCAAACAGAAACCTGCATAGGGTAGATAAGCTTTTCCTGATTTACCAATATCATTTCCTGTCAACCAGTTACCCGTATACAATTGTACGCCAGGCTCGGTCGTAAAAATATCCAATCGTATACCTGATTTTGGCGAATACACAGTTGCGCAAGCTGTCGAGATGGGGTTATTGTTGACAAAACAATGGTCATATCCTTTTGATGCAATTAATTGTTCGTCATCGGCAACGATATCCTGTGCTATTGATTTAAATTCTTTAAAATTGAAAGCCGTTCCTTCTACAGGAACTGTCGCAATGGGAATCTGATTTTCATCAACAGCCAGATAAGCATCCGAATTGATTTTTAACTGGTGGCTCAGTATATCGCCAGAACCCTCTCCATTTAAATTGAAGTAGGTATGGTTCGTCAAGTTTAAAACAGTATCTTGATCACAGTCTGCTCTATATTTTATAATGATTTCATTGTCATTAGTTAAGGTATAGGTTACAGATACATTCAGATTTCCAGGAAACCCCTCTTCACCATCTTGAGAAACTAAATAAAATTCAGCCTGAGATTGATAACTGACACGTCGGTCCCATATTTTTGTATGAAAACCCCCAGGGCCACCATGTAGGCAATTGATACCGTTATTAATCGGCAAGCTGTATGTTTTACCATTCAACTCAAACTTTCCATTGGCGATGCGGTTAGCAAATCTTCCAGCCGTCACACCGTGATACTTTTCGTCAGCCCGATAATAAAGACCTATATTGCTAAATCCCAAAGCAACATCCGTGAGTTTCCCTTTGTTATCAGGAACGAGAATACTGACAATGCGTGCGCCATAATCACTCAAGGCAACTTGCATACCTCGGGTGTTCTTTAAAACAATAAGGTGTGTATTCTTTTCGTCAACAGTACTGGTGAAATTATGGATAGAAGGCAAATGATAATGACTCATGATGGTGGTTGTTTTTGTTCCTTGTTAAAGATAAAGATTATTTTTTTTTAAAAAACGATTGTTGATATTTATAAAAAATCAATTTGTAAAAAGCCGCAACAGTTAGAAAATCAAAAAATGTATATTTGCAATATGTCTGTAAATACAAGTATGAATTGGAAACAATTACTATCCGCAAAACGCTGGGGTTATGAGCATCGTGTCAGTGATAGTCATTTAATAGCACGTTCAGAATTTCAACGTGATTACGATAGATTGATTTTTTCTTCTCCATTTAGAAGATTGCAGAATAAAACACAAGTATTTCCTTTACCGGGAGCTGTGTTTGTCCATAATAGGCTTACTCATAGTTTGGAAGTTGCCAGTGTAGGCCGATCTTTGGGACGCTTATTCTATACCAAGATGAAAGACGAAAGCCCGGATATAGATGAAGAATATCCTTATTTACAGGAAGTTGGTAATATGGTTTCTGCAGCATGTTTGTCGCATGATTTGGGCAATCCTGCCTTTGGGCATTCAGGTGAAGCGGCTATTTCAACGTACTTTACAGAAGGGGATGGTCGCAAATACCAAGAACAGGTAACCAAAGAAGAATGGGCAGATTTGACTCATTTCGAAGGAAATGCCAATGCCCTTCGTATTTTGACCCATCCTTTTAATGGTAAGGATGATAAAGGATTTGCATTAACCTATACTTCTTTGGCATCGATTGTCAAATACCCATGTGCAGCGATTGATGGTCACATTAAAAAAAATCATCACCGTAAAAAATATGGTTTCTTTGCTTCCGAACGCGAAACATTCGAAACGATAGCAGCGGAGTTAGGACTATTGGAAGACCCAACGAATCCGAAAGGTTATTTGCGTCACCCATTAGTTTATCTGGTAGAGGCGGCAGATGATATCTGTTATAATATCATTGATCTAGAAGATGCACATCATTTAAAAATTTTATCTTACCTCGAAGTGGAAGAATTGTTACTCCCATTATGTGGTGGTGAAGATTTACGGACACGATTGGATTCACTTATCGATACCGCCAGTCGGGTAGCACTCTTAAGAGCAAAAGCAATCAATACATTGACCAAAGCATGTGTTGAAGTCTTCTATAAGAAACAGGAACAATTATTAAAGGGAACATTCCCCTGTGCATTGATGGATGCCTTAGATCCAGATGTAGTGGCGCATCTTAGAAAGATCAATAAAATATCAGTAGCAAAGATCTATAATGCGCCAACAGTAGTTCAGATTGAGATCGCTGGTTATAAAGTGATGAATGCTTTATTAGCCGAGTTTGTTCCCGCCTATCTGAAAAAGAATAAAAATAGTTATGATGAAAAATTAGTAGCACTAATTCCGCATCAATTTTATACAGACCACGATGATTCTTATTCAAAAATAAGGGCTGTTTTGGATTTTGTTTCAGGGATGACAGATGTATATGCAATCGATTTGTATCGTAAGATAACAGGTATTATCATTCCTTCAATAGACTAAGCTTAATAGGATATATTATTAAAAATAACAGGATTAGGAAAGTAAATCTTCTCCTTGTTCTGCATTTTATCTAAACAAAAAATATGAAAGTCGTTATTGCCGAAAAACCATCAGTTGCAAGAGATTTGGCCCGCGTTATGGGGGCAAAAGAAACCAATGATGGCTATATTTCAGGAAATGGATATGCTTTCACTTATGCATTTGGACATTTAGTTCAATTGTGTACCCCTCAAGCATACGGATTTCATAATTGGTCAATCGCTAACTTACCTATTATTCCTGCCGAATTTAAGTTGGAATCTAAAAAACTTAAAAGGGATGGTAAGCAAATAGATGATGCCGGTGCATTAAAGCAGTTGAATACGATTAAATATTTGTTGGATAAAGCTGATGAAGTAATCGTGGCGACGGATGCTGGGCGCGAAGGGGAACTGATCTTTCGTAATATCTATTATTATCTTGGAGCAAAAGTGCCATTCAAGCGTTTATGGATTTCCTCACAGACAGACAAAGCCATTAAAGAAGGTTTTGCCAATTTGAAGGAGGGAACAGAATACGACAGTTTATATATGTCTGCGCGTTCACGCTCGGAATCAGATTGGCTCATCGGTATCAATGCTACTCAGGCCATTACCCTTGCGGCAGGTAATCGCGGTTTGCTTTCGCTAGGTCGAGTACAAACACCTACATTAGCCATGATTTGTTCCCGCTATTTAGAGAATAAAGATTTCAAGCCACAAACCTTCTATAAGATTCAAGCCGGTTTTGAAAAAGATAATATCAAATTTAAGGCAACTTCGGAAAAAATAGATAAGAAAGATGTAGCAGAAGAGGCGATTGCAAAGATTACTATTGGCTCGGAGGCTACCGTAACCAAGGTCGAAGCAAAAGAGACCAAGGAGCAACCGCCATTATTATTCGATCTGACCTCCTTACAACAGGATGCCAATAAAAAGTACGGGTATTCTGCAGACCAGACCCTCAATCTTGCTCAGACGTTATATGAGAAAAAAGTAATCACCTATCCGCGTACGGGTTCTCGGTATATCGGAGAAGATGTATTTGAGCAAGTCGAAGAATTATTTCAGCATTTAGCAGATACAGCAGAAGAGGGAATAGCAGCCATTTCTCGTAACCTCATTGGAGCAAAGTTGAACAAACGGTCTGTTGATGAAAAGAAAGTAACCGACCACCATGCCCTTTTAGTAACAGATGAAAAGCCAGGAGCTTTATTACAAGAACAGCGCAATATTTACAATATGATTGCCAAGCGCATGGTCGAGAGTTTTTCAGATGTCTGTCTAAAAGATATTACCACGGTGGTTATTAATGCGGCAGGTGTCGAGTTAATTGCCAAAGGAACAGTAATTAAGCAATATGGATGGCGTCTTTCTGCAGATCAGGTTGAATTGCCCGATGAAGATAAGAATACCGAAGATCAGGATAACGAAAATGCGCAATTGCCTAAATTGTCTGCTGACGAGTTATTGGAGATTTTATCATTAGAGCTGTCAGAGCGGTTTACAAAAGCAAAACCAATACATACAGAAGCATCTTTGTTAAAAGCAATGGAAACCTCTGGAAAAGAAATCGATGACGATGAGATGCGCCAAGCGATGAAAGATTGTGGATTAGGTACTCCGGCAACACGTGCAGCGACAATTGAAACCTTATTCCAAAGGGATTATATCAAACGTGATAAAAAGAAGCTTATTCCGACAGACAAAGGTCTGACGGTTTATAATCTGGTGAAAGATCGTTCCATTGCCAAGGTGACCCTGACAGGTAAATGGGAGCAGAAACTGGAAGAAATGCGCGCCAATAAAGTGTCGTACGAGGTCTTTATGAAACATATAAAAGACTATACCGAGCGTATCACAAAAGAATTGTTGCAACTGCGTATTTCCATTGCCCATGAAGAAATCAAACCGTTGCAAAAAGGAAAGATAAAATGTCCGAAATGTGCAACAGGTCAGATTCAACTTTTTGATAAAGTAGCACAATGCGATCACTATGCCCGAGGATGTGACTTTAAAATATGGCGCACATTGAATGGTGTTATGTTAGAGGAAAAGGAAATGAAGAACCTACTTGAAAAAGGGAAAACATCAACCTTAAAAGGAGTCAAGACCAAGGAAGGAAATATCGTGGAGGCGGTCTTAACCTTTGAAAATTTTAAAGTCAATATTGGGTAATAAAATCAGGAATAGGCGAACGCCTCATTTTAATAGTTTAGTTTTGCGCTTTATTAGAATACTATGTTAACATCACTATACAATCCATTTAAAACATTTAAGTTTGAGAATAAAACCTGTTTTTTGACAGGAAAGGAGCTTTCATCTGTAGACGAGCAAATTCAGGTTTTTCCAGTCTGGATGATGCGTGCTTTTGATCTTGAGGAAAAACCCTTTAAGATGTTGGACGAATCAATCGTTACCTATAAAAGTTTGAAGCTTCCCTGTTCTGCAGATGCGGCATTGGCCATTGAAAAAATGGAATCTGAGGTAGAACGTGCATTTGCATCAGGTTACGATGCTGTACGCGAGTTACCGCAAATAACACTATTTCAGTGGATGTCAAAAATATTGTATGGTGTAGTTTTCAACGAAATTCAAACAGGAATACGTCAACAGGCGCTAACCGGTGAGGAGATGAATTTTTCGCAAGTACTTGCCCAAAAATTCAAAAACATGCATGCCATGTTGCAGTCCTTATTGCAGCCGATGGAATTTGAAGGAACATATCCTTTTTCTATCTTCATGAGTAAAGTAGACAATCCACCAGAAACGTTTAATTACCGTGATGAAATCAATACGTTGATTTTTTCCTTACGAATGAGTGATTTTGGAATTGTTGCCTGCCTGCAAGATAATGCGACCAATAATATCTACCATGAAGATGTTTTAAAAATGGTAGCAGGTAAAACATTACATCCGATTCAATTTGAGGAAATAGCAGCACGTTATTTTTACTCGGTATACCTGTTTAACCGTCTTCCGGAATACACGTATTTGAATACACCAAAAATGATCTATGTTGAACCCATGCCTCTAGCAGACATGTCCATGAAACCAATTTTTGACCATTGGCAAGTCAAAGTATATGGTCAGGTATTGGAAAACTTTTGGAAACCATGGGGATTCATTTTGTTCGAGATCATCAAGAATCCAGATAGTCCAATGAGTTTTATAGTCGATGAAAACGGAGACTTCGTTTCACGTGAAGCAATTGAACTACCACTAGGATAAAGAAAAGAAAGCCCCTAAATAATTATTTACGGGCTTTTTTCTTTTTAGGCGTAGATGGAATTCTTTTTTGAGCGGCTTCCTTATCCACTTCCTTCTTTTTCTTATTAACCACCAAGATCAGACCAAAAGGGCCAAGAATAGGAACACACATACCCAGTATAGATAGCATAACAAAACCTCCCGTTACATCTTTTAGCCTAAATAACCGGAATAAGGCGATCCCCATTAGTGCAAAGTGAATCATAGTCACCAATTGCACTAACGCTAATTTACTTGCATCCATATTTCATATTGATAATAAACACAAATGTAAAGAGTTTCATTCAAAACTACACATCTTTAAGATGGGAGAGGAGTTTTTCAATATTCTATAAGATGCGTTCCATAATGGCACATGCTTTATCGATCTCTTCCACCCGAATATTCAGATGCGGTCTAAAACGTATACTTCGCTCTCCACATCCAAGTAAGATTAGCTTTTGTGCAAATGCATCTTTAATAAATTGATCCCTTTCCTGTTCGGTCGGAAAATCGAAAGCGATAAACAGCCCTTTTCCTCTAATGTTGTTGATCTGCGGATGCTGACTCGCCAAATCCATAAGCTTTTGAATAAAATATGAACCCTTATGGTCTATCTGCTCAATTAATTTTTCATTTTCAATGACCTCTAAAATAAGTTTGAAACGCATCATATCGGTAAAATCACCACCAAAAGTCGAATTGATACGTGAAGATTCTTTAAAAACATGTTTTTCTACGCGATCAAATTTATCCTTGTTAGCCAGCAGACCACAAACTTGCGTTTTCTTCCCGAATGCAATTAAATCAGGAACAACACCAACCGTTTGGTAGGCCCACATCGACCCCGTTAAACCAATTCCAGTTTGTACCTCATCAAAGATCAATAAGATATCGTGTTCATCACAGATGTCGCGTAAAGCCTGTAGAAATTCTTTTCTGAAATGATTGTCGCCACCCTCAGCTTGAATGGGTTCAATAATGATACAGGCGATATCATTCGGATGATTGGCAAGTGCATTTCTGATTTCTCGAATGGCCGTTTTTTCTTTCTCAATAACGGTACTTAAAACTGCTTCCGTGATAGGGAAAGTCAATTTCGGGTTCGTAATTCTTGGCCAGTTAAACTTCGGAAAGTACATGTACTTTCTTGGATCCTTGGTATTGGTTAGCGAAAGGGTATAGCCAGATCTGCCATGAAAGGCCTCTTTGAAGTGAATGACCTGTGAAGCTTCTTTCTCAATTCCATTAGCTAAATTTAATCTTGTCTTCCAGTCAAAGGCTGCTTTCAAGGTGTTTTCAACGGCCAAAGTTCCCCCTGCGATAAAAAAGCAATACTCCAGCTCCTTTGGTAAGGCAACCCGTTCGAAGACTTCCATAAAATCGGCAAACTCTTTAGGGTAGATATCCGATAAAGCAGGTTTATTTAGGGCCATTTTACCCAGGAATTCTTGATGTTGTAAGATGTAGGGATGGTTGTAACCAATAGCCACTGAAGCAAACATGCTAAAAAGGTCGAGGTAGGCGTCACCATTTTGGTCAACTAAATAGGAACCATGAGATTTCTCCATATCCATGACAATCGGAAAACCATCAGCTAGTAAATGTTTGGATAATATTTCGTGAACTGTACTCATATCATAATCAATTAAAGGTCATTATTAGAGGTTAAACGTAATTCCTTGTGCCAAAGGGAGCTCCGTGCTATAGTTAATGGTGTTGGTTTGTCTGCGCATGTATGCTTTCCAAGCGTCTGAACCCGATTCACGTCCACCACCAGTTTCTTTTTCACCCCCGAAAGCACCACCAATTTCTGCACCAGATGTACCGATGTTGACATTGGCAATACCACAGTCAGAACCCTGTGCACTGAGGAACAATTCTGCTTCGCGTAGATTATTGGTCATAATAGCAGACGATAGTCCTTGTTTTACATCATTTTGAATAGCAATCGCATCCAAAACATCACCTTTGTATTTTATTAAATAAAGAATTGGAGCAAAAGTTTCCTGTTGGACGATAGCGTAATGGTTTTCGACCTCAGCTATAGCAGGCTGAACATAGCAACCGCTTTCAAAATCTTTTCCACTTAAGACGCCGCCAGTAACAATAAGTTTACCACCTTGTTTTTTAATTTCAGATAAGGCATCTAAATAATGCGCTACTGCCTTTTTATCAATGAGGGGGCCGACATGATTTTCGGGAAGTAAAGGGTCTCCAATTTTGAGCTGAGCGTAGGCTTTTATCAATGATGCCTTCACTTGTGTATAGACACTTTCATGGATAATAAGTCTACGAGTCGAAGTACAACGCTGACCCGCTGTACCCACAGCTCCAAATACTGCCCCTATAGTCGTCATCTTCAGATCGGCATCTGGCGTAATGATAATCGCATTATTTCCACCAAGTTCTAAAATAGTCTTTCCAAGTCTAGCAGCGACATGTTGCGCAACTGTTTTGCCCATCTGTGTCGAGCCTGTCGCCGATATTAAAGAAATATTGCTATCGTTTACCAGCCACTCACCCGCAGATTTATCACCTATTATTAAATTGGAAATCCCATCCGGTAATTCCTTTTGCTTTAAAACGTCTGCGAGAATCCTTTGGCAAGCAATCGCACATAAGGGTGTTTTTTCACTCGGTTTCCAGATGACTACATCGCCACAAATCAATGCTATTGCCGTATTCCATGCCCAAACAGCTACTGGGAAGTTGAATGCAGAAATAACGCCAACTAGACCTAGAGGGTGGTATTGGTCATACATGCGATGGGAGGGACGTTCCGAATGAATGGTCGAACCATAAAGTTGGCGGGATAGACCGACTGCAAAATCACAGATGTCAATCATTTCTTGTACCTCGCCCATCCCTTCTTGAAGCGATTTCCCCATTTCATAAGAAACAAGCTTCCCGAGAGTAGGCTTTAACGTCCTTAATTTTTCACCAAATAACCGAATGACTTCACCTCTTTGAGGAGCAGGTATCAGACGCCATATCGCATATGCTTTTTGAGCCTGTATACAAATTTGTTCATAATCGTTAAGGGAAGAGCATGTCACTGTAGCAATAGTTTTGCCATCAACAGGCGATTCGGAAGTGATGTCATCGCCAGTTGCAAACCAATTCTGTCCGGTAGAAGAACCTAGATTGGTTGCTAGAATGCCCAATTCTTTTAATTCTTGTGTTATCATACTGGTTTATATTATTCGTTTATATTTTAAATATAGTGAATTATATTCGAAATATTGGCTATATTTAGATATTAAATTATGATATCTATGAGCTTAACATGTGATTATTTCAATATAGATGCGCTATTGTCCGATGAAAATAAGCTCATCCGTCAATCGATTCGTGATTTTGTCACTACGGAAATAAAACCAGTCATAAACCATGCCGCGCAGCATCATGAAGACATTCCCAATTTGATGTTAAAGTTGGGTGCTATTGGCGCTTTAGGACCATATATTCCAGTAGAGTACGGCGGAGCAGGTTTGGACCATATCGCCTATGGCCTAATTATGCAAGAATTAGAAGCAGGAGATTCAGCGATCAGGTCCGCAGCTTCAGTACAATCGTCTTTAGTCATGTATCCCATCTTTACATTTGGCAGTGAAGAACAAAAACAGAAATATCTCCCAAAACTGGCAACAGGAGAATATGTCGGTAGTTTCGGATTGACAGAACCAAACCATGGCTCGGATCCAGCAGCAATGGAAACCCGTTTATTCCAAAAAGACGGTAAATACCTCTTGAATGGTGCTAAAATGTGGATTACCAATGCCCCGATATGCGATATCGCTATCGTATGGGCCCGCGATGAACACAATAAAATACGTGGATGCATCGTAGAACGCTGGATGGCAGGATTCTCTACTCCTGAAACCCTTGATAAATGGTCTCTTCGTGCTTCTAAGACTGGAGAATTGATTTTTCAAAATGTAGAAATTCCTTTGGAAAATATATTACCTGAAGTAAATTCGCTCCGAGGTCCATTTTCTTGTTTAAATTCGGCCCGTTATGGTATTTCTTGGGGGGTCATCGGAGCAGCTATTGATTGCTACCAAGCCGCGGTTAAATATGCATTGGAAAGAGAGCAGTTTGGGAAACCCATAGCATCCTATCAATTGCAGCAAAAAAAGCTGGCCGAGTTCCTTACAGAAATAACAAAAGCCCAATTATTATCCTGGCGATTAGGCGTTTTAAAAAATGAAGGAAAAGCTACTCCCGAACAAATTTCAATGGCAAAGCGTAATAACGTGCATATGGCATTGGAAATCGCTAGAGAATCACGGCAGATATTGGGAGCAATGGGAATTGTTGGTGACTTTCCAATGATGCGGCATATGATGAACCTCGAATCAGTCATTACATACGAAGGTACCCATGATATCCACCTATTGATAACCGGTCATGATATTACAGGTCTGAGTGCTTTTTAGTTAAAGGTGCTTTCAGAATTGATGATGATGACCTAGAGCTGATAGCAACAAAGGAGTTATTTTTAGAGGTATTGATGATGATATTTGGCTTACAGCATAATACCTTGGGTCTTACCTCAATCTTTTAAGGGCCAAATCCGCGCATGAAGAGAGCTGTATTATTGTTTATCATGAATTGAAGCTATTGGCCATGGCTACTTTACGCCAGGAGGGTGCATCAAATGCTGAAATAAATTAAAATAACCCTTTGCCATTTTATCCCAGCTATAATGCTTCAAAGAGTAAGCTTGGAACTCTTTGCTTTTACTTTTTAAAAGCGAAGGATGCTCAAGAGCATTTCTAATTTCAGAAATCCAGTGCTGTTCCTGGCCTGCTGTAACTAAGATGCCGTTCTTCTGGTGAATAATAGCATCGCTGATACCTTCAATATCTGAAGCAAATACGGTCGCGCCACAAATACTTGCTTCTAGACATACCAATCCGAAACCCTCCATATCCCCCTCAACTTTGATATTGGGCATGATGAAAAGTCCGGCATGGCGAAGCAATGATTGTAAATCAGCCAAAGGAATCTTCCCTATATGCTGCAATCGGTCTTTAAATTCAGGATTTTTTAAATAACGACGTATTACTTTTTGATCAGATGGATACCCTAAGAACAGAAATAGAAGATGTTGTAGGGGATTAGGAATTGCATCCAGTAATTTTTCCTTCCATGTTGCGGTTGCAGCAAAGGGTCCTATTAGAATAAGTTTATAGTCCGATGGTAGTTGTGGCAACACGTTACTGATAAACCAAGAAATACCCTTTCGCTTTACGGGTCTCCCAAGTGCAAGGATGAGTTTATCCTCTTGAGTAGTAATATTGTATTTGCTTAGCAGAGCCGCTATCGGAATTGCCGTATCTATGATTAGTTTATGGTCAACACCATTTGGAATGACCTCAATTCTTGCGGGGTCGATACCGCGATCAATCGCAGCCTGTCTTGTTGCTCGGCTAACGGCTATGATTTTATCAAATTTATTGAATTGAGGAATGATTTTATTTTGAAAGTAAGCGAAGGGAAATACAATGTCAAGACCATGTACTGTGACCACCTTTTTTAGCTGTTCATAACCCCTATGACGTAAAGAAAAAGCAGCAACTAAACCATCATTGAAATGGATAAGCTTGATGTTAGGATGCTTCATGAGTAGGGATAGAATCCGTTTATTCAATAAGGAAAAGAATTTGATAATGGATTCATTTCCTTGATAAACGATTTTATGCACGGTCGTATACGTGGCGATGTGATTGATGAGTTCAAAGCTCTGTTTTTCCATGCCGCCAATAGCTGGGGGGTATTTATGGCTGACGAAGAGAATTTCCATAGGATAATAGGTACGGTCTTTTTTTAAGTCCAATATAGGCTAAGAAGCCAAAGGTTATCCAGAAAACTTGTCTGGAACGTCTGATTAAAGCGATGGTTAGCCAAATTTGAACGGTATAAATACCAGCACTAGTCAATAATAGCTTATTCCCGAATTCTTCAATTCCGATTTGAGCCGGAATAAAAGCACCGAAACTTTTGATAATGACAATGCTCATATCCATAAATTGGCTCAGTATGATCGGGATGGTGATGCCTGAAAAGTATAGAATGAGAAAAAGTTCCAAAGCACCCACCATCCAATGTAGAAAAAAATAGAAATATGCACGGTAGCATTGATATGGATGTCCTTGATGAAATGCTAATACAGCATTGAGGATAGTTTGAAAACGTATACTTAGCTTTCGAAAGAAGCTCCAAGATAGCGTAGAGGTTACCTGAAATTTTTTAGATCTTTTGAGGATGCAAAAGGTAATAAGCGGAAGCGAAAAGAGCAACATGACTAATATCCATAACATCGTTAGCATTTGTTCGGGTATATTTTTAGTAAAAGAACCCAATAGAAACCACAATCCGCTAAGGCCGAATAATGAAAATTGTGTGATAATAGCCAAAAACCGTGATATCAGTACAGAATTTACAATTTCTTGCTCAGAAGTACCTGTTGGTTTTAGCAGTACAGTTTTAATATAATCACCACCTATAATACTTGTGGGGTTGAATAGTCCTACAGTTTCTCCAATATGTCTGATGCAGAATAGTTGCCATAAGGATGTTTGTTTTGGTTTTTCGATGAAGCAATTTTGCCACCCCGCTGTTCCAAGGAGATATGCCAGTCCGGTGATCACAATAATCCAGAGGAGCTTCCAGCCCATATGAGCGACTTCTTTAAATACTGCTTTTAGATCAATATGACTGATGAAGACAGCTAAAGAAAGAAGAATGATAAGGCTAATCGTAATTTTTAAAATCCGTTTCAGCATTAACCAGCTTGAATTTTAACAATTGAATCCGTTACAGCTGTGCTCATTTGTTCAAGTTCTGCAAAATAAGTATCCGCCAAAGAAGTCCAGTCCATTGATTTACTAAACTCTAAACCTGCATGTCCGAGTTCAGTTCTTAGTTTTTCATCCCGCAATAATTGTGTTATGCGGTTGACGAAGGCATTAGCATCTTTGGGTTTACATTTAAAACCAGTGACACCTTCAATGATTAAATCTGCGGAACCACCACCATCAGCAATAACGCAGGGTAGTGCTGAAGCTAAGGCTTCGATCACGACGTTGCCATAAGTTTCCGAATGAGAAGGAAATATAAATAGGGTAGAAGAAGCATATAATTTTGAAAGATCATCGTGGTTCAGCTTTCCTAAAAATAGTGCCTCAGGCATTTTTTGGCGGCAGATGTCTAGAGCAGAACCATCCCCTGCTACTATAAAATTAAAAGGAATGTCCTGTTGTTTCAATAAGGTATAGATGTCAATCAATGTTTTCAAATTCTTTTCCCACACTAATCGACTCGCGAATAATAGTGTTGGGTGGTCGTTGCCCGTTATTTCTTTTAACCAAGATGGATCTTTTTTCTTTGGTGAAAATAACGTATTGTCAATTCCTCGTTTCCAAATCTGCATCAAACTGGGGTTGACGCCCATTTTGATGAGTTCAGATACAATACTCGTTGTAGGGACATATACTTTGTCGCAGTTATTGTAGAATTTATTTTGTGTTTGAATGATTTTCTTTTTTGTGGGTCCGACTAAGAAAGAAAAATGCTTGAGGTAGTAATCAATGTAGCTTACAAAATGTGTATGGTATATACTGATGACAGGTATTTGATTTTTTAAGGCATATTTCTGTGCATAGAACCCCAGAAGGGAGGGAGTAGCAATATGAATGATATCAGGATTGAAATCATGAAGTTTCTTTTTGAGACGTTGATCGGCTAAGGCGGGGATAGCCATACTATAGTTCTGCTGGATTGGAATACTCAGCGATGGTATTTTTAAGGATTCGAAATCTTGTATTTTTTCAGGTCCTGTTCCATATATAAACAAAAATTCAAATCTTCCCTTATCGATGCGGTCGACAAGTTGAAAAATTGTTCGAGCAGCTCCATCAAAGTCAGGAATCATTATCTCCGCAAAAAAAGCAACTTTTATCATCGTGAATCATTTTTTCAAAGTAAGGGGCTGGATGTTTCCTTATGAATAAGGATATATGAATAAATGATGGTCTTTATATTACCCCTGTATTATTGAAAGATTAGTGTAATGTCTATTAAGTGTCCTTAATTCCTATTTATCTCTTATTTAATTACCAGCTAAACGCTGACTCTTGTTCTCTGTTGTTCTTTGAGTTGAAGATTTATGCTATGCATGTTTTGAAACTCGCTTGAATTTGGCTTTTGAATACTTTTTTGCAAAGTGCTGTTCCATTCAAATTATGGAATTGCTTTGCAGCTAACTACCTTTATCGGTTCAGGAGAAAGCTTGATGATAAGTTGATATCAAATTAGTACCAACTTCATATTTAATAGTGTATTAAGAGTGAGATTATAGGGGGTTAGTAGGGGGTTAATAGGGGTATATCTCTATTAATCCCCTACTAATACCAAGCTATATCTAATCTACACCTATTTTAATACCGAAGTTGGTACCTAGTTCATATTACTTAGGTTATAATCCAAGTAGGATGTGCATATTGAATATCTGCTGTTGTGTCCATGCTTATCTATAGCGGTACAATATGTATTTACTATCTATAAAGAAGCTATCTGCTCTTCTGGTCTGATTATAGTCAGTCCATACTTATCTATAGCGATGGAATAAGTAGGTAAGGGATGCTATTATAAAAAGTGAATGGTTATTCCGGTCTAGTATAGTCGTTCACACTTATTTCTACAGAGAGACAATAAGTATCTATACTATATATAAGGAGCGATCGGACATTCTGTTCTATTGATAATCATCCATACTTATCTATAATAGAACAATAAGTATCTATACTATATATAAGGAGCAATCTGCTATTCCGGTCGATTGATAATCATCCCTACTGATCTATAGCGGTACAATATGCGTTTACTATATGCTATATATAAGGAGTGATCTGCTATTCCAGTCGATTGATAATCATCCACACTTAATCTATAGCGCTGTAATAAGAAGCATGCGATCGGCCATCATAAAGGAGCGATCGGCCATAGCACCTGCTTTTTGGTCGATATCCAGCCCTCAGTTCGGCTCTTTCAGAAATAAATCATCCAATGTTACAGCAAGTTACCTCCTTTATCAATAAATAAGCAAGAAAACGTTTGGAAGTGAATATAAAAATGGTCTATCTTTGCACCACTCCGCAAGGGAGGAACGGTCGGTTCGAAAGGGCTGACAATGAAAAAAAGAGGGTCTATGTTATTTAGACGCAGAAATCGAAAAGGTTCCCAAAAATAAATTTTCACATTTATTTTGGATATACCAAAAAGATCTCTACCTTTGCAGTCCCAACGGAAACGAAGGGAACCAAAAACAAGATCGATAACGGCGCAATGCCGACATCATATAGCCGAAGCGAGATGCGGAAGCGGAAAAAGTTCTTTAAAAATATAATCATGTAACGTAACGAGTAGTGTTGAGAAACGACGAAAGTTAAAAAAAATCAACCTGTTCAATTTTAGAATCAGAAATAAAATACAAGACAATTCTATTTATTATAAATAGTCTTGATCTTACACTTCATTTTACAATGGAGAGTTTGATCCTGGCTCAGGATGAACGCTAGCGGCAGGCCTAATACATGCAAGTCGGACGGGATTCGGGGAGTAGCTTGCTACGAACCGATGAGAGTGGCGCACGGGTGCGTAACGCGTGAGCAACCTACCCATATCTGGGGGATAGCCTCTCGAAAGAGAGATTAACACCGCATAACATCATTGAGTGGCATCACTCGATGATCAAATATTCATAGGATATGGATGGGCTCGCGTGACATTAGCTAGTTGGAGAGGTAACGGCTCACCAAGGCTACGATGTCTAGGGGCTCTGAGAGGAGAATCCCCCACACTGGTACTGAGACACGGACCAGACTCCTACGGGAGGCAGCAGTAAGGAATATTGGTCAATGGAGGCAACTCTGAACCAGCCATGCCGCGTGCAGGATGACTGCCCTATGGGTTGTAAACTGCTTTTGTCAGGGAATAAACCTACTTACGTGTAAGTAGCTGAATGTACCTGAAGAATAAGGATCGGCTAACTCCGTGCCAGCAGCCGCGGTAATACGGAGGATCCAAGCGTTATCCGGATTTATTGGGTTTAAAGGGTGCGTAGGCGGTCCTATAAGTCAGTGGTGAAAGACGGCAGCTTAACTGTCGCAGTGCCTTTGATACTGTAGGACTTGAATCTATTTGAAGTGGGCGGAATAAGACAAGTAGCGGTGAAATGCATAGATATGTCTTAGAACTCCGATTGCGAAGGCAGCTCACTAAGTTAGCATTGACGCTGATGCACGAAAGCGTGGGGATCAAACAGGATTAGATACCCTGGTAGTCCACGCCCTAAACGATGATAACTCGATGTTTGCGATACACAGTAAGCGTCCAAGCGAAAGCGTTAAGTTATCCACCTGGGGAGTACGGTCGCAAGATTGAAACTCAAAGGAATTGACGGGGGCCCGCACAAGCGGAGGAGCATGTGGTTTAATTCGATGATACGCGAGGAACCTTACCCGGGCTTGAAAGTTAGTGAATGATCCAGAGACGGATCAGTCCTTCGGGACACGAAACTAGGTGCTGCATGGCTGTCGTCAGCTCGTGCCGTGAGGTGTTGGGTTAAGTCCCGCAACGAGCGCAACCCCTATGTTTAGTTGCCAGCGAGTTATGTCGGGGACTCTAAACAGACTGCCTGTGCAAACAGTGAGGAAGGTGGGGACGACGTCAAGTCATCATGGCCCTTACGTCCGGGGCTACACACGTGCTACAATGGATGGTACAGCGGGCAGCTACATAGCAATATGATGCTAATCTCTAAAAGCCATTCACAGTTCGGATTGAGGTCTGCAACTCGACCTCATGAAGTTGGATTCGCTAGTAATCGCGTATCAGCAATGACGCGGTGAATACGTTCCCGGGCCTTGTACACACCGCCCGTCAAGCCATGAAAGTTGGGGGTACCTAAAGCATGTAACCGCAAGGAGCGTGTTAGGGTAAAACCGATAATTGGGGCTAAGTCGTAACAAGGTAGCCGTACCGGAAGGTGCGGCTGGAATACCTCCTTTCTAGAGCATTCAAGATTGAAGCTCGTTACGTATACACATGATTTATATTAAGAAACAAAAAGAAACATTTGAAGAAATGTGCCCATCCCTGTAGGATGGTCCAGAGAGAGAATGATAAGCTAGTCCCGTAGCTCAGTTGGTTAGAGCACTACACTGATAATGTAGGGGTCAGCAGTTCAAATCTGCTCGGGACTACCATAAAACGATACGGGGAATTAGCTCAGCTGGCTAGAGCACCTGCCTTGCACGCAGGGGGTCATCGGTTCGACTCCGATATTCTCCACAGGTCTGCCCGAACACCAAGATATTGTGTTCATTATAAGGGCGACAAAGAGTTCTTTGACATATTGAAAGAAAAAAATTACAAGAGAAGACAACAGTAGAGACAATACTGTGATGTGTTCGATGTATTATGAAGACCCTCGGTCAAGGCCGAACGGATTAATGCGTAGCATCATGGTTATATATATCAAAAAGCAACCCATAGTAGCAAAAGGGCTATGAGGTGAAGAAAGTAAATAAGGGCACACGGGGGATGCCTAGGCTCTCAGAGGCGATGAAGGACGTGATAAGCTGCGATAAGCTTCGGGGATTAGCAAATGTGAGTTCGATCCGAAGATTTCCGAATGGGGCAACCTAGCATACTGAAGGTATGTTGTATAATACGCGAACGCGCTGAACTGAAACATCTAAGTAGGCGTAGGAGAAGAAAATAATAATGATTTCCCAAGTAGTGGCGAGCGAACGGGAAAGAGCCCAAACCATTGATGTTACGGCATCAGTGGGGTTGTAGGGCTGCGAAGTGGCATTAGCAAACAGAAGTGGAATGGGATGGGAAGCCCAGCTATAAACGGTGATAGCCCGGTACACGTATAGAATGCTAGCCTAGCAGTACCCTGAGTACCGCGGGGTCGGAGACGCCCTGTGGGAATCTGTCAGCACCATCTGATAAGGCTAAATACTCCTGAGAGACCGATAGTGAACTAGTACCGTGAGGGAAAGGTGAAAAGAACCTCGAACAGAGGAGTGAAAAGAACCTGAAACCGTGTGCTTACAAGCGGTCGGAGCTGCCAGGTGCAGTGACGGCGTGCCTTTTGCATAATGAGCCTACGAGTTACTCTTGTCTGGCAAGGTTAAGTGGTTCAGCCACGCAGCCGAAGCGAAAGCGAGTCTTAATAGGGCGCATAGTCAGATGAGGTAGACGCGAAACCTTGTGATCTACCCTTGGGCAGGTTGAAGTTGCAGTAACATGTAATGGAGGACCGAACCGATAAACGTTGAAAAGTTTTCGGATGACCTGAGGGTAGGGGTGAAAGGCTAATCAAACTGGGAAATAGCTCGTACTCCCCGAAATGTTTTTAGGAACAGCGTCGGCATAGAGTCTTATAGAGGTAGAGCTACCGATTGGGTGCGGGGGAGTCAAATCCTACCAAATCCAGACGAACTCCGAATGCTATAAGATATGGCCGGCAGTGAGGCTTTGGGTGCTAAGGTCCAAGGCCGAGAGGGAAAGAACCCAGACCATCAGCTAAGGTCCCTAAATATACGCTAAGTTGAACTAACGAGGTCCGGTTGCCTAGACAGCTAGGATGTTGGCTTGGAAGCAGCCATTCATTTAAAGAGTGCGTAACAGCTCACTAGTCGAGCGGCCGGGCGTGGATAATAAACGGGCATCAAGTGTATTACCGAAGCTATGGATTTGTATCATTAGATACATCTGGTAGGGGAGCATTCTATTTACGGTGAAGCGATCTGGTAATGGGTCGTGGAGTGCATAGAAAAGCAAATGTAGGCATAAGTAACGATAAGGCGGGTGAGAAACCCGCCCACCGAAAGACTAAGGTTTCCTGATCAACGCTAATCGGATCAGGGTTAGTCGGGGCCTAAGGCGCATCCGAAGGGAGCAAGCCGATGGACAACTGGTCAATATTCCAGTACTTTTTATAACTGCGATGTGGTGACGGAGTAGTGACACTGCCGCGAACTGACGGAATAGTTCGTTGAAAGGCGTAGGTATAGGGACGGTAGGCAAATCCGCCGACCCTGCTGAAACCCAATAGTACAGCAAAGCTTCGGCGGCGTTGATAGAGCAGGTAAACAGACTTCCAAGAAAACCCGCTAAGCTTCAGGTTATAAAAACCCGTACCGTAAACCGACACAGGTAGTCGAGGAGAGAATCCTAAGGTGCTCGAGTGAATCATGGCTAAGGAACTCGGCAAAATGGCCCTGTAACTTCGGGAGAAGGGGCGCTTCCTCCAGCAATGGAGAAGCCGCAGTGAAAAGGCCCAGGCGACTGTTTAACAAAAACATATGGCTTTGCAAAATCGAAAGATGAAGTATAAGGCCTGACACCTGCCCGGTGCTGGAAGGTTAAGAGGGGATGTCATCGTAAGAGAAGCATTGAATCGAAGCCCCAGTAAACGGCGGCCGTAACTATAACGGTCCTAAGGTAGCGAAATTCCTTGTCGGGTAAGTTCCGACCTGCACGAATGGTGTAACGATCTGGGCGCTGTCTCAGCCATGAGCTCGGTGAAATTGTGGTATCGGTGAAGACGCCGATTACCCGCAACGGGACGGAAAGACCCCATGCACCTTCACTATAGCTTAACATTGGAATTGGGTACAGGATGTGTAGGATAGGCGGGAGATGTTGAAGTGGCTTCGCTAGGAGTCATGGAATCAACCTTGAAATACCGCCCTTTCTGTATCCGGTTTCTAACTCGGTTATATCGAGGACATTGTTTGGTGGGTAGTTTGACTGGGGTGGTCGCCTCCAAAAAGGTAACGGAGGCTTTCAAAGGTAAGCTCAGTACGCTTGGTAACCGTACGAGGAGTGCAATGGCATAAGCTTGCTTGACTGTGAGACCAACAAGTCGAACAGGGTCGAAAGACGGACATAGTGATCCGGTGGTTCTGTATGGAAGGGCCATCGCTCAAAGGATAAAAGGTACGCTGGGGATAACAGGCTGATCTCCCCCAAGAGCTCATATCGACGGGGAGGTTTGGCACCTCGATGTCGGCTCGTCACATCCTGGGGCTGGAGAAGGTCCCAAGGGTTGGGCTGTTCGCCCATTAAAGTGGCACGCGAGCTGGGTTCAGAACGTCGCGAGACAGTTCGGTCCCTATCTGTTGTGGGCGTTGGAAGTTTGAGTGGATCTGTCCTTAGTACGAGAGGACCGGGATGGACTGACCGCTGGTAAACCAGTTATGCCGCCAGGTGTACGGCTGGGTAGCTACGTCGGGAATAGATAAGCGCTGAAAGCATCTAAGTGCGAAACTAGCCACGAGATGAGACTTCCTTATAGGGCCGTAGAAGACTACTACGTCGATAGGTTGCAGGTGTAAAGGTAGAGATACCATAGCTGAGCAATACTAATCACCCGAAGCTTTCTCAAGCAACGCAGACACTGTTGTCTTCCTCTTTTAGTTTTTCTTTCAATTGTCTATAGATCAGATGGTCACTTTATCCATAATGGATAGTGTTGCTATATTCTGATAACCTTATTTTAGGTGCCTATATCGGCGGTGTCTACCTCTTCCCATTCCGAACAGAGAAGTCAAGCCCGCCAGAGCCGATGGTATTGCCGTAACAGGTGGGAGAGTAGGTCGGTGCCTTTTTTTATACAGAAGCCCTTGCAGGATAGCAAGGGCTTTTTTGTGTTCCGTATTTTCTGGGGGAGAGCACGGCCGGACCGGACATCACCCAGCAACCGATGGCCTTGCCTCAAAACACTGCAATGGACTGGAAATTAGGTCGGTACCATTTCCTGGCAGTTATCGGTGACCATCCCAGGGTCACGTTCTCTTGGACACATTATCCGATATCTCTGTCTTTTATATATTACTAAGGTAGATTTCTCTCCCTTAACACGGGCTATCGACACTTCTCTGCCTGTAAAGTGCCCTGCAGCTTTGCCCACCAAGTAGGTCCTAAATCTTATCTTAACATTAGAAGCCCATAATAACAGTTATGGTTATATCCCTCCTGCTTTTGGAGCATATCGGGTCCGTAAGGATCACTGATTTTACCCTTGAAGCTCGCAATAGCGGGTGGTGGCACTCTCATTTTGTTAAGCAACCATATGTTGTTTGTAAAGGATACAGCTTTATATATAACGGGGTCAGCAATGTACTATAGTCCTTTTTACTTTGTTAGATAACGTTTTGGGATTTAAACAGAGTCTTCACAAAGCTTGCCCCTTGAATTTTCTGAAAAGTTGGTATACGGGATATTCGCTGTTATCTGCATAAGCATACCTAACGTTTTCTCTAGTCGACATGCAGTCAATCGTTTACTTTATATTGATATTGGGAACGACCGGGTACGAAATATTTTTTTGTAGGAGGGGTTGTCATTTTAAGCTTATTTTCAAATATTAGAGTAGGTGATGACTTGGTGTAACTTATTGGTTACTAGAATTTGAGCTTGTTGTCGTGGTTATGGCTGCTCTGCAAACGGTTGTTTATTTTAAGCAATCGTTTGCTTTGATATTTTATTTTTAATTATCGATTTTCTAGTGTATTCTTGTTATAGAAAAGGTCGTAGACCAATTCTATAACTAATTATTGAACGACTGGTATCACTAGGTTTGATAATCATTTCAAAGACTGTTTAGTTTGTTTTAAAATAGGTGATTTTAGAGGGGCTTTCTATAGCCCCTTTAATTTTGTATGTAAATTATATCTATCAAATATGAATGCTAATAGAAGAGATTTCTTGAAGAAAGCGGGTATTTTATCATCTGTTGCGATGACATTACCAACTTTAAATACCAATGCGTTTGCAGCGACAAAATTCAATATGTCGGGTTTTGTAGCTCCAAAAATTGATAAAGTACGTGTTGCTGTTATTGGGTTAGGGATGCGTGGTCCAGGTGCTGTAGACCGTTTATCATACATTGAAGGTGTTGAAATTGTGGCTTTATGCGATAAGCATGCTGACCGTGTTGAACGTGCTCAAGGTATATTACGCAAAAAATCATTGAAAGATGCAAAGTCTTATTCCGGTGAAGACGGATGGAAAGACATGCTAAAGAATGAAAAATTAGATTTAGTATATATTTGCTCGCCTTGGGATTATCATGCTCAAATGAGTATTGGTGCAATGAAAGCTGGTGCGCATGCTGCTTGTGAAGTGCCTATTGCATTAACAGTAAAAGATTGTTGGGAAGTTGTTAAAGTTTCGGAAGAGACAAAAAAGCATTGCATGATGTTGGAAAACTGTTGCTATGACTTCTTTGAAATGTTAACATTGAATATGGCACGTCAGGGCTTATTTGGTGAAATCCTACATGGTGAAGGTGCATATATCCACGATTTATTGGACTTGAATTTTGCGAAAAATGGTTACGATAACATGTGGAGATTACGTGAGAATATTAAGCTGAACGGTAACTTATATCCTACGCATGGTTTAGGTCCTGTTGCGCAATGTATGAACATTAACCGTGGTGACAAGATGAATCATTTAGTTGCTATGTCTACTAATGATTTTCAAATGGGTGCTAAGGCGAAAGAATTGGCAGCAACAGATTCTTTCTATCAAGAATTTGTGGGTAAAAGCTTCAGAGGTAATATGAATACAACTTTGATTCGTACTGAATTGGGTAAAACAATTATGTTGCAACATGATGTTACTTCCCCAAGACCTTACTCTAGATTACATACGTTAAGTGGTACTAAAGGTTTTGCGCAGAAGTATCCTGATGAGAATATTGCTTTTGGACATGAATTTATCTCTAAGGATAAATTAAAAGAACTGTATACAAAATACACACCTGAATTAGTGAAATTCATTGGTGAGCAAGCAAAACAAGTAGGTGGTCATGGTGGAATGGATTTCATGATGGACTGGCGTTTAATTGACTGTTTACGTAACGGATTACCTTTGGATCAGGATGTATATGATGCTGCTTCATGGAGCTGTATCGTACCATTAAGTTTTGATTCGGTTAAACGTGATTCTAGAACTGTAGATATTCCTGACTTTACAAAAGGTGCTTGGAAGACCAATACCCCAGTAGATATTACATTGAATGGTGGTGGTACTACTAAAATCCGTTCAAAAGAAGGTAAAGTAAGTGGTGTTCAATTAGGCGTATAATCTTTTTGTCCCAAAGAAGAAGGAGAACAGCTAACTGTTCTCCTTTTTTATTTTAGGTTATTTTCAGTTCTTGTTTAAAAATGTATAAATTGTATCTTTATTTGATATTCACCTACTCATGAACACGAAATTATTCTTATTTACCCCATCTTTTTGTTTATTGCTTTCATGCTTTAGCAATAGCGAGCCGAAGGGCCAAACAGCTGATCTTTTTGTCTCCCAAGATTCTTCTCGTTGTTATATGGCAGCTCATATCCCATCACGGTTTTCGGATTCAGATACTGCGCACCATATTGTAGAAGGTGCTGGTATCGATAAGGTCAAGATGGTACATGTCGCTGGTGGTTATTTCATGATGGGGTCGAATGATTTTGCAGATGCTAAGCCTGTTCATGAAGTTAAGATAGCAGATTTTTTAATTGATGAACATGAAGTTACGAATGGTCAATTTGAGAAATTTGTGCAGGCTACAGGTTATGTAACTCTTGCGGAGAGACCTTTGGATCCAAAAGAATTTCCAGGTGTAGATCCCAATATGTTGAAACCAGGTTCAGCAATTTTTTCACCACCTAAAGAGGTTCAAGGTTTGAACAATCACCTACAATGGTGGTCTTATGTGGTCGGAGCCAACTGGAGGCATCCTGAAGGGCCAAATAGCAGTATTCAGGGCAAGGAGACCTTTCCAGTAGTGCATATTGCTTACCAAGATGCTGAAGCGTATGCGAAGTGGACAGGAAAGCGTTTACCGACAGAGGCAGAATGGGAGTATGCCGCACGCGCCAGAACTTCAAATCCAATGACCTATTATTGGGGAAATGAATTGTTGGATAATGACCGTTATCTGGCGAATATTTTTCAAGGGGAATTCCCGGTTCTCAATACGAAGTTAGATGGTTATATCGGTACTTCACCAGCTAAAGCTTTTCCTTCCAATGCTATTGGTCTGTATGATATGGAAGGTAATGTCTGGGAATGGTGTGCGGATTATTATCGTCCGGATTATTACGCGAATAGCACGGCCGATAATCCCAGTGGTCCGAAGGACTCTTATGACCCTGATGAACCCGGTGCTGTAAAACGTGTACAACGTGGAGGTTCATTTCTCTGTAACGACCAATATTGTGAACGTTATAAAGCAGGGAGCAGGGGTAAGGGTGAGATTAATAGTCCGACGAACAATGTCGGATTTAGATGCGTCAAGGATATATAGATTCCGAAGAATTTTATAAATACAAAAAAAGCCTTCTTAAATTAATAAGAAGGCTTTTTTTGTATAAGTGATTTGTGCTTATTTCGATAAGAACATCGATTTTTTAGCAACTAAATCTCTAAAGTAAGGATCATTTAAATCTTTGATGAAACGGATGGCTTCACCTGTCGATTTCATTTCTGGTCCTAATTGTTTATCAACTTCAGGGAATTTAGAGAACGAGAATACAGGTTCTTTAATTGCCCAACCTTGCAACTTGCGCTCGATTTTGAAATCTTTCAATTTGTTTACACCCAACATGATTTTTGTTGCGATATTGATGTAAGGTACATCGTATGCTTTAGCGATAAAAGGAACGGTACGTGATGCACGTGGGTTAGCTTCGATTACATATACATTTTCACCTTTTACTGCGAATTGTATATTTAATAAACCGCTTACGTTTAATGCTTTCGCTAATTTAATAGAGTACTCTTCCATTTTGTCTTGTACAGACTGTGATAAGCTAAATGGAGGTAATACTGCGTAAGAGTCACCTGAATGGATTCCTGCAGGCTCGATGTGCTCCATCATACCAATGATGTGTACATCTTCACCATCACAGATTGAATCTGATTCAGCCTCTTCAGCACGATCCAAGAAGTGGTCAATTAAGACACGGTTTCCAGGAAGGTTTTTCAATAAATTGACTACTGCTTTCTCCAAGTCATCATCATTGATCACGATGCTCATTCCTTGACCTCCTAATACATATGACGGACGTACAAGAACTGGGTAACCTACTTCATTCGCAACTTTGATTGCTTCTTCTGCAGATTCAGCAACACCATATCTCGGATATGGAATATCTAATGATTTTAATAGATCTGAGAAACGACCACGATCTTCGGCTAAATCCATATTTTGGAAGTCTGTTCCGATAATCTTAACGCCTAATGCTTCTAATTGATCCGCCATTTTAAGAGCTGTCTGTCCACCTAATTGAACGATTACACCAACTGGTTTTTCTAATTCAATGATTTCGCGAACATGCTCCCAGAATACAGGCTCAAAGTATAATTTATCAGCCATGTTGAAATCTGTTGAAACAGTTTCAGGGTTACAGTTCACCATGATGGCTTCGAATCCAGCTTCTTTAGCTGCCAATAGACCGTGTACACAAGAATAATCAAATTCGATACCTTGACCAATACGGTTTGGACCTGAACCTAATACGACGATTTTTTTCTTGTCAGATGGTACAGATTCGTTTTCTTCCTCAAACGTAGAGTAGAAGTAAGGAGTTTGTGCAGGGAATTCCGCAGCACATGTATCAACCATTTTGTAAACACGGCTGATGCCTAGTGCTTTACGACGGTCGTATACTTCATCTTCTGTTACATTTCCTAATAACCAAGAGATCTGAATATCTGAATAACCTTTTTGTTTCAAGGTCATGAAGAAATCTTTAGGGATATTATTTAATTGGTAACGACGAAGTTCTGTTTCTAAAGCTACTAATTCTTGAATTTGTACTAAGTACCATTTATCGATGCGTGTTGCTTTGCGGATTGATTCCAAAGGAACTCCTAATTCGAAAGCATCTTTTATATGGAATAGACGGTCACCACTTGGATGCTCTAGACTATACATGATTTCTTCTAAATCGCGTAATTGACGACCATCGGCACCTAAACCAGCACGGTTTGTTTCTAATGATTGACAAGCTTTCTGAAGTGCTTCGATAAACGTACGGCCGATTGCCATTACCTCACCTACTGCTTTCATTTGTAAGCCTAATTCCGTATTTGCTCCTTTGAATTTATCAAAGTTAAAACGAGGTACTTTAACGATTACATAATCTAAAGTTGGCTCGAAGTAAGCTGAAGTTGTTTTCGTGATTTGGTTTTGTAATTCATCCAGATTGTAACCAATTGCTAATTTAGCAGCAATTTTTGCAATCGGGTAACCAGTCGCTTTAGAGGCTAGCGCTGAAGAACGGGATACACGTGGATTGATCTCAATAGCGATAATGTCTTCGTTATCCGGATTAACAGAGAATTGTACGTTACAACCACCTGCAAAGTTACCAATTGAGCGCATCATCAAGATTGCTTGATTACGCATGTCTTGGTAGCACTTATCGGATAAAGTCATCCCTGGAGCAACTGTGATAGAGTCACCCGTGTGGATACCCATCGGGTCAAAGTTCTCGATTGTACAAATGATGATGACGTTATCATTGGTATCACGTAACAACTCTAATTCGAATTCTTTCCAACCTAAAACGGCCTTCTCAACTAAAACTTCGTGAGTAGGAGAAGCGCTTAAGCCTCTGCTTAGTGCTGCGTCAAACTCATCTTTCGAGTGTACGAATCCACCTCCGGTACCTGCTAGCGTGTAGCTAGGACGGATAACCAATGGATACCCAATTTCTTGAGCAGCTTCTTTACCTTCTAAGAAAGAGTTGGCGATTTTCGAAGGTGCTACACCTACACCGATATCGATCATTAATTGACGGAACTCTTCACGGTTTTCTGTTTTTTCAATTGCAGCAACATCAACACCGATAACCTTAACGTCATATTTTTCCCATAACCCGATGTTTGAAGCTTCGATACATAAGTTTAACGCTGTTTGGCCTCCCATGGTAGGCAACACGGCGTCAACATTATTTTCTTTGAGAATGTCTTCAATACTTTCTACCGTTAAAGGAAGTAAATAAACGTGGTCTGCAATGACTTTATCAGTCATAATCGTTGCAGGGTTCGAGTTGATGATGGAAACTTCAATGCCTTCTTCTTTTAAAGAAAGGGCTGCTTGAGATCCCGAATAATCAAATTCACAGGCTTGTCCAATGACGATTGGACCTGATCCAATGATTAAAACCGATTTAATGGAGGTGTTTCTTGGCATTATATCTAGTTCAAAAAATAAAATTTCAAAGTATGAACAAAGACAATCAAAAATGCGCTTCGAGAAGGGTATATTCCGACCGCTTTGTCGGAGTGCAAAATTACATCATTTTATTTGATTTTCCGCTATTTATTTTCAGATAAATCATTTAGGGATGATATCGCTCTAAAAATAAGAGAAGCGGTATCTGTTTAAACGCCGCTTCTCTTGCTATATTGATGCTATTAATAGACGATAAGTTCGTCAGCAAATAAAAATCCTCTTTTAGGGTTTGTAGCAATTACACGAACATATCTTGCTTGCTGTGCTTTTGTCAATTTGAGTTCAAAACGTTTAAACGTTAAAGTAGGATCTTGGTCTGATATATCGTTTTGCACAATGCCAACTTCTCTGAATGTACGGCCATTCTCGGATAATAAAACCTTAAACTCTCCGGGCATATATACACCGGGACCTGTAATTTGCATGAAGTTCATTGCCACGCTATTGATTTCTTCGCGACGCTCTAAGTCAACGACAACATCGAGATCCTTTAAAAAACCTTGCCATTGTCCATCTTGATAGGTTAATCCACCTTTGACACCATTGGTCAATGTCAACTCTTTCTGTGCTGGATATCCATCATCCCACTTGTTATTATAAGTAACCGTTTTTCCTATGGCTTTATGTACATCCAGTTGGATGGTCTCAGTAGGCCCTACCTGGATAGAATCTAAGAAATATGCTGCCTTGACAATCGTTGGAGTAGCGAGATCAAAGGAGTTGTTATAAGGGGTGGATTGATAAGTTGGTTTTGATCCATCGATGGTATAGCGGATATCGCTTGCATGTAGCTGTTCCGTGCTTAGCGTAACTATATTTGTATTTTTCGCTTCGTCAAAATCTACGTTAGCTTTTACATTGTAAGAAGGACGATAATAATTGATATCAAAATGTTGCAAAATTTTATAATGTGACTGTAGTCTTTTATGGAAATTCGGCCAATTTTTCAATTCTGTTTTTGTCCATACCACTTCTGCTAAAGCTAAAGCTCTTGGAAAAGCCATATACTCCAGTTGTTGGTAGTTGGGCATATACTCTGCCCATAGATTCGCTTGAGCACCTAATACATGCTTGGCTTTATCTTTTTCGATATCAGCCGGGATGGGGTTGTATTCATAAACCTTGCTGATGGGTAGGTAACCACCTATCGTTTCCGGTTGCGTCCTAGGGTCCGTCTGGTAGGAGTCAAAATAAAGGTGAGAGCCAGGTGTCATAATCACATCGTGACCTGCGTTAGCGGACTTAATGCCCCCTGATTCGCCTCTCCAACTCATGACCGTTGCACCTTTCGTTAATCCCCCCTCCAATATCTCGTCCCAGCCTATGATCTTGCGCCCTTTTGATTGTACATACTCATCGATTTGTTTGATGAGATAACTTTGTAGTTCTTCTTCAGATTTTAGTCCTTCTTTTGCTTTTAAAGCTTGACACTTTGGACAATTTTTCCAATGTTTCTTGTCAGCTTCATCACCCCCAATATGGATGTAAGGCGAGGGAAAAATAGCAATCACTTCATCCAATACATTTTTTAAGAAGGTATAGGTTTTTTCATTGCCGATACATAATTCTGATTGTGTATATGGTAGTCCTGAGCAGGACAATTCTGGGTAAACGGCAAGAACTTCCTCGGAGTGACCGGGCATTTCTATTTCTGGAATGATATTGATTCCTTTTGCTGCGGCATATTCGACCAATTCTCGTGCTTGTTGTTGCGTGTAGAAACCACCGCTTGCATTTGGAGTGCCGGCATCAACATATTGACGGCCATTGTTCCACCAATCTTTCCACTTGACATGTGTACGCCACGCAGCTTTTGCCGTCAATTCTGGATACTGATTGATTTCTAACCTCCATCCGGCTCCATCAGTAAGGTGCCAATGCAAATTGTTAAATTTGTAGATGGCCATGATATCCACAAATTTCTTCATAATGGGAAACGGAATAAAATGACGTGAAGGGTCTAAATGTAAACCTCTATAGGAAAAGCTTGGTTGGTCTTCTATATCAACAGCAGCGATTTGGGATGGGTCATCTTGTAGATAGCCTAATTGGACTAGCGAATAGATGGCATTGATCACTGGCGCCACCTCATGCGCAAGAATAAGGATTCCCTTTTCATTGATAGCGATACGATATGCAGCTTTATCCAATTTATCGGTGTCTTCGGCTTTTAAAATCCGAATACCTTCTTTTGGTGCTCTTTTGATTTTTTTTACGATTTCAGTAGTGACCGATTCAATCGCAGGGTGCTCCGTTAGTAACTGACTAGCAGCTAAAAAATCTTGTGAAACGTAGATCTTTGGGGCAGCAGGTATGTGGTAGGTACCAATAGCGAGCGTAAGGCTGGCTGGTTTCGGTATTAAGTCAAAATTTTGTTGAGCAAATATATTTAGGGGTATCATTCCCGCTAAAAGTACCAAAGTTATTGAATGGCTAAATCGCATATGAATTGGTATTAAATATGATGTAACTACAAATATCATAAAAAAAACGATACGTTTAACATAAATGGCTTGTTGGGTCTGCAGATATTATGATAGTATTCCTACAAAATGTCGATTAAAAATTACATTTATAATCATTAACTTTGCCTTATGATTGAACTTCCAGTTATTCCTGCTACACAAACACAGCGTAAGCCAGATTGGTTGCGTGTAAAATTGCCAGTTGGTAAAGAATATAGACATGTCAGAGGATTAGTAGATGAGCATAAGCTTCATACTATTTGCGAAAGTGGAAACTGTCCGAACATGGGTGAGTGTTGGGGTGCAGGAACGGCTACTTTCATGATTTTAGGTAATATTTGCACACGTTCTTGTTCGTTTTGTGCTGTATCAACAGGACGACCGAAAGCTGTTGAGTTAGATGAGCCTGCACGAGTTGCAAATTCGGTTAAATTAATGCAAGTGAAACATTGTGTGATCACTTCGGTGGATCGTGATGACCTGAAAGATGGTGGTTCTATCATTTGGGCTGAAACAATCAATGCTATCCGTCAAGAAAGTCCTACAACAACGTTGGAAACATTGATTCCTGATTTTAAAGGACAATGGGAGAATCTTGATCGCGTATTGGCTGTTCGCCCGGAGGTTGTTTCACATAATATTGAAACAGTTCGCCGTTTGACTCGAGAAGTTCGTATCCAAGCAAAATATGACCGTTCATTAGAATGTCTTCGTCGTATTTCTGAGGCTGGTTTACGTACTAAATCGGGTATTATGTTAGGTTTTGGTGAAACTGAACAGGATGTTATCGAGACGATGCAAGATCTTTTTGATGTTGGTGTTGATATTTTGACCATCGGTCAGTATTTGCAACCGACTAAAGCACATCATCCCGTTATAGAGTGGGTAACCCCAGCTCAATTTGATAAGTATAAAGAAATTGGTTTGAAAATGGGTTTCAAATATGTAGAGTCAGGCCCGTTGGTCAGATCATCTTACCATGCAGAGAAACACCTTTTTGATATGCAATAGCAAATAAATATAAAAGATTGGAATGCCCTTAATATGTACATATTAAGGGCATTTTTTTGATGTAATATCATTAAAAATTATCATATTTAAAGTATGACAGTATTGGAGCATTTCAAAAGCCTTTATTCAATTGATGACGACTTAACGTTCTTATTTTCTCAAATCATTGAAACAAAAGAATTTCAAAAAGGTGATATAATCTTTGAACCGGATAGTTACCTGAAATATATCTATTTTATAGAGACTGGTCTAACTCGGATTTTCTACTACAAAAATAATAAAGATATCACCCATTATTTTTTCGGACCAAATACCTTTAGCACAGGTATTGAAAGTGTTTTCTATCAGAAACCATCGCTCTTCGGGTTTCAAGCACTAACGAAATGTAAAATTTCTTTTATACCCTTTCAACCTATTTTTGAATTAGCAAAGACAGATATTATCGTCAATCAAATCATTCAAAAAGCATTATTGGATTCATTGATAAGTTTTTCAAATCGTTTTTACAATACGCAATTCCAGACCGCATTAGAACGGTACCAGTTACTTTTAGAAGAAACACCAGAACTCCTACAGAATGCTTCTTTGGGACATATTGCCTCTTATTTGGGTATTTCCCAACAAACATTATCGGTTATTAGAGGGCAAGTGGTTTGATTTCTTCTCTTTTTAAGATATCTTAAAAATTATGACGTAAAACATACGCACATTTGTATTGTTAATATTGATACTAATCGACCCTTAAAAGAGTTATGAATATGTTATTTAAAAAAATTTCATGCTTGCTATTTTTATTGCCATTCTTTCATCAAAGCAATTCCTTTGCGCAGCAAGGAATAAGCTCGCAGTTGAAAGAACCTATCCAAAAGGCAATTAGGAATAATAGCGATATTAAGAATAGTTATTTAGAAAATCAGAAGACGCTTTTAGATAAGAATACTGTTAGCGGAAAACTATTACCTCATGTGACTGCGATGGGGATGTATGGTTATCTAAATAGCACTGGCGAGTTGGATCTTCCAACAAGAACATTACCGATACTGGGCCTGAATCTTTTTGAAGGTGCTCAGAAATTCAATACCTCATCTCAAGTGGGGTTTGCAGGAGTAAATGCTACGCAGGTAATTTTTAGTGGATTACAGATAACGAATGGAAAAAAAGCTTTAGATGAAAAGTTTAAAGCTCAGCAGTTGATGACCGAAGCGGGGTATGAAGGTCTTGCTCAAGAAGTGGTACAGACTTTTGATCAAATTATGTTATTAAAAGAAGTTGATGCCCTGATTGCTGATTCGGAGAAAAGATTGAATAAAGAACATCAAAAAGTTGTCAAAGCGATTGAGAATGGTTTAGCTATACCCTATGATCGTGATAAGATCAAATTGGCAATGCTGGAATTAGAAAGTAAGAAAGCCGAATCTCAAAATAGCGGTGAGCTCTTATATTTTAAATTAGAAGAACTGACAAAGATGACCGTTGATAGCCTTAAGCTTGTTAGTTATCCGCTTGAATTGGTTTTAGTTGATCCTGTACAGCCACCGGTGGAGAACAGGAAAGAGTTGCAAGCTTTGGCGAGTTCTCAGCGCGCTTATGAATATGTATTGAAAAAAGAAAAGGGTGCTCGATTACCTCAAATCTTTGCATTTGGTAGTGCTTTTTATCTCAATGCGTTTGATACCAAATTTAAGTTCAAAGATGTGCCGCTTACAGGAGATGTAAATCTAAGTGCGAATCATTTTCAACTGGCTCCAGGTTTTGCTATAGGTGTAGGGGCTAAGTGGGATGTATTTGATGGTAATCAACATCGTAACAATATTAAAAAAGCAAATCTTGATCTGATCATGAATCAAAATAAATGGAATGATACGAAAGATAAATTACTGCTTTTGCAACGCAAAACAAATTCGGATTACCAATTGTCGATGAAAAAGATGGCAGTACATGAACAGCAGATTAAAATTGCCAATAATAATCTTGCTCTTGCAGCAAAGCAATTTGAAGCTGGTTTAATAGATGTCACGGAAAGATTAAGTGCGGAAAACGAATTGTATAAGCAATCGCTGAGTTTTTATAATCAATTGTTGGTACAACGTAGCGCTGTTTTAGAATTATTAACATCACAAGGAAGTCTTTATCAATCATTAGTCAAGTAATTATGAGAAAATTTATATATATCCTAGGCGTCGCGGCATTAATACAAAGTTGTGGTCATGATACTCCTCTCAAAAATTCTTTTGAAGGAAAAATTGAGCGGGATCAAATTGCTGTAACAACGAAAATTCCTGGAAAAGTACATCAGATATTAGTAAGCGAAGGAGATGTTGTACAAGCTGGTGATACTTTGATGATTCTAGAATTTCCTGAGGTTGAAGCAAAGTCTATTCAAGCAAAGGGTGCGCTTGAGTCTGCTGAGGCCCAATATAAAATGGCTGTAAAAGGTGCCACCGAAAACCAGTTGAAACAGTTGAGAGCTAAGCGAGATGGACTACGCGAACAGTATGAATTTGCACAGAAATCTTTGGCACGGATGGAAAACTTGATTAAAGATTCTTTGATTGCACAGCAAAAATATGACGAAGTCTATATGAAGTTCCAAGGTGCTAAAAATCAATATTTAGCCGTTCAGGCCGAGTTGGCAGATGCGGAAAATGGTTCACGTATAGAACAGCAAAAAATGGCGTTGGGCCAAAAAGAAAGAGCAATTGGTGCTGTCTCCGAGGTCGATGTAGCGACGAAAGAACGTTTTATCTTAGCTCCTCAGAATATGACTATTGAAACGATCAATTTGAAAGTAGGGGAACTTGCTTTGGCAGGTTATAGTTTGCTTTCGGGCTACTTGGTGGATGGGACATATTTTAGGGTGACGATTCCTGAAAGACAATTGCAAAACCTAACGGTGGGTAGTAAACAAGAACTTTTGTTTCCTTATTTAAAAGGTAAAAAAATAGAAGCGGAAGTGGTCTCTATCAAAGCCTTAAATTCTTATGCCAATATTGCTACAGCCTATCCTGATTTTGAGCAACAAGAATCCTTGTTTGAAGTGAAATTGAAAGCAGTTCAGTTGGATGATGCTCGAAAACTTCTAACAAAAGCAACATTTATCCTTCATCTCGACACTAGTAAATAAGTATTATGCGTACATTCTTATCCTTATTGAAACGGGAATTTCAGCTTTTTTTTCAAAACAAAGTTTTGTTAATGCTTTTTTTAGGAGCACCGGTTTTATATGGTGTTTTGGTTGGCGCCGTTTATCAAAAAGGGAAAGTGACTGATTTGCCTATCATCGTTGTAGATGAAGATAGAAGTCCACTTAGTCAACAATTGATAACCATGTTTAATGAAAGTGAGGTCATATATGTCGCGGCGATATTGCCGGATGCTTTCAATGCAAAACAGGAAGCATTGAATAAAGAGGCGACTGTTGTTGTTCAGATTCCCAAGAATTTTGATGCTGATGTTAATTATAACCGTCCTACGGAATTGACTTTGTTTGTTAATGCATCCAATACGTTGACGTCCAATTATGCAAGTATGGCGGCCAATGTCTGTGCAGCCACTTTAAAGGCCGGGATTCAAATAAAAGCACAACAGAAAAAAGGCGTGCCGGAATATATCGCGACACAACAGTATGAACCTTTTAAGACAACTATCATACGCCAGAATATCAAAAGTGGCAACTATTTATACTTTATGCTTCCTGGTGTATTGCTGACTGTGCTTCAGCAGGTGATGATGTTAGCTTTGGCCTTAAGTTTCGCTTCGGAATTTGAAAAAGGTACTTTTGCAAATTTGGTGTCTAAATCTTCTAATGTATTGCTATTGATTTTTGTTAAAATAGCACCCTACCTGATCATGTCTGTTGGAATTTATATTCTTTATTACGGATTTTCAATATTTTATAGGATGCCATTGGAAGTGCAAATGGGTCCATTTTTGCTGGGATCGCTCTTGTTTCTCCTTGCGGTTAGTTTTATCGGGATACTTGTAAGTATCCTTATTCCGAGTCAACTTAAAGCAACGGAAATATTGATGGTTATCGCTACCCCTAGTTTTATATTGAGTGGATTTACATGGCCGCTGAGTCAGATGCCTGATTGGGTCGTCCATATATCTAAATTGATTCCTTTGACACATTATTTGGAAATTTTTAGAGTTCTTGTGATTGAACATGGGACCGTTGCCAATGTTAGGTCATCCATAATTGCTCTAGCGGTGACTAGTGTCATTTGCTTGATCCTTTCATTTGTTTTATTGTCTCTAAAAGTGAGGAAACTAAAGAAGGATAATCTATCAGCGGATATAAATGAGGATTAATGTGTAGTAATAAATGGATATCTGGCGAAATTGTGCGCGCTTAAGTATACAGTTTTAGCTTCCAATCCATATTAAACATAAAATTCTACAAGGATATCATGGTATTATTATTATGAATCAATAATAATATTTATTCAATATCAATGTATTGAAAATAAGTTAATTACATTATTAATATCTGTTTTTGTGGCACTTTGTTTGAGCGATTTTAATCAGATAATATAAATCACATTCAATTATAGATACCATGAAATATACGACATTAGTTGCAACCTTAGTTGCTATAGTAACATTGTCCGGTGCAGCATCGGTCTCTGCTCAGCAAAAGCATCCTGAGAAGGTTGTTAAACAAACTGAAACAAAGGTAAAGCCGGCAATACCACTTAAATCTGCGCCGGTAGTAGTGAAAGATTCCACAGAAAAAAAAGCAATAGATCGAAAAGTAAAAAAAATAGTACCTAAAGCTAAACCATCAGGTAAATAGCTAGAAAAACAACATCATATGGGAGAAAGGTTTTACGCACATTAGGTAAAACCTTTTTTTTTCTTTTTCTACGACTATTCGTATCGTTAAAGATGTGTTAATGTGTTGTAGTCCAGTTTTTTTGGCATTTAGTTTGAATTCCTGATTATGGTTTTATACTTAGAAATTTTGGGTTATGGATACCTTGAATTATTTTAAAAAAATGACAGCATTAGCTGCATGTGTTTAAAATAACATGTGTATAGGATTTATCCCTTTCGGTAAAAGAGGAGGGCTATTAAACCATCAAAAAAGGCTATTCGAATATATCGAACAGCCTTTTTCTTTTTCAAAAATCAAAATAAATGATTAGCAGTACTCGTCAAATGCTGCAGCTAAATTATCAGCAATCATTTGTGCAGAGCGACCCTCAATCATATGTCTTTCTATCATGTGTACTAATTTGCCATCTTTGAATAATGCCATTGCTGGAGAAGATGGAGGATAAGGCAACATATAGTTTCTTGCTTTATCAACAGCCTCTTTTTCCATACCTGCAAAAACAGTTACAAATTTAGTAGGATGTTTTTCATTTTTCACTGCTGCTTTAGCTGCAGGACGCGCATTTGCTGCTGCACAACCACATACTGAGTTTACAACGACAAATACAGTGCCTTCAGTAGCGATAGCCGCATCAACTTGCTCTGCAGTTTTTAATTCTTCGAAACCTACATCTGTAAGCTCTTTACGCATTGGTTCTACTAAATATTCTGGATACATAATGTTCTTTTTTTAAATTTAATAGTACAAATATAACGCTTGTTTAGAGGTAAGTCAAGACATTAGTCTCAAAACAATGTCAGAATTTCGCAGCTTTCAAATTCAACGTTTTGATTTAAAGGTATTGAATGGTATTTTTGTTTAATAAATTTTAAATCTAAAAAGAAGAATAATATGTCATCAGTAGCAAGTACATACGTACCATACAAAGTGAGGGATATCAGCCTTGCTGAATGGGGTCGTAAAGAAATAGAATTAGCGGAAGCTGAAATGCCGGGTTTAATGAGCCTTCGTGCTGAGTTTGGTGCCGCAAAACCTTTAAAAGGTGCGCGTATTGCGGGTTGCCTGCATATGACTATCCAAACAGCAGTTCTCATTGAAACTTTGGTAGAATTGGGTGCTGATGTTACATGGTCATCATGTAATATCTTTTCTACACAAGATCATGCTGCTGCTGCGATTGCCGCTGCTGGTATTCCTGTATATGCTTGGAAAGGTATGACTGAAGAAGAATTTAACTGGTGCATCGAGCAAACCTTATTTTTTGGTGAGGAACGTCAACCCTTGAACTTAATCTTGGATGATGGTGGTGACTTGACCAATATGGTGTTTGATAAATATCCGGAATTGATTGATGGGATCAAGGGTTTATCTGAAGAAACGACGACTGGCGTTCACCGTTTGTATGAACGTATGAAGAATGGTACATTACATTTGCCTGCTATCAACGTAAATGATTCGGTTACAAAATCTAAGTTTGATAATAAATACGGTTGTCGCGAGTCATTAGTAGACGCTATCCGTCGTGCAACAGATTTGATGTTGGCTGGTAAAGTTGCTGTTGTAGCAGGTTACGGTGATGTTGGTAAAGGTTCTGCTGAGTCCTTACGTTCTGCTGGTGTACGTGTTATCGTAACTGAAATTGATCCTATCTGTGCCTTACAAGCGGCTATGGAAGGATTTGAAGTGAGGAAATTTGCTGATGCTGTAAAAGAAGCTAATATCATCGTTACGACTACAGGTAATAAAGACATCGTTCGTGCTGAGCATTTCAAAACAATGAAAGATAAAGCCGTTGTTTGTAATATTGGTCACTTCGATAATGAAATCGATGTTGCCTGGTTAAATGACAACTACGGTGATACAAAAATTGAAATCAAACCTCAGGTAGATAAGTACACGATTGATGGTGTAGATATCATTTTATTAGCGGAAGGAAGATTAGTGAATTTAGGTTGTGCTACGGGACACCCTTCATTTGTGATGTCTAATTCATTTACTAACCAAACGTTAGCGCAATTGGAATTGTGGACGAATACTGGTGCTTATGAAAATCAAGTGTATACACTTCCAAAATATTTGGATGAGAAGGTGGCACGTTTGCATTTAGCACATATCGGTGTTGAACTGGATGTGTTGACTGAAGACCAAGCTTCTTATATTGGAGTTACGGTTGATGGTCCATTTAAAGCAGATGCTTACCGTTACTAGTAGCTACTTAGATTACCTAAAAAAGGCGCTATCATACAATGATAGCGCCTTTTTTTGAGCTATTTATTGGAGGCCCATACAAGCTTTAGCTGCCTTTACCGCATTTTCAAAACGGGCATTGCCCAATCCTGAAATAATGGTATATGGTGCTTGCAAGTGATCTAATTCCTGTTTCCAAACTTCCATAAAGTGTTCTCTTTGTTCGGGGAAATCGCGTAAAGGGTCTTCTTCCCAAGGCAAATCGATATCCATGAGGAGGTAGAGGTCATAAGGACGTTGCTGTATTTCGTCCTTTACTTCTTTTGGAGTATCTCCAAATAGATGATCACACCATATTTTGACCGTCAAAATAGTTGTGTCACATATCAATACATGATTAGCAAGTGGGATTAAAGTGTCTTCAAGTGCGATCTGCCCATAATACATGTTGACCTCATCTTGCAAGGTATATTCATTATGTAAATTTTTACAATAGGCGCGTGCAAATTCCGGAACACACACCGTATTAAAATGTCGTGCTATAGCCTGTGCAATAGTTGATTTTCCTGTTGATTCAGGTCCGACAACTGCGATTTTGATTAAGTCTGGATTTGATGTACTCATTTGTGAGTATAAAGTTAGGCATCTTGGTCGGACATTGTTACATAAAATTACGATAAGTGGCTTTCCAATCTCTATAGCCATGCCATGCAATCCATGCAAAAGCTAAGTATAATAGGGCGGTAAGCAATAAACCTTTGTGAAAATATAAGGGAATGTAGCAGATGTCCACAAAGATCCATAATAGCCAATTTTGCACTATTTTACGAGTCATTAGAAATTGTGCTACAAAGCTTACTGCTGTGCAAAAACCATCGATATAAGGTACGTCGGAATCTGTCATTCTTTGTAGAAATGTACCGAGTATGGCCGTGAGGATGATAATAATAAGAACAGTCAAACCCATTTCACGATTATTAAAAGAGACGATCGGTTTACTTTTATCGGCCTTGTTTTTTGACCAATAATACCAGCCGTAGAGCGCAGTGCCTAAGAAATAGAGTTGCAATACAGCATCCCCATAAAGTTTGCTGTGATAGAAGATATAACCATATGTCAGCACACTGATGGCGCTGATGGGCCAATTGAGGATATGTTGTTTGGCCGCCAGATAAACACATAGGAAACCCGTGATGGTACCTATCCATTCGAGCATGGAGGTTTGAGCAAATTGTTGTACGATCTGCTGAATAAGTGCTGGCATATCTTTCTTGTTTTCGCAAATAAAGATACAAATTTAGCGATACTACCCACCGTTGACATTCGGTATCAGCGCTAGCAGTAGGATTTTACTTGTCCATACTCCTCTTATTGCTTTGCTGATATGAATTTATAGCTATACAGTAAATCCCTGAATAGATCGTGTCGATCACTACGTGGATTTTGCATCAGCAAATTCTCCTATTGCTGCATGGGTATTCCGAATAAGGGAACTCTGCATAAAGTCCCATTCATCGCCTATTATTGGACCTGTTTATTGGCACATGTCGTACTGGCAAATGATTCTGGTTTTGCCTTAAATACAAATCCCATCCCCATGATATAACCCATGGCTTCTTTTAATGCGATGTTAGATTGAAAATTAGGATTGGTATTGATGTCGGCATGAACTTCTAGGTCGACTTGATATTGCTCTAAGAGTGGACAGAGCGCATAAGCTACTTCTATGGATTTTTGGACTTCAAGTAGCATACGCTCTTTAATTCCCATAAGGTGAGTTCTTTTGTCTTTATGGACAAACATAAAACCACCTCGACGTTCTCTGAGGAAAACAATGACAGTAGCAAAGTCAATTGTTCCTCTTTTTATTTGGGAGTCTGTTCCGATATAGACTTTCAGCTTATTGCCTAGATTTATTTCCCGTACGATATTAGATTCAACAGCATCCCATATGGATGTTTTGATGTTTTCGCCATTGTATTTTTGCCAAGTCATATATGAATAAGTTAGTTTCTGTAAGATCGTATTTCATTTTGTTGATTAAATTTACTGATATATAATGTGTTAAGCGTATTGCGAGGTGTTAAGTTTTTACTATTAAATTATAAAGATTAATGCTTGCTTCCATAAGCTAGATCACCTGCATCTCCCAATCCAGGTACAATGTAAGCTTTGCTGGTCAATTCCTTGTCAATAGCACCAACCCAAATAAAAGCTTTTGGTAAGAAAGCTTGTACATGTCTGATGCCCTCTTCCGAAGCAATAGCTACCACAATATGCAGCTCCCTAATTGCATAATCACTGAGTAGGTCTTTACAACATAAAACTGCACTTTTCCCTGTCGCAAGCATCGGGTCGGAAACGATTACAATTTTATTATCGAGGTCGGGAGTATTGACATATTCTTTATGAATTTCAAATTCACCACTTTTCTTAGTATGGCGATAGGCCGCAATAAATGCACTATCCGAACGGTCGAAGACATTCAAAAGCCCTTGATGTAAAGGAAGTCCGGCCCGTAGAATAGTTGCTAAGACGGGTTGGTCAAGAAGCATTTGTGTATTGGCAATCCCTAATGGTGTTTCAATATCTACAGGGCCATAAGTCAGTGTTTTACTAATCTCATAAGCGAAAATTTCACCTAAACGTTCCAAGTTACGACGGAAGCGCATACGATCTTTCTGAATATTGGCATCACGTAATTCTGCAATATATTGATTCGCGATACTGTTCTTGGTACTGAGTATATTGAGCATATGATATAGATTAAAGTGATTACAGCAATTTACACAAATATTCTTATTTATCGATTGATTTGGAGGAAATAGTCCAGTAATTTTCAACAGGTTGAAAATTATAAATGCCTCATTTATTTTGATTAAATTTGTAATACTTGAATAAGATTTTATGAAGTTTCAACTTACGTCTGAATATAAACCTACCGGAGATCAACCCGCTGCTATTAAGGAATTGGTGCAGGGACTTAACGATGGTGAGCAATACCAAACACTTTTAGGAGTTACTGGGTCAGGTAAAACTTTTACTGTGGCGAATGTAATCCAGCAAACACAAAAACCTACCTTAGTACTCAGCCACAATAAAACTTTAGCAGCACAGCTATATGGGGAGTTTAAACAATTTTTTCCTGAGAATTCGGTCAATTACTTTGTCTCTTATTACGATTATTACCAACCTGAAGCATTTATCGCTTCATCCAATACTTATATTGAAAAAGATCTAGCCATCAATGAAGAGATTGAAAAGCTACGTCTAGCAACGACTACGGCTTTGATGTCCGGACGTCGTGATATTGTTGTCGTATCTTCTGTCTCCTGTATCTATGGTATGGGAAATCCGGAGGATTTCTCGCGTTCGATATTTCGCTTTGCTGTTGGTACGGTAATTTCAAGAAATGCTTTTTTACATCGTTTAGTCGAAATCTTATACGCACGTACAACAACTGAATTTAAAAGAGGGACTTTTCGTGTCAAAGGGGATACCGTTGATATTTATCCAGCATATTTAGATTTTGCCATTAGGGTATCGTTTTTCGGTGATGAAATCGATGAGCTGAGTGAAATCGATCCATTGTCTGGTAAGACTTTAAATAAAATGGAGGATCTAGCACTTTTCCCTGCTACACTATTCATCACGCCAAAGGAAAAATTCACTTCATCTATTTGGGCAATCCAAGATGAGATGATGCAGAGAAAGATACAATTGGAAGATGAGGGCAAAATGCTCGAAGCGAAACGGTTGGAAGAACGGGTGAATTATGATCTAGAAATGATGCGTGAGCTGGGCTATTGTTCTGGAATTGAAAATTACTCTCGCTTCTTTGATGGACGTGAACCTGGGATGCGTCCCTTCTGTCTGCTTGATTATTTTCCTGAAGACTATTTACTTGTTATTGATGAAAGTCACGTAACGATTCCGCAGCTACGTGCGATGTATGGTGGAGACCGTTCTCGAAAAATTGCTTTAGTTGAGCACGGATTCAGATTGCCCGCAGCACTTGATAATAGGCCTTTAAATTTCCCTGAATTTGAGTCTTTGACTAATCAGACCATTTATGTTTCTGCGACACCAGGAGATTACGAGCTGGTGCAAACGGAGGGTGTTTTTGTGGAGCAGGTTATCCGACCAACAGGCTTACTGGATCCTATTATTGAGGTGCATCCTGCCATTAATCAGGTAGATGATTTTCTCGAGGAGGCAGATAAGGCTATTAAAGCTGGAGGACGTGTACTGGCAACGACTTTGACGAAACGAATGGCAGAAGAGTTGACCAAATATATGACTAAGCTGAATATTAAAGTACGCTATATTCACTCTGAGGTAAAAACTTTAGAACGTGTAGAAATTCTTCGCGGACTACGTCTAGGTGAATTTGATGTTCTGGTTGGTGTTAACTTACTGAGGGAAGGACTTGATTTACCTGAGGTAACATTGGTAGCGATATTGGATGCAGATAAGGAAGGTTTTTTACGTTCGCAAAGGTCATTGATCCAGACGATCGGTCGTGCTGCGCGTAATGACAAAGGTCGTGTGATCATGTATGCCGATCGGATGACAGATAGTATGGCCGCCACTATTGAGGAAACCAATCGACGACGTGAGAAGCAAATGAAGTACAATGAAGAACATCATATTACGCCTAGAACAGTTGGTAAAACGAAGGGGGAAATCATGGAACAAACTTCTTTATCAGATTTTAATGGTCTTGAACAGCAGATCTATGTGGAACCAGATCCATCTGTGGCCATTGCTGCAGACCCAGTGCTCCAATATTTGGGGGAAAAAGAACTGAAGAAAGCGATTGAAACCGTTCGCAAAAAAATGGAAAAGGCGGCGAAGGAAATGGACTTTTTGGAAGCGGCGAAGCTGCGTGATGAAATGTTCTCGCTCGAGAAAACATTTGATGAACGATTTAAATAAAAAAAGGGCTAAGCCCTTTTTTTATTGTTTCTCTTTGTAAATCGCTGTATTTCCTTTTATTAGCGTCCAGCAATGTTCGTCTTGGATTAATTTATAATCCTGATTCGCATATTCAAACTCTTTTGTGTGTTTGAGAATAATACTTTCTGGACTTTCCTTTAGAAAGACTTCTGCAGCATGTTTTTTCTCGTCCAATAATAAGAAAGCTGCTGTTTCATAACTATCTTGATTATTGATAATATTCAACTGTATTTGTTCAAATGGCCTGATACAGCTATCCTTTAATGCCGACCAAGTGTAGCCTGCACTCGCAATACAGCCATGTGCATCTCTGTCCGAACCAACTATTTTCGTCTCTTGGGAATTTGCTATTTGTTTATTATTTGTCTGGCATGACAGCAGAATAATAGAAGCTAGCGTTATCGTACTTAATATCCATTTCATATTCAGATCGTTTTTTACTGTTCACTGCACAAACTGTACCATATAAAATATACTCTTTTAGTAGATTATTTTTGATAATGCTTTCTTTTATCAAATTGCTTCTTTATTTTTATAAGAATAAGTACAACACCTAAACAAACTAAACAAATAAATACATGAAAAAGCCAATAGTTGTCATCAAGTTTGGCTCAGCTTCTATTACGACTAAGGATGGGGATGTAGATGAACGAATCGTATTGGAGATTGCAAGACAGACAGCTCAATTACAGCAGCACTACAATATTGTATTGGTTTCTTCAGGAGCAGTGGCTGCAGGAAAAAAATATTTACAACACTATTCAGGGACATTATCCGAGCGAAAAGCCGCAGCAGCTATTGGCAACCCACTATTATTACAAATCTACAGTACCTACTTCAAGCCGTTTAAAATTGCATTGGCACAAAGCTTATGCGAAAGGCAACATTTTGCAAACAGAGACCAATTTGTGCAACTGAAAAGCACCTATGAAATGTTATGGAAAAATAATATTATTCCTGTAGCAAATGAAAATGATGTGGTGAGCAATAAGGAATTGAAGTTTTCTGACAATGATGAGTTAGCCACATTGATCGCTGTCGGTTTCGGTGCTGAAAAAATACTATTCAGTACTTCGGTTCCGGGAGTATTGGATGCTGCAGGAATGGTGATTCCAGAATTAAAAGTTATCGATAAAGCGGCACTGTCTCTTGCGAGAAAGGATAAATCTTCGGTAGGTTTGGGAGGTATGACTTCTAAATTGAATTTTGCACGTTTGGCTAACCAGATGGGTATTCAAGCCGTAATATTTAGTATGCAGACAGAAAATGCCTTATTGAAAGCAATCAAAGGGGAGACGGGAACGGTTTGCCTACCGCAAACTAAAAAAGTCTCCTCGCGTCAAAAATGGTTGGCAAGTGGAAGTTTAATCAAAGGTAAGGTAATTGTTGATGCAGGGGCAGTTGAGGCGCTGCTGCACCGTAAAAGCCTGTTGCTGGTAGGTGTGAAGGCCATTGCTGAACAGTTTGAAGAAGGGGAGGTGTTCCATATTTTTGATGAGGCTGACAATATAATCGCAGTCGCAAAATCAAAATGGGATGTTGCCGTATTAATGGAAAAAGAACAACGCACGGATATTGTTCTGGCACATGCCGATGATATCGTATTGTTATAGTATGGAAAATATTACAGAACAACTAAAAGCAGCTTTAGCTGCAACTCGGGATATCAATCAATTGGAGTCCTCGAAGAAGGAATTACTCCTAACTGATTTGGCTGCTGCACTGCGGACGAATGTCGATACTATTCTTTTCGAAAATAATAAAGATCTGCAACTTTTGAATTTAGATGACCCCAAGAGAGATCGATTGGTTTTGAATAAGGAAAGGGTAGCGGCATTAGCACAAAGTGTTTTAGATGTAGCCAAGCTACCAGATCCAGCTGCACAGTTATTGAGCAGACAGGTATTGGAGAACGGTTTAATATTGGAGAAAAAGGCTGTTCCCTTAGGTGTGGTCGCTGTGATTTATGAATCAAGGCCTAATGTAACCATCGATGTTGCGGCGCTCTGTTTGCGATCCGGAAATGTTTGTTTATTAAGAGGTGGTACCGATGCTTTTCATACCAATAGCATATTGGTGCAAATCATTCATGAAGTGCTGTTGCAGCATCAGCTTAATCCCAATGTGGTACAGCTATTGCCAACTGATCGGAAATTTGTGTTGGAATTGCTAACAGCAACAAAATATGTCGATATCATTATCCCAAGAGGTTCCCAATCCCTGATTGATTTTGTACGGAGCCATGCTAAAGTTCCTGTGATTGAAACGGGTGCTGGGGTATGCCATACCTATGTAGAACAATCGGCCTCTATCGACAAAGCAATTGCTGTTGTAGCGAATGCAAAAATATCAAGACCTTCGGTTTGTAATGCTTTGGATACCGTTTTGTTGGATAGGGAAATTGCGGATATATTTTTGAAAGATATCACGATTCCCTTTAAAGAGGCCAGTGTGGAGATCTTTGCTGATGAGCATAGTTTTATGGTCTTAAATCAACTTGGTTACCCTTATTTGCAAAAAGCAAATGAAGCAGATTTCGGTCGAGAGTTTTTAGATCTAAAATGCTCTATTAAAGTATTGGATGGACTTGACCAAGCATTGGATCATATTGCCACCTATTCTTCGAGGCATTCTGAATGTATTATTTCCAATGATTCAAAAAAATTGGAACGATTTATGAACGCTGTAGATGCTGCTGCCGTGTATGCCAATGCTTCGACACGGTTTACCGATGGTGGAGAATTTGGACTGGGAGCAGAGATTGGAATTTCTACGCAAAAACTCCATGCAAGAGGGCCTTTTGCGCTAGAAAAGTTAGTGACTGAAAAATGGTTTGTAACAGGTAACGGACAAATAAGATAATATGGGAATAAGATTTGAAAAAGATGTCTTGATGAATTGGACCTATGAGATGGGTAAATTTTTGAGACTACTTGTTGAAGGAAACGATGCTTTTGAAGAGTCTGCTTCAGTGGTGTTCGATAAAGCTTACGATGAGTTTTATAAAAAAAGCCGTCAATTTTTCTTGACGGTAACTTTGGTAGATTTACTAACTTATGTAAGAGAAGACTTGGAAGTGGAACAAATTAGACCGCTAGCACTCGTGTTGATGCATGACGGTCTGAAGAGTGAGGATAAAGAAGAACAGCAGATTTTACTCCAAAAATCGAAGTCATTACTTAACTATGCCATGAAAGAGACATCAAGTTTTGCTTTCGAAGATTATAGCTATTTAGCGACTATTGATAGCAAGTTAAGTTAGCAAGTAATGGATCTCATTCGGGGAATCTATTTTGATTGAATGATACGAGGCAAAATAACTGAATAAAGGTGACTAAGAGCCACCTTTATTCAGTTATTTTAAAATTTCCCTTGCGATGACCAATCGTTGTATTTCAGAAGTCCCTTCATAGATCTGTGTTATTTTTGCGTCACGCATCATACGTTCTACATGATATTCTTTTACATAACCATAGCCTCCATGTATTTGGACGGCCTCTATAGTCGTTTTCATGGCTACTTCCGATGCATGTAATTTAGCCATAGCAGCTTCTTTACTATAGGGAAGGCCTTGATCCTTGTGCCATGCTGCTTTATACGTCAATAGTCTTGCAGCCTCTATCTCAACTTCCATATCAGCGAGTTTGAATTGAATGGCTTGATGATCCGAAATTGGTTTACCAAATGTTTTACGCTCTTTCGCGTAGGCAAGCGCTAGGTCATAGGCACCAGCTGCGATACCCAAAGCTTGGGCAGCAATACCAATCCTTCCTCCATCGAGTGTTTTCATTGCGAATTTGAATCCAAACCCATCCTCGCCTATACGATTCTCTTTAGGGACTTTCACATCAGTAAATAACAGTGAATGTGTATCTGAACTGCGAATTCCTAATTTATTTTCTTTAGGACCAATGGTGAAACCCGGCATACCTTTCTCCACAATCAAGGCATTGATTCCATGATGTGCTTTTTCTGGATGCGTTTGCACAATGACGAGATATACATCTGCATTTCCTCCATTAGTAATCCAATTTTTAGTACCGTTTAAGAGGTAATGGCCTCCTTGATCTATTGCGGTAGTGTGTTGCGAAGTTGCATCCGATCCTGCTTCTGGTTCTGACAAGGCAAATGCACCTAGTTTTTCACCCGTAGCAAGAGGTTTTAAATATTTTTCTTTTTGTGCTTCTGTTCCGAAAGCCTCCAAACCAAAGCAAACCAAAGAATTATTAACGGACATGATAACAGCCGCAGAAGCATCGATTTTAGCAATCTCTTCCAATACCATGGTATAGGCTAGAGCATCTAAACCCGCTCCTCCATATTTGCTGTCCACCATCATACCCATGAAGCCTAATTCCCCCATTTTTTTCACCTGCTCGTAGGGGAAAACTGCTTTTTCATCTCGTTCTATTACTCCGGGTTTTAAATCCTGTTGCGCAAAATCTCGAGCAGCTTCCCGAATCATTTTATACTCTTCGCTTATTTCAAAATTCATAATGTATACATTGGTAATGGTTTGTAAGTAAATATACTGATTATTTATTATGCTTGCATAGTAGATTGCTAATATTGCCGATTAATTTTTAAAAAAAAGAGTGTTATATTTTGGAATGAATAAAAATCTACTATATTTGTAGAGTATATAGTGTATAACGATTTAAATTTAAAAATATGAGTTTAAGATTAGGAGATGAAGCGCCAAATTTTAAAGCGCAGACGACAATAGGAGATATAGATTTCCACGAGTATATTCAAGACAGTTGGGTTGTGTTTTTCTCTCACCCTTCCGATTATACACCTGTATGTACAACTGAACTTGGACGTACAGCAAAACTAAAATCTGAATTTGATAAAAGAGGAGTGAAGGTTATTGCGCTAAGTGTTGACCCCGTAAAGGAGCACTTGGGTTGGATCAGTGATATCAACGAAACGCAAAACACAACGGTCAATTTTCCCATTATTGCTGATGAAGATAAGCATATCTCAGAATTGTACGATATGATACATCCCAATGCTTCTGCAACAGTAACAGTACGTTCTGTCTTTATCATTGGCCCAGATAAGAAAATAAAATTAACGTTAACATATCCTGCATCGACTGGACGTAATTTTGATGAGATTTTACGCGTGATTGATTCCTTGCAGTTGACAGCTGATTATTCAGTAGCTACTCCTGCAGATTGGAAACATGGTGAAGATGTAATCGTGGTTCCATCAATAAAAACGGAAGATATCCCAGCGAAGTTTCCAAAGGGTTTCAAAGAAATTAAACCTTACTTAAGAACGACACCTCAGCCGAATTTATAAGGTTAAAAGTTATTTTCAATAAAAAAGGCATCCATGGATGCCTTTTTTATTATCACTATATTTTATCAGATCAATATACTTTAACCATGTATATGTAATCCTGCAATCTTTTTATTTGTTCGGTTCTTGATAGGCCCGAAAGCATATTTTTCTTGTTCAATTTCACCTGGCCCTGTAGTGAGTCTGCTGGTATTTCATCCAATGCTTTTAAGATGGATTTAGTTTTGATCGCAAAAGCAGCTCCATCGATGCCTCTTTGTTTACCACTGATAATACCAATTACATTCCCTTTTGTATCCATTACTGGACCACCACTATTACCTGGGTTAACAGGAATTGAAATTTGGTATGCGATGGTATCACCAGCGTAGCCTGTTGCTGAACTCAAATAACCTTGACCATATACCGCTTCATCACGTGGGAAACCTATCGTATAGATATCCTCTCCTAAGTCTGATGCTCCGGTTTTAAAGGTATAGGGCAATGTTTTGCCTATTTTAAAGTTAGTATCTTCGATTAATAATATAGCTAAATCATTTGCAGGGTCTGAATGGATAACCTGCGCCTTATAAGATTCACCCTTATTGTTTTGTAAATAAATAGAATCAGCACCACTCACCACGTGATAGTTAGTAACTACATATCCATTATTCGAAACCATGAAGCCAGTGGCTCCAAATTGACTAGCAGAAGCTTCGTTTGCTTTACTTGATTTATTGTTGATACTTTTTAGTGCAGCATTATGTTCAATGACATCTTTTTTGACGTTGTTCATATCGCGTTTCAAGGCACTATAATCCGTATTGGCTTTGTCAATGTTTTTATAATAACCCGAAAGCCATAATGTCGAAAATACAGCAAGGACTGCCACAGCTGCCGCAACGAGTGAACTTGCTTTGAGTTTTGCCCACAAGGAAACAATTTTAGTTTGTTTCATTGGGATAACTCGAGTATGCTGTTGGGATCGATGATAATTTTTAGCTGATTGCGCAAGTTGATTTTTAAAATCAATACGTGTTTCGCTAGATTGAAGTGTGTCGAGAAATTGACGATGTTGTGCTAATTGCGCCGAGAAAGAAGGATTTTCTGCACAGAAAGACTCAAAAGAAGAACGCTCTTCTTTAACCATTTCATCTCTGAGATAGCGATCTGCTAATTCAAAAAACTCTTGTTGACTCATCATACTCATTGTTTATTACTCTATATCAATTACTGCGTGAAAAACAGTTTTTTCAACCTTTGTAGGCATTTATATTTTTGAGTTTTGGCATTATCGGTATTTGTATATCCAAATTTCTCGCAGATATCCTGCATAGAACGATTCTGAATATAAAAATCATGAAGGATAGTTTTGCATGGTTCACCCAGTAGGTTCATCGCATATTCCATCTGGTTGAACTTTTTATCCAGCTCCTGATGATGCTCGATATCGTCATTGTCAGCAAGAGAATCCTCATAACCACTAATGTCAACCGATCCAAAACCAGCACGATTTAACTGCTTTAGCCAAAGCCTTCTGCAAATCGAATAAAGATAAGTTTTGAGCTTACTGCTCAATTCAAAATTTCCTTTCGAAATTTTATCATAAAGGACGATAACGGCCTCTTGAAAGATATCTTTTGCCTCATCTTCGCTCCCATTATTCTGCGAAATCATGTGGGCAATTGAAGGATAGTATAATTCATATATTGCATCAAGTGCAATACTACTACCTGCTTTAATACCGGCTATGATTTGCTCATCATGCTCGAGCTTATTTGATTTACTGATCTTACTCACCTATTAATACCTTAATATAACTAATAGTAACCCAACGAGTTTAATATTTATGATGTTTCGTAAAAAAAGCCTTTCTACGTACGACCAAACCTACTCTTTTTTTTTGATAAGCGTAAATTTTTTTAAACGAAAAAAATAGGGATATCGTATGGTTAGGCATTACTTTTTGATTCATTCGTAAATGATTTTTTCCGATATAAGTCACTTTAATCTTGAGTGAATGGTGAACAATCTTTTATGATAGTAAAATTTTACGCAATCGAATGATTAATTGGAGGGTCTTGTATTTTATTATATTGCTCATATTTTTGCATACAACCTCTAGTAAAAAATCAATATGATTAAATCACTAACTATGCGAATAAGCTGTGTCATGGCAGTTTTATTGGCATCGACCTTTCAGGCGAATGCGCAAATCGGGGATCCGATTGAAGGCTTTCGCTACGGGGTAGAAACGATCCCCACAGGAAAAGAATGGGAATCACCGCAAAATCTTGCCCTCAATAAAGAACAACCACATGCTTATTTCTTTTCTTTTAAAGATGCCAATACCGCACGTAAGGTTTTGCCTGAAAATAGCCAATATTGGCAATCCCTTAATGGTACTTGGAAATTCAACTGGGTGAAAACACCAGAGGAGCGGCCTAAAAACTTCTTTGATCCTAAAACAGATGTATCTGCATGGGATAATGTAGGTGTTCCAATGAGTTGGAACATCGCAGGTATTCAAAAAGACGGCACGTTGAAATATGGCGTCCCTATCTATGTTAATCAACCTGTTATTTTCCAGCACCAAGTAAAAGTTGATGATTGGCGAGGTGGTGTGATGCGCACACCGCCGCAGCATTGGACAACTTATATTTACAGAAATGAAGTTGGGTCGTATAGACGCACATTTGATGTACCTAAGAATTGGGATGGGCGCGATATTTATATCAATTTTGATGGTGTTGACTCGTTTTTCTATCTGTGGGTTAATGGCAAATATGTTGGTTTTTCAAAAAACTCGCGTAATGTTGCGTCATTCAACATCACCGATTATTTAAATAAAAAAGGTGAAAACGTTGTAGCAGTAGAGGTATACAGAAATTCTGATGGTTCTTTTCTGGAGGCACAGGATATGTTCCGTCTTCCTGGAATATTCAGAACAGTGGCTTTAACGGCTAAACCCAAGGTTCAGATTCGTGATGTTGTTGCTATTCCAGACTTGGATGAAAATTATCAAAATGCAACGTTAAACATTAAGGCTGAGATTCAGAATAAAGATAAAAAGGCAGTAAAGGGATATACGATGAAGTATAGTCTCTATGCGAATGAATTACACAGCGATGTCAATAGCTTAGCCAAATCAAGTGTGATTTCAAGCGATGTAATCGATGTCAGTACCAATAATTCGGCAATTGCTAAAGCTGTATTACAAATCGAAAATCCAAATAAATGGTCGGCAGAACGACCTTATCGTTATACGTTAGTAGCCGAGCTCAAAGATAATAAAGGGAAAGTGTTGGAGACCGTATCCAGCTATGTTGGTTTCCGTGAAGTGGAGATTAAAGATACAAAAGCTGAAGACGATGAGTTTGGGTTAGCAGGTCGATATTATTATGTCAATGGTGAGACGGTTAAATTAAAAGGCGTCAATAGACATGAATCTAATCCAAGTACAGGAAAAGTAATTTCCCGCGAGCAAATGGAAAATGAGATTAAGTTGCTGAAGCGTGCTAATATCAATCATGTCCGTAATGCGCATTATCCTGATGATCCCTATTGGTACTATCTATGTGACAAGTACGGTATCTATTTAGAAGATGAAGCGAATATTGAAAGCCATGAATATTACTACGGTGACGCGTCCTTATCGCATCCTCCAGAGTGGAAAAATGCACATGTAGCCCGTAATCTAGAAATGGTGCATGCTAATGTCAACCATCCTTCTATAGTGATCTGGTCATTAGGGAATGAGGCAGGCCCGGGTAAGAACTTCATTGCGGCATATGATGCAATTAAGAAGTTTGATGTTTCGCGTCCTGTTCAGTACGAGCGTAATAACAGCATCGTAGATATGGGTTCCAATCAATATCCTTCCATTCAGTGGGTAAGAGAAGCTGTAAAAGGCAAATCAAATATGAAATATCCTTTTCATATCTCGGAGTATGCGCACTCTATGGGGAATGCATCTGGTAACCTCATCGATTACTGGGAAGCAATGGAATCGACCAACTTTTTTATGGGCGGAGCAATCTGGGATTGGATAGATCAATCTATGTATACCTACGATAAAGTTACTGGTGAACGTTATTTGGCATATGGAGGAGACTTCGGGGATAAGCCAAATGACGGTATGTTTGTTATGAATGGTATTATATTTGCCGATCAAACTCCTAAACCACAATACTACGAAGTTAAGAAAGTATATCAAAATGTGGGTGTTAAAGCGGTGGACATCAAAGAAGGTGAAATCGAGATCTTCAATAAGAACTACTTTGTTCCATTGATCGATTATAACATGCAATGGTCTTTATATCAAGATGGTAAAGAGATCCAGAAAGGGACAGATTTTATTGGTCCTCGTAATATCTTGGCGCCACGTCAAAAACAAGTTGTTCAAGTACCATTGGAGTATGCCAAACTGAATCCGCAATCTGAGTATTTTATTAAAATACAGTTCTTATTAGCGAAGGATGAATTTTGGGCAGAGAAGGGCTATGTGCAGATGGAAGAGCAATTGTTGGTTAAAACTGCAGAAGATGTTCCTGCTATTGCAACTGTTGCAACAGGAGAAAACTTGACATTGGCTACAGAAGGTAGTCTTCAAGTGATAAAAGGGACAGATTTCATTGTCAGATTCGATACTAAAAAAGGAACTATTTATAATTTGTCTTATGGTCATGATCAAATCATTCGCGATGGTGAAGGACCACAGTTAGATGCATTGCGCGCTCCAACAGACAATGACAATTGGGCTTATCAGCAGTGGTTTGAAAAAGGGTTACATCAGCTAAACCATAAAGTAATTTCTTCATATGTCGATAGAAAAGATGATGGAACGATTGTATTGTCATTCAGTATAGAGTCACAGGCCCCTCACGGAGCAACAATTACTGGGGGTAGCTCAGGTAATTACGTGCTCAAAGAAAATACTGATCGTCCATTTGGGCCAAATGATTTTAAATTCAATACCAATCAAATTTGGACCATTTATAAAGATGGTTCGATTGAATTGCAGTCGAGTATTGCCTCTAACAATGCAACTTTGGTATTGCCGCACATTGGTTATGCATTGCAGATTCCGGAAGAGTATAATCAGGTCAATTATTATGGTCGTGGTCCCATCAATAATTATGCAGATCGCAAGACAGCACAGTTTGTGGAACATTACCAAAGTGACGTGAAAAATCAGTATGTTAACTGGGCCAAACCACAGACAACTGGAAACCGTGAAGAAGTGCGGTGGACAGCATTGTCAAATAGCAAAGGAAATGGTGCAATATTTATAGGAACGGATCATCTAGCGACATCTACTTTGCCATGGAGTGAGTTGGAAATGACATTAGCACCTCACACCTATCAATTGCCGAAAAGCTCGGGCACACATTTACATTTAAATGCTGCAGTGACAGGATTAGGAGGGAATAGTTGTGGTCAAGGTCCTCCATTGGAACAAGATCGTGTAAAAGCAACTGCACATTCGATGGGCTTTATCATCCGTCCAATCCATCAACATGATTTTGATGCCAAAGCACATGTTGTTGCTTCTGGAGAGACACCTATAGCTATTTCTCGTAGTACTACAGGTGAAGTAGCTATCCATTCAAGAGCTCATGATGCTACTTTATACTATGCGGTAGGGAAAGGAAAGGCTGCCGTTTATAAGCAACCTTTCAACCTGCGTGAAGGCGGATTGGTAACGGCATGGTCAAAAGAGAATGAAAAGTTCAAAGTATCATTTGAGTTTCCTAAAATTGAAAGTATCCCAATGCAAGTTGTCTTTGCATCAAGTGAAGAAACAGGGGAGGCTGATGCGTCTAATCTATTAGATGGCGATCCTACTACGATTTGGCACTCGATGTATTCAGTTACTGTTGCACAGTATCCACATTGGGTAGATTTTGATGCTAATGCTATCAAGATGATCAAGGGTTTTACCTATACGCCACGTCAAGGTGGGGGCAACGGTAACATCAAAGGTTATAAACTACAGGTTAGTACGGATGGTAAAAACTGGAGTGATCCTGTTGCGGAAGGAAATTTCGAAAATAATGGAAAACCTAAAACCATTAATTTAGCTAAGCCTGTGAGAGGTCGTTTCATTCGCTTTACAGCGATGAGCTCGCAAAATGGACAAGACTTCGCTTCAGGTGCGGAGTTCTCTGTTAGCGCAGAGTAATAGTCTTAATATACAGCATAAGGAAAGCCTTAGTATGTTTGAGATACTAAGGCTTTCCTTATTTAATCGATCAGCATGATCAACAGTTATGCTGTGGATGATTTTAAAGGCGGTGTTATGGATTAGGACTGTGATAAGGTCAAGAGAACATCTTGCAGGGCTTCTGATCTTATAATATGGTGTAGGGTGAGCAGTAACTGCAAACGATAGTCTTGACATGGGACACGTGCTTAACGTCATCATTATCGTTAAGGAAATATTTGAGTGTAGCGGTAAGGGGCTTTCTACCTATTTCTGTCGTTGGGGCTATTAGTAAGGGCCTAATAGTGGTAGGTTATAAAAACTGTAGAAAACTATATAAACAAAAAAAGCTTTCAATTTGCATTGAAAGCTTTTTTTCCAGCGGTCCGGACGGGATTCGAACCCGCGACCCCATGCGTGACAGGCATGTATTCTAACCAGCTGAACTACCGGACCGTTTTACAATTTTTTGGCGGTCTGGACGGGATTCGAACCCGCGACCCCATGCGTGACAGGCATGTATTCTAACCAGCTGAACTACCAGACCGAAAAATGTAAAGTATTATTTAAAATTGGCGGTCCGGACGGGATTCGAACCCGCGACCCCATGCGTGACAGGCATGTATTCTAACCAGCTGAACTACCGGACCAAATTTTAAATGTTGTTAAAGAACTATTCGAGATTACTCTCTTTTTTGTAGCGGTCTGGACGGGATTCGAACCCGCGACCCCATGCGTGACAGGCATGTATTCTAACCAGCTGAACTACCAGACCGTTTACCTTCTCTCTTGAAGGTGTGCAAATATAGCGTTTATTTCTATATTTACTAATCTTTTTTAAAAAAATCTACCCTACAGCGCCGTCTTTCATCTTTTCTGCATTCTCAGCAAACTGTAATGCATCTATAATTGACTGAATATCACCGTCCAGAATGGCAGGTAAATTATATGTCGTCATACCAATACGGTGCTCAGTAAATCTTCCTTGAGGGTAATTATAGGTACGAATTTTTGCTGAACGGTCACCTGTAGATACTAAAGTCTTTCTTTTTGCAGCAATTGAACCATTCTTTTTGTTCAATTCAATCTCGTAAAGTTTAGAACGAAGCATTTCCATTGCCAATTCTCGGTTCGCTAACTGTGAACGTTCCACTTGACAAACGACTACAATACCTGTCGGCTTGTGTGTCAATTGTACTTTCGTTTCTACTTTATTTACGTTTTGTCCACCAGCACCACCAGAACGGGAAGTATGCATTTCTACATCACCTGGGTTAATGTCAACATCTACTTCTTCAGCTTCTGGAAGCACTGCTACAGATGCCGCTGAAGTATGCACACGACCTTGAGTTTCTGTATCAGGGACACGTTGTACACGGTGTACGCCAGATTCATATTTCAATTGTCCGTAAGTATCTTCGCCAATCACTTTCAAGATAACCTCTTTGTAACCTCCAGAAGTTCCTTCCGTTACATCCATAACCTCGACTCTCCATCCTTTAGTCTCAAAGAAACGCGTATACATACGGTATAAATCACCAGCAAATAATGCCGCTTCATCACCTCCGGTACCACCACGAATCTCCAATATAGCATTTTTGTCATCTTCCGGATCTTTAGGAATCAACATCATGCGGATTTCATTTTCTTTATCTTCTTTGCCATCCAATAAGACATCAAGCTCTTCTTTCGCCATTTCGCGAAGTTCTTGATCTTTCTCATTGCTGATGATATCTTTATTTGTTTCGATATTGCTCACCATATTTCTATAAATATGGTATTGATCTACAATTTTGCCTAAATCTTTGTACTCTTTGTTCAATTTAGCAAAACGCTTCATATCTTTGATGGTCTCTGGGTTGCCTAATTCAGCCTCCACTTCTTCCCATCTTTCCTTTATAGCCTGTAATTTTTCTAGCATAATTCACATTATTCAAACCCTGCGACATGCGCATGAGCTTTTAAGCTTACAAAAGTAAAGAAATTTTGTCGTTTTTATAACAGTTCTATCGCTTAATGTGAAGAAACTGCTTTCAGGCCTATAATAGACGCGATAAGAGTGAATATGAAGAATATGCGCCAAAATTCTGCGGGCTCTTTAAAGAAAAATATACCTATTAATACGGTACCTACAGCACCTATTCCTGTCCATACTGCATAAGCAGTACCCAGAGGCAATGTTTGTGTCGCCTTAATCAGGAGTCCCATACTTACAAATAGTGAGATAATGAATCCAAGATACCAAAGGTACATGACCGAACCCTCACTTTGTTTCGCTTTTCCTAGGCAGGTTGTAAACCCAATTTCGAACAACCCTCCTAAAATTAATAATAACCAATTCATAATTTTATTTTTTTGCAAAGATGGTCACAAATAGCGTCAATATTTTTTACTTATGTTAAAAAATTAACGAATGGAAGCTCGTATACGACTTAAGGTAACTTGTGAAATGCCTAAATAGGAGGCTATATAGCCCAATTTGATGCGGTTGATGTAGGTTGGATATTTCGAAAGTAAATCCATATACCTGCTCTGGGCAGTATTGAAAAGCTTGGACATGGCGCGTTGTTCAATTTTAATAAATTCATATTCCGCAATTTTTCTTCCCAAATTAGCAATACGTATATTTTCTTCGTACAGCTTAAATAGGGCAGTAGAATTTATTTTATATAAGGTCGCATCCTCCACGATAGCTATATTCTCATAGCCGGGTTGGTTTCGAGCATATGTATTGATGGACATTAACATGCAACCAGCATCATTAAAGTCTAGCGTAATCTCCCTGTCGGGTACTTCGTAATATACACGTGCTAATCCAGAAGACAACAAGTAGATATCGTGCTGCAATTTATCCTGTTGGATGATGATCGTGTTTCGAGGGATGGTGACTTCTGTCGTAATCGCCTCTATGGCTTCAATATCCCTTTCTTCCAACGGGTAATAGCTCAACAGACAATCTCGCAGGCTTTTCTTTATTTCAGCCATTTTTCAAGTTTAAGTTCATGACCATTCCATACAGCGTAGGTGTGGTAATTCATCCATTCACCTAAATTCATAACACGGCTCTCTTCGGAAAGTTTGATGTCATAAGGGATATGTCGATGGCCGAATAGGTAGAAGTCATGATGTTGTTTTGCTTCTATATCTTTTGCATAACCTATTAACCATTCCTTATCTTCTCCCAGAAACACTTCATCTGTATTGTTGGCAAGACGGCTATGTTTCGACCAATTTGTTGCTATACCGATGCCTAGATTTGGATGCAAGCGGGCGAAAAGCCATTGACAGGTCTTACTTCGAAAGAATTTTTTTAGCACTTTATACTTGCGGTCACCGACACCTAGGCCATCGCCATGGTGGATGTAAAAACGCTTATTATCACGTTCTATAATCAGTTCATCATCGATAATGGTCGCCTGCAGCTCGTCTTTTAAATAACTAAACATCCACATGTCGTGGTTACCCTTGAAGATGGTCAGTTTGACACCTGCATCAACCAATTCAGCAAGTTTCCCTAAAAAGCGAATATATCCCTTTGGAACCACTGTTTTGTATTCAAACCAGAAATCAAAAATATCGCCCACGAGATACAATTCAGATGCATCCGTTTTAATATGGTCTAGCCATTTAATGATGAGCAACTCCCTTTCTTTGGAATTACTTTGAGGGTAAGATCCTAAATGAAAGTCCGAGGCGAAATAGATGTTTTTTCCTGTTGACATGTGGTCAAAACTACCGAAATCACTTTGAATTTCAAACTTAGATAAGTTTGTTTTACATACAATTTTAACTGCATGCTATGTAAATTAATTTTATGCATGCGTATTTATTTTATATAGTACGCATGATTGCTTCGGTTTTGTCGATCTTTCTGCTGCATTTAGAATCCACAAGAGCCAAAATATGGCAATTATTTAAATCCATCACTTACCTCAGCGATGCGAGATGTCTCCAAAAAAATCAAGCAATCAAGCGGATGTGATATTCACGAAATAACCGCTAAAAGGTTTCTTTAAGCTATTTTTTTAGGATGAAAGAAACACATTATAATTTGTTAAATTTGCTTATAACCTCATTTGAAAAAATATGAATAAAAAACTGAGTTTAATTTTAACCGTGATCGCCATGTCATCTGTACATCAAGGAAATGCACAAGAATTGAAATACCCCGAAACAAAAAAAGGTCAAGTAGTTGATCAATATTTTGGAGAAGCAGTGCCAGATCCATATCGATGGCTGGAAGATGATTTGGCAGCAGACACCAAATCTTGGGTAGTTGCTCAAAATAAATTAACATACGATTATTTGGCTCAAATTCCTTATCGTGATCAGTTGAAAAAACAATTGACGGATACTTGGAATTATGAAAAAGTGGGGACACCATTTGTAGAAGGGGCTTTCACTTATTTCTATAAAAATGATGGTTTACAACAGCACGCTGTCTTGTATAGAAAATCAAATAAGGGAGGGAAAGAGGAAGTCTTTTTAGACCCCAATACATTCTCTAAAGATGGGTCTACTTCATTAGCAGATGTGAGTTTTTCAAAAGATGGGAGCTTAATGGCCTATTCGATATCAGAAGGTGGTTCGGATTGGAGAAAAGTCATCATTTTAAATACTACTGACAAAAAGCAAATCGGTGAAACTTTAATTGATGTTAAGTTTTCAGGTATTGCATGGAAGGGAAATGCAGGTTTCTATTATTCCAGCTATGATAAACCAAAAGGCTCGGAGTTATCGGAGAAAACAGATCAGCATAAAGTCTATTTCCATCAATTAGGGACAGCGCAAGCAACCGACAAAATGATTTTCGGAGGAACGGAAGTACCTCGCCGTTATATTGGAGCATATTTGACAGACGATGAAAATTATTTAATCATCTCAGCAGCAAATACCACAACGGGTAACGAATTATACGTTCAAGATTTAACGAAGCCCGGAAGTAAGATTGTCAATATTTTAAGTGGCTTCGAAAGCAGTACCAATATCATCGATAATGATGGCGAAACATTTTATGTACAGACAAATTTAAATGCACCGAATAATAAATTGGTGAAAATGAATATTCGTCAACCCGAATCTAAAAATTGGATTGATGTGATTCCTGAAACAGAAAATGTACTTTCAATTTCTACTGGGGGAGGTTTCTTATTCGCTAATTACCTTAAGGATGCTATCTCTGTTATTCAACAATACGATTATACGGGTAAAAAGATTCGTGAGATTAAATTACCAGGAGTAGGTACAGCAGCAGGATTTTCTGGCAAGAAAAAGGAGAAAACTATTTATTATGGTTTTTCAAACTACATTACGCCATCAACAAGTTTCAAATTTAATGTAGATAATGGGCAATCTGAAGTCTATATCCGACCAAAGGTGAACTTCAATTCTGATGATTTTGAATCGAAGCAAGTTTTTTATACCTCAAAGGATGGAACTAAGGTGCCTATGATTATCACCTATAAAAAAGGCTTAAAACTTGATGGTAAAAACCCAACGATTGTTTACGGTTATGGTGGTTTCAATATTAGCTTGACTCCGGGCTTTAGTGTATCGACTGCGAATTGGATTCAAAATGGTGGTGTATATGCTGTTGCTAACCTACGGGGCGGAGGTGAGTATGGACAGAAATGGCATGATGACGGCCGTCAGTTCAATAAACTGAATGTGTTTAATGATTTCATTGCAGCTGCAAAATATTTACAAAGCAATGGGTACACTTCGCCTGACTATACCGCTTTATCTGGCGGTTCTAATGGAGGTTTACTTGTTGGCGCTACGATTACATTAGATCCAACGATTGCCAAAGTAGCTTTACCGGCAGTGGGTGTATTGGATATGTTGCGTTACCATACGTTTACAGCTGGTGCAGGTTGGGGATATGATTACGGTACAGCTCAAGATAGCAAAGAGATGTTTGATTATTTAAGAGGCTATTCGCCTGTGCACAATGTAAAAGAAGGCGTATGCTATCCGGCAACATTGGTGACGACTGGTGATCATGATGACCGCGTGGTACCGGCACATTCTTATAAGTTTGCTTCAGAGTTGCAGGCTAAACAAAAATGTGACCGTCCTGTGTTGATTCGTATTGAGACCAAGGCTGGCCATGGTGCAGGACGTTCAACAGAGGTAGTTATCAACGAAACTGCCGATAAATATGCCTTTACCCTTTGGAATATGGGTATTAAAGCATTGAAATAAATATCATTTGAAAGTAAATCCACTCCCAATAAGAGTGGATTTTTTATGAAAAGAACTATTTTTACTTAAAACAGAATAGGATGAGCACAAAAGCATACGCAGCCTTTTCGGAGGCCGAAGATTTAAGACCACATCAGATCCAACGTAGAGATCTGCAGGATAAAGATGTTTTTATCGATATTGAATACTGTGGCGTTTGCCATAGTGACATTCATACGGCAAGAGCAGAGTGGGGGCAACCGCATTACCCCGTAGTTCCAGGACATGAAATTATTGGACGGGTGCTAGCAGTAGGACCAAATGTAACAAAATATCAGATCGGCGACCTGGTAGGTGTTGGCTGTATGGTCGAGTCCTGTAAGCATTGTAATCCATGTGATGAAGGATTGGAACAGTATTGTGAAAATGGGATGATCGGCACCTATAATAGTGCTAAATCTAAGCACGGTGGTATCACTTATGGTGGATACTCCGAGAATATTGTGGTAGAGGAAGATTTTGTACTCCGTATCCCCACGAATATTGATGTAAAGGCTGCTGCTCCTTTATTGTGTGCAGGTATTACTACATGGTCTCCATTACGTCATTGGAATGTGAAAAAAGGAGATAAGGTAGGTGTTATCGGACTTGGAGGTTTGGGGCATATGGGTGTCAAGTTTGCGAAAGCAATCGGAGCTTATGTTGTGATGATTACCACATCTCCAGAAAAAGGTGAAGATGCAAAAAAATTGGGAGCTGATGAAGTCTTGATTTCAAAGGATGCAGAACAATTAGCGGCACATACCAATACATTTGATTTCTTATTGAATACCATTCCGGTAGGGCATGATGTCAATCCTTATTTGAATTTGTTGAAATTGGATAAGACCATGTGTATCGTAGGGGCAGTAGAACCACTTCCTGGAGTTCATGGCGGTTTATTGATTGGTAAAAGAAGACATTTAGCAGGTTCATTGATCGGCGGAATCAAAGAAACTCAAGAGATGTTAGATTTCTGTGGTGAGCATCAAATTGTATCGGATGTAGAAGTTATCGACATACAGGATATCAATAGCGCGTACGAGCGTATGATTAAGTCGGATGTGAAATACAGATTTGTGATTGATATGAAATCGTTGAAAAATAGTTAATAGCAATTCAAGATTATAAAAAAGGGTTTGAAAATCATTGATTTTCAAACCCTTTTTTATACTTCCATACGGTACAGTTTATTACAATTGCCATGTAGGCAGGTCACTCTTCATTTTAGCGAGTGTATCCGTGTAGTTATCCTGTTCCCCTTCATTAGCTAGCGATAACGCTTCTTCTTGCCATTTAATAGCATTTATTTTGTCCCCTTTTTTATATAACAAGTTAGCATAAGTATCCAGGTATGCACTTTTAACATCTTTTTCAACTGCTTTTTTACTCCATTTCAAAGCCGCATCAAGGCAAGCTGCATCATTACAGTTTTCAAAAATCTCCCAAGCATAACTATTCAATTGGTTTGAATTCAGATCTTCTGAAATTAAATAATTCTCGACAATATCTTTTAATGCAGCCCAGTTATGAGATTGCATATAATACTGTGCTTTCATTAATTTAAATATGGGGTCAAAATCGATGTTGCTGTATTTTTCGGATATTTCCGTCTTTAGAGATTCCCAATTTGGTTCCGTGTTGAAGTCAATTTTAGTACCTAATACCTCATTGATCGCAACAGAGGCAAGAACCCGATTGGTCGCACCATTCTTTTCCAGTAAAGCATCTATTTTTTCAGGATTATTCCGAAGTAGGTCAAATGCTTTTGATCGACTTGTTCGTGTATTAGCGACTAGATATGCGGCGCATTCTTTAGTTAGATTTTCAGATTTAGTTTGGGAAATAATAATATCCTCTGCCTGAATCACGGTAGCTTCATCATATGCTGTATTTGCAGCCCTAACCATGCGATGTGCTAATGCTAAGTCCGTCGGATTATTTTCAAAATCCTTTAACAAAGCATAGTATTGCGTTTCTGGGTTTAAAGCATCTTTGGTCCGCTCAATAAATTCATCCGCTTCGCCACCACCAACCATACGGTGTACAAGTTCGCCTTGTGGATTGAACACTAAGAAAGTCGGGTATGCTGTAATTTTGTAATCCTGAGCAAAACGTTCCGCTTCGGCATACCAACTTTTCACCTCTTCACTATCTTGATCCGTTTTATCCATTTGGATTTTAGTACTCACAAATTTTGGGTTGAAGAAATCACCCACTTTGTTTTGCGAAAATACTGCTGCGCTCATGTATTTACAGGGGCCGCACCATGTCGTGAACAAATCGACAAAGATAAATTTGTTTTCTTTTTTTGCTTTTTCCTTTACTTGGCTCCAGTTCAATCCGTGCTCAAATTTTATTCCTTTTTCTTGACCTATAACGGTAAAGGGTAATATTAGGAGGAATAATAATATCTTTTTCATAACCAGTTAATAAGAAGTGTGATTCCTAAATCATTCTCGATAATTAAAGTTATGTAATAAAACTGTAAAAAAAATAGGTTACAGAAACTTATTTCTGTAACCTATTTTTATAATCCCTGTTTAACGTGGATTAAATCTTCATTTTAGACTTTAAATCTTTTTGAATACCATCTTTATGAACTAAAAGAGAAGTTGTTTTGTAACGAACAAATTCTTTTGTTACATATAAGTAACCATTGTAGTCGTTTGTTGTACCCCAAGAGTTTTTTACGATATAGTATTCTTTACCATTTTGATCTTTAGCGATACCTACGATATGCATACCATGGTCATCTGTCGTTTGGTAGTTGTCAAAAGCAGCTTGTCTTTCTTCAGCAGTAATTTTAGCTTCAGGTTTCGGACCTACAAACATCTCTTGTTGTTCCTTTGGAGTCATTTGCTCAAAAGGTTTTGCAGGTACGTACGCAACACCATTTTTCCAGCTGAAGGTTTTTTCCGAAACATCAGTAGCCCAAGCTACAGTATATCCATTATTTAATGCATTATCGATGATATCGGTCATGTCATTGATTTGAACATTATAAAAACTATCAAATGACCAGTTATCAGGAATCAATAGGACAAACTTGCTGTAGTAAGGATGATCCGTTACAGAAGCAATACCAACATATTCATCAGGCTTGATACCGATTACTTGATCTGCAAAGGTACGCGGGGTATAGCTTTTACCTTTATATTGGAAGCTAGCAGGAACTTCACCTAAATAAGAGTCCATAGCAGCAGTATATGCTTTTTCCCAGTTCGGTGTTAATGTTTTGCTTTTAACAAAAGAAGCTAACATCGCATCCAACATATTGGTCATCTCACCAAAATTATTCTTATCAGATCCGTAGTGTAGACCTGTATATTCTGTTTGTGGCAAAGCACCGTATTTGCGGAATGCATTTAATACATCATGAAATTGGCCACCTTCACCTAAAGAAAGACCACCATGTAAACGGATATAGTTCTTTGCTTTGTCCAAATATGTATTACGAGCAGAGTAGATTTGTGAAATCTCTACAGGCTCTTTTCCCATTCTGATCATTTCCGACTCTAAAAAAGAGTTACCAGAGTATGACCAACAAGTACCCGAAGAGCCTTGATTTTTAATAGAAGTATTCTTTAAATTGATAACCTCAGTAAAAGTAAATCCAGCTTTACTTTGGTCATTTTGATTTGTTTTTAAGGCATTGATTAAATTATCTTGAGCCTGTACAACCTGTAATGAGGCGGCAAATAATGATGCTGCTAATACGAGTGATTTATTCCAATTCATTTTTTAAAAGTTAATGATTTTATAATGCTAAATTATGAATAAATTCAAATACCAAAGTGATAATCTAGCAATTTGATTGTAATAAAATTGTGCTTTATACAAAAACGGGGCTTTTAAAGCCCCGTTTTTTGTTAATTTTCTATTTTTAGGTCCTGTTTTTTCGGAAATAGGAGCGACGCTACTACACTGATGACCAAAATGCTGACAATTATAATGAGGGAATGAGAGGTCGAGAAACCAAATTCTACTAACCAATGGTGCAATAACATTTTCAACCCTATAAATATTAATAAAAATGCTAAACCTACTTTTAAGTAATGGAATTTATGGATGATGTTGACCAATAGGAAGAACATCGAACGTAATCCTAATACTGCAAAGATATTAGAGAAAAATACCACATAAGCATCTTTCGTTACAGAGAAAATAGCGGGAATAGAATCGACAGCAAATATTAAATCTGTAAACTCAATGACCAATAGTACCAAGAATAGTGGGGTCATGTATTTGACACCATTTTCAACATGGAAAAAATGACCGCCATCTAATTTTGGAGTTACCTTAAAATATTTAGAGGCGAATTTTACCACAGGGTGGTTTTGTGGGTCTACTTCATCTTCTTGATTTCTATTCAAGAACATCTTCACACCGGTAATCAATAAGAAGCCTCCAAAGATGTACAGAATCCAACCGAATTTTGTAATCAATGCAGCACCTAGGAAAATAAAGATAAAACGCATTAATACCGCTCCGATTACTCCCCATACCAATACTTTATGGTAATAGCGTTCCGGAATACCGAAAGAAGAAAACAAGAGTACCATCACGAAGATATTATCCACAGATAAGGCATATTCCACTACATAGCCCGTTATAAACTCGAGTGCAAGGTTGTTATTATAGAGTGCTATACTTCCTTCTAAGTCTCCGGGGATAATCTGAACATCGTGTAGATGAGCCGTAATGACTTGTTGAAGTTGGGCTAGGTCCTGAATATTGTGTAATTCATGTCCATAGTGGCGTAATATCCAGTAAAAGCCTAAAGCTAATAACACCCATATAATACTCATGATTGCGGCACTTTTTAGGGAGACATTTTTATCTCCTTTTGAAAAAACACCTAAATCGATAGCTAACATTAAAATAATGAAGATTAAAAATCCTCCAAAAAACATGATCTCGTGACTCATTTTCTATATTTTTCTTTCAGTTGTAAATTTGACAAGTTGTAGTAATCCTGTTTTATATTCATTATCAGGAAATTCATCTAATATTTTAAAGGCATCTTTCTGGTAATCCAACATTTTTTCAGTTGCATATTCCAATCCACCACTTTGTCTTACAAATGCAATGACTTCCGCGACTTTTTTGTTGTCTTCACTATGGTTTTTAACCATATTGATGATTCTTCTTTTTTCCGATTTATCGGTTTGACTTAATGCATAGATTAAGGGGAGCGTCATTTTTTTCTCTTTGATGTCATTCCCGAGTGGTTTACCTACATCATCTACACCAAAATCAAATAAGTCATCCTTTATTTGAAAAGCAATACCGATTTTTTCACCAAAGGCATGTAGTTTTTTAACTGTTTCTGCATCAGCTCCAGAAGAAGATGCACCACAAGCACAACAAGAAGCGATTAAAGAAGCGGTCTTTTGACGGATAACTTCAAAATAGATAGCCTCCTCAATGTCCAATTTTCGCGCTTTTTCAATCTGTAGCAATTCGCCTTCGCTCATTTGTTCAACAGCTTCAGAAACAATTTTCAGCAAATCGTATTCATGGTGCTTAACGGAAAGGAGCAGTCCTTTGGAAAGTAAAAAATCACCCACTAAAACGGAAACCTTGTTTTTCCAGAGGGCATTGACAGAAAAGAAGCCCCTGCGTTCATTCGAATTATCCACGACATCATCATGTACTAATGAAGCTGTATGGAGTAATTCTACTAATGAGGCGCCACGATAGGTTGATTCTTTGATGCCATTACAGAGACCTGCGGAAAAGAAGACAAACATTGGACGCATTTGTTTCCCTTTTGTTTTTACGATATACCCTGTAATACGGTCTAGCAAAGGAACGGAACTTTTCATTGAAGCTTTAAACTCCTTTTCAAAAGTTGCCAATTCCTTAAGGATGGGGCGTTGTATTTCTTTTAATTTCAGCATGCAATATGGTTAAAAACCACTATTATCTCTTTAAATGTCTATAAATATAAGCAATAGATTATAATGAATCTACCGCATTTTCTAATTTTTGGTACCATTCTTCACCGTATTCACGGATTAAAGGATCCTTTAAGAACTTATATACAGGTACCTGCAGCTCCCTACCGAAGGAACAAGCATCTTTACAAATACTCCATCTGTCATAATGGAGCACATCAAATTCTGGGTAATTTGTTGTTCGGATAGGGTAGAGGTGGCAAGAGATTGGTTTCTTCCAATTGATATCGCCCAATTCGTAAGCTTTTTCTATGGCACATTTTGTGATACCATTTTCCCAAGTTACATAGGCACACTCTTTATTGCCATCGACACAAGGAGTAGTGAGATCACCATCCATATCAATCACATGCGTACCCTGTTGCTCAATTGCTTCTATACCCTTAGCTGTCATATAAGGTTTTACCTTTGGGTATATTTCAGCAAGTACCGCCAACTCATTTTGTTTTAATGGAGCACCCGAATCCCCTTCTATACAGCAAATGCCTTTGCATTTGGAAAGATTGCATACGAAATCATTGTTAATCAAATCTTCGTGCACTAATACATTTCCTACTTCTATCATGATTATTATTTATTTTGAATAACTCGCTCGTTGACCGAGTTTATGTTTCAAGCCATCGGCTTTTATGAGTTCTAATGTGACAGAACCTATCAAAATGTCTACGTTCGCTTTGACAGGAATACGATTCCCATCATTGGTCACCCAAAGAAATAACTGACTGTTTTTCTTGAAAATTCTACCTGGTTTGATTTCAGGACTGAATTTAAGACATTCTAACGATCCTAAATCTGTTTTAATGGTTTCTATACCAATATACTTGATGCCTAAAGTGGCTATTTCATCATTTAAAAAGTATGTTAATTTAAATGACTCGCCAGGCTTAACAGTTGATAAATCTAAGTTGCGCGCAAAATAATAAGCAGACAAGAGATCAAATGTTTGAGAAACTGTGCTTTTAAAGTCACCTTTATTTCCGTTTACCGATTTCGTCTTTTGGTCAAAAGTTACTTTATCATTTCTTCTATAGCCCCCCTCTCTGATGTTTTCCGTATAATAATAAGGAAGAAAAGTTTTGGCGTCAATATAAGAGTTGTATTCATTTTTTACCGTATATAAGGCAAAAGCTCCAGCTGTTTTTCCGGTAGCATATAGTCTGAAAGCGTCTCCTCCACTTCCCGTTTTTGTATCCGTTACTGTCAATTGACCCGTAGCAGCGGAAAGAAAACCATATTTCAATTTGTATTCCAACTTTTCACCACCTTTAAAAGCAGATTGTTTTAAATAAGGGAGTTCTTGAGCAATTAATTGACCACAAATACTAAGTACTAAGAGTGTTAATGAGATTAGGTTTTTCATATACGTAAGAATACAAAAATATTTTGAAATTACGAATACCCCTATTTGCGTTTAAATACAGGAACGGTAGAACAAGGTTCCCCGTACATGATACTTTTTGCGACTTTTGCCAATGCAGTCGAAAACTGTACGAAAGCCGATTCAGGAATTTTGATATCACCACATCCCTTTACGACTACACGCTGATCGGTATATTCTGCCATGTCGATCTGCGCGATGTTTTGAGCATATAAGACACGTTCTAATTCATCTAAGCCACCAAACACAACCGTTGCAGCAAAAGGCTCTAGTTTTGTCGCTAACAGCATGTATGCCCATGTTTGTACAATGGCGTCAGAAGAACATGTAATCGCAACATGTTTACCCGAGTAGGCCGACCAATCATGCGTTTTGATGAATTCCCTAAAGTCTTTCTCCTTCAAAATCAGTCCGTGAAAGAGATTATCCTTGATGTCGTACTGCACAAGTTCACCTGTCGGTCTAAATTTAGCTAAGTCTACAGTGATAATACCACTCTGAGCCACTTTATTTACAATGTCGGTTTGAATATCCATATCAAATAATAAAAAAGCCGGACGATATACTCGTCCGGCTACAAAGTTAATTAAAAATATTCTAAAAGAATTTCACACGATTGTCAGTGATATCCGATTTATCTTGTAAAGCTTTGAAAATTGAAGACCATGAACGTTGTAGTTTAGAAGCTAAAATTTGTTTCTTCTGCGCATTTACATCAGGATTAGCTGCAGGGTTAACAAATCCGCTCACTTGAACAGCATATACTCCTTGTGTACCTTCGATCGCTTTTGATGGTTTGTTTGGTTGTAATCCAAATACTGTACCGACCACTTTGTTCTCTAAAGAAACACCTGGGATAACTGGATTCGCCAATACAATATTCTCAACAGCAACTGGTGTTTTACCTAGTTTTTGACCGATTTGGTCTATTGAGGTTGCACCATTCAATGCCGCATTCATTTTCTCTGTTAATAATTTCGCTTTAACAGCATTTTTAACAGCAGGCTCGATGTCTTTTTTAACGCTAGCTAATGGTAACAAACCTTTTGGTTGAACATCAACTACATGTGCCAATACATAAGATTGTTCCGTTTCAAAAACGCGGTCAGAGATTTCACCTTTTTTAGCTTCAAACGCCCATTTGATCAAGTCTCTTGGTGCTTCGTTACCATCTAAGGTATTATCCATAGCCAATACGCGAGAAGCAGTAGCGGCTGTTAAGCCTAGCTTTTGTGCCTCTTGTGCAAAATTTTCTGCAGTAGCAGCAGTCAAGAATGCATTTGCTTTGCTATGCGCATTGTTTAATGTCTCTTTACCACTGATAATGGCCTTATCTATAATCGCAGCTTTAACATATTTAGCTGAACCAATTTGATTTTCGATTTTGATGATGTGAACACCATATTGTGATTCCACAATTTTGATGTCCCCTGTTTTTCCATTAAAGACAGCATTGTCAAAAACAGGAACCATTTGACCACGTGGAAAAGTACCTAACTCACCACCATTGATTTTACTCCCTTCGTCTGTACTAAATTGAACAGCCATTGAAGCGAAGCTTTCTCCTTTAGCCAATAGACCTTTAATAGAGTCAGCTTTTGCTAATGCTTTTTCAAGACCACCTTCTGCAGTTGCATTTAATAGGATATGACTAGCTTTTACGGAGTCAGGACCTACTGTTGACTGCGTAACTTTAGCAATTTCAAATAATCCGTTCGATTCATATGGACCTACAATCGCTCCAACAGGAACATTGAAAAGGACCGAATCCAAAGCCGGACTTAACTGACCTTTTTTCACAAAAGTATAAGGGTATTTGTTATCCGAGTTAATCGATGCAAATAACGAATCATTTGTTGAAGCAGCTAATTCTGTTTTCAACCTGTTGATTGTTTCTTTTGCATAATCGATATCTTTTGTTGTAGGACGTGCATCCACGACAACATATTGAATCTTACGCGTCTCTTCTTGATTTTTAAAAGCATTTTTATGCTCATCGTAATAGGCTTGGTAGTCAGCATCAGTGATTTTGATTTCACTGTCTTTAACCGATGCATAATCCAATAACACATAGTTGAAGTTTGCTAATTTATTACGTTGTTGGTACTCATCGTTAGCCTCCAAAGAAGTAACGTAAAGACTATTATTTAATAAACTGCTATATTTATTGTTCAAACGCTCTTCTTTAACAGCCGCCAATAACATTTCCCATTGTTGTGCAGCTTGTGGATTACCTGAGGTGCTCAATTGTGAGATGAATGATAATAATTGGTTACGGTTGAACTGACCTGTTTGTGGATCTGTAAAAGCTTGAACGATTTGATTGGAAGGATTGTTTCCTGTCACTAAATCATTCAATTCATTTTTACCTACTTCTAAACCGATTTTTTCAATCTCGCTTTTTAGGATTTCTTTTTGCAACAATTGATTCCATACCTGTTGTACAGCATATGATCTCATTTGTGGAGTCAAGTTACCGCCCATTTGTTGTTTAAACATTTCTGCTGTTTGATCAACTTGTTGGTTGAATTCTTGATAATCAATCGCTTCACCATTTATTTCTCCTACGCGATTTTGGTTTTTAGCCCAAAATGGAGTCCCAGAATTGATAACATCTCCTAATAAAAATGCTAGAATTGCTACAGCCATAGCTCCAGTTAAAATGAAACCAGCTCGGTTGCGCAAAAAGCCCATTAATCCCATAGTCTGTTTTATTGTGTTTATATTGTTTAAATACTTAAATTACCATTATTTAGGAAATAGTAGCCTAAATGCGGTGCAAGATACAATTTTTATAAAAAAAAAGCGTAATAATTTCTGATTAAGCGAAACTTATTTCAGGTTTGGTTGTTTTAGCAAGATTTACTGTCCAAATGACGGAAACATACTATTCTCTTTTACGAGCATGACTCCTGTCGAATTCTGAATATTAATCCGTTTAAAATCCTTGTCAGAAGTAAAAGATGACCCTTGTAAGTTGCCCCTGTTATCTTTGAAATAAGCTGTTATAGGTACATAATTATAAAAAGACTCCTTTGCTTCGTCGTAAATAATTTCTTCAGTCTTTATCACTGAACCATCTGCCATAGTGACGATGACATTCTTTTTAAAGGTCGTTGTTTTATTCGCATCATGTTGAATAGCATAATCCGAAGTGATGCGTTGTGTCTCCTTTACATCCTTATCGTAGAATATGATTTTGATTCCTTGTGGGAACTCAAATACCTGGGTGCTATCGTGCTTTATTCGCATTTCTGGAGCACTCATTTCCGCTTTTACAATCGCCGAGTCGCTGTATATGACATTGACATGTCGAGAAATATCGACCGCCTCTTCTTTTTTAAGATTTGCAATACGGTCTACTTCTTTTAGATCCGGTTCACAAGCTGTAAAGAAGAATGCCCCTACTGCTATGATGAGCAGTAGAGGCAATGTATAATGCTTTTTTGAGGCAATTGAAGGTCTTGCCATAGCCGTTATTTGCTTAATCAATTGAATTTTTTCTAAACCAACGATCATTTAAGGTGAAACCAACGTTCAAGTTTACATACCTTTCCCTAATCAAACTGCTCTTGATTGTCCCCATTTGTCCCAACTCTGCAGAAATATTGATTTTAGAAAAAGCACCAGTGTACGGATTTCTTGCTAATGGAAGGCCCACACCAAAAGTGATGGCCATGTCATTGATATCGTTTTTGTTGATAAAGTACTGCGTTCTGTTATAACGGAAACCTAAACGGTAATCCATCAAACTTGTGTATTTGAAAGAAGTAGGATCTGGCGTTATCTGTCCACCGAGAGCAAAACCATAGTTTGTTTTTAGATTTGGTTCTTCTTTTCTAACTTGAAATTTAGACCAATCTGCGTATTTAAATTCTGCTCCAACCATCCAACGGTTAGTTTTTGCAAATGTAATACCCACATTATGTTTTAGCGGAAGGTTCAGGTCTCTTCTATTACGATCAGTTCGGTACACAGTATCCAATGCAATATTTGAGTCTTCGCTAGAAGTCGCAGGAGCTACACGTGTGATATAGGTAGTACTGCGATCATGAATGGCATTGTTCAATGACCCCGAGTAACCAACAGTTAATGAATATTCTTTATTGATCGTTTTGTAATACTGCGCACCGTAATCGAAAGTAACGCCTTGGATTACGCGCTTATCTTGCTGTTGTACATTCAGTGCACCATAGTTGTATGGGAACTCCGTTCTACTGAAATCGTTTAATGTACCAAATAAGTAAGCGATGTTGGCACCTACACTGAAATTCTTTGTAAGATTAACCCCATAACCAAAGTAAGCTTTTGTCAAACCACCTTCTCCTGTAAATGCCTTTCTGTAATTGATGGAGTCTATTTTTTGGACACTGTTTGAGTTGTATCCTAAATCAGAGTATGGTAAAATACCCAAACTGATACCCCCAGCTTTTTTCATTGGGAAAGTCATGGTGATATGGCTGAAAGCAAAATCAGCAGTATTATCCGATTTATTAGCACTACTCAATTGCGTGAAATTTCCATATAACCCCGCATCAAAGGTGCTGAATTGTGCTGCAGAATAAGAAGCAGGGTTACTTGGGTTCGTATTATATACGGAACCAAAATAGCGAATACCTGTAGATAAGCCCCCTATAGCACGATTTTGAGGTAGTAAATCTTCACGCATCTGACCGAGACCAAATTGTGAATAAGGAGATGCAGACGTCGACTTCTGCGCAAATGCTGCTGACGAGCTGTATAATAAGCCTAAAGTCAATAACACTTGAGGTACTTTACTTGTAATGGAGCTTAAAAAGCGTTTCTGCATGATTATAGATTAAAGTTGCGAAACTTATATTTTATATAAATAATAATATTAAAGTTTTGTGTTTCAAAGATTCTAAATTTATGGAAAAGATCGGTATAACGGGTTAAAAATCTATTCCAATTTATATTTCAAGATGATCTTCTCAGCATACAAAACTATTTAATTTTTGTGACCTTGTAGAGTTGATTTTGTTAAAAAAGGTTAAACTACTGATTGTTAAAATTTTAGAAAAACTGAAAATACAGAATTGTTAAAATAATGATAGCATAAACACTCTCGAAAATCCATTTTTTCTTGGCATGTGTAAAATAATAAGCCATGTATATCGCTAATGGTGGAGCACATAACAAAAAATGTGTCTCTGTGATTTGTTTATTCCAGTAGAATGAAGCGAAAGCCAAAATGAACATGAAAAATAAAAGCTGAAATGATTTTCGAATATGGACCACGCTCCTGAAGAAATTATCTTTTAGAATTGCTAGAAAGAGAATCAAGTTAAATACAATGGGAATAAGAACCAAGTAATCATGGAATTCCATGCTGATTGTGGTCGGAAACGTGTTGGTCAATGGAAGCCAGATGCTGTAAAAATCTTGAAATCTTCCTAACCATAGGTAGATTACCGCGAGAACAAAATAAATCGTTATAAACCCCAATAATGGAGAGGCCCATTCGCGCCAATTAAATGGTCTAAAAATGATGAGACTGATCCAAAGTAATAGAAACATGATAATAAAAGGGAAGTAAATCAAACTCCCTATGGCGACTATCATGCCCAAGTCGAACATGAGCGCTTTGATATCATGTTGTCTGTATAGACTCAATAACTTGCTCAACATCCAAACGGATATAAAGTTACAGATCAGTGTTGGAGAAATGACCAAGAAAGGTAAGAACAAACTCGCTAAAGTGAGGTACATCAGTGCAACCAAGAAACTAGGTTTTCCCAATAAATTGAAGTGACCGATAACACGATTGATGATGGTTGCCTGGATGATGGTCAAGCCCAAAGTCACCATTACATTCATTTGAGGAGAAAGGGTGTTGATTCCGTCTTTCCCCAATAAGTTGCCGAGTGCAGGCTCAAAAAGAATAGGAGTAAGACGCTCAGGTAGATGAATGAATACACCGAAACATAGGAGAAATCCGATGAGGATTAAAAATAAGATATTGATGGGGGTGTATTTCCTAAATTGACTGATAATCATGTATGTCCTTTTCCATTTATGAGCTACAATATTACTATTTTATTCCGAATTAGATTTGCTAAAACCAACAATGCCATCATATTTTGATATGATAGCATTGTTTAAATAAATCTTTTATAGCAGTTATTTTTGATCTTGACGTTTCTCTAATCGTGTTATTTTACGATCTAAAATAAATAGATAAGCTGCTACTCCAAAGAACAATACAAGCATAACCAAGACAACAACATATATTTTACCTGAACTTCTTAGTCCAGTTGCCATATCGATATCGCCTTGTGCAAAGATGTTCAATGTAGTCATCATTACTAGAGCGATTGAAAGTGATAACTTTTTCATATCAAGTGTAATAAGTTTTTTAATAAAAATTAATTAATTTCATTTTGTTTGCTTTCAATCAGGCGCATGCGGTAGCGCAGTGAGCACATCCAAGAGCCAATTAAAATCCAGCCAATGATAGACGTATAGAATACCGGGCGTAACTGATTGTTCATGTCTAAATTGCTGAATGCCGTGTTACCACCACTTCCTGGGTGTAGGGAGTCGGTCAATTTTGGTAAGATATAAAGCAATACTACCATGATAGGGAAAGCGAAAATATTATAGACTGCTGATATTTTTGCTCTTTTCTGTTCCTCTTCCAGTGCATTTCTTAACACCAGATAAGCGAGGTACATAAGAGTTGCAATTGCGGATCCATTTAATTTAGGGTCATTAGGCCATGGTTCACCCCAAGTAATATTAGCCCAAAGCATTCCCGTGGCTAAGCCCATTAAGCAAAATGTAATCCCAGTATTCACTGCCTCTACCGCTAATAAATCATATTCTTGTTTACCCGTGTTGAGGTATTTGATACTGTAGATAACAGATATTAAATAAAGGAAAAGCATCGCGAACCACATCGGGACATGGAAATAAACATTTCGGATGGTTTCATGAAGAAGGAATAAGGCAGGTACTGGTCCAAGTAGACCTGCAATTATGACCAATGAAATTAAGACTACTGCTAAAATTTTCCACCAAATTTTTCTCATTATTATGAATATTTAAAAACTGAAACTGTGCAATTAATCACGCCAAAGGTAAGGAAATAACAATAAAGAAATAGTGATGGTGATGATATTAATTGCAATTAAAACGACGATTTCATTTATACTTTGCGCCCTGTCCAATCCTTGCATTGCATTCTGCGAGAGCTTAATCAATACGATAAGAAGGGGGATAATGACCGGAAAACTTAAGATGGCCATGAGGGTACTATTGTTGCCGGCTTTTGAAGTAATGCCCGAAACCATCGTGAAGACAGATGCGAAACTGATACTACCAAGAATGACCGCGAAAAAATATAATGCAGGATCTCCTAATGGGGTTCTAAAAACCATAGAATAGGTTACAAAAGCAATAATAGCTAATAATGCCATTATAAACATGTTGTAAAAGATTTTGGAAAGGATAATTGCTCTGGGGCTTACAATAGCATAGTAATAGAGCTGACGTTGTTGGCTTTCTTGGACAAAACTTTTGTTTATGGCATTGATTGATGCAAAAAGCATGATGATCCAAAAGAGGGCATTCCATATGGTAGCATCTACAGATTTGAATGCTTGGTAGCAAACAAATACTGTAGATATTACATATAGTAAAATGCTATTAATGGCGTATTTAGAGCGCCATTCAAGTGTAGCATCTTTATAAATTAAAGTTTTTACCTGTTGTAGTAAATTCATACAGCGCAAAGATACAAATGAATTGTAATAAGCTGAATGAATAGTGCAACGAGGAAGTAAATTTTAAGGGCGATTATGCGTTATCAACTTTTCTTTTTGCAGTATCAACAGCATCATCAACCTGATCAACCAATTTTTTTGCTGAATGATTGGTACTGTCCAAAGCATCTCTACCAACTTCTTTTGCTTTGTTTTTTAATGATGCTAAATCATCAGATGCTCTATGTGTAAGGTCGTCAAATTTTTCTGATGCCTTGTCTTTTAATGCGTGCAATTCTTCAGAAGCTTGACTTGCTAATTTACGAGCTCTTTTAGCTTCTCTTTTTGAAACATCTTTTAGCGAACGAGTGAGATCTTTAATACCGTCATTAGCACGACTTAATTGTTTTTTACCATCATCAGTACCTAACAGGTACCATGCTGCAGCACCTGCTGCTAAACCTACCAGTGCAAATGCTACTAATCCATTTTTATTTTTCATAACGCTCAAATTTTATATACTTCTTTCAACTATGATACCAAATTAACAGCTCTGGATGATAAAAGTTTTCAAAACGCTATTAAATTAACATTTTTTTACAATTGAACTTGCTGTTTTGACTGTAAGGAGTAGAGATGATGATACAGGCCACTTCCTTTGCTCATGAGTTCGATATGGTTGCCAGATTCGGAAACAGTTCCGTTTTCAATAACCATAATTTGATCTGAGTCTACAATTGTGGACAATCGATGTGCAATGATGATGGAAGTTCTGCCCCTCATTAATTCTTCTAGCGCCAGTTGTACTTGTCTTTCTGATTCTGAATCTAACGATGAAGTCGCCTCGTCAAGGATTAAAATCGCTGGGTCTTTCAATAAGGCTCGTGCAATTGCAATACGTTGTCGCTGACCGCCTGAAAGTTTCACCCCTCTTTCACCTACAAGTGTATCATATCCTTCTGGAAAGTTCATGATAAAATCGTGGGCATGGGCTCGTTTTGCAGCAGTGATGATATGGTCTGCTTCAGCATCCAATCGGCCGTAAGCAATGTTTTCACGAATAGTGCCACCAAATAATAAGACATCTTGGGGTACAATAGCCACTTGATTACGGATATCGGATAATAAGTAATCAGCACTGCTCATACCGTCATAAAGGATTTCTCCACCATCGGGTTTGTAAAATTGAAGTATCAAAGACGCGATTGTAGATTTCCCAATACCACTTGGGCCTACAATGGCTATTTTTTGACCCGCTTTAGCATGAAAAGTAAGGTCTTTTAAAATTTTAATATCCGGTCTACTTGGATAGGAAAATGATACCTTATTAAAGGTCAGGTCACCATGGAAATGTTTTCGGATTTCTTTTGACGTTTCATCGATCAGGATATCCTCTTGGTCTTCCTGTAAGATTTCAAGTATACGTTCACTTGCTCCAAGTGCTTTCTGGATATTGGCATATAACTCAGGGAAACTGCCCATTGAGCCTGCGACAAACATGGAGTAAAGGATATAGGTGGTTAAACCACCAACGGTCATTTCTCCTAAAAATACGAGTGTCGAGCCATACCAGATAACAGCAATGACAGCTCCAAAAATACAGAAGATGATAAAAGAAGCGAATGCTCCTCTGTAGGTTGCTCCCTTAACTGCGAGGCTAACTACAGCATCGAGTCTATTGGTGTATCTTTTAGTTTCGTAATATTCGTTGACAAAGGCCTTGACGTTGCTGATGCCTTGTAGTGTTTCTTGGACGATGGTATTGGATTCTGCCAGCTTATCCTGTGCTTGGCGGGATAGATTACGGATAAATTTACCGAAGACTATCGCAGTAACAACTAATATCGGCAAAATACAGAGATTCATTAAGGCCAATTTTGGCGAAACATATACCAATAATGCAACACCGAATGCTAAACTGATACATTGTCTCAATATTTCAGCTAATGTGGTTGTCATGGTATCCTGTATCTGCGCCAAGTCTGCAGATAGTCTACTGTTTAATTCTCCAACACGACGATTTGCAAAGAATTCCATGGGAAGAGATATCAATTTTTGATAGGAATCTCGGCGAATACTAGCCAGAGCCCTCTCTGCTATTTCTACAAATAGTCGGATCCTAAAAAATGAGACAATCGACATGAAAGTTAGAATGGCAAAAGCAATAGCGCCAATTTCAAACACATTAGCAGGTAACCATTCGTATTTTTGGTTTCCCTCCGCCGCATCAATCATAGCACCCAAAAGTGCCGGAAACGTCAACATTGCTAAACTAGAAAGAATTAAAAAAAGCATGCCCAACAGAAACTTCGTTCTATATGGTTTTAGATAGGAAAGTATCTGAGACGCTTTTTTTAATAATTCCTTATTAAGTTTCGGTTTGGGTAGTTCTTCTTCTTGCTTATTTCCGCTGTTAAATCCTCTTGCCATAAATCATCAATTTAATATTGAGACTTGCAAAAGTAACGACTCTTGATTGATGACTTATCATCGTTTAGTAATTTTTTGGTTTTGGAATAATAAATAACCCAGAACAGCAATGACAGCGAGTGCTATGTATAGAAAGATATTTGTGTTATGATCGCTTCCTTCTATTTTTTTGAGCTCCTTTTTTAATTTTTCGTTCTCTTTTTGCAACTTATTGATTGTGCCAATATAAGCAGACACCTGTTTGTCATACTCTACTGCGAGATTTTGAAATTTCTGTTTTTCATCATCTTTGATATTAATCAGTCTACGCGTTTCAAGGAAAATGTTATTGTCTGTGATGACGATATTTTTTAATATATCAACGGTCTTCTGCATATCATCTTTCGATTTGAATAAGCCGAAGATGGCTGTCTTCTTTTCTAAGCTGAGGTCGTATTCGCTGAATTTTACTTTTCGGTCTTCGATGAGTTTGTTGACACGCAAGCGTTGCGCTTCATAGGAAGTCGAATCTGCGTTTTGTCCAAAGGCAGATAAACTTATTAAAAAAAGTATAAGTAATGAAAATCGTTGTAATAACTGCATGTTGTGTTATTTTTAAATCTTCGGTATGACAAACAAACTTACTGAAAGTTTAATCACCCGGATAGGGGTCAATTGTTGAATTCAATCCGAATGATGTGCGATTCGTCGTCAAATAGACCTAATAGTTGACTCGCATTTGCTTTGTTCATAGCAATTTCTAGAAAATTGCTGATACCGAAAAGACAAAGCTTTTCGCCTTCCGTCACCTCATTATAATTCCAAGAGAGGTTCGTAATTGTTTCACTTCTTTTAAAATACAGGGTAAAGCTTCTTCCTTTTTGAACACGATTGAATAGGTCCTTAGAAATGTTTGTGATCGCATTACCAAAGGCATCTACATACACGACATTTCCGCGAATGGTATCTTTGTCAAAAATAGGCTGTAAAGTCACCTTTTCTACCGTCTGTGCAATTGTGTTTCCAATTGCAGTCAGTTTACCACCTTTTGCGATATGACAGGCAGATTTTGTTAGAATATCTGCTAATGGGAAATGCAGGTAACGTAAGTCCTGTATCAAGTTGATTTCGACAAGCTCTTGAGGTTTCTCCCCATTGAGGAGCAAGCTGAAAATACCATTGTCGGCACCCACAAAAAAGTGATCATTGTACTTCATAGCTACATAACGTGAGTCCTCATGATACAAGGTATTGATTCCAATGATATGAACCGTTTTTTTTGGAAAATAATGATAGGCATTTGCCAGAACAAACGCAGCTCGTGGTATATTAAAGGCAGGTATTTCGTGTGTAATATCAACTATTCGCACATCAGGGAGTTCTGAAATCAAACTGCCCTTTAATGCTGCTTGATAGAAATCCTTATGTCCTAAATCTGTTGTTAATGTAATAACTCCCATTCTTGCTTATTCTCCCTTATGATATATCCCTAGAATTCTTTTTGTTAAGGCTTTAATTTGTAAACTCAATCCTCAAAATTAATGTAAAATTAACGCAAAAAGAAGAAAAGGTACACAAAAGTACGTAATGTGTTCTGATAAAAATAAATAGATTGATGTTATTCTATAGGATTGGTTTAATAAGCTTCTTTTTAATCTTGATACCCACCCAGATAAAATTTTAAAACGGTACTGTTTTTTTTATTTTTATTCTTAAATGTGCTGTCAATTTTAATTTTAATACTGTATTTTTGGATGTTGGTTAATGTGAGTCGTAATTTACCAATAGAGAAAGAATTCACCTTAAATTGAATGATTTGAACGAATTACAAATTACATTGGATGCAATCAATCTAGCGATTCTTTGGGGTACTCAAAATGAGCATTTTGACTACATAAAAAAGCAATATCCCAAGTTGAGAATTGTCGCTAGAGGAAATGAGATGAAGGTGCTTGGTGATGAACAGCAACTGGAGTCATTTAAAAATTCTTTTGATGATGTACTCGGCCATTTAGAAAAGTATAATAAACTTTCTTTGATGGATTTGGAAAATCTAATGCACACTCCCTCTGGATCAGCTGCTCAAGAAGAGAAGTTGCTTGCCGAAAAGGCTGCAATATTAGGAAGCGAGCCCATTGTGTATGGACCAAACGGTATTGTCGTTCGTGCGCGTACTCCCAATCAAAGAAAGATGGTGGATAGCATCAATAAGAATGATATCCTTTTTGCCATTGGCCCCGCAGGTACAGGTAAAACCTATACCGCAGTCGCTTTAGCCGTTCGTGCTTTGCGTAACAAAGAAATCAAACGTATTATATTAACGCGACCAGCAGTAGAAGCCGGCGAGAACCTAGGTTTTCTTCCAGGAGACTTGAAGGAAAAGGTGGATCCTTACCTTCGTCCGCTATACGATGCACTCGATGATATGATTCCACCAGAAAAATTAAAAGGGTATTTGGAGAATCGAACGATTGAGGTCGCTCCATTAGCTTTTATGCGTGGACGTACATTGGATAATTGTTTTGTGATTTTGGATGAAGCACAAAATGCAACCGATATGCAGTTGAAAATGTTTTTGACCCGTATGGGACCAACAGCAAAATTCATTGTGACAGGTGATGTAACTCAAATTGATTTACCCAGAAAGAATCAATCCGGATTGGCTACCGCAATTAGGCTATTGGATAATATTGAAGGAATCGATATTGTTCATCTGAATGGTGCAGATGTCGTACGTCATAAACTAGTGAAGCGCATCTTGGAAGCATACGGTGATATCTAATGCTTAAACCGGAATGTTTAAGAGTTAGTGATAAAATATAAATAGTGAGAGAACACCCATTCAAGATATGAACGCGATAAAAGAAACAAATTTTAATTTCGAAAATCAAACCTCTTTTTATAGAGGGAAAGTACGTGATGTGTACACCATTGCAAATGAATATTTAGCTATGGTCGCTTCCGATCGTATATCGGCATTTGATGTCGTATTGCCAAAGCCCATTCCTTATAAAGGGCAGATACTGAATCAAATTGCTGCTAAATTTTTAAAAGCTACAGCGGATATTCTGCCAAACTGGGTCGTGTCTGTTCCAGATCCGAGTGTGACTATAGGTATCATGTGCGAGCCTTTTAAGGTAGAGATGGTTATTCGTGGCTACTTGTCCGGACATGCATGGCGTGAATACAGCGCTGGTAGACGAACAGTATGCGGTGAATCATTGCCTGAAGGATTGAAAGAAAATGATAAATTACCTGTGCCGATCATTACTCCAACTACCAAAGCTGCTGTAGGACATGATGAAGATATTTCCAGAGCTGCTATTTTGGAAAGAGGAATCGTGAGTGAAGAAGATTATATCCAGTTGGAGAACTATACCAAAGCGCTTTTTCAACGCGGTACCGAGATCGCAGCAGAAAGAGGGTTGATATTGGCGGACACCAAATATGAATTTGGAAAAAAAGATGGGCAGATAATTTTGATTGACGAAATCCATAGCCCCGATTCTTCTCGTTATTTTTATGCAGAAGGTTATGCAGAACGTCAGGAAAATGGTGAAGCGCAAAAGCAGTTATCAAAAGAATTTGTGCGTAAATGGCTAATCGAAAATGGATTTCAAGGTAAAGATGGACAACAAGTTCCAGAAATGACCGATGAAATAATTAAATCAATTTCTGATCGATATATCGAACTTTATGAGCATATTGTAGGCGAGAAGTTCGTGTATCCAAACCAAGAGGACGTTTTGCAACGTGTAGAACGGAATGTTTCACAAGCTTTAAAAGAACTAAAATACTAAAGGAAAGGACCTGAATTATGAAATATACGATTGATAAGCATGACCGTTATATTGTGATAGAACCACTTTGCGATATTCTCGATGCTGAAAAAGCGATTAAATTGAAGGGGGAATTCTTATTGAGAAATACGGTGGGTCAACGTAATATCATATTAGACCTATCAAATGTTCGTAAAATAGATGAGAGCAGTATTCGATTGGCTTTATTGGCCAATCGTCTGTGTGATTCAAGCGGCGGGCTTTTTATTCTAGCAAATTTAGATTCGGAAGTGCTCGACCTCTTGGAGATGTCCCATATGCAAAGAAGCTTTACAATTGTCAATTCCGTCAAAGATGCGGAAGAACGTGTTTTTGCACACGAGATAGAAATGGATTATAGAGGAGAGAAAGAAAAATAATATGCGCTTTGAAGTTTTGATTTTAGGGAATAGCTCCGCAACGCCTATGTATGATAGGCATCCAACGAGTCAAGTAGTAAACTTCAATGAACAATTGTTTTTAATCGATTGTGGAGAAGGCACTCAGATGCAATTGACCCGTTATGGTATTAAAAGCAATAAAATCAATCATATTTTCATCAGTCATTTGCATGGAGATCATTATCTCGGATTAGTTGGATTGTTGTCCTCCATGCATTTAATCGGTCGTAAAAGTGATCTGCATCTGTATGGACCAAAGGGACTTGATGAAATACTGGCTGTTCAGTTTCGATATTCGGAGACTACACTTCGTTATAATCTTATTTTTCATGAAACCTCCGCGGAAACGCCAGAGGTAATCTTTGAAAATCGCACACTCAAGGTCAGTACGTTTCCATTGACTCACCGTATACCCTGTACCGGTTTTCGTTTTGATGAAGGGCAGCGTTCGCGCCACTTGCTGGTAGAAGAGATTGAAAAAGATGGTATCCCGGTAGCGTACTATCAACGATTGAAAAACGGGGTGGATTATGTGCGTGAAGATGGACATGTGTTTAAAGCAGATGATTACACCTTACCAGGACCCTTATCCCGTAGTTATGTCTACTGCTCAGATACCGTACGAACAGCAAATTATTTACCTTATATTCAGCATGCATCATTAATGTATCATGAATCTACCTTTCTCCATGAAATGGTAGACCGTGCTAAAGAAACGTTTCATACCACTGCTTTGGAAGCAGGAGAAATAGCAAAAGAAACACATGCAAGTAAGTTATTATTAGGCCATTATTCCGCACGATACAAAGATTTACAACCTTTATTGCTCGAAGCACAATCTGTTTTCCAGCAAACGATGCTATCGCAAGAAGGAAAATGGTTCTCAGTATAATGATATTCGTAAATTCCACTTATTTCTTCCATACAAAAAAACAAAATTACAGAAGAGAAAACGAGAACTTTGCTTAGATCCGCAATAATGATTGTGTATTTAAGCAAATTTATCTAAGTTTACGATTTTAAATTTAATAAATTAATGGACACTCCATTCAACTTAACGAAACTATTACGGGATAATATTAAAAATCTCGTACCTTATTCTTCTGCAAGAGATGAATTCAAGGGGGAAGCATCTATTTTAATCGATGCGAATGAAAACGCTTTTGGTTCACCATTAGCGCATAACTACAACCGTTATCCCGACCCTCTGCAGCATCAAGTGAAGCATAAGCTTGCGCAGATCAAAGGTGTTCCTGCAGAAAATATGTTCTTAGGTAATGGAAGCGATGAGGCCATTGATATCTTATTCCGCGCATTTTGTCGTCCTGGAATAGACAATGTAGTTTTGGTACCGCCCACTTATGGTATGTACGAGGTGTCGGCGAATATCAATGATGTGGCATTTCGTAAAGTTAATCTAACCCTTGATTATCAATTAGATCTTCCTGCAATTGAAGCAGCAGTGGACGAGCATACCAAATTGATTTTTATCTGTTCACCGAATAATCCGACAGGTAATACAATCAATCGCCATGATATTGAAGCTATCCTAAATAACTTTGATGGTTTGGTTGTGGTGGATGAAGCATATATCAATTTTTCGCAGTCAAAATCATTTACGCAGGAATTGGCGGAATACCAAAACTTGGTCGTATTACAAACATTATCCAAAGCATGGGGACTAGCAGCCTTACGTTTGGGGATGGCTTTTGCAAGTACTGAAATTATTGCTGTATTCAATAAAATAAAGCCACCATATAACATCAATCAAGCAACTCAGGATATTGTCCTGGAGGCTTTGGAGCAAGTCGAGCAAGTGAACACTTGGATTAAACAAACTGTAGAAGAGCGAGAAAAATTAGTCCAAGAACTGCAGAAACTAGAAATGGTGCAGCACATCACTCCTTCAGATGCTAATTTTATTTTAGTGAAATTGGACGATCCCAAAGGCGTATATGCACATCTAGTAGCGCACGGAATCATTGTCCGTGATCGGTCAAAAGTAGAGCTGTGTGAAGGATGCCTTCGTATTACAATCGGTACGCCAGCTGAAAACCGTATATTATTAGAAAAATTAACCACAATCAACATATAAAAGAATGCCTAATCAGCTTAAACGTGTATTGTTTATCGACCGCGATGGTACTTTAATTTTAGAACCAGAGGATCAACAAATTGATTCTTTTGCTAAACTTAAATTTTACCCAGGTGCATTGCAATACCTTCCACGCATTGCCAAAGAATTGGATTTCGACTTAGTTTTAGTTTCTAATCAAGACGGTCTGGGGACAGATGTACATCCGGATGAGAAATTTTGGCCAGTTCATCAATTTATTGTAGACACATTTGCCGCCGAAGGAGTTCTTTTTTCTAAAGAGCATATCGATCGCACATTTCCACATGAAAATGCTGCAACACGAAAACCAGGAATTGGTATGTTGTTGGATTATTTCGATCCTTCGAAATACAATTTAGCGCAATCTTTTGTCATCGGTGACCGTGTGAACGATGTAAAATTGGCTCAAAATTTAGGTGCAAAGGCTATTTGGTTGCGTAATAACGACGGATTAGGTGCTTTGGAAAATGTACAGATTGAAGCTGATACAATAGGTTTGGAAACAACCGATTGGAAATCCATCTATGAGTACTTGAAATTGGGAACGCGTACAGGTGAACACCACCGCAAGACCAACGAAACGGATATCTATATCAAATTGAATTTAGACGGTTCTGGAAAAGCAGATATTGATACAGGTTTACCATTTTTTGACCATATGCTTGATCAAATTGCCCGTCACGGTGCGATAGATCTAACAGTTAAGGCAAAGGGTGATTTACATATTGATGAGCATCATACTATTGAAGATACGGGTATCGCATTGGGTGAAATATTCCTAAAAGTATTGGGAGACAAACGTGGAATTGAGCGTTATTCTTATACCTTGCCCATGGATGATTGTTTAGCGCAAGTGGCATTGGATTTTGGAGGCCGCAATTGGATTGTTTGGGATGCTGAATTTAAACGAGAGAAAATTGGTGATATGCCAACGGAAATGTTTTTCCATTTTTTCAAATCATTTTCCGATGCCTCTAAGTCAAACTTAAACATCAAGGCCGAAGGCGATAATGAACATCACAAAATCGAGGCGATATTCAAAGCTTTTGCCAAATCAATCAAAAAAGCAGTTCGCCGAGATGCTGACAATATGGAGTTGCCCAGTACAAAAGGAGTATTGTAGATAATAGATTGGAGACGATAGATTATAAAAAACAATGATAGGAATTATAAATTACGGCGCTGGTAATATTTTTTCACTGACCGCAGCTTTAGATCGGGTTGGACTCACCTATGGTATGGTCAATACTGTTGAAGAGCTCGATCAGTATGATCGTATCATTATTCCTGGTGTAGGGCATGCAGGTGCCGCAATGGAAAAGTTGCGTGCTTCTGGTTTAGCAGAATGTATTCATACCATTCAAAAACCTGTATTGGGTATTTGTGTCGGGATGCAGCTATTGACTGATTTTTCCGAAGAAGGAAATGCGGATCTATTGGGTATCGTACCCTTGAAAACCTTGCACTTTGATAAAAAAATCAAAGGGAAGGTTCCACATATGGGATGGAACAGCGTTACGATTAGAAATGACAATCCATTATTCAGCAATATAGAAGATAATGCTTATTTTTACTTTGTGCATTCCTATTTCATTGAGTATGACAAGGAATACACCGCAGCGATGTGTGACTATGGATTGCCATTTTCGGCGGCTATAGCAAAAGGGAATTTCTACGGTGTGCAATTTCATCCCGAGAAATCTGGTCAAGCTGGTGAGCAGTTATTAGTGAATTTTTCAAAATTAAGTTAGAAATAAAAAAACAGTTTACAATGTATATTATACCCGCTATTGACGTATTAGATAAGAAGGTTGTTCGTCTGAGAGAAGGAAACTACGATGATGTCACTACTTATGAAATCAGTTTAGAAGAGCAGATCGAGAAGTATCATGCAAATGGTACTGAATTGGTACATATCATTGACCTGAATGGTGCAAAAGGTGATTTTAGTAACCAAGAATATTTATTCGACATCATTCAAAAAACAGAAATGAAAATCCAATACGGTGGCGGAGTTCGCAGTATTGATAAAGTCAAAGAACTCGTTGATGCAGGTATTTACCGCGTTATCGTAGGTACACAAGCGATCACTAACCCATCTTTCTTAGAAGAGTTGAGCATCTTGAATGAAGGTAAAGTCAAATACGCAGATCATATCGTGATTGCGATTGATGTGTTGGACGAAGTGATTAAATATTCGGGTTGGTTAGAATCTTCGCCAATTAAATTAATTGAATATATTGACAAATGTCTTGCTTTAGGATTTTACCGTTTCTTATGTACAGACATCAGCAAAGACGGTAAATTAGGTGGTGCTGGAGTTGAGCTTTACAAAAAGTTGTTGGATCATTCTCCAATTATCAAATTAATTGGTTCTGGAGGTATTAGTTCTATGGAAGATATCAGCAACTTAAAAGCATTGGGTTCTATGGAATCTGTAGTTGTTGGGAAAGCCATCTATGAAAATAGAATATCAATTGAAGAAATTAAAGATTGGAATTTGAAATCGTTAATTAACTTCTAAGGATGTTGGCAAAACGTATAATTCCTTGTCTCGATGTTAAAGATGGGCGTACCGTAAAGGGCGTCAATTTTGTTGACCTACGCGACGCTGGAGATCCGGTTGAGTTGGCATGGCAATACTCCGAACAAGGAGCAGATGAATTGGTTTTTTTAGATATTGCGGCAACACACGAAGGACGTAAGACAACCATAGACTTAGTAAAATCTGTAGCCCGTCAAATCAATATTCCATTTACTATCGGAGGTGGGATCAATGAAATGAAAGATGCAGAGGCCTTGTTGAATGCAGGAGCAGATAAGATATCAATCAATTCAGCTGCTGTTCGCAATCCACAATTGATCAATGATCTTGCTGCCGCATTTGGGGCACAATTTGTTGTTGTTGCCATCGATACGCGTTATTTAGAAGGGCAAAACTTTGTTCATTTAAGTGGAGGGCGAATCAAAACGGATATCAAGACGGAAGATTGGGTTCTCGAAGCGCAAGAAAGAGGTGCAGGGGAGATATTATTGACTTCCATGGATCACGATGGTACGAAGAACGGATTTGATAATGGCCTTTTGAAAAAGATAAATGACTCCATTCATATTCCATTGATCGCTTCAGGTGGAGCAGGTAATCAACAACATTTTGTCGATGTATTTCAACAAGCACATGTTGATGCCGCCTTGGCAGCTTCGGTATTCCATTATGGTGAAATACTGATTCCAGAATTAAAGAATACACTACGTAGTAACGGCATTGTCGTACGTTAGAAGGTTAGATAGTTAAGAAGTTAGAAGGTTAGAAGGGCTTGCTATAGTGAGTCAAAAGCTATCAGGCTTCTACACAAGATAAAAATAGAAATGTTAGATTTTTCAAAAAGTGACGGACTTGTCCCTGTGATCGTGCAAGACGCCCAAACATTAGAGGTGTTGATGCTCGGCTATATGAACGAAGAGGCATGGCAAAAAACACAAGCTGAGAAGCGTGTTACTTTTTTTTCAAGAAGTAAAAATCGTTTATGGACAAAGGGCGAAGAAAGTGGAAACTTTCTAGAAGTCGTTGGTCTGCATATTGATTGCGATAAAGATACTGTACTGATTAAAGCTAGGCCTGTTGGCCCAACTTGTCATACCGGTAGTCGCAGTTGTTTTGATACCGATTACAATCAGAATTTCCTGTTGCAGTTGGAACAAATTATCAAAAACCGTTACGAATTTCCTGCCGATGAATCATACGTGAATCGTTTACGCTCGAAGGGAATCAATAAGATAGCACAAAAAGTTGGTGAGGAAGCAGTGGAAACTGTAATTGCAGCGTTGACGGAAACTGAACACGACTTTATCAATGAAACCTCGGATTTGTTTTTTCATCTCTTGGTATTACTACGAGAGAAAGGTATTTCATTGGAAACTATCGCAAAAAACCTCGAAAGCAGACATCAATAGGAAATCCTCGGTTTTCCTATTCCATAAAAAATTGCCGTATATTTCTTCCATAACATGCTCAAAAAGCAGTGGTAAAATAAGTAATTGAGCAGCTTTCTGGTTTGCTTTTTTTAAACATTTGACAATAGACAGATTTACTATATAGCACATCGCGATGGTATATATAGTAAATTTATCTAAGTTTGTATACGGCAATTTTTTATTATGGATAAATTTGAAATAGAACTAGCAGCAACTTTAAAGGGACATCAAAATCCAATCTTCACCTTGGAGAAAGGATACTTCCCCAATACGTTTTTCTCTGGGGGAAATGATAAAGGTGTTGTAGAATGGGATTTGGAAAAGAAAACATTCAAACGTATTCTCTGTGCAGTCAGTTCTTCCATTTACGCTTTACATTTAATTCCAAATACTTCTTATTTGGCCATTGCTCTTCGGGAAGGAAAAGTTATGATAGTGGATGTCGAACATCAAAAATTGGTTGCCAATCTAGAGGTTTCCAATAAAGCAATCTTTGCTCTTCAAAGTATTCCGACTAAGAACGAATTGGTAGCAGTAGGAGAGGATGGTATTGCCAGCGTATGGTCTCTGGCAGATTTCAAAAAGATCTATGAATTTGCTATTTCTTCCAATACGATACGGACGATAGCCTTATCCCATGATCAAAAGAAAATTGCATTCGGGGACAAAAATGGAGACTTGTTCTTGTTCTCTGCAGAAGATTACCATTTTCTTTTAGCCAATCAGAAGCACACTATGCCCATAACGAGCCTAATCTTCTCTCGGGACGACCTTCAGCTGTTAAGTGGAGCAAGAGACGCTGCTCTAAAAGTATCTGATGTAGCGACTTTAAAAGAGCAATTTGGATTCGTGCCCCATATGTTTACCGTATATGGTATTTATCCACATCCCAAATATCCAATATTTGCAACCGTGAGTCGGGACAAAACAATCAAAATCTGGGATGAGGAGGATTATGCGTTATTAAAAGTAATCAGTCGCGATAAGTTTTTCGATTCCCATACTTTATCCATCAATACAGGTCTTTGGGTTGGAGAAGATCCATATCTTTTAACAGCAGGTGATGATAAATTGATTAAAGTCTGGAAGATGACCATGTCTTAAATATGTATGATGCATTAAGACAGCAACGACACTATTTCCGTTAGGTATTGTGCATCTATCGTATCAAAAGCATTCAGCTCATCGCTGTCAACATCCAAGATACCGATGATGTTGCCATTTTTATAGATAGGGATAACAATTTCTGATTTTGATATTGAGCTGCAGGCGATATGTCCAGGAAATTCGTCTACATTCGGTACGATAATCGTTTTATTTTCTTTCCAGGCAGTTCCACAAACCCCACGTCCATATTGGATCCGCGTACATGCCACAGGACCTTGAAAAGGAGCGAGTACCAATTGATCGTCTTCAATCAGGTAAAATCCTACCCAAAAGAAATCGAACTGTTCTTTCAATGCTGCAGCAATATTTGCAAGGTTAGCTATTTGATTTGTCTCACCAGTGATCAAACCCTTTATTTGCGGAACCAGGTTCACATATTGTTCTGCTTTGGTTCCCTTGTTGATTGTTAAATCTTCTGCCATAAAAAAAGCGCTATTATGCTGTCCAAAGTTAACAGAATAATAGCGCTATTAAAAAATAAATAATTTTCTTACAGTTTCTTTAAAGCCATTTTAATCATGCCTTCCACCGTGAGGTTAGGGTCTGTTTGAACAACGGTATTTAAGACTTTTTCAGCAGTAGCTTTATTAAAGCCTAACATCACTAGTGCTGATAGTGCTTCGTCTGGTATGGACTGTGCCATAGGAATCGTTGACAAGGAATCTACGCCCTGTTTTTTCAACTTATCCTGTAGCTCCAAAATCAAGCGTTGTGCTGTTTTAGGACCTATTCCTTTTATTTTCTGAATCAAAGCAACCTGACCATTCACGATGGCCGATTGTATTTCTTCAGGGGTATTGGATGAAAGAATCATACGACCTGTATTGGGACCAATACCAGAAACCAAAATCAGGTTTTCGAATAATTTCTTTTCTCCTTCAGTTGCAAAACCATACAACGTATGTGCATCTTCTCTTACCTGAAAAGAGATGAATAGCTTACACTGCTCCTGGTCTTTAATTAAGGAAAAAGTATTTAAGGAAATGTGGATATAATAGCCAATCCCACCCACATCGAGAACGACGTGAGTAGGAGCTTTATGTGCTAATTTCCCATTAAAATATGCATACATATGGATATGGAAAAGTAATTAGTTACCTTGTTTTTCGTAAGATTGAACGTCTACAACAGCGATAGTCACCATATTCACGATTTCGCGAACTGAACTATCCAATTGCAATACGTGAATAGGTTTGTTCATACCCAATAGAATTGGACCTACAGCCTCAGCATCACCTACCTCTTGCAATAATTTATATGCAATATTTCCAGACTCTAAATTCGGGAATACCAACGTATTTGCAGGTTGTCCTTTCAAAGTACTGAATGGGAAGTTTGCTTCTAGCAATTCGCTATTAAGGGCGAAGTTTGCTTGTAAATCACCGTCAGCAACAATTTCAGGATGCTCTTTGTGTACGATTTTAATCGCTTCACGTACTTTTGTTGGTGTATTTCCTTCGTTAGAACCAAAGTTAGAATAGGAAAGTAAGGCAATACGTGGACTCACGTTCATTCTTCTGACAGCTTTATCTAACAATACGGTGATATCTGCTAATTCTTTTGCAGAAGGCTCTTTGTTGACTGTTGTGTCTCCTAAGAATATCGGACCTTTTTTCGTCAACATCATGTACATCCCCGCAATACGACTACCTTCTTTAGCTCCAATAACATGGATGGCAGGCTTGATCGTGTTCGCATAGTTTTTCGTCAAACCAGAGATTAACGTATCTGCATCTCCAAATTGTACCATACTTGCTCCGAAGTAATTGCGGTCAATTAAAAGCTTTTTAGCATCTAATTTTGAAAGACCACGACGTTGTCTTTTAACAAATAAATGGTCGACATATTGATTTACACGTTCCGAATCTGCTTCTTCAAAAGGGTCGATGATTTGCACACCGCTCAATTCAAAACTATATTCAGCAATTAAAGCATTGATTTTAGCTTTCTTACCTAGTAAAATTGGAACTGCAATACCTTCTTCTTTTACGATTTGCGCAGCACGAAGTGTTTTATAATTATCCGCTTCAGCAAATACAACACGCTTAGGATTGCGTTTTGCTGCCATGGTCAAATTACGCATGATAGCATCATCCTGACCTAATCTTTTACGAAGTGTTTCTCTATATTTATCCCAATCTTCAATGGTATGTTTCGCCACACCAGATTCAATTGCAGCTTTTGCTACCGCTACCGAAACTTCTGTGATCAAACGTGGGTCATTCGGTTTTGGAATAATGTAATCTGCGGAGAATTTAAGGTTACTCGTATTATAAGCTAAGTTGACTTCTTCTGGAACAGGTTGTTTAGCAAGATCGGCAATGGCTTTAGTAGCCGCTACTTTCATCTCTTCATTGATTACTGTTGCACGTACGTCCAAAGCACCACGGAAGATATAAGGGAAGCCCAGTACATTGTTTACTTGGTTCGGATAATCCGAACGGCCTGTACCCATGATTACATCGTTACGCGTAGCTAGCGCTAAATCGTAATCAATTTCTGGATTAGGGTTTGCCATCGCCAATACAATCGGTTGGTTGGCCATAGTCAATAACATCTCAGCAGTCAAGACATCAGCAGCTGAAAGCCCGATGAATACATCAGCAGCATCTACCGCATCAGCAAGCGTACGGATATCACGATCCGTAGCATACATCGCTTTCATCGTATCCAATGTCTCTCGGTCACGACGGATAACACCTTTGCTATCCAACATGACGATATTTTCTTTTTTTGCACCTGCTGCCACATACATACCTGTACATGAAATAGCAGCTGCACCAGCACCATTCACAACGATTTTCACATCCTCAATCTTTTTACCGATCAATTCACATGCGTTGATCAAAGCTGCACAAGAAATAATGGCCGTACCATGTTGGTCATCGTGCATCACTGGAATATTCATTTCCTCTTTTAGACGTCTTTCGATTTCAAAACACTCTGGTGCTTTAATATCTTCCAGGTTGATTCCTCCAAAAGTAGGTTCCATTGCCTTTACGATATTGACGAATTCATCAACATTCTTGGTGTCAAGTTCGATATCAAAAACATCGATATCAGCAAAGATTTTAAATAACAAACCTTTACCCTCCATCACAGGCTTACCAGCTACAGCTCCGATATCACCAAGACCTAATACTGCGGTACCATTACTAATTACTGCAACTAAATTACCTTTTGCGGTATATTTATAAGCGTCTTCATTATTTGCAGCGATAGCTAAACAAGGTTCAGCAACCCCTGGTGAATAAGCTAGCGATAAGTCTCTTTGAGAATTTGTTGGCTTAGTGGGCACAACTGCTATTTTACCAGGTCTACCCTTTGAGTGGTAGTCTAATGCTGCTTGTTTACGATTTACATTACTCATTTTAATTCTTATTATATAGTGCTAGTTTGTTCAACTTAGGTTACAAATGTATCATTCTTTTTTTGAGAAAGAAACGATAAATAGTCAAAAATTTATTCTGAAGTGTCAATTTATTTGAGGACGTCCAACAGTGTGAACATACGATTGCGCATCGCACTACTGGACCCCGAGTAGTTGTTTATCAAAAGAGCGAATGTGAATTTTTCACCAGAGCTATTTTGATGGATACCAGTATAGCCCAAGGCCCCGTTAATCGTACCACTTTTCATTTTCATGTTATTGTATTCAGGTAAGCTTTTGTAAAATTCCGGAAACCACGATTGCGATTGTGCATACTGCATGATTTTCGCCATTGCAGCAGTGGTGACACGATTCTGGGGAGATAGCCCCGATCCATCTTGATTATTGAGTTCGCTACTACTGATCTGCAATTTATTCTCCCAATATTTCTGTATCAAGGAAGTTCCTTCATTTGTTTCTGTTTTTTGAGCCGTCTGATAGGCAATTGCTTTTACTAACGCTTCGCCATAGAGGTTGATACTTTTCTGATTAAACCAATAGATGATGTTCGCTAAGTCGGGCGATTCATGCGTATCCAAAAGTTGTTTCGCAATATTTGTCGATGCGATAGCTTTGCCGTTGCTGGGTGGTTCAGCAGTTTTGATGCCCACATGTGATAAAGCCTTTGACAGTTGAAAGGCAACATCATAGGCCGGGTCAGGTACGGAAATTTCGATCGTTTTTTTGAGGTCCAATCCGTATGTTCCCCTGATGTAGATATTAGAAGCATAGGGGCCTGAATACGCATACACATTATCTCCTGATCCATTTTTACCGGTAGAAACTTCATTGACGATTTTTAGATAAGAAAGATCTGCTGTCAATTTTTCGATTGTAGCAGGTTTACCAATCGTGCTGTTCGGATTGAATACCACACCAACGGCATTTTCGCGCCAATTTAACGAAGATATGCCAGCTCCATAATAGTTGCCGATATCTGACCAGATCCATCCACCTGGGACTTGATAACCCCCATATCGGCTATCGTCGCCAATAATACGTCCTTGGATTTCTTTAATGCCTGCACTTTGGATCGTATAGATCCATTTGTTTAGCAATTGTTCTTCTTGCGATTCAGGATAACGGTTGCTACCTAAGGTAGGATCTCCGCTTCCTTCGATGATAATATCGCCATGTAATACGCCACCAGCTTGAATAGATCCGGTATAATATAAATTGGTTTTAAATTTAAAATCCTTCCCCAAAATATCGAACGCCGTTGCTGCGGTGATAATTTTCATTGTCGATGCCGTTGCTAAGCCGACTTGTTGGTTCTGTTGGAAAATGGGCTCTCCGGTATTGGCATTCAATACCGTCAATGAAACTGTCCCATTTTTTAAAGCTGGGTCTTTTTCAAACTGACGATAAGCTTCTTCAATTTTGCTTTTGGAGGTTGATTGTGAAAATGTAGGTGTACTGCATAGGGGTAATATAAATATACTAAGAAGGGTAAAGGTTGCACTGATTTTCATTAATTATAATCTTTCTGTTTTCATAAAGATACTGTTGTTTGGTCAAAAGTGTTTAATATGAAAGTCAAAAGTTAGCATTTATACCCTACTTACTTCTTGAAATTTTCCTAACTTGCATGATAAAATTAGAGAAACAATGACGCATTCAGAAAAATTAGCGGCAATAAGAAGTTTGATGAAAGACCAAGGTGTCGATGGTTATATTATCCCTTCTTCTGATCCACATATAAGTGAATATTTACCAGAACGTTATAAATGTATCGCATGGACCTCCGGCTTTACAGGTTCGGCAGGTACGTTGGTCATTACACAAGACTTTGCAGGTTTATGGACCGATACACGCTATTTTGTTCAAGCAAATGAACAATTGGCAGGAAGCGGGTTTGAATTGGTAAAATTAAAAATACAAGGTAATGCGGAATATGCAGATTGGTTGGGAGAGCATCTACCTCAAGGAGCAAAGGTTGCATTTGATGGTAATCTAGCATCTTTGTTAGTCGCGCAATCTGTTCAACAAATTTTGAATCCACTTGATATCGTTGTTGATGGACATGTGGACCTGTTAACCACCTTATGGGAAGGCAGACCTTCATTACCTTTAGAAAAAGCATATTTATTAGCAGACAGTACAACGGGTCAGTCGACCGCATCCAAATTAGCGGCGGTTCGTGCCATTCTTGCTAAAAATAGAGCTCAAGCGCATCTCGTTTCTTCACTAGATGATTTAGCTTGGTTATTGAATATTCGTGGTCGCGATGTTCCATGTAATCCGGTAGTTCTTGGTTTTGTTTATATTACTGCAGATGAAGCTATTTTATATATCGAACCAAGCAAGCTAGAAGCAGCTACCGTAGCAAGCCTAAAAACTTCTGGTGTGGAGGTGAAACCTTATGCGGAAGTATATGCACAAGTGAGCAAGCTCGCAGTATCATCCATTTTGATTGATCCGAAGCGCACTTGCTTTGCTATTTATGACTCCATCCCATCGGAAGTAAACATTATAGAGAAGATCAATCCATCGACTTCATTGAAAGCGATTAAAAATGAAGTTGAGATTGGCCATACACGCGAAACCATGATCAATGATGGGATAGCGATGACAAAATTCTTTAAATGGTTGGAAGCGGCAGTACCTCAGGGTAATCAATCTGAAGTTTCGATTGCAGCAAGATTGCAAGAATTTAGAGAGGAACAACCCGGTTTTAACGATATCAGTTTCAATACCATTGCAGGGTATTTAGATCATGGTGCATTGCCCCATTATTCGGCTACTGAAGAAAGCAATTACGAATTGAAATCAAAAGGTCTTTTACTTGTAGATTCTGGCGGTCAATACCAGACCGGTACGACGGACATCACGCGTGTGGTTTCACTAGGAGCGATTACGCAGGAAGAGAAAGAAGATTATACGATCGTATTGAAAGGTACGATTGAAGGTAGCCAAGCGATTTATCCACAAGGATCAAAAGGATATCAGATTGATGCAATCACAAGACGTTCGATTTGGGCTACTTTACGTAACTACGGGCATGGAACAGGACATGGTGTCGGTTTCTTCTTGAACGTACATGAAGGGCCGCAGACATTCAACTCCGCTAATATTGATGTTGCTATTGAGGCTGGAATGATCAGTTCGATCGAGCCGGGATTATACCGCGAAGGAAAACATGGTATCCGTATCGAAAATTTGGTTTTATCTAGAAACGCAGCATCTTCTATATTTGGTGATTTCATGGATTTTGAGACCTTGACCATTTGCTATATTGCTACGGATCTTGTTGACAAAACATTATTGGACCAACAGCATATTGATTGGTTGAACCAGTACAACCAATGGGTATTCGAGAAACTCGAAGGCCGTTTAAATGAAGAGGAAAAAGCATGGTTGAAAAATAAGACTAAAGCGATCTAAATACGTTTTAAACCCTATAAAAAGAGGCAGGAGGTCATAAGATTTCCTGCCTCTTTTTATAGGCTTGGTTTGCTGTCACGTTTTAAATTAATTAAAATTAATGCTATTTTTGTTGAAAGACCAAATGATAATCATGCGTAAAATCCTACTATTAAGTTTTATTTTTTTGTATTCTTTTGTGGCATTAGCACAGAAGAACTTAATTCCGATGCCTCAGCATTTGGAGCTATTACCACAGGGTGCATTTCCATTGAAAGGAAATCTATCCCTAGCATCAAATACATTTGAGCCACAAGCGAAATATCTGGCCAATGAATTAGAAAGTCTGTTAAAGGTTAACGTTAACTTAAAGAAATCCGGAACGATTCGATTTCAAAAAATATCCCATACGGTTGCCGAGCAACATGATTATTACGAGTTGAAAATCGATGCTAAGGGCATCATCATTTCAGCAACCAGCGAGAGTGCGGCATTCTATGCTGTCCAAACGTTGTTACAACTTGCCGAAGAAAACCAAATCACAGGAAGTATTCCTGCTTTAGAAATAAAGGATTATGCAAAATTTACCTATAGAGGAGCGCACCTGGATGTCTGTAGGCACTTTTTTACTGTAGATGAGGTTAAGTTGTTTTTGGATTACCTGTCGCGTTACAAATTGAATAAATTCCATTGGCATTTGACGGATGATCAAGGCTGGAGAATAGAAATAAAAAGTCATCCGAAGTTAACTTCTATTGGAGGGTATCGTGCGGTAACGGAAGATGTGAAAGATTCTAAATTGACTAAAGACGGTCGTTATGGTGGTTTTTACACACAAGAACAAATCAAGGATGTTGTTGCCTATGCCAAGAAGCTACAAATTGAGGTCATTCCTGAAATAGAGATGCCGGGTCATGCTCAAGCGGCATTGGCTGCATATCCAGAGCTTTCTTGTACTGGTGGACCATTTCAAGTGGGGACGTCCTGGGGCGTTATGGATGATATCTATTGTCCAAAAGAAGAGACTTTTGCTTTACTAGAAGATATCATCGATGAGGTGATCACGTTATTCCCAAGTCACTATATCCATATTGGTGGCGATGAAGCACCAAAGACACGTTGGAAAACTTGTGCGCATTGCCAGGAATTGATCAAAAAAGAAGGCTTAAAAGATGAGTTCGAATTGCAGTCCTACTTCATCAAACGTATGGAGAAATATATCAATGGCAAAGGCAAAAGCATCATTGGTTGGGATGAAATCCTTGAAGGAGGATTAGCTCCTAATGCTACGGTTATGAGTTGGACGGGTATAGCTGGTGCTATCCATGCTGCAAAGGCAGGACACGATGCGATCATGACTCCAGTGAGCCATATGTATTTGGATTATTATCAGGGAAATCCACAATCAGAACCTTTAGCATTCAATGCCGAATTGCGTCTGGATAAAGTCTATAGCTTCAATCCGATTCCAAAGGAATTGAATACAACGGAAGCAAAACATATTTTAGGACCACAAGCGAACATGTGGACGGAATATATCACGGATTTCAAACATGTAGAGTACATGTTGTTTCCACGTTTGTTGGCTTTGTCTGAGGTGGCATGGGGAACTTCAGACCCTGCGGCATATAAGTCATTTGAGCAAAGAGTGATTCATGAGTTTGCTTATCTCGATAAAATGAATATCAATTATAGTAAAGCTATTTTTGAACTGAATGGTCATATCGTATCCAAAGAAGGGAAAATGTACTATGAACTATCCACCATCAAACAAGATGGGACGATCCGATACACCAATGATGGTTCAGCGCCTAATGCGCAGAGCCCTGTTTATCAAGGACCCATTTTGGTCGATAAAACGATGACCATCCTTGCTGCAAGCTTTGCGAATGATCGTATGATTGGATCTGTTTTAAAGCAAGACTTTGTCATTAGCCAATCTACGGGTAAAGTTATTCAATTGCAGCATGAGCCTAACGAGGCATACCTAGCAAATGGTGCAGCGACTTTAGTTGATGGTGTATATGGGAATAAGCAATATTTTAAGAAAAATTGGTTAGGCTTCAATGGAGAGGATTTGGTCGCGACAATTGATATGGGTTCTGCGGCATCCTATTCAAATGTGGAGTTGAATGTAGTGGACCAAAATGCAAGCTGGATTTTTTATCCACAGGCAGTGAAAGTATATGTATCTAACGATAACCAAAACTTCAGCCTGATTAAGGAGGTGGGGAAAGAAGCAATAGCTGCATCAAAAGGAACGATTAAATTGACTTTTGAGAAACAGAAGGCACCGTTTATCAAGGTTGAAGTGCAACATCTGAATCAGATACCTGTAGGACATGCAGGTGCCGGTCTCCCTGCTTGGTTATTTGTGGATGAGTTGACGGTATACTAACCCGCTATTGTTATTAGCAGATACCATAATGCCTTTCTATTGTACGCAATGGAAAGGCATTATTTTTTATAAGAAATTGCTATTGTCGCTTGTGCAGGGGGGGCAATTCAGCTGTCGAATGATATCGTAAAGATCGGACTTCATGATAGGCTTTGGTAGATAACCGTTGATGAATGGATATTGCAGGATCAATTCTTGGTCAGTCTTGCTCGTAGATGAGCTCAGAATATAGATATCCATTTGATTTAAAAAATCTACAGGATACATTTCGAACCTATCCATCATTTCCCATCCCGTCATGAAAGGCATATTGATATCAACAAATAAAAGATCCGTAAAGGACAATCCCGTTTTCCTTTTATTTTCAAAGTAGTCCAATGCATCCAATGCATTTTCAAATAAGTTAACCGTAATAGGAAAGTCGGGAAAGTTTTTGATCATATTACTGAAGATAACACGTAAAATAGCATTATCATCTACAAGTGTTACTGTTCTATTTCCGGTGTTTTCAGACGTATGCATTTATTTGTTTTCTAAAAATTTCACTAAAAATGTAGAACCTTTATGAAGAGCACTTTCGATATCGATTTTACCACCCAAAGCCTCCACCTGATAGCGAGTCATAAATAAGCCGATGCCTTTACTGTCAAAACCGCGATGAAATACTTTTCTAAACATAAAAATTTGTGATTTAAATTTAGGTAAATCTATACCTATTCCATTATCTTGAATACTTAAAATGGTCGAATTATCTTCCATGTACGTTTTTAAATGGATAACGGGACTTACCTCTGGATCGGTATAATTTAATGCGTTACTCAGCAGATTATTGAAGATGTTTTCCAAATAAATTTTCGGATAAATGATATTTTCAACCTGAAAGTCCGTTGTAATAATTGATTTTTTTTGTTGTATGTCTTCCGAAAATTGATGCGATACTGTTTCGAAGATGGTTTGAAAATGACAATTATCGTGTGCAATGGTTTGATTGTCAATACGTAACTCTAGTATGTCAGACAGTTCTTGAAGCGTATCTGTTAAATTATTGTTGCTGCTTTCAATTAGCGTTAGGTATTCATGCTTTACTTCAGTACTGCTTTCTTTTTTCAATTCTTCGATAAGCATATGGATATTACTAACAGGTCCTCTTAAGTGATGGGCAACAATCTGATTGAACTCTTCCAGTTGCCTTACTTTTGTTTCCAGATTTACCTTGACAAATTCCAGTTCTTGTTTTTGGCTTTCTAGGATATCCATGTTTTTTTTAGCAACCGATATATCTTGCAGTTGAACAATAAAAAAGGAAACCTCATTATCTTGATTCTGTACAGCAGAGATGGTGACGGAGCACCAAAAGTAATGACCTAATTTGTGGCGATATCTTTTTTCTAATGTAAAGCTATCCATTTCACCTGTGACTAATCTTTGGCGTTGACGATAGTCGTTTTCTAAATCATCGGGATGTGTGAGATCTAAAAAATTAAGTTCAGATAGCTCTTCTTGCGAATACCCTAAAATTTTACTTAGGTTTTTATTTGATTCAATGCAATAGCCCTGTAAGCTGGTCAAGGACATTCCTAAACCAGAAAATTGGAAAGCTTGATCGAATTTATGCACATTGAATCTGATTTTTTCTAAAGATGCCACATGTTTTGAAATATCGGAGATGACCAAGATGACGCGATCCGTGGTTAAGTGAATGGGCTTTACTTTGAGCCTATACCATTTACCCTTATGAGACTCAAATGGGGATGGAAATTGCAGTTTGTATACCTTATCTCGATCTATAGCCTTACGGATAAGAGCAAGCGTGGTCGCTACTAATGGTCCTGAAAAGAGGTCGCCTAAATTTTTCCCGAGAAAATATTCAGGTTTGTAAAACAATAGGTCCGGTGTGTTGGTCCAGTAATTTGTGAAAATACCTTCGTGGGTTACTTCAAATACCAAATCATCCAGAGAGGCAATCAAAAGCTGTAATTGCTCCTTCTTTTCAAATAACTCCTTGTTTTGGTTGACGAGCTTAGAAACATCATGAAATGCGAGTAATACATAGGTCTTTGATTTGTCTTTCTGGACTCTTGAGCTGAAGGATAACCACCTGAAGGTGTTGTCCTCCAGTTTAATACCATAGGTCATATCAAAGTGGTCTGTATCCGTTGCTAGGGTCTGATGAAATGAAAGTTCATCAAAAGAAAGCGGGTGCAGGTTTTCCATGTCATAGAAGCATATGCATTCCTGAATTTTCCTATTTTCTACATGGTCAATTGCTAATAACAATTTCGCTTGCTCATTTAAGGATTTAAAATAGCCTTCTGCATCGAGCACAATAAGTCCTTCTAAACTAAATGTTTGATCTAGGGGAAATTTAGTGCTCCTTGCGTTATTGTCAATTTCCATGCTCGAGTCGGGTTAAATAACCTGAATTATTATGCTTTTACTTTGATATCATTTAAGACAAATGTGCAAATTTTGTTTAACTTAATAATTAAAAATGAACGTTATTGTTTACCAACTCGCGCATACGATAGGAAAGTCATCTTTATTTCAGTTTCTCTGTCCATATACTATTCAGCCAAAGTTGTTGGCTCCCATTGGTATGGAATGTTATTTTTTGACGGCCAGGTTTTTCAATTTTAAATGTACCGATCCGAGTGTTGACAAATTCTTCTGTATAGTTGTTTTCGTTTGGCTCTACCACCATCATTCCATTTGGTGTTAATTTTCCACTGAGGGTTTCGGTGTTTGTGCGAATCGTGATGCTGATATCCTCTTTATTTGGATTATGCGCAGACACATCGACTTTATATGTTCCTGCTGCAGGGAATTCTACTTCCCACTCGATATCTTCACCTGTAGACAGTATATGCCTCGGGTTTTTACCATTATAGCGAACAACTTTTAATTGATCATTATGGATTGCATTGGTACTATTTAACGCGAATCCTCCAAAAGTAGATTCGGCAACCATCTGCTGATCGAGTTGTAGTTCTTGGTCGAAAGTCAGCACAACTGTAGACACAAATTTATCACTTTGTTTTGTTGGAAGGTGAACATGTAAGATACCGCCTATTTGTTCAAATTTTAAATTTGCGTTATTGCTGTCATTTTGAATGGCGATCTGTTTCGGTTTTGTCTTAATTCCTGAAATGCGAAGTACGCGATCTAATGGCCAATTGAATACTTGTGCAAAAACTTGGGTCTGTTTACCTGATGTTTTTGTGGTCAAATATCCCCAATCATGTTGATTGGCACGTAAGGCCAATCCTGTAGCACCATAGATTCCTTCACCATGCTCGTTTAACCAATTTCCAATATCTTCAAGTCTAGAAACACTTTCGTAAGGAACAGTACCGTCGGCACGTGGTCCTATATTGAGGGTGAAACCACCATTTAAGCTTACATTTGATATTAAGGAGTTGAAGATTTGACTCGTCGATTTCCATTCATTTTCCTGCCCATTATATCCCCATGAATGGGCAATAGTACCTGGAGTTTCCCAAGGATGATCGATATAGGAAGTACCAAACTGATTGTCACCAAAAGTTTCAAAATCTACATTTTGTTTATCAGTAGGAAGACCCAATCTCGAATTGATTAAACAATTGGGTTGTAGGGTATGGATAAGTTGGGCCACTTGTTCCAACTGTTCTTTTTTAATAATTGACTTTTGGTAAGGTATCCACATGTCGAACCACATCAGCGCGATATCTCCATAATTGGTCAAAAGTTCCCTTAATTGGGGGATGACCTTTTCTTGCCAATATTGATTGTATTGCGCATCGCTGACATGGCCTGCCAGTTCTTGATTATGGTCCCAACCGTATGCATGCTCCCAATCGATCCAATGTGAATAGTAGAAGCCAAGTTTCATATCATGCTTTTTACAGGCTTCAGCCAGTTCTTTAATGATATCACGATTGTTCCCACTTAGCTTGCTAAGGCTATAGTTACCTATTTTGGTATCCCAAATAGCTACACCATCGTGGTGCTTAGTCGTCATGATGATATATTTCATTCCAGCTTTTTTGGCAAGCAAGACCCATTCTTCAGGGTTGATCTGATCCCAAACAAACCGTTGTGCAAGTTCTCCGTATTCCTCTTTAGATACGCGGTTGCGGTAGCGAAGCCATTCCGCGTAATTGTTCATATAGCGTAGCTTTTCACCTTTCCATAGTCCTTCTGCTCCACTGTACAGTCCCCAGTGGATAAACATGCCAAAGCGATCATGGCTGAACCATTTAGTCTTCGGGTTTTCTTGTGCGAAAGTTGTGGAAGTAAAGCTTAATAATAAACAAAAACTGAATAGGATTCTTTTCAAATGTATCATAAAGGTCATGGAAATTTAGATTGACTAAGATAGTGAAAATATTTTATGGATGGTCAAACGGGTATTTCTTGGTGCAAAGATGCGCCCTAGTAATTCTATAAACTATTTTTATTGTATTTCTGCTCAATTGTATAGAAAATTTAAACTTTTATTTGTTAATATTAAAAAATACTATATTTTTGTATAGTAAATCTATACATATTATTTATTATAAATCTCTAATTATGCAACTTAACACCCAATTATTGGTCGATCGATTGGTTCAGCGGATTGATTTAGATCGTATTTTTTTGTTTAATTTTCTCAATGATAGCGTCGAAAGTCCACATCTATTGTTGGTCGTGAATCCTGTAAAAGGTATCTCTGTTCAAAGTATTGAACCTATTATTCGCCTTTGTATGGCCGATATGCCCGATATTCCATTCCATGTGATATGGACAGGGGAGTGGAGCAATCAGTTGAAAAAGGGAAGTCTTTATTATACGTATGCGTCTCTGCCTGCGCACCTGCTTTATCAGGCAGACAGCAAAAAGACCCCCATTTTAGGGGGTAAGCTAGTGGTCAGTTTAATGGAAATGTCTCATGTGGACTATGCTAAAGGCAAAAATTTAGCAGATGAATTCATGTTCGCCTGTTACAATTTTCAATCTAAAACGGATTATTTTCAAGCAACAGCCATGTTGCATCAGTTTATTGTGTTGCGGTTAAAAGGGTTTCAAACCATGGCGGGTGTAACGATTGGTAAAGCGCAAAATCTGGAGCATATTCTCAAACTGATGCGTGGCACTTTACCGGGACTTTTTAAGATTTTTACTTATGATACGCATAGTACGCCTTTGCTGCGGTTATTGGATACTTGTCATGTTTATTCAAAGAAAAAAGATCGTTTCGATATTTTAGAAGAAGAATTTGAGTTTTTATTGGCGCATTGTCAGGCATTTGGTCAGGCTTTGGATAGTATGGTTGATTTTATATGGAATGGCGTAGCGGTATATCTTAAAGAGAGAAGTGATCATGCTGCTACTGTACCAGTAGATAAAGAATCTGCTGTTGTCATGGTTAAAAAAGTTCAGTCGATTGTTGCTGGACCTATCATCATGGAAAATTTCTCCAGTTTTCCTTGGCCTCAAAAGTATAAGGATGATGCGAATGCACTGATAGATAAAATTTATTCAGTTTATCGACCTGAACAGATTTTATTGGTCAATTATCAAACCGTAGGATTTTCAAAAGGTAATCCTTTTCATGATAAAGTTGATGTTGGGGCGAATGACATCAAAATGGAGCTTTATTTGGTTGTTTTAACAAAGAAAAGCTTACCCTTTTCATTTCGACGCAGGCATTTTGGGGATGTGGGCGCTTCTTTAGTCTTTCTAGATCTTCCCTATGTGGAGAAGCATCTGGCAATGGGAAGCCGGTTTGTGAATATCGTATGGGAAAAATCTTACGTTTTGCGGCAAAAGTCTACTTTCAACTCGCAGCTGGTACCTGGAGAAGTAGACTGGAGCCGTAAACTTGAGAAGATAAAAGTGATAGCAGACAATGCGATTGCTGTCATGCGAAACCTCTTAATGACGATGACAGATGCTCCTTTATTGATGCCCGACGCGGCTTTGCTATTACTGCGCGAGTTGCATCATATCGGTATTCATACTTACCTCCGTTGTGCCATTGGTTTTATTCCTAAAAATATGGATTTGCAAGAACTTATGGATTGGTCTGCCATTGCCAGTTTTGAAGTGATAGATGGTGTCTTGGGGGGTAATGAAATCAACAAGCTGATTCTTTCAATTATTCTAAAACCAAACGATATCTGGTGGAAAAGTTTGGCGATGGATATGGATGAAAAACATGAAGCGGTTGTCATTACACAAGGCCGCGCTGTTGTTGAATTGTATGAGCGCTTGTTTAAAGGGGTAGTTCACTCTATTGAACAACGTGTTGCTGCTCATGAGGGGAACGTTAAATAACTATAAACTTAAATTATGAAAACAGCTCATATTATTAAAAGCTCCTATTCAGGAATGATGTATTCACGTGATTTTCAATTGTGGTACACGTATTTAAGTCGTAGGCTTAATCAAGGTTGGAGTCCGCAAGACTTGTCATTTTTACTGGGTAAACCGGATCATTTCTATATGGATTTTGAGAAAATGTTTCAGGTTTCTAAATTTTTATCTGCCGAGTCTCTGCTATTAGATCGCGTATATATCAGTTCGGAGGTCGTGCCAATGGCCTTTCATCTTGAACCGTATGAAGTTTCAACTGAACGTATCGTTCGTGTCAAAATAGAGGAAGATGATGTAAAGTGGAACTATACAATTGAAATTCCTTGGCGATTTGAGCTAGGGAAAAAGTGTTCTGCGGCACCTTTGTTATATATGGAGGAATGGAAAGCTGAGAAGGACTTGCAATTGGAGTCGGATGCGATGATACATGTACGGGGTAAATTGGATTTTTTATTGGACAAGAAAATTCTTGAAAGAGGAAAATCATCTTGGGAATTGTTTCAGGAAGTTTGTACGACAGGATTATCGCAATTGACAATTTATCCTAGGCATTTGAAAAACTGTTTGTATACCATGATCCAGCAGGGAAAAATAGTGGTGCGCAATGTGGAGAATCGTTATTGTTTTAGTTCCATAGTATAAATATAGGTGATTTGTTATGATAGAATTATATGAGAATGCGAGGGAAAAATATCGTTTCCAGACAACTATGCGGTATGCAAGTTCAATCTATTTTCTGCTATTGAATCGAATAAGTTACGAATATAGTCCTGAAGAGCTTTCGTTTTTGTTAGGGCAGGAAGATGACTTTGTGTGGCGATTAGAACGACTTAAGATAGCTATGGGGAATCTCGAGTTGATGATTCATCTAAATTGGGTATTTGAAGGGAGGAATCTTTGTTTTGAATCTTATGATGATGAAATAACATATGATTTCGAACTCGAGATCTGGATGGAGGATGGGGTGAGATACTACCAAATGGATTATTTTATTAATTCCGTTGAAAGCATGTCTTTTTTCAGATTAATGGAAAATATCAACATAAAAAGCATCAAGCAGGCAGAAGAATCAAGTGCATTGAAACGGGGTATATGCCGAACGTTTTTTGAGGTTTTATTGCCTACAGACTTTTTTAAAAAGCCTAAGTCAGCTAGAGAAGTTAAGTTTCAACTTGATAATCATTCGGATATTAAAATCCCCGTTATTCATCTTAAAGAAGAGTTGGATTTGCTATGGGGCAGAAAGGGCGCTGCTCCTCTAAAAAGAAGTAAGGCCAAGAGCTTTGGTTATCGGTATAGCCTACACAAATAAAAAGATGTTAAAATTTTTAAACTAAATATTTATGGAAAATAAGCAGCCCGAAGCTATTGTAGTACCAAAAAGTTTTAGACTTGCCTGTCAGCTTTTTGGTATTGCAGTACCTGATTTTTTACAATTATATGTAAATCATTTTTCCTACATGGATCAGTATTTTCATGACAACTCCGTTTATGATTTGGTGACTAAATCTTTCGACTATGTGCTTCCTGAAAAGGATGACTTGAATGTTGAACTGAATGAAATGGACCGTGCTCGAGGGGCGAAACTTGTGCAGCAGCAAATTAAGCTCTCCATAAACAGGAACTATAGTTATGGACAAAGAAGAAATAAAGGGAAGTTGTTGACTAATCAACTCTTTGACCTTTGTTCAAAAGGCTGTGAATTGAAGAATGTGATTTACCTCGATGAAGAAACCAAGATAAGCTTAAACAAGGATTTGTTGTTAATGTCTCTTCTTACGGGTTTTTCGGTACCACAGTTTCTGAATAGCATCATGCAATGTTTAACCCTCCCTGACTATCTTGCTAGAATGCATTTGGATAAAGGTATATACAACCCTGTTGTAGCAGTATATATTAGGGTATTTGACGGTTTTGGTAATATCTGTGATAAGGAATATCAAGAATCTAAAGCATGCCGTGAGCTGATTATGGAAATTCAAGAGTTAAATAAACGTTACTTCTTTTGTCAAGATGTGGAGCAAAGAATCTCGTTTTATCAGGAATGGTTAGATAACTATTTAGAGAATAAAATTTCAATTTATTAGATATGAATAATTTAAAGGACATTAAGCTCACAAATGAGTTTAAGCAGTTTTGTGACATTTTTAATTTTACACCTGAAAAGGTGATTCAGGATTTTGTTGATAAAGTGGATATTGCACAGTACATGTGCTTTCCAATGGATCCTGATCGATGGGCAAATCTGTTCATGATGGAGTATTTGATTAAATACACGGAGTCTGAAAATGCATTGAAAGGTTACCTTCAATTTGGTGAAAAATGGGTTGAGATTATGAGATCTGGCGATAAAAATGCTGTCGAAAAGACTAAAAAATTATTGGAGAACTGGCATAAGGCTGTGTTGGAAGAGCGTATCAATAAGATTATGAACGCCGACGAAGGTAAATTAGAAGAATAGTAGCATTCTATTGGTGGCTTGTTGTAAGTATGGACTATACAAGTTCTGAAGATAGTCGTGGAGATGCTTATCTAAAAGAAATTTATGAAAATTTGCGTCGCGTGATTGAAGCAGCTCAATTAATTTATAGTTGGAATATGGAAAAATGGCCACGTTTGTTTGCAACCTAACATGCAGAACATCTTTTAAGAAGTGATTTCGTTGTCACATTTTATTGAGATTTAACGTTATCATATGACTAACAATATAGATTATGATTAAAAAGTATTTTTGCGGTGTCGCGATCTTGGCTCTCTTCAGCAATTGCAGTGAAGATAGTGGTACACCAATTTTAGAAATCCCAAAAGATGTTCAAAAGCAATTAGGAGCTTATGTCTGGTATCATATTACCGCTGATATAAAAGATGAAAATGAGTATGCTAACTACAAATTGCTTGACTGTGAAATGGACAATAGTTACCACTTTCTGTTTCAAGAAAATTTAAATCAGTTGAATTTTGACCCAGGAACTAAAGTTTGTAAGGTTAATACGGGGCGCTTTGAACAGATCGTTTTTAAGAAGAAAAATAGTTCCAATTTTACTTTTAATAAAGAAAGCGGTACGATTAAGTTTGAGGATCAAGATCAATACTCTTCTTACTTGGCGGTGGTTAATGGCGATAAATTGGTGCTGGCCAGTCAAAATAATAACCCTGCGGCCAATGTGGTACCAGTGAAGTATTATTTTAAAGGGGTGAAAGCGCAATAATTTGAGTTTTTTGATAAAGAAATTATCAAGATTGGGTAGGAATAGGATCATGCGTTTTAAAATACAAAAAAAGGAAGATTTATTCTTCCTTTTTTTATCCCTATGCTTCTGGAAATATTAATTCCGAATTACGGATTTCTAATACTAAAGCTTTATTTTAGTGGTTTAGAAACCGACTACTTACCCTTTTATAAAATTATAAATGAAACTCAGCAGTATCTTTTTTGGTGGAATGCTATTCCTTACAAGCCCTAATCTACAAGCACAGCAAATTCCGTATAAAAACAGTAATCTTCCGGTAGAAAATAGAGTTCAGGATCTATTGGGTAGGATGACAACGGATGAAAAAGTGGGACAATTATCGAAATTGTTAGGATGGGAAATGTATGAGAAGGGACCTGCTGGTGTTGGGGTGAGTGCAAAACTTAAAAAAGCAGTTAAAGAACAGCATATTGGTTTGCTATGGGCAACCTTACGTGCTGATCCGTGGACACAGAAAACACTTTTAAATGGTCTAAGTCCTGTGGAGGCGGCTCGTGCTACAAATGCAATCCAACGGTATATGTTGGATAGTACGCGTTTGGGTATTCCTTTATTATTGTCGGAAGAAGCTCCCCATGGCCATATGGCTATCGGCGCAACAGTTTTCCCAACAGCTATCGGACAGGCGAGTACCTGGAATCCAGCATTAATAGAACAAATGGCTGGAACGATTGCAAAAGAGACTTATGCCGTTGGTGGTAAAAATGGTTACGGTCCTGTTTTAGATTTAGCTCGCGACCCCCGTTGGTCGCGTACCGAAGAGACTTATGGTGAAGATGCATATTTGATCGGACAGATGGGAAAAGCGATGGTGAAGGGTTTCCAGGGTGGTGGCTTAGGCAAAGAGGATAAGATTATTGGAACGCTTAAACATTTTGTTGCGTATGCAGTTCCTGAGGGCGGGCATAATGGTGAGGCTGTTTCCATTGGTGAAAGGGCTTTAAGACATCATTTTTTGTATCCTTTTGAACAAGCAGTAAAGGCAGGTGTTGGTTCGGTGATGACGGCTTATAATAGTATTGATGGTATTCCATGTTCGGCAAACCCTTGGCTATTGAAGGATATATTGCGTAAGGAATGGGGTTTTAATGGTTTTGTCGTCTCTGACTTATTGAGTATATCGGGATTGAATGGTGGCCATGCTACGGCATCGAATGGTGCAGAAGCCGCTTCACAAAGTATACATTCCGGTCTTGATGTCGATTTGAGTGGTACAGGTTATGGCGCTAATTTATTGCAGGCTGTACAGGCTGGACTTGTGGAAAGTGCTGTGCTAGATACGGCCGTGGCTCGGGTATTACGGATGAAATTTAACTTGGGTTTATTTGACCGTCCTTTTGTGGATGAAAAGCTTGTCTTGAAAAAAGTAGGTACTCAAGCCAATAGGGAAATGGCAAGAAAGGTTGCTCAGGAATCCATTGTGTTGCTGAAAAATGAGGCGAATCTGCTGCCTTTGAAAAAGACAATCAAGCGCATCGCTGTTGTAGGTCCTAATGCGGATAATGTCTATAATCAATTGGGTGATTACACCGCTCCGCAGGCAGAGGCTAAGGTGACGACTGTGCTAAATGGTATCCGTGCTGCGGTGGGAAAGGGTACTCAGATTGATTATGTAAAAGGCTGTGCGATAAGGGATACTTTACACAGTCATGTTCAAGAGGCGGTTGCTGCTGCTCAGTTGTCCGATGTTGTTGTGGTCGTATTAGGAGGTTCTAGTGCGCGTGATTTTAAGACTTCTTATCAAGCTACTGGTGCGGCTAACGTGGATATCAATGCCATCAGCGATATGGAGAGTGGTGAGGGCTTTGATCGTGTTTCTTTGGATATGATGGGGGATCAATTGAAATTATTAAAAGCATTGGAACAAACGGGTAAGCCAATTGTATTGGTGACCATCATGGGGAGACCGTTGAATTTAAATTGGGCATCTGAACATATTCCTGCTATTGTCAATGCTTGGTACCCAGGACAGGAGGGGGGCTTGGCGATAGCAGATGTGCTTTTTGGAGACTATAACCCTGCAGGTCGTTTGCCAATTTCAATACCACGCTCCGTAGGACAATTACCGGTACATTACAATCATAACAAACCGAAGCATCATGATTATGTAGAGATGACAGCTAAACCTTTGTATACTTTTGGTTATGGTTTGAGTTATAGTGCATTTGATTATTCAAGTCTTCATGTTGATTTGAAAGAAAATACTGATGATTTTATTTGTACAGTTTCTTTTGATGTGGAAAATAAAGGGTCGATGAGTGGCGATGAAGTCGCACAATTGTACGTTGTAGATGAGGTGAGTTCTGTCGTAACAGCTGTAAAACAATTAAAACGTTTTGAACGTAAGTCTATTGGAGTAGGGGAGCGTGTGCGTATCTCTTTTCAATTGACAAAAGAAGATTTGAAACTATGGGCTGTGGATAGCGTTTGGAAAACAGAGAAAGGAAAGTTCAAATTGCTTATCGGCGCTGGTTCGGATGATTTGCGATTGGAAGGTGTACTGGAATTGAAGAAAGATTATTTGTAGGGAAAACATAAAGAGAGCCACAGAAGTGACTCTCTTTATGTGATTATTGAGTTTTCTATTCAATAGCTAAAATAAAAAACCGCTTCATAATTTCTTATGAAGCGGTTAGATTCAGTTTACTAAATCAAAATCTATTAATTCTGTTTAGCCCACCATAATGGAGTTAAGACAGCGTCAGTTCCACCAAGTAGTTCTTTTGCTTTGTCATAGCCATTCGGATCACTTTCTCTAAGCGAAGATGGGTATGGTATACGTTGTGGAAAAAACTTAATATTACTTGTTTTATAATTTCCACTATTAAGATCTGGTAAATTGGTTAAAGTATTTTCTATAGCAGGATTTTCAAAGAATGGTAAACCTAATCTTCGTTGATCGTTCCATGATTCTAATGGTAACCAAGGCATATTTGCAATATATTTTTGCGTGATGATTTTGGTCAGGATATCATTTTTTACAGATCCACTTTTGTAGAGGTTATTTACCGGATATTCGATATTTGCAGTTCCTGCAGTTCCTGTATAACCGTCAATGTATTTCATTGTATGCGAGCTGCCTGGCTCAGCAGTATGGGTGAATTTTGCCGAAGTACCAAGGCGGTTATAGCTTTCCGAAGCTAAATATTGGGTAGCAAATTGCTCTACTTTCCAATACTCGAAATTGGCTTTAACACCATTTTCATAAGCAGTTTGTGCAGAGGTTCCGGTATTCCATCCCCTAACAGCAGCTTCTGCCATCAAGAAATATGTTTCCCAGCTCGCGAAAAATATTCTCGAACTATTGCTTAATCTAAACTCTTTTGATAAGCCCGGTACTTTTCCTACTAACGTTGTTTTTGCTTTGTTTAAAGTTCCTTTTGCAGCCCAATCTCCGATTGCAAATGTATTCCAAGTGTATTTAGCATCTAACTTAATGTCATTGCTTTCATTGGCATCTTTGTCATCATCATCTTTTCCAATAACTAACTTGGTTGTTGTTGTGATTGCATCTGTCGTATACGAAGGGAAATTAGAAAAAGTAGAACCAGTTAAATCACCAGGTATAAAAAATGCTTTATATGCTCTTGGATCGATAGTGTTTGGTAATCCATCTAACCAATATCCTGCAGAAGGATCATTGGTCATTACAGAATAGTGATTCAAATATCTTTTACCGATATAATCGTTTTCTTTAATGGCACTTTGGAAAGCCGCTCCTAATTGTTCATTAGATTTTATTCCGCCCAATCCAATGTACATATTATTGAGTGTTGTGGATAATACCTGTGAATTCCATTCTCTGGACATGACACCAGCTAGATCATTCCATCCGTCAGCTTCTTTAACAGTAAAATTGTCTGCAGCAGTTGTAATCAAATTATTTGTGGCTATTGCTGCTTCGAACTCAGTTTTTGCTTTTGCAGGGTCAACTTCTGATAGACGCATCGCTAACCTTAAACGCATTGAGTTTGCATATTTTTGCCATTTAGCAAAATCAAACTTGTAAACACGGTCAAATTTCTCAATATCTCCCGGAATTTTTATTGCAGGATCTAATTTTTCACTGGCATCTTTAAGTTCGACCAACATGTATTCATAAACATCTTTAACCGAATTAAATTCCGGGTTGATACCTTGAAAAGCTTCAATTGGAAGCGGTCCGAATAAATCTGAGGCTTCACTCAATAGATATGCTCTCCAAATTCTTGATACCTGTATTAAGTTGTCGGTGTATTCTTTGCCAGCTCCTTTTGCTTTTTGTTCTTCTGCGACCTGAATTCCAGTATTGGTATTATTGAGCCATTTTGAAATTTGACTCCAATATACTCCAGACCATTCATCGTTATAAGAACCTCCTGAAATACCAGTTGTAAAATGCTGTCTAGCTGCAGTTTTCCAATACAATACGAATGATCTTTCAGCTACATCTGGATTCATCTGTGCTCCAGTAATTGAACCATTTATGAAATATTCAATTTGCACCTGATCACCATTTGCTGCTGTAGGAGAGGTGTTTATTTCTTCGAATTTGCTACAAGAAGCGAAGCCTGTACTGATCAGTAGGGCTAAGCTGATTTTTGATATGATAGTTTTCATTATAGTAAGTTTTAAAAGCCTAATGTTACGTTAAAGAAATATGAACGTGATGTAGGGGTTGAGAAGTTTTCAAAGCCACTAGCGTTGCTACTAATTGAAAATACTGATTCTGGATCAACACCATTTCCATAACTTTTGATCATCCAAACATTATTTGCTGTAATGCCGATTTTCGCACGTTGTATAAAATTGCCCTTAAATAGTGTAGATGGTAATGAATAGGTTAAGTTAACATTTCGTAAACGGATGTTCGTAGCATCATAAATGTTCGCTTCTCCAATTCCTAAGTTTCCATTTTCAGCTATTGCTTTCCAATAACGCTGTGGAGAAACTTCTTTATTATTTTGCTCTAATTTGCCATTATTATTAAAAACACCATCTACGATAAAATTGTCTCTTTTACCGTCAATTACTGTGGCTGCTGCAGTTCCGTTTCCTTGAAGTGCTACATTGGTTCCAGAGAAAAATTCTCCACCAAATCTTCCGTCGATTTGGAAATTGAATGCAAAGTTTTTATAATTAAAGGAGTTTGTCCAGCCAACTAGTGCTGTAGGAGATTGATTTCCTAGTTTTTCAATTTCAGATGTTGCTTGTGGTAAGCCATTTCCGTCCAATAAAAGCTGTCCCAGGTAAGGGCTTTTTTCATCTGTTACTCTCAAAAATTTTGTACCTAAGATATCGCCATATAGACTTCCTGTTACTGCACGTACGGCAACATTGTCAAAACCTCCTAGAGGGTAATAATCGCGGTCTGACGTTAGTGAAATGATTTTATTTTTGTTTTTAGAGAAGTTAACACTGGTATTCCATGATAAACCTTCTTTGTTATCTAGAATTGTACCATTCAACATGATTTCAATACCCTGATTTTGTATATTACCAGCGTTTACCATCTCAAAGCTATACCCACTCATTGGATTCATCGGTAATGCAATAAGTTGGTTTGTTGCATTTGTTTTATACCAAGAGAAATCGAATCCTAAGCGGCTATTGAACATTCTTAATTCAAAACCTGCTTCTACTGTTTTGATTAACTCACTGACAATATTTGGATTGTATTTGGTGTTGTCTCGATTTGCAACTGTATTTCCATCAGGATCTTTTCCAGTACTATAGACATTGAATAATTTATACGAACGTAAATCATTTCCTACAGCAGCGTATGAAGCCCTTAATTTCGTGAAATTTAACCATGAAGGCATTGTACCACCATTCTTCGATATCATTTCAGATAAAATAAGTGATGTACTTACTGATGGGTAAAAGAAGGAACGGTTCTCCTCAAGTAACGCTGAGGACCAGTCATTTCTTCCTGTCAGGTTAATAAACCAAAAGTTATCATAATCAATTTCGGCAGTAGCATAAAGTGAATTGATTTGTTTTCTATAGAAGGTTTCATCAACTGAAGGATTGTTTTTACCATTGTTGATGGTGAAAATATCAGGTACTTGTAAGTCTCCAGCATTTGCACTCAACCCAGTTTCTTTGGTGTTCATTATTTGTCCAAAAAGGGATGCTGATCCTCCCCATTTGCCTACCAAATCATCCTTTCTTGCATTCAAAGCAATGGTGTAATTGTTTTCAAAGAAAGTATTTTTTCCTAGCGAATATCGACCTGTTGTTGCTAAAGGACTTCCTGAATAGATTCTATCATTGTAATTCGTTGAATAACGATCCGACCCAACTCTACCTTCTACATCTAACCAATCAGTTAGGACATACTTGATGTTTGCATTCATGATGTAACGATCACGAACATCCTGATTGAGTCTATATTTAGCTAACCAATATGGATTTGTTGAATTTGATGTACCATACCAGTTCATCTTACCATCTTCATTGATTGGGTTTTTGAAATCCAAAATATTCAAATCTCTGGGCATTCTAAACAAAGTCGAATATACGTTTGACGAGTTTTGACCTGCTTGTGGGCGATTTAAAGCTTCGGTGTTCATATATTGAACTTTGACATCAGTAATCCACCGCTTATTCGGACCAAATGTCGTATTGACTTTAGATAGTAGGTTTATTCTTCTAAATGTTGAACCAGGGATTTTACTATCATCATTCAAATAGGTTGCCGAAGTATATACATTTGTGTTTTCTCCTATTTGTTGTTGAAACGAAAGATTTTGAGTGTGGTTGATACCAGTTTTAAAAAAATTGCCGATATTATCATAGGCAGTCTCAATTTCTGGGCCCCAATTTTCAGTGCTCGTTTTCTCACCTACCCCATCCTTTCCCTGACCAAAATTATTTTGGATCTCTGGGGTCATAAAAATGGATTCTAGACCAAGTGTAGAAGAAAAGGTGATTCCTGTTCCTTTTTGCAGCTTACCAGATTTCGTAGTAATAACAATTGCTCCATTTCCTGCTCTTGAACCATAAATGGCAGATGCTGCTCCAGATTTTAAAACAGACATGCTTTCAATGTCTTCTGGGTTGATATCACCAAGTCCACTCCCCATATCTAATGAGGGATTCCAATAATCATTATTTTTTGCTCCAATGAAGTTGTTAACCGGTACACCATCGACAATAATTAATGGTTGATTATCTCCTGTTAGTGAGTTATTTCCTCTTAATGTTAATTTGGTGGAGGATGCAGGGCCGTTTGACCCTTTAATAACTTGTAAACCAGATACTTTTCCGACTAAGGCATTCGCAATATTATTTTCTTTAGTTTCTAATAATTGCTCTGACTTTACTTCTTGAAAAGAATATCCAAGTGCTTTTTTCTCACGTTTTATTCCCATAGCGGTTACCACCACTTCACCCAAAGCTTCCGAATCTTGGACTAAGGAAACATTAATCGTTTTAGTTGAACCGACTACAATTTCTGTTGCTTTATAACCAATGTTTGAAAATCGCAGTGTTTCGCCTGCTGCTGCTTGGATGGTAAATGTACCATTTGCGCTTGTTTGTGTTCCGCGCGCTGTACCTTTTACGGATACGGTAACGCCAGAAACTGGGCCTGTAGCATCTGTTACCGTTCCAGTAATAGTTTGCTGTGCGAATAAGGATGATGCACTAAATAGGGTGCATAATGCCAAACCTGCACTTTTTTTGTAGAAATAACTCATAATAAGTGATTTATAAGTGTGATTAGTTAGCTTTTATTAGGGTTTGTGTTAAGTTTTCTATGACGAAGGCGGCAGTGCCTAAGCTCTGTGCCTGCTTATTTGTATTTGATATTTTTAATTCTGTTGCTTGAGCTAGTCTTGGTATGCAAAATTCATTAATAGCTGTTTGTATCTGGGGCATGAGTATAGTTCCTGCCTTGGCTCCTCTTCCACTAATGATTATTGCTTCTGGATTGAGGATGTGAATTAATGTTGCAATACCTTTTCCGAGCATATAACCAATTTTCCCTAGGCTGGCTACGGCAAGTTGATCGCCATTGATAGCACTTTCCAATAGTGCATCTCCTTGAGCTAAAAGATTATTATGTTGTTCGGATTCTAAACTTGACTTTTCTCCTGAATTTAATGCAGCTTGGACATTTTTTACTGCAGCGGTTAAAGATGCTTCGACTTCTAAACAACCTTTTTTTCCGCACGAACATAATTCATTACTGTCACTAAGCGGAATATGGCTAAATTCTCCGGCGTAACCGCTCGATCCTTTAAATATCTGATCGTTTACAATCATACCTAGGCCTACTCCCCAATTTAAATTGATGACTAATGAGTTTTTTATATTTTTAGCCGCACCAAATTTTTGTTCTGAAAAGGCGATGCAGGTAGAATCGTTTTCAATAATAGTCGGTATTTTGAAGTGTTCGGAGATATGTTTTTTGATATGGTGTAATTTAGATTGTTTATTAAACGAATCATTGATTCCTTTTTCTGTGTCAACGAAGCCAGGCATACTGATGCCGATACCTAAAAAATTTGCTTCAGGGATTTTGGATGAAGCTATTACTTCTTCTGTTGCATTGATGATAATTTCTAAAGCTTTATTATTTTTTAGTGGATTATATAAATCCACATTTTCTGAAACACTATTGTTTTCTAAATCAAAAATGTAAATAGACGTGTAATATTGATCCAGAGCTATGACTAATGTATAGATAGGGAGTTTGTTGTTAAGTTTAAATTGGATTGCTCTTCTTCCTCCTGTAGACACAGCGAGGTCATTGCCTTCAATTAAATCCATTTCTAATAATGAATTTATCGACTTTGTAATGACTGGTATGCTTTTGTTAAAAACCTTACTCAGTTGGGCAATCGATTGCAATTTTTGAAAGTATATAGCTTTAATAATTTGACTATTCATAACTGGATTGGTTTTCCGTTAAGACAAAGTTATGATAATATTTCTAAAAGATGAAATACTTTTTATTTTTTTTTAAGAAGTATGAATTGTTATTGCTTAAAATTATTATTAGGAATGGTGTTAGTTTCAATTATGAAATTAAAATCTTGATAGATTTAAAATGTTTTAGGTTTTATTTTTACTTTTTTGGAATAAGATAATATTTGTTAAACTTCAAAAGTTTATTGGAACACAATTAATGGAATATCGGTATTGTTTGTGCTATTTGTTATTTGTTTGCAGTAATCGAACGATTTTGATTGGTGAAAATGGTCTATTTTCTGCCCTAAAAACAATATCTTTGGTTCAAATAAACGAATTATGAAACAACGTTATTATTCACTTGACGTATTTCGCGGTGCTACAGTTGCGCTGATGATTATGGTCAATAATCCGGGGACATGGTCGCATATGTTCGCACCCTTAAAGCATGCAGGATGGCATGGCTGCTCACCAACAGATCTGGTTTTCCCCTTTTTCTTATTTGCAGTAGGTAATGCGATGTCATTTGTTATCCCACGCTTGCAAGAGGCGGGTGATGCCATCTTCTGGAAAAAAGTAATCAAGCGTACTGTTCTGATTTTTGCTATAGGTTTATTTCTGAATTGGGCACCTTTTGTCCAATGGAATGGCGATACTCTGGGATTGAAACATTGGGTGAATCCGGATAATGCTGAAAAAGGTATTCGAATCTTTGGTGTTTTGCAGCGTATTGCTTTGGCATATTGTTTTGCTTCGGTTTTAGCTTATTATTTTAAAGAGAAAACGCTCATTTGGATTTCTGCGCTTATCTTGTTGGTCTATTGGGGTATTTGTGCTTTTGCTGGTCAAGCGGGAGATCCATATAGTTTAGCGGGCTGGTTTGGTACAGCAATCGATATTAAGATTTTGGGTATAGCCCACGTTTATAAAGGTGAGGGTGTCCCTTTTGATCCTGAAGGATTGATGAGTACATTGCCTACTATTGTACAGGTCGTATTTGGTTATTTAGCTGGTACGTTTATCAAGAAACATGGACAGGTAGATTGGCTATGGTCTAAAGTTCCAGAGAGTAAAGAACCCCATTTTAAATTGCTTTCGGGCTTATTTGTTACCGGATTTATTTTGGTGGTATTGGGATGGGTTTGGTCTTTGGGCTTTCCAATCAATAAGAAAATATGGTCAAGTTCCTATGTGTTGTATACAACAGGACTTGGTATGATGACAATTGGTGGTATGATTTGGTTTATCGAAGTGCAGGGAGTGAAGAATGGTGTTACCAAATTTTTTGATGTATTTGGTAAGAACCCCTTATTTATCTTTGTATTGAGTGGTGTCTTACCGCGTTTAGTCGGGCTTATTCGAATACCAAATGGGGTAGGGGAAGAGGGGCAGCAAGTGTATACCAATGCATTTACCTGGTTTTATACGACAATTTGTAAGCCTTTACCGGGGCCTCCTGAAGTGGGTTCGTTCTTTTATTCCCTATGTTTTTTAGCATTCATGTGGCTGATCTGTTTTTACTTGGATAAAAAGAAAATCTATGTAAAAGTCTAGCTCTTATACTTAGTTAAGTATGCTATGCAATTGCTACACTGTTGTCATACGGCAAAGCAGCGCTGCGTATAAGTGATAAGCCAATGATTGGTAGATCTGCACACAAGCGTCTATGCCTTGATAGTGAGGGTATACCTGAATTTTAATCTGCATTAATTTTTGTGGGTTAAAGTTTATTGCTACCTTTGCAGTCAATTAACAAAAATTTTTAACGCTTTAATATTATTTCAGAGATGTATTTAAGTAAAGAGTACAAAGCAGATATCTTCGCGGAATTTGCAGGTTCGGCAACGAACACAGGTTCTACAGAAGGACAAGTAGCTTTATTCACTAAGAGAATTGCTCACTTAACTGAGCATTTGAAAAAAAACAGAAAAGATTTTAACACACAACGTGCCCTACAAATGTTAGTAGGTAAACGTCGTTCATTATTAGCTTACCTGTTCAAAACTGATATCAACCGTTACCGTGCGATCATTAAAGGTCTAGGTTTACGTGATATCATCAAATAAGCTTTTAGTATAAAACTTTAGAAAAGCCGTCTCCTTCGAGATGGCTTTTTTTTGTTCCCCTGTTTTTTGAAATGTTGTTTTTAACTGCTCAATGTCGCGCTAAAATAATCTGCTATGGTGGAGGAGATAATGTTAAGTTGCTTTGACATGCAATTATAGTAGTATATAAAAGCAAGTTATCTAAGTTTGATTCTGAAAATTTTACCTTATCTTTGCGATGAAATTAAATAGTTTTAATAATAGGTATGCCGCCAAAAGATGAAAAGCATATCGCAAATAACAACGAATGAGTTATAACGAAATCAAAACAGTAATTGATATGGGCAATGGCTCCCAGATCGAGCTTTCTACTGGTAAATTGGCTAAACAGGCTGATGGTGCAGTAGTTTTAAAACAAGGTGATACGATGATTCTTGCGACGGTAGTTTCTGCTAAAGAAGCGAAATCTGGAGTTGACTTTTTACCTTTGTCAGTAGATTACCAAGAAAAATATGCGGCTACAGGTCGTATTCCTGGTGGTTTCTTACGTCGTGAAGCACGTTTGTCAGATTACGAGATTTTAATTTCTCGTTTGGTTGATAGAGCTTTACGTCCTTTATTCCCTGAAAATTATCACGCAGATACACAAGTGATGATCTCTTTGATCTCTGCAGATAAAGATATTATGCCAGATGCATTAGCTGGTTTAGCAGCTTCTGCTGCTATTGCAGTGTCTGATATTCCTTTCAATGGTCCTATTTCAGAAGTTCGCGTAGCGAAAATCGATGGACAATTGGTGATCAATCCAAAAATGTCTGAATTAGAAAGAGCAACTTTAGAATTCATCGTTGCTGGTTCTGCTCAAGATATTGGTATGGTTGAGGGTGAATGTAGCGAAATTTCTGAGGCTGAAATGGTAGAAGCAATTGCTTTTGCGCATGAAGCGATCAAAAAACAAGTTGCTGCTCAAGTTGAATTGGCTAACTTAGTTGGTAAGAAAGTAAAACGTGAGTACAACCACGAACCTACAAATGATACGTTGAGAGCTGAAATCTTCAGCGCAACTTACGATAAAGTATATGCAGTTGCTGCTTCAGCGTCTGCTAAGCATGATCGTTCTGAAGCTTTCGCGAAGATTGCCGACGAATTCAGAGCTACTCTTCCTGAAGAATTGGATGAGGATACTAAATTCTTATTCAAAAAATACTTTCACGATGTACAATATGATGCCGTTCGTAATTTAGTATTGGATGAAGGAAAACGTCTTGACGGTCGTGATGTACGTACAGTACGTCCTATCTGGTCAGAAGTAAATTACTTACCAGCAGCTCACGGTTCAGCAGTATTTACACGTGGTGAAACACAAGCATTGACTTCGGTAACTTTAGGTGCTAAAGATGCAGAACAAATGATTGATGGTGCATTCATCAACGGTTATAATAAATTTATCCTTCACTATAACTTCCCGGCATTCTCTACAGGTGAAACTAGACCAAATAGAGGTCCAGGCCGTCGTGAAGTAGGTCACGGAAACTTGGCACTACGTTCATTGAGACAAGTATTGCCTCCAGTAGCGGAGAATCCTTACACCATCCGTGTTGTTTCTGATATCTTAGAATCTAATGGTTCTTCTTCAATGGCAACAGTTTGTGCTGGTACATTGGCATTATTAGACGCAGGTATTAAATTGAAAGCGCCAGTTTCTGGTATTGCTATGGGTTTAATCTCGGATGAGAAAACAGGTAAATATGCGATTCTTTCGGATATCTTAGGTGATGAAGATCATTTGGGTGACATGGACTTTAAAGTAACAGGTACTGAAAAAGGTATCGTTGCTTGTCAAATGGACTTAAAGATCAATGGATTGAAATGGGAAGTATTAACACAGGCGTTGGATCAAGCGAAAGAGGCTCGTCTTCATATCTTAGGTGAGATGAAGAAAACGATTGCTGCTCCTCGTGAAGATTACAAACCACATGCTCCTCGTATCGTTCAGATCATCATCGATAAAGAATTTATTGGTGCGATTATTGGCCCCGGTGGTAAAATCATCCAAGAAATGCAACGTGAAACTGGCGCTACTATCTCTATTGAAGAGGTAGATGGTAAAGGTATCGTTCAGATCTTTGCTGATAATAAAGCGGCAATTGATGATGCGAGTACACGTATTAAGAATATCGCTGCTAAACCTGAGGTTGGAGCTACTTACGAAGGTAAGGTGAAGTCTATCATGCCTTTTGGTGCTTTCGTTGAAATCATGCCAGGAAAAGATGGTTTATTGCACATCTCTGAAATTGATTGGAAACGTTTTGAAACCATGGATGGTATCTTTACAGAAGGTGATCAAGTAACGGTTAAGTTATTGGATATCGACAAGCAAGGTAAATTGAAACTTTCTCGTAAAGCTTTATTACCTCGTCCTCCTCGTGAAGACAAACCAGCTGATGAAGCTCCAAAAAATGATGCTCCTAAAGCGTAAGTTATAAAAACTTAAATATTAAAAAAGCTCACTGAAAAGTGAGCTTTTTTTTGGTTGACAAAAAAAACAGGCTGTCTTATTGACAGCCTGTTTTCGTCTTATTATAACATTATAACAGATTCTATTTTCGATACTTCTTTGTAATAATCAATTACTTCATCTGCATTGTTCACAAAAGTCTCAACCGTGATGGATTTGTATTTACCACCAGATGATTCTTTTTCAGCATATTTGGTACTAGCATGTGTAAATACCTGCTTTACTTGCGCTATTTTTTCCAAATCGGCTTTTACAATGAATTTGAATTTGTACAAGGATGGAAATTTTTCTACAGCAATTAATTTTTCTCTGAAATTGGTGTAGAAGTCTTTATTGTTATCTCCGTCTTGGATATCTTCTATGTTGATGTTGTTGTTCAATTCTGACATTTTTAATCTCCTTATTTTAGCCTAACTAATACAATAATTGTACCTTGGCTTTTTTGGTGTCTATTTGGCAGTTTTTAGTGCTAATTGTTCAAATATACGTGCTACAATTTCAGCTCCTGGATCTACGATATTTTTCAAAGTCTCTTCATTTAAATACGATGACCTTCCGAAATTTGTTTTGGTGATTTTCTTAGTGCTTTCAGCACCCTGTCTGGCAGCGTCAGCAATTTGTGTTAAATCTTTTTTGTCAGATATTGCTTTGAAAGCTGGACTTAAAGCATCTATCATCGTACGGGCACCCTCTTTCGCTCCTCCGTATGCCATCATTTGATCTAAACCCGCTGATAGAGCTGTTCCTAAATTTTGGTTTACTGAATATGCTTCTGCTGCTTTTGTAAACATGATGGAAAGTAATACTCCAGATGATCCTCCTGCATCACGAGCCGTTAATCGACCTATAGTTGCAAGTAAAGCTTGAATGTCATCGTAGGGAAGTTGTTGCGCGTAACGTGTAATTTGGTTTCCTATAATAGCAAAAGTGGAACCTGCATCGCCATCACCTACTAATTGATCAATAGCATTCAATTCTGTTTCAGATTTAATCAATAGCGCTGTAATTTCTTTAATAATTATTTCATTTTTTGCATTTGAAGAGGCTTTTGATTGTATTATTTTTGGTAAATCTGGAACCTCCATGTAGTCAGGTTTTCTGATTTGTTGTAATTGAAACCAGTTACTATTTGAATCTGCTGCTAACGCTTCTAATACAGCAGGTGTTTCTTTTATAAGTGTAATGGAAATACCTTTCATATTGAGTGCTGTCATGAAAGTATGTGGGCCTAGGATATGGTTGACAACTGGCTGTAAATCTTTTTGGTGTAATAATGAATTAAGAATTACAGAAAGTTCTAAAGAAGTTACCGTTCCTAGATTGTTCAGTAATAGCGTATATTTTGAATCCGTAGTGAGGTAGGGGATTAATAGATCGACGGCTTCTTTTAATAAATTATCTGCTGTTGAGTAAGGAATGGTTTTAATGCCAGGCTCACCATGAATACCTAGTCCTAATTCAGCTTGATCTTCATGAAGACGTTCAGGTGCTTGTTGATCAAATTTTTGACAAGAGGTTAATGATAACCCTATAGTGAACGTATCATTTAATGCCTCTTCAACGATTTGTTTAATTTCGATTAGGGATTTTCCTTTTTCAGCATAATAGCCTGCGATTTTGTGAGCAAGAATAGTACCTGCCAAGCCACGTCTTTTTCCAGATGTTCCAAGTGCAATATCATCTCCTACAATGACCATTTCTACCTGGTATCCTAAAGCTTTTGCCTGTTCTGCTGCTAAGCCGAAATTTAATCGGTCACCTGTGTAATTTTTGATAATCAAAAGACAACCAGATTCTCCGGTTGTGCTGATAATGGCCGTGAGTACGGCGTCAACAGAGGGGCTCGCGAAAATCTCTCCACAAACGGCGGCTGTCAATAGTCCTTTTCCAACAAAACCAACATGCGCTGGTTCGTGACCAGATCCTCCACCAGAAATAAGCGATACTTTTTTCTTATCCCAATCTGAACGAATGACGACATTGACTTCGTCTGATTTGATTCTTTTTAAGGGCTGGTGTAAAAGAGATACCTGCAAAGCTTCTTGGAGGATATCCTTGGGATTATTGATGAAAAATTTCATTCCTTATGAATTTTAGTTACTTTCGATTATTCAAATGAAAGCTGATTTTATTATAAAGTGTAATGTGTCAAAATTAAAGAAATAAATCATTTAAAAATAAAAAAGACAGCTTTTAGCTGTCTTTTTATTCCTTCCTAGTTATTGACTGAGACGGGCCTATCTTGTACTGCTTTTCCCCAGTTCTTGTTTGGTGTACTGCTCATCTCAATTTCGATCGTTCCTCCTTTTAAGATGTCTTCATAGGTGATGTATGATTTTGAGTAGGCGCTACCATTACGTTTGATGTTTTTAATATAGCTGTTCTTTTTAGCTTGGTTTTTAACCACTATGTTCAATTGTTTTCCGTTTGGAAGACTCATAGTCGCTTTCTCCATCAAAGGAGAGCCAAAGACGTATATACCGCTAATAGGGTTTAAAGGATACATACCCATGGCAGAGAATACATACCAAGCACTCATCTGTCCTGCGTCATCATTACCACATAGTCCATTTGGTTTGCTCGTGTAGAACTCTGTCATGGCTTTACGGACAAGCGCTGAGCCTTTCCAAGGTTCTCCTGCGTAAGCATGTAGATAAGGAACATGGTGATTCGGCTCGTTTCCTTGCGCGTACTGACCGATAAGGCCGGTGATATCATTCGATGCTTCGTCGCCCAAATCGGATGACATGGTTGTGAATTCATCTAATTTTTTCAAAAAGTTTTTGTCTCCTCCAAAGAGGTTGATCAAACCCTTAACATCTTGAGGCACCAACCAAGTATATTGCCAAGCATTCCCTTCACAATAATCATTTTCACGGTGTTTGGCCATCAAAGCATTGAAGGGTCTTCTGAACTCACCTGTTGCTTTTCTTCCAACAAAGTGACCGACTTCTTTGTCGAAATATTGTTCATATAGTTTATATCTCTTTTGGAAGTAAATAGCATCTTCTTTTTTACCGAGTTTCTCTGCCATTTTGAATGCACTGTAATCTGCAATAGCATATTCCAATGCCCATGCTACAGATTCGTGATCCATGCTGTCTATAGGGATATACGTTAGGTCACGAACGAATTTCAAACCATTGTCATAGCCCATTGCAGTTGTTTTGACTGCTTCCCAAGCCAATTCATAGTCTTTTTCATCCAAGATTCCTTTTATGACTGCATCGGCAACTACTGGTATAGCCGGTAGGCCTACCATCGTATTGGTTTCGTTGCCTTGTAAGTGCCATATGGGTAGTTTGCCCTGTTGCTGATAGATGGCCAACATGGTTTTAATAAAATCTTGATTGATCTTACGATCTTCTAATAAATTCATCAATGGATGTAGTCCACGGTAGGTATCCCATAATGAAAAAACGGTGTGATTCGTGAAATCTTGCTTCTCGTACACTTGTTTATCTGTGCCTAGGTAATCGCCATTTGCATCGTTGAAAATTGTTGGGGCAAAATAGGTATGATAGAGTGCGGTGTAGAATATCGTTTTGGTATCTGCGTCTCCTTCAAATTGGATTTTATTCAACGTGCTATTCCATTTGTCGTTTGCTTGTTTTTTCGTTTGCGCAAAATTCCAAGTAGGAATTTCTACTTGTATGTTTTCTAACGCATTTATTGTGCTCACGGCTGAAATACCTACTTTCACTTCGATGGTTTTATTTTTGATTGCATCAAAAAACAAAGCCGCTTTAATGGCTTGGCCTTTTACTGTGGAAGAACCAAACTTTTGATCGTTATCATCGTAGAATTGTACCTTTTGGATTGGGACTGATGTTCTTAATGCAAAATATACTTTTTGATCGCTTGCCCATCCTGAAGAAAAGCGGTAGCCAACAAAAGTGCTGTCGTTGATTTGCTTGATATAAGAGTCTGTTGTCTTGTCCCAATTCATTTTAAAGGAGAGGTCAATGAATAGGTGGGCATTGTCCGATTTATTGTAGACATATTGATGGTAACCTACACGTTCGGTGGCGGTCAGATTAGCCTGTACTTGGTAATCGTCCAATTGCACGCTGTAGAATCCCGGTTGGGCAATTTCATTTTCTTTTTTAAAGCTAGATCCGTAACCTGTATCCATCTTATTGAATTCTGCCGGCTTCAATTGTACTTTTCCGTTTGCTGGTACAATCATGATATCATTGAGGTCACCGATTCCTGTTCCGCTCAGATGTGTATGTGTAAATCCTAATATTTCTTTGCTTTTGTAATTGTATCCACTGCACCAATCCCAACCATTGAATTGGTCCCAAGTTTGGGCGATTTGTGATGGTCCCAATTGTACTGCTCCTAGTGGAACATTGGCGCCTACGAATACATGGCCATGATCTTCGGAACCTATTAATGGGTTGACGTAAGGTGTCAAATTTTGTTGTGCTACTAGACTTAAGGGTGATAATGCAAGAATGCTGAATAAAAATTTATTGTAATTCAATCGAATCATAAGTAATTAATTTGGTCTCATTTAAGGGCGAAATATAGTATTTTTTTTGTTTAATAAAACCTTTTAGCTTAAATATTTTTAGATTATATGGCATTAATTATATAATTTTTTTTAGTTTAGTAACTGATAAATCTAAAAATATTATACTTAATGAAGAAAAGAATTTTGATTAGTGACATCGCTAAAGCTTTAGGGGTTTCGGTTACGACAGTATCTTTTATATTGAATGATAAGGCCAAAGAAAAGCGGATCAGTGAGTCATTGACAAAGCGTGTTCTTGATTATGTGAAAAAAGTGGGTTATAAACCCAATGAACTAGCCAAGAGTTTGCGTACAGGTAAGACGAAAATTATCGGATTAATTATTGAGGATATTTCAAATCCATTTTTTAGTAATATAGCGCGCTTGATCGAGACAAAGGTCTATGAGCAGGGTTATCGGATTATTTATTGTAGTACGAATAACGATACTGAGAAGACGAAGGAGTTGATTGGTATGTTCAATGATAGGCAGGTGGATGGTTTTATCATTACGCCTTCTGAGGGTATAGAGGATACGATTTCAAATTTATTGCAAGCAAACGTGCCTGTGGTTTTATTTGATCGTTACTTGCCAGAAGTGGAGACTGACTATGTGATCGCGGATAACTTTCAAGGTTCGTTTGATGCGACTGTTCATTTTAATGAACAGGGATATAAGCGTATTGGTCTGGTTTCACTATATTCGAATCAAACGCAGATGCGTGACCGATTGGATGGGTACATGAAGGCTATGGATCAATTTAAGAAGCAGGCGTATATTAAAAAGATCCAACTGGATGTTTCGGAGGAGGAGGCTATGGATGAGCTGCATGAGTTTGTGGTAGACAATCGGTTGGATGCTGTCTTATTTGCGACCAACTATCTGGCCATTACCGGTCTTAAATCGGGTAAGAGAAATGAATACAAATTGCCTGCATTGATTGCATTTGATGATCATACGCTTTTCAAATTGCATGAGCCTGCTATTACGGTTGTTTCTCAACCTATTGAAGAGATTGCAAATCAGATTATCAATATCTTACTTTTAAAATTACAAGGTAAAGCCAAGTCTATTAAATGCTTGACCTTACCCTGTGAGTTGAAAATACGCGAATCTTCTATTATGAAGTAGATTCGGTCGTATCTGCGACAAATTTCATAGCGATGGAATTAACGCAATGACGCATGTTTTTATCGGTTAATCTTTCACCGGTAAAAACATGGCCTAAATGTGCACCGCATGTATTACATAGAATTTCTGTTCTTCTTCCATCGGCATCCGTTTCTTTTCGAATGGCACCTTTGATCTCATCGTCAAAACTTGGCCATCCACATTGCGAATCAAATTTGTCTTCCGATCGGTAAAGGGCGGCGTTGCATCTTTTGCATACGTATGTTCCTTTGGTTTTGTTATCCAATAAAGTTCCTGTGTAAGGACGTTCTGTTCCTTTGTGAAGAATGACATGTTCTTCTTCGGATGTTAATGCATTGTATTTTTTTGAATCTTCCATTGTATTAAAGATTAATGTCTGTACTGGGCGATATGAAGCTCTTGGAACGGATCTAGTCGTCAAAAAACCAAGCCCTATAAAATTAGCAATTTTTTCATGATAATCTATAGCTGTAAAGTTACACATCTGTAATCAATTCTTTGTCAACATACTGTTATGAAGAAAGCTGAAGTGGGTAGGCTGTATTTTTTTATGTCATCTTTAAGTCTTAAATTTGGCGTTTATCGATTTCTGCCTCGAAGTACAAGAGGTGGTTTGTTCCCGCTCAATATAGTTGTTTTAATTTATTTAGAACGATTATAAATTGATAAATTACGTCACAAAATTGTCAGGGATTTATTAATAAGTTATACTTTTGTGGCATTAATAGGCAGGGGTATGTTCTGTCTAGAATGGTGTTTAAATTTTTATATTCACAAATAAATAGTATAAAGTGCTAAATATGAGAAATGTCTCATCCGTTTTGGGAAAACTTGCGAGGATAGTGTCAATGAGTTTGGCGCTATTATTTGCCGTTACGACGTTGCGTGCGCAAGATGTCAAGGAAGGTGAAAAAATCTTCAAATCTAAATGTGCAAGCTGTCACGCTATTGGTCAGAAGCGTGTTGGTCCTGCTTTAAAGGGTATTACCGATACAAAATCTGAAGAATGGTTGATTAAATGGGTTCAAAACTCAGCGGCTTTAATTAAGTCTGGAGATCCAGATGCTGTTGCAATCTTTGAGGAGTACAACAAGTCTGTAATGACAAACTTTACAGATATGCCAGATGAACAAGTGAAATCTGTGTTGGCTTATATCAAAGATGAATCTACAGAGAAGCCTAAAGAAGGTGGTACTGTTGGTGGTGGAGCTGCGAAAGATGACAATGCTAACTTATTTATGATCTTCGGATTGGTAGGTGTAGTTGTTTTGGCTATTGTTGTTATCGTAGTTTTAAACAGAGTAATCCGTACCTTAGAGAAAGTAATCGCTACTAATCAAGCTGCTATAGAGGCAGAAGAGGAGCCAAAAACGAGCAAGAAATTCCTTTCTTTCGCTCAAGGTTTTATTAAAAACAAAAAGTTAGTTGGTTTTGCTGTATTGATGTTGGTTGCTTTATTAGGTGTTGGTGGTTGGAAAACGATGTGGAACGTAGGTGTTCATACAGGTTATCAACCGGTTCAACCCATTAAGTTCTCTCACCAATTGCATGCTGGTGTAAACAAGATTGAATGTCAATATTGTCATGGTGGCGCTTTTAAATCTAAAAATGCCTCTATTCCTTCTGCAAATGTTTGTATGAACTGTCACAATACAATAACCGGTTCGGAGCATTATGATGGTGAGATTTCACCAGAAATTGCGAAAATCTACCGTGCGTTGGATTGGAATCCTGAGACACGTGCCTATGGTAATAATCCTAAGCCGATTCAGTGGGTTCGTATCCATAATTTACCAGATTTTGCTTACTTTAATCACTCTCAACACGTTACAGTGGCAGGAGTGGAGTGTCAAACATGTCACGGCCCTATAGAAACAATGGAAGAAGTATATCAATACTCTCCTTTGACGATGAAGTGGTGTGTGGATTGTCACCAAACTACAGATGTGAAGTCAGATAACAAATACTACGAAGATTTAATCAAGGCGCATGAAAGCATCAAAAAAGGTGAGAAAATGACAGCGGCTATGATCGGTGGTCTTGAGTGTGGTAAATGTCACTATTAATAATTATTCAGAAATACGCAATCTTATATACAGCTTAAATGGATAGCAATAAAAAATATTGGAAAGGTTTGGAAGAATTGAAACAAACACCTGCTTTTGTTCAAAAGAGTAAGGGTGAGTTTGCCGAATCTATTCCTGTAGAAGATGTTTTAAATGAAGCAGGGTTGAGTACAAAAACTCCACGCCGTGACTTCTTAAAAGCATTAGGTTTTGGTGTTGGGGCTGTTACTTTAGCAGCTTGTAATAGCACTCCTGTGCATAAAGCAGTTCCTTATTTAATAAAACCAGAGGAGATTACTCCTGGTATTCCTAACTTTTATACTTCGACATTCAATGGTCAAAGTATTTTAGTAAGAACACGTGAAGGTCGTCCTATTAACGTAGAGGCTAACCCGAATGCCATTGGTTTAAATCAAGGTACGGATTCAGGAACTGCAGCATCAGTTTTAGATTTATATGATGAGTCTAAATTAAAAACAGCTCAATTAAAAGGGCAAGATGTTGAATGGTCTAAATTAGATAGTACTGTTGTTGCTGCTTTAAATGCAGCTTCAAGTGCTGGTAAACAAATTACTATTGTTGCTAGTACTGTAAATAGTCCTACTACATTGGCTGCTATCGCAAAATTAACAGCGAAGTACCCAACGACTAACTTGGTACAAGTAGATGCTGTTTCTTACAGCGCTATTATTGAAGCGAACAAAAACACTTTTGGAAAAGCAGTCGTTCCTTCTTACAATTTTGATAAAGCAAATGTTGTTGTTTCTGTAGCTGCTGATTTCTTAGGAACTTGGTTAGCTGGCGAAGAACACACGCAGCAATATGTTAAAAATCGTGATCACAAATCATTGAAAAATGGTAAAATGTCACGTCATATTCAATTTGAATCTGGTCTAAGTATGACGGGTTCTAATGCGGATGTGCGTATCGCAATTAAACCTTCGGAAGAAGTTGCTGTTTTAATTTCATTGTATAATGAAATCACAGGTTCATCTTTAGCGGGTGGTATTGCTACTAAAAGAGCACAAACGGCAGTTACTTTAGCTGCTAAAGAATTAGTAAGTAATAAAGGTGCTGCAGTTGTAGTTGCTGGTTCGAATGATGTTAACATTCAAACCTTAGCAAATGCGATCAACAGTGCATTGGCTTCATACGGATCGACAATTGATTTAGATAATTATTCTAAACAACATCAAGGTTCTGATGCTGCTTTTACACAATTCTTAACAAGTGCTCAAGCAGGTCAAGTAGGTGTTGCTTTATTCTTGAACAGTAACCCTGTTTATGATTATTTCAAAGCTGAAGAAGTTAAAGCTGCGTTAAAGAAAGTTGATTTTACATTATCTTTCTCACAACGTGCTGATGAGACTGCTTCTGAATTGACGGCGATTGCTCCAACAAGTACGTTCTTGGAATCATGGGGTGATGCTTCTCCAAAAGAAGGATTATTCTCTATCGTTCAACCGACAATCAATCCTGTATTCAACACACGTCAAGCAGATCAATCTTTATTGGTATGGGCGGGTGATACGACAGATATCTATACTTTCGTTAAGGATCTTTGGACTTCAACTATTTTAGCTGGAAGTGCTAAAAACTGGAATGCAGTATTACAGACTGGTTTTGAATATAAAGGTGCTAAAACAGCTTCTTCTTATTCTTTCTCTGGTAATGTAGAGGCTGCTGCTAGTGCAGCTCTTGCTGCCGCTAAAACAGTAGTTGGTGATTTCGAGTTGAAATTATATGAGCCAAGTGCTATTCGTGATGGTAAATTTGCAAATAATGCCTATTTACAAGAGGTGCCAGATCCAGTTTCTAAGGTAACTTGGGACAACTATGCTGCTATCAATCCGAAAGACGCTGAAAAATTAGGTTTAGCTGAAGATTCAACGGTAACAGTTGAAGCTAATGGTTACAAAGTTGAGCTGCCAGTTGTGCAACAACCAGGTCAAGCTTTGGGTACAGTTTCAGTAGCTATTGGTTACGGACGTACTAAAGTAGGTAAGGCTGGTAACAATGTTGGTCAGAATGCTTATCCTTTTGCGAGCTTGGTAAATGGTACAATTCAATTTGTAGCAAAAGCAACTATTGCTAAATCAACTCGTATCTATCAATTAGCACAAACGCAAACACACCATACCATCGAAGGTCGTAACATCATTCGTGAGACTACTTTCGCTAAATATTTAAAAGATCCTAACTCAGAGTCAGGTCGCTTTACAGATAAACACAAAACTTATGATTTGTGGAATAAGTATGAGCAACCAGGTCATAAATGGGTCATGGCAATCGATTTGAATGCTTGTACAGGTTGTGGTTCTTGTATTGTTGCTTGTAACGTAGAAAATAACATTCCTGTTGTAGGTCGTGATGAGGTTCGCCGTCGTCGTGAAATGCACTGGTTACGTATTGATCGTTACTATACAATCGAGGAAGATGGTAAAGAGTATACAAAAGAGGATGATATCAAACAGTTGAGCGATTTCGAAAATGTAACTGTTGTTCACCAACCGATGTTGTGTCAACATTGTGCGCATGCACCATGTGAGACAGTTTGTCCAGTATTAGCTACTGTACACTCATCAGAAGGTTTGAACCACATGGCTTACAACAGATGTTTCGGAACACGTTACTGTGCGAATAACTGTCCATATAAAGTACGTCGTTTTAACTGGTTTAATTACTGGAATGATTCGCGTTTTGACAACTACTTGAATAATGAGTTTACACAATTGGTGTTGAATCCAGATGTAACAACACGTTCACGTGGGGTTATGGAGAAATGTTCGATGTGTATCCAACGTATCCAAGCTGGTAAGTTACATGCGAAAATGGAAAATCGTAAAGTAAAAGACGGTGATATCCAAATGGCATGTCAACAAGCATGTTCAGCGAATGCAATTATCTTTGGTGATGCTAATGATCCAGAATCAGAAGTATCTAAAGCATTGCGCAATGAGCGTGTTTATTACGTACTTGAGGAAATCAATGTACAGCCGGGTATCGGTTATATGACAAAAGTTAGAAACACTTTTGAGGCGTAATCTTGTTCATTATTTGAAATAAAAATACTATGTCATCGCATAACGAATCAATATTAAGAGAACCATTAATGACCGGTAAGGACATCACGTATGCTAAAATTACGGATGATATCTTACTACCGGTTGAGAATAAACCGAATAAAGCATGGTGGATTGGCTTCACTATAGCCGTATTAGGTGCTTTATTATGGGTAGTCAGCGTTAGTTATACCTTTTGGACAGGTATCGGCGCTTGGGGTCTGAATAAAACTGTAGGCTGGGCTTGGGATATCACCGACTTTGTATGGTGGGTAGGTATCGGTCACGCTGGTACGTTAATTTCGGCCGTATTATTAATTTTCCGTCAAAACTGGCGTAACTCCATTAACCGTTCAGCAGAGGCAATGACGATCTTTGCCGTTATCTGTGCTGCAACGTATGTTGTTGCTCACATGGGACGACCTTGGTTAGCATACTGGATTTTCCCATTGCCAAACCAATTCGGATCTTTATGGGTTAACTTCAACTCACCTTTAGTATGGGATGCATTTGCAATTTCTACGTACTTCACGGTATCATTGGTATTCTGGTACTGTGGATTGTTACCTGATATTGCTACTATTCGTGACCGTGCTACAGGCCTAAGACAAAAAATCTATTCTGTCATGTCATTTGGTTGGAACGGATCTGTGAAGACTTGGCAACGTTTCGAAATAGTCTGTTTAATCTTAGCAGGTATTTCAACTCCATTGGTACTTTCGGTACACACGATCGTATCTTTTGACTTTGCAACTTCTGTTATCCCAGGATGGCATACAACAATCTTCCCTCCATATTTCGTTGCAGGTGCGATCTTCTCAGGTTTTGCGATGGTGCAGACCTTATTGTTGATCTTACGTAAAGTGATGAATTTTGAGAACTACATCACGATGTTCCACATTGAATCCATGAATAAAATTATCATGGTAACAGGTTCTATCGTAGGTATCGCATACTTAACGGAGTTATTCATCGCGATGTACTCGCAATCAGAGTACGAGATGTATGCTTTCGAAAACCGTATGTTTGGTCCATATGCTTGGGCTTACTGGACGATGATGACTTGTAACGTAGTTTCACCACAACTATTCTGGTTTAAGAAAATTCGTACAAGTATTCCAATTTCATGGATATTATCTATTGTGGTAAATATTGGTATGTGGTTTGAGCGTTTCGTAATTATCGTGACTTCTTTACACCGCGATTACTTACCATCATCTTGGGCTATGTTTTACCCTACTTGGACAGACGTTGGTATTTTCGTTGGATCTATCGGTCTATTCTTTACGATGTTCTTATTGTTCTTACGTTTCTTACCAGGTATCGCGATTGCGGAAGTTAAATTGTTGTTGAAAAGCTCAAGTTTACAACACAAAACGAAATTGGTTAAAGAAGGTGCTTTCCCTGCAGAGCAAGTGGAACACTTTAGAAATTCTTTAGGCAAATATGATTCGGTAACAGAACAGGAAATTAAAGAGTTAAAATAATAGCAATGGGCAATACAAAATATATAATAGGTAGTTTTGCTGATCCGGATGATATGATGCATGGGATCGACAAATTGCAGAAAAATAATGTAAGCATTTATGATTGCTTTACTCCAATGCCAATTCACGGTATTGAAGCTAAATTGGGCGTTAAACCTTCGCGTTTGCCTATTGCAGCATTTTGCTTTGGAGTGTTAGGAACAACATTGGGCTTTAGTTTATTGTATTATACAATGGTACACGATTGGCCAATGAATATCGGTGGTAAACCATCGTTTGCTATTCCGAACTTTGTTCCAGTAACATTTGAGGTGACTATTTTAATCTGTGCATTAGGTATGGTTGCGACATTCTTTTATCGCAATCACTTATTCCCAGGTCGTACACCTCGAGTAATGGATTTAAGAGCTACAGATGATCGTTTCATCATCGCTATTGATGCTCGTGAAAACACAGACCATGCGTTGATCGATTCTATATTGAAAGAAACGGGTGCTGTAGAAGTTAAGTACAATGATAGAAAATATGTTAGTTATGAATAAGAAGAATTTACTCGTTACAGTATGTGCAGCTCTGTCGTTGACAGCAGTCGTTTCTTCTTGTGGTGACAAGACAACTCGTAGTACAGGTTGGGAATTCTCTCGTAACATGTATGATCCAATTGCGTATAATCCGGATCAACCAAACGAGAATTTTAAAAATAAGCAAACTGCTCAAACGCCACCTCAAGGAACAGATCCTATTGGTTTTATCCGTTTTGAGTATGCGAATACTTTAGAAGATTACGAACGTGCAGGACGTGAGGTTAGCAATCCTTTGGAATACACAGCACTTAATTTGGAAAAAGGGCAAGCTTTGTTTGCAACTTACTGTGCTGTTTGTCACGGTCCAGAAGGTAAAGGTGATGGCAATATTACAAAAGATCGTAGTATTACCGATTCAAAAGGAACTCGTAAGTTAGAAAACTTCCCTAATCCACCGTCATATCATAAAACGGATGGTGCAAACTCTTCAAGAGGTGGTTTGATGGCTGATTTGACAGCTGGTAAAATTTACCATACGATTTATTACGGTCACAACTCTATGGGATCGCATGCATCGCAGATGTCTCCTGAAGAACGTTGGGAAGTAGTTATGTACGTTCATGAATTACAAAAGAAATAATCTAACATCAGATAAATAAATGGGAACTCACAATCATCATCACGATTATAATTTCAACGAGCGATACGAGTTTGCTGGTAAAGCAAAGACATACAGTATTATCGCAATCGTTGTTGGTATAGCTGCAGTAGCCTACGGAATGCTTATGGGCGATCATATTCTAGTAGAGCGTACTTATGCTAACTTATTATTGATGGGTTATTATTTTACATGCGTATGTGCTGCGGGAGCGTTTTTCGTAGCGTTACAATATGTAACTCAATCTGCTTGGTCAGCAGGTATCGTTCGTATACCTCAGGCAATGGCAGCTATTTTGCCTATTGCTTCAATCATATTATTAGTGATTGTTGTGTTAGGATTAAGCACTCACAATCTATACCACCATTGGTATGCAGAGGGTCTTACAGATCCAAATAGTCCGAATTACGATAGTATCATTGCTGGTAAGTCTTGGTATTTGAATTTTTCAGGATTTTTAACACGTCAAGTAATTTTTATGGGAGCGTACAGTATTTTTGCTGTTATCCTTGCTAAATTGTCTTACAAAGAAGATTTAGACGGTGGTTTAAACTCTTATAAAAAGAGCTTTAAATTATCAGCTTTATTTTTAGTAATTTTTGGTTTCACAACTCCAATTTGGTCATTCGATACGATCATGTCATTGGAAGCACACTGGTTCTCTACGATGTTTGGTTGGTACAACTTTGCTGCCATGTGGGTTAGTGCTTTATGTGTAATCACGGTTATCTTAGTCGTATTGAAAAAAGCAGGTTATATGAATTGGGTAAATGAGAATCATTTACATGATTTAGGTAACTTAATCTTTGGTTTCTCTATCTTCTGGACTTATGTTTGGTTTGCACAATTTATCCTTATTTGGTATGCAAATATGCCTGAGGAGACTGTGTATTTCTACAAACGTTGGGAGCCGGAATATAAACCATGGTTCTGGTTAAGCCTTATCATCAATTTCTTAGCTCCTTTATTACTATTAGTAGATCGTCATGCAAAACGTAGACAGAACTGGATGTTATTCGTTGCTATCTTGTTATTAGCGGGTCACTGGTTAGATTACTATATTATGATCATGCCAGGTACAGTTGAGGAGAATCGTGGATTTGGTTTTGTAGAAATTGGTACAGCACTTGGTTTTGTAGGTTTGTTTACATTCTTGGTAATGAATAAATTGAGTAAGCAAGGTTTGGTAGCGAAAAATCATCCTTTCTTGGATGAGAGTTTGCATCACCAAATATAGTTTCGCTTTTAAAGGGATATTACGTAAAATCGTTATAAAGAAATGAGCTTTAAATTAAATAATAGATTCAAATCCATCTTGGGTTTTGTACTTGCAGTCGGATTGTTTTTCGCAGTCCCTTCTTTCGCAAGTCAAGATACTGTAGTGGTAGATACGACTAAAGCTACGGAAGCTGTTGCAGTTAATGCAACAGCTGATGGAGCAAATGTTGTTGATTCGGCGGCTACTGCAAAAGCAGAAGTAGCGGTTTCAGCAGGTGCGTCTACGACAAAAGTTGACGCTGCAGCTGCAGCAGAAGTTAAATCGATAGACCCTCAGGTTTATAAAAACTTCGTTTATTATGTTTTACTATTCTTGGTTATCTGTACAGTTGTTGCTGTTATAGGTAAAGTTATCTCTATTTATGAGTTGACGAACAAGATGAATAGAAAATATAATCCTTTAGCATCAAATAATGTTCAAGCTAGTTTGTTATTCATCTTCCTATTTGTTTTCTTAGGTGGAGTTTACTATTCCTTCCATGTACATGGTGGTATGGCTTGGAGAGATGCTGCTACTGAACATGGTGCTAAGATTGACACGATGTTTATCATTACGACGGTCATTACAACGTTCGTATTGGTGGTTACACACATTTTATTGTTGACGTTCACGTTTATCTATAGAATGCGTAAAGATCATAAAGCATATTATTTGCCACATAATAATACATTGGAGAAAATCTGGACGATTATTCCAGCTGTTGTATTAACGGTATTGGTTTTATTTGGTTTCTTTACTTGGAGATCAATTACAAATGTACCTGAAGATTTACAAAAATCAGCTATCCAAGTTGAGGTATTAGCAGAGCAATTTGCTTGGAATATCCGTTATGCTGGATCTGATGGTGAAATCGGAAAACGTAACTACAAATTAACAACTCCAACGAATGGTTATGGTATCGATTTCAAGGATAAAAGATCTTGGGATGATATCAAGGCTGACGACATTGTATTACCTGTTAATAAATCAGTTCGTTTTCATATCCTTTCTAAAGACATTATTCACTCGTTCTATATTCCTGATTTCCGTGTTCAAATCAACGCAGTACCAGGTATGACGAATTACTTTCAGTTTACACCAACGGTGACTACTGAAGAAATGCGTGAACGTATGGATGACCCTAAGTACGATTTCATTATGTTATGTAATAAGATCTGTGGTCAAGGTCACTATAGTATGGGTAAAAAAGTTATAATTGTTTCTGAAGCTGAATACAAGGAATGGTTAGCAACTCAAAATAAATATTTTACTGAGGATTTACAGAAAGAGTTTGCTGATAATTCAACAACTCAGGAAGTAAATAATAGCGTAAACGTTACTGCTTCATTAAATTAATTAGAATAATTGAATTTTAAAAACGAATATGTCAAGTACAGTTATTTCTCATAGCGCTGAGCATCACGATTCGCACGGACATCATCAAGAGTCATTCATCTCGAAGTATATCTTCAGTGGTGACCACAAGATGATTGCCAAGCAATTTTTGATCACGGGTATTTTCATGGCGGTATTTGCCATGATCTTATCGATCTTATTCCGTATCCAACTTGCTTGGCCGGACAAAGAATTTCCAATTTTAGAAGTATTCTTAGGTAAATGGGCTGAAGGTGGTCGTATCAATCCTGAGTTTTTTCTCTCATTGGTTACCATTCACGGTACCATCATGGTATTCTTCGTATTAACAGCGGGGTTATCGGGTACTTTTAGTAATCTATTGATTCCTTATCAAATTGGTGCGCGCGATATGGCGTCTCCACTAATGAATATGTTGTCATATTGGATGTTCTTTGTAGCATCTGTTATTATGATTGCTTCTTTCTTTGTTGAAAGTGGACCTGCATCAGCAGGTTGGACAATTTATCCACCGTTATCTGCTGTTCCAAAGGCCATTTCTGGTTCAGGTACTGGTATGACATTATGGTTGATCAGTATGGTTTTATTTGTGGCATCACAAATTATTGGTGGTATCAATTACGTGAGTACAATTTTGAACATGCGTACTAAAGGGATGGATTTATGGAAAATGCCATTAACAATTTGGGCATTCTTCTTAACTGCTATTGTAGGTATGTTATCTTTCCCAGTTTTAGTTGCAGCTGTTGTTCTATTGATTTTTGACCGTTCATTCGGTACTTCTTTCTACTTATCAGATTTAGTTGTTCAAGGTCAGATTTTACCGAATGAAGGTGGTTCACCACTATTGTTCCAACACTTATTCTGGTTCTTAGGTCACCCAGAAGTATATATCGTTGTTATGCCTGCATTGGGTCTTACTTCGGAAGTTATTTCAACAAACTCTCGTAAACCAATCTTTGGTTACCACGCGATGGTTTACTCGTTAATTGGTATTACTGTTCTATCATTTATCGTATGGGGTCACCACATGTTTGTGACGGGTATGAATCCTTTCTTAGGAGGGGTATTTATGATCACAACATTGATTATTGCGGTTCCTTCAGCTGTTAAGGCTTTTAACTATATGGCTACATTATGGAGAGGTAACATTCGTTTCACTCCAGCGATGATGTTTGCTATTGGTTTGGTATCATTCTTTATCTCAGGTGGTCTTACAGGATTGTTCGTAGGTAATGCGGCATTAGATATCAACTTACACGATACTTACTTTGTTGTTGCCCACTTTCACTTGGTAATGGGATCTGCTTCAATTTTTGGTATGTTATGTGGTGTATACCACTGGTTTCCAAAAATGTTTGGTCGTATGATGAACACGAAGTTGGGTTACTTACACTTCTGGATGACTTTCATCGGAGCGTACTTGGTATTCTTCCCAATGCACTTTATGGGTATAGATGGTGTTCCTCGTCGTTACTATGCATTCACTGAATTTGCTTTCATGGAGAAATGGGTATCTGTTAACTTATTGATTACTTGGGCTGCGATCATCGCTGGTTTAGGACAAGTTGCTTTCTTGTTTAACTTTTTCTACTCTATCTTCTTTGGTGAGCGCGCTCCTCAGAATCCATGGAACTCGAATACATTGGAGTGGACTACTCCAGTAGAGCACATTCATGGTAACTGGCCAGGAGAAATCCCGACTGTATACCGTTGGCCTTATGATTACAGTAAGCCAGGTCATGATGCGGATTTTATCCCTCAGACTGTTCCTTTCTCTGAAACTATGAGTTCGAATTTCATTCATGATTTCGAAGGCAACGAAGAGGCAGAGCGTATCCAAGCAGAATGGGATGCTCAAAATAAAAAATAAATAATTGATGATGTTTAGTGTAAGTCGCACAGCGTGACTTACACTAAACATTATTCATAACATAAAAGGGTTAAAGATATGTTTCCAGCTGCTGAAAAGCGTTTTATTCGATCTAATTTCATTACTATTATTGTTTTGTTTTTAGTTATTGTAGCTGGAGGGGTCGTACGTAGTACGGGGTCTGGCATGGGTTGCCCTGATTGGCCTAAGTGTTTTAATCAGGTTATTCCTCCCACAGATGTATCGCAGTTGCCTGTGGGTTATGAAGAACATTATATTACGGGTAGAGCAAATAAGAATGAGCGGTTTGCCAAAATGATTGAATTCTTTGGTTACCGTGAATTGGCCACTAAAATTCGTCATGACAAGACTATTCTTGAGCATGAGGAGTTTAACGTAGCGAAGACCTGGACGGAGTATGCCAATCGTCTGGTTGGTGTGATAGCAGGTTTTTGTTTATTGTTTACGGCCATTTATTCCTTTACCTATATTAAATCTAAGCGATCGATCTTTATTTGGTCTGTAGTTAATGTTTTTGTTGTTGTTGTTCAAGCATGGTTAGGTTCTATAGTTGTTTCAACTAATTTGACTCCTTGGGTAATTACGGTACATATGCTTTTAGCTTTAGTTATTGTTGCTATCGCCATATATACCTATTTTAAAGCAACAACTTGGCGCGATAAATCAATTTTAGTTAATCGCGACTCAAGTGGATTAAAAATACTTGCTTTCATCTCACTTTTGTTGATGTTGGTGCAAGTTGTCTTCGGAACGGAAGTGCGTGAAATTGTTGATATGTTGACAGCTTCAGGTATGCCAAGAGAAGACTTTATACAAAATATCGGCCAACATTTTGAAATTCATCGTTGGCTAGCATATAGTTCTTTGATTTTAGTAATTGTATTGTTCTTTTTAGTGCGTACTAAATTTAGTGGTAGTACAGATCAAGCGAGGTTTGTTACTATACTCTTTATTTTAGTCGGTATTCAAATGTTGTCAGGTATTGTTTTGGCAAAGTTTGCAGTTCCGGCATTCGCACAGACAACTCACTTAGTGGTTGGTTGCCTTTTATTTGGCACTCAATATTACTTGATGTTGTTACTAGGAAAATCGCAACGTTAATTGAATGAATGAAATGGATGTACAATGTGATATTGATTTGTACACGAAATTAAAAAGAGGACATTTGTCGCTATGAAAGAGTTTATTTCTGATTTCAAGAAATTAGTTAAGTTAAGACTGACATTAACGGTTGTTTTCTCGGCGTCTATCTCTTTTTTGATTGGTGCTAAGCAACTAGGTGGAGATTTGTTGTGGGTGAATTGGTTGTTATTAACAGTAGGAGGTTTCCTAGTGACTGGTGCAGCTAATGGATTCAACGAAATCATTGAAAAGGATTTGGACAAATTAATGACTCGTACCGCTGATCGTCCGTTACCTTCGGGTAGAATGACAACAGGTCAGGCTTTGATCCTAAGTTTAATTATGGGGATCTTGGGTACTTTAGTTTTAGTGCGTTTAAATTTCGTTGCAGGCCTGTTATCGGTTTTTTCTATATTGTTATACGCTTTTGTGTATACACCATTAAAAAGAAAATCACCAATCGCTGTATTTGTTGGGGCTTTCCCTGGGGCATTGCCTCCGCTAATCGGATATTTCGCGGCTTTTAGTCAAGACGATTTAGCGATGTACAGCCAAACGAATGAGAGTGCTATCATTATGATTCCATTTATCTTATTTGGAATTCAGTTTCTATGGCAGTTTCCTCATTTTTGGTCTTTGGCCTGGGTGATTGATGATGATTATAAACAAGCTGGTTTTAGGTTGTTACCGACCACTAAGCGTGATAAGATTTCTGCTTTTATGGTTTTCTTTTCGGCTTTAATTATGATACCTGCGGGTTTTCTACCCATGTATTACGGTTTCGCTGGTTGGATCTTTACCGCTGTTTCAGTAATTGGAGGTGTGTTCTTTGCTTATTATGGGTTTTTGCTCTTTAAGAATCAGGATATTGCTTCAGCTAGAAAAGTGATGTTTACATCGTTTTTCTACCTTCCTATTACGCAACTGGTCTTATTATTTGACTTTTTACCTTTGAAATAATGTTAAATCAAGGAGAACAACAAACTGACGAGAAGTTAGTAACGCGTAGGGCTCAAAAATTTGCGCTATGGTTAGGTATGCTGGGTATGTTTATGATATTTGCCGCACTATCAAGTGGTTTTATTGTTTATACGGCCAGTGGTGTGGATAAAGGTATCAAAACATTGTTACCCCATACGTTTATCTATAGTACAATTGCTATTGTATTGAGCAGTATCAGTATGCACTTGGCTTATAAAGCTGCGCAAGCAGGTCAATTGGCTAGACAGAAGGCACTATTATTTGTGACTTTGTTATTGGGTGTTATATTTTTTGTGTTTCAAGTTGATTCTTGGGAAATATTGACAGAGCGTGGCGTTTATTTTGTGAATAATAACGCATCGCAATCTTTTGTTTATATTTTTACAGGGATGCACTTAGCACATATAATTGCGGGTTTGATCGTATTGATTGTTGCCTTAGTAGGTGTGTTTAAGCCACTTCCTGCTGATAGCAATCAATTCCGCATGAATTTAGCCACTATATTTTGGCATTTTCTCGATCTTTTATGGATTTATATATATGTTTTCTTACTTTTGAATCAATAATAGTAAACAATGAGTACAACTGTATCACAATTGGATAAGGTAAAAACTGGTCCATGGAATGGTGGAAAATCACCTTGGAATTTGGAATACGGAAAAATCATGATGTGGTTTTTCTTGGTAGGAGATGCTTTTACATTTTCTTCGTTTTTGCTTTATTACGGAGCGCAACGTTTTGCACACAGTACATGGCCTGATCCTGATAAGATTTTCCAATCGATTCCGGGTATTGCTGAAAGCGGACAGCCTTTAGTTTTCGTAGGTATCATGACCTTCATTTTGATCATGTCATCTGTAACGATGGTAATGGCTGTAGAAGCAGGACATAGAAATTCGAAACAAGAAGTTGTTAAATGGATGTTATGGACAATTCTAGGAGGTATTTGTTTCGTAGGATGTCAAGCTATTGAGTGGACTCACTTACACCATGCTGGTTTTTGGTTTGGAAGAAACCCGGCAACAGGTTTAGAGGGTGAAGCTATTAAAGAAGCTTTACAACCATATTTTACGAGTGATATTTCCTATACGTCAGCACTTCAATTTGCGAATCTATTCTTTACAATTACTGGTTTCCACGGATTCCACGTTAGTATCGGTATTTTATTAAATATTATTGTATTGTTCATGACCATGAATAACACATTCCAGAATCGTGGTTCATATTTAATGATTGAAAAAGTAGGTTTATACTGGCACTTTGTGGATTTAGTTTGGGTGTTTGTATTTACATTCTTCTATTTAGTATAATTATAAGTTTTTAATTTTAGAAAAGCTATGTCACAACATCAAGATAATATTGCCGCTCACGATGAGCATGCACACGGAATGGATAAGAAAGGTATCTGGAGAATTTTCTTCGTACTTTTAGCTTTAACGGCTTTAGAATTCTTAATCGCATTGGGATTTGTTCATCACTGGCAAATTTTAACAAAGGGTGCTTTTGTTAATACGATTTATATCGTGTTGACATTAGTAAAAGCATACTATATTGTTGCTTACTTTATGCACTTAAAATTTGAGAAATCTAGTTTTATAATTACCGTAAGTATTGTATTTCTTTTTATTATTTACTTTATCATTTTACTACTTACTGAAGGTAATTTCTTATTGACAGATTTGGTACCTCACGAAGTGTGGGAAAATAAATAATGTAAATGAGTAAAAATACTGGTAAAAAGAGAGGTATTCAAACTATCATGATCCTGGCAATAATATTATTATTGCCAGGATTTTTGTATGTAGTATTGAATAGAAATGGGATGGCAAATTCGTATGCCACACTGCCTATTTTTGGTGAGAAGGAAGTTCCTGGTACTACTCATAAAAAATGGGGTCGAGAGCGTATGGATACCATCTATCATGAGGTTCCCAACATCTCCTTTGTAAATTACGATGGTCAGCCTATACAGCTGTTTGATCAAGATAGTGCTATTTCTGTTGTGCATCTGTTTTATTCTCGAGATAAATCATTTTCAACTTCATTGATCAATAACTTGAATAAGGTTTCGGGTGATTTTAGACATAATGGAATGGTTAAATTTTATTCTGTTACTGTGGATACCACCTATGATAGTCCAGAAGTAATAAAAAATTACATTCAGAATATAGATCCTTCGGGGAAAAGATGGTATTTTGTGACCAAGCCGTCATCGGATATTTTCAAATTCGCACAGCAGGGTTTATTGCAAGATGCTTTAGCAAGTGACGATGTTAATAAACCATTTGTTATCGGTTCTTCCTATGTTTTGATAGATTCAAAAAGAAGAATTCGTGGATTTTACGATATCACGACGAAAAGGGAGGCTGAGCGTTTGAGTGATGAAATTAAATTATTGGTTGTGGAAGAAATAAGAAATCATCCACCAAAGATTGAAAATAAATAAAATGGGACAGACTGCAGAAGAGAAAAAATATAACAAGTGGATTATCGTTTTGTCGGTTGTTATTCCACTTGTCGTTGCTGCGTTATTTGGCGTTAACTTAAAGAAACTAGGTTATGATGTTGAGCCTTTGAGTTTTTTGCCTCCGATATATGCAACGATCAATGGTCTTACAGCTGTTTTATTGATTGCTGCTGTTATGGCTATAAAAAATGGTAATAGAATTTTACATGAGCGACTTATTAAATTATGCGTTTGTTGTTCTGTTGCTTTTTTAGGGATGTATGTGGCTTATCACATGACTTCTAATTCAACATCATATGGTGGTGAAGGGATATTACGTCCAATTTATTATTTTATCTTAATTACGCATATTATTTTGTCGGTCATCATTATTCCTTTTGTATTGATTACTTATGTAAGAGGTATGGCAGGATCTTATGAAAGGCATAAAAAAATAGCACGTATAACCTATCCAATGTGGTTGTATGTTGCCATAACGGGTGTTATTGTTTATTTGATGATTTCACCTTATTATGTTTAATAATTAAATTAAAAGGTATGACAAGTGCATGGGTATATCAATCGAATCGTTTCTTTACTGATGAAGAAGCTTTATTGATTCAAAATAGATTAACTGATTTTGCAGCGGGTTGGAAAGTTCATGGAGAACCATTATCTGCCCAAGCGGAAGTTAAGTTTAATTTGTTCGTGGTACTTTCGGTTGACGAACATATTGCGGCGGCTTCTGGCTGTTCGATCGATAGCTCCGTTCGTTTTCTAAAAGTTTTGGAGGAGGAATTTAATATTCAACTTTTTGATCGTATGAATGTTGCTTTTAAAACTGCTGGTGAACTTCAAGTCGCTTCAAGGAGTGAATTTGAAGGGCTGGTAAAAGGTGGTGCTATTCATGACGATACGTTGGTATATGATAATACCATTACATCGCTTGCTGCTCTTGCAGATAAATGGGAAGTTCCTTTTGTCGAAAGCTGGCACAAACGTGTATTTGGTTAAATAAAAAAAGCGATGATAGTGAATCATCGCTTTTTTTATTGCTATACTATTTTGCGCAGCATATTGGCGTTGCGGGCTTTATAGCTATTCGGGTATTTGATAATGATTGAGATACCTAACAATGGCATTTGCCCTACGATTGACGTATACAGAGGGGTTACGTGCATCCCATTGCCTTGGATTGGGTAATATGGCGATGATCAATGCCGCTTGCTTTTTCGATAGGGAAGAAGCCGATTTCTTGAAATAGTACTGCGATGCTGCTTCTGCACCATATACACCTTGTCCCATCTCAATGACATTGAGATATACCTCCAAGATTCTTTTCTTGCTCCAGAATATTTCGATCAATCCTGTAAAGTAGGTTTCCAATCCTTTCCTTAACCAAGATCGTTTGGGCCAAAGGAATACATTCTTTGCTACTTGTTGACTAATGGTGCTGCCACCACGTAGTTTTTTGCCATCTTTATTTTTTTCTATTGCTTTTTGAATCGCATCTGTATCAAATCCCCAGTGGGTCAAGAAATGTGCATCTTCTCCAGCTATTGCTGCTCGCTTTAAATTATCAGATAGCTCGTCGTAATTTCGCCAGTCTTTATCTAATTTAAATCCTTTATCTGCTGCTTTTAATTCAAAACCACGCTGTATCATTAACCAAGTGATTGGTGGGTTGATAAATTTAAGAGCAATGACCCAGAATAGCGTGACGGCGAAGAAACCTCCTATAATTCGTATTGACCAGGTTTTGATTTTTTTCTTCCAACTTGCTTGAACCTTTTTTTTCTTAACGTTGTTCGCTCTTTTTATTGCCATATCTTTTGAAAAACTATGCAAAGGAACGAAATATTTTCTCAATGGTAAGCGTGTGTTTTTAGGATTGTCTTATTGTATTTGAAGATGGGTTTGTATATGCGAAAGAATCGACCGCGTAACCGATGTCATGCCTTATACTGGTGTGCCGTCAAATTACTTAAATTAGATTTAGTTTTTCATATTATCCTTGTTCATTTGTCTAATCAGGTAGATTATGTTATTTTTACAGCTTATTATCAATAAACGAAATCCAATTGGCAAAGGCAGAAAAAAAGGTAACTCCATTAATGCAGCAGTATAATGCAATCAAGGTGAAATATCCAGGTGCGTTATTGTTGTTCCGTGTAGGTGATTTTTATGAGACATTTGGTGAAGATGCCATAAAGGCGGCCAGTATTTTAGGAATTGTACAAACGAAGAGGGGGAATGGTACCGAATCCGAAACTGCTTTGGCAGGTTTCCCGCATCATTCTTTGGAGACTTATTTACCCAAATTGGTTCGTGCTGGACAACGGGTGGCAATTTGCGACCAATTGGAAGATCCAAAACAAACGAAAACAATCGTGAAACGTGGGGTTACTGAATTGGTTACCCCGGGTGTGTCGTATAATGATAATATAGTACAGCAGAAATCTAATAATTATTTAGCTTCTATTTATTTTGATAAGACTCAGATTGGGATTTCTTTTTTAGATATCTCTACCGGGGAGTTTCTTGTTGCTCAAGGCACCTCTTCTTATATTGATAAACTTCTACAGGGATTTAAACCGACAGAAGTAATCATGTCCAGAAAACAATCAAAAGAATTTACGGAACATTTCGGTAACCAGTATTATACCTATACTTTGGATGAGTGGCCATATACAGGTGACTATGCGACAGAAAATCTATTAAAACATTTCGAAGTTAATTCCATGAAAGGTTTTGGTATTGATCGTATGCCTGTAGGTGTTATTGCTGCAGGTGTTGCGTTGCATTATTTGAATGAGACCGAGCATCGCAATTTGCAACATATCTCAAATATTGCTCGTATCGAAGAAGATCGCCATATGTGGTTGGATCGTTTTACAGTACGTAACTTGGAATTGATTGGTTCTGCTAATGAGAATGCAACTACGTTATCTGATGTTTTAGATCAAACAGCTTCACCAATGGGAGCTCGTTTACTGAAACGATGGATCGTAATGCCTTTGAAAGATCGTAAATCTATTCAAGAACGCTTGGATGTTGTCGCCTATTTTTCGGAACATAAAGAATTGCGTGATGCATTGATTCAAGAAATCAAATATGTTGGGGATTTGGAACGTTTAATCTCCAAAATCGGTCTACAGAAAGCTTCTCCTCGGGAGATTGTGCAATTGAAGCGCGCATTATATGCCGTTGAGAAACTCAAAGAATTAACCAATCAGGAAAATTCTGAAGCCCTTCGGGTGATTGCCGAACAATTGAATGTCTGTTCTATCATTCGTGATAAAATCGAAAGAGAGGTTTTTCCAGAACCTCCAGTAGCACTGAATAAAGGTAATGTGATTGCTGATGGCGTGGATGAAGATTTGGATCGTCTACGAAAAATTGCTTTCGGGGGTAAGGATTACCTCATTGAGATACAAAAAAGAGAGGCTGAATTAACGGGTATTCCTTCGCTTAAGATTGCTTTTAATAATGTCTTTGGTTACTATCTGGAAGTGACCAATACGCACCGCGATAAAGTACCTGAGGGCTGGATTCGTAAACAAACGTTGGTGAATGCAGAGCGTTATATTACGGAAGAGTTAAAAGAGTATGAAGATCAGATTTTAGGTGCTGAGGAAAAAATCCAAGTTATTGAGAATCGTCTCTATGCAGAGTTGCTGATTGCTATCGCTGCTTATATAAAACCGATACAATTGAATGCGCAGTTGCTAGCGAAGTTAGATGTGTTGTTGAATTTTTCGGTTATCGCAGAGAAGAATTATTATGTTCAGCCTGAGATTTCTGAAAGTAAGGTTTTGGATATAAAGGGTGGTCGTCATCCGGTTATTGAAAGGAAAATGGCTATTGGTGAGGATTATATTACCAATGATGTTTATTTGGATAACGATACACAGCAGATTATCATTATAACAGGTCCGAATATGGCGGGTAAGTCTGCGCTCTTACGTCAGACTGCTTTGATTGTATTGATGGCTCAAATAGGCTCTTTTGTACCTGTAAAGGAAGCTAAGATTGGTCTTGTTGATAAGATTTTCACTCGGGTAGGGGCTTCTGATAATCTGTCTTCAGGTGAATCGACTTTTATGGTTGAGATGAATGAGACGGCAAGTATTATGAATAACCTTTCGGATCGTAGTTTAATCTTGTTGGATGAGATCGGTCGTGGTACGAGTACTTATGATGGTATTTCCATTGCTTGGGCTATTGCAGAGTTCTTACATAATCACCCTACTGCTAAGGCAAAAACTTTATTTGCCACGCATTATCATGAGTTGAACGAATTGACAAATTCGATGCCTCGTATCAAGAATTATAATGTGACGGTAAAGGAGATGAACAATAAGGTTATATTCTTACGTAAATTAGTTCCAGGTGGTTCAGAGCATAGCTTTGGTATTCATGTTGCAAAATTGGCAGGTATGCCCTCTAAGCTACTTTCACGTGCCAATGAAATATTGAAAAGATTGGAACAGGAGCGAACTGGGGGAGAGCAGATCAAGGATAGTATGCGGAAAATCCAAAAACAAGCATATCAATTGCAGATGTTTTCTATTGATGACCCTGTTTTGGAAAAAATTCGTGATATGTTGAATAATTTGGATGTCAATACGTTGACTCCTGTTGAGGCACTGATGAAGCTGGATGAAATCCAAAGGTTATTGAAGAACTAGAAGCGGAAAAATAGTTCGAGGCTTCCGTAGTGATTATAAATAGCACTCATGAGCTTACTATCCCACTGGTATGGGGTATAATGATAACCTGCCTCGAGCCCGATGTAATTTTTTCCTTTTAGTTGACGCATGGTGGCTAAACTCAGGCCAAGGTGCATGGTATTGACTGTATATAATTTTTTTGAGCTTCCGCCGTAGTTATAATCGCCATATCCATCGTAATAATCGTCTGTATAAACATCTTCTGAGATTCCTGTATCAATCATATCTATTCCTAGATTGAGTTTCGGAATAATAATGAATTTGGTATTATCATAGATTTTATAGCCTACTGAGCCTCCAAAAAATAAACTAAAGTTAGCGTTAACGGATTCTGTTTGATTGTCATAATTGTAGTCGAAATTTCGGTCATTGCTATTAATTCGAACTTTAAAACCACCTTCGAAAATAAAGGATTTTTTCAAGGAACTCATGACCGTAAACCCAAGAGACATATTGGTTCCAAATGTGGTGTTTTTACCGCCTAGTGGTCCATATATCCCAATATAGGGTAGGAAACCCAATTTCGACTTATTATAGTACTCTTCCAATTCTAATTCCGTTTCTGCTTGTTCTTCTTCTTGTATTACAGGTTCTTCTTTAATTAGGGGAGGGGCTATGCTTTCAACAACCTGTTTTTTTAATAACTCTTCATTGGAAAAGAGGTTGAGGATATCAATTTCTGAATCGGACAGCTTATAAGATTGGGATAGCAACAAGGCTTTTGCACGAGTCTTAATTAAAAGATCGATCGGATGGCGTAATGGAAAATAATTGTATTGCACTTTATTGGATTCATATTGATAAGCATAATCCTCTCGTTCAGCATCTTGAAAACGCTTTATCAATTGCTCATCAAAGTGCATTTCTAAATATTTATTGATAGCATGAGAACTGCTTTCTTTCGCTATGATCAACTTTAATATCTGGATACGCAGCGATAATTCGGTTGGTCCACAGCTGCGCTCAATATCTGCTAATAATGGCATGAGTGTTTCATATTGATTTCCATTTAATGCGATTGTCAAGGGTTCTAACGAGTTCTTCAGCGTGGCTTCACATTTTTCTTGTGCAAAAGAAGAGGGTACGATATACACGAATGAAATAATGCTGTATAAAGTAAGTAGTAGATAACGATTCATATGCTGTGTTATTAATAAACCAAAGTAAAGAAAATTTATCTAAATATTATGGTAAGCTCATAAGCTAGCATTATTAAAAGATTTATCTTTGTGGTCATGGCTTCTATATTTCAGTTTAAAGAGTTTGCAGTAGATCAGTCGGATTGTGCGATGAAAATTAATACAGACGGTGTTTTATTGGCTTCATTGGTCGATGTTGGTTCTTCCGCCCGTATATTGGATATTGGTACAGGAACCGGCGTCATTGCTTTGATGTTGGCACAGCGGTGTTTGGATAGCGAAATAGCTGCTGTGGAAGTGGATTCCCTTGCAGCAAAGCGTGCTGAAATGAATTTTAATAGTTCTCCATATGCCGAACGCATGAAGCTACACGCTTGTTCTTTTCAAAATTTAGATGACATTGGCTTATTCGATTTTATCATTTCCAATCCACCTTTCTATACAGATTCTTTGCATAATCCGGATGCTCGAAAAAAATTGGCTCGACATACTAATTTGGAGTTTTTTAACGAATTGTTGCAGTTTTCGGCTGCTTCTCTCCAGCAACAGGGTAGATTGGCGTTGATCTTGCCTACTTTATTAGCGGAAGAGCTGGGGGTAATAGCACAATCTTTTGGTTTGAATCTTTTAGAGGTTATCCAGATTCGTTCTTTTGAAGGAGAGGATATCATTCGTAAGATTGTTATTTTTCAACAGGGTTTTGGTGGCGACGTTGCCATTTCTGATTTTATTATTTATCAAGCAAAGGGTGTCTATTCGGATATGTATAGAGCCACTTTGAAGCCTTATTTTTTAGCTTTTTAATATGACTAGGATTGGATTGATATCAGATACACATGCTTATTTGGATGAAGCTGTATTTAAACATTTTGAGCATTGTGATGAAATTTGGCATATTGGTGATTTCGGTAATGCTGCTGTTGCTGATCAGTTGGAAGGGTTTAAACCTTTGCGGGGAGTGTATGGTAATATTGATGACCATCAGTTGCGTCTTCGTTTTCCTGAAGACTTGCGGTTCACTTGCGAGGGGGTGGATGTATGGTTGACCCACATTGGAGGTTATCCGGGTAAATATGCACCCAGGATAAAGAAGGAGATCACGGAGCATCCACCACAACTATTTATAACAGGCCATTCGCATATCTTGAAAGTGATGTTTGATCAAAAGTTGAAATGTCTACATCTGAACCCAGGTGCAGCAGGAAAACAAGGTTGGCATACGGTAAGAACATTGATGCGATTTGAGATTAATGGAAGTAAGATCGAGCATCTTGAGGTTATTGAACTCGCAGGCCGATAAGTAGTATATACATCGGTGGATTATATTTCATTTTTTGAAAGTGGATACTATTAACTTATCCAACAAATTGAAAATACCGCTTTAAAGCACCACTTTCTCTAGCTACTTCTTTGGTTTTGGTAGTCACTTTGTTTGGATAAGTGTTCTCTTGTTTTTAAAAAGGAAATACTTATCCACAAGATGTAGGCAGTTGTGGGCAATATGTGCTAGTTGTTTCGGATAAGGATACACTTCTTTGAATGTTGTGTGTCCTCTTTGACAATGAGTGAACACTTGTTGTGAACAACTAGTCTCTTGTTAACAAAAGTGAATGCTAGTTTACCAGAGTTATTCACTTGTTGTGAACAAGTGCACAGGAATTGTGAAAAAGTGTCCACTAGTTTGAACATGTGTTCATATCTTGTTAATAAGTCGTTTGTTCTTATCGATAAGGGAGCACTGCTTCTGAATAAGTGTTTATTTGTTGGAAAGATGGTACCCGTTCTTTAGAGAATCTATCCACATCTTGGGAATAAGTGGCACCTCTTGTGAATAAGTGTTCACATGTTCTCAAGTTTGGTTCACTTTTTTTAAAAAAATGGTCACTACTTTTAAACAAGTGAATAGTGAAAGCCAACAAGTGATTAGTTTTTGGAGGGGATATTTCACTTTTTCTCCTTTTAAACGTCCCATATCGGCTTTACAATTGTAATTATTACTTTTAGCAGCGTTATGTTTGTTCCATGATGTTCGTCCGGAAGTGCCTCTCTCTAAACTAAATTTTTAATGGGACTTAGGTGCTATGGTATTTTAAAAGGAAGGGAAATAAAAAAGTAATCTTGGACCATTCATTGATCGATAATGATAAAGTTGAATACTTTGAAGAACAACATGATCTACAGCAAAAGTTTATGGATTGCGGCATTGAGTATGCCTTAAGTGTGCTATTAGATTTTGAAAACAAACCTGTTTATTAAAAAATATAAGTCAAAAATCAATAGGTTGAGTTGCTATTAAAATTAAGTATATCTGTTCCTAGATCTATAAATAATTATAGGCTATCACGAACCTCTAATAGGAAGTTTTTCAATTTCTCTAATGAATCCAAAACGCGCTGATTTTCTTTAGCTTCTGATTTGTTCGTCCGAAGGTATTCTCGCGCACCTTGAAGGGTGTAACCTTTGTCTTTTACCAGATTGAAGATAATTTTTAAATTAGCAATATCATCTTGTGTGAACAGACGGTTTCCTTTTTTATTCTTTTTGGGTTGAATAATGTCAAATTCACGCTCATAAAAACGAATTTGGGAAGCATTGACATTGAACATTGCAGTCACTTCACCCATCGTATAATACAATTTATTAATTTCGCGCTCTTTGTAAGGCATACTAATTTGTTAATTTATATATAACAAACTTAGATAAATTTACTTAGATACGCAATTGTATTGTGTATCTAAGTGAAGTTATTCGTTATCATGTACTTAATACTGATGTATCTTGGGTATTTTTCTTCTGCTTTTGAGATGTGTATCGGGTATAGCAATATCCTGTTTGATTGATAGGAATAATTGGTTATCTTGATTCAACGTATTTAAAGATTAGATTTTAAAAATAATATGATTGTGATAAGCCGCTTCTGGACGAAAGTTTTTTCATTGGGAAAAGCTGATGCGATCACTATCTATCCGTTTGTTTTTTTGAAGAGCAGGATTTTTAAGCATAATCTGCAGCTTATCAATCATGAAAAGATTCATATGAGGCAGGCTACAGAGCTATTGATCGTGTTTTTCTATATCAGCTATCTACTCGAGTTTTTATTCCGATATGTACAATATCGAAATTTCCATCAGGCTTATTTGAATATATCGTATGAAAGAGAAGCTTATGCGAATGAAGCCAATTTTGATTATTTATCGCAACGAAAGTTTTGGGCCTTTAAGGATTATATCAAAAAATAAGAGCTCCATTTTGTGGAGCTCTTATTTTATTCTTTTCCTTATTAAATAGACTGCCTTTTATTTAAGCAATCTCAAGTAAGTGGATACTTTTTCTTTTAATTGTCTTCTATCTACGATGAAGTCTAAGAATCCATGCTCTAAAATAAATTCTGAAGTTTGGAATCCTTTTGGAAGGTCTTTTTTGATTGTTTCTTTGATAACACGAGGTCCTGCGAAACCAATTAAGGCACCAGGTTCAGCGATATTAATATCTCCTAACATGGCATAGGAAGCAGTTACGCCACCTGTTGTTGGATCTGTTAATAAACATACATAAGGTAAACCAGCTTTAGCTAGCATGGCTAATTTTGCTGCAGTTTTAGCCATTTGCATTAAAGAAAATGCAGCTTCCATCATACGTGCTCCGCCTGATTTGGAAATCAGCATAAACGGAATTTTATGTTCGATACAATAATCTATGGAGCGTGCAATTTTTTCACCGACAACGGATCCCATTGAACCTCCAATGAAAGTGAAGTCCATACAAGCAATAACAAGCTCTTGGCCATCAATCTTACCATGTCCTGAACGAATCGCATCTACCAAACCTGTTTTAGCTTGACTTTCTTTTAAGCGTTCCGCGTAAGGTTTTGAATCGAAGAAATTAATCGGGTCTCCTGAGCTTAATGTAGGGAATAATTCTGTAAACTCATTATTATCAAAAATGATTGAAAAATAGGCTGCAGAACCAATTCTAAGGTGGTATCCACAGTATTGACAAACGTAATTGTTTTCGATTTGTTCAAGGTTCAACAACGGTTTTTTACATGATGGACATTTGTTCCACAATCCGTCTGGGGCCTCTTTTTTATTTTCTGTTGCCGTGTTAATTCCGGCTTTATCTCTTTTAAACCAACTCATACGATAGTTCTAATTCAGTTACAAATAAACAAAATTATTTTGTTTAGTAGAAGTATTCCTTAAAATTGCTGTGTATTTACGATTTGTGAAAGGAAGCTACCCGAAATTTTGGGCATAAAAAATGGGTAAGCTCCTTTTATCGCACCGCTCAACCAGATACCCTTGCTTTGTTCCCAACCTGGGGGAGTCAATGGGAGCTGGTCGTAAAAGACTTACCCACCACAAAAGTAGAAAAAAAATCGTTCTAAAGAAAGATTTTTTGCTAATTGTGCTTAGCCCACTGATAGTCAGGGAGAATAATTTTATGTCTTATCTTTTGCATAGTCTCCGCAGAGCGAATAATACCCAAAAAGCCCAAGTCCAATTGAAATAATTGGCGTTAAAATGAACATAATGATGATTCCGAAGACTAAATCTTCTTGATGTCCTATTTTTATTTTAGGAATCGCCAATTCAAATAGGCAAAAATATGCGGTGTATAGGGCGAGTGCTATCCAGAGGATGCCTAATATTCTTTTTAGATTATCCATTATTGAGATGATTAGGTTTGTTTTTAATGTAAATGGTACCAATGATAAAACATACTGCAGCAATTATGATGGGATACCATAGGCCAGCCAAATAGAATTCGGGGTCAAGGGCAAGTTGGGCATTGGTGGTGAGGTATGTGGATATGGCTGGAAGTTACCCCCCAAATATGCCGTTTCCTACATGGTAAGGAAGCGACATGGACGTATATCGGATCTTGACTGGGAACATCTCTACTAGAAAAGCAGCAATTGGCCCATAAACCATGGTGATATAGATGATCTGGATAAAAATGAGTGCTGTTAGCCACAATCTATTTTTGCCGTGTACGGTCACCGTTTTTTTGATGACGGGTTCTTTTGTATTAGACTTTTCCTGGCTTATCTGCTGTTCATATGTGTCATCTGTATAGTGCGTGATGGTTTGTATCTTATTCTCTTCCAACTTTAATGTTTCGGTCGAACGGATATCTTTTGTAGTGGTATCTGCGAGTTGGTACATGGCTTTATATATTGGTCGGTAAGTGCATAACGCAAGTAACATACCTAAAAGCATGATCCACTTTCGTCCAACTTTGTCGCTTAGCCAACCAAAAAAGATAAAAAATGGTGTACCTACGAGTAATGCTGTACCCAATATCATATCGGCTTCATCTGAGTTGAGGTGCATGACGGTCTTCATATAGCTCATGGAGTAGAATTGGCCTGTATACCAGACGACACCTTGTCCCATAGCTGCACCGAATAAGGCGAGCAGTACAAATTTAAGGTTATAGCGATTGCCGAAACTTTCTTTTAACGGATTTTTACTGGTTGTACCCTCTTCTTTAGCCTTGGCAAATTCTGGTGATTCACTCATGTTTTTACGGATGAGATAAGATACATAGACCATCAGAAGGGATAGAATAAAAGGAACCCGCCAGCCCCAGTCATCAAATTGCTGTTCGGTGAGGATGTTTTTGGTGACGAGAATAACGACAAGCGAAATAAAAAGACCAAAGGTAGCTGTTGTCTGAATCCAAGATGTCCAATAGCCTCTTTGCCCTTCTGGAGCATGTTCAGCGACGTATGTGGCTGCTCCGCCATATTCACCGCCTAATGCAAGTCCTTGCAATAGGCGAAGGATGAGCACGAGTAAAGGGGCCAAGAAACCGATGCTTTGGTAACTTGGTATACACCCGATTAAAAATGTAGCTCCACCCATGAGTAGTAGTGTGACCATAAAGGTGTATTTTCGGCCTATTAGATCACCAAGTCTTCCGAAGAATAGGGCGCCAAATGGTCTGACGACAAATCCTGCTGCAAATGTCGCTAAGGTGGATAGAAATGCCGCTGTTGGATTGTCTGCAGGAAAGAATTTGGTCGAAATCACGATGGAAAGGCTTCCGAAAATAAAGAAGTCGTACCACTCGATGAGTGTGCCCATTGAAGAGGCACCAATTACTTTCCAAATGGTTTTATTGTTTGGACTTTGTTTCATTTAGGTTGATGGTTTATTGGATTAGGTTGTCTTATAGTTGGTATATTTTTCCGGGTAAAGAGGTGATATGGCCACTCATTTCCATTTCTAGAAGTACCATGGCTAGCTTACTTTGTGGCCATGCGCAGTATCTACTGATTTCGTCAATGCCCACTTGTTGTTTATCTTGGATGAAAAGATAGAGGTAAAGCTGTGCTTCATTGAGCTCTGGAGGCATGAGCGTGAGCTGAATAGCCTCTTTTACTTTTTGATTTTCCCAATTCATGAGGTAGCACAAATCTTTAACATCTCTGATGAGATGAGCGCGATTGGTTTTGATCAGGTAATTGCATCCGGCAGAATAGGGGCTGTCTATTGCTCCTGGAAATGCACATACATCGCGGTTGTAGCTGTTGGCTATTTCTGCAGTAATAAGTGCTCCTCCTTTTGTGGCGGCTTCTACGACAATAGTGACGTCGGACATACCTGCAATTATGCGGTTGCGCATGGGGAAGTTCTGACGATCTAAATTGCTGTCTGAGGGGAATTCGGTTATTAAGCCCCCTTGTTGTAGCATTGCAGATGCGACTTCTCTATGACTGGCTGGATAGATACGGTCTAACCCGTGTCCCAATACACCAATTGTGGGTATTTGTTGTTTTAAAGCATTTTTATGGGCCATGATATCGATACCGTAAGCAAGTCCACTGATGATGGTGGTATCTAATGGTTTCAGCTGTTCTAGGAGCATTTCGCAAATATGCCGACCATAGTTTGTTGCATTTCTTGTTCCTACAATACTGACTACTCGTTCTTTATTGAGGTCTGCATTGCCTTTGTAGTATAGGACTAGCGGTGCATCTTCACAATTTTTTAATTTCTGTGGGTAGTCTGGATTTGCAATCCATAATACTTGGATTTGATGCTTTTTAATAAATGCAATTTCTTTTTCTGTGGCTTTTTGATAGTTTTTACTGGCTATTTCTGCGGCTGTTTTACTATTTACCCCTGGTATTGTTGCTAATGTGCTGGCCTTTGTTTCTAAAATCTCTTGCACAGATCCACACTGAGCGAGTAAAATCCGCGCAGTTTTAGGACCTACTCCCTTGATTTTGGTGAGTGCTATTTGATGATAAAAGTTCATAGTTGGTTATTTAAAGATAGTAATATTTTATTGAATTTCAGTTGTTAACGTTTATTTGTTGTTTTTTTTTTAATGGTTTTGGCAAGAATTTTTGAGGCATTTTTAGAGAATATTGAGATAGCTTGTATCTTTGTACTAAATAAAAAGATTTGACTATGGAAATGAAAGAACCTTTTGATATAGAAATTGAGGATGTTGTTTATTCTGTTTTCCCTGAGGAGGAAGATACTTACGTTATTTTTAAAGAGGGGGTGGAGTATGTGCAGATCATTAAGGATACGGAGAGCTTATGGTTAAAAACTAATCCAGAGACGGGTTTGCCGATGTTTGGTATGGATGAAGAGGTGAACGCTATTGGCAAAAAAATTATAGAAGAATTGGGTTAATTTTTTAAGATCGATAGACAGTTAAACAAAGTTAAAATCTTGTGTTGCGTTTCTTTTGTTGTTATGTTTAAATAACCAAATTATAAGAAATGAATCCAGGCCGTTTACTTTTTTTGCTGTCTATCTGTCTCGTTTTGTTTTTTAGCAGGGCGAAATCTTCATCTGCTCGTATAGCTCTTTACATTCAGGATACCAGTCGTCGGGACAAAAAGTTGGTTAACTTTGATACGACTAAAATGGATACTGCGCTAGTCGTTGGTGAAAAATTGTCGGCGGAAGAAAAGATGGCGGAAAAGCAAGTCGCATATAAGTCGATTTATTTTTGGGGAGATACCAAAAATATGGTCACCTTACCACATCAGGGTGGTCTCGCAATTAATCTCAATAAGTTATATAATCTGTTGAGCAGGCAGGGTAGAGCATCGCGACGACTTCAGCGGCAGTTCGAACGGGAGTTTGAACAAGATAAGGTATTAGCGCAATGGAATGCCCTATCCGAGGCGTATACTCCTTTAACGGGAGACTCGTTGATAAAATTTCGTATTTACTATCAACCTTCTTACAAATGGTTACGGCATTCAGACCATTATGATCAAATTGCTTATGTACAAAATAATTTAAAAAACTATCTGGATTCTGTTGTAATCATCCACCAACGTTTGAGTCTCCCCAAATTGGAAATCTTAAATCCCTAAATTACATAGGGACATAAACGACATATTTTGTTTCAAAGAAATCTTCTTTGAAGTAATCTGATAAGGGATGCAATTCCGCTTTTAAGCGTGATTCTTTAATCTCTTCTTTTAAATCGCCACCTTTGAGGTATAGGATACCGTTAGGGACTCCATTTTTATCTTGTTTGAGAAACTTGTTGCGTATCCAAGGTGCAAAATCTGCTAATCGTGTTACTGCTCGTGATACGACAAAATCGTATTTATCATCTAACTGTTCTGCACGGATGTGATCGGCTTCTACATTCTTTAACCCCAATGCTGCTGCAATTTCGCGTACGACTTTTATCTTTTTTCCTATGGAGTCTACTAAGTGAAAGTGGACTTCTGGAAATAGTATAGCGAGTGGAATCCCTGGAAATCCACCTCCTGTGCCTACGTCTAAGATACGTGTGCCTGGTGCAAATGTCATCGCATACTTAGCGATGCCCAGTGAATGTAACACATGGTGCAAATAAAGGCTTTCCACGTCTTTGCGTGAAATGACATTGATCTGGTTATTCCAGAATGGATATAGCTCTGCTAGTTGTGCAAACTGGGTTTTCTGAACTTCTGTTAAGTTCGGAAAATATTGATATATGATATCTACTGTAGGATTCAAAGCGAAAGTTTTAAAATGAATATTATTTCCAGCTAATGGATTTCTTTTTTCGGTTAAATAAACCGTTGGTACAAATATAGAAATAGTAGATGATGTCTAATAATGGTAACCACCAAATGAGATCAAAAACTGCTAATTTCTTATAAATGGAGCTAAAAGTGATAAGCTGTGCAAGTAAGCGAATGAGGTAAGCTGCTACTGGCACATACCAGTAATTGGGGAATAATATTGCTGTTATGATGATAGCGCAATAAAACATAAAAGAAGTAATCAGTTGGATACCGAGCATACGTTGATGCTTTTTCTTGTAGATAACGGAAGCACCGGAATGTCTTGCTTTTTGCTTATAGTAGCTTTTCCATGTTGTTTTGGGTTCGGAGTATACGATAGCATCCGGATGGATGGATATAATGGTATTGCTCTTGGTAGCATTTTGATTGACAAAAAGGTCATCATCTCCCGATTTGATATGCATATGGGAAGCAAACCCCTTATTGCGAAAGAATAAGGATTTCGTATATCCCATATTTCTTCCAACAGCCATATAAGCGTCTTTTTTTAAGGCATACGAGAGGTAGCTCATGGCCGTGTGTGTGGTTTCAAAACGGATGAGCTTGTTTAAAAATCCTTTATATTTGAAATAGGGAGAATAGCCGATCACAATCTCCTTATCTGGTTGACTTAATGCGCCAACAATTTCTTTTAACCAATTGTTGGAGTTTGGATTGCAGTCAGCATCTGTAAAGACCAACTTTTCATGTTTAGCGGATTTGATACCGAGTGAGACTGCGAACTTCTTGCCATGTTTAAGACGTATATGTTCTTTTATATCGACAACACGTAAGTGATTATATTTTGATTCAAAATCTTTTAGAACCCACCTGGTTTCATCGGTAGAGTAATCGTTGACAACAATAACTTCAAAATCAGGGTAATCTTGTTCTAAAATAGAGGTTAGAAACTGTTTGAGGTTTTCCTGTTCGTTATGTGCACATATAATGACCGATATAGGGTCTACTGTCTCTTGTTGTTGATAGGATTGTACTTGGTGTCGACTTAATTTTCCATATACAACTATAATATAGTACAATTGGAAGAGCAACAATAGTGCAATGATGCCAAGGGCGATGTAAGGGTAATAGAGGGCGTATTGTTGTACGATGGTCATATGTTGCAAAGATAGTATGTTCGAAGGATATTTGTTTTATTATTGTTTTTTGTAGCATAAATGTTAAAATGTTGTGAAAGGTCAATCTTTGCATTGGTTTTTATAGTATTTTTGCAGAGATTTTTGAAAAAAGCAAGTCGGGGAATTTGTTTTCTGAAACTTTAAGAATCATCAAATTAGACTCCCCAAAAAAATAAATATTTAATGAAATTCACCCTTCAAGTACAAGATAAATTTTCGAAAGCGCGTGCAGGTGTTGTTGAGACTGCTCACGGAAAAATTCAAACGCCTATTTTCATGCCTGTTGGTACCGCCGGTACGGTTAAAGGTATTCATCAACATGAATTAAAGAATGATATTGAGGCTCAAATAATATTGGGTAATACCTATCACCTGTACTTAAGACCGGGATTGGATGTTTTGAATAAAGCTGGAGGACTTCATAAGTTTATCGGTTGGGATCAACCGATTTTAACGGATTCAGGAGGCTATCAGGTGTACTCTTTATCTGACAACCGTAAGATAAAGGAAGAAGGGGTTACTTTTCGTTCGCATATAGACGGCTCTAAGCATTTGTTTACGCCAGAGAATGTGATGGATACCCAACGTGTCATCGGTGCAGATATTATTATGGCATTTGATGAGTGTACGCCATACCCATGTGATTATGGTTATGCGCGACGTTCGATTGAAATGACGCATCGTTGGTTGAAGAGGTGTTGTGACCGTTTTGATAGTACAGAGCCTTTATATGGTTATGACCAGACGTTATTCCCAATTGTTCAAGGGTCTGTTTATAAAGATTTACGAGAAAGATCTGCTGAGAAAATTGCTTCTTTCAATCGTGAAGGAAATGCGATCGGAGGCTTATCTGTTGGTGAACCGGCAGAGGATATGTATGCGATGACAGAAGTTGTCTGTAATATCCTTCCAGAAGATAAACCGCGATATTTGATGGGAGTGGGTACACCGATTAATTTATTGGAAAATATCGCACTGGGTATCGATATGTTTGATTGTGTGATGCCTACACGTAATGCACGTAATGGCATGTTATTTACACGTCATGGCACCATTAATATCAAGAATGAAAAATGGAAAGATGATTTTTCTCCGATTGATCCTGATAGTGATCTTTTTGCAGATCAGGTATATACAAAAGCTTATTTGCGTCATTTAATTCGTTCTCAAGAACTTTTAGGTGCACAAATTGCTTCTTTACATAACTTACACTTCTATTTGTGGTTGGTGAAGGAAGCACGTGAGAAAATTGTAGATGGTACATTCTACGATTGGAAAAATAAAATGGTAAAGGTTTTGGGTCAACGTTTGTAATTTTTTGCATCTTAGTAACATTATGTTTTCTATCATTGATCGTTATATTATTAAAAAGTACTTGAGCACATTTGTGTTCACGATGGCTATTTTTACAGTTGTCATGGTTATTTTTGATATTTCAGAGCGGTTGGACGATTTCTTGAAGTATAATGCTCCTATGGACAAGATCATATTTGAATATTATGCGGGATTCATTCCGTTTTATTTGAATTTCTTGTGTCCTTTAATCAACTTTATCGCTGTCATTTTCTTTACTTCGAAGATGGCCGATCAAACGGAAATTGTCCCCATATTAAGTGCTGGATATAGTTTTAATCGTCTTCTAAGGCCGTATGCGTTCTCTGCAACCTTAATATTTGCGGTTTCTTTTATTTTTAATCTCTACATTATTCCGAAAACGAATAGAATTAAGATTGGATTTGAGAATATCTATGTGAAACCACTTAAAGATAATACCAAGATTTCTACGCATATGCAGATTGATAAAAACAGTTATGTGTATATAGACAATTTTGATAATAATTCGAAGGTTGGCTATAAGTTTGTCTTAGAGAAGTTTAAGGGCGATACCTTGTTGGAAAAGATGATCGCTGAACGTATTACTTGGGATTCTGTGTCGACGAAATGGAAAATACACGATTATACAAATCGGGTTATTAATGGTCTTCATGAACGGATGGATAAAGGGGTCGTAAAAGATACGACCTTGGATATGAAACCAAGCGATTTCGAACTGTACGATAATATTTTTACAGCAATGGATACCAAGGAGCTGAATGAGCGCATCTATAAAGAAGAGATCAGGGGGACAGGGATGATGACGGACCTTAAGTTGGAAAAGTATAAGCGGTATGTTTATCCTTTTTCGGCATTTGTATTGACGCTGATGGGGGTAGCATTGTCTTCTAAAAAAGTAAGAGGGGGTATTGGTTTGAGTCTAGGGATTGGTATTGGTTTGAGTTTTACCTATATCGTTTTTATCCAGTTTGCCAATATGTTCTCGTTAAAGGGTGGGCTTCCACCTTTGATTGCGGTATTAATTCCCAATGTAACATTTTTAATTATTGCAATCTATTTGGCGATTAGAGCGCCAAAATAAATATTTCCACTGATGTCTAAAATAAAAATTAATCAGAATGTTCTTATTCTGCATTTAACGATTCTGATATGGGGCTTTACCGGTATTTTGGGGAATTTAATTTCGATTTCTGCGATACATCTTGTTTGGTATCGGGTTGCCATTGCGGCGATTTCCCTATTTATATATCTTATTGTAAGTAAGCAACAAATCCGTGTGACGCGCAGAGACTTGCTCTCCTTTACTATGGTTGGGGGGATAGTAGGTCTGCACTGGGTCTTGTTTTTTTATGCGATAAAAATATCGACAGTATCAGTGGCTTTGGTCACTTTGTCTTCCCTCACGCTGTATACTTCTATTTTGGAACCTCTTATCAATAAGCAAAAGATAGCGATGATGGATATGGTTGTCGGTATTGTGATTATAATGGGAATCTATATGATATTCCAATTTGAATCGAATTATATCGAGGGTATTATTGCGGGTCTGTCCTGTGCATTTTGTGCGAGTATTTTTTCTATTGCAAACTCAAGGATGGTAAAAAAATCGAGTGCTACCTTAATCACTTTTTATGAAATGGTGGGTGCTTTCTTTTGGGTATCTCTATTCATGGTTTTTAGTGGAGACTTCAATGAGCAGATGGCATTGAATCAATCGGATCTCATCTATTTATTGATTTTAGGTGTTCTATGTACTGCTGTTGCGTATGTGTTAGGTGTTGCGGTGATGAAAGAATTGAGTGCTTTTACGGTTGCGCTAACCACTAACTTGGAGCCTGTATATGGTATTCTGTTGGCGATGCTCATCTTTGGACAGAAGGAAACAATGAGTCTGGGATTCTATGGTGGCGCTGCTATTGTTTTGGGTGCGGTATTCTTTTATCCTTATCTGAAGACAAAAATTGAAAAACGGAAACAGGATTTGATTATTAGAAAGATTTATTAGTATGGTAAAACGCAGCTGACTTTGCGTTATATTTTCTTCAATGAATAAGCCTCGTAAATATACTTTACGAGGCTTATTTATTTTTAATAACTGGTATTTACGAGAATTGATGGATCATTTCTTTGCTTTCAAGTTCGGATACTCCCATGAGAAATTCATCGACTTTTCGGGCGCATTCACGACCTTCTGCTATCGCCCATACGACTAATGATTGCCCTTTTCTACAATCTCCGGCGGTGAAAATATGATCGACCGAGGTTTTAAAGGCTTTATCTGTTGCTATGATATGACCATGGATATCGACTTGAACACCTAATTTTTCTGGTAATTGTTGTTCTGTATGTTGATAACCAACAGCTAGTAGCACCAAATCTGCCGGAATTTCTTTTGGTTCGGATTTACTTATCTGGGTTTTTCGTCCATAATCATCCACTTCATATTCGACTTCTATGATTTGTACAGTTTTGACATTCCCATTTTCATCACCAATAAATGCTTTTGTTTCTGTTGCCCAGAGGCGCTCGCATCCCTCTTCTTGAGAAGAGGTCGTATTGAACGTGATTTTATCCATTGGCCAAGGGTTGTTTTTCAATCTTTGTTTTGCAGGGATGGGTTTGCGGGCGATCTGTCTGATGCTTTTGGCTTGTTGACGATTGGCCGTTCCGATGCAATCTGACCCTGTGTCACCATCACCAACAACGACAACATGCTTACCAGTTGTCATGATTTGAAACTCATGATCTTCAATTCCACTTACTTTCTTATTTTGCTGTTTTAAGAAATCCATTGCAAAATGAATACCTTTTAAGTCTTTTCCGGGGATATCGAGCTGCCAGGGCACAGTAGATCCTGTGGCTATAATAACAGCATCATAGGCCAGCAATTCGTGGATAGGAATATTTTTTCCGACTTCAGCATTTACCTTAAACAAGATACCTGATGCTTGCATGATGGAAATTCGTCTATCGATAATTTTTTTATCCAATTTAAAATCAGGGATACCATAGCGTAATAAACCGCCTACTTGATCATCGCGTTCAAACACCACCACATCATGTCCGGCCTTATTCAATTGTGCTGCGGCTGCTAATCCTGCAGGGCCAGAACCGATTATAGCGATTTTTTTATTCGTTTTAATATAATTTTTATGTGGTTTTACGTAGCCTTTGTTAAAGGCGATTTCGATAATATGCTTTTCAATCTCTTCAATGGCAACAGGTGAACTATGAATGCCGAGAACGCAGGCAGACTCGCAGGGGGCTGGACAAATTCGTCCCGTAAATTCAGGGAAGTTATTTGTTGAGGAAAGGATATTGTAGGCATCCTCCCATTTTCCATCGTATACGGCATCGTTAAATTCAGGAATAACATTGCCTAAGGGACAGCCTGAATGACAAAATGGTATACCACAGTCCATGCAACGTGCTGCTTGTTTATGTAGTTGGCTATCGGAATAGCCTTTGTTAAATTCTTGATAATTTTGTATCCTGCTTGCTACCGGTTCTTTTTGTGGAAGCTCGCGCGTGTATTCTTTAAATCCTGTTATTTTTCCCATGATTTTTCCTCCTGATTATGCTTCTACTAATTTTGTCCGTAATACCTGTTTGTATTCTTTTGGAAATACCTTGATAAAACTGACCTTTTTCGTTGTCCAATTTTCGAGTATATCTTGTGCAATGATGCTACTAGTCAATGAAATGTGTCTTTTTAAAAGGGCAATGATCGCCATCTCATCTTCTTGTTCTAATGGGTCTAGGTCAATCATTTCAGTATTGCAGTTTTCTCTAAAAGTTCCTAATGGATTATATACCCATGCGATACCACCGCTCATACCGGCGCCAAAATTACGTCCTGTCTCTCCTAATATAAGTGCTCTACCTCCTGTCATATACTCACAACCATGATCTCCAACTCCCTCTACGACTGCCGTAGCACCAGAATTACGGACCGCAAAGCGTTCACCTGCTTGTCCATTAATAAAAAGATGACCTGATGTGGCGCCAAAAAGGGCGACATTGCCGATGATAATATTTTCATGAGGTACTAATATGCTTTCGGCTTTTGGGTAAATGGCCAATTGTGCTCCAGATAACCCTTTTCCGACGTAATCGTTTGCTTCACCTTCCAGTTCGAAAGATAATCCTTTGGTCGAAAATGCTCCGAAGCTTTGTCCTGCGGACCCTTCGAATTTATAATTAATCGTGTTGTCAGGTAGCCCTACTGAGCCATATTTTTTGGATATTTCATTCGAGAGCAAGGTGCCAATAGTACGATCGGTGTTTTTGACAAGGAAAGTTCCAAAGACAGGAGTTTTGTTTTCTAAAGCCTGTTTTGCTTGTGTAAGCAATCCCCAATCTAAAATCATACCCATACCATGGTCCTGTTCTTCGGTATTGTATAGCGATTGATCGGAATCATTAGGTTCGACATATAGGATTCCTGAAAAATCTATCTTTGAGGCTTTCCAATGATCTATGTTCTCTCTTTTTTTCAAGAACTGAGCTTTTCCTACCATTTCATTGATGGTTCGGAATCCCAATTCAGCCATCGTTTCGCGGATTTCCTCTGCCATGAAGCGAAATAGGTTAACAATGTCTTCTGGTTTTCCCGTAAATAATTTCCTTAATTCAGGATCTTGCGTCGCTACGCCAACAGGACAGGTGTTTAAGTGGCATTTACGCATCATGATACATCCCCCAGCAATAAGAGCTGCGGTCGAGACACCCCATTCTTCAGCACCTAATAAGGTTGCTACAACAATATCACGGCCTGTTTTTACTTGACCATCTGCTTGCAATACTATGCGGCTTCTTAGTTTGTTTTTAACTAAAGTTTGATGCGCCTCCGCTAGACCCAGTTCCCAAGGTAAACCAGCATGTTTGGTCGAACTGATGGGAGAAGCGCCTGTTCCGCCATCGAATCCTGCTATTAAGATGACGTCGGCATGTGCCTTTGCTACACCAGCGGCTATGGTACCTACACCTGCTTTGGAAACTAGCTTTACATTGATACGTGCTGCCCGATTTGCATTTTTTAGATCAAAAATTAATTGGGCTAGATCTTCAATGGAATAGATATCATGATGTGGGGGCGGGGAGATTAACCCAACACCCGGTGTGGAATGTCGTGTTTTAGCAATCCATTCGTTGACTTTAGGACCCGGGAGCTGGCCGCCTTCTCCTGGTTTGGCACCTTGAGCCATCTTAATCTGTATTTCATCTGCTTGTGTCAAATAATTAGACGTTACGCCAAAACGTGCCGATGCCACTTGTTTGATTGCCGATCGCATAGAATCACCATTGGGTAAAGGTTGGTATCGTAATTCATCTTCACCTCCTTCTCCGGTATTTGACTTTGCTCCAATGCGGTTCATCGCGATTGCTAACGTGCTATGCGCTTCATGCGAAATGGATCCAAAAGACATCGCACCAGTTGCAAAACGTTTTAAGATCTCATTGGCAGATTCTACCTGATCCAATGGAATGGCAGTTCTATGTTTTGCGAAATCCAACAATCCTCGTAATGTAAATAGCTGTTCTTTTTGATTGTTTATTTTTTCAGCATATTTTTTATAGGTTAAATAGTCATCATTTCGACAGGCTTGTTGTAGTAAATGTACGGTCTCTGGATTCCAAAGGTGTCCTTCGCCGCGACGTTTCCACTGATATATACCCCCTTCTGGAAGTAATGTTTTTACGGTTCTACTTTCTTTGAAATTGCTCCAATGTTTAGTCAATACTTCTTGTGCAATATCATCGAGATTTAGACCCCCAATACGTGATACGGCTCCACAAAAATACTTATCAACTACGGTTTTGTCTATTCCTAGTACTTCAAATATTTGTGCTCCATGATAAGATTGTAGGGTGGATATCCCCATTTTGGAGAATATTTTTAAGAGTCCTGCATTAACTGCTTTTACGTAGTTTTTAGAAAGTTCTGGCCAGGTCAATTCGGTATCCAATTTACCTTGTTCTTTCATGGTACGGATACTTGCTAAGGCCATGTAAGGGTTTATTGCGGTGGCACCAAAGGCAAGTAGACATGCAAAGTGATGTACTTCCCAAGTATCTCCAGCTTCAACAACAAGTCCAACTGCTCCGCGATTACCGGTTTTAATGAGATGGTGATGTACTGCTGATACCGCTAAAATTGATGGGATTGGTGCATGTTGCGAGTCGATTGCACGGTCAGAAAGGATCAATACCTCGAATCCATCTTTTACCGCATCATCTGCATAGCGGCACAGTCGCTCTAAACCTGCTTCTAGTGAACCGTTTTGTCCATCTGCTCTGAAATATGCTTGTAAGGTTTTTGCTTGAAAAGCTCCTGTATCAATGGAACGTAGTTTCTCTAATTCTTTTGATGTTAGGATGGGGTGTTCAAGAGTTACACAATGACAGAATTTTTTATCTTCAATCAATATGTTCCCAGCATTTCCAATGAATGTGGCTAAGCTCATCACTAATCTTTCGCGAATAGGATCAATGGGAGGATTTGTAACTTGTGCAAAAAACTGTTTAAAGTAACTTGAAAGATGTTGTGGGTGATCCGAGAGAATGGCCAATGGTACATCGGATCCCATAGACCCTGTAGGCTCATAGCCATTGATTGCCATGGGTGTCAATATTGTTTCGAGATCTTCTCGGGAATATCCGAATGTCTGTTGGTATTTAAAAACCGATTCTTTGGATAAGTAGGTGTATGTAACTCGTGGTTCTGCTAATTCTGCTAATTTTATTTTGTAACTGTCTAACCAATTGCCATAAGGTTGTTGACGTACTAATGCTCCTTTCACTTCTTCATCGGATAAAATTTTCCCCTGCTCCATATCCACCAAGAAAATTTTCCCAGCTTGTTGTCTTCCTTTTTTAATGATTAAGGATTCGTCAATAGGAAGAGCGCCCGCCTCGGAAGCGACAATAACGCGATGGTCAGCTGTTATGGCATAGCGAAGGGGACGTAGTCCATTGCGATCTAAGGTAGCACCGATCGATTTTCCATCTGTGAAACAAAGGGCTGCGGGACCGTCCCAAGGTTCCATTAGTGTAGCATGATATTCATAAAATGCTCTTTTGAGTGGGTCCATCTGGGTATTGCCATCCCATGCTTCGGGTACAAGCATCAACATAACGTGTGCAAGGCTTCGGCCACTATGCAATAAGAGTTCTGCAACATTATCTAAGCAGGCCGAATCCGATTGCCCATAATCTACCACAGGTAATAAGATTTCCATTTCTTCTGGTGTAAAGTAGGGCGACGATAGTGCACGCATGCCTGCATAGAACCAATTGAGATTGCCTGTTAAGGTATTGATTTCACCATTGTGCGCTAACATCCGAAATGGTTGTGCTAATGACCAAGAAGGGAATGTATTGGTTGAAAATCTGGAGTGTACTAAGCCGAATGCTGATATTACTCGTGGGTCTCGGAGATCTTCGAAATAGGATCCAACTTGATAGGTGGTTAGTTGACCTTTATATATAATTGTTTTGCAAGATAAGGAAGCGAAGTAAAGCGGGAGTGGGTATTCTTGGTACTGTTTGATTTTTTGGATAATCAAGCGTCTTAGGACAAATAGTTTGCGTTCAAATTCTTCAGTGTTGTGAATGGTATCGGGTCTGTCGATAAAGAATTGAACGATTTCGGGCTCTGCACTTAATGCGGTAGGTCCTATGCCAGCTCTGTTTACTGGGACTTCCCGAAACCCAAGGAACTTCATTTCTCTTTCAGTTGCTGCTTCATGAATAACTGTTCTACATATTTTATTCATTTCCGGTTCTTTGGGAAGAAAAACCATTCCAGTCCCATAATATCCGGGTTCTTTTAATTGTATACCGAGGTTAATACACTCTTCCCATAGGAACTCATGCGGTAATTGGATCATAATACCTGCTCCGTCACCACTTTCTGGGTCGCAGCCACAAGCACCGCGATGTTCCATGTTTTCTAACATGGTTAGTGCATCTTTTACCTGATTATGTGATTTTATTCCTTTAATATGCGCTACAAAACCAACCCCACAGGCATCATGTTCAAAGCTTGGGTCGTATAGACCTTGCTGATTTTTGTTACTTTCAATCATCTTCCTTTTCAATTATTACTTTGCTAATATACGAATAAAATCACTATAATATTATAGATATTATAAGTTATTTTACATTAAATTGTGTTATTTATAATTAATACTGCTTTTATTAAAGATATTGTATTTACTTGTGCTTTTGGATTTTATTTTTTTTCAATTGTACTGCCGCTGTTATTTTGGTGTTATAGGTTAAACCGTGGTCTTAAAAATTGTCTATTGCAATTGGAAAAAAATAGTGAAATATTACACCTTCTTAAGTACTGGTCCTGATAAAAGCCGTAGCAAAAGCTTATTATTATGATCGCATGATTGGTGTTCGACGTACAATCGAGCTTGCTATAGGACTTGTAGGAGCCAAGTACGGTTGTTTATCGGGGTTTGTTCGGTTGTTGTTTGTCTTTTTGTCGACCCCAAGTTGAACAGCAGTCGAATGCAAGTCGAACAAGCCCCGAAGCATTGTCCTATCAGTGTCCTAGCATTCTCAGAGAGTTGTTAAGTATTGTATGCACTTTCATGCACTTCTATGGACTCCTGTGGACTTTTATAGGCTTATTGTCGTTCAGTGTATTCAGATCTTAAAAGGTGGATATAATTTCTTTGTTTTCTTAAAAAAGAACATTTTCAGGATAGGATAAGTTCTGCAACTTGTTTTTTCTGCTCTATATATTTGATATTCTTTCTATATCTTAGCTTTTATTATTTTCCTTATAGAAGGAAGTAGAAGACAGTTTAACCATGAAGATTACTGAAATAGAAATATATCGACTAAGTATTCCAATGGAACCTTTTGTGATTGCAACAGGAACCATGGATTTTGCCCAGAATACTTTTATTCGTATCCATACGGATGCCGGTATTTTTGGCGTTGGGGAATGTTCGGCGTTTCCGATGATTGTTGGCGAAACACAGGATACTTGTCTCGTCATAGCACGTGATTTTGCTAAAATATGGAAGGGAAAAGACCCTTTACAAATCAGTGAACGTCTAGCCGAGTTGGATCTATATATCGCTGGAAACACAACCATAAAGTCTGCATTTGATATGGCTTTATATGATATTGCTGCAAAAAATGCGGGATTACCCTTATATCAATTCTTAAAAGGTGCTCCTCGCGAAATAGTCACCGATATTACTATAGGTATTGGTTCTCCAGAGGAAATGGCAGCTAAGGCCAAGTTGTTGTACGATGCTGGTGCTGTCATGTTGAAAGTAAAATTAGGAAAAGAAGCTAAAACAGATATTGCACGTGTTCGTGAAATTCGAAAAGCTGTTGGATTTGATATGCCTATTCGTATAGATGCCAATCAAGGGTGGTCTTATCATGATGCGGTGGAGGTTTTGCAAGGTTTGGAACCCTTTAAGATTCAATTTTGCGAACAGCCTATGCGCACTTATTTAGATCATATGCTGCCTCAACTTAGAACAGAAACCACGGTGTTGATCATGGCCGATGAGTCTGTTTATTCGCATCACGATGCTGAGCGCCTTTGTCGTGCTGATGCTTGTGATTATTTGAATATCAAATTTTCAAAATCTGGAGGTATTCATGAAGCATTGAAAATTGCTGCAGTGGCATCTGAATTTAATATGCCATGTATGATAGGAGGGATGTTGGAAAGTCGTTTGGCACTATCCGCTAAAGTTCATTTTGCATATGCTGTGCCAATTGTGAAATTTTATGATTTGGATACGTGTATGGTCGGCCATTTGGCAGATCCTGTTATTGGGGGTATTCAGTATAATGGTTATCGGATAAGCATTTCAGATAACCCAGGGATTGGGGCTGATATGGAACAGGAGTATTTGAATTCCTGTGAGTCTTGGATTATTTAGTCCTTGCTATCATTTTTTAACATTTGTTAAAAAATGATAGCAGAGCGTGTTGTTTGCTAGTCCTCTGGATTTAAAATAAATAATATTCAGTACCTTTGTGACACTTATTATTGTATTAAAAGTAGCAAAATATTATGAGTACACAAAAAGGTCCTATTTCTCAGTTTATTGAGGAAAATTACCTTCACTTCAATGCTGCGGCATTGGTGGATGCAGCTAAAGGTTATGAGGCTCATCTATTGGAAGGTGGTAAAATGTTAATTTCTTTAGGTGGTGCGATGAGTACTGCTGAATTGGGAATTTCTTTGGCTGAAATGATCCGTCAAGATAAGGTACAAATCATTTCATGTACAGGTGCAAACCTGGAAGAGGATGTGATGAACTTAGTGGCACACTCACACTATAAGCGTGTCCCTAATTACCGTGACTTGACACCAGAGCAAGAAAAAGAATTATTAGATCAACATTATAATCGCGTAACAGATACTTGTATTCCTGAAGAGGAAGCTTTCCGTCGTCTACAAAAGCATTTGGAAGATGTATGGCATGCTGCTGAAGCGAAAGGTGAACGTTATTTACCGCATGAATTTTTATACCAAGTGGTTAATTCTGGTGTGTTGGAACAATACTACGAGATTGATCCTAAAAATTCTTGGATTGTTGCTGCTGCAGAGAAAAATTTGCCAATTATCTGTCCAGGATGGGAAGATTCTACAACGGGTAACATCTTTACTTCCAATGTGATAAAAGGTAAATTGAATGTTCATACTGTAAAATCGGGTATTGAATATATGATTTATTTAACGGAATGGTACCGTGCAAACTCTTCGGGTAAGGGTGTTGGTTTCTTCCAAATTGGTGGTGGTATTTCTGGTGACTTCCCTATTTGTGTTGTTCCGATGATGTACCAAGATTTAGAGTGGGAAGGTGTACCTTTCTGGTCTTACTTCTGTCAGATTTCTGATTCAACTACTTCATATGGTTCTTATTCTGGTGCTGTTCCAAATGAAAAAATCACTTGGGGTAAATTAGATATCGATACACCAAAATTTGTGGTTGAGTCCGATGCAACAATTGTTGCTCCTTTGATTTTCTCTTACATCTTGGGTAAATAATAAAAATATGTCGAATTTACTGACTTCTGATCCCATTGCTTTACAAGCATTTATGACCGAAACTATTTTCGCGACTTCTGATGCTGTTGATGCTATGCTGGTTCAAGAAGAGTCTGTATCTTCATCCTTAATTCCTCAACAGGCTGCTGCTCATCCAGAACCTGTTGAGGAATTTATTTATCAAGGTGATAAAGCGCAGGGAATACTTTTTATCTTAAGATATCCTGCTTATCCTTATTTCTCTCCCGAGGCTGAGGATGCTTTTATTAAAACGATTGGTGCCTTGAAGTTAACACCGTCTGATGTTGCGGTCGTTAATTTGGCTAATGCTCATAATCCAAATGAATTTAAAAGAATCATGACATTTTTCACGCCGCAAAAGATTATTCTTTTAGGTGTGGAACCTGAATCTTTAAAATTGCCTGCCATCGCGCATAATTCTTATATGCATGGACGTATTGCTACTGTTTTCAACACTTATAGTTTTGAAGAAATGTTTGCAGATATGACCAAGAAAAAAGCCTTTTGGTCTGAGTTTAAATCATTAATTCAGCATCAGCGCTAACGTTGTTGCGCTATAATTAGCTATTTTTCTAATATATTTATACATTTGGGTAAATTCCTATTCAGATGATTGAACTTATTTTTGCGACTAATAATGCACATAAATTGGGCGAGGTGCAAGCTATTGTGGGCGAGCAATTTCTGCTTAAATCTTTGGCGGACATAGATTGCCATGATGATATCCCAGAGACTGGGGTTACTTTTCACGAAAATGCAAAGCAGAAAACAGATTTCTTGGTCAATAAATACGGATTAAATTGTTTTGGAGATGATTCTGGACTAGAGATTGATGCCTTAAACGGCGAGCCTGGTGTTTATTCAGCACGTTACTCTGGTACTCGAGATATGCAAAAAAATATCAGTTTGGTGTTGGAGAAATTAACACATGAATCAAATCGCAATGCTCGTTTTAAGACTGTAATTTCTCTTTATTTGAATCAACAACAATATTTTTTTGAAGGAAGTATTGAAGGGAAAATTATAATGGAACTTAAAGGTACTGACGGATTTGGTTACGACCCTATTTTTATTCCGAATGGTTTTAGTAAAACATTTGCAGAAATGACTGCGGAGGAGAAAAATAAAATTAGCCATCGCGCTATAGCGGTCAGTAAATTAGCCGAATTCTTGGGTAAATTGTAAGGGGTTTCAAATCTACTATTTTAAACTTTACGTCCTTCTTGGTTTTATAAAAGTTTTTTAAGTTAACGGCACCATAGTATGGTCAACAATTTAATGTGCTTTCATTAGCATTATTCTTAGGTATTCTAAACCACATGGACAAATTATGCTAATCGAAATACAAAATCTCGAGTCTGCTGTATTGGAAGGTGATGTTCAATCTCCTTTTTATCAAATTATGATGCTGGAGAACTGTTCGGAATTTTCCGTTGATTTTACTTCTTATATCAGTCCAAGTTACTCTTTGGTTTTTCTTTCTCCTTATCAACATTTTCAATGGCAAGGTAAAGGGGCGTCTTTAATAAAAAAATTAGAATTTCATGGTGATTTCTATTGTATAGAGTATCATAAGAAAGAGGTAGCCTGTAATGGACTATTGTTTAATAATATTTATTTAGAGCCTTTTGTAACCGTGTCTAAAATGCTCTTTGATGAAATATCGTTGATTTTTGATAAGATCAATGATGAACAATCTTTAAAGAATAGTTTTTCGGAATCTGTACTGAAGGCTTACTTGCAATTAATTTTGGCGCTTTGTAGCAAAGCGAAATCTTCACAAATTGGTCAACAAATGATTTGTCAGGATGAATTGACTGTTGGTCTGAAGTTTCAGAATTTATTGGAATCTTATTTTTTGAAGGAGAAATCTGTGCATTTTTATGCTCAAGAACTTGCATTGGCTTTGGACACGTTTAGTAAGCGGGTAAAAAAGGAATTGGGTAAATCTCCTTCTCAATTGATACAAGATCGTGTTGTTCTTGAAGCAAAGAAAATGTTGCATCTAACGTATTTGTCTATTAAGGAAATTGCTGCTAAACTACAGTTTGAAGATGAATTTTATTTTAGCCGCTATTTTAAAAAAAATGTAGGAATTTCTCCTTCTGGCTTTCGAGATCGAGTAGGTATCTCTATTGTAGCAAAATAATCTATTGAATTTACGGATTTGTCCATGTAATATCTGGTTTATTTATAGGTACTTTGTAAGTACATTAAATTTAGATACTTATGAACGAATTTATTTCTTTTTTAGCCAAGTTACAACATCAATTTATTAATTTTTTATGTATCGCTATTTTTGTTGTAATGGCATGGATAGGGGGCTTAAAGGCTTTTCAATACGAGGCTGATGGGATTGTTCCATTTGTTGCAAATAGTCCTGCAATGTCTTTTTTGTATACCAAAGCTGCTCCCGAATACCAACAATATAAAAATCCCGAAGGTAAAACTGTTCAAAAAAATATAGACTGGCATAAGGAAAATGGGACCTATTTGTTTTCTTATGGTTTAGGTACTGTAATCTTAGGGATTGGATTGTGTGTTTTGTTGGGGATTTGGTTTCCGAAAATTGCGGTGATTGGTGGAATATTGACTTTCGGAATGTCATTGGTAACGCTTTCTTTCCTGTTGACGACTCCAGAGACGTTTGTTCCAAATTTGGGTGGTGATTTTCCTACACCTCATTTTGGGTTCCCCTATCTGTCGGGTGCTGGTCGATTGGTTATAAAGGATATCATTATGATGGCTGCTGGTCTGGTTATTGCATCAGATGGTGCTAAGCGATTGTTGAAACGTTAAGTCATTGATTAGCTATCGGAAATTCTATAAATTTAACCTAAAATAGTATAATCCTTAGGCTTTTCTAAAGACTATTTTTGTGATGTACATTTTAAAATCTGCTTAGCTTTTTTTTTGGAGAGCTATTTGTGCTCTCTGAATGTTCCCAGTCTAAGCGGTTTTTTAACATGTTAAACAATCATTAAAATAGGTTTTATGTTATTAAAATACATTACACTCGTCGTTGGTTTATTTGTTGCTTTTCCACATACATTTGCCCAGCATCATCATCAGGAAGTAAGTCAATCGGAAGCATTATATGTTTGCCCGATGCACCCTGATGTAACTTCTAATAAGCCTGGAGCCTGCCCTAAATGTGGTATGGCGCTTGTAAAGAAGGAAGGAAAAAAACAAGATACCGTGCATCATCAGTCTCAGGGTGAAAATCCTTACTTAGGAAATAATAGCAAATATACCATTTTTCAGAATTTTGCTATTCCAGTTGCAAAACCAACCACTGACCCTTCGGGGATTCCAGCATTTACTTTATCGAATCTAGAAAAGGATATCGAGACCAAGACGATAGCAGGGGCTCGTGCAGGTTTGCATCTGCCTGCTGGGACGGAAGGAGTAAAGACTGTTCGTTATGATTTATTTGTATCGGACTCGATTGTAAACTTTACTGGTAAAAATCGGAAAGCTATTGCTGTGAATGGAAGCCTTCCAGCACCCCCGTTGGTATTTACTGTAGGCGATACGGCTTTGATTTATGTGCATAATAAAAGTGATGAACCTACGTCTATACATTGGCACGGTATATTCCTCCCAAACCGTATGGATGGTGTTGCGCATTTAACGCAGCACCCGATACCTCCTCATGCAACTTATGTCTATAAATTCCCAGTGTTGCAGGATGGTACATTTTGGTATCATAGCCACTATTCCTTACAGGAGCAAATTGGCTTATACGGAGCTCTGATTTTTAATAAAAGGACGGAACCTGATATTCCGACAATACCTGTTGTTTTGAGTGATTGGAGTGATATGAATCCACATGAGATTAATCGGAGTTTACATGCGGGAAGTGACTGGTTTGCTATCAAAAAGAAAGCGACCCAGAGTTACAGTGAGGCTATCAAAGCAGGACGTTTAAAAGTGAAATTGACGAATGAGTGGAAGCGGATGACTGCAATGGATGTCAGTGATGTGTACTATGAGAAGTTCTTAATAAATGGTGCCCCAGCGCAGCATTTGTCTCAATTTAAAGCGGGTGATGAAGTTCGACTAAGGATTGTAAATGGTGGCGCTTCCACCTATTTTTGGTTGAGTTTTTCTGGAGGTAAATTGAAAGTTATCGCCAATGATGCCAATGATGTTACTCCTGTAGAGGTGGACAGAATGCTGATTGCTCCTTCTGAAACATACGATGTTGTGGTTACCATCCCTGAAAACATGAAGTACGAGTTCTTGGCGACGGCAGAGGACCGAACGAATCATGCTTCATTATGGCTGGGGTCTGGTATGGAAATGCCTGCTGATAAATTGCCCAAGTTGGCCTATTTTGAAGGAATGAAGATGATGAATGACATGATGAAAATGAATGGGGATATGAAACCCATGGGTCATGAAATGAGTTTGCAACAGGTCGATATGAATGCGGTGATGTATCCTGAGTTGAAAAAGGATGTAGAAGATGATTCCAGTGGTTCTCATGCAAAAAAAGTATACGTATGTCCTATGCATCCCGATGTTGTTGCTGATCAACCAGGCAGTTGTCCGAAATGTGGGATGCAATTGGAGTTAAAGAAGCAATCTCACCAGACTGAATCATCGCATCATCATGCTACCAAAGGTGCGGGTGATTTGGTAACCCTAAACTACAATATGCTTGAGTCTGTTGAGAAAACGACTTTACCTGCTGGGACATGGAAAGAGCTGGATTTTGAACTGACGGGTAATATGAACCGTTATGTATGGACAATAAATAATAAGACGGTTTCGGAGTCAGATAAAATTTTGATTAAACGCGGTGAAAATATGCGTATAAAACTGTATAATAATTCGATGATGCGTCATCCGATGCATCTTCACGGACATGATTTTAGATTAATCAATCAATATGGCGAGCGATCTCCTTTGAAAAATGTAGTCGATATCATGCCGATGGAAACCCTGACTTTGGAGTTTGCGCCTACGGAGGATGGTGATTGGTTTTTCCATTGTCATATTCTGTACCACATGATGAGCGGTATGGGGCGGATATTCAACATGGAGAATTCGGAAGCTAACCCTGAGATTCCGAATCCTGAAGAAGCTTATCGCATGATTAAGATGGATGATAGGATGTTTACCTTATCAGGCGAAGGTAGCCTGCAGAGTAATGGTACAGAAGGATTGGTTACCTATGCTAATACACGTTGGCAAGTATCGCAGATGTGGAATGTAGGCTATAAAGCTACGCATGGTTACGAAAGTGAAACGACTGTGGGACGCTTTATTGGTAAAATGCAATATTTAATGCCTTATGTCGGTTTTGATTACCACTATAAAAAAATAACGGACCATGAAAAGAATCTGTTTGGTAACACGGAGCGGAATATGTTTGGTCAAAAAGCAAATAGAAGTAATCGAAGGGTACCTGTATTCGGTATCGCCTATACCTTGCCTTGGTTGGTGACTGCAGATATGCGTGTGGATACAAATGGGAAACTACGTTTTCAATTGGGCAGGGAAGACATACCGCTAACTCCTCGTTTACGTATGAATTGGATGGTGAATACGGATAAGGAATATACTATTGGTTCCCGATATATCATGACGAAGTATATTTCGTTAGGTGCACACTACGATAGTGATATGGGGGCCGGAGCTGGATTGGTATTCACTTATTAATCGATAACCCTTCTTGTGTAGGAAGAATAAGAAAGGTCGGATTTGCGCATTGCAATCCGACCTTTTTTTATCCTTGTAAGCGTGCTACATTTAAGATTTACTGGACTCTTTTAATGTTGCTTCAGTTTTTTTAATAGGTTCTGTCTTTAAAGAGTCCTTCTGTAACGGGTTGATTTTTTCTAAGCTTTCTATTGTTTTGGGCAAAACCTTTTTGATATCCTTATCCTTAGGTTCTGCTGGTTTATTATCAACCTCTGAAGTTTTATCTTCAACTAAGATGTCCAGATTGTCATTCACTTTCTTTTTTTGTCCTGCCTCTTTATTTTCAGTTTCGGGTTCTTTATTCTCGGTTCCACTGTCTACATTGCTATTAGCCTTCTCTTTCTGTTTTCCGTCTTTATTTTCCTCTCCAGGTGCTTTGACCTCCTCTTTTGTTAAGATTCTTTTTCTATTGAGAAGATCTTCTTTGGATTTTGGCCTATCTTCTGGTTTCCAAATAAAACCGGGTAGAAATTCTTTTTCTTGTGTTAATTGGGCAACCGGGTAAACCTTGCCATCTACTTTTCGAACGGAAATATATTCTTTCAACTTATTGTTTTCCATAAAGATCTTGATGCGACTACTTTTGTCATGGAACAATTCTGTTGCGACATTAGTTACTTCATTGACGACATAAATGATGTTTTCGGCATTACCATCTACGAACATACGTTCTAAGCTATTCTTATTAAAGAACCCTGTTATTTTACGACCCTTTAATTGATTGTATTTGCTTGAGTCTAAGGTAGAGTTTACCATAAAGGCATTGCCCAAGATTAAAGTATTATCTAGCTTTTGATTGACAAATTGTAGGAAAATAGTATCGCCCGTCATTTGTGACTTTTCTGCCCAAATCATTGGTTTTCCCATTAGTCTGAACATAGAATCTGCCATGCCATAGTAAACAGAATCGGCTACGGCTTGAAAATCCGATTTAAACATACGTACACTATGATATGCTTTGACAATGCGGGTTTTAGCAGTGTCTGGTGGACTTGCAGATTCGGCATCATTGTTTTTAGCTGAGCGGAGTGCTTTATTGAAAATTTGGTCGCTATAGTCCGCCTTGGGTATAACGGCATTTTTTCGTAAAAGGCTATCAGCATTGCTGTTTTTTTCTAATTCAAATCGATTTAAATCTTTAGCCACAGGTTTTGTTGCGGCCTTATTTGTATTTGATTTTTCTTTTTTAGTTTCTGGCGCAGCTTTATCTTTTAAAGTGTTGGTGGTATTCTTTATTTCTTTTTCGGGTTTCTCCGTAATGATTTCTTTATTACCTAAAGAGTCCTTTTTAAATTGCAATGAATCTAATCCATCGGTGAAAACAGTGCCTGTACTATCATCGTCACCATAATCTTCATCCACCTCATCATCTAGTTCACCTCCATCTCGACTTAACTTGAAATCTTTGGGTATGTAGTCACTTCGGAGGATCATTTTAGAGAAAAGTGTATCTGCGGTCATGAAAATAGAATCCATCTGAACAGAGTCTTTTGGTAGGTCTACAGGTTCAAGCTTTACGAGCTTGTTTTCCCTAGCCTCATTTTCAGCTGTCGAAACGACTTCATCCTTTTCTTTTTTGTCATTTTTTTCTTTTTTCTTTACCTCTTTAGCACCTTTTGTTTCGGTATTTGCGATTGCTGTATCGGTTGAATCGCTTGGTGCATTATCTTTCTTTACAACAGATATGATTAAAGGCTTCTCGGTCATCGTAATGGACTCATCCGATTGGCGGTAAAGACCTTTGTTACCATAGGCATAAAACTTATCGGTGGTGTCAATAAAAACAACATTATGAATGGCTTGGCCTTCACCCGTACGTCTGTCATAGTGTAGCGTATCGCCCTTTAGTAGTTTACTTCCTTCTGTGTAAAGATTCTTTTTAGTGAAATTGGCAACACCTGTAGTAGTATTATAATCTCCTTTCTCTGTGTAGAGGTTTTCGCCCTTATTCCCCTGAATATTAGTGGGGGTAAAAAAGTACGTCATGCTACTTGGAGAGTTGTATTTCATCGAGTCTGTATAAATTTTAACATTCTGACTACGTACCACTACCTTTTTGTTGAAAAATGCATCTTGAGTGTTTTCGAAATAGGTGGCATTCGTACTTGTGATGGTATCGGTACCACTGGTTATACGACCACCATCGTAATAGTTTCCGATGCTGCTCCGCATATTATATTGCAGGTGATTTGTCGTTAATACGGAGGAACGACTAACCATCCGAACATTTTGCGTTAAAGTCGCATTTTGAGATGCTGCTTCATAATGTAGCTTATCTGCGAAGATCTGTGTTCCGGTTGGTTGTGTAATGATAACATTACTGTAGGCTTCAAAAAACTGTCTTCCTATTTCATCTTTATGTAGGTATCCGCTATCTGCGGAAAGCGTAGACCCTTTATGTTCAAATACAGGGCGGTAGAACATGGCATTATTAGACATGCCAGTGATCATATTGGAAGACGAAAGTAAACGAAGTTCATCTTGCTGTTGCGCTGACACTAGCATAAGGCTCAAGGCCAGAAATATAAAAGACAAAAGGTATTGTTTCACAGAAGCAAAAATATGTATTTTAATTGAACTTGTAGATTATTGGTAAATTTTCACATAAACAAATATACGCTCAAAAAATATACATTATCTTTGATGTATGAATTTGCTGGAGAGATTGACTTTTTTTATCCAAGATAATAATCTTTTTGAGGTTAATGATAAGATATTGTTGACTGTAAGCGGTGGTCGGGACTCCATGCTGATGACCTATTTATTGGCTAAAGCGGGTTACCAGATTGCAATTGCACATTGTAATTTTCAATTGCGTGATGTAGCGTCTGATTTGGATGAAAATCTAGTGCGAGATTTTGCGATTATGCACGGTATACCCTGCTACGTAAATCATTTTGAAACGGAACGGATAGCTGGTGAGAGAGGAATCTCTATCCAAATGGCTGCTCGTGAATTACGTTATGCTTGGTTCGAGGAATTGAGACAAGCAATTGGTTTTGATAAAATTGCTGTTGCGCAACACTTGAATGACCATATTGAAACTGTTTTACTCAACCTTACTCGCGGGACAGGTCTACAAGGGTTACAGGGCATTCAGTTGAAACGAGACCGATTGATTCGTCCTTTGTTATTTTTGAAAGCCGATGAAGTGCTGCAATATGTTGAGGAGTATCAGATTCCATATCGTGATGATCAATCTAACTTTTCGACGAAGTATGCTCGAAATAAAGTTCGTATCGATATCATTCCGCAGTTCAAAAAAATGCAACCTGATTTTGAGCGTATTTTTGAACAGAATATCATGCATTTTAAAGAAAGTTATACGTTGTTGCAGCAGTTTATAACGCCTATACGGGAAGCGCTTTTTAAGAAGGACCAAGATGCATGGGTAATCGAAAAGTTGAAATTACGTCAATACATCCAAGACTTACCATTGCTCTATGAATTGTTTTCTTCTTTTGGCTTTACGAAAAGTGTATTGAAGGATTTGCAATCGTGTTTTGATAAGGAGTCTGGGAGGCTTTTTCAATCTGAACATTATGATTTATTGTTGGATCGCGATTTTCTAATTATTCGAGAAAAAGAGTATGTGCAGGAGGATGAAACTGTTATTACTTCAGAAACAAAATCAGTATCTTGGAGAGGTTATAATTTTAGTTGTGACAATAGCTATGACTTATCTATCTATCCGGATAGGGCAGTAGCAAAAATAGATAGCGACCTTTTGGTTTTTCCGCTTACTTTAAGAGCATGGCGAACCGGCGATTATTTTTACCCATTGGGTATGACTGGAAGAAAAAAAATAAGTGATCTGTTTAATAATTACAAAATCAATGTTTTCGAGAAGGGAAACATTCCGATTTTGGTAAATGGTAATGGGGATATTATTTGGGTAGCTAACTATCGACTTGATAATCGATATAAGATAAGTGGTAATACTAAAAAAGTGTTTATTTTAGTTTGTAAATAACATGATGAAAGAAGGACTCCTATATACAGAAAACCAATATTTAGGTCGAGACCGTGTTTGGATAAGTGTGCGTCTGGTACTTGCGCTATTTTGTTTCACGGCGGTTTATTTGAATATTGACCAATTACTATCCAGTCAGTTGTTTTTATTAGTTGGCATAGCCATTATTATCACATCTGTGGTCATGATGTATTTGTTATTGTACCGTATCGAAGTGTTTGAAGGCAAGGTCATGCTGAGTGGTTTGTGGACAACACGATTAGTAAAGATTGAATTGAGCTCAATAGTGAAGGTTGAGAAAAAACCATTCAGTAGGTTCTTTTTTAACAATCCGGTTTATAACCTCCATATCAATGGTAAGATTAAATTTTATGCTGGTGGTAAAGATGCTGTTTGGTTAACGGATAAAGACGGGTTGGTTTATGTAATAGGAACGCAACGTCAAGAAGAGTTATTTCGCGCTATTCAGCAAGCAAAAGCTGGTCAAGGAAATTCTTAAAAATTGTTAAATCAAATATACTGACATTTTTAAGACAAGTGTTTTCAGCGAGATTCTTTATTTTTGATAAAATGACAACGAATATAAAGTTATGGCAGGATTATTAAAATTTTTATTGATTGCATTTGCTGTTTGGTATTTAGTTAAATTTTTAATTCGATTATTACTACCATTTGCAATGCGAAAAGCTGCAGAGAAGCTGATGAAAAAAGCACAGCAGCAGCAAGGTGGCTCTACTTATACAAATGGAGGAGGGAGTTTCCGTTATGAGACTTTTGGTCAAAATAATGATAACGCACATTCTACTCCAAAAAATGATGGACGTATATCGGTAGATTATGTACCTCCTAAACAAGAACAAAAAAGAAAAGTAGCTGATAATGCGGGGGAATTTGTAGACTTTGAGGAAATAAAATAAATGAGTTGCTACGCTAAATAGCGTATCTTTGTGCTATGTGGTTGCGTCAGCTTTCAGTTTTAAATTTTAAGAACTATACAGAATCTTCTTTAGAATTCTTGCCCGAAGTAAATGCTTTTGCGGGTGATAATGGTGTTGGGAAAACCAATTTGTTGGACGCTATCCATTATCTTTCTTTGTGCAAGAGCTATTTTAATCCTATTGATTCGCAGCATATAAAACAGGGCCAAGACTGGTTTATGCTGCAAGGTTCTTTTGAGAAGGACGAACTCCATGATGATATCTCCTGTAGCATCAAACGAAATCAGAAAAAACAATTTAAGAAAAACAAGAAGGATTATCCTAGATTGGCTGATCATATTGGTCAATTTCCTTTGGTGATGATTTCTCCTAATGACAGTCTAATTATTACAGATGGGAGTGAAGAGCGTCGAAAGTTTATTGATAATGTCATCTCGCAGACGGATAATAAATATCTCGATACACTGATCATCTATAATAAGATAATCGCTCAGCGCAACATGTTGTTGAAGCTAGCGAGGCAGAGTGGTGTATTGGATTTGAGTCTTGTTGAAGTGCTGAATATGCAACTTGAAGAGGTAGGAACTGCTATCTATAATAAGCGTATTGCTTTTATGGCGGAGTTTCAGCCGGAGTTTGATCGCCATTATCTCTATCTTACGGAGGGCGCAGAAACCGTTCAGCTGGTGTATGACTCTCCATTGATGCAGGATTCATTCCTGAATATTTTAGAGAAAAACTTGGAGCGGGACCGTATTTTAGAAAGAACCTCTGTTGGTATTCATAAGGATGATCTGATCTTTACCATACATGGAGGTATGCCTTTGAAAAAATTTGGATCTCAAGGTCAGCAAAAATCTTTTTTGATTGCCTTAAAACTCGCACAGTATTCATTTTTTCAACAAAAGAAAGGTTTTAAACCGCTTTTGCTATTGGATGATATCTTTGATAAATTGGACGATAAACGCACGCATAAATTGATGCAGATGGTTTCGGATGATGAGTTTGGTCAAATTTTTCTGACAGATACGGATTCAAAAAGAATTAAACGGATTTTTGATGCTATTGCCAGTCCAGTGCGTATCTTTGACATAGCAGGAGGTGAAGTTTATGTATAATAAGAAGTATAAGGGCGGGTTAGAATATATTCGGTCTAGTGATGATATCACCATCAAAGAGGCAATTGATCGCCTTCTTGATGCCTACAAGCTGAAACGTAAATTTGAAGAAACCTCTATTTTGGCTGTATGGCCATCGTTGATCGGTAAAGCTATTGCTAATCGAACAAAACAAATCTATATCAAAGATAAGAAGCTGTTTGTGAAGGTTGAGTCTGCTGTAATCAAAAATGAATTGGTCTTGATGCGCAAGCAAATTTTAGGACGTGTAAATGAACATGTGGGCCATGTTATCGTAGAAGAGCTGGTCGTACTGTAATATTAAATTAGTATATTCATCAAAATGGATGGATTTTTTCATGACTAATCCCTAATTGGAGCCCTACCATTAAGCAATTTGTTTCTGGATCCCACAGGTTGGACATCGTGCGTAAGTTAGATTAGAACAGCCCAATGGGCCAAGTATGACGATGAATCCACTGTTTCTAAACATCATTCCTCTAAAAGAGTTTCGGTGGAAAAGCAACCTGTTTATTTCTGTTTTATTTGATGGGAACACTATTTTATACTCGAAAAAATAGCTGATCATGAAACGCTTCTGAATCAGGGGAAATACTTTTCAGGAATTTTGACTTACTTTTTTCGAAAGATGATTTGCGGAGTTACTCACGATGGTTTAAAGCTTTTTAATAAAGCTTTAAAAATACAAGTTGAGCGTGGGAATATCTTATAGATATTCCTCTAAATTTCCTTTACCCGCTCTGATAACTTCAAATTCACCTTCTGTAAGATCTACGACTGTAGAAGCCACATTGTCACCGTAACCACCATCAATGACTAGGTCAACAAGATTTTCATACTTTTCGTGGATTAATTCGGGATCGGTGGAATATTCTAGAATGTCATCTTCATCCCGGATAGAGGCTGTAACAATGGGATTGCCAAGCACGCGTACAATTTCGCGTACGATATTGTTGTCAGGAACTCGGATACCCACTGTTTTCTTTTTGGAGCTTAATAATTTTGGTACCTGACCACTGGCATTAAAAATAAATGTAAACGGGCCTGGAAGGGCTTTTTTTAATACTCGAAAGACTGCTGTATCGAAAGGCTTTGTGTACAATGCTATATCTGTTAAGTCGTAACAAATAAAAGATAGGTTCGCTTTATCGGCTTTTAATCCACGAATTTCACAAACTTTTTCTATTGCTTTCTGATTCGTAATGTCGCATCCGATACCATAAACCGTATCGGTGGGGTAGATGATGACTCCACCTTTTTTTAGAACGTCAACTACTTGCTGTATTGACTTTTCATTGGGATTATTATCGTAGATTCGGACTAACATAACGTTGAGATATATACTAAATTACAAATAAATTATAGATAAACGAAAAGCGGTCAAAACTGAATGTGTTTTGACCGCTTACTATATGATTGCTATTAATTAAAATTCTGCATTGTTCGGCGTACGTGGGAATGGGATGACATCTCTAATATTGGTCATACCGGTCACAAATAATACCAAACGCTCGAATCCTAGTCCAAAGCCTGAGTGCGGTGCTGAACCGTAACGACGTGTATCTAAGAACCACTCCATTTCTTCAGCAGGGATATTGACTTCATCCATACGTGCTAATAACTTCTCTAAGTTTTCTTCACGTTGAGATCCGCCCACCATTTCACCGATACCTGGGAAAAGAATATCCATTGCACGTACTGTTTTGTGTCCATGGGCATCTACATCATTTTGTTTCATATAAAATGATTTGATTTCTGCTGGATAATCGATTAGAATAACCGGTTTTTTGTAGTGCTTCTCTACTAAGTAACGTTCGTGCTCAGATTGTAGGTCAGCTCCCCATTCATCAATTAAATATTTGAATTGTTTCTTTTGGTTCGGCTTACTACGTTTCAATATTTCAATTGCTTCAGTGTAAGTAACACGCTCAAAGTCGTTATTTAAAACAAACGTTAACTTATCGATCAGATTCAATTCTGCTCTTTCTGCTGCAGGCTTATTTTTTTCCTCTTCTAATAAACGTGTTTTTAAGAAGTCAATTTCATCTGGACATGTATCTAGTGCATATTTGATGACATATTTTAACAGCTCTTCTGCTAAATCCATGTTGTCTTCCAATTCATAGAATGCCATTTCTGGCTCGATCATCCAAAACTCGGCTAAGTGACGTGTTGTGTTTGAATTTTCGGCACGGAATGTAGGCCCAAAGGTATAGATATTACCCAATGCCATTGCTGCTAATTCGCCTTCTAATTGTCCTGATACAGTTAGATTAGTGGATTTACCGAAAAAATCTTCTTTAAAATCAATATCACCATTTTCTGTACGTGGGAGGTTGTTCAAGTCTAATGAGGTGACGCGAAACATCTCTCCAGCACCTTCAGCATCAGATCCTGTGATAATTGGCGTGTGCATGTATACAAATTCTTTTTCATTAAAGAATTTGTGAACAGCGTATGCTAATGCATTACGAACTTTAAAAACAGCATTGAAGGTAGTTGTACGGAAACGTAAGTGCGCTATTTCACGTAAAAATTCCAAACTATGCTTCTTAGGTTGTAGCGGATATTTCTCAGCGTCAGAATCGCCTAAGATCGTCAATTCGTTTACTTTGATTTCAACTTTCTGACCTTTTCCTTGTGATTCGATTAAATTCCCTTTTATACGTAATGCAGCACCTGTGTTGATTCTTTTTAAAAGACCTTCTGGTGTGTTTTCAAAATCAACTACTGCTTGTATATTGTGAATGGAAGATCCATCATTAATGGCTATAAATTGATTGTTACGGAAAGTTTTAACCCAACCTTTAACAACAACTTCATGCCCAAATTCAGTGGCATTTAATAATTCTTTTATACGAGTATGTTCCATTGTGATATAGCATTTCAAATAAGGTCTAAATATTTGTTCAGGATCTTATTTTTTTATACGAAACTCAAAAATAGGGTATAATTTATAATTATCCTTGATTTATTTAGAAATTGTCTGTATTTGTTAAATTGAAAAAGCCTCTGGAATTTTCCAGAGGCTTTGATATTGTTTTAAAGGGAAAATTAACCTTTTAATACTTTAGTTACCAATTCAGCAGCTTCATGTAATTGAATTGCAGAATAAACTTTTAATCCTGAGTCATCGATTAATTTTTTCGCTTCAGCGGCATTAGTACCTTGAAGACGTACGATAATTGGTACAGGGATATTTCCAATTTCATTGTAAGCATCAATCACACCTTGTGCTACACGGTCACAACGAACGATACCACCGAAGATGTTAATTAAGATTGCTTTTACATTTGGATCAGATAAGATGATATTAAAACCAGCTTTTACTGTTTCAGCATTAGCAGTACCACCAACATCTAAGAAGTTAGCAGGCTCACCACCAGCAATTTTGATGATATCCATTGTAGCCATTGCAAGACCAGCACCATTTACCATACAACCTACGTTACCGTCAAGTTTCACATAGTTTAGGTTAGATTTACCAGCTTCAACTTCTGTAGGGTCCTCTTCCGTTACATCACGCATTGCTGCATAATCTGGGTGACGGTATAATGCATTCTCATCTAAGTCTACTTTCGCATCTACTGCTAAGATTTTGTCGTCAGATGTTTTTAATACAGGGTTGATTTCGAACATAGCAGAATCTGTTGACTCATATGCTTTGTATAAAGCAGCAACAAATTTTACCATTTCTTTCTGTGCACCACCAGTTAAGCCTAAGTTGAAAGCAATTTTACGAGCTTGGAAACCTTGAAGACCAACTTTAGGGTCGATTTCTTCTTTGAAGATTAAGTTTGGAGTTTTTTCTGCTACTTCTTCAATGTCCATTCCACCTTCTGTAGAATACATAATGATATTACGACCTTTAGCACGGTCTAGTAAAACAGACACATAGAATTCTTTTGTTTCACTTTCACCAGGATAGTAAACATCTTGAGCAACTAATACTTTGCTAACTTTTTTACCTTCAGGACCAGTTTGAGGAGTTACTAATTGCATCCCGATGATATCGGTAGCACGTTGTGATACCTCATCTAGGTTTTTAGCTAATTTAACGCCACCACCTTTACCGCGGCCACCAGCATGAATTTGAGCTTTGATTACAACCCAGTCAGAATTGTATTCTTCTTTCAATTTTTTAGCAGCTTCTACAGCTTGCTCTGGAGTTTCAGCAACAATACCTTCTTGTACTCTTACGCCAAAACTTTTAAGTATTTCTTTTCCTTGATATTCGTGAATGTTCATTGCAAAAATGTTTGTGTTGTAAAAGTATTATTTTTTAAGCGAATGGTCAAGCTATTGAGCATAATATTAGCTTAAATTGACTTTTATTAAATACTATTTGGCGGATATGGACTATTTAGGTGTTTATTTATTCAAAGCTTTAGTTTGTAAAAAATATTTAACTTTGTGATATGATGTTACAAGCCAAAAGTATTTTCAAATCGTACGGTCCATTACCCATTTTAAAAGGTGTTGATATCGAAGTAGCGAAAGGAGAAATTGTGAGTATTGTTGGTGCTTCGGGTGCTGGAAAAAGTACGCTTCTACATATTATAGGTACATTGGATTCGGCTGATAAGGGTGAATTATTTATCAATGGAATTGACATAAGTAGTTTGAATACAAAAAAACTGAGTGCATTTCGCAATGAACATATCGGATTTGTCTTTCAGTTTCATCATTTACTTCCTGAGTTTACGGCTTTGGAAAATGTTTGCATTCCGGCTTTTATAAAAGGAGAAGGACGTAAAGTTGCGGAAGTCCGTGCGATGGAAATCTTAGATTTGTTAGGAGTCTCGCATCGTGCAGGGCACAAGCCGACGGAAATGTCTGGTGGTGAACAACAGCGGGTTTCTGTTGCCCGTGCTTTGATTAATAACCCGGCTATTATTTTAGCAGATGAACCGTCAGGTAATCTGGATTCGGAGAATGCTACTGCCCTGCATCAGTTATTTTTTGATCTTAGGGATAAATTTCAACAAACTTTTGTGATTGTAACTCATAATGAAGATTTAGCACGTATTTCTGATCGCACGATTCATATGCGTGATGGAAATGTGATCGTGTAGATCTGAAATCATCATGAGTAAGATGAATGCACAAACTGTAATCTCGCGCTCATGATCTCTTCATCGCCTTTAAAACCGAGTGAAACCAGCTCAATGGTATAATTAGAGCTAACACTCATTAATCAAAACAACTTATTTTCTGATGAGAAAAAGAATATTAATAACATTTGGGACAAGGGGTCTAGGACAACGTATTGCAAAACTATTGGAAGATAAATTTGATATCTTCTTTGCGAGCTCGGAGGAAATTCCATCCCTTTTAATTGATTCCGGAAAATACTTTAAAGTACCGACCGGTTTGATGCCTACCTATGCACACGAGATATTAAAGATAAGTTTAGATAATCAGATTGATTACATTCTGCCTTTGGGAGGTTTTGAATTTGAACCTTTGGCTGAAGCTAAAGTTTTATTTGAAGAATATGGTATTAAGGTAATTGTTCCTGCCCAAGATGTGCTACAAGATTATTTTATAATTGAAAATCCTCCTAAGGACCTTTCATTGACTATCCTGGTTAATGGTAAGTCTTTAATTGATGATTTTAGCACTCCGGATACCCAATTGGATGGTTTGTTTGTCGTTTCAGACTCTGGCGATGATTTCGCTTTATGCGCGGTTTCTAAAGACTAATAATTTTATGTTAAGATATCAGGATTTCCCATTGGATAAACAAGTCTTCGTTTTTGAATTGGATGAGGTTATTTATCCAAAACGCGATTACTTATTGCAGGTTTATTATTTGTTCGCTAATTTTCTAGAATTTACGGAAACGTATCCTCCTCAGGATGATTTGGTTTCTTTTTTCAAGAAACATCTGGATGCTAGAGGTGAAGAAATGATTTTTGAACATGCTGCGGAGGCTTTTCAATTTGATTTAAAATACAAAGAGCATTTTGAACGATTATTTGTCAATGCCGTATTGCCGGTTAAATTATTAATGAAAGAAGGGATGGAGGACTTGCTCCATGAGATTGTTAATGCAGGTAAACCGATTTGTATTTTGACAAAAGGTAATCCCTTGATGCAATTGAATAAGATTAAACATATTGAATGGGGAAGTTTAGCTTCTAAATTAAAAGTTTATTTTGTTGATGAATTAAAATTTCGTGATTTGGAACCGCTGGATTATATCGCAGATGAATTGCAAATTGCTAAAAATCAACTAATTTATATCGATGGTACGACATCTGCTTAATCGGTTATCTTACAAGTAGTTAATGTGTATTTTTTGGATTAGTTAGTTTCTTAAATTAAACTCTTATTCTAAAAATAGGCTAAAAAATGGTATATTTATCGGAATGTAAATTTAGTGAGATTCGACTATGAGTATGCAAGGGGATAAACCAACAACAATTAAAGAAATAGCTAAGAAGCTGAAAATTTCGCCGTCTACTGTATCTCGAGCGTTGAATGACCATCCAAGTATCGGATTAGTGACGACAATGCGAGTGAAAAAAGTTGCGGAGGAATTGAATTATGAACCTAACCAAACGGCGATTTTTTTCAAACAGCGCAAGACTTTTACAATAGGCGTTTTATTGCCAAGCCTGTCTGAACCATTTTTCGCTTCTGCTATCAGTGAAATTGAAAATGTGTCTAATGAACGTAAGTATACGGTAATTATGGGGCAGTCTTTGGATGATGCTGAAAGGGAAGAGCGGATATTGAAGACATTCAAAAGTCATCGTGTTGATGGTGTATTGATGTCTGTGGGGAAAAACACAACAAATTTAGAATTTCTTGAGAAAATAGAAAATTCGGGAACACCAATAGTATTTTTCGATTGTGTGCCAGATATCCCAAAAATTAATAAAGTAGAGAGCGATTTGGCCACAGGAATGAATGAAGCTATCGATGCATTTGTAGTTCGTGGACATGCTAAAATTGCGCTTATTAATGGGCCGCAGCTACTTCCTGCTAGTGAAGAACGTAAGCATTCTTTCTTGTCCGCCCTAAAACGAAATGGGTTGGATTATGATGAGAAATATATCGTTAATACGGATTTAACAACAGAAGGCAATGAGGCGGCAATGGAAAAGCTATATGCACTTTCTGAAAGACCAACGGCCGTAGTTTCTTTTAATGATTTTGTGACCTTAGACGTTATGAAGGCTGCTCGTAATAGAGGGCTGGTGCTGAACCATGATATCCATTTTATTAGTTATGCCAATTACCCACTGTGGAAATATATGGAAAATCCGCCAATGGGCTGTATTGAACAATTTCCTGGTAACCAAGCTAAAAAAGCAGCTGAAATTTTATTTGAAAAAATAAATAATGCAGATTTAGCACCGCAACAGATTGTTTTTAAATCACGATTGATTATGTGATCTGATGTTATATTAAAACAGAAAAGGCTTATCCTATGATAAGCCTTTTCTGTTTTAATATAGTGCTGGTTCGATTATAAATGAATAACTTCACCATAAGCATCCGCACAAGCTTCCATAATTGCCTCACTCATGGTTGGATGTGGATGAATTGCTTTAATCATTTCATGACCAGTTGTTTCAAGTTTTCTTGCAACTACAATTTCAGCAATCAGCTCGGTAACGTTCGCACCAATCATATGTGCTCCTAGGAATTCTCCATATTTTGCGTCAAAGATAACTTTCACAAAGCCGTCTTTTGCACCAGATGCAGAAGCTTTACCTGAAGCAGAGAAAGGGAATTTCCCTACTTTTACTTCGTAACCAGCTTCTTTTGCAGCCTTCTCCGTATATCCTACTGAAGCAACTTCAGGAGAGCAATACGTACAGCCTGGAATGTTGTTATAGTCAATAGCTTCTACATGGAGTCCTTTGATGGCTTCGATACATAAAATTCCTTCTGCTGAAGCTACGTGGGCAAGGGCCTGTCCTTTTACAATATCGCCAATAGCATATACGCCATCGATATTTGTTTTGTAAAAATCGTCAACAACAACACGACCGCGTTCAGTTTTTACACCAACTTCTTCAAGACCAATGTTTTCAATGTTTGGCATGATACCTACAGCTGATAATACAACTTCAGCCTCGATAACTTCCATGCCTTTTGCCGATTTGATATTTACTTTACTTAAAGTACCTGATGTGTCAACAGATTGTACTTCAGATGAAGTTAAAATGTTAATACCTTGTTTCTTTAAGCTTTTTTCTAATTGTTTTGATATTTCCTCATCTTCAACTGGAACAATGCGATCCATGAATTCAACAACAGTCACTTTCGTGCCAATTGCATTGTAAAAATATGCGAATTCAATTCCGATAGCTCCTGAGCCAACGATCACAAGTGATTTTGGTTGTTTAGGGAGAACTAATGCCTGTCTATATCCAATGATTTTTTTACCGTCTTGAGGCAGATTAGGTAATTCACGAGAACGTGCACCTGTTGCTAATATCGTATGTTTTGCGGTATATTCTTTAGAAGAGCCATCTGCTGCTTTTACATCAATTTTACCACCTTTTTTAATTTTAGCAGTACCCATGATGATGTCGATTTTATTCTTCTTCATTAAGAATTGAATACCTTTGCTCATTCCATCAGCTACGCCACGACTTCTTTTAACGATAGCATCAAAATCAGGCTCACCGCCTTGTACATTGATACCATATTCAGCAGCATGATTTAAATATTCAAAAACTTGTGCACTTTTTAAAAGAGCTTTGGTTGGGATACATCCCCAATTTAAACAAATACCTCCTAAAGATTCGCGCTCGATGATAGCAGTTTTGAAACCTAATTGTGAGGCTCTAATGGCAGCAACATATCCACCAGGACCACTACCAATTACAATGATGTCGTAATTCATAAAATAATTATTGTGTAGTTGAATGCTCAATTTATTCTTTACATCTAGCGTTTCAGAATAACCAAGCTTCTTCAAAAGTAAGCATTTTTTCTGAATGTTATAAAATTGATCGACATTATATTGGCAGATTTTAATAAACGGGAGTCAGTTGATTTCTAATTATGTCAAAAGAAGGTCAAAGCATAAATTATAAAATATTCATCTCGTAAAATAATTCTATTTTTGGGATTACACATTTTTTAAATCACGTTTTTATGCTCCGAATTTTTAGACAAATAGCACTTTGGGAAGCTGTTTCAACCATTTGTTTGTTTTTCATTGCTATGCCGATGAAGTATTTTTTTGATACTCCTGAGGCGGTAAAGATAGCAGGTTCAATTCATGGTTTTTTTGTGGTTGTATTTGTAATCATGCTGATTATGTGTACAATTGAATATAAATGGAATTGGAAGCGTCCATTGGCATATATGTTTGCCTCGCTCATTCCCATTGTAGGATTTTGGGTGGAGTTAGATTTGAAAAAAGTAATCAATGGTCAAAAGAAATAGAAAATAAAAAAGGATGATTTAGAGATCATCCTTTTTTATTTTATCATTACTTGCATAAGCGTAGGTAATTTCAGTCTTACCATGTGCTGTTGGTAATCCTTCTTTATTGAGGTTGACAAAAACGAGTTTATCGATGGATAGAATTGTTTTTCTTGTAATTTTATTACGGACTTCGCAGCGCATCGTTATGGAAGTTGTTCCAAATTTAATAGCTTCGATGCCTAATTCTATAATGTCACCTTTTTTTGCAGAACTCACGAAATTAATTTCAGAGATGTATTTAGTCACGACATGTGAGTTGGCTAATTGAACGATAGCATAAATTACAGCTTCCTCGTCAATCCATCTTAGGAGTGTTCCTCCAAATAGTGAGCCATTTGGGTTTAAATCCTCTGGTTTCACCCATTTTCGCGTATAGAAATTCATATGTTTTCTTGGCTTAGGTAGTTAGATGAAAGAAAAAGGGGAAAATTTTACTTTTCCCCTTTCGTATTTTTAAGCATGAATTGCTCTATTAGAAGTTGCTGCTAAAGCAGCTTCTTTAATCGCTTCAGTATAGGTCGGGTGTGCATGACAAATACGACCGATATCTTCTGCCGAAGCACGGTATTCCATAGCCACTACCGCTTCCGAAATCATATCTGCAGCTCGTGGTCCAATCATATGTACACCAATAACTTCATCTGTTTCAGCATCTGCTAATATCTTAACAAATCCGTCTGTGTCCATCGACGCTTTGGCACGACCAGAAGCTTTGAAAGAGAATGAACCAGTCTTATATTTTACACCAGCTTCTTTTAATTGTTCCTCTGTTTTACCAACTGAAGCAACCTCTGGCCAAGTGTAAACAACTCCTGGAATTAAGTTGTAATCGATGTGTGGTTTTTGACCCACGATGCTTTCTGCTACAAAAACACCTTCATCCTCTGCCTTATGAGCAAGCATAGGACCTGTAATCACATCTCCAATTGCATAAACACCAGGTACGATTGTTTCTAAATGATCATTTACGCTGATTTTTTTACCTCTTTCCTCAACGGTAATACCAATATTCTCAAGACCTAAATTCTCCGTATAAGCGGTACGGCCAACTGCTACGATACAGTAGTCACCTTCTAAAGAGATAGTTTCTCCTTTTGGGTTTTCAGCTGTTACTGTAACTGTTTTACCTTTAGAGCTTGCACCTGTTACTTTGTGGCCCATATAGAACTCCATGCCAAGTGATTTTTTCAAAACGCGTTGCAGCTCTTTACCTAAACCACCGTCCATCGTGCCGATGATTGATTTCGCAAATTCTACAACCGAAACTTTAGCACCTAAACGAGCGTAAACAGAACCTAATTCAAGTCCAATAACACCACCGCCAATAACGATTAAGTGTTTAGGGATTTCAGTTAAGTTTAATGCTTCTGTCGAAGTAATGATTCTTTTTTTATCTACAGGTAGGAAGGGTAGATAAGTCGGTTTTGAACCTGTTGCGATAATTACGTTTTTACCCGTAATCTGCTCCGAAGTACCATCTTCTTTTGTGATTTTGATGGTGTTCTTGTCAATAAATGAACCAATACCTTGGAAACTTTCAACTTTGTTCTTTTTGAAGAGGTAAGTGATACCTGCAGTATTTTGGTTAATTACATCGTCTTTACGAGCAATCATTTTTTTGATATCAACTTTTAAGTCACTTACGCTGATACCATGTGCTTCGAATGAGTGTGCAGCATTGTGGTAATGCTCTGATGAATCTAATAATGCTTTTGAAGGGATACAGCCTACATTTAAACAAGTTCCCCCAAAAGAGTTATATTTCTCAATTATAGCAGTTTTTAACCCTAACTGTGCACAACGGATTGCTGCTACATATCCGCCTGGCCCACTTCCAATTACTATTACGTCGTATTGCATCGATTACGTTTTAAATGTTTTAGCAAATTTAGTTATAATTAACATTATAGGAAATCTATTTTGTTAAAATGCGGTATAAATTTGATAAGATATAGTCTATTACTCAATAAAAAAGGCATCCCTTTTGATGGAATGCCTTTCAGAATTATTTCTTAAAGATTATTCGGCAACAATTTTACCTTGCATTACTCCGTAGTGACCAGGGAAGCTACAGATGAAATCGTAAGTTCCTTTTTCTAGTGTAAAGGTAATTTTATCAGTTTCACCTGGACCTAGTAATTTTGTATGTGCTACTACAGAAGAAAGTGCCGATTTTGGAACATATTCATCCGCTTGTGCAGCTGCTGCTTCTCCACCAAAAGTAGCTAGGTCAGTTCCTGGTTTTAAGATTACCACGTTATGTCCCATAGATTCTTTTGGCATTGTACCTGCATTCTTAAATGTTAATTCAACGCTTTCTCCAGCTTTTACGCGGAAAAGGTTTTTATCATATTTCATTGCATCATTACCTTCTAATGCTAAAGTGTTAGAAAGCTCGACATTTTCAATTCCAGGGATTGTTTCTGTTTCCGCCTCAACAACTTCTGGAGTTGTTTGTTCAGTAGTTGAACTGTTTTCTTTTGTTGTATTGCCTCCGCAAGAAGCAAAAGTTATTGCCAATGCAATAGCTGGTAAAACAAATAATTTTTTCATTATGTTATTGTATTTGTGTTTTTCCCTAAAAATAAGCAAAATATTGCTTTTAATTGTTTCTTTTTCGTAATAATTTCTAAATATACGACAAGGTTGGTGAGTTGCAAAAGTTTTGCAATTGTTTATCGACACAAAGTCTGTTTTTTTTACGTGATTAGATTATTGAAAATAAATTTAACGCAATCAGATAATCGCTTATGCTTATAATTAATGCTGTTTTTTTTTCTACAATAGTAAATGTCTGCTCATTATTTAATATCTTTAAAACAATTACTATTTAATTAATCTAATCAGATGGATCCAAATTTTTCTTTTGCTTTAATGATTATAGGCTGTGTAGTAGCCTTGTTTCTTTTGCTTTATTTATTACCCGTCAATCTTTGGTTCACGGCTCAACTGTCTAATGTTAAAATTAGCTTATTGAATTTGGTATTGATGAGATTGCGTAAAGTGCCACCCTCTTTGGTGACAAATGCGATGATAATTTCGACAAAGGCAGGCTTAAATATTACATCCAACGAAATTGAGACCCATTATTTAGCAGGTGGGAATGTGAATAGAGTGATTAAAGCTTTAATCTCAGCAGATAAGGCGAATATTCCCCTAAGTTTTAAACTAGCTACAGCTATTGATTTGGCTGGACGTGATGTTTTTGACGCAGTTCAATTATCGGTTAATCCACAAGTTATCAATACTCCTCCAGTAGCTGCTGTTGCAAAGGATGGTATTCAATTAATAGCGAAAGCACGTGTTACTGTCCGAGCTAATATTAATCAATTAGTTGGAGGTGCAGGTGAAGAAACTATTTTAGCTCGTGTTGGTGAAGGTATCGTGACAACGATTGGATCTTCGGAAAGCCATAAGCAGGTTTTAGAAAATCCAGACCGCATATCAAAGACAGTCCTTGCTAAAGGATTGGATAGTGGTACAGCTTTCGAAATTTTATCTATCGATATTGCAGATATTGATATTGGTGAAAACGTAGGTGCAAAATTGCAAACAGATCAAGCTGAGGCCGATTTAAAAGTTGCTAATGCAAGAGCGGAAGAGCGCAGAGCTATGGCTGTAGCCAATGAGCAGGAAATGCGTGCCAAGGCGCAAGAAGCAAGAGCAAAAGTGATTGAGGCTGAATCTCAATTACCGTTAGCAATGGCAGAAGCTTTTAAAAATGGAAATTTAGGTATTATGGATTATTATAAGATGCAGAATATCCAAGCAGATACTGATATGCGAAGTTCTATTTCTAAGCCTGGTCATGACACTAGGGGACCCCAAAAAGACTAAATATTGTTGTAACAGTATTTTTATACAATTTAACAACCGATTGCATCGTAACTGCAATCGGTTGTTTTTTTTTAAGTGTTTCTAACGGTTCGATATTCATATTCCTATCATTATATTTAATGTTATAATTAATTGTTATGAACATGAAATCAATAAAAAAGTTATTATTCCTATTTTTCTTTTTAAATCTGACGTTCGCTTACGCTCAGTCTTTGACATCTGAAAAGGAGAGTTTTGTGCCTATCGGTGGCAATACTTGGGAGTATCCGCAAAGCGATAATAAAGAATCGATTGTGAAGACCGGGAAGATCGAACATTGGAATGATGCAGGACGTACGGTCAAAACATTTGTTCGCTTTGGCAAAACAGGCAATGTGCATGTTTCAGTTCAAGTTATTAAGGCTAATGATGGTGGAGAATTTACCTTTACATTGGCAGGTAAAAGTGTCGATGTTAGCATATCGCCTGACCAAAAAGGTCAGATAAATATTGCTGATTTTACAATTGCAGACACGGGATACTATGCAATTGAATTAAAAGCAAAAACTGTAGCTTCATTATATCCTACCATTGATGGTTATGTTTTGACGGGAGCAGCTTCAGAACAAATGAATTTTGTTAGAAATAATGAAGATAATTTCTTTTACTGGGGTAGAAGAGGACCATCAACTCATATGGGCTATGAGCAACCAAAAGATAAGAATATTGAATATTTTTATAATGAAGTTACCGTTCCGAAAGGAAATGACGTAGAGGGTTCTTATTTTATGTCTAATGGCTTTAATGTCGGTTACTTCGGTATGCAGGTAAATAGCAGTACCGAACGCCGCATTTTATTTTCTGTCTGGAGTCCTTTTACGACAGATGATCCAAATGAGATCCCTGATGATCACAAGATTATTTTAAAAACTAAAGGTCAAGCAGTTCATACCGGCGAATTCGGAAATGAAGGTTCTGGTGGTCAAAGTTATTTAAAGTTTAATTGGGTCGCTGGAAATACCTATAAATTTTTATTGCGTGGTAGACCTATAGCAAATAATTATACGGCTTACACTGCTTGGTTTTATGCTCCAGAGGTAGGTGAATGGCAGATTATTGCGGAATTTGAACGTCCTCAAACGAATCAATATCTATCCAGATTTCATTCTTTTTTAGAGAATTTCAATCCAGAGCAAGGTATTTATCAAAGAGAGGTACAGTTTTCAAATCAATGGGTAGCTGACGATAAGGGAAATTGGTACGAATGTACTGCAGGTAGATTTACGGTTGATAACACAGGACATAAAGGCTATCGTATGGATTATGCAGGAGGGGTTAATGATAACAGATTTTACCTCAGGAATTTTGGTTTTTTTAACGATTATGTTCCTGCAGGAAGTACGTTTACTAGAAAACCTAATGGAGTAAAGCCAAAAATTAATTTAAAGATGCTTCCGAAAAAATAGAACTTTGTTAAATCTGATTATAGCTGTAAATGATTCATTTGCAGCTATTTTTTTTAGTCTAGTTGTTTAAAAAACAAAACCCTGATGATGGGCACCAGGGTTTGTTACTAACCAATTATAAACCTAAATTATGAAAAGACATTTTAAATAAATCGCCATCTTGTGGTGATTTGTTACTGCAAAATTAATGATAAACATTTGATTTAATGTTGTGTGAATGTCATTTCGATTAATTCTTCATGACACTCATCATTACTTTTTAGTAATAGATAACCTTAATTATCTTCTACAAAGATACATGAAAATAGCAGTTGCATCCAAATATTTTATCATAAAGTTGTCGTCACAATATGTGTTGTGACATTAATATGATTTTTTGTCTAAATGGAATAAAAAGATGTCTATTTGAAGGATTAATATTCATAAAAATATATCGTATTTCGAATTTTTTAATACTTATTTTTGAAAAAAAAGAGTTATGATTTTTGATAATCTAAAAAAAGTGAAAGCTTTTGTATTGGATGTAGACGGTGTATTAACTGATGGTCGAGTACTTGTAAATGAAGATGGGCATCAGATGCGATCTTTCAATATTAAGGATGGATATGTATTGCAGTTGGCTGTTAAGCGGGGTTATCCGGTCATCATTATTACAGGAGGAAATTCGAAAGGTGTAGTAAAGAGGCTAGAAGGACTAGGAATCAAAGAAGTTCATTCTGGGATTTCTAATAAAATGGAGAAGCTAAAAGAAATATTGGAACGCTATAATTTAGAATTTGAAGATATTCTCTATATGGGGGATGATATGCCTGATTTGCCATGTATGCAATTTGCGGGTTTGGCTACCTGTCCTTCTGATGCTATCGAGGAGGTTAAAAAAGTTTGTCACTATATATCGCCTGTAGCAGGTGGCTTTGGTGCTGTTCGCGATGTGATGGAAAAAGTCCTGAAAATACAGGGAAGATGGGAACTGGATCATGAAATTAGAAGCATTTAGATGATGGTGAATTTAATTGATAAACATATCATATTGGGATCTCAGTCTCCAAGACGAAGTCAATTATTAAGTGAGTTGGGATTGAAATTCGAAGTTATTGTTCGTGAGACCGATGAAGTGGTTGATGCGCTATTGAAACCAATAGACGTGGTCCGATCAATTGCGGAAAAGAAGGCTGCAGCTTTTTTAAACGACTTTGAGCATGCATTGATCATTACTGCAGATACGATTGTCGTAACTTTGGGGCAGGATATTTTGGGGAAGCCTAAAAATAAAGAGGAGGCATTTAAGGTTCTTAAGATGCTGTCAGGAACTGTTCATGAAGTGATAACTGCGGTATGTATTCTGAATAATCAGAAATTAACGACTTTTTCAGAATCTACCGAAGTTGAATTTTATCCTTTGAGTGATGAGGAAATAAATTTTTATATTGATGAATTTCAACCTATGGATAAAGCGGGTTCGTATGGTATACAGGAATGGATTGGTCGTATTGGCATTAAAAGTATAAAAGGAGAATATACGAATGTCGTAGGCTTACCAACAGCTCGTCTTTATCAGGAATTGAAGAAAATAGCTGCACATAAAAAAGGGGAACTATAAGTATAGTCCCCCTTTCTGTTTCTAATTGATATGAAATCTTACTCCTGTGTAGAACATTCTACCGGTTAGTGGACCCCATAATAGTGAGGTATCAAAATAAGAACCGAATGGATCATCAGCACCTATAATTGGGTTTTGTTGAAAATGGTTCGTTAAATTTTCTCCTCCCACATATATTGTGAAATTTTTATGTTTTCCAAAATCTTTACTGACTTGCGCATTCATTGTTACATAAGCGTTTGATTTTGTTGGTACTTGATATGCTATTGGATTTTCAATGGTAGATGGAATTCTCTTATCACCAACGATGTTGAGTGTATAATCAAAGCTCCAACCTGAAGGAAGTGAATATGCTAGGTTTGTAAATCCTCTATGTTTAGCCAATAGCGGCTTGCTGTTTCGTCCACTTTCAAAATCTGTTTGAACATCTAATAAACGGTATGCAAGTCTTGTCTCTAAACGTGGCAATGGGTTGAATCGTAATTCTGCTTGTAGGCTATTGGAGTATGATTTTCCGTCGAGGTTATAGAATGAGATTTCTCTTGGGTTTTCATAATCTACAACGACTTGGTTTTCAAAATTGTTTCTAAACAATTCTACTGATGCAGTTGCTTCTCTATTAAATAACCTAAAAGTTTGGTCTATTGTAAATCCTGTATTCCAGGAGACCTCAGGCTGTAGACCGTAGGCATTTTTAAAGTTGTCTTCATTTTTGATGATTAATGTACGGCTACTTGCTAATGCGGACATGTTTTCAGCAATGATATTCGCCGTTCTTTGGCCTCTTCCTGCGCTTAAACGCATTGTATTGCCCGTAAATGGTGCATAACGTAAGTTTAGGCGAGGCGTAGTAAACCATCCATATAATGAATTGTAATCTTGTCTAAGGCCTACTACGGCATCAAATTTTTCATTTGGGCTAAATGTATACTCTAAGAAAGCCCCCGAAACAGTTTCTTTTCTTTTGAAGTTTTGAACATCTAAGTATAATTCGTCATAGTTATCGTAATTCACGGAAGCCCCAACGCGGTATTTATGAGCTACAGTTCCAAGAACATCTTGGAAAATCAAATTTGCATAACCGTTCTGTTGCTCGCCATTATAATTCTTCAAGCCAAAGTAGCTTTTTTGATTATAATTGGAACCTGCTAACTGTAAGCCTATACTACGGTGTCTATTTTCAGGAAAGACATAGCCAATTTTCGCAAACCCCTCAATTCTTTCGATGTCAAAACCCAAGCCATATTTGTTTGTTGTGCCTTTATCAGTTTTTTTATTAAAATCTGTTTGACCACCTGTACGGTCATCATTTAAGTATTTGACACCAAATTGTGCTATAAAGCCTTTGCCGTTTTCATAATTCCATCGATTGATCCCTGAAAATAGATTACCAACTGGAATGTCGCGAAATCCATTGTCACTGAAATTCATGCTTTTGTTGAACATGAAATTATCGTGTAATAGGACTGACGTTGACCAATTGTCATTGATTTTTTGTGCTAAGTTCAAATTTACATCAGTTCGTCCCATGTTATTAGCATAGGCATTGAAGAATAAACGATCGGAATTTTGAGGTTTTTTTAATTCAATATTAATTTGACCGGCCATGTTCTCATATCCGTTAGCGACGGAACCAATACCTTTTGCTATTTGAATAGATTCAATCCAAGTTCCAGAAATGGAATTAAGGCCAAGCGGGGCTGCTAGACCACGAGGTCCAGGTAAGTTCTCAACGGTTAATTGCGTATAAATACCACTGAGTCCAAGCATTTGAATCTGTTTTGAACCTGTCACTGCATCATTGCTGACCACGTCTACGGATGCATTTGTTTCGAAGCTCTCACTTAAATCACAACATGCCGCTTTAAACAATTCCTTAGCCGTTATGACTTCTACACGAGCCGGATTCATACGGTTTATGAAATTGGACTTTCTACTACCTGTAATGACTACTTCTGCTAATACATTACCTTTGGCATTGATCATAAGAACTTCGTGTAAGTCTTTGACGGTGATGGTATCCGATTGCATACCCGCAAAACTAACTACAAGTTGTTTGAAGTTAGCGTAATGCTGCAATTTGAAAACACCGTTTTCATTGGTTCTTGTATTTTTGCTTTTATCTTCTAACCAATGGATGTTAACACCAATAATTGGGTTTAAATCTCCTTTCTCATTTTCTTCAACAACGACACCTGTAACGATATGGTTGTGATCTTGGTGATTCTCTTCCTTTACTTTTTCTGCCGTTATTTGACCATTTTCCATTCTTGGATATAGGCAACATTCATGCAGTGCTTCATATGCTTGATCATCAGCAGGTACATGGTCAACATCATGTCCAGCTGCCGCAATACTTTTTCTTATAGCATCTGAATTAGCGGATTGGTTATTGTATTTTATAATTAATTTTTTTGTGTCGACATCCCAAACTGCTGCGGAAACACCTGTAATATTTGCAGCAGTCTCTATACGTTTTTTACACATTGGGCAGTTTCCTGCAACCTGCATAGTCACTGTACTATCTGCCGATGGTACGGTATGCATTGCACTGCTCGTTGCATTACCAACATTCGCAGTCGGAAGTGCATTTGAACTTTCTAATCGTGGATACAAACAACATTCATGCAATTCTGCATATGCTTTATCATCTCCACGAAGATTTTCAACATCGTGTCCTACATGGGCAATACTTTTTTTAATATCTTCTAATGTAGACTTTTTGTTACTGTAGGTTAAATTTAATTTCTGGGTATCCTCATTCCAAGTTGCAGCAGAAACACCCGGAAGTTTGGCTGCCTTTTCGATACGTTTTTTGCACATACCACAATTACCTGCTACGTGTAATGTAGTTGTGCTATCTTGCTTAGCGAAATTAAATTCTGCTTTTAATGAATTTGATAGAAAAAGAAATAAAGGTATAAGTGCGTATTGAATAATTTGCTTCATGATTTTTTAAATTTTTAAAATAGTAATACACTTCAAAATGTATAGTTGAAGTTTGATTTCCGTGTCTCATAGAGACCAATAAAAATTTATTTTAATCAGATTCTGAAATTACAATTGACTAAATAAGGGGGAATATCCGATTCACTTATGGGCTTACTGCAAGGTAAGACACTTTTAGGATTGGTAATATTTTCAAAATAAAATTGATTGATAATAATCCAATTCAAAACAAGTATAGCCGGACTGAAAGTCGGATAAATCTTTGTACTGTCGGAGGAAAAGTGATTGTCATCTACATTTTTCAAATCAACAGAAACGTTTTTACATTTGTTATCTTCAGTGGAAGTTGTCTTGTGGCAGGTATCATTTTTTTTGCACAATGAACATTCTGAATGCGATGTCTTGTCATTACTCAGAGAGATAGACTGTGTTTCACCATGGCAAAAATGAAAATATACAGTTGCGCTAGTCGCCGTAAGGGAATAGTGTAAGATTAAAAATAATACAATCAACTGTTTCATTGTGACAAATCTAACAAAGAACTTGCTATCTGGTGCATACTTGGTGTCATAATATTGCTACATTAATATATTTTGAATGCGAAAATGATTCCAATAATTGTTGTTTGCGACAATATGGATTGAAAGATCAATGGGAGGTGAGGCATGAGTATATTAAGCAATTATATGCTTTGTTACTCGATCAGTATTTATGGTGAAGTCAATATGCTATACACAATATGTAGGGTTGAAAAATAAAAAATCCCTGCTTTGCAAGGATTTTTTTATTATGCTTTGATGGATTCAATAAAGTGGGGAATTTCGTCCAAATAATTGTCCTTAGTCAATAGTTTAACGAATGCAGTTCCAATAATTGCGCCGGTAGCGTAAGATACTGCCTGTTCGAAAGATTCTTTATTGGAGATGCCAAAACCAATTGCGATTGGACTTTTAAGATTCAGATCTTTTATGCGTTGAAAGTAAGCTGCTGTTTTATCTCCTACATTCAATTCAGTACCTGTAGTTGCATTGGACGAAAGCAGGTATATAAAACTGTTAGATAAATTATCAATTTTTCTAATGCGATCTTCCGATGTTTGCGGAGTGACAATAAATATATTTGCAACATCATTTTGCTCAAAAATATCCTTATACAGTTCTTCGTACTCATACATAGGTAGGTCGGGTACAATAATTCCATCAACTCCTACACTTTTACAAGCTTTGCAAAAACGCTCTACCCCATATTGTAACAAAGGGTTTACATAGCCCATCAAGTACACAGGAATGCTGACATGTTTACGGAGGTCTTTTAATTGTTCAAAAAGAATTTCAACTGTCATGCCATTCTTTAGCGAAATCTCGGAACTATGTTGTATGGTTGGACCATCAGCAACAGGATCAGAATATGGAAATCCGATCTCTAAAAAATCAGCTCCAGACTCTTCAAGTTTTTTAGCAATAGCTACTGTACTATCAAGAGTAGGATAGCCGGCTGTATAATATATGGATAGGAGACCTTGATCTCCTTTTTTTTCTATTTTTCTCATTGTTTAAAAACCAAAGTATTTCATATAATTGTCCAAATCCTTATCCCCACGACCAGATAGGCAGATAACGATTGTTTCTTCCGGTTTCCATTTTTTCTTTTCTAAATAAGCGAGTGCATGGGCGCTTTCAATCGCAGGGATAATACCTTCAAGTCTCGTTAATAATAGACCCGCTTCCATTGCTTCTTTATCTGTCGCACTAACATAATTACCGCGACCTGATTTAAATAACCAGGCATGCTGAGGACCAATACCCGGGTAATCCAAACCTGCAGATATTGAGTATGGTTCTACTACTTGTCCATCTGGAGTTTGCATAAGCAGTGATCGGCTTCCGTGTAATACACCTTCTTTTCCCAAAGCGGTGGTTGCTGCAGATTCTCCCGAGGATACTCCATGTCCAGCCGCTTCAACAGCTATAAGTTGGACCGATTCTTCATCTAAAAAATGATAAAACATACCAGCTGCATTCGACCCACCTCCCACACATGCAATGGCATAATCAGGGGTTGATTTCCCAGTTTTTTCCAAGAGTTGTTTTTTTGTCTCTTCAGAAATGATAGATTGAAAACGAGCTACCATATCTGGATAGGGATGAGGGCCTACCACCGAACCAATAATATAGTGGGTATCCACGGGGTTATTTATCCAATCTCTTAATGCCTCATTTGTTGCGTCTTTCAAAGTTTTACTACCTGATTCAGCAGCAATTACTTCAGCACCCATCATCTTCATCCGAGCGACATTAGGCGCCTGTCTTGCAATATCTACTGCCCCCATATAGACGACGCATTGTAAGCCTTTTAAAGCGCACACAGTGGCAGTAGCGACACCATGTTGTCCTGCGCCTGTCTCTGCAATTATTCTCTTTTTTCCTAACCTTTCGGCTAATAAGATTTGCCCAATGGTATTGTTTATCTTATGTGCACCTGTATGATTGAGGTCCTCTCTTTTCAAGTAAACGTTGGTACCGTATTTTTCAGAAAGTCGACTGGCAAAATACAGTGGTGATGGTCGACCAACATAATCTCTTAAAAGTTGATTAAATTCTTCTTGGAAACTCGCCTCTTGGATGATATCTAAATATTTTAGACGAAGTTCTTCAACATTCGGATATAACATTTCAGGTATGTAAGCTCCCCCAAATTGACCGTAATATCCTTTTTCATTAACTTGGTATTTGCTCATTTCTAATATTTTTCAAAGTCTGTTCTAATAATTCTACATTTTTTATTCCTGATTTAAATTCAAATTTTGAATTTAAATCGAGTCCGTACAAACGATGGTCAGGAAACTGGATTGCTGAAGCAATATTCTCGGAGCTCAAACCGCCGCTTAAAAAGTAAGGTTTATCCAAAGGATAATGAGCGAGTAGGTCCCATTCAAACTGTTCTCCAGAACCGCCATGGTTTTTACTTTTAGTATCAAATAGAAAATAATCAACAACATCCTCGTACGGTTTTAACGATTTCCAGTCGAAATTTTCGTCTATACCAAAGGCTTTGATTACCATGAAATCTTGAGACTTAAGTATTTGACAAAGCTCAGGACTTTCTTGCCCATGTAATTGTATCCCCATAAGGCCAAAATTATTGGCTTGTTGTATGATTTCTTGTTCATTGGCATTTACAAAAACGCCTATTTTTTTTATCCCTTGGATTGATTTTATAAAATGGGCATCCAAGGCACTGACATATCGTTTTGATTTCTCGTAGAAAATCAAACCCATATAGTCGATTGGTAATTTAATTAGATCTAACATATTGTCTAGATCTTTCATACCACAAACTTTTATTTTTAAGCTCATGTTATTTGTTTATAATTTTATTGAAACTATTGAATGCGCTACCACTTTTTAATGATTCCTCGGCTTCATAAAAGCAGTCTCCAAAAGTCCTTTCTGGATTAAATGTTTTAATAGCAAATGCAGCATTTGTGAGTACGACATTGTTTTGAACCTCGTTTCCCTCATTGCTGATAATTTTTAAGAATGTTTCGGCAGCCTCACGAATTGTTTCTCCACTTGCTAAAGAAGCTGGTGATACAGGTTCAAAACCAAGTTCGGGTATGTTGTAATAATGTTCTCCACTATTCGTAATGACTTTAAAATCTCCCGTTAGCGATATTTCATCATAGCCATCGAGCGCATGTATTATTGAATATTGTTTAGCAGACTCTTGGTATAGATAACCGTATAATCGTGCTAATTCTAAACTAAATACACCCACTGATTGAAATTTTGGATTTGCCGGATTGGTTAACGGCCCTAGCATGTTGAAAAAGGTTTTGACACCTAACGCTTTTCGAATTGGAGCTACAATTTTCATCGCAGGATGAAATAGTGGAGCGTGTAAAAAGCAGATGTTAGCCTGATCCAGTTGTCTTGTCAATTCATCCTTATCGTTTGTAAATTGATAGCCCAGATATTCCATTACATTGGAAGATCCGCATCCTGAAGAGACACCGATATTTCCATGTTTCGCAACGTGGTAACCAGCACCCGCAACTACGAATGAAGCCAATGTGGAAATATTAAAGGTGTTTTTACCGTCGCCACCAGTACCACATAGGTCAATGAGGTCATACCCATCGAAATCGACCTTAAGGCAAAGGTCATACATAGCATCTCTAAACCCGCCAAGTTCTTCAACACGGATACTGCGCATGCCATAAGCGGTCATAAATGCTGCTATTTGATGGCTTTCATATTTTCCTTCTGTTATATTAATGAGGATATCGTAAGCCTCTTTACGACTGAAAGATTTGTATTCAAATAAATGTGCTAATATTTTTTTCATTCTGCTATTAAAATAAAAAAAGGCTCGCCTAAAAAAGGCAAGCCTACTATTTTGATGTATAGATAAATCTAAGCAATAGTTTTTTGCCACAACAGTTTTAACTGCTATGCCACCACCACGACTTATTTAATACGTTTATATTCATTTCTTTATTGTACTAAACAAATATGGTTGATTATTTTAAAAAAAGCAAGGGATTTGGTGAATAAATTTAATATGTTACAAAATGGGCTAAATTATTTCCTTTGGATACCAATGTAAAAGATGCTATTTTCTCATTGTCTAAGTAAAGTGCAACAATAAGTCTATCTTTTACTTTCAGAAAATAGATGTTATTTGGATTTTTGCCTTCTAAGTCAATATCACGTGTTTCTTTTTTCTGAAGATCAAAATAGTTGAAATACTGTATTTGACTTTTATCTTTCATTTGTATGTTGAGTCGTATTTCATCAAGGCTTGCTTTAAGGTAATCAAATAATTCATCGGTCAATTCATTGGATATTACAATATATTGACTCAGTATGACATCAGTAGCAACAGTTGTATCGTTCAAATCATCCGTAAACTTTTTGATATAAGTTACCTGTTCCTCAGCATATTTATTTTCCTGTGCGAACATGATATTTGGAATCAATAATAAAATTATAATTCCTATTTTTCTAAAAAATGTCGATATCATAGCAAGCGGCTTAAGTTAAATTGAAAAAGTTAAAATGAATAAAAAATGCCTTACAATTTATAGCAAGGCATTTTTTATTAATACTCGTCTTCGTTAAAGAAGAAATCATCCTTTGTTGGATAATCTGGCCAGATTTCTTCAATATTCTCATAGGGCTCACCGTCGTCTTCTAAATCTTGTAAATTTTCGATTACTTCAACAGGCGCACCAGAACGAATACCGTAGTCGATTAATTCATCTTTTGTTGCCGGCCAAGGGGCATCTTCTAAATGTGAAGCTAACTCTAATGTCCAATACATAATAAAAACAGATTAAGTTTTCAATTTTCGCAAAAATATAATTTAATTTGTCTTTAGCAAGTTATTTAGCATTTATTTTTAACGCAATAGATTAAACGTCTGGTATTCAGGGTTAAAAAAAATCACGGTCAATAGCCAGCTTTCTACATTTTTTCGAAATCGTCACCTTTTTCATGCAAGGCAGATAACCTTGGGGATACCGATTTGATATCCGTGTTTGGATAATCAGCCTCAATAAGTCCATCTCTCATACGTACGATTCGATGCGCATGAAGTGCTATATCTTCTTCGTGCGTGACGAGTATTATCGTATTACCCTTCGAGTGTATTTCTTCTAAAAGCCCCATGATTTCAATGGAGGTCTTCGTGTCTAGATTTCCGGTTGGCTCATCGGCAAGTATGATCGATGGATTGTTAATCAATGCCCGCGCAACAGCTACTCGTTGTCTTTGCCCTCCAGAAAGTTCATTGGGGCGATGATCCACGCGATTACCTAAGCCAACACTGTTAAGCGCCTGTGTTGCTTTTTCCTCACGGATATTTTGTTTAATCCCTGCATAAATTAAGGGTAATGCAACATTTTCTAAAGCGGTACTTTTCGGTAAGAGATTAAATGTTTGAAAAACAAAACCAATTTCTTTGTTTCGAACCTCGGCTAACTCATCGTCAGACATGTCACTTACATTTATTCCATTTAGGATATACGCACCTTTGTTGGGCGTGTCCAAACACCCTAAAATATTCATTAGCGTAGACTTTCCAGATCCAGATGGCCCCATTAAAGCAACAAATTCACCTTTATTTATATTCAAGGAAACAGATTTTAAGGCATGTATAGTTTCAGTCCCTATTGTATATTGTCGGGCAATTTCTTGAATTTCAATTAATGTTGAGGAGGCCATAGTGTACTTGTTTAAATATGATTTGAAATTACGATTTATTCTGTGATTTCCAATGTGAAAGCATCTTATTATAGACGTGATTTTCTAATTCAGTGGCATTTTGTTCGTTGTATTCTTCGGTGTTTATTGGTGCAAGTACTTGAATATTTACACGACCAGGATGTGATCCCGTTTTGCTTCCATCGTCCCAGAGAATTTCCCATGCGTTCTCGATGACGATGGGTATTATTGGAATATTGTTTTCGATTGCCATACGAAATGCTCCGGATTTAAATGCGTGTAAATCTGGAGGATAATGGTCTGCGATCTTACCTTCTGGAAAAATTGCTATAGATTTACCTTCTTTTAACATTTCATTGGCTTTTTTAAAAGATCTGAAAGAGGACATTCTACTTTTACGATCAACAGGGATATCGATTGTTTTAAAAAATATACGCGTTACTGGATTTTTCAGTAATTCAACTTTACCAATAAATGTAATCGCTTTGGGAGAGACATAGTTTATTGCTGTAATATCTAAAACAGAGGTATGATTAGCACATAAAATATAGGGTTTTGACCAGTCGATTTCTTTTTCAAATTTAACGGAATAAAAAATTCCGGAGCAATAGGAGCCGATTAAACTCATCCACCTTCTGAGGAATGCTATTTTGCTATAGTTTTTGGAAACATTTCTAGCATAAAACCATATCAGAGGAAATAGTATGCAGAAAACAATAAAGACATTGGCAAAGTAAAAACAGCGATGTACGCTCTTCAAGAATTTAATCATCTATGTTTCTATTGGTGGGATATCTTATCAAAGTTTTATTATCATGGAAAAGGGGTTCAATATTTGAACCCCTTTTTTTATTAATTATATGGATCTTTATTTATTTAATTCAGCATAATATTTGTGAAATAAAGGAATAGTAGATATACCTTTAAGGTAGTTCTCAACACCATATTTTTCATTTGGAGAATGTAGGTTGTCACTATTTAAGCCAAATCCAAGTAAAACGGTCTTCAATCCAAGAACTTCTTCAAATAAAGCGACAATAGGAATAGAACCTCCACCTCGAGTTGGAATAGGTTTTATACCAAAGGTTTCTGTTAATGCTTTTTCTGCAGCTTTGTATGCGATACTGTCTGTAGGAGTGACCACGGGTTCGCCACCATGATGCGGTTTAACTTCAACTTTAACGCAATCTGGAGCAATAGCTTCAAAATGTTTTTTAAACAAATCAGTGATGCGCTGAGAGTTCTGGTTGGGAACCAGTCGCATCGAAATCTTTGCATATGCTTTAGAAGGAAGTACCGTTTTAGCACCCTCGCCGATATACCCACCCCAGATGCCATTCACTTCTAATGTTGGTCTAGTGCCCGTGCGCTCGATTGTTGAATATCCTTCTTCACCCCATACTTCTTGGATACCTAAATCTTCTTGATAAGCTTCAATTTCAAATGGAGCTTTATTGAGTTCATCTCGCTCTTCTTGTGTCAATTCTACTACGTCATCATAAAAGCCAGGAATCGCAATATGATTATGCTCATCGTGTAAGGAAGCAATTAATTTAGCAAGGATAGTCGCAGGATTTGCAACAGCTCCACCGTATACGCCCGAGTGCAGATCTCTATTAGGACCAGTAACTTCAACTTCTACATACGATAGGCCTCTTAATCCTGTTTCCAATGAAGGAGTCTCTAAGCTAATCATCGATGTGTCAGAGATAACAATTACATCGGCTTTTAATTTTTCTTTATTTTCTTTAACAAAGTTTCCTAAGTTAATTGAACCGACTTCTTCTTCTCCTTCGATCATGAATTTAATATTGCACGGTAGCGCATTATTTTTCATCATATATTCGAATGCTTTTACATGCATATAGAACTGCCCTTTATCATCTGCAGAACCGCGAGCATAAATCTTACCATCACGAATAGTAGGTTCGAATGGAGGCGTATCCCACAACTCATATGGATCAGCGGGCTGTACATCATAATGGCCGTAAGTCAATACCGTAGGTAATGCCGGATCAATGATCTTTTCTCCATAAACTATAGGATAACCAGCGGTTTGACAGATTTCAACATTATCAGCGCCAGCTACTTTTAATTTTTCTGCAACAAATGCTGCAGTTTTCTCAACATCTCCTTTGAATTTCGGATCAGCACTTACTGAAGGAAGGCGTAATAAGTCAAACAACTCATCTAAAAATCGTTGTTTGTTTGCCTCAACATATTCTTGTATAGTTTGCATAGTATGAATGTATTTATAACAAAAATAGGTAAAACATTGTAATTTCACTTTGATAATTATGCTTTTACAACCATAATTAGAGTAATAAAAAAAAATATAACAATTTTTGTAACATTTCCATGGAAACGCTATCTAATAGGAGTAACTATACAATATATTTGTGCAGTTTTATTAACCAACCTGATAATTATAGTTTTTAAATGAAAAGAAAAACAGTTTTCCATTTGTTATTGCTTTTACCGATGCTTGTGAGCTTCTGCTTTGCTCAAAGTAAAATACAAGGTCACTTCCGTCCTAAATAAATTTTAGGCGCGTGTTTCCCTTGAAACAGTATCTATTTTTAGATAATTTCAATTTTGACCCTATTTTTTAGTCTGAGAATATCTGTAGCTGTCCATTTTTACCCTTAACTGGTGGCCTGATAAAAGGATCATCTATCCATTGCCATATATTTATTTTCACGAATATATTCATCCTGATAAACCCGACCAAGTTAGACAGATTCCAATCGTATTTAGCCTTCTTCTGAAGGTATTTGAGCAGTAATATTCCAATCAACGAAGTCCATATTTGGATCATGACCGCATTTTCAGAAGTACCCACAAAAGATGATATTTTTAAGCGTTGCTTCAGATGCTTGAAGAAAATCTCGATCTGCCATCGCTGTTTATAAATGTTAGCTACTAGTGATGCCTTCCATTGGATATTATTTGTCAGAAAGTGGTACTGGTTGTCTGTGCTGCTGTCCCAAAAGTGAATCAAGCGTAATGGTTTAGAGTTGTATCTATCTGCTGATGGACCAGAAAGCTCAATGATCTCATCTTTAATGATTCCCTTTTCAAGGAGTGCTTCACTCTGGTATGACTTGATAACGTTGTACTTCATGTTAGTTTTACTCCTGGTAACAAAATAACAACCTCTGCTGTCCAAATCCCCGAGCCAGTTGTAATCCACATAACCTCTATCCACCACTACAACGCTTCCTTTGGAAAAACTATAGCTACCCGCACGCTGGCTTTCATGAACTTTCCCGTCTGTAATCTGCATGAAAACAGGAAGACATCCATCATAATCCAGCACAGTGTGCAGTTTTACAGCACCTTTGGTGCTTCTAAATTTAGCCCAGTCAAATACAGATAAACATAAAGGGATGATACTGGCATCCATCAGATAAACCTTGCGCTTTAATTGCGTTAGATCTTTGCGCAAATGGGTATCCTTTTGCCATAGCTTATCTAATAGCGAAAAGTACAGATCTTTAAAGAGTTCATGGGTGCGGTGCTTGTTGATATAGGAAATATTGGACTTGCTGGGTGCTCTACCAACACCTAAATGGTTCAAATTACCAGTCGTACTACGTAAGCCATTACTGATATCACGAACTGAATCTGCAGAAGAAAAATGGCAAAACAACATGCTAGCAAGATGCGTCCAGCTGTTGATCCCTTTACAATGTTTGTCACTCTTGTGCTTAGCAACCAAAACCTTGAATAATTCGCGGTCGATAAGTGATAAAATCTGACTAAAAACGTTTAAATTTACCATGGCGGTGTGTTAAAATTTGACGATTTAAATATAGCAACTTTGCTATAGCAAAACACCGCCACTTTTTTCAACGTTTAGGACGCTACTGATACAAGGTAAAATTAGCGATGCCAAAGATCAGCAGAAGTTGTCAAATGCAACGATCATGCTTTTGAGTGCCAAAGATTCTATTCTTCTAGATTTTACCAGATCTGATGAAAATGGAAATTTTTCGTTAAATACACCACTAGAAAGTGAAGGGGTGCTTATTGTGAGTTATCCTAAATACGGCGATTATTATACCTCAATATTACCTAATCAAGATTATTCAGCCTTAAAGGTTGGTCTGACGAGTACTACGCAGCTTTTACAAGAGGTTATCGTAACAGGTCGTATTCCGGTTACTATAAAAGGTGATACGACAGAGTATGATGCTGGTAGCTACAAAGTGGAGAAAAATGCCAAAGTCGAGGACTTGTTAAAAGTATTACCGGGTATTACAGTCGATGCGGCGGGTAATATCACTGCACAAGGAAAGACGGTTAAAAAGGTCTTGGTGGGTGGCGAGGAGTTCTTTGGTGATGATCCAAAATTAGTAACCCGTAATATCCGTTCGGATATGGTAGACAAAGTTCAGGTTTATGAAAAACAATCTGAGCAAGCAGAACGAACAGGTGTCGATGATGGAAATAAAGAACAAACGATCAATGTGAAGCTAAAAGAAGGTTCTAAAAATGGGGTGTTTGGGAAAGCTGTTGCTGGTGACGGAACTGATGATTATTACAATGGTCAATTAATGCTGAATAAATTTAAAGGCTCACAAAAGATATCTGCTTACGGATTATTTGGTAATAATGGTGGTACGTCTTTGTCTTGGGAGGACGCTCAAAAGTATGGGTCAGATGCTGGTGTGAATTATAATGAGGATGGTATGTATTATAGTTCTGGAGGTGATGACTTTTCTGGTAGTGGTGCTATTGGTGTCCCTAAAGTGATGAATACGGGAGTCAACTTTTTTGATAAATGGAATTCAGACAAGCATAAATTGAATTTGAGTTACAAGTACGGGAAAATTGAAAGCGATGGTAACGAAGTCACGAATAGACAAAATAACCTAGAAAATGATATTCAATTTACGGATAAAATAAGAAACGCCAAATCAGATTTAACAAAGCAAAGGATGAATTTGAAGTATGACTTGAAGTTTGACTCGTTGACCACGTTAACTATTCAAGGTAATGCCTCAAAAAATAAGAATTGGACGGACGATCGATCGTTTTCAACTACGATCAATAAGAATGGTGATTTTTTGAACTCTGATTCGACCAATAATAGTAGAAATTCTGATGGACAATCTTTTGGTATAAATGCTTTTTTGACGAAAAAATTTAAAAAGGCTGGACGTTCAGTCTCTTTAAATATGAATATCAATAGAGATGAAAATGATGGCGATACTTATTTATTGGCTTTCATCAACTATAACAAAGACAATGTTTTTACAAGAGATACCACAGATCAGTTTAAAAAGAATATTGGTAATAATACGACTAAAGGTGCAACCTTGACTTATACTGAACCGTTAACGAAAAAATTGAATCTTTCTTTAAATTATGGTTTGAATAAAAATGATAATAATTCTTCTCAAATGTCTTTTAACAAGGGCCAATCGGGTAAGTATGATGCCTTGGATGATGATTTTAGTAATGATTATAGTTATGATCGATTCTCTCATATTTATAAGGTAGCGCTAAGTTATAAAAGTGAAAGCTTTAGGGCAAATCTGACGAATAGTATCAACGATGACCAGTTAAAACAAGTAGACAACCGTTCGAAAGCTGATATTGAGCGTTCGTTTCTGACGTATAATCCTAACCTGAGTTTTGGGTATAATATTACAAAAGCAAAAGGGATTTATTTTAGTTATTCGGGAAGAAATCAATTACCATCTTTGAATCAGATTCAGCCTATCCTCGATAATACCGATCAATTTAATTTGGTCGTAGGTAATGAGAATTTGAAACCTTCATTTAGTAATAGTTTTAATGTCAATTATAATTCTTTTAAAATTCTTTCTGGATCTTATACTTATTTAGGTGTAAACTATAGTAATCAGAAGGATGCTTTTGTTCAGAACATTACAACTGATGAAGAAAGTGGTAAGAGTGTTTACCGTTGGGAGAACTTAACGGATAATACGAATCAATCTTTTAACTTATATGGGGGTTTCCATTTTAAATTGAATAAAGATATAGGACTAGAGAATTCGCCTCGGATAAATATGAGTGGTTCACAAAGTTATAATATGATAAACGGTGCTTTGAATAAGGTCGATGTGTTTAATTATAATGTGACGTATTCCATCTTTAAAAATATGAAGAAGGGCTTTGATTTTGATGTGAATGTTACGCCTGGTTTTAAAACCATGAGTTCCTCATTGCAACAAGATGTAAACAGTAATGGTTTTGTGTTTTCAAGTAATGGTGGTATGAGTTATTATTTTCCTAAAAAATTAAAACTTTATGTCAATTACGATTATACTTACGAGGCTGCTACTGATGCGTTTGCGACCAAGCTTGATCAATTACTTATTCACCCTGGAGTGAGTAAGAAATTCTTGAAAAATGAATCCTTAGAATTGGACTTTACGGTAAATGATGTTTTGAATCAAAATAAAGGCTTCTCGAGAAGCCAAAGTAGCTCCGTTTTCACACAACGTCGTTATGACACGATTCAACGTTATTACATGTTGAAATTGAGTTGGGATTTCACTAAAATGTTTATGAATTAAAATTTATTTATGAAAATATTAAAATTTTTAGCGGTTTTATTACTACTGTTTGTAGTAGGGGAGAGTAAAGCACAATATACCTTGTTTTCAAAATCAGGGACAATTACATATGATAAGACGATGTATATTAAAAATATCATCGCTAAGCAATTCGTAGCAAAAGCTGATGAGAATTCTCGCCATTGGTTTCAAGAGATGGTTTCAACAGCCCCTCAAAGTGTCACAATTCAAAAAACCTTGAAGTTTAATGGAAGTGAAACACTTTTCGAACCCGTGAAGAAAGAGCTGGATCCAGCATCCTCTCGTTTCATTATGCAATTAGCATTAGATTTTGACGGTGTCACATCTTCTAATCTTGAACAAAATAGCTATAGACGATTCAATGATATCTTTGGAGAAAAGATTGTTATTGCAGATACATTGAAGACAATAAAATGGAAAATAACAGATGAATATCGTGAAATAGCAGGCTATAATTGCCGAAGGGCAAATGGAGTTACCTCTGATTCAATATATGTAATCGGATTTTATGCCAATGAATTACCTGTATATGGTGGCCCTGAATCAATAAATGGCCTACCAGGAATGATTTTAGGACTTGTAGTACCTAATCAACACGTCTCCTACTTTGCTTCTAAGGTGGAACTTTCTAGTGCTCCGGTGATGGATAAGAAGGTATTTGAAGCCAAAAAGGTTAAAGTATTATCAAGAGCTGAAGTCGATAAGCAATTTACACAGACTCTTTCTTCAGGAATGATGACAAAAGAGATGGTTAAATATATTATGCAATTACTTTTAATGTAGTGAAATTTAGATTGCCATTTGAATACATTAAGGCCCATGAACTTAAAAGTTTATGGGCCTTAATGATTACTATATAAGGTTAAACGTAAAAGGCGCTTTAAAAGCGCCTTTTACGTTTAACAAGATAAATAAAAACTATTTACCATCATTTTTTTTAGACGTAACGTCGTTACGAATTTCTTGTGCTAATGTTTTAATGTCCTGTAATCCTTTGCGTACACGAGTACCGGCAGCAGAGTTACCATTGTTGAAAAATTTGTCTGCATCTGCTTCGATTGATGCTACTAACTCTTTTAATTTTACGTAGTTTTCCATTTTAATAATTATAATTTTAGTTTTATGGTCTTGTTTATTACTCTAATTAACACAATAAATATACAAAAACCAATTTAATAGAAAATATTTTTCTGAAATTTTTGTGTTAAAAAACGTGAAATAATATTAATCTACAATTTTTAATTCATTTATTATATTTGTAGCTCCGGCGAATTTGTCAATCACAAATAGTACATAGCGAATATCAACAGATATCGTACGTTGCAATTTGTGGTCAAAAATGACGTCTCCTGCCATTGCTTCAATATTACCATCAAAAGCCAAGCCAATTAGCTCTCCATTTGCATTTATTACAGGAGAACCTGAGTTTCCACCTGTAATATCATTATCACTCAGGAAGTTAACGGGTAAATATCCTGCTTTATCTGCATAACGGCCGTAATCTTTATTGTTCTGTAAATCGATCAATCGCTGAGGTAAATCAAATTCTTCATCACCTTTTTTATACTTAGCAACTGTACCCTGTAGGGTTGTATAGAAGTTTTCAGCTGCATCATTGCGTTTATCAGCAGGTAATGCTTTGATCGAACCGTAAGTTAAACGTAAGGTGCTATTTGCATCAGGATAGAATTTACCTTTTGGATTTGATGCTAATACACCAGCAACATATTTACGGTGTGCTGCTTCAAATCTATCAGTTGCTGCTTGATCATTTGCAGATGATTCACGGTATTTGTTTAATAGGGCAGAAGATAATTTATACAATGGATCGTTTTCTAAAGCCAAGGCAGTTGGATTCTCCAAAAAGTTGTTTAAGCGCTCTTCAGATGCAAAAACACTGTTTTTTATAGCTTCGCTTACATATGAAGATAAATCATTGTTGTTTTGATTTGCTAATTCTGCAACATATGGCGCTATATTGCCACCTTTTTTTGCATAAAGATTAAGTTCGTCGATCAATACATCTTCCTCAAGAGGTAAGTATAATTTTTCATAACCAGAACTAATAGCTGCTTGCAATTTTGGTAATAATTCTTGACGCTTAGCCTCATTTGACTTCACATATATATCCAATCCATTACCAATTGAGAAAGGCAATGCAGCTAATGAGCTAGAACGTAACATACCACTTAGGTAGTTGTCATGACGTGCTTTTTCATTTGTAGAAGCGTAATAGTCGTTGATCGTAGCGATAACATCGCCATATTGCGCTTTGTTTTCTTTTTTATTGGCCCATTTATTGAATTTAGCTTCATCCTGCGCTTTTGTTATTGCGGTTTTGTGTAATGTTAAAGCGTCAATCATACCTTGACGGTTTTTCCAATAGTTTGCAACTTGAGAATATTTTGAAGCATAATTAATCTTAACAGCTTGGTCCTTGTCCATGTATTTTTTCATGGCATCCATTCCTGTTTTCGAAGCTTCTACCCATGCCGGATAAGCAAACTTTACGTTTTGGTCAATTCCACCAGCAGGCATCCAACGGTTTGTACGACCAGGATAACCTAGGATCATGGCAAAATCACCTTCTTTGAAACCTTTTAAGCTGATCGGTAGAAAGTGTTTCGGTTTTAAAGGAACATTATCTTTTGCATATTCAGCAGGGTTGCCATTGCTATCCCCATATACACGGAAAATGGAAAAGTCACCTGTATGGCGAGGCCATTCCCAATTGTCTGTATCTCCACCAAATTTACCGATGCTATTAGGCGGAGTACCTACTAGTCTAACGTCTGTATAATCCTGATACACGAAGTAGTAATATTCGTTACCATTGTAAAACGATTTTACATTAACGATGTACTTGCCATTCTCGCTGTTCTCTTTTTCGATTTTGGCAATTTCTTGGTTAACTACTTTTTGGCGTTCAGATTCAGACATTTTATCATTTACTAAAGATAAGATTCTTTTAGAGACGTCATCCATACGAACGAAAAAGCGCACGTATAAAGATTTTGGCTTTAACTCCTCTGATTTTGTTTTTGCCCAAAACCCATCGGTAAGATGATCGTTTTCTGGAGTAGATAGCTCGGCAATAGCACCATAACCACAATGGTGGTTTGTAAATACTAGTCCTTGATTAGAAACGATTTCTGCAGTACAACCACCGTTAAATTGTACAATCGCGTCTTTTAAACTTGAATTGTTGATACTGTAGATTTCTTCAGCCGTCAATTTCAATCCCTTCTTTTGCATATCAGCCTCATTTAGGCGCTTCAAATGCATTAGGAACCACATTCCCTCATCTGCGAAAGTGGTCAAACTTGCTGTGATTAGCAGCAATAAGATCCATAATTTTTTCATACAAACTTGATAAAAAAGTTTAGTTATTTACTACAAAGGTGGTTTAATTCTGCTTTAAATCAAAATGCACCTACTTTTGCCTCCCAATTTGTATAAAAATGAAATAGTTGTGTCAATTTTTCGTCAATCTGAGATTCATTGAATGCTGAGGATAAGCAAGTGGATGCTTTTCCTTACCTTTGTAAAATGCAGCAAACATTTGAAAATTTTAAATTGAATAAGCAGCTTTTGAACGCAATTGAAGAAGCAGGTTATACAGTTCCAACAGAAATACAACAGAAAGCTATTATACCGACGCTAGCCGGTCAAGATATCATGGGAGTAGCACAAACAGGCACTGGGAAGACTGCTGCATTTGTCTTACCTATATTGATGAAATTAAAATATGCACAAGGACAAGACGCGCGTGCTTTAATTTTGTCTCCGACTCGTGAGCTTGCTATGCAAATCGAAGAAAGTATTCGAACATATTCAAAATATCTTGATTTACGTACAGTCGTATTATATGGTGGTTTAGGGCCTAAAACCCAGATTGAAATCCTTGAAAAGGGAGTGGATATTATTGTAGCAACACCAGGTCGTTTCTTAGACCTATACTTAGAAGGGCATATCAATGTAAAATCATTGAAGTTCTTAGTCATGGATGAAGCCGATAAAATGATGGATATGGGGTTTATTTCCAAACTTCATCGTATCTTAGAAGTTGTACCACGTAGGAGACAAAATCTTTTATACTCCGCGACTATGAGTGAATTGGTTCGTAAAATTGCCGGTGATTTTTTGGCATTCCCTACTGTTATTGAAGTGTCTGAACAAGCAACTCCTGCAACGACAATCAGTCAGTGTGTTTATTTTGTCCCAAATCAAAAAACGAAATTGAATCTCTTACAGCAATTGTTGAAAGATGATGCATCATTCCATCGTTTAATTGTATTTTGTAAAACAAGAACTGTTGCAGATAATGTTTTTTCCTTCTTAGAACGTAAATATGGTAAAGATCAAGTTCGTGTTATACATGCGAATAAAGGTCAAAATACGCGTATTAATTCTATAAACGCATTCAAAGAAGGTAATATTAGGATCCTTGTTGCGACTGATGTAGCTGCTCGTGGTTTAGATGTTTCCAATGTGTCCCATGTGATTAATTTCGAGGTACCTATTGTAACAGAAGATTATGTACACCGTATCGGAAGAACTGGAAGAGCCTTTAACTCGGGCGATGCTATTACTTTTTGTAATGACGCGGAGAAACACTATTTCAGAAAAATCGAGAAATTAATCCGTCAATCTGTTGATGTTATCCCATTACCAGATGAAGTATTTATAGAAGAGACTCCTTATTTTGAACGTCAGTTGATTGCGAAGGAAATCGATAATCAGAAAAGAAAAGCAGATCCTGATTTTCTAGGTGCATTCCATGAGAAAAAATTTGTGATCAAACAAAAAGAAGCGAAAGCATCTCAACGTGCATCAGGATTTAGATCCAATAAGCAAGGACCTAAAACTTCGACTAAAAGGAATTATAGGACAAAATAGTGAGGTTAACACCAATTAATATCGTATCGGCATGTTTAGTGGCGTGGTATATCGTAGAAGATATGGGAGACAACAATCCATTACTTTCTACAACTGCGCTAGTGATATTGCTTGTCGTACTTTTATTAGTGGATGTTTTCTTCCGTGTCTTCATAAAACAAGATAGAAAACTTTGGCTTTACGAGTTGGGTTTTGTAGTAGTAGTTGCTATATTAACGCTCCTTATAAAAATAACTTAAGCCTTTTTAAATAGCATGATTAATATGAAAAAAGCAGAAATAAAATTACAGATTGAACTGGATGAAACTAATGTTCCAAATACGATTACTTGGTCTTCTAGTGATGGCGAATCTTCGGATGAACTTCCTGCAAAAGCCATGTTTTTAGCGCTATGGGATTCCGCTTATAAGAATTCTATGCGTATCGATTTATGGACAAAGGATATGCCATATGATGAGATGAAACGTTTCTTTTATGAAACTTTGCAAACATTAGGGGATACTTTTTTACGTTCCTCAGGTGGCGACCCCGTGGCAGAAAAAGTTATTGCAGATTTACGTGATTACTGCGCACATTTTGCAGATAAGATGGAAGTTCTGGAACAACAAAATTAAATTTTCTCCGATATGAATTACTTTTTAGTCAAATCAGAACCTTTCAAATACAGTTGGGAACAATTCAATAAAGATGGCGAGACGTTTTGGGATGGGGTACGCAATTATCAAGCGCGCAACAACCTCAAAGCAATGAAAGAGGGTGATCTTGTTTTATTTTATCATAGTAATGAAGGAAAGGAAGTCGTAGGGATTGCTAAAGTGGTAAAAGAATATTATCAAGATCCAACAACAGAAGATCCAAAATGGGTGGTTGTAGACTTAGCTCCGGTCCAAACCTTTAAGAAGGCAGTAACCTTAGAACAAGTTAAGGCTGATGAGTTTTTACAGGATATAGCATTGGTACGACAAGGTAGATTGTCAGTTATGCCCTTGAAAGCAGAGGAGTTTGATCGTATTGTAGCTTTAGGTAACGAATAATAACATCTTTCAATAGAAAAAAATAGAAAAGCCTCAGATTATATAATCTGAGGCTTTTTAGATTAACCTTTGTGATCAAATAGATTAACCAGATTTTTTAATTCAGTAGCTTTACTTGGGTCTAATTTACCACTTAATATTAAGCGTAATTCACGACGCCTCATCGCCTCGTCATACAGCCTATGTTCCAATTCTGTTTCAGGAACGACTTTTGGAATAGGTTGCGGCTTAGCATGCTCATCTATGGCCACGAATGTATAATAGGCCTCGTTTGATTTTTCTTTTGTTCCTAATGGAAGATCTTGAGCAAAAACTTCCATTCTTACTTCAATTGAAGTGTTAAAAGCACGTGTTACTTTTGCTTCAATTGTGACAACCTCGCCCAGTCGAATAGACCTTTTGAATGAAACGTTATCAACAGATACGGTTACGACAGGACTGTTACAATGTTTCTGCGCTGCCATGGCAGAGCAGATATCCATCCAATACAGTAATCTACCTCCCATTAAATTACCAAAAGTATTCGTATCATTCGGTAATACTAATTCATTCATTACCGTAGTAGACTCTTTAGCACATTTATCCTTCATCTCTATTTTTATTATTAACGGAAGATTCCGTATTGTTTGTCGATTATTTCTAAACTCGCTTTGAAAGGAGTTGGTTGAAAGCCCAAAATCGATTTGGCTTTTGATAATATAAAACCTGTTTTTTGTGGACGATTTTCAGATTGATTTATGGATGCTGCCGTTATTTCTGAAATTAATGATTTATCAAAGTTCCAAAAATCTGCAATTTGATAGACGGCTTCTGCAATTGTAAACATTTCTTCTCCGCTGATGTGGAAAACTCCAGTTATACGTTTTTCAATAGCTAAAAGACAGGCTTCTGCTAAATCATCAACAAAAGTTGGCATGCGCCATTGATCATTTACTACTTTTATTGCTTCATTTTTTGAAAGTTTTTCTTTTGCCCAAAGCACTAAGTTAGAGCGATTTGGATTGGCATTTATTCCATAAACCAATATGGTTCTTAAGATAGCATACGCACATCCAGAGCTGTGGATAACTTGTTCAGAACGTAGTTTGCTTTTCCCATATTCACTCAGTGGATTGGTCGAATCATCCTCATTATATGGTCCATTTTTTCCATCAAAAACAAAATCTGTGGATAACTGTACTAAAAAAGCGTTTGTACGCTCGCAGAATTTTGCTAATTGCTCAACAACTTCAACATTCATCTTTTCACTGAGAGCCTTATCGGCTTCACATCCTTCAACACTTGTGATAGCCGCAGTATGAATGATATAATTGGGTTTAACTTCTGATAGGTAGCTGTCTAGAAGTTCCGAATTCATTAAATCCAATTGTTGAAAATGATAATTTTCTACGTTTGGATTATTGTTTTTATTCATTGAAATAGCAAAAACCTCATAATTTGGGTTCTTACTAAGTAAATCAATTAATTTCTGTCCTAAAAAACCATTAGAGCCAGTTATTAACACTTTGTTGGTAATCATCATTAATTTGTGAATTCAAATTTTAGTTTTTCAGTTTGTTTCAACATATTGTTGATAACCATGACTTCGAAGTCAATTATACCTGTTAGCCCTGTATAATTGATTTTTTCAGGATCATCTGTCGGCATATGGTAATCAGGATGTCCACCAGTATGAAAAAACAGAACAGGGATATCTTTTTTGTAGAATGAAGTTTGATCAGAGCCACCATTTCCATCATGTCCTGTATAGAACTTGATACTAGGGGTAATTCCTTCAAATATTTCTGGCCATGCTTTACTTGTACCGTAACCGATTACAGCTACACCTTGTTCAGGGTTTAATCTTCCGATCATGTCCATATTCAACATGGCTGTTATTTTGTTTAGGGGCAATGTTGGGTGTTCAGTAAAGTACTTAGAACCTATTAAGCCTAATTCCTCAGCTCCGAATGCGATAAAAAGAAAATTGTAACTTTCTTTTACATTATTGGTGCTGTAATAACGAGCCAGTTCTAATAGTCCAGCCACCCCAGAGGCATTGTCATCTGCACCATTATGAATTTTACCAACACCTAAAGAGTCCTTCGAACTCCCTTGATGCCCTGTTCCCAAATGGTCATAGTGAGCGCCAATTACAATCGTTAGCGGAGCGCCATTATCTAAAAAAGCGATAATATTATCTGCTTTTCGAATACTATCACTCACCTTTACTTTCCAGACTTTAGCATCGAAAGATTGACGGTATCCTTTTTCTCCCAAAGGTTGAAGATGCAGCTTTTTAAAATATTTTTTAATATAATTTGCGGCCTTGAACACTTCCTTGCTGCCCGTTCCGCGACCTTTCATTTTATCGTTCGCAAGGTAGTTAATATGTTTTTTCACCAAATTAGTATCGCTGTATTGTGCTATACTAGGTAGACTTAGGACACTGAGGAGTGTCAATAGCGTCCATTTAATGTATAAGTTCATTTGAGTTATTGTTATTATGCAATAAAAAAAGCCTTGATAATTCAAGACTTTAGTAAGCCATATTTAATCCTCCACAATTTCGCTGTGAATACTCGTTTTTTCTTCCTTTTCTTCTTTAAAATATTTCTTTTGAAAGAGTAATATTAAGACCACTCCGACAGAAATAGCTGAATCGGCAACATTGAAAACTGGTCGGAAGAATAGAAAGTCTTCACCTCCCCAAATTGGGAGCCATGTTGGAAAGGTCCCTTCAACAAGAGGAAGGTAAAGCATGTCGACTACTTTTCCGTGAAAGAGTGTGGCATAACCCCCATCAGCAGGAAAGAGAGATGCTTTGTCGTACCATGTACTTTCACTAAAGATTAAGCCGTAAAAAGTGGAATCGATGATATTACCGAGTGCTCCTGCAAATATTAAAGCAATATTGAGGATAAATCCTCTATTATATTTCTTTTTGACCATGTAATGCAGACCATAACCAATTGCTGCAACAGCGATAATACGGAAAAGTGTTAGCATGAGTTTTCCAAATTCACCGCCGAATTCCATTCCATATGCCATCCCATTATTTTCTATAAAATGTATTTGTACAAATTTGCCAATCACTTCATAGCTTTGACCGATGGTCATATTTAATTTTACCCAAATTTTTGATATTTGGTCAATTAAAAGAACAAGAATAATTAATATTACAGGTTTAGTATAGCCTTTCATAGTTGTAAAAATGGTCTTTACCGACAGTAAAGACCATTGTTTTTTTGTATTTGAATAAAATTAATACTGTTTGTTTTTAGCTTCAATACTTAGCGTAGTATGTGGAACAGCTTTCAATCTTTCTTTTTGGATTAATTTACCTGTTTCTCTACAAATGCCATAAGTTTGGTTCTCAATACGAATTAAAGCAGCTTCTAAGTTGTCTATGAATTTGCGTTGACGAGCAGCCAATTGATTGGTTTGCTCTTTTTCTAATGTTGCCGAACCATCTTCCAATGTTTTATAAGTACCAGCAGTATCATCAGTGCCATTCGCATCGCTATTATTCAGGGATGCGGTCAATGAAGCAAGTTCCTCTTTTGCTATTCTCAATTTTTCCAAGATAATGCTTTTAAACTCTTGAAGCTCTGAATCGCTATAGCGTGTCTTTACGTGGTTAGTTACCATAATTTAAATTTTTTCGATTAAAACTTTCAATTCCTTTCCGTCGATATCAACCTTATCTCCGGTAGTTAGTGATTCTTCAAATCTCAACGAATCAGCTAGAATTTCGGTACAAATATAAGATAAATTTTTATTCGTGGCCTCCTCAATATCAGCATCTTTGCTGACTAAAACATGAATGCGGTCAGTAACCTCAAAACCTTTATCTTTTCTTAGGTTTTGGATACGGTTAACCAACTCTCTTGACAGTCCTTCTTGTTTCAATTCGTCAGAAATATGGATATCTAGCGCAACGGTTAATTTAGCTAAATTAGCGACCTGCCACCCAGCAACATCCTCTGCTATAATTTCTACATCAGTTAATTGGATCGTATAAGGCGTATCAGCTAATGTAATTTCGCCTTCGCTTTCCAATTTCGCAACCTCATCCATAGAAAGTGCATTGATCTTTGCAGACACTAACTTCATGTCTTTACCAACTTTCGAGCCAAGAGCTTTAAAATTTGGCTTTATTTTTTTCTTGATGATACCTGTAGTGTCCGTAATGAATTGAATATCTTTGATATTCGTTTCAGAAAGTATCAAATCTTTTACCTTTTCTACACGTTCTTGGAAGCTATTATCCAAGACCGGAAGTAAGATTTTATTTAATGGTTGGCGTACATTGATGCCTACTTTTTTACGCAGTGAAAGTGTTAGTGACGAAATATCTTGGGCCAATGACATGCGCTCTTCTAAATCCTTATCGACCAATTGTTCTTGGTAAATTGGGAAATTAGCTAAATGTACAGACTCAAAGATTTCTTTTCCTGTTGCGGTGTTTAAATCCAGGTACAACTGATCAGAGAAGAAAGGAGAGATTGGCGACATCAATTTAGCAACCGTGTCCAAGCAAGTAAATAAAGTCTGGTAAGCCGAGATTTTGTCTTCGGAGTATTCACCCTTCCAGAAACGACGACGACACAGACGAACGTACCAATTACTTAAATGTTCGTCGACAAAATTTTGAATCGCACGTGCAGCTTTCGTAGGTTCGAAGTCTGCATAAAAATCGTCAACCTCCTTAGTTAAACTATTCAATAGTGAGATTACCCAACGATCGATTTCCGGACGATTCTCTAACGCGATATCTGCTTCAGCATAGCTGAATTTATCAATATTAGCATATAGAGCAAAGAACGCATACGTATTATATAAGGTTCCGAAAAACTTACGTCGTACCTCATCCAATCCTTCTTCGTTAAATTTTAAGTTATCCCACGGTGAAGCATTACTAATCATGTACCAACGAGTTGCATCAGCGCTGTATTTATCTAACGTAGCAAATGGATCAATACCATTGCCAAGGCGTTTAGACATTTTATTGCCATTTTTGTCTAAAACCAAACCATTGGAAACTACATTCTTAAAAGCAACAGATTTCTGAAGCATCGTTGATATAGCATGCAATGTAAAGAACCAACCACGTGTCTGATCCACACCCTCAGCAATAAAATCCGCTGGAAATGCCTTGTTGTATCCCTCCTTAAACGGGAGCGCTTCCCCCTTAGCCAGTTTGTCATAATCCAAACCCCATTGCGCATAGGGCATGGCACCAGAATCAAACCAAACATCGATTAAATCAGGCTCGCGGAATAGTTTTTGACCAGCATCAGAAACGAAAACGATATCATCTACATAAGGACGGTGTAAATCTAGTTCCTTGGTGCCGAATTTATCTAAATATGATTTGTTTGTCTCTTTTTCTTTTTCGGATAAAACGTCTGAAACTAAGGAAGCTTCCAATAGAGCCTTTAATTCAGGCATAGAACCTACACAGATCTCTTCATTTTCATCTTCAGAACGCCAGATTGGAAGAGGAGTCCCCCAGTAGCGAGAACGAGACAAATTCCAGTCAACTAGATTTTCTAACCAGTTACCGAATCGTCCAGATCCAGTAGCTTCAGGCTTCCAGTTAATGGTTTTATTTAAAGCAACTAAATCATCCTTTACCGCTGTAGATTTGATAAACCAACTGTCCAATGGATAGTATAAAACAGGTTTATCTGTACGCCAGCAATGCGGGTAAGTATGCTCGTATTTTTTAACATCAAATGCTTTGTTATCTTCTTTTAGTTTGATAGCAATAAGCACATCTGTCGGACGAAAATCTTTATCGGCACGTTCAGCATCAGAATAATATTCCTCTTTAACGAAACGGCCAGCAAAGTCCGTTATTTCTTTAACAAAACGTCCTGTGCGATCAACAGTAGGAACATCTTTGCCATTTTCATCCTTAATCAAGATTCCTGGTACGCCCTGTTCTTTAGCTACTCTAAAGTCATCTGCACCATATGTTGGCGCAGCATGCACGATACCAGTACCATCTTCTGTTGTTACAAAATCACCAGGGATGACACGAAAAGCTTTTTCTTGCAGTTCATCCGAAGTAATATAAGGCATCAGTTGCTCATAACGTAAACCGATAAGCTCTTCACCTGTAAATGTTGCCGCTATTTCCCAAGGAATAACTTTATCACCTAATTTATAATCCTGAAATTCGGCTTCTTTACCTTCTGCCTTGAAATGTTTTGAAATCAGATCATTTGCCAATATTACGGAAACAGGAGCTCCTGTATATTGATTGAATGTTTTGATTTTGACATAGTTGATTTTTTTACCAACTATTAACGCTGTATTAGAAGGAAGTGTCCAAGGGGTTGTTGTCCATGCGATAAACGCAACGTCTTCGGCTTCATCTTCAACTAATGTCGCCATGATCGGGTGCAACTGATCTTTGACCAATCTGAATTGTGCAACGATAGTAGTATCCTTTACATCCTTGTAAGTGCCGGGCTGATTCAATTCATGAGAACTCAATCCCGTTCCTGCAGCAGGAGAATAAGGTTGTATGGTGTAACCTTTGTATAAAAGGCCTTTTTTATAAAATTCTTTCAACAAGTACCATAGTGTTTCAATGTACTCATTTTCATACGTGACATATGGGTTTTCCAAATCTACCCAATACCCCATTTTAGTCGTTAGATCATTCCATACATCTGTGTATTTCATTACTTCTGTACGACATGCATCGTTGTATGCTTTAACCGTTATCTTTTTTCCAATATCTTCTTTCGTAATTCCTAGTTTCTTCTCTACAGCAAGTTCAATTGGAAGACCGTGTGTATCCCAGCCTCCTTTACGTTTTACTTGAAAGCCCTTTAAGGTTTTATAGCGACAGAAGATGTCTTTGATTGTACGACCCATTACATGGTGAATACCAGGCATACCGTTGGCAGAAGGTGGTCCCTCGTAAAAAGTGTAGGGCTTATTTTCTGGGCGGTTTGTGATACTTTTTTCGAATATTTTCTCCTGTTCCCAACGGGTCAATATTTCTTTGCCTATTTCCGGCAAATTAAGTTGCTTATATTCTTTATACATCCGTGTCTCGTATTCTTTTACTAAAGGTCGCTAATTTAATGAATTAAGCTGAAAGCTGAAAGCTAAATAATGAACCCGCTATGAAGAGAACGCTTCCTCGTTCTTTTAGCTGCATCATAGCAGATATCTTCTTGATGGGGTAACGCTTATGAACGATTTACTTTCAACAATTCTTTGAAAATGAAAAAAGCCTAATATTATTAGAATATCAGGCTTTGTGTTTTTATTAAAATGGAATTCTTATGCGGAGAAAGAACTTCCACAACCACAGGTGCTCGCAGCATTTGGATTGTTGAAAGTAAAACCGCGTGCATCTAACCCATTTTTAAAATCGACTTCCATGCCTGCTAAATATAAGCCATGCGCTTTATTCATAAAAACTCGGATACCAGCGATTTCATATTCGCTATCGCCTTCTTTCTTTTGGTCGAATCCCAAAATATAGCTCATTCCAGAACAACCTCCACCTTCAACACCAATACGTAATCCAAAATCATCGGAAATCTCTTGTTGATCTTTTAGTTTATTTAGCTCCTTTATCGCTCCTTCAGTTAATGTTAATGGAGCTTTTTCTGTTATATTTTCTGTACTCATCGTGATATTATTTTAACCAGCTTAAACAAAATTACATATTTTAAACCGAAAATTGGAGCGCTTCTATTTTATGACATTGATTAAACAGAGTTCGCATTTACCCATGATTTAGATTATTTACAAGGTCATTTGTTATGCGCGAAATTAAAAACAGCATGAAGTTTTCGGATTATTGGAATAAATAGGTAGTTATTTAAGAATGAGGGGTTTTATATAATGAAATTACGACAAGCAACTCTAATGTGAATATTTTAAGGGTTAAGGTAGTAAAATTAGATAAATGATAATAATTATGTCTTTTTTGTGATATTTTGTAATAATAAAGGCTGTTTAGTGGAGTGTTTTTTAAGTATTATACTATATTTGTAGAATAAAATCACAATATTCATATTTTATATTACATTAAACAATGGAAAGAGATCAAGCCATTTTCAATTTGATATCTGATGAGCTTAAACGCCAAGAAGAAGGTATCGAATTAATTGCTTCAGAAAACTTCGTTTCAAAACAAGTTATGGAAGCTGCAGGTTCAGTTTTGACAAATAAATATGCTGAAGGCTTACCGGGAAAACGTTACTATGGTGGTTGCGAGGTAGTCGATCAAATAGAAACTACTGCTATTGATCGTGCTAAGCAATTATTTGGTGCAGAATGGGTAAATGTTCAACCTCACTCAGGAGCGCAAGCAAATGCTGCAGTTTTTTTAGCAACGATCAAACCGGGGGATAAAATTTTAGGCCTTGATTTATCACATGGTGGTCACCTGACGCATGGTTCTCCTGCGAATCTTTCAGGTAAAATTTACCAACCGTTGTTTTATGGTGTAAAAGAGGATACTGGTTTAATTGATTATGAACAATTAGAAGAAACTGCTCTTCGTGAAAAGCCTAAGATGATTATCTGTGGTGCATCAGCATATTCTCGTGATTGGGATTATGCACGTATCCGTAAGGTAGCTGATGAAATTGGTGCTTTAGTATTAGCAGATATCTCACATCCTGCAGGTCTTATTGCAAGAGGGTTATTAAACGATCCACTTCCACATTGTCATATCGTAACTACAACCACACATAAAACACTTCGTGGACCTCGTGGTGGTATGATCATGGTAGGGAAAGACTTCGAGAATACTTGGGGAGTGAAAACACCTAAAGGAGAAACACGTACCATTACACAATTATTGGATTTAGCAGTATTTCCTGGTACACAAGGTGGACCATTGGAACATACAATCGCTGCTAAAGCAATCGCCTATGGTGAAGCTCTTACAGACGAATACATGGAGTATATCATTCAGGTGAAGAAAAATGCGGCTGCATTAGCTCAATTCTTCGTTGAAAGAGATTACAAAATTATATCAGGAGGTACAGACAACCATTTAATGTTGGTAGACTTACGCAACAAAGATATCTCTGGTAAAGCAGCAGAAGCGGTATTAGGAAAAGCTGGAATCACAACTAACAAAAATATGGTTCCTTTTGATTCTCGTTCTCCATTTGTAACTTCAGGTGTACGTTTTGGTACAGCAGCAATTACAACTCGTGGTATTAAAGAAACAGAGATCGTTCAAATCGGTGAATTGATTGATGCAGCTATTGTTAATTCAGCGAATGACGCAGAGCTTGCTAAAATACAAGTAAAAGTAAAAGAGATGATGGCAGCTTTCCCTCTTTATAAATAAGAGCGACTGTAACATGTCAATAACTATGAAGTGCCTCTGATGTAAATCGAGGCACTTTTTTTGTGCAAAATGTTAAAAAGTCTTAAATAACATTGTAATAATTTGATTACTCGATAATTTTCTCTTGTTTTGAGTATACAAACAGGATCATATCATTAAATTAAAATACTATACGGGATACATTTACTTTTTTTATACAGGTGTTAATAAATTAATTTGGTAACTGCTAAAAATAGGTGAGGTATGAGTATTTTAAATAAGAAAACGGATCAAGAATTAATCCACATATATTTAGATGGTAAAGAAACAGCGTTAGCAGCTTTGTTAGAACGTTATAGATCTAAAATATATACTTCCATTTATATGAAAGTAAAAGATGAATATCTTGCAGAAGATATTTTTCAAGAGACTTTTATAAAAGTAATCAATACGCTAAAAGGGGGCAAATATAATGATGAGGGTAAATTTTTACCTTGGGTCATGCGTATAGCGCATAATATGATTATTGATCATTTTAGAAAAGAGAAAAGAGCACCAAATATTGTCAATACAGACGGCTTTGATATTTTCGATGTACTTGACTTTAGTGATGAAAATGTCGAATCCAAGATGTTGAAAGAACAGCGTGATATTGATTTGAAAAAAATGATTCAAAAACTTCCTGATGACCAAAAAGAAGTGTTAATTATGAGACATTTTTGTGATATGAGTTTTAAAGATATTGCTGAAATTACAGAGGTGAGTATCAATACTGCATTAGGTCGCATGCGCTATGCTTTGGCCAATCTGAGAAAAATGATTGAAGGACAAAGTCTCATGTTGCAGATAAATTAATAAATATAAATAGTATAGAAAAGGGGAAGAGTCAAACGGTTCTTCCCCTTTTTTATACTAAACTATTTTCTAGTATTGGTCTTGAGTTGTAGTCCTTCATAATTTGAAGACATTATTCCAACTAGTCCAAAAACTGTTTCTCCTTTTTTTATGGTTCTACCAATTAGGTTGTTTTCGACCAAATTTGTTCTAAACTTTTTGTTTGCAGCACTTGCAACAGCAAGATTTCCAAATGCAATACCTGGCCCGATAGCGAGACCAACTGGAATACTTGTTTTGTCTGTAGTATATCCGTTTTCAGTTTTTGTAATATTAAGCTGTAAAATGGATAAGGGTAGATACCATAAGTAAGTTGCAGGCCTTTGTTTAAGTGCATTAAACGCTTGGTCAATATTTAATATATCTACCTCACTGCCATTTGCATAACATAAGTGTAGATTTTGACCGAAAATCAAATCTCTATCAGATTCGTTTTGGATTTTTAGTGATACTATTTTAATGTTTTTTTTAGTTTCTTCCTTTTTGTACTTTCCAGATAAAAGATCATAGTTGTACCCTAAAATTACTTCTTTATCAGATTGATCAGATTTGTAATATAGCTGCTCAGGAGTAATAGAATGGAATTTAGAGGCGCACGAGGATAATAATAAGACTACAACAGCTGTTAATAAAGCTGAAATTTTACTTTGATTCATTTTTTGTTTTAACTTGGTTTAATAAATTGTTTACGTTGGCGCAAATATAATCATGTATTTTTTATTCCACTCAGAAGAAATATTCTTTTCTATAAAATAGTGGATATTTGTATTTATTTAAATTAAGCTTGATGATTAATCTAAATTATACTGTCAATTTTGAAATATGTAAGGTAAAATAGATGTAATAATGTCATATTTTTAATTCGCTTGGTCATCATTTTCATATTTAAGAATGATTTTGGTATTTTAGCAAGTGAAATTTTGTCTACTTTGATAAGATGGAATGTATTTTGATTAGGTAATTATTAAAACAAGGAAAATATTATGTATTGGATTTTATTTATAGGGATCATGGTTGTCAGCCTGGTCGTACAAACCCGATTTAAAAATAAGTTTAAAAAATATTCTGAAATTCCGTTAACAAGTGGACTGACGGGAGCAGATATTGCACAAAAAATGCTGAATGATAATGGTATTTATGATGTTAAAGTCGTATCCATTCCAGATCGCTTAGGAGATCACTATAATCCAGCTGATAAAACAGTAAATTTAAGTCCCGAAGTATATAGTGGACGCAGTATTGCTGCTGCAGCTGTTTCAGCACACGAATGTGGACACGCAGTTCAGCATGCAACAGCTTACAAATGGCTAGGGTTTAGATCTGCTATGGTACCAATGGTTAGTTTTGCATCAAAATTAACGTCTTGGGTATTGATGTTAGGTGTTATGTTGATGATTTTCTCCCAAAATTATATTGTATTGGCGGTAGGAGTAGCAGCATTGGCGATTACGACAATCTTTAGTTTCGTAACATTGCCTGTAGAGTTTGATGCATCTAACCGTGCGAAAGCCTGGTTGAGCAACAATGGCGTAACATATAGTTCATCAGAAGATGAGGGAGTGAAAGATGCATTGAAATGGGCTGCTATGACTTATGTAGTTGCGGCATTAAGTGCTTTGGTAACTTTATTATATTATGCTTCTATGTTATTCGGAAGAAGAGATTAATCATTTTAATTATACTTAAAGCATAGAAAAGCGAATATCTTTAAAAATGTTCGCTTTTTTCATGCTTTAATGCTTGGAATTGAAATCTATATGCTTCAGCTTCCGACAATTTTTTTAACTTTGCTTTTTATAATAGCATAGACTTACAATTATCATGTTTCAGAACTTACAGGATAAATTAGATAGAGCCTTTAAGGTTTTAAAAGGCCAAGGTAGTATTACCGAGATCAACGTTGCAGAAACGATGAAAGAAATTCGTAAGGCATTATTAGATGCCGATGTGAATTATAAAACTGCAAAAGTATTTACGGATGATGTTAAACAAAAAGCCCTAGGGGAAAATGTACTAACAAGTATTTCTCCAGGTCAATTGTTGACAAAAATCATGAATGATGAGTTGACAGCGTTGATGGGTGGTTCTGTTACAGAATTAGAAACTTCAAAAAACCCAACTGTTATCCTTATCGCTGGATTGAATGGTGCTGGTAAAACGACATTTGCAGGAAAGTTAGCATTACATTTAAAAGATAAAAAAGGCAAAAAACCTTTATTGGTGGCAGGTGACGTTTATCGTCCAGCAGCTATTGACCAATTGGAAATATTGGCCGAACAAGTAGGCGTTCCTGTATATGTGGATCGTAATTCCACAGATCCTATTGCTATTGCAAGAGCAGGGGTAGAAGAGGCAAAAAGAAATGGGCATAATGTGGTCATTATTGATACTGCAGGTCGCTTAGCAATCGATGAACCATTGATGGTGGAGATCACGGCTGTAAAAGAAGCTACTCAACCACATGAAATTCTTTTTGTTGTCGATTCAATGACAGGTCAAGATGCGGTGAATACAGCGAAGACATTCAACGATCGATTGGATTTTACGGGTGTTGTATTGACAAAATTAGACGGCGATACCCGTGGTGGTGCTGCATTGTCTATTAAATCTGTTGTCAATAAACCAATCAAATTTATTGGTACTGGCGAGAAGATGGATGCATTGGATGTGTTTTATCCAGATCGTATGGCCTCTCGTATCTTGGGTATGGGTGACGTTGTTTCTTTGGTAGAACGTGCGCAACATCAGTTTGATGAAAAACAAGCGGCTGAACTACAAAAGAAAATTCGTAAAAATAAATTCGACTTCAACGATTTTAAATCGCAGATCCAGCAAATCAAAAAAATGGGTAACATGAAAGATTTGATGGGGATGATTCCTGGAGTTGGTAAAGCAATGAAAGATATTGAAGTTGATGATAATGCTTTTAAACCAATCGAAGCAATTATTGATTCGATGACTCCTTTTGAAAGAGAAAATCCTGATGCAATCGATCAGAAACGTCGTATCCGCATCGCAAAAGGATCAGGTACTGATATTAATGAAGTAAATAAGCTGATGAAACAATTTGGAGATATGCGTAAAGTCATGAAACAAATGTCAAATCCAGCAATGGCGGCTAAGCTAATGAAAAACATGCCTAAAATGCCAGGAAGATAAGAGAGAGTGTATTTCTTATATTATAAAAATACCCTAAAAATATCTTATTTTTAGGGTATTTTTATAATATAATAGGCTGCCGCCTCTGCAAGATGAATGATATCGCATCAAAGTTAGGGCATAGTTATATTGAAATATTTGATTAGGCCTCATTATCGATTTATATTTCGTATTTATTTTTTGTATTTTAGACTTAGTTCTGATTGTAATAGATTTATTTTTTAACTTTGTAACACAATGGATGACCCCGGGCAATTATCGGAATACGGAAAGATACTTATCATAATTTTGGTAGGGATATTTTTAGTTGCGATGACCATTATGGCAGGTAGAATACTGTCTGTAAAAAAACCAACTCCCCAAAAATTAAGTACTTATGAATGTGGTGAAGATGCAGTCGGTTCTTCTTGGGTTCAATTTAATCCAAGATTTTATGTGATTGCACTTATTTTCTTGCTATTTGATGTTGAATTAATTTTTATTTTTCCTTGGGCCACTGTTTTTGGACAAGTAGAATATATCGCTGCAGACGGAAGATGGGGCTGGTTTACACTAATTGAAATGGCACTTTTTGTGGGTGTCCTAATTTTAGGGTTGATATTTGTGTGGGTAAAAGGCGATCTCGAGTGGGTGAAGCCCATTCATCAACGACCAGTAGTAGATGTTAATATTCCAAACGCTGCTTACCATGCCATTAATCAAGCAACCTATCCCTTGAGGGATTATAAAGAAACATTTCATAAAGACTATAGCGCTAAGGTCGAGCATGAAACAGTTACTTCAAAAATCGCCTTTAAACCCAGATTCAAAAAACCAGGAGCATCATCATGAGTTTAGAAAGCCAAATACAAAATAATGGTGTGATTGTCGCTAAATTAGACGATTTACTAAATTGGGCAAGATTGTCATCTATGTGGCCTATCAGTTTTGGTATCGCTTGTTGCGCAATCGAGATGATGGGAGCTATGGCTGCCAATTATGATTTGGATCGTTTAGGTGTTTTTCCGCGCCCTTCTCCAAGACAATCAGATGTGATGATTATAGCAGGTACGGTAACCTTTAAAATGGCAGATCGTATCCGTAAACTATATGAGCAGATGCCCGAACCGAAGTATGTGATCTCGATGGGCTCATGTTCCAATTGTGGAGGACCCTATTGGCAGCACGGCTATCATGTAGTAAAAGGAGTCGATCGTGTAATACCTGTAGATGTGTATGTACAAGGATGTCCCCCAAGACCTGAAGCACTGATTGGTGCATTTTTAGAATTACAAAAGAAAATTGAAAAAGAAAGTTTGTTGGGAGAACAGTTGTTTAACCAAAAGGCTTAAATAGAATAGAAATAGAAAAATAGACATGGGAAAAGATTTTTATGGTGATTTGCAATTAGGTATTCTTGGCGGTGGTCAATTAGGCCGGATGTTGATTCAAGAGGCCATTAATTACAACGTTAATGTTCATATTCTTGATCCAGATAAGAATGCACCTTGCCGTAAATTATGCAATCGTTTTGAATGTGGCTCTTTGAGCGATTTTGAAACCGTATACAATTTTGGAAAAGATCTTGATATGATAACGATCGAGATTGAAAAAGTGAATGTAGATGCGTTGGAAAAATTGGAAGAAGAAGGAGTGCTTGTCTATCCACAATCTCGTATCATTCGTTTGATACAAGATAAAGGACTACAGAAACAGTTTTTTAAACAAAATGATATACCAACTTCAGCATTTCAGCTCATCTCCACAAAAGAGCACCTTAACAATGCCAATTTAACCATTCCTTATATTCAGAAATTACGTAAAGATGGTTACGATGGTAAGGGCGTAAAGAAAATAAATGCAATAGCTGATTTAGAGACCGCATTTAATGAACCCTCTTTGATAGAAGAATGGGTTGATTTTGAAAAAGAGATTGCTGTTATCGTAGCTCGAAATGATGATGGTGATGTAGCTACTTTCCCAATGGTGGAAATGGAATTCAATCCTGAAGCTAACTTAGTTGAGTTTTTGATAGCACCTTCTACTTATGGATTCGATATCCAACAGAGAGCTGAAGAACTAGCCAAGAAGATTGCGAATGATCTACAGATTGTTGGATTATTGGCTGTTGAAATGTTTTTAACGAACGATGGAGATATTTTGGTCAATGAAATTGCTCCTCGCACACATAATAGTGGACATCAAACCATCGAAGGTAACTACGTTTCACAGTTTGCACAACATTTGAGAGCTATTTTTAATCTACCTCTTGGAGACACCCGTTGTCGGTCAAATGCAGTAATGATCAATCTTTTGGGAGAGGAAGGATATGAAGGATTGGCAAAATATGAAGGTGTTGAAGAGATTTTGGCTATGGAAGGCGTATATGTCCATTTATATGGAAAGAAATTTACAAAACCTTACCGTAAAATGGGCCATGTGTGTATTATAAATGATGATCGTGAATTGGCCATCAGTAATGCAAGAAAAGTACAAGAAATTTTGAAAGTAAAAGCTTAATATATATGTCAACAGTGAACCAAGCCTTAGTTGGAATTATTATGGGAAGTAAGTCAGACTTACCTGTAATGCAAGATGCAGTGGATGTATTGAAAACATTAGGAGTCCCTTTTGAGGTCACTATTGTTTCAGCACATCGTACTCCACAGCGCATGTTTGATTATGCACAAGATGCTGCGGAGAGAGGTTTGAAAGTGATCATTGCTGGAGCAGGTGGCGCAGCACATCTACCAGGCATGGTCGCGTCGATTACACATTTACCTGTTATCGGTGTTCCGGTCAAATCATCGAATTCAATAGATGGCTGGGACTCTGTTCTGTCTATCTTGCAGATGCCAAATGGTATACCAGTAGCTACCGTTGCATTGAATGCTGCTAAAAATGCAGGTATCCTTGCTGCACAGATTCTTGGGACCCAAGATAAGGAAATCGAGAAGAACGTTATTGCTTTTAAAGCTGAATTAGCGGCAAAAGTGATTGAGACAGCTGAAGAAGTAGAGAAAATGACTTTTTAGTACAGCTAGCTATAATATAAAAAAAAAGGGCATGTAGCCCTTTTTTTTTATATTATATTTTTGCTAAATGTTGCTCAACGTAATCGTAGCTTTTCTTTAAGCTCTCAAATTTGTTTGGAAGGTAAATATCATCCTGTTCTACAAATGCATATTTTAAACCAGCTTTCGCTTTCGCTTGTGCAATTGCGATAAAGTCGATGTGACCACTCCCTACCTCCGTATATCTTACTTCCTTAGCGATTCCGCCAAAGTCCAGCTTGTCATACTCAGGTCCGACAATAGTTTTGGTAAACGCTTTATCCATATCCTTAATATGCCATAACTTGAATCGGTCTGGAAATTTTTCGAATAAGCTTACCGGGTTAATTCCAGCTTTTTCTGCCCAATATAAGTCGAGTTCAAAATCTACTAAATCGGGTTCTGTAAAAGCTAATAGGACTTCCTCACCTCGAGTACCATTTCCTAAATCTCTAAATTCCCAAAAATGGTTATGGAAGGCTACTTTCAATCCATGGCTTTTAGCTTGCTCTCCAGCTTTATTTAATTGTTCTGCTATATATAGAAAGTCATCTTTTTTCAACGATGAAATGTCAAACATAGGCGACACTGGTGCGATAACGTATTCTTGACCTAGTTCTTTTGCAGCATCAAAATAAATGTTTAAATCTTCCTTATCTTGGTGGTTACGGCTGAAATATTTTGACATATCATAGTGACCACTGTGTGATTTTAAACCATTATCATCCAATACTTTTTTTAGACTTTTATAATCGAGACCCCAAAAAGATTTAGCGACAGGGTCGATTCCGTATGTTTCTACGTGCTTATAACCAATTTTAGAAACCTCTTGTAATGATGCTGTCGGATTTGCAGCCATGAGATCACGAATGGAATAGAGTTGGACACCAATATTTGCAAATGGTGAATCAAGAACTTTTGTATTATTTTCGCAAGACACGAAATGTGGTAAAAAATACGCTGCAGAAAGCCCAAGACCAGCTTTTTTGATAAATTGACGGCGTGAATTATTCATACTGTTTAATTTGATTTAAATTTAGTTTTAAGATCAAGTTACGACTAATTTTAAATAAAACTATTATCACAAATAAAAAATGGGGATGTATATGATACATCCCCATTCTAATATTCTTAAAATAAGAAAATTATACCGTCATGATATCTTTTTCTTTTAATTCAGCTAATTTATCAACTTTTGCAATAAATAAATCTGTCAATTTTTGAACTTCAGCTTCACCAACTTTAATTTCGTCTTCAGAAGCTCCATCGTTTTTCAATTTTTTAATTGACTCATTTGTCTCTTTGCGGATATTACGAACGACAACACGACCTTTTTCAGTTTCTTCTTTAGCTTTCTTCACTAAGTCACGTCTTCTTTCTTCTGTCAAAGCAGGGATAACCATACGGATGACAATACCATCGTTTTGAGGGTTGACACCTAAATTCGCATCTGTAATTGCTTTTTCAATTGCAGATATTAGTTGCTTTTCCCATGGTTGGATAACAATCGTACGTGCGTCAGTTGTATTAATATTACTAACTTGAGACAATGCAGTTGGAGATCCATAATAATCAACTGAAATACCATCTAACATAGAAGGAGAAGCTTTCCCAGCACGTATTTTAGTTAATTCTGATTCTAAAAAAGAAACAGCTTTGGACATATTCTCCTTACAATCGTCCAATTCAAGTGAAATTAATTCATTCATATCTTAATATCGTTTTTATCTTTTTATGATTAGCGTACGACAGTACCTACTGGCTCTCCGTTAGCTAATTTTAGCAAATTACCTGGTTTATTCATATCAAATACGATAATCGGTAAATTGTTTTCTTGACATAGCGTAAATGCAGTCATATCCATTACATTTAAACCTTTTTCATAAACTTCAGTAAATGAAATTTCGTCAAAACGTGTTGCTGTAGGATCTTTTTCCGGATCAGCAGTATAGATACCATCCACACGAGTACCTTTTAATACTGCGTCTGCATTGATTTCGATAGCACGGAGTGAAGCCGCAGTATCGGTCGTGAAGTAAGGGTTACCAGTTCCTGCACCAAAGATAACAATACGTCCTTTTTCTAAGTGACGCACGGCTCTTCTTCGAATAAATGGTTCACAGATCTGTTCCATCTTAATAGCTGTCAACAATCGAGTTTTCAAACCTACTTTTTCAAGACCATCTTGTAATGCCATACTGTTGATAACAGTGGCCAACATACCCATATAATCCGCTTGTACACGGTCCATACCTGACTGTTCTGCACTTAAACCTCTATAGATATTACCTCCACCAATAACAATAGCAATTTCTAAACCTTGAGTATGTAACTCTTTGATATCTTTCGCATATTGGGCAACTCTCTTGATATCAATGCCATAGCTTTGATCACCCATTAAGGATTCGCCGCTAAGTTTTAATAGGATACGTTTGTATTTCATAATTGTTTTTTTGGAAATTCTCCAAAGGCCAAAGATAAAATTTTTTTTTCATCCGATGAGGACGAATGTTACATTTATTAAGAATTTTTAACTTTTTCTATCACATTTCTATAGTATTCCTCATATTGAGGCATAATATTGCTCAATTGAAATGTCTTTGCACGTGCTAATGCAGCATCTTTAAACTTTTCTAAGCGTTCTTCATCTTCCAAAATATAAATGGCGTTTTTGGCCATATCAGCGACATCACCGATATCACTTAAAAATCCAGTTTCACCGTTCACATTTAATTCAGGTAGGCCTCCTGTATTTGTAGATACAACAGGTACTTTACAAGCCATTGCCTCTAAGGCAGCAAGTCCAAAACTTTCGGAGCTTGAAGGCATCAAGAATAGATCCGAAACGGATAAAATCTCTTCAACTGCATCTTGTTTACCTAAGAATCGTACATCTTGACAGACACCTAAGTCACGGCATAATTCTTCCGCATTTGTACGTTCTGGACCATCGCCAACCATCAATAGCTTGCTTGGTATATGTTCGTTCACTTTCTGGAAGATACGGATGACATCGCCTGTATTCTTTACTTTTCTAAAGTTTGAAGTATGGATAAGTATACGCTCATTTCCGGGTGCAATAGCTCTTTTGAAGTGCGAGCGATCTTTTATGCTGAATCGTTCCAAGTCGATGAAATTTGGAATGACTTCAATATCTCGTTTAATATCAAAGAAAGTAAGGGTCTGGTCTTTCAAGCTTTGTGATACGGTCGTTACTCCGTCAGATTGATTGATGGAGAAGGTAACAACTGGGCTGAAACTTTTATCTTTACCTACCAAAGTAATATCTGTACCATGTAAGGTGGTCACGACCGGAATATTAATACCATAGGTCAATAATATCTGTTTAGCCATAAAGGCTGCAGAAGCATGAGGAATAGCATAATGAACATGAATGACATCCAGTTTTTCAAAACGAACCACATCGACCAGTTTACTTGCTAGAGCAGACTCATAAGGCAAAAAGTCAAAAAGCGGGTATTGTGATACGGCAACTTCGTGATAAAATAGATTTTCCGAAAAAAAGTCCAAACGAGCAGGTTGACGATAGGTAATAAAGTGCACTTGGTGTCCGTGCGTTGCCAATGCCTTTCCAAGTTCTGTAGCTACGACGCCACTACCGCCAAATGTTGGATAACATACAATCCCTATTTTCATAATGCTTATTTATTTACTGCAAATTAAAGATTATTTTGGAAAACAGCCAATCACACGAATGCAATAATTTCTGAAGCTATAGATTTATGCTCAGGGAAGGTAATTGGGGCATTATTCACGGAAAAAAATTATCTTGTAGCATATTAAGTAAGCTTATTATGAAGACTTTTGTTAGTAATATATCAGGAAAGACCTTCCCGGTAACAAGTAAGGTGAGGGGAGCAACATTGCGAACTTCGATTTTTGATCTCGTAAAGGAAGATTTTCCAGAGTTTTCTAAAGATTCGCTTATAGCTTCCAGCGAATTGGATGGCTACAAAGAAAAATATATTTCTACTATTTTAAAAAATGAGTTAGGTGAACTGAATCGTTTGGATGAATTAGTTTTACAAAGCCTAAGCAATAATCAGGTTATTACAGCTTCTATTGATCAAGAAATCAAAGCCGAAACATTTGGTGGAAAAGTTGCGGATAAAGTTGCAGCTTTTGGGGGGAGTTGGACTTTTATATTATCCTTTCTAGGATTTTTAGTATGCTGGATTATATTAAATATATACTGGTTGAGCGATAAAGGCTTTGATCCATATCCTTTTATTTTGCTCAATTTGTTATTATCATGTATAGCTGCCCTCCAGGCGCCAGTAATCATGATGAGCCAAAATAGACAAGAAGAAAAAGACCGTCAACGGGCACAAAATGATTATATGGTCAATCTTAAAGCCGAATTAGAAATACGGACTTTACACGAAAAAATAGATCATTTATTGATTCATAAAGAACAAGAATTGATAGAAATGCAACAATATCAATTGGAAATAATAAAAGATCTTATTGAAAAGATAGATAAACTGGAAAAGAAATGAGCATAGTAGATAAAGAAGAATTATTAAAAGAGTTAACATTTAAATTTACACGTTCAGGTGGGGCAGGAGGTCAGCATGTGAATAAGGTATCGTCTAAAGTGCTTTTACAATGGCCAGTATTAGCTAGTGGGTGTTTGGATGAAGAAGAAAAGCTGTTGATCATGGAGACATGGAGTAACCGTATTAATAAAGATGCAGTATTTCAATTAGAATGCGATACCGATCGTTCACAATTGAAAAATAAGGAAATAGCAATCGCACGATTTTTAAATATCATTACAACAACACTAATACCTACTAAAAGACGGAAGAAAACAAAAATTCCTTATGGGAAAGTACTTAATCGTTTGGATCGTAAGGCTAAACAATCGGAAAAGAAAAATAACCGTAGGTGGAGTATGGATTGAGCAAAATTATTTCTAGTGCTCCATTAGATTTTCTGGGAAATAAAATAATCCCAGAGCGAATACCTACTGTAATGAAAAGCGAATAATGATGACAATTTAATCTAAACCTTAAAATTATACGATTGATTATCAGTTAATTGTGTCAAGAACTAAAAACTTAGTTTGATAACTAAGTTTTTAGTTCTATCTTGTTGTATAATCGATTATAGGCAGACGTGCCGTATTAATAGAAGTGTTATGAACGAAATTAAAGAACTTACAAAAGCTGAAGAGCAAATTATGCAGGAGTTATGGGAAATGGAAGGTGCCTTTGTAAAAGAAGTGATTGACCGTTTACCAGAACCAAAACCAGCTTATAATACAGTCTCCACAATAGTGCGCATTTTGGAAACCAAGGGTTTCTTGGTGCACGAGTCTTTTGGAAAAAGCCACCGCTATATCCCTAAGATTACGAAAGAGGAGTATAAAAAACTAATTACAGGGAAACTATTACATAATTATTTTGATAATTCAGCTTCGAGTATGATGTCTTATTTTTTGGAAGAAAATAAATTGGATCTCAATGACGTGAATGACTTATTAGAATTGATTGCGAAACAAAAGAAAACTTAGTGTATTTCAAAACCTAAAAACTCATATTATGATGGCTTACCTAATTTTAGCGAATATAAGTTTAATTGTATTTTATTTCATTTATCATGTTTTCTTAAGGAAGCTGACATTTTTTCAAGGAAATAGAATCTACTTATTAAGTGCTGTGATATTGTCTTATACTGTACCAGCAGTACAATTTATGGATCTATCTAGACTGGATTATAGGACGAAGTTGTTACCAGCCATTTCGTTAGAATTCGCAGATTTGAGATTACCTGAAATCGAGATTGTAGGCAAGCACCCATTAGGATATTTGGATTGGAATTTTGAAATACTCTATACAATTTCCATTCTGGGAATGATCGTATTTTTATTGATAAGATTGTTTAAACTATATCGACGATTTCATGAAATAGATGGGAATGCATCATTTTCCTTTTTAAATTTTATTTACCTCGGTGAAGCAGCAAAATCAAATGCAATCATTCATCGACATGAAATGGTCCATGTGCAACAAGGACATTCATATGATATCTTATTGTTGGAATTTGTGCGTGTTTTTAATTGGTTCAACCCTGTACTCTTTTTTTATATCAAAGAATTAAAATTTCAGCATGAATGTATTGCTGATGAACTTTGTGCTGCAGAAGATAAAACATCTTATGCAGAATTATTAATTGCAAATGCGCTTCGGGTGTCAACTGATATGTTATCACATCAGTTTGCCAGCGAGTCCATTTTAAAAAAGAGAATTATGATGTTATTTCAAAATAAATCAAAAAAATCCAGTCAATGGAAATATATGCTCATGGTTCCATTCGTTGGTATCATAGCATTAGTAGGATTGGTATTGAATAATACCGTCGATGCTAAAACAGAAATCATCAATACGGTGAACGATGTACGTTTGCCCGTGGTATCCAATGTTGTTAGTTCGCTTATAGAGCTACAGAGTGACCATACACAACAAGAAAATATTGTTGTCAATCCTGAAGTTAAGGCAGAGCCTGCAGGGGGTATGAATGCTTTTATGAAGTATGTAGGCCAAAATTTTAAGTATTCTGAAGAAATGATTAAAAATGGCATTAACGGCACTATTGAAGTTCAGTTTATGATCGATAAGGATGGTACTGTTTCACGTGTTAAAGCGAAAAATGATTTAGGTTATGGTTCCGCAAAAGCAGCAGAGCAAGTGATAAAAGATGGTAAAAAGTGGAGACCAGCAGTTCATCATGGTAAAGCAGTCCGGTCTTCATATTTGATACCGATAAAGTTTGAAGCAGGTCGTTATCCAGAGCCAACGGTGACAAAAATAGACCAAAATAAGCAAGAGAGTAGCAAGCCAGCTCAAGGAACAGCTGACAAAAAAGACAATCAAAATTTCAAGGCAAAACAAGATGCTGATTTCTCCAATAATGAAAAAGAGGTGAAATTCCCTGAACCAAAAAACTCGCAAGAAGATGTCACATTATTCTCGGCAGTAGAAGTAAAGCCTTCTCCACCTAATGGCATGAATGAATTTATGAAGTATGTAGGAGAGAATTATGAATATCCTGAAGAGGCATTAAAAAATGGAATCAATGGGGTTATCGAGTTGAGCTTTATTGTTGAAAAAGATGGGAGTCTGAGCAACTTGAAGATTAAGAAAGACTTAAAATATGGGGCTGGTCAAGCAGCTTTCAATTTGTTGAAAAATTATCCAGAGAAATGGAAGCCAGCAATTCAAAATGGTCAAAATGTACGCGTAGCATACACGTTGCCTATACGTTTAAGTATATCGAAGTAAAATAAAAAGCTCCAGTTGATGGAGCTTTTATTCGCATCATTATGAGAGCTATCTATCTATTATTCTATATAACCTTATTCACCTCCTGTCAATCTGCGTATCAATTTACACCAAAAGGTTTTCTTGTTGATGGCGATGACTACTTTGTGAACATCGAACGTAATTTGTCTGTTTATGTAGGTGATAATTTTTTAAATTATGATAAAAAATCAAAAAAAGGATTACAGAACCTGCATATTTCAAGAGCTGATCAACATCTCATCAAGAGATTGGGATATAAAGCCGATGATTATACCGTTTTGTTTACAGGAAAAAGCAAGAATGATACCGCATTTAGATTGATTACCCTTATTAATAATAAATCGGAAGATCGCTTTAAAAATACGAAAACCCTCATTTCTAGGGATGGATTCTCAATTAAAAAAACAGTCGAGGGGAAGTACTATTATCAAACTACGGCTGTGAAAAATCAGGTCATCTACCATGCTATAGTACCCTTTAAGCAGTCCTTGGGACGAGAAGAATACCTGAGTTTGATTTATATAATTCCTAAGCAAGATTTTAAGAATTTCGATATCATCGAAGATCTGGCGATTTCAAATGCCTCTATGTTCCGAAGTAATTATATTTTCACACCCAGTCGTACCGAAATTCTTTGTCCAGATGATAACAGTAGAGGTCATTTTGATTACCGAATACCGGATCAGTTTATACAAAAGGATAATTACACATTACTGAAAGGTTATTTAGGAGGGGAGTCAGACTCAAATAAATTGATTATCTACCGTGTAGTCGCACCAGGACAATCTTATGGTTCTTTCGTCGTTTGTAAAGGGATCTATCGCATAGAACTGACAGATTTGCATCACCGTACCATTTGGCAAGATAAAGTAATTGTCGACAAAGACCTAAGTGATTAGTAAGTCTAATATTTTACATCACTATCGGGTTAACTCAAAGCATAGGACTATGATTCCAATGCTTTGAGTTGATTTTTTAACTTTTGTAATTCATGTTGCAGCTCCTCTACTTTTTGGACAAGATAATGGGCAACCTCAATACCTGCAGGATTGACGTCAAGGTCATAATACCAATCTGAAAACCTTTCTAAATCCCTCAGCTGCTCCTCTTCGATGTATTTTTCCTCCTGTTGGATGATAATATGTAGAAGTCCATATTCATTTAATGTCTCTATAAAAGTAATTTCTGCTTTCCTAGAATGGCAGTAATCTGATAATCGGATTAGCGTTCTTTCCATTAGATTATTTTTTTAAATCTGCTAATTGTTTAAAAAGTTCTTTTTCTTTATCACTTAAATTTGTTGGGATAAGCACATTCATGCTGACATATAAATCACCAAATTCACCTTCTTTTTTATAGATAGGGAAGCCCTTTCCCTTCAACCTTACCTTGGCATTGTTTTGTGTTTCAGGTTGAATCTTAAGTTTTATTTTACCACCATACGTATCAATGATTGCTTCACCCCCTAAGACTGCAGTATATAGATCGATATCTAGTGAGGTATAAAGGTCGTTACCCTGTCTTTTGAACTTATGATCGGGAATGATGTTGAAAGTGATGTAGAGGTCACCCTTAGGTCCTCCATTTACGCCATCACTGCCAAGACCTTTCAGCTTTATTTTTTGACCGTCTTCTACACCAGCCTGAATGTTGATGCGAATGTTTTTACCATTTATCGTAAAGGTCTGCGGGTGGGTAGTATAAGCCTGTTGCTGCGTTAATTCCAGTTCAGCATTGAAATCCTGACCTCGAAAGTTATTTCTTCTTCCCCCACCTGTTCGACTGCCAAACATTTGTTCGAAAAAATCAGAAAATTGTCCGTCATCAAAATTACCCGAATAGCTTTGCGATCCCCCAAATGGGTTGCCATCTGGTTGACGATATTGTTGTTGTGCCCTTTCGTATTCTTCACCACGTTCCCAGTTCTCGCCATATTGATCGTACTTTTTACGTTTTTCACTATCTGAGAGCACTTCGTTTGCTTCATTTATCTCTTGAAATTTTTGTTTTGCCGCCTCATCATTCGGATTTAAATCTGGATGATACTTTCGCGCTAATTTCCGATAAGCCTTTTTTACAGCATCTATGGATGCAGTTTTGTCAATACCAAGTACTTTATAGTAATCTACAAATGCCATATTAATTTTAATTTCTACAGTTTCAACAATCTAAGAGCCTGTTTGTTTAATTTTTGAGTTTTGTTATTTTAAATTTATAAATGTACCCCACTAAAAAGTATTGTTGCAATGTAACGGTGTTTTGGTAATAAGTAGTATTTCCGTGAGTACCCCAATAATTTTGTCTGTTCTGGTTTAAGATATCAAAACCCGTTAACTTAATCTGTGAATCGTTTTTTAGCGTATAGTAAAGCGAAGAATTTAAGATATGATAATTTGCCCTATCATTTAAGCCACTTGCTCTATTATCCAAAGAATAAGAAGTTTCCAATGAAAAACCTTTTATTGGATTTATATTTAATCCCACACCAATTTTATGCGTTACATAGGCACTTTGAATAAAATCAGGATTGTTTTTGACTGAATTCATGGATTTGCTCCAACTGTAAGTATATTTTGGGGTAAGACCAATCAGGTTTTTCCAAGTTACAGAAAATTCTTGAGCGAGATGAATGCTAAGATTATTCATTTTATTATCCACATCATTGATGGTGGCATATTGTTGATAAGTATAGAAGCTACTATTCTGGGAAATGTAGAATACCCAATCTTTATCAGATTTAAAATTATATCTTCCATACAGGTAAGCATTATAATTCGTTGTCGAACCGGCTTGAAAAGCCAGAGCAGTATAGTGTCCTGTGGTGGCATCTCTCCAGCTCTTATATCCCTCGCTTTTATCTTTGTAATCCACATTGGCATATAGACCAAACTGGTATTTTTGCGCATATTTATTAAATGAAAACCGCACATTTTGTAGAAGGATGTTTTCATAAAAAAATGCGGGCAATCGGGTCATAAGTGGATTTAATGAGTCTGTTACAGTCTGCATTCTATTTGTTGAAGGTCTTTGAAGATCTTTAGCCCATGAAAAATCGAAATCCTTATACCGAATATTAATATTCGGAAGCCAATATCCATTTGAAGTCTTTTTACGTTCATTGATCTTGAATAACTCAAACTGATTGTCTCGTAGTGAATAAGCAGTACCAAAATTTATGGCCAATTTTTTAAATGGCTTCCAGAAAAACCGAATACCCGATATATAATATTGTGATTTAACGCGATAACTGTTTTCGAATTGGTCACCGTGAATTACCCCTGTACTGTCCCGATTGTAGTGTAAACTTTCTGTGGGGCTCCTGTTCTCCATATTATGGGAAATATAGAAGTCAAAATTCAGCTTTTCGATACTTTTATTATTATAACCTAGATGAGTATTGCTACTACTCGATTTTTGTTTTTTAAACTTGTCCTCGAATAGACTCGCATTAGGTATAGGGTTTTGAAAAATAGCAGTAAGGTGATTGCCGATTTCACCCGATTCGATTTTGTTGATATTACTGCTATTTCTAAAATTTATAATATGGTTTTTATGCAACTGTTTTTCAATATAGAAGCTATGGCTATAATTAATATTGTATTGATCCGTAGTCGAGCTGTCCGTACTCGTATTTAAAACTTTGTCATTGGTATAGGTTTTCATCCAGCTGTTACTATTTCCATCATTGTTCGAAATACTAAATTTTGGTGTAAACTCGAAATAGGCAGTCGTATCCATCCGATGCCTAAACAGGGTATTGATATTGTGAGCTAAAGATTTATTATTGGTATTATATGTATTTTCGTTGAACTGTTCGATATTATCATACATGGAAGTTTGATTTCCAGAGTTTTGGCCTTCCTCTTTTTTGTATTTCAACATGTACATCACGTTTAGCTTGCTCTTTTTACCCCAGTCATTATTGAGGTTAAATCCAATCGCCATATCATTCGCCTTACCATTGTAATTTCTGCCACCAAAATCTCCAAAACCATAATTTTCCGCTCTCCCTAATCCAGCATGTTGATTCAGTTCATTATAATCAAAACTTTCACGATTGATGTTATTACCAAAGCCTATAAAACTCAATTGTAGCGTATCTTGAAAAGTATTGACCAGTCCCCCAGCTTCATAGCGACCTCTTGTACCCGCACTACCGTAAAGTTTACCAAAACTTGCTTTCAGAAAATCTTTTTTAAATTTAAGATTGATGGTAATGGGTAATTTTTCTTCATCTTCCACTATTTTTTTTGATTCACCCTTATCCCGATAGACCTGTACCGTCTTGATTAAGGAAGCATCCAGATTACGTGTTGCTATACGTAGATCGCTTGAAAAAAAATCTTTGCCATTTACTTTCACCTGCGAAACTTCCTTACCCTCGTAATAGATAGTCCCGTCCATATTAATCTGTAATCCAGGGAGCTGCTTTAATAGCTCTTCTGCATTGGCATTAGGCCTTGTTTTAAAAAAATCAGTATTGTATTCTAGTGTATCTTTATTCATTCGAACAGGCGGATCAACAGATATGACCACCTCATCCAATAGTTTTCCACCAAGCTTGATTGTATCTAATTGTTTCTTCTCATCAGGCTGTAATAGAATATTTTGATGATGGTTGCTACTATTGACATGAGAGATATACAAGATCAGATTTTTGTTTGTAGGAAGTTTGACCAGATTAAATTCACCCTTATCATTGGTTAAGGAATACGAGAGAACAGCAGAATCCTGTTGCATGAGTAAGGATACAGTCGCTTTTTCAAGAGGTTTGTTGTCCTGATCAATAACAGTTCCCTTTAACACGCCCGAATTCTGACATAGTGCATACTGGGAAAAAAAAGATAGCAATACTATAAGATATAGTTTCATATTTGGTTTAGATACGGTTAGTTTATCCACATCTAATATAAATTTAATTTTCCCGATAAAGGGTAAATTAACGTATTTTAACAGTATGATACCTCGAAATTGGAGTGCTGACTTCTTGTTTTAGGTGGGCTTAAACTATTCATAGGATACAATGGGGCCATTGCTCATATTATTGCCACATCAACCAAGATGGCTTATGCTAACAAAAAAAAGGTGGCCTTCTACTTAAAAAAGGCCACCTTATTATCTTATATGTAATTTTAATCTTTTTTACTATCTACAGCAGGTTTAGTATCACGATTGGCAACATCCCAAGCCGTTTGAAAAATAAATTTTTCTCTTTTAACCATAACAGGGAAGTCAATTTTATCGATCGTATCTTCTGGTGTGTGATAATGTGGATGTAATCCTGAGAAGTAAAATATTGAAGGAATTCCTTTACTTGCAAAATTATAATGATCTGAACGGTAATATAATTTCATTGGATCTTTAGGGTCATCATACATGAAATCTAATTCCAATTGGCTGGATTTCTCATTAGCTTCTTTGTTGATCGCTGACAATTCAGAACTCAGCTTATCAGCACCAATGGAGTGGATATAGTTATGGTTACCATTCAAATGTTTGTCATCAATACGGCCTATCATATCTATATTGATACAAGTCACCGTATTTTCGAGTGGAAAAACGGGGTTTTCAGTATAGTATTTAGAGCCTAACAATCCTTTTTCTTCAGCAGCATACGTGATAAATAAAATGCTTCTTCGAGGGCCATTACCTTCTGCCTTTGCTTGACTAAATGCCTTGGCTAATTCTAAAACAGCAGTAGTACCTGAAGCATTATCGTCCGCTCCAGGGAAAATAGTACCATTCGAACTTTTACCATCATGGTCATAATGACCACCGATGACAATGATTTCATCTTTTAAGTCCGAACCTGCTAAGTAACCCAATACATTGGGGTCTGAAAACTGCTCGGTGACCATCCCCATCTGCGCATTGAATGTGCTCTTTATAGCAAAAGATTGCGGCTTCTGAGTCCTGTTTATTTTGGTAATAACATTGGCTAGGCTTGATTTTCCTAGATTTAGGATATAGTTTGCAACGTGATCTGTTATATTGACCACGATAGGCATCGGATTAGTTTCAGGTGCAACTTGGTCTTGAGCCAGATTAAAGCGTCCGTCTGTTGCACGATCACCTGCGCTTTCAAGCCATTTCCCAAGATCCTCTGTATAAGCTAAAACCAATTTAGGTTTATGCTTCAGGATTTCTTTCACCTTCTTATTGCGTACTGTTGACCATTCAGATAATTTTGTTGTTCCTGTAATAATAGAATTTCCTTTTTCATCAACAGGCTCTTTATCATTAATCAGAAAAACGACCTTATCTTTTAAATCAAGTCCTTTGATATCAGAATATTTTGGATCATCAATGCCGTAACCTACAAATATGATTTCATTATCATCGATAGTTTTCAACTCATTGTTTCCTAAGGCCAATAAATCTTGACCATGTAAAAATGGTCGGCCAGCGATTTTGAAACTTTTAACCTGATAGCTATTTTTCAACAGACTTACGGGTTGAAAATACTTGCCTTCAACGGGTGGAGTCAATCCCAATTTCATAAATTCATTCGCGATGTATTCGGTCGCCAAACGTCCACCTTTCTGACCTGTACCACGTCCTTCTAAATCAACAGATGCTAAGACTGACAAGTGTTTCTTAGTTGATTCCTCAGTAATCGTACGGGCGTATTTTTCAGCTGGATTCTGAGCAATGGCACAACTGTAGATAGAAGAGACAAAACAAATTAGACTAACTATTTTTTTCATTGAAATAAAATTTATTTTTAATAGTAATGAAGCGATCATGCTTATTCATTTGATATACATAAAAACATGATTGTTTCATTGTTTTCTATTTAGAACAAAAAAAACGGAGAAAAAGTATTTCGACACCTTTTCTCCGTCCTTTAAATTATGTTAAATTAACAACCACAAGCAATTTTATTGACACGAGTTGCATGTCTACCACCTTCGAAATCTGTGGAAACAAAAGTTTTAACGATTGATTTTGCTAATTCTAGATCAATAAATCGAGCCGGAATACAGATTACGTTCGCATCATTATGTTGACGAGCTAACGCTGCAATTTCTTCTAACCATGCTATAGAAGCACGGATTCCTTGGTGTTTATTCGCGGTAATAGCAACGCCATTTGCGCTTCCACAGATCAACACGCCTAAAGCTGCTTTATTATCCTCAACTTCAGTTGCAACAGGGTGTGCATAGTCTGGGTAATCAACAGAATCGGTATTGTAAGGACCGAAATCTTTTACCTCGTATCCTAATTCTTTTAATAAAGCTACGATAGCAGTTTTGTATTCAATTCCTGCGTGATCACTTCCTATCGCAATTGTTTTTAAAGTACTCATTATATATTATTTTTTTCTTGTGCTAATTTTTGTTTTTTTACTTTCGCCGATACTAAAATACTGATTTCGTATAATATAAACATCGGAGTCGCTACCGTTAACATCGTGATGACATCTGCAGTAGGGGTGATGATAGCGGCAATAACTAAGATAATTACCGTTGCATATCTTCTACTAGCACGCATAAACTCAGGAGTCATGATACCCATTTTTGATAAGATAAAAATCAATATCGGTAATAAGAACACGATCCCACAACCTAATGATAATGTCGCTATCGTTGAAAGATAAGAATCAATAGTAATCTGATTCGTAATTTCTATACTCAGGGAGATATTCGCTAAAAAGTTGACCGAAAGAGGAACAACAACATAGTATCCAAATAAAACTCCTAATACAAATAACAAGGTTGCATAAAAAACAAATCCACGAGCAGATCTACGCTCTAAATCTGTTAATGCGGGCTTTATAAAAAGCCAAATCTCAAACAAGATGTAAGGGAACCCTAAGAGCAACGACATCAATAAACAAGAGTTTATCTGTAACATAAACTGTCCGGCCAATTCCGTATTGATAATATTGAAAGGAATATGTTCCACACAAAACCCATCAATATTAAACTTGTCACCCACAAGACACATCATTCTATATGTCCAGAAATTAAGATTTTTAGGTCCCATTATGATTTCGTTGAAGACGAAATCGTAAAAGGTGAACGATAAACCTGCAAAAATAAATATTGCTATCACCGAACGAACTAAATGCCATCTCAGAACTTCGAGATGATCAAAGAAAGACATTTCTGCTTCTATATTTTTTCCTTTATCTTTTATAGATTCAATTAGGCTTTTGCGATCTGTAGTACTCATAAAAATTGTTTGTAAACAAAAATACCATTCTTATTGAAAAGAATGGTATTTTTTTATCTATGTAAAGATAATATTATTATACATTATCTTCTGAAAGGTCAAAAGTCTCCATAAACTTCGTAGTAAAGTTACCCGCTCTGAAGTTTGGGTCACGCATTAAGCGTAAATGAAGAGGTATAGTTGTTTTAATACCTTCGATAACAAATTCGCTTAAAGCTCTTTCCATTGTTGAAATTGCTTCTTCACGTGTTTGTGCCACGCAGATAACTTTTGCAATCATCGAATCGTAATACGGTGGAATCGTGTATCCAGCGTAAACATGCGTGTCGATACGTACACCGTGTCCACCTGGTGAATGGAAATTTGTTATTTTTCCTGGTGAAGGACGGAAATTATGGAATGGATCCTCAGCATTGATACGGCATTCGATAGCATGCATCGTAGGCTCATAGTTTTTTCCAGAAATTGGGATACCAGCCGCAACTTTGATTTGTTCTTTGATTAAATCAAAATTAATGACCTCTTCCGTTACTGGATGCTCAACCTGAATACGGGTATTCATTTCCATGAAGTAGAAGTTACGGTTTTTATCAACTAAAAACTCAATTGTACCTGCACCTTCATAGTTAACAGCCTTTGCTCCTTTGATAGCAGCTTCACCCATTTGTTGACGTAATTCTGGCGTAATAAATGGTGAAGGAGCCTCTTCTAATAATTTTTGGTGACGACGTTGAATAGAACAATCTCTTTCAGATAAGTGACATACGGTACCGTATTGATCACCCACTACTTGAATTTCGATATGTCTTGGTTCTTCCACATATTTCTCTAGATACATACCATCGTTTCCGAAGGCAGCAGCAGATTCTTGACGTGCAGAGTCCCAAGCATGTTCAAATTCTTCTTCGTTCCAAATAATGCGCATACCTTTACCACCACCACCAGCAGTAGCTTTGATAATAACAGGATAGCCAATTCCTTTAGCGAGTTTAATGCCTTCTTGGAAAGAGCTCAAAAGACCATCAGAACCAGGTACCGTTGGTACGCCAGCTTTCTTCATGGTATCTTTTGCCTGCGATTTATCGCCCATTTTTTCAATCTGCTCTGCTGTGGGACCAATAAATTTGATACCATACTGCGCACATATTGATGAAAATCTTGCGTTTTCTGCTAAGAAACCATATCCAGGGTGAATCGCATCTGCGTTTGTTAACTCTGCAGCTGAGATAATATTTGGAATGTTTAAGTAAGAATCTTTACTGGCAGGAGGACCGATACAAACAGCTTCATCCGCAAAACGAACGTGTAAACTATCTTTATCAGCTGTTGAATAAACAGCTACACTTTTGATACCCATTTCGCGACATGTGCGAATGATACGTAAAGCGATTTCTCCTCTATTAGCTATTAATATTTTTTTAAACATTGTATTTTCTGTGAAGTTTTCGGGTATGAGTGCACAGTTCCTGTGCGCTCATGTTAATCGGCAATAAAAATATTGACGATTGCTTATCTAGGATCTACCAAGAATAAAGGTTGGTCGAACTCAACTGGTTGAGCATCTTCCACCAAGATTTTAACAATTTTACCTGAAACTTCAGATTCAATTTCATTGAATAATTTCATTGCCTCAATGATGCACAATACTTTACCATTATTGATTTCGTCGCCAACATTTGCAAATGTTGGTTTTCCTGGTCCTGCTGAACGGTAAAATGTTCCGATCATTGGAGATTTAATGGTGATAAAATTAGCCTCTTCAGAAACTACCGCTGGAGCTGCTGCAGGAGTAACTGCAGTTGGTTGAGCAGCGGCTGCGATTGGTGCAGCAGCAACTGGAGCCGAAGCTGTTACGTAAGTAGGTTCTTGATTTGTTTTTATCGTAATTTTGAAATCTTTTTCTTCGATTGCTACTTCATTCACACCTGATTTTGAAACGAATTTAATCAAGTCTTGAATTTGTTTAATGTCCATACCCATAGTTATGCAGGTTAAATATTTTAGTTTTAATTTTTAAAATTCTTAAAACAACTTTCAAAGTTACAAAATAATTATTGTACTTAGTAAGCCCATTTTAAGTATACAGATCCCCAAGTAAATCCACCACCGAAAGCAGCTAAAATCAGGTTATCACCCTTCTTTAACTTACTTTCCCATTCCCATAAACATAAAGGAATAGTAGCGCTTGTTGTATTACCGTATTTCTGAATGTTGATCATTACCTTTTCCTCAGGTAAACCAGCGCGATCAGCTGTTGCATCGATAATACGTTTGTTCGCTTGATGCGGTACTAAATAAGCAATATCCGAAGCTTGAAGATTATTTTTCTCCATAATCTCTGCCGCTACGTTGGCCATATTGGTAACCGCAAATTTGAAGACAGTTTTACCTTCTTGATAAGCGTAGTGTAGACCAGCGTCTACAGTTGCATGCGAAGCAGGGTTTAAAGAACCACCACCTTTGATATTTAGATATTGACCACCAGAACCGTCAGTTTTCAAAATACTATCTTGAATACCCATACCTTCAGTATTTGGCTCCAATAGAACGACACCACAGCCATCACCAAACAAGATACACGTGTTGCGATCTTGATAGTTGACTACTGAAGACATTTTATCTGCGCCAATAACCAATACCTTTTTGTGTTTACCTGATTCAATAAATTGAACACCAGTTGTTAGGCCAAAAAGAAAGCCAGAACAAGCGGCTTGTAGATCATATCCCCAAGCATTGGTAGCACCAATTTTATCCGCCAAAATATTTGCTGTCGCTGGAAACAGCATATCTGGTGTACTTGTACAGAAAATGATCAATTCAATATCTGTTGCAGCAATTCCTCTTTTTTCTAATAACTGTTGTACCGCAGGTACAGCAAGATCTGAAGTCGCTTTACCTTCTCCTTTTAAGATTCTACGTTCTTTGATACCCGTACGAGATACAATCCACTCGTCATTGGTATCAACCATCGTTTCCAACTCTTTATTTGTGAGGATATAATCAGGTACATATCCACCAACTGCCGTAATTGCAGCATGAATTTTTGACATAAAATTTAATTAAATGCAGATCTGATTTTGTCAATTAAGTCTGACTGGATCATATCTCTAGATTGTAAAACCATATTTTTAATAGCCTGTGGAGTTGATATTCCATGACCTATTATCACAGGAGCATTAACTCCTAAAACAGGACTACCTCCATATTGCTCGTAGTTGAATCGATCGAAGAATTCATCTTTGAATCCTTTTTTCAATGTCACTACATAAAATGATTCTGCTAGCTTTAAAACAACATTTCCAGTAAAACCATCACAGACATATACGTCAGCTATATCTGAAAACAGATCTCGGCCTTCCGCATTTCCGATGAAATTAATGTGTTCGTTGTTTTTTAAAAGGGGATAGGTGGATGTGGTGAGGATATTTCCTTTTTCTTCTTCTTCACCGATATTTAATAAACCAATCCTCGGTGAAGGGATACCAAACATATGTTGCGAATACAGGCTACCCAAAACCGCAAATTGATTCAGCATTTCGGGTTTGCAATCTGCATTTGCGCCGACGTCAAGTAGTAATCCAAAACCTGATTTAAGTTTTGGTACAATTGTCGTTATAGCAGGTCTTAGTACTCCAGGTACTGCTTTTACACTAAAAAGTGAGCCGACAAGCATTGCTCCCGTGTTACCGGCAGATGCAAATGAGTCAATTTCCCCTCGTTTTAGTAATTCAAAGCCTTTGGCTATACTAGAATTAGGTTTTTGCGTAATCGCTTTAGTAGGGTGTTCTCCCATACTAATATTTTCAGGTGCATGCACGTATTCAAAGTCTGAAGGATTACCCCCAGCTTGTTCGATAAGCAACTTAGTCTCTTCTTCATTACCAAATAGAACAAGTTTTTGATCATTTGATAAAATTTGTTGAGCTTCTATTGCACCTAATATTGTTGCTTTAGGGGCATAGTCGCCACCTAAAATGTCTAAACCAATCTTCATTCGTGATTATTTTTCAAGTCAATAATACGCAAAAAACATCCCAAATTAAAGTATAATTTGAAAATTATACTCGTTTTGGGATGTTTTATGTTTTGAAAGATCTAAGTTAGACAACAGCTGTATTATCAATGATCAATTTACCGTTGTAGTATAAATTACCATCTACTGTGTATGCACGGTGTGGTAAATGAACTGCACCAGTTTCTTTACAAATGCTTAAGCTAGGTCTGTCTGCTTTATAATGTGTTCTTCTCTTGTCTCTTCTTGATTTAGAAGTCTTACGCTTTGGATGTGCCATCTCGTATTTCTGTTTTAGTTATTTTTAATATTTCTTAGTGCGGCCCAACGTGGGTCAATGTTTTCTTTTTTTGCTTGATCTTCCTTGCTTTGCTCAACTGATAAGTGGGCTAACATCACCGGGTCACAAGTATTATCTTCTCCTTGGTCACTGCATTTAGCGAACAAAGGAACTGCTAAATTAATATATTCATATAGCAATTCGGTCAGGTCTAGCTCATGATCGCTTTTGGATAATACCAGTACTTCTTCGGTATTATCGGTCCAGTCTTCAGCTGTGAATTTGACTAAAACACGCTCTTTAACTGCAATCGGCGATGGAAACTCGCTTAAACAAACGTCGCATGTTAATTGGATATCTCCAGCAATTGTGAAATTCAATATAAGCAAATTTTCTTGCTTTTGTAATTCAACATTTGCCATTAGATTTCCACTTTTAACAATGGAATGCTCAAAACAATCAAAGAACTCTTTATTTATTTCAAACTCAAAATTATGCTTTCCTGCATTTAGCCCCGAAAACGGTATTCTATATTGTTTTAGATGTTTCACAATCTTGCATTTGAGCCTGCAAAGGTATATATAAATAAGTTAGAATTGAAATTTTTTTGTAAAATATATTTCAATTGTTATTATAGATATTAGCCTTTCTGCAAGCGGTTATTCATAAAAATTTTTACCCAATTCTATTTTTGCTCTACCAGTCTCCATTCTCCATCGATTGGTATCGCGAAGGGAATAGGCACAGCCGCAATATTCCTGCATGTAAAAACGTTCCTTTTTAGATATTTCTAGCATGCGAATTGCACCTCCTTTTTTTCGCCAATTGAACGTCCAATAGTCCATATCTTGATGACGGGATGCAGCTCGTACACCACAGTCATTGATCTGATCCATGTTTTTCCACCTCGAAATACCCAATGAACTTGAAATCACATCAAATCCATTTGCAGCAGCATATTCTGCTGTTTTCTCAAACCGCATATCAAAGCACATGGTACAACGAGAACCTTTCTCAGGCTCGTTTTCCATTCCCTTTGCCAATTCAAACCAATGATCAACATCGTAATCGGCATCAATAAAGGGGATATTATGTTTTTCTGCAAAACGAATATTCTCCTCTTTTCGTAAATCGTATTCTTTACGTGGGTGAATATTGGGATTGTAGAAATAGATCGTGAATGCGATATCCGAGCTAATTAAAGCCTCCATTACTTCTCCAGCGCAGGGTGCACAACACGAATGTAAAAGCAGTTTTTTGCCTTCGTTGGGTAATGTTAACTTTTCTCTGACGAACTCCTTCTCTTCCATTGCTATTTACTGATAAAAGTTTGGCAATTTTACTCAAAAAGTACTGAACTAGCAAATATTTGATTAATAGATTTTAGAGAGTCCTACCGAATCTCGTTTTTTTTATCTTTATATGCGTTCATATTTGTAGATTTGTACCTATATCAGATTAAAAATGAAATCACTAACAACATATATAGCTGTTCTATTTTTTGCGATTGTAACATGTTTAACTTCTTGTGTGCGAGAAGACGACGAGCCTGCTTTATCCGAAGTAGCGATATCCAGGCTTTACGTTTCTTTTTCGGAATTTCAATTGGATGAGGCGCAGACTCCTTATAATAACCTGGATATTATCGATCCCGCAGATTCCAGTACTTTTTTTCAATCCTCTTTGTCGCATAATTCTGGGATCAAAGGTGGTGCAGCAATATTATTCAGTCCGATTGCAAAATATGTTTTTCAAAGCAGTGCAAATAGTGGAAATATACAGGATACCAGTATTCAGGTCATGTCCGTACATCCAGAAACAGGGGCCCCAGCTGCAAGAGGTTTGATTTCAAATGGTTTGCTCACGAGTGTCAAGGGATTGGCATACCACTATAATAGAGGTACAGAAAATCTTTATGTAGCCAATATCGGTAACGAGACCAGACCATCATTTATCTATTTATTTCAAAGACCTGGTAATTATAGAGGAAGGGCAGACATAAAACAAAGTATTGCCTTAGGTTCACTGACGCCATGGTCTATGGCTTTTAAAGGAACTGAAGAGAATTCAGATCTCTATATGTCTGTCACAGGGGCTAAGAAGGGAATTGCCATATTCAGTGATATCTTAAGAAAGAACCCCGGAGTAGATTCCATATTGAATGCTGAATCTTTTCCTCCAAGAGCAGTATTGACCATAGCTGATCAAGGGGAAATTAGAGGATTTAGTTATTCTGATCGCCAAGATTTACTAGCCGTTGCTGCTTATACAAAGACTGGAGATGTATCAGTTGGTAAGATTTTGTTATTTGAAAAAGCCTCTTTATTATTGTCCAGTACCAGTGATCGCGCTATCACACCTACACGCATTATTACAGGCGTGTTAACAGGCTTAAAAAGACCATTGGACGTTGCTATTGATAACCGTGATGGAGCACAATACATCTATGTTGCCGATGCTGATACAAAGACTGTCTCGCGTTTCTTGAATACAGATGATGGTAACGTCAAACCGAATATTACAAAAGAATTTAGATTAACTCCAGTTGCCCTATCATTGGATGCACGAGGACCTGGCGAAGGTGTCGAATAAAACTTATTCATCTAAGAGCCTAAAGAGTGTTTCGATTTCTAGTTTCTTGCTTGTACTTTCATTTTGTTCGTAAGCAGTGATGAGATTACGAAGTACTCTTTTTAGTATGGTCACGTGATCGCAAGGCAACATATATTCCTTTGATAGGGGTAGGTTGAGTTGTCTCAGGAATGATACAACATCCGATTTTTGCATCACCTGTCCCTTATTGAAGGCATTCAAGTAAAATAACAAATCATCTTCCGGTTGCAGCTCATTTTGATAAGATAGGATAAAATGTTTGGGTAGATTAATACCAAAAATAGGGATATCAAGTTTTTGTGCAACAATACTGTAGATACAAGAAAGTGTCAAAGGGTTTCCTTTTTTAGATTCCAATACCCTGCCAATAAATGAGTTTTGAGGATTGTGATAGTCATGTGTATTTCCCGATAGGCCAAATTTATCAAACAAGATATGATTGATCAACGACACTTTCTCCAAAGGAGTCATCTCGTACCTTAGCGCTATCCATATTTCTCGTTTTAGCTCTTCTAAGGTGACCCGTATAAGGCTATTGTTGTAGGAAGGATATTGGTAGCTATTGATGATCAACAATCCCTCTAAGAGGTCAAAAGAGTTGCTCATCTTCCATACCAAGAGTTCATTTTTAATTTGGGCAAATTGTATTTCATGGATGATACGCTCTAGACGCTCTTGTATAAAGGGGTCAAATGCAGACTCCCAATATTCCTCCAAAGCAGGAATGATATCAGGTCCCAAGCTTAAAAGCTTATGCTCGATTTCTTCTGCAATCAATTGATCAGGATCATCCAATAAGGTAACCAAAGCCTGTAATTCTTTTTCATCCATACACAAATTTAATAAAAATCCCCGCGATATGCCAAATGAAGCATATGCAGGGATATATTTAGGTATATTGGTACTGATTATTTTAATTGACCGTCCATCATGTGCACCGTTCTTTTTCCATAAGTGGCATTTTTTTCAGAATGTGTTACCTGAATGATCGTTACCCCCTCTGCATTGAGCTGCTGGAATAGCTCCATGATTTCCTCTCCTTGTTTCGAGTTCAGATTTCCCGTAGGCTCATCCGCGAGCAGGAGGGATGGCGAACCCGCCAGTGCTCTGGCAATCCCAACAATCTGTTGTTGGCCTCCAGATAACTGAGAAGGAAATAAATCCTTCTTTCCCACAATATTAAAACGGTCCAACAGATCGCTCACGATTGACTTACGCTCAGAAGAAGATTTGTTCTTATAGATCAATGGAGTTTCGATGTTTTCGTATACCGTCATCTCATCAAGCAAATGATAAGATTGAAATACATAGCCAATATGCGATTGAAAAAGCTGCGTTCTTTTCTTTTGTTTCAGTTCTAAAATACTTTCTCCTTTAAATAAGTACTCCCCCTCATCCGGTTCATCCAACATACCGATGATGTTCAGTAAGGTCGATTTTCCAGAACCCGACGGGCCCATAATCGATACAAAGTCCCCTTCTTCGATATTCAGACTGACATCTTTGAGTACGAATGAACGTGTGCTCCCTACATTATACCATTTAAATAAGTTCTTTAATTGGATCATATCATCTATTTTTCGTTGTTAATTTTTTAAAGCTTATTATGTATTCTCATTTAGGCTTCCCTAAGCCAATAAGTGAATATCACCTTACCTCCCATATATTACTCATTGCGCAGACTATCTACAGGATTGGCTTTTGCAGCACGTATCGTTTGGTAGCTGATGGATATGCATATGATGATGAAAATTATCACTATTGCAATCAGAAAATGCCACCAACCCAGTTCAATGCGGTAAGCAAAATTGTCCAACCATTTGTTAAGTATCAAATAAGTTAGGGGGATAGAGATCATACTACCAAATATAAATAATCGTAAGAAAGGTTTGTTCAATTGCATGAAAATGCTTTGAACAGAAGCCCCCAATACTTTCCTTACACTCATTTCCTTCTTACGAACAGTCACTTGAAAAGCAGACATACTAAAGAGGCCTAGGGCAGCGATGATAACAGCCAAGAATGTAAAACCATTGAAAGCAGTTTGCATTTCTTGTTGTTTTTTATGTAACAAAGCATATTGTTGATCCATGAAAGCATATTCCAGCGGTAATGACTTTGTGGAGGGGTTTTGTTGCCATTCCTTTTTTACAGTTTCGATAGCTTGATCCGCTTTCCCCTTTGCAGCCTTAACCATTAATACTGCTTGTGGCCGCATCGTGCCACATTCACTCTTATACGAGTAGATGGTAGGCTTCACACTATTCTCAAAACCATAAGCTTTACTATCCTTTACGACGGCGATGATTTCGAAATTCACATCACAGCCCGCTAGTTTAGCCCCGATAGGCGAACCTAGATTTAGAGCTGTAACCGCAGCTTCGTTAACAACAGCATAATGTGCAGTAGAATCTTGGAGTAACTGTTTTATCGAAGTCGGTATATTTCCTTTTAATATGTTCATATTCAAGGTGCTGAAATAACCTTTGTCAATACCGATATGCTCAAGATCGATCTCCTTGTGATTATGGGTGAATTGCTTTTTTGGTGGGAGATCCCCTTCTCCAGGTATATTTGTCGCCGAAGCAACCGACAAGATGTTAGGATCCTGTTCTAATCGTTCTTTGAGATTTTGGTAAGTACCATTTAATGCACCATCATAGTACATACCCAAACCCTTATAAGTGATTACTTGAGCAGGTTCGAATCCTTTATCTGTAGTTTGTATATAGTTGATCTGCTCATGAATTACGAGCATTCCGCTGATAAACAGTAAGGCAATACCGATCTGAAAGACCAACAAACCGTTACGAAGTGTGTTTTTCCTTTGCGATTGATTTAGTCCTCCCTTTAATGCATGCACCGATTTGAAACCGGATAGTATGAGAGCAGGGTATATACCGGATAAACAGGTTGTCCCGACAATACCGATGATAAGATAAAGTACAGTATCTTGATTTAAAATATATTGTTTTAGGTCATCATTGAACCATTTCTGCAAGATATTTCCTGTTATACTGAGCATAAAAAAACTAAGTACAGCAGCAATTAATGTCAAAATGAATACTTCCATCAGCAATTGACGTATAATCGACCAACGTGAGCTTCCCAATATCTTTTTTAAAGCCAATTCTTTGAACCGTTTGTCAGCTTGCGCCATGATCATATTTGCAAAATTTGCTGATGCCAATACAAGAATCGTAATCGATACAATACCGATTATCCAGAGCATGAGATAGGGCGTATTGCTTCCGGTTTTTGGTCTTAAATGTAAACTGGATAAGGGATCTAGATAGATTTCTCCCTTTCCTAAGCTCGATGAAAACCCTTGCTGTAAAACCTTATCATGATAGAGTTGGGTTATTTTTTTCCCTAAGGCAGTGATATCTGTTCCTCGTTTTACTTGAATATAAGTTTGGTAAGAAAATGGATTGTCGCCTGCAAACAGATCTTCGGGTTCTTTGATGAAGAGCAAATCATTATTGATCAAAGAAAGGCCTTTATCCTTACTGATTCCATAGATACGTTCTTGTTGATCTAATAATAAACTCAGGACCGAAATAGATTTTGGGGTATCAAAATTTAAATCCCCGTTTTTGAATATTTTTTTAGCTACAGCCTCCTTCACTAACGTCGCTTCATTTTGAATATTACTCTTGTAGAGGCTACCTGTTGTGTTTTCTACTTGAAAAATATGTGCAGCAGCAGAATCTATTACTGCAGCATTTTTAATCAATACCGTGTTTTCTCCAAATAGCGGATAGGAACCAAAACTATAGATGGTTTTTCGACCTGCAGTTTCAATCTCTGGCAGACTCGCTTTCAATAATGGGGCGAGCATGGCATTTGTTTCATCAGAAAATGCACCATTGGAAGTCAATCCAACCAAATAGATGCGGTCATAATTCGGATTCCATTTATCATAGCTCGTTTCCCTATTGATATATTGGTAGGCTAGGATAAAGCCACTAAAACCCAACATCACCCCGAATATGTTTAACAATGAAAAAGCTTTGTTTTTCAATAGACTTCGCCAAGAAATTTTGATTTCCTTCAAGATCATAAGTTGCCTATTTAGTCCGTTGTTATAAAATGAAATGATATCCAACTTTGCTGAAAGGATACAATTGCTTTGCCATTTTATTTATATTTTGATAATCAGTGTCTTGTAGTTTAAATCACGATGGTCACTGTTCATTATCGTACAGTTAACGTTCAGTTTTGGACAAGAAAAATCTATTTATCCATATTGCACCTTTACAATTGTTAATAGCAGATTATTTAAACAGATGATGTTAATCATCCTTCAGACTATCTACAGGATTCGCTCGTGCTGCTTGTATTGCTTGTACCGCGACAGTGGATAGCGCAATCGTCATAATAGCCATACCTGCTAAGGTAATCATCCACCAACTTATATCGATATGGTATGCAAAGTCATCCAACCAACCATTCATCATCCACCAACTCAAGGGTGAAGCCAAAAGAAAGGAGATAAACAGTAATGTCATAAAATCCTTGGACAGCAGTAGGACGATCCCCGATACGGATGAACCCAGTGTCTTACGTATGCCAATTTCCTTGACACGTCGGTTTATCATTAACAAAGACAAGGCAAATAGTCCTAAGCAAGCGATTAAGATAGCAGTGCTCGCCCCCCCAATGATAATACGCGAAAAACGCTGCTCAGCTTTATACATATTGTTGGTATTTTCGTCTAAGTAGGATGGAGCTACATTGGCTTTTGGATTGATTTTTTTCCAAGTATTTTCTATTGCTTGGATAGTCTCGGACGGATTGTTACTTTCTACTCGTACAAATAAATATTCAACGGAAGATTGATTTGGATTAATCGATAGCGTGAGTGGTTGTACTTCGCTGTGCAGTGTCTGAAAATTAAAATCGTCAATAATACCAATCACTTGAGGATTACCATCTAGGTCCAACGTCTTGCCGATAATGGTTTCAGGGTTGCCAAGCTGCTCAGCCATCCGTCTATTGATTAAGATGGCAGCCGTATCGCTCGAAAATGTACGGTCAAAATCTCGCCCCTTTAAGACTTTAATCCCCAGAGTCTTGGCATAATCATAATCGATACGCATAAAGTTCGAATAGATTTGTTTGCCTTCGTATTCGAATCCAAATCGACTATTAGCGGTACTTCCATCTCTCCCTAAACCTAAATTGATGTCAGAAGCGGTGATGCCTTTTACCCAAGGTAGAGACGCTAGTTCGATTCTCATCTGTTGTAAAGCACGTTCTTGACCGATGCCACTACCTATTGGAATACTGATGACATCAGTTTTATCAAATCCTAGTGAGCGGTTGGTGATATAATGCAATTGTGAAGCGATAACAATTGTAGCCACAATAAGCACCATGGCTATGGTAAATTGTATAACAGTAAGGCTGTTTCGTAATCGACCTGTTCTAATATTGGCCGTACCTTTTAAATTGGCAATGACATTTGTACGGGCTATGCGCCAAGCGGGATATCCTCCAGCAAAGAGCGTTAATATGATAAACGATAGTGTGAATATAAGGAGGTTTTGTGGAACAAACAGCTGTCCTATATTCAGTCTGTAATTCATATTGGCGTTATATTCTGGGAGAAGTATAAAAGCTATCCCTAGCCCCAGAAATAGGGCGATGAAACAAAGTAAGAGCGCTTCTATCCATAGTTGTGTGGTCAAACTACTGATAGTTCCACCAAGAGTCTTTCTCGTACCTATCTCTCGGTTGCGGACCAAGGAACTGGCCAGCGAGAGGTTGATGAAGTTGGAGCAGGCAACAAACAAGATGAGTCCTGAAATGAGCAGCAGGATCCACGGGAATGTCGGAGAAGCTGCATCTCCCAAACCTTTATTGTTCAAATGATAATCGGCTATAGGGAGGATATGTAGTGACAGGTAATCACCGGCTTTATTGGCAAGTGCCCCATCGCGTTTCAAAATACGCTCACTATCTTTATAATATTGTTTGATAAAAGAACGGGTAGCCTGTGTAAAGGCAATATCATTGATGGGATCAGATTTCATTTTTACAAAAAGATTGTGATCCTGATGGCCCCATTCTTCTTTATATTGTTTGTAGTTGGGTTTTTGTTCGAAGCGTAAAAGGGTATTGAAGTTGAGACTAGAATTGGACGGCAGTTTCTCGAGTACAGCACTGATTGTTTTTGTTTGCCACTGTCCTCCAGCTAATACTTCTACTTGCTTTCCGATAACATCGTTGCTACTAAACAGATTTTTAGCGATGTCTTCATCGATGACGATATTGTCAAGATCTTCCAAAGCATGGTTATCCCCCTGTACAGTAGGCAAGCTAAATATGGGAAGAAAGTCAGCATCTACGTATTTGTTATTCGACTGCAGCTGTTTTTCTCCATGACGCAAATGGATACCATCATTATAATAGCGACTGATGTATGCTATTTCCGGTATCTGTGTCTTCAATAGCGGAGCGAGAGGTGTAGGGGCAGTTGCACTGTTTTGTAGCCCATTTTGTGGCTGCGTCTGAAAATAAAGCAGGCCTATTTTTGAATAATCTTTTAGTTGCTTATTATAAGATAACTCAAACGTTGCTGTCAGATAGAGTAAGGTAGCCGTAGCAATGGCGACAGCAAGTCCAATAATATGGATAAAGCTCAATGTCTTGTGCTTAAACATATTTCGATAGGCTACTTTGAAGTAATGTCTGATCATTATTATTTTATTATCCAGAATCGACCAATTCGTATTAGACACTTCAGACTTCTGAAACACCTTCTAAAAGGGAGGTCTGTCGTTGAAAATTTGTCCCGTTTTTACTCGCTTACTTCTTCCAGAAAAGCAAGCGAGTAGCCCTAAAAGCTTGCTGTTGAATCAGATCCAACAACGTATTATCTATTGGTTTTATATCGTAAGTTCTTAATATGGGACCAGTTAATGAAAATCTAGCGATACAGAACCTGCAGAAGTGCGTGCATCTATTTTTTTGCCGCCACCATTTATTGTTCCTTGAGCCAAAGTTTTTTTAGATGTACCCGAAAAATTACTAGCGGAAGGAAGGCTGACGCGTGATCCTTTGAGGTTTATGTTATATTTTCCTTTTGGTACCTTAACCCGCACGCTACCACCCGATGTAGCCAATACCATATCATCCGATAGCGTATCCATATCCATATTGATACTTCCACCACTTGTGTGCGCATCAATCGATCCTTTTAGATTCTTCCCATTAATCGATCCACCGCTAGTAGCGACCCGGATATTACCAGAACAATTATCCAGCGTTATGGAACCTCCTGAGGTGTTGAGTTGGAGATCACCCTGGCTGTTGCTTGCATTGATACTTCCGCCCGAAGTCTTACCTGTAATGTTTCCTGATAACGATCTAATTTGTAAGCTGCCACCCGAGGTTTGGAACATTTGATTGCCATTCAATGCACTTAACTGTATACTACCTCCAGCGGTTTTCAGATTGCTATTGACCGATTCGGGGACGGTGACATAGAAAGCTACTGAGATCGGATTGTTACCACTTTTTCCACTTTTACGTTTAGCAGATGCTGTCAATTTTCCAGCCTCTAATTGAATGGTTACGTCAAAGTGCTCATTCAATATTTTTTCTAGATCAGCCGAGGAACCGAGGATGTTGCCATTGCGAGATATCCAGATTTCCACCGAAGCAGATTCTTTATCTGATCCATTTACTTTGATGGCCCCTCCTGATGTGCTGACTTCGAGATCTTTGATTTTGTTGTTCTGAAAAGTTTCTTTACGTATCATTTTTTGACCGAAAGAAACTTGTACCAACAGTAATAATACTGTTGTCTGAATAAACCTTTTCATATAAGTGTTTTATTAAAAATATACTTGACTATTTAGTCCCTTGTTAAAAAATTATAAGGACAATACATGGAATGAAAATATACAATTGCTTTGCCACTCTGATTATTAATTGATAGTCAGTGTCTTACTATTTTTATTTTAAGCAGTAACTGTTCGTTATTGAACAGTTAACGTTCAGTTCTGGACAAAGCGCACTTGGTATCAAATTGCGCCGAGACAGCTCAGTAGAAAATTGGTGATCGTAGCTCATCCTATTCATTTTTCAGACTATCCACAGGATTAGTACGAATCACCTTTAGTGTTTGGAAACTGATTGTTCCCAAGGCAATGAAAGTCGCACAGCATCCAGCTAGCATAAAATATCCCCAGCCAATCGCAATTCGGTAATTAAAATCAGCAAGCCATTGGTTCATTGCCCACCAAGCAATTGGTATGGCGATGACAATTGCGGCAAACACCAATTTCATAAAATCTTCAGATAATAATGTTAATATACGGATGTTACTTGCACCAAGAACTTTTCTGATTCCTATTTCCTTAGTCCGTTGTTGCGTGATATAAGTAACCAGTCCAAATAAACCAAGGGAAGCAATACAGATAGCGATTATTGCAAAGCAGGTGAATATATTTTTTGTTCGTTCCACATCCCGATATAGCGACTCAAATCCCTCATCCAAAAAACTGTAATTTATTTTTTGATTAGGACTAAATTGGTTCCATACTTTTGTGATAGCCATCAGCGTTTCATCCATATGTTGCGGTTTTACTTTAATGGTCATCAGAGTGGGGCTATCGCGCAATACTAAACCAATGGGGGCCATTCCTTCTCCTTTTAGAGATTCGAAAATGAAATCATTTACTACGCCCACGATGGTCCAAGTTTCCCCATTGGTGATTTTTGTACCTATTGGATTCTTGATACCCAGTTCTTCAATCATTTTTTTGTTGACGATTATACCCGAACTATCTGATGCCATTTGTGGGTTGAAATTGCGACCTTCCACCAGCTGGATGCCAAAAGTGGCCAGATAATCAGCATCTATTCTCCAGAACTGTCCCTGAGTTGCTAGATCCAGCTCTCGCTTTCCCTCTAGCCAAAAAGGGTTACCATTTCTTTTTACCCCGTCGATGGGTACCGGAAGGTATTCGCCAATGGAAACGTTGTTTACCGAAGGGATATTCCTGAGTTCATTTTTAAGGGGCGTGAGTTGGTCGGTTATTGTATTTAATCCTCGTAGTACGATCAACTGATCTTTGTTGAAGCCCAAATCCTTCTGTAAGATATATTGAATCTGCTGATTACTGATTAATGCACCGATGATCAGAACGATGGAAGTTGTAAATTGAAAAATGACCAGGCCATTGCGCAACAAAGAATTGCGAGGATTGCTCACCGATTTACTTTTTATAGCAGATATAGGCTTAAAACTAGAGAGATAAAGCGCAGGGTAAATACCTGCAATTAAACCAATGACAACAGTCGAAAGAATCAAGCAGGGGACAAAATACCACGTTAGCCAAGGGATCTCAATGGTTTTGTTCGCGAGGTTATTAAACAAAGGGAGCAATAGGTAAGCCAAGAGTAAAGCAAGAAGCAAGGATAAGAAGCTATAGGTCATTGCTTCAGATATAAACTGCTTGATTAAGCTTTTTCGATCAGATCCAATTGTTTTACGAATGCCGATTTCCTTTGCTCGAGTTGCGGCATTAGCTGTTGATAAGTTGACGAAATTAATACAAGCAATCATCAGGATAAAAAATGCTACTGCAGCAAATGTCCATACCATGCGAATATCGCCACGATTCAAAGTAGAAACCTGATCGTCCTCGATATCCGATGAATGCAAATGGATGTCCAGAGCAGGCTGCAGGTTGATTCTGATTTGATGGACGATGGGACCAATTTTTCGTCCCGCTTTAATGAGTTCTGGAATATAGTGCCCTGTGATGTAATTTTTGAAAATTTCTTCTTCCGCAAGTTTAACATTTGCCTGAGGTTTCAATTTAACGTAGATGGTGTAATTATTGCTAGTCCACTTGATCTGTTCACCTGGATAAAATGGTTCTCCAGCCAAAGACATAAAGTAGCCATAACCAGACAAGGTAGAGCTACTAGGTATATCATCGATAACACCTGTTATGGTATAAGCATTGGATTTATTGTTATTTAAATAAATCTGTTGACCAATAGGATTTCCTTTGAAATATTTAGCAGCTTTACTTTTTGTTAAGACTAAAGAGTTTGGCTTATCCAATGCATGTTGCAGTTGCCCATATTGCATTGGAGAGGGGAACATGTCCAATATAGACTGATCGATATAGACAAATCCATCATCGTAATAAATGTCCGCAGCTTGGTTTATCGATAATTGATTACTCCCCGCACCAAATAGCGGATTGGAAAGTATTCGACCCGATGTTTCGATAGCAGGAATTTCCGCCTTTAATGTTGCTGCCCCAGGAGCAGAAAGCGATACCCAACGATTGATTTTATTACCTTCCGGCGCTTGGACAATAAGACGGTAAACCTGATCCATTTCTGGATAGAACTTATTGTAACTGGTTTCATGTTTAATATAAAGAACGATCAGGATACAGATCGTAATACTAAAGGCAAATCCACCAATTTTGATGCTGGAATATAATTTATTCTTTGTGATATTTCGCCAAGTGATTTTAAGATTATTTCCAATCATTAGGATAGCGTTTACTTAGAAAATCTCATACTACAATTGAAATGATGAGTTATAGTTCATCAAACAATTGCATTGCCAAATATGTAGTTTGTTCTTTATTAGTGTGTTGTGGTTTATTTGGGATGGGGTTTGTACGATATCGAACAGTTTTCGTTCGGTATCGTACAAATTTTTATTTAAGATACTTGCGATATCATCTGATTGGATAGTGCATTACTTTATTTTAAAATTCTGCCATCCGTTCCTATTAAGTTAATCTAAATCTTTTAATTGTAGGTCTTCACATAATCTAAGCATCATTTCATTCGGGTCACTATCCGTAGCTAGCGCAATGAGATACATTTCATCCAATCGCAATTTTGCGGTTTCGTTCATCGTAAGTTCATTGATACGCGCCTTACTTAATCCGGTCTTACGTGCTACCATCGATTTATTGACTGATTTCTTTGCTAAAATTTCTCCGAGTTTTGTCATTATAATACCTTTTATTATCAGTTCATCTGTATAGATAAAATTACATAATGTTATTATTAAATATACAATCGTTTTTGATATTCATATTTATTATAGCTATTTGTATAGAATAACCATTCAAAAAGATATGATTTCGGAAAAAAAATAGAAAGAAATACACAACCTACTCATCGCGAAGACTATTTACAGGATTAGCTCGAATAACCTTCAATGTTTGGTAACTGATTGTGACAATAGCAATAAGAATAGCTGAAAAACCTGCCAGTATGAAGTATAACCAATTTATTTCTATGCGATAGTTAAAGTCCTGTAGCCAAGTATCCATCGTCCACCAAGAAATAGGGACAGCAATTACAATAGCAATAAATACTAATTTTATAAAGTTGCTGGAAAGCAGTGTTAAAAGCCCTATACTGCTCGCTCCAAGCACCTTCCGGATTCCGATTTCTTTTGTACGCTGTTGGGTGATATAGGTAGCGAGCCCAAATAAACCCAGTGATGCAATAAAAATAGCGATAAAAGCAAAGCAGGTGAAAATATTTTTTGTACGTTCAACATCCTGATATAAACTTTCAAAACCTTCATCTAAAAAACTATAATTGATTTTTTGACTTGGGGAAAACTTGTCCCAGACTTTGGTAATCTGAGCAAGAGATTGATCTATATGACCTGCTTTAACTTTTATGGATAGGAGAGAAGGACTGTTTCCAAGCACTAAAGAGACTGGTCCAGATTCTTCTTTTAGCGATTCAAATATAAAATCATCCACCACTCCGATGATAGTCAAAGACTGGCCGTTATTTATTTTTGCTCCGATCGGATGAGTGATTCCCAATTGTTCTACAAGCTTTTTGTTAACAATAGTCGCAGAACTGTCTGAGGCTAATTTGGGATTGAAATTACGCCCTTCAGACAATCGCAGTTCAAAAGTGGATAAATAATCATCATCAACGAGCCAGACTTGCCCTCCTCTAGGAAGTTCCACGTCTTTTTTATCATCAAGTGAAAAAGCATTGCCATTACGTTTCACACCATCAATAGGTACAGGAAGGTAGTCTCCCACAGAAACATTAGAGATATAAGGAAGGGATTTTAATTCATTTTTTAGGCTACCTAAATCTTGAGATAAGGTTTTAAGTCCACGCAATACGATGACCTGATCTTTACTGTATCCGAGATCTTTATTCAAAATAAAATTGATCTGTTGATTTGCGACAAGTGCACTCACGATTAGAATAATGGAGGTTGCAAATTGAAACGTTACAAGACCATTGCGTAACAAAGAACTTTTAGGATTAGATTGCTGTTTATTTTTTAATGCTGAAATAGGTTTGAATCCAGAAAGATAGAGTGCGGGATAAATACCCGCTATACTTCCAATGAATATCAAAGCAACAAGGAGTGTTGGAATAAAATACCAGCTAAATATGGGGATGTCCAAACTTTTATTAGCGAGGTTGTTAAATAAGGGCAACAGTACCCAGGCAAATATTAGGCCAATGATCAAAGAGATTAAGCTATAGCAGATTGCTTCGACCATAAATTGGTCAATTAAGGATTTTCGGTCAGAGCCAATCGTTTTACGAATACCAATTTCTTTAGCTCTTGTCGCTGCATTTGCAGTAGAAAGATTTATGAAATTGATGCAAGCTATCAGCAATATAAAGGCCGCAATAGATGCAAATGCCCAGATCATTTTAATATCCCCCCGATTGAGCGTAGATACCTTGTCATCACGAATACCTGAAGAGTACAGATGGATATCAACAGCATTTTGCAATGTCATTTTTAGCTGATGAACGTAAGACCTTATTTTTCCTCCTGCCTTCAGCGTTTCGGGGATCAGATGACCTTCGATGTATACTTTTTGAATAATGCTTTGCGTCTGTTCTGGATCACTGTTTTCTTTCAGTTTGACATAAACGGTATAGTTTGTTGCCATCCAATTATTTTGCTCACCAAGATAAAATGGCTCGCCTGCCAAAGACATAAAAAAAGTATAGCCGTATAGCGTTGAATTGCTCGGGATATCATCGATGACTGCGGTAATCGTATAAGGTTTTGATTTATCATTGTTGAGGTAGATCTGTTGACCAACTGGGTTATCCTTGAAATATTTAGCAGCTTTACCTTTTGTCAAGACAATTGTATTCGGATTGTCCAGAGCATGATCCAATTGCCCATAAATAATTGGCGAAGGAAACATTTCCAAAATCGATTGATCAACATAAACGAATCCATCGTCATAATAGTTTTCGGGTTTGGACCCGAGCGTCAATTGATTACCTCCAGCACCAAAAAGCGGATTAGGTAATATACGACCCGATTGTTCTACTGCCGGAACCTCATCTTTGATTGCTTTTGCAGCAGGTGCGGTCAAAGATAATCCCCTCATTACATCGTCTCCATCTGGAATTTGTGACACGATCCGATAGATCCGATCTACATTTGGATAAAACTTGTTATAGCTCGTTTCATGTTTAATATATAAAACAATAAGGATACAAATCGCGATGCTAAATGCAAAGCCACCAATCTTAATACTGGAATACAGCTTATTTTTTGTGATATTTCGCCAAGCGATTTTAAGATTATTTACCAACATAACAATTACGAATATTTAGAAAATCCCATCCATCTTACAACAAGGATTATGTCTTATAAAGACAATAGCATTGCCAAATATGTATCTATCTGTGTATTAATTAGTTGTTGTTTATGTAGGGTTGATATTTGTACGATATTGAACAGTTTACGTCCATTATCGTACAAACCTGTTAGAATAAAATATTGAGCTATTTGAAAAATTGCGTATCATTTATCGTCAGTTCATGGATGCGCTTTGCTCAGTCCAGTCTTGCGTGTAACTATCGATTTATTGAAGGAGTTTTTCGCTAAAGTCTCTCCTGATTTAGCCCTGATAATACTTATTAAAGTCTATTTGTATGTATAGATAAGATTATTAAATGTTTTTTTTAAATATACAGTTGTTTTGAATATTGCCGCATATTATGTTTATTTGTATAGAATATCTATAATGTTAGTTTATAGATACTAATGCAGTTGTGGAAGTCAGATTTACTTGTACACTGTTGATGAAAATTTACATCGAATTCTAAAAATCTTAAGCCGTAGGAAAACACCAATTATAAACCGCCACTCCTCAGTCGGTTTTTGCACTTTTTTAATTAGTAGCTCCTACGGCTTTTTTTATTCATCCCTTAACTTCTCAATAGGATTAAACCGTGTAGCTCGGTATATAATGCCTATAATCAATGTACCCAGTAATAAAGTCAAAAAGCCCAATGGGAGCAAGTAAGTCATGAAATCAATATCAATCCGGTTACTGTAATTCTGTAACCAAATATGCATCAATAAATAACTTAAGGGTATTGTCGCAAACAATGCTAAAACAAAAATCATATAAAACTCCTTAGAAAAAAGTAAAATTAAATGGACAGCAGAAGCACCTAGCACTTTGCGTACTCCAACTTCTTTATTGCGTAAATTAATGGATAAAGTAATCAACCCGATGATACCCAATGAAACAATTAATAAGGATGCAATAGTGGCGACTTGCGAAGCACGCTGCAACTGGAGTTCCGTCTCATATAGTTTTTGGATGCGTTCATCCATAAATTGATATTCAAATGGTGCATCAGGAAGAAGCTCTTTCCACTTTTCAGCTAAGGCCGACATAGAAGAACTCAGATTTCCTGGTTTTAAGCGGAAGCTTAAATATCGGAACTGCATTGATTTGTTAATATCGATCCAGGCAAGAGCTGGAGTCTCTTCCAACATCGAATTTGGAATAAAATCTGCCGTTACACCCGATATGGTGACATGTTGATGGGCATCATCCAAACTTATTGTTTGACCAACGGCGTCTTCGGCATGTTCAAAGCCTAATGCATGCAGTGCTTTTTTATTGATGACAACATAGAAATTTTTCTTATTGTCAGCCGTATTTTTCGAGAAAAAGTTTCCTGCTAATACTGGAATCTGATAAGTCTGAGCAAACTGATCATCAGATAGAATAATCTGAGTATGGACCTTTTTCTCTGCTTTACTGTTCATCAATGTCCCGGTATTTCCTCCTACAAATCCTGGAATTTCATAAGAAAGACTTAAAGACGCAATTTGTGGAAGTCTCCGGAATTCATCTCGTGTAGTCTCCATCTTTTTAAGACCTTGTTCACTCCAGTCTCGTGGCACTTGTACCGCTAATAACGATTCTTTGTTATAGCCTAAGTTGCCATCTATAAATAAATTAATCTGTTTGGATATGATGATGGTAGCCATTAAGATGATGATGGCAACGGCAAACTGAATAAAGATGAGGACTCGACGGACGATTTGTTTGCTGTTATTTCTTGTGAATTTGTTCTTCACAGATGCTAGAATACCATTGCTAGATAATTTGACAGCAGGGTAGATGCCCGCTAAAAGACCGACTATACATGCGAAGAGGAATAGAAACATAAAAAACTCAAAAGGAAGAGCCGTCAATGCAGGTAACTTACGCATAAAGATACCTTCAAAAACAGGAGCAACTAAAATATATAGCGGAAGACTAATGGTCACCGCAACGACGAGTGTGATGATATATTCGGTGAGCAATTGCCAGATAATCTGGATACGGGATGAGCCCATTACTTTGCGAATCCCGATTTCTTTTAGACGCGTGAAGTTCTGACTGATTGAAATATTAATAAAGTTGATCACAGCCATCAATAACACGAACCCAGCTATCCAAAATAAAGTGGAAATCATTTTTCGGATAGCGCCGTTGTTATCATCAAGAAAATAGCTTGTTAAAGGTTTGATATCTGGAGCATAGTTTGCTGAAAATTTTCCATCCGTATTGCGTTTCACAAGGTCTACAATAGGAGCGCGCAATTGATCGGCAGAAACACCTTTTTGCAATTCGATAAAAGAAACAATATAAGGGTTATGCCAGCTGTCGATCGATCTTCCAAAATACGTTTCGCTTGCTATCGGTAAAAAAAAATCGCTCTTTGTCGCTTCGTTAAAGTGCATCACCGAATTTTGCGCACTAGCTTTAATAACTCCGGTGATGTTGAATGGATGCTTCTCGCCATTGAAATTTTTTATCTCCAGTGTTTCCCCCAACACATCTACTTTCCCAAAATATTTAATAGCCGCCTTTTCTGTTATGACTACGGAGAAAGGTTTTGTTAAAGCGGTGTTCGGGTTTCCTTCAAATAAAGAAAAACCAAACATATCCAATAGCGTGGCATCACCAATAGTTGTTGCTTCCTGAAAAACTTGCTGACCATTGGAAACGATACATGTCAACCCATCGAACCGATAATAATTGGCCACTAATTGTGGATATTCATCCTTCAACGCTTTTGGTAAGGCACCAATACTGGTGAAAGGAATACCAAAACCTTCTTGTTTATATTGACTCTGAAGTATGTATTGCTGCTCCTTGTTACGTACCTGACTATTAACTTGATGCACCTCCCATACATATGCACCGACCAACATAACAAAAGTAATGCTACACAGGAGACCTAACAGGTTGATTAAACTTTCGTACTTGCGCTTTATGATGTTGCGCCAAGCGATTTTTATATTGTTGTTTAGCATAGCAGTCTTTTTAGATTATTCATCACGCAAACTATCAACAGGGTTGCCAAGTGCTGCTCTTATCGCTTGGTAACTGATGGTTACTAAGCTGATGATAATAGCCATAAGACCTGCAATGCCAAAATATTGCCATTGGATTTCAATGCGATAGCTATAATCTTTCAACCACATATCCATCGTCCACCACGCAATAGGAGAAGCAATTAGTATAGCGATAATCACCAATTTGAGAAAGTCAGTCGAAAGTAATGCCGTAATTTGAGCAATACTAGCCCCCAGTACCTTCCGAACAGCAATTTCTTTCATACGTGTTTCCGCCATATAGGCAATTAAGGCAAATAATCCCAAACAAGAAATAAAAATGGTCAAGCCTGCAAAAAGCATAGAAATCGTACCAATGGATTGTGTTTCTTTAAATTTTGTTTCAAAATTTTTATCAATGAATTTATATTCAAAAGGGTAATCAGGATTGAATTTTTTGAAAATAGCTGCTATCGTTTTTAAATTGGTTGCGGTATCATTGTTTGGATTTAATCGGTAATGAATATTTGTAAACCAAGACCTAGGACCGAATATAACCATAGGTATGATTTCATCAAACGGAGATTCAACAATAAAATCTTTAATTACACCAACTACAGTCCAGTCTTTACCGTCGCCATTGATGGTTTGACCCAACGGATTTTGTAAACGCATATTCCGAACAGCAGTTTCTGTTAACAGCATTGCATTGCTGTCGGTCTTATATTTGTATACATCAATATCACGTCCCGTCACCAGTGTGAATCCCAGGTTTTTCACGGCATCAGCATCGGTACTGAAACGATTGAAAGATATTTTTTTATCACTTTCATTACTTCCAGGCCAGCTGAATCCCCAGCCATTACTGTATCGGTCTGTCACAGGAGACATGTTTTTCGATACCGAAAGTACGGCATTGCTGGCTAGTAATTCATTACGGAGACTCAAATAATTTTTGTCTAGTTCTCCCGAAAACCGTGACGTTAGTAATCCATTATCATTATACCCCCGATCGCGATCCTTCGTATGTCGGATCTGTTGGGAAACGATTATAGTTGCTATAGTCAAAATAATCGCGAGTGAAAATTGTATGATTACTAAAATGGAACGCACGCTGATACCTTTATTATAAGTGTTCAATTTTCCCTTCAGGGTTTTCAATGGTTTGAATGCGGAAAGGAAAAATGCGGGATAACTTCCTGCTAAGACACCCGTCAGTAAAGTGAACCCTATTAAAAATAGCCAAGTGCTTCCTGATAGCACGGATATCGTGAGGTTTTTTTCAACCAAATTGTTAAAAGCTGGTAGGACCAATAGGATGCAAATGATGGCAACGATCATGGCTGCAAAACTGATTAAGATACTTTCTACAATAAATTGAAAAATTAAACTTTTGCGATCAGCACCTACCACTTTGCGGACACCCACTTCTTTGGCTCTTCTTTCAGAACGCGCTGTACTTAAGTTCATAAAATTGATGCAGGCTACAAGCAAGATAAATGCTCCAATCCAAGTAAATAAATGAACCAATTGAATACGACCTGCAGTATATGCTCCATTTATGCTTTTATTATATAAATAGGTGTCTTTGTATGGGAATGCGAAAATCTCATTTGTTGACTTAATTTTATTGTTGCCTACGTTTACATGTTTTTGGCTAACAAGTTTGATCTTATTATTAAATTTTGATAGAGACGTCCCTTCTTTCAGTAAAATATAAGTATAGGTCGAATTATTGGACCAGTTTTCGTCAACAAATCCTAATTTTTTCGCAAAGTCCCATGATAGGAGATAATCAAATTGGATACTGCTATAACTTGTAGGATCTTTAATTACAGCCTGAACTGTGACCAAGTTATCGGATTCTATTTTAATAGATTTTCCTATAGGATCTTCATCTCCAAAAAGAGATTTAGCATATTTTTCAGTGATTACAACTGAATTGGCATCTTTAAGAAGATTCGTTTTGTCTCCTATTACCAAAGGGTAACTAAACATCTTAAAAAAACCAGGATCAACAAAACTGGCACTGGATACTAATTTTTTGTTACCATAAGTTGTTAAGAATTCATTGCCATCATCTATACGGCTAAAACTTTCAATTTCTGGAAAATCATTTTTTAAGGTAGGACCCATTATTTTGGGCGTATTGGTCCACGCATGTATCTCCCCTTGGTAAGTGTCGTGATTACTGATGATGTAGAGTCTGTCGCTCTTCTCATGAAAGCGATCCATGGTCAACATATTCTGTAGCCACAATGCGATGAGCAAAGCACCTGCCATGCCAATAGCCAAGCCAATGATATTGATGAAAGAAAAAGTTTTATTTTTTAATAAATTACGCCAAGCGATTTTGATATAATTTTTAATCATGGTTTTCTCTTTAGCTTATTAATCATATGAGTTCACAGATACTATTGCGCTACAATTTACTTACAGTTGAAATTTACAATACCAATCTTCAATCCATTTATATAACTATCTGCTGGTCAAATGCTAACAATTAATTACAGAAGGTTTAAGTGTTCGATTTCGAACAGTGTCTGTTCAAGACCGAACAACGCTAATCTTCTGATTGTATTACTCATCACGTAAACTTTTTACAGGATTTGAAAGCGCAGCTTTTATCGATTGCATGCTTATGGTAACAATTGCCAAGGTTAAAGCAGCTAAACCTGCTAAAACAAATACCGACCATTGCATATCGATGCGGTAAGGAAAATCCTGTAACCATTTGTACATGGCCCACCAAGCGATAGGAGAGGCAATAAGAATCGCGATTAGAACTAACTTGATAAAATCTTTTGATAGCATACCCGTAATACCTGATACAGATGCTCCCAGTACTTTCCGGATACCAATTTCTTTCGTGCGCAGTTCTGTGATATAGGACGCTAAACCAAATAACCCAAGGCATGAAATAAAAATAGCCAAAGACGAGAATATGAATGCGAGTTGTGCTGTTTGCTGTTGCTCTTTAAACTTGGCAGCAAACTGTTGGTCGACAAATTTGTATTCGAAAGGATAGGCTGGATTGAATTTTTTGAGAAGCTGTTCCATTTGTTTCAAATTCTGTTCCATGGAAGACGATACATTGGTACGTACGACCATATTAAACAACCATTGTTTTGTTGGATAGATGAGTAAAGGTGTTACTGGACTATAAGGCGAACCACTAATGTAATCATTTACTACCCCTACGATAGTAAATGTCTTATTCCCCCATTTAAAGTAACTTCCAATGGGATTTTTTAATTTCATTTCTTTGATGGCAGTTTCATTTACCAATACAGATGCACTATCAGCTGCCAATCGTTCATAATCAATATCACGGCCTTCCAATAATTTTAATTCAAGCGTTTTTACAAAATCACTTTCTGCTTTGGAGATATTAAATACGATTTTTTCACCCTGTTCAGGCGTTGACCCCTCCCATGAAAAACTACCACTGGCGCTTGACGCATTATTGGTAATTGACCATCCGGTTCGTGTTACAGCTTGCGCAATGCCCTTATTGATCAATTCAGATTTGAGGACCTCATAATTATCGTTCATATCACCCTCCATAGGGATTTCGATAAGTTGCGAGGCAGAATAACCAACGTCGCGTTTGCCTGCATATTCAACCTGCTTACGTATAATTAGAGTAGCAATAATCAAGACAATGGCAATTCCAAATTGGAAAATAACTAGTATTTCACGGAAATTGAGATTAAATTTTTTAGAATTTCCAAATACTTTCAATGATTTAATGGGTTTGAAAGAGGATAGGACAAAGGCAGGGTATAATCCTGCCAGTGCTCCTGTTAATAGTATAAATCCGATTAAACAAGCCCAAATCATAGGATCAGCTAGCGAAAATTCCAATGGTTTGTCCAATATCTTATTGAATAGCGGAAGTACCAAGGTCGTTAAAGCTAGAGCGAGAATTCCTGAAATGAAAGAAAGTAAGACCGATTCCATTAAAAACTGTGTGATTAAACTGCTGCGTTGAGCACCCACGACTTTACGTACAGCTACTTCTTTTGCTCTTTTTTGGCTCCGATCGGTACTGAGATTAATGAAATTGATACATGCAATCAACAGAATCAGTAGCCCAATGCCAGCAACTAGTTTTACCTGATCTATCTTACCACCAACGGGGATGCCCTGTTCAAATTTTGAATACAGGTGCATTTTGGATACGGGGTATAAGAAGAGCGATCCTTTCAGTTCATTACTCGTTTTATTGGCTATGATATTGACGAGTTTTTTATTGAAAGCAGTGACATCTGTTCCATCTTTAAGTTGTATGTAAGTTAAGAATGTATTCGTATTCCAATTAGGGGAATAGCTATCTGCCTTGCTCAAGGGAATTAAATAGGTGAAATTAAAATCGGTATTGCTAGGCAAATCCGCTATGATTCCGGTTACTTTATAAGGTTCTTTATTGTCTAGAATAAGGGTTTTGTCCAATGGATCTGTATCGCCAAATATATTTTCCGCGAGGCTTTTGGTCAAGACGATATTTTTCGGATCCCCAAGAGCTTGATTTCGATTACCTTTCAAGAATTTAAAATCAAACATTTGGATAAAAGATGCGTCAACCTCAGTTCCTTTAGATTTGATTTTTTTATCGCCAAAGGATAATAATCTATCCGTGTCCCAATACATGCGAGCAGTATGCTCCACTTCGGGATATTCGGCTATTAGAGCGGGAGATGCTTTTCCCGATGTGATATTCTGCAGTCCGATTTCTCCTTCATCCTCATATTTGTTCCAAAGTCTATAGAGATTGTCTTTATTGCTATAGAAATTGTCAAATTGAAATTGATTTTGTACCCAAATGCCAATAAGCAAGACTGCAGTCATTCCAATGGCTAGTCCTGTGATATTGATAGTGGCATATCCTTTGTTTTTCCAAAGATTACGCCAAGCGAATTTGATATAGTTCAGTCTCATGGATTGTAATGCATTATGCCTTTTGCTAGTGTTTATTAGCTAGAAGCGATAGTTTAATCGTTAAGTTAAGGGTTCACAGTGATGAAAGACAATTGCATTGCCATAGTTATAATGTATTGATTATTAATAATTTGTTGTCATTCACCCACTTTCGAGTTGTTCGAAAACGGACAGTTGATCGTTCGTTCTCGAACATCCGCCCTTATTTATTCTTTAAAGAGTCAACTGGATTTGCCAATGCTGATTTAATGGCCTGAAAACTTACGGTCGCAAGTGTTATCAATAAAGCGAGGACACCTGTCACAATAAAAATAGACCAGTTTATAGAAATACGATAAACATAATTTTCTAACCATTTCTCCATAAATAGGTATGCTAATGGTGCGGCTATAGCAAAACCAATTATTGTCAGCCAAATATATTCAGTAGAAAGCAATCGCCACAAACTCAGTTCGGAAGCCCCAAGTACTTTACGGATACCAATTTCTTTCTCGCGTTGTTCGGTTAAGAAAGAAACAAGCGCATATAGTCCAAGACAAGAGATTAAAATTGCTAGGCCGGTAAACAGGCTGGTCAGACTTCGAATCATCTCCATCTGCACGAACTGTTTAGCGTAGACTTGATCCGTAAAAGTATATTCAAATACAAGATTAGGATCTATGGCAGTGAACATCTTTCCGATAGCCTTGAGCGTTTCACTTTGATCCTTCCCATCTTTTAAGCGAAGAGTAATCTTATTTCTAGGCAGGAAGTCTAAGAAATAAACGGTTGGTATTATAGATTTGAAAGGAGATTGTGAAACGGTATTTTGGATAACACCCAAGATTTTATAGGTATTTCCCCATTTCGTTATTTCTTTGCTCGTCAATGAAGTCAATCCCATAAATTTTGCGGCAGCTTCATTCAGAATAACACCAGCGGAGTCAGTCTTGAAATCTTTGGAGAAGTTTCTACCTTTTATAAAATCCCATTGTACCGTATTTGCAAAATTTTCATCTACAGAAGAGATACCCATTATTGAACCCGCTATAGGGTCGTTACCTTCCCAAATAAATCCGCCACCCGATAGTCCAAGGTTATTGACAAAGTTGGAAGAAAGTGTGGCTTCTTGAATGAGACTTTCATTTTGTAGGTTCCGCTTAAGGACGTCAAAATTTTTGATGATTTCTGTACTGCTGCTTGTTACATTAACTAAATTATGATTGTTATAACCGATCGGTCGATTTTTGACATGGTATAATTGCTGTATGACCAGGTAGGTAGCAATCATCATAAAGATAGAAATAGCAAACTGAACCACCACCATGACTTTGCGCGGTTGAAACCTTCCTTTGCTGAACTGCAGTTTTCCCTTAAGTGCAAGAATCGGATTGAAAGAGGAAAGAAACAATGAAGGATAAATGCCTGCTAATAATCCAAGCAGTATAATCGCTACTAAAGATATACAATAAAATAGCGGAGAATTCCAAGGAAGTTCAAGTTGAGCTTGTGTAAGTTTATTTATCCAAGGTAAAAGCAAAAGGGTGAATAATAAAGAGAAGATATAGGCAACACCTACCGAACATATCGATTCCACCAAAAAACCTTGAATGAGCTGTTTTCTATTGACCCCTATGGATTTAAGGACGCCAATTTCTTTACCTTTTTTTAGACTTCTAGCCGTACTGAGATTGATAAAGTTGATACAGGCCAATGCGAGGATCAAGATACTGATAAGGGCAAACATCCAAACATATTGAATCTGTCCACCATTATTTTTACCATTTTTAAAAGACTCAAATAGATGCCATTTTGCCATGGGATGCAGGAGTATTTCTGGTTTGATATCCGTAAGTTTCGTTTTGAAAAAATTCGTTAGCTTTGATTCAAGTGAAGAAATAAGCGCGTTGTTGGATATCTTAACATAGGTATTAAAGTAGCAATTGTTCCATCCATCTGAAATCCCTTCATTTTTTTGTAAATAGTCTGAAATTGGAAGTATATAGTCCAATCCGTAAAAGGTACTGTTATTAGGTAAGTCGGTATAAACACCTTTTACTTGGTATTGCTCCTTTCCATTAAACTGTACAATTTTTCCAATAGCATTTTCATTTCCAAATAAACGGGAGGCCAATGATTGTGAGATAATGAATGTATTAGCTCGAGTAGGAGTAGAGATTTCTCCTTGTGTGGCTTCAAAACTAAAAATTTCGGTAAACTTCCCTAAAGTATAGAACCCGTTTGCAGTTAGTTTTTTGTCACCAACTTTCAAACTGCTATTTTCTAAACCTGTCGTCAAGGTGACTTCCTCCATTTCATTTTTATAATCAGATTCGATCAGTTTTGCCAACGGAATCGGTGTTGACGGGTCGGTCGATATCTCATTATTGAAAGTGCCGGTAACCATGACTTGATATATGCTATCATAGTTCTTAAAGTTTTTATCAAAGGAAAACTGTTTCCATATCCAAAGCGTACTTACCAATGCAACGGTGAAACCAAGAGCAAGACCGATAATGTTGATCGCTGCATGTAATGGACTAATTTTTATATTACGTAAGAAAGTTTTGAAAAATAGCTTTATCATAATTTTTGAACAATTATCTTATTGAGGGTCTCTTTATTTGAATATATGAAATCATTCGTCTCTTAAACTGTTTACAGGGTTAACGATTGCTGCTTTGATAGATTGAAAGCTCACGGTAAGTAATGTGATTAAAAGAGTCAAAATACCCGAGAGAAAAAACACTGATATCGGTAGGGTAGTTCTAAAAGCAAACTCCTGAAGCCAGTTTGTAGCAAAATATAAAGCAATAGGTATGGCAATTATATTTGCTATAATAACCAAGATGAAAAATTCCTTATTGAGCATTTGAATAATATTGAATACTGTTGCGCCGAGCACCTTTCTAATTCCAATTTCCTTGGTTTTCACTTTTGCCGTATACGTACATAAACCTAAAAGTCCTAAACAGGATATTAATATTGTTATTATTGCAAAGAAATTAAAGATTGTGCCTTGTTTTTGGTCAGTAGTATACAATTTTTGATAGCTTTCATCTAGGAAATTGTAAGTGAAAGGCATATCATTATAATATTGCTTCCAAACTTGTTCCATGACATGTATAGCAGCAACAGTTTTATTTTCATTTGTTTTTATATAAAGCTGCCAAGCATCTTTTGGATTAAACTTGAAGACGATAGGTTCGATCTTCTGACGTACACTAGCATAATTAAAATCCTTTACAACACCAATAATGGTTCCCGGTACAGTTCTGATTCTCAAACGTGTGCCAATAGGATTTTTTAATCCCATTTCTCTGACAGCCGTTTCATTAATGATGAAATGAGTAGAGTCCGCCAATGAACCGGTGAAATTTCGTCCTTCTAATAGTTTTATCTTAAAGAAATCGAGCGTATGTTGATCTGAATGTGTAATATTAAACCAAAGATTTGACTTTGCAGGTTTTCCCTCCCAATCGTTATCTCCTGTAGCATCACCACCATAAACCATATCTCGGCCAAGTCGGATGACATCACTTATCCCTTCGTTTTTTAGCAATTCATTTTTGATAGCATCAAAATGTTGCCCCATTTTTGGACCCATAGGAACCGAAAAGATATGACTCTTTTCGTAACCGAGATTTTTGCTGCGTATAAACTCTAATTGCCGACCGATTACAAGAGTCATTGTTATTAGAACAATAGAAACAGTAAACTGCAAGATGACCAATACCTTGCGAAAACTTGATTTCTTTATACCAAGATTACCTTTTAATACCTGGATAGGGTCAAAAGTTGAAAGTAAAAATGCAGGATAGATACTTACAAGCAGCAATGTACCAACAAGTAAGATCAAGATATAGCACCATAAATTAATCTGATTTATATGAAGAGATAGCTGTTTACCAGAGAAGCTATTGAAAAGCGGGAGGAAAATGAAAACAACGGTTAGTGCTATTGCCACAGCAAAAAGGAATAACATCGTAGTCTCTAAGATGAATTGAAAAAAAAGTTCTTTTCTTCCTGCACCTATAATTTTGCGAATACCAACCTCTTTTGCACGATATAAGGAGCGCGCGGTCGACAGATTGATGTAATTAATACTTGCTATCACCAGAATCATCAGGGCAACGCCTATAAAAATATGTACCGTACCGATTCCACCATCGCTGCCATCCATGTGGTACAAGTGTACTTGAGACAAAGGTTGGGCCACATAGGGTACAGGTGTATCCTCTGGCTTATTGCGTTCATGTATCTGCTGTAATTTTTGGGTTAAAGCAGTTAAGTTCGCATGCGGTGTTAACATCAGATAAGTCTCAAATGAAAAACTAGACCAATCCATATCCATTGATGACAAATAGGTCTTATTGTCGTAGGTGGTTTTCTTTTTTATATATGCTTGCTCATTGAATCTCGAAATGGGAAGAAGGACCTGAAATTGCATACTCGAGTTTTCGGGGTAATCTGCTATAACACCAGACACCACACATAGCTCATCTACTCCAATCGTGACAGTCTTACCAATTGCGTTTTCATCACCAAAATAACGACGAGCGGTACTTGCTGTGATGATGATCGAATTGTTGTCAGGAAATGGTAACTGCTTGTTGCCTTGAATTAAAGGGAAACTAAAAACAGAAAAGTAGCTAGGATCTACAAAAGCGAAACTTTTTTCGATAAATCTTTTTTCTTTATACTTGATAGGAGCATCACCAATTTTGAATATACGTACGGCATCTTTAACTTCCGGAATCTCTTTTTTTGCAACAGTTCCGACAGGGGCAATAATATTCTCAAAGATTTTTTTAGATATTCCAGTGCCTCCTTCAATGCCTATTTTGTAAATAACCCGCTCATTCTTATGGAATCGGTCGAAGGATAATTCATCCTGTATCCAAAGCATGAGAAATATGCCTACGACTAGTCCCGCCGACAATCCTAAAATATTAATGGCAGTATAGAATTTATTAGAAAAAATACTTCGCCAGGCGATTTTGATATAATTCTTTATCATGATTGGTCGGTTATTAAATCGATTGGGTCAATTAATATTATCTTTTTTTTTAACATAGAAAGCCGTCGATTTCAATAAATCGACGACCTTCATTCTTATACTTAACACTTAACAAACTCAACATATTATAATTACTCATCCCTTAAACTATCGATGACATTTACCTTCGCTGCTCGTATAGCTTGATAACCAATGGTCAATCCTGCTAGCAGTAGTGCGATGCTTCCACCGATTAAGAACAACCCGATATTCAAGTCCGTTCTAAAACTAAAATTGGTCAACCATTCATTTGAAAAGTACCAAGATAAGGGGCCTGAAATTAAAATAGAAATGACCAATAAACCAACAAATTCTTTTCCCAGTAATTGAACGATTTGTGGTATGGTTGCACCTAAAACTTTGCGGATTCCGATTTCTTTCACTTTTGTCTGGGCTGAATTGGCCGCTAAAGCTAAGAGTCCCAGTGAAGAAACAAAAATTGCAATCGAAGCAAAGATGTTGAAAAGCAGTCCGGTACGTAAATCCGACTTGTACATCTGATCAAACTTACTATCCAAAAAAGTATATTCAAAAGGTTGTTCCGAAGGATAACTATTGTAAATCGTTTTTACTTTTTCAATCGCTTTTTGTGCATTTAAAGCTGTGGTTTTGATATACAATGTACCTGCGAAACTATGTGTCCAAAAGACCATCGGACCAATCGGTTTTTTCAAATTATTGAAGTTGAAGTCCTTCACTACTCCAACGACTGTCCCAGGTACGTCATGCAACGACATTTGAGCTCCCACATAAGGTTGTTTCAACCCCATCTGTTTGGCCATGGTTTCGTTGATAATATAACTTGAAGAGTCAGCAGGCACACCTTTGATATTACCACCCTCAACAAATTTCATACCCATTAATGGAATGAAATTTTTGTCTATAGTAGCTCTACCAACAATGAGCGAATAATCTTTTGGACGGTTTGGCCAATCGATATCGCTGGTAGAATTGCCATAACTCATGGGGTCGTAAAAACCATTGATGGAATAAGAAACAATGCTAGGATCTTCGGCAAGTTTAGCAGCTACAGTGGATTTATTTTCAAAGGCCCCTTCATTCAGCTTTACAGTAAAAATATACGAAGTGTCGTACCCTAGGTTAAATTCACGGATAAATTTCATCTGTTTTTGAATGACTAAAGTACAGATGATCAAAATAATCGAAGTTACATATTGAAATACGACCAAAGCTTTTCGAAAAATACTATTATTAGGCTTCGATGATTTACCTTTTAATGCTGCTATTGGTTTAAACGAGGATAGTTGAATGGATGGGTAGATGCTAGACAGTAATACTGTCAACAATAATGCAGACCCAATTAAAATCCAAAGTGCAGGATTATACAGGTTAAAAACCATTGATTTCCCAGAGATGCTGTTGTACGCAGAGAAGGATAATCCAACCCAGAGAGCGGCGACAAAAGTCGCTATAATAAAGGTTAAGAAGGTTTCGGCCATAAATTGAAAGAACAACTGCTTTCGACTGGCTCCTACAATTTTTCGGATACTGACTTCCTTCGCCCTATCCATAGCTCTGGCAGTAGAAAGGTTGACATAGTTGATAGCACCAATAAACAATAATAGCAAGGCCACTATTCCAAAAATCTGCACCATGCGCAATGCCGATTTATTACCGTCTGGAGCGATCAAATGCTGATCAGTAAGTGATCCAAGTTGGAAGGTAGTCTTTGTATCTCCTTTCCGTGCTTTGATATATGCGTTATTAATGTGTGCAATTGCTTGTTCCGGATCAGCTGCTGGATTTAATTTTAAATAGGTACTAAAGTAATAATTACCCAAATCTTCATCAATCGTTTTCCATGCCCCATTGCCACCATTTTCAGTAAATGATTTAGCAAGATATCCCATGGGAAATATAGCATCATATTTGATTGATGAGTGTTGAGGCATATCCGCAAAGATCCCTGTCACTAAAAATGGTATTTTACCTAATAGGAGCGTTTTGCCTAAGGCATCTTGTCCATTGAAAAGTTTTTGACGCAGCGTTTCGCTAATGGTGACCTCGTCTATGTTTGTCAATAAATTAGGCTTACTGGATTGTAGAATAGGGAATGAAAAGAACTTAAAGAACGAACTATCAGCATAGGCTATCGCAAGTCCCGTATAGACGTCTTTTTGCTCCTTTAAACTTATGATTCCATAATCTTCAGTCGCTATCCTGACAGATGTTTCAATGGCAGGGACGTCTTTTGCATAAAAGCCAACAGGGCCAGGTGTACTATTGGAAATTTGTTCCTTATCTCCGTCTTTCCAAATGTGATGAACATTGTAGATACGTTTGTAATCTTGGTGAAACCGGTCATAACTAATTTCATCCTGTACCCAAAATAAGATCAAGATGGCAGCCGCAATACTGATGGAAAGTCCTAAAATATTGATGGCTGTGTAAAACTTACTTTTTTTAAGATTACGCCATCCAGTTTTGATATATTTAAAAATCATAAGGAAATTATGTTCTAGTTGGTAGTTATCACTTTTCGAATTTTCTATTTAATTTTAAAGTCCAATACCTAAGCCATTGTTTTAATTCGCTCATATATAGATTTTTAGCTATTTTTTTTCATTCGTTAAAGTGTACGCTTACGAACACTTAGCGTTCGTAAGCGTACACTTTAAGAAAAGTTACTGATCCCGTAAACTTGTTACTGGATTAGCTTTAGCTGCTTTTAAAGCCTGGTAACTGACTGTTAACAAGGCAATGAGCAAGGCACTTACGCCAGCTACGGCAAACATCCACCAATGCATATCAATATGGTAAGCAAAATTATCCAACCATTTATGCATCGCCCAATACGCGATAGGTGTCGCGATACAGATAGCAATAAAGACAAGTTTGATAAAATCAAGAGACAATAATTGTATGATTCCAAAAACACTTGCTCCCAAGACTTTACGAATTCCAATCTCTTTAGTACGTTGTTGCGCAGTATAAGTAACCAGACCTAAGAGTCCTAAACAGGCAATAAAAAGAGCAAATCCTGAAAAGGTGGTGAAAATTCTTTGGAAGCGGTAATCTGCTTCATATTGACGTTTAAAACTCTGATCCAAAAATGTATAATTAAATGGAATCTGGGGAGCGAGACCTGTCCAGATCTTTTCGATTCGGGCAATAGTTTCCGGTTGATTTGCTTGCTGTAATTTAATCGTTATAAACTTGCTGCTCGACGGCTCTAATCGTAAAGCAAGTGCTTCAACCTTATTATGTAGAGATAGGTAATTAAAATCTTTTACAACGCCAATAACCTGTCCCTCTTTACCCCATTGAGCAAATCGTTTCCCAATAATCTCCTGCGGATTGCTATAACCCCAGAGTTTAGCGGCAGCTTCATTGATGATCATGGAATGCGCAGTGTCGGCGGGAAAATCCCGGGAATAAGCCCGTCCTGCCACCATTTCAATACCCATGTTAGGGATAAAATCAATATCCACCTCAAAAAGTGCAGGACCCATTTGAACCATTTTTCCTTCAGTAGATTCTATCTCTGTGCCAGCATTAGGGAAAAATGTACCCGGAACACTGCGCGATGATGATACCGCAATGACGTCTTTATCTCTCTTAAACGTATTTTTAATTGCTTCTAAATTTTTGTTGACCTCATCGTCAAAATTATAATCGATAACAAGCATCTGATCTTGCTGAAAACCAAGATTCGTATGTTGCAGGTGATATAATTGTGAAAAGACAATACAGGTTCCTGAAATAAGCACAATGGATAAACCGAATTGAAAGATCACTAATCCTTTTCTTAAAAATTGGCCTCCAGCAGCAGTTTTAAATGTTCCCTTTAAAACTTCAATAGGTTTAAAACGCGCTAAAATAAAAGCAGGATAACTGGCTGCAACAATACTGGTTATCGTCACAATACCCAAGAAGATACCGAGTGTGGTCAAATTGAATAGATTGCTCCAGGCAAAGTGTTTTCCTGCAAAGGCCTCCATGGAAGGAAGAAGAATGATAACCAATAGCAACGCCAGTAATGCCGCGATAAAAACTAAAGCTAACGATTCACACATAAATTGAAAGATCAAATTACGGTGGTTTGCACCGATAGCTTTACGGACACCTACTTCTTTTGCTCTTTCCATAGATCGGGAAGTCGCCAAATTCATGAAATTTACACAAGCTATAAAAAGGATAAATAGACCTATGATGGCAAATATGTATAGATTCTGTACACTACCTGTTACACCGGGCTGTCTACCTGCAGCCGAATGCATATACGCATCCAGCATCGGTTCAAGATAGAATTTAAATTTACCTTTTGCAGAAGGAACATGCTTTTCGAGAAATTGAGGAATTTTCTGATTAAAATTAGAAAGGTTAAATTGATCGGATACCAGTATGTAGGTATAAAAATCGACATATCCCCAAGAGTCAAAAACATCTGAACGCGCTTGTTTAAATGTACTCATCGACAACAAGGCATCAAATGTAAAGTGAGAGTTGGTAGGCACATCTTCAATAACCGCTGTGACTTTGTATAGTCCCGGGTCTGCACGTCCAGCGGCAAGTCCCCCTTCAAGTGTTTTGCCAATCGGATTTTCATTGCCAAAATATTTTTTGGCTGTACTTGCTGTTAAGACAACAGTATAGGGTGCTGTCAAAGCGGTTGTTGGATTACCAGCCAATACTTTCCAGCTAAAAACATCAAAGGCAGTAGAATCCATGAAAAAGATACGTTCTTCTTGGAATACCTTTTCTTTATTTTTTAAAGAAATAGAGGTTACTCCTGAAAATTGAACCACATTTTTGACTTCTGGAAAATCTGCTTTTAAAGCTGGACCTATAGGGGCAACCCCCCATACATTATGTCTGATTAGTTTTTCGTTGTCTTCGAAAGAATTGATAACGCGGTAAATACGGTCTTTTTTAACATGGTATTTATCATAAGATAGCTCATCATGAATATATAAGACGATTAATAAACAGCAAGCTAAGCCTATGGCTAACCCAACGATGTTGATGGAAGAGTAACCCTTGTTTTTCCAAAGGTTTCTCCATGCGGTTTTTATATAGTTCTTAATCATTTTTTATAATTTAGGTAGTTAATTTCGTTGGAGCATTTAAGCTTTAATTGCATTATTCATCTTTTAAACTATTAACGGGATTGGCTATTGCCGCTCGGATGGCTTGGGTACTGACCGTAAATAAAGCGATGATGATGGCTAGAAGTCCTGCGACAGCAAACATCCACCATTGCACCTGGATACGATAAGCAAAGTCTTGCAACCACATGTGCATCATCCACCAAGCTATAGGCGATGCGATGATGATGGCGATGAACACCAGCCGGATAAATTCGAAGGATAACATCCGCGCAATATCGGATACCTTAGCCCCGATGACTTTTCGAATCCCGATTTCTTTTTTACGTTGATGTGCAGTGAATATGGCCAAGCCCAGTAGTCCCAAACAGGCTACAAAAATGGTCAGTGTCGCAAAAATGGTTAAAAGCTGTCCAGTCTTAAGTTCCGATTGATAGGTTTGGTTATAGCGCTCATCAAGAAAAGAATAGTCGAAAGGAAGATCTGAAGGAAAGGCATTGTACTGCTGTTTTACTGTTGTCAGTAATTTTTCCATGTTTGTTGCTTTGGTTTTGATAATCAGATTTCCTGCCTGATCACTTAAGACCATCACTAAGGGAGCAATGGTTTCATGTAGGGGCTTGAAATGAAAATCTTCGACCACACCAATCACCTGTAGTATCTGATTATCCTTATCAGTCAATGTTCTTCCAATGATATTGTCATTCCACCCCAGATTTTTAGCTGCTGTTTCATTGATGACTACCGAAAGGCTGTCGTTACCATATGTCTTTGAAAAATTGCGTCCCTCCTTTAACTTCATTCCCATGGTAGGAATGTATTGATCGTCTACATCATATCGCAGTGTTTTTACCCATTGATTTGGGCTCTCCTTAGGGTAGATGAAAAAATTGTTATTATAGGTCGCTCCAGCGGGTAGGTAAGAAGAGTGGGAGATATGTAATATCCGACTATCTTGAGCCAATCGGTCTGCAAATGCTTTTTCATTTGAACCTAAAGGCCAACTTTGAACAATAATAACATTTTCCTTATCGTAACCCAATTTGATATGGCGCATGAAATCCAGTTGGCGGCTAACCACGACCGTACAAAAGATCAAACCCACTGAAACTATAAATTGAAATACCACGAGACCACTCCGTAGTCCCAAACCTTTTGTCGAAACATTAAATCTGTTTCTTAAGATCATTATTGGATTAAAGGAAGATAAATATAAAGCAGGGTAGCTACTCGAGAATAATCCAATCAGTAAACCAAAACCAATTAACATGGGAATGGTTGTAAATGGAGATAGCTGTTGTATCTCTAGCGATTTTCCTGAAAAATGATTGAATACTGGGAGGCTGAGCAGGACAATAACCACTGCCAATAGGAGTGCGATATAAGTGATGAGAATCCCCTCTGTGAAAAATTGGATCAATAACTTTTGCTTTCCCGCTCCCAAGACTTTTCTTACGCCAATTTCTTTAAATCTTTTAGATCCACTGGCAGTGGATAGGTTCATGAAATTGATGGTAGCGATCAATAGCATAAAAAGGCCGATTACGCCAAAAATGTAGAGGTAGCTGATATTTCCAGAAGGGCTTAGGTCGTAAACGAAATCGGAATGTAAGTGGATATCGGTTAAAGGTTGCAGGTAAAGTCCAATATTATTTCCAGTTTTTTTATAATCCTCATAACTCATTCCAAAACCAGCCATAAACTGTGGCCCTACATGTTTATCAAATAAAGAAGCGAGCTTGCTTTCAACCTGTTTTAGAGAAGCATCCTTTTTCAATAGGGCATACGTATAATATTCGGAGGTCATCCAGGAAGTGGACCTAGCATCTTCGAGGGCTTCAATAGAAGTGAAGATATCAAAATTGAAATGAGAATTTTTGGGGATGGCCTGCATCACACCTGTTATTTTTAAAATAGACTCACTCCCTTTCATCGGCAACTCTTTTCCGATTACATCAATCGTATTGAAGTACTTTTGAGCCATTTTTTCAGATATGATGGCGGTATTAGGTTCTGCCAGTGCCGTCAGCATATCTCCTTTTAATAAGGGTAATGTAAACATGCTAAAGAAGGATGCATCCACATAAGCCAGCTGCTCTTCGTGGAAAACTTTGTCACCAACTTGAAATAGTGGGGTACCACCTATTCGTAGACGGGCAGTTTCTTGGACATCCGTTAATTCAGCCTTCATGGTAGACGCTACAGGCGGCATGACATGAGCTTCCTTGATATCACCCCCTTTTACATTTCCTTTAAAAACAACACGAACGATGCGGTCGGCTTGTTTATTGTACCGATCATAGCTGAGCTCATCCGTAATATATAGGCTGATGAGTAAGCATGTCGAGATGCCTAAAGCCAATCCACATACGTTGATTAATGAAATCGAAATATTCCGCTTTAGGTTTCTTACTGCTATTTTGATGTAGCTCTTGATCATGGCTGTTGTTTTTTAAGATGTTATCATGGATTTATGATTTTAACCTTTATTCATCTATCGCTATTCATCACGTAAACTTTCTACGGGGTTTATAAGGGCGGCTTTTAATGCCTGATAGCCTACTGTAATTAAAGCAATGCTTAGCGCAAATACCCCAGCGACCGCAAATGACCACAATGGAAATGTAATCTTATCATTAAAGTCTTGTAGCCAATGAGAGAATATCCACCAAGCTATAGGGGTCGCGATAAGTAAAGACAGGATAATTAAGCCTATAAATTTCGTGGAGAGCAATTGAACAATTTTAAAGGAACTTGACCCTAAAACCTTCCGAACGCCAATTTCTTTTTTTCGTTGTTCCGCAGTGAAAGCAGCCAATCCAAATAAACCCAAACAGGCAATAAAAATGGTGAGCACTGAGAAGGTTGAAATGATATGGTTTGTTCGGTTTTCCGCTGTGTAATATTTCTGGATGTGTTCGTCTAAAAATTGGTAATCGAATGCCACTTCAGGGAACTGCTGATTGAATAATTGCTGTATCTGAGCGATATAAGATGGTACGCTTTGCGTATCGTAACGAATGAGTAAGTAGCGGTAGCTTTCATTCGGGCTATTGGTGCGATAATACATATAACCACCTACAGCATCTTTTAAACTTTGAAAATTAAAGTTGCGTACCACCCCTACAATAGTTGTGCGGGGAGATAGTTCAGTGGGAATAATCTGTCCCACAGCCTCATTGGGGTTTGTATAACCTAAATAAGACGCAATCACTTCATTGATCAACATGTAGCAGGAGGAATCCGTAGGTGCTAAGTCATTCGGTAAATCTTTCCCAGCAATGAGGTGAAGACCAAGGGTAGGAACTACGGCTCCTAAACTACTGGAGGTATTGACCGGTAAGCCTTCTTTAGTCTCGCCAGGACGATGGATTTTTTTGCCACTTTCACCAAAACCTGGGAAGGTCTGTAGCGTAGCAATACTTTGGGTACCAGTCAAACTTTGAATGGACTCATTTAAATTTTTCAACTTATCCATCGATGTGATGTAACGTATTGGCATCGTAACGATGTTGGTTGGTTGATAGCCGAGGTCCTTTTCAGAGATATGATGCATTTGTAAGGAAATAATGATAACACCAATAATCAAAACAATGGAACAGGTGAATTGGAATATAACCAATCCGTTACGAAGGTACTGTGCAATTTTACTTTGCGTGATGCTGTTTTTCATCAACGAAAGGCTTGGGATATTGGCCATCACGAAGGCTGGATAACTTCCCCCCAGGAGTGTTATGATGAACCATATGGCCAAAGAGATACCTATATTCGCCATGCTGAGCAGGTTAGCAATGGTAATGTCAGAGCCAATGACATGGCTGAACGAAGGGAGGGCTATTATTGCCAACAACAATCCAAACATAATGGAAAAAAAGGCGATAATTCCTGTTTCAAGGTAAAATCGCAACTTGATTTGGTTGCGGTGGGCACCCAATACTTTATTAATTCCGACTTCCTTACCATTTTTTTGGGAGCGGGCAGTCGCTAAGTTCATGTAGTTAATGCAAGCGATAAGAATAATAAGAAAAGAAAGGAAAAATACAGTATTTACCGTTTTCATATTTCCTTTACGGGTGGACATATTATCCCGTAAATCCTGTGAATTTAGGTAAACATGCGATAACGGTTGTAAATGAAATTGGGTCAAGTATTGATTCTCTTTTGGTACATATTTATCAATGAGAGCGGTCGCCTTTTCTGCTATGATTGTAGGGTCAGCATGTTTGTTCAACAAACAAAAAGTAAAATAGCTGGCATTGGACCAATGGACATTTTTACCCATCCACGAATCCAGGATATTCAGGAAAATGTCTCCTTCAAAAGAACTATTCACCGGGAAGTCCTGAAATACGCCCGATATGTTGAGTGTATCTCGCTGATTGATGATTATTTTTTGGTTTAATGCAGGTTCTTTACCAAATATTTTGTCCTTCTTACTGGAAGAAATGACGACACTATTGGGGGTCGAAAAAGCGGTAAGGCTATTTCCTTCTGTAAATTCCACATCGAAAAGATTAAACAGGGAAGAATCCGTGAGGTAAATGTTTTTTTCAATGAAATTATGATCATTAGCACGAATAGAACCAAATCCAGTAAAATCTAAGCGTACCAAACGAGCAGTTGTATTTACTTCCGGAATGTCACTCTGCATTGCTGGGCCAACAGCATTAGGAAGGTTACTCCATTTTTCGTGATTGTATTCAGCATTTGCCTGCATGATGACACGATAAATGTCAGCCTCTTTCTTAAATTGTCCATTATAACTTAATTCTTGACGGCCATAGGTAATCAATAAGATAGCAATGGCTAAACTGATGGCTAAGCCAAAAATGTTTAGCATACTGAAAAAACGATTCTTCCAAAGGCTACGCCAAGCGATTTTGATATAATTTTTTAACATGGTATTTTTTATAACACTAATTTTATTGCCTGTAAAGGCACCATTACTTTTTACTCATTCCTCAGGTTGTCAGAAATATTCGAACGCGATGCTTTTAAGATATGGACACCTATCGTACAGGCTGCGATGACGAGAAGGACAGCAGCAGAAATCGTGAATAGCCACACATTAAGCGATATCCGGTAGACAAAGCTTTGTAGCCAAGCATCAGCTGCCCACCAGCCAAGAGGGAGAGCAATCAATACCGCCAATGCCACAAGTCGAATAAAATCCTTACCAAGTAAAATACCTAGATCGCCCAAGTCTGCACCCAATATTTTACGGATACTGATTTCTTTCGTCCGACGTCCGATCAAAAAAGCGGTAAGCGCGAAAAGGCCCACAATGGCCAACGCAATAGCCGTAAATCCGAAAAAGGTAACAATGCGTTGCAAACGGATATGACTGGCAAATAATTGCTGAAAATTTTCATCTAAAAAGGAGTAGCGGATGCCTAAACCTGGTTCGATATCTTTCCAAAGTTTTTCAATTCCCGCAACCGTTTTGTGGCTATCACTGCCAGAAATTTTAATCAATATGGCACCACCAGATTGAAAGTAACAAGCTTCATTACCAATGGTGAAGACTGTAGGTTGTATTTCTTGCTCAAAACCCGATACATTGAAGTTTTTTACGATTCCAACCACTTCAATAGGGATGCTGTCACAACCAAGGTAGCTGATATACATCCCGCCGTTTGCGTGTTGAAGGCCTAGTTTATAAGCAGCAGCTTCATTAATAATCGCCGAACGGGTATGTTGGTCCCCATGGTTATTATTGAATAACCTACCGTCAACTAAATCGATATGGAGTGTTTTAAAATAATCCTGACTAACCTTGACCGATCCCATGCGATACGATTCACCTTTATGTTTAAAGTCTGTGGTCGACGTATCCGATAAAACATCGCCAGGTACTTTTGTTGTTTTCGCTACGGACTGTACCCCTGGGATACGAAGCAGTTCATTTTTCACCTGATCAAAATTCTCTTCTCGAGTTTTCATCATGAATGCCTGTACACGTAATACCTGTTCGCTAGAAAAACCCTTGTCCGAATGCTGCATATACGTTAATTGACGGTTGACAACAACGATGCTGATAATGAAAAAAGCAGCTACCACAAACTGAACCACGATCAACCCATTGCGCAAAGCAAGCCCCTGTTTACCCGTAGAATAATCACCTTTAAGTACCTTTGTCGTATTGTAGCGCGAGAGGAAAATAGCGGGGTAAAGACCAGAAAGTAAGGTGACTACTAGGAGACATCCGATGACTTGGGCTATTAATGTCCAAGAAGAACCTAGTCCGAATAAGCTTAGCGATACGTGGAATTCACGATTGAAATAGGGAATAGCGATGCTCAGAATTAAGATGGATAGGAGTAAAGCGATGATACATTGCAACGCAATCTCGATCATAAACTGCCAAAATAAATTACCTCGGCTGGAACCTAATACTTTTTTTATACCCACTTCCTTAGCACGACGCAAAGAGGAAGCAATGGAAAGGTTGCTGAAGTTAATCGCACCAGTAAAGAGCAACAATATGGCTAAAATGAGTAAAATGGAAATCGTACTAATTTGACTGCTTCCATACTTGGGGAAGTTATGGATATCATGTACCGCGTCGACAAAAAGACTTTCACGATTAGTAGATTTGATATACTCCGGATAAGTTTTTCCTTTTTCTTTCTGTAGTCTTTCCCTGTAGTAGATCTGATCGATGGCAGATTCTAGCTCATTTCCCGCTAGGACATTTTTGGTTTTGACATAGGTATGGAATGACCAATTTCCCCAATGATAATTGTCATTTTCAAATGGCGAACGGTGTACGATTTCAATAGCTAAGTGGGTAGGTCCTTTTGGATTTTCCATAACGGCAGTGACCTCCAACTCAAACGAATTGAATACTTTAATGGTTTTTCCTATTGGGTTTTCTTTTCCGAAAAACTTGGATGCCATTGCTTCACTGATGACCATAGCATTGGGTTTTTGCAGTGGATTTAAGGCATCACCCGCTACGATCTTATAAGGAAACACGTTGAAAAATAGCGAATCAGCTGAAATCATACCGCTTTGTGAGAATGTTTTTTCACCCACCGAAAGGGGTGCTTCAAAAGTGGCATCTGGCGAAATCTTCGTACTTGCTTCTATTTGTGACCCCTTTTCTCGCAACAAATTTGCCAAAGGAGCTTGTGTGTTGGGAGAAATATCGCTCTCGGCTTTACGTAGAGAAACTTTGTATACTTTTTCCAACTCCGGATCCCAACGATCATAATTCAGCTCATAATTGAGGTATAATAAGATGATCAAAAAACTGGTTAAACCTACGGTTAGTCCAAGAATATTGATGGCCGAGTATCCTTTGATTTTCCAAAGGTTCCGAAAGGTTAACTTCAAATAGTTCTTTATCATATTATTTCGTGTTGGAGTATGGATATCTCTTTTATTTTTTGCTGAGTATCACTAAGTGATATGGTTCTAATGTATTGTTATGGTATTTGTCCTCAATCAGTGTATGCAATTCTCTTTACAAAGCTGCTGTCTCCATAATCACCTGCCCATCAAGCATGCGGATCACACGGTCTGAAAATTTAGCATCATGCTCACTGTGGGTAACCATCACGATCGTTGTACCTGCTTCATTCAATTCGGTCAATAATTGCATAACTTCATTACCATTATTCGAATCCAAGTTACCTGTAGGTTCATCGGCCAAAATCAGTTTAGGATTATTGACCACCGCACGAGCCACGGCAACACGTTGTTGCTGTCCTCCAGAAAGCTGTTGTGGAAAGTGATTGCGACGGTGCATAATCTGTACTTTTTCCAAGACCTCTTCTACACGACGCTTGCGCTCAGCTGCAGGTACGTTGGTATAAACCAAAGGAAGTTCAACGTTTTCAAATACCGTCAGTTCATCAATGAGGTTAAAACTCTGAAAGACGAAACCAATATTGTGCTTGCGCAAGTCCGAGCGACCACGCTCTTTGAACTTAGCCACTTCAATATCATTGAACAGGTAGCTTCCTTCATCCAAATCATCTAAGAGACCTATGATATTGAGCAAAGTCGATTTACCACATCCTGAGGGGCCCATGACGGCAACAAATTCACCCTCTTTCACATGGATATTCAAATTGTTGAGTGCCACGGTTTCCACTTCTTCTGTACGGTAGTACTTTTGAAGGTTGCTGATTTTGATCATATTTTTTGTGCTCATAGCTAAGTGTATGTTATTTCAGTTATCAATGGGTAATTAAGTTTATTTTTACGTTGTCTTCCATTTTATTCAGGCCTTATTCGTCCCGTAACGTTTTAGTTGGATTTGCTAGGGCAGCCCGTAAGGCTTGTGAGCTTACCGTTAGCGTAGCAATTGCTAGGGCAGCTAATGCGGCCAGGGCAAATACAATCCAACCTATTTCTATTTTATAATGATAGGAGTTTAACCAGTCCTGCATAAACCACCAAGCGAGCGGAAAAGCGATGAGACATCATTTCGGGTCACTTCATTCTCCACCCATAGAAAAATCAGAGACGCTGCCGCAATTCCAATGGCTAGTCCAAAGATATTCAGAAAGCTATAACCTTTGGTTTTCCAGAGATTACGAAAGGCGGATGTGAAAAAATTCTTAATCATTTTAATGCATGTTTTGGTTAATCAGTTTAGGGCTCATTCCAATGAACATTCTATACTTTTGTCCTCTTTTTCTGTTTTTTTTAATTAAACGCGTGTATACTTTTTGATGACCACTATCGTTTGATATTCAGTTCCTGCACTTTGTCATAAGTTTCATAACTCGAAACAATAACTTTATCTCCAGGTTGCAAACCTTTAATGACTTCGTAATACTCTGGATTCTGTCTACCCAATTGGATGTCTACGCGATAAGCAGTTGTTCCATTTTTATCTAATTTGAAGATCCAGTTACCACCAGTTTGTTGGTAGAAACCTCCTTTAGCCAGTAAGAGCGCCTTGGTTTCATCGCTTAAAGCCAATCGAATCTGTAAGGTTTGTCCACGGCGAATACCTTTAGGTACTTCATTGATAAATTCCATGTCGACTTGAAAGCGACCATTGGTCACTTGTGTATAAACCTTTTTGATACTCAGTTTATAGTTTTTATCACCGATGCTGAATTCTCCCTGTAAATCTGGAAAGATCCGGCTGATATAATGTTCATCGATATCTGCCCTAACTTTGAAGCCAGTCAATACATCGATCTGCCCTAATCTTTCTCCAGCATTCTTGTTTTGCCCTATTTCCGCGTCAAATGAAGTCAGTTGTCCATCAACAGGGGAACGGATGACCAAATCACCTATTTTTCGTTTCATTAACTCCAACGCACTTTGTGTGCGGTGATAAGTCTCTTTATCCTGATTTGCTTTTTGGTTCGTTGAAACTTCATCTTGCTTTAAAATCTGTTTAGTCAGATTGACACGCTCTTTTTGATAATTATATTCATTTTTAGATTTTTCAAATTCTTGCGAACCAATAGCTTTCTCGTTCAATAATTTTTGATTTAACTGATATACCCGTTCAGCCTCTTTATAAGCCTGCTCTACATCAGCCATCTGATTACGGTTGTTGATCGAAACCTGTTGTGCATTGGTTTGAGCAATCTGAGATTGCGTAAGTAAGTTTAATACCTGGGTTTCCTGTTGTATGAGGTTGAGTTCCTGATCCATGTTGGAAAGACGCATAATGGGATCACCTTTTTTTAATATTGCTCCATCTTCTACATATTTTTCCTCCACACGGCCTCCTACAGAAGCATCTAGATAGATGCTGCTAATCGGTAGAACACTACCGTTAATGGGTATAAATTCCTGAAAATTGTTGTTGGTAACCTCCACGATAGAGATACGGTCTGCCTCAACATTCAGCTTACTGTTTCCACTTGTAAAATAAAAACTAGCTGAAATAAGACCGACCAAACCTGTGATACCTACCAAGGTTAATATGCGTTTATTGTTCCACTTTTTCTTCTCTAAGGGTCTGTCCATAATTCGTATCAATTTCACAAGTAACTATGAAAGCTGTGCCATAAATATAAGTTGCTGTTAATTAGTTATTTGGTTGCTTTAGCTAATGGTCGCACTGTTCGATTACGGACACTAGCTGTACGTAGTCGAACATCCTGTATAAAAACAGTGATTAAATTGGATACAATTCCCCAAATAAATCCATCCAAGGACAGGTGTTCGTAATCGAACACCTGATTGTACGAAGATGAACATGTATCATTAACCGTATTTGTTATTGCGCTGATAATTAACTTCTTGTTTGTTTGGCATGGCCTATGGTTAATGAATCAAAAATATGGAATATGAAACGAATCGTCCTATATAGTATATGCTTTTTTTATAGTTTGACACATATACATGCTCAAGAACGCTCACTTGCCGAATGTGTGCAATTGGCCGTACAGGAAAATCCGACCTTGTTACAAAATGGATATGAAGTTAAGCGTGCGAATATCCAACTGAATCAAGCAAAAGCCAATCGCCTGCCAGATGTCAATGCCAATTTAAACCATGGCTTGAGCTCCGGACGCTATTTGGATAAAACACTCAATCAATACACCACAACCAACAATTCTTCAGGTGGCTTTTCAGTAGGGGCCAACGTTCCTATTTTTAATGGGTTTCGTATTTTACATGATATCCGCATGAAAGCAGATGCAAAAGCAGCAAGTAAATTGGAATTTGATACCCAAATCAATGAATTAAAACTGGATGTTATTGAAGCGTATATCCAAATTTTAACGGCACAGGATGTATTGAAACAATCGGAATTACAAACTGAAGTGACAGAAGAACAGTTGCGTAGGGCAGATGTGATGCATGCGGAAGGTGCATTTGCTCCGGGGGATTATTATGATTTAAAAGGTCAATATGCGAATGATATCAATACGATCGAAAATAATAAGCAGCTCTTATATATGAATCGGCTACGCCTTGCTAATTTGCTTAATCTAGAAGAAGTGGATTTAGGAGAATTGAAACCTGTGGAGCTGAAGCATGATGCCGAAATCAGAACTTCATCACAATTATATGCCACTGCCCGCGAAAGTTTGCCCATCATTCCTGCCTTAGACTGGCGGATAAAAGCAGCTGAAAGAAATATCAAATTAGCAAAATCGAGTTATTGGCCATCACTTTCTTTAAGTGCCGGATTGTCGACAAACTATTCCAATGTGGCCGATTTTGGTTATTGGAAACAGTTTAATAATAATTTAGGAAAATCTGTATCATTAAATCTAGCGATTCCGATTTTTAATAATCTAGCGGTCTATAATCAGGTGAAATTAGCTAAATTGGATTTAGAGACGACTAAACTACAAAAGGAAATTGCCTTAAATGAGCTACGAATGGAAACTTCAAAGGCTGTATTTAATCTAAAAAATGTAAGCAGTAATATTGTACACTTAAGGGAACAAGAGCAGAGCTATACCGAATCGTTTCGTATAGCACAAGTTCATTTTGAAGCCGGGAATAGCAATTCTGTTGTCTTCTTGACCGCAAAGAATAAATTGGACAATAGTCGGAATCAATTGCTCGTGAAGCAGTATGAATGGTTATTGCAAAAATATATCAATGATTACTATGCAGGCTCTTTGAATTTATAACTACCTTAGATTTGTAAATGAAAAAAGCAGCTATATTGGTCGTTGATGACGATCAAGATTTATTAACAGCCGTAAGGATACTACTCAAACCGAAAGTAGGGCATGTCCAGGTGGAACCTAATCCAGAAAATCTGATAGGACACCTAGATAAAATGGCCTATGATCTGGTATTGTTGGACATGAATTTTAAAAGTACAATCAATACCGGTAATGAGGGTTTATTTTGGCTGTCTCGAATAAAAGAAAAATACCCAGCTATTCGGGTCATTATGATCACAGCTTATGGAGCAGTGGATCTCGCTGTTAAATCACTCAAACAGGGAGCTTCTGATTTTGTCGTGAAACCATGGGTAAATGAACAGCTATTAACGACCATATCGAGTACTTTATCTGAGAATAAAAACCAGGAAAAAAAATTAAAAAATGATTTTTTAAGTGGAAATGGTGCCCCAGATATTATTGGACAATCTGTTATTATGGATGAGCTCCAATATAAATTGGAGAAAATAGCACCTACTGACGCTAATATTCTTATTTTAGGAGAGAACGGAACAGGGAAGGATTTAATCGCTCAGGCTATTCAAAAACGATCGCTCCGTTCACATGAAGTCTATGTTAAAGTAGATGTAGGATCGTTGACTGAAAGTTTATTTGAAAGTGAACTGTTTGGTTACAAAAAAGGCGCTTTTACAGATGCTCGCGAAGATCGCCAAGGTCGTTTTGAAGCGGCTCATGGTGGCACCTTGTTTCTGGATGAAATTGGTAACATATCGCTACAGCAACAGGCTAAACTTTTGACGGTTCTCCAAAATCGGTATGTAACTCCGTTAGGGTCACATCAGATGATACCTGTTGATATTCGGTTGATTACCGCTACAAATGCCACTCTAAAAGTGCTCGCAGATGAAAATAGATTCCGAAAAGATTTGATTTATCGGATCAATACTGTTGAAATTCAAGTGCCACCCTTACGACAAAGGGGACAGGATGTTCAACTATTGGCAGAATATTTTTTAGGACTCTATGCTAAGAAATATAATAAGCGTATTGATGGTTTTGAATCCGATGCATTGAAAAAGCTTTTTGCTTACCATTTCCCTGGTAATGTGCGCGAGTTACAATATAGTATAGAACGTGCAGTCATCATGGCTGATGAGGTGAGTATCACTGGGAATGATATCTTTTTCTCCCCAATTGAACAATTACCTGAAGAAAAACCTCTCGATGTGTCAATTTCTGGTAGCAATTTGGAAGAATTGGAACGGAAAGCGATTAAAGCAGCCATCGAACGGTTTAATGGAAACATTAGCAAGGCTGCCAAAGAATTGGGCTTAACGCGAGCTGCTTTATATCGGAGATTGGAAAAGTATGATATTTAATAATGGGTAATCGATTGTTGATTTTCTTTAAATTACTCTTTTTGCTGTTAGGATCTGTGGCAACAGCCTATCTTTTGATATTAGGCATGCATCTATATGCTTTTCTAACTTTTATGCTTCTTCTTGTTTTGGCTTACCGCTTCTATCAGCAGTTCCATTTCCTATCCAAACAGTTGGTTGAGTTTGCCGAAGCGGTTAAATACCATGATTTTACACGAAGATTTGTTGTTAAAAATCCTAAAACGGAACAAGGACAGCTTTTTACTGCTTTTAATCAAATCAACAGTACTTACAAAGAAATCAGCATTGAAAAAGAAATTCAACATCAGTATCTGGATCGGGTAATCAATATGTTGAATTCGGCCATTATCTTTTATCAATTGGACAATGGTAAAGTCATGTGGGTCAACGACGCTTTTAAGCAGTTTTTCCATATGCCACATTTAGGGAATATTGCTGCTTTGAAAAAAAAACATGCGGAGCTTTATGAAAAAACGATGCGTCTGAAGGTAGGGGAGCAACAGATGGAGTCCGTGCAATCGAGTAAAGGAAAAATAAAGCTACTCATTCAAAGCTCTAGTTTTGAAACGCAAGAAGCGGTATTTCGAATTGTAGTTTATCAAAATATCAATGAAGCCATGGATGAAACGGAAACGAAAGCATGGCATAAGCTCCTTAGAGTGTTGACGCATGAAATCATGAATTCTATTGCTCCAATCAGTTCATTGGCAGAAACTTTAAATGGTAGACTGGATCATTTCAGGGGTCAGGAAGATATTGAGGATTTAAAAGTTGGTATCTCTACAATCCAAAGAAGGAGCCAAGGGCTATTGCACTTTGCAAAAAGTTATCGGATGATCAATAAAGTGGATGAACCGCTGCTGATACCGATCTCTGTGGCCCAGCTCTTTGAGCATATCTATCAATTATTGGAGCCCACGATTATTCAGAAAAATGTAGATGTTGATATCATTCTTAAAAATACCAGATTGGTGCTGCATGCTGATGTTAATCTGATCGAACAGGTTATCATCAATTTGATGTTAAATGCCATAGATGCTGTCAAAACAAAAGACGATGCTTATATCAGTCTATCTGCGGTTGAGGTAGACGGTAAAATACAGGTGAGAATCGAAGATAATGGCATTGGTATTCCTGCTGATTTACAGGAACAGATTTTTACGCCCTTCTTTACCACGAAGAAGACTGGGACAGGAGTTGGGTTGACCCTGAGCAAGCAAATTATGCTACTCCATAAAGGGACGATCTTTGTGACTAGTGAAGAGGGAAAAGGAAGTGTTTTTATTCTGCAATTTTAAATCATTATCAAAACATTGCTTAGGTATACCTCCAATCAATAGTATCTTTAATAGTCATTGCATAAAGATTCTTTCTTTCTTTCACTTGTTTGAGGGATGTTCCATGTGAAAAATAGCTGTTCCTAAAAATGCACCTACTCTTCTTTTAACTTACCAAATTTCAGATGCTTCATGTTACATGTTTACAATGAAAATTAAATCCCTATTCTATAGGGATTGGCTTATTACCAAAACTGTAATTAAGAGGGTACTAATATGGGGTTAACAGGGGGTTAGTAGGGGGTTAATAGGGGTATACCCCTATTAACCCCCTACTAATCCTAAGTAAGTACTTTGTAATAGCTATGTTAATCTATAATTTGGTACCTACTTGGTTGGAAATTGTAGCACTCTATGTACATTTGTACCCGAAATGCATTATTATTTAAAATACTTACGCCATTATTTAGTTTCCCATAGTCGGCATGGTACGCATTCACCTTTTGTATATCGATTGGTGGATGAGGTCCTTTATCAGAGACCCAGCTCAATTGCGGTCGAAGCTGTTCCTTTAGTGTATAAAAGGGGAGGGAAGAAGGCTGTGAAAAAATTTTTGTTCTTGGAACGCTTGTTGAAAGCATTTGCATTTGAGGAATTCAAAATAGCGGACAAATCAATGCAGCATGATCTTGTGCAATTATTTGAACGTCATAGCCATGCCTCGTCTAAGAGAACTATTCATTATATCAATACTGATGCAGATTATTCAGAAATATTGGCAGACGTTGCTGAACATGATATCCTGATTATAGAAGAACCACATCTATCTGAGAACAGGGAAAAGCATTGGGAATTTTTAAAAAGAGCTCAAAATGTTGTCGTAACGATTGACCTTTTTCACCTGGGTTTGGTGTTTTTTAGAAAAGGGCAAAGAAAAGAAAATTTTCTGATTCGTTTTTAAGGGGAGAAGCGACCGCTTAGAAAATAAAGTGATCACCTCCATATAAAGGTGATCATTGAAATAACTATAATCTATTTAAAAAGCTTCACTTAGTGATAAATAAAAGCCTGATTGTCTTTTTTCGCCAGGACGTTGTTCACCATATGCATATTCGAGACGAATATTACTGCTATGCTCTAAGCTAAAGAAATAGCGTAGTCCACCACCATATGAGGGAACAAACCTCGCTTGGTATTCTTTTGAGAATACGGATCCCAATCCTGTAAAGCCCGCGATTGCAAATCGAGGATGAAACCTGTATCGAAGCTCAGCTTGTGACGCCAAGTAATTTTTATCCTTGTACCGACCTATATAATAGCCTCTCATCATCATATCACCGCCAAGGTCACGATAAGCATAATAAGGTACTGTCTTACCGAACGTACTTCTATAGATTGCTTGTCCAGCAAGTGTCACTTTTTGATGCAAAGGAAAAAATACACGCAGATCGGCATCGAAATTTACACCTTCAAAATCCTCCTTAGTCCAAAGTTTTGGAGCATATGCCAATTTTGCGCGTGCATAATAGCCTTTTGTCGTATAGGATACATTGTTTCGGTTATCGTATAATTGTGAGATTCCCACCAGCAGTTGTTGGCCGCCTGCTTTCCCCAGTAAAGGAGCCTCGTTGAAAATACCGTCGGTTTCTTTGTCCCTAAATTTAAAATAATCGTATTGTAAATTTATACCCGTATAGTATTTAGGAGCAATCTTTTTTTCCACTTCAATCTTAGCACGAAATAATTTTTGACTGATCAAATCTTCATCTGCCTTTTTGGTATCCATGCCAATACCATAGAAATTGGAAGGCCAATCGCGGTATCGGATTTCAGAGATAATGTGGTAATCATTATTAGTAGTCCAAAGATCTGCTTGTAATTTTATATTGGATTGTTTTTTTGAAGTATAGGTTCCCATCAATAGTATATTGGATGACCTGATGCTGCTGTCTTTTTTATTTAAATAAAAATTGTAATTACTGGCGACGCCATATTCAACACCTGTTTCCTGGGCATAACCCAAAGCGGGCAAAATCATGAAAACTCCAGATCGAGTGGAATCTTTTTCTGTGGAAAAGACTTTTTTGACAATTTTTTTGACAGGGTTTTGAGCTCTTAATGTTTGTGTATCGGTGATGAAAACAAGGAGTAGTACTGAAACTAATATATTGATGACCTTTTTATGATCTTGATTTTGCATGGCCAAACTTAGATAAATTTGTTTTATTTACAATTTTTATTGCGTCATATATAGAACAAATTTATGCATCCACATTTATTTAATGTTACATATGATGGCTTTGGTTTAGCAAACTCACCTCTGCGATCAATAATTATTTAATAACGGGAATAGCGAATTTTGTGCCAACATTATAAATCGCAAGATTTCAAGTGAATTTTATTTATCTGCATATCAGTGGGGTTGTGAAAAAGTGTAGTTTTTTTTAAATAAATATTTTTGTAATGTGGGTTTAGTGTATATCTTTGCATCAGCAAACAGGGAAATAGCGCTGCTACTGACCGAAAGTTTGATAGTTCTTTTAAGAGTGAAAAAAAATAAAAAAAAGCTTGCACATATCAAAAATTAAATAGATATTTGCACTCGCTAAACAAAAGAAATAACGTTTAGAGATTAAGAAAGCTTTTAAATAAAGATGCCTCTTTAGCTCAGCTGGTAGAGCAACTGACTTGTAATCAGTAGGTCATTGGTTCGATTCCGATAAGAGGCTCAAACATAACTTTAGAGTTATGGGGGGGTTCCAGAGCGGTCAAATGGGACGGACTGTAAATCCGTTACTTCGGTTTCGAAGGTTCGAATCCTTCTCCCCCCACACTAAGCAGTTAGCGTACTGTTGGTGACGAAAGTCTAAGAAAAACGCAAAAAAGCGAAAGTAGCTCAGTTGGTAGAGCGATAGCCTTCCAAGCTATAGGTCGCGAGTTCGAACCTCGTCTTTCGCTCAAATTTTTAAGTATTGATTTTTAGTCTCTGTCTTCTTTGATAATATTATATCTAAAGGTGGGGGCATTAATCTGTAAATAGGATTTTTTAAAGCCGAAGTAGCTCAGGGGTAGAGCGCTTCCTTGGTAAGGAAGAGGTCGTGGGTTCAATTCCCATCTTTGGCTCGTACAACATTGTATAACAAGTATAGAAATATTTATAATTACTAATTCGCATAAACATGGCAAAAGAGAAATTTGACCGTAGTAAACCACACTTAAACATTGGTACAATCGGTCACGTTGACCACGGTAAAACTACTACAACTGCAGCTATTACTAAAGTATTAGCAGATGCAGGTTTATCAGAAGCTCGTTCATTTGATTCAATTGACTCTGCTCCTGAAGAAAAAGAACGTGGTATCACAATTAATACTTCACACGTTGAGTATTCAACAGCTAGTCGTCACTATGCACACGTTGACTGTCCAGGTCACGCGGATTACGTGAAAAACATGGTTACTGGTGCTGCTCAAATGGATGGTGCTATCATTGTAGTTGCTGCTACTGATGGTCCAATGCCTCAAACGCGTGAGCACATCTTATTAGGTCGTCAAGTAGGTATTCCTGCAATTGTTGTTTTCTTAAACAAAACTGACTTAGTAGATGATGAAGAATTATTAGATTTAGTTGAAATGGAAATTCGTGAATTGTTATCATTCTACGATTATCCAGGAGATGATGTTCCAGTAATCAAAGGTTCTGCTTTAGGTGCCCTTAACGGAGAGCCTGAGTGGGTTGCTAAAATTATGGAATTAATGGATGCTGTTGATAACTACATTCCAATTCCTCCACGTTTAACTGAATTACCTTTCTTAATGCCAGTAGAGGATGTATTCTCGATCACAGGTCGTGGTACTGTTGCTACAGGTCGTATTGAAAGAGGTGTAATCAACTCTGGAGATCCAGTTGAGATTTTAGGTATGGGTGCTGCTGAAGGTTTGAAATCTACAGTAACAGGTGTTGAGATGTTCCGTAAAATCTTGGATTACGGTGAAGCTGGTGATAACGTAGGTTTATTATTACGTGGTATTGAGAAAACTGATATCAAACGTGGTATGGTTATCGTTAAACCAGGTACAGTAACTCCTCACGATTATTTCAAAGCTGAGGTTTACGTTTTATCAAAAGCTGAAGGTGGTCGTCACACACCATTCTTTAACAAATACCGTCCTCAATTCTATTTCCGTACAACAGATGTTACAGGTGAAATCACTTTAGCTGAAGGTACTGAGATGGTAATGCCAGGTGATAACGTTACGATCACTGTTAAATTGATCTCTGCTATCGCAATGGAAAAAGGTCTACGTTTCGCTATCCGTGAAGGTGGTAGAACTGTAGGTGCTGGTCAGGTAACTGAAATTTTATAATCTGAAAAGATTTTAAAACACTATATAATAAGCTAATCAGTTCATACTGATTAGCTTATTTTTTCCATCCGGAATATTGATTAAAAAACAATAAAAAAAGAGTAAAAATATTTGCAGGGAATAGTTTAAAACACTATATTTGCATCATCAAAATAAGAAATACACGGGAATAGTTCAACGGTAGAATAGAGGTCTCCAAAACCTTTGATCAGGGTTCGAATCCTTGTTCCCGTGCTTAATAAATAAACTGAAAATGGCAAAAGTACTGGATTTTTTTAAAGACTCTTATGTCGAGATTACAGAGAAGGTTACTTGGCCTACTTGGGCTCAGTTGCAAAACTCCGCTGTAATTGTACTTGTTGCTTCTGTTATAATAGCATTATTGGTTTTTGTAATGGATAAAGCTTCAAGTAACGTATTAGAGTTGTTGTACGGTATTGCTTCTTAATTTCATCAAACATTATTTATGGCAGATCAAAGTTTAAAATGGTACGTAGTTCGTGCAGTGAGTGGTAAGGAGAAGAAGGTAAAGCAATATATTGATGCCGAAGTTAGCCGTTTAGGAATTGAGCATTTGGTTACTCAAGTGTTGATTCCGATGGAGAAGTACTATTTGATGCGTGATGGGAAGAAAGTGGCTAAAGAGCGTAACTATTATCCTGGGTACGTTTTAATAGAGGTTGCTTTAGATGGTGAGTTGGAACACATCATTAAAGGAGTTAATAGTGTTATTGGATTTTTAGGGGATAAAGCAGGTAATGCTATTCCATTACGCCAAGCAGAGGTTAATCGTATTCTAGGTAAAGTAGATGAGATGGCTGAGCAAGGTGAGACAATTAATGTACCATATTACGTTGGTGAGACTGTGAAGGTGAATGATGGTCCGTTTAATGGTTTCACAGGTGAGATTGAAGAAGTTCACGAAGACAAGAAAAAATTAATCGTAATGGTGAAAGTTTTCGGAAGAAAAACACCATTGGAATTAAACTACATGCAAGTAGAAAAAGAATAATAAAAAGAGCGAAGTTCAACTTTGCTCTTTTTATGTTAAATAAAATTTGCATTTAGATTTAATTCTATATATCTTTGCACCTCATTTGGTGGTTAAACGCAAGTTAATAGCCAAGTGAAATAATAAATGTTACGTTATTTGCTTCCAACTTACTAACAAACATTTAATAATTTAATTCAAAACAAGATGGCAAAAGAAGTCAGTGCGTTAGTAAAATTACAAGTTAAGGGCGGAGCTGCGAATCCATCACCACCGGTAGGACCTGCATTAGGTGCTAAAGGTGTGAACATTATGGATTTCTGTAAACAGTTCAATGCTCGTACGCAAGACAAACCAGGAAAAGTATTACCTGTTGTCATTACAGTTTACGCCGATAAATCTTTTGATTTTATCATTAAAACTCCACCAGTTGCTATTCAATTGAAAGAAACTGCAGGGTTGAAAAGCGGTTCAGGTGAGCCTAACCGTAAAAAGGTAGCTTCAGTTACTTGGGAACAAGTTGAAGTTATCGCTAAAGATAAAATGGTAGATTTAAACGCGTTCACTTTAGATGCTGCTATGAGAATGGTAGCTGGGACAGCACGTAGTATGGGGATTACCGTTGCCGGTAATGCTCCTTGGAACAATTAATTAAAATCAATTTAAGAAAAGTGGCTAGATTAACAAAAAATCAAAAAGCGGCACTATCCAAAATTGAAGCTGGTAAAGCATACTCTTTAAAAGAAGCTGCGGCTTTAGTTAAAGAAATCTCATTGACCAAATTCGATGCTTCTGTGGATATCGACGTTCGTTTAGGCGTAGATCCTCGTAAAGCAAATCAAATGGTTCGTGGTATTGCAACTTTACCTCACGGAACTGGTAAAACTGTTCGTGTTTTAGTTTTATGTACTCCTGATAAGGAAGAAGAAGCTAAAGCGGCAGGAGCTGATTTCGTAGGTTTAGATGAGTATATCAGTAAAATTGAAGGCGGTTGGACTGACGTTGATATCATTATTACAATGCCTAGTGTGATGGCTAAAGTAGGTAAATTGGGTCGTATTTTAGGTCCAAGAAACTTAATGCCAAATCCTAAAACTGGAACTGTAACTACAGATGTAGGTAAAGCAGTAACAGATGTTAAAGGCGGTAAGATTGATTTCAAAGTTGATAAAACTGGTATCATCCATACTTCAGTTGGTAAAGCGTCGTTCGATGCAGACAAAATTTATGAAAACGCATTAGAGGTATTACAAACTATCTCTCGTTTGAAACCGTCTGCAGCTAAAGGAACATACTTTAAAAGCATTCACATTTCCTCAACTATGAGTCCTGGTATTCATATTGAAACTAAATCAGTAGCGGGTATTTAATCATGAGAAAAGAAGAAAAACAAGAAATTGTTCTAGCTTTGGCCGAGCAGATTAAATCCTTCGGTAATTTCTATATTACTGATACTTCTGATTTATCGGTGGAGAAAGTGAATGGCATTCGTCGCAAATGTTTCGAAAGTGATATTCAAATTAAAGCTGTTAAGAACACTTTAATCAAAAAAGCATTAATCGAAGCTGGCATTGAGTCAGAGGAATTAGTAGGAGCATTGAAAGGTGCGTCAACTATCATGTTCTCTGAAATCGCAAATGCTCCAGCTAAATTAATCCAAGCTTTACGTAAAGAAGGTGCTAAACCTTTGTTAAAAGCTGCTTATATCCAAGAAACTGCATTTGTAGGTGATGATCAGTTGAAAGCATTAGTGAGTCTTAAATCTAAAAATGAACTCATTGCTGATGTTATCGCTGCATTGGAATCTCCTGCTAAGAATGTTATTTCAGCTCTTCAATCGGGTGGAAATACGATTTCAGGTTTAGTAAAAGCTTTAGAACAAAGAGGTTAACGAATACTCTTTTAAAATAAAACATTCGTACTATTATTAATAACAATTTTTCATAACGACATTCAAAAATTCAAAATAAAATGGCAGATTTAAAACAACTTGCTGAACAGTTAGTAAACTTAACAGTAAAAGAAGTTAAAGAATTAGCTGATATCTTAAAAGACGAGTACGGTATCGAGCCTGCTGCTGCTGCTGTTGCAGTTGCTGCTGCTCCAGCTGAAGCTGCTGCTGCTGAAGAGAAAACATCTTTCGATGTTATCTTGAAAGAAGCTGGTGGTGCTAAATTAGCTGTAGTTAAATTAGTAAAAGATTTAGCTGGATTAGGCTTGAAAGAAGCTAAAGATTTAGTTGATGGTGCTCCTAAAGAAATCAAAACTGGTGTTTCTAAAGACGAAGCAGAAGCTTTGAAACAACAATTAGAAGAAGCTGGAGCTGTTGTTGAGATTAAATAATCTTAGCTAACAAGCCCTTAAAAGGTTTAGACTCTGACGTATTTTCGTTAGAGTCTATTCCTATTTATGATATTTGACTACTAGTCTATGTGTGTGCTGAACATAGTCGAGATGTAGTAATAACAGCATAGTTAAGCTCAGTTTTTTTAAAACTAAAATTCATATCCCCTTGGCAAACAATAATATTCAACAAGAAAGAGTAAATTTTGCGACAAGCAGGAAAGTTCTGGAATATCCAGATTTCTTAGATGTGCAATTGCAATCTTTCAAGGAGTTTTTTCAATTAGAAACTACTTCTGACAACCGCCATCAGGAAGGGCTGTTCAAGGTATTCTCGGAAAACTTCCCTATTTCTGATTCAAGAAACATTTTTGTGCTCGAGTTTTTGGATTATTTCATTGATCCTCCTCGCTATGATATTCAAGAATGTATCGAACGTGGGTTAACTTATAGCGTACCTTTAAAGGCTAAGCTGAAGTTATCATGTAATGATGAAGAACACGAAGATTTCGAAACTATTGTACAGGACGTATATTTGGGAACTATCCCATATATGACACCGAAAGGTACTTTCGTGATTAATGGTGCGGAGCGCGTGATCGTATCTCAATTACACCGTTCACCTGGCGTTTTCTTTGGTCAAAGTAGACACACAAATGGTACTAAACTTTATTCTGCAAGGGTAATCCCTTTTAAAGGGTCTTGGATTGAATTTGCAACGGATGTTAATAACGTCATGTATGCTTATATCGACCGTAAGAAAAAATTCCCAGTTACTACTTTATTACGTGCTATTGGTTATGACTCGGATAAGGATATCTTAGAATTATTCGATCTTGCTGATGAGGTTAAAGTTAGTAAATCTGGTCTTAAAAAATACGTTGGTCGTCGTTTGGCGGCAAGGGTATTAAAAAAATGGATTGAAGATTTCGTTGATGAAGATACGGGTGAAGTAGTATCCATCGATCGTAATGAAATCATCCTTGAACGTGAGACTGTTTTAGAAGAAGATCACATTGACATGATCATCGATGCTGGAGTTAAATCTATTATTCTAGCGAAAGAAGATGCGTCTAACAATGCTGACTATTCGATTATATATAATACATTACAAAAAGATACGTCGAACTCTGAGAAAGAAGCGGTAGAGCATATCTATCGTCAATTGCGTAACGCTGAACCACCTGATGAGGAAACTGCTCGTGGTATCATCGATCGTTTATTCTTCTCGGACAAACGTTACGATTTGGGGGATGTTGGTCGTTACCGCATTAACCGTAAATTGAAATTAAATACGCCAGATGAAACGAAGGTATTGACTCGTGAAGATATCATCGCTATCGTGAAGTATTTGATTAACTTAATCAACTCTAAAGCTGAAGTCGATGATATTGACCACTTATCTAACCGTCGTGTACGTACAGTAGGTGAGCAATTATACGCACAATTTGGAGTAGGTCTTTCTCGTATGGCACGTACAATTCGTGAGCGTATGAACATTCGTGATAATGAGGTGTTTACACCTACAGATTTAATTAATGCACGTACGTTATCGTCTGTTATTAATTCTTTCTTTGGTACTAACCAGTTATCGCAGTTCATGGACCAGACGAATCCTTTAGCAGAAATTACGCACAAGCGTCGTCTTTCAGCTTTAGGTCCAGGTGGTCTTTCTCGTGAGCGTGCAGGTTTCGAGGTTCGTGACGTTCACTATACGCACTACGGTCGTTTGTGTACTATCGAAACTCCTGAGGGACCAAATATTGGTTTGATTTCATCATTAGCTGTTCACGCTAAGATTAATAATTTAGGTTTTATCGAAACGCCATACCGTCGTGTTGAAGATGGTCGTGTTGTGGTTGAAGAACCTGTTCATTATTTATCTGCAGAGGACGAAGATGAGAAAACAATCGGTCAAGCAAATGCACAATATGATGATAATGGTAATTTTATCGATGCTAAAGTAAAAGCGAGATATTTTGGTGATTTCCCGGTAATCGAACCTACGCGTTTGGATTATATGGATGTTGCTCCTAATCAAATTACATCTATTGCGGCTTCATTAATTCCTTTCTTGGAGCATGATGATGCCAACCGTGCATTGATGGGATCAAACATGCAGCGTCAAGCTGTTCCTATTTTACGTCCACAAGCACCTATCGTGGGTACTGGTCTAGAAGGCCGTGTCGCGAAAGATTCTCGTACATTAATTAATGCTGAGGGTAATGGTGTGGTTGAGTACGTAGATGCGGATGAAATCAAAATTCGTTATGACCGTACTGATGATGACCGTTTAGTGTCATTTGATGATGATGTCATGACTTATAGATTGATTAAATTCAAGAAAACCAACCAGAATACGTGTATGAACTTAAAACCTATCGTAGGTAAAGGTCAACGCGTGACTAAAGGTCAAGTATTGTGTGAGGGTTATGCAACTGAAAATGGTGAATTAGCTTTAGGACGTAACTTGAAAGTTGCATTCATGCCTTGGCAAGGATATAATTTTGAGGATGCGATCGTAATTTCTGAGCGTGTAGCAAAAGAAGATTGGTTTACTTCTCTTCATATCGAAGAGTTTGAACTTGAAGTTCGTGATACAAAACGTGGTGAAGAGGAGTTAACAGCAGATATCCCTAACGTTTCGGAAGAAGCGACTAAAGACTTGGACGAAAACGGAATCATCCGTATTGGTGCTGAAGTGAATGGTGGTGATATCTTGATTGGTAAAATTACGCCAAAAGGTGAATCTGATCCTTCTCCAGAAGAAAAGTTGTTACGTGCAATCTTTGGTGACAAAGCTGGCGACGTGAAAGATGCTTCATTGAAAGCTTCTCCTTCATTGAAAGGTGTAGTTATCGATACGAAGTTATTTGCACGTGCTAAAAAGATGTCTAAAGAAGTTGAACGTAAGACATTAGATAAATTGGAAATAGCACACGATAGAGCTGTTAAGATTTTGAAAGAGCGCCTAATAGAGAAGTTGTTTACGATTGTAAATGGTAAAACTGCTCAAGGCATCTATAATGTTTATAAAGAATTATTAGTAGCAAAAGGTGCTAAGTTTACGCAAAAAATCTTAGCTGAACTAGACTATAATAATATCAACCCAACAGGTTGGACAACAGACGAAGATAAGAATGAAATGATTAAAGCTTCTTTGCACTTCTATAACATCAAGTTAAACGAAGAGTTGGGTAGTTTTAAACGTGATAAATTCGCTATTTCTGTCGGTGATGAATTGCCATCGGGTATTGTTCAAATGGCTAAAGTTTACGTAGCGAAGAAACGTAAATTGAAAGTAGGGGATAAGATGGCTGGTCGTCACGGTAATAAAGGTATTGTTGCACGTATTGTACGTGATGAAGATATGCCTTTCTTAGATGACGGAACACCAGTAGATATCGTGTTAAACCCATTGGGTGTACCTTCTCGTATGAACTTAGGACAGATTTACGAAACTGTTTTGGGTTGGGCTGGTCAAAAATTAGGTGTTAAATTTGCAACTCCTATTTTTGATGGTGCAGAAAAAGAAGAGGTAGAAGACTGGGTAGCTAAAGCAGGTTTACCAGCTTCAGGTAGAACTTACCTTTATAATGGTTTAACGGGTGATCGTTTTGACCAACCAACTACAGTTGGTGTGATTTATATGTTAAAATTAGGTCACATGGTTGATGATAAAATGCACGCTCGTTCTATCGGACCATACTCATTGATTACTCAACAACCATTGGGTGGTAAAGCCCAATTCGGGGGTCAGCGTTTCGGTGAGATGGAGGTTTGGGCATTAGAGGCATTTGGTGCATCTAATATCTTGCAAGAAATCTTAACTGTTAAGTCTGATGATGTTGTTGGTCGTGCTAAAACTTACGAGGCTATCGTAAAAGGAAACAACTTACCAACTCCATCGGTGCCAGAATCGTTCAACGTATTGGTACATGAGTTACGTGGTTTAGGTCTAGATATCACATTGGATTAATTAAGCAAAAGATAGAGTTTTAGTGGCTACTATGGTCACTAAAACTTCTTTATAAAGCTTTAACTTTTGAATAAGTATGTCTTACAAAAAAGATAATAAAATTAAAAGCAACTTTACATCAATTACTGTAAGCTTGGCATCTCCAGAAACAATCTTAGAGCGTTCTAGTGGTGAAGTTGTAAAACCGGAGACGATTAACTATCGTACCTACAAACCAGAACGTGATGGTTTATTCTGTGAGCGTATCTTTGGTCCTGTAAAGGATTATGAATGTCACTGTGGTAAATACAAACGTATCCGTTATAAAGGTATCGTATGTGACCGTTGTGGTGTTGAAGTTACGGAGAAAAAAGTACGTCGTGAGCGTATGGGACACATTTCATTAGTGGTTCCTGTTGCACATATCTGGTATTTCCGTTCTCTTCCAAATAAAATTGGTTATTTATTAGGTCTTCCTACTAAGAGACTAGACATGATTATCTACTACGAAAGATATGTAGTTATTCAGGCTGGTATTAAAGAGGATGATGGTATCAACTACATGGACTTCTTGACTGAAGAAGAATATTTAGATATTTTAGATACTTTACCTAAAGAAAACCAATATTTAGATGACAACGATCCTCAGAAATTCGTTGCTAAAATGGGTGCTGAAGCGTTAGAAGAGTTGTTGAAACGTATTGATTTAGATAAATTATCTTATGATTTACGTCACCAAGCGGCTAACGAAACTTCTCAACAACGTAAAAATGAGGCTTTAAAGCGTCTTCACGTTGTAGAAGCATTCCGTGGTTCAAGAGATCGTATTGAGAATCGTCCGGAGTGGATGATTGTTAAAATCGTTCCGATTATTCCACCGGAATTGCGTCCATTAGTGCCTTTAGATGGTGGTCGTTTTGCGACTTCAGATTTAAATGATTTATACCGTCGTGTTATTATCCGTAATAACCGTTTGAAACGTTTAATTGAAATCAAAGCTCCAGAAGTAATTTTACGTAATGAGAAACGTATGTTACAAGAGGCTGTCGATTCATTATTCGATAACTCACGTAAAGTTAACGCAGTGAAAACTGAAGGTAACCGTGCGTTGAAATCATTGTCTGATATTTTAAAAGGTAAACAAGGTCGTTTCCGTCAAAACTTATTGGGTAAACGTGTGGATTATTCGGCTCGTTCGGTAATCGTCGTTGGACCTCACTTGAAATTACATGAGTGTGGTATCCCTAAAGATATGGCAGCAGAACTTTACAAACCGTTTATCATTCGTAAGATGATTGAGCGTGGTATCGTGAAAACTGTAAAATCAGCCAAGAAAATTGTTGATCGTAAAGATCCAGTTGTTTGGGATATTTTAGAAAACGTGTTGAAAGGTCACCCGGTATTATTAAACCGTGCTCCTACGTTACACAGATTGGGTATTCAAGCTTTCCAACCTACATTAGTAGAGGGAAAAGCAATTCAATTACACCCATTAGTGTGTACAGCATTTAACGCGGATTTTGATGGTGACCAGATGGCAGTCCACTTACCTTTAGGTAATGCTGCAGTTTTGGAAGCCCAAGTATTGATGTTAGCTGCACATAATATTCTTAACCCTGCAAATGGTTCTCCAGTAACTGTACCTTCTCAGGATATGGTTTTGGGTCTTTATTACATTACTAAAGGCCGTAAAAGTACTGAAGAGCAAATTGTACATGGTGAAGGAATGACTTTCTACTCTTCTGAAGAGGTTATTATCGCTTTAAATGAGAAGAAAATTGATACGCATGCTTTTATCAAGGTAAAAACTAAGATCAGAAATAAAGAAGGTAATATCGTTGATGCATTAATTGATACAACAGTTGGTCGTGTTATATTCAACCAAGTTGTTCCTCATGAAGTGGGTTTTATCAACGAGTTATTGACAAAGAAATCTTTGCGTAATATCATTGGAGAAATTGTAAAAACTACGGGTATGGCTCGTGCTGCGCAGTTCTTGGATGATATGAAAGAATTAGGTTTCCAAACAGCTTTTACAGGTGGTTTATCGTTCAACTTGCAAGATTTGAATATTCCTGCCGCTAAAACTGATTTAATTCAACAAGCTACTAACGAAGTTGAAGATGTAATGGGTAACTATAATATGGGTTTCATTACAAACAACGAACGTTATAATCAAATCATCGATATTTGGACACGTATCAACAATAAGTTGACATCACACGTAATGGATATCTTATCGAATGACAATCAAGGTTTCAACTCAGTATATATGATGCTTGATTCTGGAGCGCGTGGTTCGAAAGAGCAAATTCGTCAGTTGTGTGGTATGCGTGGTTTGATGGCTAAACCTCAGAAATCAGGTTCAGCAGGTGGTGAAATTATTGAAAACCCGATTTTATCAAACTTTAAAGAAGGACTTTCAGTATTAGAATACTTTATCTCTACCCACGGTGCTCGTAAGGGTCTTGCCGATACGGCATTGAAAACTGCCGATGCGGGTTACTTAACACGTCGTTTACATGATGTGGCACAAGATATGATTGTCATGATTCAAGATTGTGGTGGTTTAAGAGGTATTTACACGACTGCATTAAAAGATAATGATGATGTTGTAGAACCGTTATATGACCGTATTTTAGGTCGTGTATCCTTATACAATGTATATGATCCTGAAACAGGTGAGTTACTTGTTTCTGAAAATGAAGATATTGAAGAAGCTACTGCTGAACGTATCGAAGCTTCAGGTATTGAAGGTATCGAGATTCGTACAGTATTGACTTGTGAGTGTAAACGTGGGGTATGTGCTTCTTGTTACGGTCGTAACTTAGCATCTGGTAAACGTGTTCAATTGGGTGAAGCTGTCGGAGTAATTGCAGCACAATCAATTGGTGAGCCAGGTACACAGTTAACGCTTCGTACGTTCCACGTCGGTGGTACGGCATCTAACATTGCCAATGAGTCTCAGATTTCTTCTAAATATGCTGGTACGGTTGAGTTTGAAAACTTACGTACAGTATCACAAGAAGGTGAAGATGGTACACATCAAGTAGTATTGGGTCGTTCTGGTGAGATTAAAATTTTGGATGAAACGAGAAAAGTTGTATTCCAACAAAATATCCCATACGGTTCCCAATTATTCGTTGAAGAAGGAAATCAAGTAGCTAAAGGTGATAAGTTAGTAGCATGGGATCCATATAATGCTGTTATTATCTCTGAGTTTGCCGGTAAAGTTGAATTTGATGCAATCGTTGAAGGTGTTACTTTCCGCGAAGAATCAGATGAGCAAACTGGTCACAAAGAGAAAGTAATTATTGAAACTCGTGATAAAACGAAAAACCCTGCTATCAAGATTATGGATAAAAAAGGGGAAGTAATTCGTACCTATAATATTCCAGTAGGAGCTCACGTTTCGGTATCGGATGGTGTAACTGTAAAAGAAGGTGGTATCTTAGTTAAGATTCCTCGTTCTACAGGTAAAACTCGAGATATTACAGGGGGTCTACCTCGTGTAACGGAATTATTTGAAGCACGTAACCCTTCTAATCCAGCTGTTGTAACGGAAATTGATGGTGTTGTAACTTTAGGTGGTGTTAAACGTGGTAACCGTGAGATTTCTATTGAGTCTCGTGATGGTCAAATTAAAAGATACCTAGTTCCACTTTCTAAGCATATTTTAGTTCAGGATAATGACTTTATCAAAGCAGGTATGCCTTTATCAGATGGTTCGATTTCTCCAGCAGATATCTTATCAATCAAAGGTCCTTCAGCAGTACAGCATTATATTGTAAATGGTATCCAAGAGGTCTACCGTCTTCAAGGTGTGAAAATCAATGATAAGCACTTTGAAACGATTGTTCACCAAATGATGCAAAAAGTTAATATCGAGGATCCAGGAGATACACGTTTCTTAGAAAAAGAAGCTGTTAACAAATGGGATTTCATGGAAGAAAATGATTCATTATATGACAAAAAAGTCGTTGTTGAATCGGGTGATTCTAATGACTTACGTCCTGGTCAGATTGTTTCGTTACGTAAATTACGTGAAGAAAACTCTAGCTTGAGACGCCGTGATCTTAAATTAGTAGAGGTTAGAGATGCAATTCCTGCAACTTCTAGTCCTTTATTGCAAGGTATCACTAGAGCTTCCTTAGGAACAAAATCATTTATCTCAGCAGCATCATTCCAAGAGACAACTAAAGTCTTGAACGAAGCGGCTATTGCAGGTAAGCGTGATAATTTATTAGGATTGAAAGAGAACGTAATTGTGGGTCACTTGATCCCTTCAGGTACAGGTCTTCGTCAGTACAGTAGTATTATCGTTGGTTCTCGTGAAGAATACGATCAATTATTAGCTTCTAAAGAAGAAGATTAATAATTCTTAAAATAACAAAAAGGGTTGCAGATTTTATCTGCAACCCTTTTTTGTTTTGGAACACATTGTAGCCCTTCTTTTCAAATGCTGTATTGTCATCTTTATATTTGTTCGTACGTTATCTTCAACAGATGATTTCTGCTGTCTGAACATCTCTTGATACTGCTTTATAGTAGTTACTATGATGGATCCTATTGTTTGTGGCAGGTGTATTTTTGATTTTTATCCGATTTAGAAATGATAGGCTTGTATGTTAGCTAAGTGTAGGTGGTCTTTATCTATAATACGGTATCATATATGACAAAAATAGCTAGCTAGGGGAGGTCATGCTTTAATTATTTTCTCTTTTATTCATAATAAAAGAGAAAATAATTAAGAATATACAAGGATTAGATTGTTCTGGACCTTTTTTTTAAGTCTGATGCATGGAAAATATATAAGCATTTTATAATCATAGTCCCATTTTAAAGGAAGTTTTTATTTTTTAGACTATTATTGTTACTGCATGTGACCGTTTTTAATACCTGTACGATTAGTAGATGAATATAGATTCATATTTAAAGCGTAAAATTAGGGAATGGAGTAAGCCGCATTTTAAAAGGTAAAGAATGGTTTTAATCCTATTTAAGTACTGAGAAAATACGGATTAATAATGAGGATTGAAATCAATCATCCAATGATACAGCAAGTTACCCCCTTTCTCAATAAATAAGCAAGAAAACGTTTGGAAGTGATTATAAAAATGGTCTATCTTTGCACCACTCCGCAAGGGAGGAACGGTCGGTTCGAAAGGGCTGACACTGAAAAAAAGAGGGTCTATGTTATTTAGACGCAGAAATCGAAAAGGTCTCCAAAAATAAATTTTCACATTTATTTTGGATATACCAAAAAGATCTCTACCTTTGCAGTCCCAACGGAAACGAAGGGAATCAAAACAAGATCGATAACGGCGCAATGCCGACATCATATAGCCGAAGCGAGATGCGGAAGCGAAAAAAGTTCTTTAAAAATATAATCATGTAACGTAACGAGTAGTGTTGAGAAACGACGAAAGTTAAAAAAAACAACCTGTTCAATTTTAGAATCAGAAATAAAATACAAGACAATTCTATTTATTATAAATAGTCTTGATCTTACACTTCATTTTACAATGGAGAGTTTGATCCTGGCTCAGGATGAACGCTAGCGGCAGGCCTAATACATGCAAGTCGGACGGGATTCAGGACTAAGCTTGCTTAGTTCTGATGAGAGTGGCGCACGGGTGCGTAACGCGTGAGCAACCTACCCATATCTGGGGGATAGCCTCTCGAAAGAGAGATTAACACCGCATAACATCAGAGAATGGCATCATTTTCTGATCAAATATTCATAGGATATGGATGGGCTCGCGTGACATTAGCTAGTTGGAGAGGTAACGGCTCACCAAGGCTACGATGTCTAGGGGCTCTGAGAGGAGAATCCCCCACACTGGTACTGAGACACGGACCAGACTCCTACGGGAGGCAGCAGTAAGGAATATTGGTCAATGGAGGCAACTCTGAACCAGCCATGCCGCGTGCAGGATGACTGCCCTATGGGTTGTAAACTGCTTTTGTCAGGGAATAAACCTACTTACGTGTAAGTAGCTGAATGTACCTGAAGAATAAGGATCGGCTAACTCCGTGCCAGCAGCCGCGGTAATACGGAGGATCCAAGCGTTATCCGGATTTATTGGGTTTAAAGGGTGCGTAGGCGGTCCTATAAGTCAGTGGTGAAAGACGGCAGCTTAACTGTCGCAGTGCCTTTGATACTGTAGGACTTGAATCTATTTGAAGTGGGCGGAATAAGACAAGTAGCGGTGAAATGCATAGATATGTCTTAGAACTCCGATTGCGAAGGCAGCTCACTAAGTTAGCATTGACGCTGATGCACGAAAGCGTGGGGATCAAACAGGATTAGATACCCTGGTAGTCCACGCCCTAAACGATGATAACTCGATGTTTGCGATACACAGTAAGCGTCCAAGCGAAAGCGTTAAGTTATCCACCTGGGGAGTACGGTCGCAAGATTGAAACTCAAAGGAATTGACGGGGGCCCGCACAAGCGGAGGAGCATGTGGTTTAATTCGATGATACGCGAGGAACCTTACCCGGGCTTGAAAGTTAGTGAATGATCCAGAGACGGATCAGTCCTTCGGGACACGAAACTAGGTGCTGCATGGCTGTCGTCAGCTCGTGCCGTGAGGTGTTGGGTTAAGTCCCGCAACGAGCGCAACCCCTATGTTTAGTTGCCAGCGAGTTATGTCGGGGACTCTAAACAGACTGCCTGTGCAAACAGTGAGGAAGGTGGGGACGACGTCAAGTCATCATGGCCCTTACGTCCGGGGCTACACACGTGCTACAATGGATGGTACAGCGGGCAGCTACATAGCAATATGATGCTAATCTCTAAAAGCCATTCACAGTTCGGATTGAGGTCTGCAACTCGACCTCATGAAGTTGGATTCGCTAGTAATCGCGTATCAGCAATGACGCGGTGAATACGTTCCCGGGCCTTGTACACACCGCCCGTCAAGCCATGAAAGTTGGGGGTACCTAAAGCATGTAACCGCAAGGAGCGTGTTAGGGTAAAACCGATAATTGGGGCTAAGTCGTAACAAGGTAGCCGTACCGGAAGGTGCGGCTGGAATACCTCCTTTCTAGAGCATTCAAGATTGAAGCTCGTTACGTATACACATGATTTATATTTTAGAAACAAAAAGAAACATTTGAAGAAATGTGCCCATCCCTGTAGGATGGTCCAGAGAGAGAATGATAAGCTAGTCCCGTAGCTCAGTTGGTTAGAGCACTACACTGATAATGTAGGGGTCAGCAGTTCAAATCTGCTCGGGACTACCATAAAACGATACGGGGAATTAGCTCAGCTGGCTAGAGCACCTGCCTTGCACGCAGGGGGTCATCGGTTCGACTCCGATATTCTCCACAGGTCTGCCCGAACACCAAGATATTGTGTTCATGATAAGGGCGACAAAGAGTTCTTTGACATATTGAAAGAAAAAAATTACAAGAGAAGACAACAGTAGAGACAATACTGTGATGTGCTCGATGTATTATGAAGACCCTCGGTCAAGGCCGAACGGATTAATGCGTAGCATCATGGTTATATATATCAAAAAGCAACCCATAGTAGCAAAAGGGCTATGAGGTGAAGAAAGTAAATAAGGGCACACGGGGGATGCCTAGGCTCTCAGAGGCGATGAAGGACGTGATAAGCTGCGATAAGCTTCGGGGATCAGCAAATGTGAGTTCGATCCGAAGATTTCCGAATGGGGCAACCTAGCATACTGAAGGTATGTTGTATAATACGCGAACGCGCTGAACTGAAACATCTAAGTAGGCGTAGGAGAAGAAAATAATAATGATTTCCCAAGTAGTGGCGAGCGAACGGGAAAGAGCCCAAACCATTGATGTTACGGCATCAGTGGGGTTGTAGGGCTGCGATGTGGCATTAGCAAACAGAAGTGGAATGGGATGGGAAGCCCAGCTATAGACGGTGATAGCCCGGTACACGTATAGAATGCTAGCCTAGCAGTACCCTGAGTACCGCGGGGTCGGAGACGCCCTGTGGGAATCTGTCAGCACCATCTGATAAGGCTAAATACTCCTGAGAGACCGATAGTGAACTAGTACCGTGAGGGAAAGGTGAAAAGAACCTCGAACAGAGGAGTGAAAAGAACCTGAAACCGTGTGCTTACAAGCGGTCGGAGCTGCCAGGTGCAGTGACGGCGTGCCTTTTGCATAATGAGCCTACGAGTTACTCTTGTCTGGCAAGGTTAAGTGGTTCAGCCACGCAGCCGAAGCGAAAGCGAGTCTTAATAGGGCGCATAGTCAGATGAGGTAGACGCGAAACCTTGTGATCTACCCTTGGGCAGGTTGAAGTTGCAGTAACATGTAATGGAGGACCGAACCGATAAACGTTGAAAAGTTTTCGGATGACCTGAGGGTAGGGGTGAAAGGCTAATCAAACTGGGAAATAGCTCGTACTCCCCGAAATGTTTTTAGGAACAGCGTCGGCATAGAGTCTTATAGAGGTAGAGCTACCGATTGGGTGCGGGGGAGTCAAATCCTACCAAATCCAGACGAACTCCGAATGCTATAAGATATGGCCGGCAGTGAGGCTTTGGGTGCTAAGGTCCAAGGCCGAGAGGGAAAGAACCCAGACCATCAGCTAAGGTCCCTAAATATACGCTAAGTTGAACTAACGAGGTCCGGTTGCCTAGACAGCTAGGATGTTGGCTTGGAAGCAGCCATTCATTTAAAGAGTGCGTAACAGCTCACTAGTCGAGCGGCCGGGCGTGGATAATAAACGGGCATCAAGTGTATTACCGAAGCTATGGATTTGTATCATTAGATACATCTGGTAGGGGAGCATTCTATTTACGGTGAAGCGATCTGGTAATGGGTCGTGGAGTGTATAGAAAAGCAAATGTAGGCATAAGTAACGATAAGGCGGGTGAGAAACCCGCCCACCGAAAGACTAAGGTTTCCTGATCAACGCTAATCGGATCAGGGTTAGTCGGGGCCTAAGGCGCATCCGAAGGGAGCAAGCCGATGGACAACTGGTCAATATTCCAGTACTTTTTATAACTGCGATGTGGTGACGGAGTAGTGACACTGCCGCGAACTGACGGAATAGTTCGTTGAAAGGCGTAGGTATAGGGACGGTAGGCAAATCCGCCGACCCTGCTGAAACCCAATAGTACAGCAAAGCTTCGGCGGCGTTGATAGAGCAGGTAAACAGACTTCCAAGAAAACCCGCTAAGCTTCAGGTTATAAAAACCCGTACCGTAAACCGACACAGGTAGTCGAGGAGAGAATCCTAAGGTGCTCGAGTGAATCATGGCTAAGGAACTCGGCAAAATGGCCCTGTAACTTCGGGAGAAGGGGCGCTTCCTCCAGCAATGGAGAAGCCGCAGTGAAAAGGCCCAGGCGACTGTTTAACAAAAACATATGGCTTTGCAAAATCGAAAGATGAAGTATAAGGCCTGACACCTGCCCGGTGCTGGAAGGTTAAGAGGGGATGTCATCGTAAGAGAAGCATTGAATCGAAGCCCCAGTAAACGGCGGCCGTAACTATAACGGTCCTAAGGTAGCGAAATTCCTTGTCGGGTAAGTTCCGACCTGCACGAATGGTGTAACGATCTGGGCGCTGTCTCAGCCATGAGCTCGGTGAAATTGTGGTATCGGTGAAGACGCCGATTACCCGCAACGGGACGGAAAGACCCCATGCACCTTCACTATAGCTTAACATTGGAATTGGGTACAGGATGTGTAGGATAGGCGGGAGATGTTGAAGTGGCTTCGCTAGGAGTCATGGAATCAACCTTGAAATACCGCCCTTTCTGTATCCGGTTTCTAACTCGGTTATATCGAGGACATTGTTTGGTGGGTAGTTTGACTGGGGTGGTCGCCTCCAAAAAGGTAACGGAGGCTTTCAAAGGTAAGCTCAGTACGCTTGGTAACCGTACGAGGAGTGCAATGGCATAAGCTTGCTTGACTGTGAGACCAACAAGTCGAACAGGGTCGAAAGACGGACATAGTGATCCGGTGGTTCTGTATGGAAGGGCCATCGCTCAAAGGATAAAAGGTACGCTGGGGATAACAGGCTGATCTCCCCCAAGAGCTCATATCGACGGGGAGGTTTGGCACCTCGATGTCGGCTCGTCACATCCTGGGGCTGGAGAAGGTCCCAAGGGTTGGGCTGTTCGCCCATTAAAGTGGCACGCGAGCTGGGTTCAGAACGTCGCGAGACAGTTCGGTCCCTATCTGTTGTGGGCGTTGGAAGTTTGAGTGGATCTGTCCTTAGTACGAGAGGACCGGGATGGACTGACCGCTGGTAAACCAGTTATGCCGCCAGGTGTACGGCTGGGTAGCTACGTCGGGAATAGATAAGCGCTGAAAGCATCTAAGTGCGAAACTAGCCACGAGATGAGACTTCCTTATAGGGCCGTAGAAGACTACTACGTCGATAGGTTGCAGGTGTAAAGGTAGAGATACCATAGCTGAGCAATACTAATCACCCGAAGCTTTCTCAAGCAACGCAGACACTGTTGTCTTCCTCTTTTAGTTTTTCTTTCAATTGTCTATAGATCGGATGGTCGCTTTATCCCTTATGGATATTGTTTCTATATTCTGATAACCTTATTTTAGGTGCCTATATCGGCGGTGTCTACCTCTTCCCATTCCGAACAGAGAAGTCAAGCCCGCCAGAGCCGATGGTATTGCCGTAACAGGTGGGAGAGTAGGTCGGTGCCTTTTTTTATACAGAAGCCCTTGCAGTACAGCAAGGGCTTTTTTGTGTTCCGTATTTTCTGGGGGACAGCACCACTGGACCGGACATCACACTACAGTCGATGTTATGTCGTATGTAGTCGTAAATACTGGGAGTTAGAAGGTTGCCTTTTTTGTGTTATAGGCTAGCTTAAACTGCTAAATTTGTTCTATATTTGGAATGCCTTTATTTCAGCAATAATGTCACAGATAACGATTATAGAACTAGCAGAACGATTGGGATTATCCAAATCAACAGTATCTCGAGCTTTTAGGGATGGCAATGATATTAATCCAAATACTAAGGCACGTATTTTGAAAATGGCCGATGAATTAGGCTTCTCGCCTAATATGTATGCCAGTAACCTAAGAGCTAATAAAAGCAATACCATTGCTATTATTATTCCTGAATTTGGTAATAAATTCTTTAGCCAAGCTATTAAAGGAATCGAATTGGTCGCTAGATCGAAAAATTATCATACCTTAATTTATGTAACAGATCATCGTGTAGACAAAGAAGCCTCTATTATACGTTCATTAATCAATGGTCGAGTAGATGGGGTTGTTATGTCTGCATCCGGCGAAGGACATGATCATAGCCATCTTCAGGTTTTAAAGGATAATGACTTACCTATCGTTTTTTTTGATAGAACTTATGATGATGTATACACTCCATTTGTGACAGGTAATGATTTTGAAGCGAGCTTCTTAGCTACGGAACATCTCATCGAAAATGATTGTAAGCGCATAGCTTATTTAGTGATCAATCAAAACGTTTCTATTGGTAAAATACGTATGGCTGGCTACAGGGCCGCTTTAGAGAAATATCAAATTCCCTTCGATTCAAATTTAATCCTAGATACGGTAAATGAGCCGGAAGGCAATATGGAAGATATTAGAAATCTTTATCGTATACAAAAACCTGATGGGTTACTTGCTTCAGTTGAACGTTTGGCAATATCAGCTATGCGTGTTGCCAAGAATGAAGGTATATTGATTCCCTCCGAGTTAAAACTGATTTGTTTTTCATGTTTAGATATAGCAGACCTCATTGAACCTGCCTTAAGTGTTGTTAAACAACCAGCATATGAAATGGGAAAGATGGCAACAGAATACCTTTGCCAATTAATTGCTAAACCGTTTATCTTCACTAATCAAGAGATTACTTATCTCGATTCTTCATTAATTTTTCAAAAATCGAGTAAAAAAAGTTACTAAAAAGTTTGGATTTAACTCTTTAGCTTTTTATCTTAGATAAATATTGGGAACGTTCCCAGTATAATGCAGCCAATTGTAACAAGATTTTACTGTTTAATTTATAGTATATTTTATAGAATGAGCCATTATTTGAACTAAATAATGGGAACGTTCCCAGTGATGTTGCAACCAATTATAGATAGTTATGAAACATTATTTTATTTCCCTATTTTTTAGTGTATCGATCGTGTTTTTTGGTTGTAAAAAAAACAATCCCTCATCTGAAACAACAGTAGAGGAGGTAGCACCAAATGATATAGGTTTAGCAACCACAAATCAACTATTTAATTATTGGGATGAATCGATTACGTTGTTTTTTGATTTAAATAAAGGTAATCGTGCGCTAGTTTCTGAAAATGAATCTTTATACCTACATATCGGTCTCATTACAACAGGAAGTAAAGATGAGCATGATTGGAAGGAAGTTGCTACAGATTGGTCTAAAAATATAGAAGCTTATAAACTCAATCGTCAACCTAATGGTAGCTATTCAATAACCATTAACCCCACGCAGATTTTTAAAGGTATTAATGGAAGTGAAGTTTTTAAAATTGCGCTATTGATACGAAATGCTGCAGGTACTTTAGTGCAAAGAAATAAGGATGGATCTGATATCTATATACCAGTAGCGCTGAAAAATAAAGCTGCGCTTGTATTTTTACAGCCCAATACGCAGCCGACCTATATTTTAACAACGGAGAAAGAGTCATATATGTTAAACGAAGAATTGGCTATAGATGTCTTGTCTAATATAAGAGGGAAACTTTCTATTCGGATTGATAATGTAGTACAGGAAAGTGTAAATGACGTATTAAAACATACGTTTACATGTAAATTTGGGAAGCTTGGTTTTCATATTATTACTGCACGGATTGAGGCTAATGGAAGTACTTTTGAAGAGCAGATTCAAGTCTTTGTTAATGATAAGCCTGAAATTGCAGAATTGCCTTTGCATGCCAATAAAAACGGTATAACTATCGATAAGCAAAGTAAAGCTGTAACTTTTGCCCTAACAGCTCCAGGGAAGTTGAATGTTTTCTTGTTGGGTAGTTTTAATAATTACCAGGTTGAATCAAAGTATGTCTTGAAGCAAACACCCAATGGCGATACTTGGTGGCTTACTTTAACAGATTTGGACTTTTCAAAAAAGCATACTTACCAATTTTTAATAGACGGTCAATTCAAGATAGCAGATCCTTATAGTCATATTATTTTAGATCCAGTTTATGATGGCAGTATAGGGAAATCAATTGCTTATTTGCCTTCCTATCCTAAAGAAAATACAGCGGGTAATGTGAGTGTATTGGACTTAAATAATGAGGAATATCGTTGGAAAGTTCAGAATTTCATTAAACCAAATCCATATGATTTAGTGATATACGAATTGCTTACTCGTGATTTTTCCATGGCACACGATTTTTTGTCAATTCGTGATTCGATTCCTTATTTGAAACGGTTGGGAATTAATGCAGTAGAATTGCTGCCTATTCAAGAAAGTGAAGGAAATTCCAGTTGGGGTTATAATCCTTCTTTTCATTTGGCTTTGGACAAATATTATGGCCGTGAAAATGAACTAAAAAGTTTGGTTGACAATCTGCATTTGCAAGGAATCGCCGTTATTGTTGATGTGGTCTTGAACCATGCATTTGGGCAGTCTCCGCTTGCTCAGCTATATTTTGAAAACATTACGACTTCGTCTAGTAACATTTGGTTTAATATGCAAGCGCGTCATCCTTATAATGTTGGATATGATTTCAATCATGAAAGTGCATACACACAAGATTTTGTTAAGGATGTCTTGAAGTATTGGATGGTTGAATTTAAAATAGATGGTTTTCGATTCGACTTATCAAAAGGATTTACACAGAAAAATACAGGTGTTTCAGGGGATGATGTTGCTTCATGGTCAGCTTATGATGCTGGTCGAATTGCAATCTGGAAAGATTATCATAATTATCTAAAAACAATTGACCCTACCTGCTATGTGATTTTAGAACATTTTGCCGTAGATGAAGAAGAACGGGAATTGGCGGCGACAGGTATGCTGTTATGGAACAATATGAATAGGAGTTTCAATGAGGCCACAATGGGTTATCATACGGCCTCTCAATCTGACTTGAGTAGATTATTTGCGGAAGCACATGGATTTGAAACGCCCAATTTGATTAGCTATATGGAATCTCATGATGAGGAACGTATTCAGTTTAAAAATGCACAGTATGGAAATGTAGTTGGTTCTTATTCTGTTAAAAATCTTTCAACTGCTTTAGATAGAATTAAAGCTGCTGCGACTTTCTTACTAACAAGTCCAGGACCTAAAATGATTTGGCAATTTGGTGAATTTGGTTATGATATTTCTATTGATGAAAATGGTAGAACGGGAGAAAAACCTTTGAAATGGGATTATTTAAAAAATGCTTCTCGTAGCGGTTTGTTCGACCATTATGCCAAATTGATACGTCTAAAAAAAACAAATCCAATTTTTCGAAATGCTACTTTACAGCTATCCTCTTTAAAGGATGGTTTGAAATATTATGTTATGACTGCTGGTGGTCAAAGGGTACTCGTGATCGGTAATTTTGATATCGTGAATAGGGACCTTTCCATAACAAATGCTTTATCGGGTACTTGGTATGATAATATGCACCATTCAATTTTAAACTGGGAAGTAGGTCATCATATTGCTATTAAACCTGGTGAATACTACCTTTTAAGTAAAACTAAACTAATAAACTAAACAAATTTAAATCAATTACATTATGAGCAAATTTACATTACAAGCTGTAATGACCTTTGGTCTTCTGATGTTGCTTTGGGTAAATGCTTTTTCTCAAAACTCATCACTTTCTGGTAAAGTGGTCGATGATAAGGGGGAAACATTAGTGGGAGCAACCATTCTAATCAAAGGAAGTCAAATCTCGACAGCTACAAATCAAAACGGGGAGTATCAATTTAGTAAAGTACCAGTTGGTAAGGCGACTGTCACGGTCAATATGATTGGTTATGGTACTGTAGATCAGTCTATTCAAATTATTAATGGTGCTAATGTTTTAAACTTTAACTTAAACTCAACAACGAGTGATTTAGAGGAAGTCGTAGTCATCGGTTATGGTGTAGCTAAGAAGAAACAAATTACGGGTTCCATTTCTAGTGTAGGCCCTAAAGAATTTAATACAGGTGTAGTGAGTTCACCGGATCAGTTATTAGCTGGTAAAGTTGCTGGTTTGACCGTGAATAGATCAGGTGGAGACCCAACAGCTGCATCGACGATTCAATTACGAGGCCCCTCATCATTAACAGCCAGCTCTTCACCTTTATATGTTGTGGATGGCGTAGTTGGTGCAAGTATTGAATTGGTAGCACCAGATGATATTGTTTCCATGGATGTCATGAAAGATGCCTCGTCAACTGCTATATATGGATCGAGGGCGGCAAATGGTGTTATTTTCGTGACGACAAAACGTGGAAAGGCAGGTAAGCCAGTTTTATCTTATAGTGGTTATGCTGCTATTGAGCGTGTCGCGAATAGCGTTAATGTGCTAAGTGCTGCTGAACATAAGCAATTTGTTATGGATAATGGTTTGACCGTTGCTCCTTCTGAAACTGGTTTTGATACCGATTGGCAGGACGAAATAACAAGAACTGGGGTTTCACATAATCATAATCTATCATTAACAGGTGGCTCGGAAGGTACGCGATATAATGCTTCTGTTAATTATTTCAATAATCAAGGTATTGTTAAGAGAAGTGATCTTGAACGTGTTGTAGCAAGAGTTGGAATTGATCAAAATGCTTTTGACGATCGATTAAAATTGGCATTAAATATAGCCAATAGTATGAATAAGTCAAACCATGTTGATTATGGAATATTTAACGGTGCTGCACGCTATTTACCAACCTCTCCTGTACGCTCAGATGACGCAGGTTACGCAGCGTATGATGGTTATTTCCAAGTACCAGGTAGAACAAACTATTTCAATCCAGTTGCGATGTTGAATCAACGCGATGAGGAACGGAATAATAATACTTTACTCGCTAGTTTAAAGGCAGATCTTACAATTTTCAAAGGATTGACCTGGACGAATGTCATCTCGTATCAACAAAATCAATTTGATAAAAAATACTATATGCATCGAACAGATTTTGATTCGAAAGCATTAGGTAGGGGGTATGGTTCACGTACAATTTTAAAAAATATAGATAAAATTTTAGAATCTTACCTTACTTATAGTTATTCCATTAATAGTCATAATATAGATGCATTGGCTGGCTATTCTTATCAGAAAACAAACAATAATGACGGCCTATGGGCGTCTTCGGTTGGATTTATGTCCGATGATTTGGGTTCAAATAATTTGAATCTAGGTACTTTGCCAGAAGGTTACAATCCTTTTTTAGTGGAAGATAACTCAAATAAACAATATCTTCTTGAGTCATTATTAATTTCTTATTATGCTCGCGTTGGTTATAATTATGATGATCGATATATGTTGAGTGCATCTGTACGTCGTGATGGTTCTTCAAAATTCGGGGTTAATAATAGATGGGCAACATTTCCGTCTATTTCTGGAGCATGGAGAATCGGTAAAGAAAGTTTCATGCAAGATCAGGATTTGTTCAGTGAATTAAAGTTACGTTTAGGATATGGTATCTCGGGTAATCAGAATATAGATCCTTATCGTCAGATTATTATTTTTGGTCCTCAAAACGGACAATTTCTATACAATGGTAAATGGATGAATGCCTATGGTGTCAATCAAAATGAGAATCCCGACTTAAAATGGGAAAGTACATCCATGTTCAATGCTGGATTGGATTTTGAATTATGGAAAGGTCGATTTGGTGGTACCATTGAATATTATAATAAGGAAACCAAAGATCTATTGTATGAGTATGATGTGCCTTCGCCTCCGTACCAATTCAATCGCTTATTGGCTAATGGGGCAAGCATGAGTAATAAAGGTGTTGAAATTACTTTAAATGCTGTCGTTTACCGCAATAGTAATTTTTCATACAATACAACTGTCAACTTTGCCCGTAATATTAATAAAGTTGGATCATTATCATCAAATATTGAAAATATTGGTGTGTCAGAACGTTATGAAGGGGGTGTAGGCTTAGATGGTTGGACAGGTCAAACGTCAGCTATTGTTCTACCAGGGCATGCATTGGGAACCTTTTATGTTGCTAATTATATTGGTTATGATGAAACTACTCAAAAGACAATTTATCAAAAACCATCAGGTGAACTCGTAACACAAGATCAGATTTCGGCACCGGATGACTATATGGTCATGGGACAGGCGCTTCCTCAATTCACTTACGGTTGGAATAATAGTTTTCAATATAAAAAATGGGATTTAAATTTCTTTCTACGTGGGATGTATGGCAATAAAATTTTTAATGCCACAAGAGCTGATTTGAGTCGTCTTCAACAAGCGAATGTAACTAATATCTCTAAGGATGCTGTTAAAGAAGGAATATTTGAAACACCATTGATTGCCTCGAGCAGATTCATTGAAGATGGTTCGTTCTTACGATTGGATAATGCAACTGTGGGTTACACTTTTGATACGAAAGAATCAAAGTATATTAAAAATGCAAGGTTGTATGTGTCTGGTCAAAACCTGTTTACGATTACCAAATATTCAGGTGTCGATCCAGAGGTTAGTTTAGGAGGTTTAGCTCCAGGTCTTGATAATAGAAATTATTATCCAAAGACAAGATCATTTTTAGTAGGTGTAAAATTAGCTTTTTAACCTTTATTCACAATTAGTTATGAAAAAGAGATTCAGTAAAATTAATTTATTCTTATTCGCGGGGTTTTTGTTAGCAGGACAGTCTTGCACAAAGTTCGACGATAAGATGTATTCCGCATATACCGAAGATACGTTTCCTAAAACGCCGGAACAATTTATTGCAGTAACAGGGCCTGTATATACTGCTGCTAGAGGTTACTTTGATAATTATTTCAGCCTGCAATCTGCGGGAACCGATGAAGTGATTATTCCTACAAGAGGAGGCGATTGGTTTGATGGGGGAAAATGGCGCGATATGCATTATCATACTTGGTCAGCTTCACATGAAGTGGTTCAGAATAATTGGGATTGGGGATTCAATGCCATTGGTACTTGTAACCGTGTATTAAGTGTTTTAGAAAAAGCTCCAGAATCAGAAACAAAAGCTCAGACTATTTCTGAAATAAAGGCTATGCGTGCTTGGTATTATTTCTTGATGTTGGATGCATATGGAAATATACCTTTGGTAACCAGTTTTGATTCAGGTACAGAGTTGCCTGCAACTACTCCTAGAGCAGAAGTTTATCAATTTGTTGTTCAAGATTTAGAAGAAAATCTGCCAAATTTAAGCGAGGATAAAAGTGAGGCTACTTATGGTCGACCTACCAAGTGGTTTGCACATACTTTATTAGCAAGACTTTATCTAAATGCACAGGTATATAGTGGTACTGCGAATTGGAATAAGGTGGTCGAACATAGTGATGCCGTGATTAATTCTGGGAAATATGCTTTAGAAAATGATTTCCTGACACAGTTTAAACCAGATAATGGCGCATCAAATCCTGAACCAATTTTTTCTATTCCATATGATGCTTCTCGTGCTACAGGTAATACTTTGTTTAACCGGGTGTTGCATTACGGACATCGTCAAACTTTTGAATTGAGTATTAATCCTTGGAATGGATGGAGTGCTCAACCTGCTTATTTTGATCTGTTTGATAATGCGGATAATCGCAAAAAACAATGGCTATTTGGTCAGCAATATAATTCTACGGGACAGCCGTTGGATTATAATGGTCTTAATGTGGTTTTGGATCCATATGCTTATAACTTGTTACCTGGTTCTGATTTTGATATAGGTGGGGCAGATGATGGTGGGCGTTTAGCTGGAGCTCGATGCATTAAATATTATCCTGATAAAAATCAAATCAGTAATAATGCAGGAAATGACGTCGTTGTTTTCCGTCTAGCAGATGTGCTATTAATGAAAGCAGAGGCCGTTTTAAGGGGGGCTACAGCAGCTAGTGTAACGCAAGCAGTGGACGCCGCTAATCAGGTACGTAAACGTGCATTTCCTATCAATCCAGAGAAACATTTTACAGCAAGTACATTGACATTGGCAGCTATCTATAAAGAGCGTGCCTTGGAATTTACATTTGAATTGACTCGAAGAACAGACATGATCCGCTTTGGTAAATGGGAAGATGCGCAATTGTTTAAGCCTGCAAATCCTGGTGAAGAATATAAACGATTGTTTCCAATCCCAGCAAGGGCTAGAGCAAATAATAATAAATTGGATCAGAATCCTGGTTATAATCTTTAAATGATATAAATTATGAAAATATCTAAAATATTTCGATTACTATTAGTTTTATGTATTGGGGTTTTTAGCTTCTTGTCTTCTTGTAAAAAAGTAGAACATGGTATCGATGACCCTATCGTTTCAATCAATGAAAATACATTGTCCACTATCCAAGTTGGGAAAAAACTAAAAGTTGGTTTTATAGCTAATAATATTAAGGAATTTACATTTGCGATTGGTCCGGTAAATGACAGCGAAATGCTGCTTACAGAACATATCACTGTTGATCCCAATACCTTTATTTTGTCAAAGGATTTTGATATTCCAAATGAAAAATCCTGGATTGGAGAGGCATTGCTGAAAATAACTTATACTTCTGGAGGACAGGTTATAGAGAAGACAAAACCTATAACATTTACGGAGAGTAATCCACAGATGTTTGTGGTAGGAGGTTCCATAGCTGCAGGATGGGAGCCAACGTTAGCACTTCCGATGAGTCTGTACGATGAAGAAAGTAAAACAAAGTTCGAAATTTTTGAATATGTCACAGTTGATGGTTCAGGAATCAAGTTTTTGCCGACGAATGTAGACTGGACGGATGCTTTTGGTAAAGGTGCGTCTGAGGGAATTTTATTACAAGATGGCGATGCTGGAAATATCACAGTTACTGAGGATGATTTTTATAGAATTCGTATGGATTCAGAAGCGAAAACATATGAATTGTCCAAATCAACGTGGGGTGTTATCGGTAGTGCGACTCCGGATGGCTGGGACAGTGATACGGACATGAAATTTGTCGGCAGTAAAGGTATCTATACCTGGAAAGTAACATTAAACTTGACTGCTGGGGAATTAAAATTCAGAATGGATGATGATTGGGCAATCAATATTGGTGGCACACTTTCGTCTTTGCAACAAGATGGAGCAAATATAGTGATTGAGGCTGCAGGTAAGTATGAGATTGAACTGTCGCGGACGGCATCAGGGTATTCTGCAAAAATTTCTAAGAACTAAAAAATAGGGAGCTCATGCTCCCTATTTACTAAACTTTTATTACCTGATGATATGCCTATTGTTGAGTAGTGTTTTTATACTACTTCAGCTGTCCTATGCCGTTTATCAAGATAGTTTTCCGATTTAAAGGATCGAATCATTGCATAAATGTTATGGAATGAAAGCCGACAATCTAGAATTTATCCGCACATACTCGTTAAAGTAATCCGGTATTATAATATGGAATTACACCGCATGTTCGAGAGAATAACGGGTATAACTATTTTAAGCTTAATGAAAACCGAGCGGTATCTATTTTTACAAATCGTAATGCGCAAAAATTTATGCTGTGCTTACCTCGGTTTTAGGAAAATTTAAAAAGGCGTCATACAAATGAAAAATAGCTTAACAGATGTTGAATAAGATATACCATTAGTAATAACATGCTATCCTTATCAAACACGCATGTTTGATTTAAAAAAATAAAAATGAAAAGCGTATTAGATCTCTTGGAGAAAGTAAAAGGGGTGATTTTTGACCTGGATGGTGTTTTGGTAGATACCGCTGTGTTCCATTTTCAAGCTTGGAAAAGGCTTGCTCAAGAATTCGATTTTGATTTTACAGAGATTCAAAATGAACAGTTAAAAGGTGTTAGTCGAATCGATTCATTGGAAATGATATTGAATTGGGCACATGTAGTCGCATCCGAAAATCAAAAAATAGCATGGGCAGCATTAAAAAATAGATGGTACTTGGAATTTGTTGCCCAGATGAAAGAAGATGATATTTTACCGGGATCTATAGCGTTGCTACATTGGTTAAAGCAGCATGGTTTTCTGGTTGCATTAGGATCTGCAAGTAAGAATGCACCACTTATTCTCGAGAAAACGGGTATGTTTTGTTTTTTTGATGCCCTTGTAGATGGTAATAGTGTTACGCTGTCTAAACCTCATCCAGAAGTATTTTTACAAGCGGCAGGTCAACTAAAATTGAAACCATCAGAATGCCTTGTATTTGAAGATGCACAGGCTGGGGTAGATGCAGCAGTAACTGCAGGGATGAAAGTAATTGGCGTTGGTTCTCATTTAAAGGGAGCTGACTTGTCAGTCTGTAGTTTGATGGAGGTTTTGAATTAGTAATTTGATTTTGTAATGAAGAATTATATTGTCCACGATGAGTGGAATATTATAGAAGAAGGTTTTCGTCCTGCATATAATGAAGTTTCAGAAAGTTTATTTTCTATTGGAAACGGAAGAATGGGACAGCGTGCGAATTTTGAAGAAGATTACAGTGGAAAAACACTTTCGGGATCATATTTAGCGGGGATTTATTATCCTGACAAAACGCGAGTAGGCTGGTGGAAGAATGGATATCCTGAATATTTTGCTAAAGTAATTAACGCAGTAAATTGGATCGGACTTCATGTAAAAATAAATGATGAATTATTGGATTTAGCAAATTGTGATGTGCGGAGTTTTCAACGTAGACTCGATATGAAAAATGGATTGCTAATAAGATCTTTTGATGCAAAACTTCAAAATGGTACAGAGGTTCGTATTGAGAGTACGAGAATATTTCACCTGTTCCAATCTGAGACGGCTTCCTTAAAGTATACTATTCAGGTGCTTAATCAGCAAGCCTCTCTACAGGTTGTGTCATATATGGAAGGGGATGTTGTGAATCGCGATAGTAATTATGATGAACATTTTTGGAGTTTTATTTCAAGTGGTTCGCTGAATTCACAGCTACATGTAACGATGAAAACAAAGAAAACTGATTTTATTGTTCGAGCCGATTTAGTGAATAATTTTACGATTAATGATGGGGCAATTGAATCTGAATTATCAAAAGAAGGATCATGTATTTCTGAAACTGTAGCAGTTTCTGTGGGTATTAATGATGTGTTTTCCATTGAAAAACGTGTTTCTATTGTAAGTTCTCAAAATCATGCCGCAGCAGAATTGATGTCATTAGGAAAAGCGAACCTCGAAAATATCTCTTCTTTGTCCTATCAAGAAATAAGAAATAAACAAGCCTTGGCATGGGGAAATTTCTGGAATGAAAGTGATATCCAAATTACAGGAGATATTGCTGCTCAGCAAGCTATTCGATTTAATATATTTCAATTATACCAAACTTATACGGGTGAAGATTCACGCCTTAATATTGGGCCAAAAGGTTTTACAGGAGAAAAATATGGTGGGGTGACGTATTGGGATACAGAAGCTTATTGTGTCCCTTTCTATCTGGCAACGCAACCAGCTGATGTTGCGCGCAATCTATTGTTATATCGTTATCAACATCTGGATAAGGCGATTGAGAATGCGACGAAACTTGGTTTTTCAAACGGCGCTGCTCTATATCCTATGGTAACGATGAATGGAGAAGAATGTCATAACGAATGGGAGATTACTTTTGAGGAGATTCATCGTAATGGAGCAATTGCATTTGCCATCTATAATTATCAAAGGTATACTGGCGATTGGTCTTATATCGAAAATTATGGACTTGAAGTGTTGATTGCAATCAGTCGTTTTTGGGCCCAGCGGGTGAACTGGAGTGCTGAGAAGGAGAAGTATGTCATATTGGGAGTTACTGGTCCGAATGAATATGAAAACAATGTCAATAATAACTGGTATACCAATACCATTGCAGGTTGGTGTCTAAAATATACCTTGGAATCCATCCTTACTTTAAAAGACAGTAACCATACTAAATTAATTTGTCTGTTTGAAAAAGTTGGTTTTAATAACGAGGAATCTGTACAATGGCAGCATGTTATTGATTATTTGTATTATCCAATAGATACCGAATTGGATATTTTCTTACAGCAGGATGGCTATCTAGATAAAGAGCAAGTATTAGTTTCTGATTTACTGGAGAAGGAGCGGCCTATCAATCAAAAATGGAGTTGGGATCGTATTTTAAGATCATGTTTTATTAAGCAAGCCGATGTATTGCAAGGCTTATATTTTTTCGAAGATCAATATGACTTGGAAACCATAAGAAGAAATTATGATTTTTATGAACCAAGAACCGTTCATGAAAGTTCGTTATCGCCTTGTGTTCATGCTATTTTAGCTTCAAAACTTGGAAATAAGGCTAAAGCTTATGAGTTCTATTTAAGAACTGCTCGATTGGACTTAGATGATTATAATAACGATACTGAAGATGGGTTACATATTACATCGATGGCTGGATCTTGGATGTCAATAGTAGAAGGGTTTGCGGGTATGCGCGTGAAAGACAATACCTTAAGTTTTCAAACTTTTATTCCTAAAACTTGGGAGAGCTATGCGTTTCATGTTCAGTTTAGAGGGGTTAAATTATTTGTAAAAATAAAGCAAGATGATTTTGAACTGATCAATAAGTCTAATCAAGAAATTAGTGTTATTTTTAACGGAGAGGCAGGTACAGTTAAACCATGTGCATAACCACTAAGCTATAAAAATTATGACTTCAAAACTGCATAAACCAAAAATGTCGACGGTTCAAATCATCAATATGAGCATCGGTTTTTTGGGCATTCAAACAGGGTTTGCCCTTCAAAATGGTAATGCATCACGCATTCTTCAAACATTTGGAGCAGATGTTGAGCATTTATCACTTTTTTGGTTAGCAGCTCCCATTACGGGGATGGTCGTACAGCCGATTATTGGCTATTATAGTGATCGCACATGGAATAAGATAGGTCGTAGGAAACCTTATTTTTTGATTGGTGCCATTTTAACAGCAATAGCGCTGATATTAATGCCAAATGCCGCTTTATTCACGGCCTTGTTACCTCCTTTGTTAGTAGGAGCTGGTATGTTAACCATTATGGATGCTTCTATAAATGTTACCATGGAACCTTTTAGAGCTTTGGTCGCGGATAATTTACCGAGCGCACAGCGAAGTTTAGGGTTCTCTATCCAAACTTTTATTATCGGTTTTGGGGCAGTGGTAGGTTCTTGGTTACCTTATGTACTAGCTCATTATTTTGGAGTGGAAGGAACTGCTGCTGAAGGAATGATTCCTCCAAATGTCATTTATTCTTTTTATTGTGGAGCTGCAATATTGTTGCTATCCATATTATGGACGTTGTGTACTACCAAAGAGTATTCGCCCGAAGAAATTGTTTCTTTTGAAGATGCTGTATTAGAAGTAGAAAATACGAAGCATCGTTCTGGTCTACTTGCTATCGCAGAAGATTTTAAATTAATGCCCATCACCATGAAGCAGTTGGGTACAGTTCAATTTTTTTCGTGGTTTGCTCTTTTCATGATGTGGGTGTATACAACTCCTGCTATTGCAGAGCATATTTTTTATTTGAAAGATGGTGAAAAATCGAAACTCTATATGGATGCGGCGAATTGGGTGGGTGTCTTGTTTGGTATTTATAATGGTGTTTCAGCAATATATGCTTTGTTTTTAGCTAAAATTGCCAATAAATATGGTCGTAAGCAGACACACGCTTTTTCATTGACTATGGGTGGTCTTGGGTTGATTTCGATATTTCTTATTAAAGATCCTACTTTCTTAATTATTCCTATGATTGGCGTAGGGCTAGCATGGGGAAGTATTTTAGCGATGCCGTATGCCATTCTTAGTGATACTTTACCGGCAAAAAAAATGGGCGTTTATATGGGTATTTTCAACTTTTTTATCACATTCCCACAAATTGTTTGTGGTTTTTTAGGAGGTTATATGATTAAGCTATTTTTCAATAGCAATTCTATTTATGGAATTTTATTAGCTGGTATTTTTATGTTATTAGGTGCGTTATCTGTATTGCGGATTAAAGATAAGATTTAAGAAAAAATGCTTTTAGAAAGAGCTTCTCCATAGAGAAGCTCTTTTTCTTTGTTCATATTGAAAGATATTCTTTAATTTAGAGATTATCTTTCTAAAAGGCGATCATATGTATAGTTCTCGAATTAGTTTTATTCTTACTTTTTTTATATTTATTTCTTTATCAAAACTTGTTGCAAAAACCAGTGATAATGCTCTAGATGATGGTGTTATTCGCATATTGGCCATAGGAAATAGTTTTTCGGAAGATGCTATTGAAAACAATTTATTTGAATTGGCACATGCTCGTGGTAAAAAGATAGTAATTGGGAATCTATACATTGGAGGGGCTCCATTAGCATTGCATGTTAAAAATGCATTGGGGGATAGCAGTGCCTACAGCTACCGAAAGATAAATGAGTCGGGTGAAAAAACTGTAATTGAGCACATGAAAATTTCTACCGCTTTGGCGGATGAGCAATGGGATTATATCAGTTTTCAACAAGCAAGTCCACTTTCAGGAAAGTATGAAACCTATGTAAAAGATTTACCTCATTTATATGCTTATGTAACGCAACATGTAAAATACCCAGAGACAAAGTATATTTTGCATCAAACATGGGCCTATCAACATGATGCTGATCATAGTGGGTTTAGTTTTTATGAACGCAACCAAAATAACATGTACAGTGCTATTGTATCTACATCTGAAAAAGTTTATCGCTGGGGTAATTTCTCTATTTTAGTTCCGACTGGCACAGCAATACAAAATGCAAGGACTACCTATATAGGCGATCATTTCACGCGTGATGGATACCATCTTAATTTGAATTATGGCCGATTTATTGCAGCCTGTGTCTGGTATGAGGCTTTATTTAACGAAAATGTCCAGTACAATGCTTTTGTTCCGCTTTCTATAAGTTATGTAGAAAGTAAAATTGCAAAGCAAGCTGCACATGCTGCCACGATTCAACCTTATAGCATTACTCCCTTAACTCATTATACGCTTTGGACTTATTGATGTAATTTTCCGATGAAACAAATAGGCTTCAATATGATGTTTAAGTACATTGGTCTTATTAATTTACTAACATTGGGTTTTACATGACCTTCATGAGGGTATGGAATACTAATGTTAATTTTTGGATAGTGTAAATAAATCATTTTTTTTAAAAGTAAGTTTATGAGTATTAAAAAGAGTATTCTAATAGAATTAGAAAGAGAAACACACAATACTGGGCGTATTTTAGAACGTATTACAGACGAACATCTGGATTGGCGACCGCATGAGAAATCGAGGAGTTTAGGAGAATTGGCAGCACATATAGTGGAATTACACAATTGGATCTCTAAGGCTCTATCAAAAGATGTCTTCGATTTTAACACAGATTATCAACCGTTGAAAATTAATGCTATTGAAGAGTTGAAAGGTATTCTAGCGAAGGGCCTAATTGCTAATCAGGAAATGATTGAACAATTGCCTGAAGAATATTGGCTGAAGGAATGGGTATTAAAGGCTGGTGATTATGAAATGGCAAGATTGCCAAAAGTTGGCGCTGTACGTTACATTATTACCAATCACCTTATTCACCATAGAGGTCAGTTAACGGTGTATTTGAGATTGCTTAATATTCCGGTACCAGGATTATATGGCCCTTCTGCCGATGAATAATTAAATGTATTAACCGAAGCCGAAAGCTTCGGTTTTTTTATGTTCCTTAGTATAGGGTGCATATTTTCTATAATGAAATGATACTATTTATATTTTTTTAAAATTATGTAATGTTTCTATACCCTAGTTTGTCTTCTATATAAAAGCAATTAAAATTTATGAACCAAGAAACCTTTAAAACGACAGTCTTCATCCATAAGGATCGCTTATTTCGTTTTGCAAATAGGTTTTTACTAGATCAAGATGATGCCTTTGATTTGGTTCAGGAGGTTTTATTGAAATTGTGGGAATCGAGGAATGAGCTATTAAAAATAACGAATATCGAGGCATATGCCATGCGAATGACAAAAAATTTAGCATTGAATAGATTGAACCGTGAAGGAGTAAAGATTAAATATATGGCACAGCTTGATGAGGATATTCAAAAGGAAAAATATCCGTCATTGACAAGAGAGTTAATTTTGAAATTAATTGATCGTCTCCCTGAAAAGCAAAGATTGGTTATGTTCTTAAGAGATATAGAGGAATATGAAATTGCAGATATTGTCACTTTAGTTGGAATAGATGAAAATGCAGTACGTGTGAATTTGTCCCGAGCTCGAAATGTTGTAAAAGTCAATTTGACAAAAGTATTTGATTATGAAGAAAGAAGAATTAAAGCAATTAGAGGCTAAATATCTGGCTGGAGAAACAACTTTAGCTGAAGAAAGATTACTGAAGGAGTATAGTGAGGATGGTTATTTTTCAATTTTGTCAGAACAAAATTCTGATGCGATGCCGTTAGATTTTGATTCTTTTTTAGCGAAAACGAATGATGTACCGCATGTTTATCCGCTACATAAAAGAAAGATTTGGGTCATATCTTCATCCATTGCGGCGGCAGTTTTACTGATTTGTTTGGGAGTATGGTTCTTTCCTGATCAACAAGTAGTGCAGCCTATCCAGCAAACAGCGGATGTTGCAGTTCCTTTCAAAGAGACATCTATAACGGATAGGAGTAGAGTAGATCGGTTGGCTCAAGATAAAGATCATTCAAAAAAAATGTCACATAGACCACCAGTAGTTCAGAGAGGTACAGCTACAGATTCAGAACCAATCTTGGCTAAGGAGTTAGCTTCTACAGATAATCAGCTGGAACCAGAAGAGTTTTATGTAGAAGTAAATGGTGTAAGGATAACAAATGAGGAGGAAGCATTAAGGATTACTGAAAACGCCTTGCAATTCGCTTCTCTGAATTTAAAAAAGGGAATGAAAGAAGTTGAAAATATAAAATGTTTAAGTATTGAATTATAGAAATTATGAAAACGGTATTATTAATAATTGGACTGCTGTGCTCTACTTTAGCACAGGCTCAAATTTCAAAATTAGATGAGATTTTCGAGCAATATAAAGAAGGTAAGGGGGTGACTTCGATCAAAATCGGTAAACCGATGTTTAGTATGTTGAATAAAATGAAATTGTCCGATAATGAGGTTAATAGTATTAAACCTCTGCTTTCTAAAATTAACAGTATAAAGATGCTGATCTTAGAAGAGGCCGATCAAACAGTTCAATCTGATGTATCAAAAGCTATTGATAAGTTGAAATATGAAGAACTGATAACGATAAATTCGGAAGGTAATAGAATTAAATTTTTAGCTGAAGATACGGCTACAGATGTTATTAAAAATTTATTGCTCAGTATTCAATCTGATGGGAGCACGATTTTTATGATTCTCGATGGTAAGGTGAGTTATGATGATGTGAATAAGTTAGTGAATAATAAATAAGCGGGATATGAAACAATCAATAATTATTGGAGCCCTTTTATTTTTTTGCTTGACACTACAGAGTTGTTTTGTAAAAACCAGTCCGAACATGTCTTTTATTGATAAAAAAGATTTAACAAATGATACTGAGGTCGTTTCAGTGCGGGTACCTATGTTTATGACGAAGGCATTTTTGAGAGGTAAGATCAAGGAACTTAATGAAGATGATGCAATTGCAGCCTTAGCATTAAGGAAAATTAAAAAAATGAAAATTATGACAATTTCTGGAAATGGGAAAGATGACCTCATGAAGAAGTTTAATGCCTATTTGGTTAAAAATAAGTTTGAAGAATTGATGAGTTTGTACAGCGAGGGATCAAAAATCACCATTAATACGGAGATAAAAAACGATCAAGTTAAACGCGTATTACTCGGGATAGCAGATGATGAAGATTATGTATTTGTCGACATAAAAGCCGATTTGGATTTAAATGAATTATCCAAGATGATTGAATACTATGAAAACAAAAATGAAAAAGCTAAAATTATAAACTAGTTATGGAAAAATTAATAATTGCAATCGCACTCGTTTTTAGTGGGTTTACCGCTCAGGCGCAAGTGTCAAAAGTTAATGAATTTATAAATTCACTATCAAAAAATCAAAAAGAAATAAAAATTTTTAGATTTAATAGTGAGAATATAAAAGACGTTGCTAAACTTAAGGATGGAGACCTATTTTTCGATATTAAGCCAATGCTCTCCGATTCAGTGTTGATGAATCTTCAAGATTTAGTCATCTGCCAAATTGGTACAGAACAAGCCAATGAATCAAAATCTCTTGAAAATGTGATTAAAAAAGCAGACTTGAAAACTTTGTATGCCATAGAGCAAGAAGGCGTACTGGTCCAAATGTTAACGTCAAACATTGAAGATGACGTTAATATGGAAGATTTATTAATTGATGTAAAATCGTACGATAACTCTAGAATGACAGTGATGTTAATGGGGAAGAATCTAAGGGAATTTACCAGTAAAGGAAAGTAAAAGATGCTATATATAAAAAAAGCCTTGCAGTTCTTGCAAGGCTTTTTTTATGTATACAGCTTACGCTTATTTTTTCTTAGCTAATTCTTCAGCGATTGCTATTCCGATTTCAGCAGGAGACTGTACCACACGAATACCGCACTCAGCCATGATTTTCATCTTAGCAGCTGCAGTATCATCAGCACCACCAACAATAGCACCAGCATGACCCATACGACGTCCTGGAGGCGCTGTTTGGCCTGCGATGAAACCTACTACTGGTTTCGTGCCATTTTCTTTGATCCAAAGAGCAGCTTCAGCTTCCATACCACCACCGATTTCACCAATCATGATGATTGCTTCTGTTTCTGGATCATTCATTAATAACTCTACAGCTTCTTTCGTTGTAGTACCAATGATTGGGTCACCACCAATACCGATGGCAGTAGTGATACCAAGACCAGCTTTTACTGTTTGATCAACCGCTTCGTAAGTTAATGTTCCTGATTTAGAAACAATACCAACATTACCTTTTTTGAAGATAAAGCCTGGCATGATACCGATTTTAGCTTCATCTGCAGTGATAATACCTGGGCAGTTAGGTCCGATTAAACGAGAATTTTTGTCGCTCAAGTATGATTTTACTTGAATCATATCTTTAGTAGGGATACCTTCAGTAATACATACGATTACTTCGATACCAGCTTCAGCTGCTTCCATAATCGCATCTGCTGCAAATGCAGGAGGTACGAAAATAATAGAAACGTTAGCACCAGCTTTTTCTACGGCATCTTTAACAGTATTGAATACGGGACGGTCTAAATGCGTTTGACCACCTTTTCCTGGTGTAACACCACCAACTACGGTTGTTCCGTACTCGATCATTTGACTAGCATGATAAGTACCTTCTGTTCCGGTGAAACCTTGAACAACTACTTTTGAATCTTTATTAACTAATACACTCATTTCTTCTTAAAATTTTGCATCACAAATCTACCATTTTGCATTGGAAATAGGAAGTAATATGAATACTTATATGTCCTTAGTTGATAAAATGTTAGCAGAACTTGCTTTTTTGAATAAAATCCCAAGTTACAATGCCAATTGTGACAGAGACATTGAATGAATGTTTTGTTCCAAATTGTGGAATTTCAATGCAATGATCTATTTGTTCCATAACTTCTTCGTCTACACCATTTACTTCATTGCCAAATACTAAAGCATATTTAGCATCTTTTGATGGAATAAAATTTTGCAATAGCACGCTATTCTCAGCTTGTTCGATAGCAATAATGGTATATCCTTGTTCCTTTAATATGTTAATCGCTTCAGTGGTTTCTTTGATGTGTTCCCAAGGAATAGATTGGGTTGCACCTAAAGCAGTCTTTTCAATTTCGCGATGTGGAGGTGTAGCCGTGATTCCACATAAGAATATTTTTTCTATAGCAAATCCATCAGCTGTTCTAAAAGCTGATCCGACGTTATGCATACTCCTCACATTGTCTAGGACTAGTGTTATGGCTGTTTTCTCCTGTTTTTTGAACGATTCAACATCAGCGCGTTGAAGCTGATCCATTGATAATTTTTGCATATTGCAAAGATAAGTATAGAAAACTTTAAAATAGATTTTGAATATTAGAAATAAGATGTTATTTTTGCATTCCGAATTTTAAGTAAAGAACGAATAAAAATTAGCTAAAAAATGGCAAATCATAAATCAGCGATCAAAAGAATTAGAGCAAACGCTACAAAGCGTTTAAGAAACCGTTACCAAGCAAAAACTACGCGTAACGCAATTAAAAAATTACGCACTTCTGCTACACCAGAAGAAGCTAAAACTTTATTGCCACGTATAATTTCTATGCTTGATCGTTTGGCTAAGAAAAATGTAATCCACAAGAAAAAAGCTTCTAACAACAAATCTAAGTTAACGAAATTCGTTAACGGATTAGTTTAAGCTTTCAGTATAATATATAAAGGGATACAGTTTCTCTGTATCCCTTTTCTTTATGTTTTTACTTTACCCTGGATTTTCTCTTTTCCAAGCGAATGAATGTAAAAAAAAGTGTCGAATTATTCGACACTTTTTTATTTACTTTTATTTTTCCATTACTGCTGCAATTGCCTTTTCTAAAGTTGCAGGGTTTTTCATATAAGGTTCTAGATTATAGATTTCAACTTTTTTGAAATCAATAGGATGACTTTCACTTTGTAGTGAGATGGTGCCTTTACTGATTAACTGACCCGCTTTCTCTTTTGCAAGGTCTGAGTGGGATACATTACCACCGCCATATTGAGGTTTTTGATATTCCAAAACTTTCTCCCCATTTACAAAATGTTGGATAATAGAATCACCTAATACAAGGAAATCTGCTGTTACCCATTGATCACCATGGTAAGTTTTGGATGTTGAACTGACACAATGAGGAGTGAATAATTTTCCATCCATGACAACATTGGTTCCTGGAGTACATAGATTACTTGTTGTACGCTCGTTCTCTCCGTCGCCACCGAGCAATTGACCTTCAATTGAAACAGGGAAATCTTGGTCTTTTGACATTGTTTTAGGGTCTTGACCATGTAGCATCGCGCCACTGTTGCGGAGCGCCCAGCCTTCTCCTCCTTTTGCTTGCTCACCTACGAATCGGTATTGGACACGAAGGATATAGGCAGAAAATTCTTTATTGTAGAATAAGTGGCCATATTGTTGATCAAATTGATCATAACCATCGTATCTAACTTTTAATAAACCATCTTCTACACGAAAAGTGTTTGCATAGTTTTCTCCAACTTCGTGTTTACTAATTTTTACTGTCCAATTTTTTATGTCCTTGCCGTTGAACAATTGTACTGCTTTTGGTTTTTTGTTTAATGAACTGGCGCTAACCGTAACACACAGGGCAATTCCTGCTAAACTAAAAAATAGTTTTTTATAATTCATGATTAAGATTTTAGGTATTAGAGACCTAAAATACTTAAAAAAATTAGATTAACAATTGTTTTTGCTTAACATACTCGCTTGGTCTGACCCCAATTACTTTATTGAATGTATTGCTAAATGTGGGTAAGCTGCTGTATCCAACCTTTAATGCAACTTCGTTAACGCTCAATTTTTCATCCAAAAGGAGTTTAAGTGCCGTCAACATTCTCAAGATGGTATAGTACTGAATAAAAGACATGTTTAGTTCTTTTTGAAAAAGTCGCGCTAAAGTACGTTCGCTGATGTTGAATTTCTGAGAGAGTATTTTGAAACTCACATTCTCCTCAATTCTACTTTCTAAGAAAGTAACGATATCTTTTAGTTTTTGATTACTAGGGTAAGGAAGTGCCAGGGGCAATTCATGCTGTGATATTTCGGGTAATAGTAATTTAAAAGCCTTTGCTAGCGAGTACTTCGGTTCTTCTACAGGGAAAATATTACCATTCCACCTATTTGTAAACATGATCAATTCATTTAAGAGATCATCTACGGGGTAGATACTGATTTTTTTATAAAACTCTTGATCAGTCTCATATTTTGGAAAATAGAGGTTACGCATGACGACGTCGGGCGTACTGGGATGAATGCTGTGTCGAATACCTGCCGGTATCCAAATATAGTGGCGAGCAGGTAGAAAGTACGATTTTTCTGCAGTTTTTAAAAAAACAACACCACCTTCTGTATATAAAAACTGATCTTTATTATGAACATGCTCTGCAATGAAATTTTCGCCAATAATGGCGTGATGACAATAGATACTATCTTCAAAGGAGTCAACCTCTGTTACATAATAACGATGGACGTATTTTGAGTCTATAATAGTGCTTTTTTTATTCATGTTTTTCTTCCCTTTCCCGTTACAAAGTTAAAATTTTTATACAAAAACGACGTATTTCTTTATGAATGTAAGTTGGTACTCACCAGTAATGATTGTGGTTTTGCTCTTGTAAGTAAGTGTGGACTAATTTTACCTGAATTCAACAATATTTAAAACTCTATCTATCAGTGTTTTAGTTGTTTTTTTTAAATATTGGATTCGAATAGTTCTGTCGTATTTAAAATATTAGATGCTGATTATTAAATAATTACAAATATATCGTCTTTATTGGATAATTTTGTGACTAGTTGCAATAAATTGACACGAAAAAAATAGCTTATTATTGTTTGTTCTCATATTCAAACAATTACTAAGAAAATGTAATGTTTAATATGAGTGAATTGAGGAAATAAGTTAAAGGTATATGTCGTACGATAGAATTAAACTTAAAAGTTTACATGATAAGGTAATTACTGCAGAACAAGCAGCGCAGCTATTTGAAAATGGTATGATAGTTGGCTCTAGTGGTTTTACAAAAGCGGGTGATAGCAAGGTTGTTTTGCCAGCATTGGCTGAACGAGCGCTAGTTGATCCTTTGAAAATAACATTGATTACTGGCGCCTCTTTAGGTCATGGTACAGATGGTAAATTAGCAGAAGCTGGTGTTTTGGCGAAACGTATGCCTTTTCAGGTTGATCGTACACTTAGGGCGAAGATTAATAGTGGGGAAGTCTTATTTATAGATCAACATCTGAGTGAAACTGCTGAATTATTACATAATAAAAATTTGGCAGCTGTTGATATTGCTGTATTGGAAGTTGCTGCTATTGAAGCTGATGGGAGTATTGTTCCAACAACCTCAGTTGGTAACTCTGCGACTTTTGCAGCCTTGGCAAAGCAAGTGATCTTAGAAATTAACACGGCTGTTCCCTTGGAAATTCGTGGTATCCATGATATTTATCAAGCAGAAGATTATCCGAGACGAAATGTGATTCCTATTGTTGCTCCTGAAAATAAAATTGGACGTAAAACAATTGCGCTGGATCCTTCAAAAGTTGTTGGTATCGTTTTTAGTAATATTGAGGATAGCCCAGCTGAAATAGCGGAGCCCGATAGTAAAACAACGGCTATTGCTGGTCATATTTTAAATTTCTTTGAGAGGGAAGTTGAAATGGGGCATTTGACGTCTAGTTTATTACCACTTCAAGCGGGTATTGGTAAGGTTGCAAATGCAGTTTTAACTGGATTTAAGGATAGTAGTTTCCGTAATTTAACGATGTTTTCAGAAGTACTACAGGACAGTACTTTTGATTTGATTGATGCTGGGGTAATGGATTTTGCTTCTGCCTCTTCAATTACCGTTTCAAAACCTTGCTACGATCGTGTATTTGGTAATTTGGACAAATATCGCGATAAGATGGTTTTGAGACCTCAAAATATATCCAATACACCAGGATTAATCCGTCGTCTAGGTGTTATCGCTATTAATACAGCTATTGAATTTGATATTTATGGTAATGTAAATTCAACACATATTTCGGGAACAAATATTATGAATGGTATTGGTGGATCTGGTGATTTTGCTAGAAACGCCTACTTGAGTATATTCGTAACACAAGCGGCTTCCAAAGAGGATCGTATTTCGCATGTATTACCAATGGCTTCACATGTGGATCATACCGAGCATGATGTTGATATTTTAGTCACGGATATCGGCTTGGCGGATTTAAGGGGTTTAGCGCCTCGTGAGCGCGCTCAAGTTATTATTGATAACTGTGTGCATCCTGATTATAAAGAGCAGCTACAAGACTACTATGACCGTGCTTGTGAGCGAGGAGGGCATACACCACATATTATTGAGGAGGCTTTTAGCTGGCATGTACATTTGCGCGATCAGGGTACTATGAAGAAATAATAGTATTCAAATAAAAACAGAGCAATCCAGATGGACTGCTCTGTTTTTATTTGAATACTTTACTTGTAAAGAACAATGCCCAGTGTTATGTGGATTAACTTGGGTTAATAACGTCTTGTAATCGTTTTATAATACTCCAGTTTAATATGGAGATCTGATAGGATGATATTATTTTTTGTGACCGCTTTTAACATTACTTCTATTCATCATTACTGAATGAATTTTGAAGTGATATTTCGTTTTTTGATATAAAAATCCAAAATTCTACCCGCTTCAAGGGGTCTATCGGTGCTCAAGATGTCCGCACCATTTTCGATAAACCGCGCATATAGCTGATCACCTTTTTGCTTAGCCTGTCTGTCCAAGTTTCCTAATGTACCTAAAATACACATGATGCCATGACCATGAATATGCTCTATTAGCGTTCGGTCTGCTTCTCTGGTACCTATAAATGCTATAATACGATTATCTGGGATATCTCGTTCATTGAGCCTTGTTAGGTCGGCAGTATTTTTTATAGGTGCTGATAGCATTAAGTCTGGTGCTAAATTGTGGACAACCGTTGCTTGATCTGCCGAATAGGTGATAATAACAGCGTAGCCTTCTGCTTTTTGCTTACGAATGGCACTTATCACTAAATCGTAAGGCACTCCTTGCTTGACATCTAAAGTGAAAATAACTTTTCCTTTCCCCCATGATAAGGCTTCTTCTAATGTTGGAATTCGGTAGGGTGTCAATTTTCCATTGGGGTCTTTTAATCTTAAGTTCTTCAATTCATGAAGTGTCTTATTATCAAGAGGGCCAGAACCATTTGAGGTTCTGTCCAGATTTTTATCATGCATTAATATTAATGCGGAATCTTTTGTTAATTGGACATCGCATTCGACGATAACGGGTCTGTAGCTAGCATTGAATGCAAAAGTTTCTATAGCGTTCTCTGGATAGCCTGTTGTTGGCCCGCCACGATGCAAGCTGATAAGCGGATATCGGTTTTCATCATATGTTAAGAATTGATAAAGCTCCTCTACTGTCTGTAAGTTAAGATTTTTATTGTTAGTCAGTACGTCTGAGGAAGTACCACTTCTAAAGCAGGACGCAAAAATGACTGTAATAAAGGTTACAAATAGAATGAGATTTATTCTATGATGCATATAATAAGGATTATGAGTGTTTCTTTAGTAATAAAATGAGCTCTTCAATAGAAGTGTTGATATGGTCAATTGTCAAATGTGCTTGTTTATAAAAAGGTTCTCTTTCTATTAATTTTTCACTAATGAAATGAAACAATTCTTCTTCGGTTTTTCCAATTAATATAGGTCTTTTGTTAGGTTTTGACTGAGATAGACGGTCAAATAGCGACTTAGGTGACATCTCGAGATATACCGTGATACCATTTTCATTCATCCACTGCATATTATCAAAGAAGCATGGCGAACCACCACCTGTGGAAACGATTGCTTCTTGTAGGGCGGTATTTTGTAAGTGTCTGCGTTCTAGTGCCCTGAACTTATCTTCACCGTGTAGTTGAAAATATTCTGTAATGGACATGCCAATTTCTTTAACGATTTCTTCGTCCGTATCAATAAATGGTAATGCTAATTTGCTCGTTAGTTTTTTGGCTAATGTGGTTTTTCCACTTCCCATATAGCCAATTAAGTATATTGGTTTTGGCATGCTATTATTTATCTAAACTTAAGTATCTATTTTCAATTTCTGTCGCATCAGGTAGCGCATTATAATGCCATTTTTGCATCACTGTTCCTGATTTTAATAAGATGATACCTGGATTGGCACGTATCATACTCTTAAGCGGAATTAGATCTGCATAAAATATTTCTGAAATTAACTGTAATTTGTCACTTAGATAATCAGCGTCTTCAGAAGAGCTTGCTGTCAGTAAAACAATGCGAAGATTGTAATCTTGCGTTAGTTTTGTGGCAATCTTATTTACTCTTTCAATCGCTTCTAAATTCGTTTTTGAGAGATCTTTAGCAACAATTATTAGGTTATAATAAGGATTGTTGATTATTTCTTGTGTATGATCATTGCCTTCTGCATCTGTAATCAACAAATCGGTAATGGGTATCTGATATCCTTTTTTTACCAATCTGCTTTGTGGTTCCCCTATTATTTCCCAAGCAGTATCTTCCCAAACTTTCTCAGACATATAGATTTTATCCGTAATTTTTTTAGTCGCTCCAGTTTTCGTATTTTTCATACTGTAGATCTGTTCATATACGTCACCTTCTTTTCCTTCTGGCAAAACCATAAGCGAAGGGATATTATTACCTACCTTGTAAGGTAAAAAGTCAATAAATGGTAAATACATAAAGGTGTAAATTCCAATGGCGAAAGATATGATAGCAGTAATAGTGGCTATAAGAGTACGATTAAAGGGTTCCTTAATGACTGGTGTAATTTGATTTCGATAGACAAATATAATTAATATGAATGCCAGTAACACGAGGTCTTTACCGAAAGATTGCCAAGGTGTTAGTGGGATTGCATCTCCAAAACATCCACAGGAGGTAACGACTTCGAAAAATGCAGAATAGAACGTTAGAAAAGTAAAGAATATAATCAGGAGTAATAATCCCCAGGCGACAAGCTTTTTATAAAAACCTAGTAAAAGCCATAGTCCTAAAATAATTTCTAAAGCACATACCACGATTGCGATGCCGGTGGCATAATCATTTAAAAAATCGGTATGAAATACATGGAAATATTCTTCAAGTTTATATCCAAATCCTGTAGGATCATTTGCTTTAATAAAGCCGGAGAATATAAATAGAAAACCTGTAAATAATCTAGCAAACCACAAAAGATAGTTTGTTTTTTGTGGTTTATGGTTAATGACTTCTGACATAATTTTATTTTGTATTAGCTAATCCCATTTTTATTAATGCAAAAACAGCGTAGTTTAACATATCTTGATAGTTGGCATGGATTCCCTCTGAAGCAATTGTGCTACCATTATTATCTTCAATCTGTTTGACACGGTAAATCTTCATGAGTATCAGGTCAGTTAAAGAAGAAATACGCATATCGCGCCACGCTTCGCCATAGTCATGGTTTTTGGCAAACATGAGGTCGCGCGTTTCGGACACCTTCTCCTTGTATTTTTCATTGACGAATTCAGGACTTAAATTTTCTTCTCCACCCTCACCTAATTCAAGTTGGATCATGCCCATAATACAGTAATTGATGATGCCAATATATTCTTCCAAGATACCTTCGCCTACTTTGGAGACTTTTTTAATCTCTAAGGTGCGGATGCGTTGGGCTTTGATGTAAATTTGATCCGTTATAGAAGGAAGTCGCATAATACGCCACGCTGTTCCATAATCTTTCGTTTTCTTGATAAATAAATCTTGGCAGTGCTCGATAACTGTATTGTATTCCTGAGTCGTATTCATAACTATTTTTTGCGTATTTCACGAGAAAGTGATTGAACTATTGTTACAAATATAATCAGAATTAACCATTTTCATACGTCACAATTATGTCCAATTTGGCTGAATATCGATAATAAAAAATAAAATTGTTGATATTTGATTAAAGGATTTATCGCCTGTGTATGGGTAAATTGTAAAAGGATAACAAATGAGTATTAAAAAACCAGAAATAAGGGAGGTAACGATCACCCGGTATATACAGCCTTTTCGTGAAGGTGGTTCTTTGCCGGCTTTGGTAGATGCTGATGATGGCTTTAATTACGTGATAAAGTTCAGAGGGGCTGGCCAAGGAAGAAAAGCGCTAATTGCAGAGTTGATCGGTGGAGAATTGGCTCGTATTCTAAAACTCAGGATGCCTGAGCTAGTTTTTGCCGATTTGGATGAGTCATTTGGTCGGACAGAACCTGATGAGGAAATTCAAGATTTACTAAAATTTAGTGTTGGTAAAAATCTAGGTGTTCACTTTTTAAATGGCGCTATTACATTTGATGCAAATGTAGACAAGATCGGTGGTGAAGAAGCTTCTCGAATCGTATGGTTGGATGCGCTGTTGATGAATGTGGATCGGACTGTTCGGAATACGAACATGCTAATTTGGCATAAAGAGTTATGGTTAATTGATCATGGTGCTTCTTTATATTTTCATCATAGTTGGGATAATTGGGAAGAACAGGCATTGAAACCTTTTGTTCAGATTAAGGACCATGTGTTATTAAGGTTTGCTGATCAAGTTGGTGCAGTAGACAAATACTACCGTTCACGATTTACAGAGGAGGTTATTCGGGATATTGTAGCTATTGTGCCTGATGAATGGCTGCACGATGAATCTAGGGATTTAACGGCCGCTGAAGCGCGCGATGTTTATGTGTCATTTTTTATGAAGCGGTTATCACATGCTGATTATTTTTTAAACCAAATTGAAGATGCCAGAAAAAACATTATATGAGTATGCTGTGGTACGTTTGGTGCCACGTGTGGAACGGGAAGAATTTATTAATGTTGGCGTAGCACTTTATTGTCGAAAAAATCGTTTTGCAAATGTATTGTTCCATATCGATGAAACACGTGCCCATTTGTTATGTCCGGATGTTGATTTGGAGATGATTCGGAAACACTTGGAATCTTTTGTGAAAATTTGTGTTGGTGACAAAGATGGTGGAAAATTGGCAACACTGGATCTCACCGAACGTTTTCGATGGTTGACTGCAAATCGTAGTACGGTTATTCAATGTTCTCCAGTTCATCCAGGATTATGCAATGATCCAGCAGTAACACTACAGTTACTTTTTGAAAAGTTAGTTTTATAATTGTCTGTTTTGTCTATCATATAAGTATAGTATATTTGTGTTGTCATATTTAAATAGGGATGAAGCCCATGAGTAATTTTTACGAACATATTTATCAAAAACAATTAGAGGTATTTGAGATGCCCTCCAATAAAAAAATTTCGGGTTGGGCAGTTGGTATCCTAGACTTGTTGTTTCCGGAGCGTAATGCTGGAAGTATAAAATCTGTAGAAGGAGTTCAACTTGCTTTTCAACAAGCTGAAATCGAACTGGAACAGTTGTTGAGTAAATCTAAGGCTTGTGAAGCATGCGATCATTATCGAGTTGCCCATAGTTTTTTTCAATCTTTACCCCAACTCTATGAATTGATGTGCTCGGATGCCGATGCTTTGATTTCGGGCGATCCAGCAGCAAAGAATCAGCGGGAAGTAATTAGAACATATCCCGGTTTTTTTGCCGTTAGTATCTTTAGGATAGCAAATAGTCTTTATCGACTTGGAGTCCCCTTAATTCCACGAATTTTAACGGAACACGCACATTCGAAGACAGGTATCGATATTCATCCTGGAGCGACCATTGGACACCATTTGTATATCGATCATGGTACAGGCTTAGTGGTTGGGGAGACTTGCGTTATCGGTAATTATGTAAAACTGTATCAGGGGGTCACACTAGGGGCATTAAGTGTGGAGAAAATCTTATCTGATGTGAAAAGGCACCCTACAATTGAAGATCATACGATTATTTATGCAGGAGCAACGATATTGGGGGGAGAGACTATCGTAGGGCATCATTCAATAATCGGTGGAAATGTTTGGTTGACTAATTCAGTCGAACCCTATACCACCGTTTATCACCAAGCAAATGCTAAATTTATAGATTCCAAACCTTTAATCTAAATATGGGAAATATCATTGATACAATTGGAAATACACCATTGGTTGAAATTACAAAATTCCACGCCAATAAAAAGGTGAAAATTTATGCTAAAATGGAGGGGAATAATCCTGCTGGTAGTGTAAAAGACCGAGCTGCATTGAATATGATTCGATCGGCAATGGAAAGAGGTGAAATTACAAAAAACACCAAATTAATTGAAGCAACAAGTGGTAATACTGGAATTGCATTAGCAATGATTGCTGGAATGTATGGACTGCATTTGGAATTAGTGATGCCAATAACGTCAACCCGGGAACGAACGCTTACCATGGAAGCATTTGGTGCAGAGGTTACTTTATTGGACACCATGGAAATATGTCGTGATTATGCCGAAGAGAAAGCTGCTTCTGAAGGTTATTTTATCTTGAATCAATTTGCTAATCCTGATAATTACCAAGCGCATATTAAGACTACAGGTCCCGAAATTTGGCGTGACACTGAAGGGAAAATTACCCACTTTGTGAGCGCAATGGGTACAACTGGTACCATTATGGGGAATTCCATTTATTTGAAAGATAGAAACCCTGTCATTCAGATTGTGGGTTGTCAACCAACAGCGGAATCTTCAATTCCTGGCATACGTCGTTGGCCAGAAGAGTATTTACCTAAAATATTTGATCCTTCTCGTGTCGACCGTATTATTGATATTTCACAAAAAGAATCTACTGAGATGGCGCGCGCATTAGTCAAAAAAGAAGGTGTTTTTGCTGGGATGAGTACCGGAGGAGCATTTGCTGCTGCCTTAAAAATAGCGAATGAGATTGAAGAGGGTGTGATTGTGTTCATTGCTTGTGATCGCGGTGATCGTTATTTAAGCTCAGACCTATTCGCTTAAATTTACCTTATATTATATTAAAAAAGAGCTGTTCACATATGAATAGCTCTTTTTTTGTGGATAATTTATATGAGATGAATATATCGGCAGTCTATAGTTAAAGATGTAATGCAGGTTATATGCTTGTATTACAATTCGTTTGTTATAAACCGGTTTTGGTTTTCCACAATGTGAATCCATAATGTGGAAAACTGTATAAGTGACTCTGATAGTTATCCACATTAATTATACACTATGTTAATAATTATTTTAAAACATGTATTATATAACTTGTTGTTTATGAGTGAATAATACGTTGTTTTAATGTGTAATTATTTTTTGTGAAATAAGTATTCCACATTTTAAAGAAGAGTATATGTTTATTTAATTTATGCTAAGGTGTAATTTAAGTAACTCGTTAATATTAGGATATAGTAACCATAATACGACTTTCGTTTTTGAATTCTACACAATTTGCAACAGTTATTAACATAAAAATGTTAATAACTGTTATCGTAACCGCTATGATACAATTGATTTAAGTTTCCTTTTAATTATTTAATTGAATATCAAGTAGTTGCTTTATTATTTCTAAGGTTTTATATTTTCTTTTTTAGATTCAGACAATTTCATTTATCTTAGATTGTGTACATAATACAATCTTAGTGTTATGTATACATCACCAATTTAAACCATTGAATCAAAGACATATACAGTCTATTGTTATATAGTATGACCTATTTCGGCTGTCTGTGCTTTTATTTAGTTATCAATTATTTTTAAACCAAACCTAGAAATTATGAGTAATCTTAATTTAAGTCAATGTCATTGGAAAAAGGCTTTTTGGATGGGAGCAATAGTCTCTTTATCTACGATTTGCCAATCTCCGGTGCTTGCAAATGCTAAGGGAGGAACCCTTATGATGTTAGCACAAGAGAAAATCTCTGTTCAGGGTATTGTTACCAACTCTGATGATGGCTCTCCAATAGCTGGAGTGACCGTTTCGGTAATCGGTACCACTATTGCTGCAAAGACTAACCAACAGGGGGAGTATGTGTTAGCAAATGTTCCTAGTAATGGGAAGATAAGTTTCCGTATGGTTGGTATGACATCAACGGATGAAGATGTAAAGGGGAGAACCCGTATCATGGTAAGCTTAGCAAATTCTAATTCAAATTTAGATGAGGTCGTGGTGGTTGGGTATGGCGTTCAGAAAAAAGAAACTGTGACAGGATCCGTTGTTTCTGTAAAAGGTACTGAGCTATCAAAATCACCCGCCTTAAATGTTTCTAACTCGTTAGCAGGACGTGTACCAGGGGTTATTGCTACGAATGGCTCTGCAGAGCCAGGATATGATGGGTCTAGCATTCGTATACGTGGAACCAATACGTTAGGAAACTCAAGTCCTCTTATTGTTATTGATGGAATTCCTGCACGTGAAGGTGGTTTTGAACGCTTAAACCCAGCTGATATTGATAACATCTCTATCTTAAAAGATGCTTCTGCAGCTATTTATGGAGCTCGGGCTGCAAATGGTGTCATCCTTGTTACCACTAAACGAGGAGCAGAGGGAAAACCTAAATTATCTTACAATTTTAATAAAGGATTTTCGCAACCTACTGTTATTCCAAAGCTGGCAGATGCAGCTGAATATGCTGAAATGCGAAATGAGTTGGAGATCTATAAACTCAATGTTTCAGAATGGGCTGATGCACAAAATGCATTTAATACAACAGGGAACTATATCCGACCGGATAAAACGACTATTTCTGCACCTTTTACACCAGAGGATATCCGACTCTTAAAAGATGGAAGTGATCCATGGGGGCATCCAAATACAGATTGGTATGGTGAGACCTTAAAAGATTGGTCACCTCAAGAAAAGCATAATCTGCAGATCTCAGGTGGTAACGAGAATGTTAAATATTTAACTTCAATTGGGTATCAAAATCAAGATGCTTTTTATAAAAAATCAGCAACAGGTTACAAGCAATATGATCTGAGAATTAATTTGGATGCAAAAATCAGCAAATACATTACCACCAAATTTGGAGTCTTAGGGCGTCAGGAAAATCGTAGTTTCCCAACTAAGTCGTCAGGAACTATCTTTAGAATGTTAATGCGCGGGAATCCGACTGAACCTGCTTACTGGCCAAATGGTAAGCCTGGACCGGATATCGAGTACGGTGAAAATCCAGTTGTAATTACGACTAATGAGACTGGTTATGAGCGCGATAAGCGATATTACTTTCAAACTAATGGTCAAATCGATATCACGATTCCATGGGTTGAAGGACTTAAGTTTTCTGGAAATGCAGCGGTCGACAAGTATATAAAAAAGATCAAACGTTGGGAAACACCTTGGTACCTTTATACTTGGCAAGGTGCCTATGAGGCCGATGGAGTGACTCCACAATTAGTTCCTGGTAAACGTGGACCTGCGGACCCAAGACTTAATCAATCTGATGAAGATCAGCTAAATATTTTATTGGGCGGTGTGCTGACTTATGATAAAGTTATTGGTGACCATACTTTTAACGTATTGGCAGGGGTGAACAGAGAAACCATTCAAAATGATAATTTTTCAGCATATCGTAGGTATTTCTTATCCGATAATATTGATTATCTATTTGCTGGTGGGGATGTGGAAAAGAATAATGATGGTTCTGCTTGGGAGCGTGCCAGATTAAATTATTTTGGTCGTTTTAATTACAATTATAAATCTAAGTATATCGCAGAATTACTATGGCGGTATGACGGTTCGTATATGTTCCCAGAAAATACACGTTATGGATTTTTTCCTGGAGCAATGTTAGGTTGGGTAGCTTCAGAAGAAACATTTTGGAAAGACAATATAAAAGCAATTAATTATTTCAAAGTTCGAGCATCATATGGTCAGATGGGAAATGATAACGTAGAGTATGATGATGTACTTAAAGAATATCAATATTTTTCTACTTATGGTTTTGGATCTTATGTGATTGGTGATGAAGTTGTAAAAACGCTTTCAGAGAGTCGCGTGCCTAATAAATTTATTACTTGGGAGGTATCTAATAATTACAACTTCGGAATTGACGCACAATTTCTTGGTGGTAAAATAAATTTTGAATTTGATGTCTTTAAAAATAGTAGAAATTCTATTCTGTGGTTAAGAAATGCTTCGATACCACAAAGTACAGGTATGAAATTGCCAGCTGAAAATATTGGGAAGGTTGATAATAAAGGTTGGGAGTTTAATTTAGGATATCGCGATCAAAAAGGAGATTGGGGTTACAGTGCTTCCATTAATGGAGGTTATGCTAAAAATAAAATTATCTTTTGGGATGAAGCTCCTGGAGCCCCAGATTGGCAAAAATCAACAGGTCGTGTAATAAATTCTCAACTGTATTATCAATATGATGGCATATTTAAGAACCAAGCGGAAATTGATGCCAATACCCTCGATTATTCCGATATTAATAAAAACCTCAGACCTGGGGATATGAAATACAAGGATTATGACGGTGATGGTAAAATTACAGGTGATGATCGTGTACGGTCAGATAAAAATTCAAGTCCTACATTTCAAGGAGGTTTGAATCTGGGACTTCGTTATAAGAATTTTGATTTATCCGTATTATTTCAAGGAGCTACAGGAGGCGAGGTTAGGGTCGGTACAGATGAATCTGGTGCAATTGGAAACTACCTACATGAGTTTTACGAAAATAGATGGACTATAGATAATCCGAGTAGTATACACCCACGTATTGCAGACCGATCAGATCAGTACTATTCTAGTGGTAACTCTTATTGGATGCATTCTAATAATTATCTCCGTTTAAAAAATGTGGAGATTGGTTATAATTTAAGTTCAAAACTTACGGAACGCTTAGGTATTTCAAGTTTTAGAGTCTATGCAAGTGGTATGAACTTATTGACCTGGTCTAAATTGAAAATGTACGATCCTGAATCGACGAATGCTATAGGACAATATTATCCGCAAGCACGATTAATCAACACGGGCATACTTTTATCTTTCTAATTCGCTATTATTATGAAAACAATAAAATTATTTTATATACCTATTTCGGCATTATTATTTACGGGCTTATTTACAAGCTGTAATGATGATTTTGTAAATACGAAGCCTCTTAACGAAGCACCTAAAGAATTGGTCTGGGCAGATGCAGGATTAGCACAGGCATTTGTAAATGATTTGTATAATGGGTTTGGACAAGGAGGTTTTAATGAACAAATGTTAGCCTCTTTATCTGACGAGTCTATGTTTACACACCCGGGAAGAGGAATCAACACGATTACAGAAAGTAGGTCAACGCCAACAGATCAGGGCTGGATTGTAGATTCTTACGAGTATGGAAATATGTACAAGTATATTCGAGCTGCAAATACAGCTATTGAGAATTTAAAAGAGCCTAAGTTTAGTAATGCAACGCAGGCTAAGCAAATGTTGGGAGAAGCTTATTTCTTAAGAGCCTATTATTATCAACAATTGTTACGTTTTTATGGAGCAATTCCACTGATTACAAAAATTTATTTGTTAGAAGATACGGATTTCACAGCTGCACGAAATACTTATGAAGAATGTGTAGATTTTATCGTAAAAGATTGTGACGAGGCAGCAGCGCTGTTGCAAGATGCGGTTAAGGTTGAAGGGCGCACAAGCCAAGCGGCGGCGCAAGCATTAAAAGCGCGCGTATTAACCTATGCTGCATCTGACCTCCATGATGTACCCACAGCAAAAGGAAAGTCTCCAACCATTGCTGCATATGGTAATTCGGAGTATCTAGGCTATGTTTCTGGTAGCCGTGTGGAGAGATGGCAAAAAGCTAAAGCTGCGGCAAAAGTCGTATTAGATCAAACCGCTTTGGCTTATAAACTAGATTTATTAGATAGCGTAACGGCAGCAGAAGGAAAGGCAAACTACATTGCTTTAGCTATGGGAGGAAAGTCAAAGGTGAGTGAAATTGATGCTAAACGCGATTTAATTCTCGGTCGCTTTTTTAATGATTTAAAAGATGAAGGTGGCGCTTATGTAGGACGAAATAATGGTCCTAATGGCTACCATAACTGGTCCGGTAACACCCCAACACAACTTTTAGTTGATGATTACGAGATGTTGTCAGGTGAGAAATTTGATTGGAATAAGCCATCACACTCCTCGAATATTTATGCCAATCGTGATCCAAGATTAAGTGCTTCCATCCTCTATGATGGTGCAAATTGGAAACCTAGGACTGATGACGTGAAGGAAAGAGATCCTGCAAATCAAATCCAAACAGGACAGTATGAAGTGTTAAATGAGAAGGGGGGTAAAGTGATTCAATATGGATTGGATACCCGTAATTCTCCGGTGGAAGATTGGAATGGTAGTTATATGGGCTATTATATGCGCAAGTTTGTTGATGGGGATCCCACGATCATAGATCAAAACTCTAGACAGCGTATACCGTGGCCAATACTTCGTTATACGGAGGTCGTGCTCAATTATGTAGAGGCTTGTATTGAATTGGGAGAAAATGATGAAGCACGCAATTGGCTCAATAAAATACGCTTCAGAGCAGGTATGCCAGCTATTCCTAAGACGGAATCGGGACAAGATTTAAAAGCGAGATACCGTAATGAAAGACGTGTAGAATTAGCGTATGAAGAACATCGCTTTTTTGATACCCGTCGTTGGATGATAGCGAAAGAAACGGTCGGAAGACCAGTGACTTATATTAGTGTCTTTGGGTCTTTAAATACAGGGAAAAAAGTAAGTCTTTATCAATACAATACAGGTAATTACACCTATTCATATAAGGTGAATACCATAGCTCCAGGTATTGAAAATAGAAACTGGCTTGATAAAATGTATTTTATTTCTATTCATCGTGATGAAATCAATAGAAACAACAAATTAGTTCAAAATCCAGGATATTAATTTCAAAATCAGGCTATATAGCTAAAGGGGGTATTTCAAATTATAGGTAAAGTTCTCAATGTATGGATTTGCTTAAATATTTGAAGTTCCCCCTTTTTATTGATGTTAGTAGAGGTAAGTGCGGACCAATTGTTCCCATTCTTCATCTAAGGAACCTTTAAATTCAGTTTTTTTTGCACGGTTATACCAATATTGTGCATTCCATAGGTCTTTTTCTTTACGATGGAGGTATGCATGAATATGTGCAGATTTAGAATCCTGTAGATGATCGATAAGATCATGGGCTTTTTGCCAATCTCCTTTTTTATCCCACCATAAGGATTCTAACCATACCGATAGCTCAGCAGGAGGGAGAGCCATAGCTGTAGAGGATGAAAATTTTTCGAATGTTAACATGATTCTAAAATAATTAATTTTGCCATAAAAAAGGGTGATTATTTAATAATCACCCTTTTGTTTATTTAAATTTACTTGCCAGTGCAGCCAATTTAGAGGCCATATCTGTTACTGGTTCTTTTTCTTTCTTATCTTTATTGTTGAAGTTCTTCATTTCCCTTTTAGGTTTTGGGGATGAGGGAACTTCGTTAGTCTTCATGGAAAGACCTATGCGATTTCTTTTTTCGTCGATTTCAGTCACTGTAACTTCCACATGTTGCTGTACTTTTACGACCTCATGTGGGTCTGAAATAAAACGATTTGACAGTTGACTTAAGTGTACAAGACCATCTTGGTGAACACCAATGTCAACAAAAGCACCAAAATTGGTGATATTGGTAATTATGCCTGGCAATTTCATTCCCACTCGCAGGTCTGAAACAGCATTTACCCCATCTGTAAAGGAAAAGGTTTCGAATTTTTCACGCGGATCCAATCCAGGCTTCGCCAATTCAGCGATGATGTCATTGAGAGTCGGAAGACCAACTTCATCTGTGATGTAGTTTTTTAAAGGTATCGTTTTTCTTAACTCTGAATCTTTCAATAAGTCTTGGACACTGGTTGCTAAATCCTTTGCCATTTGTTCGACCAATTTATAGCGTTCAGGATGTACTGCTGAAGCGTCTAGTGGATTTTCAGCATTTCGGATTCTTAAAAAACCTGCTGCCTGCTCAAATGCTTTTTCTCCTAAACGAGGAACCTTTTTCAATTCACGACGTGACTTAAATGGACCATTTTCCTTTCTATAGTTGATAATGGATTGTGCCAAAGCAGGACCTAAACCAGATACATAAGCTAGGATTTGTTTTGAAGCTGTATTCAACTCAACACCAACATTGTTGACACAACTCATGACCGTGTCGTCAAGAGATGTTTGCAGTTTGTTTTGATCTACATCATGTTGATATTGTCCAACACCTATTGATTTTGCATCGATTTTAACTAATTCTGCAAGGGGATCCATCAATCGTCTCCCTATTGAAACAGCGCCGTGGACTGTGATGTCTTGATCGGGAAATTCTTCTCTTGCAGTTTCTGAAGCAGAGTAAATGGATGCACCGCTCTCGTTGACCATGACGATAGTGGCATGCTCTAAATTAAGTTTACGAATAAACTCTTCTGTCTCTCGACCTGCAGTTCCATTACCAATGGCAATAGCCTCGATATCGTATTTTTTTACTAAAAAAGGAATCGTTCGTGTTGCCTCTGCTAGACCTCCAGAACCACTGTGTGGAAAGATCGCCGTATTTTCTAATAATGCACCCTGTTGATCTAATACTACAGTTTTGCAGCCTGTTCTAAAGCCCGGGTCGATTGCTAAGATTCGTTTTTGTCCTAAGGGAGCAGCAAGAAGTAATTGGCGTACATTATCAGCAAATACTTTAATCGCTTCTTCGTCTGCTTTCTGACGTGTTAAGACCCGGACTTCCGTTTCCATGGAAGGTTTTAATAAACGTTTATAGCTATCTAATAATGCTAAACGAACCTGTGTAGCGGCATCATTTTTCGCTACTATATATACCTGTTCAATAGCAGGGATAACCAATTCTTCCGAAACTTCAATATCTAAGTAAAGGAGTTCTTCTTTTTCCCCACGACGCATCGCTAATACGCGATGAGATGGCGCACTTCTAAGTGATTCGGACCATTCGTAATAATCTTTATATTTTATTGCTGCTTCCTCTTTACCTGGAACTACGCGCGATACGAATTGACCTTTTTCTAAGAATACCTTACGTGTCTTATCTCTTACTTCTGCATTTTCAGCGATCGTTTCAGCAATAATATCTCTTGCTCCTGAAAGTGCTTCTTCCACTGATTTCACGCCCTTTTCTTCATCTACTAGATCGTTTGCTAACGTATTAAAATCTGTAGACTTTTGTGCTAATAAAATGTCGGCAAGCGGTTGAAGGCCTTTTTCACGCGCAATGCTAGCACGTGTTTTACGTTTTGGCTTATACGGAAGATAAACATCTTCCAAATTTGCCATTGTCTCCACCGTTTGAATTTTAAGTTCCAGCTCTGCAGTTAGTTTTCCTTGTTCTGAAATGGATTTTAAAATAGCATCCTTCCTTTTTAGCAAGTCGCGTAATTGCTGCATACGATCGCGAATCGTTGTAATTTGTACCTCATCCAAACTACCAGTCATCTCTTTTCTATAGCGAGAGATGAAAGGGACGGTAGCACCTTCGTCTAATAACGCAATCGTTGTCCGTACCTGTTTTTCGCTTATTGCTAATTCCTTCGAGACTATAATTTCATGTGCCATAAATAGGGAATGTAATATGTATTAAAATAGAAAGCTGTTGGAGATAATCCAACAGCTTTATTCGACAATATCTTATTGATAATACTCGCTTTAAATCTATGCTTCTTTAGAAGGTTCCGAAGGATTCTTAGCTATATCTGGAGTTGTTTTTTCTACAGAAGTTGTTGGGTTTTCTTCTGAGGATGTAGTTTGCTCTTTTTCAGCAAAATGATCGGAATAACCATACTGAAAATGATTAGGTTCTTCGCCATATTCAGGCTGACGATTATATTGCATCGTACCTTCAGGCGCTGTTAACTGTGGAGTCTTTTTTTCTGATTCCTCCGTGTTTTCAGCTTCTTCTTTTACCTTTTGCTCTGCAGCTTGTGCTTCTGCTAAAGGATTTTCCTCAATTTTTAAATCTATATCTTTTTCGAAATTATTAATTTGATCTGAGATTTCTCTTTTAATGCCTTCTGAGGCATCCTTAAATTCTCTTATCCCACGACCTAGGCCTCGGGCTAATTCTGGAAGCTTTTTACCACCAAATAATAAAAGAGCGATTACCAAAATCAACATCATTTCTGATGTTCCTATGTTAAGAAATGCAAATATTTGACTGTACATCTTACTATCTTTTTAATAAATTATAAATGCTAAGTTACAGCAATATTTTAAAAATGAAATAGTGTTTCAAGAAATATTAACAATTCGATTGTAAAAATCTTGTAGGCAAATTTGATAATTTCATTTTGGTTTATTGATAGATAAGAAATGTAAGATTGATAAAAATCTCGTACTTTTGCAATCTTTTCTAATTAAGTAGCAGGAAATATGTTGAAGCGATTAAAATCTTATAAGCCTTATTATTGGAGTACATTTATATTGGCTGGGCCAGTTGTAATTTCTCAACTTGGACACACTATGGTTCATATGGCTGATAGTGTTATTGTCGGTCACTTTGCTGGCACCATCCCTTTAGCTGCGGTATCATTGGTCAATTCGGTCTTTATGATTGTCATGGTTATTGGTTTAGGAATTGCTTATGGGATCACACCCTTGATTGCGCAAGAGAATGGACGGGGTAATAAAGAGGAGTGTGCTAAATTATTGTCCAATAGTATTTGGATTAATGCGCTGGCAGGCATTCTTTTATTTTGTCTTGTATATTTTGGATCCATGTTAGCTATTGATCATTTAGATCAAGATCCAGCAGTTGTGAAGGAAGCAAAACCTTATTTGCTTATTTTAAGCCTCTCTATTGTTCCATTAATGATTTTCAGTGCCTTTAAACAATTTGCTGAGGGTCTGGGTTTTACAAAGCAAGCCATGAATATTACCATTTGGGGTAATCTGCTGAATATCATTTTGGCTATTATTTTTGTCAATGGGATGTTTGGTATAAAGCCAATGGGTGTAAGTGGAGTTGGATATAGTACTTTAATCGATCGTGTCATGATGATGGTAGTCATGTTATTTTATGTGATGAGATCTTCTTATTTTAAGCCCTATATCAGTAAGTTTAGTATATGGGCCGTGGATACCATTCGTGTCGGTAAAATACTAAAGATAGGTACACCAGTGGCTATGCAATATGTTTTTGAAATTGGTGCATTTGCTGGTGCTGCACTTATAGCTGGGACTATTGGGGCTGTTGAACAGGCCTCGCATCAAGTTGCGATTCAACTCGCAGCGATGACTTATATGATGGCAAGTGGTATTGCAGCAGCTGCAACCATTAAAACTGGAAATAGTTTTGGTAATAAAAATTATTTCCGTTTGCAGCGTTTCGCGATTTCATCTTATCAATTGGTTTTGGTATTTATGCTGTTAACAGCCTCTATTTTTGCAATTTTCAACAATTACTTACCTTTTATTTTCACTAAGGATATGGCAGTTGTCACCATTGCTTCACATTTATTAATTATAGCGGGTTTGTTTCAACTTTTTGATGGAACGCAGGTAGTCGGACTTGGTGTATTAAGAGGAATGGGGGATGTAAATATCCCAACACTTATTACTTTTATAGCCTATTGGGTAATTGGATTGCCAAGTGGATATTTTATGGGGGTACATTTAAGAATGGGGGTAGAAGGAATCTGGTATGGCTTAACCTTAGGGTTATTGACATCATCCGTTTTACTATATTGGCGCTATAGAATTGTTATTCAAAAGCATTTAAACTCATAGTACAATTGTTTTTCGGCATAAAAAAGCCTTCTTTGAATGTTCAAAGAAGGCTTTTTATGCGATAGCGCACTTTATATTTCTCGATTGATATCCCAATTTTCTAAATAATCGGCCACGCGTTTCAAAAATGTACCTCCTAAAGCTCCATCTATAACCCGATGGTCATAAGATAGGGAAAGGTACATCATTTGCCTGATACCAATCAGATCACCATGCTCTGTTTCTATGACAGCAGGTTTCTTCTTAATCGAACCGACTGCTAGGATGGCAGCTTGTGGTTGGTTAATGATCGGAGTCCCCATAATATTACCAAAAGCACCAATATTTGTGAAGGTAAATGTTCCTCCTTGTGTATCATCTGGTTTTAATTTGTTTGAACGGGAACGGTTAGCAAGGTCATTGACCGACTTACTAAGTCCTACTAGACTCAACTGATCAGCATTTTTTATGACGGGAACGATTAAATTTCCGTTTGGTAATGCTGCAGCCATTCCGATATTGATGTTTTTCTTTTTGATAATATGATTTCCATCTACGGAAATGTTAACCATTGGAAAATCTTTTAATGCCTTGGCAATTGCCTCAATAAAGATAGGAGTGAAGGTAATGTTTTCACCATCTCTCTTTTTGTAAATTTCCTTAGCTTTAGTACGCCAAGTGACCAAATTTGTGACATCAGCCTCTACGAATGAGCATACATGTGGCGAAGTTTGAACACTTTTTACCATGTGATCCGCTATGATTTTGCGCATCCTATCCATCTCGATGATTTCATCGCCACCAGAATTTATGGTATGAGCTGTTTCTGTAGTTGTTTTACAACATTTAACTTTTTCGGCACTAGGTACAGAAACTGCTGGAGTAGTATGTGGCGTATTTGGGCTTGTATGAACGATTTGTCCACCCTTACTCGCTACATACTTTAAAATATCTTCTTTTGTGACACGGCCTTCCGAGCCAGTACCTATAACCTGATCTAGTTCTTGTTGGCTCAAACCTTCATGAGCAGCTATATTTTTAACTAACGGAGAATAGAACCTGATTCCATTATGGAGGTTGGGTTGTTGACTTTGAATAGTAGGCTGAATTTGATTCAATCCAGGTATTTCAATTCCTTTATCTTCAAGTTGTACCTCCGTTGAAACGATCTCTAATTTCTCAACAATTTGATCTTGGGGTTGTTTCGAACTTGATTGAGGTATTTCATTTTCCCCATTTTCAATTTCGATAATAGCGATTATATCACCTACTTGTGCAACTTGGTCAACTGAAAAAAGTTGTTCCTTTAATATTCCTTTTACTGGAGAAGGCACATCAGAGTCTACTTTATCTGTTGCGATTTCTAAAACTGCTTCATCTTCACTAATGGTATCACCTGGTTGTTTTAACCATTTCGTTACAGTAGCTTCAGATACACTTTCCCCCATTTTAGGAAGTAATAATTTATATAATGCCATAATAATTCAACTGCAATCCTTTTAAACACTAAGTTAGTTATTTTAAGGTTTATATTTTACAAAGTAAAATATAATTTTTGATAAATCAACTTTTACGGAATAATATTTTAAAAACTGATACCTATTTGATGTTCTTTGACAAGAAGTTGCCAAAGCATAAAAAGCGCTAACTGTTTCGTCCGTTCAATATTTGTGGCTCGGTCATTTTGAAATTGAAATTTTTTAGTTACTGTTTCCTGTTCACCTGCAATTGCAATCCAAACAGTACCGACAGGCTTTTCTGTTGTTCCACCGCCTGGACCTGCAATACCGCTTGTAGCAATAGCATAGTTGGTTTCAAATCTACTTTTGGAGCCTTCAGCCATTTCAATTACTGTTTGTTCACTTACGGCACCAAATTGAGCTAAAGTCTCTGCTTGAACACCTAATAACTCTTGTTTTAGTTTGTTCGAATAGGGGACGGTTCCACCTACATACATTTCACTGCAACCAGCTACAGCTGTTATTAGGGCAGCAAGACTACCACCAGTACAACTTTCTGCGGTTGTCAATGTTAATTTTAGATGGATGAATTTTTTAATCAAAAAATTCTCTATTGATGTATCATAATCCGCGATAACATGACCAGTTAGTCTGTCTATTAGCTTTTGGGCATAACGCTTCGTATTGTTTTCAATCTCCTCTTTATTGCTTCCGCTACCCGATAGTCGTAATCGAACGAATGCTAGTGTTGGAAGATAAGCCAATTTTATAAATGCCGGTAATTCGGATTCGATATCGGCTATTTTTTCGGCAAGATATGATTCTCCGATTCCTCCTATGATAATATTTTCTTGAGAAAGGAAAGTGTTATTATTTTGGTTTGAAAATAGGGGTAATATTTGTGTGCCCATTAAGTGTTTCATTTCAAAAGGGACACCAGGCATAAAGATATAAGTAGTTTTCTCTTTTTCAATTAACATCCCTGGTGCTGTACCATATTGGTTGAATAGTACTTTGCATCCATCTAAAACATCTGCTTGCTGCTTGTTTATATCAAGCATCTTTTTTCCGCGTTGTTCGAATAATTGCGTTACATGATGAAGGACTGTTTGATCTCTTCGGAGGTGGGTATTGAAGTATTTTGCAGCAGTCTGTTTTGTAATATCGTCATTTGTGGGACCTAATCCACCAGTTATAAATACCAGGTCAACTTGATTATGACTTTCGGATAATGCTGCTAAAATTTCACCTTCTTTGTCGGATATAGAACGGATTTGTGATACCGAAATGTGGTTGTTTTGGAGTTGGGATGCTATCCAAGCTGAATTGGTATCTACAATTTGACCAATTAGGATCTCATCTCCTATAGTGATGATGTGCGCTTTCATAGATATGTTTAAAAATCCTTGTTATATTAAATAGCATAAGCTATGAAAATTTCTCGAAGAGTTGGTGTACAATTGAAAAATAAAAAAGCAGTTATTAATAATAACTGCCGCCCGAACTATTTCTTTTCGAAAGTTTTAAATCTTGGAGAATCGAAGATTTAGCCCTGATGGTAACATTGTAACTTTGGTACCTTCCAAAGGGTGTCCATCCCATTGCGATATCCCAACAGTGAAGATCTCTATAAATATTGAATTGTGTTAAGGTAATTTCTTTCGCTTTTAAGTCGTATCCTGAGTTAAATGTAACTTTCCATTTTGGTGTTAAACTAAAGTCTCCATGAATATTTACAGTACTCGTAATGGAAGAAGTATGGCCCGGCTTAGAGTATTGAAAGCTAAATGAGCCCGCTAAATTCCAGGGAATACTAAAATTGACAAATGCATTCGGATCGGCGCTGATGCGTGATAAAGCCTGCGCTTGTTCCGGTGTCATATTGCCTCCCATTTGGTTCCGAAGGGAGTCAATATTGTTATTCCTATTTTGAGCTGCTTTGGGATTAAAACTATAATCAAAAGAAAGACCGAAATTAGTTAATCGCGCTAACTTACCGTCATTAAATACATATTTGTCGTAACGCTGCCCCATTTGGTCAATAGCATAAGGGTCTAAAGTACCATTGAAGTTGATATTTACCTTTTCTTTGAATAATGCCGTTCTACCTGAAAAATTAAGGGGTGATAATTTCATCGAATCCGCAACGAAATTGTAATTTCCACTCAGGGACAATCCTTGAAGTAAAGGGATTTTCTTAATCCCACCATCTGTCGTGTCCGATTTACTTTTTATTTTTGCTTCTATATTATTGTCGATCGAGAAGCCAATACCCATTGATTTTCCTGCAGATGGTGTACCATATACATTGTTTTGGAAAATAGAATAGCGGTTGAGCATACCATACTGGTCGATGTAATTCTTGTAAAAACCGTACATAGCATCCGAAAAATCGGGTCTATAGTTTAGGTTAACAGATGGTGTGATGACATGTCTTATTGCTTGTATTTTACCCATTTTTGGATAGCTACCATAAATTTTGGTAGACAAACCAGTTGATACCGAATAATCGTAAGCCCTCTTAAATCCTTGCACCGTATCAATTACAGGAATATATCCTTCTTTCGTGTTTTCCATCCTTTGACGGGTACTTTGTAGGTACCATCTTTCCGTATAGTTGACACTTGTATTGAACTGGAAATGCTTGAATGCATTTAAAGATAAACTGATGGGGATATTATGTTGAAAGCCGTTTGTAAACTCTTTTAAAGTCTGTTTAGAGAATAAAGTCGAATCACCTGTGTTTAATGTGTTTGTTCCTTGTAAACTATAACCGACATTGATTCGTTGATACCATTTTTGTTCATCCACACGGTCTTTAGAATCAAAGGGATTAAAAGAAGAAACGTTTAAACTAAAATTAGGAAGTTGTAACTGCACACTTCCTAATGACATGTCCTGATTATGACTTATGGTTGAGGTAAAGTTGACTTTTCCATCAGCAAAGACTCGTCCATAAGCGATAGAGGAAGCCATCCTGTTTTTAGTTAAGTCATTAAAATTATTGGTACCATTTGCTCCCGTATTTCTAAAATAAGAACCCGTTCCGAAGTTTACATTTGCGGAAAAAGATGTTCCAGGATTTGCTTCTTGTCTTTGCGTATGATTCCAGGTAACATTAAAATCTTTGTTTGTACCATAATTATCGGTTCCCTCAACGCCTGTTTTTGTAGCGGCGTAGCGTATGTTAAAGCCACCGTTGTACTTATAATTAACCATATACCTCGTGTTAACAGAGGCTTCCCAAGATCCTTTTGAATAGATACTACCGCGTATTTCACTATCCCAGTAATCATTAAATGCTAAATACCAACCTGCGTCTCGAATAGCAAATCCGCGCGTATAATCTTCCCCAAATGAAGGAAATAAAAATCCTGAAGACCTTTTGTCAGGTTTTGGGAAAAAGGCGAAAGGGAATCCTATAAACTTTAAAGGAATGTTTTGTAAAACAAGGTAGGAAGGCCCCGCTATGATCTGATTTTTAGTAACAATACCTTTGCTCAGAAAAATACCAAAGTGTGTATGTGGTTCAGGCAGATTACAGGTACTATAAAGTCCATGATATAAAGACATTTCATCGTATAGGTTTTTACGAACTACTTTCGCTTGGATGAAACCTCCTTCTACATCGGTCATAATACCATAAGTATTACCTTCTTGTTTCTCGTAATCATATAGCAGTGAATCTACCGTTTTAGGGCTTTCTCCACCCATCATGACAATAGGACGTCCGGTGTATTTTCCGTTGTGGTCTATAATACCTGAAGCAAATATCTGTTTTTTATTTCGGTCGAGTCTGATATAATCTGCAGATAATTCAAAATCTTGATATTTAACCTTAGCGCCTTTATATAAATGACTTATGTTTTTATCCACTTCGGTACGCTGTGAATCGCGCGCGATAATGCTCACTTCTGCTTGAAGTCCACCATTATTTTTGGTACTGTCTTTGTTAATTAGCGTAGAGTCCCTCGTCATTTTAACGGAGTCAGGGTTTCCTTTGACCGAAACTGAATCTTTTAGACTCGTTGACGTTGTCTTTACTGGAGTTTTTCCTTGCGAAAATGCTGCATGAACACTTAGCGAAAGAATAAGAAATATTGTTAAAATGTGTGTTAACGACTTCAAAATTAAAGACAAATGTTATTTTTGTAAATATATTAAACTAAGCTTGACAAAATTAGTCAAAAACAAATAGAAAGTGATGTTTTTTAACGAGATTAACATTTCCTACTTTTGTTGTACAATAATACTCATTACATTTTGTTATTAAATTACAGAATTTATAAAATATATACATGAAATCAGATTTGAATAGTAGTAAGCGGAAATTTATATTTTTTTTAGCCCCAGCGATTTTTTTATTTATGGTTTTAACCAGTGCTACTCCGCCGCAGGCTTATCAAATTCGAACGATTGTCATTGATGCGGGGCATGGAGGTAAAGATTCAGGAGCAAAGGGGTCTCGATCTTTGGAGAAAAATCTCGCATTGGAAGTGGCCTTGAAATTGGGAAAGGAAATAGAGCGCCAATTGCCTGGCGTGCGTGTATTGTATACGCGTAGAACAGATGAGTTTATTGATTTATATAAGCGTATTCGTATGGCTAATGCTGCTAAGGCGGATATATTTATTTCAATCCATTGTAATTCTGCCCCTGGCCGTTCTGCTAGAGGTACAGAAACTATCGTATCAGGTTCTCATCGATTAGGAGAACAAGCTGCGGCGATACGTGAGAATGCTTCCTTATTATTAGAAGAAAATTATAAGGAAAACTATCAAGGTTTTGACCCTAAAGATCCAGAAAGCTACATTATTTTTTCATTGATGAAAAATCAATATCGAGAGAAAAGTGTCAAATTGGCGAATTTGATGCAGCAAGAGTACGTGAAATCTGGCCGTGTAAGCAGGGGTATTTTAGAGCAAGGGTTGGCGGTTTTAGCAGAAGCAGGAATGCCCGCGGTGTTAACAGAAATTGGTTTTATGAACAATCGAGAAGAGGAAGCTTTTATGATATCTGATCAAGGGCAGCAGGAAATTGTTCAGAACTTGGTGGATGCGGTTAGTGCTTTCAAAAAAAGTGTAGAACGATAAACATATTTACTATTGTCTTGTTTAAAGGATAAATAGAATTCATTAAAAAATCTTAAGGAAATATTATTTTGAAAGTATCAAACGAGACCAAGGTCGGAATTTTAGCTGTAGTTGCTGTAGCATTATTATTTATAGGTTATAGTTTTTTAAAAGGTAACGATGTTTTTAGTAGCGACAATACTTATTATAGTACCTATGAATCAGTAGATGGTTTGACAGCTTCCAAACCTGTATTGGTTAATGGTTATCAGATTGGTCGTGTTTCTAAAATGACGCTGCAAGCTGATGGTAGTATCTTGACTCAATTTAAAATCAACGCCGAATATCAAGTGCCTAAAAATACAGTAGCACGGATATCCAGTACAGATTTGTTAGGAGGAAAAGCGATTGTTTTTGATATGGGAGACAGTCCAGAGTTTGCCAAAGATGGGGATATGTTGGCTTCGGGTATCCAGGCTAATATCATGGATAAGGTAGAACCTATTCAAAAAAGGGTGGAAACGATTACCGTGAAGTTAGATTCTGTGTTAACAGTGGTCAATTCAGTACTGGACGATCAGTTTCAAGCAGATTTTAAGAAAAGTATTCACAGTATTTCGACATCATTAAAAAATGTGGAGGTCATTACAAAAGATGTAGAAGGACTTGTTGGTTCGGAAAGAAAAAGATTATCTGTTATTTTGGGTAATTTGGAAGTTATTACCAATACATTTAGAAATAATAGCGATCAAATTACAACGATTATGTCAAACTTAGGTACTGTTACAGATAAAGCTGCTAAGTTGGATTTCCAACAGACGATGGATAAAGCAAATACTGCCATGACCGATTTCCAAATGATAGTAGATAAGATCAATAAGGGACAAGGTTCAATAGGCTTATTGATCAATGATGATAAGCTTTATGATAATTTGAATAATGCATCACAAAGTCTTGATCATTTGATGAAGGATATAAAAGAAAAACCGGGTAAATATATCAAGTTATCCATTTTTGGTAAAAAGGGAGAACAATAGCAAATAAAAAGGCTTGATTCAAATCAAGCCTTTTTATTTTTTATAAGGTTTCCTTTAACCATCCGAAAAATTCTCTTTGCCATACTTGAGCGTTGTGACCAGAGAGTACCCAATGATTTTCGTCAGGTAGATAAACTAATCTACTTTTAATTTTCTTTAATTGCGCTGCTTGGAAAGCTCCAAGTCCTTGACCTATTGGTACACGATAGTCATGACCACCTTGAAAGATTAAAATTGGCGTATTCCATTTCTCAATATATTCCGATGGATTGAATGTTGTGTATGATTTTTCATTTGCTTTATCCCAATAAGGACCACCTAATTCATGATTTGCAAAAAATATTTCCTCTGTTGTGCCATACCAGCTTCTCATATCAAATAGCCCATTGTGAGCAATTAATGATTTAAATCTATTTTCATGGACTCCAGCGAGCATATAAACTGAGTACCCTCCGTAACTTGCTCCAATAGCAGCGCGGCGTGCTGTGTCTACGTATTTTTCTGTGGAGATATCGTCTATAGCAGATAGATAATCACGGATGGGTTGTCCACCCCAATCTTTTGATATGGCTTCATTCCACTTAACACCCCAACCTGGCATACCACGACGGTTAGGAGCGATAACAATATAACCTTGAGAAGCGATTAACTGCAAGTTCCAACGGAATGAATAAAATTGGGTTAAAGCAGATTGTGGACCTCCTTCACAGTATAGAATAGTGGGGTACTTTTTTGTAGGGTCAAAATCAGGGGGATAAATTACCCAAGAAAATAAATCAGCACCATCTGAGGCTTTTGTAACTCTTGATTCAACTTTGTTATCACTAATTTTAGCATACATATTATCGTTAACAGTTGTCAAAGTGGTTAATTCTTTCGTAGCTAAGTCATATTTATAAATCTCAGTAGCACGTGTGAATTTCGTGGAAGTAACAATTAATTGATTATCTACTTGTCCGACAATGCCTGTAATATCGAAGTTCCCTTCTGATATTTGTTTGATGGTAGCTAGGGATTTGTTTTTGAAGTTTGTGGGAATGGTTAATTCGAAAAGTTGAACTGTACCTTTGGATGGTGCTACAAAATAAATTTTACGGTTGTCCTTACTCCACATAAATGAGTTTACCGTACCATCCCAATGTGCCGTTAAATTTAATCTTTGGGATGAAGATTTATCAAATATGATGATGTCATTTTTATCTGCTTCATAACCATCCGTTTTCATGCTTAACCAGGTTAACTTGCTGCCGTCCGGACTATAAGTGGGGTTGGTGTCGTATCCGGACATACCTTCTGTTAAGTTGATGGTTTCTTTGGACTTAAGATCATAGCGATAGATGTCGGTATTGGTACTAAGGGCATAATCCGTTCCAAATCTTTTTTTACTTACGTATAAGATGCCTTTACTATCTGGTGTCCATTCAAAATCTTCAGAACCTCCAAATGGCATTTGGGGGCTATAAAATGGCTCGTCTTTTAATAAATCTATTGCTTCTCCAAGTTTGCCATTATCATATGGAGCTACAAACGGGTGAATAAATTTTCCATCATTGAAGGTATCCCAATGACGATAATCCAGATTATTGAATACATATGCATCAGATTTTGGAAGATCTGGATACTTGTCGGTACTGTGATACTTTTTTAATAGTACTGATTTACTGAATAAGATATGCTTTCCATCTGGCGATAGTTTTACATTTTCTAGTTCTGTAACATTATTGGTCAATTGTGTGGCTTCGCCTTTGTATCGGTTCCTTTTCCACAATTGGCCATTTAACAAATAAATGATATCACCATTTTCTGTAATCTGCACAACAGATTCTGCACCCTTTTCATTTGTTAATGGAGCTGAAGTGCCCGTTTCCAAAGATAGTGTGTAGAGATTTTTCTCGGAACTATTGGTTTCCATGGCATAATTCGAGACACCATAAACAAGGGTCTTTCCATCTGCTGAAATCCCCTCTGCAGAAACACGACCTAACTTCCAAAGTGTCTGAGCATCTAATGGAGTTTTTGTAGGTGTTTCCATATTGAGAATAAGTTTAGCTTCTATTTTTTCTTGTGCTATTATTGCCGAAGCACCTAACAAAAGAGAAAGGGTTATTAAAGATTTTTTTTTCATAAAAATACGAATATGAGCATGCAAGATACAAAAATCTACCTTATCTAACCCAATACGATTCTTTGGTCTGTCTGTTTTTTGTTACCCTTCAAATGCATTTGTATCAAAGTATATAAAGTGATGTGTCATATACCTACCTATAGATGAAATTATTATTCGTGTATTATCAGATGGGTATGAAAAGGATTTTCCGTGAATTCAAGTTAATTAATTGGATGAGAATGTAGGTCATGTTCAATTTCTGAAGAATATATGAAAGCTGATGGCATTTGGGGATAAAACTACCATTCCTATTATAACACTTTCTTTTTTAGTAGGATCAAGATGTATGTTAAATACATCTTGATCCCTTCTGTTGTTAATCTCATCGTTTATCGAATTGATACCAATTGATTTTTGTAGATAGTCGCATGAGTATAGCTAATATAATAAATATACCTATAGTGCCTACGATAAGCGAATAATCACGAAGTTGCATCAGGATAAATATGAAACTATAGAAAAGCCCTAAAACTCCAGAGAATATAAAGGCTGATTTTATATCTCGAGTAATGGACTTGATGAATGATGCAATTAAGATGATTGTTGCTATTGCGGCTAAGAGATAGGCCATATTGAAACCGAGGTGTTCACTAATTGATAGAAGTAGCGAATAAAATAGGACCATAGCAAAACCAATCAACATATATTGTATGAGGTGGATGCGTTGTTTTTTAATGATTTCTGTGAAAAATAGTGCTGCAAATGTCAAAATAATAATGAGTATCCCATATTTGGCTACCCGCATTGTTTTTTGATAATTATTGACTTCTTCTAAGAAATTGATTTGAATCATATCTTTTTCAGATGCAATATGATTATTCGTGGAAGGAGCAGGTTCTGTCTGGTTATTATAGCCGTCATTCATGGGGGCGTTGATCGCATAATTGTTATTTATTTCATATAACTTCTCAACAGCGCCTGTCCACTGCTGAGAAAACTTCCTGTTGAAACTTGGGATATTCCAAGTTGCTTCAAAACTATTGTTTGTTATTTTTCGGTCGTCAGCTAAAACTGCTCCATTGAAGCTTGGATTTGCCCAAGTACCTTTTGCTTGAATGGTCGTTTGTTTTGCAAGGGGGAGAAAGTTGATGGATTGTGAACCTCTGATATTAAACTTAATCTGAAAATCACCTAAGGTGGTTTTTGTAGTAGAAAGATCAATTGCTGCAATCATATTGTTTTCAAAAGGATTCAATACTGACATATTGGGTTCAAATTCCATATCCTTTTGGTTGAAGACAAGAGTGGGAGATGCTCCAAGCCCTTTAAGATCACTTAGACCAATTATTATCTTAGCATTTTTCCATTCTAGATCAACTCCATTCAGATCTATTTTATTAAAATCAATTTCATCGAATGAACCTTTTAGGTTTAATTGAGCATTATATACAACACTTTTATAAATACCTCTTTTAAGCGATTCAGGGGAGATGGTACTGTTGATGTTTAATGTCTTTGGTAACAAGTACACGTACTGTGTTACATAAGTATTCTTGGTAGAAATGATATTTTTATCAGTAGTGACAATTTCTTTTACAACCTGATAGGGGATGGCGATAACAGGGCCTGAAATGACCTGTTGACCAGCCCATTTAAAGGCAATCTCATCACTTACTTCAGATTGGCGATTTTTTCTTTCTTCAATTAGATTTTTGACCCAGAATAGGGGAATGAGAAGTAGTAAGACAAGAATAACAATTGTGATCAGTTTAGTGAAGACAGAAGTTCCAATACGGTCTAAAAGGGATGTTTGATTCGTTTCCATGATTTTTGGATTTATAGTGTTGTTAAATTATGATGGTTGAGGTATTTTTTTAAGTTAAATGCTAATGAGCTTTTAATTTCATGCAGTGGAATCTTTAATAAATTTTCGAAATCTAAATCATAGAATTTTTGCATGGTATTACCTTTTGAAAATGCCATTAAGTACATTTTGAAGTATTCAGGATAGATGCAGGTTCCGATTCCAATCATAGCAAATTGGTATAAACTTATTTTCCCATTGCCCAATAATAAATATTGCATAGCAACTTCATCTTGTATTTCAGTACCAGAATCCGTGATGACATGAAAAACATCGTGATTTTCTAATTTTGGAATAACATCAAAGCCTTTTTCATGATAAAATAAACCGAGGTGATATCCCAACGATTTTTTTGGGAAGCTCAAAAAATCTTCTTTGCGAATATTCCAAGCTAGTTTATGTTGCTTGAATAAGTGTGTGTAAATCTTTTGACTTGAGTTGTATAAGGCAATCATTATGGTTAGTCGTATATTCATTTTATTTGTTTTAAAAGTACTTTGAATTTCAAAGTAAATGGGTAAAAAAATTATTTGTACTGTTGTTTGATCAATTTTTCAAGCGCTTTTAAATGATCTTCGAAAGCTCTTTCACCAGCAATAGTCCTTCTATACCGTGTGTTTGGTTTCCTGTCAACGAATGTTTTGAACACTTCGATGTAGCTTTCCTTTTCTAAAGTCTTTAAATTAGAAGCGAGGTTACCATCAGTAACATCCAAAATAGCTTTCAAAGAATTAAAATCATATTCGTCATTAGCCATCAATACGCTCATAATTTGGAGGCGGACTTTATTTTCAAATATTTTATTGTATTGTGTTAAGTCGAAATTCACTATTCGTATTTTTTATGAACGATTATTCCATAGATGATGTGCAGTACACCAAATCCCAAAGCCCAAAAGATAATCCCGTTACCAGGGAAAAGCAAAGCTAATAGTCCTAGCACGATTTCTAAAATTCCAAGGCCTTTTATTTCATTAAAAGTATAATGACTACCTGCTGTAAGTGCTAAACCATAAAAAATCAATAGGATAGAGGCAACTATAGCATAGTTTTCTTTGAAGATGGATATGATTGCAAAAAGACCTCCGGTACATAGGGGGACGGCCATCGCAAACAATAGGGAGCGACTTGTCGTATTCCAGATACTTTGGCCGGTAGTTTTGGCTTTTTTTATGGCCATATATACTCCTGTAAAAATAGAAGCTAATAAAACGAGCGTTGCTGTTGTTAAAAGTTTCGTTATAACCAATGGCTCATTGACATAATGGTCCCGATAGCCCATCTGGCTATTAAAACCATACACTTCATAATAAGCATATGCTGATCCGAGTAGTGCATATGTACCTATGAGTACACTGGAAATTCCGCTAATGGAGATAAATTTGCTGGATTTTTCCATCAAATTTCGAATACTTGCTATTTCTTTTACTAAATCTTCTTGTTTCATAAAAGTACTTTGTTTTTCAAAGTAAATGAATAAGAATGAATTATGCAAATTTATTTTTTGACCGGAAAAATAAATCAAAAAATAATGAAAATTTATTGAGAAAAGACTTGCATTGTATGCATATGGTTTCTATCTTTGTGCCAACAAGAAATCCTAATGCGGAAGTGGCGTAATTGGTAGCCGCACCAGACTTAGGATCTGGCGTCGCAAGACGTGGGGGTTCGAGTCCCTTCTTCCGCACTTGAATGTCCTCCCGAATTTAAAATCCTCGGGAGGATTTTTTTTATCAAAATAATGCGTAAAGGTTTAGAAAGAGTATGAACATTTCACACGAAAAAGTTGACGCGATCAACGCAGTAATTAAAGTTGAATTAGCGCCAGAAGATTATAACCCACAAGTAGACAAAGAAATCAAGGATCAAGCCAAAAAAGCGAAATTACCTGGATTCCGTCCTGGATTAGTGCCTGCTGCACATATTAGACGTACTTATGGTAAATCAATTTTGCTTGACACAGTCAACAAAGTGGTTAATGATAGCATTACAGCGTATATTGGAGAAAATAAACTAGAAGTATTGGGTCAACCTCTTCCTCTAGAAGAGACAGCTGAATACAATTGGGATTATAAAGATACTTTCCAGTTCAAATATGAAATTGGTTTAGCTCCAGAATTTGCTAATCCTTTTACTAAAGATGCAGAATTTAAAGAGTACGATATTAAAGCGGATGACGAAACTTTAGAGTCTCGTATCAAAAATTTACGTCGTAGCTATGGTAAAATGACCAACCCTGAAGTTTCTGAAGAAGGTGATGTGTTATATGCTACTTTGAAACAAGATAAAGAAGAAGGTATTGAGAAAACAACTTCTGTGCGTACTGATATTATCGAAGATGCAAAGATTAAAAAATCTTTGATAGGTCTTAAACAAGATGATTCAGTTAAAATTGATATCAAAAAAGCATTCAAAGCAGAAGACATTGCTCGCTTATTAGGTATTACTCCTGAAGAAGTTGAAGCTCTAGATGTTACTAAATTTGATCTTACAGTAAAAAACATCAATCGTCTTGAAGAGTCTGATTTAAATCAGGAATTTTTCAATAAATTGTTTGCTGAAGGAGAAGTAACAGAAGAGTCTCAGTTCAGAGAAAAAGTAAAAGAAGAAGTTGAAAACTTGTTCAAACAAAATTCTGACCAACGTTTACGTAATGATATGTATACTTTCGGTATGGAAAAAGTTGCTGTTTCTTTCCCTGAAGAATTCTTGAAAAGATGGTTAAAAGCTACAAACCCAAGTATTTCTGAAGAGGAATTGACCGAAGGTTTTGCTGATTTCTTGAATAACTTGAAATGGACTATTATCGAAAACCGTGTCGTAACTGAGAATAATCTTGAAGTTAAGTATGATGAGGTAATCAACTTGGCAAAAGAGCGTATCTACGCACAAATTAAAATGTATAATATCAATGAAGAGCCTACTGATGAGCAATTATCACAGTATGCTATTCAATTATTGCAAGATAAAGAGCAGGGTAACCGTTTGTTCGAAGAAGCAAAAGCACTTAAAGTGTTTGAATTCTTAAAAGGTCAAATTAAAATTAACAAGGAAGAGATTGAATACACAGCATTCGAAAAATTAGCATAAGCTAATTCCTTCTAACTTTATAGAAAGCCTTTCCTTAATTGGAAGGGCTTTTTTTATTTGAGATCTGTCATGTTGTTCTCTTTGTTTTTTGTATACAGAAGGGTAGATATGCTATAAGCAGCTACTTGTAGGTTTTGAATTAGCTGTTCAAGAAGCTTTTAGAATTACAGTGTTCTTTAATTATGTATATATGCTTTTAGTGTATTTATAAGCTTATTGTTGGACAGCTTTTTTCTTTTTTCCGAAAGGAAACATACGTTTTATAAATTCAGAAAATGAATTAAATTCTTGACGGTAGACTAATCCTACTGCGCTTACATATTCCTCACCATTAGGGTTAATAAGAAAATTTCGTGTATTGAGGCGGTTTGAACCTCTTAATAACAAGCGACCGTCCTTTCTAAGGTAGAATAGGGCTTCTGCATCGGTGGAAACACGATCTGAGAATACATTTAAATCTGTCAATTGATTACTTCTGTTATCGGTGATTCCTCCAGTAAGAATTAAGCGATCGTTGAAAAGTCTAAGGGATGCTGAGGCATCGTTTAAAGACTTGATATTGATGTCGAAAAAGTTAATGTTTAATGATTCAGCAATGATATTATTCAATTGATTGAAGGCTATTTCGGTACCGGCAGATAATAATGTATTATTCACCTCTTTTCCAAAATCAGTCTGTGAACCTGGTGTAAAACTGCGTCTGACGATTAAACTCAGCGCTTGTTGGTTGATATTATTTACATCGGAAAGATATCCTTGTAATTCATCCTTAACATACGGATCCTGAGGGAAGTTTAAATCAAAATTGATTTCAGGTTGGCTTAATAACCCTTTTAAATTCATATCTGCCTGCGCTAATATACGTTGTGGATTGTCTGTTTGTCCAGCGGCATTATACAAGGCAGATAAAGAAGTCCTCTGTTGGTAAATTGCCGTTAAGTTAATATTCGCTTCAGATGGGTTGCCCGCCCAGCGAATGGTACCTCCTTCTTTAAGATCAAATATTTTGTTGATATAATCTTGGGCTTTAAAATTGAATTTTCCTGAACTAATGATATAATCTCCAAACATTCCAAAATCACCTAAAGAAGCGATCTTCATGGTAATGTTACCTGTCCCACGACCCGATACACCCCCTAGAGATGTGTAGAGGTTCATTTCGGCATTAGGAGTGAGGGAAAGATCCATATTCATAGTAATACCATTGAAACTTTTCCTTTTCACTTGATCAGTGCTATTCAGACTATCTTTCGAAACAAAATAAATGAAATCATTATCACTAATGGTCATTGAACTATTGAATGGAATATTTATAATGGTATTATCGTTCGATTTAGCTTTGATATCAATATTGATAGCTGAAGTTACTCCTTTGAAATTGAAATCACCACTGGCATATGCTGTTCCATAATAGAGGTTGTTATCTTTAATTGTGGTATTAAGTGTTAAAAAATTATTTGCTTTAATTTTGATATCAATATTAGGGTCAGATAGTTTATTCAAATCGATCATGCCATTGATGATGGCCTCATTATCTTTTGGGTCAAGGAGTTTAAAGTTATTTAGGAAAATCCCATTGGAAAGTATAATCACCTTATCTGATAGGTGATAAGGTGTTTTTAAATAGTTGATGATAAATGCTGCGTCTGTAAAATTAGCATTTCCGCTAATTTTGGGGTTCTGGATATCTCCTTTGATATTTAGTTCAGCATCCGCTTTTCCATGGAGATTTGATACCAAAGATTTAAGAAATGGTTGAAAAAGAATCAGGTCCGTATTTTGTAGTGCAGCCTTAAGATCTAATTTATCATTTTTGTCATTGATGTTGTATGTGCCAGATAGTGCAATACGTTTACTTCCATCTTCAATTTTGCTATCTAGATGAACGAGATCTGCATTCTGATCATAATTTGCTGTTAATTTTAACTGACCAATGGGGATTTGATTATAAATTATTGGGCTTGTAGATAAATTTGCAATAAAATAGGGTGATTTGAAAATGGAATTAATCTCTAAGTTTCCATTCATTTCACCGAGCATATTGATGCCAAGTGGTTTTGTAATACCATTTAATGAACTGAGGTTAAAATCTTTGAATAAAATATTTACGCGATCGCTTTCTTCATTCGATAACACCCCATTAAGCTGTACTTTTTGTTCATCGTGTTTTAATACTAAATCTTGGATATACCATTTTCCTTTTGAAACTTTTAATTCTGAGCCCTGGTTTAATGTCCATTTATTCTTATTTATTATAATGGTTGACGGGTCGAAGTTAATAAATGCAGGTTTTTGATGGGCAAATTGAATTACTCCGTTGAGATCTAAATTATTGCTGGCATCTAGTTCTGATAATTTGATGTTAAACCTTAGACTATCGTTAGCAAGAATATTAGCAATGTTTATATTCTTAATATAGGTGCTATCAGTGAGATTAATGCGGTCCGCTGAGGCAGAGACTGACATAGATTCCGTATTCGAAATTTGATCAACAATTAGGTTTGCCACCTTAATGCCACTATAATTAAAGATGGGACTATACAAGTTGAATTGTGCATGATGATCATCACTTGAAAATTTCGCATGAAGTGTTGCACCACTATCTAAGCTAATTTCTTTTTTAAAAAAAGTGGCTATAGGTTCAAATGACTTGATGTCAAGGTTAAGTTCAAAATTTTGCGTATTGTATGTATTTGTTTCAAAACCGATTGCTGGGGCATAGCGCATAGCAAGCATCTTGAAGTAAGATACTATGGTATTTAAATCGATTCGACCATTTAGAGAAGCGTCGACGACATCAGAAGAAAGGGTTAGTACTCTGTTATTTTCATCTCCGATAGCTTCGAATGAAAATGTGTTGATATCAAAATTTCCTTTTTGTGTGCTGAAGTTAATATTATTTGCCTGTAGTTCTCCGACTAGGTTATTGATATTGCTTCCCATTAAGTTAGTCTCGATTGTTGTGCTATGCACAATGATACCGTTTTGTTGTGAGAAATGAAGTGCGTATAAATCAGTATCATTAATATCCGCGGTAAGGTTATATCGAATAGCTGGATTTGACCAGTCTACCTCAGTTTGAAAATCAATTTTAGCATTTGGATCTTCAATTGCTCCTGAGCCTATAAATTTTTTATCAACAATTTTACCTGTCAATGGAATGTGCTGATAGGTATAATTCTTGAAGTCTACATTTTCTAAATGACCATCAATCGCTAACAACAAATTGTCGGAGCTGGTGCCACTACCTTTTAGATTAAGATCAAAACCACTTGTTTTTAAAACCTGATTATCCAATAGTGTGCCTATGCTAAAAGCTTTTGACTGATATAGGCCATCATATTGAAAATCATTCTGAAAGTTTAAGGATGACTCGGTATAAATTGAACCTAAATCAGTTTTTACTTCTCCATGAATTTTGAAGTTATTATATAAGCCGTTCAAACTTCCGTTGTATATGATTGTATTTGCACTTTTTAGAAGTTCAGGAAGTTTAAAATCTTTTCGATTACTAAGCTTAGGGAGAATGTTTTGTAAGTCTTTATACGTAGACTCAAGTTTGAGGTTAGATAACTTAAATTCTGTTTGCTCGATATCTGGAAGACCTGTTATTTTAACATTTCCAATTAATTTCGTTGATTTTTCGGTCTCAATGTGAATATTTTTTGCATCTATGTGATTTACTTTACCTTTTGCAGTTGCTTTTTTTATTTTTAAATCAAATTTTACGCGATGCATTGCGGAAGAAAAAAAGGCAATATCTGATGAATTTAGAACTGAATTTTTAATATTTAAATCAACATCAACACGATTGTTAAAATCTGAGAAATCCTCAAAACCATTGAACTCTAGCTTAACATAATCTTTTATAATAGAACTATTCGTAATCAGTAATAATTTTTTTAATTCGATTTTGCGATTGCTTACAAAAGCATTGGTAGCTAGACCTTTTATTTCTAGCCCTTTTTTTTCGATTAAATTAAGTTGTTTTATATCAAGTTGGATTGTATTATTATCAAATTTTATTCCTTGAAAATCTGCATTGAGATGTTTAATATCTAGGTCTCCGAAATCAACTACTTTAGCATAATGCTTCTTCGTATGATCAATATAGCGAAATTGATTGTTTACTAATTTCAATTGTTTTAAGTCAAAAATCAGATTTTTACTCACCTGTTTTTTATCCTTTTTAGGAGGGTTTAGATAATCTAATAAGAACTTAATGTTAGAACTATCTTTGTATACTTGATAATAAGCTGATGTATTTTCTAAGGTCAATTTATTGATAACAATTTTATTGTTTCCCCAATACTGATTTAGATTGATAGACGCATTTAATCTTTCAGCGATTAAAATCGTATCACCTTTGGTATCATATAATTCAAATCCTTCTAAAATCAAAGAATGGAAAGGCTTGAAATAAATATTTTTTAGCGCAATTTTTGTGTTTAACTCTTTAGAGAGATAGGATACCGCTTTTTTGGCAATAAAGTTCTGAACGGGTTTCAATTGTAACGATAGCACCAATCCAGCTAGCAAAAGGAGTATGCTAACCAATGTAATGAGTGCTATTTTAATTATTTTTTTGATACTTTTGTACAATATTAATTACCCCAAAGCTATGGCTGTTATTTTAGGTATTGAATCATCTTGCGATGAAACATCTGCTTCAATTTGTATCGATGGAGAAATATTTTCCAATGTTATTGCTACTCAGGCGATTCATGCAAAATATGGAGGTGTAGTTCCAGAATTAGCATCACGTGCGCACCAACAAAATATTATACCAACGGTTGAAGAAGCCATTCGTGTTGCAAAAATACATAAAAATCAAATAGATGCAGTAGCTTTTACGCGCGGTCCAGGATTATTAGGTGCTTTATTGGTTGGAACTTCATTTGCAAAGTCTTTTGCTTTAGCTCGTAATATCCCATTGATTGATGTAAATCATATGCAAGCCCATATATTAGCACATTTTATTGAAGGACCTAAGCCTACTTTCCCTTTTTTATGTCTTACGGTATCTGGTGGACATACACAAATCGTATTGGTAAAGGATTATTTTGAAATGGAAATTTTGGGACAAACTTTAGATGATGCGGCTGGAGAGGCATTTGATAAAACAGCAAAGATTTTAAATTTGCCATATCCTGGCGGACCATTGATCGATAAGCATGCTCAAAATGGAAACCCGGATGCTTACAAACTCCCAGAACCCCAAATACAGGGTTTAGATTTTAGCTTTTCGGGGCTGAAGACTGCAATTCTTTATATGGTGCAAAAGGAAGAAAAGTCAGATTCAGATTTTTTGAAAAATCATATTGATGATGTGTGTGCATCTGTTCAATCTCGTATTGTATCGATATTGCTCAATAAGTTGAAAAAGGCTGCAAAGGAAACCGGTGTCAAAGATATTGCTATTGCTGGAGGAGTCTCTGCAAACTCAGGTTTGCGTAAAGAATTGGTTGCAATGGGGGAGCGTTATCATTGGAATGTATTTATCCCTAAGTTTGAATATTGTACAGATAATGCGGCAATGATTGCTATTGCCGGATATCAGAAATATGTAATCAAAGATTTCGTCGGACAGGATGTAGGGCCATTGGCACGTATGCATATGTAGTCCGTTGATCTTGACCGTAAAAAAAGACTAGATTAAACAGCAATGCCCCAAACAGCTAGTCTTTTTTTATTTTATTGAGGAGCACTATAACCGTATGCTTCAGCGATACTTTTAAAAACTCCGGCTGTTGATTCATAAAAGTTCAAATTGTAGCCCTCAGCTCCCCAAAATACGGTTGCTATTTTGATGGATTTACCGGATTGAAAAATAGATAATACTTGTAGATTTTCGAAGTCGAATATTCCACCGTCATCTACACGCCAGGTGCTCATTTCATCATATTTTGCAGGAAAATCTAATGTGATGATTTGATTATTGTGTAGATATGATAGTACAGCGAGTGCGGAATCATTTTTAACTTCAAAAAGCGTTAAGTTTATTTCATCTTGATTATTCAGTTCTGCTATCGTTAGGCTTTTTGTTATATGTCGATTATATTTATTTGATAATGTAGTTTTTGTCTGATGACAGGTCTCTTTTTCGGTCTTTTTGAAAGGTGAAAATTTGTTGTCATCAATGAATTTTTGATTCACTAATAGTGCAAAATCCCCCTCATTTATTTTTTCTTTTATAATGAAAAAATCGCCACCATTGTTTGAGAAATTGAAACTAGTTTGACGTCCATTAGAGGCTTCACTTTCAGGTTTTGTTGCTGAATAAATAATTGGAGTCATTTTATTATTGATGATGGCATATGTTGCGAGTTTGGGATTTATTTTCTCATTCTCTACTGGCAAGCTGACTAAAGAATCTTTTTTCTCATTTAAAAAAGAAAAGATTATTAGGTCTTTGGTACTATCTTTTTTTTTCTTGACTGCTTTCTTTTATTTTTTCTTGCATGCAACTTGTTAATATTGTGCTCAGTATGCTAAATGATAGCCATATTTTTAAGGTTGTTCTCATCCTTGTTCTTGTATGTTTTTCTATTCTGTATTTTAAAAATACGGTAAATATCGTGAAAGTAAAATTTTCTTTTTTATGGAATTTTATTAACTGTGCATCCTAGTTTAAAATGTAAACTTAATTTTTAAAGCTATGCTAAATTCGAAATTGAATATTTATCAAAGAGAATGGTTAGAGGTTGTCTTTGCAGGGCGTAATCAATCTTACGGCGCTTTTGAATTACGAAATTTATCGAATTGGGCTACGAATTGGTCTATTGTGATTGTCTTGAGTTTGGTTGCTTTAGGTGTGGTGGGCAACAGTATTTATAATCGATATTTCAAACCTGATGTGCCAGTTGTTCAGCAAAGAGAAATTGTTGTTGATCTTAACACTTTGTATGAAATGGAAGAAAAAGTGAAGGAAAAGCAAGTAGAAGAACCTGTTCCTGTTCAAGAAAAAACCTCTTTGCAGATTGCTGTAGATTTACCAAAAGAGGAATTGATACGTTTCGTAGAACCGAAAGTTACACATAGGGATCGAGTTACAGAAGATATTGCAACGCAAGATGAATTGACTAAAACGAACAGGATGTCGGCACGTTTGAGTTTGAAAGCAAGCGCCACGGGCACTTCTATACCTAGGGGTGAGTTTGGCTCTGTAAAACGCGATGGCGGTATTACAGGTGTCAAAGAAGGGGCAGTAAATGGAAATTCGGATGTTGTTAATGATTTTAAAACTGTAGAAGTAATGCCAACTCCACATGGAGGGATGCAAGCTTTTATGAAATGGGTGGGTGAGTATTACCAATATCCTGAAGCAGCTTTACAGCATGGTGTGAATGGGGTGGTTGAAGTTTCTTTTGTGGTAGAAAAGGATGGGACACTGACGGATATTTTGGTTAAAAGAGATATCTCCTATGATACAGGAAAAGCTGCTATCGAATTATTGCTTAAAGCGAAGAAATGGAGGCCCGGTATTCAAAATGGAAGACCCGTTCGAGTAGCCTATACATTGCCTATTCGTTTGAATACAGTTTCACAATAGACATGTCGCTTTTCGGGTTTAACTTTATTTAACAGTGAGCGATTTAAACTTTAGACAGTTTTCAACATCTTACTAACACATGTCTGCAAAAGTATGTGTTCATAATTGCGCAGACAAAAATATGTTAATTGTATTAAAAGAGAAATATCATGAAAAAGTTAATGTTAAGCTTGTTGCTATCTGGAGTTATATTTGCAGGTGTTGCGCAAGAAAAAGTTAATGTTAAAGTAAACGTAAGCCATGATGGTCGTCGTTCTGTTAACAGAGAATTTAAGGTAGATAAAAAATCGGCAGAAGAGATTGCGCAAATCCGTACTGATCGGATGGATAAAAAATTAAAATTTACTGATAAGCAACGTAAGGAAATTTATTCATTGCAATTGGATCAGGCTAAAAAAGATAAAAAGAACTTTGCCGATCGTCGAGTCGCGATGGACCAAGTGAAAAAAGATCGTATGGCGCAACGTGAAAAGTTGATTAAAAGTTTGAATCCTGAGCAACAAAAAATATATAAAGAGTCTTTTTCGGAAAATCGTAAACAGCATCGTATGCGTAAATCAGGAGATCGTCCCGTGCGTCGTGATCATATAGAAAGAAATCATAAAGAGGAGAAAGGTAAGATAGAGGTTAGTAAAGAAACTTCGGTAAAGAGTAGTTAATGTGTTTTAAGGTTTTGTGTTAATTTTTTTTTCAGAAAGGTCCGCTCGTAAGAACGGACCTTTTTGTTATTTAATAAACCTTCTAGTTATTGGATTCATATCAAATATTTTAGTAACCAAATAACTTAATACAAAACTAATAATCGAAATCAATACTATTTTTATACCTGCTGGCAGATAAGGTACTTTGAAAAATAGATCTGATATTCCTTGTACAATTATAAAGTGAGACAGGAATATACCGAAGGTGGCGAGTGACCAATCCTTGAGCGCTTTTGATTCTTTAATTTTTAGTTTTTGAAAAATAATAAAGACCGAAAAAGTCATCATGGCAACATTAATAGAACAGAAATACCATACAATTTCCAAATTAGCATAATTAGCAGGATAGAACTTTTGAGTAATTAAAAAACCAGAAAAAGTGATGGTAAATCCGACTAGAAATACCGGTATTGAAATCGCTAATGTTTTGTTCCAAGACCAAGTTAAAGGGAATTTGACTAAATAATAAGCAAGGACAATGTAACCAATGAAACCTGAGAAATAATAAAATGTCCCAAATTCATTCCATGTACATACACCCCAGATTCCTGTATCGCCATAATTACCTGTATAACCGAGTAAAGGTGCAGCCATTTTAATGTAGGGTAAGATCAAGGTTATGATCCAAAAACTCAAAAAGATTTGAATATCTTTTTTTGAGGCACGATCTAACCAAGAACCAAAAATGGGAATGATTAAGTAGATACCTATGAGCATATAAATATACCATAGCGGAGTCGTGTCATAATTAAAATTGAAAATAGAAGTGATTATCTTAGTTAGCGTACCTTCTACAGTATATTTTTCAATTGATATTAGCCCATTTGGACTCGATTTGATAAAATAGGCATAAAGGGCGAATGCTATGGGAAGGGCTATGGACCAAAATAATAATGGAATAATGATGCGTCCAATACGTTTTTTATAAAATGTGGCCAGATCTGTCTTGACAGGGAACAATAAGATGCCAGACATCATCGCAAAAAGTGGTACACAAGGCCTAACGAGACTTCCTATAAACACCGCAGTATGAAACGAAATACTATTGTCAAATGACGCTACAAAAGCATCACAACTGTGACATAATACGACTAAAAAGCAAGCGAAAATTCTTAAAAAATCAATCCAGGGAATGTAAGTTCTTTTTGTTTGTGAATCCATAAATAAGTGAGGTTTTTATTGATGGCGCTAAGCTAACAAAAAAAATAGCAATTGATTTCAAACCAATTGCTACATTTTTGTTAATCTTTATTCTTTTGTTGCTCTTTCCATTGTTTAGAGAAAGATTTGTCGGCTAGTTTTGGCAGCTGTCTGTTGTTGCCCCATATTTTTTTAAAGAATGTACTTATAAAAAAGTTTTTCAACTTACCTCCGAATAAATCAATTAGCTTTCTTCTCTGTATGAAGTACGTAAAGCCTTTCCATGCTTTTTTCTCTATTGACGGGGCTAAATCTTCCGCTACAGCATCTCTTCTATTTAACAATAGCATTCGTTGAATGTCAATACCAACAGGACATACCTCTGTACATTTACCACAAAGGGAAGAGGCGTAGCTTAAGTGTTTAAATTCTTTCATTCCACTAAGATGTGGTGATATGAGAGAACCAATAGGACCTTGATAAGTAGTTTCATAGGTGTGCCCACCAATATTTTGATAGATAGGGCATACATTTAAGCATGCTCCGCAACGAATGCAGTATAAACCTTGTCGTTGTTCCTTTTGGGCTAAAAGATTGGTGCGGCCATTGTCTAATAGGACTACGTACATTTCTTCAGGACCATCAGACTCATAAGCTTGTCTGGGACCACTTAGCAAGGTGTTATAAACCGTTAAATTTTGTCCTGTTCCATGAGTGGAAAGCAACGGCCAAAATAAATCAAGGTCGTTTATCGATGGTAATATTTTCTCAATGCCAACAATAGCAATATGAATTTTAGGAAAAGCTGTTGTTAAACGTGCATTACCTTCGTTTTCCGTAATGGCAATACTACCAGTATCTGCTATTAGAAAATTGGCTCCCGATATGCCTATATCAGCTGTTTTATATTTTTCGCGCAACAGTTCGCGCGCTTTCATTGTTAATTCTTCTGCAGTAGCTTCAAGTGGTGTTCCAAATTTATCGTGAAATAACTGGGCGATATCAGCTAGACTCAAATGCATCGCTGGAGTGACGATGTGATAAGGTTTTTGACCTAGTAATTGAATGATAAATTCACCAAGGTCACTTTCCAAAGCCTCAATTCCTTTTTCCTCTAAAAAATGATTCAGTTCAATTTCTTCTGAAGCCATGGATTTGGATTTGATAATGCTTTTGGCATTATTTCGTTCCATGATTTTCCAGATTTCCTGACGGGCCTCTTCAGCGTCATTGGCCCATATCACTTTTCCACCTCTTTTTATGAATTTGCTTTCAAACTCTAATAGATATTTATCTAAATGTTCAATAGCTCTCCATTTTGTTAGATTTGCTTCTAAACGAGAGTTCTCCAGATTCACGAATTTACTCTTCCCTTTTTCGAAAGCAATATTATACTTGTCGATATTATAATTGATAATATCGCGATGCTTACTGTCGAAAGATTTGGTTGCACTTTCTTTCAAAAATTTATCTGCAGAGCTTACTGACATCTAATTCTTTTAATTTTATAAAAAAAGTTGGTAATAAATTACCAACTTTTAAAGATAACGCTTATAAATTATTTCTCGCATGATGCGATCAATTTATTTAATTTTTAAGTTCAAATTTAAGCTCAACTCATCCAATTGATTTTGATGTATTGTAGAAGGAGCATCAATCATCACATCTCTACCTGAATTGTTTTTAGGGAAAGCGATGACATCACGAATAGAATCTATTCCTGCTAATAAAGCTACCAAACGATCAAATCCAAATGCCAGTCCACCATGTGGAGGAGCGCCATAGGTAAATGCTTCCATTAAGAAGCCAAATTGTTTTTGTGCTTCTTCTGGTGTAAAGCCCAAATGTTTAAACATGAGGGACTGTAATTCACGGTCGTGAATACGTATCGAGCCACCGCCGACTTCAGTTCCGTTCAGGACGAAATCATATGCATTGGCCCTCACTTCACCTGGATTAGTATCCAATAAAGCTATATCTTCTGGTTTTGGTGAAGTAAACGGGTGGTGCATCGCATGATAACGCTCCGATTCTTCGTCCCATTCTAACAATGGGAAATCCAATACCCAAAGTGGAGCAAATTTATTCTTATCGCGAAGACCTAATTGATTGGCAACTTCTAAGCGAAGTTCATTTAATTGCTTACGAACTTTGTCCTTCGGACCTGCCATGATTAAGAATAGATCTCCAGGTTTTGCTTGGAGTAATTTTGCGAATTCTAATAATTGCTCAGGGGTATAGAATTTGTCTACGGAAGACTTAACTGTACCGTCTTCGTTATAACGTGCATATACCAGACCCGTTGCACCAACTTGAGGACGCTTCACATAATCAGTTAATGCATCCAATTGTTTACGCGTGTAGTGCGCACAACCCTCAGCGTTGATGCCAACGACTAATTCAGCAGCGTCAAAAACTGGGAATCCTTTATCTTTTGCAACTTCATTCAATTCTACGAATTGCATGCCGAAACGAATATCAGGTTTATCAGAACCATATAAGCGCATCGCATCGGCATACGTCATACGCGGTACTTCTCCTAGGTCAATATTTTTAATTTTTTTGAATATATGCTTTGCCAAACCTTCGAAGAGATTTAATACATCTTCTTGTTCGACAAATGACATCTCGCAATCGATCTGCGTAAATTCTGGTTGGCGGTCAGCACGCAAATCTTCATCACGGAAACATTTTACAATTTGAAAGTAACGGTCAAAACCAGATACCATCAATAATTGCTTGAAAGTTTGAGGAGATTGCGGTAATGCATAAAACTCTCCTGGATTCATACGTGAAGGGACAACAAAATCGCGTGCACCTTCTGGTGTAGATTTGATTAAAACAGGAGTTTCAACTTCAATAAAATTTTGCTCATCAAGAAATCGACGAACTTCCTGAGCAGTTTTATGACGTAATATTAAATTTTCTCTTACGGGTGTACGACGTAAATCTAAATATCTGAATTTCATTCTAATATCTTCTCCTCCATCTGTTTCATCTTCGATAGTAAATGGGGGTGTTTTAGACGAATTTAATATTTCCAGAGAAGATACCTTGATTTCAATTTCTCCAGTTGGAATCTTTAAGTTTTTGCTAGAACGTTCAATAACAGTTCCAGTTACCTTAATTACGTACTCACGGCCTAGTTCACGAGCGCTAGCACGTAAAGAATCATCGTCATCAGAATTAAATGTTAATTGTGTAATGCCATAGCGATCTCTTACATCTATGAAAGTCATCCCGCCTAAATCGCGTGATTTTTGAACCCAACCGCTTAGTGAAACCGTTTTACCTAAGTCAGCTATTGTTAATTCTCCGCACGTGTTTGTTCTATGCATACTCTAATTATAATTTTATACAAAATTATCTGTTTTTCGGGAGAATAACGAATGGCAATTTTGTTTTATTGAAAGAAAGATCAATCGTTTTTTTTTAGTTCGTTTCATTTGAGCTATAAATAAAATTTCGAAACGTAAATTTTTGTATTGTTTATATGGTATTTAATTACTCATTTTTAATTTTAAACTATTCATTTCAATTAAGTTAATACGCATTGTTGAGAATGGAATAGCGATTCGTTTCATTTGTTTTTAGCTTAACCTTTCCATTTTTTTGTTAAGGTAAAATACACCTGATATTTTGTTTTAAAACAGGTTCACTAAGGTCCGATTTACATGGGAAGTTCGAGTGTAGTTGGGACTCGATATAGCCTCAGTTTTTGTCTTTTTTGAAACATCAACTTTGTGGTGAGCATGAAGTATTTCTCTACGTGTAAATCTGACTTTTAATCATTTTAAAGAAAGATTGCTTTGCCAATCTTTCTTCTTATTTCTGTTTCCCCTTTTAGATATTTTTTTGCTATAAATGGCGCGTTTTTAACGTCATTGTTTTGTAAGTATAAGTTGATTATTAACATCTTGTGATTTACTAAGAAAGCGGTAGAAAATCTAATTTTTATTTCATAATATCATGATTTTTTTAAAAAAATATGATATTTCACCTATACTTTCAACAATTTATAGCGAAAAAATGTAATTTCTTGACAGTTTTTTTTTGTGGTGGACCGTTTTTGAAAACGGTTCAAAAACTACATTTGGGAGCTATTTTTTAGCTTTTTGTTGTCTCTGTAATGCGGTTGTTTTTGCTTAAATGTAGCGCTTTCACTATGTGGAAAACTTTTTTGTGGGTAAAAGTGGGTAAAAGTGGGTGAAAGTGTATACTTTTACATTGAATTTGAAACCAATGTGTACAAAATGAGTTTTTTAATTGGCGAATATGAATGCAAGATGGACACCAAAGGAAGAATGGTGTTGCCTGCTGCGCTCAAAAGGCAGTTGCCTGATGTTGAGCGCGAGGGGCTTGTAATCAATCGTGGATTTGAAAAGCATTTGGTGATTTATACGCGCGAGGAATGGAATGCGATAACTGCTCGTTTGGCTCAGTTGAATCAATATGTTGAGAAAAATCGAATGTTTATTCGGAGTTTCACAAGAGGGGCAACCGAGTTGAGTTTAGATGCGGCAGGTCGGGTTTTATTACCAAAAAGCTTATTGGAATATTCAGGTATAACCGGAGAAGTTGTTTTGGCTTGTCAGGTTAATAAGATTGAAGTTTGGTCTAAAGACGGGTACGAGGATTTTATGAATGGTGATTTGGGAGAGGATTTCTCGGCTTTAGCTGAACAGGTTATGGGAGGTTTTGATTTAGGAGGATTAGCAAATGGATAATGTTTATCATGTGCCAGTTATGTTGAGGGAATGCATGGATGCATTGGCGATAAAGCCAAACGGCATTTATGTGGATGTGACATTTGGGGGAGGAGGTCACTCCAGAGAAATTTTAAAACACTTAGGACCAGAAGGTCGATTGTTTGCTTTTGATCAGGATCCAGACGCTTTGAATAATGTAATTGATGATTCGAGATTTACTTTGATTCATCAAAATTTTCGTTTCCTAAAAAATAACCTTCGTTTAAATGGCGTAAAACAGGTAGATGGTATTTTAGCGGATTTAGGAGTGTCTTCTCATCAGTTTGATGCTGCCGATCGTGGTTTCTCCATCCGTTTTGATGCTGATTTGGACATGCGGATGGATCAGATTTCTGATGTGGATGCTCGAACTGTATTGGCGACATATGCGGAAGAAGATCTTCATCGGATATTTGGGATGTATGGGGAGATTATCAATGCGAAGACATTAGCAAAAACTATCGTCACTGCGCGGTTAACATCACCCATTAATACTGTCGCAGAGTTAAAAGATGCTATAAAAAAGTTAGTTCCCAGAGGGAAAGAACATAAATATCATGCGCAGGTTTTTCAGGCTTTGCGTATTGAGGTTAACAGAGAGCTTGAGGCTCTTCAGGAGTTTCTGTTGCAAACTGTAGATGTCTTAAAGGCTGAAGGGCGCTTAGTGGTGATGTCCTATCATTCATTGGAAGATCGTTTGGTGAAGAACTTTATGGCTAAGGGTAAATTCAGAGGGGATGTGGAAAAGGATTTTTTTGGAAATGAAATTAAACCATTTCTAGTTATTAGTCGTAAGGCAATTACGGCAAATGAGAATGAGTTGGTGGAAAATAATAGATCGCGTAGTGCGAAACTACGCATTGCTGAAAAGTTGGATATAGCTTAATGCTTTAATTGATTGTCAGGATGGGTAAGAATACGATAAGACAGCAAGAATTAAGCGAAGAGGTTCAAGAGGAGTTGCAAGAAGCAGTTGAGGAGAAAGCTGAGGAAACGCAAAAGTTTTTGAGAACGTTGCTTACTGCGGGTAATCTATCAATTTATTCGATTGTAAACTACTTGCCTTTTGCTGGTTTTGTTACCTTGTTGATGTTGCTCTATATTACAAATAGACATTACGCAGAGCGTACGATACGTAATATAGATAAATTGAGTAGGGAAGTCAAAGAGTTGAGTTGGGATCATAAGTCGCTCTCTGCTGAACTCATGAAAATGTCTACCCAGACAGAAATAGCAAAGCGTGTGGATTCTTTAGGTTTGAAAGAGCGAGTGGAACCACCAATTAAGATTGAAATTGTAAAAGAAAAAAAGAAATAGGAGACGTTTATGAATATCAGAACTACCATTCTATTTCGTGTTTATATTGCTTTCGGTTTAATCGTCCTTGTGGCGATTGCTGTGTTTACGAAGCTTTTTCATTTGCAATACGTTGATGGTGATAAGTGGCGTGCTCTATCGGATAGTTTGTCTATTCAGGAGCGTGAAGTAGAGGCTGCAAGAGGGAATATCTATTCCAATGACGGAAGTCTTTTGGCTACGTCTGTTCCGGAGTATGATTTGCGTTTCGATGCAATGGCGATTCCAGAAGAGGAAAATGATTATTTTAATCTGAAGGTTGACTCTTTAGCAATTAAGCTGTCTGGTTTTTTTAAAGATAAATCTTCCAGGCAGTATTTGACATTATTGAAGCAGGCGAGAAATAAAAAACAGCGTTATATTTTGATTAAACGTGCTGTTTCACATCAAGACTTGAAAGTTCTTAAAAGCTTTCCGCTTTTTAAAGCTGTACGGGTGGGTAAAGAGCGTTATCCCGGAGGCTTGATTACTGAGCGTCAGAATAAGCGTATTCTACCATTTGTGAATTTAGCTGCACGTACAATAGGTTATAAGAATGTTAAAGAAAACATTCATGTAGGCTTAGAGGGTGCGTACGGTGAATATATTGATGGAAAAAGCGGTAAACGATTGATGCAAAGAATAGCTGGAGGTGTTTGGATTCCGGTAAATCGTGATATTGAGGTGGCTCCAGTTGATGGTGCTGATATTATTTCGACGATTGATATCAATATGCAGGATATGGCGCAGAGAGCCTTAGAAAAGCAGATGATCGCAAGTAATGCAGATGAGGGTTGTGTGGTGATGATGGAAGTCAAGACTGGGGAAGTTCGTGCTGTAGCTAATTTCACGAAAGACAAAGATGGAGTCTATCGTGAAAAGATGAATATCGCAATTGCGCAAAGTGCAGAGCCAGGTTCTACGTTTAAATTAGCTTCTTATCTAGCGGCTATCGATGATGGTTTGATTGACTCAAGCACGCATGTGAATGTTGGAAATGGTAACTGGCCGATTTATCGTCATACGATTAAAGATTCACATGCACCTAAAAAATCGGTGATGAGTGCACAGGAGGCTTTCGAGCAGTCATCAAATGTTGGTATTACGAAGCTGATTTATGAGAGTTATAAAGATAATCCAGGTAAATTTTCAGCTAAACTGCATTCTTTTGGTTTAGATCAAAAATTAGGATTACAAATAACAGGAGAGGGAGCTCCTTTAATAAAAACTCCAAAGAGTAAAAGTTGGAGTGGCTTGTCCCTAGTACAAATGGCTTATGGCTATGAATTGAAGGTGACACCATTACAGATGCTGGCATTGTATAATGCTGTTGCAAATAACGGTAGAATGATTTCACCCTTATTTGTTAAGGAGATTAGACATCTGGGGAATACGATTGAAAAATTTGAAGCTCGCGTTATCAATGAAAAAATTGCTTCAGATAAAGCAATAGGACAAATTAGAGGGATGCTAGAGGGGACAATGAAGCAAGGGACGGGGAAAACGTTACGGAATCCTTTGTATACCTCAGGTGGTAAAACCGGAACGGCACAGATGGCGGATGGCGCGATGGGATATCGTAACCGTAAATACCAATCTTCTTTCGCGGGATATTTTCCTGCTGAAGATCCGAAGTACTCGATTATCGTAGTGATTCGAAATCCAAGAAATGGATATTATGGTGCATCTACTGCAGGACCTGTGTTTAAAGAGTTGGCTGATATGGTATATGCAAATGATTTGGATATGCATAGTGCCTTTAATAGAAAAAAACTGAATACTTCGGTATTAAACACGAAGGCATTGACACTTAAAGGGTCGCGTGAAGCAACTCAAAAGGTATATGAGCAGTTAGGTTTGAAGATTGTAAATTGGAATTCAATTGCACAGAATGACACAACAAGTTCGACTCTTGGGGTTCCATTTGTGGAATATCAAATAAAAGAAGGTGTAGTGCCGAACGTTATGGGGATGGGATTGATCGACGCATTGTTTGCGTTAGAAAATTCTGGATTTAAAACAAGCGTGATCGGAAAAGGAAAAGTGATGAAGCAGTCTTTGATTGCTAGTCAAAAGTTACCAATTGGTACAGCAGTAACAATAGAATTGAAGTAGGATGAAGAATTTAAAAACCATATTACATGCTATTCCCGTACAGGAAGTAGTCGGTCAGCTAGATGTTGAGGTAGTATCGCTTTGTTTCGATTCTCGTCAAGTTGTATTGGGTAGTTTGTTTATTGCAGTTAGGGGTGTGCACACAGATGGACATCTATTTATTGATAAAGCTATTGCATTTGGAGCCAGGGCGGTTATCGTAGAAGAATTGCCAGTGGAGACATTGGATTCGGTAGTTTATATTGTCGTAGCAGATTCTGCTCTTGCATTGGGAATAGTTGCAGCTAATTTTTATGATAATCCGTCGAAGAAAATGAAGTTGGTAGGGGTTACAGGTACTAATGGTAAAACAACCGTTGCAACTTTATTATTTCAATTGTTCACAGAATTGGGCTATCACGTTGGTTTGTTATCAACAGTGCAAAATCAAATCGGTGACCGTGTCATCCCAGCAACACATACAACACCAGACCCTATTCAGTTGAATTACTTGCTACATGAAATGGTGGAAGAAGGCTGTGATTATTGTTTTATGGAGGTGAGTTCGCATGCAGTTGTACAGCAGCGAATAGCTGGGTTAAAATTTACGGGTGCTATTTTCACCAATATAACACATGATCATTTAGATTTTCATAAAACATTCAATAGTTATATTAAGGCGAAGAAAAAGTTCTTTGATGATTTAGATACAGCTGCTTTTGCGCTGACAAATGAAGATGACCGAAATGGCCAGGTGATGTTGCAAAACACATTTGCATATAAAAAGACTTATGGTTTACATTCAGGTGCTGATTTTAGTGCTAGAATAGTGGAAAGTCATTTCGATGGTATGTTGCTGAATATCGACGGTCATGATGTATGGGTGAAGTTGGTTGGAGGCTTTAATGCTTATAACTTATTAGCGGTCTATGGGGCAGCTATTTTGCTTGAACAAGAAACTGTTCGGGTATTAACCGCGATGAGCGTATTGACAGGTGCTGAAGGGCGGTTTGAAACCATGAAAGCGCCAAATGGTGTCTTTGGAATTGTGGATTATGCACATACTCCTGATGCGGTTGAAAATGTATTGCAGACTATTGAGAAATTGCGCAATCAGAATCAACAGATCATTACCGTATTAGGTTGTGGTGGTGATCGTGATAAAACAAAGCGACCGGAAATGTCACAAGCGGCTTTGCGCTATAGCAATCGATTGATTATTACATCAGATAATCCGAGAACGGAGGATCCGCTCGTAATCATTAAAGAAATGGAAGCAGGTGTTGCTCCCGAACAAAAAAGTAAAGTTCTTTCCATTGCAGACCGTAAAGAAGCAATTCGTGTTGCTTATCAATTGGCAAAGCCAGGGGATATCATTGTGGTCGCAGGAAAAGGACACGAGAAATATCAAGAGATAAATGGTGTACGTCAGCATTTTGATGATAAAGAGATTTTAGAATTAACATTTAACGAAGTATAATAATATGTTGTACCATTTATTCACATGGTTAAACGAATACATGCACATTCCAGGAGCTGGTTTGTTTCAGTATATTTCTTTCAGAACATCGATGGCAGTGATTTCTTCATTGATCATTACTACTGTTTTTGGAGGGAAACTGATTCAGGTGCTTCAGAATAAGCAAGTGGGAGAGACTATTCGTGATTTAGGATTAGAGGGGGAGAAAAAGAAGCAGGGTACACCAACAATGGGTGGCTTAATCATTATTGCTGGAATTTTGATTCCAACTTTGTTGTTTGCTAAGTTGACCAATATTTACGTCATCATTATGATTGTTTCCACATTATGGATGGGAGCTGTCGGTTTTTTGGATGATTATATTAAGGTATTTCGTCATAATAAGGATGGCTTGGCTGGACGTTTTAAAGTAATTGGTCAGACAGGTTTAGGTATTTTCATTGCTTGTACGATGTATTTTCACCCAGAGATTGTCGTGCGTCAAAATGTAGCATCACCCACATCGACTAAGCCAGTTGAGGTTGTAATCAATCAAAGTACGGGCGAGAAGACGTATGCAGAGAATGTAAAATCATCAAAAACAAACATTCCATTTTATAAGAATAATGAATTTGATTATGCTAAAGTGTTCAAGATGTTTGGCTTGCATAATGATGTTTTAACATTTATTGTCTTCTTGGTTGTGGTTGTTTTTATCGTAACAGCCGTTTCCAATGGCGCTAATATAACAGATGGTATTGATGGTCTGGCAACGGGAACTTCTGCAATCATTGGTGTTACCTTGGCGATATTGGCCTATGTATCTGGTAACGTTATCTTTTCTGATTATTTGAATATCATGTATATTCCTAATTCTGGAGAGCTTGTGATTTTTGCAGGTGCTTTTGTTGGCGCCTGTGTTGGATTTTTATGGTACAATACTTACCCTGCTCAAGTATTTATGGGTGACACTGGTAGTTTGGCTATCGGCGGGATTATCGCTGCTTTTGCAATATTGATTCGTAAAGAGTTGTTGATTCCGATTTTATGTGGTGTTTTCTTATTGGAGCTGGTTTCTGTAATTCTGCAGGTTTCTTATTTCAAATACACAAAGAAAAAGTATGGGGAAGGACGTCGTATATTTTTGATGTCTCCTTTGCATCATCACTTTCAGAAGAAAGGTTACCATGAGGCTAAGATTGTGACCCGTTTTGTTATCGTAGGAATTATTTTGGCCATTTTGACCATCGTAACTTTAAAAATTAGATAATCGACATGGCAAACATTTCATCAACATATTATCCACAGTCGGGAAAACTAATTGTTCTTGGTGCAGGTGAAAGTGGTGTCGGTACTGCGATCTTAGCTAAGCAAAAAGGATTTGATGTTTTTGTTTCTGATAAAGGAATGATTACTGAACAGTATAAAGCACAATTAGAGGGTGAGCAAATCTCTTATGAAGAGGGTGAGCATAGTGAAGATCATATTTTACAAGCTGATCTTGTTGTTAAAAGTCCTGGAATTCCGGAGCATGCTCCTCTTGTTGTTGCCTTGAAGGCAAAACAAATTCCCGTGATTGCAGAAATAGAATTTGCAGCACAATATACCGATGCAAAGTTGATTTGCATCACAGGATCAAATGGGAAATCCACAACAACGATGTTGACGTACGAGATGCTGAAACACGCCGGAAAACATGTCGGTTTAGCTGGGAATATCGGTAAAAGTTTTGCATTGCAGGTGGCGCGCGAGCAATTTGATGTTTATGTACTGGAGATTTCAAGTTTTATGTTGGATGATATGTATCAATTTAGAGCTGACATCGCAGTGATTTTGAATATTACAGCTGATCATTTGGATCGCTATGATTATAAAGTGGAGAATTATGTGGATTCTAAATTTAGAATGATTCAAAATCAGACGAAAAATGATTATTTCATTTATTGTCTGGATGATCCACAAACAACAGAAGGGTTGAAAAGGCATCATACTGCTGCGACACATTTACCCTTTACACAGGAGCAAAAAGTAGCATTTGGAGCGTATTTGTCTTCAATTAAAGATATTATAATTAACATACCTAATAGCGATACATTTACTATGAGAACGGAAGAGTTGTCTTTGACAGGGAAACACAATGTGTACAACAATATGGCTTCTGGCCTTATTGCCAAGGTTCAAGAATTGAGGAATCAAGCTATGAAGGAAAGTATGAGTTCATATGTCAATATTGCACACCGTTTGGAGCAAGTTGCATGTATTGGAGGTGTTCAATATATCAATGATTCAAAAGCAACAAATGTCAATTCTGTGTGGTATGCGCTGGAAAGTGTGTCTACGCCTATCGTTTTGATGTTGGGAGGAGTAGATAAAGGCAATGATTATGAGATGTTACGTGATCTAGTGAAAAATAAAGTACGCGCAATTGTCTGTATTGGGAAAGATAATGCAGCTATTCATGCTGCTTTTGAAGAGGATACGGATCTGATCGTAAACAGTTCTTCTATGCATGATGCAGTTCAGTTGGCATCGCATTTAGCACAAAAAGGAGATACGGTATTGTTGTCCCCAGCTTGTGCAAGTTTCGATTGGTTTAAAAATTATGAAGATCGTGGTGATAAATTTAAAGCTGCGGTTATGGAATTGTAGTAGAATAGGTTTTTAAAATAAATCTAAAGGGATTAATTATGGTAGAGCAGCTACTTTCTAAATTAAAAGGCGATCGTTGGATCTGGATTATTGTGATCCTGCTCTCGGGGTGGTCTTTGTTGGCGGTTTACAGTTCTGTAGGAACATTGGCCTATAAAGAAGGAAAGGGAACGGAGTTGTATTTGTTCAAGCACTTCTCATTAATTGTTGTAGGGTTTGTTTTGATGTATTTATCGCATAAACTGGATTACCGGTACTATGCGGGTATATCCAAATTATTAATGGTGATAACAGTTCCACTGTTATTATATACGTTGATTTTTGGTAGTAAGGTAAATGATGCAAGTCGTTGGGTAACCATACCTGTTATCAATCAAACATTTCAAACTTCCGATTTGGCAAAGTTGGCGTTGATTACTTTTTTGGCTCGTATGCTTTCAAGAAAGCAAGAGGAAATCAAAGATGTAAAAAAATCATTTATTCCAATAATGGGCGCTGTTTGTGGTGTTTTTGTGTTAATTGCTTGGGCGAATATGTCTACAGCAATTATGTTGTTTGGGGTATGTGTATTGTTGCTTTTGATCGGTCGTATTAGTTTTAAACAGATTGCTATTGTATCGGCTGGTGTGTTTTTGTTAGGGATCATCGTTGTTTCCGTAGGACCAAGACGTGCCACCTATTATAGCCGTGTTAAAACATTTATGGGGGTAGAAAAAGATAGACAGGAAGGTATGCCTGTTTCTTTTCAAGATGATAAAAACTACCAGGCAAACAATGCGAAGATTGCAATAGCGACTGGAGGTGTATTCGGTAAGGGGCCGGGCAATAGTATTCAAAGGAATGTGCTGCCACACCCTTATTCAGATTTTATATTTGCCATCATTATCGAGGAGTATGGGACGATAGGTGGAGTTGTATTGATTTTTCTATACCTCGCATTGATGTATAGGTGTATTCGCATCGTAACATTAAGCCCTAAAGCGTTTGGTGCTTTTTTGGCTGCGGGTTTAGGATTTAGCTTGACCATTCAGGCATTTGCAAATATGGCTGTAGCAGTAGGTTTAGGACCCGTTACAGGGGTACCGCTTCCATTGGTCAGTATGGGGGGGACATCTATTTTATTTACAAGTATTGCATTAGGGATTATCCTGAGTGTAAGTAGAAATATTGAAGAATTAAAGGGTAAGCAGGAATTGGACGAACGACCTAAAGCAAAAAGAGTGGTTGTTGGTACTATTCCAGCATAAATATAGAAAACGAATGGCTATACGTGTGATCATAAGTGGAGGTGGTACTGGCGGACATATTTTTCCAGCAGTAGCAATTGCTAATGCACTGAAAGCATTGGATCCGCAAAACGAAATTCTTTTCGTTGGCGCCAATGGTCGTATGGAAATGGAAAAAGTTCCTGCTACTGGTTATAAAATTGTTGGTTTAGATATTCAAGGGATAAATAGACAAGTGTTGTGGAAAAACATCTTTCTACCATTCAAACTTTTTAAAAGTATGAACAAGGCACGTAAGATAGTCAGGGAGTTTAAACCCGATGTTGCAGTTGGTGTTGGTGGTTTTGCTTCGGGACCATTATTGATGGTTGCAAATCGATTGCATATACCAACTCTTGTACAGGAGCAGAATTCGTATGCGGGTGTTACCAATAAAAGGTTGGGAAATAAGGCAGCTAAGATTTGTGTCGCTTATGAGGGCATGGAACAATTTTTCCCTGCAGATAAAGTTTTGTTAACGGGTAACCCGATTCGTCGCGCTTCTGTTGAGATTGATGGTAAGCGTGATGAGGCATTTGCTTTTTTTGGTCTAGATCCTGATAAAAAGACCATTTTAGTAACAGGAGGAAGTTTGGGAGCGCGTACTTTAAATGAAAGTGTTATCGCTTCCTTAGAGAAACTCAAGCATGCAGATGTACAATTGATCTGGCAATGTGGTAGTTATTATTACGATAAATTAAGTCAAGAACTACAGGGTAAATTGCCAGCGGGAATTCATATGTTAGCTTTTTTGCAACGAATGGACTTTGCGTATGCCGCAGCAGATGTAATCATCGGTAGGGCTGGTGCTGGTACAATCTCCGAATTATGTGTTGTTGGTAAACCGGTGATTTTGGTTCCTTCACCTAATGTAGCTGAAGATCATCAAACAAAAAATGCAATGGCTTTGGTGCAAAAGCAGGCTGCTGTATTGGTGAAAGATGATCAGGCCGTAGCAACTTTGTTCGAGTCAGCTCTAGCTCTGCTGAATAACGCTGTCGAATCAAATTCTTTGGCTTATAATATAAAGAGATTAGCACTTCTTGATGCAGATGTTGTCATCGCTAGAGAAGTTTTAAAATTGGCAAATAAAGGAGGTAGATGATGAAAATTGATGCAATCAAACAAGTATATCTGATCGGGATAGGTGGAATTGGAATGAGTGGACTTGCTCGTTATTTTGCTCATTTAGGATGTGTGGTAAATGGGTATGATCGTACAGAAACGGAATTGACTAAAAAATTGGTTTCAGAAGGAATCGTTATTTCATACGTGGATGAGGTAGACACGTTGGATCCTATTTTTAGTTGTTCAAATGAGGAAACATTAATCATTTTTACCCCTGCTATACCTAAAGATTCAAAAATTAAACATTTTTTGGAGGCGGTGGGGCATACCTTGCATAAAAGATCGGAAGTCTTAGGTATCATTAGTGAAAGTCGTTTTACAATAGGTGTGGCTGGTACGCATGGTAAAACAACCACTTCGACAATGGTCGCTCATATTTTAAAAGATAGTGGTTTTGATTGTTCGGCCTTTTTGGGAGGAATCAGTTCCAATTACGATACCAACGTTTTATACGGGAATAATAATGTCGTTGTTGTAGAAGCAGATGAATATGATCGTTCATTTTTAACATTGCATCCCAATATTGCGATTGTGACTTCTGCTGATGCCGACCATTTGGATATTTATGGCGATGCAGGTCAATTATTGGCATCATTCCAAATGTATTTGGATCGGGTCGTTGATGGGGGTACACGCATCGTGAAGAAAGGTTTACCATTTGATGGAGAAATCTCTTATTCAGGGCATGAAGTAGCAGATGTTTATGCTTCTCATGTACATGTTAGAGATGGAGAGTTTTATTTTGATTATATTTCGGGAACGACGAAGATTGTTGATATCCATTTAGGATTACCAGGAACACACAATGTTGAAAACGCAGTAGCGGCGATAACAGTTGCTCGTATTTTGGGTATCGAAGATGATAAAATTAAATCAGCTTTGACGAATTTTAAAGGAGTCAAGAGAAGGTTTGAATACATTGTAAGAAATCAATCTGCTATTTATATTGATGACTATGCGCATCATCCTGAGGAGTTACGCGCATTTTTGTCTTCAATGCGGAAGTTGTATCCAAACAAGAAGTTAACAGTTGTTTTTCAACCGCACTTATTCACAAGAACACGTGATTTTATAGATGGATTTGCAGAAGTGCTTTCGATGGCCGATCGTTTACTTTTAATGGAAATCTATCCTGCACGTGAATTGCCGATTGAAGGCGTAAATTCATCTTGGCTGTTAAGTAAAATTACAGCTCCGGAAAAAGCAATTGTTACTGCAGAAGAGGTGTTGGCGATAGCTAAAACTGAAAAGCTTGAATTATTGGTAACAGTTGGAGCCGGTGATATTGACAAATTAGTAAAACCGTTGAAGGAAATTATAGAACATGCTTAAATTTTTACACAACATACAATGGAATCGCGTACTGTATCTATCGCTCTTTTTTCTAGGAGTCATAGCTGTAGTTATCGTGATGTCTTTGGTCAACCGTAAGGATGATCAACAAGTATGTCGTGAAATCAATATTTTTATTGAAGGAAAGGAAGCTTTTATTGATCAGGGAGATATTTCCGCACTTATTAATAAAAATTACGGTAATATCACTGGAAAACCATTGGTAGATATTCCTTTACATAAGATTGAACAGATGTTAAAAAAATTGCCTTATGTCTCAGAAGCAACGGTGCATTTGGATATGACAGGTATATTGGCTATTAATATCGCACAACGTGAGGTTGTCATGCGTGTCATCAATAAGAATGGCCGCGAATATTACATTGACTTAAATGGGCTGAAAGTACCTACTACGTTAAAGTATGTGCCACATGTGATGATTGCAACAGGTAACATCGATGAAGGATATAAAAACCCGTTAGACTCTGTTAGTTCTACTTTGGTAAAAGATTTATTCCGAGTGACACAGTTTATCGAAAGGGACGAATTATGGAGTAATCAAGTAGTCCAAGTATTTGTTAATCAGGATAAGGATATCGAATTGGTCCCACGGGTTGGTAATCAGCAGCTTATTATTGGAACTGCTGATTCGTTGGCTCAGAAATTTAGTTTATTACAGACATTCTATAAGGAAATCATTCCAAAAGTTGGAGTGGATGCTTATAATAAAGTGAATGTAAAATATGCAGGTCAGATTATTTGCGAAAAACGCGGTGCCTGGACATTTGACGACTTGTATAATCCAGAGAAGAAAGTAAAGAATAACACATTATAGTATACAGCATCAATACAGAATATTATGAACCCAAAATCAGCAGAAATTGAAAGAGAGAACCCGATTATTGTCGGACTCGATATTGGCACGACCAAGATTTGTGTTACGGTCGGAAGACGTAGCGGTGCAAATAAAATAGAACTTTTAGGCGTTGGTAAGGCAGATTCGGCAGGAGTAAGTCGAGGTGTAGTTGCCAATATTCAGAAAACAGTTAGCAGCATTCTTGAAGCGGTTGAAATAGCCGAAAATCAATCGAATGTTGATATCAAAGTTGTGAATGTTGGTATTGCTGGTCAACATATTAAAAGTATCCAACATCGTGGTATTTTTACCAAGACTGATAGCGATGATGAAGTGACAAGAAAAGATATTGAACGTCTCATTTCAGATATGTATAAATTAGTGTTGCCTCCGGGAGAAGAAATTATCCATGTGTTGCCTCAGGAGTTTACCATAGACAATGAGCCTGGTATCCGAGAACCTATTGGTATGGCTGGTCGTCGTATTGAGGCGAATTTCCATATTATTTCGGGTCGTGTTACGGATATCCGTAACATAAAAAGATGTATTGATAATTCAAATTTAGAAGTTTCAGAATTGATTCTTGAACCTTTGGCATCATCTGAAGCTGTATTAGATGATGACGAAAAAAATGCTGGTGTTGTTTTAGTTGATATTGGTGGAGGTACTACAGATGTGGCTATTTTCCATGAGGGAATAATCCGTCATACTGCTGTTATTCCTTTGGGTGGGAATATCGTAACAGAGGATATTCGCCAAGGTTGTTCTGTATTAAGAAGTCAAGCGGAGTTGTTAAAAACACGCTTTGGTTCTGCACTTGCTGATGAAAATAAAGAAAATGAAGTTATTTGTGTTCCCGGGCTAAAGGGTCGTGAACCAAAGGAGATATCGGTTAAAAATCTAGCTTATATCATACAGGCACGCATGGAAGAAATCATCGAGCATGTCTATTATGAAATCAAATCTTCGGGTTATGAAAATAAATTAATCGGAGGTATCGTTATTACTGGTGGTGGTGCACAGTTGAAACATTTAGTGCAACTCGTTGAATACATAACGGGTATCGATTGCCGTATAGGTTTTCCTAATGAATACCTAGCAAAAAATGAAGTTTTACCAAAACCTTTGTACGAGGAATTGAAGAGTCCATTGTATGCAACGAGTATAGGCTTGTTGATGAAGGGTATTCAAGCGCACGAGGATGAGGTAGAAAGCCGTCGCACACCTAAGGTTGTAAAGAAAGATGTTGAGTCCGTCAAAGAGGTCGGTGAGCAGCAACAAAAGGAACACGGTTTATTGACCTGGTTCAAGAAATTAATGAAAGATGGCAACGAAATTGATGATGCCACTTTCTTAGATAAAAAATAGTTTTCAACATAAAATGTTTTTTTCCACATTTTAAACAATTGTGGAAAAAAATTGTTGAAAATATGTTATTATTACATTACGAATATTGAGTTTAAGTGAGGTTTGTACTGAGTTCATTATGAGTTAAATAGGGATAAGTTATGTCGATACAGTTTGAAATGTTAAAAGAACAATCATCAATAATTAAGGTTATTGGGGTTGGTGGTGGTGGCGGTAATGCCGTTAACCACATGTATAAGCAAGGAATTAGTGGAGTAGATTTCATCGTGTGTAATACCGATGCTCAAGCTTTGGAATTAAGTCCGATACCTAATAAAGTTCAGTTGGGTATGAGTTTGACAGAAGGTATGGGTGCAGGTGCAGATCCTGATGTTGGTGAAAATTCAGCTATCGAGAGTATTGATGATATCAAACGTATGTTGGGTACGAATACGAAGATGCTTTTTATCACCGCAGGTATGGGAGGTGGAACAGGTACTGGAGCAAGTCCGGTATTAGCGAAAGCTGCTAAGGAATTGGGCATTTTGACTGTAGCTATAATTACTACTCCTTTTACTTTCGAAGGTAAGCGCCGACGCTCTCAAGCGGAGGAAGGCTTGGCCGAATTGCGGAAATATGTTGATTCTTATTTGGTTATTTCTAATGACCGTCTAAGAGAAATATTTGGCAATCTCACCATGACAGCAGCTTTTGCAAAAGCTGATGACATTTTGACAACAGCTGCTAAAGGTATAGCTGAGATTATAACAATCCCTGGTTATGTGAATGTCGATTTTAAGGATGTGCGTACAGTTATGAATGATAGTGGCGTAGCCATTATGGGTAATGCTGTCGCTGAAGGTGAAGATCGTGCGATTAAAGCTGTAGAAGGAGCTTTGGCTTCTCCATTATTGAAAGATAATGAAATTGAAGGTGCTCGCTATATCTTATTGAATATTACTTCAGGTTTAAAAGAAGTAACGATGGATGAAGTGGCAATTGTGACGGATTATATTCAGGAGAAAGCTGGACTTTCAGCTGATTTGATTTGGGGTAATTGTATCGATGAAAATTTCGGTGAAGAATTATCAGTAACAATTATTGCTACAGGTTTTCAAACTTCTGAAGAAAGAGATATTGAACGTGAAAATACAAAGGTTACTTTGCCCTTGACAGCTGCAGAACAAGTGGCATCTTTCATTAAACCGGTGAATCAGTTTGTGCAAAAAGAGGTATCAAATACTCCTTTAGTGAATCCTGTCCAAACCAATACAGAAAACGTATCAGCTCCTAATACGACGAATGATTTATTTTCAACACCTAAGAATGTTGTTCAACAAGTCGCTGTTGAAGAAAATACAATTATACGTCATGAATTAAATTTTGAGGAAGTGATTGAAGAAGAGACTTCTGCTCAACATAAGGGCAATGATTTCCAATTAAAAACGTCACCTTCTGTATTTCAATTTCAGATGCCAACTGTTTTTGATGATTTTTCAACAAATTCAGTTTCTCCACAAGAAGATCAAAATAGCAACTTTTCAGCCTCTGTCAATAATAGAGCTGAAATCGAGCAGGTAGAAGAAGAACAAGTTTCATTTGAGGATCAATTGGTTCGTACAAAAGAACGTATCTTGAGATTAAAGGAATTAAGTATGAAGTTGAAGTCTTCAAACGGACTTCAAGAATTAGAAAATGAGCCTGCTTATAAAAGAAAGCAGATGTCATTGGATGATACTCCGCACTCTTCACAATCTCAAGTTTCACGATTTACGTTGTCTTTCGAAGACGGAAATACGGAGATTAGACCAAATAACTCTTTTCTACATGACAATGTAGATTAGTTTATTTTAAGATAAATAATATGAAAGCTATCTCTTATGAGATGGCTTTTTTTTGTACCTTTAAATTTGTACCCTTTATATAGAATTGCATAATATTTATGAAATATCCATGTAGCAGAAGCTGTCGAATGCGGAGGAATGTACTATGGGTATTTCATATGATCGATAAAAAACAAGTAGTATACATATGAATAGCAAAATGAATAATCCAATATGGGTAATGAGTTCGGCATTTGACAAGCTGGATTTACCGCAATTAATCGATAAGACAAAACAAGTAGGCGCTTCGGGTATTGACTTGTGTGTGTTTAGAAAAGATGGAACACGGCAGGATCATACTGCGACTCACCTGAATTATGAAGGGTTTACTCTTGAGGATGCAAAACATACCATTGATATTTTCAATCAGGCAAAACTGCATCTATCTTTAGGTGCATTTGAGAATATGATTGGTGGAGAGGAGAGTGAGCGTGTGAAAAATCAAAACCATTTATTGAAGTTGATTCGTATTGCCCATTTATTAGGAGGTGATGCTAATAATGTTAAGGTAGGAACTTTTGTAGGGTATAATCATGATCTTGGAAATCAAATTGATGGGTTTCAGAAAAATCTCGATGAGTATAAACGTGTTTTTGCTCCAATTATAAAATATGCGGAAGATCTGGGAGTAACTGTGTTGTATGAGAACTGTCCAATGGAAGGCTGGAGGTCATCACGATATAGCAGTACTTATAATAATTTACCTGCAGTATTGGCTGCGCGAAAATTAATGTACGAAGTGATACCAAGTAAGGCTCATGGTGAGATTTATGATCCATCACATGATGTTTGGCAGAATACCGACCCTGTAGCTGTGATAAATGCCATGGACATCAATAGGCTACACCGTATTCACATTAAGACTACACGCAATCTAAGTACACAGGCACGTGTAGATTGGGGAGGGATGTATCCAATGCAACATGTGGATACCGAACTTGCTAGGAGGGCTAATATTGCTATACCAGCACATGATTGGGACAGACATCATTATGAAGCAATGCTTCCTGGTTTTGGTGGTTCGGATAGCATGGATTGGAGAGCGTTTGTAGATACGCTTCAAAGTAAAAAGTTTTCGGGTGTATTTGAAATCGAAAACGAAGCTAAGAATTCAAAAGATACAGGTGTTATGTCAGCGATATTACAAGGTTTTACCACCTGTGTTAATTACTTTGCGCCCATGCTTTGGGATTTGGATGAAAAGAATGGATATGCTTATAAAGCGGAATCGGATTTGTCATTTACTACTGATAAAGATATTCCTGTGATGACTATCGATCAATTGAGATAGTGAATTTTAGAATTCACTTTGTCAGCTAATTGGCAGAGTGAATTCTAAATATTTCTATAAGTTCTGGAATATTGGATACATTTAACTTGTCGAAGATTCTACTTTTGTAGGTACTTACTGTTGAGGGGCTCAAGTCCAAAGTTGTCGACACTTCGATAATTCCATATCCTTGAATTAAGTATTTAGCAACATCAACTTCTCTATTTGAAAGCCTCGAAAGCGGGCTCAACGTATTCATCTTCGCCTTACTTTGTGTCAATTTTTTAACGTAAAGATCTTTTACTTCGTTTGACATATATTTACCTCTTTCCTGTATCGTTAAAATGGCATTGTTTAATTCAGCCATAGCAGTGCTTTTATTGACAAACCCAGCAGCACCAGCTTCTATATAGCGTAAGGCGTAAAGCGATTCGTCATAAGAAGAGAATATTAGAATTTTGATGTTAGGCTGCATTTCGAGAATTTCTTTCACGACGCTAATATTGTTGCCACCTGGCATATTGATATCTAGCAAAAGCAAATCGAAATCTTCTTCATTAAGCAACTGTATGACCTCTTTGTAGTCTTGTGCCTGTGTAATGGCGCACTCGGGTATACTCTCTTTTATAATGACAGATGCTCCTAATCGAACAATACTATGGTCGTCGGCAATTAATATTTTTTTCATGATAAATATTTAGTAAATATTATTTTGCAAATTTGTTGTTTAAAAATAAATAAAAATATTGGGTTACGGGTTGTAAAATTTGTGTAAATATAGTCAAAGATTAGTTCTCTCCTGTTTATTTTATTTCTTTGCACTTTGTGTTTTAATCAGATTGGCGATAAGGTAATACAAATTGCTATATTTTTATATTGATTTTCAGTAGCGTCCTAAACGTTGAAAAAAGTGGCGGTGTTTTGCTATAGCAAAGTTGCTATATTTAAATCGTCAAATTTTAACACACCGCCATGGTAAATTTAAACGTTTTTAGTCAGATTTTATCACTTATCGACCGCGAATTATTCAAGGTTTTGGTTGCTAAGCACAAGAGTGACAAACATTGTAAAGGGATCAACAGCTGGACGCATCTTGCTAGCATGTTGTTTTGCCATTTTTCTTCTGCAGATTCAGTTCGTGATATCAGTAATGGCTTACGTAGTACGACTGGTAATTTGAACCATTTAGGTGTTGGTAGAGCACCCAGCAAGTCCAATATTTCCTATATCAACAAGCACCGCACCCATGAACTCTTTAAAGATCTGTACTTTTCGCTATTAGATAAGCTATGGCAAAAGGATACCCATTTGCGCAAAGATCTAACGCAATTAAAGCGCAAGGTTTATCTGATGGATGCCAGTATCATCCCTTTATGTTTATCTGTATTTGACTGGGCTAAATTTAGAAGCACCAAAGGTGCTGTAAAACTGCACACTGTGCTGGATTATGATGGATGTCTTCCTGTTTTCATGCAGATTACAGACGGGAAAGTTCATGAAAGCCAGCGTGCGGGTAGCTATAGTTTTTCCAAAGGAAGCGTTGTAGTGGTGGATAGAGGTTATGTGGATTACAACTGGCTCGGGGATTTGGACAGCAGAGGTTGTTATTTTGTTACCAGGAGTAAAACTAACATGAAGTACAACGTTATCAAGTCATACCAGAGTGAAGCACTCCTTGAAAAGGGAATCATTAAAGATGAGATCATTGAGCTTTCTGGTCCATCAGCAGATAGATACAACTCTAAACCATTACGCTTGATTCACTTTTGGGACAGCAGCACAGACAACCAGTACCACTTTCTGACAAATAATATCCAATGGAAGGCATCACTAGTAGCTAACATTTATAAACAGCGATGGCAGATCGAGATTTTCTTCAAGCATCTGAAGCAACGCTTAAAAATATCATCTTTTGTGGGTACTTCTGAAAATGCGGTCATGATCCAAATATGGACTTCGTTGATTGGAATATTACTGCTCAAATACCTTCAGAAGAAGGCTAAATACGATTGGAATCTGTCTAACTTGGTCGGGTTTATCAGGATGAATATATTCGTGAAAATAAATATATGGCAATGGATAGATGATCCTTTTATCAGGCCACCAGTTAAGGGTAAAAATGGACAGCTACAGATATTCTCAGACTAAAAAATAGGGTCAAAATTGAAATTATCTAAAAATAGATACTGTTTCAAGGGAAACACGCGCCTAAAATTTATTTAGGACGGAAGTGATTGATTTTATTGAAATAACCTTATATTTAGGTAGATTATTACGATAATTGCAAAATTAAACAATTTATTTTATGGGATTTTTGAAAGAGTTTAAAGAATTTGCTATGCGCGGTAGCGTAGTTGATTTGGCAGTCGGTGTTGTTATCGGCGGTGCATTTGGAAAAATTGTAACATCGTTGGTAGACGATATTATTATGCCTCCGATAGGATTTTTAACGGGCGGTGTTGATTTTTCGCAAATTAAGTACGTCCTTAAAGCAGCAGACGAAGTTGCAAAAAAGCCTGAAGTAGCGATTAATTTAGGGAATTTCATTAACGTTGTGATTCAATTTCTTATTGTTGCACTTTGTATTTTTATGGTGATAAAAGCCTTGAATTCGATGAAACGTAAAGAGGAAAAGGCTCCAGAAGCGGTAGTTCCTCCAACAAAAGAAGAAACACTTTTAACAGAAATCAGAGATTTACTTAAGAATAAGTAAGCGAATATCGTTGTACGATAAACAGATAAAGAATCTAGACTCTTTATCTGTTTTTTTATGGAATATTCCAATTTTTTAGAGAAGTTGTAATAATTGTTTGTAATTCTCTAAAAAATATTTTACTTTTGCATTCCTCTTTAGGGAGTATTATTAATAGAATCAAAAATAATTTAGCATATTAAGCGTCATGAAAAGAACATTTCAGCCATCGCAAAGAAAAAGAAGAAACAAGCACGGATTCAGAGATCGCATGAGTTCTGCAAATGGTAGAAGAATTTTAGCTTCTCGTAGAGCAAAGGGTAGAAAACGCCTTACAGTTTCTGACGAAGGTCGTCACAAAGGTTAATATTTTTTGCGTAGCTGGTGGCCAGGAGGCTCGTGTAATAACATGGCCGACTTTTCAGTCATCGATTATGATTAAAAATACATTTAAGAAAGAAGAACGTTTATGTAGTGTCAAGTTGATTGATACATTGTTTCATAAAGGTTCTTCTTTTGTTTGTTATCCCTATCGTGTTGTCTTTTATTCTCCAAAAGATGATAACCACCTTGTTTTAGAAAATACAGCATCACAAGTCATCATATCGGTTTCTAAGAGGCGCTTTAAAAGAGCTGTTGATCGCAATTTGATGAAACGACGTATGAGGGAGTGTTTTCGCTTGCAAAAAAACGTAGGTTTGACACCGTTTTTACAACAACATCACTTACCTTTGTTATTCACGATACAATATGTAGGTAAGGGCAAGTTAGCCTATGACTTTTTATATAGTCATATGGAAAAAGCGTTGATAAAGTTAAAGAATGAATGTTCTAAATTATATTTGGCAAAAGATAATCAAGCAGATTTTTAGTCTGTTATTTTTAGCGATTATTAGGATTTATCAAATTTTTATCTCTCCTTTTTTGGGAGCAAATTGTCGTTATACACCAACCTGTTCCCAATATGGCTATCAGGCTATTCAGAAGCATGGTCCTTTTAGAGGAGGCTGGTTAACCCTTAAACGTATTCTGAGTTGTAATCCCTGGGGTGGGCATGGTCATGATCCTGTTCCTTAATATCTTTACTATCATATGCATACTTATATTTTACAAATCGAGACCTCTACTTCTGTATGTTCAGTAGCTTTAGTTGAATCAGGCAAAATCTGTCAACACGAAAGTGTGGATGAACCTAATGTTCATGCAACTAAGCTCACAATCCTCATACAGGCTTTGCTAGATCGTCAAAATATAGGTTTCACGGAATTAGATGCCATTGCCGTGAGTATGGGGCCCGGCTCTTACACTGGCCTGAGGATTGGTGTTTCTACAGCTAAAGGACTTTGTTATGCTTTGGATATTCCCTTAATAGCGGTAAATACCTTATATGGAATTTACGCTGGATTTCTTGCTCATCATGCTAATGCTCAGGAATACGATCTTTATATCCCGATGCTAGATGCCAGAAGGATGGAAGTCTACTGTACTGCATTTAACAAAGAAGGATTGGTCGTTACAGCGACACAGGCACTGATTGTAGATGAAGCTAGTATGGATCACTATTTGGCTAAATATCCTCGCATATGCCTATTCGGGCCGGGTGCAGATAAACTAGAAGCCACTTTCAAGGCAGCGAAGGGTGTAGAGGTCATTACAGGGGTTCAGACCAATGCCGTTGATATAAGTCAAATAGCTTTCGATCGATATCAAGCTAAGGAATTTGAAGATGTCGCCTACTTTGAACCTTATTATTTAAAGGATTTTGTTGCCACTACTCCAAAGAAAAGACCGGTCTTATAACCACCCTTTTCTTTTGAACCAATAATAAATTGCAATACAAATTCCGAGCATTATTCCTATTGCAACAGGGTACCCATAATACCATTCCAATTCTGGCATGTTTTTAAAGTTCATACCGTATATGCCAGCAACAAATGTGATTGGCATGAAAAAAACAGAGAAAATGGTCAGAATACGCATAATCTCATTGGTATGGTTAGAAGAGATATTAAAGTAGATATTTAATAGTTGACTCGTATTTTCCGAAAGATTATCATAAAGGGTATTCGTTCGTAAATATAGATCTTTTAGATCGCGACTGTAGACATCTCTTTTTTGGCTCGCATGAAAGTGTTCTACTATTTCTTTGTAAAGGATAATCACTTTTCGAACGACATCAATCTGTCTTTTAATAAAATAAACATGCTTGAGAACTAACTTTTTTTGACGCGTTAGAAAGACACCTTCCTCGTACTCATCTAATTTAGTCGAGATTTTAGGTAGTATCTTTTCAAAGGTTCCGAGTGCTGCCATACTTAAATAATTAGCCAAGTGTTTACTATCTTTTAATTTAGCAGATTTAAAATCCAGCAGTTTCATCTTATGTATGAATTCTACATTTTTTTTATGAAGCGTAATGACGAAGTCTGAACCATAAAAAATAGTCAACCGGTCGGTAATTTCACCAATATTGTCGGAATTATCTTTAAATGTAGAAGAGACCATACGTAATATGATGAAGGTGTAATTATCAAACTCTTCTATTTTTGGTAAATGTTCGGGTTCTAACGAGTCTTTAATCGATGCTTGATTGAGATTATACTTTTCTTTTAAGATCTCTAAATCCGCAATACTGGGTTCGAATACATCAATCCATTCGTAACTAGCCTGCTCTTTACTTATTATTGTGGATATCATAGGTTACATTAGATTTAGATGTTAATATACCGAACACAATTTCAAATTGCAAATCGTTAATAAATAAAGAAAGCCGCTAATCAGCGGCTTTCTTTATTGACATTTTTATAACCTTATTTTTTTTCTTTTTTATACTCTTCATTTAATTGTTTTACCACCTCATTGGTGATTTCCAATTTCGAATCCGCGTATAAAACAGTTGGGTTTGTTTTTGAATAGGTTAAAACAAGTGTATAACCATTGTCGCTAGCATGTTTTTTCAAAAATTCAGTTATCTTATTATAGACATTGTTAAATTCTGAAGACTCATCTTGTGCTAATGAAGAAGAAGCATTTTGATCCAGACGGCTTAACTCATCTTGTTTACGTGCTAATTTCTCTTCTGTTGCTTGTCTTTCATTGGCACTCATATTTGGTGCTTTTTGTTGATAATCTGCAACTTCACGTTGGAAAGCTTGGCTTTTACCTTGTAAATCTGCTTGAGCCTTCTTAACCTTTGCTTCTAATTTCGTTCTGATATCTTTGAAGTATTCATATTTTTGAGATAATGAATCAGAATTGATATAGACAATTTTTTCAGCTTTTGTTGAAGCTTCTTCTGTTAATGCAGCATCTTTTGTCGAGGTAGTACTTGGAGTTTTTGATGCTTGATTACAGGAAACAGCAGCCACAGAAATAGCTAGACCTAAGGTTACTTTTGATAAAGTTGAAAATATATTACTCATTGTTTATTTAGATTACACGTTTATTATAAGAACAAACCTACTATAAAAAAATTACATTTTAGTTTTGAGATTGCTAAAATATAAAAAAAATATGGAATAATAGTGTGGTTATATTGGCTGATAGTACTGATACTTGACTTGTTAAAGTGGTTAAAATTTCGTATTTTTGATTACAAGTATTTAATTATTTTCAATGAGCGAAGAAAACAAAAATGCATCATCCTATTCAGCCGATAATATCCAAGTTTTAGAGGGATTAGAGGCTGTACGTAAACGCCCTTCCATGTATATTGGAGACACTGGGGTTAAAGGTTTGCACCATTTGGTCTATGAGGTAGTCGATAACTCTATCGATGAAGCCGTTGCAGGTTATTGTACAGATATTTTTGTCACTATCCATACAGACAATTCTATTTCTGTAAAAGATAACGGACGTGGTATTCCAACAGGTATCAATAAAAAAGAAAATAGATCCGCACTGGAGATTGTAATGACTGTATTACACGCCGGTGGTAAATTTGATAAAGATACTTATAAAGTATCAGGTGGTCTTCACGGTGTGGGGGTTTCTTGTGTAAACGCTTTATCAGCGCATTTATCTGCAGTGATCCATCGTGATGGTAAGGTATTTCAGCAAGAATACGAAAAAGGGAAACCTTTATATACGGTAAAAGAAATTGGTGAATCAGATATAACAGGAACTATTGTTACTTTTAGACCTGACCAAGAGATTTTCACAACTACCACTATTTATAATTATGATACCCTAGCAAGTCGACTTCGCGAGCTGTCTTTCTTGAATAAGGGACTTAAATTATCTTTAGTAGATGAAAGAGAAACCTTAGAAGATGGTACTTTACGTCAAGACGTATTTTTATCTGAAGGCGGTTTACAAGAGTTTGTACAGTTTTTAGATAGCAATCGTCATCCGATAATACCACATCCAATTTATGTGGAAGGTATTAAACAAGGTATTCCTGTAGAATTAGCGTTGCAATATAACGAGACTTATACAGAGAATGTACATTCGTACGTGAATAACATCAATACCATTGAAGGTGGTTCTCACGTTGCTGGTTTTCGTCGTGGTTTGACACGTACCTTAAAAGCGTATGCTGATAAGTCTGGCTTATTGAAAAATTTGAAGATTGAAATAACTGGAGATGATTTCCGAGAGGGTTTGACTGCGGTGATTTCGGTTAAGGTAGCAGAACCTCAGTTTGAGGGGCAAACCAAAACAAAATTAGGTAACTCAGAAGTAATGGGTGCTGTTGATATCGCTGTGGGTGAAATTTTAAATATTTATTTGGAAGAAAACCCTAGAGAAGCAAAAGCAATTGTACAAAAAGTTGTTATCGCTGCTCAAGCTCGTGCTGCTGCTCGTAAAGCGCGCGATTTAGTACAACGAAAAACAGTAATGGGTGGTTCTGGTTTACCAGGAAAATTGGCTGATTGTCAAGATAATGACCCTACTAAATGTGAGATTTATTTCGTCGAGGGAGATTCAGCTGGTGGTACAGCAAAATCTGGTCGTGACCGAAAATATCAAGCGATTATGCCGCTACGTGGTAAAATCCTAAACGTAGAAAAGGCAATGGAACATAAAATCTATGAAAATGAAGAGATCAAAAATATGTTTACTGCCCTGGGTGTTAGTTTGGGTACTGCGGATGATCCCAAAGCTTTAAATTTAGATAAATTACGCTATCATCGCATCATTATTATGACCGATGCGGACGTAGATGGTTCTCACATTACGACTCTTATCCTAACATTTTATTTTAGGTATATGAAAGAGTTGATTGAGAAGGGGTATATCTACATCGCAACGCCACCTTTATATTTAGTGAAAAAAGGTAAGGAATTTCAATATGCTTGGAACGAAGACCAACGCTTAAATGCTATTCAGCAATTAAAGGGTGGAGGTAAAGAAGATAGTGTACATGTACAGCGCTATAAAGGTCTTGGAGAAATGAACGCAGAACAACTATGGGATACAACTATGAATCCTGAGACGCGTACATTACGTCAAGTAACGATAGAAAATGCTGCTGAATGTGATCGTATATTCTCAATGCTAATGGGCGATGAAGTTGCTCCACGTCGTGAGTTTATTGAACGAAATGCACGTTATGCTAAGATAGATATCTAAAAGTTTTTATTTCATAAACTTTATAAAGGTCTAACTACGATGGTAGTTAGACCTTTTTTTGTTCTTTATTTTTTGCTTAAAATTTGAAATAATATTTTGTGAAATTTGGAGATTACAAGTAACTTATAGTTTACGATTATATGTTTCCTTTAAAACCAGCCCTTTTTTATAAGATAAAGGGATAGGTTGATGGAGTAGATGCTATACCAATTATAAGATAAAACCTTACTGATTATAAGTTCATTTCTGGTTTTTTAACGATTTGACTCAACTCTAAAAAGATTTCGAGTCTGTAGAACTACGTTTTGTGTTTTCTGGTCTGTTAATTTTCTGATGGTTTTTAGCCGGTTCGATAGCGTTGTGTTAAACTTCAATAGTTTGATTTTTATTTTTTGATTTAAAGGTAATTTGAAATTATTTTTAATAATCTGGATATATCTTGTTACAAATCAGTGCGATAAAATCATGTTTAGAATGGAGGTTTTTCGAATCAGTTACGCCTAATATTATCAAAAAAATATGCAGTTAATATTTTTAATAATTGAATTTTTTAATATTTCACTTTTTATGGAATCAGCCTATGAAAATAAAACTTTACTTATTGATTTGGTCATCCTTTTTAACACCATATTACCTTTATGGGCAGGAGTATGAACAGTTAGCACTAGACCAGTTATTTGAACAACTGTTGGAGGAGTTAGAAGAGGGTGTTGATGCTAGTGAGCTATCTGAAAAATGGGGCTACTATTTGAAAAACCCAATAGATCTAAATAAAACAAATGGAGAAGAACTGCGTGACTTAATATTTTTAAGCGCAATTCAAGTGGAAAATTTATTGACACACCGGAAGGAGGCGGGTGATTTTCTATCTGTACAAGAGTTGCAAAGCATTACTGGATTTGAATTAAGTACTATTCAAAATTTGCTGCCCTTCGTGACTGTGAATAATGCCATTCATTATCGAGATTTTAATGTTAAGAATTTATTGACCAAATCTAAACAAGAGGTTATGATTCGTTATGGACGTATACCACATAAGGCTAAAGGTTATGCTATAACAGATACTGCGCGTTCTCGATATCTTGGAGACCCTAACAGGTACTTGTTACGCTATAGGTTCAATTATAATAATAAGATTCGCTTAGCAGTCAATATGGATAAGGATGCAGGAGAACCATTTTTTAAAGATAAACAACAATACGGTTTTGATTTTTACTCCGCAAGTCTTTCCATCCGAGATTTGGGAAAGCTGAAACATGTGGTGATTGGTGATTTTGCATTGCAGGTAGGGCAGGGGTTAACTATGTGGAATGGATTGAGTTTTGGGAAAGGGAGTATGATTGAAAGTGCAGCTAGGCAAGGAGCAGGGTTGCGGTCCTATACATCTTTAAATGAAGCAAATTTTTTAAGAGGAATATCTGGTACCATTTCATTAGGCAGTTTTGAGTTGACCCCTTACGTTTCCTATAGACATATCGATGGTAAGGTCGAAAAGAGGCATGACGAATGGGCTATATCAACTTTAGCCATTTCAGGATTACATCGAACACCGACAGAACAAAACTATAGAAAGGCTATTGGTCAACTTGTCTACGGAAGCAATATACGCTACGGAAAAAACAGATTTAAGATAGGGGCAAATTTTGTCGCAACACAGCTTGATGGTATAAAAACCCTAGGTAAGGCCCCTGAAAATAAGTTCGATTTTGAAGGTAATTTATTACGAAATGGAAGTCTCTATTATAACTATTCTTATAAAAGCGCTTATTTCTTTGGTGAAGTTGCCACTAGTTTAGACGAGGGGTATGCTTGGTTAACGGGATTGATTACGAGCATTACTCCGAAGTTCTCGACCGTATTCTTGTATCGCGATTATCAAAAAAATTACCATAGTTTCTTCTCGCAGGCTATCGGGGAGACTAGTGGTACTCAAAATGAAAAAGGATTTTATTCCGGCTTAGTCTATCATCCATCACGGAAAATTCAATGGACAACTTATGTTGATTTTTTTAAGTTTCCTTGGTTACGATATCGGGCTTTAGAACCTTCTTCAGGTTACGATATGATGTCCCAATTTTCTTATATATGGTACAAGAAGGGACAGCTATCCCTGCGCTTGCGCTATCGCCTACGGGAAGAAAATACTTCTAGTTCGAAGACTCAAAAAGTCATTTTAGCAGAAGTTAAGAAGTATCAGATCCGTTTGGAGTACAAGTATAAGTTAAGTAGTATCTGGAGCATCCGTAATCGCATTGAGGCTATCCAATATGAGAAAGAATATCAAGTTAAAGAATTGGGATGGATGGTGTATCAAGATTTGTTTTATAGTCCTAACCAAAGTAAAATAACTACTAATGTGCGATTAGCCTATTTTCATACCGATAGCTATAATACTCGAATCTATGCATTTGAAAACGATGTTTTATACGCATCATCTTTTCCGTTGTATTATCAAAAAGGGTGGCGTATCTATAATAACATGAGGTATAGAATAAATCGTCATGTTGATTTATGGACTAAAATTTCGGCTTTCTACTATCCAGAATTAGATCAGATAGGTTCTGGTCTAGATGAGATTAAAGGAAATATTAAGTCAGAACTTAAAGTACAGTTGAGGATTCAATTCTGATGAAGACTAACTTCCATGAACAAGTAAAGAAGGTCCCATTTCTCAAAATTGTAATTTTTTATAGTATGGGTATTGGACTTGCGCATTTTATACCAGCAGGTAATGCGGCATTTTCTATTTTGAATGCTATACTTATCACTGTTTTACTGAGTCAAGTTGTGTGGTTCATTATGCAACCAAGATTTCGGAGCCTTTATATCATGAACAGCTATGTCATACTTTTTGTATTTGGCTTATGGAATATATCTAGAACACACTTTAAGAATGATGCCAATCATTTTCACTTAGGAGCGAGTGATCAATTTATAGCAATAGTGGATGATGAACCAATTGTTAAAAATAATACGGTGAGATTTTCTGCTCTATTGCGAGCAAAAGAAACAAAGTCAACATTTCGAAAAGCGACGGGTAATCTGATGATGACTGTGGAATTAGATCGTACAGCCCCCATTCAATACGGAGATGAAATCATTTTTATCAACAAGATTAAAGCTATACCCAACCATTACAACCCTCTTGAATTTGATTATAAAAACTATTTAGCAAACCGCGGTATATATTTTCAAAACAGGTTAAGTTTAGGTGAATATAAAGTCATCGGTCGGAATAAGGGCAATCGTATTAAAGCATTAGGATTGAACTTGAGACAAGGGTTAGTCCATAAGTTTAGAAAATATTTGGATGATGAAGAAGCATTTCAAATAGCAACAGCTCTTATTTTCGGATATCGTACTACTATGTCGACAGATACCTTACAGACCTTTAGTAATACAGGTACGATACATGTATTGAGTGTTTCGGGTATGCATGTAGGTATTGTTTTTCTATTGCTGTTGTGGTTGTTGCAACAGGTAAAAGGAAATCATGTTCTCCATATCACTCGCACTGTTTTGTTGTTGTTAGCAATCTGGAGTTATACCATTCTCACTGGGATGGCTCCGTCCATATTAAGGGCTGCAATTATGTTAAGTTTTTTTCTAATAACCCGTTTACTAAGGAGAGAGGTGAATATTTTAAATACCCTAGCTGCATCAGCATTTCTACTCTTACTGTTTCAACCAAATATGCTCTTTGACATTGGTTTCCAATTATCGTATAGTGCCGTCTTAGGTATTGTTTTTCTTTTTCCATTATATAAAAGAATCGCACCCTATACGGACGGTCGTTTTAGTCATCATATATGGGACAGTATTGGTATTTCATTAAGTGCTCAAACCTCTACGGCACCGTTGTCTTTATTTTATTTTGGTCAGTTTCCCAATTATTTCTTGATTGCAAATGTGCTTGTCGTGCTACCTGTTACGATTATCATGTATGTTGGTTTAGTCTTGATGTTCTTACCATTTGATTCTATTAATATATGGCTAGGGCATGTGCTACAATGGCTCGTTAAGTATATGTTTCTTATGCTTAAATTTTTGGATAAATTACCCTATTCTACATGGACAGGAATTGTTCTTTCCCCTATTATGGTGTTTGTAAGCTTAACCATGCTTTTGACCCTTACCTATGCTTTTCAATGGAAAAGTAAAAATGTAATGTATTTTAGTCTGTTTTTTTTATTGATTTTCGTTATAATTTTTAACTACCAACAACATCTTAAATTAACCTATAAAGGTTTTCGAATATACAATACAGGAAAAGATATAACGCTTGCATTTATTAAAAGGAATAAAGTGACTGTGATTAGTTCTTTTGATTCACTTAATACTAGGGCATTAAAGTACAGTATATATCGGGATTTGAGTAGATTTTCCAATTGGAATAGGATTGGTTATCATAAATTGATTTCTGATGATTCTTTACGAGTTAATTATCTCATTCAAAAATCGGGCTTAATTATTCAGATTATGGAGCATGCAACACTTCAAGTCTTACCTACGGATGTATTGATTGTAAGAAAAAATAGTAAATGGAACTTTGTGGATAATGTAAAGCTTATTAAACCTAAAATTGTTTTGTTTGATGGGACAAATAGTGATCATAATATTCAGGTATGGCAGCAACAGTTGGACAGTTTGGCAATACGGCATTATAGCATAAAAAATAATTTTGCGTATGTTTGGGATAAGGAGTTATTATGAGTGTAGATAGCGTTAGCATATTAAGGCAATACTGGGGACATGATGGTTTTAGACCACTGCAGGAGGAAATAATTCAATCTGTTTTAGATAAGAAGGATACATTAGCTTTACTGCCCACTGGTGGAGGAAAATCAATCTGTTTTCAAGTTCCTGCGATGTTGATGCCAGGTATTTGCATCGTGGTGACACCTTTGATTGCATTGATGAAGGATCAAGTACAACATCTTAAGGATATTGGTATTGATGCGGTTGCCATCTATTCTGGACTGAAGCCAAGGGAAGTAGATATTATTTTAGATAACTGTATTTTTGGTCATATTAAGTTTCTTTATCTTTCACCGGAGCGGCTGTATAGTGATTTGGTTCAGGAGCGAATAAGACATATGTCTGTTAATCTTTTCGCAATCGATGAAGCACATTGTATTTCTCAATGGGGGTATGATTTTAGACCACCTTACTTACATCTTTCTAAGCTTAAAGAATTACATCCCGATGTACCTTATTTAGCACTTACAGCGACAGCCACAACAGAAGTAATTGCAGATATTCAGGATAAATTGCAGTTTAAAACTAAACATGTATTTGTTAAAAGCTTTTTACGGGATAACCTTGGATACATGGCGCTGGAAGAAGAAAATAAATCGGCACGCATGATTCGTATCATTCAAAAATTAGGTGGTTGTGGAGTAGTATATGTACGGAATAGGAGAGAGACCCAAGAGATTGCTCAATTTTTAACGAATAATGGTATTGCAGCAGATTTTTATCATGCTGGTTTGCCAGGAAAGGATCGAGATCGTAAGCAGGAGGATTGGATGCAAAATAGAACACGCGTTATCGTTGCTACAAATGCCTTTGGGATGGGGATTGACAAATCTGATGTAAGATTCGTTATCCATTTGGGCATTCCTGAATCGCTAGAGGCGTATTATCAAGAAGCAGGTCGTGCGGGGCGAGATGGGAAAAAAGCATTCCCAGTCCTATTGTATCAACAAGAAGATAAAAATCGACTTTTGAAAAATGCAGAACTCAGTTTCCCTACTGTGGCTTTCATTCAACAAGTTTATCATCACTTATGTAATCATTTTCAAATCCCTTATGGTGCAGGGGAAGGCCTTAACTTTGATTTCGATGTTGTTGCTTTTATAAAAAAGTATAAAATAGAAACAATACCCACGCTAAGTGCGCTCAAGTTTTTGGAGAAAGATGGATGGTTAGCATTATCAGAGGCAGTATTTATACCTGCGCGATTTAAATTTGAGGTCCATCATCAGGAACTCTATAAAATCCAAGTTCAATATGAGCGATTCGATAAACTTATCAAGGCTATATTGCGATCTTATGGTGGCGTATTTGATGATTACATCACCATAAATGAATATGAGTTTGCCAAGAAGCTTGGCGTATCATTTGATCAAATAGTAAGCTTAATCCAAGGCCTAGTACAAATGGAAATAGCGAGTTATATACCTCCAACAGATGCACCACAGTTATCTTTTTTGCAAGATCGAGTAGATTATAAAAATCTATATGTAGATCATATTTTTATAAGGGAAAGAAAGCGTGTAAAGACAAAGCAGGTCGAGGCAATGCTCAACTATATTGATCATTCGCAATGTCGTAGTCAATCACTATTGCATTATTTTGGTGAACAGCATGCATTATTTTGCCAAGTATGTGATCTTTGCCTTATTCGAAATCATCAGGCTAAGATGCACAAGAATATAAAATTAGAGATAGAACGGATTTTATTGAAGGAACCTCAAACTATACATGATTTAATAGAGCATATTTCCTTCGGCGACGACGAAACAAAATTGGGAATAGTGAGAAGCTTGATTGATCATTTGAAAATACGCGTTGTAGAGGATTTGTATCATTGGAACACGAAAATCTAGTCGCTGTGAATACTGCTACTAAATCCTGGAGATGCAAACTGTTAAAGAACCAGCATACAAAATGGCCATTAAATCCAGCAAAAGAAATTACATTTTTTATTTTGGAATTTAAATATTGAACCACCCCACCTAGTTACTTCTACAGGAGCAAACTGCTCATTTATGAGACGTAAGGTCAATAATTCTTCCGTCCATTTGTTTATTTTGTCTATATCAGTCTAGGTGATTAACGTTCGATTGGTAATTTAAGTTCTTTTTGTCCCCATTCAGACCAAGATCCATCGTATACACTGATGTTTTTATTCCCGGAGAGATAACTTGCGAAAGCAAGAATGGATGCAGTGACACCAGAGCCACATGTGTAAATCTGATGGTCGCAATAGTCGGAGAAAAGTGAGGTTAATTCTTCTTTTGAGCGGTAGTAATTGCCATCCAATACACGGTCGAATGGAAGATTATGTGAATGAGGAATATGTCCGCCCAATAATCCTGCTCTGGGTTCTGGAGCTGTCGCATTAAACCTTTCTTGACTCCTAGCATCAATGATGCTAATATCTCTGTTGTTATAGGCGCTTAATATAGTTGCTTTGCCCGCATAATATTGGGGGCTGAATTGCGCAGTAGCATTACCTGCCTTTGTCGGAATTAAATATGTATTCATTACTGGAAGTTTTTCTTTTTCCCATGCTGGGAGGCCACCATCTAATACGAATACTTGTTCAAATCCCATCACTTTAAACATCCACCAAGCTCTAGGACTAGAATATATACCCCATCGATCGTAGAGGATTATGATATTATCGTTATCAATTCCTAACGTTTGTATTTCTTTTGTAAATTCATCTGCAGCAACGAGGGTATGGGGTAATGAGTTTTTTACATCTGAAAACTTATTTTCGATATCAAAAAATAAGGAATTTGGAATCAATCGTAGTTGAGAACCTTTCATGGATTGTCCAACTTTATCAATTGTACAGTCTACTACTACTATTTTAGGATTGTCAAAGTTCTCTTGTAGTTGTTTAATTGTTATTAATGAAGTTTCAAAGTGCATGGTTAACTAAATTTATGTAACCTAAATTTAGTTATGTTTTTGATATAAACAAAAAAGCCCTAGCAAAATGCTAGGGCTTTATATTATTGAGTTGATGTTAAAAACTATTTAGCGTTTTTCTCATCACCTTCCATTTGCTCTTTCAATTGTGCAAGAACGTCTAAGTCACCTAATGTAGATTTCTCAACTGAATCTTTCACTTTTTTAACAGCATTGTTAGCTACTTTAGCTTCTTTCTTACGAGCATTGAATTCTTCAACACGTGCTTCAGCTCTTTCATCTTCCCAAATACGAGAGTGAGAAATAACTAAACGTTTGTTTTCTTTGTTGAATTCAATGATTTTGAATGAAGCAACTTCATCAACTTTAAGTGCAGAATTATCTTCTTTTACAGAGTGTTTAGATGGACAGAATCCTTCAACACCGTATTGTAAAGCAACGATATCACCTTTGTCACCAACTTTCAATACAGTACCTTCATGAACTGAATCAATTGTGAAGATAGTTTCGAAAGTATCCCAAGGGTTTTCTTCTAATTGTTTATGACCTAAAGATAATTTTCTGTTTTCTTCATCTAATTCTAAAACAACTACATCTAATCTTTCACCAACTTTAGTGAATTCGTTAGGGTGGTTGATTTTCTTAGACCAAGATAAGTCAGAGATATGGATTAAACCATCGATACCTTCTTCTAATTCTACGAACACACCGAAGTTAGTCATGTTTTTAACTACTGCAGTTTGTTTAGAACCTACTGGGTAACGTTCAACGATATTTTTCCATGGATCAGGAGTCAATTGTTTGATACCTAAGCTCATTTTACGCTCATCGCGATCTAAAGTTAAGATCTCAGCTTCGATTTCATCACTTACTTTTAAGAACTCTTGTGGAGAACGTAAGTTTTGAGACCAAGACATTTCAGAAACGTGGATTAATCCTTCAACACCAGGGATGATTTCTAAGAAAGCACCGTAATCAGCAACTGTTACGATTTTACCTTTTACTTTAGAACCAACAACTAATTCTTTATCTAAAGATTCCCAAGGATGCTCAGAAAGTTGTTTCAAGCCTAAAGCGATACGTTTTTTCTCATCATCAAAATCTAACACAACTACGTTGATAGTTTGATCTAATGTTAATACCTCTTTTGGATGCTCGATACGACCCCATGAAATATCAGTAATGTGAAGTAAACCATCAACACCACCTAAATCGATGAACACACCGAAATCTGTGATATTTTTAACAGTACCTTCTAATACCTGACCTTTTTCTAATTTAGATACGATTTCAGATTTTTGGTTCTCTAAGTCGTTTTCAATTAATACTTTGTGAGATACGACAACGTTTTTGAATTCGTGGTTGATTTTAACAACTTTGAATTCCATTGTTTTACCTACGTAAATATCGTAATCACGGATAGGTTTGATATCGATTTGAGATCCAGGTAAGAATGCTTCCACACCTTTGATATCAACGATAAGACCACCTTTAGTACGACTTTTAACATAACCGTTAATGATAGCATCATTTTCCAATGCCTCATTGATAGCTTCCCAAGATTTTTGAGTTTTAGCACGTTTGCGAGATAATACTAATTGTCCATTAGCATCTTCTTGCGACTCTACAAAAACGTCAACTACATCGCCAACTGCCAATTCTGGTAAGTCACGGAATTCAGATAATGAAACCAAACCGTCAGATTTGAAACCAACATTTAAGACAACGTCTTTATTGTTGATAGAAACAACAGTACCTTCGATAATTTCACCTTGATTAATTTGGTTGAAAGTACCTGCGTATTGTTCTTCTAATTTAGCGCGCTCAGCATCGCTGTAATTTCCGAAACCTTTGTCATCTGCATCCCAGTCGAATTCACCCTCAGGAGTGATCCACGTGTTAGATTTGATTTCTTCGATTAGTTTTGAATCAGCCTCTGATTCAATTTTTTCTGTGTCTTTCACCACTTTGGTGTCAGCGCCTTGTAGCTCCGCGTTTTTCGCTGCTAGCTCTTTTTCTACTTCTTGTTTTTTTGCCATTAATTATTTTTTCTCCTTTTCCCCACATTGTAGGGACTGCAAAAATACGAAAAACTTTTATTAACAAGGATTTATATCTTGTTTTTTTTAAATTGTTATCCACATTCTACTTGTATCATGTTATTTCGAACGAATTAACGTCAGAAAAGGCAACTGCTTTTATCGTTTAAAATGCCTAGATATTAAGTTTGGGTTCTTGTTTTAGTTTAATTTTAGGTTTTACTCCATGTTTATGGGGCTAGCGTACTACTAGTACGCTAAATGAAATTTTCATAACATTATAGGAGGTCTTTGTAACATATTCAAGAAGATGTCATGATTTTATATAAGCGCTACCTGTCAACAGCATTTCTATTGAATAATTTAGGTGTCTTTAATAACAGTTCTGATAGGATGCCTAATGATTTAGCGTGCCAATATATACTCCTTTCAGTTACATTGGCGTATACTTAACCGTTTGAGGGGGAGTGGCAGAAACTTGATATTATTGGTTGTCGTTACCTCGGAAAGAGTTATACGATTTTGGTCTCACAAATTTTATACTTTGTTTAGAGAGGGCTATTGCAGCATTTAGTTCATAACCTATCAATAATATTAAGGTATTAAGGTACATCCAGATCATGATGACAATCAGTGTACCGATGGAGCCGTAAAGTTTATTGTACGTGCCGAAATTATTAATATAAAATGCAAAACCGGAGAAGGTTAAGATGGCTAAAATAGTTGCTAATGTAGCACCAGGACTAAATAATTTCCATCTTCGTGAAGATGTTGGAGCAAATTTATAGAGACAACTAACCGTAAAAAAATAAATTCCAAATATAACCAGCCAGCGTGCAGCTTTAATAACAAATGCCCAAAAGCTATTAGTGATGGCTATGCTATCTTTTAAATAGTTGACAATAATACCAGCATAAGTAAATATGGTCATACCTATTGTGAGGGCAGTAATGATTAGAAAGGCCAAGCCTAGGGCAATTATTCTACGTTTAACCCAACTGCGTTTTTCAGCGATAAGAGACGATTTATTAAAAGCCCGCATCATAGAGGCCATGCCATTGGTGGCAAAATATGTCGCTAATATAAAACCAAAAGATAAAAGTCCTCCATTTTGATTTTTGATGATATCTTCTAATGTCGTTTCGACAACCTCATAAGCATTGTGAGGGATTACTACTTCAAGGAACTCGAGTAGTTTCTCTTGGAAATTGTCAATCGGTATATAAGGTATTAATGTGAAAAGAAAGATAATACCTGGGAAAATAGCCAACATAAAACTATATGATAGCGAAGATGCTTTACTTAAGATGGAATCTCGTGATATCTCTTGAAAAAAAAATACCGCGACAGTATATAAAGGTAAAGAGCCGAATCCAGGTAAAATGACCGTTTTACTCCATTCAATAACTTGATTGTAAAGTTTTAATTTCAATAAGTATGGATGGATATTTGACATGATTATTCAAAATATTGAGCCATTTTCTCTAGAAAAATAGCGGGTGGCATGGTTGGCTTATTCTTATTGATATCAACAAATACCAATGTTGTTTCGCCTGTATTTAGCAAGTCTCCATTCTGATTGAAGAGTTCATATTCAAAGATAATTCTGATAGCTGGTTTTTTTCGAATAGTGGTCTTGATCGTTATTAAGTCATCATAACGCGCAGGCTTGATGTATTTACATTTCATTTCCATTACGGGTAACATGACGCCCATTTCCTCCAGTTCTCGATAAGAGATACCCGTACTTCTCAACATTTCGGTACGTGCTATCTCATAAAAAGCAGCATAGTTACCATAGTAAACATATCCCATTTGATCGGTCTCGGCATAACGTACCCTTGTTTGATATTCGGATTGAAACATATTATTTTTTGATATTTCGGTCGTCTAAAGCTTTTTGAAATTTACGGGCATTAACGAGGTGTTCTGCAATATTTGTAGCAAAAGCATGGTAACCCGAAAAATCCTCTTTGGCACACATATAGATGAAATCGTGTTTTTTGTAATTCAATACTGCATCTATTGACGCGATACTTGGCATCATAATAGGACCTGGAGGAAGACCTTTATAGATGTAAGTATTGTACGGATTATCCGTTCTTAGATGTTTATTTAAAACGCGACGGATTGTAAAGTCGTTATTGGCGAAAATTACCGTTGGGTCAGCTTGCAATAATATTCCCTTCTGCAATCTATTCAGGTATAATCCCGCTATTGCAGGCATCTCATCCTTATGTAAAGCTTCTCCCTTTACAATCGCAGCAAGTGAACTTACCTCTTGTGGTGTTAGATTGATTGCTTTTGCTTTAGCAAGGCGTTCACTAGTCCAAAATTTAGTCCATTCATCGTGAAATCGAGCGAATAGCTTTTCAGGTTCTGTGTTCCAGTATAGCTCATAAGTATTAGGAATAAACATGGCTAAGAAATTATCAGCAGTAAACCCATATGACTTCGCTAAACTTTCATTATTCAATAGGTTTAGGAATGTGAGCGAGTCGGCTTCAAAATTTTCTCCTAGTTTGCCAGCGAAATTTTCTTTTAAACGAATGTTTTCGAATCTAAATTTCACGGCATCCTGATAGCCACCTCTTAGATTTCCGATGAACCTTCTGTTGTTCATACCAGGAGTCAAAGCATATCGGCCAGCTTTAACACTTTCCTTGTAATTTTGATATTGAGCAGCACGGTCAAAGCTAACAGGGTCTGACACAATTTTTTGATCTTTAATCTTTTGCAATACATTTTCATAGGTGTCGCCTGTATTGATATAGAGATATTTTTGAATATCCGTTACATTTGGAGCTAAAAAAGTACGATATGCTGTCCATCCGAAATATCCTCCTATAACTAGAAAAAGAAGAACAATTAATTTTATCCAAGTTGGTATTTTCTTTTTATTTTCCATTTTTTATGGATCTTTTTATTTTTTTCTAATTAGGGAGTTGTTGTTACTGGAATGCTATTCGATAGTGTCAGGTCTATTTTTGCACCTATACTGGTAATACCTACTTCCAAACCAGGTGATTGCGTAATGACTCGAGCAGTGCTCGTATCTGAAACTCCAATATCATAAGTCACTGTTCCTAGTGATAAACCGATACCCTGTAAAGCAAACCTTGCTTCTGCTACAGTTAAGCCAGATAAGTTTGGTATCTGTACTTCATTGGCACCTTGTCCATTACCTAGAATTAAATCTATTTTTGATCCTTTTGGAATCATTCTACCATCACGGATTGACTGTCCCGCAAATTGTGCATCTAAAACAATATCCCTTGCGATATCGGCGATGTAAGTGGTATCACCTATACGCAAATTATGATTTTTTAGTATAGAAGAGGCCTCAATTAATGTCTTGTCCTTAATTTTAGGAAATGCAATCTCCGGTGCTACCTCCGTAATAATTGTCAGGTAGATGGTACGGCCGCTTTTAACATGAAATTTTGCCTCTGGATCTTGTTCAATTACTAAACCTGGTTTAGTATCCATTTGATATACAGAGTCAATTTGATACTCCAAATTAGCATTTTCCAAAGCTGTAATAGCGGCGTTAATATGCAGGCCTTTTACAAGGGGCACATCGATTGATTCATCATGTTTCGTATAAACCTTTAAGCCTAAATATATAAATAGAAAAATTGCTGCAACAAATCCGATGGCAATAAGAAGGTTGTTTCTAAACGTATTCGTTCTTAAATATTGTAATATCTTTGACATTTATATTTCTTTAAAAAATCATTTTATACTATTCTCATCAAGCAAGATTAAAGCCATTATTTGTTTCGTTTATCCTACCAGCTAAATAATGAACAAAATTATTCGTTTTTCTGTGTATAGCAAATTATATTTGTTACAAGAATCACAATAATTTTTATGAAAACAAAAATAGCATTAATAACTGGAGGTTATACAGGCGAAGCAGAAGTTTCTTTCAAAAGTTCTGCATTTGTCTACTCGCAGCTGGATCAAGATAAGTATGATATCTATCAAATTACTATTACTCAGGATTCTTGGTTTTATGTGAGTGATTCTGGAATTAAGGTTCCGATAAACAAAGAAAATTTTACTTTAGCGCTTGATAATAGCATCATAAAATTTGATTTAGCATTTATTATGGTTCATGGTTCCCCTGGTGAAGATGGTCGATTACAAAGCTATTTTGATTTAGTGGGCATGCCCTACTCATCATGCGATGCACTTACTTCAGCTCTAACGATGAATAAGGGCTATACAAAAGCTATTCTAGCAGACATCAGTGATTTGTACCTCGCAAAATCTGTCTTGTTATTTGAAGCGCAGCGCGCTGAAGGTGTTGCTCTTGTAGAAGAGAAATTAGCGTTGCCGTATTTTGTCAAACCAAATGCTGGTGGTAGTAGTATTGGCATGACGAAGGTAAAAGTAGCAGAAGAATTAAAAGAAGCTATTGATAAGGCATTTGATGCTGAAAATACAGGAAGTCAAGTTATTGTTGAAGAATTCGTTCATGGTCGTGAATTTTCTGAAGGTATTTATCGGAATATTGATGGTGAATTGATTGTACTTCCTGCGACGGAAGTTAAAACTACACGTGAGTTTTTTGATTTTGAGGCAAAATATATTCCAGGTTTAACGGAAGAAATAACTCCTGCAAGCCTAAATGAAGAGCAACAAGTACGCATATCTAAGATACTGAAGGAAGTATATGTGCGATTGAATTGTAAAGGAATGGTCCGTATTGATTTCTTTTTGGAAAACGATTCAGATAAGTTTTATTTTATTGAAATCAATACAATACCAGGACAAACGCCGCAGAGTTTTATTCCGCAACAAGTAAGAGCGGCAGGTATAACAGAACAGGAGTTTTATGGGGAATTAATTGAAGTTGCTCTGAAAAGATAAAGACATATAGATATAAAAAAAGGCTTATCAAATTATTGATAAGCCTTTTTTTATTATTTTCTAAAGTCGAACTTAGCGAGATTGGGTTTAAATTTTTTACTTCTCTTCAGCTCCTCTTGATAGATAAGCTGACCGATATTTTTCAGAAATGGATAGGTGACGGTTTCATATTCATAAACTCCGTCATTATATATACCATTTTCATTAGATTGAATAACTACTGCTAATAAATATTCAACACCATTTTCAAAATCAACGATATAGGCATTGTCAATGTTGTAGCCATATGAATCGCCATATTTATTGAAAATGCGCACATTAGCGTCTATTAAAGCATTTTTATCTCGACCGTAAAAAAGTAATTTACTATACGCAGGCCAAAATTCGTTCGTGTCGTAATTCGGATAATCAGATTCAAATGGATACCTTGACATATAATCATATATAAGAGCATAGTCTTCTTTTGTTAATCTGAATCTGTCTTCACGATTGAATGCCTCTGGGAAAAGTAGCTTTTTCAAGACCAATTGTTGATCTTCTAGTGGGTAAACATTGAGGCCTTCAAAACTCCAGGGCTCATTAACAATTTCATCCTTATCATTCATATAGCCGACACCCTGAATTGTATTTTGAAGCAGAATAGGATAATCCTTTGGGTCAAATTGCGCTGTCTGATGATAGATGGTTTTTTGATTTTGGTAGAAAGTAACAGGATTGGTATGTTTAGCCCAGATACCTTTATCCCCAATTGCTAATCTGTTAACTATTCGACTATATTTGGTTCCATGTTTTTTTAATTTACGATTGAGCTCAGCACGACCAATAAATTCATAGAGCCTATTTTGCGCATCATTATCACTGGTCAGTAAAATTTTTTTGATGTATTGTGCTACAGAAGGAAGTCCATTGGCGGCAGACTCATCGCGCAGTACAGTTGTTTGTTTTTCATAAGCTGAGTCGATACGTAACGGCGTGTCTTTTGATAATCCAGTTATGTTTAACTCATTTATTTTTTCTAAAGCTAAGATAGCTGTAGGTAATTTCACGGTACTAGCAGGGTAGAAGTACCAATTCGGATTTAATCTGTAGCTATAGGATGTAAAATGAGGAATATTGTTTTTGTCCCGATCAATCTGTGTATAAAGAATTTGAACTTCATTTTTAGTCGGGTGATCTAAAATATGTCGAAACAGCTCAGGATGACCTTGCAGTAATTTTTCAAGGTAAACAGTGTCCATATTTTGAGCAAAAGTATTTGACATGATGCTGATACAAAAAAATGTTAGGTATTTGTACATGTTCTGTTAGTTCAAAAGTTGGTTTATAACAAAGGCCTCCTAGTGTGGAAGCCTCTTTTTTATTTTCTTACATATACCTGAAAACTGTAGTCAAAAGCATGTTTTTCATCTTTCTCATGTTTGTCTTCACTTTCTAATGTCCATTCATGAGCTGGTAATTCAGGAAAGTATGCATCTCCATCAATCGTAGTATGCAGTCGCGTGAGTAGTACTCTATCGGCAAATGGTAAAGTTTGTTTAAAAATCTCACCTCCACCAATGATAAAAATTTCTCTTTCATCTCTACAATAATTCAATACTTCTTGAAAGCTATTGGCGATATCGACCTCATCTGATTTTGCTGTCATGTCGCGTGTTAGGATGATATTTCTACGATCAGGAAGTGGTTTTCCTATAGATTCAAAAGTTTTTCTACCCATTACAACACTATGTTCTAATGTGTTTTTTTTGAAATACTTCAGATCATTGGGTAAATGCCAAGGCATTTTATTTCCTTTGCCGATTACATTGTTATCAGTAGCGGCTACGATTAATGTTATTTTTAGTTTGCTCATTTTATATTTTACACAATTGTATACGGATAATTGTACTTATACTGCTACTGGGGCTTTAATATGCGGATGTGATTCGTAATTCAACAATTCGAAGTCCTCAAATTTAAATTCGAAAATATCCTTTATCTCAGGATTGATTTTTAATTGAGGCAAAGGTTTGGGTTCACGACTCAATTGCAATGTTGTTTGTTCGAAGTGATTGCTGTAGATGTGGGCATCTCCTAGGGTGTGAATAAACTCGGCCGCTTCCATATCACAAACTTGTGCCACCATCATCGTTAACAAAGCATAAGAAGCAATGTTAAAAGGTACGCCTAAAAATATATCTGCACTTCTCTGATATAGTTGACAGGAAAGCTGTGGTTTCAAAATTCCGTTTTCAGGATCGGCAGGTGCCACATAAAATTGAAAAAAAGCATGGCAGGGAGGTAAAGCCATATTTTCAATTTCTGCTACATTCCATGCAGAAACAATGATTCTCCTTGAGTCCGGAGTAGTTTTTAATTGCTTGATTATTTTCTCAATTTGATCAATATGGCCACCATTAGGTGTTGGCCAAGAACGCCACTGTGACCCGTAAACAGGACCTAAATTACCATTTTCATCAGCCCATTCATCCCAAATACTAACACCGTTATCTTTTAAATATTTGATATTTGTTTCACCTTTCAAAAACCAGATTAACTCATGTAATATAGATCTAAGGTGTAGCTTTTTTGTCGTGACAAGAGGAAATCCTTCTTTTAAATTGAAACGCATCTGATGTCCAAATACACTCTTAGTTCCTGTTCCTGTTCTGTCAGTTTTAGTCACCCCATTGGTATATACGTGTTGTAGTAAATCAAGATATTGTTTCATGTTACGGCTGCTTTTGTTGTGATTATTAAGTGGTTAAGTTTGTTTTCATTGCAATCATCTTAACCAACAGTATATTCATGTTTAAATTAATATACGAAGATAAGATATTTTCGAAGGATTTACGTCATCATTAAAAAAGTGAGCAGGTGTCAGAACACCATAAAGTTTTCTGTAATTAACAGTAAAATGGTGCAAAAAATATATGAATTCACTCGGGATATAAAAATATAGAGCATGCTTTTGACTGCACGGAATTTAGTGTGTTCTCTCTTGGTCCATCACTGCTTTTAGGATCATTAAAATCTCATAATTAGTGGAAAAGCGATTAAATCAGGATTAAGAATTTTCATTTGGTGCTTTTTGTTGTATTTTTGCAAAATCATTATGAGTAAAAAAGTAGCTTTCTATACCTTAGGATGTAAATTGAATTTTTCAGAAACATCCTCCATAGGTCGCGTCTTTCAAGACGCGGGTTATGAAACGACACCATTTAATAGTGCCGCAGATGTTTATGTTATTAATACATGTTCAGTAACCGATCATGCAGATAAGAAATGTCGTAAGGTGGTAAAGGAAGCACTCAAGTATTCACCAAACGCCTATATCACAATTGTTGGTTGTTATGCCCAATTAAAACCTGCTGAAATTGCCGAAATTCCAGGAGTAGATATGGTTTTAGGTGCAGCTGAGAAATTCAATATTATTGAACACATCAATGATTTGACAAAAAACGAAAAAGCAATCGTTCATAATGCACCTATTGATGAAACGAATCAATTTGTGTCAGCTTATTCCATTGGGGATCGTACGCGTACATTCTTGAAAGTTCAGGATGGTTGTGACTATTCTTGTACTTTTTGCACCATCCCTCTTGCGCGTGGTGCAAGTCGGTCGGGTAAAATCGATGATATTGTGCGTCAAGCAGAAGAAATTGCAGCCTCAGGTGTGAAAGAAATCGTACTTACAGGAGTTAATATTGGTGATTTTGGGATTCGTGATGGGCTAAGACAAGATAAATTCTTGGATCTTGTAAAAGCTTTGGATGAAGTACAAGGGATTGATCGTATTCGTATCTCCTCGATTGAACCTAATCTTTTAGCAAATGAGATTATCGAATTTGTAGCACAATCAAAACGTTTTGTCCCTCATTTTCATATGCCACTACAATCTGGTAATAATAAAGTGTTGAGTATGATGCGCCGCCGTTATAAGCGAGAACTTTATGCACAGCGTGTGGAGAAAATTAAACAATTAATGCCCGATTGTTGTATTGGAGTGGATGTAATTGTTGGATTCCCTGGAGAAACTCATGAAGATTTTATCGATACTTACAATTTCTTGAATGAGATGGATATTTCTTATTTGCATGTGTTTACTTATTCCGAACGTGAGAATACGATAGCAGCGCAGATGGAAGGTGCTGTACCTGGATCTCAACGCAGTGAGCGGAGTAAGATGTTACACATTTTATCAGAGAAAAAACGTCGTGCTTTTTATGAAAAACAGCTGGATAAAGTGGGGGAGGTACTCTTTGAAAGTGACGAGAAGGAAGGCTTTATGCATGGGTTTTCTAAAAATTATGTAAAAGTACGTACAGCTTACGACCCTTTGTTGGTCAATGAAGTAGCCAACGTGAAATTCTTATCCATAACTGAGAATTGTGAAGTAGAAATAGAAGAATTGAAGGAACAGTTAGTTCACTAAGGTTTTGCAAAATAAAGAATATAAAAAAGGATCGGCTCAATTCCATTGGAATTGAGCCGATCCTTTTTTATCGTATTATAATGTTGACTCTTTAGTTTTAGCATTCAGCCAGATAACAGTCGCTAATATCAGGATTACACCCAGCCATTGTATGGGGGTTACGGCCTCCTTTAATATGAAGTAAGACATACAAACTGCTACTGGCAATTCTGCAGAACTTAAAATACCACTTAATGAGTAACCAATCTTTGGAATCCCATAAGCAAAAAGAAGGGGTGGTATTACAGTTCCGAAAAAGGAAAGGATAAATCCAAAATGCCATATGCTATCGCCTAATGCTCCAGTGACTAAAAATGTGGGTGGAAATAGGCAGCAAATCATTATGCACGACCCTGTAACCATAAGAGCACTTTTTTGAATAGGGGGGTAGTCGTTTCCAACCCGTCCATTTACAATCAAAAATACGGCGTATGCGGTTGCTGCCAAAAGACCATATAGGATGCCAGTCCAATTGAGTTTATCAATCCCTTGTTCTATAAGGCCCGTCGCTAGCAAGGTTCCGACAAGAACAATAGCTATTCCAGTCAATTGACGATTTGAAGGCTTATTTTTAAAGAAAATAAATTCAATTAAAGTACCGATCCAAATATATTGCATCAACAATACAATTGCCAAGGAGGCAGGTACCACTTGTACGCATTTATAATAAACAATGCTAACTAAGCCTGTAGAGATGCCACTGATGACTATTTTCCATTTATTAGTTTTCTTAACATAAGCTTGATTCACTTTAGGGCTGAATAGTTGGATGAACCCATATACCATCCATAAGATGAGCATACCAAATATGGCTTGTACACCCGTAACTTGTCCTAACGTATAATCTTGGGCATATGCTTTTTTGACAAATGTGGATAACAGCCCGAAACTGCTAGCCCCCACAAATACCGCAATTGCCCCCTTTAATTTTTCCATATGAATTTTTTACAGATTTGGACAAAATTACAATTTGCAGAGGTATAAGAAGAACCAGACGAGTGTTTGGCTGTTAAATATGGTTTTATTACATTTGATTAACAATTTATCTTTTTTATCATGGCTCTACAGCGCATTTTCTTATTTTTTATTAGTCTCGTATTTTTCTTGAGCAGTTGTTCCGTGAATAAAAAAGTAGCTGGTTCAGGAGGGAAAAATACAGTGTTGACTGATGCCAGTGAGGCAAGAGGAAAGAATTATAGCAAAAGCTCTCTAGAAAGTTATGCCGATTTACTTCAAGTGAAGAAAAAAGAACTCAATCCTAATTTGTACTCTTTTATCGATGATTGGATGGGCATACCACATCGCATGGGCGGTGGTACAAAACGCGGAGTAGATTGCTCAGGGTTTGTCAATATCCTTTATCTAAAAGTATATCAGGAAGATCTACCTCGCTCTTCACGAGATATGAGTGTTGCGGTTAAGAAAAAGAGAAATTCGCAACTTAAGGAAGGAGATTTGGTATTTTTCTCATTTGGCGGACGTAATGTGGATCATGTAGGGGTTTATCTTCATAATAATAAATTTGTACATGTATCAACTAAAAAGGGGGTTATTATCTCCGATTTGTCAGATTCTTGGTATGCTAAATATTTTAAAAATGCAGGGACACCCAAATCCTAAAGAGTGATAGTATTTGAATTCCCTTTTTTGTGTCAAATAATGGATAAAACTTTATAAAACTATTTTTATCCTTATTTTTGTCAAAAATAAAGTAAAGATGAGTATCAAGGGTAAAAAGATTTTTTTGGCATTATGTATTGTTGTACCATTTCTAATGTATTGTGTTTATTACTACAGTAACATGATTAGTAATGCACCTTTCCGATTTACAGATTTCCAATCTGTAGTCTTTCGGTACGGCGAGCCTAATCATTTGGATAATCAATATGACTCCAATACTGGTATCTTTCAATATGTAACCAAGTCTAATGAAATCGAGAAGGATACGGTACGCATGAGTAAAGACGATTTGCTTTACTTACACCGTAAAGCGCAAGAGTTAGGTTTTTGGAATCTCGATGATGATATGACAGGTCCTGAAGCAAAGCAAAACCCAAAGAACGCTACTATTCCTCGTTATTATTTAGAACTGAATTACAAAGACAAATCTAAAAAAGTAACCATGGATGCGGATTTTGCGGGCAACCCCAAAATGCGGGATGCTGGTAAATCCATGATTGATGAAGTCAATAGGATTTTAGCCTCAGCGCAATCTAGATCAAATTAAAAAAAAATCAGTAAGATATTATAAAGGGAATCATTCGATTCCCTTTTTTTGTTAAATTAATGGTTTGTTAATGATATGGTTGTTATTCATTCACATTAGAGCAGTAGCTTCGCCCTAAACTTTGTAACAAATCCAAATGAAAAATATTTTTGCTGTTGCTGCAGCTATGTCCTTGAGTTACTATGCTAGTGCTCAAGAAATCGCGAAAGGTATTGTTTTTAATGATATCAATAAGAATGGTGTTTTAGATAGAAATGAGATGGGGATACCCCATGTTTCAGTTAGTAATGGTATAGATGTCGTTCAAACAGATGCTAAAGGACGCTATAAGCTAGCAGTTGCTAAGGATAACATTATCTTTGTTATCAAACCTTCCAACTTTGGATTACAACTGAACAAGAGTCACGAACCTCAGTTCTACTACATTCATAAACCTGAAGGTAGTCCAAATTTGAAATATAGTGGCGTTTCGCCAACTGGAAAATTGCCAAAAGAGATTAACTTTGCATTGACCGCTCAACCCGAGGCCAAAGAATTTTCTGCTTTTGTGTTTGGGGATCCTCAAGCTTATAATATGGCAGAGATGGATTACTTTAAACGAGGAATCATTGATCGGATAGCGAATAAAAAGGAAGCTGCATTTGGTATCAGTCTTGGCGATTTAGTTGGCGATGATCTGTCTTTACATCCGGCATATAAAAGTACCATTTCATTAATGGGATTACCTTGGTTCAATGTAATTGGAAATCACGATTTAAATTACGATACGAAGGAAGATCGATATTCAGATGAAGCTTTCGAAGCGTCATTTGGTCCTGCAACATATTCCTTTAATTATGGTAATGCTCATTTTTTGATCATCGACAATATCATTTATCCCAATCCAGATACAGGCAAAGGATACAAGGGAGGTTTACGTCAAGATCAGTTAGATTTTATTGCCAATGATTTGAAATTTGTTCCTAAAGACAAACTAATCGTACTAGCCTTTCATATTCCACTAGAACATGATAATCCTGCAGTATTCCGTACGGCGGATCGTGACCGTTTGTTTGATATCTTAAGTGAGTATCCGCACACATTGTCTTTATCAGCGCATACACATTATCAACAGCATAATTTTTTCGGAAATAAGGAAGGGTGGAAGCAAGAAAAACCTCATCATGAATATAATGTAGGAACCACCTCTGGCGACTGGTACTCTGGAGAATATGATGCTGATGGTATACCCCAATCGACCATGCGCGACGGTACTCCAAAAGGATATGCGATGCTCCATGTTAAGGATAATCAATATAGTTTTGATTATAAAGTGGTTGGAAAAGAATCATCATATCAAATAGCGCTTTCAGGGGCAAGTGTTGTTGATCAAAAATATGTGCAACGCTACCCAATTTATGCCAATTTCTTTATCGGCAAAAGCGATGATCAGGTACAATACCGTATAAATGATGGAGAATGGAAAGATATGAAGCATGTGAAAGAAGTCGATCCATCTTTCGATGATAGTGTTAATCAATTTGATTTGGCAATTAGTTACAAAGAGGGGCGAAGACCATCAGATGGTACAGTATCTCCTCATTTATGGAAATTGAAATTACCGAAGCTAAATGCAGGTAACTATAAAATTGAAGTTAAAGCAACGGATATGTTTAATCGCATTCATACAGCAGTGAAAGAAATCCAAGTTGTCAATCACGTTAAATAACTAATCACTCTGAAAATATCGTAAGCAACCTTTAATAGGTTGCTTTTTTTATGAAAGTTATTGAAAGTTTAAACATTACTTAAGGCTGGCTTAATATGGCAATTCTATATTTGTATCAGAGTAATTTTTGATTCATATAGTAAGGGTTAATGTGGGATCTGTTGGGAAACATGTCCAAAATTTAGTTTGTTTTTTAAGAAGAAAGGTAATCTTGGAGAAGATTACCTTTTCTTTTTTTTACCTTATTTTTCTTGATCGATTTTGATACGTAAATTTCGCAGATCATCGGAAGCGGGGCTTTCGAAGACTTCTAGCTTGAAGAAGGTAATCGCGGCAAATAAGTGGTCAAATAAATCCGAACGTATCCCTTCGTAGATCTCAAATCGAGTATCATTTGTGAAAACGTAAATTTCTAAAGGTACACCATGCTCTGTAGGATCCATTTGCCGGACCATACTGATCATTTCTTTATGCATATTTGGGTTCTGCCTTATGTAAGCAGTAATATAAGCTCTAAACAATCCGATATTAGTCATTTTACGACCATTTACAGGCATTGTCTGGTCGGCTTGACTCTTGATGTTGTATTCGTTAATTTCTAATCTTCGCTGCTCTATAAAAGGTTTTAGAAGTTTTATTTTTTCTAAATCCATTATTTCTTCCTCCGTCATAAAACGGATCGTGGAGATTTTAATATTTATCGCACGTTTTATTCTCCGTCCACCAGAGGTTTGCATACCTCTATAATTTTTAAAAGAATCGATAAGTAACGTGTGCGTGGGTATCGTCGTGATGGTTTTGTCGAAATTTTGAACCTTTACATTATTCAAGTTTATTTCGATGACAGATCCATCTGCATTATGTTTTGGCATTTCGATCCAATCTCCTACACGTATCGAATCATTAGCAGATACCGATATACTTGCAACAAACCCTAGGATTGTATCTTTAAAAACTAAAATTAATACGGCTGAGGCTGCTCCCAAAGAAACTAAAAAAGTCTTGGGTGAAATTCCGGTTAATATAGAAAAGATGATTGTTCCACCGATGCAGATTAAGACAATTTGAGCAACTTGTAAGTAACTTTCTAATGGTTTGTCAGCAAAGCTTTTCCGGGATTTTAAAATATCGCGTATGATTTTCAAAGCAGAATGGATAATGGCCATAATGATTAAAACGAGCAATACTTCAATGCCTTTGTTGATTGCTTTTAACCAGTTTGGAAAACCTAAAAAGATAATGGGGCTAATCTGTTGAGCAATGAAGAGGGGAATAAAATGACTGATGTATTTTAAGGTCTTGTTTTTGATCAAATGATCATCAATTACATTTTTTGACCTTGTGATAAATCGAGTTACCAGTGTAAGGACTACTTTACGCGTAATAAAGTCAATCGTTAATAAGATAATAATAACGATTAGTAATAAGAATAGAGAATTTATCGTATGTGACCATTCGCTATTAAAACCTGCTTGAAGAAACTTTTGGTATGACCAATCATATATTTTTGATTGGGACTGCTTATTGATTTTCTCTAATAAGTCGGTAGACGGTAATTGCATGTACAAATATAAAAAAAGCCATTTGTGGAATGGCTTTTTTTATATTAATTATTCACCCTCCAAAGGTAAGGTTTTTTCGTGTTTATGTTTAAAAAGTACTGCAAATAGAATCGCTAATACTAGGGTGTAAATCGAAAATGCTAACCAGATATGATGCCAGTCTTTTAGAATTAAATCGGCGTTGAATAACCCATTTTCACCAATTGATACCCCTCGTTCTTTTACAAAAGAAAGCAAGGTGTTATTATGCATATCGGTATTTAAAAAAGACGCAAGATCTGTCATATTGTTAAACGAAATGGAGTAATACTTATCTATGATCAAACCAGATACTAAACTACCAAATACGGCTCCAAAACCATTGGTCATCATCATAAATAGGCCTTGAGCGGAACTTCTAATCTGAGAGCTAGTAGATGTTTCTACAAATAACGAACCTGATATATTGAAAAAGTCAAATGCCATACCGTAAACGATACAGGAAAGGACGATCATCCACAAACCCGATGATGGGTCACCGTAGGCAAAAAGTCCGAAACGTAGTACCCATGCAAACATCGAAATCAGCATTACTTTTTTAATGCCAAATCTTTTTAAGAAAAATGGAATAGCAAGAATAAAGAGGGTTTCTGATATTTGTGAAATCGACATGATAATTGTCGAATATTTAACAACGAACGAATCGGTGTACTTAGGGAAAAATTTGAACTCATCTAAGAATACATCTCCATAGGCATTTGTTAATTGAAGAGCGGCACCTAAAAACATGGAAAAGACAAAGAACAATGCCATTTTATAGTTCCCAAACAATTTGAACGCCTCTAATCCTAAGGTATGCAATAGGGAAGAATTTTCATTTTTAATATTGCGAGGGGGGCATTTTGGGATGGAAAATGAAAATAGACCTAATCCCACTGCTGAAACACCTGCTATGTAGAACTGCATGCCCGAAGCTTTGCTTCCCGTTAAATTGACAATCCACATCGCGGCAATAAATCCAACAGTTCCCCATACACGTATAGGTGGAAAAGCTTTGACTAAATCATATTTCCCTTGTATGAGAACCGTATAAGCTATGGAATTGGATAAAGCTAATGTTGGCATGTAAAAGCACATGGCCAGGAGCATCGCATAAAAAAATGTAACGGGGTCATTTATTTGAGGTAGATAGAACAGAACAGCTGCATATAAGAGATGGAGTATTAAGTATAATTTCTCTGCATTTACCCAGCGGTCAGCAATAATCCCCATTAAAGTAGGCATGAACAAAGAGGCAAAGCCCATTGTTGCAAAGATAGCTCCAAACTGTGTTCCGTCCCAATGTTTCGTTCCAAACCAGTAATTGGCTATTGTAATTAACCAAGCTCCCCACACAAAAAACTGGAGAAAGCTCATAATGGTTAGCCTTAATTTAATAGACATAAGTAATATATAGTTGAGTTTGTTTTGTTTCGATTATGCAATCGTTATTTTCTTCGAGATATCTCATCTCGAATTAAGGCCGCTTGCTCATAGTTCTCATCGTGGAGTGACTGCTCGAGTACAGTTTTCAATTGATCGTCTGAAAGACTAGAGAATGGATTCTGTATTGGTGACTTTATATCATCCGTTATAACATCTGCATTTACGGCATGCTCTAGATTCTCAAGAAAAGCAAATTCGTTGCCTTCTATAACGATTCCAGCAGACGATAATATAAAGTCATAGGCATAAATGGGGGAACCAAAGCGTACAGCCAAAGCAACTGCATCTGAAGTCCGCGCATCAATTTCTACTGTTTTTTGTCCATCTGAACAAATGATTTTGGAGTAGAAAATACCTTCAATAAGATTGTATATAAGAACTTCCTGAAGGTTAATTTGAAATGCTTTAGCGAAGTTTTGAAATAAATCATGGGTTAGAGGACGACTGGGAACCATTTTTTCAATTCTAATCGCTATAGCTTGTGCTTCATGACTTCCGATGATGATAGGGAGTCGACGATTGCCACCAGATTCACCTAGAACTAATGCATATGCTCCAGATTGTGTCTGACTATAGGATAAACCAACGATGTCTAACTTGATTTTCTTCATTATGATACCTTTACGGTTTACAAATATGCGAATAATTTGGAGCGAAAAAAAACTCCATTCACAAATTTATTGCGAATGGAGTTTTTAGATTAAGAATTTTATAATCCTTTATAAGTTTTTAAAGCTGTAATTAATTTGGGAACCACTTCAAACGCATCCCCTACAATACCATAATCAGCTACTTTAAAAAATGGTGCCTCAGGGTCTTTATTGATAACAACAATAGTTTTTGAAGAACTTACTCCCGCTAGGTGTTGAATAGCACCAGAGATACCAATGGCAATGTACAAATTAGGGCTCACGACGATTCCTGTTTGACCTACGTGTTCAGAGTGAGGTCTCCAGCCAGCATCAGATACAGGTTTTGAACAAGCGGTAGCAGCTCCTAGCACATTAGCCAACTCTTCTATCATAGCCCAGTTTTCAGGACCTTTTAAGCCTCGACCTGCCGAAACAACGATTTCTGCTTCTGGTAATGAAATTTTATCCGTTGCTCTCACGATTTCCTTGACAATCGTACTGAAATCTGCAGCATCGATGCTCGGATCATAATTTTCAATCGTCGCTGCAATATCCGACTCTTTGATTTCAAAAGAATTGGGATTGAGCGATATGACTTTGATGGGCGATGTTAAAGCAACAAATGCAAATGCCTTACCTGAAAAGGCTCCTGTTTTGACTTGCAAGTTGTCACCACTTCCAGTTGGTAATTCAATTGCACCATCGGCTAAAGCCGCATTTAATTTAGCTGCGACACGTGGTGCAAGCCCCTTCCCTGAAAAGGAATTTGATAAGACAATTAGCGAAGCTTCAATTGACTTTGCTGCGTCGACGATGATGGCAGTATAAGCTTGGTTAACAAAAGATTTTAATTGCTCTGTATTGACGTTTAGAACTTTTGTAGCACCATATTTACCCAACAGATTTAACTGACCTTCTGCTACATTTCCAATTGATAATGCGATAACGTGATTTCCGGATTGATCAGCAATAGCTTTAGCATAAGAAACAGCCTCAAAAGCTGATTTCTTAAACTGACCATCTGTGTTTTCTACATATACTAATATTGACATATTCTTTTTCTTTTAGTGTTGGTTAAATAACTTTTGCTTTTTCGTGCAAAAGCGAAACTAATTTTTCCACATCTTCCGCATCGACCAAGGTAACCACACCACGTGGGTCTGGCGTTTCAAATTTGACAATATGTGATAATTGCGCGACCTCAATAGGTTCAATAATATCCAGAGGTTTTGTTCTTGCAGTCATGATACCTCGCATATTAGGGATTTTTGTTTCGGCAACACCCTCAGCAGTTCCAATAACAGCAGGTAGATTTAAGGTTAGTACCTCTTTTCCTCCCTCGATCTCACGCTCAACAGTGGCAGTATTGCCTTCAATAGTTAATTTTTTACTGATTGAAACTGAAGGAATATTTAGAATTGAAGCTACGAATGCACCTACTTGTGTGCCATTATAATCGATAGACTCCCTTCCTGTCAATATGAGGTCAAAGTTGTTTTCTTTAGCATAGTTTGCAATTTGGTTGGCTACAAACCAAGCATCTCTAGGTGTGGCATTCACGCGAATTGCATTATCAGCACCTGTTGCTAAGGCCTTGCGAATGGTGGCATCAGTGGTTACATCTCCAACCGAAATAACAGTGACAGTACCTTTGCCTCCTTCAGCTAGATCTATTGCTTTTGATAAAGCAATTTCATCATATGGATTCACAATGTATTGCACACCAGCATTATTAAAAGCGGTGTTGTCATTCGTGAATGTAATTTTGGATGTCGTATCAGGGACATTACTTATACACACTAATATTTTCATAATCTATTACCGTTTTATTAAAACTTATTATAATTAGGTTAAATGTAAAGATAATTTAAGAGAGTTTCATCATTCTGCAATTTGGATTTGTAATTTTATTTTTAATAAAATTAGGTTTAAATATTACTAATTTTATATTTAAACTTCGAGTATTCGGTGTTTTTTTTATGAAATGTGTAATTTTTGTCTAAAGATTGTGAAAATAATCAAGATGTCATGTTTCGTCAATATTCTGTCATTTTTATATGCTAGCATAGTAAATGGGTTTTTTATATTGGTTTTTGAGCCTGTTCATTTATTTGTAGCTTTGTTTCTATAAAATTAGAAAATAAATGATGTCAGACCGTTTAGAACAACTACAGGAATTTTTGAAAGATTCACCTCAAGATCCCTTTTTGAAATATGCCATGGCTACCGAATATTTAAAATTAGGCAACCAAGAGGAAGCACTTAAGGGGTATCTGGATTTAGTGACCAACCATAGTGATTATGTTGGAACCTATTATCATTTGGGGAAGCTTTATGAAAAGATGACGCGTGTGGAAGAAGCTCGTGATATTTATCAAAAAGGAATCGTTATAACACAAAAGAAACGCAATATGCATGCCTTAGGAGAATTACGTGGGGCATTGAATTTACTCGATGGTGAGGATGAAGATGAATATTAACATTTCTTTAACATATTGATATTGATTTTTGGTATCCAATTTGCCTATACTTTTTTGAATATTGTTAGAGAGGATTTTAAAGAAGATGAAAAGGCTATTAATTTTACTGTGTTGTATCCAATTTTTGTTTATTGCGTGCGATAATCAACGTAAGGGTGCGGAAGCAGTGAAAGATAGTGTGGATAAACAATATAGTTTACAAGAACTTAGTGGAGCATATATCGGTATTATGCCTTGTGCGGATTGTGATGGGATAGAGACTGTATTAAAATTGAATCAAAATTTTTCATACCGCTATACCTCTAAATATTTGAATAAGAGCGATGAAGTTTTTGTGAAAGATGGAAAGTGGAAGTTTGAAAACGATATCGTTACGCTAGAAGGAGTAGATTATAAATTCAAACTAGGTGAAAAAGCAAAGCTTTGGCAATTGGATTTATCAGGAGATGATATTGTTGGGGAATTGGCGGAAAATTATAAATTAGAGAAAATAAAAGATTAATGATTGTGCAGCAATCAAGATAAAAAAAGGACCTTCAATTTGAAGGTCCTTTTTTATGATGTTATTTGCATAAATCTTTTAAATGGTTGACAACAAAGTCAATTTCTTCTTTTGTATTGTCGCGGGAGAATGAAAATCGAACAGACGGTCTATTGCCATCCGCTCTTATAGCTCCAAGCACGTGCGAACCAATATCTGTTCCAGAGCTACAGGCACTTCCTCCTGAACAAGAGATGCCAGCAATGTCCAAATTGAACAATAACATATCTGCCATGTCGGTACAAGGAAATGATACATTCAATACGGTATAAAGTGCTTTATTAGCAGTTGTGACTCCGTTGAACTTGATATCTGGTATTGCGGCCTGTAGCTGTTCCATCATATATGATTTTAAGCCTTGTATGTAAGCTGCATGCTCTTCCATGTGTTCATAGCTCAGCTCAAGTGCTTTCGCTAATCCTGCGATACCATATACGTTCTCGGTGCCACCGCGCATATTTCGCTCTTGGGCACCACCGTAAATCATTGGTTTTATTTTTGTGTTGGCATTGATATAAAGAAATCCTACACCCTTAGGTCCATGAAATTTGTGCGCGGCTCCAGTAATGAAATCGATTTTTAATTTACTCAGATCATGTGGATAATGTCCCATTGTTTGCACGGTGTCCGAATGAAATATAGCATTGTATTTTTGACATATTTCAGCTATTTTTTCAATATCATTCAAGTTTCCCAACTCGTTGTTCCCGTGCATGATAGAAACAAAAGTTCTTGGATTTTTTGATAATAAATCTTCCAATTGAATCATGTCAATGTTACCATCTCCATCTACCTGTAAGAGGTCGAGATGAACTTTTCCTGATTTTTGCATTTCCTCCATCGTATGAAGTACCGCATGATGTTCAATGGGCGTAGTGATCGCATGTGTGATACCAAAATCTACAATTGAACGTACGATTGCCATATTATCAGCCTCCGTACCGCCAGATGTGAAAAATATTTCAGAAGGAGAAGTATGTAAGATATGTGCAATTGTCTTACGGGCTTTTTCAACAATTGTTTTTACTTGTCGTCCGTGTGAATGAATAGAAGAAGGGTTTCCAAAATTATTTTCCATCGTGTCTATCATGACACGGATGACCTCTGGATCTAGCGCTGTAGTTGCAGCATTATCAAAATATACTTGCATAATGGACAAATTTAAATAAAACTAAGTTTACTTACAGTACTGTTCATGATTATTTAACAGAATTGACTCTTTTTTGATTTTTTCTGAAAAAAGTAACGATAGCAAGTAAGGCGAATAAAAGACACGCGTATGCCAATAGATCTCCAGTTCTAGTATACAGTGTTATTTCTTCGTTGAGATTAATCTCTTGGGTTAACGCTGCTGGTTCCCACCATGTCGATTTTTGAACGATATCACCACGTTGGTTGATAAAGCCGGAGATACCTGTATTAGCCGAGCGCGCTACCCATCTACGATTTTCGATAGCCCTTAATTTGGCATAATCCAAATGTTGGTCTTTTCCAGAAGTATTCCCCCACCAACCATCATTGGTTATGATCGCAATAAATTGAGCGCCTTGCGCCACATATTGTGCTACATAGCTTCCCCAAATCGATTCATAACAAATGACCGGTGCTGCTCCTATACCACTTTGTGAATAGAATACAGAGGGTTTATCCTGTTTACCATAACCACCTGTAGTACCCCCAAAAGCACTAAATAAGGGTTTAAGGAAGTTGATAGCCGTACCAAACGGCATTTGTTCTACTCCAGGGACTAATTTTGATTTATGATAAAACTGTAATTTGGACGATACGTCAATTAGTGTTGCAGCATTGAAATTGTCTTTATAAACATTTGGTGCAATTTCTCTTGCCGTAAGCGTTCGTTTATCGTTATACAGTCGATAGCTTTCAATACCAGAAAGCACATTTCCATTTTTATAGTCATTTAAAAAATCGATAACGGTATGATACGTATTTGAATTTCTAAAATCTTCTTCATCAAAATCACCTCTTTGTGATAAGGCCGTTTCTGGCCAGATAAAAAACTCGGTATTCGATTTCGCAACAGAACGTGACAATTGCATTAAAGTTTGCAGCTGCTCCTCAGGGTTGATATAGCCGAACTTTCCAAAAGGATCAATATTAGGTTGTACCGTAACGATTTGAGAAGGATTGATATGTTCTTCATAAGTGCTGTAACGTACAATAGAATAAATTGTTGGGACTGCCAATAGTAGAACAAGCATGACCTTCACCAAACGCGGTCTAATCAATACATTCATTTTCTTCTTGTTTAAATAAAGTAAGAAAACCAATATGTTACTCAACCATATCCAGATACTTCCACCATAAACACCCGTAAATTCGTACCATTGGATCAATTGATGAAAATTAGCAAAACCATTGCCTAGCGTCATCCAAGGAAATGCTAAATCCCAAGATTGATGTAAAAACTCGTATGATATCCAAAATGCCAATAATCCGAATAAAGAAAACCCAATAGATACTTTTTTACGCATCTGGTAGTATAGGCGAAATGCAATTGCCATTAACAATGCTCCCAATAAGAAGGGTATGAGTGAAATGAAAATTGCGATATACCAAGGCATTACTGCCGAGATGGAGTTGTAGACCCAATAGATAGATGCGGTGTTCCAGATCACTGCCGTAAGTCCAGCAGTCAGAAATACCTTCTTTCCCTTTTTTGTAAAAGAATCGCTTCGAATGATATTTTCAATGGCGATTAATAAAGGAAGAAATGCGATTAATAAAATAGGACTACTATAGGGCACAGGAGGCCATCCTAACCATAATAAAAAGGCACTTAAAAGTGCCAGTAAATATTGATTTCTCACGATTAGATTTGAGATAAGATTTCGTTTTTCTTGTTTTCGTATTCAGCTTGCGTAATCAGTTGTTTGTCAAATAAGTTTTTCAATTTCCTTAATTTGAGTGTCATTTCATCATCTTCTTCCTCTATTTTTGGAATAATTATTTCCGCAATAGGTGGTTGTGCGATTTCTTTAACATCTTCTACAACAGGTTCTATATAAGTATTAGTGATTTCCACCTCTATAGGTCTCTGGATCTCAAATGTTGGTGCTACTTGACTAGGAGGGGGAGCGATTTCATTTAACTTGGAATTCTCCAATGCACCTTTAATCAATTGATACAGTTTTCGAGCTTGAACTTTAGGAATGTAGTCGATACTTAAATTTTCACCAGTAAAGGGGATTACGGTTACTTTCGACCCAAATATTTCCTCTTTAAAAGCAATATCCTTAATATCTTTCCAACTGAATATTTCGAAATCTGTAGCAAGACCCAACTTTGTGAATTCGCACAAGAAGATGCGCTTATTACTGATGGTAATACTATCCGGTAGGATGGTTACAGCGGGTTTTTTTTGTACTGCAATATAATCGATACGTTCCCCATCAGTCATCATATCTTGTAATTTGACGAGTAACCTTTCTACGATTTTTATATCTTGGCCATCGATGGCAAATAGTTCAAAGTTCATGTTAAATTTATTTTAAATAAACGAAGGCCAAACCTATTCTAAACCTCCCACACAAAATACAAATTCTCCTTTAATAGGATTGTTTTCAAAATGTAATTTTAAATCAGTCAATGTTCCGCGCACATTTTCTTCATATAACTTGCTCAATTCTCTGGAAATAGAAGCTTGTCGCTCTGCACCAAAGACTTGAATAAATTCATCTATTGTTTTTAGGATACGATGCGGTGACTCATAAAAAATCATGGTTCTTTTTTCTTCAGCTAGGAACTTCATGCGTGTCTGGCGACCTTTTTTAACGGGAAGAAAACCTTCGAAGCAAAAACGATCGTTTGGCAGCCCTGAATTAACCAAAGCGGGAACAAAAGCCGTGGCTCCAGGTAGACATTGTACCTCAAGACCTTCTTTGATGGCCTCTCGGACCAATAAAAAACCGGGGTCAGAAATAGCTGGTGTACCTGCATCGGAAATCAAAGCAATATTTTGGCCCTCCTTTAGAAATCTAATGATCTCGGAAATCGCTTTATGTTCATTGTGCTGATGATGCGCGAACACTTTTTTCTCGATTCCAAAATGTTTTAAAAGGGGCGCACTTGTGCGTGTATCCTCAGCAAGAATAACATCTGCTTCTTTTAACACACGTATAGCGCGAAAAGTCATGTCTTCTAAATTGCCAATTGGCGTAGGAACTAAATAAAGCATTTACAAAGGTAAGTTTTTTTTAATAATTGCAATCAAGGCTTTGACTTGCTATTTTCCTTCTCTTTCCTATTATGTCGCTAAAATCAGGTCAATCTGTCTTAATTCTTGTTCTGAGAATTGTTGGTGTTTCACGGCTTCTATTGCATCTTGAATTTGACTTACCTTACTTGCTCCAATCAAAACTGAAGTCACCTGCGGTTTATTCAATAACCAAGACACCGCCATTTGCGCTAGTTTTTGATTCCTTTGGGAAGCAATTTCATGTAGGGCTTTTATTTTTTCAATTTTTTCCGGTGTGATATCACTTTCATGTAAAGATATGCTGTCAGAAGCTGCACGGGAATCTTTGGGAATACCGTGAAGGTATTTATCTGTCAATAGACCTTGTGCCAATGGTGAGAAAGGAATACATCCCACGGCTTCTTCGTCCAGAAGATCCAATAAACTTTCTTCAACCCAGCGTTCGAACATGGAATATTTGGGCTGGTGAATCAAGCAGGGAGTGCCCATATCTCTCAATAGATCTATTGCTTGCTTCGCTTCAGAGGTTTTATAGTTCGATATACCTACATAGAGTGCTTTTCCTTGTTGCACAAGAAGACTTAAGGTGGCCATCGTTTCTTCTAGTGGTGTTTCAGGATCAGGTCTATGGTGATAGAAAATATCAACGTAATCAAGCTGCATTCTTTTTAGACTTTGATCTAAACTGGAAACCAGATATTTTTTTGATCCCCAATCTCCATAAGGGCCACTCCACATGGTATATCCAGCTTTAGACGAAATAATCATTTCATCACGATAATTTTTGAAGTCACGTTGTACTATTTTCCCGAAGTTCTCCTCTGCAGAGCCTGGAGGCGGACCATAGTTATTGGCCAAATCAAAATGTGTGATACCAGCATCAAAGGCTGTTTGGATTAGTTGTCGACTGTTTTCAAAATCATTATTATGGCCGAAATTCTGCCATAATCCCAAGGAAATTGCGGGTAGTTTTATTCCAGAATAACCTGAGCGGCGGTATTCCATTTCTTGATATCGATTGTCATTCGGTGTATAATGCATACTTTTTCGCGGTGTTAGATTTTACATAAGCAATTTACAAGTATTCTTAAATAAAGAAGCATGATGAGGGAAATGATTTATATTTCCTCATCATACTATTTCTTGATGAAGGAAGAGATATCGATAATTGTAATAACAATCGTGAGTGCCAATAGAAAGGACCCGAAGGAATAACTTTGTTTTAATTAAATGACAGAATTAAAATTGTAAATAAAACAAATTTATCTAAGTTTGTTTCTTTAAAAATACACACAATTATGTTGCAATTGAATTATATCCGTGAAAACAGGGATAAGGTAATCGAGAGATTAGGTGTCAAAAATTTTAAGGAAACTGGATTAGTTGATGAAATCATCGCATTGGATGAACAACGTCGCAAGATTCAGACCGAATCAGATGCCCTTTCAGCTGAAGCAAATTCATCCGCAAAAAAAATCGGAGAATTGATGCGTCAAGGTAAAAAAGAAGAAGCTGAAGCCGTGAAATCCCAATCCTCAGGATATAAGGAACAAATCAAACAACTTATTGAACTGTTGAATACGATCGAGCAGGAATTGAATGCTAAGATCGTTCAACTCCCTAACCTTCCACATGAGACTGTCCCACTTGGTGTTGCTGCAGACGACAATGAGGTGGTGTTAGAGCACGGTGCTGTGCCTGTATTGTCAGAAGATGCCGTAAGCCATTGGGATCTATTGACTAAATACGATATTGTCGATTTAGAATTAGGTGTTAAGGTAACAGGAGCAGGTTTTCCAGTATATAAAGGAAAAGGTGCGCGTTTGCAACGTGCATTAATCAACTTCTTTTTAGATGAGGCTGCAAAAGTAGGATATGAAGAAGTGCAGGTACCCATTATGGTAAATGAAGCTTCGGCTTTTGCTACTGGACAGTTACCAGACAAAGAAGGACAGATGTATCATGTGACACATGATGACCTATATTTAATTCCAACGGCAGAGGTTCCAGTTACGAATATGTACCGTGATGTGATTGTTAAGGAAGAGCAATTCCCAATCAGACACTGTGCTTATACACCATGTTTCCGCCGTGAAGCAGGTTCATATGGGGCGCATGTCCGCGGATTGAATCGCTTGCATCAGTTTGATAAAGTAGAAACGGTACAAATCGTTCATCCAGATAAATCTTATGAGGTGTTAGAAGAGATGAGTGCTTATGTACAAGGATTATTGCAGAAATTAGAATTACCTTATCGTGTATTGCGCTTATGCGGTGGCGATATGAGTTTCACGTCAGCTTTGACTTACGATTTGGAAGTATATAGTGCTGCCCAAAAACGTTGGTTAGAGGTTTCTTCAGTTTCAAACTTTGAAACTTACCAATCTAATCGATTGAAAGTGAGATTTAAAAATGAAGACGGTAAAATGCAATTGGCGCATACTTTAAATGGATCAGCATTAGCGTTACCACGTATAGTTGCTTCATTATTAGAAAATAATCAGTCTGAAAAGGGAATTAAAATACCAAAAGTATTGGTTCCATATACGGGTTTTGAATATATCGATTAATTTTTTTTATATAAATGGAAGGGCTTGTAATAAAATTGCAAGCCTTTTTTTATGTTAAAATTTTGTTAAATCTATTGATTGCCGTATATAATTCTGTTATAACGGTTATTATGAAAATTTAGTTTATGTTTAGATGTTTTTGCTTATTTGATAAAAGATAAGGTGGTCAGTTGCGTTTCTTTGCTGTTTTAAACTTTTTCATTAAAATACTTGCAATAACAACAACAACTCTATATATTTGCTATCCGTTTTTCACATGTACTTCATGTGTTAAATTTACTATCCATTATACATCGTAGATTTTTGAAAAGAAAATTTACAGATTCTCGTAAGATCACTTAAAAGGAACTATAATAAAGTCCTCTTTCCGGTCTGTCATTCGCTCTATCTGTTACCAAACAAAGGATACCTGAATAGGAGGTAGATTTTTGTGTTGTGTCATTAAGGTTGTTTTAACAATTAAAGTTTAAACATTCCTGTTTACACATCCGATTTTATTAACAAATATTAATTAACAAACTAAATAGCATGAAACAAACATTACTTAGTTTTCTTTTAGGGGGGATGATATTATCATCAGTAGCATTCGCTCAAGAGAAAAAGATTAGTGGCCGTGTAACATCAACAACTGGTCAAGCAGTACCAGGCGTTACTGTTGTTGTACAAGGTACTAATCAAGCTACTCAAACTGATGCAAACGGTAACTATTCATTGAATGTACCTGCAGGTAAGGTAGTTTTATTTCGCTCCATTGGTTTTGGCGAAAAAACAATCCTTGTTAACAACAATACTTCTGTATTCAATATTTCATTAGAAGATAATACCAATACGATTGAAGAAGTTGTGGTTACGGCAATGGGTCAATCTCGTCAAAAGAGATCATTAAGTTATGCAACGCAAGAAGTAAAAGGTAGCAAATTGACAGAAGCTGCTAACAGTAACTTAGCAACAGCATTACAAGGTAAAGTATCAGGAGTACAGGTAACACCTTCATCAGGTATGCCGGGTGCATCTGCTAACATTACGATTCGTGGAGCGCGCTCATTCACGGGTAACAACTCACCACTATATGTAGTGGATGGTATGCCTATTTCTTCTGGAAATGATGTTTCTACAGGAAATGGCGTAACAGGATCCGATTATGCTTCTAGAGGTTTGGATATCGATCCAAACGATATCGAGAGCATCAATATCTTGAAAGGACAAGCAGCATCTGCATTATATGGTATGCGTGCATCCAATGGTGTTATCTTGATTACGACTAAAAGTGGAAAAGGAAAGCAAGGGAAACCTCAGATTTCTTATAATTCTAATGTTTCTTTTGATAAAGTATCTGTTCTTCCAGATTTTCAAAATACGTATGCACAAGGGGCAGGTGGCAAATATTCGCCAATGGCTTCAACGGCATGGGGACAACGTATCGATCAATTGCATTTAGATCCAGTGTATGGTGGAAATGTTGATAATGACTATACAAAGAAATATGGTAAGCATGAAGGAATGTATTATGTGCCGCAACGTGCAAATGCAGGATTAGATCCATGGGCTACGCCACAAGCATACAATAATGCGAAAGAATTCTTCGATATCGGACGTACTTTTAACAACTCTTTCAATATTGTGCAAGGGTTTGACAAAGGAAGTTATGCGATGTCCTTAGGAGCGACTAATGCCGATGGTATAGTGCCATCTACAGGTATGGATCGTTATACGGCAAAATTAGCTGGTGAAGCTAAATTATCGGATAAATGGACAACAGGATTCTCTGGTAATTATGTCAATTCAAGAATCACAAAACAAACAGGTGCCAATAATGGTATCATGGCTACATTATTTGGAGCTCCTTCGTCTTACGACTTAAAGGGAATCCCTTCTCACTATTTAAATAATCCTGCACAACAAAATACATACCGTAGTACAGGAGGGTTCGATGGGGCATATTGGGCTACTGAGAACAATAAATTCTCTGAAGATACGCAACGTTTTTTTGGTAATGGATTTGGTCAATATGCGACTGATTTAGGAGAAAATCAAAAATTGACATTGAAATACCAAGCAGGTGTTGATTCTTATACATCCAATTATACCGATCTTTTTGGTTATGGACATTCCAATGGAAAAGGAGAAGTGGAGAACTACCATATCTCGGTAACGGAGTGGAACTCATTGGGTACTGCAGCATACAACTGGAAAATTAACGATGATTTAGTTTTCGATGCGATGGTTGGTAATGAAATAGTTAATCGTGTACGTAGAAGAGATTATGCCTTTGGTATGAACTTCAACTTTCCAGGATGGGATAATATCAATAATGCCTCAACAGTTACTACAGAGCAGAACTTACGCCGTACGCGTACATTCGGTACTTTTGGTAGTTTAGCGTTAGCGTACAAGAACATGTTGTTCTTTAACGCAACAGGTCGTAACGATATCGTTTCTTCGATGCCACGTAACAATCGTTCGTTCTTCTATCCATCAGTATCGGCTGGTTTTGTTTTCACAGAACTAGAAAGCCTTAAGAATTCTATCCTAACCATGGGTAAGATCAGGGCTTCATTTGCCGAAGTAGGACAAGCAGGTGATTACTATGAAAGTTATTATGACAAGCCCGTATATGGTGGTGGTTTCTCATCAGGTACTCCTATTTTGTACCCAATCAATAGTGATGGAATAACATCTTATACTCCGTATTCTAAAGTTTATGATCCAAACTTGAGACCTCAAAATACGCAAGCAATTGAGGTGGGTACAGATTTGACTTTCTTGAACGGATTGATCAATATGAACTATACGTTCTCACGTCAGAATGTAAAAGATCAGATTTTTGATGTGCCATTGGCAGCTTCTACTGGTTATTCAAGTTTAGTAACCAATGGTGGAAAAATCCATACGAATGTTCATGAGTTAACTTTAGCAGTTGCTCCTTACCGTTCTGGTGATTTCAAATGGGATTTTGCTTTTAACTTCACTAAAATAGACAACTACGTAGATGAGTTGAAAGAAGGAGTAAACAGTATCTTCATGGGTGGCTTCGTAGAACCACAGGTACGTGCAGGTATTGGTTATAAATTCCCGGTTATTTATGGAGTTTCTTACTTAAGAAACGAGGCAGATCAGATTGTTGTAGATGAAAACGGCTTACCACAAGCTGGTGAAGAAAAAGTAATTGGTAATGTATCTCCTGATTTCAATTTAGGTTTCAATACAAACTTTGAATACAAAAAATTCCGTTTATCAGCAGTGATTGATTGGAAACAAGGTGGACAGATGTTCCATGGAACAGCAGGAGTATTGGGTTATTATGGTGTCACGCAACAGTCTGCAGATTACCGTAATGGGGATGGATTTTTATTCGAATTGCCAGCGGTGAAAGCTAACGGTGAAGTGAATGATATTATGATCGATGCACATCCTGAATTTGATGCAAATGGTAAGCAAACGAATACAGATGCCTTCAAATATTTCACTGCAATGAATGATATTTCCGAATCATCGATTCGTGGTACCTCATTCGTGAAATTGCGTGAAATTGCAGTAGGTTACCCAGTATATCAAAATTCAAAAATCAAAGTAGATGTCAATGCATTTGCACGTAATATCATTCTTTGGTCTGAACTGAAAGGATATGATCCTGAAGTATCTCAAGGAAACACCAATATGTCAGGTGCATTTGAACGTTTCTCTCTTCCAGGAACCTCAAGTTATGGTCTAGGTGTAAACATTAAATTCTAAAAATTAGGACAATGAAATTTAAATTAAATATAGTAGGATTATTAGCTATGGGAGTATTAGCTGCTCCAGTGGTTTTTACTTCTTGTTCAGAGGATGCGATGGACAATATCAACGAGAATGTTGATAAACCAAAAGACGTTCAAGCAAAATTTATTTTAACAGACGTCATTACACGTACTGCATTTTCAAATGTTGGTGGTGATTTCAATACGTATTTATCAAGTTATGTGGAGCACGAAATAGGTACGCATAATCAATTGTGGAATGCGGAACAAAGAGGTAACTCGGTAGCTGTAGCTTCCACTTTCAATAATACTTGGGGAAATGTGTATACCACATTGCGCGATGCTCGTTTAGTCATTGAAAAATGTTCAGTTGGTGGAAGCCAAGAGGGGAACTATGCCACTTTAGGTATGGGTCAGGTTATGGCAGCGTATAACTTAGCATTGTTGACCGATTTGTTTGGTGATGTACCTTATTCTGAAGGATTCAATCCTTTAGAAGTTCGTAATCCAAAATTGGATAAACAAGAAGATTTGTACAAACAGGTCAATGCCTACTTAGATGCAGCAATTGAAAATCTACCGAAAGGAGATACGCATGGAACTGGATCAGCAGGAGGGCAAGATTTATTATTCAGAGGAAATGCAAATAGTTGGTTGAAATTTGCACATGGCCTAAAAGCACGTTATGCGATGCGTTTGTTGAAAACTACTGTTGGTAATCAAGATGTGTTGAATACGGTAATTAATCATGTGGACAAATCATTTGCCAATGCAAATGAGGAAGCAAAATTTACAGAATATAGTACGGCTAACTTAAATCCATTATTTGACTTTCAATGGTCTAGAGATGGATTGGCTGCTAGTAGAAGTATCGTAGACAAAATGATCGATCGTAAAGATCCACGTTTGACTCGTAATTTTATGACGCCACCAAAAACAATTAATCGTGTAACTAATTGGATTCAAGTTTCGGATCTCGCGACCAATAAAGCGGCCTATGATTCATTAGCTGTGAATGGTCAAAATGAGCAAGTTCAGAATAAATATTTGACATCTACATTTGTTTACGCGCAGACTGCTCCAACGCAATTGTTGAGTTATCATGAATTGCAGTTTTTGAAGGCAGAAGCAATGCAACGTTTAGGTCAAGGTACTAGCGCTATTGAACCTGTATTAAAGAATGCGATAACAGCTGCAATTAAAAATTCAGAGATCGCTGTAAATGCAGCTTTTTCAGCAGCTACTGTTCTTAACAGTGGAAATATTATTGAAACTTCAGCAGATTTAAATGATGCGGATATTTCAAATTATTTTGAGGACAACGTAAAACCATTATTTGTAGCTAATCCTTTAAAAGAAATTGCTAATCAAAAATACTTAGGTTTCTTTGGAGCATCAGGTGAGTCTACAGAGATGTACAACGATATCCGTCGTTGGAAAGCAAATGGAGAAGAATTGATCGAGTTGAAAAACCCAGGTAAGTTCCCATTGCGTTTGCCATATGGTAGCGATGATACGACAACAAACCCTTATGTTCAAGCTGCATACGGTAATGGGCAATATGTCTTTACTGAAAATGTATGGTGGGCTGGTGGAACAAGATAATATCAGTTTATAGTTTATAATCTAGACGGCAATCTCGAAAGAGGTTGCCGTTTTTTTTATTTTGTTACGGTTGCATATAATTACTGTAAAAGTAGAATACGTTGGTTTTATATCAGAAATAATTATCTTCACTTTAATTAAAATTGAGAACTTATGTTGTCAATCTAAAATAATTAGTGGTATTATATATATATGAAGAAGTTTCTATTTACAATAATGATTCTTGTTGTTGGTAAGGTGGTCCTTTCCCAAACTAAAAATCAATTGAACGTCTTGCAGATTAATATCTGGCAGGAGGGTACGTCCGTTCCAAATGGTTTTCCGGCTATAGCCGATGAAATCATTGATAAGAAAGCAGATGTTGTCTTATTCAGTGAGGTTAGGAACTATCAGGAAACCGATTTTGTACAACGTATTTTGGACGAATTAAAAATAAAGGGGGTGGAGTACTATGGTACTGCAAGTGCACCAACATTAGACGTGGCATTTATTTCTAAGTTTCCAATAAAAGAGCAGCAACCTTTGTATGACGAGGCAAGTGATATGGGCGGCGTGTTGAAAAGTAAGATTCAAGTTGCTGGAAGAAATTTTACATTTTATTCGGTTCACCTAGATTATACCAATTATGCCTGCTATCTACCAAGAGGCTATGACGGTGTTACCTGGAAAAAATTGGATGCCCCCATTGTAGATGCTATAAGTATCCTAGAAGCCAATCGTAAGGGAAAGCGTGATGATGCAATTCTTGATATCATTATAGACGCCGACAAAGAATCGAAAGATGCTACTATTATCATTGCGGGAGATTTTAACGAACCCTCACACCTAGACTGGATTCACGCAACAAAAGATTTGTTCGATCATAGAGGTGCTGTAGTTCCTTGGGATTGTTCTGTATTATTGACAAAAGCAGGATTCGTAGATAGTTTTAGAGAAAAGTATCCAAATCCTGTTACACATCCAGGATTTACATTCCCATCATTTAATAAAGATGTAGCCATTGAAAAGCTTACTTGGGCACCTTTGGCAGATGAGCGTGACCGGATTGATTATGTTTATTACAGAACGAATAAACCACTTCATGTCGCTGCGGTCAAAATTGTTGGTCCTGAAGAAACGGTGAAATTTGGTAAAAAACAAGAGCAAGATAGCAAAGATGAGTTTTTATTGCCAAAAGGTATATGGCCTACCGATCATAAGGCTTTGCTGGTGAAGTTTGAGTTTTAGTTAGTTTATAATAGAGTTAAGCTTTGATTTAGGTAAGCTCAGTCTTTTTGGTTATTAGTAGACCTAAAGTTTCATATCTATCCATATAAACAACCACAACATATGCCCAGTGATAGGTATCACAGGCTATCATGGCATAAGGGTATATTTGAGTTTAAAAGAGATATAGTCTACGATGAGAAAAGGGCGCATCAATTAGCAATCTATCATTCTTTTATAAGGAATATTTTATAGCGGTATTATGAGTTATATTTGAACAACTAAATTGTCGTTCACATCCGTCATAAAATAAATAAGAGTACTGAAATATTCCTAAATAATCTGTCTCATGATAGTTCGCATGCTAATAGTTTTTGTATTGGGGGCTTAAGTTGTAATAATGGAGGCTTCAACAGGAACACTTTATTGCTTTCATGAAACACAGTTAGCCTGTTGGAAAAGCCTTTGGTTCAAATGTTATCCACTTATTCATTTTGAGTAGTTATTGTCAATGCATGAACAACCCCTTTTTTGATTTTAGTAGCTTGATATCACATTAATAATGGGAAACAATCTATAATACTGCTTGGTTATCTGTTGAAAAGAAGCAATTATGTTGAATAACTACAGCATTACTAAAAAAAAGCTGTTAGTTATTGATAAGTTGTTCATACTTTTTGCGTAGCGGAGAAATTATGGGCACTAGATATCTATCTATTCACAGCCATTATCTACTTGTTGTTAGTAACTAGCTACATGTTGACAATAAATGTCATCATTTGTCGGCTAAAGGTCTTCTATTTAAATGAAGGTATGCTGTTATTGGGAGAAGGTAGTAATAGATTTAAACAATAGGAGGCATGATATCGAAAAAGTGACTAGCGAAAGCCTAAAGGTAGTTCCGGTAAGCGGTAAATTAAGCCTAGTAATGGGTCCTACAGGCGTTAAAGGACATTTTTCATGAGTACTATCGCATAGTAACAATGGTTTAATAGGGTGTAACTATATGGTTGTTGTGGTAACTTACTCCAATCCTATCAGCTATCACCGGTTGTCAGAATTGAAAAGGTGGAGCTCGCTAAAACAATATGTTAAAATATTATCACTCATTAAGAGGAGCGTTTAAATAGTCAACGTTCTTCTCAGTGAGTGATAAATCAACTAGAAAATTCATTCTAAAACGGAATTTGCTTTACTGAATAATTGGAATAAGTGTATTTTCCTCTAACCTCACTGCTACATGTTTTACCGAGGTAAAGCCATCTTCTCTCGAAATAATGTTTGAAAGATCTAAGCCTCTTTTTGAGAAGGTACTTAGAAGAGCGGTACGAAATGTAGATTTGGAGGAACCCCAACCTTTCCCTGATATGGTATCATTGTTGAGTTGTATCAGTTCGTTGATTGAGTAATAACTGAATTTTTCTAGTAAATGTTGATAAAGATTTGTTGTAGCCATACAATTTAAAAATTTAAAGGATTAAACCATAAACTGTATCCAGATATTTTTGGTCGAAACCCATATTAATTTACCACCGTGGTTCTCAACTCGGTTGGTATTGCATCGTGCAATTCTGAATACTCTACAAATATAGTAGATTTTATTTTTATTTATAATTTTTTTTAAAATAATTAGATATTGAAGAGGATTTTATCGATTGCTATCCAATGAGTACTATATGACTAAACATTATGATGTCCTGAAATTTTTTACTAAAATAATTAGTTTTTACATATATTATTTTGTATATTTACTATAGTAACCAATTTATTAACAATCTATTATGAGTAATTCATCCAGTCGTGTCGACGATCTGCTGTGGAAATCTATCTTAGAGCAGACGTTTGCGCATTTTTTACGATTTTTCTTTTCAGATGCCGATGATGTATTTGATCTGAGCAAACCGTTTGATTATCTGGATAAGGAGTTTGAAACCTTGTTTCCACCCGAACCGAATGGTAGGGGCGTTCGTTTTGTGGATAAACTGGTCAAGGTGCATCTCAAAGATGGTGGCATGAAGTATGTGTTGTGCCATATCGAAGTGCAGTCCAGTAAGGGTAAAGGGGATTTAGCCGAGCGCATGTTCCAATACTATTACAAAGTTTATGATAAGTACAAAGTTCCGATTACTGCTATCGCTATATTGGTGGATGATAACGTCAGTTACAAGCCATCATCCTATAAGGATGAATTTATGGGTACCAGCATCCAGTACAATTTTAATTGTTACAAAATTTTAGATCAAGAAGAGGCACTATTACGTGATGATGCCAATCCATTCGCAGTGGTTGTACTGACCACGTTATTGGCCATCAAAAATAAAAAAGTCAGTGACGAAAAGCTGAAGCACATTAAGCATGATCTTTATGATCAGATGGTGATTCGTAATATGGATAGGAGTACGCGTCAGAGTCTCTATGATTTTTTGACGTATTACGTACGCTTTGATAATCAGTTGAATTTAAGTATATTTGAGTCAGAAATTTATAATCAATCAGGGAAGGAGAGTATTATGGGTACTAAAGAATATTTATTAGATAAAGCAAAAAAAGAAGGCATCGCATCTGGAATTGAGAAGGGGCGATTAGAAGAGCGTGCTAAGCTCAAGACTGAAAAAAGAGTTATTGCATTAGAATTTAAGAAAATGGGACTACCTCTTGCGGATATCGCTAAAGGGACTGGCCTTTCCATTGAAGAAATCGAAAAACTATAATAGGAACACTATAAGATATAATGAACCGATTGGGATGACCAGTCGGTTTTTTTGTGCCTTTCCTACCTTGCTAAAGGTTATTTAAGCAATATATTAATACTAAGTGAAGGATTTACCTTAGGTTGTAACTACTTCATTATTTTTTCTAATCATCCAATCTCTAAAGTTTAGGTAACTCTTTTAATAACCTGTAATATTCTTCGGAACGGCCAGCTTCTTTTTTACCATCCTTTAAAGTTACCTTGGCTTTTGTTACACCAGTTTTTTTTACATATTCTTTCAAATCTGAATTTAAAGATGAAGTGACTCTTGAAGAAGAACCTAAATGAATTTGAAGATTTGTAGCAAGGTTCGAAAATACTTCATTAGGAAGAAATTTATTTGAATCTTTAACTTTTGAAATAGCTTTTAAAATTTCATTTTTCAAATAGATTTTACTGTACGTAACTTCAGGTTGTGGTTGACCAACTCTCTTTCTCCATTCAATTTTATTTTTAGTCTCTATTGGTAAATCTTCATATGATTTGATAGGGTATTTGGGATCTAAAAATTGATAAAGTTTCAAATTAAATACAGAGCCGATTGCTGATAATGTTTTATGGCTCAATCCAGTCTTTGATTTGTCTAAATCCTTAATAATATCTCTGGTGCTTCCAGCTAGTTTCGAAACATCCATTGAATATAATTCAAACTTATCCATATATAAGTTTAATGTTTTTATAAAGTTTTTTAATTCATCTTCGAACATATTATTTTATTTTTATAGAAATATTTAAATATTTGTATTTATATACTTATATTTGAGTTATATTTAATTAGCGACTTTATTTAGTAAGTTATATCACTTACTTTACGATGTCTATCTCACCCAAAAACCGCAAATTTTCCCGTGAGATGATCGGTAGTTCGCCTTAAAATCTATTGGATAATTATTACCTTCGTGATATAATTCCAATAGGGCGTACTGCTGTCAGTCTTAATAGGGGAAGATCCGAGTTTCGTGTAAACTTGGTGACTGGTTTCTTTGCGGTTTCCGGGCTATAAGCATGTAGTACGCTTTATTGGTTGTTTAATAAAGCTTAACTTATTCTCAGAGTTAGATATTGTTCGCATAAAACCAAAAATTATGAGAACCATTAAAAACCAAATTCTGACCTTTCATTACCCGATCAAACGTCAGGATAGAAGGTCTTACCGATCACCACCATTAAAGAACGTTATCATTCCACCTGAATGATGACATCTTGAAAATAAAAACCAAAACAGGGGATAGGAACAGTTTTGCTCCTACGATTGTATTTAACCGTGCAAATGACAAAACCCTGATAACAGTTTTTACCGATTCATGCTATAGTAATTCCTTATTTAGTTAATAATTCTTAAAATGCTCTTTCAAGCGTCAGACACTTTAAAAGTAGCACTAAAGAATTAGATTACCAAATATTCTAATGCAATACGGTATAGTTTATCTATACTTCTGTGAATGGTTTTTTATTTATTATTATGAAATGCAATACCGATAGCCAATTATAACACGTACAATTGCATTTTCCTTATTTATTCTTTAACTGTTGAAGAGGCTATATAGTACCTAGGCTATAACATCCGTCTAACCTTCAATTAACCATTTAAAATAATGCAAAAAATCTGCAATAGGGAGAGCTATGCGCTATCCACAGGTGAAGATATGTCTTTTTTTTTGAGTGAAATGCCTGTTCCAATTATTAAAAAACCAGTTATGATAACAGATTTACCAGAACAATATTTTAAGGAACTGAGGTTTGATATTGTGCAGGGGCTATCTCCAAAATCATTGAAGTATGTCATGGGCGAGCGCACCAAACAGCCCTATTATTCGTTGTTGATAAACTTGTTGGAAACCTCGGATTCATTCAGTATGGTCGTGCGCAATGACAGTATCGATGTACTGCGGATATCTTTGATCAGTATGGAGGTATATGAGATCTACCTATTTGCCTTAGGCTTGCCGGCAGACTTTCCGACCAATCGGATATTGGTACTCGGTGAGGAGCGCGAAAAGTTGGTGCCTAATGATAAATTGGTAAAAACGCCATGCTATTGCTATGAACTGACTGTACCTGCTAATACCGAACGCGAGGAATACCGTCAGCGGATACTGAACGATATGAACAAACACTTCCAGTTAGATGTAAGGGTCGATAAATTGGCCGTTGTTCAAGGTAGTCGAAAGGTATTGACCATTAGTGGTGAGTCTGTGGAGTTGATCTGGGATGAGCAGTTGATGATGATCATAAAGTCTAATAAAGTTAATCCTTCCTGATACCATGATAAGACAGACAAAAGTTCCGCCTTAAGATGTCGGGTTGCAAGTCGTCAAGGATGACTTCATATCGATGAAAGCGTGCTGATAACCAATTATGATAAATTAACGACAGACGTATAACGCTTTTCGATTCCAACTTTTTATTATAGCCTGAGCGCAAGCTTATGGGCACCTGACTAGCTTCAATTGGAAGCTGTCCTGGATGTCTATTGCCATCAGGTAAACGCCAAATTTTAAACCTTTAATACTTAGCGAAGCGATCTCTTTCGTGCCATTAAGTATTAAATAAATTATGAAAAAAATGAATAGTTTTTATAAGGATGGGAGAGTACATGCCTATTTTAAGGGTATTCTCCAATCCATTTATAACCTAAAAAGCAGGTGCAGTAAGCTAGGGATAGCACGTCGATTTCCTACAGCTGAATATGCGCTTGAAAATAATATTGCACATGCAACTAGTGTGCGTTTTAGTAGTCAATATTCTCCCGATGAACGGTCGTCTATTCTTGGGGACAGCTGTGTACCTGAGTCGGGATTGGGTCGCCATTCGTTTGGTGGTTCTTCGACCGTTGTTCGGCAATTTCCCGAAGCCCAGTCGAAGCGGAGTCGAACAACACCCGAACAAGTGTCGAAGCGGTCTCGAACAAGTGTCGAAGGATACTCGAACAAACCTCGAACAGGAACCGAAGAAATAGCAAGCAAATACCAAGCTAGAAGCAGAGGAGAAGCAAACAATAAGCACAGAAACGGCAAAGAAATAGCAGAGAACAAGCAAACAAAGACCAGAGCCGAAGCAGAGAGTTGTGTAGAAACAAGCAGAGCCGAAGCAAGGGATTTAATCGAAATAGGCAAAGGAGAAGCAAGGGAGGTAGCTTGTTCTGATAAACTTCTGACCAACTTCGCACCAACTTCTAACTTTCTACGAGTGGGGTTCGAGTCCGCTTCGAATTTTCTTCGAGTCAAACAGGATGAAAACTCAAAGCCAACTCGAATAAAATTGGATAAAAAGCCGAAGTATGGCAGAATAAAGTCAGAAGAAAGGGGGAATAAGGTCGGTGGCAGGACAGGAGTTATTGAGGATAGGTTGTTCTCAAATTCGGGTCTGATTCGTACTGTATTCGTACCAGCTTCGGAGTATTTATTACCAGCTAAATATCCTTTAATTGCCTTCCAATACCCTTTTCTTGGGCAGCCGATGTTTGGGAGATGTGCCGGAGGTGTGCAAGGGATGGGTGAGGTACGAAGCAGGTTAGAAGCAAGCACGAATCCGGTACCCAGAATGTACGGTTTAAGTACTGTTAGTTCACGGGGAAGGTACCGAAAAGGTACCGAGAGTGTACTAAGAAGCTACTGGAAAGGTACTAAAGAGGTACTGAGTAGCTACTGGAAAGGTACGACATTTTGTAAGTTCGGAGTGCCTTCTGGTCGAGAAGCAAGTAGTTCGACTTCGAACGAATCTGGGGTTTCCAAACGATGGTTCAAAAGTAGATTGTCTATCAATCAAGCATGTGTAATGCGTATGCTAAGCGTTTGCAAAGCCTGGATAGTGTGTAAAACGGTACCCGTTTACGCACTATCAACGCACTATGTACGCTTAGGACTGGCTTCATCCATGCTTAATCCCTACTTGGACAGTGTGTTATCTCAAATAAGCTCTTTTAAGCCTTTTAAATTCTTAAGTCAAGTATTTACTCATGTTGAATGTGATAATTCTTTAAATCGTTTAAAAAATAGTTTAAACTTCATGCAAGAAGTGGGGAAGGATATTGAAAATAAGCGAGTTGTCCGTTTGTTTCGTTCGGCAAGGTTTTCGATTGTCCCGGTTTTACTGATACTGCTGACGTTCGGAGGGTTAATTAGCCAAGCCCAGAGTAAGCAGGGCTATGTATTGCAGGGCACGGTCGTATCCGCAGAGGATAAGAAGCCACTGCAAGGCGTATCCGTGCGGGTTGAAGCAGAAAACATCAAGGTCTCCACCAAGAAAGACGGTTCGTTCAGTATATCGGTCACAAAAGAAAAAGGCAAAGTCAAATTTACCAATGTCGGTTACAAAACAGTTGAGCAGGAGTACACCTCGGGTGTTGTATTGTCTGTGCAACTAAATGCATCCGATAATCAATTGGAAGTAGTCGAAGTCGTGAGTACAGGATTCCAAAAAATCCCAAAAGAAAGAGCAACGGGGAGCTTTGAGTTTGTGGATAATAAGCTGTTCAACAGAAAAGTGTCAACAGATTTTGTGAGTAGGTTGGAGGATGTGGTACCAGGGATAACATCTAGAAAGGTTTCGAACAATCGTGGAGATCTATTGAATGTTCATGTTAGGGGAATAAGCACTTTGGGTTCAGAAGGCTGGCCCTTGGTTGTTGTCGATGGAGTGCCTTATGACAATAAAGGGGCTGATGTTGGTATAGGTGCTTTTAATAACATCAACCCCAATGATATCGAAAGTGTAACCGTATTGAAAGATGCGGCTGCATCTTCCATTTGGGGGGCACAGTCGGGTAATGGTGTAATTGTGGTTACCACAAAGCGTGGAAAATTTAATGAACGTACACAGTTGAGTTTTAACTCTAATATCAGTATCAAGGCTAAGCCAGATCTGTATTATTATCCCCAAATGAATACATCGGATTATATCGGTGCACAACAATATTTATTTGATCAAGGGAAATACAACAGTTGGTTTACAGATAGATTTTATAATCCGCAGCCAGCGCTGTGGCACATGTACAATAGAAAGAATGGAAATCTATCGGAATCAGATTTTAATAAAGAAATTTCGGAGATGAAGAATACCGATATGCGGGATGATTTTCTGAAGTACGTATACCGTAATGCGGTCAACCAGCAATATCATGCACAACTGCAATCGGGTGGTGAGAAGGTCAATACCCTTTTTTCAGCAGGATACGACAAAAACTTAAATGATGTTGTCACTTCCTCTCTCCGTCGTTTGAACCTCAAATCGAACACCCAGTTCAAGCCCCTGAAAAATATGGTGCTGGATTTAGGGGTGCTATATACGGAAATAAAAAATCAAAAATCGTTCTTGCCATCAGGATACAATGGATTGGCTAAGGGTATGCAAAATTATCCTTATATGCGGTTGGCAGATGAACACGGGAATCCCATAGAAGTAAATGTGGGCGGGTTTAATCCTATTTTTAAGGATACGGTAGCTGGAGGTCGCTTATTGGACTGGTCCTATTTTCCTTTGAACGAATTGAATGATACGAAAGAAACGCAGCAGATCAACGAGTTTTTAACGACGATAAATGCTGGTTATCATTTTGATTTTGGATTAAAACTGAATCTTCTATATGCCTACCAACGCTCGAATACAGAAATAGAATTATGGAGTGGTATTGGTTCGTTTTTACAACGAGATCTCGTTAATAGTTACGCGAGTTGGACAAATACCAAAGTTACTTGGAATATGCCTGTTGGTGACAGTTTTTATTTGGCAAATTGGGACAATCGTACGCATCAGGGACGTGCTACTGCTGAATATTATAAAAAATGGAACGATAAACACGAGCTGTCTTTGTTTTCTGGTATGGAGATGCGGAGTATTGAAAAAATTATGACTTCTAGTCAATATTATGGTTTTAATCCAGAGACGGGTTCGTATAAATCTGTTCCATACGGGATAGCCGTGCCCATGTTGAATGGTATCATGGGTTCTTCTGCCATTCGTGACCCCAATAGCTTTCAACATTTTCAAAATAATTTCCGATCCTATTTTGCCAATGTAGGTTATACCTATTTAGATCGGTATATATGGAGTGGTTCCTACCGAAAAGATGCTTCCAATCTATTTGGCGTTAAGAGTAATGATCGTGGGCAACCTTTTTGGTCTCTTGGTGGGGCTTGGATTGTGTCTAAGGAGTCCTTTATGCGATACAGTCCATTTGATTATTTGAAGTTACGGAGTACCTATGGTTATAATGGTAATGTGAACAATAGAACTTCTGCCTACCCGATCATCAGTATCGCTACTAACCCGAACAGTACGACTGGACAGAATTATGGGATGATTACCGCACCACCAAATCCCAGTTTGCGTTGGGAACGGGTAGCGATCACAAATCTCGGACTTGACTTTGCACTGAAAGGAAATAGGATTTCTGGAAGTGTCGAATATTACATTAAAAATGCCAAGGACCTGATTGCGGCAGACCGTGTCGATCCAAGTACAGGGTTTACGACCTTGATGATCAATAGTGGAAACATACGTACCAAGGGTTGGGATGCTAGTTTGAATATTGTGCCTATTCAAAGCAAAAACTGGACTTGGAACAGTCATTTGGTTTTTACTTACGGGCGGACAAAAGTGCTTAAATCATACGTTCAAAATGAGAATGGAAAAGATTTTATCGGTTCGGCCCAATCTAATCCCAGAACACCAATAGAAGGTATGGAATTATATAGTCTTTTGGCTTATAAATGGGCTGGTCTCGACCCTGAAACGGGAGCAGCTCGTGCATATATGAATGGGGAGTTATCCACCAACTATAATGCCATATTAGCCTTGAAGGTGCATGATCTTGAAAATTATGGTTCGACCGTTCCTGTGTATTCTGGAAGTTGGCGGAATTCCGTTCGCTATAAAGCCTTGGAGCTTTCTTGGAATATTTCCTATCAATTGGGACATAAGTTCCTGCGGAATTCTTTTGATAATAACCTGTTTTTAAATAGCGATATCGGGCATAAAGATTATGCTTTGCGTTGGCAAAATCCAGGGGATGAGTTGAAAACGGATGTACCTGCTTTTAAATTTCCTTCTGATTTAGGTAGTCAAATTTTTATGAAATCCTCTGCTTTATTGGAAAATGGTGGGCAGATCAAATTGCGGGATATGCAATTGAGTCTGAACCTGCCTTTTGCCAATAAGTTCAAACTGAAGAACTGTCGGGTATATGCTTATATCCAAAATGTCGGCATCATTTGGCGTGGTAATAAGCTGGGTATCGATACAGAGTATGGTTCCAATATACCAGACGCGATGCAATCGTCCTTAGGTCTTAGTTTTAATCTTTAATACCCAGAATCATGAAAATATACATTTCGTTTTGCAGTGTCTATGCCATGCTGGCTTTTTGCTGCTGCACTAATTTTCTGGAGGTCAAACCAGATATCAAGATGGTTATTCCAAAAAGTCTGCAAGATGCTGAGCTCTTGCTCAACGATTATGCAACGATGAATACTGGCTATCCCATATATGGGGAGTGGTCGGCTGATGAGTATTATATTACGGCTGAAACATTTGATGCACGTTTAGATTTTGATCTACGGAACACGTATACCTGGATGGATATCATCTATGACGATGTGTCGCAATGGCAAAGACCTTATAGAACAGTATTCAATGCGAATCAGGTCATTGAAATCATTGATAAAGGGAAGGTCGATAACAATACCGCGAAAGCTAAGAGTTTATTGGGTGTAGCACATTTCTTTCGGGCATTTGCTTTCCAACAATTGGTAGAAGTTTTTGCACCTGCATATCAGGTTACGACTGCTTCTACGGAGATGGGGATTCCCCTGCGGTTGTCACCTGACATGGATGAGCCCTCCACCCGTGCTTCTGTGCAAGAAACCTATAATCAAATCGTACAGGATTACAAAGAAGCATCCTATCGATTGCCTATTGATGAAGGGATAAAGGGCAGGCCTTTTCAGGCGAGTGCTTATGCGGGTTTGGCAAGAACCTATCTGGTGATGGGAAAATTTGAAGAAGCTTATGCTTATGCGGATTCCTGCTTGCAGTTGAATAGTGATCTGATGGATTTTAACGACCTGAAGAGTGGGAACAGTTTGCCTATTGCAAGATTTAATATTGAGGTACTTTTTGCTGCTATATCGGCAACTTCTGGGCCCATGAATCTGAATTATGGGCTGGTTGACTCTACATTATATAAGAGTTATGCGCCCACCGATCTTCGGAAAACTATTTTCTTTCGAGCGAACACCTATCCCTTAGATTCTTATGGCTATAAAGGCAGCTATGATAACGGTATGGCGAACCTTTTTGTTGGTCTGACCACAAGCGAAGTCTATTTCATCAAAGCTGAGGCAGCTGTACGGATTGGGAAAATAGATGCGGCCTTAACAGCTTTAAATACCTTGGGTGTAAGTCGATATGAACGGGATAAATATGTTGCTGTTACGGAAAGAAATCCAGCATCTTTATTATCCTTAATCTTGAAAGAAAGACAAAAGGAGTTGGTCTTTCGTGGACGTCGTTGGTCGGATCTAAAAAGATTGAATCTAGATCCTAGATTTCAGAAAACGTTGAAGCGAGAGATCCATGGTATAGTCTATCAACTGGAACCCAATAGCCGTAAGTATGCCTATAGAATTCCTGAAATCGTGGTTAATAATGGGAAAATACCACAGAATATCCGATAATAATAAAGTACTATAAACATGAAATATTTAAAATTAATGGCATTGCTGTGCTTGATGTTGATGACGATTCTATTTGTAAATGCACAGTCAGACAAAAAAATAGATTTTAGTAAAGCGCTTAAAGTGGGCGATACTTTTGTGCCGCCAAATGCAGTACAGCAGATGCGCGGTATAGGAAAAGTCGATTTAAAAAATTTAGGGAACAAGGTAGTCATCTTGGATTTCTTTGATACCTTTTGTGGTACCTGTATTGAAACGATGCCTAAGCTGCAAAAATTGCAGGATAAACTGAAAGACAAAGTGCAGATTATTACCGTCGGATGGCAGGATAAGGAGACTTTGGAGAAGTTCTTTGATAAAAATGAATTTCTCAAGGAGAATAAGGTCAATTTGCCTGTTATCTATTCGGATCTGTATCTGAAAGAGCGATTTCCACACCTCACCGTTCCTCATGTGGTATTCCTCTATAAGGGAAAGGTGCAAGCGATATCGGGTAATAAAGTGGTCACTGAAGAGCATATTTTGGCATTATATGATAAGGGAGAAATTGAATTACCACTTAAAGACGATTTTGGCAAAGGAAATTTGATGGGATTGAGTAGGAGTGAAATGGAAGTTAAAGGAGCGATATCATTTTCTGGGTATCAAAACGGTGTACCGTTCGAATCCTTTAGAAGAAAACTGGACAGTGTAAGTGGCTTACAAAAAACATCCTTTTACAATGTTTCGGTTTACAGTGCAGTACTATTTAATTGGGCGAAAATACAAAAGGCAAATTATGTGCCAAGACCAGAACGACTGGTATTGAAGGTTAAAGACTCGAATCGTTATCAGGATACAGCAAACATAGGCGATGTCTGGTATGCGCAGTATGCGATTTCGTACGAACGTTTGGACGAGATACAACGGACGGATTCGGCTCAGGCACGAATCGTTTTGCAAGATTTGCATAGTTTTTTGGGCATCAGGACATACAAAACGATGAAAAATATCGAATGTCTGATATTGAAACCTTGTCCGGTAAAACCTTATACTGGTAAAGTACCACTGAATGGAATGACTTTTAAGGGAAGCTCGGTCTTGGCAGTGATGTTGGATATGGGACGAAAATTTCCCCCTGCCTTAGACTTGGCCAAAAGTAAGGTGGATATAAAACTTGGGAGATACAGCAATTTGGAGGAATTGAACGAACGGCTTGCAAACTATGGTATCGTAGCGGAGATTGGGATGGGAGAGCAGGAAGTGTTGGTAATTGAAGAGTTGGAGTAACATAAAAAAATATAGGGTATGATGAATCATACCCTATTCTAAGTTTAGCGATCGCTGATGTCGTAGTTCTAGTTAAAAGCTATCTTGCTTTTAAGAAAACATGTAGCCCGTTTACTTGATTTTGAAGCGAATTGAGCATTTCGTCCTTCAAGTCTTCTGTGAGAATGGGCTCGTTGCTAAAGTCTGGATCAGCCTCTATGTAACACATTTGCTGTTTGGGCGTAGAACATGGAGGCGTACCTGATGTTAGAGTATAAGAACTTGGTTGCGAGGGATCTGGTCCCGTGTATAAAAATAAAGACATTGCTTTAATATTTAAACTAAGTAAATGTGGATGTGATTATCACGTATAATCAGATCGGTTATAATCATTCATCTTGCATAAAGTAAGATGGCCACATAAGAGCTTTCATGTGTCATGGAGGCTCTTATAGGTTGGTGGTCTTATTTTCACTTACCCGTCCACCCATGGGGAACACAGCAAATTTTCGTTTGTATCTCTTGATACTTGTGTTATTTGTTTTCATATTATTCTTTTTAAATTTTAGTCATTGAAACCCTAGCTCTTTTGGAGCTAGGGAGTCATGGCTGGTTCACATTAACGGGCGGCATCCTACACATCACCGACTATTAATATTTTCAATAGGGACTTTTACCTTTTTATTTACGCGATATCGTCACCTTCAGAAAGCTTTTGAAATATTGTTTTCGTATGCTTCAAATCAAATGTACTATTGAAACCAACTAATTGGAGGGGAAACTTTTCGGCTATGGGAGCTCGTTTAAACGACTTTAAAGCGCTGTCCCTTTTGGGTTAGGGGACAAATGGCATGAAAATAACATAGCAGAGATTCTTGAGATAAAAGGTTATTCAAGCGAACCACGCTTGAATATTAACCTTTATATCGGGTGTAATTGAAAGGGCGGTTGGGGATTCCCCTGATTTCCTAAAATTTATTAATTAATTGCGATTTTTACCAATCAGATAGTCAAAATCACGCTCCATGGCCTGCGCCATTTTTATTATGATGCTGTAAACGGATTGAACACTACTTTCTAATTTTGGTCTATCGAATTTCCTTAAACCTTCTTTAGCGGGTAATTGTCCACTTTTGGTCAGGACAAATTCGGAAATATAGGAACAGACCTCAGTCTTGTTCATGTTTTCTGGAAAAACTTCTGCACCGTGTGAGTAATGTATAAATATATTGATCTGGCTCGCTGTAAATCGTGTAGGAATTCCGTTCGGCTTCAAAACCTCTTCTGGCTTAACTTTTTCGGGTTTGGTTTCGGTTGCCTCAATAGGTTTTGGTTTAACGGTCTTTCTTTGTTTGGTATATCGGATAAGCATATCAGCGAGATGGGCTCGGGTAGGATCAAAGTATAATTTGGGATCTCGGGAAGCTTGGCTTATACGCAGTTCATTCTCATCAATGCACATGATTTTATTTTCTTCGGAAAGTTCACTGAGCCTAAAGTTAATCAGCTCGGTACATCGATTAAAAAATCCCATATGATTGAAGTTGATATTGATCATGGTCTCGATAAAGCGACGTTCCCAGTCTTTGTCACGAAGATCTTCAGCAATATGTGATAATGACTGTAACAACTTGGTGAAAAACCGATAATGATAATAGCAGATCTTGGAAACAGCGCTATTGAAATGATTATCAATTGCTGATTGGATTTCAGCCAGCAGGTGAGCCCAGATTTTCTTTTGTAATAGTGCTTCTTTTAAAATAGGAAATTTCTCCTGAAATTCTATTTTTAAAAGGTGATATTGATAATCGGTCAATGATTCCTCAAGATTCATATGTGGACTGTATATATCTTCATAAGTCTGGAAGAGCTCGTGGAATTTTAAAATTATTAAATCGACCTGTTTATTTTTTTACGATAAATAATATTAAATATGCGCCGCAATTGACTGTAGAAGGTACGGAAGGATTCCTGCGCCATTTCTCGATTATCATGATTGAAATATCTGGGATGGGAATTGTTCTCGATCTCCGCAAGTTCCGCTAAGAGGGCCTGTTCGATCTGTTCATCTTCTTCTTGATTTAAATGGGGGATACCATAGGCTGATATGGCCTCTCTGAGGTTTGTTAATACGCTAATCATAATTTTATAATTGGTTAAAATAAATATGTCTACATTAAAAATAATTAAGAAAAGTATAGTGTGCAAAACATTTTTCCTGTAATAAGGAAAATTATAATCAATCAGAGATCGAAAAGACTACTTATTAAGCTTAAATCTGCTTTTTTAAGGAAATAAAAGGAGTGAGAGAGAAGAATTGGTGTGTAACAAAAGCTAAAGTGCCGAGTTACTCCAGTTTCAATTCATAAATGAATTGGTCTTAATAGCAAAAAGCCTTTTCAGTTTTTTAGCAGAAAAGATTATTGTCAACAATATGAATTGTAAACCAGCCAATAATACCATCAATGGTGATTTCAGCTTTAAGATGAATAGGGGCAGATCTATGTAACTATTTGTGATGAAGGTGTCTTGGTTTATACAGAAAAGGGATGATCAGTTTCTGTCCTTAGGATAACTAGGTGGGACTTGTTATTGCGCTGTCTAATGAAGAACCTTTGTTCGTCCTGAAGTTGAGGTGTTAATGATTTAATTTTAAAACATCACGTAATATTTTAATTGAAGAAGCTGAGAATTCATTATTTGTAATGCGTTTGGATATTTATTTTTATCAGTGATAATTTATTAAGTGATTGTTACAAACTTGTTTTAAAGTATTTATCTGTTAATCAGTCGTTTGTCTTTAGATGTCTGCTTTTTACTTCTTTTTTGTTATTTCTTCATTGTAAAATCGAATTATATTATAATATTTGTTTTAACATTTTTTAACAACTTGGTTGTTAAAAATGTAAGTTGCAAACCAACGTTATCATTGACCGAATAAGATTTTTAGAGAAGCTATATAAATATTTGAAAAGATATTTTTTACACATAAAAAAAGCAATCGATTGCGTTATTGACTAGACTTTGGATTTGAGATTTTATAATCATTGATTTATGGAATTTTCATTTTTGAAGTAATGGTGATAAATGGACGATTTTTAAGAAAAGAAACTTACTTAACCAAAGTCTTTTTTTATTGAGACTTTAACTTTAATAAACACAAACATATGAAACAAACATTACTCAGTTTTTTTGTGGGTAGTATGATCCTGACCTCTGTTGCCTTTGCGCAAGAGAAAAAGGTAAGTGGTCGTGTGACTGCAGCTGATGGTAAACCATTGGTTGGTGTGACGATTGCTGTTCAAGGATCAAACCTAGCTACCCAAACAGATGCGAATGGAAATTATTCATTCTCTGTCCCAACAGGCAAAATTATCGTTTTCCGTTCCGTTGGCTATACTGACAAGACATTAATTGTCAAGGAAGATCAATCGGCTTTTAATGTAACTTTGGACGGTTCGGAAAATGCTCTGAATGAAGTTGTCGTTGTTGGCTATGGAACTCAACTTAGAAGAAATTTAACAACCTCTATATCAACAGTTGGTGCAAATGATTTAAAAGAAATACCTGTGCCAAATATTCAGCAAGCTCTGCAAGGCAAGGCTGCTGGTGTTCAAGTTACTTCAGGGGGAGGAAGACCTGGAGCTCCTATGTCTGTGCAAATTCGTGGACGCTCGTCTATTAACGCAGGAAACAATCCATTATATGTGGTTGATGGGGTTATAATGCCTTCAAATAATACATTTACACCTAACGATGCTGGGGCTGGAATTTCTCCTTTAGCAAACTTGAATCCTGAAGATATTACTTCTGTAGAAATTTTAAAAGATGCTGCTGCAGCTTCAATTTATGGTTCTCGGGGATCAAATGGAGTGGTGATAATTACCACCAAAGGTGGAAGTACGTCTGGTAAATCAATTATAGGTGCTTCTACATATACCGGATGGCAATCATTGACCAAAAAGAAAGATTTACTTAATGCATCTGAATACCGTTCTCTTTATAACGAGGCAGCAGTAAATGCTAGTCTCCCTCAAGTTTTTACCAATGATCAAGTTACAAATCCGGAAAATAATGTAAACTGGTTAGATGAAATTCTTTCTAATAACTCAAGAGTAAATTCTGCTCAAGTATCAGTAACTTCAGGTGGAAATGAAAAGACACAATTTTACACATCATTTAATTATTTTGATCAAGATGGAGCTCTTTTAAACGGAGGATTTAAAAGGTATGCTATTAGAGCTAATCTTACACATCATATAAATGACTTTATTAGATTTGGTTCAAATACCGCACTTTCGCGCACTGAAAGAGCAGAAACACCAGTTGATAATAGTATTTTTTCACCATTTCCTCGTGCATTAGTTGCTAGACCTGATCAGCCAATTTTTAATCCAGACGGAACATTCGCGACAAACAGTTATAATAATCCAGTACACATGTTTCAATCTGAAAACTATGTGAACCTTTCCAATGTGTTTAATTCATCATATTTAGAATTTGATATCATATCAGGACTGAAATTTAAAACTGCAGTTGGTGTGGATTTTTCATATTTAGATCAACGTTTATATAATCCATTAACATCTTTATCAGGAGGTGGTAGTAATGGTTCTGGTGCTTCTGGATACGTTCAGACACGTAATTTACTTGCTACACAAACATTATCCTATGATAAATCATTTTATGGTGATCGTTTGGATTTAAACGCTATTGCCGTTTATGAGTATCAAAAAAATCAACGTGAAAACAATCGAGTTGATGGGTCTAATTTTCCATCTGATTTAACACCTTATATAACATCTGCAGCATCTATCACAGGAGGGACAGCAAATTTTACGGAATATGCGATGGCTTCTTCTTTAGCGCGTGTAAATTTAGGATGGGAAGGTAAATATCTATTCTCTGCATCCATAAGAAGAGATGGTTCATCTAAATTTCCTGAAGCTGGTCGTATTGGATATTTCCCATCAGTATCAGCTGGATGGGTGGTATCACAAGAGAATTTCTTGAAAAGTGTTGAAGCGATAAGCTTGTTGAAAGTTAGAGCTTCTTATGGATCAACAGGTAATCAAGAGGGAATTGGAAACTTTGCATATCGTAGAGCCATCGGTGGTGGCTTTAACTATTTAGATTCTCCAGGATTTGGATTGTCCGTTATAGGTAGCCCTGATCTGAAGTGGGAATCTACTGATCAAATAGATATAGGTATTGATTTAGGATTATTTAATAATAGATTAGAAATTTCTGCAGATTACTACAATAAGAAAACAAAAGACTTATTGCTAAATAGACCGATTCCTACTACTACTGGATTTTCTACTATTTTAGAAAATATAGGTAATCTTAAAGGATCTGGATTTGATTTCCAAATTACTTCGAAAAATTTCAATGGAAGTGACTTTACTTGGTCAACATCTTTAAATCTTTCAACTTACAAAAATGAAGTTACAAAGTTGTTTAATGATCAGCCAATTGATCAAGGATTTGTAGTGCGACATGCGGTAGGTCAACCTTTGGGTTCATTCTTTTTAATCAAATCATTAGGAGTAGATTCGGAAACAGGAGATATGAAATATGAAGATATTGATGGATCAGAATCAATTACTTCTTCGGATAGACAATTTTTAGGAAATCCTTTGCCTAAATTTCATGGAGGTATTACCAATAATTTATCATATAAGAATTTTGATTTAAATGTGTTTTTCCAATATAGCTATGGTAATGACATTTATAATTTAGGTGCAGAAGGTACAGGTGGATATGGAAGTATGGGAGGAGTTGTGAGTGCAACAGCCCCAGCAACAAATATGTTCAAAGAATATTATGATGAGCGCTGGACTCCAGAAAATACAGATGCAAAATATCCTCGTGCTGTTGGAGGAACTAGAGGGACTTACAATACACAACGTTCTTCGAGATTTTTGGAAGATGGATCATACCTTCGTTTAAAAACAATAACATTAGGATATAACCTTCCAAAATCTGTGGCTCAAAAAGCAAAATTTAGTAATGTACGCATTTATGCTAGTGCTTATAATTTGCTAACATTTACGAAGTATACTGGATTTGACCCTGAAGTGAGCTCAGAGTTAACTGTTTCCAACTTGGGGGTAGATCAAGGAGCAATTCCTCAATTTAAAACATTTATGTTGGGTATAAATTTGGGACTATAAAAGAGATTATAAGATGAAAAATAATATAATAAAATCAATAGGAGTATTACTTATTGCTGGGCATTTTGCAGCATGTGATAGTAAATTAGATTTGTTACCTCGTGATTCAGTAGCACCAGAATTGGTGGGGGGGGCTGAAGGTGATAAACTTTTAAATGGAATATACGATGCCTTTCAAAATGGAAATATAGGTTCTGCTTATGCTTATCTTAGTTATGTTACTGAAGATTTATCAGCGGACAACTTGAAATACAGAGCTACTTTTTTTCAACATGGAGAAGTTGATAATAATGCGATATTAGTTGATAATGTATTAGTATCTAGATATTTTAATTTTCCATATGTCGCCATTCAAAGAGCTAATGATTTAATTGAAATTGTCAATGCATCAAGTACTATTGATGAAGCAACTAAGAAAAAGCTATTAGGAAGCGCTTATTTTTTTAGAGCATATGGTTACTATCGTTTAGTTACCATTTTCGGAGCGGTACCAATTGCTCTAAATAGGGATATTGTTGAACTTCCCCGGAATTCAGTTGATGAGGTTTATAATCAAATCATCAATGATCTTAAGTTAAGTATCGAAAATCCAGCACCGTTTGAAAATAGCAATAAAGTATCTATTGAGGCAGCAAAGGCTTTACTAGCAAGAGTTTATTTAATAAGAGGTGATAAAGCATCAGCCAAACAAATGGCTACGGATGTGATAAATTCAGGTAAATTTGCAATTGAAAGTAATTATTCAAATATGTTTACGACTCCATTTGAATCTCGTGAGCATATTTTTAAAATTGCTAATACTGCTACTGAAGGTGATAATTCTTTGGACTATTTCTTGCAACATCCAACTATGCCAGGCGGAGGACGTGCTGAACTACCTGTAGATGAGAGTTTAGTATCTGCTTATGAGGAAGGCGATCAACGTAAAGAAGCTTCAGTTCAAGAAATTAAAGCTCCTACAGCTAATCCAGGATGGTATTCTAAAAAATATCAAGATCCATCAGGAAATGGTGCACATCCTTATTATATTCTTAGATTATCAGAAATGTATTTGATTGTTGCGGAATGCGATTTGACAGCTTCACCATCAAATGCCCTCGCGAATATTAATCTTGTGAGAAAAAATAGAGGCTTAAGTGATTTGAGTGTAGTAACATTAAATGATGTTATTAAAGAGCGTCGTGTAGAATTTGCATTTGAAAATCTTAGATGGATGGACATGAGAAGAACACCTTCTATTTCTAATCCATCAAAATCTATGGCTACTGTATTTTTGGAAGCCAAAAAGCGTTCAGTCAATGATGAACTTTATCCTATTCCACAATCGGCAATTAATACTAATTCATTATTACTACCTAATAATCCAGGATATAATTAATTAGTAGAGATTTTTCGCAAAATTTTTAGTTTAATCCCCGTCGTTATGTCGGGGATTTTTGTTTGTTTTTGAACCATAATTTTTAGACTTAATGCTTTATATGATGGATATAGGGGCATAAATACCTAAAAATTCTAAAACCTATTTTAATTCGAAGTAAGTTTTTTAAATACATAATTTGGATTTTTAATAGTCAAATTTCCGTATATGGTATCTACCAATATAAGCTTACATGAAATTAGCGCTCCTATTGTTAACATGTCTGTTATACCAATTAGCCCTTGGATAATCGGGCTTTGTTTTGCATAAAAATAAGAAACTTAGTTTTCCTTTTGTTTTCGTCCATAATCTCGTTATTGTTCCCGTAGATGTCAATGGTTTTATGATGAATTTTTTATTGGATACTGGTGTCAAGGAAATAATGATTTTTGGTAAGTCACTGACATACATCTATAATACTATTTTTAAAAATAAATTTCAGGGTCTGGGACGTAATGGCGGTATATAGTCTATCAACAATCAGGTCCGTATCGCAAAAAAAAAATGGTTGATCATCTTCAACATATTTTCTGAAATATCTTAATGGCATCTCTTTATGTAACATTTTAATTGATATATCTACCATTTTATTATGTGTGATAAATATTTTAGGATATCTAATGATAATTTATTAAGTTTTTGTTACAAACTATTTTAAATTATTTCTTTGTTAATCAGTTGTTTGAGTAGTTATATGTCATTTTTCATGTTTTTTTTATTATGTCTGCATTGTATATTCGAAATATATTATAATATTTGTTTTAACATTTTTTAACAACTTGGTTGTTAAAAAAGTAAGTTGCAAACCAACGTTAGCATTGACCGAATAAGATTTTTAGAGAAGCTATAAAAATATTTGAAAAGATATTTTTTACACACCAAAAAAAAGTAATCGATTGCGTTCTTAACTAGATTTTGGATTTGAGATTTTATAATCATTGATTTATGAAATTTTCAATTTTGAGGTATTTGTTATAAGTGATCGATTTTTAGAAAAGAAACTTACTTAACCAAGGTCTTTTTTTTATTGAGACTTTAACTTTAATAAACACAAACATATGAAACAAACATTACTCAGTTTTTTTGTGGGTAGTATGATCCTGACCTCTGTTGCCTTTGCGCAAGAGAAAAAGGTAAGTGGTCGTGTTACAGGTGCTGATGGTAAACCCTTAGTAGGCGTAACGATCGCTGTTCAAGGATCTAACCTAGCTACACAAACAGATGCGAATGGAAATTATTCGTTCTCTGTACCAACAGGAAAAGTTATCGTATTCCGTTCGATTGGTTATGCTGACAAAACATTAATCGTAAAAGAAGGTCAGTCAGCTTTTAATGTAACTTTAGATAATTCGTCCAATGAATTAGATGAGGTAGTTGTCACGGCAATGGGTATAACCAAACAGACTAAAGCTCTTGGATATGCTGCTTCAACGATTAAATCGGATGAAATAACTGCTGCCAATAATATGAATGCTATGTCAGGACTTCAGGGTAAAATGGCAGGCGTTAGCATATCAAACTCTGGTACAACAGGTGGTTCTACGAAAGTAATAATTCGTGGTGTTTCCTCATTTACGGGAAATAACCCTCTTTATGTCGTTGATGGAGTGCCTATTAGCAATGGTTATCAGTCTGATGTTACGTTTTCGAGATCTGTTGATTTAGGAAATCAGGCAAATGATATTAATCCGGATGACATTGAATCAATGACTGTCCTTAAAGGAGCTTCTGCTACTGCTCTTTATGGTTCTCGTGCCGCACATGGTGTAGTAATGATTACAACAAAAAAAGGTAAATTGGGGCAAAATTTACAAGTAACCTATACCGGTGCAATCAATGCAAGTAAGGTTGCTATGGTTCCACAAACACAGAATCTTTTTGGGCAAGGGTGGCCAGATTTTAATACTTTGGAAAATGGCTCATGGGGACCAAAATTAGATGGTATTACAAGACCTTGGGGATCAGAAATTGATGGTGTAAGCTTAACTAAACCGTATTCTTACGTAAAAGATAATATAAAGAATTTTTATGTTACAGGTTTAGATGCTACAAACGTTTTGTCAATATCAGGTGGCGGAGATAAATCATCATATATGTTCTCTTATGGTAATTTCTTCCAACAGGGAGTGTTACCTGGACATCCAGATAAATTGAAGAGAAATAATTTTTCTTTTAGAGGAAATACAAACCTTGATAAATTTGCTATAAGTTATGGTGTTAATTACGTTAGAAGAGATTTAGATGCTGTATATCAAGGACAGGGAACTTCTGACGGAGGAAATGTAACTTTTCAAGAATTGATCCAAATTCCTGTTGATATTGATATCAATTCTTTGAAAGATTATAATAATCCTTACAATAACGATGATAATTATTTCACTGCTTATGCTTCAAATCCTTATAAAGCTTTGAAAGATAATGGATCAAAATTACAAGATGATCGTTTTTATGGTAATATTGATCTTTCTTATAAAGTTCTTCCTTGGTTAACAGCAGTTGGAAAATTAGGTGGAGATTTTGCAAATACTCGCACTATAGATTTTGCTCAAAAAGTGTTTTATACAGATGGATCGCCATCTGCTAATAATGCAAAGGCGCCAGTAACGGGCCGTTATGGCGAGAATTATAGAAAAACCAATCAGATTGATGCAACATTTATGTTTCAAGCGGATAAAAATGTTTCAGATGATATTAATTTAGCAGGTTCAATTGGATATAATTTCAATCAGCGCGGTTACAGCTATTTAGATGCTTATGTAAGTGGACTAAATGTACCGGGATGGTATAGTTTAAAAAATACAAGCGAAGCACCAATTGTAAATAATGTATTTGTCAGACAACGTCTAATGGGCGCATTTGTTGATGCAACTTTTAGCTACAAGAACTACTGGTTTGTAAACGGTTCATTAAGATCTGATTGGTCATCAACTCTTCCTGTTAAAAATAATAATTACATGTATGGAGGTATAAATACTTCCCTTATTCTAACAGATGCTTTTCAAAATCTGAAATCTGACAATTTAAATTATTTAAAGGTTAGAGCTGCATGGGGTAAAACTGGTGCTGACGCGTCAACATATTTAACTGAAAATTATTACCAAGCTTCACAAATTGGATTAGGTTTTGGTAATACAATTTTACCTTTAGGTGGGGTAGCAGGTTTGCAACATGCTAAAACTTTAGGAAATGAAGATTTAAAACCTGAAATCACTACTGAATATGAATTCGGTGTTGAGATGAAATTATTGAAGAATAGAATCAGTTTAGATGCCTCATACTATAATAGAAAAACAGTTGATCAAATTTTTGCAATTGATCTTTCTCCAGAAACAGGATATACTAGACGCACAAGAAATATGGGAGATATCCGTAATAAGGGTGTTGAAATAGGTTTAAATACTACTCCTTTAAAGTTTAATGATTTTCAATGGGATCTAGGTGTGAATTTTACAAAGAATACGAGTAAAGTAATGGCTTTGTATGATGACACAAGAGAAACATTAATTGAAAATGCTTATTCTGTTGATTTTGTTGCGGAAATTGGACAACCTTTAGGTGTATATAAAGTACCTCAAGTTCTAACAGTTAAAGAGGGAGAGTTTGCTGGAAAAACTGTTGTGAATTCAGCTGGTATTCCAATTACTGAACCGAATACAAAGAAAACTATAGGTAAATTTGAACCTGATTTTCAAATGGGTTTTTCAACAAAATTTAGATATAAAGACTGGAGTCTTGCAGGAGTTTTGGATTGGAGAAAAGGTGGTTTCTTCTATTCATACACAGCTCAATTAAATTATTTTGTTGGGAATGCGACCGAAACTACATTTAATGAAAGACAACCTTGGTTAGTTCCAAATTCAGTTAAGCAATTAGCTGATGGAAAGTATGTTGAAAATGACGTTCAAATCTCTGTAAATAATCAATATGCATATTGGTATTCTAATACGAACAATTCGCAGTATGAAAAGGCAGTGTTAGAAAGAGATTTTGTTAAATTACGTGAATTGGTGCTGACTTATTCTTTACCAAAAAGTGTTTTAGGTTCTAAAATTAAAGGTGTTGACTTTAGTCTAGTTGGTAGAAACTTGTTTCTGTGGACTCCAAAATCAAACAATTTTGTTGATCCAGAAGCAACAAATTACGGTAATGACATCAGATCAAACTTTGGTGAATTTGCAGCTGGCCCCACTTTTAGAACTTATGGTGGTAGCGTAAAGGTTAGATTCTAAACTTAATTGGGAAATTCAAAATGAAAAATATAAAAAAAATAGGCTTTATATTGGTTGCAAGTGCATTAAGTTTTGCATCATGTACCAAAGACCTGGACATTAATAGAAGTCCATATAATCCGGTTGAAAATGACGCTAGTCCAGAACTACTTTTTCCTTCAGGTGTTGCATACAGTGCTGCTAAAATAGGTGGTGATTTACAATTAATGGGAGCCATGTGGTCTCAGCATTATACTCAGAATAATTCTTCTAATCAATACACAGGTATTGATTCCTATAATTTGACAATTTCATCATACAATGGAATCTGGTCCAATTTGATGGGCGGTGGTATGAAGGATCTTTTAATTTCTAAAGAAAAAGCCGCAACAGCTGGGTTATGGAATTTTTATGCCGCATCAGAAATTATGTTAGCATTTGATTATCACGTTTTAGTTGATTTGTATGGAGATTTACCGGTTATAGAAGGTCTCCAAGGTGATAAAGGTATTTATACTCCGAAGTGGGATGATGGTAAAACGGTTAATAAATTGATCGTAGAACAATTAGATGACGCAATTAGTAAAATTGAAAGTGGTAAACCTTTAAAATCTATGGGAGCGCAAGATTTCTTATTTGATGGAGATCTTGATAATTGGCATAAATTTGCAAATACATTAAAACTTAAGGTATTAATGCGTGACTTCACCGCGAATACAGCTGCTATTACTTCATTATTAAATGGAGGGAATCTTTTGGATACTGATGCGAAAATGACCGCATTTCTTGATGCAGTTAATAAATCAAATCCACTTTTTGAATCAGATAGGCGTGCACTTAATACATTTGCTAATTTAAGAGCAAGTAAAACGTTACTTTCTTATCTTCAAAAAAATAATGACCCGCGTATTGAAGATTTCTTTGAATTAACGACTGAGCAAGGCAAACCAGCAATTTATGCAGGATTAAGACAAGGAGATTATAATGCCTCTACAACAGATTACCCACCGGGATCTACGTCAAGAGCAAAATTGGGAGCAACTGATGCGGTTTATTTTATGTCATATGCTGAATCTGAGTTTCTTCAAGCTGAGGCATGGGCAAGATTAAATAATGCTGGCAAAGCTAAAACTCACTATGATCTAGCTGTTTCGGCAGCATTCTCTCGCTGGAGTAAATCTGCTACAACATTTATTGCTGGTGGAGTTTATGAATTTAAAGCTGGAACTGTTGAAAAAATGATTGAGCAGATTATTACTCAGAAATGGGTTGCTGCAACAAGATGTCAGGCTTGGGATTCTTTTTATGATCAAAATAGAACAGGTTACCCTGTAATGTCAACTTTAGATTCTGATGATCCAGCATATATTCCTGGACAGTATACACGTTCAATTACTTCTGTTTTAATAGGTCAAGAAATTCCAAGACGTTTACCATATCCAAAAATTTCGTCGGATAATAATGCTAATACGCCAAAAGCGGTTGCTATAAATGCAAAAATGTGGTGGCATAAACAATAATGTATTCTTAAACAAAGAAAAATGATGAAACATATATATAAATATTTATTAGGATTATTGGTTTTTGCTGCTGTTTCTTGTAAAAAAGATCAACCTGCAGTTGAATACTCACCTATTTTTCCTATTTCGGGTGAATGGCATACACATGTTTTTAATGAAGATGGGTCTAATGTCGCTACTTTGAATCCAAGTACGGGAAAATCTTTTTCACTATCTCTTGCAGCATTAAGTACATATAATACTGCAGATAATGATGACGATATAGCCTGGTTGAAATTTAGTACTGTAGCATATCCCTTTGGAATTTTGGCCAAAGTTAAAGTTGATGTTCCATCAGTGGCTATTCTTCCTGGTGAGTACGTTAATATTCTACCAGTAAAAAATACAAGTATACATCTTATTGAAGCTAAAATTTTGCAAAATGCTTCAAAGCAACCTAGTGGAGTGCTAGCTGACAGTATTTTAGTGAAATACAAAACAGGAGTAGATAATAAAGTATATATGATAAAAGGTCACCGCAGAACGCAATGGCCAGATGATCAACGATAATTACTTGATTTATTGATTATCTTTATTATTTTCTGAGAAGTATTTAGCATTATTATTAGTACTTCGACTTCAATAAAAAAGCCGGACTTTTAAAGTCCGGCTTTTTTATTGAAGATAAATTAAAATACGTTTATTATTACCTCTTAATGTTTACCAACAATTTTTTCTTCGTATATTGTATCTACCAATATAAGCTTTCATGAAATTAGCTATCCTATTGCTAGTGTGTTTGTTCTGCCAAAATGCTCTTGGGCAGTCAGGCTTTGTTTTGCATAAAAATAAGAAGCTTAGTTTTCCTTTTGTTTTCGTCCATAATCTCGTTATTGTTCCCGTAGAGGTCAATGGATTTATGATGAACTTTTTATTAGATACCGGTGTCAAGGAAACAATGATTTTTGGTAAGTCACTCGCTGAAATCGATAGTACTATCTTTAAAAATAAATTTCAGGGCCTGGGCCGGAATGACGGTATTGATGGCGTATTGGCCATCAATAATCAGGTACGTATCGCAAAAAAAATGGTCGATAATGATCATCCAATCTATATCTTAGAAAATGCGCAAATTGATATTTCATCAAGGATAGGGATTGAAGTCAACGGTATTTTAGGAAGTCGTTTCTTTACTGACCACAGGATCGCATTTGACTTTATAAAAAAGAGAATCACCATTTTCCCAAACGACAATAAAATCAAATCATTAGCTAAAATGGAAGTTTTGCCTGTTGAGATTATTGGAAGTCGACCTTATATTGCTGTTGTTGTACAACAAGATGAAGAACTGATTGCTGGGAAGGCACTAATCGATATGGGGAATAGTGATGCTATATTATTGTTAAAAGAACGGATGCCTAACTACCAAGTACGCTCTCCATTTATTGCCGATTATATTGGACAGGGTTTTAATGGTGAGATATATGGCTTGCGTAACCGTATCAAGGCCCTGCGTATGGGGCCATTTGAAATGTCTTACCCTTTGGTAGCTTATCCCGAATTACAATCAATGCAGAATGCAAAAATAGTGAACGAACGAATAGGGTCTGTTGGGAATGAATTGTTACGAAGATTTAAAATTATATTTGATTATCCCAATAAACGAATATATTTAAGTAAGAATAAGAATTTCAATAAATACTATTACCTCAATATGAGTGGTCTTGAGATTATTCATGATGGTGTGAAATGGGAAAAACAGGAGATTCCAGTAACATTGGAAAAAGATGGAAGTAAAGAAATAAATTTTGATAATAAAGTTCAGTTCAAATTTGTTCTAAAACCACAATTTAAGATTGATATGGTGAGATCAGAATCGCCAGCGGAATTGTCTGGGCTTATGAAAGGAGATCTAATTTTAACCATTAATGGTAAAACTGCTACTTCGTTCAGCTTAGAAGAAATTACCAATTTGTTGAAATCCGAAGAGGGAAAAGAGATTCTTCTAAAGATTGAACGAAATAACGTAAAGCAGGAATACCGATTTCTGTTGAAAGATCCTCTTCCATTTATCCATGATTGATTTTATGTTGAGGGTTTCCTATAATATGCTCAGTTAGAAATATTAGCATCCTCTTTTCCAGGAATTACCCCCACAATACTTTTAGGATTATTTGATAATTGTAAACTTAAGATTAGCGAATAATGAAGCTAATTTTAAATAACGCTCCTATACGCAACTATTTTGTTACAAATGTCTTTGGTAAACTTTTAATGTTTAATATTACTAAACTTTATTAAGTAATATTGTTCTTCTTTAATTTATACGTGATGCTAAACCTTAATCATTCTTTAAAAAAATGAAGTCTTCATGAGCTTGAGTCAGCTCAACTGCCGATATGTACCAAGCTTGCTAGATAATAATCGGCCCATGATAACTTCATCGAAACAAAATTTAGTGTAGCGATCTTTTTGAGACCGTTTGTATCAAAGACTAAATCAATAAACGGCCAAAGGCAACAGAAAGCCCTTTAAAGAGTTGATATATTAATGCAATTATAATACGGAGTGTAAAGAGCTCATTGATATCGATTAAACTTAAAACCTAAATATATAATGATGAAAAAAAATCTATTTTTTTTATTTGCTTTATTTTTTACGCAAACGATTAGTCAGGCCCAAACTGGGAAAATTAAACATGTTGTCATGGTCGGATTTGATGGCCTAGGTGCTTATGCAATACCAAAGGCGGATATGCCAAATTTGAAGCAATTGATGCAAAATGGTAGTCATAGCCTACATGTGAGAACAGTACTGCCTTCTTCAAGTGCTGTAAATTGGGCTTCCATGCTGATGGGGGCCGGACCAACGATGCATGGTTATACCGAATGGGGAAGTCAAACACCTGAAATCCCTTCTATAGCTACAACCAAAAACGGACTATTTCCATCTATTTTTAATGCAGTTGCTACGAAGAACCCAAAAGCTACTTTTGCGGTTATTCACAGTTGGCCAGGCATTGGTTATTTGATAGACAAAAAGGTTGTACAACAAGTATACAATATGGAGGATAATGACGAAAAGGCGCTCCATAAAGCAATCGAGATTATTAAAAAGGATAAACCAACCTTAACATTTGTACATTTTGATGAACCTGATGGTGTAGGACATAATATAGGTCATAACACACCTGAGTATTATGCCGAACTGAAAAATGTAGATTATAAAATTGGACAATTACTACAGGCGGTTAAGGATGCGGGCATGGAAAAGGAAACCATATTTGTCGTAACTGCTGATCACGGTGGCGTCGATAAAGGTCATGGAGGTAAGTCGTTAGCGGAAGTCGAAATCCCTTTCGTCATGACTGGTCCTGGTGTTCCAAAAGGAAAGCAGATTGATCAACCGATGATGGTGTATGATATAGGACCAACATTGACTTGGTTACTTGGTGCGGCACAGGAAGAAGTTTGGAGAGGGAAACCGATTAAATCTTTTCAAAAATAGACCTATACTACAATCCCAATATGTAAATATCAAGTATTGGGATTATTTCAACCCTAACCATACCTAACACAAAACGATTAATTATAAATGTTTAAATTTTACTGTTTTATTAGCGCAGGCATCATACTCCTTGCCAGTTGTAGTGTCAGTCAACGACCAAAACAACATCCTCATGTATTTATTCAAAATGATGGGAGAGCAACAAAGCAATGGAAATTAGTGTGGGAAGATCAATTTAATGTAAATACGCTCGATACGTCTAAATGGAGTCGTATCCCTTCAGGTAGTGCGGATTGGAATAGACACATGAGCACTGATGATGCTTGTTTCGAAATGAAAGATGGAAAGCTCATCCTAAAAGGGATCAATAATACCGATTTAACGAAAGATACTCGTCCTTTTTTGACTGGAGGAATTTGGAGTAAAGGGAAATTTGCCTTTCAATATGGTCGTGTCGAGATAAGGGCTAAATTGGGAAGTGCCCAAGGGGCATGGCCTGCTATATGGATGTTAGCCGAATTGGATAAGTACGGGAAATATCCTAAGAATGGAGAGATAGATATCATGGAACACCTTAATTATGATTCGATTATCTACCAAACGACCCATTCGTATTATACCTTAGACCTGGGGCAAAAAACGAACCCGCAACATCATGGTACAGCGAAAATTGATGCTGGACAGTACAACGTTTATGGTATCAGTTGGTATCCAGATCGAATCGTATTTCAGTTAAATGGAAAGGATACGTTTACGTATCCGAGAATAGCTGGTGTCGATCAGTCACAATGGCCTTACGATCAACCTTTCTTTCTACTTATCGATCAACAATTAGGAGGAAACTGGGTGGGTAAAGTTGATCAAAGCCAATTACCTGTAGAAATGGTAATCGATTGGGTCAAGGTGTATCAGTAGTATTATTAGGATATTTTTTCAGAGTGCTTCAAACTTTTTAAGAGGAGAAATTGTGTGTTAAAAATAACAATTCCTTAATTTTAGTTTTAACATATACTAAACTATCTGTTGTAGATTTGTATCGTTGGAATGATTTGAGCCACTGAGGTTTTACTATTTATAAACAACGAGGTAATTTTGATGAAATTTAATAATAGCAAAATGTTGATAAATAAAGATATAACTTATGCCTAATGAAGTTGCTTATGTAAATATTATAAGAATATAAAAAAGGAGATGCGGCAACATCTCCTCTAAATAGTCATCAAATTACTAGATAATTTTAATAACCTAATTATTTTTCAAATATGGAAAAGATTTCCTTCGTATCCAAATGGAAGGATAGATCGGTATTGCCTTTTTTTAAGCAGGCAAGTACCTCAAAAATGTTAGCCTTGTTGCTTCTATCAGCAAATGGAGTCGCGCATGCATTTGCTGAAACGACCACTACGTCAACAACCATTCAATCTCAAATCACTGTTAAGGGAACCATATTAGAAAATGGAAAACCTTTAAAGGGCGTATCAATTGTCGTTAAAGGAAACGGTCAACTGGCAACGATGTCTAATGATGCTGGACAATTTACACTTAAAGTTCCCCAGGGAGCTTATATTCGCGTCAGTTCGGTTGGCTTTGAAAATCAGGAAGTAAAGGCTGAAGAGTCGATGCGCATTAATATGCAGAGCAGTAGTGAAATGCTTGAAGAATTGATTGTGGTTGGATATGGTAAGCAGAAAAAAGTGAACTTGACCGGTGCTGTTGATCAAATTAGTGCGAAGCAATTGGAGAATCGTCCGGTGACAAATCTTGGAGCGGCACTACAAGGACTTATTCCTAACTTAAATATTACGAATCCAAGTGGTAGTCCGACTGCAGGTGCGGAGTTCAATATTCGTGGTACAACATCGATTAATGGTGGAGGACCATTGATTCTAGTGGATAATGTACCTTATTCTTCAGATGAGATTGCTCGTCTTAATCCCAACGATTTTGAAACGGTTACCGTATTGAAAGATGCGTCTTCGGCAGCAGTTTATGGTGCGCGTGCTGCATTTGGTGTGGTGTTGATCACAACAAAATCAGCTAAGACTGATCAGGTACAAGTTGATTTTGGTTACAATACAGCGATGAGAACAGTTGGGAAATTGCCAGAGATTGTGACAGATCCATTGACAGTGATGGAATATAAAAGATTGGCAGCAGCTCCGCTATATGATTTGTTTCCAGATGCTGTGCGTGAATATGCTAAACAGATCCAAAATAATCCAGATCTTCCTCGCGTTATTACTGACCCTACCAATTCACTCAATTACATGTACTATGGTTCGACGGATTGGATGGGAGAAGCCTATAAGAAATATGCACCAAGTCAAACCTTTAACCTGAATATTGGTAAGAAATCAGAGAAATTATCATACTTGGTTTCTGGTGAATATTTACGACAGGATGGCATGTTGAAATATGGTAACGATAAAATGAATCGATACAACACACGTAGTAAAGTTGATCTTCAAGTAAACGATTGGTTGTCTTTTGGTAATAATTCCATGATCTCCATTCGTGATTTTGATTCTCCTGTATTTATGGATGGCGATTTCTTCTGGAACGTGAACCGTACGAGTTCGCTTGATGTCGCTAAAAACCCGGACGGGAGTTGGACTCAGGCTGGAGCAGGATTATTGGGACGTATGCAAGAAGGTGGACGAACGCGAAGAAAAATTAACGAATTTCAAACTACATTTAATGCTAAAGCAGCCATCATTAAAAATGTTTGGGATGTGAATGCTGATGTAACGTTTAGAAGAACCTCGGGAAATAGAAATTCTTATGATATTCCGATTCCTTACCGCACTGGTCCGGAGACAGAAATTAAATATGCTGGATCCACCACTTCTTATGCTTCGAAGGGTAATGATAATAACAAATATGATGTTTTTAATCTATATACCAATTTTAACAAATCATTTGGAAAACATGATTTGTCCGCATTATTGGGATATAATCAAGAATATCAAAGGAACGAGTCAAGTTCTTTAAGAAGGAATGACCTGATATCTTATGATATGCCTTCTGTGGAATTGGCCTCTGGTGCCATGACGACCAGACATATGATCGATGACTGGGCTGTTCAGGGTGTTTTTTATAGATTGGGATACAACTATGATCGTAAATATTTGCTTGAATTGAATGGACGATATGATGGTTCATCTCGTTTTCCTGCCGGTGATCGTTGGGGATTTTTCCCTTCGGTAGCGGGAGCATGGTCTATTTCTGAAGAAGCATTTTTTGAGCCCTTGAAAGAAACCATCAACTTATTTAAATTACGTGCATCCTACGGTTCTTTGGGAAATCAGAATGTGACAATTAAGGGTAAAGAAACATTAGGTGCTATTTCCAATTCAGGAGAGGATAATTATTCCTTTATACCGACTATGGATGTATCAAAAATAGGATGGGTTCTCGGGCCGGATAGACCTATTGGTTCCAATCCTCCAAGCGCAATATCAAAATCTTTTACATGGGAAAAAGTGACAAGTACAAATTTCGGGGTTGATGTGTCCATGCTCAATAACCGTTTGAACTTGACAGCAGATATGTACACCCGAACGACCAAAGATATGTTGGTACCGGGCAGAACATTGCCAGGTGTATTTGGTGTTAATTCTCCAAAAATGAATGCTGGAGACTTGAAAACGCAAGGGTGGGATCTTCGTCTCGGATGGCGTGATCAGTTCAATTTAGGCGACTCTCCATTTTCTTATGATGTGGCTTTCGTAATCTCCAATTATAAGGCAACCATTACTAAGTATGATAACCCGACTAATTTGTTATCTGACTATTATGTTGGACAACGACTGGGCACCATATGGGGCTATACCTACGATGGGGTGTATGAAAATGAACAGCAATTAAAGGACTTAAGTATGGTGGACATTGGAAACTCCAATGTGGGCAATAACTCTTACATCGGTGATATAAAATTCAAAGATCAGAATGATGATCAGCGGATTAATAAGGGTAAAAATACCTTGGATGATCATGGTGATATGAATATTATTGGTAATAGTGATAAGCAATATCCGTATAGTTTGGACTTGAGTGGTAAATGGAAAGGCATTAGTTTACGGATGTTCTTACAGGGCGTGGGTAAAAGAGATTGGTACCCTGGAGGAAGTCATGTGTATTTCTGGGGTATCTACGCACAACCATGGACGAATGTGACGAAACAAAATTTGGACCATTGGTCTCCAGAGAATCCAGACGGTTATTTCCCTGCTGTTCGTGCTTATGCTGCTGAAGAAAGTGGAAAATCATTAGCTGCTGCTAATAATCATTATATGCAAGATGCGAGTTACCTGCGTGTGAAAAATATCACAGTAGGTTATGAAATTCCTAAACAATGGTTAGAACGTACAGGGTTGGGTAGATTGTACTTTTATGCAAGTGGAGAAAATTTATTTGAAAAATCGAATTTGAAAGTGTCATTAGACCCTGAGGGACTTGATGGACAGATCTATCCTTTTCAACGGACTTATTCATTTGGAATGAATTTAAGCTTTTAATAATAAGGTAATGAAGAGATTTAATATTTTTTTAAGTGTGGGCATGCTGATGGTATTTTTAAGTTCTTGTAGTAAGGATTTTTTAGACCGTATGCCACAAACGAATATATCGGAGGATATGACTTTCCTCAACGTAAAAGATTTGGAAGTCTATACAAATAGCATGTATGGTATGATAGGGCCAAATTATTCGGATGGGTTTTCCGATAATATCGCAGGGCTTAGCGGTTCATCAACAACTGATAATATGGTCAGAAGTAATTTGACTGTAGCAAATGCTGGAGGATGGGATGATTGGAAAAGTTTACGCCGTATAAATTTTATGTTACAAAATGTACATAAGACAAAAGGGGATGCGGCATCAATCAATCATTTTATTGGTATTGCAAGGTTGTATAGAGCCAATTGGTATTACAAGATGGTCATGACCTATGGTGATGTGCCTTGGTATAGTGCGAAAATAGAGGAAAATGAAGAAGAGCTGTTGATGAAGACTCAAGATCCTAGAACATTGGTCGTAGATTCAGTGATGGCTGATCTGGAATTTGCGGCAGAGCATATTAAGCCAGATGGAACGAATACCAGAATAACAAAGTGGGCTGCACTGACACTACTATCCCGTATTGCTTTATATGAAGGTAGTTATCGTAAATATCATACTTACTTGAAGTTAGATCAGACGTCAAATGTCTTTTTCGAGAAGGCTGCAAAAGCGGCGAAACAGGTGATGGATCAAGGTGGGTTTGATATATACAATACAGGTAAGATAGGGGAAGATTATCGCGCTTTATTTTCAAGTACGGATTTATCAGCAAATAAAGAAGTTATCTTCTATAAGAAAAATAGTACTGGAGAAGGGGTAGCAAATAATAGTCATACCGTATTTGATTATCAATGGGCCCTGAGTAAAGATCTGATGGAAGAGTTTTTAATGAAGGATGGAACACGCTTTACCAACCAGTCCGGATATGATAAAAAAGTAATTACGGAGCTATTTAAAGATCGTGACCCTAGATTAGCAGAGACCATCATGGAACCTGGTTTTAAAACGAATCCCGAATTGCCAGTTCCTTATATCTTGAAACCTACTTTTGGAGGCTATTTACAAGTCAAATTTTACCCTCGTGATCCTAGTATCCGTTTGGGATGGGATTTAAACTATACTGATTTACCGATCATGCGATATGCAGAAGTATTGTTGAATTACGCAGAAGCGAAAGCAGAATTGAACGATATCAGCCAAGCAGATCTTGACGTTACTATTGGCAAATTACGTAAACGTGTTGGCATGCCAAATTTAGTCGGAGGGAGTGTTACTGTTGACCCCATCTTAGCTGCTCGATATCCTAATGTCTCAAGTAATAAGGCCGTGATTTTAGAAATTCGTCGGGAGCGTAGAGTGGAGCTTGCAGCTGAAGGATTTCGCGCAAATGATTTAAATCGTTGGTATGTTGGTCAACTTTTTGCAGAAAATCCGAAAGGTATGTATGTCAAGGGACTTGGTGCTTTTGATGTTACAGGTGATGGTAAGGTCGATATTGCTATCCTAAATAGTAAAGATGATGTTACACCGATTGCAAATTTGCCAGAAGATGAGAAAAAAGACTTGGTGATATATTACCTTAGTGAAAATGTAATCTATCTTTCAGAGGGAACAAAAGGTCATATTCTATTTGCGCGAGATAGGGATCAGAAACGTGAATGGAAAGGTGATTACTATTATTATAGACCAATACCAATTCAACAAACAACATTGAATCCAAATTTAAAACAACCATTTGATTGGGCTAAGTAAGATAAAAAATAAATGTTGTAACCCATAACGACTTGTTAGTAATAATAGGTGGTTATGGGTTCATTTATAAACGAAGAATACTTATATAAGTATGATAAACACTAGAATGAAAAGTAAATATATGCTATTAACCTCCCTATTGGCATTAGGAATAGGAGGGGTAAATGCCCAGTATCGTGGTCAGGTCTTTATTGATTCTAATGGAAATGGAAAGCAGGATATAGGTGAAAATACAATCGAAAATGTAGTGGTTTCAGACGGTTATCAAGTGGTAAAAACAAATGCTGCTGGTCACTTTGAATTGCCTGACAACCCCAAAGCTCGCTTTGTATTTGCAACAATACCTACTGGTTTTAAATCTTCTAAAACTCACTTTTTGAAGATTGATATGCAACAAAAGGATTATTCAATAGGACTGGTTAAGGATCCATCTCAAAATCCCGATGAGTTGAATTTTATTCAAATTACAGATACCGAAACGGCATTGTATGGTTCTTGGGTTGAGAACGTGCGTAAGTATGCAGCAAATCAACAGAGTTCATTGGTTATGCATACTGGCGATATTTGTTACGAACCAGGTATGCGTTTCCATGCGCAACAGGTGAATAGTCAATTAATGGGAGTCCCTGTCTATTATGCCGTTGGTAATCATGATTTGGTCAAGGGAGAATATGGTGAAAAATTATTTGAGGACTTATTTGGCCCTACCTATTATTCCTTTGATGCTGGCCCAGCTCATTTTGTGGTGACACCTATGTGGGGTGGTGACTACCAACCTAGCTATACGAAAGATCAGGTGATTGCGTGGCTGAAAAAGGATCTTGAATTGAAAGATAAAAATAAACCTGTTGTTTTTATTAACCATGATTTTGCAATAGGACCTGACTTTGTGTTGAAGGGTAAAACCGAGGAAATAGACCTGAAAAAATATAATTTGAAGGCATGGTTATTTGGTCACTGGCATAATAATTATTCCTTTGTCAATAAGGAAAATGGTGTACGTGTCATTTCAACAAATGCACCTAATAAAGGAGGCATAGATCATGCTGTTGGTCAATTTCTACAAATCAAATTGACTAAAGATGGTGTGACTGATGTTGTTCCAAAATATAGCAATCTAAATGACCATATTCAACTTATAGATCCTGCGTTGCAAGGAAGCTCAAAGGATAAAATTCCTTTTCGTGTGCAGGTATACGATAGTAATCGTGAAGTAAAGTCTGTACATGTACGTGTGCTTGATGATAAGGGACAACAATTGTTACTAGAACCTTTAAAAGCACTTTCGGATTGGTCATGGGAGTCTCAGCCCATCCTAAAGTTGACGAATAAATCTTTTACGGCTTTCATTGAAGTCGAATATAATGATGGCACACAGTCCATTAAGAAGCAAAATTTTGGTGGGAGTGATAAAAATCATGACCTTCAACTTAAATGGACCGGTAATCTAGCGGGGAATAGTTGGAAGGTAAGTCCTTTAGTCGTAGAGGGATTAGTTCTTGGGGCTACCTTTGACGATGGTGGAAATGGGAAATCTCATATAACAGCTTTGGATGAAAAGTCAGGAAAAACTTTATGGACATTTACGACAGCTAATTCAATTAAACAGAAGTTGCGTTATGAAAATGGGATAGTAGCAGCTACTGATGTTGCTGGAAATGCCTATGCTTTGGAGGCTAAAACTGGAAAATTAATTTGGAAGAAGGAATTAAGTCAAGGAAGTCTGCCAAGTTTTGTGACAGCAGGTGTTATTTATGATGGAGCATATTATACAGGTTACGGTTCTTATTTAACGGCATTGGACTTAAAAACAGGCCAGGAATTGTGGCGTAATAAAGACTGGAATGGTGGGGAGGCGATGCCTGGAGAGATAACGGTAACTGAAGATATGTTATTTACTGGTGCCAATTGGAATAGTCTATTTGCACATGATCGTAAATCGGGTAAATTACTTTGGAAGAAGAATGAAGATGGTCTCCGCTTTAGAAGTAGTGGCGCTGCGGTTATTGGTCAAGAAGTGTATGTAACGGGATTAAATACCGTATTTGTTTTGGATAAATTGACTGGTAATGTATTACGTAAAAAAAGTTTCGATTATGATTTTAAAGTTATGGCTACCCCAGTGATTCGGGATAATCAATTGATACTGTCTACTTCTGGTCATGGTGTTATCGCTTTAAATAAAAATACGCTGGAGGAGAATTGGAACTTTATGACAAAAGAAGCACTGATCTATACTTCTTCCTACAGTTCTCCTGATCAAAATAAGCTAGTTGCAACCGTCGAAGCAGCTGTACAGTATATCGGTGATGACTTTATCTTTGCAGCGTCTGATGGATACCTATATCGCTTGGATAAAAATGGTAATCTAAAAGAAGAAATAAATATAGGTGTACCGATATTAGCAGAGGTAACGGTTAAGGATAACTTAATCTATGTTACTGATTTTGCGGGGAATGTATACTGTTTTAAACAATAATCCTATTAACAAAAGAGGTGAATCCAATGATTCACCTCTTTTGTTGTTTATAGACTTATACTTTTAGCGATTTAATTCTTGAATTAGGCCAATTAAATCCGTTGGTTGGTGAATTAATCGGTCATGAGCAAATGGAATTAACTCCGATTCGTTATGCGTACCGTAAAGCGAACCAACTGAGTACAATACTTGGGCACTAGCAGCCGATTGTAAATCGGAGGGTGTATCACCCAGATTAATGACTTGCTTTGGATCGGCTACTTGGCATTTCTTCATAGCCAATTGGATCATTTCAGGAGCTGGGCGACCATTGATAACATCGCTACTGGAAATCGAGCAGTTGATGATATTCTGACCTGTATTGTCCAGACTTAAGTACTGACTGTCTAATCCTTTATCCCAACCCAATTTTGCTAAGATGATATCGGTTACTTTTCTATAAAAGCCAGTGGTCAGTGCTATCTTTATATTTTGGCTTTTGCAAAATTCAAACACTTCCAATACGCCATCATATGGTTTAGCACCCACTGTCTCATAATGTGATTCTAAGGTATTGCAAAAATAATCGTATGATTCTTTTACTTTATCATGGAAGGAAGGATGATTTTCACCTATAGCTTCTTTCCAAATCGTTTCGAATACCAAAATTTTTGACCAACCCATCATACTATTGATTTTAGATGGTGTAATGTCCAATTGAGTAGCAGTGATAGCGTCAAAGAAACATTTTTCTACCTCTCTATGATCTTGAACAGTTGTTCCTGCCATATCAAGTACAGCTAATTTTAGTTTACTCATGCTTAATTTGTTTTTTGTTTTAATATGATTAAAAATATACGTTTAATTGCTTGATTTTTTATGCAAAAGATGTTTATTTCTTATTGATGCGGAACTTAAGTAAGAAATAAAAGCATCATATTTGTTTTGCAATACTAAACAATGTTTATATATACTATATTGATTTAATATTAAATTTATGTTATGAATTGCGCACTTAGGGACCATCAGAATTGGGTTCACCTTATGTTAAGTAATAGAAACTTAATGTATGTGAAAACAAATAATTGATTACATTTGATTTGATTATGGAAGATAATACGATATTTAAAATTAGTAGTAAAATAAGGGAAATCCGTAAAGTCAAAGGGATTACCATTCATGAATTGGCGAATAAAGCTGGTGTCAGTAAGGGATTAATATCACAGATAGAAAATAACCGAACGATTCCTTCTCTGTTCGTATTGATCAATATCATCAATGCTCTTGATGTGGATTTGAATGTGTTTTTTAAGGACTTTAACTCAGATAATGCATTAGGTCCTATAATTGTCAGAAAGAAGGATAGTTATGAAGCGTTTGAAAAAGAGCAAGCAATTGGTTTCCATTACAAGCGTATATTTTCTTCCTCTATTGATAGTTCAACTTTAGATATTGTATTGTTAGAGCTGTTGCCTGACGCCAAACGTCCAATGGTCAAAACCGAGGCTTTTGAATATAAATATATCCTGAGTGGTCAGGTTGAATATGTTTTCAAAGATCAGGTAATTGTGTTAGATGAAGGTGACTCTATTTTCTTTAATGGCCGATTGTCCCATACACCAAGAAATATTGGTCCTGATAAAGCGATTATGTTGATAATTTACTTTTTCGATCAAAATCGAAAATAACCTATGACAAATAAAAATAAAAAAGACTTTCCTTAATAGGAAAGTCTTTTTTATTTTTAAGATATGAGCGAGTTAGAAAAGCCGATTTATTGTTTACAAATACTTAACAAAAGTTTAGTATTGTGTTAATTTTTGAAGTTTACTTTTGGATGTAGAGAAAGTATCACAGATATAAGCACTAAATAATGGAGATAACACAAAGATTTAAAAAGCGTATCAGTCAAATGGATGAAAAATCTGTTGCCATTCTTTTGGCAGTCACAGCATTTCTATGTTATACTTGTATGTATTCTTTTCGAAAATCGTTTACTGCAGCTTCTTTTGATGACGCTACGGTCTGGGGTATTAATTACAAGGTATGCTTGGTGATTGCTCAGATGATAGGTTATATGTTCTCTAAATTTTACGGTATCAAATTTATTGCAGAAAGTAAACAAAAGAACCGTGGGCGCTATCTGATTGTTTTGATCTGCATTTCTTGGCTTAGTCTATTGGCATTTGCTTGGTTCCCTCGTCCTTATAATGTTGCCTTTCTTTTGTTGAACGGTTTCCCTTTAGGTATGGTATGGGGATTAGTCTTCAGTTACCTGGAAGGTAGGAAATATACCGAAATAATGGGTGCGGTGATGGCTGTTAGTTTAATCTTTGCTTCTGGTCTCATCAAGACGGTAGGACGTTGGCTGATGCACACTTTTCCGATTAATGAATATTGGATGCCGTTCTGTACTGGTTTTTTGTTTCTTTTACCTTTTATAGCTTGTGTCTGGCTTTTAGAGCAGGCACCCCATCCTACAGAGCAAGATAAGGCGTTAAGGACAGAACGTGTGGCTATGGATAAGACAAGCAGGAAGGAGTTTTTTAAAATGTTTAAACCAGGTATTATATTAACGGTGGTTATCTATACTATGTTGACCATAATACGTGATGTGCGTGATAATTTTGAAATCGAAATATGGGAAATGCTTCATTTAAAAGGTAACGGTGTTTTTGCAAAAGTTGACGGTATGATTGCGTTGATTGTCTTAATATTAATAGCGCTACTTATCTTGGTCAAGGATAATCTGAAGGCTTTCAAATTAATTCATATGCTCATCATAAGCGGATTTTTTATAGCGGGGGTTTCAACGTATCTGTTCAGTATCCAAATGATCAGTGGATTAAGCTGGATGTTGATGGTAGGTCTTGGGTTGTATTTAGCCTATATCCCCTATAATGCCATATTCTTCGAAAGAATGATTGCTACATACAAAATGAAAAGTAATATTGGTTTTGTAATGTATTTGGCCGATGCTATTGGCTATTTAGGTAGTTTCTTTGTCTTACTCAATAAAGAGTTATTACCCAATTCAGTGACTTGGGGAAGTTATTTTATACAATTAGTTTTTTTTACATCAATAATTGGAGGGGGATTATCCTTATTATCATTATACTATTTTGTTCGTAAAAAAGAAGCTGTCGACAAAAAGGAACAAGAAACAGTGAAATCTTGGTGTGTAAAAAATAGTGACGTTCAAATAAGTTAACATAAAACATAAAATGGATATAAATAAATATGATTTAATCGTTGTGGGAGGTGGGATTTTGGGGACTTTTCACGCTTATCATGCTTTATTAAAAGGATTAAAAGTATTACAATTGGAGAAGGATAATTTTCCTATAAGTTCTACAGTTCGTAATTTTGGACAGGTCGTACCTTCTGGAATGTCCGGTAAATGGTTTGATTACGGGGTTAGAGGATTAGAAATATATAAGGCTATCCAAAAGGAAATGGATATTTCTGTACGCAATAATGGAAGCATCTACATTGCATCCGATCATGACGAAGTTCAGATTGCACACGAATTGAGTACACATTATAAGCAAGTTGGCTATGAGCATGAGCTTTGGTCAAAAGAGCAAATATTGGCAGCCTATCCAATGATGCATGCAGATTATGTGAAGGAAGCGATTGTATTTAAGCAGGAGCTGAGTGTGGAGCCTGAGATGATGATCCATCGTTTACATCAGTATATGCAAAGTAAATTTGAAAAATATACGTTGAGGTTTAATAAGACGGTGATGGCTTGTGAAGATTATGCTGATTCGGTGAAAATAACAACAAGTGATTTGGAAACCTTTCAGGCGGATAAAGTCGTTATCTGTAATGGATATGAGTTTAAGGTGCTCTATCGTTCATTATTTGAAGATAGTGGTTTGAAGATTAGTAAATTACAAATGATGCGTACTAAACCGATGAAAACCATGCATCTGCCGGGTAATATCCTGACAGGACTTACCCTTCGTCGTTATGAAAGTTTTGAAGAGTATTGTCCTTCATTTCACAAGATAGCAGTGCCTGAGCATTATAAAGAATTGCGTGAAAATGGTATCCATATCTTATTTAAGCAAGCTGTTGATGGAAGCATCATTATAGGCGATTCGCACGAATATGCTAAAGGCAGTCAATTGGAAGAATTGGGGTTTTCTATCAATAGCCATATTAATGAATTGATGTTAATGGAAGCAAATCGTATCCTTCCTATGAATCATAATATGATCGCTAGCACATGGGCAGGTTTTTACGCACAGCATAAAAATGAAATTCTGGAAGTCGATGTTAGCGATCGTATTCATGTACGTACTGGGATCGGCGGTAAGGGGATGACTGCGAGTGCTGGCTATGCTGAGCAAAGTATTAAGCAGCTATTTGGATAAAAGATTTAAATAACAAACGCTGGGAATACCTAACAAAAAATTTGGTAGGTATTCCTGGTTATAGACGAATTGGTTCTTGACCCTTCATTTTTCCAACAGTGTTATCACAGTTGTTAAAGTCATCATGATTGAATTTTAGGATGTATGTTTTGTGGTGTAAAAAGTATGGATTTAGGATTTTAGAATAAATTGATAGGTCGAATTTGGTGGGACAAATAATTTATTGCAATTTTAACAGAGGTCAATGCTATTCGCTGACCCCCTGTTATTTAAAACCATTTTATGAAAAACCTAAAAGATCATAGCCTTATTATTATTTTATTCGGAATGATGTTTTTATCTTGCTCAACTCATGATAAAGAAACACATGAGCAGAAGCAAAAGATTGTTGGCACCTATCGTTTGGTAGATAGTAAAACAATTAGGGGTAAAGATACAATTGTTGCATTTACGGATACTTTAAGAACAGAAATGTTTAAAATGTTTAATGAAAGTCATTTCTCGTTCTTTAACCACGACAAAGAAAAAGGGAAGGGAAAAGATCCATTATTTGTCTCTGGTGGTGGTACCTATACGCTTAATGGAGTTAATTACCAAGAGCGTTTACAATATTGTAGTATGCGGGATTGGGAAAACAATATATTTGATTTCGAGTTGATTCAAAAAGGCGATACATTAATTCAAAAGGGAGAAGAAAATCTTCCAGAATTGGGAATCAAACAAGTGATCATTGAAACCTATGTTAAATTAAAATAGTTCCCGAATATGGGGACGCTTGTTTTTTTTATTTAAACATAGCGCATTAAAAAACACCTTTCTGCATGAAGTACTGAAAGGTGTTTTTTTATTGTATCGCTTTAAGCGATAACTTATTATTTTCTTTTTTCCATACGTACAAGGTATTGGTCATGTTCATCTTCGAATAAGACCTGAACCACCCAACCTAATTCATGGGATATTTTAATAAGCATTTTTTGATCAAGATAGAGCCATTTAAATTTTTCACCAAAATTCCCCTGGTATTGGTATTGGAAGTTGATCTCCCCAAAATAATGGTCAGGTCGCTTGATTTTATACTCTTCATATAAGTAATCAATATTTGAAGTGTCAAATAAAAGTTGCCCCCTATCAGTCAGTAAAGTTTCGGCATGGATCAATAATTTCTTAAAACCTTCAATATCTCCTGCTAGACCAATACCATTCATTAAAAATAAAAGGGTGTCATATTTTTGGTTTTCAAATTGATAAAAGTCCGCATGATGTATTTTTTGAACACCTCTTTGTTGCATGATTTGGCAGGCGATATTGGAAATTTCTAATGCCTCTACATCAAAATTCTTATCCTGTAAATATAGACTATGACATCCAGCACCCGCACCAACATCCAGTACACGACCATCACACAATGAAAGAGCTATGAATTCTAGCTCTGGTATCTCTTCGTCGTCACGGAAAAAAATATCTACAGGCATCTCTTCAATATCACCATAACTGCTGTGTAAAAGCAGTGGGGCTATCTCTTTTTGATGAATGTAATAATCGTTTAAGGCTTCGCCGTATATATCTCTATTCATGAATCATTAAAATTTGTTTTGCCAATTGAATGGTTGCTGGATCACCTGTATTTTTCTTTGGTTCATCAGAGAGCTTGATTACTTGTGTCCATTCATCATCTTCTGGTTGGGTTTCTGTCATTTTGAGGACAATATTCATTTGTGGCAAACCTACATCATTGGTGAAATTAGTACCCACTCCAAAGGAATAGCCAATTCTACCTTTACAATATTGTGTAATATGAGCGACTTTATCATAATCTAGACCATCTGAAAAAATAATGGTTTTTGATAAAGGGTCGATTCCCTTACTTACATAGTGCATGATAATTTTTTCCGCGAACTCTAACGGGTCTCCACTGTCATGTCTGACGCCGTCAAATAATTTGGTTAACTTTTTGTCGAATTGTTTGAAAAAAACTTCTGTGGTATAGGTGTCAGATAATGCGATTCCTAAATCGCCACGATAGACATCGGACCAGTGCTCCAATCCCAGTAGGTTTGCCATTTTGTAACCATATTTGGCCGCGTGAAACATAAACCATTCATGTGCATGCGTTCCAATTGGTTTCGTTTGGAATTGCATAGCAAGTAATACATTGCTGGTTCCAATGAATGTACCTGCTCCATATTGTTTTAAAGTTTCAACCACAAGCTGGTGAACATGAAAAGAATGGCGTCTTCGCGTTCCAAAATCTGCAATTGTAATATCTAGTTTTTTATATTTTTCAATTTTATTTTTCGCATCTTCAATGACCTGATTATCAGGGAGGCGTTTTTGCGCTGTAATTTCGTAATATAGTTCACATATTAAAGCCATGATCGGTACTTCCCATAAGATGGTACGGTACCAGTAACCTTCAATTTTAACTTCTAGATTATCGCCAGTTTGGTTGATCGTAATCTCATCCGGGTCATAGCGATAACCTTGTAGAAAATCAAAATAAGTGGGGTCGATATAGGGACAGTTTTGAGCGAAAAATGTTTTCTCAGCCTTTGTCAACTTTAAACTCGCCATGTCATCGATGGCGGCTCTTAATTTTAAATCAAACCCTGCAGGAAATTTATGCTGACCACGATTGATAAATTGATAGCGAGCCTTTGCTTTGGGAAAGAGCTTGACAACAGCATATTGCATTGTAAACTTGTAAAAGTCGTTATCTAGTATGGATGTTAATTGAGCCATTCGCCTCTTTATATAATATGAATAAGGATGTAAATTTACTAATTAACATCAATTTAAGGTAATTGTTCGAGAAAACCAATAGATCAATGACTGATTTTTTTCTCAAAAAAAGAGGTTTGATATTATTTATCAAACCTCTTTTTTATTTTTTGATTATCGAGTTCGTGATCCACTACTACGATTATTCTCGGATTGAGATGTATTCCTTTCTACTGTACTGGAGGAACTTCTGCTTGAAGAAGAACCGCGGTCCGTTGTAGAAGATTGTACCCTTGCAGGTTGTGCACTTCTGGTCTGTTGTCCTTGTGCAGGTCTACTTGTTCTAGCATCGTTGCTTGTCGAAGATTGTACCTTTGCAGGTTGTGCACTTCTGGACTGTTGCCCTTGTGCAGGTCTACTTGTTCTAGCATCGTTGCTTGTCGATTGTACTTTCGCTGGTTGTTCGTTTCTGGCCGGTTGTGTCTGCGTAGTTCTGCTACTTCTAGTAGCTTGTCCTTGTACAGGCTGGCCACTCTTACGTATTTCCTCTTGTTTTGAAGATGATGTATTACCCCTAGTTCTATCCGTGCGAACTGAACTACTATTTGTTTCAGTTCTGGCGTTGCCTGTAGTAGAAGAGTTATTTACCGTTGCATTCGAATTATCTCGAGTACGGCTACTACCCGTTACATTACTGCTATTTTGATTTCTGTTGGCCGCTCTATCATTGTTTCGTGTTGTTGTGCTATTATTTGAACCAGATCTTACTGTAGCATTTCCCTTGTTATCAATGTAAAGTTCGCGGTTACCTCTCGTACTCGTCATATTGTCTCTATCAGAAATGACCTTATCATTTCTATTTTGCAATGATGTATTGTTGTTACGTGTACGTGAAGAAGCTTCAGCAATACGACTCGGTCTTGCATCTGTTCTAGAATTGCGGTCAATATTAGGACGGTACATGTCTATACTGTTTTTGGTTACACGTGAAGTACCTGCTCTTCCAGAATTATTGATATTTCTTACGCTTACTCGTTTGCCTGTACTGCGTTCAATATCTGATCTTCTCGGACCTCCATAATAGTTTCTATTGTTGACAATAATTGTGTTATTGATAATCGTGGTTTTATTATAGAAATTATTGTAATTACGTGGATGTACATAATAGCGATCCAATCGGTTACTATAGATATTGGATGATCCAACAAATACCCATAAATTCATCGGTAGGTTAATGGAAATATTGATACCTAAAGGCGCCCAACCATAGTAACCAGAACCTTGTCTCCAATTTACCCAAGCCGGTCCCCACTCATAATCAGGAGTCCATGCCCAACCATAATTATTATTGTACTCCCATCTGCCATAGTGGAAGGGTGCCCAACCCCATGAATAGTTAGATACCCAAGTGTTTCCATATTCAGTCATGGTCCAATAGCCATTTGTTGAATAGGGTTGAAAGTTTGGACCTACATCCGGAATCCACATGTAACCATGTTCTCGGTCATTTACCCAATCTCCGTAGGGAGCGAGTTCATCATAGAACATTTGGAAAGAAACACCACTCTGGTAATCGTTATACCCGCGCTGGGCAAATGTTGTATTCGGATTTGCGAAAAATAGTATACTGAATATTGCAATTGCAATCAGTTTTATATGTTTAATTCTTTTCATGACAATTCAATTTTGTAAATCGTGAAAAATAAGTACTTTCAATTTGGTAAGTATGACACCTAAAATAAGCCTATGGTTTAATTAGACTTCTGTTTTTTTATTAGAAAACTTATTCTATATTATTTTGTTGTGTTTTAGGACTGTAAGTAAACTTACAATGAAAGTAAGTGATTATGGGTTGATTATAATTACCTATTTTTTGTACCTTTATCCCTTCAATCGTGTCATAAAATAGTATACACAGGAAATATTTATTTTAATGTTAAATAAACTTCAATCATTTTTTACCGAATTTGCAAATATTCATCGGTTCTTAACTCGCTTTTGGCGAGAGCTAGTTACACCTCCGTATGAATTTAAAGAAATAATTCGCCAATGTTTTGAGATTGGTTATAAATCGTTGCCATTAATCAGTTTAACGGGTTTTATTGTGGGGTTTGTTTTTACGAAACAATCGCGACCATCTTTAGAAGAGTTTGGAGCCACTTCTTGGTTACCATCTTTAATATCTATAGCTATTATTCGTGCATTGGCGCCACTGGTTACCGCATTGATCGCTTCGGGTAAAATCGGGTCGCAAGTGGGGGCAGAGCTGAGTTCTATGAATGTCACAGAACAAATTGATGCCATGGAAGTATCGGGAACGAATCCTTTTAAATTTTTAATAGTCAGTCGCATTATTGCAACTACAATCGGAATACCGATTTTATGTTTTTATGTGGCAGGCGTTGGGCTATTGGGCGGATATTTGAGTATGGCTGCGAAAGATGACTTAAGTTTTTTGAGTTTTTTTACACAGGTATTTGAAACAATTGGTTATCAAGATATATGGGCAATGGTTTTTAGAGCTGTTGTATTTGGATTTACTATAGGTGCGGTGAGCTGCTATTGTGGGTATTACTCTTCTAAAGGAACTGAAGGGGTCGGAAAGGCTGCAAATGCAGCTGTTGTTGCTTCTATGTTCTTGGTTTTTATTGAGGAAATAATCATCGTGCAAATCTTATCGATAATAAGTTAGATATGGAAAAAGTTAAAACACCTATTGATTATCAAGATGCTGTCATTACGATACGTGGCGTCAGTAAATCATTCGGAGAGAACCATGTTTTACGAAATGTTGATTTAGATTTATATCGCGGAGAAAATTTAGTTGTATTGGGTCGTTCCGGTACGGGTAAATCGGTCCTTATAAAACTGATAGCAGGTTTATTGAAACCGGATTCGGGCTCAATCCATGTTTTAGGTAGCTCTGTTAATGATTTAAGAGATAAAGATTTGATGCAATTGCGGTTGCGTATTGGTTTTTCATTTCAAAATAGTGCCTTATACGATAGTATGACCGTGCGTGAAAATCTGGAATTTCCACTGATTCGGAATAAAAGAAATCTGACACGTACAGAGATTAATAAAGAAGTAGAAGATGTACTTGAAGGGGTAGGATTATCTCAGGCGATTAATCAGATGCCTTCCGAATTGTCTGGTGGACAGCGGAAAAGAATTGGTATTGCGCGAACATTGATCTTAAGACCAGATATCATGATGTATGATGAGCCAACAGCAGGCTTGGATCCGATAACTTGTTTGGATATCAATAGTTTGATAAATGAAGTGCAAGAGCGTTATAAGACATCCTCTATTATTATTACACACGATTTGTCTTGTGCAAAATCGGTGGGAGATCGCGTGGTAATGCTGTTAGATGGTAAGTTTGAAAGACAGGGATCTTTTAAGGAAATATTTGAAACAAATGATGCGCGAGTTAAAGCGTTTTATGATTATAATTTTATTGTTTAATTAAATGAGCAAAGCAGAAAATAAGAGAGCAGTAATAGTGGGACTATTCGTTTTTATAGGGTTAGCTATTCTGATTGCGGGTATTTTTGTATTGGGTAGCCAGCAAAAGAAATTTACAAAGACTTTCGAAATAGCTACGTCTTTCCCAGATGTTGCAGGATTGAAAGTAGGGAGCAATGTTTGGTTTTCAGGAGTGAAAGTAGGGATTATAAAAAATATTCATTTCAAGAACTTGCAAGACGTAGAGGTTGTTATGACCATTGAAGAAAAATCTGCAGAATATATACGTAAGGATGCTATCACCAAATTAGGCTCAGATGGTCTTATTGGGAATAAGATTATTGTGATTTCTGGAGGTTCTCAAAATGCACCTTCAATTGAAGCAAATGATTTTCTACGTTCTGCGAAAGCTGCAGATATGGATGCTATGATGGAAACATTGCAACTTAATAATCAGAATTTAGCAAAAATAACGACTGATTTTGTTGAGATTTCACGTGGTTTGGTAGAAGGACGCGGCGTAGTCGGTTCATTATTGACCGATACGGCTTTGGTTTCTTCTTTACAACAATCGCTACAATCAATAAGTCTGGTAATGGCAAAAGCAAATACAGCAACTTCAAACCTGGTGTTGTTGACAGAAAAGTTGAATTCGAATAAAGGATTGGTTCACGACCTGACAACAGATACAGCAGTGTTTGCGAGTTTAAGAGCTTCAGCTGCTCAATTGCAAGGTGTTTCTCAGACAGCAAATGCGCTGATGACAAACTTAAATGCTGCTTCAGACAAATTAAGTAGTAAAGATAACGCCATTGGGACCCTGATCAATGACCCTGCAGTTGGTGACCAACTGAGAGATGTTGTTCGTAATTTGAATACAAGTACAGCTAAATTAGATCAAAATATGGAAGCTTTACAAAGCAATTTCTTGTTGAGAGGCTTCTTCAAAAAGAAGGAAAAGGAAGCGAAAAAAGCAACTGAAGAGTCATTAAAGGACTCTGTACAATAGAAATTAAAATAGGAATGAAAGTAAAGGACAATTTTCTCAAAAAATTGTCCTTTACTTTTTTAAGGTATTCTGATTAGCCGTATCTTTGTTCGATTAATCATAGTCTGATTATGACTATTGTTGGATTTTATTTGATATAAATGAATAGTATTACAGATAGAGATGTTATCTATGAAGATAATCATCTTATCGCGATAAATAAGAGAGCAGGAGATATTGTTCAAGTCGACGATACAGGTGATAAATCCTTAGAAGAAATGGTTAAGGAGTATTTGAAAAATAAATACAACAAACCTAATGAGGCCTTTTTGGGAGTTATTCACCGTCTTGACAGGCCAGTAAGCGGCCTTATAGTTTTCGCGAAAACAAGCAAAGCACTTGAACGAATGAATAAACTCTTCAAGGATCGTCAGGTAAAAAAAACTTACCTTGCTGTAGTGAGACAAAGGCCTGCTGAACCATCTGGGAAATTAGTTAATTGGTTGGTACGTAACCGTCAAAAGATGGTGACTAAGTCTTTTAACAAAGAAGTCAAAGATAGCAGTTACGCAGAATTAGATTATACCTTGATTGGAGAATTGAATGGTTTTCACTTATTGAGAGTTGAGCCATTGACTGGACGTACGCATCAGATTCGTGTGCAACTATCGACTATGGGATGTCCTATTGTAGGAGATAACAAGTATGGCTACCCCCGCGGCAGCTCCAAAGGTAGTATATGCCTGCACGCAAGGTCTCTAGATTTTGTGCACCCAACCAAAAAAGAACCTATAAAATTAACTGCTCCTTTACAACATGATGGTTTTTGGGAAAAATTCTCTAAGTTTAAAGATTAATCTCAATCAACTTTCTCCTATTTTTAAGTATCTTTGTATTATGAAAACGGTTAAGTATTTGCTAGTTACGATTGTTTTATTTTTCACGATTAGTGTAACGGCTATTAGTTCAGTACAAGCACAATGTGCCATGTGCTCCTTAAATGCAGAAAATTCTACACAGAATGGTAATACGCAAGGGAAAGGTTTAAATGATGGCATTTTATTCTTGCTAGCCATTCCTTATTTAGCAGCTGCAGGTTTGGGTTTCCTATGGTATAAGAAGTTTCGTACTTCTAAATCGGATAAAACGCAAGAAAAAATCCTTTAAAAATAAAAGCTATGCCAACATCTAAATTTCATGCGCTTGTTCATTCAAAGTGTCCAAGATGTCATGTGGGAAATATGTTTGATGGGTCTGCGTATGGTTTTCGTAAACAAAAGACATATGATACATGTTCGGTTTGTAATTTAACTTTTGAAATCGAACCGGGATATTTTTATGCAGCTATGTATGTCAGTTATGCCATGTCGGTAGCCGAAGTAGTCACTTTAGGTATTGCAACCGGAGTAATTACAGGAAGTGAGTCGCCTTGGACCTATATGATTGTGCTTTTTGCAACAATTATTATGTTTGCGCCTTTCAATTATCGCTATTCCCGATTGGTATTGTTGCATTTCATGACTCCAAAAATAGCTTATGACCCAAAGTGGGAGCTTATAGAAGAAATCAAAAATAAGAGCGATATTTAATATCGCTCTTATTTTTATAAGTATTTCATAGTACTATCAAAAATAAAGGCTTTATCCTTATATTTTGATAAAATCTCATTTTGAAGGTGAATGAGGTGATTTTGTTGAAATAACGCTATATCCTCTTCTGATGGAACCTGTATTTGTAAACAGTAGGTTACTCCTTCATGTGGAGAATTAAGCATTTCTAAAAAATGAGGATTAAACGTTGTATTGTTTAGAAGATTTTCTTTAATCCAAGAAACTATTTCCTGATGTACAGATTCTTCTGATATGATGGATATGTTATATAAATACATGAGGACAAAAATATAAACTTTAATTGCCTTATTGAAATATAAAATATATATATTGAAATACAATAATTATGAGTTGTTCTTGTAAAATTAAAGTTGCACATGATTTGTTATTGGTAATTAATTTTAATCTTTGATTAGGTTGACGAATGAGGTTTTTTATGCGCGCACACATTATATTTTCTACATTAATTATCATACTATTTCTAGGTATTGGCTGTTCGAGTAATAAAACAGAGCGTATACCTATAGAAAGTTTTTTTTCAACACCTGAAAAAACCTCCTTTAAGATTTCTCCAGATGGTAAATTTATCGCCTACATTGGTTTGGATAATCATTGTAAAAATATTTTTTTGTTGAATTTGGCAAATCGAGATAGTTCAAAACAATTAACCTATCAGAATGACATGAATGTCAATAGTTTTGTATGGGGGGATAATAAAGAAATAATTTTCTCAATTGAACAAACCTCTAATGATAGTCTGAGACTTTATTCTGTTAATATTTTAACGGATTCGCTTCAACCACTAATAAAGCCAATGAAGGCTAAGTTCCGTTGGGTTCAACCAGCTCAATTATATGATAATGGAATTATTGTGGCAATCAATAATCGGGATTCATCTATTTTTGACTTACATAAGCTATATATCGATGGTAGAAAATCTGAAATGATTCTTCAAAATCCTGGAAATCTAAATTCTTGGTTTGTCTCTAATGATGGTCAGGTAAGATTGGTGATGGCTAATGATAGTGTTGAAGAATCATTAATGTATAGGCCAGACAATCAGCAACCTTTCCATCAGGTTTTAAAAAATGATTTTGGGTCTACCATTATTCCGATGGGCTTTGTGAAAAATTCAACGACTAATATTTATGCACTATCCAATATAGGAAGGGATAAATTGTCTTTGGTAGAATATGACCTGAACCAAAAAATGGAAATTCATGAAGTTTTTAGTAATAAAGAGGTAGATCTTGACCGTGGGGGCTATTCATCCTTCACAAACGATATGATGTATTCTTCGTTTACTATCTTTAAAAAGAAACGTCATTTTTTCAGTAGCAATACAGCCCAAATTTTTAAAAGAATAACGGATAAGGCAAAAGGCTCTGAATTTGATATTATTGATGCAGACTCTACCTTTAGTAAAATTATAATCAGAACTTATACAGATACTAACCCAGGGGCAATTTATTATTTTGATTGCCAGGATAATGAACTACACAAGCTCACAGATAACAACCCTAATCTGAAAGATAGGGAATTGTCTCAAACAGAGTTGGTGAAGTATCAGGCTCGAGATGGTATGATGATTACGGGCTTTATCACCTATCCATTGCATGAAAAACGAAAAAATCTTCCCGTTGTGGTTTTACCGCATGATGGGCCCAATCAAAGAGAGGTTTGGGGCTTTGATCATGAAGCACAGTTTTTTGCGAATCGTGGTTATGTTGTGTTTCAAATGAATTATCGTGGGTCGGTGGGTTATGGGAAAGCATTTTGGTCTGCTGGATTTAAGGAATGGGGAGGTAAGATTCAAGATGATATTACTGATGGTGTAAAATGGCTTATTAAGGAAGGCATTGCCGATAAGGATAGGATTGCAATAGTAGGGAAGGGTTTCGGTGGATACTCGGCACTCCATGCAGCTTGTTTCAATTCAGATCTATATGCATGTGCTGTATCTTATTCTGGGTATACCAATCTATTTACCTATTTTAGGGATATACCACCATATGTAAAACCATATTTGCAAAAGTATTATCAAATTATCGGTAATCCTATTCGTGAATCGGGCATGTTTAAGCAAATTTCACCCGTATTTCATTCCAATCGGGTGAAGATTCCAGTTTTAATTGCTCAAGGAGGTAAAGATCGGTTTAGTTCTGTCACAGATGCTAATCAATTCGTCCAAAAGCTTAAGAATAATAATATTCCAGTGCAGTATATTTTGAAAGAAGAAGAAGGTAGAACGTTTAAAAAGGATGAGAACGTGATTCAATATTATCAAGAATTAGAGAAGTTCCTAGATAAATACATTGGTAATTAAGGGTGATGAAAGAAACGAGTTATAACTATCGTAAGAACTTTGGATTGCTTTTTGTCTTTTTTGCATTTGTTACGCTTTTGTATTTAGTCGTTATTTTTGCAGCTCGAAATTACACGATAAACCATGTTGATAATGAATTTACAAATAGAAAATCAGAAGTATTTGACTTAACATTAATGCCCTTCAATGATTTTTTTCAAAATAGAGTACCTGAAGTTTCTTTTTATCAGGGTTATCTAGATTCTTTGGAGGCTGGGAAATATGCGTACAGCGTTTTAAGCTCTTATCCCTTTGTGAAAGAGATTGTATTTTATGACATGCTTTTTAGTAACGATAATAGAATACTTGCCGGATTTTCTATCAATGGCTTAAATATCAGGCCAAAGACATTATCAGTTTTCACTGTTAATAATCGAGGGTTAAGCAAAAGGTATATTACCAAAAGAGAAGAGATGGGTCCTTTTAATGAAGAACTCAATAGTATGGGGATTAAGGTGGCAAGTTATATTGATAAATTGCAAGCCAATTCCAAATTGACGGATAAAGATATACTTCGGGTATTTTATGCTACACAGCCCGGGCGTATAACCTATCTCAACATTCCGAGAATCAATGATTTGTTCGTATATAAGGATATTATGGATGTTAAGTTAGATCACATCGTCAATTACGAACAAGATATGTTTGTGTTTAATGTAGATCCAACGTTTCTAGAAGTCAAAAATATCTATCCCAATCTTTATGAACGTATCGAAATAGTCCCAATTGTCAGAGCACCGGTAACCTCAGATATTAAAGAATTTGTCACAGAGATGCCTTTGCCAGGTGCTTTAGCAGATTATAAATTACTTTTTCGCTCAAGTGAATCTTTTATATCCATGGAGGTGAATCGGAGCTTTTTTCCGATTGTGCTCGGAATTTCCCTTGTGTATATTACACTACTTGTAATTTTATATTTGATTTACCGAAATTTAGAAATTAACGGAAGGTTGTTTAAATTGCAATATGATTTCATCAATAATTTGACACATGAGTTTAAGACACCGGTGAGTGTGATCAAGATCGCGGGGAATAACATTAAAAGCGCCCAGTCTTTATCCGATGAGGAGCGTACTATGTATGGTAATATATTGGACCAAGAATCAGATCGACTGAATAATTTAATGAACAAGCTATTATCCTTTAGTCAAATTGAGAATAAGACAATTAAGCTAAAAAAAGAAGAGATAGATTTAAATTCTTTTGTTGATAATATTGTTGCTTCTACCCAGTTGAAGCACACCGATTTTAAGATATCAAAAGACATTAACGTGAAATCCAGCTTGCTAGCCGACCCTGTATTATTAACAAGTGTATTTCAAAATTTAATGGATAATGCTTACAAATACTCAGATCAGAAGCGGAAAATACTAGATATTAAAATACAACAAAATAAAAAGAATTTTGTTATTATCTTTAGGGACGAAGGGATTGGTATAAGTAAGAGTGAGTTTTCAAATATATTTAAAAAATTCTATCGTATAAAGAGTCAATACAATCAGCAGGGGAGTATTGGTTTGGGTTTAGCCTTTTGTAAAGAAATAACAGAATTTATGGGGGGAGAAATTTCTGTTAAAAGTGAAATAGGTAAGGGAACTACCTTTACTATCATTTTTTCAGTTTAAAAATATAATTAATTATGAGCAAAGAAATAACTGTAGCTGTTATTGAGGATGATGAAAACCTTCGCTTTTTAGTTCGTCACAGATTAGAAACTGAAGGGTATAATGTTGTTCAAACGGGGGATGGAAATGAAGCTGAAAAGTTGATTTTAGAAAAAAAACCGGATGTTGTATTGTTAGATTGGATGTTACCAGGTAAAGAAGGTAATGAAATTTGTGAAAACATTCGTAAAGCAGGATTTGAAAATATAGTCATCATGATGACTGCTAAATCACAGGATATAGATAAGATAGAAGCATATAGTTTTGGAGTAACGGATTATATCAGTAAACCTTTCAATATGGATGTATTGATTGCGATGATTGAAAATAAAGTTCGATTTTTCTTACCTAAAAATACACCTGAGGTTTATCATTTTGGTAAAACTGAACATCAACCAAATATACATTCGCTCATCAGAGATGGTAAAAAGATTGAATTGACTATTCTAGAGAACCGGATCTTGTTGCATTTTTTACAAAATGTGGGTAAAGAAATAACACGTGAAGAATTAATGGAAGTAGTATGGGGATATAGTTCAAATGTCAATACAAGGACGCTCGATATGCATGTTGTGAGATTGAGAAAGAAGATTGAGAAAAATCCAGATAAGCCATACTATTTACAGACTGTGAGAGGTTTAGGTTATCGTTTTGTAGACGAAGAAGAGAATTAATCTGAATTGCTGAGTAAGAATTTGTTTTGTTAAAAACAATTCTTACCTTCGTATTATATACTGCGAGACCATGTTATCTGACAAGGATAACATGGTCTTGTTTCATTTTTGAAATAAGAAGGTAAATAAAATAATAACTAAAATTATGGCAGAAGTAACTTATTACACCGCAGAGGGATTACAAAAACTCAAGGAAGAGTTGCACTATCTTAAAACTGAAGGAAGAACTCTTATCTCAAACGCAATCGCTGAAGCTAGAGATAAAGGTGATTTATCTGAGAATGCAGAATATGATGCTGCAAAAGAAGCACAGGGTATGCATGAGGCGAAAATTGCTAACTTGGAAAATACAATGGCTAGTGCGCGATTGATCGATGAATCAAAATTAGATTCGACAAAAGTGTTGGCCTTGTCTATCGTGAAGATTAAAAATAAGAAAAATGGCGCAGAAATGACTTATCAACTGGTTTCTGAAACCGAAGCTGATATGAAGTTGGGTAAGATTTCTGTTAAGTCTCCTATTGCCAAAGGATTACTTGGTAAATCCAAAGGAGATATAGCGGTAATTGATGTGCCAGCTGGTCAAATCGAATTCGAGATTATCGAAATAACAAGATAAATTATAACGGTTATGTGCGGTTTTGCCATAACCGCATATTATTAAAACATTATCTCATCAATTAAGGTTGCATTACATGCAGCCTTTTTTTATATTTGGTTTATAAACAACTCAAATATGTCTACAATTTTTTCAAAAATAGTGTCGGGGGAGATTTCTGCTTATAAGGTCGCAGAGAGTAATGATTTCTTAGCTTTTCTAGATGTTAGCCCTTTAGCTAAAGGTCATGTCTTAGTTATCCCAAAACGTGAAACAGACTATATATTTGATATTCATGACGACGAGTATATGGCTCTTTGGGTTTTTTCAAAAATAGTTGCTCAAGGTATTCAACGTGCTTTTCCTTGTAAAAAAATAGGAGTAGCAGTTATTGGATTAGAAGTTGCCCATGCTCATATCCATTTAGTCCCCCTTAATAATGTTTCTGATTTAAATTTTTCTCTTCCTAGGCTGTCCTTTACACACGAAGAATTTACTGAAATAGCAGAAGCGATAAAAGAGTCAATTATCAATGTTACAACTGATAATTAATCTTAAAGAAGCTTATCTAAAGTAGTATTTTAAATATAAATATAAAAAAAGACTATAATATATTATATCTTTGCAGCTTATATAGAAACTATATGTCTATATAAATTGTCATAGATTGTGATTATATTATCATGACATTTTTTCACAAAAATAAGTGGAAACATAAAAAAGAAATTATGCAAGATCTTTTGTTGTCTTTTCAACAATTACTGAACCCAGAGGAATTATTGAGCTCTGGAGGTTTTTATTTAGTTTTACTAATTGTATTTGCTGAAACAGGTTTGTTTTTTGGTTTCTTTTTGCCAGGAGATTATTTGTTATTTTTAGCTGGACTTTTTTGCGCATTAAATAAAATCGAAATTGATATCGTAACACTTTGTGCAGGTTTAATTGTCGCAGGTGTACTCGGTAATTTTGCTGGATATTGGTTTGGATATCGAGCGGGTCCCATGCTCTTTAAGCGGAAAGATAGTTTTATTTTTAAGCGTAAGTATGTCGTAATGGCCGAAGAGTTTTACCATAAATACGGTGGTACTGCACTTATTATTGGAAGATTTGTACCTATAGTAAGGACTTTTGCTCCTATTTTTGCTGGGGTCGTTAAATTAGATTTTAAGAAATTTGTAATTTTCAATATTTCCGGAGCTATGCTTTGGGTATTGCTATTAACCTTATCGGGTTATTTTCTGGGGATAGAATTCCCTTGGATAATAGATTACGTCGAATACATTATTGTTGGATTAATTGCCGTTGCCTTCTTACCGATTGTCATTGCATTGATCAAACGTAAATTGAATGATAATAAAAACAAACAAAATAATATACAGTAAATCAAATGAGTACACAAAATCCTTGGCATAAAGTATCTCCTGGTGCTAATGTGCCAAATTCAGTAAACGCAATTATTGAAATTTCAAATGGTTCAAAAGGCAAATACGAATTAGATAAAGAAACAGGTCTTTTATTATTAGATCGCGTTTTGAGTTCGTCTGTTGTTTATCCTGCTAATTACGGTTTTATTCCACAAACATATTGTGATGATAATGATCCTTTAGATATTTTAGTGATTTGTTCTGTTGATATTCTTCCATTGACGTTGGTAGAAGCACAAATCATTGGTGTGATGAACATGGTTGATGGTGGTGAACAAGATGATAAAATCATTGCTGTAGCTAAAAACGATCCTGTATATAATTATATTACAGATATTGAACAACTTTCCCCACACAGTATGAAAGAAATTGTTCAATTTTTCGAAAGCTATAAAGCATTAGAAAAGAAAAACGTTGTTGTAGAAGGAGTTCAAGGACGTCTGGTAGCACAACAAATTCTATTGGATAGTATAGAATTGTACAATAAAGAATTTGGTAATAAATAAACCCCATAATGGCCCTCGATATTTTTTGGACAATATTTTTAGTAGTTGCAAATGGTTTTTTTGTTGCCGCAGAGTTTGCTATTGTCAAAGTAAGAGCCTCGCAGATTGAGCTCCAAGCAAAATCAGGAAGCAATGTTGCTAAAATTGCAAAAAATATTACAGAGCATTTGGATAAATACCTAGCTGCAACCCAGCTAGGTATTACTTTAGCATCCCTAGGCTTAGGCTGGAAAGGTGAAGCTGTGATGACCGAAATTGTGTCAAATATGTTTTCATATTTGAATGTTGACACTTCTCAAAGTTGGGCTAAATGGACAGGTTTTGCGCTTGCATTTGGTACCATTACATTTTTACATGTCGTTCTTGGTGAATTGGCACCGAAATCAATCGCCATACAAAAACCTGTAGCAACAACCATGAAAGTGGCTATACCATTACGGATATTTTATTGGCTATTGATGCCTTTGATTTATGTTTTTAATGGCTTTGCTAACTTTTTATTAAGATTGATCGGTATTCAATCTCATTCCAGCGAGTCTTCCCATTCTTCGGAAGAATTACAGTATTTATTGGATAAGGGAAAAGAAAGTGGTGCCTTGGATACTTCTGAACATGAGCTGATTAAAAATGTTTTCGATTTTAATGAACGTATCGTAAAGAATATCATGGTTCCTCGAACCAAGATTGTTGCTGTAGAAGAAGATTGTGCAGCCATAGATTTCATTAATACAGTTACTGAAGAAGGATATTCTCGTATTCCTATTTATGACGATAGCATTGATCAAATTGTCGGTATCGTGCATACAAAGGATATTCTACCCATCGTTATGAAAGGTAAGGAAGTCGTATTGAAAGATATTATGCGTAAACCATACTTTATTCCCGAAACCAAAAAAATTAATGATTTGATGGCCGAGTTTCAATTGAAGAGAATTCAGTTGGCTATTGTTTTAGATGAATTTGGAGGAACGGCGGGTATGGTCACTTTGGAAGATATTGTTGAAGAACTTGTAGGAGAGATTCAAGATGAGTACGACGAGGAGACCCCAGTGGTTGAGCGCATTTCTGAAACAGAATATATGGTTGATGCTGGCGCAAGTATTCATGATGTAAACGAATTTTTACCTCTTGATTTACCAGAAAGTCAAGATTACGATACCGTTTCGGGATTGGTAAGTGATTTATTTGATAAGATTCCAGAAGTAGGAGAATACAAGGAAATATATGGTTATACGTTTACGATTATTCGTAAGACACAACAAAATATAGAATTTGTAAAATTAGAATTGGTTGAATCCATGGATGATGACCGAGAGGATTAATACTTATGCAGTTATTTTTTACAGAAGAGATTAGACCTGATTTCAAAAACTTTATTCTAAGTGAAGAAGAGAGTAAACATGCTATTCGAGTACTTCGACTTCAAGGAGGGGATAAAGTTCATCTCATTGATGGTCGCGGCGGATTGTATGAAGCGGAAATTTTAGACCCACACCCTAAAAGAACAGTCTTGACGATAATCCATGTTCAAGAGAATTTCCAGAAATCATCTTATCACCTACATATCGCTGTGGCACCAACTAAGAATATCGATCGCTTCGAATGGTTTTTAGAAAAAGCAACAGAGATTGGTATCCATGAAATTACACCTTTGATATGTGAACACTCAGAACGTAAGGAAGTTAAGTTGGATCGTTTGAATAAAGTGATTGTGTCGGCGATGAAACAATCTTTAAAAGCTTATATTCCAAAACTGAATCCCGCTATTACTTTTTCTCAGTTTTGTAAACAACAGGAAGAAAATACCGCTACAAAAGTTATCGCTCACTGTATTGATACTGAAAAGCAATATCTAAATCAGGTATTACAACCAGGTAAGCATTATATAGTAATGATTGGTCCGGAAGGTGATTTTTCGACAACAGAAATCGAACAAGCTTTAAATTTAGGTTATCTTCCCATTTCACTAGGAGAAGCAAGATTAAGAACAGAAACAGCAGCGCTCACTTCATGTCTTGAAGTTTCGTTACTCAATAGATAAAATAAAATAAGCCGCTATTTAGCGGCTTATTTTATTTTATTTTATAAGAATTGCATCTATAATCATGATTTCAGAGTTCCCTTGTAAAGGATCTTTATTGAATACCATTTTTCCCTTTAGTTTGACAGGTTCTTCGGTAAACTTAATCGCATCACCTTTTAAAAAGACTTCCACCATTGGTGGGATTCCATTTGATCCACAAAACATACATTGTGCTACCGGAAGTACGGATATCATGAAATTTTTGTGCGTCCGTCCACTTGTCAAGGGAACCATATAACCAGGGATCTCAACAATTTTATTTTCTAACGCCTTCAATTCAGCAGGGTAGAAAGGTGTGTATATTTTTTTACTCCCTTTATATGAAACCTGATAGGCCATTTTATCAATTGCTTCCCAAGTTTTGTTCATCATTGGGGTGTGGTCAGGCACACTTGGATCAAGCCCAATCTGCGCATTTGCAGTAAAGCAACAGGTTATCAGTAAGCTTAAGAATACGATTATTTTTTTCATCAGAATATATTATTTATGCGTATAAAGTTAAATGGTATAGTTGAACTAGTTACCCTCGGTTTGTTATTTAAAGCGCCTCGTTTCATAGTGTTCTAATTGTGCGATAAAATTTGTGAGATGGTAGTTCTATATGCCTTTATTGCCGGGATTAAAGCCGAAATGATACCGATTGTACAAGCTAATAAAATAAAAATAAATTCTATAGGATTTAGACGGAAAGCATCAATAAAATCAGCACTTTGACTTGTTTGTAAACTAATCATGTAAAGTGCGATATGTGCAAAAATAAGACCTAAAAATCCTCCTATTATTGTGATGACCATGCCTTCAAGAATAACTAGTGAAAATAGTTTAAGTTTGGAGGCTCCTAAAGTGCGCATGATTGCTAAGTCATATTTACGCTGTTTCAGCGCGTTGTACAAGCTTATAAAAACACTCAATCCAGCGATCGACATAATGATATAGGCTAATATCTGTAAAGAGTCTATTCCTACACCTAATAGTGAAAATAAGCGTGAACTTTCTATCGCAGGTGAGGCTGCTTGCATTTGTGTATTTTGAGCTATAAATTTTGGTAATACAGCAAGTGCCGCTGGCGAGCGGTATTGTACCAGTAAAGCGGTGATCTCTAAGCCAGCAGAGTGAATCATATCTGCTCCAATGGATTTAACCATCATACCATTATTCTGTTGCTCATGAGTATGATCGTGTTCATCATCGCTAATTTCACCATGATGATGGAGATAAGCATCCCTAGTCTCCACTAGATCTTCTTTGGCTTCGGCCTCTTCCGTAGTCAGCTCGTCATGGTGGCCCGAATGTTCGATTCCATGCACATCCCAAACACTACTAAGACTCGTCAGAATGAGGTTGTCCGTGATGTTGTTATTATGTGCTAATATCCCTACAACTGTAAATGGATGTTCAGCATGGCTATGGCCATCTTTGCTTAGGCCGTGTGAACTATGGATTTGATCGCCAATTTTAATATGCTGCTTGCGGGCAACATCAGTTCCAATAACGACCTCGTAGTCTTGATGAAATAATGTCCCTTGTTGAATTTTGGTTTCATATAAAGTAAGAAAACTCGAATCCGTACCTACTATGCGATGCCCTTTATAATTGTCACCTAATGAAACCGGAACAGCAAGTTTTACAAGTGGGTTATGCTGTATTTTTTCAGCTTCAGCTAGGGAGATATTTCCAGTGGGGTTATCCATATGATACACACTAGACAATATCAGCTGAAGTGGGCTTCCTTTGGCCCCTACTACTAAATCAATGTTTTTACTATTATTTTCCAGTTGTTTTTCAAAGCTATCGCTGGTAATTGAAAGTACGCATAATATAGCTACACCAAAAGCAGTGAGTAAGATACTAAGTACAGTCGATCCAGTTTGTTTACTGATGTTCTTCCAAACTAATTGAATGGTATTCATACTATTTATGATTAGGATTGAGGGTATTTAAGTCGTAGGTATTCGAAAAGTTGTTTTTTATTCTTTTATCATGGGTTGCGATGAGGAGTGTAGCTCCCTGTTGATCCGCTATTTCCATCAATAAAGATAAGACTCGTATTGTATTTTGATCATCAAGTGAAGCTGTTGGTTCATCTGCAATCAAAAGTAAGGGTTTATTGATGACTGCTCGAGCAATAGCAGCACGCTGCAACTGGCCTCTACTTAATTCATTGGGATAGGCGTGAGCCTTGTCAGCCAGTTGAAGTTTAGTTAATACATCAAGCACATCATTTTTATTAACTGTTTTTTTTGCAAGTGATTGTGCTAGCTGAATGTTTTCAAGGATAGTCAGATTTTTGAGCAAATGTGCCTCTTGGAAAATAAAACCTATATGTTGTGACCGAAATTCATCTAATTTCGAAGTATTGAGTTGATAGATATCTTCTCGATTGATCCATACCTTTCCTTGCGTCGGTTTCGAGAGTCCTCCTAATAAATGAAGCAATGTTGTCTTACCTGTACCAGAATCTCCAAGCAAAAGAGTATGTTGACCTTTTTCAATTTGAACTGAAGGGAAACTGATTGACACAGCCCCTTTGTATTGAAAGGAGAGTTCTTGAGTTGTTATAATCGGATTTGTCTGCATGGTATCTTCATTTTTTCAAATGCTAAATTTAACCTAATTCTAGCACATAACCCGAATTGTTGTGACAATATTACATCACATGTGTATTTATTATTAAGACCGACCATACTTAACATTTTGCATGTTAATCAAATATTAAGCCCATAATGTAGCCTCATTGTCTCGATATGGTGTTGTTAACAATTACTTAACGCAGAGTGAGTACAATAGTAATGTTAAGATAATATATACATAATATCATGATAATAGATTTGCAGAAACAAAAAAACAAATAAATTGAAACCACAATTAAAACTAAAGAAATTTGTTGCTACCCTAATTCTATTGGTAATAGCAACAGCTATTTTTGCACAAGGTAGTGGAAAGGTCGTTGGAAAAGTAAGTAACAGCAAGACGGGCGAAACAATTGCAGGTGTTACTGTGAAAATTTTAAACTCGGCTCGTGCAGGCAGTACAGATGTAACGGGTAATTATAGCATTCCTGGACTTTCTGTTGGAAAGTATACCTTGGAATTTAGCTATATCGGATATGCAACAAAACAGATAACAGACGTTGAGATCAAGGACAGCGAAATCACAAGCCTTGATATTATCTTAGATAATTCGGCAGGTAATGTTTTAGAGCAGGTCGTAATAACAGGGAGTTATAAAAAAGAATCTATTGGTGCATTATATGCACAGCAAAAAAATAGCATCTCGATTTCAGACGGTATCTCTGCTGAAATCATCAAAAGAACGCCAGATAAAAATACAGGTGAAGTTTTAAAGCGCGTGAGTGGTGCAAGTGTTCAAGATAATAAATTTATTGTTATTAGGGGATTAAGTGATCGCTATAACGCTGCTTTATTAAATAACAGTCCTTTGCCAAGTACAGAGCCAGATCGAAAAGCATTTTCATTTGATATTATTCCTTCTTCTTTAATAGATAATATAGTCATTAGTAAATCGGCTACTGCAGATTTACCTGGCGATTTAACTGGAGGTGCTGTTAATGTTAAAACTAAAGATTTTCCAGAGCGAAAAACTGTTGAAATAAGTGTTGGTTTAGGTGGTAATTCACAGACCACGTTTAAAGATTTTTACGGAAGTAAAAGAACAGTGGGTAATTATTTTGGAGTCAAAAATCCAGATAATAACTTACCATCTTCTTTTCCAGTAGATAGAGCAAGCTATACAAACTTAACTTCCGAACAAAAGGCCGATCATACCAAAGCATTTAAAAACACTTTTGGTTATAAAAAACTAGGCAAATCACTTCCTTATCAAAATATGCAATTTATCTATGGTAATTCATATCGTTTGCGTAACGAGGGTAAGCTCGGATTCATTGGTTCCTTTACTTATCGCAATTCCGAAAGCATAACCAATGAAATTAGAAATGATTTTAATGGTCGTGATCAAGGATTAAACAGTTATTATTCTCAATATGAGGATACCTATTATCGTTTTAATTCTTCAATTGGAGCACTTGCTAATGTATCGTATATAAAAGATAATTTTAAAATCTCTTTGAAAAATATTTTCAATCAAGGACTTGAGCAAAATTTCATCAATAGATTTGGTGTTTTAGATAATGAGTCATTGCGTAAAAGTACATTGCTTGAAGTGCACCAAAAACGTATGATGAACTCAGTGCTTGATGGTGAATACCTGTTGAATTCGGATAAACAAACGAAACTATCGTGGAATTTATCGTACAGCAATATTAATGATGATACACCAGATTTAAGACAGTTGTCGTACGCAAAGAATATAGCACATAAAGATGACCCATCTGTCCCGTTTGAAGCATCTATTCCAAATGGATCGGCTACTTCCGAGCAAGCTGGAAAGTTTTACAGCAACTTAAATGAAAATATTTACAGTGCGGCGCTTAATTGGTCCCAAAAGGCTAATCTATTAGGATTGGAGCAAACATTAAAATTTGGTGCATTTAAACAATATAAAAAACGTGAAATGAATGCACGTGTTTTAGGCTATGTTGATAAGAATGAAGATTATGCAGAATATAAAAGGTTATTACAGTTGCCGCAAGATCAGTTGTTTGCAGAGGAAAATATAGCGAAGAATAAGTTTTTCTTAGATGATATTACCAATCCAACGAATAGTTTCGAAGGTATCGGAGATCTTAGCGGGGGATTCGGTATGATCTCAGGTAACGTTTCTGAAAAGTTGAAAGCAACGGTAGGGTTAAGAGTTGAAAACTATATTGAGAAATTGATGACAGGATCAAATTCAACAGATGTGGATAATAATGTCAACAATACTTATACCGATTTCTTACCATCATTGAACTTGTCTTATGAGTTGAATCCTAAAACAAACTTACGATTCAGTTATTCAAATACAGTGGCTAGAGCTCAATTTCGTGAACTCGCAGCATTTAGTTTTTATGATTTCGTAACTGGTAATGTGAAAATTGGTAATCCTGATTTGAAAAGAACAAAAATATCCAATTTCGACCTTCGTTATGAATTTTATCCAAGCTTAGGGAAATTATTTTCAGTGTCCGCATTTTACAAGAACTTAACAGACCCTATTGAATCTAATATTATTGCAGGTTCTACATCAGCGAGTAAGTCAATGTCTTTTACGAATGCGCCGAAAGCTTATATAATGGGAGCCGAAGTTGAAGTGAGACATGATTTAGGAATTTTTAATGAAGACTCTGATTTTTTAAAGAAGTTGACATTCAGTGCTAATGCTTCTTTGATTAAGTCTGAAGTTAATTTTGAAGGAACAGAATCATTGTTGGAAAATAAAAGATCCTTATATGGTCAATCACCTTACCTTTTAAATACAGGTCTTCAATACTCGAGTGATGGTGGCTGGGAGTCCAGTGTTTTTTTCAATAGAATCGGACGTAGGATTGATATTGTTGGATTTGGGAACTATGTGAATGGTCAGTTTGAAGATGAGTACTCAACCATCTATGAGGCACCGAGAAGCATGTTGGATTTTCAATTAGCAAAGAAAATCATTGCCAATAAAGCAGAATTGAAATTTAATGCTGGTAATATCTTAAATAGTCAAGTTGTTTTTTACCAAGACATTGATAAAAGTGGTAAGTATAACAGCAATAGTGATCAATTAATTAATTCAGTAAAATACGGTAGAAATTTCTCACTATCATTTAGTTATAAATTTTAAAGATTAAATCATCATTCCTTAACATTAAGGTTACAACAAACAAATAGATTTACAAAAAATTAGATTATGAAATTGAATAGATCGACAAAATGGTTTGCATTAGCATTAGTAGCAACTTCAGTAAGTTTTGCAAGTTGTAGTAAATCTGATAATGATCCGGTAACTCCTCCTACTCCAGAAGAAAAGAAAGAAGCGGTTATCGAGGGAAAGATTTCTACTCGTAGAGTGTTAAGTGCAGATACGACTTATTTATTAAGAGCGTACGTACAAGTAGTAGATGGTGGTACTTTAGAAATACCAGCCGGTACTATTATTAAAGGTGAAAAATCAACTAAAGCAGCATTGATTGTTGAACGAGGTGGTAAAATCAAAGCAAATGGTACTGCCGAGAAACCAATTGTGTTCACGTCAGATCAAGCAGATGGTAACAGAGATAAAGGAGATTGGTCAGGTATTATAATATGTGGTAAATCTCTTGTGAATACATCTACAGGAACTGCGCAATATGAAGGGGGAGCTTTAGGTGCTACAATAGCAAATTACGGTGGTGGAACATCACCAGTCTTGGACGATAATTCAGGAGAGTTGACCTATGCTCGTATCGAATTTGCAGGTATTGCTATTGAGAAAGATAAAGAAATCAATGGTTTAACGTTATGTGCAGTTGGTTCGGGAACAAAAGTGAGTCATATCCAGGTTTCTTATGGTGGTGATGATTCTTTTGAATTTTTCGGAGGGACTGTTAATGCCTCTCATTTAATCGCTTACCGTGGTGTGGATGATGATTTTGATTTTGACCAAGGTTATAATGGTAAGATCCAATATGGTATTTCTATTAAAGATCCAATGATTGCTGATGCAGCTGGAACTTCTAGAGGTATCGAATTAGAAAATAAAGGTACAGTAGCTAATAATCAATATTCAAGACCGGTATTATCGAACTTTACTTTTATTGGCCCAGGTACAGAGTCTTCAGCTGCTCATGGTGCTGGTGTTCATTTCGGATTAAATAGTCGTATTGTATTAGCAAATTCAATTATTGTAGGTGCTAAAACAAGTGCTGTAGAATTTAATTCAGATTTCCCTGCTGCAGAATTGAAAGCGGGACGTTCTATCTTCTCAAATAATATGGTATTTGGAAATGTAGCGAACTATGGCTTAAAAGATGTTAGTGCATTTGCGTCGGTTGCTGATTTAACAGGTTATTTAAATGGATTTGGAGACTTTACTGTAGCATCTGTTGCTGCAGCAGGATTAACAGCAACAACCCTTTCAACTCCGAATTTATTATTAAAGTCTGACTCTCCTGCGTTAGGAAAAGCTAAATTTGAAGGTGCTGATTTTGCAAGCTTTAAAACAGAAACTTTCGTTGGTGCGATGGGTGCGACAGAAGACTGGACTAAAGGATGGGCTAGTTGGGATCCAAAAAATAATAAATACTAATAATAGTCTTAATCATATAAAGCTCGATCAATAGATCGGGCTTTTTTTATGTTTTTATGTATCCTACATCGGATTTAGATTTACTATTTTTCAATGCGATGACAAGGTCTAATAGCCAACCAAATTTAGATTAGAAAGAATAAAAGTTTAGCGCTACTTCGGCTCATAATGATAGACCACCTGGTAAGTTTCATTCTTTAGGTTGTCCGCCATTTGTCCAATGGCTAAATTCTGCTTCTGTGGTGTCGGTTCACATAAAGAATAATATTTGCCATTGTATAGAATTGCATCGCCAATGGGTTGATCGAATTGTACAGCCATGGTAATATGTGTAGGGAACAATAAAGTAATCATTGGGAGATTGTATATCTCTTTCACCAAGTAAAAAAATAAAGCTGCTCGATCATCACAATCGCTGTATGAAGTATTGAGCGTTTCTTCTGGAGAGAGTCTCTTTTCCTTTCCAAAATTAATATCATCATTTTCGTAGAGAAATGCATATCGCGTAAAACGCATTAAATAGTCAACACCTTTTGTCGTATCCATTTTTTTTATGTTTTCTCTCAGGACAGGAATGAGTGTTTGATACGTTTCCCTGCTTAAAGGAATATTAAAGTAAGTTTCATAGTCCACTCCAGGGTAATTGGCGAAGATTTTATTTACCTCAGCATTTATCTTCACTTTAAAGTGATACAACCGTTCATTGTATTTGAAGTTAATTTTTCTATCCACATATTTTTGTGGACTAAAATCAGGCATTTGAGTCACCTTATAGCTGAAATCATGAACCGCTTCATCTATTTTAATATTGACGGGTTTATAAACCCCATTACGTTGAAATAGTTTTCCATAATCGTGATAATTCAAACAGGTATATTGATTGTCATCAATAGAAAAAAATGGAATGTCAGCGATATCCTCGTTATTTTTTATATAAAATATAATCTGGTTATTACCCACAGCAAGCCTTGCATCATAACCCGAGCGACACATCAAGTACCATTTATAGAGGGTGTATCTACTGTAGTTATCTTCTTTTGCGCTTATCGCTTGAGCCGACTGACGTATCAATTGATAATAAATCCAATCGTTCAGTCTGTATTTTTTTTTATAAGCTAGTAATGCATCTATGATTGAAGAATTTTGATTCGATGCTATTTTTTTGTAAAAATCTAGGATATGACCTTCGTTTACCTCAGTAGGAAAGTCTATTAAAAATGTTGAATCTAACGAGAATGTAAAGGGTGCATTATAGAAATCAACATGATAATCTTGTGCATAACTATTCGGCTTTTGAATAAAAATAAACAAAAGATAAAATAAGCCAGCAAGCAAATATGTATGAAATGATTTCAAGTTCTTAACAATTTGTTAATAATCAAGTTACATAAAAATAATATCAAAATAGATGCCTAAATTATTTGTTTACAGCTAAATGACTATATGTATCGATAATTTCTTAGTTCATTGTCGTTATTCATCTATAAGATTTTATAATTATGATGCATTTGTAGTTGAATCCTTACCTCAAATTAATTTGTTAAAGTTATTGTAAAAAGAAGCTAGATATTTAAGGCCTATTTAAAAACTTAACGATTTAAAGAGATGGAAATAAAAATTACACAAAAATTTGTTGCTGAGCTAATTGGAACTTTTGGTTTAGTGCTATTTGGTTGTGGTGCTGCTGCTGTTGCAGGCACGACAACATTGGGCGGGTTGTCAGGATTAGGCTTGTTGGGCATCGCCCTAGCATTCGGTCTTTCCGTTGTTGTTTTTGCCTACGCTATTGGCGGATTAAGCGGTTGTCATATTAATCCTGCAGTAACCATTGGAGTTCTTGTCGCCGGAAAAATCACGGCGAAAGAAGCCGTAATTTATATGATTGCACAATTCTTAGGTGCATTACTGGGAGCTTTTGTTTTACAACAGATTCTGAGTGGGCAAATTGCGGGCTATAATGCTGTAGAGTGGGCATATGGAGCAAATGGATGGGGCAAGGAATATCAGAATGAATATGGTGTAACAGCTGCATTTTTAACAGAAGCTGTTTTAACCTTTATTTTTTTATTCGTCATCTTAGCCACTACATCCAAAGTGGGCAATCCGACTATGGCCGGATTAGCTATTGGGATTACCTTGGTATTGATCCATCTAGTAGCAATTCCGATCACAGGTACATCTGTAAATCCAGCTCGTAGTTTTGGTCCTGCTATTTTAGCTGGAGGAAAAGCCCTTTCGCAACTGTGGTTGTTCATTATCGCACCAATAGTAGGAGCAATAATTGCTGCTTTTGTTTGGCGAACCCTCGAACCAAAAGGAAATTAACTCGCAGATTTGCCTAAGAATTGTAGCTTCATTGCAAAATGAAGCTACTTCTTTTTCGTGTATAATTTTAAGGAATAATTATTAAGAAGGGTCTTTTTTGAAGTATCACTTTTTATATTGTGACGGAGATACAAAATTTGTATCTTCGTACAATGGAAAATTTTATTGTTTCTGCTCGTAAATATCGCCCAGTCACCTTCGATTCGGTTGTCGGTCAGCAACACATCACCGGTACCCTTAAGAATGCTATTCATAACAATCAGTTGGCACAGGCATTTTTATTCTGCGGACCTCGAGGTGTTGGTAAGACAACTTGCGCACGTATTTTGGCTAAAACAATAAATTGTGAAAATATTTCTGACAAGAGCGAGGCCTGTGGCGTATGCGATAGTTGTAAATCTTTTCAAAATGGAAACTCCTTTAGTATACATGAGTTAGATGCAGCGTCGAATAATTCTGTCGATGACATTCGGAGTCTAATTGATCAAGTACGTATACCACCTCAAGTAGGAAAGTTCAAGATCTATATCATAGATGAGGTTCACATGCTTTCACAACAAGCCTTCAATGCTTTTCTGAAAACATTGGAAGAACCACCGGCTTATGCAATCTTTATATTAGCAACAACAGAAAAACATAAAATCCTTCCGACTATCTTATCAAGATGTCAGATTTTTGATTTTAACCGTATTCTTGTGGAGGATATGGCCAATCATTTAGCACGAATTGCTAAGAATGAAAATATTCAATATGATCAAGATGGACTTCATATCATTGCTCAAAAAGCAGATGGAGGATTGCGTGATGCACTTTCTATGTTTGACCAGATTGTCAGCTTCTCAAATAAACAGGTAACTTATCAAGCTGTCATTGACAACTTGAATATTTTAGACTATGATTATTTTTTCAAGCTGACGGATGCTATTATTACTGAAAACCCAGCAAATGCATTATTGGTACTCAACGATATCTTGAACAATGGATTTGATGGCAGTCATTTTATAGCTGGTTTAGCATCACATTTCAGAAATTTATTAGTGGCAAAAGAACCTGCTACTTTAAAATTATTAGAAGTAAGCGAAAGTATTCGTGCGAAATATTTAGATCAAGCACAAAAATCGTCAACAGGACTTTTATTATCAGCATTGAATATTTCTAATCAATGTGAGATTAATTATAAAACAAGTAAAAATCAAAGGCTTCAAGTTGAGCTAGCACTCTTAAAAATGTGCCACTTATCCAGTGCCATCCAATTGAGCAAGTTAGGGACTATCCAGCTACCTAATACTAGTGAAGAATTAAAAAAAAAACTCCCTAATCTAGTACAAATCCCAGATAATCCTATTTCTGAGGTAAAAAACGCAGTACCAGTTCCGGAAAAAAATAGTGTCGAAAACTCAAATGCAGGAGCCAACACGACGCCAATAGTTGCGGAAGCAAAATCTCCAGAGGCCACAAACCTACCACCTAAACTAAAAAAGGGTGCTTGGGGAACAACTAAAAGCTCCATGCCGTCATTGCCTGATTTGAATGCTATTTTTGATTCAAAATCGGTAGAAGAAACAGATAATGAACCTAGTTTGGTTAAAGGTACAGAGCAAGAAATTGTGACCTTTGAGCAATTTTCCCAGGTTTGGAATGCATTAGCTATTCAAATCAAAAAAGAAAATAAGATCAACTTATATACTTTAATGACAGCAGTCCCTCCTAGGTTAGTTGGAATTCAAATTGAAGTAGATGTAGAGAATATGGTGCAAATGGATGTACTGAGTATGGCGAAAATTGATTTATTAAATTTTCTACGCCCAGCACTGCGTAATTTTTCTTTAGATTTAAGAGGAGTTGTCATGAACCATGATGTTGTGCGTAAACCCTATACTTCACAAGAAAAATATCAGGCCATGGTTCAAAAAAATCCACTACTCGAGACTTTAAGAATAGAGTTGAACTTAGGCTTGAGTTAATATTTACAGATCTTTTTCTTGCACTAAGCCATATTTCTTTTTGTATCTTTGCCTTTCAAATTGGTTTGCTAATTGCTAGAAACCAACTCTTATTTAGAATATTGAGCATGCAAAATTTTCAAAGACACGATAGGTCATCAGATCAACGTGAAACCAATCAGATGGTTTTCGGTATTCGTGCCGTTATAGAAGCGATAGATAGTGGTAAAGAAATCGAATCATTATTTGTACAAAGGGGTTTAGCCGGAAGTTTGTTGTTAGAATTGAAAGCTCTTTTGAAAGAGCATGAAATTGGATTTCAACAAGTTCCTATCGAAAAATTAAACCGTATCACACGCAAAAATCATCAAGGCGTTATTGCTATTATTTCCCCTATTATATATCAAAAAATTGAAGACATCGTTCCCGAGATTTATGAGAAAGGGGAGGTGCCGTTATTTTTAATGTTAGATGGTGTTACAGATGTCCGCAATTTCGGAGCTATTGCCCGTACGGCAGAATGTTCAGGTGTACATGCTATTATTGTCCCGAAAAAAGGATCTGCAGAGGTAAATCCCGATGCAATCAAAACATCGGCAGGCGCTTTATATAAAATTCCAGTATGTCGTCATGAAGGTTTAGCTAAAGTTGGTAAATTTCTGATTGAGTCGGGTATACAGTTGGTAGTAAGTACGGAGAAAACAAAAGACGGCATCTACGATGTGGACTATACGGTACCCACTTGTATTATAATGGGAGCTGAAGATGTAGGTGTTTCCGATGATTTAATCCGCATTGCCGACCATTTGGCGAAAATTCCTATGTTCGGAGAAATAGGGTCATTAAATGTATCGGTTTCAGCAGGAGTTGTGTTGTACGAAGCTATTCGTCAACGTTTAAAATAGATTAATATCAGTTACGGTCGTTTAATAATATAAACGTTATATAAACAAATAAGAGCGGCTACCTTTACGATAGCCGCTCTTATTATTTATAGCTTGAACAGATTAGTATTTGCTATTAGACTCTTTTCTTTTTCCAGAAAAGTCTCTAAAGCCACCACCGTTTCCTTCTTTACGATCTCCACCACGGTATCCACCTTCACGTCTTTCACCACCACCGCTTCTGCGTTCTCCGCCACCACGGTAACCACCTCCGCCTTCACGTCTTTCGCCACCGCCGAAGCTTCTGCGTTCTCCGCCACGGCTTCTGCTTCCGCTTCCACCGCCGCCACTGCTACGATTATCGCTTTTTCCGTCTCCAGAAACCTCGATACGTACGTTACGACCGTTGAAATCTACTTCTTTGAATCCTTCGAATACTTTAGTTACCTCAGCATCTTCTACTTCGAAGAAAGTAAACACTCCTTTTAAATCAATTTTACCAATTGATTTTCCAGAAATTTTAGCGTTGTTACAGATAAATCCTAACATGTCTCCACGACTGAATTCATCCACAGAGCCTAAGTTCATGAATAGACGAGTGAAGCCTTTAGAGCTACCACGATCTCCTCTTTCACCACGCTCTCCGCGTTCACCTCTTTCGCTGCGTTCACCGCGTTCACGACCATTACTGATATCACGAGCTTCGATATTTAAATCATGTGCACCTTTGTAATAATCTAAGAATCTGTTGAATTCTAATGAAGCAAATCTTTTCACGATATCTTCTTTTGATAACGATTCAAAACCTTCCATAATAGCAGGTAGGAATTGACTGATTTGTTCTTCGTTTACTTCAACACTCTGAACTTTATTGATGATTGTTAACAATTGTTTTTCAACAACTTCAGGTCCTTGAGGAACTTGTTTACGCTCGAATTGTTTTCCGATAACTTTTTCAAGTTGACGAATTTTACTTTGTTCTTTAATGTTGATTAAAGAGATTGAAATACCAGTTTTACCAGCACGAGCTGTACGGCCCGAACGGTGAGTATAGTTTTCAATTTCATCAGGCAAAGAGAAGTTAATAACGTGAGTTACGTCGTTTACATCAATACCACGCGCCGCAACGTCAGTAGCAATTAATAATTGTAAACTACGGTCACGGTAACGTTTCATCACTTTGTCACGTTGTTGTTGAGATAAATCTCCGTGAAGTGAATCTGCATTGTAACCATCTTTAATTAATGATTCAGCAATTTCTTGCGTTTCAATTTTTGTACGACAAAACACGATACCAAAGATATCAGGATTAGAATCGACGATGCGTTTAAAAGCTGCATACTTGTCTTTTGCTCTAATCAAATAATACTGATGTTCGATATTGGCATTACCAGTGTTTTTTGTACCTACAGTCATTTCTACAGGATCTGTCATATAGTTTTTAGCTATACGGCGTACCTCAGAAGGCATCGTTGCAGAGAATAACCATGTTTTTTTAGTGTCAGGGGTTTCTGACAAAATATTGTTGATGTCTTCTTTGAAGCCCATGTTAAGCATTTCATCTGCTTCATCTAGGACAACATATCTTACTTGAGAGAAATCGATGGCATTACGGCCAATAATATCTAACATACGACCTGGGGTCGCTACTACAATTTGCACACCACGTCTAATTTGACGAAGCTGGTCACTAATATTTGTACCTCCATAAACCGCAACAACATGTACGTTGTCAAGGTTTTTAGCATATCTTTCTATATCTTTCGAGATTTGCAAACAAAGCTCACGTGTTGGACACAATACCAACGCTTGAGGGTGTTTCTGAGAAAAGTCTAATTGCTCTAATAATGGAAGACCAAATGCTGCTGTCTTACCTGTGCCGGTTTGGGCTAATCCGACAAAATCGTCGTTACCAGTCAATAAAACAGGAATGGCTTTTTCCTGAATTTCAGAAGGTTTTTCAAAACCTAATTCTGAGATGGCATTAACAATTTCCTCACGGATTCCCAGTTCTAAAAATGGGTTCATGAAATAATTTATACAATAGGCTCAATTGCCTAAGGCGATGCAAAGGTAAGTAAATATTTTTTACCAAACTAATTTTTGCCGTAAGTATTTGATATAATGTGTTTTTTGATTGACAATCCAACAGTCAATGTTGCTTTGATATCGCTATACCCTGCTGTTTCGATTACAAAAATAATCTATTCGTCGATTCAAAATACTAAAAAGAAGCGAAAAAATCTGGCGAAGTTGAAAATAGTAAGACATAAAAAAGGGCTACTCATATGAAGAGTAGCCCTTTAATTATGCATTAACTTATGCTACTAATATAATGTAAATTCAACACGACGGTTTTGTTGACGACCTTCTGCAGTTTTATTGGATGCAATAGGTTGGTTTGGCCCGTAGCCAGTTGCTTCGATACGTGAAGGATTAGCACCTTTAGATACCAAGTAAGCTTTTACTGATTCAGCACGCTCTTTAGATAATCTTAAGTTCAATTGTAAAGAACCTGTATTATCGGTATGACCAGCTAATTTTAAACTGAAATCTTTCTCTACTAATAAAGCAGCTACTCTATTCAATGAATTGTAAGAAGTAGGGCGAATAACTGATTTACCAGTTTCGAACTCTAAATTTTTAATCGCTTCATCGACAGTTTTTCTATCTGCTTCGGTGATGACTACTTTTTCTACAACCTTAGTTTCGTTTTTCAATAATATAGGACAACCAGCACCATCTACTTGAACACCTGAAGGTGTACCTGGGCATTTGTCAAACTTGTTAGCTACACCATCACCATCATCATCTTGTAGGTCAGTGTTTAATGACGCTACTTTCGACTCTAATGCTTGGTTGGCAGCTACTAAGGCATCACGTTGTGCTTTCAAGTCATCATATTTTGTATTATAATCATTGACTAAAGTGGCAACCGGATTCGAATTATTCAAAGTAGGTAGTGAAGAGTTTCCTAATGCAATCTCTAAACCAGCGTGTGCATACGAGAATAAGTCGTTTTTGTAAGTCGGTACAGGACCTACAGCTGGATCAGATCCATCAAAGCGTTGATTAGCCCAGTTTAACTGATATCCCAGGTCAAGATTAATACCTTTCGCAATTGCGAATTTTAGACCAAAGTCAGCAGGTACATATAATTTTGATTGCGAATCAAATGTATTGCTCGTTGAACCAGTCATTACTGTTGCCTCAGAGTTCAATACTCCTAAACCTAATGAAACATAAGGTTTAATGAAACTGTTGAAGAATCTCCAATTGGTGTTAGCCATTGTCCATTCTCCAGATAAAGCTACTGACCATGGTGTCTTAGTCTCAAAAGATTGTGAGCCATCTTTATAGGCTCCACCAACTTTACCACCTAAATACGATGCTTTAAATCCAAAAGAAGGAGAGATTTGTTTCTTAATATAAGCGGAGTATCCTATATTATGATCCAAATCGTTATAATCTTTACGGTTGAAACCAAATATATTTGTTTGGTTGAGAACTCCAGCACCGATACCAATCGACCAGGTTCTGTATTCGGTAGATGGTCCTAGTGGAGTAGTTCCTTCAATTGAACCAATTTTTGCATTTTGCGCAAATGAAGCAGATGTCAATAATCCAGCCGCCACTAATAAACCAGTTTTCTTAAGGTTAATCTTCATGTTATTTAATTTTGTCTTTAAATTGTAAATCGTATTCTCTGTCCAGTTAAAGACAATTATGTTGCCAATATTGTTTCGTTATCTTGTGTTATTATGTAATTTATCGTCTGTGTAGTTAATAAGTGACATGCGATTTGATTACAAAAGGTCAAAATAGGGCACTATGTATACTATAATTTACATACTTACGTTAAAATGTCGCTTATTTAGGAATTTGGGTATTTGCATCAGTTCTGCCAAAAAAATTGGGAATAACGATGCCCATTGCCATCTCTTTAATGATGTTTTCCGAAAAGAGGTTTCTGAAAAATGCTTTACGGCTTTTGGTGATTAAAATAATGTCGATATTTTCATCGCGTATCATCGTCTGAATACCACTCGCAATGCGCTCAGCAGAATTTGCAAAGTAAGTTCTACTTTTTACAGTATATGAAACATCATCGATTCCTGTTTCGGTAATGATTTTGTCAATCCATTGGCTTAGATTCTTATCCAAGACTTTCATGTCAACCTCCAGTTTGTTGATATGGATAAGTAGCAAATGGAAGTTTTTCCCGAAAACAGGAATTGCTTGTTTTAATACTTCTATCTCACCAGGCTTGAAGTTTGTCAATAAAGCGACAGTATCTTTTCTATAAACAGTAGCATTGGAAGGAATCGCTAATATTGGTGTTTGACATTCCCGGATCACATCATAAGTATTGCTTCCAATCAATACAGATTCAAGTCCGGAAGCCCCCTTCGTGCCCATCACAACAACCTTGTAGCTATTTTTTGCAGTTTCTTTACTAATCACCTCCGAGAGTATACCTTCGTCAAATAGTTGGCTTATTGTTAAATCTGGAGATTTCGCCTTTACTTCTTCAACAAGTTCATTTAATTTATCTTGCGACTCTTGCACAGTTGGATCAATGATTTTTTCGCCATGCACCACGAAATTTGCATATTTATTGATATGCTTTGTGAAAACATGCAGGAAGACCAATTCATCTTGATTTTCAAGTGCAATTTTGGTTGCATATTGAGCAGCTATGGTAGAGTTTTTGGAAAAGTCGATTGGCACTAATATTTTACCCATAATAATTAAGCTTTAGAAAAAAATGTAGGAATGATAGGATGATGAATGATTTGTTTTGAGACCGATTTTTTAAATAGTCTTTCGAAGAATGAACGACGTGTTTTAGTGATTAGCACGACATCAATTTCCTCTTCTCTGATTATGTTATTGATTACTTCCGGTATCGTGTCAAGTTCTTCCACGTCAGTTTTGATGGATCCCACTTCAATGTCTACCTCTGTGATTTCGGTGTGTTTCTTAATTTGATACTTCCAGATTTCTAGTTTTTCTTCGATATCAGCTTCCGATTCGGCATGATAATGTACGTGTATAATTTCTACCTCTACATTTGTACCGAAAATCTTGATGTATTCGTTTAGTGTATCCAGCTCTTCATATTTGAAATTAGAAAGTAAGCCTATTTTTTGGATACTCTTCGTACGGTAATTAAAGGGAATAGCGATGACGGGGATATTACTTTTTTGACTCACCGCATAAGTCGTACTTCCCATGATAGCACTAGTATCATCAGTTTTTCCTTTTGTCCCCATGATGATGGCTAAATAGGTTTCATTTTTGGTTTCCTTCAATAATGATTCCGTAATGATACCCCGTTCGCACTTTGAACTAAATGTTAGCGTGGGGTAATCAGCTTTAAGTTTATCGATTAAACTAGACATCAAAACATCCGCTTTGAAATATTCTTCAGGGATTTGTTCGTTACCATCGTCAAAACTGCTGGATGAAACCGTATAATTATGATACAAATGAATCGAAAAACCTCTTTTTCTTGCCAAATCAATTGCAAATTGAATTGCGGTGTTGGCATTTTCTGAAAAATCAATCGGGACTAAAATTTTACTGCTCATAGTGTTAGATCATTAGTTGTATGGTGTTTCACACCTACCTCAACGCGGTGTAAAACAGTTATTATTGTCTTTTGAATTTACTTAACACATACTAGACCTGTCAAGTTTTTTATGCTGTAAAGGTAAATTTCCCCTTACCCTAAACATATGCTTAAATTAATGAAATAAAGTGATTTGTAATACATTATTTAATGCCGTATCTCACTAAATCTTATTTTTTTATTTTGTAATGGATTGAATTATTCATAAAAATAGTCAAAATTTATTTCAATTCATGACAATTTGAGTACATTATTATTGACTAAAACACATGTGCCTAATTGCATAACGAGGCAAATTTAAGTAAGTTTGCAACATCATAATTAGACAATTAGATTTCAATGACAAGTAAAGAAATTCGTCAGGCTTTTTTGGATTTTTTCAAAAGTAAAGGACACCAAATCGTACCATCTGCGCCAGTTGTGGTGAAAAATGATCCCACATTGATGTTTACAAACGCGGGAATGAATCAATTTAAAGATTTATTTTTGGGCGAAGCCGCCATTAAATTTCCACGAGTTGCCGACACACAACGTTGTTTACGTGTGTCCGGAAAGCATAACGATTTGGAAGAGGTAGGTATTGATACCTATCACCACACCTTATTCGAAATGTTAGGAAATTGGAGTTTTGGTGATTATTTCAAAAAAGAGGCTATTCAATGGGCTTGGGAGTTATTTACCGAAGTATATAAATTAGACAAAGATCGTCTTTACGTGACGATTTTTGAAGGCGATGATTCAGAAGGATTGGCGCGTGATACCGAAGCTTTTGATTTGTGGAAAGCCTTGATTCCTGAAGACCGTATTTTATTGGGAAATAAAAAAGATAACTTCTGGGAAATGGGAGAGACTGGCCCATGTGGTCCATGTTCTGAAATCCATTACGATATGCGTCCGGTAGAAGAACGCGAAGAAGTGTCTGGTCAATCGTTGGTTAATGAAGATCATCCACAGGTAATAGAGGTTTGGAACTTAGTTTTCATGCAGTTCAATCGCCTTAAAAACGGATCATTGCAACCGTTACCAGCAAAACATGTCGATACAGGGATGGGTTTCGAGCGTTTGGTACGCTCCATTCAAGGCAAGACTTCAAATTACGATACCGATGTTTTCCAACCTACGATTCAATTTATCTCCAAGAAAGCGGGTATCGCTTATGGGCTAGATGAGAAAACCGATATCGCCATGCGTGTTGTTGCCGATCATATTCGCGCCATTAGTTTCGCCATTGCCGATGGTCAATTGCCATCGAATAATAAAGCAGGCTATGTTATCCGTCGCATCTTGCGTCGTGCAGTACGTTATGCTTATACATTCTTGAACTTCAAGACTCCATTTATCAACGAGTTGGTGCCTTTATTGGCAGACCAATTTGACGGTGTCTTTAATGAGTTGAAAGCACAAGAGAGCTTCGTTCAAAAAGTAATTTTAGAAGAAGAGGTTTCTTTCTTGAGAACTTTAGTGACAGGAGTACAACGTTTTGAGAATTATGCAGAAGCGAATACCACCATCGATGGCGATTTTGCCTTCGAATTGTATGATACTTACGGATTCCCGATTGATTTAACCGAATTGCTTGCTCGTGAAAAGGGACTGAGCGTCGATATGGATGGTTTTACCAAAGCATTACAGATTCAAAAAGAGCGTTCCCGTGCAGCGACGGCAATTGATACTGGAGATTGGATTTTAGTAAATGAAGATGAAGGTTTTGAATTTGTAGGGTATGATACCTTAACTGCAAAAACAGAAATTATAAAATACCGTAAGGTTTCAGCAAAAGGGAAAGATCAGTATCAATTGGTCCTATCCGTGACGCCTTTTTATGCAGAAGGTGGAGGACAGGTAGGGGATACAGGTGTCTTGATATCTGAAGTTTCAGGAGAGAAAATATACGTTACAGATACAAAAAAAGAGAACGGGCTATTTGTTCACTTTATTGATAAATTGCCCCAAAGTTTCGATGGTTTATTTGTTGCTCAAGTGGATCAAGCTAAACGCTTGGATACCGAGAATAATCACTCTGCGACACACTTATTACATGCAGCATTAAAACAGGTATTAGGTGAACACGTCAATCAAAAAGGCTCCTTAGTAAATGCTGATATCCTGCGTTTCGACATCTCACACTTCTCAAAAGTAACAGATGAAGAGATCAAACAAGTAGAGGATATCGTGAATGCGAAGATTCGTGAAAATATTGTATTGAAAGAAGAACGTAATATCCCATACCAACAAGCATTGGATTCAGGAGTAACGGCTTTGTTTGGAGAAAAATATGGCGATTATGTACGCGTTATTACATTCGAAGATAAGTTCTCCAAGGAATTATGCGGTGGTACACATGTAAAAGCTACTGGACAGATCGGATTCTTTAAAATCATATCCGAATCAGCAGTTGCCGCTGGAGTACGTCGTATCGAAGCCATCAGTGGGACAAAATCTGCTGCAGTAATCCGTGAACATTTTGAATTGGTCGATCAGATCAAAGCTTTATTGAATAATCCGAAAGACTTTGTTTCCGCAATGGGCAAAATCGTAGAAGAAAATAGTGCTTTGAAAAAAGAAATCGAAAAAACAATCACTGAAAAATCCTTAGCGTTAAAATCGGATTTAGAAAATAAATTACAACAAGTTGGAGAAGTTAACTTCCTTGCTACAATCGTTGATCTACCAAATGCAGAAGCTGTCAAAACGTTAGCCTATGCCTTGAAGGGTGCCGTGAATAACTTGTTCTTGGTTATTGGAGCTGAATTTGATGGTAAACCGAGTCTGACAGTTGTTATTTCTGATGAATTAGCCAAATCTAAAGGTTGGAATGCTGGAAATATCATTCGCGATTTAGCAAAAGATATCCAAGGTGGTGGTGGCGGACAGCCATTTTTTGCAACAGCAGGTGGTAAAAATAGCGCAGGTTTAGTTACTGCAATAGAAAGAGCAATAGAATTTGTAAAATAATAAAGAGAAGATGATGAAACAGGCGTTGCTGATGGTAGGATTTTTATTTTTAGTTCTTATCGGATGTAAAAATAAAGATGAGTTTTCGATTTCTGGTCAAATTGAAAATACGGGAAATGTGAAAGTTATATCCCTATTTGAGGGAGAACGAAAATTGGACTCCATGTTTTTTGGAGACAATAATGCGTTTCAATTTAAAAGACCCACTAGTCAAGCACGCTTATTATCGCTTCGTGTTGGAAAAAATCGCTATGACCTGATTGCTTCACCAGGAGAAGAAATTGTGTTCAAAGCGGATCTTCAAAAAGATGTTAATGATTATCAGATCGAAGGCTCTGAATTATCATCAACAATTCAGGGTTTTTCAAAAATGAGAAATCGCCGCGATGCTGTTCGCGATTCTTTACAAGCAGATTTTGGAAAGAGAAGTATAGCAGCAGATGCAGATGATATTGAAAATTTGAGAAGCGAGTACAAGCAGAAATTCATGGAGCAATTGCAGTCGTATACAAAAGCAGCAGTAGCATTTGCTAATCAGCATGATGATATTGCAGGTTTTTATGCCATCAGCACATTAGATCCAGAGATTGCAGAGTCCGAAATCATTGCCTACGCCAATCAGATTAAAGATAAGTTTTTAGATAATCATTATGTTACGCAGTTTAAGCAAGAAACAGATAAATTGAGAACCTTGGCTATAGGCCAACCAGCACCCGGTTTCGAATCTTTTACGCCCAATAACAAGCCTGTATCATTAGCAGATTTTAAAGGGAAGTATGTATTGGTCGATTTTTGGGCATCATGGTGCGTACCTTGTCGTCAAGAAAATCCTAATATAGTCAAGTTATATAATGCTTATAAAGGAAAGGGTTTTGATGTTTTCGGTGTTTCATTGGATGATAATCCAGGACCATGGATGCGTGCCATTGCAGACGACGGATTAAGCTGGACCAATGCATCCGACCTGAAAGCATGGGGATCACCCGTAGTTGGGTTGTATCGTATTACCGGAATACCAGCTTCTTATGTGTTGAATCCCGAAGGTCTAATCATTGCTAAAAATCTGAGAGGCAATGAATTAGAAGATTTTTTAAAAGAAACTTTAAGATAGCGCAAATTAAATATTAACTTACTGAATGTTACTTAACAATTTAATAACACTGCGTTAATGTTTTGTTGTCATTTTGTTCATAATTTAGCAAAAAAAAGAACATGAGCATTGCAAAGCAAAAAATATTAGTAGTTGATGATGAGCAGGATATTTTGGATTTAATTGCTTTTAATTTAAAGCGTGAAGGATATCAAGTATCTACTGCATCCAACGGTCACGAAGCTATCAATGTGGCAAAAGATATAAATCCAGATTTAATTATTTTGGATGTGATGATGCCTAAGATGGATGGTATTGAAGCTTGCCGACTCATGCGCGCAATGCCTGAGTTTAAAAATACATTTATGGTGTTTTTGACGGCAAGAAGTGAGGAGTATTCTGAAATCGCTGGTTTTCATGTTGGAGCAGATGATTATATAGCCAAACCGATCAAACCTCGTGCTTTGATGAGCCGCATCAATGCGATTCTAAGAAGAAATGTTTCGGAAGAAGCAGCAAGAGCACAGGATAGATTAGAAATCATGGATTTGGTCATTGATCGTGATTCATTTTTAGTTTATCGTGGTGAGCAGAAAATTGTTCTCGCAAAAAAAGAGTTTGAATTGATGTATCTACTCGCTTCAAAACCGAACAAAGTTTTTACGAGAGAACAGATATTGAAAAGTATCTGGGAAGACTCTGTCGTAGTAACCAATAGAACGATCGATGTGCATATCCGTAAACTAAGAGAAAAAATAGGTGAAGATTATGTTACCACTGTAAAAGGGGTAGGATATAAATTTGATGTAGCCTAAGGCTGACGTCCATATTAGAAAACAAAAAAGCAGTAATGATTCATTACTGCTTTTTTGTTTGAGCTTATTTTTGCTAAAATCCACGTTGTACTACCCCGACTACTACTTTTCGTATCTCCATGTTAACCTAGTAGTCATATCATAAATGCAGTCCCATAATAAAAGAAAGCCATTCGCTATTGAATTGTGGATTTAGTAGACTGTAAAATATTGAAATGCTTATATTTGTTAATATATCAATATTACAATCAGCAATGTCAACAATACTTATCAAATCTGCACAAATCGTTAATGAGGGTAAAATAACCACTGCGGATGTCTATATCAGCAATGGTCGTATCGAGATGATCGCAGCAGAAATCAATCATCCTGCCGATCAAGAGATCAATGCCGAAGGATTACACTTACTACCAGGATTGATCGACGATCAGGTGCATTTTCGCGAACCAGGGCTCACTTATAAAGCCGATATCTGGCATGAAAGTCGTGCTGCAGTAGCAGGGGGGACCACTTCATTTATGGAAATGCCCAATACCGTTCCCAATACCCTAACACAATCATTATTACAAGATAAATACGATATTGCATCCCAAAATGCTTTGGCCAATTATTCTTTCTTTATGGGAGCGGCCAATGATAATCTGGATGAAGTTCTAAAAACCAATCCACGCGATGTTTGTGGTGTAAAGGTATTCATGGGTTCTTCGACAGGAAATATGTTGGTCGATAACGAGCGTGCTCTGGAACAGATATTTGCCAACTCTCCGACATTAGTAGCTACACATTGTGAAGACGAAGCAACGATCCAAGCGAATTTAGCGGCCTATAAAGAAAAATTTGGAGAAGAGAATCTGACGATTGACATGCACCCGTTGATTCGCTCGGCAGAAGCTTGTTATCTATCATCTTCAAAAGCAGTTGAATTAGCGAAAAAAAATAACACACGTTTACATATCCTACATATTTCTACAGCGAAAGAAATTGCTTTATTCCGTAACGACATACCCTTGGCAGAAAAAATGATAACCGCAGAAGCATGTATTCACCATATGTGGTTCTCCGATGTCGATTATGCCACAAAAGGTAATTTTATCAAATGGAACCCAGCAGTTAAAACAGCGCATGATCGGGATGAGATCGTGAAAGCAGTGATGGATGGCCATATTGATGTGATCGCTACCGATCATGCTCCCCACACCATTGCAGAGAAAACACAAACCTACAGTTCAGCTCCATCAGGAGGACCGTTGGTGCAGCATGCTTTACAAGCTTTATTGGACATGTATCAAGCAGGTAAGATGACCTTAGAGCAAATTGTTCAAAAAACAGCACACAATACCGCTATCTGTTTCCAGATAGAAGAACGTGGATTTATACGCGAAGGCTATTGGGCAGATCTTGTTTTGGTCGATTTGAATAAACCCTATACCGTATCAAAATCAAACATCCTATCTAAATGTGGTTGGTCTCCATTTGAAGATCATACCTTCAAGTCATCCATCGAACATACCATCGTATCCGGAAGATTGGCCTATTCCAAGGGAAGTTTAATAGAGTACGGTGCAGGTCAACGTTTACTGTTTAATAGATAGTATATCCCATCACAACCTATGGATAAGCGAACATTTTTAAAATCCTTGGGCTTTGTAGCGTCAAGTATTCCAACGTTAACATTTGCCCAAGAAGATTTCTTTGACACCATTGGCCATCAAACGAAACTACTCGCACAAGTCTTGCGTAAAGGAGATACAATCGGATTAATAGCTCCTGCGGGAGTTATTGATACCGAAGAATCGATCGTGCTGACAAAGGAAATATTCGAGACCTTTGGATTTAAAGTCAAAGAAGGAAAATATATCCGCAGTAGATATGGTAACCTCGCCGGTAAGGACGAAGAACGCCTAGCCGATATCCATAGCATGTTTTCAGATCAAGAAGTCAAGGCTATTGTCTGTATACGAGGTGGTGCCGGTGCTTCCCGCTTACTGCCCCATATCGATTATCCATTAATCGCCGCCAATCCAAAAGTACTGCTCGGTTACAGTGACATTACCGCACTGATCATGGCCCTATTTAAGAAAACCGGATTGGTATCCTTTCACGGAGCAGTAGGAATTAGTACCTGGACCAATGCCGTAGCCCAAAGTTTCGAAAACCAGTTTTTCCTGAATAAAACAACAACATTTACCAACCCGACTGATAAGGGAGATAATTTCATCCAATATAAAGAGCGGATCACCACCCTAACTTCAGGACAGGCAGAAGGAATCTTATTAGGAGGTAACCTGACCTTAATATCTGGACTATGCGGATCAGCCTATTTACCTGATTTTAAAAATGCCATCCTCTTTCTCGAAGAAGTCGATGAAAATATCGAACGCGTAGACCGTATGTTCTGTCAATTGAAGCTATCCGGAATCTTAGACCAGATCAAAGGATTCGTGTTTGGAAAATGTACAGATTGCAGTCCAACAGCAGGCTATGGATCCCTGACCTTCGAACAAGTGTTGAACGATTACATCAGGCCATTAGGTATACCCGCCTATTCAGGAGCGATGATAGGACATATTGCCAATCAATTTATCTTACCCGTAGGTGCACAGGTAAGAATAGATGCCGATCAAGGTACGATCACGTTGTTAGAGAAAGTGTTATCCGATTAACGTGATGAAAATTATCATCTCTTTGATCTTTATTTTTTTCTGGAGTAAAATTTCAGCACAAACCATGAATTTGAATAAACAAGAATTCGAGGATGCATATGTTCGTTATAAAGAACATGCATTACAGTCGCGAAGATTTAAACATCAGGCTGTTGTCGATCTAATCAATAAGCATCAAGACCGTCAAGTCTTACACGTTACCCCAATAGGGAAGTCCGTACAGCAGCGCGCTATTTACGAGCTGACCTACGGACAAGGGAAAAAGAAAGTCATGCTCTGGTCCCAAATGCATGGCGATGAGCCTACCGCAACGATGGCACTTTTTGATCTGTTCAATTTCTTGGAAGGAAAAGATGATTCATTCGAACCCATCAGAACCATACTCCAGTCACAACTAGAAATTCACTTTATCCCCATGCTCAATCCCGATGGAGCAGAAGTATATACCAGAAGAAATGCTCAGCATATCGATTTGAATCGCGATGCTCGTGATACCGCAACACCAGAAGGTAAGGTACTGAGAAGTCGAGCAGAACTTATCAAGCCCCATTTTGGATTCAATCTGCACGATCAAAATATTTATTATAATGTTCCAGAAACTAAAACGCCAGTTACCATTTCCCTATTAGCACCAGCCTATAATTGGGAACGGGAAGTCAATGAAGTGCGTGGCAATGCCATGAAAATTATAGCAGGTATGAATCATACCTTACAAGAGTACATCCCCGGTGCAGTAGCCAAGTATGACGATGAACATGCACCACGAGCTTTTGGTGATAATTTTCAGAAGTGGGGAGCCAGTACGATATTGATAGAATCTGGAGCCTTTGCTGGTGATACTGAAAAACAAGAAATCAGAAAGTTGAATTTTATAGTCATCCTAAGTGCGCTACTACAAATAGCAGAGGATAGTTATCAGCAATATTCCATCGCGGAGTATCAACAGATTCCTGTCAATGCCTCACAATTACACGATGTAGTCTTACGTCGCGTGGCAACAGTTTCACATGGATTACCGCTTCAAGTAGATATTGCCATTCGCCGTGATGAAATTACCATTGGGGAAGATTATTATGCAAAAGGTTATATTGAGGATATAGGAGATCTGCATGATTTTTTTGGTTACGAAGATCTGGATCTAACCGGATTTGAACTGGTCGAAGGCAAAATATATGAAACGCTATTTCACGATATCAGCGATCTAGAAAAATTGGATATCAAAGATTTGCTCAAACAGGGATATGCAGCTGTGAAAATAACACATTCTCCAGCGGAACCTTTACACCATTACCCAATCAATGTTTTATCAAAAGGGCAGATGCAGAGCTTGAGGACGTTAAACCTTGGAAAGGAAGCTAATTTTTTCTTGAAAAAAGATGAAGAGATACGATATGCCGTGATCAACGGTTATTTGATTGATTTGGACAAGAAGCTGCCGGATCATATGAAGCAAGTGGTACGCTGATATAGGTATTTAGAATGGACAGAAAATAGCTTAAATCTATAATTTTGTCAGGATGTTCTAAAGAATAATAGTTCGAATGCTTACTTTTGAATATGGACATTAGAAAAACTAATTTACAGGATATAGACCAAGTCATGGCGATTATTGATAGCGCGCGAGGCTTGATGCGGGCGAGTGGCAATACGGTTCAATGGACAAATGGTTACCCATCTCGCGAATATATCCAATCTACGATTGATATTGGCGAGAATTATGTCTGTTTAGTAGCAGATACGATCGTAGCCACATTCTGTTTTTCCTTAGAACCAGACCCCAATTACGCCCATATCGAAGGCGGGAATTGGTTGAATGACCAACCCTATGCTGTTGTTCACCGTTTGGCATCAAATGGCCAAGTGAAAGGCATTGCCATGCGTTGTTTTGAATGGTGTTTTGAACAATGTCCTAATATTCGAGTGGATACCCATGAAACAAATATCCCGATGCAAAAAGTATTGACAAAATTAGGATACACACGTTGCGGTATTATTTACGTCGGTGATGGTACAGCACGTGTCGCATTTCAGAAAATCAATTCGTAATCATTCTCAACAATATTAAAAAAGAGCCTTCGGATTTATATATCCGAAGGCTCTTTTTTAATTAAAAGGAATACAATTAGTATCCTGGGTTTTGTTGTGCGGCAATACCTGGGTTAGTGTTCATTTCATCAAGGAAAATAGGAAGAATTGTTTTATTAGACTTTCTATCAATTGTTTTCCCTCGATTAGTGGTATTAATTGAACCCAGTTCGTCATTAAATTCAATGGTTTTATTCCAACGGATCATATCAAAAAATCGATGACCTTCACCAGCTAATTCCTTACTTCTTTCATCTGCGATCATATCTAAATTAATCGTAGTGGCATCTGCAAGAGCTAAATTAGGTGAGCGCATATGGATAGCATTTAAATAAGTTGCAGCAAGTGCTTTGTCTGATTTTAATGCGGCCTCTGCTGCCATTAAGTACACTTCAGAAAGACGGATAACTTTAAAGTTGACAGCAGTACTATTTGAAGATTTTTTGTCGCCCTCCAAATTGATACCACCACTGTATTTGTAGATTGAACCAAGTCGTGTAGCGGAGGTCTCATCCCTAGCCATGACTCCCCAACGTACATCTTCAGAATCTTCTTTTAGACGATTTAATAAATAATCACTCGCTAAGAAATTTCCTATAATAGCAGAACTTCCATGGTAAGATCTTCTGAAATATGCACCAAAAGAGGCATTTACTAAATCGCTTTCATTCGGATAAATCGCCAATTCAAAGATGGACTCGCTACCAAACTCTGATTTCCAAGAGTCAACCCACTCCGCATTACTATATAAGGTATATACTTTTGAATCGATTACTTCTTTTGCAGCAGCCAAAGCATTAGGATAGTCTTCCATGTATAAATATACACGTGCTTGTAATGCTTTGTTGGCATAATAATTTAAATAGCCATTCAATTTAGTTTTTGGCAGTAAGGTTTCAGCAGCTTTTAGATCTATCAATATCTGTTTGTAGTTATCTTCAACTTTTGACCTCAATTCTTGTGCATTTGACACTAACTTTGTTGTAATATTTGGAATCCCCCAAGCAGTTTTATCCTCATTGTAAGGTTCTCCATACAAACGAACTAAATCAAAATTAATCAATGCACGGCTTGTTAATGCTTGACCTTCATACGACTTAAAGTCTTCCAATGATCCCTCTGCTTTTAAAGTTTCAATTCTCGCTAACAAATTGTTGATCTGTGCGATACCATTGAAGCCTTGTGTCCAAACACCAGAATAGCTATTGGAAGAAGCACTATGGTTAAAAGTATACAAATAATCAAAACCTCGACCAGCAGCGAAAATAGTGAAATCACCACCTTTAACATCGGCATACAATGGAAAATTTCGACCATAATAATCTCGATTTGAAAGAATGCTCATCACGCCATTGACAATAACTTTGGCGTCAGCAGCCGTTTGTATGGAGGTTTCAGCATCTCCGGAATTTGTAGGTTTAACGTCTAAGAAGTCCTTACAGGATGAAACTGAAACGGATATAAAGATGCACGAAGCAATAAATAATTTTCTCATTTTTTTTAATTCAATAGGTTAAAAATTAAATTCTAATCCAAATGTATAGGTTTTAGGAGTGGGTGTTTCCCATCCACGTGTACCATACTGATTAACCTCCGGGTCCATATATTTGTATTTTGAGAAAGTCAAAAGATTACTTCCATTAAAGAAAATACGGGCACTGTTAATACCTATTTTGCTCAAATAATCATTGGGAATTTTATAGGACAATGAAATGTTTTTCAATCGTAAATATGAAGCATCATAGAGGTGGCGGCTACTGATTTGATTGACATCTTCTAGATCTCGACCAGAAACCATAGGGAAGTTACCATCCATATTGGTAGGTGACCATGACCCATCAACAAAGTATTGTGCGTGAAGTCTTTCCCAATAGTAGCCATCATCAGCTACATCACGGGAACTAGCATCGTATAATTTACCACCTAGTTTATACGCAAAATTTAAGCCCAATGATAGTCCTTTATATTCCACATCCGTATTGATACCTCCATAAACTTTTGGGTTAGCGTTACCGATGATGGTTTGTTTTGCATCACCATAATTATAAGACGCACCTCTGCCATCTACTAAGAAGTCGCCTGTTGTGCCATCATTCGTAAACCACATGTTTTTACCATTTGTTTTATCAACACCTGCCCATTCTAAACCATAGAATGCCAATGTCGATTGATTTTCTTGATAAATGAAACGAGCTCGATCGTCTTTACCTGTTGGATCGTACCAAACAATTGATTGACCATCACTTAATTTTTCAACTTTAGAATCAATAAATGTAGCATTAACACTTGCAGTCCATCTGAAATCCTGTTTTTTGATGATATCGGAGCCTAATTCAAATTCAATTCCTTTATTGTTGATTTCACCAATGTTTTTTATCGTATTGGAGAAGCCAGTTATAGTCGAAATAGGGACTGCTTGGATGAGGTCTTTTGAATCTCTATTGAAATATTCAACGGTACCGAATATTTTATTTTCAAACAAACCGAATTCTAACGCAAGATTGGTTGTATAATTTCTTTCCCAAGTGAGGTTAGGGTCAGCTATATTACTTAAAGCGCCACCCGGTTGTGTCATGTATTTATTGGAATAGCTCGTCAATGATCGCCAACCATAATTTGAAGTTGGTAAAGTGCCATTTACACCATATGAAGCTCTTATCCTCAAAGCATTGATATCTTCTACTTGAGAAATAAAACTTTCTTTAGCAATGTTCCAAGAGCCAGCTACTGACCAAAAGTTACCCCAGCGAGGTATAGGGCCTAATTGAGAAGAACCATCCCTACGAAAAGATGCCGAAGCAAAGTAGCGTTCATCAAAGTTATATTCAGCACGTGATAATACGGACATCATATTGTTGCCCCAAGCATAAGCTCCTGCATCCAATTGTCCCGCGGTAGAGACGGTATGTAAAGCGGAAGAAGGTAAGTCTTTTCCAGTTGCACGGACGAAGCTATTCTCATTTTTTTCGGCTTCAAAACCTGCTAATAAATCCACATTATGGAGTCCAAATGTTTTATTATAGTTGGCTGTAGTCGACGAAACTAATTTTTGACTGTTCGATGTGATTTCAGTTACAGTACCATTTGTAGACGATCCGTTATAATGTTTTGCACTGTAGTAAATATGATCTTTAGACTCTGTCTCATCATATGAAAAAATCGTTTTAAGCGTCAATTCAGGGAGCAGTCTTAAGGTCAATGATTCTACAGCAGATATTTTACTGGTTTTAGAGCTATTTTCCCATTCTTTGTTATAGTAAAGTGGGTTGTAGGCTAAACTACCATAGCGAGCAGTCCATTCATTACCCGTTTTATAATCTGTAGGCCAATAGAGCGGCCACAACAGATTTCTCGTTTGCAGTAAATAATTACTTCCGGTATTTCGGGTATCATTCATGCCGACTAATTTTGTTTTAGCAATATTGATATTCGACCCAAACTCTAAGTATTTACCGATTTTTTGGTTGAGATTTACACGTCCACTGATACGATCATAATCATTCAATATGATGCGACTTTTATCTTGGGTGTAGGAAAGCGAAGTATAGTAGTTCGTATTATCTGTTCCACCACTAACTGATAGATCATTCGTATTAAAGATGCCCGTTCTGAATAACGATTTGTTCCAATCGTAATATTTACCATCACGATTTTCGACACCATCAGTTTTACCAGTAATGTTTACTTTTTCAAACATGGATGTTCCTGGAGTAGAAAACTCGTAACCATGTATCCCAAACTTCGTTGCAAATCGATCGAGTACCCACTTGTTGGCAGCTGCTTCTGTAAGTCCTCCTGCAATACGAGAATCATAAAGAAGACTGTACAACATATTGATCTGGTCTTCAAGTGGTGCCGCTTCATTATTATCTGTTGCCCAACTCGGACTAAATCCAAGAGTAGATTTTAAGTTAATTTTTGGAGCTCCATTTTTTCCTTTTTTAGTCGTGATGATAATAACACCATTTGCTGCTCGAGAACCATACAGAGAAGATGCCGCGGCATCTTTCAGCACAGTTATTGTCTCGATATCAGAAGGATTTAAGGAACTCATCACATTATTTGAATTGACCAGATAATCGTTCATCTGTCCAGTTGACCCCGATACTACGGGAACACCGTCGATGACATATAATGGCTCATTCGAAGCACCCATGGAACCGATGCCACGGATACGGATAGCAGGTGTAGAGCCTGCTTGCCCCGAACTCGTGCTGACTTGTAAGCCTGCCACACGACCTGTCAAAGCATTTTGAAAGGAAGTGACCGGCTGTTTATCTATAGCGTCATTTTTAACAACTGCGGCAGAACCCGTGAATGTACTTTTCTTAGCAGTTCCATAAGCAACTACCATGACCTCATCCAAAGCATTTTCTTCTTTTTCCAAGGAAATGGTTAATGTCTTGCGACCACTTACTTTAACTTGCTGTTTTTCATAGCCCACCGCACTGATGATGAGAGTTGCATCTTGACTGGCATTTAGCGTGAACAGTCCATTTGAGTTTGTTGATGTAGCGGTGTTTGTTCCTTTGATAGCGACGGTTACATCTGGAATAGCAGTGCCATTCACATCTGAAACTTTTCCCGCAACTTGGATTTGCTGTGCATGTACGACTTGGAATGCCCCGCAAGCCATCGTACATAACGAGGTGAGTAAAATTTTATTCATAAGAGTGTTTTGGTTAGTTATGCTTTTAATAGATTGTGTTCAGGCAATCTATTTTATACCCTAGTAAGGTATAAGATAAGAATAAGATCATGATGTTTTATTCCTAAAAACCATAGATCTTATGCTATTTGTATTTTTTTATTGTGCTATAATACCTATTCCAGGTCGCTCAGATAAGACACAATTTCCATCGATGACTTTCATGCCATCATAAATATCATTACCGATCAGGAGTGCACCATCGAGATCAACCCAATCCGCCAAAGGACCCAATTGTGCAGCAGCAGAAATGGCACATGAAGTTTCCGTCATACAGCCGATCATAACCTTCATTTTTAAAGTCTGAGCCAATTCGGCCATACGTTTTGCTTCTCGCATCCCCGTGCACTTCATTAACTTGATATTGATCCCCGAATACACACCTTGCAGGGAAGGTACATCAGCCAATCGTTGACAAGCTTCATCTGCAATGGTTGGAATCGGGCTGTGTGCTGTAAGCCAAGCGTTATCATCGACTTGTTCTTTTGGCATAGGTTGTTCCAAAAATACAACACCACGCTCCGCTAACCAATGTGACATTTCCAAAGCCTCTTCCTTCACCTTCCATCCTTGGTTTACATCAGCGCAAAGTGGTCTGTCGGTACATTGACGGATGGTATCGATGATCATTTTATCAGTTTCAAGTCCCAATTTAACTTTTAGAATTTTAAACTGATCTGCTTCCATTACTTTTTTTCGAATGACATCTTCCGTATCGATACCGATGGTATAAGAAGTCGGCGGCGTCTTAGCTGGATCTAAACCCCAAATCTTGTATAGGGGTTGTCCAAGCAGTTTACCGATTAAATCATGGAGCGCAATATCGACCGCAGCTTTTGCTGCGGTATTATTAACCATGACCTGATCGATGTATTGTAACAGTTCTTCCGTTTGAAAAGGGGAGTTGAATCCACGTAAATCCAACTTGTTAAGAAAATGGATGACACTCTCCTGCGATTCACCCAAGTAGGGAGGCATGCTCGCCTCACCGTAACCAACCACTCCATCATATTCCAATTGTGTCAATACCACTGGTGTAGTCGTTCTACTGAACGATGCCACAGTAAAGACATAGCGCATTTCTAGTGTATACGGTTTGAACCTCAGTTTGAAAGCTCCAAAATCTTTAGTAATCCAATCTGAATGTGTGCTCATGCTTATCTTTTATTTGATACTATAATAGCTGTTATGCTGTACTTGTTGTATTTGAGCGTCATTTGCACCGAGGTATCTTTTAGCAGCAACTACGGTTCGTGTCTGGAAATCATCATAATTGGCAGCATCTTTCAACATACTGTTGATCCGTACAGATCCAGCTGCATGTATAAAAGTCCCATTGCCCATATAGATAGCTACATGCGTTACGCGCGCATTTGGATTCGTGTTCTTTCCTGCAGCAAAAAATAAGAGGTCGGCAGGTTTTAGATTTTTAAGTGCTTTTTCGGGGTCAAAGTGCCCTTCTGAATCGAGAATATCCACGGTTTCACCAGCCAATACCTGTTGCGAAGCATCGCGGGGAATCACGTAGCCATTCATAAAATAAGCTGTTTTAGTGAAGCCACTGCAATCCACACCTTTCACAGATGTTCCCCCCCATAGATAAGGTAATCCCAACATGGTCTTCGCACTTGAAATTAAATTTTCAGCAGTTGGATTACGAGAATCAATCCATTTTTTTAAAGATAAAGCCTCATCCTTTTTAATATAAGCTTTACGTCCATCAGGATAGGAGACCTCAAAATAATTATTCTTCTCTCCTTTAAGGACTAAAATATCACCATAAACAAGATCTGAAACGCGTTGACTTTGTGTATTGGGCTCCGATAGTGATTTCCCAAATTCGGAAGTATAGATTATTTTAGGCTGTTCATTCCATTGTTTAGCCTCTTCCTTGGTCATGGCTGTGATGGAAGAAGTCGGGATCCAGGCAATATACCCCTCTGGCGTACGGATACGATAATCACCACGATCTTTTTGTAGGATATCGACCTGTGTCCCCATCAATACCTGACTGGCCATCTCAGCAGCATGGTCGGGCTTGGTTCTCATATTGGCAACCGATAGGTTGACAATACCGACCCATTTATTACCGAGGTTTTGTTCAGGAAGAAGGGTTACTGCTACCTTAGCAGGGATATTTTTGAACCGTTGTTCGAAAGCTGCTTTAGCAGCAGGCTCTGTTGTTTCAATTTCATACTCATTTTCTGCAACTACAGTTTTTGTGAGCGCAAATATTTTAGTGCGTTTATCAGGTGCAAATTCTTTCCTTACGTTTTCTTGCAGTTCTTTAACCTGATAATAAATGGTTGAATCAACTTGTTGTGAAAAAGCATGATTAATCATGAAAAAGCCTGCACAGCTGAGGATAGCATATCTAAGTTTGTTTGTCATGCTGATTAGTTTGTTTTTTAAAGATAGACTAATTTGTATATTATCACAAAAAATGATGTCGATTTGTGAATTAATTTATGATTCTTTTGCATAAATGCGAATGCATAAGCCTTTTTTTCTAAAACGAGCGGAACGAGCTCATAGATTCTATTTAAGATAACTAGTATGTTAAACAAATCGACAGAAGTGAGCTCATGGGTACAAATGAAAAATGGAGACGCATAAATAATTATTCTGATGAAAAACTACCAAAAAGAAACACGCAATTGTGTATACTTGTATTGCAAAAATCGATTAAAATATGAGTTCAAGACGCCAATTTATTAAGAAGGGTATTATTGGAGCAACTGCCTTAGGTTCAATAGAAACATTATCAAGCTTTTCCACTGTCAGTAAAAAAGCTGGAGTAAAGCCTATTGTTATTTCGACATGGGATTTTGGTATTGCAGCCAATCAAGCAGCGTGGGAAGTGCTTAAAAATGGTGGAAAAGCCATTGATGCCGTAGAGCAAGGCGTCCGCGTACCCGAAGCTGATTTGAAAAATATGACGGTAGGTAAAGGTGGCTATCCTGATCGTGATGGATTTGTGACGCTAGATGCTTGTATTATGGATTCAGAAGGAAACTGTGGGTCGGTAGCCGCATTAGAGCATATCGCTCATCCCATATCTGTCGCCCGTCTTGTTATGGACAAAACACCACATGTGATGTTGGCCGGTGATGGGGCATTGCAATTCGCATTGGAAAATGGTTTTGAAAAAGAAGATCTATTGACCCCTGAAGGAGAAAAAGCGTGGAAAGAATGGCTGAAAGAAAAACAGTATAAACCGATTATGAATATTGAAAATAAGTCTTTCGCTGTCGAGCGTTTGCCTGGCAATCAATATAATCACGATACGATTGGTATGTTGGCACTGGATGCCGAAGGAAATCTTTCGGGAGCCTGTACCACCAGTGGCATGGCCTTTAAAATGCATGGACGCGTAGGAGATAGCCCTATTATTGGAGCAGGTCTGTATGTAGATAATGAAGTAGGAGGGGCAACATCCACTGGCGTAGGGGAAGAGGTGATCCGTACGGTAGGAAGTTTTCTTGTAGTCGAACTGATGCGTCAGGGATATTCACCAGAAGATGCCTGTAAAGAAGCAGTCAAACGTATCGTGAAAAAGAAACCGAATATTGCCAAAGATATCCAAGTTGGATTTTTGGCGCTCAATAAGAAGGGTGAATATGGATCTTATGCTTTACAAAAAGGTTTTTCTTACGCTGTTTGTCATAAAGAAAAACAAGATCTCTTAATTCCAGGGACTTATTATTATAAAAGCTAATTTAAAATCAGTAAACTGATATGACGCTTATTCTGTCATATAATTTATAAGTTTGAGTAATAAAGATATTAAAATATGAAAGCAACATTTGGAGGTGGCTGTTTTTGGTGTACAGAGGTTATTTTTCAAAATACCGAAGGCGTAAAAACTGTTTTACCAGGATATATGGGGGGATTGAATGATAACCCTACCTACGAACAAGTATGTACAGGTACAACGGAACATGTTGAAGTGGTACAGATCGAATACGATGAAGAGCTTGTGAATTATGAAGACCTATTGAAGATCTTCTTTAAGACACATAATCCAACGACACTAAACCGTCAAGGTAATGATGTCGGCACGCAATATAGATCCGTTGTATTTTTTCATGATGAGGAGCAAGAGATCTTAGCTAAAAACTTTATTGATGAATTAGACAGTGAAGATATATTTGAAGATCCGATCGTCACTACTGTCGAACCTGCTGTTACTTTTTGGGTGGCAGAAAACTATCATCATAATTATTTCAATACGCATCCGGAGAATCCATTCTGTTCTGTCGTGATTGCACCCAAATTACAAAAATTCATCAAAGAATTTAATTCATAAAAAAATCCGCTAAAAGCGGATTTTTTTATGAATTATAATTATTGAACAGCAGATTGATTTAAAACAGCTCAATCTGACCACCATTGTCTGTTTGGATATCATCGGGATTTGTTATCTCCAATTTGATATCACTGGCGTCCGCAGGTTCTGTTGCTTTTTCTTCGTTTACTGCTGTAGTCTCTTCCGAAACAGGCGCAGCTGTTTCTTTAACGCTCAATGCTAAATCAATTTCTTCCGTTAGCAACTTCACATTTTTCACCGTATGGAATGAAAGTCGGTTACCCTGAGCTTTTATCCCCTTAACATCGATGATTTCGTTCAAGGGTTGATCCAAAGATTCCTCTATTTGCGACTTGCCTTTAAGAATGTCTAAATGAACGAGTGGATCTGTATTATTTGTCAATAAAATAAGTTTAGACCCTGGGTCATCATTAATAAACGACATCCCTTTTCCTACAGGAAGATCATCAAACTTGAATCTTTTCACATAATAGGTGCCCGACTTACCATCCTGATGAATGGCCGTATAGACATGTTCAGGCATATATTTTTCGATACGAATCATTTTGTCATCGAAATAATTGCTCAAATCAAAATTGGACAATTCATACGACCCGTCAGATAGCACCATTAAAATCTTATCATCACCATCAAACTCACCCAAGTATTGACCTCTTTCATCCGCATTTAAGCGCTTCATGGTTTTATCAAACCAAATTTTGCGACCCGCTAACGTAGAGACACCAGCACTTTTGAATGTAATCTTTTTAACAGGATACTTCGACACGATATTTCCTTGAGAAGCACGGCCCTTTATTGCAATTTCAGCAAAATTCATATCAAAATTAAGTTTTCTTAATTTGGTATGTGGTTTTAGCTGAATGTTGACAATTTCAGCCTCACCGTTAGGGTTAGCAGTGAAATAGGTGACTTTAGAACCTTTAGAACCTTTGCTGATATCATATTCCTTATCGCGCGTAACACCAACAACTGAAAAACGCTTGATAAAACTTGTACCTGTATCGCCTTCTTTATAGATAGCATTGTAGATCGTCCTTTCATCGCCTTTTTTGAAGACTGCAACATGGATGATATCTTTTCCTACGAATACCTTGTCCTGAATTTTCGTGACGACATATTTACCATCAGAGCGGAACACAATGATATCATCGATATCGGAACAATCGCAAACAAACTCATCTTTCTTCATGCTCGAACCAATGAAACCCTCTTCACGGTTGACATAAAGTTTGGCATTTGCTAAGGCAACCTGAGTAGCCTCAACTTTATCGAATGCTCTTAATTCTGTTTTACGTTCACGTCCTTTACCATACTTCACACGCAGCCTCTCATACCAAGCAATCGCATATTCTGTTAGATTTTTAAGGTGGCGTTTGACATTTTTGATTTCCTCTTCTAAGGAAGCCATTTGATCATCCGCTTTCTTAACATCAAATCGCGTAATGCTACTCATCGGTTTATCGATCAGACGTTTGTAGTCTTCAGGAACGATAGCACGGTAGAACTGCGAGAAGAAAGGCTCAAACAGACCGTCTAGTACTTCTACAACGGTATCAAAGTCTCCAGCATTTTCATAGGCTGAATGCTTATACATACCTTCTTGAATGAAAATCTTAAGTAAGGTGCTGAAGAATATTTTCTCAAGGAGATCATGTAACTTGATTTCCAGTTCTTGCTTTAAAAGATTCTTGGTGTTATTTGTGTTCTCAATTAAGATATCATTAACGCTTAAAAAGTAAGGTTTATCTTTCTTGATAACACAGGTATTGGGAGAAATAGAAACTTCACAGGCCGTAAATGCAAACAAAGCGTCAATGGTTACATCAGGTGAGATACCTGGAGCCAAATGAACGATGATTTCCACAAATTCAGCCGTGTTATCTTCGATTTTCTTAATCTTGATTTTCCCTTTATCATTAGCCGCTACTACACTATCGATTAATCCACCAGTAGTGGTTCCAAAAGGAATTTCGGTAATGGCCAATGTTTTTTTATCGCGTTCTTCAATTTTGGCACGTACACGGATTTTTCCGCCACGCTGCCCTTCATTATAAGCAGAACAATCCGCCATTCCTCCTGTTGGGAAGTCGGGTAGGATATGAGGTCTTTCACCATGCAATACCTGGATAGATCCATCGATCAATTCCAAGAAGTTATGCGGCATGATCTTCGTCGCCAAACCTACGGCGATACCCTCAGCACCTTGGGCAAGTAATAAAGGGAATTTAACCGGTAAGGTAACCGGCTCCTTGTTACGACCATCATAGCTCAATTGCCAATTGGTAGTTTCCGGATTAAAGACCACATCCAAAGCGAATTTGGATAATCGGCCCTCAATATAACGAGGTGCTGCCGAAGCATCTCCAGTGATCGGGTCCCCCCAGTTTCCTTGACAGTCTATTAGTAGGTTTTTCTGACCTATCTGTACCATGGCATCACCAATGGAAGCATCACCGTGTGGGTGATATTTCATCGTGTTACCAATAACATTCGCTGCCTTATTGTATCTACCGTCATCCATTTCCTTTAATGAATGCAGGATACGGCGTTGTACAGGTTTGAACCCATCATTGATATGAGGTACTGCGCGATCTAAAATAACATAAGATGCATAGTCCAAAAACCAGTTTTCATACAAACCCGAAAGTGGGATTGTTTTACTATTATTTGTCTGTCCGTTATTTAATTCTTCTTGATTATCGTCTGCAGGATAGTTTGTTTCTTCACTCATGTAATCAATAATATGGTGTTTTTATTCTAATTTGCTGCAAAAAGAATAGATTTTTGCACGCGTAAAAATACGAAAAGCATTTCGTTTTATCCAATGGTAAAACAAATAGATTTATCCACAAAATGCCTGTGAAAATAAGTGCCTAAAACAGGATGAAAAGGGTTTATCGGTATGGCTTTAATTTGAAGCTGAAGCCAAATCATACCAATAACAATCGATACCCCATACGGTCAAATGAAAAGTGTCCGTTACTTTAAATCCGGCTTTTTCCAACACATTTCGAGATGCTTTATTGTCGATATCCGTCATGGCATGGAGCGGGAAATGGCTGAGGTGTTGATGGTAAAAGTCCATACAAGCGAGTGCGGCTTCTGTAGCATAACCTTTACCCCAAGTTTCTTTTCTAAAACGATATCCGAAATCTAAAAAATAGATTTTACCATTCGTCTCTTCATCCATAAATTTGAAACCTGTCCAACCGATAAATTGATTGGTCGATTTTTCAACTACCGCAACCCGAGCAGTACCATGCTGTTGGTATTGATCTAACAGATCCTCGATAACAAGTTTGGTATCTTCTATAGCGGTTGCAGGTTCCTTTTTTAAATAAGTATGGACCTCTGGTTGTGAATCCATCTCATAGAACCCCTGCAAGTCGTCCAATGTGATAGGGCGAATGATTAATCTTTCCGTTTCTAGTATAGGTAAGTATTTCATGTTATTGATATTTGGGACTAAAGTTAATAGAAATTAATGATCTTCAACAAGAATAGCTTTTGGAGGATGTGGGTGTAAGGGAATGGATATTTGGATTGTGTCCGAATCCCATGAAATGTTTCGACCTGTGTTATGGATAGTTATTGACTATCCATAACACAGGTCGAAATGCTGAATAAAACAAACAGAATGTGTATTTCTTGATTATTTCTGATCAGGTAATTGCGGTGAAGAAGTATCTTCCGCTGACGATTCGTGAACCTTTTGCTTATACACTTTTTTCGGTTTTCGGACGATTCCCCACTTTTGTAGGAGTTCTTGTGTTGCATTGCGTTTAAGATGTTCCTTTTCCGGCTCACCAATTAAATAACCAATGGGTTCCATAGAAGGGATAGCATCAAAAATAACTTTAAGTGTAGCCGTCATAGGAAGTGCTAAAATTAAACCCGCCAATCCAAAGATCATCCCGCCCAACAAGATAGCAATGATAGCCATCAATGGGTTGATGCTTACCTTACCTCCAACAATATTTGGAGTTATGACATTACCTTCTAAAAATTGAACGACTTGGAACCAAGCAATGACGCCAACTGCATAAAATCCAGTATCTTTTGTCGCTAAAGCAAAAAGTGCGGGTAATATGGATCCAATAGCGATACCGATATAAGGGAGTAGCATGAGTAAGGAAGCCAATGAGCCAAAAAACCAAGCGTACTGTATGCCCATTAACATCAGTCCAGCAGTGTTTAAAACGGCGACAATTCCCATCACAGTGACAAGTCCAAGGCAGTAACTTTGTACCACTTGGTAGATTTTACTTAACACACCGTGAATTTTTTTATTATCTGTGTTTTTAAAGGATTTAAAAAAGAACTCTTTAAAAAAGTCGCGGTAGTACAGTAGAAAGAAAATAAAGATAGGCACTAGGACTACCCCAGCCAACATACTTCCAATGGAACCAAATGCTGCCGAAATGTAGCCACCAACATTTTCTAGAACCCGATTACCTTGTTCTTGGACTTTCTCAATCACCTCACTTCGTTCTAATCCAAATTGTGATTGGATCCAATTTTGAATAGATTCTAACGCGACCAGCACCTTTTCTTGAATAGCGACAGCATCTTTTCCGATAATGATACTTTGGTGTATAATAAACCATAGCAACGTGCTGATAACCAAAATAGCCACAATGACAGCCATAATGGAAGCAAGTGCCTTTCCAAACCTTAATTTGTTTTCAAAAAAAGCGGCTACTGGGTAGAGCGTCATCGAAAGTATGATCGCAAAAAGTAAGGGAACCACTACGCTTTGCGTAACATATAGAAATCCAATAATTAGTGCTAATGCAAATAAGCTAGATGCGAGCTCAATTGAATAGGGTCTTTTTCCAGTTTTATTTTCCATATTAAAATTTGATAATAAACGATAGGGTGATATGCATTGGTAAACCAATTAATCTGTTTTTTTCTTAGAGCTAAATCCTTGCCAAAAAAACATGTATACAAGTGCTATAACTAAGAATAGGGCATTAAAATACATCACCTGTGGTATACGTGTGATGATATCTTGATAATATAGCCCTGCAAATAATGCCCCTAAGCCAATACCTGCCTCCATGGAAATATACATTGTCGCCACTGCACGTCCACGTTGGTTGGGTTTTCCAAGGTCTATCGTCCAAGCATTGATTGCAGGAGATAAAATACCGGTCCCGATACCGTAAACACTCGCACCAAGCATTAATTTATTGAAAGAATCACCCTGACCGATTAAATATAAAGAAACACCAACTATGAATAATCCGACCATAATGACTTTGATCCGACCATATTTGTCTGATGCTTTTCCGGAAACAAAGCGGATTAAAATCGAAGCAATGGTGAATGCTGCAAAGAAAATTCCTTTATTGCTAAGATTGAGGTGGTCACTCCAATCCGGAATCAGCGTTAAAATTGCTCCAAATGCTGAGTAAGATAAAAAGGTGACAATTCCCGCAGGCAATACGCCAACATCAATAATATCTGTTCGTGATATCTTGAACATGGAGAGATTGAGCTTTTCTTTTTTTGTAATTGTCTCTTTCATATTCATCACAATGACAATAGAGAGTAGCGCAAAAAGGGAAGAACTATAAAACATGATGTTAATGCCATAATATTGGAATATGGCACTACCAATGGCTGGACCTACAGCACCCCCAATAGCAAAACAAAGACCATGCATACCCAGAGCCTCACCCCAACGTTCACGCGGAATGATATCGGCAACATAGGCAGAAGTTGCGGTTGGTTTAAAACCAGTTGAAAAACCATGTATCAATCTCAGTAGGAGAAAACCAGACACAGTCGTCAGGACTGGGTACAGAAAACCACACAAGAAACAAACGATAGATCCGATTGCCATCACGGGTACACGTCCCCATCTATCGGTTAGCTTACCACTGAACGGACGTGATATCCCAGCAGTTAATGTAAATAATGCAATGATTAAACCCTTATGTTCAGCACCCCCCATCTCACTTAAGTAGTTGGGCAATTCGGGAATGATCATATTGAAACTCGCAGAGAATAAAAGCGAACTTAGACAAAGTAAGGCAAATTGTAATGTGTAAATGGATTTATTTTCCATCATAGTAGATGCGCTATTGTATGGTGTAAAAATGAATCGCCCTCTTTAGTGTAAAGAAGGCGATATCTTATAATTTCTTTAATCTTGCTATTTCTGAACAAAAAATAGTGGTGGCCACGGCAACATTGAGCGATTCTGCCTCACCTATGCGCGGAATCGTAATGGGTTTGTCAACAAGAGCGATAATTTCATCAGAAATACCGTTACCCTCATTTCCCAATACAATAAATCCTTCGTTCGTCCAATCCGTATGGTAGATACTATCTCCATTCAATAAAGCCCCAAATACCGGAATTTTAGCTTCTAAAATGAAAGTCTTGAGATCAATATAATGAACTTGGGTCCGAGAAAGAGAACCCATTGTCGCTTGCACGACCTTTGGGTTGTACGCATCCACAGTGCCGATAGAGCAAATGATATGTTGAAAACCAAACCACTCTGCCGTTCGGATTATAGTTCCTAAATTTCCGGGGTCTTGGATATCATCCAATAGCAAGGTATGCTTTGCTTTGAAATCTAAGACATTTAATTCCGCTTGTTTCGGGATATGTACTAAAGCTAATATCCCTTGTGGAGATTTTAATGCACTGATTTTTTCAAATTCCTTTTCAGTCAGTACATAAGATTTTATATTTCCCGATATTTTACCCACTTTTGCGAGTACATCTTCTGTATAAAATATGCTGTCAACTTGATAAGAGGATGATAGGAATTCGATAACAGATTTTATTCCTTCGACAATAAAAAGACCATGTTGTTTGCGAAACTTTTTATTTTGAAGTGATGATATTAGAGTAATTTGTGCTTTTGACAACATTTTTTAATGATAAATAATCAACGCTTTTTAGCTTTTACAAGTATAGCGCTTTTGTTGCTAATTTTCACATCTTGCCGTTCAGCACGTTTCTTGAATGAGGACCAAGCATTGGTGGCACATGTGGATATAGAAGGGGTGAAGCCAGAATTAAAAGAAGCAGCAGCGCTTTATGTCTCCAATGATATCAGAGCAAATTCAAGGGTTAATTTATTTATTTATAATCTTTTTAATACTAAAAACGGGGAATATAAAAAACGTAATTTACGGAATGTAGGTGAAGCACCCCGTTTGTTGGATACGAGTTTAGTGGAGTTATCTGCGACACAAATTAAACGGTTTTTATTTTCAAAAGGTTATTTTGCCGCCAGTGTAGTTTCCGCTATTACGGTTAAAAATAAAAAAGCAACACTAGATTTCAATACCGTTTTGGGCGAACCCTATTACCTAAATAAAATCACCTATAATTTTGCTGATACTGCTGTTGCTGATCTCTACGCACGTGAAGTGAAGCCGAATGGAAGTATTATTGTAGGAAAGCAATACGATGCTGTCGATCTTATTACGGAAAGGGAAAAGCTATATCAAACCATGCGCAATCACGGTTATTTTGATTATATCCGTCAATACATGCGTGTAGCAGTAGATTCATCATCAAAAAAGCAACAGTTGAATCTTGAGCTCCAAGTTGAAAATCCAAGTGATTCTACGACACATCAGGTCTATAAAATTGAAAATGTATTCGTCACGATTCGCAACTTTGGAACAGAAAAAAAGGAAATCAAAAAAACTTACGATAGCATTTCAAATATTCATTTCACAGACGAGACCAATAAATTTCGATTGAAACCATTAACACGGTACATGTACATCAAATCGGGAGAATTATACAATCTTTCGAAAGAAAACGCTTCTTACGACCGTCTGTATGAGATGAACGGATTTAGAAGTGTTAAAATCAATTACCAGAAGACCGATTCCAACCAATTGGATGTATTCTATGAGATGGTACCCCGACCGTTGATGGGAAACCAAATCGAAGGCGAATTTACCTTGAGTTCAGGTATGAGTGGTTTTAATATCGGAAATACATTTTCGCATCGTAATATCTTTGGTGGAGCAGAATTGTTGGAAGTGAAATTACGATACGGAGTCTTATTTGATCCGAGACTTAGCGGTGGACTTTCCAACAAGATATTTAACAATGATTTTCAAATTGGTGTAAATCTAGTCATACCACGATTAATGACACCTTTTCATGTGAATAATACGAGTCAATACGGATTAGCCAGGACGACCTTTTCTTCCAGTCTGCAAGTTTTCAATCAAGATGCCACTTATTCCAATCGATACTTTATCAATACTCTGAATTACTCTTGGTACGAATCTGAAAATAAATTTCACAGTTTTACACCGATTGTACTGGAATATAGACAAGGTCGGTTAAATGAAAATTTCGCACAGAATTTAATCGAGCAGGGTTATCTCTTATATGTAAGAAGTAACAATCGCGAATATTTTGGATTGGGTACACAATATGCATTTACTTACAATGCCAAGAAGCTGACTAAAAAAGAGAATTTCAATTACTTCAAAGGTTCTGTAGATTTGAGTGGCAATGTATTGGATTTAATAAGTCGCGTCATCAAGTTTGATGAAAATTTAGACGGTGAAAAAAAGATCCTTGGTGTTCCTTACCTACAGTATGCTAAAACGGAGCTCGATTATCGGCTTTACCGAAATCTAGGCGGAAATAAACAATTTGTGTTCAGGATCAACCCGGGTATTGCCATACCTTATGGTAATAATTCGTCGCTGATGATTTTTGAAAAAAGCTTTTACGGTGGTGGTATGAATGGTATGCGAGCTTGGCAAGCACGAACCTTAGGCCCTGGAAATTATAATCGTGCAAGTGTAAAGGAAGATCTAAGAGTGAATCTCCGAAATTTGGACCAACTGGGTGAGATTAAATTTGAAGGTAATGCCGAATACCGATTCCGGATATTAAACAGCTTCTTGGGAGCAAAGATGAATGGTGCTACTTTTGTTGATTTTGGAAACGTCTGGCGATTAAAAAAGAATGAATTAAATCCAGGCGGCGAGCTTAAGATGGATAAATTCTTAAAACAAATTGCAATAGGAACAGGGTTTGGATTGCGGTTCGATTCCGATTACTTTATTATCCGATTGGATGCTGGCTTGAAAGTGAAAGATCCTCAATTCGAAGGAAGTGATCAATGGGTATTAAAACATTTTTTCGACTCCAAGGAATTTAAGGATCAATATTATCAGACACATAGACCAGACCGTTATAATTTTATTCAATATAACTTTGGGATAGGGCTACCCTTTTAAATAATCAGATTTTTTATACTTGCGAAGATTGATTCGATTATAGAAGAAATATTTAAACCTTGCGAATGATTGAAGAAAAAGAAACCTATCGCGAGTATAATCGCAGTCAGCAATAACTTCTTAAATGCGTAAGCAATCAATAGGATGACAGCTGGGATAACCAAGAACATCAAGCCACTGATGGCAAATGCAGATAATCCTTTATCTGATTTGTAGATGTAAAATAAGCGTGCCTTCGAATTTCCTTGATTCTTGTGTTTAAAAAAGACAAATGTCGACGATTCAATCCTATCATCAGGAACAGCGATTCCCTGATGGAACTGCAAATCTTGGGTAAAACCATTGATGCTGAATTTATAAGTACCATTGATACGTTCATTTGTGTTTTCAGCAGAATCTACTGCGATAATAGCCAGTTTACCATTGCGCGACAGATTTTCTTTTACCACAAAATTTTCTATTTTTTGAATTTGTGCCATCCCAAAAATTGGAAGGAGTAAGAAGAGAAATAATAACTTTTTCATCAGAAAAATTTGTTTTTAATAATGAGCATCAGTTTTCAATCGTATTATTGAACTCGTTTTACTCGATTTATCGGTCATGAATCTATTATGAGCCAAGTGCTTTTCTCAATTTTAATTGATCTGCGCTCATCATGGTTTCATTAAAAATTGTTTTCACTGCAATTTTAGACATTTTCTAGCTCTTTATAAAATAGATAGCCTTTAAAACTGAATAAATGTTTTTGTTATTTTATTTCCGAAACAATGAATAATTTGTACCTTTGTGGTACAAAAAAATAAAATCGAAATGGCAGAAACAGTACAACATAGAGAACCAAAAAAGACTGATAATAACGCAAATCAAACTCATTATTACAAGACTTTAGTAGTAGCTATCGTTTTAGGTCTTATAGGAGTATTCATTAGATTTGTACCAGATGTTTGCACAAGCCTTGATCAACATGTATCGATGTTTTCAACAATAGCAAATATTTGTGTGATCGTAGCAACTTTAATTGCATTTAGAACAGTTTTCGGAATTTTAGGATTCGGAAAAAATAAATAAATCAAGATAGATATATAGTAAACGTCAATTCAAATCGAGTTGACGTTTTTTTATGCCTTTTTTTCATAACTCCTTTATTAAAAAAGGAGAGAGGACTGAGCCTCATTGATACATTTCGAACCTATAGGTAGAAATAGGTAAAGGATGGCTTAGGTCTGTTCTTTTGGCGTAATCAGGATGAAATTTGTCCTAATAAAAAAGGCGGTGTTTCTTATTTTAAGAAACACCGCCTTTTTTATATCGTATTGATAAGGATAGTTTATGCGAAGATCGACCATGTACTCCAAGGAATACGAGACAATATTAAAATTAATCCAAGAATGTAAAAAATCAATACTGTTTTATTTGCTTGCTTAGCATCAGTCAATTTTTTAGCTTTTGAATAACCAATTGTAATCAATACAATCGCGATAATCATTGTTAACGGATGTTCGATAATTTTAAAGCGCATCGTTGGATCTTTCATAATAGAGCCGGAGATCATGGATGGGTATTTTAATACGAAGAATAAAATCAATCCAATTAATAATTGCAAATGAGAGGCAATAAAACCTAAAAGAGCAATTTTTCTATTATACGGTTTATTACCTGAGAAGTTTACAAAGGTAATGATGATTGAAACAATCAGAGCTAACAATAAGATAATTGCTAATGTCGAGTGTAAGTGTAACATAATTTCTTCTTTAAATAATTCTTTGAATACAAAAGTATAAAATAACTAACGCTTTTCGCCTATTTCTTTAAATTCAGATTTATCTTTCCATTTTGGGAACGTAGCTTCTTGACTCAACGTATAACCAATATCAAAAAACAGGCGGATATCTGCCAGCATACCATCAAAATTCCATTCTGGAATGACCTCATCATTGACCGCATGGTAACGTCCAGCGAGTGCTTTTTTACGACCTGCTATAAGAGATGTATCTTGCTCGATATAGTCGCTACCACTTCCGGCATAGAGAGCAGGAACGCCCACCTTTGCAAAATTGAAATGATCGGAGCGATAAAAGCCTCCAGAACTCGGGTTTCCTTCAGCTTTCGTATAACGGTCAAATTTTAAAGCCGAACGTTCAGCATAATCGTCCATATCCGATTGGCCTTTACCAACGATCGATATATCTTTGGTTGCACCGGCTGCACTAAAAGCATCCATATTGATGTTGGCAACTGTTTTGTTCAACGCGTAAATCGGGTTTCTAACGTAATAATCAGAGCCCAATAATCCATCTTCTTCTGAAGTTACTGCGAGAAATACAATGGAACGTTCAGGCGCTTTTTTTGCAGCTTTAAAAGCTTTAGCAATTTCAAATAAGGCCGCGACACCAGCAGCATTATCAATGGCACCATTATAGATCGAGTCACCATTCACCGCCTCACCAATACCTAGATGATCCCAATGAGCAGTATAGATAATGTATTCATCTTTGCGACTTTTACCTTCTAGAATCGCTATAACGTTATTGGATTTTGATTTCTTAATTTTATTGCTGACCTCGAAATCTGTTTTTATACCTAAAGGAATCGCTTTGAAACCTTTCTGCTTTGCTTTGTCTAATAAAGAATCATCATATCCGGCCAATTTGAAGAGTTTGGAAGCACTTTCTGTAGATAACCAACCCTCAACTTGCGCGTATTTATTAGGCTCACTTACGTTGTCTAAATCCATTTGAGGAGCATTTCCCCAACCTGTTCGAATCACATTCCAACCGTAACTAGCTGCTTGGGTCTGATGGATGATCAGCACACCCGCGGCACCCTGACGTGCGGCTTCTTCATATTTATAGGTCCATCTACCGTAATAAGTCATGGTATCACCCTTAAAAAGAGTTTTATCATAATGACCAGGATCATTGACCATCACCACAACGGTTTTCCCTTTCACGTCCAAGTCTTTGTAATCGTTCCAATCATATTCAGGTGCTACAATACCGAATCCAGCAAAAACCAATGCTGTATTTTTCAATTCAACATGTTCCTGAAGACGACGACTGGTCACCACATAATCGGATAGATTGTGCAGGGTCATCTGATTTGCGTCAGACTTTAAGGTCAATAATACATTTGGAGTTGACGTAATTTCCACCATGGGCACTTCTTGGAAATAGCTCTTCCCATTTCCGGGTTTTAAGCCTAGTTTTTTATACTCAGCTGCTATATATTGTGTCGCTAAGGTATCGCCTTTGGTAAATGGCTTGCGTCCTAAAAATTCATCCGAGGAAAGTTTTAGAATTTGAGCTTTATAACTTTTTTCCGTGACACTCTTCAGAGCATTGTGGTCTAATGTCGTTTGATTTTTTTGTGCAACAACCGACAAGGTCGATGCCATTAACATGCTTAATGCAATATGTTTAAATTGTTTTCTCATATTTACTTGATTTGGATAGGGTCTACTTCAGCAATTGGGCTAAAGAGATAAACCTTATTGGTCATGATCTCGAGGCACCTGTAACGCTTCCTTATTTTTGACTGTTTTTGAAAGATACGACCATTCTTTAGTTTAAAATGCTCTTTTTCAGGGAGCATCTCTACCGTGAAAATTTGTTCCGATTGTTTATCAAATCGTTGTAGCGTTCTAAAAAGATGAAGGTCCGTACAACTTGAAGCAGCAGGGTTCTCTAAATATTTGACCACTGCATCTTTAATCTCCTGTGGAAAGACCTCTAACTGTAAGAATGGGTCCATCAATTGTTTGAAATTATCTTTCCATTCAATACCATGTGGCTTTACTTGATGTTTGAATTGTTGCCATGTTTTTAGATGTGCAAATTCATGAATCGTTGTGATTAAGAAAGCATAAGGATTCAGGTCATGATTGACAGATATGCGATGTCCTGCCCCACGATAAGGTGCTCTATAGTCACCAAATTTGGTGCTGCGAGACTTTGATATTTTTAATAAACATCCCGTATCATTGATCCATCTGGAAATAATGGGAGCGGCCACTTCTGGCATATATTTTCGCAATGTGCCACTATAATCTTCCATAGTACAAACATAAATATTTTATATGACCTTATAACAAACCGAAACTAAATAAGAAAACCGCTATATTCATACAGCGGTTTTCTTATTTAATTTAGACAGCTTTTTAATAAATACTGATCTGTTTATCCTTTGGATATTTGATGGAATACCCAAATCTTATCTTTTTAGTGGCACCTGCAGGGACATCCACATTCCACTTGAGTATACCTGTTTCTTTCGTTACGTCAGCTCCATTATGTTCATCTAATGTAATTTCCATCGATTTATCTGTCGCAATTGGAATCTGATCTTGTAGTGCGATGGTCACATTACTTTTCTTATTGTTTTTGATTGTAATTTCGTATACGAGACTTTGTTTTTTACTGCCACCCAAAATCTTGGTTTGGGATAGATCATTGACTCTATCGCGCTTAATACTGATCATCTTATCTTTACCCATGCTCATTCTGAGTGTGTCGCTAGTTGCATTTGGGTCAATGATGGTTTTGCCTACCAACATATTTTCGAACATCACATTTGCTGTACCTGGCATCAGGTTAAGTTTTTCATAATCCGTCAACTCAGCTATTAAATAAACATTAGGATCTAATCTTGGAAGCGCTAAATAGGTATAGTTTGCAGGATGTTTGTACTCTTTCAAAGAAACACTATGTGGTTTACCATTCGATGCGACATCATATGGAATAGCGATATCAAAGGTCGTGTTCAACTGATTCTCGTTTTGTTGCGTGAAATTATTAAGCGTGCTTGTCCCACGAATACGGATGTTTTTTTTCTGAGTTGTAGTCACCTCATCTAAAACAAGTCCCGCAGCCCTACCTTGCAAAGCCATCGGTGCAGTCGGTATATCTTGATTATAGTACAGTTGCCATGGTTCTAGTGTGGGGGCTATCCCGTATTGAGAAGGATTTCCGGTCGATAAACTTAACTTAACCTGCTTCCAATCTACGCCCGTTGCCTGCGTTACGTTCGCTTTATAGATAATTTCTAAGGGAGCGGAGATATTTGCTGAGCGCAGGTCATAAGATGCGTACCAAGATGCCTGAGTAGATGTGTAGGTAATATCAAAAGGTTGGCTACCAGCCTGATTGTTGATTACCTGCACGATCAACTGTCCGCCAGAGCCTGTTGTTTGTCCTCGTACTTCATCCAATTGTATCTTGGCTTTGTTGACGATATCCTGTTGACTCATGATTTGATCATCCAAAGTCGTTATATTGCTTTTTACTTCCAGATATTTGGTCTTGTAGTAATTAGCCATTTTAGCGAGTTCATCAACCGTAGTGCTGCCATTAGCACCTGCTATTTTTTGATTGCTCTCCAATAGCTTCAGGATACTTTCTTCCGTCGCTTTTTGATTTTCAAAAGTTTTAAGGGTGTTGGTCTCTTTCTTGAAATAGTTTTCTGCCTTTATAAAAGCATCGCTTTTAACATCAGTTTCGACATAGTTCACAGCCGATCTTACAGACATGACCGTAACATTCGGGGAACTACCGATCTGTATACTGTTTTCATCGATATTATTAGCTACATGCGTAAAAACGAGTTCACTTGCTCCAGTTGGAAGGTTTACCGTAGCATGATGATTAAGCTCGGCTGAATTGGTGTACAGCATCACTTCTTTTAAATCTGTTTTAATAACTTTGGCATTCTGAGCAAATAAACCACCACTGATCATGATGCTTCCAATTGTTAATGAAATCTTTGTTATATCCATCCTGTTCGTTTAATACTTTATATAAAGATGCGGTAATATTTTATATTCCATAAAATATTTTTGCACCTATTTAGTGCTACTTTTCGATTCTGTTTCACATAGCACTGTAAATTAAATAATCTATATGCAGGTTATTTTTTTAATATTTCGAACAGGGATTGATTAATATATAATGTTTCTTTCCAAACTTTTTTTGAAAATAATATGCCCAGTTCTTCTAAGCCTTTTAAATATTTAGCTGCGGTTATCCTAGAAACCCCCATGCGCTCAACGACAAACTCGATTTTACTATAGGGTTGTTCAAAAATTAGTTCCAATAATTCCTTATTATAGAGTTTTGGTGCTTCAGCTTTCACTTTTTCCTGTGTTTGCGTAAACATATTTTTTATGGAATCAATTTGTTGTATGGTTTGTTTTGCTGTTTCTTCAACTCCTTTTAATATAAAAAGTATCCAGTCCTCCCATCCATCTTTTGTTCTTACTTCTTGAAGTAAACGATAATAGTTAGACTTATTTTTAATAATATAGTCACTCAGATAAAGTACTGGACTGTCAAGTAGCCCGTGCAAAATCAGGTATAGTACATTAAGGATACGACCTGTCCTGCCATTACCATCGTAAAATGGGTGGATACTTTCAAATTGGTAATGCTGTATTGCTAACCTGATTAAAGGAGAAACCTCATTTTCTTCATTAATGTAATCCTCTAGGTTTTTCATTAATGATAGGATAACTTCCTTGTCATCAGGAGGTGTATAAATGACTTCACCTGTTACTGCATTTTTTAGAGAAGTGCCAGGAAGTTTTCTCAATCCTGCATTGTTTTCTTCCAGTACCTGTTGAATGGCAATAATTGTATTTGTATTTAAGAACCCACGCTTTTCTATAGTCCGGTGACCTTCTAAAATGGCTTCGCGATAACGCAAAACTTCTTTTGTTGACGAATCTATTTCGCTTCCCTTGATTGACAGTGCTTGATAAAGCTTATCATGCGTAGTAATTATGTTTTCAATTTCAGAACTTGCACGAGCCTCTTTGAGAATGACAGCATTTAATAAAATTGATTGATTAGGTAAAGTGTGAATTATTCCTTTCAACTCTGCCAAAGCTATACCAGACTTGGCGACTTGCCTTAATATGGGTATTGTCTCAATCTTTGATTGTAATACAGGTAAATTCGGTAATGAATTATATGGTGCTTCTAAATTTAGTTCCATCGTGCAAAGTTTTTATATATGAATACACTGTCATGTAAAGATAATTAAATTTATTTATCATGAAGAGTCTGTTATATATACTTTTTCACGATTACCTATTGATTTGTTGGTAGCAATCGCTTCTTTTGGAATAGTCTGAGCTAAACTGATAATCATCCTTTTGTAGTCGTTAATAAATGGGTAACTCCGTATGTCCAATTTTATATTCCATAAAATATTTTTGCCCCTATTTAGCTATTTGAGAGTTGGTTTTCGTCTATTTAGGGTCAATCTATAGTATATTGCTTACTAACAATAGTAGGTATTTGACTATTTTATTTAGTATTTATGGTTTTTTGTCTATACCTTAGTGCTTGTGATGATGTAGAGCATAGGGCTTTTTACAGCTACAATACCAAGACATTATTTATTAAATTTCCTTTGCAAAGAGATATTCTTGAAGGTCGGAAGGAAAATTATAAATTGTATTGATTTGAAACACAATTATATTGCATATAAAAAGCAATTTATCTAAGTTTGAGATAGAATCTGTATAAATCCAATATAAAATCAAGATGTTGTCGTATTGTTGTTTGCGTGTATACTGCTTTCCGATAGGATAATAAAAGGCTTTACAAAATACATTAAGTAAAAAATAGACGTATAAAAGTATGCTAGCAAGATTAGATATTAAGAATTACGCTTTAATTGATGAGCTATCCATTCGGTTTGATAAAGGGTTGAATATTATAACCGGCGAAACCGGTGCTGGTAAATCCATTATCATGGGTGCTCTGTCTCTTATTTTAGGGAGTAGGGTAGAAGGAAAATACTTTTTCAATCAAAATAAGAAATGTAGCATCGAAGGGTTCTTTCAAATTGAAGCATATGACCTGAAAGATTTCTTTTTGCTACATGATCTGGATTATGAAAAGGAAACCATTATTCGTCGCGAGATAAGTGTAGATGGTAAATCACGCGCTTTTGTCAATGACTCCCCCGTTACGCTAGCTGTACTTAAAAGTTTAGGCGAAAGGTTAATCGATATCCACTCGCAGCATGCTACTTTGCAGATCAATACCGAAGAATTTCAGTTTTTAGTGGTCGATAATGTCGCGAAATCTGCTGATTTGAAAGCAAGTTACCTCCATTCGTTCCTACGTTATAAAAAAGTAAAGAATGAATTGCGAAAAATAAGAGAACTTGCCAAACAGGCACATATTGAGGCTGATTTTAATCAATTTCAATTTGATGAACTTCATCATGCTGGTCTGGCTCAAGGCGAGCAGGTGAGTTTGGAAGCTGAGCAACAGCAACTGGAGAATGCAGAGGAAATCAAAAGAGGTTTGCTGGGTGCATTGCATATCTTGGAAGAGCAAGAGCAGAACGTAGTTTTGCAGTTGAAAGAGGCGCTGGTACAGCTAGAATCTGTGGCCCCATACCTAGCTGCTTTACCAGAGTTAAACAATCGACTTCGCAGTGTATGGATAGAAGCGAAAGATATTGCAACAGAAATTGGCAGTTTAGAACAAGGTACAAACTTGGATGAGGATAAATTATTAATCATCAATGAGCGTTTAAGTTTGATCTATAATCTTCAGAAAAAACATCATGTAGACTCTGTGGAAGAGTTATTAACTATTAAAGACGTCCTAGAGCAAAAATTACTGGATGTCAATAGCCAAGATGAACGTATTCTGGCATTAGAAAAAGAATTGTCTGAAACTTACCAGCATGCCTTGGAAAAAGGTAAAGCATTAACGGAACTACGTCAAACCGCTTTGCCGGAAATCGAAGAACATGTGGTTTCTATGTTGGCAGAAGTCGGCATGCCCAATGCTAAACTGGAAGTGAAATTGACAGATCTAGCAGAAAATGAATTAAAAGAAAGTGGAATGAACAACATTCAATTTTTGTTTTCAGCAAATAAAGGTCAAGAATTACAAGCGATCCATAAGGTGGCTTCTGGAGGAGAGTTATCGCGTGTGATGTTGGCTATTAAATCATTAATCGCGAAGAGCTCTGCTTTACCAACCATCATATTCGATGAAATCGATACTGGTATTTCAGGGGAAGTAGCACTGAAAGTTGGCGAAATCATGGAACGATTGGCTGGAGATATGCAAGTTATCGCTATTTCCCATCTTCCGCAGATTGCATCAAAGGGGAAATCGCACTTTAAAGTTTACAAAATCGATGAAGGTGATAAAACAAAGTCCAATATTGTGCTTTTAAACCAAGAAGAGCGAATCAAGGAAATCGCTCAGATGTTGAGTGGCATAAAACCAACTTCGGCCGCTTTGGCACATGCAAAAGCTTTGTTGAACATGGTGGGGTAAGTTTATGAAACATATAAAGATGATGCCACATTACGAAAGAGATCAACATAATTCTTCTGTTTCTTTTTGATTATGTGTAGTATGTTCTTAATCCTAATTCGGAATAAATTGGTATTTGGCAATTGGAAATAGGGTATATCCAAATTATTTTTGCTTACCTCCTAGAATAAGACTGTTTTACTGATGCTGAAAAGTGATGTTTAACAAACAAGGTCATACTCCACAATAGTAAAACCTTGTTTCTAAATTCTAAATCAAACAATATTGAACCGTCCTGTATTTTAATGGTTTTTATCTTCTTTCAATTTTTTCACTTCGCTCGCAAGATCTAATACCGCTTTACTTAATGCAGCAATGGATTGCGTTTTGATGCGGTCTTCTTCAATGAATTTTTCCAGTAGTGCTAATAATTTGTCTGAGCCGTCATTGTTAAATATGGGCTGTGCATTTTGACCAACAGAATTATCACTAAATGTTGAATTGTTGTTATTCTGTATATTATAGATAACATTTTCGTCTTTAAAAGATTTGACAAAATCTGGCGTTACCCCAAGTGCGTTTGCCAGTTCTTTTAAAAGCGGTTCGTCAAAAGCGACCATATTTTCAAAATCAGAAATACGTTGCTGAGAGTATTTGCTTCTGCATAATAGACCAAGTGCCTCCTGTTTAATTCCTTGAATTTCTCTTATCCGTTTTATATTGTGACCGATGTGCATGGTTTCTTTTTTTTCTTCAAAAATAGTATTCATATGCTATGATTTTGTGGATCGGTACTTTACCGGTAAATCGGTAGGATACCATGAATTAATATGGGTGACAAAGTCTAAATTTGATTTAAAATTACGAAAGTTTGTTGGTAATGACAAAATTGTAATTTGTTCTTCTGCAAGAGGAATTATAAGCCAAAATTAAACTTCTTAGTTCTTTGACGTATTGGTATTGATTGGAATAGTTAGTGGGCTAGAACTCACTGCGTGATGAATTAGTTAGATAGTTAGAAGGTTAGGAAGTTAAGGGGTTAGAAGGTTACTTTGGCTCTTATTATAAAATAATTGAGGCTTTTTGTGACGCCGTAGGGTGAGGGTTTTGCCACTCACTGATTACCGAAAATAGTATTGGTTGTAATTGATCTTAATTTGAAGGTATGTACAATCAATCATGAAGACCATTAATGGTATTTACAACTGATGAAACGATTATAAAGCAATCAAAAGATATTGCTATTAGTAACAAACTTGAATTTGAAAGAGCGTTTGAAAATAGTTAGAAAGTTAAGGGGTTAGAAGGCTAGTTTGTAGTTCACCATATAAAATAATTGAGGCTGCTTGTGACGCCGTAAGGTGAGGGTTTTGCCACTCACTGAATACTGAAAATATTCTGGGTTTGTAACTAACCAGAATTTGAAAGGTATATACATAAAACCACCCACAGAACCCATATCGACTTGTTAATGACGTCAATTTGTAAGAGGGTTTGAAAATAGTTAGAAAGTTAAGAGGTTAGAAGGCTAGTTTCTAATTCACCATATAAAATAATTGAGGCTGCTTGTAAAGCCGTAGGGTGGGGGTTTTGCCACTCACTGAATACTAATAATGAAACTAACCATGGTTGAATACATTTTGTATATACAATCATAGGGGATAGTTAGGATATAAAAATAATCAAATTCCAATTAATTCCAATATGACATAAACGTTCTAAGTCACTTTAATATACCCTCAAACATGATCTCAGTTTCCAATAAAATCCGCCAGGCCGGCTGAGGTCTGTTGAGGTGAATAACCAATGAATTGGCATGCTCATATGCCTTGACTAAAACGATGATTATGAATAAAACTTTACAAGTACTGAAAGCCGAAAAGTATATTTCCTTTCTTCAAGATGGAGACGAACGCGGCTTAAATTTCTTATACAATCGCTTTTACGGATATCTTTTTGCAAGAACATATCGGGCCACAAAGGATGATTGTGCAGCTGAAAGTATCGCTCAAGAAGCATTATTGCGACTATGGCTATATAGAAAACAGGTGAAGGATATAGACGATGCCTTCATCTTTGTAAAGGTACAGGTTAAAGCGGCTATCAATGCATTTTACGTTACAGCACGTAACAAATTTCACCGAAATCTTTTACGCTTAGATGGTATTGAGGATTATCAAGAGTTTTTACTCGGCTATGAAATAGAAGAAGAGGATGAAGCTGATCTGGTCTATTTGGAGAAACTGGAGGAAGAAAAGCAAGAGCGATTGGACAAGCTTAACAAACTATTGCCAAGCCTTAACAATCAACAGCAGCTATTCATCAAACTTTGTTTAAAATATAGTTTTAACTATGAACGTATTGCCCATTATTTAGGTGGTATATCTGACTATGAAGTGAGCTTGCAGGTTGAAAAAATCATTGAGACACTACGTTCTATATTCAGCTATTCGCAACAAATGGAGCTGTTAAACAGATCATCTAAAATTGTCCTTGAAGGTGAATTCAATGATCATCAGGCCGAGATCTTTCATATGTGCTATGAGCTTCAACTGTCATTTGAGCAAATCTCTGAATCTCTGAATTTGAATCCAGCTATGGTCAAACAACTGTTCGTACAGGCACATGCTAAGATTAAAACTGCCAAGAAAATGGCGTAATAAAATAACTCGTTATGGAACAAGATACCCTAATATTAACCCGAAAAGTTCAGATTTATTTGGATTGTGATGATAAAGAGCAACGGTCTGAGTATTATAAAAAGTTATTCGAATGGCAGGACGTTGTCCGTAGAGTATCCAATTACCGTAGCTATTGACAAGGACAGTTATCAAATAGGAAACAAAGAAGAGTTTTTATACCGTCGGATGGCTATTCAGGCTGCTAGGCAACGATTGTAAAAGCTGTGACATACAATAGGGGTGGTCATGGTCGTAAGAAAAAGATGAAAGTTTGGAACATTTTAACGAAAAGGAGAAAGGACGTGTAGATAGTCGTCTCCATCTATATAGTCGAAAGTTGATCGATATCTGTGTGAAATCTGAGGCTGGTACTTTACTGTTGGTCAATCAAAAGATGAAAGAAGAGTTCGCTAAAGGAGATGAATTTCTATTACGAAATTGGAGTTATTTTGGCCTGATTGAGAAGATCAAATACAAAGCTAATATGGCGGGTATAAACGTTATTGTAGAATAAGTTTTTTGCTTAGCTGATCAAAGTAAATCAAGAAAGAGATTAACAAAATTCTTTAGTTATATGATTTTCTGTTTTATTTTCAGCTGTTATTGTTTGTTGGTGATTTTCATTTAATGTTGCTAGTAGGGCTCAAATAACTATTTTAAAGAAATAACTGGTTAAAAAGTTATTATGGACAGGCTTTGATTATAATATCCTTAAATCCAGAATAACTCCTTATTATTAAAATTTTTTGACAGGCATCAACTGTATAGAAAAATACGAATTACTATAAGTTGTTAAATAATATATTCCTCCTCTTGCATCGTATCGGTCAATTATTGGGTCTCCAAAATTTACTAATACACTTCCTAAGTTATCTTCACCTAAGGTTCTTCTAGTTGAAATCTCTCTAGTGAACGTATCTTTATTTGTCATACCAAAGTTAAAGCCTATTTTTATATTTAATCCAAAATTTGTAGCGAACTCATTTGTGACTGTTTCTCTTTCATAAATTTCTTCTTGAGTATCGATTTCAGATAAAGATATTTTCCAAATTGGAGCATTTGATTTTATATCCCAGTTAATTATGGGAATGTTTAAATTTACCGTCTTAGGTCGACTACGGTAAAGTTGGGTTGTAGAGTATACAACTAATAGTTGTGGATTTTTTCCATTTGTAGTTCTGGTTGAATAACTGGTGGGTATATAAAAAAAATCGCTAGGGGATAGTGGTAGAAAATATTGATACGTAGCTCCAATACCTTGTTTGTTATTAATTAGGAAATCAAATCTAAATTCGTATTTTCCATCTGTCCACATATTTTTCTGTATTAGATCCATGATCGTTGACCTGTTATAATCATCGGGTAAATTGATAATTTGGTTTGGGTTTGGTGTACGTTTAGGATCTTCAGCTTGATCACTGATTTTAAGATAAGCATCTTCTGTTATAGATAAAGATACAATTGATTCGGTCATATTAGTTTGTAAAGGACCTGTTGTATCTGTTGGGCTTAATTTGTAATAAACATGATCTCTTTGCCATTTACTGACGTCTTTTCCAAAAATATTATAAGCATTAATAACTGAAGGATCAATTGGTAACGGATCTCCCAATACAACTCCGCTCGAATTTGCTAAATTTCCCGCCTTTAATTTATTATTTGCTAGATTTTTTTTAGTCTTATTCGAATTATCAAATTGTGGTGAAACAAATTCAAAGGCGGAAGATGTTAAGGAGTTGCTTGCTTTGATATTTTGGTTTGCTTTGACTTTAATTCTTTCATTTGCTTTCACGACCAGTACTGGAAACCCTGGGATTTCATTACTTTTTAATGAAAGAATTTTCTCTCCATTTTCATAAATTGGAATCATTTTATCAGAATCCATTATATTTGTCGCTATAAACGGGACAACTGAATTACTTTCCCATTTTGCTGGCGAGAATTTGCTAGGTTCAATAGTAGGAATAAATATTGTCAATAATGGAGCTCCATTCTCAATCTCCATTAGTTGATTAGGATAATCTTCATATTTTTTTAAAATATCTTTGAATGAAGAGCCATTTGATAGTTTTTCCTCTTTAACAAATTGATAGAAAACATCATGGTCATGATCTATTTCAAGTAAAGCATTTTGTTTAATAAAGGTTCTGACATTTGCATTGTCTTGTACCGCTTTTGATAAAATAATAGCAAATTCATTGTAATAATTTCTTGTAGCTTGATTATTTTTGAGGTCAAGACTGTCATTTGAATCGAATTCTTCTTTGCAACTAAATAGTAGGGTACTAAATAGTAAAGGAAATAATAAAAATTTTTTTTCCATCATTTTGTGTTTTAAATAGTATATTAATTATCTTAGATAATTTAGTTAACAAATTATTAAGTCGATTGTTTTTACTTGATTAGAAATCACTTACTGTAATCGGCAATTTAGAATGCAGCATAATTGGCAATTTGGAGTGCAGCAAAAATGGCATGAATAAATACACAATCCAGTTCAAAAGTATGTTATAAAATTTACTTGTCAAAAAAAGTTTTTCTGTTCTCCATTCTATAACTTTCTCCGGTTAGATTTATGACTTCACATCTAAAGAGTATTCTGTCCAGAAGTGCTGTTGCAATTACCTCATCCTCGAGCATTTTAGCCCATTCCGTTGGTTTCTTATTCGTAGTTACAATGATTGAAGTAGATTCATAGATCTGGTTGATGAAATTAAAAAAAGAGACAGCAACAGTTTTTTCTAAAGGAAAAAGCATTACATCATCGATCACAATAAGATTTGCCCTGATCATTTTTTTATATTCAGCTGCTTGAGACCGGACAAAGTCTTTGGTTTTCAGTGTAGAGACCATTTCTTCCATGGTTCTGAAGTATACATTGTAGCCTGCCTTCACGGCGTCCTTTGATAGCCCTGCTGCGAGCAATGTTTTACCTGTACCACTTGGCCCCATCAAGACGATGTTAAAAAGCTGATCGATCCAGTTCAGCTCCCTAAGTGTAGCGAGACGTTTGATGGTAAGTCCATTCCGTTTAGCCTCATAAATCGATAGATCATTGTTTTTAGGAAGGTTTGCAGATTTCATCCGTCTACTTTCATCCTTTTGTTGACGATGGACCTGTTCTACCTTCAGTAAGCGAGAAGCAAATTCAACATATACGATATGCTCACTTTCAGCAGTAGCGACGATGCTATCTAGTCCAGCGGCAATAGCCGAAAGTCGAAAACTTGTACAGAGTTGCTTGATTTCTTGTTTTTGATTATCCATAATTATTTTGTGCTGATATGTTATTCTATTTTTCCCTGCCAAGAAGAATGGCAGGGAAGATTTTTTACTTTATTGTTGACTAAACAAAGCTTCATAATTACCCAGGTCACTTTTTTGGGGTTCTATTTCTAATTGTGTATTTCTATTCCCACTGAGTGGATTGAGTTTGATTATCTTGGCTTCTAATCTGGTTTCTTCTGAACGTTCGGATTTTAGATATACCAGGTAAGCTCGAAAATCTGTAGCGCTCAGTATATTATTGGCATGTACATAATCCAGTGCCTTGGATATATCCATTCCAATATTTTCACCTATGATCTGTCCGAGCATCTGTAACTGGTCACGTATGTATCTTTTTTTATGGACTTTGATCATCATGATCCACTCTCTGGCCTTTATCTGATCTTCAAACATTTGGCAGACTGCATCGATCAGCTGCTCTATCTTAGGTTCCATATCACGACCATGGCTACGCTGGATGATTTTTTTCCCTTTCAGTTTACAGATATCATGTCTGCAGATTTCATCACCCGATAGCGCCGAGACAATCAATTTACCATTTTGCTCCATCAGATTAACTTTTGTGATCTTTGCATTGTAGGTGCCCGTAGGAACACTGTAGAAATTACCTCTATACGACACCTTATTGTCCTTGTGTACAGCATATAAACGGGTTGCAAAAATCTCTGGAATGATTTCAATCCATGGATCTAAGTGGGATTTCTCTATCTGGTATTCCTCTAATGGAACAAGTTTGTATGTGCCATGCGAAAGATTGTTGGCGGTACGGTATAACCAGGAAATACATTCATCATTAAGTGTTTCGATATCCCTGAAAGGCCTATTGTACAGAAAGTTTTGCGTGACATACTTAACAACGTTTTCGACCTTACCTTTACTCTGGGGGTCCGATTTTCTACCGAAGTGGAGTTTGATGCCACGTTGGCGAACATAGTTGGAAAACTCAGAAGTCAGAACGATATCCCCAAGGTTTTCTGAGACCATCAATAATCTGTCTTGGTCATAAACCATTTCCTCTGGACACCCTGCGATAAACTTAAATGCTTGTTCATGAGCCCGTACAACCATCGCTGTTGTAAATGGAACATCACTGAAAAGTACGAATTTATAGCGGCTATGGGAAAGAATGAACGTGAAGAACTGTACTTTCTTCACTTTGTTCTGGGTAGTGGTCATGTTGTAAAACCCGAAGTCCATCTGTGCCTGTTGTCCATAAGGCAGTTCTTCAACCATCTGGAAATCACGTCCGCTGACTGACTTTGGGATATTGAACTCATTGTGGATACTCTGTACAAAGTTGAATACGGTCTTGGTGTTGACCTTTGGGAAATCTGGATAATGCTCTTTGAGCCAATCATACATCTGCGCGGCAGAAGTATCGTTGTACAGCTCTAATTTACTTTTAACAAAGTCCCGATAGGGCTGCAGAATTTTTTTCTTAGGTGATGGCCGTTCTAATTCTTCTTGGTAACTTCGGTCGTCTTGATCCAATAGCTTTTTGACGGTACGCCAATTGAGCCCAAGATTACTGGAAATCTTCCGGATCGAGTTACCAGCTCGAAACATTCTGTGAACCTCATGATAGGTCATAATTTTACTTAAATAATAGTTCATAATAACTTTGTCTAATTGCTACGACAAAGCTTGTTTTTTCTTTTGGGACACCACGTCCCAAAAGATGGACTATGTATTTATTCTTGCTAAAAATGCTGCATTCATTAATGCCAAAAATGTTGCACCATTAGTGCCATTTTTGCTGCACGCTTATTTGCCAAAAGTGATGTATTCTGAAGTGCCGATTACAAAAGTGAGCATGTTGAATAAACTAGATAAAAAATCGGGTAATATTTCTTTCTCGGAGCGAGTAAGATTGGGTGTTCAAAAAGCATTAACAAAATTAGCTCATGAAACTGCGGAAAAGAATGGGACTTTAGTAGTTAAGATTAATGGGGAAATAAAGGAAGTTTCAGCCAAGGAACTATTAAGTAGCTTGCCAAAGGAATAAAGAATATATCGCTTCCAATATAATTATCTTTCGTCTACGTCGCAGATCTTATCCCTCACTTGCATCTCCATCAGCGGACTTAGGTAATCCTATTACTGGACGCTCGCCGTTTTTTTAACGTTATCATGTTATTAGGTGAGTAAGGTAGACTAATCGTTACTGCGTTACTCGTCACTGTGTTACTTGTTTAAAGTTAGCACCTAAAGTCTGCGGATAATTTATGATATTGATAAATAACAAAGCCTTATTTATCAAATACTAGTCGAGGAGTTGGTTAGGGTTGAAGTCCCGCGCTATACTTTCCTTTTAAGAATATTTCGGTAATTGGTTTTGGATTCAATTTTTAACTCCATCTAAGTTGATGGAATTAAAAATGATGATTATTTTATATCGTGTTGTTAAGCTAATTAGATACTTTAACGAATATTTTTCTGATTACGCCATTTTGTTCAATAGCTTTCACACTTAATAATAAGTGTGGAGTTTCTTGAAAAACCCTGCAATGTATTCTTTTTATATATCCCAGTTTCGTACCATTGAATGTTACCATTACAGCTTCTTTATCATGTTCGTTATCTTTTTCCAACGAATATTGGAGCAAGTCTCCGTTCTTTACAAAGTTTCTTGGTATATGAGCATAAGAAAGACCGGAAATATCGGTTAAAAAGTGAAGGTCTGTAGTAGTATGGTATTCTGCTAGAAATTCAAAGTTATCCGTTGCTGTTAAGCCCTGAGTTTTGCCAAGTAAATAAAATTTGTCATCTGCCTTATCAGCATTAACTTCCCAAAAGTCTAAAAAATTTTGAACATCAGGACGATCCGTTTTTATTAATCTATGGGAGAAAATAGAAAGTACATTGACGTGATATACCTTATCTAAGTCTTGAAACTCGAAATAAGGTATAAATCCTTGTGTCTTTCTTAATGTTTTGGCTTCAGGTAAATACTGAAATGTAACGTTATTATCGTTGTCTTTTTCCAAAAGTCCAACAATATGCCTACGGGATCCCGATCCCTTACGCCATGCAAGATATATTTTTGAAAACTCACTCATTGATAATAGATATTATGTTTTTGTGTCGCAAAGTTAGTAATTTTAATATCAACTCTTTCCTTATAGCAGATAATTTGTAAAAGGAGTGCTCTTCAGGTAGCACATTATCTATATTAAGTATGATTTGCTCGACTTTTTGGGAATCCCAATTTTTTAAAAAAGCCGTTGCTTGTTCGAAGTCGGACTTCAACTCTAGTTTTTTAAAGTGACGTAGTAAATCAAAATGTGGAACCTTACGCTTATCTTCCCAATGTAATTCGGAGGTTCCTCTTCGAATATAAGCATCCATCATCTGTTTATCCCTTAACATCTTTTCGATTTTATCTTCGGTAAGTTCTCGACCTAATGAGCTCCCGCTATCGTAAATCGGCGCTATATTTTTTATGGTTAATTTTCTTAGTTCAAATTCTTTACTAACCAATTCTGGAGTATATGAAAAATCTTTTTCCTTCTGGGCTCTTTCCACCATGTTACCAATATCAATATTTTCTTCCAAAATGTAAGAATCTGATATAAAAGCCCAATTTTCTTGATGCCGGTCGGAATTCCCAATTAGTGCATCAAATACTAAAGTCTGTAGGAAGTTGTGTTTATATTGAGCTAGACTGAAATGATGAAGAGTATTTTGTAGAAGTTGATAGGAATACTCGTTTCGTGTTTCATTTTGTTCAGGTATAAATTTTGGGTTAAATGTGACCATATAACGTCCAACTTCCACAAGTTGTTCATTATCTCTGTTAATCATGGATCTGCTAATACAGCCGATCTCACCTTTGCTTTTAGCCACGTCGTATCTTAGTACATCTAAATTGAGGAGTTTACCTATTTGAAAAGCAATTATTTCAGACCAAAATTCATCTTTATAATATTTTTCTGGATTATTGCCTTTTCCAGGCTTACGCTCAGATCGTTTAAAATACCAAAGATCATCATTCTCATCCTGTAGAATATGTTTTTCTCGTGTACCTCCACTATTGAGCCAATATGTCTCTTGCTAGCCAGTCGTATCTATAAATTTAACATCCATTTATGTTGTCGATATTATTTGTTAAAACTATTTCAATTGTTATTTAGCTACTCTAAATCCTTTAATAGATGCAACCTATTTGAAACAATCCATACATTTATTATTCTCTAATCAAACAGTTTCACCTCCATCTGCTGGCTTCGGTAATAATCCTATTACTGGACGTTCGCCATTTTTTAACGTTATCAGGTTATTAGGTAAGTAAGCTAGAACTAAAGTCTGCGCATCATCCATGATACCGATAGCTTTTACCCCTCACTAGCATCTCCATCAGATGGCTTCGGGAATAACCCTATCATTGGACGCTCGCCATCGCCGTAAAAGTATTCGAAAAGTTGGCTGGGTAGAATGTTAAAAGCGATAGCCAAACCGTTAACATCATTAGGGTATAAGTTGCTATATTCTCCATTGTGTAGTTTGATAAATCTATTATATTCAATTCCAGCCGAGTCTGCTATCTCTTTTAGCTCTTTTGAATATGTACTTATAAAACTATTCAGCTTATTTTCTTTGTTGGGGAATAAATTTAAATCTGGTAGAGATTGTGCTATTGGTAATAATATAAGACAAGTCTCATCAATATTTAATCCTAATTGTTTGATAATTGCATAGAAAATTTTTGCTAATACAAATTCTCTTGTACCTATTTTTTGATTAATTTCTTTCTCTAAATCCCTCTTTTCCTTTCCTTTATAATTTTTATCTAAAGTTTTTGATGTAAAATACTTGAATTTATCTGATTTTAAATAATTCATAATCAATATGTTGTGTTTGTTTTTAACAAAAAGAGTTATTTAAGTTCTGTTTTATATTTTTTGTGTGTATATTTGATTAACAATCAGTGTAATATGATTGTAGTCTCGTTAACGAAAACGACCAAAATTCATTAAACACGGGACAGTAGGGTTTGCGGACCCCCATACTTTTTGTATTTTAGCAAAAGGAAGGGGAAAGCTCCCTATTGGAAACTGTGTTTTGGGTGCTTGGTCGTACCTCGTTGACAGCGGAAAATAGTGGGCTTTCCCTTTTTATATAAAGCCTTATTACCTTCCGCACGAGACTTATTTTCATTGACCAAATATTTTAACCAAATAAATGATGAAAAGAAAAGAGTCCAAAAACCCACCCATGTTTCAGCTGATCCAGGATCGTGCTGTGCATAGCGCTATCAATGCGTTGTTTAAAAACAAGCTCCGACAACCGGAATAACTTGTATGCATTAAAAACCAAAAGGGCATGTTCACCCGATAGGGTAGGTGAAAGCACACAATAATGGTAAATAGCCATTATAATAGCTTAGCTTCTAGTGGTTTTTCCGATTCGTATTAGCGTTATTATGCCATAAGCAATTAATCTTCTGTTCCTTTAAATCTCACACTTTAAAAGTAATGAATATTTTTTGCAAAACAATAATTCCGCTTCATGAATGTATAGATATTCTATATTTTATCGAATCGGATTTTATTCGAATACCTTAAAATGCAATACTAAAGACCAATTATAACAAGCACGAAGACGTATAATTGCATTTTATTCACCTTATTTTTTAACTGTTAGGCCTAAAAAAACGGGGTGCTGATTTCTAGAATCACGCATCTTAAACATTGCTTAACGTGAACCTTAATATCATGCAAAAAACTTGCAATAGGGAAAGCTTTGTGCTATCCTCAGGGGAAGAAATGTCTTCAGTTTTGCGTAAAAACCGTGTTTCAGTTATTAAAGAACCAATTATGATAACAGATTTACCAGAACGATCTTTTAAGAAACGAGTTCCTTATGAAGGGAGGCATGCGCATGCTCTGAAAAGTCTTGTCAAGGGAAGACCTAAGGAACGCTATTATTCGTTCCTGAATCCGTCCAAAGAACAAGTAAGTTCTTACAGTGCAGTCGTGCGTGATGACCGTAGCGATGTGCTCCGTATTTCACTGGCTCATATGGCTATTTACGAATGCTACTTATTTGCCCTAGGACTGCCTACCAATTTCCCGACAGAGCAGATCATCGTATATGGTTACGAACGAGCCAAATATATACCCTGTAAAATCTGTCCCGACGGTGAAAAGAACCTGTATGATTATGAGCTCACCGTCCATGTCAATACCGAACGAGAAGAATACCGACAGCGGATGCTCAACGATCTGAACGAACACTTTCAGTTAGATGTCCGAGTCGAAAAGCTTTCTATCGTGAAGGATAGTCGGCAGATTATGACCAAACGCGGCGAATCCGTAGAGCTCATCTGGCAAGAACAGCCAACGATGATCATGAAAACAAAGCGAGGTAGGGTAGCAGCGGTCACCGCTAGACTGGCTGCAAGTAGTTAAGAAAAAAGGATTATAAGCTTTCTGAAGTCCTGATGATCAGGAGTAAAACAAAGCCTGAAAAAGGGTAAGGGGAGTGTTATGCCTAAAAATTCAAATTATGAAAAGAAAAATAAACCATATAAACAAGCTCTGGGGATATCTCCAGAAGCTATCTAAACATAGGGGAGACGGCTTGCTGTTGATGAGCAAGATGCTGTTTTTGACCCTAGTATTGAACTCTTTTATGGTTAGTTTATATGCTCAGGCGCCCCGCAAGGAAAGCGGGGTGAATGGGCAAATATATGAACTCACAGGACTTGTGGTGTCCGCCCTAGATGGTAAACCGATGCAAGACGTATCCATTCGTATCGATGATGAGAATCTAAAAATCCGAGCATCTAAAGAGGCAACTTTCCAGGTACTCGTCAAAAATCGAAAAGGGGAAATAAAATTCAGTTACGTCGGCTACAAAACCCAAAAACTCAATTATACCGCAGGAGTATCATTAACTGTGAAATTGATACCCGAAGACAATGTAATGGAGGAAGTGGAAGTAGTATCTACAGGTTTTCAGAAAATCCCGAAAGAAAGAGCGACTGGAAGCTTTGAATTTGTGGATAATAAGTTGTTCAATAGGAAGGTGTCGACAGACTTTGTGAGTCGGTTGGAAGATGTGGTGCCTAGTATATCGTTTGATAAAAGTTATGCTTCTGGTAGAGGCAAGGTGTTGGGATTTAGTGTTCGTGGCGAAAGTAGCATTAGTACTATAAAATGGCCTCTAGTTGTTGTTGACGGAGTTCCATATGAATCTAATTTTGATTTTTTAAATGGTTACTTTAATAATATTAATCCTAATGATGTTGAAAACATAACCGTATTGAAAGATGCAGCAGCATCTTCTATTTGGGGTGCTAAGTCTGGTAATGGTGTAATTGTGATAACCACCAAACGTGGGAAATACAATCAACCATTTCAAATATCGGTAAATTCTAATGTGACTATCGGGAACAAGCCTAATTTATACCTCTACCCGCAAATGGCAAGTGCCGATTATATAGAAGCTGAACGTTTCCTTTTTGATAAAGGTTATTGGAATAGTAAAATGAAAAGATACAGCACCAATTTAACTCCTGTTATTCAGTTATTAAAGAAACATAAAGAAGGTGATATTGGAGATTCTGAACTAGAAGGTGGACTAGATGCCTTAAAAGATATCGATATGCGCGAGGATTTTTTGAAGTATATTTACAGAGAGTCTACCAAGCAACAGTATAATGTCCAATTGCGCGGTGGTTCGGAAAAAATAAATACACAATTCTCCATTGGATATGATAAGAATCTAGAAACCGTTGTTACCTCTTCTTACAACCGTCTTACTCTGAAGAACAACACCCAAATGAGGCCCGTCAAAAATCTAAGTTTGGATTTAGGGATAACCTACACCGAGTCAAAAAGAAAGGACAGCGAAAGCCCTATGGGGTATAATCAAATGGGACGAGGTACTGGTAACTTTCCGTACATGCGGATGGCAGATGAAAACGGTAATTCTCTCGTGGTAGATGCGATCTCTCGAAATCCAATCTTTCGCGACACCGTAGCTGGCGGAAGATTATTGGACTGGAAATATAGACCTTTAGATGAGTTGTTTGAAACCCATGAGATCACCAATATTCGGGAGACCTTTGTAAATTTGCAAGCTGCATATCAGATTAAACCTACACTTAAAGTCTCCGGATTATATGCTTACCAACAATCCTATCAACCTACTGAAGAATGGCGGGGAATGGGCTCGGTCTACCAAAGAGAATTTATCAATTATAGGGCATCTTGGAATGATGATGAAGTGATTTGGAATATTCCTGTAGGCGATTATTTGAATACCTTGTCTCGATCTAATACCACACATCAGAGTCGAATACAGCTGGATTATACTAAAAATTGGTCGGATAAGCATAATCTAATAGCTATAGCGGGTACTGAACTAAGGCAGGTTAAATCCGCGATGAGAAGCTCTGTTTTTATGGGATATGATCCGCAAACCTTGACTTTTCAACCGGTAGCATATGGAAAACAGATCAAGGCATTAAATGGAATTGGGGGATCGACTCAATTGACCGATTATTCACAGATGGAAGCGTACACCAATCGTTATGTATCGTATTTTGCCAATGTAGCTTATACCTATAACTCCCGATACGTGATTAGTGCAAGTGCCAGACAGGACGCCTCCAACCTGTTTGGGGTAAGTACCAATGATAAATTTCAACCTTTTTGGTCTGTAGGTGGGGCTTGGGTACTTTCAAATGAATCCTTTGTAAATGAACAGTTATTTCCATTGTTGAAGTTGCGGGCTACTTATGGTTATAACGGTAATGTGAACAATAGCACTGCTGCCTATCCGATTATTTCATTGCAATCCGCTCCTCATTACATGACTGGTAATCCCTATGCTACCATGCAGTCGCCTCCCAATCCAAGCTTAAAATGGGAACGTGTAGGAATGTTGAATTTGGGGTTGGATTTTAATTTCAATAATCGGATATCTGGAAGTTTAGAATATTATATTAAGCGCCCGAAAGACTTGATTGCCAGTACGAAGATTGACCCAACGACTGGTTATAGTACATTGAATGTCAATTCAGCAGATCTGGATGGTCGTGGAGCGGATATATCGATCAACACAGATGTTATTCAAAATACTCAATTTAAGTGGTCATCTAATTTTGTATTCGCGTATAATACCACGAAAGTTAAACGTTCGTTTATTTCAGACAAAAGAGCAGACAGCTTTGTTTCATATCCTTATTACGGGGCAATGACAGCAGTAGAAGGTTTAGACCTTTATAGTTTACTGACGTATAAATGGGCAGGTCTAAGTCCAGAATCAGGAAAACCAAGAGGATATTTGAATGGTGAGGTGTCAGAGGATTATTTTGCGTTGGTATATGGGGCAGAGATTGATGATTTGGAAAACCACGGCTCTTCTAGACCCACCTACTTTGGGTCATTTCGAAATAGCTTTTCCTATAAGAATTTAGAGCTCTCTTTTAACATCTCTTATCAACTGGGTTATAAATTTATAAGAACATCTTTTGATAACCGGTTTTTTATTAATAATGATTTAGGTCATGCTGATTATGCTAAAAGATGGCAAAGACCTGGGGATGAAAAATGGACGGATGTGCCTGCTTTTGTTTATCCAAGTAGTATACCTGCATCTGAAATGTATTATTCATCTTCAGCATTGGTGGAGCGTGGAGATCAGATCAAATTGCGGGATATCCAGTTGAGTTACACTTTAACCCAAATGAATAAAATTGGTGTAAAGAATGCTCGAGTGTATGCCTACGTACAAAATATAGGGACTATATGGAGGGCAAATAAGCTTAATATTGATCCCGAGTATGGAGAGTCTATTCCTGATCCAATGTCCATTTCATTGGGACTTAATTTCAACTTGTAAATCATAGATTATGAAACTTATCGTATATATTCTGCTCTTAGCAGCGCCACTTGTTGGCTGTGCTGACTTTTTAGATATCAAACCCAATCAAAAGATGGCTGTACCTAAAACATTAGAACAGGCAGACATTTTGTTAAATGATTATAGCAGTATGAACACTGGGTATCCTAATCTGGGGGAAATAGCTGCAGATGATTATTATTTGAATTCAGCGGATTTAAGTGCAGTTGAACAGGAAGATGAAAAACTGAGCTATAATTGGTCTGGAACGATGATCACGATGAATACACAGTGGCAAAACCCATACAAAACGGTGTATCTGGCCAACCAGGTATTAGAGATATTACAAAAACTAGAAAGCAGTTCTGATTTTGTCAAATATAAGCAAGTAATGGGAGGAGCTCATTTTTTTAGAGCTTTTGCCTTTCATCAGCTTGCTTCGGTGTTCACCTTGCCCTATAACCCTACTACAGCACCACAGGAGTTGGGTATTCCTTTAAGATTGGATCCTGCGTTAGATTATAGATCAATACGGAGCAGCCTAGAACAAACTTATCAACAGATCATAAACGACTATAATATGGCCATCGGTAATCTTTCAATAGTAGAAACTCGTAAAGGTAGACCACATAAAGCAGCAGCATATGCGGGGTTGGCAAGAGTTTACTTGGATATGCAGGATTATGCCAAAGCATATGCTTACGCCGACTCGAGTTTGAGCCTCAAACATAGCTTAATGCAGTATAGTATGCGTGATCATACGATCAGGTTTCCTTTTGAACGTTTTAATGAGGAAGTACTTTTTCCAGCGACGATGCTATTTAGTTATGGATTAGATCAGTTCTTAGCTCGGGTCGATCCAGAGTTGTATGAAATGTATGCTGATAACGATTATAGAAAGCAATTGTACTTTCAGCATAATGATGCTGATCCTGAGACTTATGGCTTTAGAGGTTCTTATGATAATAGTTCAGCCATTAACTTTATCGGATTGACGACTGGTGAGACCTATCTGATCCGGGCTGAATGTGCTGTTCGTATCAATCGTAAGAATCAAGCTTTAGCTGATATCAATATGCTCCTGTCGCATCGTCTTAAAGTAGCTGAATTTCTACCCATTACTGAATCTGATCCAGATAAATTATTACGGATTATATTAGGTGAGCGAAGAAAGGAATTAATGTTTAGAGGGCGACGTTGGTCCGATTTGAAACGACTCAATCAGGATGTACGTTTTAAAAAGACATTGATTCGGGTACTCGATGGGAGAGAATATCGATTGGAGCCAAACAGTCTGAAATATGCGCATTTAATACCTGAGTTGGCCATAATGGAATCAGGTATGACACAAAATAAACGTTAGACCTATGAATAAGATATTAATAAATTTATTGATCCTATTGTTGTCAAGCTCGATAGTCAGTGCTCAAAAGGATACAGATCGTAGTCAAGAATTGAAAGTAGGACAGCATTTGCCAAAATTAGCTGCTTTTCCTGTGTTGAACTACAGTAGGGGGAATATTGACTTAAGTACTTTGCAGGGTAAAGTTGTTATTTTAGATTTTTTCGATACTTTTTGTGTTAACTGCATAGCAGCAATGCCCAAGCTCCAGCAGCTTCAGAATGAATTGGGAGACAAATTGCAGGTGATCTTGGTTACTTGGCAAGACAAAGCAACGATCGAAAATTTTTATAAGAGCAATGCATTTCTTAAAGAGCATAAAGTTGCCCTTCCAACCATATATGAAGATACGCTATTGCGTCTTTATTTTCCTCATAAAGGGGTGCCTCATACAGCTTGGCTCAAGCAGGGGAAAGTTCAGGCGATAACATTTGCAGATTTTGCTAAAGCGGAGCATGTGGAAAAACTCTATTTGGAAGGTAAGATACATTTGCCTTTAAAAGCAGATTTTAGAGATGAATCATCCCCGGTTAGTATTAATAAACTTGTGGATGGATCGCTTGTTAATCTTTCTATATCGGGATATCAAGATGGTAAAATGTGGCATGGAATTCAAATTAAAAAGGATAGCGTTACTCAAAAAAGGAAAGTGAGTTTTTATAACCGTGATATTCTTGGTGCATATACTGCGGCACTCAGCCTTATAAAAAAACCAACATTTGTTTTAAAAGAGGAGCGTATAAAGTGGAAAGTTAGCAACCCAGATCGCTATCGTTATTTAGCTAGTGGAGATGGTAAGAATAGCTGGCTACTGGATCATGGCATTTGCTATGAGCGTATAGATGTACTTGACATCGATACACAACGTGTGGCAAAGGTAATTATTAACGATCTTAATAATGGATTGGGATTGAATGTCTATTGGTCAATAGAGGAAATTCCATGTTTGGTACTGCAACGATTGGATGATGATGCTGTAATTATTGAAAAAAGCGAAGATGGACTGGAAGGGACAGAGGTATTGGTGTTTACAATTGATTATTTAGGGAAGTTTCCGCCGGTTTTTGACGAGGTTAAGTCTACAGTGAACATTAAGGTTGACGACTATTCAAGTTTGGATGCTCTTAATAAGCAATTGCAAAATCAGGGATTGGTTCTAAAAAAGGATGCTCGGAAAATGGAAGTTTTGGTCTTTGAAGAAAGCGAGTAATACAAATAGGGGTTAGCTCCTCGCTAACCCCTTTATTATACAAGTGTACCTCGCTAAAACCTACCTATCCCGTAACTTAACATTGGCAGACTCTTGACCTGAGTGTAAGGCTGTGATCATCTCGTCTTTCAATGTTGCAGATAATTCAGGTTTTAATCCTGAAGTGTCTGCATTTGCTTGAACAGCACAGATTTGATCTTGACCTCCACAACTTGGTGGAGTAGTTTCTAATGTATAGTTGTTAGGAGTAAGAGGGTTACCAGTTGCCGATAATTTAAACCAGTTCATTTGCACCTCCGTCTTTTATACTATTATCATAATTTAGTTAATTGATCACAATACTTGATCAGGGTATTGGCCCCCTGCAAATTCCGAAAGAAAGATGCTTTTTCTTGGTATTGGGACTCCTTATTCGACCAAAAAAGTTTTTCCTTGTACCCAATGGGGAAACTCGTAAACTTACGTCCATGTGCATCGTGCACCGGACCGGCGCAACAGCAGCTTCCGAGTAAAGAACGCAGGCTTTGCCCAATTCGGTCAACCATCCTGCAGCATATCGCTGTGGTGGCATAGCTTGCGCTTGCTACCCCGATTCTATACGGTGGTTTTCCAAATTGTCCTTTTCTATTTGTCTGCTTTTGCATGATCTTTTATTTTAATCTTTTTCGTTATAAATTCTCTAGTTCTTGTGAGTAAGAGAATTTATTCGTCGTATTACTGCAGTCCAATTTCCTGCCGCTATTTTTATGCAACTATTTATTAATCAGATATTTAATTTTGTTTGTTTAATTTTTGTGTTGTATCTTTGTTTTAACCATTAATAATTTCATCGTCTTCTATATATAACTGTCCTAACTAGAGGAAATGTACCCCCTGTATTTTCATTTATTTTTTAAATGTCTGATTATCAGGTTGATAATTTTTATTAAAATGGTTGGGATATATGAAATATGGAAGTAAAACCTAAGATATGGAAAAGGAAACCTTTAGTACATTGATTGATGATCCTGATCAGGGGATACGGCTCATCGTAGAACATTTTCGAGTTCAATTATTGGGGCAGATCAGCCGTTTTATTCATAATGATGATGAATTGGTCAAAGATGTGTTTCAGCTTACATTGATAGCGATATGGAAAGATCATCGAAACATTGGTGAAATGGCTGATCCCTTTGTATGGATAATGGCGATAGCTCGAAATATTGCTTATTGTACACTTCGGTCTGAACGAAAGCATCTTAAAGAACCAATCGAAGACCATGTGGATGTATGCAGTAATGAACTGGCGGATACGAAGCTGGTCTACCAAGAGACGCTTAATGAGCTGATGCTACAGGCAACAGAGCTTACTCCAATGGAAAGGAATATTTTGATAGGCTCTAAAGTCGATGGAATGGATAATAAAGAATTGGAAAAAGTCCATAAGCTCAAGCCGCAACGGGTCAGGAACTTACTGAGTTCTGCACAGAGGAAGATCAGAAAGCTATTTAAGCGTTGATCGGAACATTCAATTGAGTTATTCATATACTAGAACGGATTAAAATGGGACACAACAATATAAATATTGAAGACTTAATCAGAAAGCAATTATTGGAAGAGATTACCACAGTGGAAGAGCTGTTGTTGGAACGGGAGAAGTCTCGGTATTCGGAAGATGTGTATGAGTTGATGGTTATCGAGGTGCTACGGGATCTGGGCGGACAATTGCCCAAAGGTATATTGCGGGATTGGCAGCCTGATGTTGAGGCTATCATCAAAAGAGCAAAAGCCTTAAAACTTGATGAGGAATTAGTAGTAAAAATGCCAAAGGATGAAAAGATATTCTTGGCTATTGTTGCTGCTGTGGCTGTACTCTTCTTCTTTGGCTCCGTCGCTATTAATTATTTCAAAGTACGAGATGATGTTAATTATATACTGTCAGTGGGAAGCAACAGTCTGCATTTTGCGCATGACGGAGATATCCCGTCTGAAGAGTCTTCCTGTATGCTATTGGTCGGAGACTCGACCTGGGTAAAAGTATATCCTGATGATGTGGGAAGGATAAAGCAGGTGGGGGATTTATTGATTAGCAGAACTAGAGAGGGTGTGTTGAAGATTGAAAAAGTAGAAGGTGATGGTTATGAAGAGCCAACAATGATAGCAAATCTGGAAATCTACACGGAAGCACGGCAACAATGTGTACTGGAGACCGAAGATGGTACCCGCATCAGGATGAATGCGCAGTCTTGGGTGCGATACCCGATACAGAAAAGGGACACCACTTACATTGATTTGATAGGTGAGGCTTATATGGCGACCAGTAAAAACACACTGGTTGTAGGTACTGTGAAAGGTAAAGTGACTGCAACAGCGAGCGACTTTGTCATTAGAGCAACAAAGGATCATACCAAGTTGGTGCTTAATAATGGGGAGGTGGATCTGTATTCCTATAGTTTGAGGAAAAGCGAGCTCTTGTATTGCCCCGGTGATCTTGGGGTACTGATGGCAGAACGGTCGGATAAATCAGGTTTGGAAATAGATACTCTTTTTCGAGAAGTTAATGTGGATTTTGAAATGGCTAAGATGTGGACCCGTAAAATCCGCACTTATAAAAATATATCATTGAGGATATTTGTAGACGAAATGAGCCGTTGGGAAGGGTTTACTATAAAACAATGGGACTGTTTGCCGCAGGATAAGTTAGTCACGGTATCCGTACATTATCAGAGTAATAGAGAAGTGGTTTATAGCGCCATTCGTGACGCTGGCTTGATATTGTATGAAAATAGGGGAAGGATCAGCTTCTGTCCAGATGATGATAAAAATAAGATATCAATGATTGGAAGGAGGAAAAGATGATGATGAGCAACCAAAAAATAATGGGAGGCATGGCTTAGAATCCGTACCACAGTTCAAGGAGAACTACACCTAATACGCAACAAAAAATGATTCATATTTTTTATTAAAACAAATTTATCTTTACAGCACATACCTCATGTTAAGGTTTTAAGTAAGGAGGGGCAGCTAATAGAAAATGAACATAAAAAAGCCTCAGAATTTTACGCACTGAGGCTTTTTCTGTTATTCGACATAGTCTGTGTCTGAAATTATAACTTTGACAATTAAATCTCTCGTTGGAAAATTGATTAAGGCATCATCCAATGGATCCTCACCAATAATCATCACTTCACCTATTTTGTAATCAATATGAAAACTTATTGGAGCCGATTGTCCATTACCATAATCAAATGCAAATGAAGCAGGAAGAATTTTGTACGATGATTCTTTATTTAAGCTCATATGTACAGAAACGTCACCTTGATCAACGTAATATTGTGTAAGCTCTGGTAAACTTAGCTTATGGATAATGCGACCGCTATTATCAGAAGTCCATTGATTTGGCTTGATCGTATAAATAAAAGATCTGCCTGGATTAACAGTTATGTTTTCTTCAGTAATATACTCTTTCGTGCAAGAACTAAACACAGTTAAGGTTGCACCACCTATTAATAGGGCTGATAAAATTCTTTTCATATCTTTATTTTTCTTTTCTAAACTAATGAGATTGTCAAACGATGTAAAAGTTTAACATTCTATTAACACTACTAACAAAAAATGCACCACTAATGGTGCATTTTTATAAATAACTCAAATTCTATTAATCTTCTTTCTTATCAGCAGGCTCGATTGGTCTTTCAGAACGATCGGCAACTACTTCAATTTCTTTCGTTTCAGTATTTAAATCGACTTTTAGACGATCGCCAGATTTGATATCACCTTTTAATATTTCCTCAGCGATTGGATCTTCCAAATACTTCTGGATTGCTCGTTTTAATGGACGGGCTCCAAAATTAGTATCATATCCTTTCTCTGCAATAAAATCTTTAGCAACATCACTCAAGTCTATCGTATAGCCTAAATCTGTAATTCGACCAAAAAGAGATTGCAATTCAATATCAATGATTTTAAAGATATTCTCCTTAGATAACGAGTTGAAGACAATTACATCATCAATACGGTTTAAGAACTCGGGAGCAAATGCACGTTTTAAAGCTGTTTCGATAACAGTTCTAGAATGTGAATCCGCCTGTGTAGTTTTTGCCGCAGTGGTAAATCCAACACCTTGACCAAATTCTTTTAATTGACGTGCTCCGATATTTGAAGTCATGATGATGATTGTATTTCTAAAATCAACTTTACGACCTAAACTATCTGTCAATTGACCTTCGTCCAATACCTGCAACAACAAGTTGAAGACATCAGGATGTGCTTTTTCAATCTCATCCAATAAGATGACGGCGTATGGTTTACGACGGACTTTCTCTGTTAATTGTCCACCTTCTTCATAACCCACATATCCCGGAGGCGCTCCCACTAAACGGGAAATCGCAAATTTCTCCATGTACTCACTCATGTCGATTTGAATCAACGCATCTTGAGAATCAAACATAAAGCGCGCTAACTCTTTTGCTAGCTCGGTTTTACCAACACCAGTAGGACCAAGGAAAATGAATGAACCGATTGGTTTTTTCGGGTCTTTTAAACCTGCACGTGTACGTTGGATAGCTTTCACTAATTTATGTACAGCGTCATCTTGTCCAATGATTCTATTTTTCATCAAGTCACCCATGTTCAATAGCTTTTGACTATCTGTTTGGCTCACACGTTGTACAGGAATACCCGTCATCATCGAAACAACTTCAGCAACATTATCTTCAGTTACGACATAACGTTTCGCTTTAGTTTCTTCTTCCCATGCTAATTTTTCACGGTCGAGTTCCTCCAACAGTTTTTTCTCAGTGTCACGTAACTTAGCAGCTTCTTCATATTTTTGACTACGAACCACACGATTTTTCTCTAATTTGATTTCTTCGATTTTCTCTTCGATATCAATAATCGTTTGTGGAACATGTATGTTCGTCAAATGCACACGAGAACCAGCCTCATCCAATGCATCGATAGCTTTATCAGGTAAGAAACGATCGGTTATATAACGAGTCGTTAAGCTTACACAAGCCTCAATAGCCTCCGGAGTATAGTTTACATTATGATGCTCCTCGTATTTTTCTTTAATACGATTTAAAATTTCAATCGTTTCATCATGAGTCGCTGGCTCAATGGTTACGCGTTGAAAACGACGATCCAAAGCACCATCTTTCTCGATGTATTGGCGATACTCATCTAATGTTGTAGCACCGATACATTGAATTTCACCCCTCGCCAATGCTGGCTTGAACATGTTGGATGCATCCAATGAACCCGAAGCTCCACCAGCACCCACGATAGTGTGAATTTCATCGATAAATAAGATCACATCAGGTGATTTCTCCAATTCGTTCATCACCGCTTTCATACGCTCTTCAAACTGACCACGATATTTCGTGCCAGCAACTAAAGAGGCTAAGTCAAGTGTGACAACTCGTTTTCCGAATAAAACACGTGATACCTTACGTTGTACAATACGTAGTGCAAGTCCTTCTGCAATCGCAGATTTACCAACACCCGGTTCTCCGATTAACAACGGATTGTTTTTCTTACGACGTGATAAAATCTGAGAAACGCGTTCTATTTCTTTTTCACGACCTACGATAGGGTCAAGACGACCTTCCTCTGCGGCTTTTGTTAAGTCACGTCCGAAGTTATCCAAAACCGGAGTTTTAGATTTAATATCAGAGACCTTTTTAGGTTGAATGAATTGCTCTTCCTCAGGGTAATCGTCATCACCAGTCGACGATCCTGGAGCCTCATCACGAATTGTTGTCTTATTTTGTTCTACTTCCGCTTTGAAGATATCATAACTCACTTGATATTGCTGCAATATTTGAGAAGCGATATTATCCTCATCTCTTAAAATTGCCAATAATAAATGTTCTGTTCCTATGATTTCACTTTTAAAAATCTTAGCTTCTAAATATGTGATTTTAAGTACTTTTTCTGCTTGTTTTGTAAGTGGCATATTGCCAATAGGAGCGCGAGATACAGATGAGCTTTTCACGGCCTCCTCTACAGATAGACGTAAAGCTGCAGTATCGATTCCGATATTTTTCAGAATCTTGATTGCCATGCCATCACCTTCACGAATCAGACCTAACAATAAATGTTCCGTACCAATATAATCGTGACGCAATCTCAAAGCCTCTTCTCTACTGTACGATATGACATCTTTTACGCGCGGTGAAAATTTTGCTTCCATGTAATTTACCTTTCTTTTAATGACCAGAATGATATAAATGTAATAAATTTACTTTATCAATCCTTAATATTTTAGTAATATTTATCAACAATTAAGCCATCCTACAAATTCGATCAAAATGTCAGTATAAAAGTTTACATTTGTGTGTATTTATTGTCCAAATAAAGTATAATTGATTAGTATGTCAGACGAAAAAATAATCTTTTCAATGGCGGGTGTCAACAAAATCTACCCCCCTCAAAAACAAGTTTTAAAAAATATTTACCTTTCTTTTTTCTACGGTGCAAAGATTGGTGTAATCGGTCTTAATGGTTCGGGTAAATCCTCATTATTAAAAATAATTGCCGGTTTAGATAAATCATTCCAAGGTGAAGTTGTTTTCTCTCCAGGGTATTCTGTTGGCTATTTAGCGCAAGAGCCTATTTTGGATCCTGAAAAAACTGTTTTGGAAATTGTCCAAGAGGGTGTTGCTGAAATAACTGCTATCTTAAAAGAATACGAAGAAATTAATGAAAAATTTGGCTTACCAGAAGTGTATGAAAATGCAGATGAGATGGATAAGCTTTTAAACAGACAAGGTGAGCTTCAAGATATTATTGATGCGACTAATGCTTGGGAAATTGACTCGAAATTAGAACGCGCAATGGATGCTTTACGTTGTCCTGAACCAGATGCGAAGATTGCCAATTTGTCAGGAGGTGAGCGTCGTCGTGTAGCAATGTGTCGTCTTTTACTTCAAGAACCGGATGTTTTATTGTTGGATGAGCCTACCAACCACTTGGACGCAGAGTCTATTGATTGGTTAGAACAACATTTACAACAATATAAAGGAACTGTCATTGCCGTTACCCACGATAGATACTTCTTGGATAATGTGGCTGGTTGGATCCTTGAGTTGGATCGTGGCGAAGGTCTTCCTTGGAAAGGAAATTACTCTTCTTGGTTGGATCAAAAATCAAAACGCTTAGCGCAAGAAGAGAAAACAGAATCAAAACGTCAGAAAACATTAGAGCGCGAGTTGGAATGGGTACGTATGGCGCCAAAAGCGAGACATGCCAAATCTAAAGCGCGTCTTCATAACTATGATAAATTAGCATCTGAAGAAACGAAAGATCGTGAAGAAAAATTAGAACTGTTCATCCCGCCAGGACCGCGTTTAGGAAATGTCGTGATCGAGGCGGATAATATTTCTAAAGCCTATGGTGACCGTATTTTATTTGAAAATTTAAGTTTCTCACTTCCTCCTGCTGGTATCGTAGGTATTATTGGTCCCAATGGTGCTGGTAAGACAACTTTATTCCGCCTAATCACTGGTCAAGAGCAACCGGATACCGGTACATTTAAAGTAGGTGAAACCGTTGTTATTGGATATGTAGATCAAAACCATGATGACCTTGATCCTGAGAAATCAGTATGGGAAAATATTACCGATGGTAATGAAAATATCATGCTGGGCAATCGCTCGTCAAACTCGAGAGCATATGTTTCTAAGTTCAACTTTAACGGTGCCGATCAACAAAAGAAAGTAGGTGTTTTATCAGGTGGTGAGCGTAACCGTGTACACTTGGCAATTACATTAAAGAAAAGTTCTAACGTACTGCTTTTAGATGAGCCTACCAACGATATTGACGTAAATACCTTACGTGCTTTAGAAGAAGGGTTGGAGAACTTTGGTGGTTGTGCTGTAGTCATCTCCCACGATAGATGGTTCTTAGATCGTATCTGTACACATATTCTAGCCTTTGAAGGTGATTCTCAAGTGAGATTCTTCGAGGGTAACTATTCGGAATATGAAGAAAATAGAAAGAAAAGACTTGGTGATGTTACACCACATCGTCTAAAATATAAAAAATTAGTAAAATAGTTCATGGACAGTGCGAAGCTTTTAGAGGCGATTATTGATCATGCTATCGATGGGATTATTACCATTGATAATCGCGGTATTATAGAATCTATCAATCCGGCAGCTTCTAGTTTATTTGGTTACACTGGAGAAGAGGTAATAGGCAATAATGTTTCGATGTTAATGCCCGAGCCGTACCATAGTGAGCACGATAGCTATATCAGTAATTATAAAAGTACAGGTCATAAAAAAATAATCGGGATAGGAAGGGAGGTTCTTGGAAGGAAAAAAGATGGAACCACCTTCCCGTTTCGTTTGGCTGTGAGTGAGGTATGGTATAAAAGAAGAAATATTTTTACCGGATTTATTCATGACCTTACACGAGAGAAACTGGCAGAAAATCGACTAAAAAGACACGCCGTTGAACTGGAGCAAAAAGTAAGCGAAAGAACGAAGGATTTGATCATGCTGGTGTCGGAGTTGGAAAAAACAAAGGCTGAAGTCTCCAAATCCTTGGAAAAAGAAAAAGAACTTGGTCAGTTAAAATCGCGGTTCGTTTCCATGGCTTCACACGAGTTTAGAACGCCATTGAGTTCGGTGCAATTATCCGCAGCCTTAATCGATAAATATATCGAAAAACCCGATTTTGCTAGTGTGCTAAAACATACCAACAAGATCAAAGGTTCAGTTCAATTACTAACGAGCATCTTAAATGATTTTCTTTCCTTAGAAAAGCTCGAAGCTGGAGTGGTCACGGTAGATAAAAAGATGATTAATGTAGTCGAATTAGCAGAAGAAATTACTGAAGAGATGCAATTGATCTGTAAGAAAAATCAACATATCATCTATCAACATACCGGTGCCGTTGGTATATTTATGCTGGACGCTAACTTATTGAAAAATGCAGTTGTCAATTTGATTTCAAATGCCATAAAATATTCCGGAGAAGACACTTTCATTGAATTTAATACGATAGTTGACGCGGATACCTGTATTATAAAAGTGCGAGACAATGGCATTGGTATTCCTGTAGAGGAACAGGTCAATCTATTTGAACCATTTTTTAGAGCACATAATACGGGTAATATTCCGGGTACTGGACTTGGATTGAATATCGTGAAACGCTATGTTCACCTCATGGAGGGCACATTGGAATATAAATCTGCCATTAATGAAGGAGCTTTTTTTAAGATGATATTTACGCAAGAAAAATAGTTGTAAGTGGAAAAGAAGACAATACTAATTATAGAAGATAATTCAGATATCCGAGAGGGAGCGACAGAGATTTTGGAGTTAACCGGTCAATATCATGTAATCGCTGCAGAAAATGGACGCTCTGGAGTGGAACTTGCAACCACTCATTTACCTGATTTGATATTGTGCGATATTATGATGCCCGAATTGGATGGTTATGGGGTTTTATATATTCTCAGTAAAAACGAAGAAACGGCTCATATTCCATTTATTTTTATGACTGCTAAAGCTGAACGCTCGGATATGCGAAAAGCGATGGAATTGGGTGCTGATGATTATCTAACAAAACCTTTTGATGACGTCGAACTGCTAAATGCGATAGACGTTCGTTTTAAAAAACGTGGACAAATTGGAGAGGCCATCACCATCAAGAATTCTTTATACCTCAGTTCTGAAGAACAAGATTTCCTGTTAAAGGAATTGGTCGATAAATCGCGTGTTAAAGTATTTAAAAAAAAGCAACCCATTTACGAACAAGGAGATTCTCCGGTATTCGTTTATTTTGTAATAAGTGGAACTGTCAGAAATTTTCTTTGTTATGAAGATGGGCGTGAACTTTCTACAGATATGCAGTTAGCAGGTACATATCTAGGTTATGAAGCCATGTTATTGAATGAGAAATACTCCGATAATGTGGAAACTGTTGATAAATCTGAAATTGCACTCATTAGTAAGGAAGATTTTTTTGAATTGATGTACCGAAAACCACTGATAGCAGGAAAGTTTATTAAACTACTAACGGGTAATATCAGGGGAAAAGAAGAACAGCTGCTGGGATTCGCCTATGGTACCGTTCGTAAAAGAATCGCAAATGCCTTAATCAGTGTTGTTGAAAAAAGTATGGACCTGGGGAATGACGATGAATGTGTTATTCAGATATCCAGAGAGGGAATAGCGACGATTGCAGGTACTGCAAATGAAACTGTTTCTCGTATTCTTTCTGATTTTCGAGATGAAGATCTAATTGCTAAAGAGAAAAGTGCAATCCGTATTATATCGGTTAAAAAGCTTCGAAATATTAAGCAATAGCGCATTTTTTGCTGACTATAAAATATAAAAGGGGTGGATTCAAAAGAATCCACCCCTTTTATATTTTTAGACCATTGACCATTATCGCTTAAATATGTGACGAAGATCACTTTTTTAGCTGACCAACTTCATGTGTAAGAATTTGAAGTCTATTTACTTTTGTTTTATTCGGATTTAGAATTTCAAAAGAGATCGCATGAAAGTAGTTGTTTATAGTATTCAGACTCATGAAAAGGAGTTGTTAGCAGTAGCCAATGGCAAAATGCATGATTTGACATTAATCGCCAATGGCCTTAATGAAGAAACTAAAGTGTATGCTTCGGGAAAGGATGTTGTGGTCATTTCGGGAGCTGATATTTTGAAGTCTTCCATGATCCAGACCTTAAAAAGTATGGGGGTGGCCAGAATTATGACACGTACCTTAGGAACCGATCATATTGATTTGGTGGAAGCGGGAAATTTAGATATACAAGTAGCCAATACGCCATTTGAAGATCAAAGTCCAAAAGGAATTGCAGAACAAACGATCCGTAATTTGAATTTGTGGGGCGCAGGAAAATGCGTAGGTACCGCTTGTTGCTGTTTGAAAGATTGTCCTGTAAAATCATAGGTTCATGATAGACAATACAAGCGAATCTAGACTGCAAGCATTAATCGAAAAATACAATGTTGCAGCTCCACGTTATACGAGTTACCCAACCGTTCCTTTTTGGGATAATGATCATTTTTCTCCTGATGAATGGTCTACAAGGGTCTACCATTCCTATCAAAAATCGAAAGATGCTGGAATAAGTCTTTATATCCATCTTCCGTTTTGTGAAAGTCTATGTACCTACTGTGGATGCAATACAAGAATTACAAAAAACCATAGGGTTGAAATACCATATATAACTAGTTTACTAAAAGAGTGGGGGATGTATACAGCAATATTGAAGGATGGTGCGCCTTTGATCTCTGAAATTCACCTCGGTGGAGGAACCCCTACTTTTTTTGCACCAGAACATCTTGCAAAACTGATTAACGGTATTAAAGCACAAGCTCAAATCGCTAAAGATGCGTCATTTTCATTCGAAGCGCATCCGGGTAATACGACTTATGAGCACTTAGCTGTTTTGTATCAATTAGGTTTTCGAAGATTGAGCTTAGGAATTCAAGATTTTGATCCATTAGTACAATTCACAATTAATAGAAAACAGGAAGTGGCAGATGTGCAGCGTGTGATGCGAGAGGCACGTACACTTGGCTACACTTCTATTAATTTTGATTTAATATACGGTTTGCCTAAACAGAACCTAGCGACCATAACCGATACGCTAAAAGCATCTCTAAAACTGAATCCGGATCGCATATCTTTTTATAGTTATGCCCATGTCCCTTGGATTAAACCTGGGCAGCGTCATTATACAGAAGAAGATCTACCAAGAGGCGAAGAAAAATTAGCGCTATATACAGCTGGAAAAAAATTAATACAAGAGGCTGGATATGAGGATGTCGGGATGGATCATTTTGCTAGGATAGGTGATGAGCTGTTTCTTGCCTTTCAGCAAGAAAGACTCCATCGTAATTTTATGGGATATGCCGATCGTTATCGCCCACTTCTTATTGGTTTGGGAGTGTCATCTATCAGTGATTCGTGGGATGGTTTTGCGCAAAATGCGAAAAGTGTCGAAGAGTATCAAAAACTGTTAGCACAAAATGAAATCCCTGTAGTGAAAGGGCACCTACTTGATCCAGAAGATTTGGTCATTAGGCGGTATATCCTGGACCTCATGTGTAAAGGAAAAACAAAGTTCGTTAGCGGGTTTCCTTTCAATGAAGCGATTTTAAATAGATTGGAAGTGATGATATTGGAAGGATTGGTTACGGAGGAAGAGGATATTATCACGATTTCTCCATTAGGTAAGTCCTTTTTGAGGAATGTATGTATGCAATTTGATTTGAAGCTCCAACAGTCTAAGGGAGAAAAGAAATTATTTAGTCAAGCTATTTAAGATAAGACAATGGTTGAAATTAAGGATATCCAAGTAAATCAATCTTGTTTTCATTGTGGTGACGCGCTTCTTTCGAGCGATTATAGGTACGATGATCATGATTTTTGTTGTTTAGGTTGTCAGACGGTATACCAGATTCTACATGATAATAATCTGAAAAGTTATTATCGCTACAATCAACATCCTGGTAAATCGAATAAAGGGGAAATTGCAAATCTGGCATACTTAGATGAACCAGTAATTGCTGATAAATTGATTGATTTTAAAGGGGAGCAGATTACCATCGTTACTTTTTATATCCCTGTCATTCACTGTAGCTCTTGTATTTGGTTGTTAGAAAATTTATATAAAATAAATCCAAACGTGCTATCCTCGCAGGTCGATTTTATGAAAAAACAGGCGAGTATCACATTTAAACACCAAGATCTATCGCTTCGCAATCTTGTCGCCTTATTGATAAGTATTGGCTATGAGCCTAAAGTTACCTTGCAGGATATCGTTAAAGAAGGAAAAAAAGCGAATTCAAATCCATTAATTGCTAAAATAGCAGTTGCGGGGTTTTGTTTTGGAAATTCCATGATGTTGAGTTTTCCGGAATATTTCGGACTTGCATCATTTGAAAAATCATATTCTTTGTTTTTTGGATATGCAAATTTATTATTTGCGATACCTGTACTGTGTTATAGTGCATCAGATTATTTTAAATCTGCATTTCTAAGTATTCGCCAAAAAAGATTAAATCTGGATGTACCATTGGCCTTAGGGATTTTTATCTTATTTGTGCGTACTGCGTATGATGTCATCACGCAGTCAGGAGCAGGCTTTGCAGATACGTTATGTAGTTTGGTGTTTTTTATTTTGATAGGAAAATGGATACAGGAAAAAACCTATCATCATATATCTTTTGAACGGGATTATAGGAGTTATTTTCCAGTGGCAGTCACCACGATAGTCGACGGAAAAGAAAAAGCGATACAGCTTGCTGACCTACAGATCGGAGATCGTATTCTGGTACGTAATAATGAAATAATTCCTGCTGATGCGCTATTGTTAAATGGAGAAGCTTGTATAGACTTTAGTTTTGTAACAGGAGAATCAAAACCAGTTGCCAAAACTTTGGGTGAAGTCATCTATGCAGGAGGGCGTCAAACGGCTAAAGCCATCGAGTTGGAGGTCGTCAAGTCTGTATCCCAGTCTTATTTAACCAGATTGTGGAATAATGAAAATTATAAACACTACGATAAGCCATTCCAAACCTTTATTGGGTACATCAGTAAATATTTTACGATTGTTTTATTATTGATTGCTGTTTCTGCGACAGTATTTTGGATGATAGACCAAGATGGCAACAAGGCTTGGGGTGCTTTTACAGCAGTATTGATTATTGCCTGTCCCTGTGCATTGGCATTAAGTTCTCCTTTTACCCTTGCAGCCGCTTTAAGTGTGTTCGATCGAAATAAATTTTATGCCAAAAATGCAGCAACAGTAGAACAGATGGCTACGGTCGATACCGTAGTTTTTGATAAAACAGGAACAATTTCTTCTCCAATGGTGAATGGGATTGCTTTTGAAGGTTTCTTAACCGCAGAGGAAAAAAGATTAGTATATTCTTCTTGTCGTAATTCAAGTCATCCTTTGAGCAGAGAGATCGTCAAATGGATGGAGGATATAGAAGCTGTCCCGGTAAATAGCTATCAGGAAAGTGTAGGTGAGGGGTCGGTTACGCATATTGGTAGAGCGATCGTCAAGATAGGGAGCGCCCGATTTGTCGGTGCTTCTAAAACTATTGGTGAAGAATCCCACGTATTTGTTTCGATCAATGGTGAAGTAAAAGGTTGTTTCTCCATGGAACAGTCATGGCGTCCAGGATTATCGGGTGTTATACATAACTTAAAAAAATATGATCTGCATTTGATTTCTGGTGATAATGATCATAAAAAAGATGTTTTGAAGGATCTTTTTCCACCAACAGCCCAACTCATGTTTAATCAATCGCCATTGAATAAATTGGAAATTATAAACTTAATCCAAGAAAATGGAAGACATATCTGTATGCTTGGTGATGGCTTAAATGATGCTGGAGCATTGAAGGCTGCCGCATTGGGAATCGCAGTTAGTGATGATATCAATAATTTTTCACCTGGTTGCGATGCAATTTTGGATGGTGCTTCGTTCGAAAAATTACCGCAATTTTTTGACTTTAGTAAAGATGTGGTACGTGTGATACATTTGAGTTTCGGTATTTCACTTTTCTATAATGTCATTGGGTTGAGTTTTGCCGTCCAAGGTCAGATGTCGCCATTATTTGCTGCGATATTGATGCCCATCAGTACTGTCACCATTATATCTTTTACGAGCTTGTTGACACATTGGTATGCCAAGAGGAGAGGCTTATAGTGATTTTATTAAATACAAATAGTGTATGAGTATTATTTTTATGTTGATTGGGTGTAGTGTATTTCTTGCTTTAATATTTTTAGGGGCATTCTTTTGGGCTAATAAAACAGGACAGCATGATGATACCTATACACCTTCTGTCCGTATTTTATTTGATGATGATTTGGAAGAGATAGAACCTAAGCAGGTGCTTAAAAAATAGTAGTGGGCATGAGGAGTACCTAGTTACTCTTTAACACCTTGCCTTTATCTGTAATGAATAGGTAGTCGTAATCGGGGAATCTTTTAACCAATTTTACACCCTCTTTTTGGCCTAGGACCATAATGGACGTACTTAATGCATTGGCAAATTCTGCTGATGGACCATAGATCGTAACACTCGTGAGACCGGTTGCAGGGATACCCGTTTTTGGATTGATGATATGGGCATATCGTTTGTTATCAATCTCAGCATATTTCTCGTAACTACCTGATGTTGCAACAGCACTTTCTTTCATCTTCAGTATTTTAATCGTTTTGTAAGACTTAAAGGGGTTTTTAATCCCGATTAACCAAGGTTTGTTATTAGGCTGAAGACCCCAAGTGGCGATATCGCCAGAAGCATTTACGATTCCTGCTTTAACAGACTTCGCCTGCATCAAAGTTCTACCCATATCGGCAGCATAGCCTTTTCCAATTGATCCAAAACCAATCTTCATACCAGGCAAGGCGAGGTAAATACTGCTATTTATGCTATCTAAAATAATGTGGTTATAACCTACTTTTTCGACCGATTTACGAATTACTTCTTCTGAAGGTAATGCCGTCATTGATCCGTCGAATTGCCAGATTTTGTCTAAAGCAATGATGCTGATGTCGAAAGCCCCATTGGAAAGTTGTGCATATGCAATTGCCCTTTTTGTCAAATTAAAAACTTCGCGATCTACCCTTACTGGCTTGATCCCTGCATTGCGGTTAACTTCTGAAATCTGACTTTCAGGTCGCCATTCTGATATGAGATTCTCAATACGCGATACTTCAGCAATTACCAAATCAATATGATGATGCGCTGTTGTGCTATCGTGGTCAACGACAGTAATCTCAAATACAGAGCCCATCAAAGTAGCTTGTTGCCTCACGACAATTTGTGCATGGCTGTAGCTGTAATGGAAAAGTAGGAAAGTAGCGAGCGTATACAAAAACTTCATAATCTGTTGCGTGACGATTTACATTAATAGCAATCTGTTAAGATTTGATTGCTTTCCTTATAATGACTTAATGCTCTATCTTTATGTAATAACGTTATTTCTTCAATAACTTGCTCCACGTCGCGTTGCATACGGAGTGATCCACAAATCATAATAACGCCTCCACTTTCTAAATGTGCTAAGAACAGAAGAACATCCTGCTTAATCAGATCCATGACATACTGTGACTTTTGCTCTCTTGAATAAGCAAAGTGAAATGTATTGAGGTGGTTATTTGCAATTTGCTCTCGAGCGAAATCTTGATAGCGTTGCGTCAGACTGTTATCATATCGAAAGCCAGCATATAAATGAATAGCTGTGTTCTTGTTATTGCGGATCATTCCTAAAAATGGAGCTATACCTGTTCCATTTGCAATCATAATGACTGCTGGTACTTTTGGAAAGTGAAAGTCAGGATTACGCATCACACGAGCACGAATGATATCGTTCTCCGCTAATTGATATAGAAAATTTGATCCCAATCCATTTTCATGCAATTTTACTTCAAGCTGAATCATCCCATTATTTTGTCCAATAGAATAGAACCGTTCTCTATTATCATGGGCGGGGTAAATGGCCAAGAGATCGCCTGATTCAAATTTTAGTTTTGATTGTGGTTTTAGTAAAACTGTAAATGTTGCGTGATCTTCCCCTGTTTTTTTGATCACTTTCAATTTTCTAATCCCGTCAACTTTTGCTTGATATAATGAAGGTGCTGTAGCTAGGGCTATACATGATTTCTCACTCCAATGATGAATCCAGTTTGTGAATTCGGGAATTGATTTATCATTGATCTTATGCAGCGCTAAGAATCGGGTAGTCCAATTCTGTTTTTCTAGAATTTCGTCGATTTGTGCAGCGTACGCACAATAGTCAGGGTAAACTCGCGAGCCGAATCCTACAACGCTATAGTGTACATGTTTATTCTGCGGGAACTTCAGAACCAATTCTTCAAAATTTGAGGCATTGGTTGGTGCTGTCCCGATTCCATAAGTAGAGGTGAATATAATCAGATGCTGAGCATTCGGATATTTACCGTACTGATTCATTGAGGTAAGAAAAGAACGCTTGTCATCTCCTAACAATTGTTTATGTATTTGATTGGCATAGAATAAAGTGGATCCATTTTCCGAACCTACTAAAATAATGATTTCTGCTTGATCAGCTTTATATTTGTTCTTAACCTTAGTCTTTGTTCGCTTGAAAGTAATAACAAATCCTGAATAGATGAAAAAAACGATGTTTAATGAAGCGAGACCTAGGATAATTGCCCAGATAACATTTGTTCTACCCGTATGGATATCAAGACTAAGTTTTTCTAGAGCTGCGGTATATGGATATTTGACTTCGCTGATTATATCGCCATTAAATTGATTGACGGTTACCACGCGGTCTTTAAACTTAAGGGTGTAATACTCTTCTGGATCATCGTCCATAAAAGGAAAGTCTATTTTTTCAAGATCAGCAAACGTGTTCTCTTGAAAAATACGGAATTCTTCTATTTTTTTATTTTCAGTACCACCTATAAGCTTATGCTTGATTTCTTCGTTTGGTCTCTTCATAAGATCCATGCGAGCCATAAATAAGTATGTCCCAGTTAAGGCGATGATGAGTACTGGGATTAAGAATAGTCTACCGCTGACAACGTGGAAATATTGAGCGAAGAAATCGCGATTTATTTTAGCGCAAAAATTCTTGATTCCTTGTTGACGTTTAAGGATGAGCGCAATTCCACTTATGCTAATCAGTAAGAGTAAAAAGGAAACTATGCCGACTATGATACGTCCTGTTTCATGGAGAAATAAGGAGCGATGTAATGCAGTCGTCCATTGTATAAACTGACTTTTGGGTTTAATTTCACCTAATACTGCACCCGTTATCGGATTGATATAGGCTTTTATGGTATTGCCCTCCTCATCCAATGCATCGATACTGACAAATTGATTGTGATCGACTGCTATTTCAATGATTTCAGGATAAACCTTGCGCAATCCTGTTATGGATTGCGCAAGGTTTATGGAACTCGAATTTTCTACTTGGTATGCTTGTGTTTTTTCGTTAACAGCATCTATCGCTAATATAATTCCGGTTAAGGAAAGAATGAGTAAAAATAGGGATGATACTACGGCAAGAGCTAAATGTGCATACCTCCATATGGATAAGGTCATTATTACTTATTGGACTTTACTTAATTTTACAAATCGGATATATCCCTTACCATTGGCGCGTTCAGCAAGCGATTCTACGGTCAATGGTATTTCGACATCTGTAACATGATATTTTTGTTCTTCAACAGCAGATTCAAAACGTAGTTTATATCCTTTGTTTAACTTTGCATCGTCAATTTCAATTGTTCTCATTGCACGATCGCCTCCACCAACTGAGGCACCAGTAATTGCACTCAACTTTCCGTTGGACTTTGTTTGAAACTTGTGCCATTCCTTTAGGGTATTATACCATTGTTTATCTGGCCCCAAAACAGAAAGCGTTTTTTCATAAGCTCCTTTAGGGTTGATTAATGATATGATAACGTAAGCACCTTCGCCTTCGTAGCTATTCATTTGAATCATGCATTTGAATTTGCTAGTTTGCGCAAATGAATTTGCGCTGAAAAGCGTGATAACGGATATAAGTAGGATATATTTTAGTGAAATTTTCATACTGTTATTTTAAGAAATCGATAGATACATTGTTTTTCGTAAGAAATTCATTGTCCTTTGCCAAATCATAAGCGGTTTCATCAAATGATGTCATAAGGTCTTTCTTAGCACCAATCGAAATCAATTCTTGTAGAATAGTATCGTCTTTTGCGATTAATGCCGCTTTATGTAAGGGACTCATGCCATCATTGTCCTGCGCGTTGATATCAGTTCCCATTGAAGCAACCCTTTTGATTAGGTTTAAGTTTTCCTTCGCAACAGCTAAGTGCAATAGCGAGCTTTTATTTTTCTGAAGATCGGTAACTGTTAGTCCATTGTCTTTCAGTAAGGTTAGCTTTTCTTCAAAATTATTCCCCTGTTGATTTCCTCCTTGAGCAGCACGAGATCCTTGAGGAGCCGTTTCTGTGTATGAATTCAGCCAGTAGTAAGCTAGATTATTTCCATCCTTATTTAAGATCTTGATATCCGCTCCATTTTTTAGAAGTAAGGACGCAATTTCAGATGGACCACTTGTAATTGCTCTTGTCAATGCGGATTCGCCTTTATCATTAATGGCGTTTATGTTATTGGTTTTCGATAGTAATAACTCGACCAACTTAGCATCTTTTCCAGCAGAAGCAATCATAAGTACAGTGTTACCCTCTTTGTCAGCCTTGTTAACGTCTACATTTTTATCCAAAAAATAGTTGATGATTTCTATGTTGGGTCTACGAACTAGCGCTTGAAGAATCGTTGCACCATCTTTATTTGTCGCTTTAGGGTCTAAATGAAGGGTTTCTACTAGATATTTATACGTTTCAATACCGTTTGTAATTTGCTTTGATCCCTGCGTAGCGAAGAAAAGCGCTTCATTTGTAGGTTTTACACCCCTTGCTATAAGTTTTTCGATAATACCTATGTTGCCTAATTTTGCAGCATAGTCAGCAGCAGTTCGGTCAAAATTATCGCGTTCTGTTACGGATAATCCTTTTGATATAAAATAATCGGTTACTTTTAAATCATCATCCGATGCTACTGCTAACAATAACAATGTTGCCCCATCCTCATATTTTTGTTTTGGATTGACACCTGCTTCAAATAGAAGATCATAGATTGCTGTATTTTTATTTCCTGTAGAAGCTGCATATGCCGCAATAGGGTAGCCATGGCTATCTTGGTAGTTGACATCAGAACCATGAGCTATTAGATATTTTACAAGTTCGATGTTTCCGGTTGATACTGCCCAGTGTAGATAACTACGGCTATGATGTGTTTTTTTAGTAACGCTGTTACCTTCTTGTTCAATTAAAAATTGAATAACATCATTTGGAGCTTTATTTAGAATAGCCATTGTTACGGGGTCAAATGACGCGGCATTTGGTTTAGAAGGACTATTTCCTTTTGATATTTCAGTTTTGACTGCTGCTAGTGTTGGAGCACCTTTCCAGAAGTCAGCGTTCATTAATGTATTGTTATTTTGGGCTTTCCCATATAGAGCAGAAAAAAGTAAAGCTGCTAAGAATATCTTTTTCATATTTTGAGTTGAATATTTTAAGTGTTGATTTTATTTATACTAAATCTAAATAGTAGGCAAATCTATAAAATATTATATGATTTCAAAAAAAAATAAAATTAAATTTAGAATTAATGGAGAGGATAGGTGCTGAATTTAAATAGCGAGAGATCTCCTTTTAGTTTAGGATAGCTTATTATATAAGGTGGGATCCATTGGTGTCAATCTAAAATCGGGTCCTATATATAAGTTGACTATAATGGGTTGAAGCTGTGCTTAAGATTTGAGAGTTGTTAGATTTCATAGGTTTCTTGTCATTGTTGAGAGATGGATCCAATTCTTATTCCGATTATAAGGAATAGGTTCATCTATCGTATGAACAGGCGAACCGTTAAGGACCCCTTTGTTTTTCTATATGATGTTTTGGGTAACAGTTGGTGTATTTTGGTTTATTGGGAGAGTTTAATGTGTTGTCCATAACGAATGGCAATTGAAATCCTTTAGGTGATTATTAAGGTCCGGAAATCAGCTTATTAATAAGTTGATATCAAATTAGTACCAACTTCATATTTAATAGTGTATTAAGAGTGGTATTATAGGGGGTTAGTAGAGGGTTAATAGGGGTATATCTCTATTAACCCCCTACTAATACTAAGGTATATCTAATCTATACCTATTTTAATACCGAAGTTGGTACCTAGTTCATATTACTCAGGTTATATCCAAGTAGGATCTGCATATTGAATATCTGCTGTTTTACTCAATAATCGGTCTTATTCTTCGCGGGCTATTGATAGTGACCTACACTTATCGATCGAACCCAAAGTATGCTATGATAAAGGGGGGCATCTCGTTCTACTATTGCGTATTCACACTTATTCTAATAAAGAGACAATAATGTACGCACGGTATACTATAGAAAAGGAAGTATTAATCATTTCTGTCTATTATTGTACATTTAGATTTATAGATAATCATCCATACTTATCTATAGTAGAACAATAAGTATCTATACTATATATAAGGAGCGATTGAACATTCTGTTCTATTGATAATCATCCATACTTATCTATAGTGGTACAATATGCGTTTACTATATACTATGTATAAGGAGCAATCTGGTCTTTCCGTCTATTATTGTGTATCCACACTTAATCTATAGCGCTGTAATAAGAAACATGCGATCGGCCATCATAAAGGAGCGATCGACCATAGCACCTGCTTTTTGGGCGATATCCAACCCTCAGTTCGGCTCTTTCAGAAATCAATCGTTCAATGATACAGCAAGTTAACCTCTTCCTCAATAAATAAGCAAGAAAACGTTTGGAAGTGAATATAAAAATGGTCTATCTTTGCACCACTCCGCAAGGGAGGAACGGTCTGTTCGAAAGGACGGACAATGAAAAAAAGAGGGTCTATGTTATTTAGACGCAGAAATCGAAAAGGTCTCCAAAAATAAATTTTCACATTTATTTTGGATATACCAAAAAGATCTCTACCTTTGCAGTCCCAACGGAAACGAAGGGAACCAAAACAAGATCGATAACGGCGCAATGCCGACATCATATAGCCGAAGCGAGATGCGGAAGCGGAAAAAGTTCTTTAAAAATATAATCATGTAACGTAACGAGTAGTGTTGAGAAACGACGAAAGTTAAAAAAAATCAACCTGTTCAATTTTAGAATCAGAAATAAAATACAAGACAATTCTATTTATTATAAATAGTCTTGATCTTACACTTCATTTTACAATGGAGAGTTTGATCCTGGCTCAGGATGAACGCTAGCGGCAGGCCTAATACATGCAAGTCGGACGGGATTCGGGGAGTAGCTTGCTACGAACCGATGAGAGTGGCGCACGGGTGCGTAACGCGTGAGCAACCTACCCATATCTGGGGGATAGCCTCTCGAAAGAGAGATTAACACCGCATAACATCATTGAGTGGCATCACTCGATGATCAAATATTCATAGGATATGGATGGGCTCGCGTGACATTAGCTAGTTGGAGAGGTAACGGCTCACCAAGGCTACGATGTCTAGGGGCTCTGAGAGGAGAATCCCCCACACTGGTACTGAGACACGGACCAGACTCCTACGGGAGGCAGCAGTAAGGAATATTGGTCAATGGAGGCAACTCTGAACCAGCCATGCCGCGTGCAGGATGACTGCCCTATGGGTTGTAAACTGCTTTTGTCAGGGAATAAACCTACTTACGTGTAAGTAGCTGAATGTACCTGAAGAATAAGGATCGGCTAACTCCGTGCCAGCAGCCGCGGTAATACGGAGGATCCAAGCGTTATCCGGATTTATTGGGTTTAAAGGGTGCGTAGGCGGTCCTATAAGTCAGTGGTGAAAGACGGCAGCTTAACTGTCGCAGTGCCTTTGATACTGTAGGACTTGAATCTATTTGAAGTGGGCGGAATAAGACAAGTAGCGGTGAAATGCATAGATATGTCTTAGAACTCCGATTGCGAAGGCAGCTCACTAAGTTAGCATTGACGCTGATGCACGAAAGCGTGGGGATCAAACAGGATTAGATACCCTGGTAGTCCACGCCCTAAACGATGATAACTCGATGTTTGCGATACACAGTAAGCGTCCAAGCGAAAGCGTTAAGTTATCCACCTGGGGAGTACGGTCGCAAGATTGAAACTCAAAGGAATTGACGGGGGCCCGCACAAGCGGAGGAGCATGTGGTTTAATTCGATGATACGCGAGGAACCTTACCCGGGCTTGAAAGTTAGTGAATGATCCAGAGACGGATCAGTCCTTCGGGACACGAAACTAGGTGCTGCATGGCTGTCGTCAGCTCGTGCCGTGAGGTGTTGGGTTAAGTCCCGCAACGAGCGCAACCCCTATGTTTAGTTGCCAGCGAGTTATGTCGGGGACTCTAAACAGACTGCCTGTGCAAACAGTGAGGAAGGTGGGGACGACGTCAAGTCATCATGGCCCTTACGTCCGGGGCTACACACGTGCTACAATGGATGGTACAGCGGGCAGCTACATAGCAATATGATGCTAATCTCTAAAAGCCATTCACAGTTCGGATTGAGGTCTGCAACTCGACCTCATGAAGTTGGATTCGCTAGTAATCGCGTATCAGCAATGACGCGGTGAATACGTTCCCGGGCCTTGTACACACCGCCCGTCAAGCCATGAAAGTTGGGGGTACCTAAAGCATGTAACCGCAAGGAGCGTGTTAGGGTAAAACCGATAATTGGGGCTAAGTCGTAACAAGGTAGCCGTACCGGAAGGTGCGGCTGGAATACCTCCTTTCTAGAGCATTCAAGATTGAAGCTCGTTACGTATACACATGATTTATATTAAGAAACAAAAAGAAACATTTGAAGAAATGTGCCCATCCCTGTAGGATGGTCCAGAGAGAGAATGATAAGCTAGTCCCGTAGCTCAGTTGGTTAGAGCACTACACTGATAATGTAGGGGTCAGCAGTTCAAATCTGCTCGGGACTACCATAAAACGATACGGGGAATTAGCTCAGCTGGCTAGAGCACCTGCCTTGCACGCAGGGGGTCATCGGTTCGACTCCGATATTCTCCACAGGTCTGCCCGAACACCAAGATATTGTGTTCATTATAAGGGCGACAAAGAGTTCTTTGACATATTGAAAGAAAAAAATTACAAGAGAAGACAACAGTAGAGACAATACTGTGATGTGTTCGATGTATTATGAAGACCCTCGGTCAAGGCCGAACGGATTAATGCGTAGCATCATGGTTATATATATCAAAAAGCAACCCATAGTAGCAAAAGGGCTATGAGGTGAAGAAAGTAAATAAGGGCACACGGGGGATGCCTAGGCTCTCAGAGGCGATGAAGGACGTGATAAGCTGCGATAAGCTTCGGGGATTAGCAAATGTGAGTTCGATCCGAAGATTTCCGAATGGGGCAACCTAGCATACTGAAGGTATGTTGTATAATACGCGAACGCGCTGAACTGAAACATCTAAGTAGGCGTAGGAGAAGAAAATAATAATGATTTCCCAAGTAGTGGCGAGCGAACGGGAAAGAGCCCAAACCATTGATGTTACGGCATCAGTGGGGTTGTAGGGCTGCGAAGTGGCATTAGCAAACAGAAGTGGAATGGGATGGGAAGCCCAGCTATAAACGGTGATAGCCCGGTACACGTATAGAATGCTAGCCTAGCAGTACCCTGAGTACCGCGGGGTCGGAGACGCCCTGTGGGAATCTGTCAGCACCATCTGATAAGGCTAAATACTCCTGAGAGACCGATAGTGAACTAGTACCGTGAGGGAAAGGTGAAAAGAACCTCGAACAGAGGAGTGAAAAGAACCTGAAACCGTGTGCTTACAAGCGGTCGGAGCTGCCAGGTGCAGTGACGGCGTGCCTTTTGCATAATGAGCCTACGAGTTACTCTTGTCTGGCAAGGTTAAGTGGTTCAGCCACGCAGCCGAAGCGAAAGCGAGTCTTAATAGGGCGCATAGTCAGATGAGGTAGACGCGAAACCTTGTGATCTACCCTTGGGCAGGTTGAAGTTGCAGTAACATGTAATGGAGGACCGAACCGATAAACGTTGAAAAGTTTTCGGATGACCTGAGGGTAGGGGTGAAAGGCTAATCAAACTGGGAAATAGCTCGTACTCCCCGAAATGTTTTTAGGAACAGCGTCGGCATAGAGTCTTATAGAGGTAGAGCTACCGATTGGGTGCGGGGGAGTCAAATCCTACCAAATCCAGACGAACTCCGAATGCTATAAGATATGGCCGGCAGTGAGGCTTTGGGTGCTAAGGTCCAAGGCCGAGAGGGAAAGAACCCAGACCATCAGCTAAGGTCCCTAAATATACGCTAAGTTGAACTAACGAGGTCCGGTTGCCTAGACAGCTAGGATGTTGGCTTGGAAGCAGCCATTCATTTAAAGAGTGCGTAACAGCTCACTAGTCGAGCGGCCGGGCGTGGATAATAAACGGGCATCAAGTGTATTACCGAAGCTATGGATTTGTATCATTAGATACATCTGGTAGGGGAGCATTCTATTTACGGTGAAGCGATCTGGTAATGGGTCGTGGAGTGCATAGAAAAGCAAATGTAGGCATAAGTAACGATAAGGCGGGTGAGAAACCCGCCCACCGAAAGACTAAGGTTTCCTGATCAACGCTAATCGGATCAGGGTTAGTCGGGGCCTAAGGCGCATCCGAAGGGAGCAAGCCGATGGACAACTGGTCAATATTCCAGTACTTTTTATAACTGCGATGTGGTGACGGAGTAGTGACACTGCCGCGAACTGACGGAATAGTTCGTTGAAAGGCGTAGGTATAGGGACGGTAGGCAAATCCGCCGACCCTGCTGAAACCCAATAGTACAGCAAAGCTTCGGCGGCGTTGATAGAGCAGGTAAACAGACTTCCAAGAAAACCCGCTAAGCTTCAGGTTATAAAAACCCGTACCGTAAACCGACACAGGTAGTCGAGGAGAGAATCCTAAGGTGCTCGAGTGAATCATGGCTAAGGAACTCGGCAAAATGGCCCTGTAACTTCGGGAGAAGGGGCGCTTCCTCCAGCAATGGAGAAGCCGCAGTGAAAAGGCCCAGGCGACTGTTTAACAAAAACATATGGCTTTGCAAAATCGAAAGATGAAGTATAAGGCCTGACACCTGCCCGGTGCTGGAAGGTTAAGAGGGGATGTCATCGTAAGAGAAGCATTGAATCGAAGCCCCAGTAAACGGCGGCCGTAACTATAACGGTCCTAAGGTAGCGAAATTCCTTGTCGGGTAAGTTCCGACCTGCACGAATGGTGTAACGATCTGGGCGCTGTCTCAGCCATGAGCTCGGTGAAATTGTGGTATCGGTGAAGACGCCGATTACCCGCAACGGGACGGAAAGACCCCATGCACCTTCACTATAGCTTAACATTGGAATTGGGTACAGGATGTGTAGGATAGGCGGGAGATGTTGAAGTGGCTTCGCTAGGAGTCATGGAATCAACCTTGAAATACCGCCCTTTCTGTATCCGGTTTCTAACTCGGTTATATCGAGGACATTGTTTGGTGGGTAGTTTGACTGGGGTGGTCGCCTCCAAAAAGGTAACGGAGGCTTTCAAAGGTAAGCTCAGTACGCTTGGTAACCGTACGAGGAGTGCAATGGCATAAGCTTGCTTGACTGTGAGACCAACAAGTCGAACAGGGTCGAAAGACGGACATAGTGATCCGGTGGTTCTGTATGGAAGGGCCATCGCTCAAAGGATAAAAGGTACGCTGGGGATAACAGGCTGATCTCCCCCAAGAGCTCATATCGACGGGGAGGTTTGGCACCTCGATGTCGGCTCGTCACATCCTGGGGCTGGAGAAGGTCCCAAGGGTTGGGCTGTTCGCCCATTAAAGTGGCACGCGAGCTGGGTTCAGAACGTCGCGAGACAGTTCGGTCCCTATCTGTTGTGGGCGTTGGAAGTTTGAGTGGATCTGTCCTTAGTACGAGAGGACCGGGATGGACTGACCGCTGGTAAACCAGTTATGCCGCCAGGTGTACGGCTGGGTAGCTACGTCGGGAATAGATAAGCGCTGAAAGCATCTAAGTGCGAAACTAGCCACGAGATGAGACTTCCTTATAGGGCCGTAGAAGACTACTACGTCGATAGGTTGCAGGTGTAAAGGTAGAGATACCATAGCTGAGCAATACTAATCACCCGAAGCTTTCTCAAGCAACGCAGACACTGTTGTCTTCCTCTTTTAGTTTTTCTTTCAATTGTCTATAGATCAGATGGTGACTTTTATCCATAATGGATAGTGTTGCTATATTCTGATAACCTTATTTTAGGTGCCTATATCGGCGGTGTCTACCTCTTCCCATTCCGAACAGAGAAGTCAAGCCCGCCAGAGCCGATGGTATTGCCGTAACAGGTGGGAGAGTAGGTCGGTGCCTTTTTTTATACGGAAGCCCTTGCATGACAGCAAGGGTTTTTTTGTGTTCCGGATTTTCTGGGGGACAGCACCGCCGGAGCGGAAATATCGCTAGAGCTGTTACCTGTTGAGAGCTAAGTTATTTTTATTTCTCCCTTTGTAACTTGTTTCCTTTATTCCGCTATCAACGGAAAATTAATGTCATATACATGAGATTCATCGTGTTTTTATTATTCTTTTTACGTCGAATTGAAGCTTCTGGTAACTGCTATAGCGATATTGAATCCTCAATATCATCTTTATAATTACTATATATTTCCTAAATAGAACCTTTGTTTTCAAATTTATATCCAATTTGAGCGTTTATTTTGCTCATATGTTACCATTTTCATATAAATATGTGACGAATGTTATTTTTTTTGGTCATCGTTATCATTTTAATGTCATAAAACTAGCTCTACTTTTGATTAAGAAATCAATATTATAAGTAATGCAGTTAGAGCAGTTTAATTATGACAATAAGATTGTCAGAAATTTCGGAATCGCTACCATAATTTGGGGGATAGTTGGTATGTCCATTGGACTACTTATAGCTACCCAATTGGTATGGCCGGCGATGAATTTTGGAATTCAATTTTCCACCTTTGGCCGTATTAGGCCTGTTCATACAAATGCAATAATCTTTGCATTTGTAGGTAATGCAATTTTCATGGGCGTATACTATTCTTTGCAACGGGTTCTTAGGGCACGGATGTTCAGTGATTTACTTGGTAAAATCCATTTTTGGGGTTGGCAATTAGTCATTGTAGCATCGGCAATTACCTTGCCTCTTGGATTGACGACTAGTCATGAATATGCAGAAATGGAATGGCCGATTGACTTGGGTATCACCTTAATCTGGGTGGTGTTTGGAGTCAATATGTTCGGTACAATTATCAAGCGTAGGGAGCGACATATGTATGTAGCGGTTTGGTTTTACATTGCTACTTTCGTTACTGTTGCTGTTTTACATATTGTCAATTCTATTCAGCTGCCGGTATCGGGCTGGAAAAGTTACTATGTATATTCTGGAGTACAGGATGCTTTAGTGCAATGGTGGTATGGTCATAATGCTGTAGCATTTTTCTTGACGACTCCTTTCTTAGGTATGATGTATTATTTTTTACCTAAAATGGCTAATCGTCCTGTGTATTCTTATAAGTTGAGTATTCTTCATTTCTGGTCTTTAATCTTCATTTACATTTGGGCAGGTCCTCATCACCTGCTATATACGGCACTACCTGGATGGGTTCAATCGTTAGGGGTTGCATTTTCCATTATGTTGATTGCTCCAAGTTGGGGAGGTATGATCAATGGTTTATTGACGCTCCGTGGTGCATGGGATAAAGTTAGAACTGAACCTGTTCTGAAATTTATGGTGGTTGCCTTGACATGTTATGGTATGGCAACGTTTGAAGGTCCTATGTTGTCTTTGAAACAGGTGAATGCAATTGCACACTTTACAGATTGGATAGTTGCACACGTACACGTTGGCGCTTTGGGCTGGAATGGTTTTATGACTTTTGCAATTTTATACTGGTTGATTCCTCGTATTTATAGAACGGAATTATATTCTAAAAAATTGGCATCTGCGCATTTTTGGATCGGTACATTGGGGATTTTATTTTATGCAATTCCCATGTATTGGGCAGCGGTTGTACAGGGCTTAATGTGGAAGGAATTTACACCTGAAGGTGTTTTGAAATATCCCAATTTTTTAGCGACAACATTGGAAATTATTCCGATGCATATGATGCGTGCTTTTGGTGGAGCTTTATATTTAGGTGGAGCTATATTGATGACCTACAACTTGGTAAAAACCATGCGACAAGGTAAATTGTTAGCTGATGAACCTGCTCAAGCGCCTGCTCTATTGCCCCTAACAACGAACGAAAAATCGACTCACCGTCGTCTGGAGCGTAAGCCTGTTATGTTTATGGTACTCGCATTGATCGCTATTCTAATAGGAGGTGTGGTAGAGATGATTCCCACTTTTACAATTTCATCTAATATACCAACGATAGCAAGTGTGAAACCATACACGGCTTTAGAAATCCAAGGACGCGACCTTTACATCCGGGAGGGTTGTGTGAATTGTCATACACAATCGATTCGTCCTTTTAGATCGGAGACCGCGCGTTATGGTGAATACAGTAAAGCAGGGGAATATGTGTACGATCATCCGTTCTTATGGGGGTCAAAACGGACTGGTCCTGATTTGCATCGTATCGGTGGTAAATATCCGAATAAATGGCACTTTGACCATCTGTTAGATCCTACTATTACTTCTCCAGGTAGTATCATGCCTGTGTATCCTTGGTTGATCGATCAAGAATTAGACAACTCGTTACTGACGGCTAAATTGAAAGCCATGCGTACTTTGGGTGTGCCTTATAGTGATCAAGAGATTGCTCATGCTCAAGCGGATTTGGATAAGCAAGCACAGGCTATTGTTGATGACTTGAAGAAAAATCAGGTTAATGTATTGGCTAATAGAGAGATCATTGCCATGATTGCCTACTTACAACGATTGGGAACAGATATTAAAGCTGAGCCGAAACAGGACGAAATCGTAGATGAACAAAATTAAAAAATAGCGGCATTATGTTCAAACAAATCACAAATTTAAATGGTAGCGAACTGTATCTGATCGCTTCATTATGGATATTTCTAGTATTCTTCATTATTGTCGGTATTATGTTGTTTAGAATGAATAAAGAGCATATTTCTTATATGAAGGATATTCCATTCCAAGAGGATGATAATAACAATAGTCAATCATCAGATAGTTTATAAATATGGGTTTATTTTTAAATACAACAATTTCTAATGTAGAAACCTGGACGTTGGGCTCAGGTAGTGTCTATCAGGATATTTTAATCATTGTGTTTGTTGTTACAATGATTGTTTTGCTGATATCAGCACTGACAGTTAATAAGGCAATGCGTTCGATCCTACGAATGACAATGCCACATATACTTGAAGAGGAGAAATCAGTGAAAATTAGAAGAAAGGAATCTCGAAAATCCTTTTGGAATAATTTATTGGGCTTACGTCCGATTTCTGAAGAAAAAGACCTGATGATCGATCATGAATATGATGGCATTACGGAACTGGATAATCCAATTCCAATATGGTTTAATGCTTTATTTTATTCGTCAATGGCTTTTGCGGTTGTTTATCTATTGATTTATCATGTGTTCAGTTGGGGAATGAATCAAGATCAAGAATATGTACAAGAGATGGGTAAAGCCGAAATTGCACGTCAGGAATATCTTGCTCAAGCAGCTAATTTGGTCGATGAATCCAATGTTATATATGATGCGTCTCAAGTAGCAGCTGGTAGTGCAATCTTTCAAGCCAATTGTGTCGCCTGTCATGGAGGAGCTGGTGAAGGAAGTATAGGACCCAATTTAGTGGATAGATATTGGCTACATGGAGGTGAAGTTAAAGATATTTTTAAAACGGTTAAGTATGGTATCCCAGATAAGGGTATGGTGCCTTGGGAGCAAACATTAACGCCAGCACAAATTGCCGAGGTGAGCAGCTATATCATTTCTATTCGAGATACTAAGCCTGCAAATCCAAAAGAACCGCAGGGTATTGAGGTGACCTATGTATCAGCAGATGAAAGTCCTGCAGGAGTTGATTCAACGATAGTTCGGTAAAAAGTAATATTATGAAAACAGGAGTAGCAAATTCACCCAGTAATCCAGCAATGAGCACAAAACGCAAGTGGGTATATGCGAAGAAACCTGCGGGAGACCTGTATAAATTGCGGCAATGGGTGGGGTATGGTTTGCTCTTGTTTTTATTTACTGCTCCTTTCATTAAGATTGGAGGAGCACCCATGCTGATGTTTAATATCATTGAACGTAAGTTCAGTATTATGGGTAGTATCTTTTACCCTCAGGATTTATACATTTTTGTATTCGGAATGTTGATCGTGATGGTTTGTGTAGTGCTTTTTACTGTTGTTTTTGGACGTATTTGGTGTGGTTGGGCTTGTCCTCAAACAATTTTTATGGAATTGATCTTTCGAAAAATTGAATATTGGATTGAAGGAGACTGGCAACAACAGAAAAAGTTGAATGCTGGTCCTGATACACATCAGAAAATCTTTAAAAAAGTATTAAAACATAGCCTGTTTTTATTGATTTCATTTTTTATCGCGAATATCTTTCTTTCCTATATAGTTGGTGTCGACGCTCTTTACAAGATAATAACAGATCCTATTGAACTGCATTTCGGAGGATTGTTTGCTATCTTCATTTTTACCTTGGTTTTTTATGGAGTTTTTGCCCACGTTAGAGAGATTGTTTGTACCACCATTTGTCCGTATGGCCGGTTGCAGGGGGTGCTGTTGGATGATCAAAGTATAACGGTTGCTTACGATCATCGTCGTGGCGAACCAAGAGGTAAGCATAAAGTCGCCTTAACGCAAACAAAGGGAGATTGTATTGACTGTCAATTGTGTGTACATGTTTGTCCCACTGGTATTGATATTCGAAATGGTCTGCAAATGGAATGCGTGAGCTGTACAGCTTGTATAGATGCTTGCGATGCTGTGATGGATAAAATCGGTAAGCCTAAAAAGCTAATTGGTTTTTATGCGATGGGAGAAATAGAAGGAACGATAGAAAAGCGTAATCATACAAGAGCTATCGCCTATTCGATTGTGTTAATAGCATTAATTTCTGTATTTGTACTTTTAATTAGTACCCGATCTGATGTAGGGGCTACGCTGCTCAGAGCAAAAGGTAGTTCGTATCAATTGCGTGATGATGGTATGATCAGTAATCTTTATGCTATTGAACTCACCAATAAAAGTGGAGATGAGATGCCTTTTACTTTGATTCCCGCGGATAAGAAATTACACATTCAAGTCGTCAACCCCATGCAAAGCTTAGCTAAAGATGGTCATGCCTCTTTAAGTTTCTTTCTTCTGATCAATAAAGATGAGGTCAAAAAATATAAAGAAGATGTAAAGGTTGAGATTTATTCAGGAGATAGAAAAGTGAAAACGTTAAACACAACTTTTATTGCTCCACCAGGGATGTAAGGGAGAATGGAAAGTTTAAAAACAATAGAAAATGAATTGGGGTAATAAAATATTTATTAGTTTAGGTGTATTCATGCTTGGGATCATATTGACAGGAATCTATATGGTCAGTCGTGATAGTGATAGTTTAGAGGATATGGATTATTACGAACAGGGTCTAAATTATAATCAGATTTATGATAAAAAGATAAATGCAATCGATCAACATGCAAAACCTAGCCTGAAAGTTGATCGTGATACTTTGTATATTAAATTTGTTAAGCCTGAAAATAAAGGAAAATTGTTATTTAAGAGGCCTTCTGATAGAAGTAAAGATCTAGAATTACCCTTTGAGACAAGGGCTAATGTATACCAGTTACCGCTTTCAAGTTTCAAAAAGGGGGCATGGAAATTAGAAATTATTTGGAGTAATGGTGGAATGGAATTCTTAACTGATCACCAAGTGCATTTATAATATGAGTTATCAATATTTTGCTTTCTTTATGGGGTTATTTGGCAGCATACACTGTGCAGTTATGTGTGGACCATTACTTCTTGCAATACAAGGAAGTCAAAAAATCAGCTGGCATATGGCCATCAATAAGCTTTTATATCAATTGGGACGATTGCTGACTTATGGTTTATATGGTATTGTTCTAGGGGCGATTGGTGCAATCGCAACGATACAGGGCTGGCAACAGGGGGCAAGTATTTTGACAGGTGTTTTGCTATTTACTATAGGTGCTTTTCAGATTTTCCAAATCAGATACAAACTTTTTATAAAATTACAGGGACGTCTTGTACAGCCTATTGCTAAACTTATGAGCTGTTGGTTGAATCGACCAGGGGGTAGTTTTGTCGCTGGTGTATTGAATGGAATTTTGCCTTGTGGAATGCTGTACATGGCAGCAGCGGCGGCTATGAATACCGAATCAAGTTTATCCAGTTTCTTCTTTATGATTATGTTTGGATTGGGGACTTTGCCCTTATTATTGGTTTTTTCTTTTTTTGGAAATGTTGTCCGAACTTATTTTCGAGTAAATTTTTCGAGATGGCTTCCCTTTCTTTATCTTTTAATGGGAATTTGGTTTTTGCTGCGTGGCGCAAATTTGGATATTCCCTATTTAAGTCCATTGCTCCATGTTGATGGAGCAATGGACTGTAATTTTACTTAGTGGCTGACCATCCACCACCCAGAGACTTATAAAGCTCCACGAATGAATCGAGCTGGGATTGTTTTATTGAAACTAAATTCAGTTCCGATGTCAAGGCATTGGATTGAGCAGTAATAACCTCCAGGTAGGTTGCGTATCCAGATTTAAATAGCAGACTGGCGTTCTTAACAGCTAAATGTGAATTGTCTACACGTGCTTCCGCCAATACCAATTGCTCCTTTAGCTTGGAAAGGGAAGTAAAGCTATTCGAAACTTCATTTACGGATCGTAGCACTGTTTTTTGTAATGCAATTTCTGCTTTTTCACTTTCCAATTTTGCGACTTCGTAATCTGTTTTTAATTTCTTATTCTTAAAAATAGGCATAGTCAAATTGCCTAATGCCGATCCGAGTAAGGAACCTGGTATGTTGAACCAATTTTCAGGTAACATCGAGTTGACACCTAAAGTTCCTCCCAAAGTCAATGAAGGATATCGCAATGACTGTTTGATGTTAATTTGAGCATTTGCAGCGATAAGGTCAAACTCCGCTTCTCGAATATCAGGTCGGTTGCGTATTAAATTCAATGGAGATCCCAGTGAAATCTTAGATTCATCAATAAGATATTTTAAACTTTTACCACGTTCGATTTTATCAGGCATACTTCCGGTTAATTCCAAAAGTGCATTTTCCTGAATTTGTATCTCTTGTTCTAATTGGGGTACTAATGAAGCCGCAAGGAGTCGTTGAGATTGCGTTTGTTGGATCGCTAATGAAGTAATTTCTCCGGCATCAAACTGTAATTGGATCATGCGGAGTGTACTATCATTCAACTGGACGTTTCGAAGGGCTACTTCTATTTGTGCATCGAGTTTCAACAAGTTAAAATAGCCAGTTGCGATGTTTGCAATCAAACTTGTCTGTATGGCATTTTTTGCTTCGGCTGTGCCCAAGTAGTTGGCCAATGCTTCCTCTTTTTGGGAGGATATTTTTCCCCAAATATCAATCTCCCAACTGAGGTTTAATTCGGACATGTATTGCGATTGATAACGGAAAAGATTATTGTTTGCTTCCTTTCCATCGTATATCTTGGAAGAGGGGCTTGAATAGAAATTATTGGAGCGCCATTGTTGATTGACACCAGCAATCTTTGCATCCAATTCCGGTAAGTAACCGGCCTTTGCTTGATTTAGCTGACGGTTTGCAATCTGAATATTCAGGATAGCAGTGCGCATATCGTAATTATTTGATAAGCCAGCATCTATTAATTTGACCAAACTTGAATCTGTAAAGAATTCACGCCAATTTACATACGCTAGATTTTCTAGGGTATCCGTACCGTTGGAATCTAAACGATAATTGTCGGGTAGGTTGTAGTTTGGTGCTTGATAGCGTTGACCGACTTTACATGCGGAAAATAAGAGCAAGATAGCCGCTAATAAGCAGATATGACGATTTATATTTTTCATATGTGACGACTAATTTGTTTTAAATTTATTTTTTAGACGTTCATCTAAAGTTTTGAATATAACATAGAGTACAGGGATAATAAAGATACCCAATATGACCCCAAATAGCATTCCTCCTGCAGCACCGAAACTTATGGAATGATTACCCTGAGCTGAAGGACCTGAAGACCACATAAGCGGTATTAGTCCAGCAACGAATGCGAAGGAAGTCATTAAGATCGGTCGTAATCGTAATTTTGCTCCTGCAATAGCCGAATCGTATATACTCAGTCCTTTATTACGTTCTTGTACGGCAAATTCAATAATCAGTATGGCATTTTTTGCGAGCAGTCCTATCAACATGATGACACCAACCTGTACATAGATATTGTTTTCTAAACCTACCATCAATATTGTTGCATATACGCCAACTAGTCCTACGGGGATAGATAGTAAAACTGCCCAAGGTAAGATGTAGCTTTCATACTGTGCTGATAATAGGAAGTATACAAAGACGATACTCATGATAAATATCAGTACGGTTTGCGAACCTGATTCTGCTTCTTCTAAACTCATCCCTGTCCACTCGTAGTCATAGTTTCCAGGTAATTTTTCAATCGCTAGTTTCTCGATCGCATTCATTGCATCACCCGTACTGTACCCTTCATTGGGGTTGGCATTAATGGTGATGGCATTGTACAGATTATAACGTGTTATGGTTTCTGGACCTACCACTTTTTTTAGGGTCAATAACGTACTGATAGGAACCATTTCGTTATTCTTGTTACGTACAAAAATTGATTTGAAAGACTCTGGGTCTGTTCGATAATCGTAATCTGCCTGAATATATACCCGATATTGTCGTCCGAAACGACTAAAATCACCTGCTTGTACGCGTCCATAATATGCGCGTATGGTTGACATTAATGATTTAATATCCACACCTAATGATTTTGCCTTAACAGCATCAATGTCCACTTCATATTGCGGGAAATTGGCTTTAAAGGAAGTATAGGCACTCTTAACTTCTGGTAATTGATTGATTTCATTGATGAAGTTGTCGGCAATCGTACTGAAATCCAAGATTTCTCCGCCTAACTTATCTTCCAACACCAATTGAATTCCGGCGAAATCTCCAAAACCTTGAACTGTAGGTCTCGGAAACACATTGAATGTCGCTTCATTGATGACCGAAAGATCTTGACGGATAGTATCCATGAAATGTTCAATGTTCTTTATTTTCTCTCTCTTGTCATAACTTTTTAGGTTAATGTAACCTACTGCATAAGCAGGGCTTGTACTGCCATCCAATGCATTGTAACCGGAGATTGTCGTCATTCCCGAAATGTCAGGATTACGTTTTTGAAGGATATTATCGGCACGTCTTAACACTTCAGTGGTTCTTGCCAACGAAGCTCCTGGTTGCATGGCTAAAGAATAAGTAACAAAACTATCATCTTCAGTAGGTATAAAACTTTTAGGTGCCAAGAGTAATAATGCGAATCCTAGACCTGAAATAACAACCAATCCTGTAATGGCAATTTTTTTGTTCCGGATTAAATACTTTACGCCTAAGATATAACGTGATGTTAAGCTATCAAACGAAGTATTGAACGCGGTAAAAAAACGTTTTTTATATGCCGTAAATTTATTTTTCTCTGGTTGAGTTGACTCTTCTCCATGTTCAGGAGCTTTTAAAATCAAGGCACATAGGGCCGGACTTAAAGTCAAAGCGGTAACTGCAGAAATTAAAATAGCGGTTGCTAATGTATATGCAAACTGCCTATAGAAAATACCAGCAGGACCTTCCATAAAGCCTACAGGAATGAATACGGCAGCCATAACTAGGGTAATCGATAGGATAGCTCCAGAAATTTCAGACATTGTGGAGAGTGTGGCTTCCCTGGCTTTCATGCCGGTCTCATGCATTTTTAAGTGAATGGCCTCTACCACGACAATGGCATCATCGACCACAATACCGATGGAAAGGACCAATGCAAACATGGTCAAGACATTGAGGGAGAAACCAAATAAATTCAGGAAGAAAAATGTACCTATTAAGGATACGGGTATGGCAATGGCTGGAATGAGCGTGGATCTAAAATCTTGTAAAAAGATAAAGACAATAATGAATACCAAGATAAAGGCTTCAAATAGGGTATGCTTCACTTGCGATATGGAAGAGTCAATTTGATCCCTTACCGAATAGGAAACTTCGTATTTGATTCCTTCTGGAAATGTCTTGGATAGCTCTTCTAATACTTTTCGTACTTCGATATCGATGTCATGGGCATTGGATCCTGAGGTCTGGGTAATATTCAGAGTTAAACCGGGATTACCATTTACCTTATTATCTGAGCCTAAATTTGATGAACCAAATTCTATTCGAGCTAAGTCCCGTAGGTATAATATGGAACCATCCTTATTTGTTTTGACGACGATATTCTCAAATTCTTCGGGTTGACTAAAACGGCCCTTATGCTTAATCACTGTTTCAAAAACCTCATCGGAAGTCTCTCCAAATTTTCCCGGAGCAATCTCAAAATTCTGATCTTTGATTGCGGCAATAACATCATCAGGGATGAGGTTGAACACCGCAAGTTTCTCTGGATTCAACCACATACGCATGGAGTAATCGCGAGCACCAACACGCGATACTTGGGCGATTCCATCTACGCGGAGTAGGGGACGGATGATGTTGATTTGCGAATATGCTTGTAAGAAAGTTTCATCAAACATACTCTCTTTGGTATCAGAAAATAAATTGATGGTCATAATCACACCGGATTGTCGGGGCATGACGGTGATACCTGCCTCATTAACTTCCGAGGGAATAGAGCCTATCGCTTTTGATATTCTCGTTTGAACATTTACAGAAGCAATGTCTGGGTTGATTCCCGTTTTAAAAAATACCTGTACCGAACCAGAACCAGAGTTGCTGGCGGTGGAACGGATATAGGTCATATCTTCGACGCCATTAATGGCTTCTTCTATAGGTAAAAGAACTGATTTCGCTACCGTTTCAGCGTTAGCACCAGGGTAGCTTAAAGAAACGACTACAGATGGGGGTGCTATTTCTGGAAATCGTGAAACGGGTAACATTTTTAACCCCACTGCTCCTAATACTACTAATAGCATGGAAACAACGGTAGCCAATACGGGTTTGTTAACAAATGTTTTTAGCATTTATATGGGTTTTTGTTGAAAATTATAAAAAAGATTATTGGGTTTTGTCAATCGGAATGATAGTTGCACCTTCCGATATTTTGTCGAAACCAGATAGTAAGATTCTTTCTCCAACGGCTAAGCCTTCAGAGATGATATAGTTTGAATTGGATTTACCCTCAATCTTGATGGCTCTGCGGTGAACCGTATTGTTCTTATCGACAACGTATACAAAAGTTTTATCTTGTAATTCTGAAGTAGATACTTGTGGTATTTGAATGACTCCTTTTTGTGTTTCTACAAATTTTAAAGTTCCTGTACTTCCTGTACGCAATATGTTTTGCATATTCGGGAATGTAGCACGCAAAGAGATTGCGCCAGTAGTCCTATTTACTTGTCCATTGACAGCATCTACTTTACCTTTTTGGCTATAAGCTTCGCCATCTGCCAATACTAAAGAGACTTCTGGAAAGGCAAGTTTTCGAATCTTTCCGCTGGGTGTATGAATGGAATCTTGTAAGTCTTGCTTTGCTTGTTTCTTAGTGAAATATAAGAAGTCGGATTCACTCATAGAGAAGTATACATATACTTCTTGGACATCGGATAGTACGGTTAGCGATTGCGCATCATTTTTTGTAGCCAAATTTCCTACCCGCTTAGGAATACGACCGATATAACCAGAAACAGGGGCTTTAATTGTTGTAAACTGTTTATTTATATCTGCAGAACGTACCGCTGCTGATGCTTGCTGTAGCGATGCTTTTGCAACGTCGAATTCCGATTGAGCAGATTTTAAACGTACTTCTGAAATGACTTCATTCTCCACAAGGGGACGTAATCTTTCAATCTCTAAACGGGCATTTTGTAGTTTTGCCTTGGCTACATTTTCCGTGGCAACCATATTATTAAAGATTTCATCGTATGCAGAGGCATTAATTTTAAATAATTTTTGACCTGCTTCGACAAAGTCACCTTCATCGACATAGATCTCTTCTAAAACTCCCTCCACTTGTGGACGGATTTCAACATTTACTTTACCCTCAATAGTTCCAATATAATCTTTGATGGTATTCGCAGAACTTGTATCAATTGAGTATATTGGTAGAGCGATAGCATTGTTTTTTTTGTCTAATTCTTTAGTTTTACCAGAATTGCAGCTGAAAAATAATATTCCGGAAGAGCAAAGTGCTAAGGTAAAGAGGCTGATTTTATTCATAAATATAAAATAGTTGTTAATTGATAATTAACATTTGATTTTTAAACTTTTGTGTAATGTAACATAAATGTTGCCAATTAAAACGTTATTGTTTAATTTAACGTTTGTTAACAACCTTCATTTATTCAAATGTATCAAACTTTTGAGGGTTATGCAATCCTATTGCGTGTATCTAATATGTTACAAATGTAAACGTTTGATCTGGACATTTGTTACTTATAAGGTTAAATTTAGTGGATTATTATATGGAAAACTTGATGAGTCAGATTGATATTGATTGGAATCAGTTATGGCAATGGCTATTAAATTGGTATTGGCTTCCGTTATTTATCCTTTATTTTGGGGTTATAAGTACCATTCTTATTGAGAATAGAAACCCAACGAAAACAATATCATGGGTAATGGTTATTGTTTTTTTACCTTTTATAGGTCTGATTCTTTATTATTTATTTGGTCAAAAGTTTAGGAAAGTAAGGAGATTGCAGCATATCAATCGAGAACAACATCCAAAATTAATGGCGGCATGGGAGGAAAGTCTCATTCGAATGGATGAACAATTGGAAACCATTTACAAAAGAATTGGAACTTTATCTCGTGTTTTTGATTACTTGAAGAATCAGAAATTAGCTTTTTTTTCCTTGAATAATCGGGTTGAACTGTTTATTAATGGGGAGGAAAAATTTCCTGTTCTACTCAGAAGACTGCGAGAGGCCAAGCATTCCATTCATATGGAATATTACATATTTGAATTGGACAATATTGGTACACAAGTGCTCGATATTTTAGAAGAAAAAGCTAAATCTGGTGTTCAGGTACGTTTGATATTGGACAGCTTTGGTTCTCCTGATGTCATCAAACATTTAAGTAAACATCCACCGAGTTACCAATTTGTAGCCTTTCTACCTGTTAACTTTACTTCTTTAGCAAATGGTAATTACCGTAACCATCGAAAAATAGTAGTCATAGATTGCCAATATGGTTTTGTTGGTGGCATTAATATCTCGGATCGGTATATCAATCATCCTCATCAAAGGGATTACTGGCGGGATACATCAATGTCAGTGGAAGGAATAGCGGTCAATAATTTGCAGATCCAATTTTGGAATAGTTGGAACCAAACTGAAGCAGAGCCATTTTTATTGAGTGAGGAATATCTGAATTTCAATATAGAGCATATGCCTGAGAAAGCTGCTGTTTCATTTTCGTCCAGTGATCCGGGTTCTTTGGGGCCTTTCAATATGGAAGCTATTATATTGGCCATCAATGAGGCTAAGGAAAGTATACAATTGTGTACGCCCTATTTTATACCAAGTGAGCAGCTGTCAACAGCTTTGGAGATCGCTGTTTCATCGGGAGTAAAGGTAGCGCTGATGTTGCCCGAGAAATCGGATTCTTATATTGTGCAACATGCCTCTTTTTCGTTTTTGAAACCCCTTTTACAACGCGGGGTTCAAGTCTACTTGTATAATAAAGGCTTTATCCATGCCAAGACCATCTGTATTGATGGGCAATTGGCGTTTGTAGGCACAGTAAATCTGGATATGCGCAGCTTCTACATCAATTATGAAATTGCGAGTGTGGTGTCGGACGAGTCTTATTGTAAACGTCTTGAGCATCAATTTGAAATCGATAAGGAAACGTCTGATTTAATAACGTTGTATACTTGGGCGCACCGTAAAAAATGGAAGCGTGGAATCGATTCTTTGTGTCGACTTTTGGCGCCATTGCTATAGCCTAAAAAATGTTAAAAATAGGGGATGTTTCCGATATGTAATTAAAATTGAATATATTTATCTATTCTATTTTAATTACCAGTAGTATTAGATGAAGTATATAAAATTATTGATGTTTTCGATGGGCGTTTGTGGCGCACAGCAGTTGGTTGCTCAGACCACTGACTCTACACTCCCTATCAATACAGTAGTCGAGCGCGTCCAAAAGTTGTTTCAAGTGTTTCCAGTTGAAAAATTGCATTTACATTTTGATAAACCTTACTATGCGGTAGGGGATACCCTTTGGTTTAACACCTATTTGTCTCGGAATCTTGCAGAATATGAACCCAGTAAAATTGCTTATGTGGAGGTACTCAATAGCCGAGATTCATTGATCCGAACTTTGCGGATTCCTTTGGATAAAGGTATGGGTGATGGTTATTTGGTATTGGATCCACAATATTTGAAACAAGAGAACTATCGCTTTCGGGCCTATACGAAATGGATGAGTAATTTTTCTACCGATTATTTTTATAATAAGGTAGTTCCTGTTGGCGATGTCATCAATAAAAAGCTCATCACAGACATTTCCTTTATCAATAACGATCAAAACGCTGCTAAAAGTCAAGCGGTCATTCAATTTAGAGATGCAGTTGGTAAACTTTTGGTTAATTCAAAAGTGAATTGGTCCTTGATTTCAGGATGGGAAACGATCTCAAATGGAAAGGGTGAAACCGATGGTTTGGGTAAACTTACGGTGAATTTGAGTGCCAAGGAAAGAGATATTTTGAAAAAATCATTCTTGGAGGTTTCGATTCAAGAAAATAGGAATGAAAAACCATTGACAAGTTCGTTCTCCTTGAAGAATTCGCTTTGGGATGCTGATGTGCAATTTTTTCCGGAGGGTGGTGATTTGTTAGCTGGAATCAGTAAAAATGTTGCTTTTAAAGCTGTATCTGCAGAAGGTAAAGGCGTTCCTGTGAAAGGTCGTATTCTGGATGGCAAAGGCAAACAAGTTGCTGAATTTTCAGATTTAGGACTGGGAATGGGTTATTTTCATTTGCTACCATTGGCAAATGAAAAGTACGAAGCAGTGGTTACATTTGCTAATGGTCAAGAAAAGAAATATAAATTACCAGCAGTCGTTCAGAATAAGGCAAATGTTGTTTACGTAAAACAAGATGAGACCAATTTAAATATGGCGATTGTGACGAGTGACGAGGATTATACTAAAAATCCAAATCAATCGTACTATGTATTGGTGCAATCCAATGGACATCTTGTTTATGCAGCTCAAGCGAATTTAAAAAGTTCGACAGCTTTAATCGTCATTCCAAAGGAGCGCCTTCCCAATGGTATTGCACAAGTCACTTTGATGACTCCCGATGGTAAAGTTGTGAGTGAACGGTTAACTTTTGTGAAAAGTGAAAAGCTATTGGATATTAATTTAGCTGTTAATAAGGAACAATTCAAAGCGAAAGAAAAAGTCAATCTGAAGCTTTCCGTATTGAATAATGGCAAGAAATATCCAGGAAGGTATTCAATCGCTGTTATTGATGAATCTAAAGTTCCTTATGATGATAATCAAGATCTTTCTATTGTAAGCAATTTTCTGGTGACATCTGAGCTAAAGGGCTACATTGAAAATCCGAATGCTTATTTCGATGAAAAAAATCCGAATCGGGATCAAGCTTTAGATGCATTATTGATGACTCAGGGATACCGTAGATTTGACTACCAAGATCTAATAGCAGAAAAATTTCCTACTTTAACATTTATTCCAGAGCAGGGAATTGAATTGGCTGGGACGCTGCGTTTAAATACTGGAAGAACGGTGTCCAATGGCGGTTTACTACTTTCTATTCCTTCACGCAGTATCCGTAAAGATGCTTATACGGATGATAAAGGAAGATTTTTCTTTAAGGATCTCGTTTTTGCCGATTCGTCTAAAGTGACTGTTAATGCGCGTGGAAATGATAACTACCGCAATATGGTCATTAATATGGATCAATCTTATTTTCCGGAGATTGATAAGGACAATGCTTATAAGAACAACTTTGTTATGAATATTGATCGAGCGATTGCCCCATATTTGGAAAATAGTAAAAAGGAATATCGAAAATCTATTCTATTGGATGAGGTAGCTGTTGTTGGCGTTCAGAAAAAAGTAATTACGAATAGAGATTTTCCAGCGATTTCGGGACTATCCATGCCTGAACATCGTATTGAACCTGAGCGTCTGGCAGGTTGTAACGTGTTAACGATGTGTCTGAGTACCTTGTTGACAGGGATAACCTACGACTCGCAAACTCAGAAATATTACGTTTCTCGAGATTATAATAGCGGTGGCCGTGTACCGGTCCAATTTTTCCTCAATGGAATGGCTATAGATGAACCTGGTCTTAATAGTATCAATGTTATCGATATCGAAGGAATTGAGATTTTCCTGAAAGATGATTTGGGAACTGTTTCAAGAATGTATCAAAATAATGGGGTTGTCTCAATTTATACTAAGAAAATAGAAGCTAAAAAACCTAGAATGTCTTTGGCGGAAATAGAAAAATTGTTACCAAAATCGAATGTCATCGACTTGTTTCCATTGGGTTATATAAAAGAAAGAAAATTTTATACACCAACCTACGAAACGCCAGAAAGCAAGGCTGTGAATGATTTAAGAACGACTGTGTATTGGAATCCGAAAGTAGAGGTTACGGAGACAGGAGAGACTGCTTTAGACTTTTATAATGCGGATGGCAATGGTCGATATAAAGTTATTGTAGAAGGAATGGATGATACAGGAAATATAGGCCGAAAAGTAATTTATTATGAAGTGAGATTATAGTAAAGACTACACGTTTAAAGTAATGATAATAAAGGAGCCGCTTATTAAGCGGCTCCTTTTATTTTATATTCTTCAAAACTTCTCCTTCTTTAGAGTCTGCATCATCGCCTACTTTCTTAATACGTTCTGTCTGTTCAATAACAACTGCAAAGGATCGGGGTTCGATACCTCCACCTAATTTTTGGGCGTAGAATTTAGTGAATTCAGCACCGAAGTATAAAATTGCAGCGGAGTAGTATATCCATAATAGCATGACAATAATGGAGCCTGCAGCACCGTAAAAACTCGCTGTCGAGGATAAGGTCAGATAGATGGATATGAAATACCTGCCTAGCATGAACAACAAGCCTGTGAAAATAGCTCCACCAAGGATATCTTTGAATTTTACTTTTGCATCGGGTAGAAATGAAAAGATGAAACCGAAAAGGGTTACAATGATCACAAAGGTGATACTTGTATTGATCCAATCAATCAATGTGATAGGAATAATAGGGAAGTACTGTATAACCAAATTCGTAATGGCCGCAATAACCCCGTTAATCATGAGGGAAGCTATAAGTAAAAAACCCAGTGCAATGATGATGGAAAAAGAGATCAGTCGATTGATGATTAATTTGAGCCATCCTTTTTTTGGCTTTGGTTTTACTTTCCATATATCATTTATGGAGTCTTGGATATCGACAAAGAGCGTGGTAGCGGTAATAATAAGTGTGACGATACCGATTGTAATTCCAATATTTGATTTGTTTTCAAAATTTATCTTTTGAATATAAGATTGGATTTGCAGGGTTACATCTTTACCAAACAAGACCATCAATTCATCAAAAACCTCCTTTTGTGCGGATGTTTCTTGACTTAGATGTTGACCGTAGAAGAAGCCAATACACCAGATGACGATCATGAGTAATGGACCGATAGAGAAAACGGTATAATAGGCTAAGGATGCACTTTTTTTCATGCAGTTGTCATCCATAAATCCATTAAAGGCATCATAAACTAATTTTAAAACTTGTTTCCAGTAGGTAAGCGTCAATAAATCTTTAAAGTATACTTCTTTCATAATGTGATGTGCAAATAAAACAAATTTTAAGAATAAATACCCCCTATTTTAGGTAGGGGGTATTTATTTAGCTAAGTTCTTGATACATTTCTTCAATTTTTTCGTCAAACTCTTTGAGTATAACTTTCCTTTTCAGACTTAGTTTTGGCGTTAATTGGCCATCGTCTATTGTCCATTCTTTGGGAAGTAATATGAATTTTTTTATTTTTTCCCAGTGACCAAATTCTGTTGATAAACGCTCGATCTCTTGGTTGTATTTTTCGATTACTTTTGGGTTTTTAATTGTTTCCTCTTTTGAAACAACAGCTATTCCCTTAAATTTCATCCATTTTTCGATTTCTTCAAATGCGGGTACAATTAATGCCGAAGGAAATTTTCTATTTTCTCCCAGTACCATAATCTGTGCAATAAGCGTGGATTCCATCAGCTTTGTTTCAATTGCTTGTGGAGCGATGTATTTTCCACCTGCGGTTTTAAACATCTCTTTTTTACGGTCCGTAATCTTTAAAAATCCATCGGATGATATTTCTCCTATATCTCCTGTTTTTAAAAATCCATTTTCATCAAATGTTTCTTTTGTGGCTTCATCATTTTTGTAATAACCAGAAGTGATGCTTGGCCCCTTAACAAGAATCTCCCCGTCTGGTGCTATTTTTACTTCTAGGTTTTTGAGTGGTCGCCCTACAGTTCCAAACTTGATACCTGTATCCATAAATGTATTGACTGCGATAACGGGAGAAGTTTCTGTAAGTCCGTAGCCTTCTAACACTTTCATATCTGCTGCCCAGAAAACACGTGCTAGTCTTTCTTGTAATGCTGCTCCTCCTGAAACGATTATTTTTATATTACCACCTAATGCTTCTTTCCATTTCGAAAAAATTAATTTGCGAGCGATAGCGAGTTGAAAATTGTACCAAGCACTATTTTTTGCTGGTTCTTGATAGCGCAGTCCTAGGTCAAGGGCCCACATGAATAATGATTTTTTGATTCCTGTTAAATCTTTCCCTTTGGAAACAATTTTATCATACACTTTTTCCAATACACGTGGTACTGTTGTAAAAAGATCTGGTTTGACATCATTGATATCGACGACTACATTATCCAGTGTTTCGCAAAAATAAATCTCTACACCTTTTGAGTAATACATATAGACGACCATACGTTCGAAAATATGGCATAAAGGTAAAAAGCTGATTGCTTTTTTGAAATCGGGTCTTATGAGGTGGTTACAAGCCTGTACATTACTTAAAATATTTTTATGGGATAGGTATACCCCTTTCGGTTTCCCTGTTGTTCCTGATGTATAGATCAATGTCAATAAATCATCCTCTTGGATGGCATCGTTGTATGGTTTTAAATCTGTGCTTAGTTTTTCACCGATTTCAAATAGGCTATCCAGGTCTTTATGATGCGCTGTGTAGTCGAAGGAATAGATCGGAATGGTCAGTTGATGGTCGTTCAGCGCAGTGTCAACACGCTCAGAAAGATCTGTATTGCTCACAAATATTAACTTAACTTCTGCATCGTTGACGATGTATGAAAGGTCTTGTGGTGCTAATGTTGGATATAGCGGCACAAGCGCAATCCCCAATTGATTACAGGCAAAATCCACGATACTCCATTCTGGTCGATTTCCTGACATGAGGGCTACACGATCACCTTTTTGCAATCCGATGTCCAATAATGCTTTACTAAGATTGTTTATTTTAGTAATAAATTCATCGGTTTGATAGGTTTGCCAATGTGCATTTTTATCGCGGCCAGCAATAATAGTTTTATTCGAATATTCGGATTTATAGTTGGTTAGGAGATCAAAAATTCTACTTTGTTGTGCCATAATGAAATATTTAAAATATTTACTTAATTGGTTTATTACTAAGTATTCAAATGTAATCTAATATATGAAAAATGTTTTGATGTACATTTTTTATATTTAAAATATTTTGATAACATTTTAGAATTTGCGTCGTTTAATTATTGATATTACCTTTGAAAATTAAATTGAATAAAAAACACTGACATTACGTATGAAAAAATTATCTTGGATCTTAGGAATGGCAATTGGCTTATCGGGATTATCAAATGAAGCTTTTGCACAGTTAGATTCAAAAGGGGCAATCGGAGCTCGTTTTGGCTCTGCCCAAGGGATTACCTATAAACACACACTTTCAAATGATCGCGCCTTAGAAGCGCTCCTAAGTATTCAGAGCAATTCAGACTATAGACGGTTTAGAGTAGTGGGGTTGTATGAATATTATAAACCTTTATCATCTGCTTTTAATTGGTATTATGGGTTTGGAGGTGGTTTTGGCTCTTATAAAGAGAAAGACAAAACAATCGATGGTAGCCGTGTTGAATATGATTCTGAGTTAGCACTTAGTATAGATGGGATTATAGGAGTAGAATATAATATTCCAGAAACTCCTTTTCAGGTTTCATTGGATGTAAAACCCTATTTAGATTTTCTGCAGTCTAGTAGCATCAAATTACTAGATCCAATTGGTTTTTCATTCCGTTATAGATTTTAGTAAATGATCTATGAAAAATAAATAAGGTCACTTGGGTGTAAAGTGACCTTATTTATTTTAAGATAGCCAGAATTGAGCTAATTTTTTCTGTTCTTCGGATTGTTCCTTCAAAGGTTGTATTCTGAATAATTTCTTACTATTTGGACGAATTTCTATTTTAAGATTTTTGATAATCCCATCTCGCGCTATCAAAACATCTAAAAGTTCTCCTGCTGTGCTATGCTGCATAAAATAGTCGTATTCTTTATCTTTCATATCCAACCTGATACCATTGATAGCGATCAATTCATCGCGGACATTTAAACCTCCATCCCAAGCACCAGAACCTCTTTCTACTGCCGTGACAGTTTGGATACCATCGTTTTTTTGATAACTAATCCCTATTCCTAAATTTTTGCTATCCGCATTAATGTCTATGATCTCATATCCAACAAGGTTGAAATAATGATTATAGGGTAATTCGCTATGTTCATAAGCTGCTTCAAAGATTTCTTTGACCGTAATACCGGTGACTTCTTCTACAAGCTGTTGGAACTCGAGTTCCTCAAAACCCCGGTTTTGTTGCAGATAAAAATGATTATAGGCTGCTTTTAGGACATCGTCGAGTTTTTTAGTACCGTTAGAAGAAGCAATTATCTTCAAATCTAACAGGACCGTCAACATCGCTCCTTTATTGTAGTAGGATATGCTCGAGTTTGGAGAGTTTTCATCCTGACGGTAGTATTTTACCCAAGAATCAAAGCTGGCTTCTGCTGCAGATTGAATGAGATGCCCCGGACGATTGAGGACAGTTGTAAAATCATTCGCTAATAGGTTTAGATATTCCTGCTCGGAAAAGAAATCACATCTTTTGAGTATCAGGTTGTCGTAGTATGAGGTAAAGCCTTCCATAATCCATAGACCTGTTGTATAGTTCTCTTGATCGTAGTTAAATGGCCCCAATGCTTTAGGACGAAGACGCTTTACATGCCATAAATGAAAGTACTCATGTGCGATTAGGTTGAGGTATGTCTTGTAGGAGGTTTCGTTGCTATATGCCGTTCTTGATGCTCCCAATACGGTGGAGTTGAGGTGTTCTAGTCCTCCTCCTCCAGATTGATAATTATGTGTGATGAATACATACCTTTTGTTGGGGTTGGACCCCCAAATACGGGTTTCTTCTTCAACAATTTTCTTTACATCGGCAGTTAACCTTTCTTTGTTATAGGTGCCGCCACCAACCATCGCAAACTCGTGCACCACGTTTGATGCTTGAATTGTCCATATATCCTGATTGCCAATTTCTATAGGTGAATCGTAAAGAATATCAAAGTCTGAAGCATAGAATGTGTTCTGTCCGATTTTTTCAAGACCTGTTGATATATTTTCCCATAGCTTATGGGGAAAGAATCGGATAGTTACGGGTTCGGCGATCCTTCCAGCTATATGTAAGAATGTAGCTGTTGGTACAATAAAAGCATGATCTGCATTGATGAAATTCGTACGTACCGAAGTCTCAAACCCATATACATGGTAATTGAGGGTTATTGAGCTTTTGTTATGGTTGTATATACGCCAGGTGTTTTTACTTATTTTTTCAAACTCCATCTGGTCTTCGACCGTAAAACGTTCAATCTGCTTTGAATACTCTCGTACTAAGTAAGATCCTGGGGACCATACAGGCATTTTGACATCAATAAAATCCGCTTGAATTTCGGTGATAGACATTTTTATATCTGCGTAATGTGCTTGAGGCTCACTAAAGGAAACATCAAAATGTATTTTTGATGTACAGTTTATTTTTTCGATCATTTTAAAAGATTAAATAACCGATACGAATATCAGTTCAAAATATATTTGTGGTATACAAAAGTACAGGGTTATGAGTGTTATACAAAATTATTTGGACTTCTGTTTTTTAGCATACTATTTTATTTTCAGTGCTATTTTTGATTATTATAAAATTAATAATTTGTATATTACCTCTAGATAGGGCTCTCAATGGGAGAGGATTGGAATAGAAGTTGTGCTGCATTCATGAAAGCAGTATAAAGCAATAAAACACGAATAATTTTACATTTATAGCAATGGAATTCTATTGTGAATCTAAGCAAATTTATCTAAGTTTATACGCTCGATAGAGCATAATCTTATTATTTATGATTTTAATAGTTGATAGCGGTTCATCCAAATCAGATTGGAAATTGGAACTTCCGGATAGCCCTCCTTTGTCTTTTTCTACAAATGGACTTAATCCGTTTTTCGTAAACGATAAAGAGATAACAAGGGTAATTAAAGAGATTCCGGAGATTATTCCATATGCTGATGAAATAACAGAGCTCTATTTCTATGGTGCGGGATGTATTTCTCCAGATCGTAGAGAAATGGTATCGAATGCATTGACTCCTCTGTTTGAGAATGCATTTATTTCCGTTGAAAATGATCTTGTGGGTAGTGCCTTGGCTACTTGTGGTAGAAACAAAGGGTATATTGCTACGCTAGGTACTGGATCTGATATTAGTTTTTTTGATGGCAATGAGGTACAGCCTTCCAATCATGGCAATGGTTATGTGCTAGGGGATGAGGGGTCTGGGGCCTGGTTTGGAAAAAAACTGATTACATTATTTTTATATGGTAGATTGCCTAAGGATTTAGCAGAGAATTTTGCTGAAAATTATCGGATCTCTAAAGAAATTGTAATCAAGAATGTGTACCAAAAGGAACGTCCTAATGCTTATTTAGCATCATTTGCCCCTTTTTTATCGGCCAATATTACACACCCGTTTATTGATGAGCTTGTGCGTTCGGGTTTTGAAGAGTATGTGCAGACTTGTATTTTAACTTATCAAGATTATCAGGATTATGAATGTCACTTTGTTGGATCTATCGCTTACTATCTCGATTTGATTTTACGCGATGTTTGTAATGGGTACCATATTCAAATTGGCAAAATACTGAAGTCGCCGATCAACGAATTGTTTGATTTTGTGATAGAGAGAGAGAAAAGTCCACTTGTAAATATTTAATAATAATATGATGATTTTATCAACAATAATCGCTTGTTTTTCCATAATTTTTGGAAACCCGAGCATCTATGACTACAGCTTTAAAACTTTAGAGGGTAAAGATGTTAAGATGTCTGATTTTAAAGGAAAGAAAATTTTAATTGTGAACACTGCTTCTAAGTGTGGTTTCACTAAGCAGTATAAAGATCTGCAAGAGTTATATTCGCTCTATGGTAAAGATTTAGTAATCATTGGATTCCCTGCCAACAATTTTGGTAATCAAGAACCTGGTACAAATGGAGATATACAGGAGTTTTGTGAACAGAATTATGGTGTTGAGTTTTTAATGGCAGAAAAGGTTGAGGTGAAGGGCGACCAAATAGATCCTTTATTTAAATATTTGATTGCTCAGAAAAATCCTGATTTTGAAGGGGAAATCAAATGGAACTTTGAAAAGTTTCTAATTGATGAGAATGGCAAGCTAATCCATCGTTATCGTTCGGCCGTCAATCCAATGGCAGATGAGATCGTCAATTGGGTAAAGAAATAAGAATTGAAAACCAGCAGGAATATCTTGTTGGTTTTTTTTATCATTACAATAAAAAAGAAAAGTCCACCTTGGGAGGGTGGACTTTAACTAACCAATTATAAACCTAAATTATGAAAAGTATTTTGTAGCTATTTCTAGCTGTTATTATCGTTGTTGTTATAAGTTATACAAAGGTAATGCCAAAAACCGATTTATACATTAAGATAATGTTAATTATTTGTTAAATTATAGTAACAACTCCTGCATCTTGCCTCATATGCATCTTTTTCGCCAAGAAGGACTGTTTTTGTGTCCGAAGACGTTCTAAATGAGTAGTTTGCAGGGGCTCCACATTGCATGCAAACGGCATGTACTTTTGTAACGTGCTCTGCAATAGCCATAATATTCGGTATAGGACCAAAAGGTTGTGCCATAAAATCCATATCAAGTCCTGCAACTATGACACGAATTCCTTTGTTTGCCAATTTGACACAAACTTCTGTCAGACCTTCATCAAAAAACTGCGCTTCATCAATGCCGACAACTTGTGTGTCTTGACTCAGCAGTAATATAGAAGAGGAATGGTCAACAGGGGTAGAAGGAATACTATTGCTGTCATGCGATACGACGAGATGATCATCATATCTTTTATCGACTGCAGGTTTGAAAATTTCTACATGTAGTCGGGCATACTGCGCACGTTTTAACCTTCTTATGAGCTCTTCGGTTTTACCGGAAAACATGGATCCACAAATAACTTCTATACTCCCGTATAGTGGTCCTCTTTGTGTGAAATTATGTTCAGAAAAAAGCATTTAAATGAATTAAAATCAATAAATTGGGTATTATTGGAAATCAGTGATGAATCTGATGTTTATAGAAAAATAATACCACATAAGTCCTGCTAATATCAGAATTTAATATTAAATTTGAGTCTATAAAGGCTAAATACTTAACAATAAAGTATAAATCAGTAAGTTGAAAATGAAGTTTAATTCCAATTGTAAAATTTAAGCTTTTTATTGGAAATAGGGAAAGGAAATGTAAAAATTTATGGCTACGAAACAAAATTTATTTGATAAAATAGGTGATTTATTGCAAGAGTTGAATGCTCAATACCTGGAGCTTTCGAATAATGGCTTTGAAAATAAAAAGACGGATTTAGCATTGTTAGAGGCCACGGCACAATATATAGCTGCTCAAGCGGGTGTTTTAAAAGCTCAAGATCTGTTGGATAAGGGGAATCAATTGGCTCGCGAGGATGAGTTGGCAGCACCAAAGGTGTCCATACATAGAGAAGAGGAAGAGAAATTGTCGTTCAACAATTACTTTACACCACCTTCTAACTTGTTTCAAGGTCGCCAGACCAAAGAGGAACAGGCATCGCCCATCGCAACTCCTGTAGAGAATGAGATTCATACACCTATTCAACCTGTTGTTCTCCAAGAGGAATCAGATACGAAACCGATAGCAGATAATCTTCCAAAGCCAACACCAGTTGAAATTGTAAAAGAGGAAGAGGTGGTTGATTTACCAGTTTCTGCTGAAAAAGAAGTAGAGCAGCCTGTTCAACAAGCACCTATTCAACCGGAAGTAGAAGAAGCAGCAGTTATTATTAATGAAGTGATAGAGGAACCGAAGGAGATTGTCATTGTAGAGGAGATTCTTCCTGTGACTCCTGTCCAAGAAGAGGCACCCGCTCGTCCACTCACTTTAAATGAAATTATTTCGCAACAGAAAAAGGCAGGTGTCCAAAATCGTGTTTATGAAATGAATGCAGCGGCAGGAGCTCCGGCACAGGTTAAGGATATCAAAGCCATCATTAATCTGAATGATAAATTGTTGTTTATTAAAGATCTATTTAATGGTTATAGCTTAGCTTACAGTGAAGCTGTTGAATTGCTGAATAGATGTAATGATTATGCGGAAGCAGACGCATTCTTACAAACTAATTACGCCGTAAAGAATAGATGGGTTGAGAAACCGCAATCGGTTGAAAAGCTTTATGCTTTGCTTCGTAAAAGATTTGCATAAAAAAAGCTGACTTTTGTCAGCTTTTTTTATGAATTCCTGTTGACAGAGTCGGCAGGGAATGCTTTCGGAAGAAGCTTTATGCTGTTGTTTATGGGACGTTCTGTCGGATTATTTTAATTGAAATTGTAACCAAGTATTACCTTCTAACCCATAAAAGAAGTATTTTGGTTGTAAAATTTCTGCTAATGTCTCTAGTTCTACACAATAGTTCTGGCCAGCTACTTTTCCAAATCCTTTTGTATTGATCAAAAAAACTTGGTTTAAATTTACTGCGTTACTATCTGCCCAATTTGGATCTGATAATAATGATGGTACCTGTGCTACTGTCATCTCTTCTGCATTGATGATAATAACTTTATCGGCATCTGCAATCGAATTTGTCGGTATTCCACCTGCAATAGTAATGCAGGATTGCAAATACTTACTGGTATTGATAATCGTTGGATTGATGTCATCTAAAATGATCACTTTGGGACGGTCATTTGCTGTAATAAATTTCAGCTTATGTGTGATAATATGTACGTCATCCTCCAAGACTTCCAAAAGCTCAGCTATTTTATCATCTTTATTGATTAATTGACCTACACATTTTGTGTAATTGATAATGTCATCACTTGTTACCAAATCAGCAGGGATCGCATAAATTTTATCTAAAATTTCTTGTGGTAAATGCGCTTGATCTACCTCATATTGATTTAGGATAGCTTCTACTAAAATTTCTTGATTGCTTTGCATGGCACAAATTTACAAAGGATGATTTGAACTTGCGAATTAAATGAAAGGTAATTTTGACATCTATGTTTTGATTTCAAATTTGTAAATTGCAATATATTTAGAATTTTTCATTTAGATTATACATTATGTTTGATAAATTATTCCAAGCGCAACAGAAGGCAGAAGAAATTAAACAAAGATTAAATCATATTTCTGTTTTTGGGGAGGCTGAGGGTGGATTGATAAAAGTCGTTGCCACAGCTAATAAAGAAATTAAAGAAATTACCATTGATCCTATCTTTTTGGGTAATGCTGATAAAGAGGAGTTGGAGGAACTACTTGTCGTAGCTTTGAATAAAGCACTGACACAAGCAGAACAGGTTAGTCAGGCTGAGATGTCGGCTGCGAGTCAGGATATGCTTGGTGGTTTAGGAGGTTTATTTAATCAGTAATCTTATGACAGCAACCTATTACGGACAATCGTGTGTAGCGTTTGATTTTGACGGGCACAATGTGCTATTGGATCCTTTTATCAGCTATAATCCGCTAGCCAAATCAATCGATGTAAACAGCCTCTTGCCTGAGTATATCTTTTTAAGTCATGGTCATCAAGATCATGTAGCTGATATGGCGCAGATTCAAAAGAATAGCCAGGCAACTGTTGCTGCAATTGTTGAAACTGCAGCGTGGGTAAGGAAGCAAGGTGTTCCAGATGATAAAGTAATCGAATTTAATCTCGGAGGGACTATTAAGACTACTTTTGGCACCGTTAAAATGGTATATGCATTGCATACCAACAGTACTCCTGATGGGCAGTATGGAGGTTTCCCTGTAGGCTTTATCTTGTATTCCGGCAATAAGAAAATCTATTTTGCTGGAGATACTGGCCTTACCATGGAGATGAAGCTTTTGGCAGGTCTGGGTCTTGATTGGGCTTTTTTACCAATAGGTGGCCATTATACCATGGATGTTGATGATGCGGTTAGAGCAGCTGAATTTATCAATTGTGATAAGATTGTAGGGATCCATTACGATACTTTTCCTCCTATCGTTATTGATAAAGAAAAGGCATTAGCGAAGTTCGCAAATTCTGGTAAGACACTTTATTTACCAGCAATTGGAGAATCAATCGAATTATAAATCAAAAGGGGGATAGGTTATTCCCCTTTTGATTGTTATATCGTTACTAATTTTTTTAAATCTTCTAAAGTGAATAGTGGTGTTTCGGTTAGTTTATTTTTCAGAATGGATTCTTTATAATCTTCGTAATGAAATAAGGTCCATTCACCATTATGATATTCTAAACTACTTAAATTCTCAACCCAATCACCTGAATTCATATAGGTGACAGTACCTTTTCTTGTGATGACTTCTTTTATCTGTGGTTGATGTATGTGCCCACAGATTACATAATCGTAATTCTTTTCGATAGCGAGCTCTGTTGCTGTCTCTTCAAAATCTGAGATGTATTTAACCGCTTTTTTGACACTATTCTTTATCTTTTTTGATAATGAATATTTCTCTTTCCCCATTTTCAATAGAAACCAATTGATACAATGATTCAATTGGATGAGTTTGTCATAACCCCATCCCCCTAATTTTGCTAACCATTTGGAATGATGAATGGAGGCATCAAATACATCTCCGTGGAAAATCCATGCTTTCTTGTTGTTGAGTGAAAGTAAGAGCTTGTTGGTCAATTTGATATTACCCAGTTTTAAGTCGGCAAATTTCCGAAGCATTTCATCGTGGTTTCCCGTAATGTAATAAACCTCCGTTCCATTAGCACTTAAATCAATTATTTTTTTGATAACATGTAGGTGTTCGGATGGAAAGTAGCTTTTTTTGAATTGCCAGATATCGATTATATCACCATTCAAAATCAGCATTTTTGGAGCGATGGACTCCAAGTAATAAAGTAACTCTTTAGCGTGACTTCCATGTGTTCCGAGATGAATGTCTGATAATACTACAATATCTAGGTTTCGTTTCATAACTTCCTTTTTTCAAAAGACGCATTTTAATATGATGTACATATAAATGCTCTGTTATGAAATTATTAATAATAAAGGGTGAAGATAACTATCTTCACCCTTTATTATTAATAATCGTAAATAGTTTGAGACTATTTTGTCGCTCTATTGATATGAAATTGAACTAAATCATCAATAGGAGAGCGTAATATTTTTCCAACTTTCATTCCATATTGCTGCGCTTTTTCTTCCAAAACATTGCGGAAATTGTAACCTACAGAGCCAATACAGTTAAATGTATAGTCTTGGTAATTTGGATATTTACTCACTAAGTTTCTGAAAAATGCTTCGAAAGCATCATCTACGATTGCGCGTGTGTATTCAATATTAACATTGTTGTCGTACACAAACTTGCTGAAGCTTGCGCAGAAACGATTGGCTAATGGTTTGGTATATACCGCGTCCATGATTTCATCAGGAGTGATTTTGTAAGTGTCATAAAATACTTTACGAACATCTTGAGGCATTAAGTCGCGGATATAATCCGTTAATAATTTTTTACCGATATAACTGCCACTTCCCTCATCTCCTAAGATGTATGCGCAAGAATCAATGTTATAGGTGATTTCATTTCCATCGTAAATACAAGAGTTGGTACCCGTTCCTAAGATAGCGGCAAATCCTGATTCTTTACCTAGTAAAGCTCTGGCTGCAGCTAATAAGTCGTGTCCAACTTCAACTTGGGCCTTTGGAAATACTTCCTGAATAGCTTTGACAACGATATCAGCTTTTTCTTTATTATGGACCCCCGCCCCATAATAGTTAACCTCTTTGATATCTTCAAGAGGTAAATCATTGGGTAGACCTTTTCTTAAAGAGTTAACGATGTATTCGCTATCTACAAAATATGGGTTGTACCCTTCTGTGTTGAAGTAAATTTTTTTGTTTGAATCATCCAACAAACACCAGTTTGTTTTCGTTGATCCTCCGTCAGCAATAATAATCATTATTGAGTAGTTTTAATTGAGTTTTTCGTTTTAAAATAGGATTATTTGAATCCGATTTCCGAAAATACATTTTTTTATTTATAATTTATGTATTCTGGCAATAGTAAAATGAAATATTATTTGAGCTAGGATTATTGGTATTCATAAAAAAGGCCTTAATTATAGAATTAAGGCCTTTTTTATGAATACTATCTGTTTGATTTGATAGTGTATTTTTTACAATTAGCTAACAGCTTATGGACCTTAATGGCCTCCCTCTGATTCGATATCATCAATATTAATTCCTTGTTTTTTCAACACGGACCTTACGGCAATGGCAAAAAATACAATGTAAACGAAACCGACCAATGGAAGTAAATAAGAATTGTGTATTCCTATTATATCTGCTAATTTTCCTTGGATAGGGGGGATGATACCTCCACCAAGAATCATCATTACTAAGAAGGCTGAACCTTGGGCTGTATATTTTCCAAGACCAACAATTGAAAGACTAAAGATAGATGACCACATAATAGAACAAGCTAATCCTCCGGCTAAGAAAGAATATATGGCTACAGTGCCAGTAGATAGAAGACCTACGACCATGGCAATGATTCCAAATAATCCAAAGATAATTAATGTTCTGGCAGGTTTTTCTTTACTCACGTAGAATGCGCCGATCTGGATAATGATACACACAACATAGTAATAAAGGTGAGACATTTCGAAACCTGCTAATGTGTTGACTCCTATGATAATGGAGAATGCGACTAATGGAACAATGATCAGTAAGATGTTCTTCGTTGATTTAGTCAGGTTAAATGCTGTGATGGCACCAGCCCATCGGCCTATCATCATACTTCCCCAATACATGGATACATAGGGTGTGATTTGAGATGATTGTAGACTTCCGAACTCCTTTAGGGTAAGTAGCTCACCTAAATTACTTCCGATGGCTACTTCGACTCCTACGTATAGGAATAACGCAATCATACCCAACACAAGTTGTGGGTATTTCATCGCGCCCCATCCTTCTGGATTTTTCTGTGCTTTTACGTTAGCAAAGATCAGACCCCCAATCACTACTATTAACGCTCCTGCTAACCACAACATGCGTTGTATCTCTAGGGGATGTGCGATTTCTTTTATATGAAGCTTTAATTCGTCAATGCTAACTTGGTCTGTTAGATTTTTCAATTGTCCTTGTAATTGTTCCAATTGAAGTGCTACATCACTTTTATAACTTAAAAAAACAGGTGCAAACATTGCGAAAAGCAAGATCGTCATGATGACTAGGGTATTTAACGCTTTATTCGCTTTTTCCATAGGTTCGTTACTTATTCCTGCAGGCACCTTTTTGCTAAAATAAAATAAACTAGCAGCCAACAAGAATAATAGACCGACACCTATGTATAGGTATACTACTTTATCTAAGGGTAAATTGGCAATTTCGGAGTCTGAAATTGTTTCGAAGGTTCCAAATAGTGCAAAACCGATTACCAATGGTCCAATGGTGGTTCCAAAAGAATTGATTCCACCACCTAAATTGACACGTGAAGAACCAGTTTTGGGATCTCCTAATAAGACTGCGAATGGATTGGCAGCTGTTTGTTGGAGAGAGAAGCCTAATGCAACCGTGAACAAGCCAAGTAGCATACCTACGTATACATTGACTTCTACAGCGACAATCATGGCTGCTGCTCCTAATGCGGAGAAAAGTAAGCCATAGACAATACTTTTTTTATACCCCCATCTACCTACTAAGTCTTTTCCAGAGAATGTACTGAAAATAAATAATAATAAGGCACCTAGATAATACGCGGTGTAAAAGGCAAAGTCAATCAACTGGGATTGAAATTGGTCTAAATGAAAGTAGTTTTTACAAAAAGGAATAAATACACTATTTCCTGCTGCAATGAAACCCCAAAAGAAAAATACAATAATTAATGTATATAGGGCTGGATAATTTGTTTTGATAAGTTTATTTTCCATCTAAATCGTTTGCTTTGTTTTTTTTCTCCGCTAACTTAAAAAAAAAATGTCAAAACTGAATATAATATTGACGTTAATAAGTGCGTTTGTTTTTTAGTAAAACGATTTAATTAAAAATAGTTTGTCATATGGATGATTTTTTTTGCAATAAATTTTGAAATGTGGTATTTGTTTTTTTTCTTTGTGCAGGTTCTCATAATTTATTCCGCTTCAGGTGTAAAGAAATCACTTAGTTCTTAAATCCCTTGGTTTGTTAATCATAAAGATTAATGGAGCGCAATAAATAGATTTCATTTTAAAATAAAATCCTAATATATCATAATAAAAATTTAATGGATATTAATGAATTAAATGCAAAACTCGTGTCTGAATTACGCGAAATTGCAAAATTAATAGGTATCGGTGACGCTGATAAGCTTAGAAAGCAAGAGCTAATTGAAAAAATTATCAGTACTGGTGATGAGTCCGAAAATACTTCTGAAGCAAAGGAAGAGAATCTTGATGAATCAACTGAGAGACCTAGAAAAAGAATAAGAACAGCAGCAGTAAAATCATCAGAGCCTGTTACTATTCGGAAAAAAGAAAACGAAGAAATAGATTCAGCTGATAGTCAAGTAGCCCCATCAGAATCTGAAGAAAATATAAAAACAACTCCAGTAATAAAATCAACACCTTCAAAAGTAGAATCAACTTCATCTAATGCAGATTTTGATAATGTTATTGTCAATGAAGGGGTATTGGAGATCATGCCTGATGGCTATGGTTTTTTACGTTCATCCGATTATAACTATTTAACTTCTCCTGATGATATCTATGTTTCTCAGTCACAAATCAAATTATTTGGTTTGAAAACTGGAGATACGGTTAGAGGTAGTATCAGACCTCCGAAAGAAGGTGAGAAATATTTCCCATTGGTACGCGTAGAAGCCATCAATGGTCAAAACCCTGCGGAAATTCGTGACCGTGTTCCTTTTGATTTCTTAACACCATTATTCCCTACTGAACGTTTGAATTTGGATTTGGGTACGAGTAACTATTCGACACGTATCATGGATCTGTTTACACCGATAGGTAAGGGACAACGTGGTCTTATCGTAGCTCAACCAAAAACGGGTAAAACAAATTTATTAAAAGAGGTTGCAAATGCGATCGCTAAAAATCATCCTGAAGTCTATTTAATTATTTTATTAATTGATGAAAGACCTGAGGAGGTTACAGATATGTCGAGAAGTGTGCGTGCTGAAGTTGTTTCATCTACTTTTGATGAACCAGCAGAACGTCACGTGAAAATCGCGAATATCGTTTTAGAGAAAGCAAAACGTATGGTTGAATGTGGCCATGATGTTGTGATTTTACTAGATTCTATTACACGTCTGGCTCGTGCTTATAACACGGTTGCTCCTGCATCGGGTAAAATCTTATCTGGTGGTGTGGATGCAAATGCTTTACATAAACCAAAACGTTTCTTCGGTGCTGCACGTAATATTGAGCATGGAGGTTCATTGACTATTTTAGCAACAGCGCTTACAGAGACTGGATCTAAAATGGACGAGGTTATTTTCGAAGAGTTTAAAGGTACTGGTAACATGGAGTTACAATTGGATCGTAAATTGGCGAACAAACGTATTTTCCCTGCTATCGATTTGACTGCTTCAAGTACGCGTCGTGATGATTTATTAATGGACAAAGAATCTATCCGTCGTCTGTGGGTATTACGTAATCACTTGGCAGATATGAATTCGAACGAAGCGATGGAATTTTTATTAGCGCAAATGCGTGGTACTAAGTCCAATGAAGAGTTTTTGATTAGTATGAATGGGTAATTCCATTTGAATTTAATAATTTAGCCATCATTTATTAAAATGATGGCTTTTTTATTTATATATAAAATATGAAAAAACATATTCCTAATACCATAACGTGCTTAAATCTACTGAGTGGATGTATCGGGGTTTTAATGGCACTTAAAGGTGATTATATGGCGACAGCTTATTGCGTATTGGCCTCCGGTATATTTGATTTTTTCGATGGTATGGTCGCTAGACTGTTGCATGTGAAATCGAATATTGGTAAAGAATTAGATTCGTTGGCTGATATGGTGAGTTTTGGTTTCTTGCCAGGAGCCATTCTTTATAAGCTGTTGGGGGATGTGTTTGTTAATGAGCCAGTATTTGCTTACTTAGGTTTTTTTGTGACTGTTTTTTCTGCAGTACGATTGGCGAAGTTTAATCTTGATGAGCGTCAAACTACAGATTTTATAGGATTAAATACACCGATGAATACTTTCTATGTTTTATCGTTGCCTTTTATCGCCGATAAGTACCCAGAAATCATCCTAAATCCCTATTTCCTTTTAATCAGTATAGCTGTTACAAGTTATTTATTGATCAGTGAAATCAAGTTGTTCTCCATGAAGCTATCTTCGCTGTCTTGGGCAGAGAATAAGTATAAGTTTATCTTTGTTATTTTGGCAGTTGTACTTTTTGCTATTTTTCAATTTCTAGCTTTGCCTATCATACTTATTGTTTACATTTTGCTATCATTTTTACATTTTCAGCGTTTGAAATAGGACTTATAAGGATGTTTCATACTGTTCCAACTCCATGAATAGTTCGGTGAAATGTGATTTTAATGTCTCAAATTCATTTTGAATAATACTGAATTCTTTATTCTCTTGGGCCAGCATTTCCATTTCTTGCAGGGCATCTTTGATATGGCTAGCACCAATATATTCCATTGTGGGTTTTATATGGTGTGCTGCATCACATATCTTTTGAAACTGCTGTTCAATAACTGCGATTTCTATTTTTTTGAAGTCTATGGGGGTTTGCGTTCTGTACAGCGCTATGAATTCTTTAATCATATCCTGATTGTTAAACATACTCTGTTGGATAATGGTTGGGCTTATGTGTTTATACATGATTCTGATAAATATTTACTTCCAATGAATCTTCGCACAGAGATAAGAGTTCTGTATTGCTCTTTTTTAAAATTGGATGTATATAATCTGGTGCGATTTCCACTAACGGAATTAGGGTAAATTTTCTTTCCTGAATGTAAGGATGGGGAATTTGTAGATTCGGTAAGTTTACGACATCATGCTCGTAGTATAAGATGTCAATATCAATGACTCGAGCTCCCCATTTTTCGGAACGTACTCTTCCCAATTTGTTTTCAATTGTTTGACATGTTTCTAATGCTTCTATGGGGTTGAGGAAGGTTTTGACCTCAATAATTTGATTTAAAAAACTAGGTTGATCTTCTACTCCCCAAGCTGCGGTTTCTACTATTGTAGAGGCCTTTGTAATTTTTCCGATTGAACTTTCAATGGCTTCGGAAGCACCTTTTAACTGCGCTATACGGTCACCAAGGTTTGCTCCTAATAAAATGTAGATGCTTTTCACCTTATAAATATAGAATTTTAGTTAATTAAATGAAAGATTTAAAAATTAATTTGTAACATTTGTAGTAATTTACGGACTAATGTAACAATCAAACTTTAGATTATTTATTTTATGAAATCATTTTTTAAATATGTACTTGCTACTGTCACTGGAATCGTGATTTCAACAGTAGTGTTATTTATTATAACATTAGGTATTATTGGTGCTATAGTAAGTTCTGCTTCTTCTGAGAAAGATGTGGTGGTGAAAGATAATTCTATTCTATATCTTTCCTTTAATCACTCGATTTCAGAACGGTCTGTCGAAAATCCTTTTGGTTCGCTTGATATTCCTGGATATAACACTAAAAACATAGGCTTAGATGATATTATCGCAAGGATAAAAAATGCAAAGGTGGATAGTAAAATAAAAGGTATTTATATGGATGCTAGTTCCATTGCTACTGGATTTGCTAGTCTAAAGGAAATTAGAGATGTCTTATTGGATTTTAAATCCTCGGGCAAGTTTATCGTTTCTTATAATGAGAGCTACTCTCAAAAAGCCTATTATATCGCGAGTGTTTCCGATAAGATATATGTGAATCCTGAAGGAGTTATTGACTTTAAAGGTTTAGCAAGTTCTACGATGTTTATGAAAGATGCCTTTGATAAACTGGGTGTCGATATGCAGGTTGTAAAAGTAGGAACTTTTAAAAGTGCAGTGGAGCCTTATTTTTTAAATGAAATGAGTGAGGCGAATCGTTTACAAGTTAATTCATATTTAGGTAGTATTTACCGAACTTTTATTGATGAAATTTCATCTTCTAGGGGAGTTTCAGCCGATTCGTTGGATATGATAGCACGTAATTATCTCGTTCGCAATGCTGATGATGCTGTGCGTTATAAATTGGCCGATGCTAAACTTTATAAAGATGAACTTATTACGGAGTTGAAGACTAGGATAAAGGTTGATGCGAAAGATGATTTGTCTACGGTTTCTTTATTAGATTATAAATTTAAAAATCCTAGTGCAGATGAATCGACACAAGTAGCTGTTCTATTTGCTGAAGGTGCTATTGTTGGTGGTGAGGGCCAAAAAGGTGAAATTGGTTCTGATAAAATCTCTAGAGAGCTACGTAAATTGCGTGAAGATGATAAAGTAAAGGCAGTTGTTTTTCGGGTGAATTCTCCAGGGGGCTCGGCTTTAGCTTCTGATGTTATTTGGAGAGAAGTTGAGTTGACGAAGAAGGTGAAACCAATCGTTGTTTCAATGGGTGATTATGCTGCATCTGGAGGGTATTATATCTCGGCGGCAGCGGATTCGATTTTTGCTGAAAATAATACTATTACGGGTTCAATCGGTGTTTTTGGTGTAATTCCAAATTTTAAAAATTTATTGAACACTAAGATTGGAATTCACTTTGATGGTGTTAAAACGGGCAAATTTTCGGATTTGGGCATGGTTCCAGATAGACCTTTAACAGCGGAGGAGCGTGATATCATCCAGATTGAGGTCGACCGTGTTTACCAAACTTTTATGAAGCGTGTTTCAGATGGTCGTAAAATAACAATTGCCCAGGTGGATAGTATCGGTCAGGGACGGGTGTGGACCGGACAACAGGCTTTAAAAATGGGTCTAGTGGATCGTATTGGTGGCATCGATGATGCAATTCAATCTGCTGCTAAAAAAGCAAAAATAGATTCGTATTCGATAAAGCAATATCCTGCTAAAGAGGATGCCTTGTCTATGTTCTTATCTACATCTAAAGAAAAAGTCCAGATTTGGATGGCTGAGCAGCAAATGGGTGAGTTTTATCAATATTTTAATGTTATAAAAAATGTTTCTGGTCAATCAGGTATTATGGCAAAACTGCCATATTCGATTGAAATTCATTAATTTTTTTTGAATTTATCAAAAAAAGCCTTTTATTATTCGGATAGTAAAAGGCTTTTTTTATATTTAGCTGTCCATTTGGATGGATAGGTAATACTTCATATAAACAATAGAGATGAAAACAGTAGATAATTTAAACTTCGCTAACAAAAAAGCGCTGATTCGTGTGGATTTTAATGTTCCTTTAGATGATAATTTTAATATTACAGATGACAATAGAATTCAAGGAGCTACTCCTACAATCAAAAAGGTATTAAATGATGGCGGGGCAGTTATCTTGATGTCGCATTTGGGAAGACCTAAGGATGGACCAACGGATAAGTATTCATTAAAACATATTGTATCACATTTATCTCAAGTTTTAGGAGTAGATGTTCAATTTGCCAATGATTGTATTGGTGAAGAAGCTGTTGAAAAGGCGAAAAACTTAAAACCTGGTCAAGTATTACTTTTAGAAAATCTTCGTTTTTATAAAGAAGAAGAAAAAGGCGATGTTGCTTTTGCAGAGAAATTATCGAAATTAGGTGATGTTTATGTTAATGATGCTTTTGGTACTGCACACCGTGCTCATGCTTCAACTGCTGTAGTTGCTCAGTTTTTCCCTGATGCAAAATACTTTGGTTATTTAATGGCTGCAGAAATTGGTAATGCGGAGAAAGTATTAAACAAAGCAGAACGTCCGTTTACTGCTATTATGGGTGGAGCTAAAGTTTCTGATAAATTGGAATTGATCGATGCTTTGTTGGATCGTGTCGATAATTTGATTATTGGTGGTGGTATGGCTTATACGTTTGTAAAAGCTCGCGGTGGAGAGATTGGAAAATCTTTAGTGGAATTAGATAAATTGGATTTAGCTAGAGAGCTTGTTAAAAAGGCTGCTGCTAAAGGCGTTAACTTAGTGTTGCCTACAGATGCTCAGATTGCGGATAAATTCTCTAACGATGCGAATGTATATGACGGACCTAATGATCAGATTCCTGCTGATCTAGAAGGTTTGGATATTGGTAAAGAGTCGGGTGAAGCTTTTGCTAAAATTATTGAATCATCTAAAACAATTCTATGGAATGGTCCTATGGGAGTTTTTGAATTTGATACTTTTGCTGTAGGAACGCGTGCTGTTGCTGATGCAGTGGTTAATGCAACTGAAAAAGGTGCTTTTTCATTGATTGGTGGAGGTGATTCTGCTGCTGCTGTTTCTAAATTTGGAATGACTGAAAAAGTAAGTTACGTATCCACTGGTGGTGGTGCTTTATTGGAATACATGGAAGGTAAGGTTTTACCAGGAGTGAAAGCAATCGAAGGATAATAACGCTTATGTAAATAATAAAAAAGGCATCGTGAGATGCCTTTTTTATTTAAAGGGCTTTAATAAGTATAATTTAAGCTGAATGTGGGAACAACTTTTTGTGTCGCTGTTATGTCATTGATATAGGTTAGTTTAAGAGCTGCTTCGAAATTGGGTAATGGGAATCGGAATGCGTTAAAATCAGCAGAAATTGCTAAACCAAAAGATTTTGGACTCGCATTGGATTGCTGATGGATATTTTGATAATCAGCAAACACACCACCTTTAATACGTTTAATATAAGTCAACCCTCCAATTGCCCAGTCTGGGTAGCTGATGGGGAACCTGTAGTTCAGCAATAACGTGTTTTTAATTTTCTCGTACTTGTAATATCCATATCCACTGATGGTGGGGATGTCATTGCTATATTGATACTGACCCGATGCTTTTTGATAGGCGAATCTCAGTTGAAAACCATGATTGCTTAAAAAACCAGGGGTATAGAAGCCCGTTCTGATTGAAAATATATTTCCTTGTAGCTGATCTTCAAAGGGAAGGTGCCGGTAGGTAATGCTAAAATTTTGTCCCCATTTTGGAGTTATATCCATTTTTGCCATCATCGCATTCCTATTCCAATAAAATTGATACGTTAACGGTAACAATACTTTTGAGGTAAAGTTATTGAGGTTTCTGATACTTATATTGTATCGTTGTAGGTATGATGTAGCAAAATTGAAACCTGTGCTGTAGCTATAGTTGCGTTTGTAATATCCTAGGGGTATTGCAATTTGTGCGGATACATCATGTTCTCTCCAGTCAAAGTTGAGCGTGCTATCCGCTTTATTGGCGATAGTAGCTGTCCCGATTTGCCCTTTGTTTTCATATTTTAGGGTGAATTTTGGGAGGTATTTATTGTAATTTAATGTCGCGGAATAGATTGATTTTTTGATATCTGTGTCATATTCATAACCCATTACTAATTGTGTTGTATTGAGTATATTATTTGATAGCCAGAAAATACCAGGTCTAAAATTGTCTAAGCTTTCAAAATTGGTGTTGCTTAATGAAAGGCTATGGAAGTTGAATGTTCTGGAAATACCTTTATAAGGACTCACGATATAGGCAGTCGAGCTATCGGTGGTGATTTCAATGTGTTTGTTGTTGAGTTCCTCGTTGCCGCGATAAGGTGTCGGTCGAGTTTCCTCGTTGCTTTGGTTGTTTAAGGTTATTTTGGATATTTTATATCCATTGTGCTGATAATTATTGAAAAGTATTTCATTATGCTCGGGGTTATAAGTCGGATTGAATGCTCCGAAAGGAGCGCGAGTTAATTTGGAGGTTATTTTTGACTGTTTATTATATTGGAATAAATTATCTTCACCGCCATATTGTGCTTTGAACAGGATGTTGTTCTCATCGATATATTGTGGTCTTTCAAACTGTTCGTTTCCCCAATCTTGGAGGAATGTCATTTGTGTGGAATCAAGTGGTATTTCCACTAAGTTAGTTCCTTTATTTGAGATTGCAATGGCAATGATTTTAGTACCATCTGCATTAAAACACGGTTGTTGTAAGAATATATCGGCATCCATTGGGATATTTTTCAATACTTTCTTCGTATTGATATCGATTATGCTAATGGATGTTTGGTTGCCTAAGTCTACTTCAATAGCTAATATTTCTTGCTTGAAAGGGTGAATTATCGGGTAATAATACCTGCTTTTGAAACTTATTTGTTCGTATTTTGCTGTCTTTAAATGGTAGATATTGATGACATTATAGGTCCTTTTTGTATAGCGTAAATCTCTTTTTTGTTCGTCCCAAGTAATCATGTTATTCCTGAAATCGTAATTTGGTGTGATTTGACTCCCAATGTTTATGAGTGTTGAAATACGGTTGTTGGTGTCTATTTTAACGATTTTGGAGGTGTTATTAGCTGATTGTAATAAGGCTAATAAGTTATTGTTTTCATCTCTTTTAGGTAAAAGCCAGTCTTGGTAGTTTTTGCTTGATTTGGGCTCTATTATCTCATAGAGGTCTTTCTCGCTTATATCTGTACGCCATTTATGATTGAGGTCGTTCATGGTTCTCGTGAATAAGCCACTATTGTTGTAGCCGGTCATTTTTTTTAGCGATCGGCTAAAATTGTAAGGTGTGAGTATATTTTTCTTAAGATTATCGTACAATTCCGGTTCAAAGTTTTCCTTGAAATTTTGTTTTAGATAATGGGTCATAAAATAACCTATTGTATAATAGCTTGGTACTTTGTCACGATATGAACCCAATAAGTATTTTTCAAATTTATATTTTTTATTAGCGCTTTCATTTGCTTTTAGAGGCATTTCAAAGGATGGTAGTTTTCCTCTTCCTCCTTTTGAATAGTGGGTTTCTGTCCATGTTGCATCCCCTTCGAAGTACCAAGAAGGGAGTGTGAGTCCATAAATCGCGAGTGCTAGTTGTTCTAGAAAAGGAGCTTTGAGCTTGCCTGTCAATTTATCGAACTGAACGACGTGTCTAAGTTCGTGTAGTGCGAGATTGGGAAGCCATTCTTGGTTGTCGGGTTCTGGTGTAGGGCTGCTATAGAGTTCGGATTTTCTAGGGGCAAGCTGAACAAAACCATTGGGTTGCAGCTGTGTGTTTTGTAGAATTAATGAAATCTTTCTTGGCGTTACTTGAAGGTCTCTACTACTAATTTTTAAATACGTTTCAATTTGATGCGCTAAGGTAATAGCACCATTTTTCATCTCGATGGGGAAGATAAGCCTAAATTCCTGACAGTCTATTTGATGCCATTTTTGAGACGGAGGTGCTTGACTATCTTCAAAAATTTGACAGATTCCGATATGAAAAGTTAAAATTGATAATAGAATTGTTAACCAGTATGTTTTCATGTATTTCAGTTGTGTGCTATATTTAATGCATCAAGTATATTTGCTTATAATTTGCGTTATCAGGTTTTTTAACGGAGTATATCACATAGGTGTGTTTATTGTGTTTTTTGTAATTCTGTCGGATTATTTATGCTAAAATAAGATAACTTTTTTATTTAAAATTACTCATTTTGCTATTGTTTTATCCCCTTGGGCGAAGTCAAAAATTATGGGCTATAAAAATCTTTTTTTTTGTGGTACATGCATGGGTTTGTTTTAGGCTAGTGGGCATTTTGAGTAAATCAATTTTCTGTTTATTTATAGCTGTTTTACAGTGAGTTGTTTTATTATCCTATCTTGCCTAAAGATAAGATAATGGTATTAAAAAGTGATTTTATCAGTTGTTTCCTTTTTGAGATTTAGTATTTTTAAATACTAAATCAAATAAATTCTTATATTATTCTAAAAAAGACGATTTTTGCATAAAATTTTAAATACACCGATGTAGCATATTAGTAAAGGAAGGGAATTATGGAAGAATTGGAAATGCAGGTAGAACAAATCGAACAGTTCATTGAGTCGAAGGATAATGATGGATTACAAGCATATTTAAATGAGCTAAATATTTCAGATGTAGAGGCGCTAATTGATGAGCTTCCTGAATATGGCCATATATTCATAGAGACCCTAAATTTGAACCGTGCGGTTAATGTGTTTCGTATCTTGGATTTCCCGACACAAGAACGTATTTTTAAAAAGCTTTCCGGTACTAAAATCAGTGAATTAATCAATGAAATGCCCCCCGATGATAGAACTTCCTTTTTTAGTGAGTTGAAGGATGGGGATGTAGTGAAGCAATTGATTATTCTACTGCCTCCACAAGATCGTAAAGAAGCCCTTTCTTTATTAGGTTATCCTGAAGATAGTGTTGGTCGTTTGATGACACCCGATTATATCACGGTGAAACCACATTGGAATATTATTCGCATTTTAGAGCATATCCGTAGGTATGGGAAGAATTCGGAGACGATTGATGTTTTGTATGTTATTGATGCAGCAGGTAAATTGATTGATGATATCCGGATTAAAGATGTACTCATGGCCGATCCAAATGTTGTTGTTGGTGAGCTTATTGATAATCGTCTCATTTCTTTAAATGCCAATGATCCCCAAGAAGAAGCCATTAATATTTTCCGGATGAACAATCGAGTGGCCTTGCCAGTAATCGATGAACAGGGGATTATGTTGGGAATTGTTACGATTGATGATATACTATGGGTGGCAAATGAGGAGTATACCGAGGATATGCAACGATTTGGGGGAACTGAAGCCTTGGACGAACCTTATCTGGATGTTTCAATAGTTAACTTGGTCAAAAAGCGTTCTGGCTGGTTGGTGGTATTATTTTTCGGACAACTACTCACGGCGACCGTTATTGAGCATTTTGAGCACCAATTGGCGAGTGCTATCATGTTATTTGCTTTAATGCCACTCATTATATCGAGCGGGGGTAATAGTGGCTCGCAGGCGTCTACATTGATTATTCAAGCAATGGCTCTAGGTGAGGTAACGATAGGGGATTGGTGGCGAGTCATGAAACGAGAACTTGTTTCTGGATTCTTACTCGGATTGATTCTTGGTGTCCTCGGATTTATCCGAATCATGACCTGGCAAGCTTTTTCACATGTTTACGGTGAACATTGGGTTTTGGTAGGACTTGTGGTGAGCTTGTCATTAGTAGGCGTTGTCCTATGGGGGTCGTTGATGGGATCGATGCTTCCTTTTATATTGAGGAGACTCGGAGCTGATCCCGCTAGCTCTTCCGCTCCATTTGTATCAACTTTGGTAGATGTAACCGGCCTGTTAATTTACTTTACATTTGCTGTTTTACTCTTAAAGGGTGTTTTGATCTAAATGCCATGAAATTTATTCTAGTTGGAAGCGAGGGAGTTGCGAAAAATGTTTTTAAAAGATTTGTAAGAGTGCAATAATCTTCCGATAATTGCATCACCGAAACGGATTTGACGCTTCGGAAAAGTAAAAGGATTCCTGAATAGCTCAGTTGGTTAGAGCATCTGACTGTTAATCAGAGGGTCGCTGGTTCGAGCCCAGCTTCAGGAGCAAAACGATTTTGAATAGTAAAATCGTCATTCAATCGAAAGTCTAGATTGAACGTATTAAGAGATAAGAATTTTAATTCTTAAATGACCAAAGAGTTATAGTAATATACTCTTGAATGATTCCTGAATAGCTCAGTTGGTTAGAGCATCTGACTGTTAATCAGAGGGTCGCTGGTTCGAGCCCAGCTTCAGGAGCAAAACAAAGCCTTTCCATTTTGGAGAGGCTTTTTGCTTTTGTTATGTTTTTTAAAATGTGCTGGCGAGCCTGAATGCTAAAGGAGGAAAATTGCTACTTTGCTATAGGTTGAAGTCTATCCCATTGCTCAAGTGTGATTCCCATGCCTTAATAACATACAGCTTCTAATAAAAAGAAAAAGTCTACTATTGTTCTCTGAGTAGATAAATATCAGATGTGATTATATTGGTGGGTTACTGGGGTAATATTGGACTAGATTTTGAAATGGCAAGTTGTAGTTGAAGCGTGAGGGGTGGTAAAGCTTTTCTTAATGCTGTAGGATTACTTGTAATATACTGCCTTTTGATGATTCTTACATGTTTTAAAGAGGTTCGATAGCTTAGAGAAGATAAATATTCTGGTATTCATTGCAGTATTTGTATTCATGTTGTGGTTTCGTATCCGAAAGAAATTAGCGTGGATGTATGTAATTGCTTTGTTATCAATCGATATCATGCGGTCTTCTGGATGAGGCTTATATTTCTAGCGATAAAAAATAAAAAATATTTAAAAAAGTTTGCAAATACGTTGAATTTAGCTATTTTTGTAGCGTCAAAAGGGAGGGATATTTAGTTGTCCTTCTTGAGAAGATTCCTGAATAGCTCAGTTGGTTAGAGCATCTGACTGTTAATCAGAGGGTCGCTGGTTCGAGCCCAGCTTCAGGAGCGTTAGGTGAAACCGGCTTTTAAGCCGGTTTTTTTTGTTTAAGTTATTTATTTATATACCTATGAGTTTAGTAGTAATGGGCACGGTAGCATTCGACGCTATCGAAACACCTTTTGGTAAAACAGATAAAATTGTTGGCGGAGCTGGTACTTTTGCAGCCCTTTCAGCATCTTTCTTATATGATAACGTCAAATTAGTAGGCGTAATTGGTGAAGATTTCGGAGATGATAACTTAAATATCATTACTAGTAAAGGTATAGTTGTTGAGGGGATTCAAATCATTGAAGGCGGAAAATCATTTTTCTGGGCTGGTAAGTATCATAATGATATGAATAGCCGTGATACCATCACGACAGAATTAAATGTATTGGCAGATTTTGACCCAATTATTCCTGAATCTTATCAAGATTGTGAATTCTTATTGTTGGGTAACGCTACTCCTCAAGTTCAAATGACGACTTTAAATCGCCTAAAAAACAAACCTAAATTGGTTGTTTTGGATACCATGAATTTCTGGATGGATATTGCAATGGATGATTTGAAAGCAGTATTGAACCATGTTGATGTATTAACGATCAATGATGGTGAAGCTCGTCAATTGTCAGGTGAATATTCGTTAGTGAAAGCTGCAGAAGTTATTTTACAAATGGGACCAAAATATCTAATCATCAAAAAAGGTGAGCACGGTGCATTATTATTTGGTGAAGGACAGATTTTCTCAGCGCCTGCATTACCATTGGCTGAGGTATTTGATCCAACTGGTGCTGGTGATGCATTTGCAGGTGGCTTTATTGGCTATTTAGCAAAAGTAAAAACAATCAACTTTACAAATATGAAGAATGCTACTATTTATGGGTCGGCATTAGCATCTTTCTGTGTTGAGAAATTCGGTACTGAGCGATTACAAACGTTGACTCAGGAAGAGATTGAAGCTAGATTGAAAGCATTTGTCGCGTTGGCTAAGTTTGAATTTTAATTATCCAATCTTTCCGATAATAGGAAATTTTATAAATACTTGATCTGAATGAGGAGCTTCTGCAAGCTCCTCAGTTAGGTCTTGACCTGCCCAATGTTCGTAATGTTTGCCTGCTCTCCACAGTCGACTATCGGTGACATCATATATTAATCCTCTAAATGCAACCCATATCTCAGGTCTATCTTGGCCATTTCTTAATGCTAATTTAGACTTCGAGTACACCGTAAGATTTTCATAATTATCCATGGCCGAAGTTAAAAAATCTTAATCGATAAGCTTATAGGTCGATAATGATTTTTTCATTACTTTTCGAGCAATATGTATTCGCGTTTTAACAGTGCCAATTGGTATGGATAAATGCTCTGATATTTCATGATACTTATATCCTTCGAAGTACATGCTAAATGGGATATAATAATCTTCAGAAAGTTTTGAAAGAGCCATGTGGATATCTTCCATAACAAATTTATTTTCTCCTTGATTTTTAGATGCAGATAAGATTAGATTTGCATTTGAAATCTCTTCTTCTTTGGTTATGAAGGAGTTTGTTTTAACAATTCGTCTATAATTGTTTATAAACGTGTTCTTCATAATGGTATATAACCATCCTTTGAGATTTGTCCCTTCTCTGAAATTGTTAAAGTAAGTAACAGCCTTTAGCAGTGTGTCCTGCACCAAATCGTTAGCGTCCTCGCTATCGTTCGTAAACTTTCTTGCGTAGTGTTTTAGAGAGTCTGATTGCTCTAATACTAATGAGTTGAATTCATACTTAGTCATATCACTGAATTTATATTCATATTTAAATGAATGGTTTACAAAACACTGAGTGAGAAATAATAATTCCCCAGCGATTCTAATACGGTTCAGTTGAGTATTTACAAATAGTATGCTAATTATTGACAATTGATATAAAATTAATAGATATTTAACAGTGGATTTCGTCTGTGGAAATGTTTTTTTTATGAAATCGCCTATTCAAATGCCTTTAATTCGCGTTTTTTTTATTCTTTCTCACTAATATTTATTTTATTATTAATCAAAAAATGTTTACTTCGCGTTCTAATTTTACATTGAATTTTTGATAAACATCGTTTATTATTTTAGACGATAGTTCAAAAATTTCATTTCCTGTAGCAGAATGTATATTTATTAGTACAAGAGCTTGATTCTTCCAGACACCAGCTTGTCCTACAACCTTACCCTTCCATTCACACTGTTCAATAAGCCACCCAGCAGCGAGCTTAATTTGATTGTTAGGCATGGTAAAACTAATTATATTCGGGAATAATTCTTTTAATCTGTTATATTGTTCTAAGGATATGATGGGGTTTTTGAAAAAACTTCCTGCATTTCCAACTGTGCTTGGGTCAGGTAATTTTTCTACACGGATAGCAGAGACAACTTCAGCGATATCTCGAATTGTAGGATTGGTGATATTTCTATTTTCTAATTCCTTACTTATTGCCCCATACGTAGTATTTATGGATGGTAAAGTATCTAGCTTATAGGTTACTTCAGTGATAATGTATCGTCCTTTTTGCTCGGATTTAAAGATACTATCTCTGTAAGAAAATTTGCAATCCTCATTGTGGAAAATTCGAAATACCCCTTCTAACGTATCAAAAGCTACGCAACTGTAGAAGATATTCATGAGTTCGGTTCCATAGGCTCCAATGTTTTGAACAGGGGAGGCGCCGACTGTACCAGGGATGAGTGCCATGTTTTCTAGGCCATTATAATTATTGTTTATACAGTACCATACCAGATCGTTCCATATTTCTCCTGCTGAAGCAGTAATAAAAATATCTTGCTTAAGTGTTGTCGCTTGTATTCCTCTAATATTTATTTTTATGATATAACCTTGGTATGGCTTGGTAAATAAAATATTACTTCCTCCTCCCAATGTTAGAAAATCCTTCTCGAATATACCTTCTTCAAATGCACTTAGTAGTTGTATGGGGTCGGTTATTTCAATGAAATTTGTAGCAATTTCCTCAATACCAAATGTATTATATTTTTTTAATGAAATAGCTGATTGTATATTTATATGCATTGTTGACTAGTTTTATCAAAAAATCAAAAAAATAAATTATCTTTATATATTAGTTAGTAAAGATAGTACAAAGCAGTTATTAAGGGTAATTAATTTTTGAATTGATGGCAAATGCAGATTTAAAAAGGATTAAGATATTGGAGGCGGCTACACGTCGTTTTGCTCATTTTGGTATGGCAAAAACGACTATGTCTGAGATTGCAACAGATTTGAATTTTTCAAAAGCACTTCTTTACTATTATTTTCCAGATAAAAACAGTCTATATTCAGCTGTATTTGAGTATGTAATAGATAAGATGGTTCAGGATATTAAATTGAAAATCGATACTTGTAACGACTTTGAAGAAATGCTGATGTATACCATTGACAAACGAGTTGAAATCATCAATCAATATTACAACTTATTTGAATATACGATCAATATGGTTAAGGAGCTTCCTGAAGAGTTGGAACGTGTATTCAAAGAATCTTTTGTTAGAGAAGTTGATCTTATTGGAGAAATTCTAACTTTAGGTGTAGAGAAAGATGAAATAGAAGTGGCTGATATTGAAGGTACAGCTCGGATTCTTCTCTATTCTCTATTAGGGATGAGGATGGGTATATTGAAGGATATAAAAAATATGCTTTTCCCAACTAAAGATGAATTTGATGTGATTTTAAGTCTACAAAAAAAGATGATGAAGATATTCTTAAAAGGTTTAAGAAAGTAGATTTTCTTCTTTCTGCTTAATATCAGTTAGAATTTGTTGTGCGTGAATGCGCGAATTCTCAATAAACCACAAGTGCGTATTTAATCCGCCGCAGACAACACCAGCTAGGTAAAGCCCATCTACATTGGTCTCCATAGTATCAGGGTCATGTTCAGGTTGACAAGGCGACTCGTTTGCGATGTTAATTCCTGCTGATTTAAGGAACTTAAAGTTAGGTTTATAGCCTGTTAGTGCCAAAACAAAATCGTTTTCTAAAATAACTTCACCATCTTGAGTCTGAATATGGGCATGGGACTCGCTTATCTCACTTAAACTGCTGTTATAAAATACACGAATCTCACCAGCTAAAATTCTGTTTTCAATATCAGGTTTGACCCAGTATTTTACTCTTGGACTTATTTCTTTACCCCGAATAACCAGTGTAACATCTGCACCTTTTCTAAATGTTTCAAGCGCTGCATCTATTGACGAGTTACTGGCACCTACTACAATAACTTTTTGGTTTGCATAATAGTGCGGATCTTGATAATAGTGTTTTACTTTATCAAGATTTTCACCTGGTATATTGAGTAGCATTGGGATATCGTAAAATCCGGTTGCTATAATGACGTATTTAGAGGTGTAAATATTTTTAGTGGTTTTTGTATTAAAAATATCATTATGCTTGTCGATAACGGTCACTTGTTCGAACAATTTAATGTTTAACTTGAATTTCTGTTGAATGCGACGATAATATTCTAGGGCTTCGGATCTCTTGGGCTTCGGAAGTGTGGTTACAAATGGAATGTCGCCAATCTCTAATCGATCCGATGAGGAAAAAAAAGTCATGTTTTGCGGGTAATGATACAACGAATTGACAAGGCATCCCTTTTCTAAGATTACATAGGAAAGGTTATTCAGAGAAGCTTCTAAAGCACAGGCAAGTCCAATTGGGCCTCCACCTACAATAATGATATCGTAATGATTATCTTGCATATTCGCTATTCATTTAAAATTAGTTGTCGTTATTGTTTAATGTCGGTTCAAGCTCTGCATCTGCCTTCTCCTTTAATTGCTGGACCAATTTAGCTATATCCGAAACAATTTTAGTGATAAATTGTAGTTGTTCGGTTAGTAAATTACTGTTTTCGTCCTCAAAATCATCTGCGGCTACTTGATTTTCTGGTATTTGAAAATCTACTGGGATGAATTTATTTTCTTCGTTAGAGCTGTTCAGTGCTCTAATTGCAGTTTCTAGCGCACTCAAAATCTTTCGAATTAACTTAACGTGGTTTTTTGTAATCGTATGGTTGGCTTTCGAAGAAGTAACTTGATTGTGAAGCGTAACAGCAAAAGAGGCAAGCACATGATTAAAAATAACAAACCTATTTACATCTTTAGTATACTTTTGCTTATTCTTGGGTTCTGTTAGCATGCGCTGGAAAGTTGAACCCATATTGGCCGTTTCTACGTACAGTTTTTTTCGTACTAATTTGTACTCTGTGATGGTCGGGTCATTTCCTGCAATCTCTTTCAATGTCAGTGCGATATAATGGTAGCTGGCAATCAATAGCTTTTGCATCGATTCTTTAATTTGAGTCGATTCCCAATTTGGGAAAATAACGTAGCTTGAAAGAAAAGCAATCATTCCTCCGATGAATGTGTCTAAAATACGTTCTTTCGTTACCTCCATTGTATTTGTACTCACAAAGCTTAGCATGATGAGGACATAGGGGGTCATGAAAATAACGGCAACGATATAATTTACTCGAAAAAGACTGTATGCACTTAAGAAGAAAAGTATCAATAAAATGAAACGAATCGTTTCATCATGCACCATATACAGTATGAAAGCACCAATAAGGCCGCCGATAATGGTTCCCATTAAGCGCTGTATATTCCTAGATTTTGTCAGCCCGAAGCCGGGTTTTAAAATCACCATGATGGTTAATAATATCCAGAATATATTTTCACTAATGTGGAACGATTTAGCAAGGAAGTATGTAGCAGACATTACTATAGCCATCCGTAAGGCATGCCTGAAATAAGTTGAATCTAGTGTTAAGTTTTCTCTAATCTTTTTAAAATCGATGATAGAGGGTTCGATGAATTTTTTTGCGTCATCTATTTCCAATTTGCTGACTTCTGTAGATTTCAAATGAGAGTAACTGTAGATATCGTTGATATGTCGAATGATATCCCGAACGTTGATCAAAATTTTTCTTAATGCTATGGTATTATAGTGAAATTCTTTTTCAATACTATCAATTTTTCGATGTAACAGATTGATTTCTTGGTCAAAATTATACATGGGAGTGGGTGTCCTATTGGCATTTAATTGGTATGCAATATGATCCAATTCATTTGTTAATTTTAAAATAATGTGCTTAAATTCATTTAAGATACCTGTATGTCCAAATTTTTCACTGACTGTATTGTAGTCATAATGTGTAGCCATACTTTGTTCAAAAAGATCAATGATATCATTGAATACGAATGTGAGATAACGACCTGTCTTGGTCGTATCTTTAATGGATCTTTTACTTTGAAACAGTAAATTTCTAACATTTTCTTGATGATTATTGACCTCTACTTGTTTCTCAATAAGCTTAAGATAGTTTTTATCATTATCAACATTAATATCGTAAAAATTGGCTTTTAAACGGAGGTAATCTGCTACATGACGTATTGATTCGGACAACTCCTGTTGTGTTAACCGGTATGGCCTTACTTGTGTAATGGATAAGCTCACGATCATGTACCAAAGGCAGCCAATGCTATAGTAAAACAAATAGGTGAGTGCAGCATATAGTGTAAATGGAGTATCTACATGGATGAGCATCATTAGCGTACACATCAAACCAACGTTAGAAGCTCTCGCATTCAACACAGCAAACATTGCAAAAATGAAACATAATATGGCTATCAATATCGTCACCAGGTAGACATTTGTATTGATAGATACCGTAAGTATAAATGTGATTATGGTGAAGATACTAGTAAAATACATTCCGATACGACGATGGGAAGGAGCCCCGGGGGTATCGGATAATCCCAGTAATAATGCACCAAAGGATACGAATGTTCCATTCATGAATTGCCCCATGGCAGCGAATATAATCACGGGCACAATGCAGCCGATAGTAATCCTGATACCATCGGCGAAATATTGGCTATAAAAAAAACTTTTTATTTCTTGTGTTTGCTTCATAATGTTGAATACAAACAAATATACAAGATCGAATAAGGAAAAGCTACGCTATTTCGATAAAAAGCGTAGCTTTTAAAAAACGGTACGTCGGTGTTAGATACCGCTAACTTTTGTTTGTACATTTCCTTTTGTTGCCTTGGAATAAGGACATACGAGATGTGCTTTTTCTGCTAATTTTTGAGCTTCTGCAATACTTAATGTAGGAACATGTAAGTCAATTTCTGCTGAAAGAAAGAAAGCATTATTTTCTTCGTTGAATGTCACTCGGACGGTAACTGTTGCATCGGTCATATCGACATGATTTTTCTCGCTCACAGCAGCCACGGCTCCTAAAAAGCAGGAGCTCCACGCGGCAGCAAATAACTGTTCCGGATTGGTTGCTTTACCCTCACCTCCCATTTCAGTAGGTTTTTTAACAATCAAGTCAATAATCCCATCGGAAGATTTTACTTCCCCGTTGCGTCCTCCTGTTGCAGTCACTGCTGCTGTATATAATTGTCCCATTACGTATATTATGATTGATGTAACTATCATAACAAATGAGAATTGAATTTGTTCTTAATAATATTGTAATGTTAAGATGTTATTGTTAGCTATTTTTCATTTATACCTTTATTAAGATATAAATTTTATATATTTGAATGTTTGAAAATATTTAAACATTCTCCAATAACTACAATTGTTTTTTCTATAATATGAAATTAAGTACAAAAGAAGCCGTTTTTCAAAACGAAGTTTTGACGCGATTTGAACTTTTCAAAAGTTTATTTTTAACACTACCGTTTCAGCAAGTAAAGGATACAGGTACCTTATTGCCATTTTTTGCAAAGCATTGTGAAAATGGTGTAGAGAAGCATCAGACACCTGAGGAAATTATCAATAGCTTTTTTGAACAACACGATATTTATTCGGATGAGGAGACTCAGATCGATTTATTGTTTCGTTTTGTGCAATATATAGAAAGGCAAGTTGTTTTGTTTGATGCGATTGAAGATTCGTCTTTTAAAGCAATAGGTAAGACTGATAATTCAGCGCAGCTTGGTTCTTTGATTAAATCAGCTGAAGCTAATCCGGAACTTAAAAGAAAAATCGTTGCGAAATTAAAGGATTTTTCTGTTCGTTTAGTATTGACCGCTCATCCAACTCAATTTTACCCGGGCTCCGTTTTATCGATCATCAATGATTTAATTAGTGCAATTAAAGAGAATGATATTCACAATATCCATTTATTATTGCAACAATTAGGGAAAACTCCTTTTATCAATAATAATAAACCAACTCCAGTAGATGAAGCTATTAGCTTAGCTTGGTTTCTGGAAAATGTATTTTATAAGGTTGCTTCAGAAATTCAGACCTATATCGATGATGAGTTAGGAATCGAGACTGCTGAAGTAAAACAGTTAATTGAGCTTGGTTTTTGGCCTGGAGGGGATCGCGATGGTAATCCAAATGTTAGTGCCGAAAGTACAAAAAAAGTTGCTACGTTGTTAAGAACAATTTTGTTCCGTTGTTATTATAGGGATTTCAGAGTTGTTAAGCGTCGTATTACTTTTAGAGGGGTTGAAAAATATATGGACAATCTACAGGAACTGTTTTATGAAAATAGTTTCAATCCTGTTGAAGCTCCTATCGATGAGACCGACAATATTATTGAAAACCTAAAAGCTATACAAAGGGTACTTCATGAAGATCACAATAATCTTTTTGTAGAGATTGTAGATGATTTATTGCGTAAAGTGATGACTTTCGGTTGTTTCTTTACAACGTTGGATATTCGCCAAGATAGTAGTATTCTGACACAGACCTTTGATTATATCACTAAGAAATATCCAGAAGAGACAGGTGTTGCATCAGGATTTGGATTGTTGTCTGAAGAAGATAAACAAAAAAATATCAATTTTAAGGAATTGAATCTGATTTTTGATGATGAGGCTACGGCATTGGAAAAAGATACCCTAGAAGTAATACGTTTATTAAAGAATATTCAAAAATCGGGTTCTGAGCGTGCCGCTCAACGATTTATTATTAGTAATTGTCAACAAGCAAGTGATATTTTAGGATTACGACAGTTGTTCCTATGGTCGGGCTGGACTAAAGATACCTTGACGATTGATTTTGTACCCTTATTTGAAACCGTTGATGACTTAACTCGCGCGGCCGATGTGATGAAATCATTGTATACCAATAAGGAATATGCAAAGCATCTTAAACTGAGAGGGAATAAGCAAACGATTATGCTTGGTTACTCTGATAGTACAAAAGATGGTGGTTATTTGATGGCCAATTGGTCTATTTATAGTGCTAAAATAGAATTGACAGCAATTGCGAGAGAATATGGTGTGGATCTCGTTTTCTTTGATGGTCGTGGAGGGCCGCCTGCAAGGGGAGGAGGTAAGACACAAAGATTCTATGCATCCATGGGACAGGAAATTGCAAATGATCATATACAATTGACCATTCAGGGACAGACCATCAGTAGTCAATACGGCTCATTAGATACGGCTAGGTTCAATATTGAGCAATTGCTACATGCTGGTATCATTTCTGATCTGAAACAAAAATCTGGTGATACATTGACTCCGCATCAAAAGGGCATAGTGGATCGTTTAGCAGATTTGAGTTACAATAAGTTTATGGATTTACGTCAAAATCCATTGTTCTTAAGTTATTTGGAGACCTTATCACCTTTGAAAGTACTTTCTTCGATCAATATCAGTAGTCGTCCTGTTAAAAGGAATTCAGATAAAGAATTGAAGCTTAAGGATTTGCGGGCCATTAGTTTTGTAACTGCTTGGAGTCAATTGAAACAAAATATTCCAGGTTTTTATGGAGTGGGTACGGCGCTTAAATGGGCAGAGCAAAACAACCTTTGGAAGGATGTACAGCAATTGTATCTGTCTTCAGGTTTTTTCCAGACGTTAATCGATAATTGTATGATGTCGATGACTAAATCGAACTTTGACATTACATCTTATATGCAGTTTGATGAAAAGTACGGCGAATTTTGGAAAATGCTACATGAGGAGTTTTTGGTTACCAAAGCATACTTGTTGAAGCTTAGCAATACATCAAAATTAATGGAGAATTACCCTATAGATCGTGAATCTATATTGGCGCGTGAAAATATCGTATTGCCTCTATTGATAATACAACATTATGCTATCAAATTAATTAATGAAGGCAAATTAGATGAAAAGAAAAGAGAAATCTATGCTAAATTAATTGCTAGAACCATCTATGGAGTAGTCAATGCTGGTAGAAATGTGGCATAAAGTTTCAACTCTTTTTTAATAAGAGTTTTGAAGCCCGTTTATTTTATTATTTTTGTGCTGTTAATATAATCGATATGAAATTTAATAAGTTATTTGTTGCGGTAGCAGTTTGTGGAAGTTCTTTATTAGCTTCTTGTAACTACCAAACAGGTTTGGATAAACAATATAAAAACTCACGAGCTTCTTTAGCTGATGGCGACGGATATGCTATGTTTAAATATGTTGGTGAGGAAGGAAATTATTTAGTGAATTTAGCAAAGTTCGCTGAGTCAAAATCGACATCAGCTGAGACGAAAGCTTTGTCATCTAAGATTCAAGAAGCGTATAGTACGATACTTCCACACTTGGACTCCTTGGCATTATCACTGCATGTGAATGATGCTATGAGAGGTGTTCCTGCTTTTGAAGTACCTGCTGCATTAGCTGCTGATAGTACGTCTGCATTCAATGATAAGGCGTATGCTGCTACAGTTTTAAAAATCCAAACTGAAGTAAATACGAAATTGACTAGAGAGTCAAAAAATACAAATGCGGATATTAACCACTTTTCAGAGGAAAGTTTAACAAAACTACAAGAGGTTTACAAACTTGCAGGTGGTAAAGTAGACGAGCACGCACATCACTAAATAAAAAATACTTTAATGACTGTAAATAAAATAGTTACAGGTGTTTTGTCGTATGGAATGTCCGGAAGGGTATTCCATACGCCATTTATAGCCAATAATGATCGGTTTGATTTACGAGCTGTGGTTGAACGATCTACTAAAAAAGCCCAATTGGACTATCCTTCGATTATCAGTTATGATAGTGTCGAACAATTACTGGCAGACGAAGCAATAGAGCTAGTGATCATCAATACACCTAATGATACACATGTTTCCTTTGCTAAGCAGGCTTTGTTAGCTGGAAAGCATGTGCTGATTGAAAAACCTTTTGCTCCTACTGTTTCTGAGGCGAAAGAGCTGTTCGATTTAGGAAGAAAGGTGGGTAAGTTTGTATTGCCCTATCACAATAGAAGATTTGATTCGGATTTCAATGCCTTAGCCTCTGTTCTACACTCTGGAAAGGTAGGAGAGCCTGTTGAGGTCCACTTGCGATTTGATCGCTTTAGAGCTGAGATTGGGCAGAAGGTTTTTAAAGAGACTAAGCGCCCTGGAGCTGGTATTTTATTTGATTTGGGCTCTCATCTATTGGATCAGGTAATATCTTTATTTGGTAAACCAATATCTGCCATAAAACGGACATCCATCCATCGCAAAGATTCTGAAGTGGATGATTTTGCAACGCTATTATTGACTTTTGATAAAGGACTTACGGTGTTCATTACTGTTAGTATGTTGGTTTTAGAATCTCAATATAGTTTTTTATTACATGGTACTGAAGGCACTTTTGTAAAAGGCCGTACGGATGTTCAAGAAAATCAACTGCTTGCCGGCATTAATCCGATTGAGGATCATTATGGGGAAGAAAATCAGCATGAAGAGGGTTTATTAACTTATTTGGACCAAGGCAATATGGTATCAGAAAGCGTAAAATCGATTAAAGGTGATTATATGCTGTTGTTTGATGCAGTATATGAGCAGATTAGGAATAATAAGGCTTATTTTGTAACTGAAGAACAGATTTATTGGCAATTGGAAATATTGCAACAACCGTCTTTGTGTTAAATTATTATCGTGTTCATAATAATTTAACATTAACATCATCTCGACTTCATTTATTATTTATAATTTCGAAACAATTAAGGAAGTCTTTTTGTGAGCGCTAATGGACGTGTTCGCAAAAGATAAACCAAAATCATTTTTATTTACTTTAAATGCTTTAATGTGAGATATGCTGCCATCGATATCGGCTCAAATGCGGTTAGACTTTTAATTGCTGATATTATTCAAGAAAAAGAAGGTTTTTCTTTTAAAAAGAATACACTATTAAGAGTTCCACTACGTCTTGGGGACGATGCTTTTATTCATCAAAAATTATCGCCTAAGAAAGCGGATAATCTAGTAAAGACAATGCGTGCATTCCGTGAATTGATGGATGTGTACAATGTCGAAGATTACATGGCATGTGCGACATCTGCAATGCGCGATGTGACCAATGGACCAGAAGTTGTTAAAAAAGTAAGTGAAATTGGCATTGATATCGCTATTATCGATGGAACTAAAGAAGCTGAGATTATTTACAATAGCCATTTGGAAGCAAAGATGGATATGGATAAGGTTTATTTGTATATCGATGTTGGTGGAGGAAGTACAGAGTTGTCTTTGTTTGCAAATGCTAAATTGGTGAATTCAAAATCCTTTAACCTAGGTACAATTCGTATTTTAGACAATAAGGATGAACAAGAGACTTGGGATGATTTAAAGGAATGGGTATCCCATAATACGAAAATGTATAAGCAGGTATATGGCATTGGTACTGGTGGAAATATTAACAAGCTCTCACGTTTAGCAAATGAAAAGGCTGATAAGCCAATTTCTTATGCTAAGCTAAAGGCTCTTTATCACTATTTGACATCGTATTCATTAAAAGAACGAATCACTTTATTGGGGCTGAATGAGGATCGTGCTGATGTCATTATTCCTGCAACGGAGATTTTTATGACCATTATGAAATATGGGCATCTGAAGCAAATTATGGTACCTCGTGTCGGTTTAGTTGATGGTGTGATCCATACATTGATCAAAAAGAACCTGCTAAAATAGTACCGATAAATAAAAATGAATATCTAAGCAGAAAAAGCTTGTAGAATTTAAAAAAACGTTTAAATTTGCGATACCATTTTAAAAATAGGCCCAGGTGGCGAAATTGGTAGACGCACCACCTTGAGGGGGTGGCGCCTGTATGGGTGTGGCAGTTCGAATCTGCTCCTGGGTACATCACGTTGATGATAAAAAAGGTCTGGATATTTCCAGACCTTTTTTATATTTGATTGGCTCTTACCGTTATTTCTGCGATATCCAGTACTTCGATTTCTTTTTCCTTGTCTTTAATTTTAACACCATCTTTTAACATGGTCATGCAAAATGGGCAAGCGGAAGCAACTACAGTAGCTTGACTATCGATTACCTCTTCTATGCGTTCTATATTAATATCTTTTGTACCCTTCTCTGGCTCCTTGAACATTTGTCCACCACCAGCGCCACAACAAAGGCCATTGCTCTTACATCTCTTTAATTCGATTAATTGGGCATCTAAGCTTTCCAGTACTTTCCTTGGAGCTTCATAGACTTCGTTTGCACGACCTAAATAGCAAGGGTCGTGATAGGTGATTTTTTTACCCTGAAAATCATGTCCATCTGCAGGTTTTAATTTTCCCTCATCAATGAGAGTTTGAATCAGTTGGGTATGATGTATAAGTTCGTAATTGCCTCCAAGTGCCGGATACTCGTTTTTAAGAGTATTGAAACAATGCGGACATGCTGTTACTATTTTTTTTACTTCATAGCCATCCAATACTTGAATGTTCATCATGGCTTGCATTTGGAATAAAAATTCATTACCAGCACGTTTTGCAGGATCACCCGTGCAACTTTCCTCTGTACCTAAAATGGCATATTTCAATCCGACATGTTGTAGGATACGACAAATATCCCTTGTTATTTTTTGAGCGCGTTCATCAAAACTTCCGGCGCAACCTACCCAAAATAGAATATCTGCGGTTTCACCTTTGGCCGTCAATTCTGCCATGGTCGGTACGTGTAATTCTTTTTCCATCATTATAGTTCTGTAAAAGGGTTATTGTTGAGAAGTCCAGTTTGCACGATCCATTTGCGAATATTTCCATGGAGCACCATTATTTTCGATATTCCCAAACATGGTATTGATGCTCGCTGGCGCTTGAGATTCTTCCATAACAGTATATCTTCGCAGCTCAACAATAATTTCTAAAGGATTTATGTTCACTGGGCATTGCTCTACGCAAGCATTACAGCTTGTACAGGCCCATAGTTCTTCACGTGTTATATATGTATCTAGTAAAGATTTTCCGTCGTCTACAAATGTTCCATTAGCCTTTATATTCTTTCCCACTTCCTCAAGACGATCGCGTGTATCCATCATGATTTTTCTCGGTGATAATAGTTTTCCTGTAATGTTGGCAGGACAGGATGATGTACACCGTCCACATTCGGTACATGTATAGGCGTCTAATAGGTTTTTCCAGGTTAAGTCTTGGACGTCTTTTGCTCCAAATCGTAGCGGTTGCTCTGAAAGGGGAGGGGTAAAACTAGGGTCCAACATTGCCTTCACCTCATTTGTTACGTTTTCCATATTCGTCAATTCACCCTTTGGTTTCAGGTTCGAGAAGTATGTGTTTGGAAATGCCAGTAGAATATGAAGGTGTTTTGAATAGGGCAGATAATTTAAGAATGCCAATACGCCCAAGATATGGAACCACCAAGATGTACGCTCAATTAGTACTAAACTACTTGGGTCATGAGGTAGAATGGATACTAAATATTGACTGATTGGAAAGGAGCCTACTGGGCTATAATGAGATCCTCCTAGGAGCTGTAGTTTTTGATCTGCCGCATTCATCAATAAAAAAGCTGTCATTAATAGGATTTCTACAATCAAAATAAGGTTAGCATCGGTTTTAGGCCAGTTCGCTAATTCAGCACTATTCAGGCGCTTTAAGTGAATGACATTTCTACGGATTAAGAAAATTATACAGCCTACTAATACGCCTAATGCAAGCCATTCAAATGAAGCAATGAGGATATCGTAAAAGCCTCCTAGAAAAGACAAAAAGCGATGGGTGCCAAACATCCCGTCTATGACGATTTCAATCATTTCAATATTGATGATACAAAAACCTATGTAAACGAAAAGATGTAGAATGGCAGGAGTAATTCTTTTGAACATTTTCTTTTGACCAAAGGCTACTAATAGCATAGTTTTAAGACGTTCTCCAGGTTTATCGTTTCTATTAAGCGCTCTGCCTAAATTAATATTTCTATATAGCTGTCTGGCATTTTTGGCAAACAGCAAGATGGCGCCAATAAAGCATAATGTAAATATAAGTTGGTTAATCATATTTTTTTATCACAGTATACACAAATATAATATAAATAATATATTATGCATGCATAATATATTATTTATAATTCTTAAAAATAAATGACATATATGGATAAGTGTAAGGTAAGGTAAGGTAAGGTAAGGTGTAAGGTAAGGTAAGGTAAGGTAAGGTAAGGTAAGGTAAGGTAAGGTAAGGTAAGGTAAGTAAGGTAAGGTAAGGTAAGGTAAGGTAAGGTAAGGTAAGGTAAGGTAAGGTAAGGTAAGGTAAGGTAAGGTAAGGTAAGGTAAGGTAAGGTAAGGTAAGGTAAGGGTAAGGTAAGGTAAGGGTAAGGTAAGGTAAGGTAAGGTAAGGTAAGGTAAGGTAAGGTAAGGTAAGGTAAGGTAAGGTAAGGGTAAGGTAAGGTAAGGTAAGGTAAGGTAAGGTAAGGGTAAGGTAAGGTAAGGTAAGGGTAAGGGTAAGGTAAGGTAAGGTAAGGTAAGGTAAGGTAAGGTAAGGTAAGGTAAGGTAAGGTAAGGTAAGGTAAGGTAAGGTAAGGTAAGGTAAGGTAAGGTAAGGTAAGTAAGGTAAGGTAAGGTAAGGTAAGGTAAGGTAAGGTAAGGTAAGGTAAGGTAAGGTAAGGTAAGGTAAGGTAAGGTAAGGTAAGGTAAGGGTAAGGGTAAGGGTAAGGTAAGGTAAGGTAAGGTAAGGTAAGGTAAGGTAAGGTAAGGTAAGGTAAGGTAAGGTAAGGGTAAGGTAAGGTAAGGTAAGGTAAGGTAAGGTAAGGTAAGGTAAGGGTAAGGTAAGGTAAGGTAAGGTAAGGTAAGGTAAGGTAAGGTAAGGTAAGGTAAAAAAACAGCAGCCCTTTTGGACTGCTGTTTTTTATGTAAACCTAAATTTTACTTCAGGGATGCATGAAATTATTTTTTTACAGGAGTAGCTGCAGTTGATGAGATACCCAATTTTGTTTTAACATCAGCAGTTAAATCATCACCACCTTGAAAGTAAGGAATGTTTGTGCTTGAAATATCAAATACATAAGCAAAACCTTTTTCTTTAGATACTAAAGTGATAGCATCTGTTACTTTTTTATGGATAGGAGAGATTAATTCTTCTTCTTTTTTGTTTAAATCTTCTTGAGCAACACGTTGGTTTTCGTTGATACGTGTTTCGATATCACGTAATTCATTACCTAATTTCTGTAATTCAAGATCAACTGTTTCTTTATTTGCTTCACTTCTGTTACGCGCTTTGTCATTTGCTTCTTTTTGCTTTGTTTGATACATCGCATACATGTCTTGAAGCTCTTTAGTCTTTCCATCGCTTAGAGTTTTCAATTGACCTTCAGCAGTTTTGAATTCTGGAGTTGATTGTATGATTTCCATCAAATTAAGATGCCCAATTTTTTGTTGTGCATGCGCTAACTGAGTAGCGAAAAAAACTGCTACAAATGCAATAGCACCTTTAAATAAATTTTTCATTCTTTTCATTTTAATCTTAAATCGTCCCTTTAAATATTATGAGACTAATTTTCGTGTTTCTAATTTAATACTTATTAATTCTCGTATTCCTTACCGCAATATTAATAAACTAATATTTAGTTTGCAAGTGCTGCATTAGGTTTTAATCCTAATTTAATAATGACGTCATTACTTTTATCTAGCTTTGGATTTGCGTAAAGGAAAGTAGTTTCTTGACCTTTATCCATTACGATATCCAATCCTTGTGCTTTAGCCAAATCCTGAATGGCTTTTGAAACACGTAGTTGAATGGGTTCTACCAATTGCTGACGCTGTTTGAACAACTCGCCTTCAAAACCAAATTTTTGCTTTTGAAAATCTTTAACATCTTTTTCTTTTTTTACGATTTCATCCTCACGGCGTCTACGCATGTCTTCGCTTAATAAAACTTGATCGTTTTGATACGCTTTATATAATTTTTCAATTTCAGCATATTGTTGATCAACTTCTAATTGCCATTTTTGAGAAAGATCATCTAATTGTTTTTGAGCTGATGTATATTCCGGAATATGTTTTAAAATGTATTCCGAATTAACATATGCAAAATTCTGTGCAAAAGTAGCTGATACCGTAACTACAACAAATGCTATTGCTAAAACTATTTTTTTCATGTTCTTCTTGTTATACTTCCACTAATATATGAATTCCTTTTATATGACATTTATTCGAGCAAAAAGTTTAAGCCGGATTAAAATCCGCCCATATTTTGCATGATACTAAATGTGAAGTTTTGTTTCCAAACGCTGCTTGTTAATCCTGGAATTGGATCAAATGCATGACCGTAATCAATTCCTAACATTCCGAAGATTGGTAAGAAAATACGTGCACCTACACCAGCAGAGCGTCTAACTTTAAATGGATTATATTCTGAAAAATTGTTCCAAGTATTACCTGCTTCAGCAAAGGCTAATACAAAGACAGTCGCTTGTTCATTCAACATCACAGGATGTCTCAATTCCATTTGATATTTTGTATAGATAGGACTTCCTGAACTTCTTGCCACACCTACATTTTGTGTTCCTTCTGGAATGATAACGCCGTTTGCATATCCACGCATAGCGATGATTTCAGAACCCTGTAAGAAGTCAAATCCTTGCATACCATCACCACCCACTTTGAATCGTTCAAAGGTTGAGATGCCAGTTTTATTAGAGTAGCTACCTAAGAAACCAAATTGTGCTTGTGCTTTGAAGACTAACTTACCAGCAATTTTTGCATACCATTGTGAATCAAATTTCCATTTGTGGTACTCTGTCCATTTATATCTAACTTCATCCGCAGCTGTTTGATAATTTATGTTATTAAATAACGAATATGGAGGCGTAACCTGTACCGAGAACTTAAGGTTGGATCCTGAGGTTGGGTAAATCGGCGCATCAATTGTATTACGGCTAATTTCCTGTGTTAAGTTAATATTATATGCTGTACCATTGTCAAATAAGAAATAGTTGGCATAATTTTGCAATTTATAGCGTTGGAAAGATAATGACGTATTTACTTGGAACCAATTATCTGGCCATTGTACACGTTTACCTAAGGTTGCGGTTATACCAGTCATCCAAATACGGTTTAACTCGGCATCTTTTACCATTTGCTCTCCAGTGTACATGTTGAAACCTCCATATGAAGAGCTTGATGTATAAGCACTTAATCCAAAGTAAATAGGTTTTTTACCACCTAACCATGGCTCTGAGAATGAGAAGCTATACGACTGGTAACGTTTACCTGAGGTTTGTCCACGAATACTTAGTTTTTGTCCGTCACCGCGTGGCAATGGTTTCCAAGAGCTTTTATTAAAAAGGTTACTTGTCGAGAAGTTATTGAATGTTAATCCTAAAGTACCGATAATCTGTCCGGCACCGTAACCACCTGATAACTCTACCTGATCCGAAGGTTTTTCAGCGACATTGTATATAAGGTCAACTGTTCCATCTGCATGATTAATATTTTCTGGAACTGGGTTTGTTTTCTGCTCATCAAAATTACCCAATTGTGCAATCTCACGAACAGATGTCATAATTAATTCCTTTGAAAATTTTTGACCAGGTTTAGTACGAATGGATCTCAATACAACGCGATCATTTGTAACATCATTACCTTTTACAATAATGTTGTTGATGGTGAATTGTGCACCTTCATAGACGCGTAAATTTAAGTCAATAGTGTCGTTGTATACTCTTGTTTGCTCAGGGTCAATAGAAAAGGTTAGATAACCATCGTTCATATATAATGAAGAAATATCATCACTGTTACGACCTCCACCTAATAATTTCGTTGTTAGCTTTTCTTCACTAAAGATATCACCTTTGCGCATCCCCAAAATACGATTTAAAACCGTATCGGTGTATTTCGCATTACCCGTCCATCTGATGTTACCAACATAATATTGGGGACCTTCATAAATGTCGATGTCTACCAATACATTTTTGTCATCAACTTTAATGACAGAGTCTTTCAGTATTTCAGCATCGCGGTAACCTTTATTGTGCATTTTGGAAACTAAAGTTTCCTTTGCTTCCTTGTACTTTTCGTCCTTAAATTTACCAGGTCCAAAAATACGGAACCAAGCTTTTTGCTTAACACCTTTTAAGTTTTTACGAAGTTGCTTTTGGCTAAAGTCTTTATTTCCAGTAAAGGTGATTTTTTTAACGCGAACTTTGCTTTTACGATCTACATCAGCCACTAAAATCTCATTGTTTACCTGTGCGGTATCCTTTAATGTACTGATTTTAATTTCTGGATACAAATAAGCTTTTTCTCTTAAAAAACGTTGAATTGTATTACGAGTAGTATTGATTAAATTTTCATTTACTACTTTTCCAGTATTATCGTTTAATCTTTTTCGTACTTCTTCAGTCTGGCTCTTACTTAAGCCATTGATGTCTATACGCGTTAAACGAGGTCTTTCAACGACACGGATGTCAAGAAAAATAGTTTCACCTTCAATTTTTTCAGCCCATAGCTGCACATCATCAAAAAGACCTTGTGCCATCATCACTTTTACTACACTTGATGTTTCCTCACTAGGAACTTGGATATATTGCCCAACAACTAGTTTTGATATCGTAATCAATACATTGTTGTCCAGGTGCTGCGTGCCCGAAACTGTGACACCACCAATGATATAATCTTTAGGGGATAAATAACTTATTTGGGAGGGGTCGTTCAGGTTAATAGCAGTTCCATTCACTTGTGCTTGTGCGAATTGTGGTTGGGTACATGCTAAAAATAATATAACAAATAGTATGCGCTTCATTTATAAATTTTTATTGATGCTAAAGTACATCAATCAGTTGTTAATTTTTGTTAATTAAGAAAAATTTAAGAACCAGCAAATGTGAAGGTTTAAAATCAGTCAGCAAAGTTACTAATAAAGATTAGATCTGTTCGCTAGTTTTTCCAAATCTTCTTTCCCTCTTTTGATAATCAAGAATGGCTTTAAATAGGTCTTCTTGCTCGAATTCAGGCCACATCTTATCTAAAAAACAAAATTCTGCATAAGCAATCTGCCATAAAAGAAAATTACTGATTCTATATTCACCACTTGTCCGTATGAGTAAATCTGGATTTGGTAAGTTTGCGGTATATAGATTTTGTTGAAATACCTCGGTGGTGATTTCATCGATATTTAACTCTCCTTTAACAACTTTTTCAGCTATTTCTCTTGTTGCTTGTACGATTTCTTCCTGAGAACCATAACTCAATGCTAAAGTAAGAACACATTTGGTATTGTTCGCTGTCAATTCCATTGTTTCTCGGAGCTTTTCTTGGCAATTTTTTGGTAATTTGGATAAATCTCCAATTGCATTCAAGCGAACGCCATTTTTTTGAAAAGTCTTGACTTCTTTTTTTAAGGAAGAAACCAGCAACTCCATGAGTGCTATAACCTCTAATCTAGGTCTATTCCAGTTTTCAGATGAGAATGCATATAAGGTAAGGTGTTTAACGCCGACTTGGATTGTGGCTTCTAGAGCTTCTCTTACTGCCTTAACACCACTCTGATGGCCAAAAATGCGTAATTTACCTTTTTCTTTTGCCCATCTTCCATTACCGTCCATAATGATGGCAATATGTTGGGGAAGATTGTTTTTGTCAATATGATCTATTGTGCTCATGTTCTATTTCTTTTCTTCTGCCTATCTCACGATTCGTACAAACATTTATATTAAAAAACTATCTTAAATTATGTATAGTTTAGTTATGCGTTCTAAATTAATTTCTCTTGCTTTTTATTACCATTGTTTTACTTATTCCTGCAGAGAATGGTTTTGAAGAGCGCATGTCACATCGGCTTATAATAGCGCTATAATGATGTGAGTACCTATACCCCAGTGTCTACAGTTTGTTAAATAATTGATCCACCTGGTCTATCACATATGCTGTAAATTAGCTGCTATTTCTGGCTAGGGAAACATATACGAATAAGCTAGTCTAAATATTTTTTGGTAAATATAAATCTTTTTGATGAATCGCAAATTAGAAATTTATGGTAATATCAATAATTCCTCACATCTAATCCCCAAAGTAATTTTTCTCGAAGGGTCTCAAAATAACTTTCTCCTTCTAATCGAATTAAATTAATGTAGAATGGTGCTTTAGTTATTTTTAGTTTTACATTACTCTCCACTGTTTCATTTTTAGAATCACAGCTCAATATATATTTTTCAGAGCGGCTCTCAATTTCTAGTTCTAATTCAAATTCAGAAGATATAACGACAGGTCGTACATTTAAATTGTGAGGAGAGATAGGGGTGATAACAAAATTACCACTACCCGGCATAATAATGGGACCACCACAGCTTAAGGAGTAAGCCGTCGATCCGGTTGGGGTTGCTATGATTAGGCCATCGGCCCAGTATGAATTTAATAGCTCGCCATTTAAATAAGCATTCACGGTAATCATTGCCGAGCTATCATATCTAAAAACTGTAATATCGTTAAGAGCATAATTACTGTTTCCCCCAAAAAGTTCCCTGTCCGGAGATTCCACAGCTAAAAGCGCCCTTTTTTGTATTTTATATGTTTTTGCGAAAATCTGATCAATGGATGTCTCAAAATCTGTTTTATTGATTGAAGCTAAAAAACCCAATCTTCCAAAGTTTATTCCAGCGATTGGGATTCCCGAATTGTGAATTAATGATACTGCAGATAACATTGTCCCATCTCCACCTAGACTGAGCATAAAATCAGTATCAATAGGTAGATCTCTGTTTGAGGTATAGGTCGGGAAAGTTTCCGGACACTCAAATTGTTTTTTTAGGAATTTATAAAAGCTGTCGTAAATCCAAATTTCGGCATTTTTACCCTTTAAGTATTCCATCAAATGGCTTACGTGCGGGATAACCGAAGGACTAAAATCTCTACCATAAATTGCTACTCTCATATTGTACAGTAATTTTTATCTAGGGGTAATGATTACATTATTTTGCCAAAGATGAGAAAAAAGTAGCGTAATGCTAAATATTGATGTAATTCATCAATTGTTGATAGCGATCGTCTAAATCATCAAATTCTTGTAAGGTATTGAAACTAGCAATCACCTTATAATTTTGACGGGCAAAAGAGGAAAGTAAACTGGAGATATTTGATTTATTCACTTTTATGATGACCTGTAATGAATCGTTTTCAGGAACCGCCTTTGTAGCACAATTTAATATCTGACAATTCTCGGCCTCGATAAGGTGTGCTATTTTTGATAATGAGAAATCATGAGTGCCAATTTCTAAAACGATAATGGCTCCTATATCATTGAGAGATTGCAGTACTGAAATTGTTTTTACAAGTTCTAATGAAGTTAACATTCCTTTAAATTTATTGTTTTCGTCCAGAACTGGCAAAGCATCGAGATGGTATGCAGTCATTAAACGAATCGCATCATATGGATGTTGATTTGCTTTGACGTATATAGGTTCGGTTTTTAAGTGTATCGTAGCAATAGAAAGTTGATCATCCAATGCATTCAGTAGATCATTTTGACCGATATAACCCAAATAGTCATCACCATCTACAACAGGTAGTAAATGAAATTGAAAATCTTCCATACGATCTAAGGCAAAAGCGACGGTATCGGTTTGCTTAATCGTTGTGTTTTGGGATAGGGGAATGTTTGCGATATACATATGAATTATTTATCTGTATACTAATGACCTTAAAATTACTAAAAAGTTTAGAAATAAAACTGTTTAGTGCTAAAAAAGCTTTATTACAGTAAAGGTCATTAAATTTTTACTTTAACTTTGCACAGTTTATATATTATTGATAATGTATTGCACAAATTTTATCTACTTTTACAAAAGTGCGATTTATATTTTATATATGTAAGTAAGTTAAATCATAGTACTGGAATTTTATGAGTGAGATCGCAAGTCGAAAATTTATTGAAGTAAGAGAAGTCATTCGGAACAAGAGTCCGAAATTAGCAAAATGGATTCCTTCTTTTTTGTTGAAATATTTAGAAAAGACGATTCACGAGGATGACATCAATGATATTATGACTCGTTTTTCAGATTTGAAAGGATTGGATTTTGTGGATGCATTGATTGAAGATCTAGGCGTCAATGTACAGTTAAAAGGTGTCGAGAATATTCCGGTTAATGAAAGTGTTATTTTTGCTTCCAATCATCCCTTAGGAGGTTTAGATGGAATTGCTTTTATGCATGCTATTGGTCGTCATCGCAAAGATGTTAAATTTTTGGTGAACGATATATTGATGAACGTTAGCAATCTCCAACCGCTATTTATTCCAGTTAATAAATTAGGTGGACAAGGGAAAAGTGGTATTGCGGCTATAGAGCAAGCCTATGCTTCGGATAGTGCTTTATTGGTCTTTCCGGCCGGTTTGGTTTCTCGAAAACAGCAAGGTGGAAGAATTGAAGATCTTGATTGGAAGAAAAGTTTTATAAATAAGGCGAAGAAATATAAAAAAGATGTAGTACCTGTCTATATTGACGGTAAAAACTCTAACTTTTTTTATAATTTTGCAAAGCTAAGACAGAAGATTGGCTTAAAGGTAAATTTGGAGATGCTTTATCTACCCGATGAAATGTTTTCTCAACGAAATCAAACTGTGACGATTGTCATTGGCAAAAAAATATCTTATACACATTTCGATCAATCTAAAAGCGAAAAAAAATGGGCTGAAGAAGTGAAGCGATTGGTTTACGGAATGTCTCAAGAAAAATAGAATTATGCAAGAAATTATTGCTCCTGTTGATAGAAACTTATTAAAGGCAGAATTAGGTAAGGATGCTTTTTTACGGTATACCAACAATGGAAATAACGAAATATATTTGATCAACTATCATAATGCACCAAATGTGATGCGTGAAATAGGAAGATTAAGAGAATTGACTTTTAGAGGTGCAGGTGGTGGTACTGGATTATCGATTGATATTGATGAAAATGATACCTGTGCAGACTGTTATGATCAATTAATTGCCTGGAATCCTGAAGAGGAGGAAATTGTAGCTGGTTACCGTGTGATTAAATGTGCTGATGCATCTTTGATAAATGGTGTTCCTAATTTATCAACAGCACATTATTTTGAATTTTCTGATCGGTTTAAAAGTGATTATTTACCTTACACGATTGAGTTAGGAAGGTCCTTTGTTCAGCCAAAATTTCAACCTGCCATTGATAATAGAAAGGGAATATTCTCTTTGGATAACTTATGGGATGGTCTAGGGGCTTTGGTTATGATTAATTCAGATATAAAGTATCTTTTTGGTAAGGTAACTATGTATCCTCATTATAATAAAGAAGCGCGTGATTTGCTGCTCTATTTTATGGAATACCACTTTCCAGATAAAGAAAATCTAGTTGTGCCAATACCTAATTTGAATTGCGAAAATGATTTTTCTAAATTTGAAGGTATGTTTGAAGGTTTGGACTATAAAGAGTCGTATAAATTATTAAACAGTAAGGTACGTGCCTTAGGGGAGAATATTCCGCCCTTAATCAATACCTACATGAACCTTTCACCTACTATGAAGTCATTTGGTACAGCCATGAACGGTGAGTTTGGTGAGGTTGAGGAGACTGGTATCTTGATAACGATTGATGATGTATACCCTGTCAAAAAGGAGAGACATATGAGTACTTTCGAGCGAGATCGTGAGTATGGTAATAAAAAACCAAAGAGAGGCTAAGCCTCTCTTTTTGTTTTATCTCTTTTCGGATTAAGAATCTCTTCTTCTTGAAGTGCTTCTATTTCGGCTGTCCGATCTTGGAGCAGAAGGTCTTCTTCTATTTCCGCTGGTACTAGACGAGCTTTGACCATTTCTGGAGGATGATGCCGGTTTGCCCGATTTTTTCGCTCCTGCCTTCTTAGGTGCTACCCCTGATATATGCATAGCATATGGATGTTGTTCGACCAAAGGAATCTCCATACGTATGGATTTTTGAATATCAAGTAGGAATGCATATTCTTCTTCATCACAGAATGAGATTGCCTTTCCATCTTTACCTGCTCTACCTGTACGGCCTATTCGGTGTACATATGACTCAGGGATATTTGGTAAATCGTAATTGATAACAAATGCCAATTCGTCGATATCAATACCACGAGCAGCAATATCTGTAGCAACTAGCACACGTAAAGTACGATCTTTGAAGTTTTTAAGCGCATTTTGACGTGCACTTTGTGATTTGTTACCGTGAATTGCAGCAGCTTGAATATTCTTTTTTTCAAGATCTTTAACGATGCGGTCTGCACCATGTTTTGTTTTAGAGAAAACTAATGCATGGCCTACGTTCTTTTCTTTTAAAATGTGGATCAATAAATCCTTCTTATCATTTTTCTTAACGTAATAAACCTCTTGTTGAATTTTTTCAGCTGTACTCGATTCTGGCGTGACCTCCACTTTAATAGGGTCAACTAGGATATGACTTGATAACTTTTGAATCTCAGGAGGCATAGTAGCTGAGAAAAATAATGTTTGCCTTTTTTCAGGTATTATTTTAATCAGTTTCTTTACATCATGGATAAATCCCATATCCAACATACGGTCAGCTTCATCCAGAACAAAAAATTCTAAATGTTTGAAATCAATATATCCCTGTCCATATAAATCTAAGAGACGACCTGGTGTTGCAATAAGTATATCGACACCCTTCTTTAAAGCATCGCGCTGAGGTTGTTGGCCAACACCACCAAAAATCACTAGATTTTTAATTGGAAGGTCTTTTGAATATTGATTGAAGTTTTCTTCAATTTGAATAGCTAATTCACGTGTAGGAGTTAAAACTAATGCGCGAATATTCTTTTTCGCAGTTTTAACTTTTGAATAGCTTAACATTTGAATTATAGGAATAGCAAAAGCTGCTGTTTTACCAGTTCCTGTCTGAGCGCAACCTAATAAATCATTTTTTCTAAAAATAATGGGAATCGCTTGTTCCTGAATCGGAGTGGGAGTAGTATATCCAACAGCATCCAACGCCTTAAGGATTGGTGCTATGAGTTTTAAATCTTGAAATTGCAATCTTATTTATGTATTTGTAAGTGACAAAGGTAACTTAATTTTGTGGATTGCTTTGTAATTTATTGAAACAATTGAGTTTTTTCTAGTTGCGGATTCTCTTTCTTTGTTCAGATCTTCAATTGAGACATTTATACACTATAAATTATATGTATTCTTAAAATACGTTATATAACCGGATAGTTGCCGTATAGGATTAAAGTATGACATCTAAAATTGGCTGTCTAGGATGAAATATTTTTTTCGACTAGTCCAGAGAATAAAAGTAGTAATCTGTTGCGGTTAATGTCAATAATTCACAAGAAAGGGGTTAGAATTTATAATTCTAACCCCTTTCTATAACATCTATTGATGAATTTATTGATATCCTAATAATTTCATAACCTGTTTCGAATTCTGTTCCTCGCCAAACACCTCGTAATTGAATGTTTCATCGCGGTTACGACGGATGATGACATGTTTTGGTGAAGGTAATAAACAATGGTGTATGCCTCCATAGCCACTTAATACATCTTGGTATGCGCCTGTATGGAAAAATCCTAAATATTGCAATTTTCGCGTCTTAGGCATAAATACAGAACTGGTATGAGCTTCTTGATTATAATAATCTTGCCCGTCGCAGGTAATACCACCTAAGTTCACACGCTCATACTCTGAATCCCAATTGTTGATTGGAAGTAGAATGTATTTTTGGTTTAAAGCCCAAACGTCTGGTAAATTAGTAATAAATGAACCATCGATCATAAACCATTTTTCACGATCATTTTGCAATTTACGACCTAATACCTTGTATAGGATACCTGAGGCCTCCGCAACCGTATATTTCCCAAACTCTGTAATAATATCAGGTTCCATCACCTCATGTTGTGCACAGATTTGTTTGATTCTATTCACAATTTCATTGACCATATACTCATAATCAAAATCGTGAACTAAAGAATCTTTGAAAGGCATGCCTCCTCCGATATCTAATGTATCTAAGTCTGGATTTACCTTTTTAAACTTACAGTACAATGTAACGTACTTTTCTAACTCATTCCAGTAATATGGCGTGTCCGATATTCCTGAATTAATAAAGAAGTGTAACAACTTTACCTTGAAATTAGGGTTGTTCGCAATCTTGTTGTTGTAGAATTCGATTACTTCTTCGATACGAATACCTAATCTCGATGTATAAAATTGAGAGTCGGGTTGTTCTTCCGATGCAATACGAATACCTAAAGCACATGGCTGCTCCAATTCAATTTCATCATCATAAAGATTAAATTCTTCTTTATTATCTAAGACAGGGATAATGTTAGTATACCCATCATGAATCATATCGATGATGTATTGTTTGTACTGATAGGTTTTAAAACCGTTACATATAACGGTGATGTCTTTTGTTACGGTACCCTGACGTTCCAAAGAGTCAATCATCGGCATATCGAATGCAGACGATGTTTCTAAGTGAATTTCATTCTTCAATGCCTCTTCAACGATATGTTTGAAGTGGGAAGATTTGGTGCAATAACAATATTTGTAAGACCCTCTGTAGTTGTGTTTCAAAATTGCGGTTTGAAACAAAATTTTCGCTTGTTGAATTTTTTTGCTGACGATTGGCAAGTAAGTAAAACGTAACGGCGTACCGTACGTTTCTATCATTTCCATTAAATTCAAATCGTGGAAATACAATTCGTCGTCGATGATTTCGAATCCGTCTTGCGGAAAACCAACACTTAGGTCAAGAAATTCCTGATAGCTCTGCATTTTTTATTATTTTTGCAAAGATATACTTTCAATATGAATACAAGAATAGGGAATGTGAATTATTTTTGTCTTCTATTTCAGGGAGTTGCATATTTTACTTAATCATTACATGGCGAATTCTATTCAAAACAGACTTATTGAAGTCACTGTTCAAGCTGTAAAACAGCTTTATAATGCAGATATTTCTGAAAATCAAATTGCTTTGCAAGAGACACGCAAAGAGTTTGAAGGACAAATTACAATCGTAACTTTTCCTGTTACCCGATTTTCTAAGAAATCTCCTGAGCAAACAGGTACGGAGATAGGTGAATATTTGAAAGCTCATATAACAGCGATAACTGATTTCAATGTCATCAAGGGTTTCCTTAATATTTGTCTTGCTGATCAATATTGGATCACGCTTTTAAATGAGACTATCGTTAAAAGTGATTTTGGAGTTTTTCCGTCGAATGGAAAAAGATTAATGGTGGAGTACTCTTCTCCTAATACCAATAAACCACTTCACTTAGGACATATTCGAAACAACTTATTAGGTTATTCTGTGGCAGAGCTTTTAAAGGCTTATGGTTATGAAGTGATAAAAGCTAACTTGGTCAATGATCGTGGTATTCACATTTGTAAATCTATGCTTGCATGGCAGAAGTTTGGAAATGGTGAAACTCCAGAGTCAACAGGTATGAAAGGCGACCACTTGGTGGGAAAATATTATGTTGTCTTTGACAAAGAATATAAAAAAGAAATAGAGGCACTAAAAGCTGAAGGTCAAACTGAAGAAGATGCCAAAAAGAATGCTCCTTTGATTAAAGAGGCGCAAGCAATGTTACAACAATGGGAGGCTGGTGATGAAGCAGTGATAGGCCTTTGGAAAACGATGAACAACTGGGTGTATGCAGGTTTCGAAAAAACGTATAATCAGTTGGGCGTTAACTTCGATAAATATTATTACGAGTCAAATACCTATTTGTTAGGAAAAGATATCATCCAAGAAGGTTTGGATAGTGGTGTCTTCTTTACGAAAGAAGATAATTCTGTTTGGATTGATTTGACTGCCGAAGGTTTAGATGAAAAGTTAGTATTACGCGGCGATGGAACTTCGGTTTATATCACTCAGGATTTGGGTACTGCACAATTGAAATATGATGAATTCAAGATGAATGATTCTATTTACGTAGTGGGAAATGAACAAGATTACCATTTCAAGGTGTTGTTTTTAATTTTGAAAAAATTAGGCAAACCTTGGGCCGATGGTTTATTACATCTATCTTATGGAATGGTGGATTTACCTTCTGGTAAAATGAAATCTCGCGAAGGAACTGTTGTTGATGCGGATGACTTGATGAAAGAGATGATCGAGACTGCGAAAGAGCGTACCGAGGAATTGGGTAAAACTGAAGGCTTTTCAGAAGAAAATAAAAATGTGCTTTATAATACCATCGGTATGGGAGCATTAAAATATTTCCTATTAAAGGTAGATCCAAAGAAACGTCTATTATTTGATCCTAAGGAGTCAGTTGACTTTCAAGGGAACACTGGCCCGTTTATCCAGTATACTTATGCTCGTATTAAGTCTGTGCTTTCTAAAGCAAATTTTGAGGAATGCTCTGCGGTCTCAACTCCTGCCTCTATATCAGCATATGAACGTGATTTGATTATGACTTTGGGGAATTTCCCGAGCGTAATCGCTATCTCAGCTCAAGAATTTAGTCCTGCTCAAATGTCCAATTACATTTATGATGTTGCAAAATTGTACAATAAATTTTATCATGAGGAGACTATTTTGAAGGCTGAAATTGAAGAAGTAAAAAACTTCCGTTTACATCTATCGGCTTCTGCTGCAAAAATTATTGCTAAAGGAATGAGTTTACTAGGAATTGAAGTTCCTGAACGTATGTAATTTATATGATTATGGATCAAAAAATTCGTGTTGGTTTAGTTGGGTTTGGTATTTCAGGGCAAGTCTTTCATGCCCCTGTTATGCGGTCTATTCCTGATTTGGAATTAGTAAAAGTAACTGCTCGAAAAGAAGAGCAAAAAGTAATTTTAAGAGAGCAATACCCTACGGCTATTGCTGTAGATCATATCGATTCGATATTAGAAGATGCGTCCATCGATTTGGTGGTCATAGCAACTTCGAATGATATGCACTATCCTTTTGCAAAGCAAGCATTGCTGGCAGGGAAGCATGTGGTTGTTGAAAAACCATTTTGCAATACATCTGAACAGGCTGATGAATTGATTGCTTTGGCAAAAGAAAAAGGTAAAATTTTATCTGTATATCATAACTTAAGGTTCAATTCGGATTTCAGAACCATTCGCGATGTGATCCACGATGAACGCCTAGGAAGCATTAAAAACTTTGAAGTTCGTTACGATCGTTTTCGTAATCACCTCAGACCAAATGCGTGGCGCGAAGATAATTTACCGGGATCTGGTATTTTTTATGATCTAGGTGCACACTTGATCGATCAGACATTACAACTATTCGGTAAACCCAATGGCGTATTTGCTGATTTGACAATTCAGAGACCAGGAGCAAAAGCGATTGATAATTTTGAATTGCTTTTGTACTATCCAGAAATGCGTGTTTCATTAAAGGGAGGGATGCTAGCAAAAGAACCTACGCCTCGGTACACGATTTTTGCACTGAATGGTAATTTTTTGAAAAATGGAGTAGATCCACAAGAAGCATTGTTGCGCGCAGGAGCATTTCCGGATGAGGATTCAAATTGGGGTGAGGAAGATCCATCTATTTATGGAAAGTTAAACTTACTCTGGAATGGTGAAGATGTAGAAGAGATCGTACCTTCAAAGCGTGGTAGCTATCCAGATTATTACCAAAATATAGCAGATGCTATTCTGGGAAGAGCTTCACTTATCGTTACTGCTGAGCAAGGTCGTGATGTAATTCGTATCATCGAACTCGGAATGCAGAGTCAAGAAGAACGTCGCGTTGTTTCATTAGATGACCAATTAATCGCTTATTAAAGAATAGGAATATGAAGCAGTATGATGCCATTATAGTGGGAGGGGGAGCGTGTGGGCTTATGTGTGCTGCTCAAGCTGGATTGTTAGGTAAACGTACCCTAGTAATTGAGCGAAATGAAAAAGTAGGTGCTAAAATTTTAATTTCAGGTGGAGGCAGATGTAATTACACCAATTTGGGCACCAACATTGATAATTTTGTTTCTGAAAATCCACAGTTTTTAAAGTCCGCTTTTAGCCAATGGACAGTCGAGGATACCTTGACTTTTTTTGAATCTCATGGTATCTATGGAGAGGAGAAAACCCTGGGACAATTATTTCCTTCAACTAATAAAGCAAAAGATGTGGTCGCAATATTCACTAAAATTTTGTTTGAAACCGATCAGGATATAATGTTAAATACTGTTGTTAAAGCAATAGATAAGTCAGATGACGGATTTGTTTTGACAATTGAAGGTGTGAAAGGTGAACAACAGTTAAGGACAAAAAAAGTGGTTATGGCAAGTGGTGGTTTACCTGTAGCTAAATTGGGAGCTTCGGACTTTGCCATTCGTACGGCAAAGAAATTTGATCTGTCAATCATACCAACAGCACCAGCTCTAGTCCCTTTAACGATTACTGGGAAAGAAGCGGAGTGGTATGCTTCTCTAGCAGGAAATTCGGTCTTTTCAAGAGTTTACAATCAAAAAATTAGTTTCGAAGAGAATATACTTTTTACCCATTGGGGATTAAGTGGTCCTGCTATTTTACAGATTTCGTCTTATTGGCGAGCTGGTGAAGAGCTTTACATCGACCTATTGCCCCAGTTTAAATTGGAGAAAATAATAAAAGAAGAACGTAATGAAGGTGGCAAGCGATTGGTGTCTAATATGCTGAATGATTACTTTACGAAGCGAATGGTAGAGGCATTAGGTAAGTTTTTACCCTTAGAAACTAAAATTGCGTCTTTAAGTAAGGCAGATGCAAAATTAATCATTGATACCATTCATAAGTTTAGAGTGAAACCTGCTGGTGATAAGGGTTACGATAAAGCAGAAGTGATGCGTGGGGGTGTGTCAACAGCTGAACTAAGTGCTAAGACTTTGGAGAGCAAGCAGGTCCCAGGTTTGTTTTTTGGAGGTGAAGCGGTGGATGTCACAGGCTGGTTAGGGGGCTATAATTTTCAATGGGCTTGGGCATCGGGTTATGCGATCGCACAGGCACTTTAATAAGAACTTGTATCTTTTCTTTATTTAAAGGTCCTATATTATCAATCTAAATCCTACCTTTGCAGAAGAAGCAAACTGGTTCTATCGCTGCTCCCTTGAGGAGGAGAGGAAAGTCCGGGCAACGCAGAGCAACACGCTTCCTAACGGGAAGGATGCTATTTAATAGTAGACAGAAAGTGCCACAGAAAATATACCGCTTTTCGGAGTAAGGGTGAAAATGTGAGGTAAGAGCTCACGGTCTTGCATGGCGACATGCATTGCGGTAAACCTCGTGTGTTGAAAGACCAAATAGGTTACGAAATTCGAAGGCTGCTCGTCTTCTTTTAGTTTAGGCTAAGATTCGTAATGGGTAGGTTGATGGAGCTAGTCAGTAATGACTAGCCTAGATAAATGATAGAAACTCCGATTTTTTCGGTTTACAGAACCCGGCTTATAAGGTTTGCTTCTTTTTTACTATATTACCAATAGTTTAGATAACCTTTAAAGAAGAGTAATAACACTTATTTATGAGTACAATATTAATTATTGATGACGAACGGGCAATCAGAAATTCACTAAGAGATATCTTAGAATATGAAGATTATCATATATTGGATGTAGATAATGGTATTGATGCCTTAGAAATCATTAAAAAGGAGAAAATTGATCTTGTTCTTTGCGATATAAAAATGAATAAGATGGATGGTATGGAGGTTTTGGCAACAGCTCAAAAAACAAATCCCGATCTTCCTTTTATTATGATTTCAGGTCATGGTACAATAGAAACTGCTGTCGAGGCTGCAAAAAAAGGTGCTTTTGACTTTTTAGAGAAACCACTTGATTTAAACCGTTTATTGATTACAGTAAGAAATGGTTTAGAAAAAGTCTCTTTAGTAACGGAAACCAAAGTTTTAAAGAAAAAGGTAACAAGTTATAAGACCAAGGAAATCCTAGGTAAATCTGACGCTATTACGCGAATCAAAGAAACAATCGACCGTGTTGCGCCAACTGATGCACGTGTGCTGATCACTGGGGCTAATGGAGCGGGTAAAGAATTGGTTGCAAGATGGCTACATGAGAAATCTAATCGTGCAGAAGGTCCTCTTGTGGAGGTTAACTGTGCTGCAATTCCTTCTGAACTTATAGAATCTGAGTTGTTTGGCCATGAAAAAGGGTCTTTTACTTCTGCTATAAAGCAACGTCTTGGTAAATTTGAATTAGCGACCAATGGTACCCTATTTTTGGATGAAATAGGCGATATGAGCCTTTCAGCTCAGGCGAAGGTGCTCCGGGCTTTGCAAGAACATAAGATTACAAGGGTAGGTGGTGATAAGGAAATCGAGGTCAATGTAAGAGTTGTTGCAGCTACAAATAAAAACTTACTTAAGGAAATTGATGCAGGAAATTTTAGAATGGATTTGTATCACCGTCTTTCTGTTATTCTTATTCACGTACCTTCTTTGACTGAACGAGTAGATGATATTCCTTTATTGTCGAAGAATTTTTGCGAAGAAATCTGTAATGAGTATGGCGTTCCGATTAAGGAAATTACTGCTGCCGCATTAAAGGAATTATGTAACTTGCCATGGACAGGTAATATTCGTGAATTACGTAACATGATCGAACGTTTGATTATTTTAAGTGATAAATCAATTACAGATAGAGATGTTATTGCATTCGCAAATCCTTCGAATACAGTTAATGCTATTTCTGCTCATGCGGATATCGAGAATGGATCTAACAATGGAAAGCAAAATGGAGGACAGGTCGATTTGGACCATTTCGCATCTTTTCAGGATTTTAAAGATTTCGCAGAAAAAGAATTTATCAAATATAAATTAGAAAAAAATACCTGGAATGTTTCCAAGACTGCTGATGACTTAGATATACAACGGAGTCATTTGTATAGCAAAATTGAAAAATTCGGTTTAAAAAGAGATTAAAAAAAGGGCTTGATTTTAGTAATCAAGCCCTTTTTTTAATTCTAATATTTTACTCACTGATATTTCTGTATAGTCATTGATATAGGCAGGGCAAGGAGGTAATTGCTGTTTAGTATGAGTAGATAATACTGCTACAACTGTCATTCCTGCATTAATTCCTGCTGTAATCCCTGAGAATGAATCTTCAAAAACGATACAGTTTTTTGGGTCTACCTGTAAATTGTCAGCTGATTTTAAATAAACTTCGGGGTGAGGTTTATGTAAAGTGACATCCTCACTACATAAAAGAGAACCCATTTTAGACCTAATATCAAGAGCATCCAAAATTAGATTCATATTTTGTCTTGGTGCTGAAGTCGCTACTCCGGTCTTAAAATCATTACTTTTTAACTCTTCCAAAAATTCTAAATAACCATTTATTGGAGAAATTTCATCTTTATAAATAGTTCTGAATAATGCTTCTTTTTCTGATTCTAAATCAATTAGCTCTTTAGGTGATATAGGTCTTTTGAAAAAATGTTGCATGATGTAGCTATTATGCTTTCCATACATGTGCTCTTCAAACTCTCTTTCATTACTTTCAATATTGTATTTTTTGAAAAAAGCTTCAAAAGCTTTTGCGTGATAGGGATTGGTGTGACATATTACTCCATCCATATCAAAAATGACGGCATACTTATTCATACAGCTAAGTTACATCTTTGGTGCCAGAATCAATAACAGACATGGTTAATGTTATGTCATCTCTGCATGAAATAATCTATGAACAAAAGATGATGCGAATATGTTTAGCATGCTTATTGGATATTCTAAACCTCATTATGACTTTTTCAACTGTTTTTTGTTGTAGGAATGTTGTTACTATAGAAAGAGATAGGATCATTATGCCATTTATATACCACAGGTCAAAATTTATTAGAAGTAGAAATAAGATATGCCACAAATAAATCCAAATCGTTGAGGACCCAATGAAATTTAATATGGGCACATTCATTTTTTGAATAATTGGTTTGAACCAAAAGATAAGGCAAAAAATTGTAATGGCATAAGAGATATAGAAAGAGCGTGGGGGGTATTTGAGCGCACCTATATCAAACGGCTCAGTTAAGCACCATATAGAATGGCTTAGGCCAATGATACTAATGAGTGCTGAGGCAATAAACAGTATAAATTTTGTCTTTTTGGTATATCCTTTATATTGTGTTCCTAACATGAAAAAAATCAGAAAACCTAGACTGTATGTCCCGAATTGATCAATATATTTTTGTGTACTTGATTCAAAGAGTTGTGCCGAATAATAAATAATGATTTCATAGGTAATGTAGTATAACAATAATTGCCATTGGTTCTTTATGATACGACTACACAATGGCCCTAGAATAGCAATCATTAAAAAAACACGTATAATCCAAACATAGCCAAATCCATCCATCAGCATATAACTGGATATCATAATGTCTGGAAAATCTGTGTAATTAATCTTGAATAGAAAAGGAAATGCATATTGAATGCTGTAAAATACCGATAGAAATAACCAAACAGGAATCACAAGACGTACAAAACGTTTCCACAGGTATGAGCTGAAATCATTCAGAGAATTGAAAGTTTGATTCTTATCACCAAATAAATAGCCCGAAATGAAAATCATCAAGGGAACATCAAAATTACGGATTTGAAAGATTGTAAATGGTGGATTGATATGTGCCAGTATAATGCAGATTAGACCTATACTGCGAATAATATCAATTGATTTATCTCTTTCCACCACCATCTTTTTTTTGCGAAGATAGTAAATAGGTTAACTTTCGAAATATACAAAATGCTCTTATTTTCGAAAATAAAATTTATCAGGCTGAAAAATAAGTTGATATGATGATTAACTATTCAATCACATCGTAAGTTTAAAGGCATTTATGACTTTGAATCACTCTGGTTTTTTTAATAAATTATGAATAGTAGCTGTAATTGTTTCCGGATCTTCACCATCTTCGAGAAGTGAAAAAGCAATATAGGTTGCATAAATTTCAATATTAAATCTTTCATGTTTATCTGCAATGAATTGATCAATTTGTTGCTCAGAGCAATCAAAGCCGATTTGTTGTAATTCATTGAATAGATTTGTTGAAATTGTTGCATGTTCTTCACCGCAAGCAAATGCCACAAGTACATGGAATAAAAATTTATCTATAATTTCACTATCAGTGTTTTTAAATAGGGATAAAATATGATTGTAGTCAAACCTTGTTTTGGCACTATTAACAATACTATCCCAAATTTCATATTCTACAGATGCTTCCATAGTTCAGCTGTTTTTTTTATATAATCGGTTATATAAATATAAGTAAAAACAATTAGTAATCAAATTTTGTTTTTATTTATTTTAGAACTTAATAAGAAGCTATTTGTATGACTTCTATACGGATATGGTATGATAATTGAATATGTTAAATGATTTTTTGAAATTAAAAGTAATTTTTCACTAGTTTTAAGAGAGCTAGAATATAGACTTATTTTATTCATTTAAACGCGACAATTATGGCAGTAAAGATTCTGATATTTTTTTTAATGATTTCATCACAGGTTTCTGCTCAGGATTTAAACCTTCTTAAGATTCGTAAAGAATATTCATTAGCAGTAAAAGATGAAGATATCTGTGAAAATAATTTGAATGTACTGCGAGCGAAAGCTAAAGCCACTACGGATAAGGGGTATTTAGCCGTGTATGAAATGGTATATGCAAAACATATTGGCAATCCATTTAAGAAGGTTGGTCAATTTAAGAAAGGGAAAAATTTATTAGAAAGCTTAATTAAGCAAGATCCGAATAATGTGGAATTGCGTTTTATAAGGTGGAGCGTACAGATACATGCACCATCTATCTTAAATTATAGTGGCGACATCAATGAAGATAAAAAATATATTGTAGCTAATCTTTATACGCTCCAACCTCATGATGCAAAGGAGATTATATATAAATATATAAAAGGAGCAAATTGTTTCAGTGATGCCGAACTAAAAGAGATGTTGAGGTAATATTTTACATGTTTTACCTAAAATGTTTTTTATTCGTCAATTTAACTTTTTATTATGAAAAGTCAGTAATTTGACTTTAACTTGATGAATCGAGGTTTATATATTTTTTTTAATTATTATTTTTGCAGGAGTTAATCTATAACTGTTGTATTCATAATTTGATAGTATGGCTAAGCGTAATTTTGTTTCGAATTCGACCGACTCTTCGAGAATGTTTAAAAATGATTTTTTAGAGTCATTGACAAAAGTTCATTGGAGCGTTCCTCTTATATTCTATTTACCTGTGATTGGTTATTTTACATGGAAAGCAATAGGTCCCGGTGATCTCAGTATTCTGAGTTATATGCAGTATTTTGTGTTTGGACTTGCCTTCTGGACATTATTTGAATATGCTTTGCACCGTTGGATTTTTCATTATCATCCGACGAGTCAATGGGGTAAGAGAATTGCATTTATTTTCCATGGTGTTCACCATGATTATCCTAAGGATAGGCTAAGATTGGTTATGCCTTTATCTGCTAGTATTCCACTAGCTGCATTGGTATATTATTTATTTACGTTCTTTTTTAGTTCGGATATTATATTAGCAGCTTTTTTCTCTGGCTTTATGATTGGTTACTTAATATATGATGAATGTCATTATGCGATGCACCATGCGAATTTTAAAAGTGGAATTTTCAAGCGTATTAAACAGCATCATATGTTACATCATTATTCTGATCCAGAACATGGATTTGGTGTTAGCTCTGCCTTGTGGGATGAAGTGATGCGTTCGGGCTTTCCAAAAGAGAAGGAACATAGCGATAAAGTGCAGACAGATAAATAAAGGTTCGTAAAAATGAAATATGAACCTTAAACGGAGAAGTCTTAAAAGAATAAAGCTCAACTTTACCAGTTGGGCTTTATTCTTTGTTGGCGGAGAGCGAGGGATTAATACTTGAGCCCTAAATGGGGAAGGCTTCATCAAAAAATAAAGCCACTCGCTTCGCTCATTCTTTTTTGTTGTATATAGATTTTGTTTAAGCAAGCTTGCAAAACCCGATATACAACAAAAGCCCAACTTTACAGTTGGGCTTTATTTTTTGTTGGCGGAGAGCGAGGGATTCGAACCCCCGGACCTATGACAGTCAACAGTTTTCAAGACTGCCGCATTCGACCACTCTGCCAGCTCTCCGCCACAAAAGTAGAAAAATTTATTTAGTCACCAAAACTTATTTTTTACTCCATTGAAAATGAGGTAGATTAATTTTTGTGATGTTTTTTTTAGCATAAAAAATGCTAAAAAGGGCATTATAATCTATGAAAATGGCTTTTGAAAAATGGAAATATTTGGATTATTGAGTTTTTATTGACGATTTATTTATTTGGATTTTATGTTAGACTGAAGATCATTTGATTTAAAATATTTATTTTGATTTTTTGTGAAACAAAGGTTAAATTCATTGCCGAATGGTAAAGAAAAAAACGCAAGGTCAAAAAACGAATCGTCTGACAGGTTTTAAAACCAAAAAATGGCATTACATCGTATGTTTAGGCATATTTGTACTGTTGATTCTTTTGATTTTTTCTTGGCATTATCGTGCTGGTATTCGTTATTATATAGGTTCATGGAAGGGGAAACATGGGATTGTTGATAAGGAAGCGAAATACGATATTCGGAATGTGGAGATTATGAATAGACATTCAGATAAAGTTTTTGGTATTGATATTTCGCAATATCAAGGCGAAATAAAGTGGATCGAAGTGAATACAATAAATGATCAATTTCCTATAGATTTTGTATTTATGAGGGCGACGATGGGCGAGGTTAATAAAGATGAACGGTTTGATGATAATTGGAATGCCGCCGCTACGCGAGCAAATCTGAGGGGAGCATACCATTATTTCAGACCCAACGAGAATTCTGTCAAACAGGCTAAGAATTTTATAAAGACTGTTAAGCTTGAGCCAGGCGACTTGCCACCCGTTTTAGATATAGAGGAAATGCCTAAAGGACAATCCATGGATAGTTTAAAAGTCGGTTTAAAACGCTGGTTAGATGAAGTCGAGGTGCATTATAAAGTTAAGCCTATTTTGTATTCTGGAGATAAATATTTCAGTGATTTTTTACAGCAAGAATTTAGTAATTACGTTTTGTGGATTGCGAATTATAATTTTTGGGTAGAGGATTTAAGGGATCATTGGAATTTTTGGCAATTTTCAGAAAAAGGAACAGTGACTGGAATTAGAGGAAATGTAGATTTAAATATCTTTAATGGTTCTATTGGAGAGTTGGAAGCATTAACAATCCCTTTTAAAAATTAGAAAATGAAAAATACTTATATAAAAATTAGCACATTATTGGTTTTAGTTACAGTAGCTAATCTACAGGTTAGTTACGCTAAACCCAATTCCTTAAATATAGCTTGTGCCTTACCCATAGACAGCATTCCGCTAGCTCGTTTAGATGTAGATGAATTCAAAGATTTGGTCGCATCAGGTGCAATAGTTTTGGATACGCGTTCAACAGGAGAATTTGCAGCAGGTCATGTACCAAATTCTATTTATGTAGGATGGAATGGACCATTTAAAGCTTGGGTATCAAAAGTATTTCCGAATAAGGATCAATCACTTGTTTTGATTTCTGATCAAGCAGGGCTTGCTCAGGTAACTGCTACACTTTTAGAATTGGGCTATAGCCATGTTTTAGGATATCTTGCTGAAGGGGTTGAAGCTTATAAACTTGAAAATAAACTTGATTCGATTGTCGAAGTTTCCGCAAAAGCTTATTATGATTTATCAACCTCAGGTCAAATAATAGACGTTAGATCCGAAAAAGAGTTTATAAATGAGCATATTGACAATGCGATGAATTTTCCCTTAAAAGATTTGTATAACTTTAATGTTGATATACCTCATGATAAAAATTATTATGTTCAATGTCTTTCCGGATATCGCAGTATGATTGCCATATCCATATTAAAAGCAAAGGGTGTTGAAAATGTAATTAATGTCCAAGGAGGGTATCAAGCATTGAAAAAAATAAAGGAGGATAAATAATGGCTACATTCGATGAGATAATTAAATCTAATGAGGTTGTATTGGTAGACTTTTTCGCAACTTGGTGTGGTCCATGTCAGACGATGGCGCCAATTTTACAAGATGTAAAAGAGTTTTATGATGAAGGTTTGTCAATTATTAAAATTGACGTGGACAAAAACCCTAAGATTGCTTCTATCTATAAGGTTAGTGGAGTTCCGACATTCGTATTGTTCAAAAATGGTGAACAAATATGGAGGCAAAGTGGAATGATTACTAAAGCTGATCTGCATAAACTTATTGATTCACACAAATAACAAAGGAGATGTTTAAACATCTCCTTTTATTCTGAATGAAATTTTGTCAATTCGATTGCCATCCATATCCAGCACTTCGAATTCTATATTTTTATAATTAACCTGCTCGCCTTCAAGAGGTACATGGTCAAGTAGTAAAAAGACCAATCCACCCAATGTGGTGATGTTATTTATTTCATCTTCATCCTCTTCAGAAAGGCCTATTTCAAACTTTTCTAAAAAATCATCCAACTGGTATTGTCCATCTGCAATATATGAGCCATCCTCACGCTTTCTAATACGTGGCCTATCCTTCGATTGATCTTCAGGAAGATTACCAACAAGGTCCGAGAGAATATCTCGAAGCGTAATAATCCCTTGTGGAGACCCATATTCATCAATAACAATTGCTTGATGAATATGCGAAGCCCTAAGAGCGGTTAAAATACTATAAGCAGAACTATGCTCATTTACAAACTTTATCGGTTCTACCAATTGATTCAGATCGATAGGTTTTTCTTTCAAGTATTGCGATAGTAATTTTTTGACATGTACCACACCTATGATGTTATCTAAGTTCCCTTTGCAAACAGGATACATCGTATGTTCGGTATTCATGATAATATGACGATTTTCCTCGAAGCTATCTTCTAAATCCAAGAAAGCGATATTGCTCCTATGCGTCATCAGATTCATAGCCTTTTTATCACCTAGGCTTAAAAGACGGTCTACAATGTCATGTTCGATTCCTTCAATAGCTCCACTGTCCACTCCTTCATCTACCAAAGCTTTGATTTCTTCCTCAGTTACTGCATTGTGTGTTATTTTAATATTCAATAATTTGACGATAAAGTCTGTTGCAATACTGAGCAGCCATACAAATGGACGAACAATTTTGCTCAGAAGATTCATTGGGTAAGCAATGATCATCGCATATTTTTCGGGAATAGACATACCAATTCTTTTCGGCACGAGTTCTCCTAGTACCAATGAAAAGAAAGTAATAATGAACACCACGATTATAACAGAAAGTTGTTCGCTATAGGGTGCTAATAAAGGTATTTGACTAAATATTTCCTTAAGGTAAACGGCAACACTTCCCCCGCTAAAGAAACCCGTTAGAATACCGATTAATGTTATCCCGATTTGGACGGTTGATAAAAAGTTATTAGGAGATTCTTTGAGGGCCAGGGCTATTTTTGCAGCCGGATTGTTTTTGTCAGATTCTGCTTGTAATCTCGCTTTTCTGCTGGAAACGATAGCAATTTCGGATGCCGATAATACTCCGTTAAGGATAATAAGAGCTAATATAATAAGTACTTCTGTGAGCATGTTTTTTTTCTACTTAGGCTAAATATAGTGATTTTTAGGAAGTTTAACCGTAAAAAAAATAAGAGGCTTTGTTTTAAGCACATTAACGCTCTTGGGGAAACAAAAAAGGCTTCTAATTTAGAAGCCTTTTTTGTGTTTATAAACCGCTATCATCTAGCATAAAGGTGTTTTTCTTTGTTTTCCATTTTCCTGATGTGAAATCAGGGAATTCAACAGTTTTATTACCTTGTTTGATTGATTCAGTAGATAATGGGAATACGGCACTCATTGTAACAGAGTCATACACATCAAAAGGAGTTTGTTTTCCTAATTTAGTCGCTTGGATGAAGGAGTTGAATACAAACCAATCCATGCCACCGTGTCCAGAACCCGTTGCTAACTCTTCATACTTTTTCCAGATAGGGTGGTCGTATTTATCTACCCATTCTTTTGCTGGATCCCAAGTATGTGGTTTTGATTTTCCTTCAATATGGATACCTTGAGCCACATCCATCCAGATACCTTCTGTACCCTGTACACGGAAACCGATTGAGTAAGGTCTTGGTAAATGCGTATCGTGTGTCAATAAAATCGTTTCACCATTTTGACATTGAATCATAGTTTGGGTGATATCTCCATTTTTATAATTCAATTTTGCATTCGGGTGGCCTGGAGATTGTTTTTCTACGTAAGATGCCAAACCTCTAGCTTTACTTGAGTAAGAAGTTAAATGTGTAAAACGATTTCCTGCATTGATGTCAATAAAAGGAAGGATAGGACCTAAACCATGTGTAGGGTATAAATCACCGTCTTGTTCAACATTATATTTTGTACGCCATTGCGCTTCCGAAATTGTTTGCGGACCAAACTCAACACCTTTTCCGTAATAGCTTTTACCATCATTGAAAAGTACTTCGCGTAAATCATGTTGGTAACCACCTTCTAAATGAAGTAATTCACCAAATAAGCCTTGACGGTGCATATTTAGAACAGCAAGGACATCACGACGGTAAGCAACATTCTCTAAAGTCATGTAAGGCTTTCCTGTTTCTTCAGACGCTTTTACAACATCCCAGTGGTCCTGTACTGTTAAACCTGCTATTACTTCGCAACCAACATATAATCCAGCTTTCATAGAATCAATTGCTTGATCTTTATGAAATTCCCATGGCGTAGCAATGATGACAGCATCAAGTTTTTCTTTGCTTAGCATTTTTTTGTAAGCATCGATACCACCAGTATATTCTTTAGGAAGTTTAGTTCCTTTTTTATCAAATTGCTTGCGGCACTGTGATAAAGACTCTTCTTGTGTGTCGCAAATTGCAACAATTTCTACATCTTCACGATTTAATGCGATAGCAACATGGTTACGCCCCCTAAGACCCACACCTATAAATGCTAATCTTACCTTACCACCTTTTGCAAATAAATCTGTACTGGAAAGGATACCCAATCCAGCAGTTGTAAGTGCTGTAGATTTTATGAAATTTCTTCTGTCCATAATTTTTGTACTTTATAATCAGGGTATTAAATTGCCCCGTTTAATTACTTTATGAGTTTAGTGCGATATAACTTAATTCGCTATTAAACAAATATATAAAAATGGTAATAGAAACTTAACATGCAAACGTTTGTCTAAAATGAAAAAAAAGAACAAACGTTTGTGTTGATATTTAATTAGCACTTTTCACAACTATTTGGGATATTGCAATCCAGTTAAAAACTTAATTATTTATAGTTAGTATAATTTTTAATGTCAAATTCGAATCAAATAAATGGTCTGAGAGCTGCAACTGCGTTTTCTTTAGGTGAAGATATCATTAGTGTAGATGCTTTTGGTTCAGGACATATCAACGATACATATCGTGTAACAACAAAAAATACAATTGGTAAATCCTTTCTGTTACAAAGGATTAATCATCATATTTTTCAAAATGTGGAAGGGCTTATGCTAAATATTAAGCATGTGACCGACCATTTAAAAACAAAAATTGCCCATTTGCCGGTTGAAATTCAAGAATCGAAGGTGCTAACCATTATTCCCACAAAATCCAATGATTTATATTTTTTGGATGAGGATGGAAATTATTGGCGTATGTTTATTCTTATAGATGGTACAAAAAGCTACGATGTTGTTGAAACAACAACGCAAGCCTCTGAAGGGGGAAAAGCATTTGGTGATTTTCAATTAAAGTTGGCAGATTTAGATGCCACTAAAATTGTTGAAGTATTGCCTAATTTTCATAATATCCAGTTTCGATTGGATAATTTGAAACGTGCAATTGCTGCAGACTCACAGGGACGGGTTAAGGAAGTCACAGAAATTTTAGACTTCATATTTACGAGAGAAGAACGGATGAAAACGATCCTTACTCTTGCGTCCAAAGGAGAACTTCCGTTGCGTATTACGCATAACGATACTAAATTTAACAATGTGCTGTTAGATCAAAATGATCAGGCGCAATGTGTAATTGATTTAGATACGGTTATGCCAGGATATGTGGCTTATGATTTTGGTGATGCCATCAGAACGATTATCAATCCGGTAGAGGAGGATGAAAAAGACCTGGCTAAGATTGTATTGAATATACCTTTGTATGCGGCTTATGCTGAAGGTTATTTAAATGAAGCTAAGGAGTTTTTGACCGATGTAGAAGTGGAATCTTTGTTAGAAGGGGTATTTTTGCTGCCTTATATGCAAGCGGTACGTTTTTTAACCGATTACCTAGAGGGAGATCATTATTTTAAAACAAAGTATGATGACCATAACCTTGTTAGAACAAAAACACAACTTAAACTAGTTGAGGAAATGGAAAAACAGGAAGAGGAGCTGAAGACAGCTATCAGCAATGTTCTACAAGATTAACTAAATAAAGAGAGCAGCATTTACCTCTGCTCTCTTTTTGTTTATATTTAGTATTATTGTATATGACAAAATCAATCAGTATTCGATCGGTCGATCATCAGGATAATTTAAGAAGCTATCAATCATTAAATGGGTTGTTATCATCAGTCTCTTGGAATAATATAGAGGTTGCCAATTGGAAAGAGGATTATCCTTATTTCCCGCAAGCCAAGTTTAAAATAGCTTATGATGATAGGGGAGTTATTATTCAGTATGAAATAGAAGAAGAGGTCATAAAAGCCCAATATCATCGCCATAATGATAATATTTGGGAAGACAGCTGTGTAGAATTCTTTGTTTCTTTTGACAGCAAAAACCACTACTACAACTTTGAGTTTAACCCTATAGGTGCAGGCTTGATTGGCTATGGTACAAATAATAAGGCTGAGCGCTCTAGATTGACCGAAGAGGAGATAGACGTCGTAGAAGTTTTTACATGTATTGAACGGGGTCATTTAGCGTCAAAATGGAGTATGATTCAATATATACCCTTTGAAGCTTTTATACACGATAAAATTACGTCTGCATTTTTGAAAGAAAATACGATTTTCGCTAATTTTTATAAATGTGGGGATCATTTACCTCATCCACATTTTTTATCTTGGAATAAAATAAATCATCCAACTCCAAATTTTCATTTACCCGAATTCTTTGGTGAATTAGTATTTGAATAAGAGTTGGATGACTCTTATTCAAGTTATTTATAGCTACTTTCTTTCTTGAATTTTTTCACAAGCAAGGCGTATACCAGTGCCCTGTACTTGTTTCGATTTGATTTTCCCATCTGATTTAGGACTTCTTCAATTGCTGCGTCCAACTTCGCGTTGTCAGGTAAGCCTAATTTTTTGATTAGAAAATTAGATTTCAATCTCTTGATTTCTTCGGGGTCGGAGGCGGCGATGGTTTCAGCGTCCGCTTTGTAGATGGAGGGCCCTAATCCTTTCGTAACCGACTCGATGAGCGAGTCTTCCAAAGGTAAATTTAGTTTTTTTGCTTCTGCAATATATGCAGCGATTTTTTCATCTAATTTGCTCATAATGTGGTGATGTTAAAATTTACGGTTTCTAATTCATGTTCAAATTAAACAATATTCCTCAAATAAGAAACAAAAATTATCTTTTTTAATGCGAAATTACCTATCTTTGCAGTAGGCGTGGAGGATAAAAAATAAATAACTTATTTAGAATATTTGTTACGGAATATTCTTGCAAATAAGGTTTTAATAAATTATCTTTGCACCTCAATTATTGAATATACGTAATCATAAGATAAAAATGAAAAAAGATTTGCATCCTTCAAATTACAGATTAGTTGTGTTTAAAGATATGTCAAATGACTATTCTTTCATCACAAAATCATGTGTTGATACAAAAGAGACAATCACTTGGGAAGATGGTAATGAATATCCGGTTGTGAAACTAGAGATTTCTCATACTTCACACCCTTTCTATACTGGTAAAATGAAATTGGTTGATACGGCTGGTCGTATTGATAAATTCCGTAGCCGTTATAACAAAAAATAATTTTTGTTATCCTAAGGATGTCACAATATTAAAACTCGATAATGCTCATTATCGAGTTTTTTTTGTTATTTTTATAGGGTGATAGTTGTATTATTTGATCAATCTACAGAGTCATGTTATCTGCAAGGTTTTAATGGATCCAAAAATCTATTTAACGCAGAGACTTTGTGGCCATTTACTTGTGTAAAACCCACTGCCTTACTTCGTGTGGGCATTTTATCTTTATTGGATAAATGGGAACGGGCATTAGATGCCGATTTTTTATATGACTCCATATGGAGCAAATTGACGATCGACGAACAGATTGTATTATCCTCAGATAAAGCTGACAGACTTTATTTCGTTTCTGCCAATATCATTCCTTCCGAATCTTTTATTGAAAAATTAGCATCGCTGTCTAAGGGTCAATCTCTTCAATCTGGCGAAGATTTGCTCGCGCTAAGAGTAGATTTTGAAAACCCCTCCAATGGACTGGTGGAAAAAGTGCCCTATGGGCAAGATCTGAATCGTTTACAGTTCATCGAAGATCTGTATTTAAACATTGGTGCGGAAATTTCAAAAGATTATGAAGACTTATGTCGGGAGCGTCTCTCCGAAGCCTACTCAGACAGTAATACGGTTTTGGGTGATCAGCTTTATGTAGGAAAATCTGTTGAGATGGAATGCGTAACTTTAAATACGAAGACAGGACCGATCTATATTGATGAAGGTGCCAATATTATGGAAGGAGCTCATCTAAGAGGGCCTTTATATATTGGCCGAAATGCAGTCGTCAAAATGGGGGCAACGATCTATGGGAATGTTTCTATAGGTGAGGGGGCTGTTGTGGGAGGAGAAGTCGCAAATTCGAGTATAGGTGACTTTAGTGCAAAGGGACATTATGGGTATTTAGGCTGTTCGGTTATCGGTGATTGGTGCAATCTAGGAGCTGGAACAACAAATTCAAATTTGAAAAATAACCTATCGTCGGTTCAACTGTTTGATTATAGTTTGGGTACTGTGCGAGATACCGGGTTGATGAAATGCGGATTGTTTATGGGCGACTTTAGTCGATCGGGTATACAGTCTGTTTTTAATACAGGAACGGTGGTAGGTATGGGCTGTATGTTATCTGAAACAGATTTTTATCCAAAATTTGTTCCTTCATTTAGCTGGCTCTATCAGAAAGGAAAACAAGCATATCAAATTCAAAAGTTTGTTTCTGATTTAGAAGTTGTATTTTTATCAAAAAATAGGAAATTAGACGAAAAGCTAATTGAAAGAATTATAGAAATTAATCAATCAACATTTAAAAACTAAACTATTATGCGTAAAAAAATTGTAGCAGGAAATTGGAAAATGAATTTGGATTATCAAGATGGAATTAGCTTATTCTCTGAAGTAGTGAATATGGCTAAGGATGAAATCGTTGGTGATCAACAATTGATTGTTTGTAGCCCATTCATTCATTTACATAGTATTGCACAATTGGCAAAAACAGCATCTCATGTTGCCGTTGGTGCTCAAAATATTCACCAAGCTGAATCAGGAGCTTATACAGGTGAAATTTCTGCAAGTCAAATTAAATCTATCGGTGTTGAGTATGCTATTTTAGGGCATTCAGAACGTAGAGCTTATTTCGGAGAAACAAATGCGATCTTAAGCGAGAAGGTAGATGCTGCATTGAAGCATGGTCTGTTACCGATTTTTTGTATTGGTGAGACAAAAGAAGAAAGAGAGTCTGGAAAGTTTTTTGACGTTATAAAAACACAATTAGAAGAAGCTGTGTTTCACCTGTCAAAAGAAGAGTTCTCAAAAGTAATCTTGGCTTATGAACCTGTGTGGGCAATTGGTACTGGTTTAACGGCTTCTCCTGAACAAGCTCAAGAAGTACATGCATTTATCCGTGCAACTGTTTCGGCGCACTACGGACAAGCTATTGCAGATGCAACGAGTATTCTATACGGTGGTAGCTGTAACCCTAAAAATGCAGGTGAGCTATTTGCTCAAGCTGATATTGATGGTGGCTTAATTGGTGGTGCATCTCTAAAATCAAGAGATTTCTTAGACATTGCTAAAGTTTTTAATAAGTAAAAATCTATTATGAAATACAGTGAGGTAATATTCACAAGAATAGCAGGAGAAGAGTGGCAACAGGATCTGTTTATTGCCGAGCTAGCTGATATAGGTTTTGATACTTTTGAAGATAGAGAATCGGGGTTTGCAGGGTTCATACCTACTGCAAACCTTGATCTTCAAGCTTTGGAAACAGTTATCTTGAAACAAAAAGATGGTTTTGAGGTTCGCTATGCGGTGAAAGACATTGAAGAACAGAATTGGAATAAGCTATGGGAAAGTAATTTTAATCCTATAATGATCGATGATCAGTGTTACGTTAGAGCTACTTTCCATGATCCCAAACCAGAAATACCACATGAAATCGTTATTGACCCCAAAATGTCCTTTGGAACAGGACATCATCAAACGACGACAATGATGCTTCGCTATATTCTTGAAAATGAATTTCAAGGCAAGGAAGTGTTGGATATGGGGTGTGGTACAGGTATATTAGCTATATTAGCAGCGCAGAAAAAAGCAAAAGAAATATTTGCGGTGGATTTTGACGATGTTTGTGTTGCAAGTGTCGAGGAAAACAAAGTCCTGAACAACATCACAAATATTGAAGCAAAATTAGGATCTTATGAAACTATTGTTGGACGCGAGTTCGATGCCATTTTGGCCAACATTAATCGTAATATTCTAATGGAACAATTTCCTCAATATAGCAAGTCTTTACGATTAAATGGGGAGTTGTATATTAGTGGATTTTTCGAAGGAGAAGATTTATCAATTTTGAAAGAACGTGCAGAATCCATCGGTTTTGAACTTATTTCTAATAAAATTTTGGACAATTGGTGTTCTGCTAAATTCGTGAAAGTAAAATAATAATATGCGCATACATTTCATTGCGATAGGAGGAAGTATCATGCACAACCTTGCGATCTCTCTGGAGAGGCAAGGTCATCAGGTTTCAGGGTCTGATGATCAAATTGTAGAACCTTCCCGTAGCCACCTTATTGATGCAGGTTTACTACCTGAACAATTAGGATGGTTTGAAGAAAAAATTACGGATGATATAGATGCTGTTATTTTAGGGGCTCATGCTCTTGTGAATAATCCAGAACTATTAAAGGCCCAAGAATTGGACCTCAAGATCTATTCATTTCCGGAGTTTATTCAAGAGCTTTCTCAAGATAAGACACGTGTAGTCATTGCCGGTAGTTATGGGAAAACCACAATTATGAGCATGATTATGCATGTGTTAAAAACTTTTGAAAGACCTTTTGATTATTTAGTGGGTGCGCAGTTGGAGGGTTTTGATAATTTAATCGAAATAACAAAGACAAATAAGATTATTTTAATTGAAGGCGATGAAAATGTAGCTTCCAGTTTGAGTAGCAAGTCAAAATTTATGTTTTACAAACCTAATATTGCACTTATTAGTGGCATTAATTGGAATGAATACAGTACTACGATAACCTTTGATAACTACTTAAAACAATTTGAAGATTTTATCAATACCATAGAATCAAAAGGGACATTGATCTATAATAAAGAAGATAAATACATTCAGAAAATCATCAATGATACAAAATCCTGTAAAATTAATCGACATGGTTATCAAATACCTGAATATACGATAAATAAGGGAACAACATTTATAAAAGCTACTAAAGGTGATATCCCATTACAGGTTTTTGGAAAATATAACCTGTCGAATATTGCTGGTGCATATACCGTATGTGAGTGGCTTGGGATTAAGAAAGATGATTTTTTTGAAGCCATTAAGACTTTCAAGAGTTCCATCCGTTATTTGGAGTTTGTAGCAAGTTTTGAAGGTTCCGTGGTGTACCAAGACTTTGATCATACACCCAAAAAGCTGAAGGCAAGTATTCATGCAATCAAAGAGCAATTTCCAAGTCAAAAATTGGTTGCTATCATTGAATTGAACGCTTACGACAGTCTGGATGAGAAGTTTGTCAACCAGTATAAGGATACGATGAACGAAGCTGATCTCCCTGTTGTATTTGTCAATATGGAGTCAATTAAAGAGGTTAATAAGTGTACGACACATTTGCTAGAAGATATTAGAATCGCCTTTAATCGGTCAGATTTGGACATTGTAACGAATATAAAAGACCTGTACGAATTCCTTGAGAATTTTAAATCAAAAGGCAATAATTTATTGCTGATGAGTTCGGGCAATTACAGTGGGGTTAATTTGACCGAACTCGCGGATCATTTTTTTAAGAATTATTAATAAAGTTGCGTAAGCTATTTGATTGGGAATTATTTTATATTATATTTGTTTTGTAAATAAAAAAATCTACCAAATGAATGCATTAGGAAAAAAAATCAGATTACTGCGCCATCAAAAAGGATGGAGCCAAGAAGATGTAGCGAAAAGACTAGATATTTCTATTCCAGCTTTTTCAAAAATTGAAACAGGAATTACAGATGTTAATCTTTCTCGTTTAAACCAGATTTCAAAATTATTTAATTTGTCAGTAGTTCAACTATTATCGACTTCCGATATGGAAGAAGATAAAGAAGCGTTGAATGAGTTGGCTGAATTAACTAAAAAAGTGCAGATGCGTGAGACCGAAGTTATTGACTTGCAAAAGAAAGTAATCGATCTTTACGAGCAATTACACAAAAAATAAGGTTTATTCACCTTTGGGATAATTAAAGGCTTGCAGATCATCTCTGCAAGCCTTCTTACTTTTTGATTGACAACGTTAAGTTGTTTTTCTATACGTGGGATTGATTTACGTTAAAAGTCGTCTTCGTCTCCGAAATCGTCAAATCCACCAATAGAATCAATGTCCTCTAAATTAAAGTCATCTTCTAAGATGTCGTCAGAATCATCATCAGGTCCATTAAATGAACCAAATTTCTCATCATCTACTACAGTCATAGATTCACTTTTCATCATTGCCGTGTTCATAAAAATATACTTTATTTTTGCTTATTTAATAATGTAAAATTATGTAACAAAATTCGAACTTTAAACTTTTTTTTAAAAAAAATAATCAACGTAAAATGTTGATTATTAATATTGTTAAGGTATTTGTATATGAAATAAAAAATGACTATTGTCGTTATTCGACCACCTCGCCAATCTCATTCTCTACAGTTACGATATCTTTTAGTTGCGGTAAGTCTCGTACACCATTTATTCCGAAGTGATTCATAAATTGTGCGCTTGTGCTGTACAATAATGGTTTTCCAATTGAATCAGCCTTCCCAGCAATTTGAATCAGCTTCTTCTCTAAAAGACGTTGAATCGTATAATCACAGCTGACACCCCTTATTTGTTCAACTTCCAATTTGGTAATAGGTTGTCTATAGGCAATGATAGCCAAAGTTTCGAGCGCTGCTTGGCTGAGCTTTTTCTTGTCACGATGAATCTGCAATTGATTGATTGTATCATGATAAATAGCTTTTGTCAAAAATTGGTAGGCATTATTAATGACCTTTAATTCCAATACCTCATCCTCACTTGCATGTTTCTCAACAACTTTATCGATTAAGTTTTGCAATTCCTCTTTAGAAATTTCAATCGCTAACGCTTCTTGAAGCACATGCTTAATGTCCTGCAATGCAATTCCGTCTTCCGAAGCATATATAATAGCTTCTATGTTGCGTATAATATCCTTCACCGATTAATAATTGATAACTTGTTCAACCATATGTTCAGGAAGTTCGCGAAACTCATAACGTTGCGTTCTAAGTTGCGGTTCAAAACCAGCTTCTTTTATTGCTTGTTGAATTGAATTAGCCGTAAATCGATGTGGGGCACCAGCTGCAGAAACAACATTTTCCTCAATCATAATCGAACCAAAATCATTAGCCCCAGCATGTAGACATAGTTGAGCAGTTCTTTTTCCAACGGTCAACCAAGAAGCTTGAATATTCTTGATATTAGGAAGCATGATTCTACTTAAAGCTATCATACGGATATATTCTTCCCCAGTCACATCATTTGTAATTCCTCGGAGTCTTTTTAATAAAGTACCATCATCTTGAAATGGCCAAGGAATAAATGCCGTAAAACCGAAGTGTCCTTCTGGCTTCTCAGCTTGCACTTCTCTTACCCAAACAAAGTGTTCAAAACGCTCTTCGATAGTTTCGATATGGCCAAACATCATGGTCGCAGAAGTAGGAAGATCTATTTGATGTGCTGCACGCATAACATCTAACCATTCTTTACCACCACATTTTCCTTTTGAAATCAAACGTCTTACGCGATCGTTTAAGATTTCAGCTCCAGCACCAGGTAGTGAATCCAAGCCAGCTTCTTTCATTGCTGTTAAAACTTCAATGTGGGACAAGTTCTCTAATTTAGCGACATGGGCTATTTCCGGAGGGCCTAAGGAATGTAGTTTCAGCGTAGGGTAAAGGTCTTTTAATTGCTTGAAAAGATCGGTATAGAACGCCAAACCTAGATCTGGATGATGTCCACCCTGTAACAATAATTGATCTCCACCATATAAGAAGGTTTCCTCAATTTTTTGTTTATAGGTTTCAATATCTGTGATGTAACTATCCTCATGACCAGGGCGACGAAAGAAATTACAGAATTTACAGTTTGCAATACACACATTTGTAGTATTTACATTACGGTCGATTTGCCAAGTAACTTTACCATGTGGCACTTGTATCTTGCGTAATTCATTAGCAACATAAGTTAAGTCTGCCGTAGCTGCATGATGATATAAATACATGCCTTCTTCTTTGGTTAAGAACTCAAATTTTAAGGCTTTTTCTAATAAATTGTTTACATTCATTAAGAACAAATATAAGCACCTTTTGCATTATATTTATTGATTGGCTGTAAGTTTTCAGTAATAGTGATCGGAATAATCAAAAAGTCTCTGTCTTTTTTACGATAACGCTCGTTTACCTAAGTTAACGATTTTTATTTAGCTTATTTTCTTACGAATCATGAATAGCAAAATAGGCTATGAGCTACTCATGATTCGGGACTCATTTTTCCAATTTTAAACGGTTAAGTAGAACAATACAAAATCTGTTAGACTATTTTTATGTTCCAATTTTTGTATTTTTACAGAGATGATAGGATTCAAGAAAGTAGTAACTATTCTTATTTTAATTATAAATAGTTACGGTGTTTATGCTCAGGACTTTGCTGATGTTTATGAGAAGTTGCAACAGTCTAAGATATTGAACGATCATTTTTTTGGTTTCTCACTCTATGATTTGGATGAAAATCAATTTCTGGTCGATGTGAACGGGCATAAATATTTTACACCAGCTTCTAACACTAAGATTTTCACACTTTATACTGCATTAGAAATGCTTGGCGATTCTATACCAGGTATTCAGTACATTGAAAAAGGAGATTCGCTTTTGTTTTGGGGAACTGGTGATCCTACATTTTTACATAGTAAAATGGATTCCCATATTGTATACAACTTTTTGAAAAACTCAAATAAGAAGCTTTTTTATGTACCAACCAAGATGCAGAATAAGTTTTTTGCAGCGGGTTGGGCCATGGATGATTTTGATGCCTATTACCAACCAGAGATTGCCACACTTCCCATTTACGGGAATGTAGTTACCTTTCGAGGTACCGCTAATAATCAAATGCGTGTAGTCCCTACTCATTTTCAAGATATGCTGCACACTGAAGAATCGCTTGATAAAGGTAAATTTTCAATGAGTAGGTCGTTTACTGAAAATAGATTTTTAAAATCGAGAGAAACGGTGCCGAATAAATATGTCAACGAAGTCCCTTTTAAATCCTCAGCATCTTTAGTGGTTAAATTATTGTCAGATACATTGGGGAAAATGGTAGAGATTATAGACTATAATAAGCCAGTTACGGTAAAAACAATTTATTCCAATGCTACAAGCTATGTTCTGCGCGAAATGATGCTACCCAGCGATAATTATTTGGCGGAACAAATCCTGATGATGGCCTCCCTGCAAAAGTTTGAAAAATTTGATACGTATCTAGTTCGAGATTGGATGAAGCAAAATTATTATAAGCGTTTTGCTGATGAAGTTGTCTTGCATGATGGTTCAGGTCTGTCGTGCTATAATAAAGTCACACCTAAAAGTATGATTGAGCTTTTGATAGCTGTGAAACAAAAAGTTCCAGATGAATCGAATCGGTTTAAGCTGTTTTCAGCAGGAGGTGTCGATGGAACGTTGAAAAGGGCATATAGCACAGACAGAGGTGTCCCATTTGTATTCGCGAAGTCGGGTACGATCACTTCTGTTTATTGTCAGAGTGGATATCTCATCACCAGATCAGGTAAGAAGCTGGCCTTCTCGTTCTTAAATAATAATTTTATCGACGAAAAGAACAGTGAAATACGCCAGGAAATGGTCGCTATCATGACCTATATAAGACAAAATTATTAATATTTCAATTTGCAAAGCTTAATTCTTACTTTTATTTTTCTAAACCTTGAATATGTCGATTGTACAAAAAAACAATAAAAAATTAATTCGTTCATGGGCGATGTTCGATTGGGCCAACTCGGCCTATAATTTGGTGATTACATCGACAATTTTTCCAGTTTATTATACAACGATTACCAATACAAAAGAGCATGGGGATGTGGTTCACTTTTTTGGGATAGAATTCGTCAATACCGCCCTCTCCAATTTTGCATTAGCGATTGCTTATTTGTTGATGGCATTGACGTTACCATTCATTTCTTCCTATGCCGATGCAAATGGCAAGAAAAAGCAAATCATGAAATTATTTACCGTGATTGGCGCTATTGCCTGTATGGGATTATTCTTCTTTAAGTTAGAAACATTAGAAATAGGCATTATCTGCTTTGTGATAGCTGCTATGGGCTATATTGGGGGCGTTCTTTTTAACAATTCGTATCTCCCACTTATCGCAACCGTCGATCAGCAAGATAAAGTCAGTGCACAGGGTTTTTCATATGGTTATGTTGGCTGTGTTACCCTACAGATTTTATGCTTTATAATTGTATTGAAACCCGAATGGTTTGGTATATCCGATCCATCTCTACCCGCAAGGATATCATTTTTAATGGTTGGTCTTTGGTGGTTAGGATTTTCTCTTATTCCTTTTAAGTATCTTCCCAATATTCCAGCAACAAGTAAAGGATTGGGATTGTCTTTATTGGGAAAAGTAAAGTCTGAGATCCTATCGGTATGGGGACATATTCAGCATATAGCAGAGATAAAAAAGTTTTTACCAGCCTATTTTTTTTACAGTATAGGGGTTCAAACTCTGATGATCGTAGCATCAGCTTTTGGAGAAAAGATATTACACTTGGGAGCTACGAAATTGATCGGTACGATTCTGCTCATTCAACTGGTTGCGATTGCGGGGGCCTATCTGATGTCAGCACTGTCCGCGCGGATTGGCAATATTAAAGTATTGATGTTGGTGGTCGTTATCTGGATTGGAATCTGCGTTTCGGCATATTTTCTAAAAACCGAGTTGCAATTTTACATATTAGCGGCCTTAGTTGGATTGGTAATGGGAGGTATTCAATCACTTTCGAGATCGACATTTTCAAAATTGATTCCTGAAGATATACAAGACACCACCGCTTTTTTCTCGTTTTACGATGTAACAGAGAAATTAGCAATTGTAGTGGGGTTATTCTCATTTGCGTTGATCGAACAAATCACGCATAACATCAGATATTCGGCATTATCCTTATCTTTATTTTTTGTAATTGGATTGTTACTGTTAATGCGTCTATTGAGGTACAATAAATCCTAATTTTAAATTTTAGAAAAATAAAATATGAAAGTTGAACTTTTTGTTCCTTGTTTTATCGATCAATTGTATCCGGAAACGGCTTTTAATACCATACGATTGTTAGAGAAAGCAGGATGTGAAGTTTCTTATAACGCAGCGCAAACTTGTTGTGGACAACCTGCTTACAATGCCGGTTTCTGGGATGACGCAAAAGTCGTAGGTCAGAAATTTTTAAAAGATTTTAGTGCCGAACATTATATTGTATCACCCTCAGCATCTTGCACAGGGATGGTCAAATACAGCTATAATGATTTATTTAAGAGCTCCATCGAGCAGTCACATTGTAAAGCAATACAACGAAATATATTTGAAATTTCCGACTTTTTGGTGAATGTAGCTAAGAAAGATTATTTTGGAGCAGAATTAGAAGGAATTGCTGTTTACCATGATGCTTGTTCTGCATTGCGAGAATGTAAAATAAAAGATGAACCCAGACATCTGTTGAGCAAAGTGCTCGGCTTGGAAATGGTCGAAGTAAAAGATAGTGAAGTTTGTTGTGGATTTGGGGGAACTTTTTCGGTTAAATTTGAAGGAATATCATCAGCAATGGCAGAGCAGAAAGTGCAAAATGCCCTGGATATGAATGCCGATTATATTATTTCGACGGATGCCTCTTGTTTACTTCAATTGCAAGCTTATATCGATCAACATAGATTACCAATCAAGACCATTCATCTTGTCGATGTTTTAACAACTGGTTGGGGAAATATTTAAAAATAGAAACTTAAACTAAATACTAAAATTATGAATTCAAGAAGAGATTTTTTGAAAAACTTAGGATTGACAGCTGCAGGAGTAGCTTTAATGCCAAGCCTAGATTTGTTTGCTGCGCCAAAGAATTGGTTTGATATTTCATTAGCAGAATGGTCATTGCACCAAACATTATTTAAAGGTGATTTGAAAAATATCGACTTCCCTGAGTTAGCAGCTAAAAAGTTCGGAATTTATGGAGTTGAATATGTCAATGCTTTCTTTAAAGATAAAGCACAGGACATGACCTATTTGAAAGACTTAAACAACCGCGCCAAAGACAATGGGGTACGCAACGTGCTTATCATGATTGATGGTGAAGGTAATTTAGGAGACGAAGATCCAGCGAAACGTAAACAAGCTGTTGAAAACCATTATAAATGGATTGATGCAGCTAATTTCTTAGGTTGTCATGCCGTACGTGTAAACGCTGCAGGTAAAGGAACACCAGAAGAAGTGAAAAAGGCAGTTGTAGAAAGTTTATCAACGTTAGCGGATTATGGTAAAAAAGGAAAAATTAGCGTTATCGTTGAAAATCATGGTGGTATTTCATCACACGGTGATTGGTTAGCAGATACGCTAAAGACTGTTGGTAAAAAGAATTGTGGAAGTTTACCTGATTTAGGAAACTTCTATGAGTATGACCGTTATCAAGGGGTTACTGATTTAATGCCGTATGCAAAAGGTGTGAGTGCAAAAACACACGATTTTGATGCAGAGGGTAATGAAACTCAAATTGATTACACACGTATGCTTAAAATCGTTAAAGAAGCTAAGTTTAAAGGTTACATCGGTATCGAATACGAAGGAAGTAAACTGAGTGAAGTAGATGGTATTATCGCATCCAAAAAATTATTAGAGCGTTTGCGCCCTACAATTTAATCTTTTGATGCCAACCATCAACTCTATAATTGTTGATACTACCCCCCTAAACGATGCGCCAGCATAATTTAGGGGGGTATGTTTTATCACCTTCTTGTTTTTCTCCATTCTCCATATCCGTGTGCCAGATTTACTATTCGGTCTGATCTGCCCAAGTTCCAAATTTAAAAGTTCTATTTTCTGATAAAGAAGCTGGCAATCTCTTTTCCTATGAATCGTTATGTTCATCCACTTTCTATGCAGGTTATCGTTCGATGTAGGAATAATTATATGGTTTGATTGGGCATCTGAAATAAATTAGTAATTTGCAGCTCCTTTTTAAAGAACAGTAATCAATATCGTAACAAACCCAAATATGAGTCAGTTAAAAGATGAGGCACTTGCTTCACATTTGCAGGAATTACAAATAGAAAATATTTTAGTCAAGGGACACCCTGCAGGACTATTCGTACTGTTTTTTACCGAGATGTGGGAGCGATTCAGCTACTACGGCATGCGTGCTTTATTGACGATTTTTTTAATCAGTGAGATTACAAATGGAGGGTGGGGGTGGACCAATGCGGAAGCCATGAAATTGTATGGCCTCTATACCGGATTTGTATTTTTCACTCCGCTTATTGGAGGAGTGATAGCAGATCGCTTGACGGGGTATAAAAAAGCAATATTAATAGGGGCTTTTATTATGACGATGGGCCATTTAGCGATGGCATTAGAAGGATTACATGCCAATTTTTTCTTCCTTGGTTTGATTTTGATGATTTTAGGAAATGGACTGTTCAAACCCAATATTGCATCCATGGTAGGTAAGTTATATCCTGATTCCAGTAGTAAGAAGGATGCGGGTTATACTATTTTCTATATGGGTATTAACGGTGGAGCATTTTTAGGAATGATGCTTTGTGGTTATATCGGAGAGAAGGTAGGCTGGCACTTTGGATTCGGTCTGGCGGGTATATTTATGTTTCTAGGCATGTTGCAATTTTATTTTGCTCAAAAAATATTTGGCATCATAGGTGATTCACCTCATGTTGGCGAAGAGATGAAGGTAGTAGAGGCGACTAACCCAAATGAATCAAAAACACCTTCACATGTGACGCGAGACCGTCTCCTAGTCATCGGTATATTTATGTTTGCAAGTATTATCTTCCATTTGGCTTTTGAACAAGCAGGAGGTTCGATGACTATTTTCGCGAAAAATTATACGCAACGGATGCTGGAGGGGCAGAACGCAATAATCTTTAAATGGGTAGATGCAGCATTGACCATATTTCCCATCCTTGTTGTTTCGACTGTTTTATTTGCTTTAGCCAAGAAAATATGGTCCAAGTACCCCTTTATTGTTATTTGTTCAGCTTTATCATTTCTGATCATTTGGATTCTTTGCGGGTGGAAATTATTTCGCGAATACCATGCTTTAAGTTCTGAAATCACAGTCTCCTGGTTTCCTATGTTGAATTCTTTTTTCATCATCACATTAGCCACTTCTTTTAGTCGCATTTGGGAAAAGGTATGGAACCCATCGGGCCCAATTAAATTAGCCTTAGGCCTGGCTATTGTCGGTTTAAGCTTTGCTGTCCTATCTTACGGCAGTTTAACTATTCCACAAGGAGCTAAAACAGCTTCAGTAAGCATGATCTGGCTCGTATTGGCCTATTTCCTACAAACTGTTGGTGAGCTATGCTTATCACCTGTAGGCCTATCTTATGTAAGTAAACTATCTCCTAAAAAAGTGATAGGTCTTTTATTCGGACTCTGGTACTGTGGAAATGCAATTGCCAATTTTATAGGAGGTTTTATAGGTTCTTACATAGATGATATAACGGCTACACATTCTATGTCTTATTTCTTTGGGATGTTTACGGTTGTTTCTTTTATATTTGCCCTAGTTTTGGTTGCATGTAATACTGGTATCAAGAAAATGATGCACGGAATTCATTAATCCATATCTTTTTATTATTTTGTTAAAATTTTATCTTAGATAACCCTATAAATAAATATATGTATCAAGAAAGAGATGAAGCTCTTGTTATCCATTTGAAAAAACAAGGTGTGGACGATAAGATGGTAATTGGACATCCTGCGGGATTATTTGTCCTATTTTTTACCGAAATGTGGGAACGGTTTAGTTATTACGGCATGCGTGCCTTATTAACATTGTTCTTAATCAGTTCCCTTGCTGACAACGGATGGGGTTGGAGTAATGAAGAGGCCATGAAGTTATATGGTCTTTATACTGGATTGGTATACCTGACACCATTGATCGGTGGAATGATTGCCGATAAATTGACAGGATTCAAAAAAGCCATTCTCATAGGTGCTTTAATCATGACAATGGGTCATTTATCAATGGCCTTTGAAGGAATAAATCCAAATTTCTTTTATATCGGCCTTGGTTTAATGATTCTTGGTAATGGAATGTTCAAACCTAATATTTCCTCCATGGTTGGTAATCTTTATCCAGATGCCAGCGTTAAGAAAGATGCAGGCTACACCATATTCTATATGGGAATCAATGCAGGTTCATTCTTAGGCATGTTATTATGTGGTTACATCGGGGAGAAAGTTGGCTGGCACTTTGGTTTTGGATTAGCAGGTGTATTCATGTTCTTTGGTATGTTACAGTTTTACTTTGCGCAACGGATTTTTGGCGTTATCGGGGAATCTCCAAAAGCAACCAAAGCTTTCCATGACGAGAAAATAAAAAATCATGAGGAAGAAGCAGAAGAGGTGATTCCTGCAAATGTTGTTAGAGATCGTTTGATCGTTATCGCTGTTTTGATGATTGCTAGTATTGTATTCTTTTTAGCATTTGAACAAGCAGGTGGATCGATGTCTATTTTTGCCAAAGATTATACACAACGTGTACTTTCAGGAAGTGCAGCAACAACTTTTAAATGGATCGATACCATTTTGACAATTGCACCTATGGTGATTGTGAGTATTGTTTTATATGCCTTGGCAAAAAAGATCTATAAGCTATATCCTTTAACGATCATCTTTACAGCAATATCATTTGCTGTGATTTGGTGCTTGGGCCTATGGAAAGTCTTTAGAGAGTTTGGAGCAACGGAAACCGAAGTAGCGGCTTCTTGGTTTCAAATCTTAAATGCCTTTTTTATTATCTCATTAGCAAACTCCTTCAGTAAATTCTGGGAAAAAGTATGGAACCCATCAGGACCAGTGAAATTTGCCCTTGGACTTGTTATGGTTGGTATTGGTTTTGCAGCTTTAGCCTATGGAGCTAGTGAGGTCCCACAGGGAGCTAAGACAGCTACTGTGAGTATGCTTTGGTTAGTTATTGCTTACTTCTTTCACTCTACTGGCGAACTTTGTTTATCACCAGTTGGATTGTCTTACGTGAGCAAATTATCACCTAAGAAATTGTTAGGATTATTATTCGGATTTTGGTTCTGTGCATCAGCAATTGCCAATTTTATTGGAGGTTACTTAGGCTCATATATTGATCGAATTACTGCAGAACACTCTATGTCTTATTTCTTTATGATTTTTGCCATTGTTCCAGCAGCAACTGCTTTAATATTACTTATTCTAAATCCTAAATTGAAGAAAATGATGCACGGGATTAATTAACTTGCGTTGCATTTATATCGTATTAAAAAGGCGTTCCATCTGGAACGCCTTTTTTTGATTCAAAAATGTGGTCTTATAATAGATATAATACAATTATTCCCTAAAAAATGCGATTGTTTTTTGTTTCTTTGTAGACTATTAATTCAATATTTTTAATACATATAATTAGATTAAAATATAAATATGAGTCAAGCATCTAAGGCTTCATTTTCAGGAGGGACGAATACGGATTTTTATAAATCAAATGTTTTAGGACAGCGGTCGGGGTTATTTGTATTATTTTTCACCGAAATGTGGGAACGTTTTTCGTTCTATGGTATGCGGGTACTATTGATCCAATTTCTAACAGCTGCGGTCATAAAAGGAGGATGGGCATGGAGTGCAGAACAGGCAGGTGCATTATATGGTACTTACGCGATGATGCTTTATTTGACGCCGATATTAGGTGGAATTATTGCTGATAAATATATTGGATCTCGAAAAGCAGTCATTATCGGGTCGATTATCATGACAATAGGACACGCTGCGATGGCATTTGATACCCAGGTTATGTTCTTTATAGGCTTAGCTTGTCTTGTTATCGGAACAGGTTTCTTCAAACCGAATATGCCTTCTATTTTAGGAGAAATGTACAAAGACTTACCAGAAAAGAAAGACGGTGCTTACACGATTTTTTATATGGGAGTCAATGCTGGTGCATTCTTTGGTATGATGCTTTGTGGTTATATCGCAGAAACGCAAGGCTGGCATTGGGGTTTTGGACTAGCAGGTATTTTTATGCTTTTAGGCACATTACAGTTTGTATTTGCTAAGCCTCTGATGGGTAATTTAGGAGTCCTAGATACCTCAAAAGAATTGAGCAACGAAGAGCAGTTACTAGCAGATTCTGACAAGAGAAACCCTTTTACTTCCCTTGATTATATTTTAATTTCCATCGTTTCAATTATCGGTTTTCTATATGCTTTCAATGATCCATTATCTAAAAATGGAATTATAGATATGTTCAGTGCATTGGATCTGCCATTTTTAAGAGGGCAGTACCTCATGATCATTGTGGCGTTAATTCTTTTCATCTATCTGATTGCTTCCCGTATCGGACGCTATGATAAAATAGTGAGAGATCGAATGATTGCTGTGGTCTTCTTAGCGTTCTTTTTGATATTTTTCTTTATGAGTTTTGAACAAGGTGCTACATCTTTAGTCATTGTTGCTCGCGACTATATTGATCGGAGTTTAACAGGAACCGCTTTAGCGACATTCAATATTATCAATGCTTTGTTGACAATCGTACCTTTAGCATTGATCTCATGGGTTTTGCTCAAGTTAGCCAAAGCAACATGGAACAAGATTGCTTTATCAAATATCATTTTGATTCTTTGTTTTGTGTTAATATGGGGTGCAGCTATCTGGATGTTGAAAAACGAATTCTCTAAAGAAGCATCAGAAATAACAGTTTCTTGGTTCTCTACCTTAAATTCATTCTTTATCATTGCGCTGGCTTCTACTGTTTCTAAGTTGTGGGAATCTAAATACAACCCATCTGCTGCGATGAAGTACGGTTATGGTTTAATTTTAGTTGCCATAGGATTCTTGGTAATCGGTTTAGGTTCTTGGGGAATAGGAGAGGGAGTTAAGATTTCCATGATTTTTTTAATACTAACTTATTTATTCCATACATTGGGCGAGCTGTTCATTTCGCCTGTAGGTCTTTCCTATGTGTCGAAATTGGTTCCAGCACGTATGTTAGCCTTTATGTTTGGAATTTGGTATTTAGCGATTGCCATCGCACAGAAAGTGGCCGCCGTATTAGGGGGGCAAGTAGAGACGATCCAACAGGAATATTCGTTGAGCCATTTCTTCTTTTTGTTCACAGCAATTCCAGCTGCCGCAGGTCTATTAGTAATGGTATTCAATCCCATTATTAAAAAATTAATGCACGGCGTTAAATAATAAAATGTGTTAGAGCTTCCTGTTAAGGAAGCTCTTTTTAATAATAATAGAAATGTCAAAACAAGGACAACAAACTTTAGAACAGGTTCAACATTTTGAAGGTAAATATCCGAAACAGATTTGGAGTTTATTTTTCTCGGAAATGTGGGAACGATTTTGCTTTTATGGCATGAGAGGTATGCTGGTTTTCTTTATGATTACCCAGCTTAATTTCGCAGAAAAAGAGGCAAACTTGCAGTATGGCGCGACACAAGCGTTTGTATATGCTTTTACTTTTATCGGCGGTCTATTTGCGGATAAAATATTGGGATTTAGAAAGTCGCTCTTCTGGGGAGGTAGCTTGATGATAATAGGAAGTGCTTTGTTAGCAACAGATCCACATCAGTTTTTCTTCTTTGGACTCGCATTTATTATTATTGGTACTGGGTTTTTCAAACCTAATATTTCAACGATGGTAGGGGAGTTGTACCGTTCGGATGACAACCGTCGTGACGCAGGTTTCTCTTTATTCTATGCCGGAATAAACTTGGGAGCATTCCTTGGTGGTTATATCTGTGTGGCGATTGGAAAAGGGTATATGTTGACCTCCATCATTGATGAAGCACATCGCTGGAACGTAGCTTTTGGTTTAGCTGCTGTCGGTATGTTTGTCAGTTTAATCAATTTTCAATTTACGAAACGTCATCTAGGACCTATTGGTTTACAACCTGGACATCCAGATGCAATCATAAAAGCCAAAAAATTACCTAAATGGGCTGAGTATGTCGTTTATATCAGTACTTTGCTCATGATTCCTCTTGTTCAGGTGATGGTTTCTAAAACGGAATATACAGATTATTTTATGTACCTAATAGGTCCATTAACATTGATCTATCTGTTTTATGAAATGACAAAGCTCTCTAAAGTCGAAAGAAATAAATTGATTGCGGCGTTAGTCTTCATCTTATTTTCCATTATCTTTTGGGGTATTTACGAACAAAGTGGAGGTTCTTTGAGCATTTTTGCTGCTAAGAATCTGAATGATTCCATGATGGGAGGATTGGTTCATTTGGATCCAAATGGAGTCAATAATTCTGGAGGAGCGTTCTTTATCATTATTTTAGCACCAATTTTTGGATTATTATGGATTTGGTTATCAAAAAGAAAGATGGAACCAAATACGATCATTAAATTTGGATTAGGTTTTATTTTTCTTGGATTAGGCTATTATGTGTTATTTGGCACCAAGTTTTTCGCACAGGATGGCATTGCTTCTTTGGACATCTTTACTTTAGCTCTTCTTGTTATCACTGTCGGCGAATTATGCTTGTCGCCTATCGGTTTATCCATAATGACTAAGTTGTCTCCAGGGAGGCTTCAAGGCATCATGATGGGGATGTGGTTTTTAGCAAGTGCATATGGACAATATGTTGCGGGCTTAATTGGTGCACATATGGCAGAAGCCAGAGAGGGAGATTCCTTGGCAGATAAATTGGTAACCTATACCGATAGTTATAAGCAGCTCGGACTTTACTCCTTGATTGCAGGTATTGTATTAATCGCACTTTCCCCATTCGTGAAGAAATTAATGGGAGGAGTGAAATAATCAGATCATGACAGATTATTAAACATAAAAAAAAGCTCGATAATTAAATATCGAGCTTTTTTTTATTTCTGATCGTAGATCCATTTAAATTTATATTCTTTTTCAGGTATTTTTATGCGATCTGCCAACCGTAATAAACGGTCCGGAAGTTTCATTAAATAATCCCTTGCTTTTTCACCTTGTTCGTTTAAACCAGTTACCTGGTCTATTTTCCAATCCGTATTCAATTCTTTTAAAATATCAACATAATCGAGGGCAGTATAAATACCAAGACGTTGCGCTGCATCAGAGAAGTGTGCAAATGCTTCACCTTGTGGCTCACCCGATTCTCTTAAGAACTGCGCAGGCATCACAATTTTCTTACGCATCATATCCTCAAAAGCAATCATAACTTCACTTGGGTCTACCGTAAAAGCTTTCGATATAAAAGACATATAGGCTTTTGCATGACGCGCTTCATCTGCAGCAATCACACCACACATCTTCGCCAGTAATTTATCGCCATTCTTTTTAGAAAGTCCAGCGACACGACGATGAGAAACATTGGTCGCAATCTCTTGAAAGGAAGTATAGATAAAGTTACGATACGGATCGGCACCAGTACCGATATCAAAACCATCCTTAATTAAATATTGAGTAGATATTTCAAATTGACGCATGTCAATTCTTCCAGATAAATATAGATACTTATTCAAAAGATCACCGTGACGGTTTTCTTCAGCAGTCCAAGCACGTACCCATCTCATCCAGCCACCTTGCTCGTTTTTCTCTACATCGTCAACCATCGTTAACCAAGATTCATATGTAGGTAAAGCTTCCTCTGTAATGGTATCTCCAACTAGAACAGCAACTAAATCGTATGGAAGTTCTCTTGCACTCTCTTGTAAATCTCTAATTTCGTCAAAAAATGTATCCCTAGAAGCATCAGGTAGAAAATCTGCAGGTTGCCACATTTCATCTACAGGCTTTAAGTACTCGCTCATCTCATTTAGCATGAACGGTTCCAAATAGCTCATAACTTCTCTTCGTGAGCCTTCGGGTAAATTTAGAGGTAATTCTTGCATATCAATACAAAGATAATTAAATCGGTTCAATATAAATTGTATTAAAAGAAAGATTATACGTTTATATGATAAAAAGCAAGAATCCACCTTTCTTAAAAAATGCTGTAGAAATCTCAATCTATATTTAAAAAGTAGATAATGAAGACATTTTTTCGCTAAATTACTGTTAACTTTGTTTATATCATGGAGCAAAAAAAATTGAAAGATTTCGATGTAAATAAGATTAGGGCTGATTTTCCAATCTTGAAAAGAGAGGTCAATGGAAAGCCTTTAGTTTATTTGGATAATGGAGCGACTACTCAAAAACCGCAGTCTGTTATTGATGCGATTACGCATTATTATTCCCAGATGAATAGTAATGTCCATAGAGGAGTTCATTATTTAAGCCAAATTTCTACCGATGCATTTGAAGTGACAAGACGTAGTATTCAAGCTTTCATCAATGCAAAGCATGAACACGAAATCATCATTACTACCGGTACTACCCATAGTATAAATATTATTGCCACCTGTTTTGGCAAGGTGAATATTTCTGCTGGCGATGAGATTATTATTTCCGCTATGGAACACCATTCTAATATCGTCCCATGGCAGATGATCTGCGAAGAAAAGGGAGCTATTTTGAAAGTGATCCCCATGAATGAAAAAGGAGAACTAGATTTAGATGCCTATAAAGCACTTTTTTCGGATAGAACTAAAATTGCTTCTTTCACTTACGTTTCCAATTCGTTAGGAACCATCAATCCTGTAAAGGAGATGATTGCTATAGCACATGAGCATCAAGTCCCTGTTTTATTGGATGCAGCTCAAGCTATCCAACATATTAAATTGGACGTTCAAGATTTGGATGTCGATTTTCTTGTGTTCTCAGGACATAAAATGTATGGACCTACAGGTATTGGAGTCTTATATGGAAAAGAAGCAGCTTTAAATGCAATTCCACCTTACCAAGGTGGAGGAGATATGATTAAAGAAGTGACCTTTGAAAAGACTACTTACAATGAATTGCCTTTTAAATTTGAAGCTGGTACACCCAATATCGAAGCCGGAATTTGTTTGAATGCTGCAATTGAATATATCAATGCGATCGGCATTGAGCAAATTGCTGCCTATGAAGAAGCGTTATTATCTTACGGACAAGAGCAGTTAGCAACGGTACCAGGTATACGTTTTATTGGTACTGCAGCACAGAAAAGTTCAGTCATTTCATTTTTGATTGACGGTACACATCCTTATGATGTAGGCGTTATCCTCGATAAATTAGGTATTGCTGTTAGAACCGGACATCATTGTGCACAGCCTGTGATGGATCAATTTGGAATCCCAGGCACCATACGCGCTTCTTTTGCATTGTATAATACGAAAGAAGAAGTAGATATCTTAGTCGCTGGCTTGAAAAGGGCAGCAAGTATGTTGGTTTAAAAATTATAGATAGTAATGACTATTAGCGAAATACAAAATGAATTAATTGATGATTTTTCTTTTTTTACAGATTGGATGGAAAAATATGAATACATCATCCAGTTAGGAAAAGAAGTTCCATTAATAAGTGAAGAACATAAAAAAGATGATTTTATCATCAAAGGCTGTCAGTCAAAAGTATGGTTGTTTCCAGAAGTAAAGGATGGAAAGGTTTACTTCACAGCAGATAGTGATGCTATTATTACAAAAGGATTGGTCAGTTTGATGGTGAAAGTACTTTCAGGACATACTGCAAAGGAAATTGTGGATGCTGACTTATATTTTATAGATCAGATAGGCCTTAAGGAACATCTTTCCCCAACGCGCGCAAATGGATTATTATCCATGGTGAAGCAAATGAAATTATACGCTTTAGCGCTACAAGCTAGAGGTTAAGTTAGTTATAAAATAAAAGGCCCATCTGAATTAGTCAGATGGGCCTTTTATTTTATAATGCTATTTATTATTATACTTGTAATAATAAACGAGCTGGATCTTCTAATAATTGTTTAACACGTACTAAGAAGCTTACAGACTCACGACCGTCAATTACACGGTGATCATAAGATAACGCGATGTACATCATCGGACGGATAACTACTTGACCATTTTCAGCAACTGGGCGTTGAATGATGTTGTGCATACCTAAGATTGCCGATTGTGGAGCATTGATGATTGGAGTAGACATCATTGATCCAAAAACACCACCATTGGTGATTGTAAATGTACCACCAGTCATTTCATCAATCGTTAATTTATTGTCACGTGCTTTTACAGCTAACGCACCAATTCCTTTTTCGATTTCTTGCAAAGACATCGATTCAGCATTTCTAAGCACAGGAACTACTAATCCTTTAGGAGCAGAAACTGCGATTGAGATATCTGCGAAATCAGAATATACCAATTCATTGTTTTCAATTCTCGCATTTACAGCAGGCCATTCTTGCAATGCAGTTGTTACCGCTTTAGTGAAGAATGACATAAACCCAAGGCCTACACCATGTTTCTCTTTGAAAGAATCTTTGTATTTAGCACGTAAGTCCATGATAGGCTGCATGTTCACTTCATTGAAAGTAGTCAACATAGCAGTTTCATTTTTCACTGAAACTAAACGTTTAGCAATAGTTTTACGCAATGAAGTCATTTTCTCACGACGTTCGTTACGAGCACCAGCTACAGCAACTGGAGCAGCAGCTTTAGGAGCTTCTTTTGCAGGTGCAGCAGCTTTAGGAGCTAAAATTGCTTTCTCAGCATCCTCTTTAGTAATACGACCTTCTTTTCCTGTACCTTTAATCGTAGCAGGATCAATTCCCTTTTCTCTTAAAATTTTTGCAGCAGCAGGAGAAGCAGTACCAGCAGCATAAGAATCTGGATTCTCATCAGCAACGTTAGTTGTAGCTGGTGTACTTGCTTTTTCTTCAGAAGCAGCAGCTGCAGGTTTTGAATCACCAGTAGGAGCACCACCTTCTTCGATAGTACAAACTAGCGCACCAATTTCTAAAGTATCACCTTCTTGAGCAATAATTCTTAAGATACCTGCCTTTTCAGCTGGTAATTCAAAAGTTGCTTTATCAGATTCCAATTCTGCGATGTTTTCGTCCATTTCAACGTAATCGCCATCTTGTTTCAACCACTGTGACAAGGTTACCTCAGTAATGGATTCACCTACGGTTGGTACTTTAATTTCTAAGCTCATATATAATGTTCTTTACAGACAATTGCGTCTTTTGATAAAAGACGCAATTGGATAAAAATTGTTTTTATTCGAATGATTTATTTAAAATTTTAGCTTGTTGCGCTATGTGTTGTTTCATGTAGCCAGTAGCTGTACTGCCACTTTCTTTACGTGCTACAAATCCAGTAAACGCAATTTCTGTATTCATTAGTTTACGGCAATAGTAAGACCAAGCGCCCATATTTTCGTTTTCTTCTTGAACCCAAACAAATTCTGATGCTTTATTGTATTTTTTACGGATTGCTTTCAATTGCTCCTCAGGAATAGGGAATAATTGTTCCAATCTTACAATAGCGACATCTTTACGTTTGTCAACTTCTTGTTTTTCTAATAAATCGTAGTATATTTTACCTGAACAGAATAATACACGTTTTACATCTTTCGCAGTTACATTTACGTCGTCGATCACTTCTTGGAAAGTATTTGAAGTAAAATCTTTCAAAGGAGAAACAACTTTTGGATGACGCAACAACGATTTTGGTGTAAATACAACCAATGGTTTACGGAATTCGCGAACCTGTTGGCGACGTAATAAGTGGAAATAGTTAGCAGGTGTAGTACAGTTTGCCAATATTAAATTCTCATCAGCACAAAGTTCTAAGAATCTTTCGATACGACCAGAAGAGTGTTCTGGGCCTTGACCTTCCATACCGTGAGGTAATAACATGACCAAGCCATTTGAACGTTTCCATTTCGTTTCAGCAGAAGATAAATACTGATCAACTATGATTTGTGCACCGTTGTAGAAATCTCCAAATTGAGCTTCCCATATTGTTAAAGCATGTGGGTTAGCAGAAGCATAACCATACTCGAAACCTAATACTGCATACTCAGAAAGTAGTGAGTTGTAGATCGAGAATTTATCTCCACCATTAATATTTGCTAATGGCGTATATGTTTCTTCAGAATTTTCTAAAGTCAATACGGCATGTCTGTGTGAAAATGTACCACGTTGTACATCTTGACCAGAAATACGTACACGACTTCCTTCATTTAACAAAGTAGCATAAGCCATCAACTCACCCATTGCCCAATCGTAAGAATCTTTTTCAATCATCTTAGCACGATCTTCGAATAAACGAGAGATTTTGCGGAAGAAGCTCTTATTAGTAGGAAGTGTTGTGATTTCTTTCGCTAACTGTACAAATGTTTTATCCGAAACATTTGTTTTAACAGTTTCGAAAGATTCACCTTTTTTAGCAGGACGAAGGCCTTTCCAAGCTCCGGAGAACATCGGTGTTTCTTCTGTTAAATTGACAACTTCTTTCGATTCTTCTAATTTCTCTTGTAATATAGCTTTGAAATCTTTTTCGATTTTTTTCGCATAAGACTCATCGATGCTACCTTCTTCGATTAATTTTTTTGCATAAACTTCCTTTGGATTAGGATGTTTTTCAATCAATTTGTATAGTAATGGTTGTGTGAACTTCGGTTCATCAGCCTCATTATGACCAAATCTTCTGTAGCATAATAAATCAATGAAAACGTCAGTTTTATATTTTTGACGGTATTCAACGGCTAATTTAATCGCATATACTAATGCTTCAGCATCGTCACCATTCACATGGAACACAGGTGAAGAAGTGATTTTTGCAACATCGGTACAATAAGTACCCGAACGTGCATCTTTATAGTTTGTTGTAAAACCAATTTGGTTGTTGATCACAATGTGGATCGTACCACCAGTTTTGTAACCATCCAATTTGGACATTTGCGTTACTTCATACACAACACCTTGTCCTGCAATAGCAGCATCACCGTGAATAGCGATAGGAGCGATTTTTGAAGAATCGCCTTCATATTTCATATCAATTTTAGAACGTACCAAACCTTCAACAATTGGATCTACTGTTTCCAAGTGAGACGGGTTTGGAGCTAAACTTAAGTGAATTGTTTTGCCATCATCTGTTTTGACATCTGTAGAATAACCTAAGTGATACTTAACGTCACCACCAAAGTTAACTTCTGGATCTTCCGCATAAGTTTTACCTTCAAATTCTGAAAATACAGTTTTATAAGGTTTACCCATGATATTTGTCAATACATTTAAACGGCCACGGTGAGCCATTCCGATAACAAATTCTTGAATACCCAACTCAGATCCTTTTTCGATAACAGCATCTAAAGCAGGAATTAAACTTTCAGCACCTTCAAGAGAGAAACGTTTTTGACCTAAGAATTTTGTTCCTAAGAAACTTTCAAAAGCAACTGCGTGGTTTAATTTATCTAAGATTCTTTTTTTGATATCTAAAGAATAGGTTGGTTTGTTGCGGTCAGCTTCCATACGGTCCTGCAACCATTTGATTTTCTCAGGGTTACGGATGTATTTGAACTCAGCACCAATAGAACGACAATAAGTGTCTTCAATTAATTGCCTAATATCTTTTAATTTGGCAGGGCCTAAGCCAACTTCAACACCAGCATTAAAGATCGTGTTCATGTCTGCTTCAGAAAGACCAAATGTCTCTAATTCTTTTCCAGGATAATATTTGCGACGCTCACGTACAGGATTTGTTTGCGTAAATAAATGACCACGGTCTCTGTAGCCATTGATCATGTTCAATACATTTATTTCCTTTAAAACATGATCTGGTGTTGCATCCGCAGTAGCACCAACACTTTCGCCCGCATTTTGACCAAAATCAAAACCTTCAAAAAATTTTTGCCAGCCAAAATCTACAGATTCTGGATCTTGTGTGTACGCTTGATATAAGCCGTCGATGTAGCTCGAGTCAGCGTTACTCAAATATGTAAGTTTGTCCATCTATTTGAAAAAATATGAATGTGTCAAAGTTAGGAATAAAAATAGAGTTTTAGGCACTGTGATTGATTATTTTAGTGACGAAATTCAATTTATTCTTGTTTTTATTAAGCTTTAAAAAATGACCTTATATCATCTATGGTCTTTTTAGTTATCCAAAAAAGACATTTCGTTATTTAGTCCGTGTAATCCTCAGGTACTTGAATACCTTTCGGGTAATGTGCATTAATTAATTTACGCCAATCTATCGGGTTGTTATCTTTATCGCTCGTTCCCACACCAGCGATATGGGACCACGTACCATAGTTAGTTGCAGGTGTGTAATCGAAAATATTTTGTTCAAACCAATAGGCCCCTTTTAACCAGTTGATATTATATTCCTGTACTAGAAAACTAGCCACAATAATTCTGGCAAAATAAGGCAAATACCCCGTTTTTTGCAATAGAATCATACTTTGATTCACAAAATCATTTTCTGTTTCACCAAATCTCCATTTATCAAATAGCAATTGGTCGTTGGTGCTGCTGGTCAGTACCTTTTTAAATCCTTTTTCTTTGAAGAAAACGTTAGGATATTTTTTTAGCATAAATCTAAAATAGTCTCTCCAGAGTAACATATCGACGATGCGGTCAAATCTTTTATTTTTCTTTCCGTTATCTCGTTTTTTAATTTCATGAAATAGACTTATTGGAGATAACGAACCCTGTGCAATGAAAGGAGATAATAAGGTATAGTCATTTTCCGACCCCTTTGGGTCATTCAATACCGTTTGCATCAATTCAAGAGCGAGATCTTCTCCACCTATTATCAATTTATTTTTGACCAGTGCTATTTCCTCAATACTGTATCCCAAATCTTCCAGTGTTGGGAGTGTTGTTTTTTCAAGATGCGGGGCGGTCATAAAATTGGAAGGGAATTCGGCCGTCGGTCTGACAAAACTTTCACGCTCTATTTTCTTTTTGAACGTCGCAAATGAATTCGGAATATCGCGTATAGGAAATGGTAGATCCTCTTTATGATAGAGTGTGTGACCGATAATATGCTTTAAATTAATTTTACATTTCCAAAGTTCCTCTTCCACTTTTTCAGAGATTGATGTTTCTCTGAAAGCTACTTCACGATGGTGATAAACCTCATCCACTTCATACTTTTGGGCGATACGCGGTATGATATCTTCCGGATAGCCAACAAAAGTTATTAAATCACTACCTAAAGATTGAAGTTTTTCTTTTAGTGCTTTTACTGTTTCAAGCTGAAACGCTGCTCGAATTACATTTGTGTTTAGAAAGTCGTATTGGTTTTTAGCATAATATCTGGGGTCAAAACAAAAGATAGGGATGATGAAGGAACTTTTTGAGGATGCTTCTAAAAACACTTCATTATCATGAAGCCTCAAATCATTTCTAAACCAAATCAAAGCAGCCCTTTTTTCCATACAGATATAATTTTTTTATATTATTTTCCTCAAAAAAGCATATAGGAAGTACAAATATATAAGGTTATTGTTTGTTTTAGGGACAATATTTAGATATTTACAATAAAAGGACAAAGAAAAAGGGGAATAAAAAGCAGGGCAAATTAAACCTTCGTGTATTTTATTTGTTTAATCTTTAATTAACGAAATTTGAATGTTTCATTCATGGAAGTATTAATTACAGGATTAAATACATATTTGGGAAGAAGGGCTGTCAGCCATCTAAATTCTGATGAATTTAGAGTCACTGGATTGGTCAGGAATTTACCCCTTTTTAATAAACGCATACTGGAACCGGTAACCGCAAAGTTGCTGGAGATTGATTTGTTCAAAACGCATCGTACTCCCATGAATTTCTCTATAAAGAAATTACAACTGGGAGTTTATTTTACCCAAGTACCGGGATTGAACGATGCATTGAATATGCAGATGGAGCTTATTTCTCTTCGCAATTTTATTCAGTTATGCCAGGATAATGGATGTGATCGCGTGATCTATATTGCGCGCTTAATGGATTCGAGCTATATTGATGCTATCCAAAATCTATTTAAAGAGTATAGGGTGAAATATACCGTTGTTTTACAAAGTAGCGCAGTTGGTAAAGAAACCATTTTAAGTGATATTTTTGGAAAACTATCCAAAAGTAAATATATCCCTTATTGGGGATTGATTGCTAATCTCAGATTTAGACCTATTCCCTTATTAGATGTGTATCGCTGGATAAGGACCATGCCATGGGAACAACATTTCATAGGTGAAGTCATCTATTTGGGAGGAGAGGAGTCGCTGAGTTGTAAGCAGCTTTTTTTAAGATATATGCAGATTAATCATCCAAACAGTGGTTACCAGATTATTGCTATTAGCAAATGGATGGCTAAGTTGGTCTATACACGTTTTTTTAAGATTCATAAAGAAAACTTTGATGAATTTAGACGCGTTATGCGTTACGAGTCGGAAGTGGATAACAGCACTTGGTCTAAAACAGCTCCTTTTACATTTACACCCATGAATCAAACCATGTTGGTAGATCAATAAAACTGATTATAACGTTTAAAACTTTTTCATGCCGATTATTCTACTAATTTTGTATTAGAACAATAGAATGCAGCTATATGGGGTATAAAAGTTTAGCGGAATGTGTTGTCGATCTAGAGCAGCATGGACATTTAATCCGAATAAAAGAAGAGGTTGATCCTTATTTAGAAATGGCAGCCATACATATGCGTGTATTCGACGCAGAAGGGCCTGCCTTATATTTTGAAAACATCAAGGGTTCTGAATTTCCTGCCGTCTCTAATTTATTTGGAACTCTGGATCGCTCTAAATTTATGTTTAGAGATACATTAGACCATATCAAAAAATTGGTCGATGTTAAAATGGACCCTACCGCAGTTTTAAAAAATCCTTTTAAATATTTAAGTTCCTCTGCAGTTGCATTGGGGGCCTTACCATGGAAAAAGAAGGCTAATGCGCCTATATTATATGGTAAGACCGAAATAAGCAAGTTACCGCAGATTGTCAACTGGCCTATGGATGGTGGTGCATTTGTCACCATGCCTCAGGTATATACAGAAGACATCACAAAGCCGGGGATCATGCAGGCAAACCTAGGAATGTACCGCATACAACTTTCGGGTAATGATTATATTCAAGATAAAGAGATTGGTTTACATTATCAGTTGCATCGTGGCATTGGTATCCATCAGCAGAAAGCAAATCAATTAGGGAGACCTTTAAAAGTCAGCGTATTTATAGGAGGACCTCCTTCACATCCATTGTCAGCAGTTATGCCATTACCCGAGGGCTTATCTGAGATGATATTTGCAGGAGCATTGGGAAATCGTCGTTTTCGATATTTTTATGATAACGAAGGTTTTTGTATCTCAGCAGACGCAGATTTTGTAATTACAGGCACTGTTTATCCGAATGAGAATAAGCCTGAAGGACCATTTGGAGATCATATCGGTTACTATAGTTTGACGCATCCTTTTCCTTTGATGAAGGTGCACAATGTATACCATAAGAAAAATCCCATTTGGTCTTTTACTGTCGTTGGTAGACCTCCACAGGAAGATACGAGTTTCGGCAATTTGATTCATGAGATTACAGGAGCAGCAATTCCGAAGGAGATAAATGGTCTTCAAGCCGTTCATGCTGTGGATGCAGCAGGTGTGCACCCCCTGTTGTTTGCTATCGGTAGAGAAAGCTATACACCTTACCAAGAGGTGGATCGTCCCCAAGAAATTTTGACAATCGCCAATCAAGCATTGGGTAAGAATCAATTGAGTTTGGCTAAATATTTATTTATTGCCGCTATTGAAGATGATCCCAAATTGGATATATATGATGTCTCCGGATTTTTTAAACATATGTTAGAGCGGATCGATCTTTCCAGAGACTTGCATTTTCACACCAATACAACCATCGATACATTGGATTATTCTGGCGATGGTCTGAATGCAGGGTCGAAAGTGGTATTTGCAGCAGCAGGTAGCAAGAAAAGGACATTAAAGACTGAAATTCCAGTAGGATTGGACATCCCAAGACCATTTAACAACGTTAAAATGGCTATACCTGGTATTCTTGTTGTCGATGGTGCGGCATTTACGACCTATGAGCAAGAAGAAATCGTCATGAGAAATTGGTGTGAAGCGATGAAGGATATCGATTTTGAAGGTATCCAAATGATTGTACTGGCAGATGATGCGAACTTTACAGCGGCAAATGAGAATAATTTTGTTTGGGTGACTTTTACGAGATCAAATCCAGCTTATGATATCTATGGAGTCAATAGCTTTACAAAATACAAGCACTGGGGCTGTCACGGACCGTTTATTATTGATGCCAGACGTAAACCACATCATGCACCAGATTTAATCAAAGACCCAGCTGTTGAAAAAAAGGTTGATGCTCTGGGTGCAAAAGGCGGCTCATTATATGGTATTATATAATATGTAGCGGAGTTATTGATTGTTAAAAACATGAAAAAACGGGTATTTGCAGTAAAGCGAATACCCGTTTTTTAGTTTAATTCTTTTATTATTTAGATAGAAATTAAAGGGAATTTAATAGGTTGTTTTTTAACTTTTGTCAGTAAAATGATACATAAAATATTAACCATATGCTAGTTGTGAGACTTGGTGATAAAATATAATACTGTATGTTTGTAATACAAAACGGGGATTTCGAGGACTATTAATAGCATTTGAAAATCCAATAATTTGTGTTAAACTAATTTTTTATAATCGATTCATCTAAAATAAAACGGAATGCCTTTACAACGATTTTTTTATATGCTTTTTATTCTTTTGCTCATCAGCAGTTGCGCTAGTAAAAAAGCCCAACATCAGGAAACCTCATTTGATGAAGGTATCGGGCAGATTAAGCATCTGGTAGTTATTTATATGGAAAACCGTAGTTTTGATAATCTATATGGAGAGTTTAAAGGAGCGAACGGTATTAAAAATGCTAGAAAAGGCAATTTTGCACAGGTTGACGAGAATGGTAAACCATATCAGTATCTTCCTGAAATTCCTCGAAACAATTCCTTTCCGACCAATCTCCCCAACGCACTTTTTAATATAGATCAGTATGTTCCTTCAGACAAAGCAACACCTGATGTTACACATCGGTTTTTTCATAACAAGATGCAAATCAACGGTGGAAAGATGGACAAGTTTGCGTTATATAACGACACCAAAGGATTAGCGATGGGTTATTATAACACGAAAAAAATACCGTTATATCCGATTGCTCAAAAATACACACTGTGTGACAATTTTTTTCAAAGCGTATTTGGAGGTTCTTATTTTAACCATGTATATATGATAGCAGCTGCAGCGCCAGTTTGGCCGGATGCTCCAGAATCATTAATAGCGAAATTCGATGCTGATGGCAAGATGATAAAAGACGGTGCTGTTACTTCTGATGGTTATGTTGTCAACCATATTCTTTCACGAAATGCCCCTTATCCAGCAAAATCGGACACTTCCAAATTATTGCCATCCCAGACGATGCCGACTATTGGAGATCGTTTGAGCGAAAAAGATATCTCTTGGGCTTGGTATTCTGAGGGTTGGGATGATGCGGTGGCAGGAAGGAAAAATAATTTTGCTTATAACCATGAACCCTTCCTTTATTTTGCCAATTATGAAGAGGGAACAGCAGGTCGAAAACATATGAAGGATCAAAATGATTTCATAAAAGCAGCGAAAGAAGGTACTCTTCCCAGCGTTTCCTTTGTGAAACCAGGCGGTGGGAATGACGAACATCCAGGTGGTTCTGCAGTATATTCATCAGAAGAACTTGCCGTGAATCTGATCAACGCAGTTTTAGACGGTCCAAACGCAAAGGATGCATTGGTTATCTTAACCTATGATGAATTTGGTGGATTTTTTGACCATGTTGCGCCACCTGTTATCGATAGATGGGGGCCTGGGAGCCGTATTCCAGCAATTGTTATTGGGCCATTTGCCAAAAAAGGTGTAGTCGATCACACGCAATATGAGACCGTCAGCATTCTTTCTTTTATAGAGCATCGTTGGGGGATAGAACCACTTGCTGAACGAGATAAAAATGCAAATCCATTTAGGAATGCTTTGATATTTAACTAATCATTATTGGCCAGGAAGAGGAATATGTTATGTGTAAGAAGGCCGGAATAGTAGCGCTTCTGTTTATCGTAATCTTTATTGTAAGTTTTACTTCTATTAATTCGAAAGATACAGAACAATCACATGTCAGTTCACGTGAGCGAAAAATTCAAAACGAAGTTTTCAACCAACTTGTATCCTTCCATGATTATGTAAGAGATACGCTTTTGGTGGAGGTTGGCAAAAATCAGGTTGATGAACAAAATGTTCGGCAAGCATTTTTAAAGTCTAGATTGTTGTTCAAAAAATTTGAATGGGCATCAGAATATTTTTCTGCAGACTTGAGTAAGCGATTAAATGGCCCACCCGTAGAGGAGATTGAGAACGCTGATTTATTAGACCCTTCTTTAGCACGTGCTATTGATCCAATGGGCTTACAGGTGATTGAGGAGTTTATTTACCCAAATTACGATACATCAAGAAAAGAAGAGCTCATCAGTGAAGTTAGGCATTTAGTATCCAATACAGCATTTCTGATTTCTTATTTCCATGATCAGCAGCTAGCCGATTGGCGAATATTGGATGCAAGTAAGTTAGAGGTTTTTAGGATAATTGCTTTAGGTATCACTGGATTTGATAATGCACTTTCTTTGAACAGTATGCAAGAGTGTTCGGAATCCTTAAAAAGTCTTCGTGATATCCTTTCTCTTTATATCAATAAAAAGAGAAAAACTTCCTTACTACAAGATCTAGATGCCTCGATTGCTTATCTTTCACAGCACCCTGATTTTAACTCCTTCGACAGAGCTTTTTTTATTACACGCTTTGGAAATAAGGTCAGTACTGGGATAGCGCAACTGGAGCAGGATCTACCGGGGCGTAAAATTAAATACAATCGAATGCTTAGGCAGGAGGCAAGAACAATGTTTGATTCCGATGCATTCAATGTAGATGCATTTACTCCCGGTCCTGAATTTCATATGACAGATGCAAAAGTGGAGTTGGGAGAAAAGCTTTTTTATGATGTCGCATTATCGGGTACAGGTACGAGAAGCTGTGCTTCCTGTCATAATCCAGGTTTAGCATTTACAGACGGACTCGTTAAAAACACCAATATTCATAATCCATCGAAACTGTTGACAAGAAACACACCTACATTACTCAACGCAGCTTTACAATCAAATTACTTTTACGACATGAGAGCGTTAACGTTGGAGGATCAGGTGCGTGATGTAATCGGTAACAAACACGAGATGGATGGCGCGATGGAGGCGGTCATAAAATATGTTTCTGCAGATAGGTCATACCGATCTTTATTCGCAAAGACTTTTTCTACCACGTCAGAAAATGGAATCAGTTCGGATCAAGTAACCAATGCCCTAGCTTCTTATATCCGTAGTTTGACTACGCTGAACAGTCGGTTTGATGCTTATATGCGTGGTAATGATGATGCGTTATCAATACAGGAATTGAACGGTTTTAATTTATTTATGGGGAAAGCGAAATGCGCCACCTGTCATTTCGTTCCTTTGTTTAATGGTGCTACCCCTCCAAAATACGTTTCGAGCGAAACAGAAGTATTGGGTGTTCCAATCTCTTTGGCAGACTCCACGCTGGACGCTGATTTAGGCTATTATAGTGTGATTGGTATTGATTCCTATAAAAATGCATTTAAAATACCTACTGTTCGGAATGTCAAAAAAACAGCACCATATATGCACAATGGTGTTTATGAAACGTTAGACCAAGTAATGGAATTTTATAATAACGCGGGAGGGGTAGGGTTAGGAATGAATCTTTCGAATCAAACGCTTCCTCAAGAAAATCTGCAACTTACTGAAAAAGAAATAAAGGATGTTATTGCGTTTATGGAGAGTTTGGAAAGTACACATGTCGTGTTCTAACACCGGTAAGGTCTATTTTTTCATTCCTTTCATCAGCCATTTGATTCTAGTCTTTAATTTTCTATTTATTATTTCTTGTCCTATGGCAATTTAATTGTTGATAAGGATAGCGAGTTTAGGGCCATATTTAAATTACTGTACTTTAAATTCAAGATAAAACATGAATAGTATTCTTTTTTTAGGTTTAACACTTCTTTTTATATTGATTTTCTACTTTGCAAATGGACGGAATAAACAAGTCTTGCTTCTGAATATAGCTTGGGCATTAATGATAGGTTCATTGGCTTTTTTAGGTGTTTTTATTTCTAATCCAAAGTTATTTATCATTGGTTTGATTGGCACTATTCTTTTAAATGCCCTGCTACTTAGAAAAATAAAGGATACCCGATTAAACATCCAGCTCTTGTTGGTCATTCAGTCTTTAAGGGTGATTGTTGAGTTATTCCTATATGCGTTATACCTCGAAAAGATGATTCCTAAATTGATGACTTTTAAAGGGATGAATTTTGATATTTTAATAGGGTTTTCTAGTATCTTGTTCCTATTCGTTTACCTATTTCAGTATGATGTTTTAAAGAGTTGGGTATTTGGATTATGGAATTATCTTGGAATTTTATCTTTGATTGTCGTTGTTTCAATTGGTGTGCTATCTTCACCTGTGCCCATTCAGCAATTTGGTTTTGATCAACCAAATGTGGCGGTACTTGTTTATCCCTATGCCTTACTACCAACGATTATTGTTCCTATTGCTATACTTGCGCATGTGCTTTTGCTAATAATGTGGAGAGGCCAAAGAGGTGGTACTATATCAACTTCTAAAGGAAGAGTTTGAGGCTAAGTCTGATGATTGGTTAGCATTTTTGAATAACGAAAATAGCATGCTACCATTGCTATAGCATTTAGGGGAAATGAAGACTGGAGGCCTATCACGTTAAGATGATGAGCCTCCAGTTCATTTAAGGACTTATTTATTACAATAAAAATTCGTGTAATTTTGCCAGTGCAAGCTGATAGTTTTGCTGTGCTTCTACCGATTTTCTGTAATTTTCGTAATAGATATTCTGTTCTACGGTATACTCCAAAAGGGTGATTTCGCCAGCATCAAGTGCTTTTTTCAACAATCGGTTCGTACTGCTATTATCGATGGAACTACGGTATATTTCCATTGTTTTTTTATCGTTATTTGCTTTCTGATATAAGGATTGTAATTGCGTAAACGCTTGTGTTTGAAAATCCTTTAGTCTTTCCTCGGAAGCTATTTTTGCTAATCTAGCATGTTTTACCTTGTTCTTATTTTGCCATAACGGTATTGATACGCCTAAAGTAACCCCTTTAAAATCTTCGTCAATTATCTTTTCTCGGGCGAAACCAGCACTGATCGTTGGAAGATTAGCCGATTTCTGTACAGCAATATGCTGATCATCGACGATAATTTCTTGTTGAAGCGATTGCAATATCGGACTGCGTTTTATGACTTCAGCATACCAAGTTTCAAAATGGGTAGGTAATGCTTCTAAAGGATACTCGGTTTCCAGTATTGCTACTTCAACACCACCATTTTGTTGCTTTAAATCCCCTAATGTACGCTCTCGTTCGGTGTGGATCTGTGCAATCTGTCCTTGTATATTGGCTAAATTTACTTTAGATCGGTTGAACTCTATAATGGTAGCATCGCCAAGAGCGAGCTTTTTCTTATAGAGGGCGGAAATCTCTTGAGCATGTTGTTGTTGCGTTTCGAGTTGTGCGATTAAATTGTTGTAATAAATAACCGTAATGATGTTTTCCTTTGCCGTTTGTAGGATTTGGATCCGTTGGGTATCGTAATCCAACTCCACCAATTTGTTTTGGCTATTGGCAAGCGTTTTCCTTTTGCCAGTAAGCGTAGCGATATCAAATTCCTGTGTTATGCTCAGGTCTTGTTGCTTGCCCAAATCACTTGGTTTCCCCCAGAGGTAGCTGTATGCTACTTCTGGGTTATTCAGGTAAATGCCTGTCAAGTTCTGTACTTTGAGGGCATCGATTTGCGTATTTAAAGCACGCAAGCTTGTATTGTTTTGATCTATATCCTGTAGTATGCGCTCATAGACAGTTTGTGCAAATGAGGGTGAATAGCTCAGAGATAAGATGAATATGAAAACTAAATATTTCATGTCTTCCGAATTAATCTAATGTTATTGTATTTTTTTCTTTTTTGCCCATCATGGTGTACACAATCGGTACAATAAAAGCATTGAGCAGTGTAGAGGTTATCAATCCGCCAAGTAGTACCTGTGCCATGGGGCTTTGGATCTCATTACCGGGTAGACTTCCGCCCATTGCTAGCGGTATCAAGGCAAGTGCCGAGGTGAAAGCTGTCATGAGGATAGGAGCTAAACGGTCCGTCGAACCGTGAATGACACTGTCGATGACGCTCATACCTTGTTGTTGCAGATCATTGAATCGTGATACCAGTAGCATACCGTTCCGAGTAGCGATACCAAATAGCGATATAAATCCGATGATGGCAGGGATACTCAAATCATTACCTGTAAAGAATAGCGTCAAAATGCCGCCAATTAATGCTAAAGGAAGATTGACCAAAATTAAAAACGATTGTTTAGCACTCTTAAATTCATTATAAAGCAGCAAATAAATGACTGCAATGGAGAATATCGAAGTGAGAAGTAGAATACGCGAGGCAGCCTGTTCACTTTCAAATTGCCCACCATATTCAATACTATATCCTTCTGGTAAGGGTACATCTGTTTTGATTTTTTCTTGTATATCATTAACGACACCTCTTAAATCGCGTCCTTCAACATTGGCAGAGACGACAATCTTGCGGGACACATTTTCTCTATTGATGGTGTTAGGACCAGTAGAAGAAGTGATGTCCACGACATGCTCCAATGGGATTTTCTGGCCATTGGCATCTATCATCAGGTTTTTTATGGATTCCATATTGGTACGATGGTCCGGGTTCACTTTTACGGTCAGGTCATAAACCTGATTCCCTTCGTATACACTGGATACTTCCGTTCCTGCGAGTAGCACTTCGATTTGCTCTGAAAGTTGCGGCAGCGTAATGCCGTATTTGGCCAAAAGAGCACGCTTTGGTTTTATCTTCAACTGCGGTCTGTCGATCTGTTGTTCTACATTCAGATCGACAAGTCCATCAACGCCACCGATTGAGCCTTTAATCTTATTGGCAATTTCATAGAGTTGATGCAAATCTGACCCAAATATTTTTATCGCGATATTAGCTTGCGTCCCTGATAGCATGGCATCGATGCGGTGCGATATCGGTTGACCGATCTCCAGGCTAACTCCAGGGATAAGATTCAACTGTTCGCGAACATCAGCAACAAATTCTTCACGTGTCCGGTCCGAAAGCTCGTATGGAGCTTCAATCTCCGAAACATTCACCCCTAAAGCATGTTCGTCTAGTTCTGCACGCCCCGTCTTTCGTCCTGTTGTTTTTATTTCAGGAATAGACAACAATATTTTCTCCGCCAGATTACCGATTTTATCCGATTCTTCAAGAGATACACCCGGTAATGTATTGACATTGACGGTCAGAGAACCCTCGTTGAAAGAAGGAAGAAAACTTCTTCCAAGCGTAAAGAATAAACCCAACGATACCATAAAGATAACGACGGTCACGGCTATGATACTTTTTTTGTATTTCAAACTCCAGAGCAAACATTTTTCATATACTCTTTTTAGATGAAAAGTTACCCAAGGTTCTTTTTTCGAACTTTCAGATTTTGAGTTGAGTAAAAAGCTACACAATACGGGGGTAAGAGTCAGCGCCACAACTGTCGAGGCAGCAAGTGCGATGATAAAAGCTATACCCAATGGTGCCAACATACGTCCCTCCATCCCAGAAAGGAAAAATAAGGGTACAAAACTAGCAATGATAATGAGTGTCGAGTTTAAGATCGGCATGCGCACTTCTCGTGAAGCTTCGTAAATGACCTTCAGTAGAGGGGACTGCTGTTGAATAGGCAATAGCCTGTTTTCTCGAAGGCGTTTGAAGACATTTTCGACATCGACAATGGCATCATCCACAAGCGAGCCGATAGCAATAGCCATACCGCCCAGACTCATGGTGTTGATCGTAAGTCCCATTCCTTTAAGTGCCAGTATGGAAGCTACGAGCGATAGGGGAATGGTAACTAGAGAAATCAAGGTCGTACGTACATTCATCAAAAAGATGAATAGAATAATGACGACAAATATACCGCCTTCAATCAGCGCGCTATTGACATTATTTATCGAACTGTCGATAAAACGCGATTGACGGAAGATATCCGATGAGATTTGTATATCATCAGGTAGATTTCGCTTTAAATCTTCCAACGCCATATCTATTTTTTCGGTCAGTTCGATCGTACCTGTATTCGGTTGTTTCGTGACGGTGATCAATACCGCAGGTTTTCCCTTCACCGAGGCTAAACCTATTTTAGGCTCCTTGTTTCCGATACGTACTTCGGCAACTTGAGATAATAAAATAGGTGTATTGTTAATCGATTTGATGACCGAAAGACTGATTTCTTCTAAGTTATTGGTGGAGATAATCCCCTGAACCAAGTATTCGTTACCATATTCGTAAAGTACTCCACCCGTTGCGTTTTGATTCATTGACTTTACAGCATCCATTACTTCGGACATGGATACTTCATAATGTTTCATCTTTTCGGGATGGAGAAGAATTTGGTACTCTTTGATATCACCCCCCAATACGGCGACTTGTGCGACTCCACCCGTAGCTAATAGACGAGGACGTATTGTCCAATCGGCCAATGCTCTCAACTCTTGGAGCGAGGTACTGTCGGATTGAAGCCCAATGATCATGACCTCTCCCAATATAGAGGACTGTGGACCTAATGTGGGATTCTCCACATTATCTGGTAAGTCATTTTGAACAACCGTCAATTTTTCGGATACGATCTGTCTGGCCTTAAAAATATCGGTTCCCCATTCAAATTCTACCCACACTACGGAGAATCCTGTGGTAGAACTGGAGCGAACACGACGTACGTCTGTTGCACCATTAATGGCGGTTTCCACAGGGAAAGTAACCAATCGTTCAACCTCCTCTGGTACCATACCCTTAGCCTCAGTCATGATAACGACGGTTGGCGCATTTAAATCTGGGAAAACGTCGACCTCCATGTTTTTTGCAGTATATACACCCGCAATCATCAATAAGACAGACGCCACTAGCACAACTAATCTGTTGTTCAGTGAAAATTTAATTATTTTATCTAACATCTTGTTGATTCCTTAATTAATGTACATGACCTTCAGGAATCAACGATGCATTTGCTGCGATCTTGACCTGATAAACACCATTTGTTACGATTTCTTCGCCCTTGTTTAGCCCTGAAGTAATCAAAACACGTTCTCCATCACTATGACCTATTTTGACCTCCTGTCTGCTAAATACTTCTTTTCCTTTTTTTAGATATATAAAGTATACGCCCTGATCTTCGGTTAATGCAGATACTGGTACGGTGAGCGCCTGCGGAATAGGGTGTGCAATGAGCGATATATCGACATATGCACCCGGAAGAACGGTGCCCACATTATCAAATTCAAATAACATGGGTATGTAAAATGAATTTTTCTCGATGCCTTTACCATAGGAGACGAGTCGTCCATTGAGTTGTTCTAATTTCAGTGTTTTGTTATCGTAAGAAGTACGGAAATATGCGGTTTTGATGCTATGCATATCGCTGAAGTATTTTTCTGCTACATCTGCTCGAAGCTGCAGCTTTTTGTTTTTCGTAATCGTAGCAATTGGCTGTCCTACGGTTACGTAGTCACCGTCTTGGATCAATTTGTTTTTAACAAATCCGGCAATCGGTGCTTTCACAAGCACACCATTGCTGCTGCGGTTTGCAGATAATGCATTGAAGGTTGTTTTTGCATTCTCAAAGCGCAATTTAGCATCTTGATAATTTTTTTGTGAAATCAATTGATCTTCTATTAGGCTCTGTGCTCTTTCCCATTCATTTTTAGCACTTTCGTATTCGGCACTTGCTTTGTTGGTTGGGTCACCTTCAAGTAGGTTTTTAGAGGAAATGGCCAATAGATTTTCGCCCGATTTGATGGCACTACCTGCTGTAAAGTTTGACTTGCTAAAGGATACCACACCATTGGTGGTCGCCACTACGGTGACATCATCGCCAACTGCATTTTCGATCTGACCACTGGTACGGATGACACGGTGGAAATCACGTAATTCAATTACTTCTGTTTTTAATTGTGCTGTTTTTGCCTGTGCTTCTGTGAAAATGATTTCACCGTCGGAATGGCCTTCTTCACTACTATGGTCATGACCAGTGTGGTTATCCTTAGCGACTTTCTCTCCGTCGTCATGGCTGTGGTTATGTCCTTCATGATCGTGACCTTCGTGTCCTTCATGGCTATGGTCGTGTTCAGCATGGTCATGTCCATCCTGTTTAATACTTTGTTTTTCTGTTTTTTTTGCTTCTGTGCTTTGGCAAGACGACAGAACGAAGATAGTTCCAGCCATAAAAAGGCAGAAAGCATATAACTTAATACGCATTTTTGTATAGATATAGGAAGATACGCGACGCTCTATGAGGTCGATGTATCAAAAATAAAATCGATAATAAAGTGAATTAACAACCGCTATATGAGCACGTTGTTCGTTTTTGTTCGGATTGTTTAAGAATAAGCTGGGGGAGCTCGTAAACCCATGCTAAGGGAATACAATCTATAGTAAATTGGATATTGATAAGCATATAACCCCCCATTTTCTGTAGCGGAGAGATTGTCTTGCTGGTTATAATATTCCTGAAAAAAATAAGCTACGAAAAAATTCAGCTGCTTGTAAAAATCCCAATCAGATAATTTAAATTCAAGATCCTGATTGTTGTTTGTGGTTAGAAATTCCTTTTCAAGGACACAAGGTTCGGTTTCTTGTGAATCGCGATTTTCAGCTACGGAATCGATGCATTCTTCTACAGTAAAGCAAGTCGCAAGCCCATGGTGGTGATGGGGCATGATGATACTTAATAATAAGAGTATCGTCGCTATTGTTGTACTGAATAAGTGCCTTTTGAATTTCATAAATATTTCCAAACTTAGATAAATTTATCTTAATTACAGTTTTAATTGTGTCACATCAAGTAAATTTATTCGTTTGAGTCTTTTTATTTAGGACTCATGAATGCTATGCAATTACCGATTTCTCCTCTTCCATCAAGGAATGATTTTTACTGGAAATATAGGTAATTATTTACTGTTTTACGGTTTGGTCATATAGATGTTGCAAACTTATGATCATTGCGGTATGTGCCGCATGCTGGTTTATCCAAAAGTTACTGTAGGAAAAACTAAACATGTTTCCGCTTGTTAAAAGGAACGCTTCTAAATAGGAACGAGATTGTGTAAAGTCATTTCATTATCCCTAGTTTTGTATAGAATATTAATTAAATAGCTATGTCGAAGACGAAACTTACCATTAACAATAATGGATCGGTAAAAATAGAAGGCGATTTCGAAATCGTTGATAGAAATGGTGATGCATATGGTTTGCAGGGCAGAACAGTACTTTCAATCTGTCGTTGTGGATTATCTAAAAACAAACCTTTTTGTGATGGTGCCCATAATGGTCACTTTGAACATGAAGCGATTGCTTTTGACCTTCCTCCAAAGAAAGTATAAGCATGCTGTGTAATCTATTTTGATTACGAGTCATTATTATAAATATACGATACCCATCTGCACAATGTTAAGCGTTGCAGATGGGTGTTTTTTTTTCAAACCATGAGTTAGAGATTTTCTAAGATAGTTGGTTACCTTTTTGAAACTCTATTTTGATAGGTGATTAAGAGAATGCTGGAAAAGTATTGACCTTATCAAGTTAAATCCTGATTCGGAAATGCTTTCCTTTTAACAGTGGGTAAATACAGTAATAATAGAGGGTTTCTAGAGGGTTCATAGAGGTAAAACACTATAAAACCTCTATTATATCTCTATTGTAACTCACTAATTATTTAATTAATCTAGTAGCTGGTATCCTTCAGGTCCCTTTAAGATTAGAATTTAATGGAAGATGATCTGAAGAAATTATAGTGAGGCTGATTTCTTTAGTATGATTAATACTTTTGAGTAACACATTAAGAAAGGTATTTATTAACTTTAATCTTTATTCACATACAAACCAAATATTAAACCATATGTTAAAGAAAGTATTACTGTTATTTTCTATGCTGCTTGCTGTACTGGTACCACAGATTTCAAAGGCAGCTGCAAAGCTTGATTTTTACCAGATTAAAATCTATCACCTGAAGACTGCTGAGCAGGAGAGTCGAGTGGACCAGTTTTTAAAGGATGCTTATCTTCCGGCCTTGCACAGGGCGGGTATATCCAGTGTTGGTGTATTTAAGCCCATTGTTGACGACAATAAGACGGTTGAAGAGAAGCTGATCTATGTACTGATTCCGTTTACCTCACATGATGATTTTTTTAAGCTGGATGCAAAACTAAACAAAGATCAGAAATATCAGCAGAATGGTGCCGACTATCTAGATGCCAAACATAATGATCCTCCGTACAACAGATTGGAGACAATCCTGCTGAATGCATTTGAAAAGAACCCGAAGTTCGGTCTTCCGAATCTAAGTGCGGTAAAAAAGGATAGAGTTTATGAGCTGAGGAGTTATGAAGGTCCGACAGAGAACATCTCGGCCAATAAGATTGATATGTTTAATTCAGGTGATGAGGTTGGGTTGTTTAAGCGTTTGGGTTTTAATGCTGTATTTTATGGACAGGTGGTTGCAGGCAGTTCTATGCCGAACCTGATGTATATGACTACTTTTGAGAACCGTGCTGATCGTGACAAGCACTGGGATGCATTTGGAAAGGACGATTATTGGAAAAAGCTTTCTGCAATGCCCGAGTATCAGAATAATGTCTCTAAAGGGAATACCTGGTTTCTGTATCCAACCGATTATTCGGATATATAAGATACCCCGATAACGATTGCTGTGTAAGCCGTATTGTCACTGGCAGTGCGGCTTTTGCAATTGGGATAGGCTCAAAGTAGAATTTCATGCCTTAATTTCGTTGACTAAAGGTGCTATTCAAAAAAAATAAAGCCATTCACTTCGCTCATTTTTTTGTTGCTTATAGCTTTTGTTTAAGCAAGCTTACAAAATCTTATAAACAACAAAAGCCCAACTTTGCTTTGGGCTTTGTTTTTTGTTGGCGGAGAGCGAGGGATTATTCTATGAACCCTAAATGGGGGAGGCTTCATCAAAAAATAAAGCCATTTACTTCGCTCATTTTTTTGTTGCTTATAGCTTTTGTTTAAGCAAGCTTACAAAATCTTATAAACAACAAAAGCCCAACTTTGCTTTGGGCTTTGTTTTTTGTTGGCGGAGAGCGAGGGATTATTCTATGAACCCTAAATGGGGGAGGCTTCATCAAAAAATAAAGCCATTCACTTCGCTCATTTTTTTGTTGCTTATAGCTTTTGTTTAAGCAAGCTTACAAAATCTTATAAACAACAAAAGCCCAACTTTGCAGTTGGGCTTTATTTTTTGTTGGCGGAGAGCGAGGGATTCGAACCCCCGGACCTATGACAGTCAACAGTTTTCAAGACTGCCGCATTCGACCACTCTGCCAGCTCTCCGCGACAAAAGTACAAATTTTAACGGTGCTACCAAATTTATTTTAACATTTATGGCCTTTTTAATCCATTTTAAGCCGTATCTTATTGTTTTAAAGTCACTTTAATTTTGATTTTTTTCTTTAAATCTTTATCCCTAGTTTGCAAACATGGAGAAGGATTATACTTTATTACGATCATCGTTAATGGCAGCATGTAAATTGCATGTTGAAGATCGGATTGCGAATTTAGAACTGGCATTAAAATCAGCTCATGAGGCAAGTACTGATGATACGAAAAGTAGTGCGGGCGATAAATACGAAACAACTCGGGAAATGATGCAACAGGATATCGCGAGATGTCAAATGCAATTAGCAGAAGCTAAAAAAGATGAATCTATTTTGAATGGATTGTCGCAACCTAAGCCCTTAGGTTTTGTTCAGAATGGTAGTATTGTCAATACAAATTTGGGGGTTTATTTTATTGCGATTAGCATAGGGGTAGTGCCTATTGATAAGGAGAAAGTGTTTGTTATCTCAAATCTTTCACCAATCGGTAAATTGCTTCTAAAAAAGAAAATTGGGGAATCTTTTTCTTTTAATAATGTAGAACAGCATGTACTTGCTATAAATTAATCTGGAAATAAAACTATTTGCAGCTTTAATTGTTTTATCAAGGTGTCTATTTAATATTTAGGCTTTTGACAAAATAAAAACTGTGATTATGGAATTAAAAAGAGTATTTCCAATGTTAATGTTGGCGGGCACTTTAGTTGTTGCAATGCCCTCGTGTAAATCAAAAATTTCTGACGCTGATCTGAAGGCTAAGGTGGAAACAGTAATAAGCGGACATCAAGGTATTACAACTTCAGTTAAGGATGCGGTCGTAACGCTAGAAGGTTTTGCATCTTCAGAGTCCGAGAAATCACAAATTGAGACAGATGTTAAAACAGCTGATAAATCAATCAAGTCTGTGGTTAATAATATTATAGTTCAAGTAACTGCGCCAGCAGAAATTTCTGTTAATACAGTGGATGAATCCTTGGCAAAAGGTATCGTTGATGCAACAAAAGATTTTCCAACTGTAAAAGCTACTGTTAAAGATGGTGTAATATCGGTAACTGGAAGCATTGAAAAAGCTAAGTTAGTAACACTTAAACAAGCTTTAGATAATTTACATCCGAAGAGAGTGGATTTGAGTGCTGTTACTACTAATTAATCATTTCAAAATTGAATATTATGGCTTTAGAAGAAAAATATAAAGTATTATTAGATACTGCGAAATCATCAGGAATTAATGACTTGAATTTTGCTGAAAGAGATGGTGTTTTACAGATTAGAGGAACAGCGCCTACTGCAGAAGTGAAAAATAAATTGTGGGAAATATATGGCGATATAGATCCTAATTTTGCTACTGGAGATGTCGTAATGGATGTTGAAGTGGCAACTGAAGTCCCAGGCAGCCAAGTTAAGGTCATTACCGATAGCTCAAATTTGAATATTCGTAAAGGCCCGGGTACTGACCAACAAATTGTTGGAAAAGCCGCTAAAGACGAGATAATAACCCTTATTAGCAAGGCGAATGACCAATGGTGGCTTGTTCGCACAAAGGATAATGAAGAAGGATATTGTTATGCGCAGTATTTGCAGACTGTGTAAGTTAATTATATGTGTTTACAGAGCCTAAAATTTTTATTTTAGGCTTTGTTGTTTTTTAGGCTGTAGCGGAACCACCACAATTGTTGCTCCCTATAGAACTAATTTCAAAATCATTTGAAACATTGTTATCTTTGATTTTTTGAGCAATATCTTAATTATATTATGCGAAATCTTGTATTTGGATGTCTTTTAATTTTACTGTCTTTTAGTTCTTGTCAAACAAAACCGCCTACTTTCGGCGATATTTTGGCATCATCTTATGACCAAAAACTATTTAAAGATTTTGATAGTACAGCGTACTTTACTGCTGTACAAAGGGAATTAAAAAACGAAAAGATTCGTTTTTTTAATCCAAAATGGATGAGTGAAATCGCGGATTCAACTAAAGGATTTACTTGGATACATGGCCAATTGCTTACTGGTGGTACGGATACTTTGCTATATTATTTGAATAGGGCAGATGAACATGGTATTAGATCATCCATTTTTCATACAGAAGAAATTCAAAATGCACTGCATAAGTTGAAAAAGAACAATATAGCAGACTTGGATGAGGCTTATACCGTATTGGCAAAAATTGAATTGCTATCTTCTGATGCGTTAGTTGCTTACGTTAACATGCTGGAGAATGGTATTGTTAACCCCAAAAGGCTTTACGGAAGATACTTTGTTGAGCATAGTCGCTATTCTTTAAATAAAGCAAAACAATTATTGGATAGTAATCTCATTGTTTCGGAAGTAATCCATGAAGCTCAGCCAACGAACGCTTATTATAAGAAATTTCAACAACTATTAACCGAGGGAAATGTTCGTTCTGAGGACTATAATGATGTTTTGATGACGATGGAAAGATTGCGCTGGATGGGGCAGGACTTTCCTGAGAAATATGTGTTTGTCAATATTCCTGAAATGAAGCTACAGATGATTGATGACGGGGCCATGCAGCAGATCATGAATGTATGTGTAGGTGAAACGGAGAATAAAGCTTATGCTAAAACAGGTGAAAACCATGAAACACCGATCATGAGTGGTACATTGGACCGAATGCAGGTGAATCCTGTTTGGAATATACCGAGCAGTATTGTTAAAAAAGAGTTATTAAGAAGTGTTAGAGCCAACCCTAGTTATCTTGAAAGCCGAAATATGGTTGTTTATAATCTGAAGGGACAGCTTGTAGACCCATATAACGTCAACTGGCAAGCAGATTCTGTTGAAAATTTTAAGTTTAAACAAAATCCTGGTTTTGACAATTCATTGGGAAATATCAAATTTATCTTTGCTAATCCTTATGCGATTTATTTGCATGATACTCCTGCAAAACAGAAGTTTAAAGTTAGTAACCGTGCTTTAAGCCATGGCTGTGTTCGGGTTGAAGATCCTACTAGTTTGGCGTCTTTTTTGGTTAATAATGAAAAAGAGGCTTCTAAGATTGCGACTGAAATAAAAGATTCTGTAAACAACTCAAGATGGGTTAAAATGAAACAAGGGGTTCCGGTTTATTTATCTTATTATACCACTTGGTTGGACGGAGATAATAAAATTCAGCACTTCCCAGATATTTATGGTTATGATGAAAGGTTAAGAGTTGCGCTGAATAAATATGTAATTAAAGAGTAAAGCGATAAAATAAAATCCCCTTTACGTTTTGATATAAAGGGGATTTTATTTTATTCAGATTTGCTTTTAGTCGCTTTTTTAGTTTTCTTTTCAGCTCTTTTTTCTTTTAGCGTCTTTTCAGCTTTCTTTTTATCATTCTTTACCGCATTTTGTTCTTTAGCCATAACAGTTATGTTTAAGTGAATAATAATATTTCTTACTAAAGCTACTAATAATAAATAAGAATCTGTCTCTATTGACATGTTTTTAATTGTTTAGTAACCTTTTTGTATTTTACTGAAAATAAATAATATAAGTAATGATGTCTAAATGCAGGAGTTAAGATTAAACTTTTTTGCATTATAAACGTCTTAGTATTTTGAACTTTATAATTTCAACAGATGAAGAAACGATTTTTAAGTAAAGCCTTAACTTTATTTGAAGTATTTAAAACACATAAAATTACAGCAAGAGATCTCGAAAATGCTGAGGTAAAAGCTCAAAATTTAGATGCGCGAAAAGAAGATTTTCGACTTTTGATTGCCATGTGTAAAGACACATTTTCGGGGCGTTATAAAATGGATAAATGGAATTTATCGGTTATTGTGGCTACAATAGCCTATGTGGTGTCGCCTTTAGATGCTATACCGGACGTAATTCCGGTATTGGGATGGGTAGATGATATTACCATAATCGGATATGCTATAACAAAATTATCGGAAGAAATATCAAAATATAAGCTGTTTAAAAAGCAGGTTTTACCTGCAGAAAATTAATGTGTTAACTCGAAAATAGATAGCAAAAAAGCCCTTGTTGAAATCATTCAGCAAGGGCTTTTTTTTAACCGCTATTGTTGCGTTTTATTTTAGCATGTTTTAATATTTTATTTTAGCTTTTTAAAAAAGTTTCAATTTTATTTTAAATCATAATCGTTTGATTTAAAGCATCTTTGAGATGTGTAGATTAAACAATAAGCTAAATTTTGTTTTTATCTATCTATTATATTTAGCTAGATTTGGTCAATATTTTAAAACAAAAGTATGACTTTATCAAAGATTAAACAGTTAGCTGCTTTAGGTATCCACCAGCCTAAGGAAGTATTTTGTCAATTGGATAGAACTGCACTCACGGCATATGCTATTCAAAAAGGAGAAGCTTCTCTAGCCGAGAATGGAGCTTTGAATATTTTGACAGGAAAATTTACAGGAAGATCGCCTAAGGATCGCTATCTCGTAAAGGATGAAATCACCGAAAATAGAGTTTTTTGGAATGATGTTAATCAAGCGATATCCAAAGATGTTTTTAATAAATTGTATGATCTGACCACTGCTTATTTATCCGCAAAAGAGCTTTTTGTAAGAGATTGTCAAGTGGTGTCGAGTGATGACCTGGCCAAACACATTTTAGTAGTATCGACAAAAGCGACCCAAGATCTTTTTGCTTCCAACATGTTTATTGAAGCAGCAGGTATAGAAAATTCGGAAGTGGATTGGACAGTACTCGTAGCTTCAGATCTGCAGGTCTCGGATTTTCAACAACTGGGCCTCAATGCCTCAAATTGTGTGGCTATAGATTTTAGCCGACATGTCGTTTTGATCATTGGCACGGGTTATACTGGAGAGATTAAGAAAAGTATTTTTTCAATTTTAAATTTTATACTACCTGTTGAAGATGGTGTTTTATCCATGCACTGCTCGGCTAACGTGGGTAAAGATGGAGATACGGCCTTGTTTTTTGGTCTTTCTGGTACAGGAAAAACTACGCTATCTGCCGATGTAAATCGTTATTTAGTAGGTGATGATGAGCACGGATGGTCCGATAAAGGAATATTTAATTTTGAAGGGGGCTGTTATGCGAAATGCTTAGGGCTGGACCCTCAGCATGAACCCGAAATCTGTGGCGCAATCAAGTCGGGGTCTTTACTGGAAAATGTTAAATTTCATGAGGGTACAGCAATACCTAATTTTCAGGATTCAGAGATAACCGAAAATATGCGTGTTTCTTATCCTTTGTCTTATATATCATCTTATCGCGATGTCAAGCTCGTGAGTGCACCTAATAATATATTCTTTTTGTCGGCTGATGCGTTTGGTGTTCTTCCGCCAATATCTAGATTAACGGTGGAGCAAGCCATGTATTATTTTATCAACGGTTATACGGCAAAGGTAGCGGGGACAGAAATGGGTGTTTCAAAGCCGACTGCTACATTTTCAGCATGCTTTGGACAGGCTTTCATGCCTTTGCATCCTATGGAATATGCCGAACTCTTGCGCGATAAATTAAAGCACAACCCCAAAACTAAAGTTTGGTTAGTGAATACCGGTTGGATCGGTGGACCATATGGTGTTGGTAGAAGAATTAAGTTATCCTATACACGTAGTTTGATCCAAGCGGCCTTATCAGGCGAATTGGAAGAATTTCCAATGGATGTGCATCCGGTATTTGAATTGAAATACCCGACATTTTGCGAAGCTGTTCCTAAGCAGGTTTTAGATGCCAAGCAGCTCTGGGGAAATGATGAGGCTTATGACGAACAGGCTAAATCTTTAAAAGTACTTTTTGAAAATAATTTCAAAAAATACCAAGATACCTACTTTACAACTGTTTAATATCAGCCGTTATTAAATCAATAATTTGATATATGAAGACGTTAGGTCAATTTATAATTGAAAAGCAAGCAGATTTTCCATTTGCAAAGGGGGAGTTATCCCGTTTATTAAGAGATATTGCCATAGCAGCAAAATTAGTAAACCGTGAAGTCAATAAAGCAGGGTTAGCAGATCTGCTCGGTGCTTGTGGTGATATGAATATACAAGGTGAAGATCAGCAAAAATTGGATGTATATGCCGATGTTCAATTCATATCGGCTCTTCAACAGGGGGGAGAGTGCTGCTATGTAGCCTCGGAGGAGCATGAATTTGGAATCGACTTATCAAAAGGTGATGTCTCCAAAAACGCAAAGTATATAGTCTGTATTGATCCCTTGGATGGTTCCTCAAACATTGACGTGAATGTTTCTGTTGGTACTATTTTTTCAATCTATAGAAGAGCAAGTACAGAACAGGTAACAATGGCTGATGATCTGCTGCAAAAAGGTGAAAAACAAATAGCTGCCGGATATATTATTTATGGTTCTTCGACCATGCTTGTTTATACAACCGGAAATGGCGTAAATGGCTTTACTTTGGACCCTTCTATAGGGGAGTTTTGTTTGTCTCATCCAAATATGAAAATACCGGAAAATGGACAGATTTACTCTATCAACGAAGGAAATTATATAAAATTCCCACAAGCAATCAAAAACTATATTAAATATTGTCAGATTGAAGATTCGGCTTCAAAACGTCCTTATACGTCACGTTATATCGGCTCTATGGTGGCAGATGTGCATCGTAATCTAATCCGTGGAGGGGTGTTTATTTATCCTGAAACTTTATCTTTTCCCAATGGGAAGCTGCGGTTGATGTACGAGTGCAATCCGATGGCTTTTATAATTGAACAGGCAGGGGGGAAGGCCACTACTGGTAGCGATCGTATCTTAACTATTCAACCAACAGCATTACATCAGCGTATCCCCATAGTCATCGGGAGTAGGAAAATGGTGGAGCAGGTTGAATATTTCTATAGTATGGAACTTGAATCATCATTAAATGTGTAAATAAACTGGGCTAAGTTGTTCCTTATTTAGATATCCTTTGCTTAAATTTGATTTTATATTTCATTCGAATCATTATTATATGAAAAAGGTTATAGGGATTATCATGCTGTGCTTGGTTTGTTTTAGTGTCCAAAAGGCAGCAGCACAAGTCAATTCAATCGTGGAGAAGGATACATTGAATTATCCATATCATCCAGAAGCTAATGCAGAGGAAGATCTACAAAAGTTAATTGCGAAAGCTGGTCAAGAGTCTAAGCATATCGTTATTCAAGCAGGTGGCAATTGGTGCATCTGGTGTTTGCGCTTCAATGATTATATTCATAAAACACCAGAAATCAATCAGTATCTGCAAGATAATTATTTGTATTATCATCTCAATTACTCGAAAGAGAACAAAAATGAAGATGTGTTCAAAAAATATGTTCCTGATTCGTTAAAATTAGGTTATCCATTTTTTATCGTGCTGGATAGCAACGGTAAGGTGTTGAAAATACAGGAAAGTGGCGGCTTTGAAGACGGTAAAAGTTATGATAAGACGAAAGTGATGCAGTTTTTCACAACTTGGGCTAAAAAATAAATAAAATACAGCAATAAAAGGGCTTTAGGATATATTCTAAAGCCCTTTTTGTTTTTTTGTAGATTCATTTTGTATAGGTCATGGAATAGCGATTAGGACGATATCGTATTTGGAGATTATATTTCTATTAACAATTGGTTAGTTTTGTAAACTTATTCTCTTGACATGTTGTTTAAGAGATATTCTTGCAGGGTTTCGCAAGTGTTTTTAGGAAAAGTAATCATGGAAGAAAAATTGAGAATATTTGATTTGGCAGAAAGGCAGTTGGAGTTATATCCGGATCTGACCATGTTTTCGAATAAGATAAATGGGGAATGGGAGACGATTACGACTCAAGAATTTTTAGATAAAGTCCAAGCGATAGCAAAGGGGTTAATAACATTAGGTGTTAAGCCCAATGAAAAGGTCGGATTGATAGCGGAAAGTAGCGTGGAATGGCACATCATAGATTTTGCAATCCAACAAATTGGAGCAGTAGTAGTCGCAATCTATCCCAATATTACAGATGCTGATTATCAGTATATCTTTAATGATGCAGAGATTAGAGTTGCTATTGTTAGTACTAAAAGTCTTTACCAAAGAATCGTGAATCTCAAAGATTCAATTTACACCTTAAAGTATATCTTTTGTATTGCTTCGCACGACCAAGTGCGTAATTGGGATGAAATGGTACAGATTGGTGCACAAGTGGAGGATGGACATGTACAAGAACTGAAGAATCAAGTGAAGTCTTCAGACCTCGCCACCTTGATATACACCTCTGGTACTACAGGGAAGCCAAAGGGAGTGATGTTGTCTCATGATAACATCATCGCAAATGTGAGGTCTGCAGAAGAGATCACGCCCTGTAAAGCATACGATAGAGGCTTAACATTCTTACCTCCTTGTCATGCTTATGAAAGGATGGTAATCTACACCTATTTGTATATTGGTATTACCGTATATATTGCAGAATCTTTTGATAAGATTGGTCAAAATTTAATGGAAGTAAAGCCCAATATCATGACCGCGGTTCCTAGGATATTGGAAAAAGTATATGAAAAGATTATCAAAAAGGGGCATGATCTGCATGGTGTAAAACGTAAAATATTTGACTGGGCAGTATCGGTAGGGGAAAAGTATGATCCGAATCCAGCAAAAAGAAGTTTCGTCTATGACCTCAAATTAAACCTTGCTCGAAAACTGGTACTGAATAAATGGTATGAAGGTCTTGGTGGGGCATTACAAACAGTTGCATCTGGTAGTGCATCATTACAAAGTAAATTGACTCGTGTGTTTTTGGCCGCTGGAATTCCCATTTATGAGGGCTATGGTTTGACAGAGGCTTCGCCACTTATTTCGGTAAATCATTATTTGAAAGGTATCCGTGTGGGCACAGTGGGGTTAGCAGTAAAAAATGTTCAGATAAAATTAGCGGAGGATGGGGAAATTTTAGTCAAAGGTCCAAATGTGATGATGGGGTATTATAAAAACCCAGAAGAAACCAATAAGACCATTATTGACGGATGGTTGTATACTGGTGATATTGGGGCTTGGGAAGATGGTATATTTTTAAAAATCATCGATCGTAAAAAAGAGCTTTTTAAGATATCGGGCGGAAAGTATGTCACGCCTCAACCTATTGAGAAAAAACTGGTAGAATCTAAGTTTATCGAACAAGCAATGGTCGTGGGTGATGGAATGAAATTTGCCTCTGCTTTTATCGTTCCTAGTTATGCACACCTCATGGATTGGGCTAAGTCGGAAGAACCGGGTCTTGTACATTTATCTAAACAAGAATTTTTGAAGCAAGATAAAATCATAAAGAAAATAAATCAAGAGGTTCGAATTGCAAACCAACACTTCGGTAATTGGGAACAAATAAAAAGACCCATGATTATTGCAGATGAATTTACAATTGATGGGGGTGAATTGACACCGACACTCAAACTAAAGCGAAAGGTAATCTTAAAGAAATATAAGCAAGAGTACGATCAGCTATATCAAAACTCGGACGATTAAATTTCAAAAAATAGTCATATCCTTAGGTTAGATTTGGGATATTTTTTTGATTTAAAATACCTGTTCAGTCATTTTTAAATGGATTATTTAATGTTATAATTTAAATTTAGGTGCTGAGTACTTCCATTTAGTTTCATTTTTGTGGTCCAAATTCGTGAAATAGTACCTGTAAATTGAGGTGATTAATTTTTAAATGAAATTTAAAATCTTAATTATGAACGATGTAATAATTTATTGTTAAAAAATATGATAAACAGTTTTTAAATACCAATAAATGTACTACTTTTGTAGCACAAACATGGTAGATGTAGCTCAGTTGGTTAGAGCATCGGTTTGTGGTACCGAGGGTCGTGGGTTCGAGCCCCATCATTTACCCGAAGCCAGTACGAAAGTACTGGCTTTTGTTTTTTATACGATTTCAAATCCCATATTCCTTCATCATTAGCCTACTTTTTTATTCGTTTTAAGTATTATACCTTTTGCATCATCATGTGCATATTGCTCGCAAATGTTGGTACATATATTGATGATAGCTCACTGGTCTTGAGAAACAATTTATGCTGATGAAAACACATTTCTATCTTCTTTTGGTTTTAATAGTGGGGTTTGAACCTGTATCTGCACAGCAGCAGCTACCGAAGGGCTTTAGTTATGTTAAGGAAGTCATACCTCATATACATACTGATTTGCGGTATTATGGTTCGCATAACTTTGTCGGTAGAAAAGTTGACGGATATAATGCTCCTGTACTTATCTTAAGTACTAAGGCGACCTATGCATTAAAGAAAATAGAGGCGGAGTTGAATAAGCAAGGTTTGGCGTTGAAAATATTTGACGGTTACCGGCCGCAGAAAGCAGTCTCACATTTTCAAAAATGGGCAGTACAAATTGACGATACGCTAGGGAAAAGAGAGTTTTATCCGCATATCGATAAGCGCAATTTATTCAAGTTGGGCTTTATTGCAAATAAATCTGGACATAGTCGTGGAAGTACTGTCGACCTGACTATTATGGAACTTGAAAATGGCAAGGAGTTGGATATGGGGGGAGCATTTGATTTTTTTGGAGCTGTTTCACATTTCAATAGCCCGGCAATCAATAGTACTCAAAAGAAAAATAGATTGTTATTGAAAAATGTCATGTCGAAATATGGGTTTAAAGGATATATTAAGGAATGGTGGCATTATACACTGGTCGATGAGCCTTATCAAAAAACGTATTTTGATTTCGATGTTAAATAACGATAAACAGACTTTCGCTTGAAGTCTTGAGACTGTATGCGATTCACCTTATCTATCTTATTTTTAAGGATGATCAGATGCTTACGGAAATTTTCCATCTGTTAATCCGCTTTAATCGGACATAATTAATTATTTTCCCTCTAAAAATTCTCTTGATGGAACAGGAGAAATGGATAACTTTGCTTTACATAGGACACCACTAAAATGGTAAATAAAACAAATTTATCTCAGCTTGAAAACCAGAACTCGTTTTAATGTGTTAGTCCTGAATACGTTTATATTACATTTTTTTTATTGAAATTATTGCATGAAACTATCTAAATATATATTGATTTTATTTTTACTGTTGTCCTTTTGTGAGAAGAGCCCGGCTCAGGTAGCAGTTGATACCCTTCATGCGAAGCAAGAGAGCGCTTTAGGTAGTCATTCGCGCAATCGCAATAATTTGAATCGGCGAGAAAATAAATCCCGTCGCAATAATAGCGATACTACTCTTGTACAGAAGGATGTGGCTGCTGATAGTTTGCGTACAGATCTATCAAAAATTAATGTAAAATATATTGCTAATATCCATGCTGGAGCATTGGAAAAAGAGGCTATGCATAAACGCGACCTCCGCATTCAATTCGTTGACAAGGTGCATGCCTTTAAAGAGGTCTTACCAGCAGATTCGGTCACTGCATGGGCAACTTATATAAAAACTCAAATAGCAGACTTAAACGCCTTTCAAAGCAGCTTAGCGAGCTACAATCAAAGTCTTGAACTGACCTTAAGTCAATTGAAAGATTTCCGAACGAAATATAGTCAAAGTGAATCGAATGAACGATTAAATCAATATTTGACGACGTCTGAGCAACAGGTGCAAAGTAAAATAGACTCTGTGAAAGTTTCTGTAGACATGACTTATGATGATTTGAGAGCTTACAGTAGTGTTTCGAATCATGTTAAAGAAACTGTTGCAAAAAATATAAATAAGAAACGTGCTGATTCCTCCACGGTGAAAAGCTCCTTGTGGAAAGCTGGTGGCGCGACAGTTACAAAGGAGAAAATCTTAAATAACTTAAAAAATAACTATAGTAAGAGCAAGTCTCTAGATACTTATGTGAATAAAACTACCTGGACAAGCAGGGTTTTATTGGTTATGCTCGTGCTCGCTTATCTATACTGGATTGCTTCTACAGCTTATGTTTTAAATAAAAATAATAATACAAAGTTAGATACAAAATTGCCCTTTAATCCGTGGGTCCAGATTGGAAAGGCGTTGGTTTTATTATTAACGCTTTTGCCTATTGTTGCTATTGTGACGCCAACATTAGTTATTCAGGGCACCCAATTTCTGATTATTGCCCTGTTTGGGATTTTGTTGAAGAATAAAATTACTTTAAAACACCGCAAGATTGTTGGTTTTTTACTCCTTTTTTATATCTGCGATGTACTTGTCAACTCTGTCGTCAGTGGTGACCTCATCTTGCGTATCGTATGTATTGTATTTAATATTGCAGCCTTATACATTGGTTTCTATTTAAAGAAAAATATCAAAGATAGTGCTGCTGCTGGATACATTCAACTTCCTGTTTTTATTGTATTTGCTATTTTAAATGGTTGTGCTATTCTTTTGAATATTTTAGGGTATGTAGACCATTCGCGTAGTTTTAGTATTGCTGGTGTGGTTGGTTTGGCGCAATCTTTTACGTTGACATTTTTTATGCAAATGATAAAAGATGATGTCAGGAATCAATTTGCGAGAAATAGGATTAAAAAGGGTTTTTGGTTACGGTTTAGTGAGGAACGTGCTTTGAAAACTACAGGCGATGTACTGAAGTTTGTATGTTTACTGCTGGCCATCATTGTATTGGCGAATAACTTACAGTTTGCAGCTTCATTGGCATCTTCTGTCTCCAATTTTTTAAGCAATAACCATCAATTGGGTGGTATCAGTTTTACATTTGGTAATTTGGTATTGGCTGTTATCATACTAAGTGCTGCAAACTGGTTTCAAAAGAACTTGAATCTACTTTTGATCGGAGGTGAAAATGGTACAATAAGTAAAGATTACGATCAAAAGATGACCTTATTTCCGCTATTTAGGTTGATTATTATCGTTGTTGGATTTTTCATAGCGATATCGGCATTGGGAGTAAGTTTAGATAAGTTAACGGTAATCGTGGGGGCACTGAGTGTTGGTATTGGACTTGGGATGCAGAACATCATCAATAATTTTGTGTCTGGAATTATCTTGGCTTTTGATAAGCCTTTTCGGGTTGGCGATCGTATCGAACTGGCTGACAAAAAGGGGCGCGTCAAAGAAATCGGTATTCGTGCGAGTGTCTTGAATACGGGTGATGGTGCTGAGGTTATTATTCCCAATGGAGATCTGTTATCCGGTCGTGTTGTCAATTGGACTTTATCTAATGATGATGCAAAAACTAGTTTTGTGGTGCAGGTAGATCGTTCTGCCGATCTTGAGACATTAAAATCATGGATTAAAAAAGCGGTTGAAAATAGCAAATACAGTAAACCTGAGTTGGGAACGGGAATCAGTGTTCAGGACATCAGTGAGGGGATGATTTATTTAAGCATTAGTTGTTGGATTGATAATTCGGGTAACGCTGGTGGTTTTAAAAATGATGTATTGATCGAATTGGATGATCGCTTCAAAAAGGAAGGATTGAAATTTTTCAGTATTGCTTAATTATCGAAATAGCTGAATATATAGCATCACATACAAGGCCATAACGAAGCAGTTATGGCCTTTTTCATTTTTGAGCTCTTTGCTATGCTTCAAAACTATTTTCTATAATCGGAGATTATCGTGCAAGTATTCTGGTACGTATTACGGTATATCGTATCCGTTATAGGTGGTAACGTGTATTTTAATGGATACAATCTATTATTTTCAATTCTGTTTCCTACATTTACACACCTAAAAACAGTTTTAAAACAAATTATTATTTAACGTCTAAACAGCTATAAATAAAATAAGAAAAACACAAAATTGTTATATAATGTATAAACAACACAGGAAGGTGATGTTCGCTTTAACATTGCCTCTAATGGTGAGTATTGCTCCAGCGCAAGCCAATTTTAGGTCTGAAGCTATTCAACAGGAAACAAACCCTGCACTAACTATTGTAAGTGCAAAAAAAATAAATGCGTCGACTATTGAGGTGCTATTCTCCGATAATCAACGTTTGACTTTCGACTTTTATGGAGGTCATATTTTTCGGTTATTTCAGGATAATGCAGGCGGTATCATTCGTAATCCCGAGGCGAAGCCAGCAGCTGAAATATTAGTTTCAAATCCAAGAAGACCCATCCAGCAGTTAGACCTTAGCGACGCTAATAATCAGATAACTATTACAACAGGTGAAATTACTGTTCTGATTGATAAAACAACCAATTTACTGAAAGTCATCAATCAGAAAAGCAAGGGAGAGGCCATTGTTTTTACGAAGCCAATTCAGTTTGAAAAAGGAAAAGTAACCTTAAGTCTTCAAGAAAATCCGGAGGAATATTTTTATGGTGGCGGTGTCCAGAATGGACGATTCTCTCATAAAGGGAAAATTATTTCGATTGAAAATCAAAATAGTTGGACGGATGGCGGTGTCGCTTCTCCTACTCCTTATTATTGGTCTTCGAAAGGATATGGATTTATGTGGCACACCTTTAAGCCTGGTAAATATGATTTTGGGGCTAAGGAGAAAGGACAGGTTCAGTTAGCACATGATAGCGAATATTTGGATGTTTTCTTTATGGTCAATGAGGGAGCTGTGCCCTTATTGAATGATTTTTATCAATTGACAGGAAATCCTATTTTACTGCCGAAGTTTGGCTTTTATCAGGGACATTTGAATGCTTATAATCGTGATTATTGGAAGGAAGATGAAAAGGGGATTCTGTTTGAAGATGGAAAACGCTATAAAGAAAGTCAAAAGGAAAATGGCGGTGTCAAGGAATCATTGAATGGTGAGTTGAATAATTATCAATTCTCGGCTCGTGCCGTTATTGATCGTTATAAGAAGCATGATATGCCATTTGGCTGGTTATTGCCCAACGATGGTTACGGAGCTGGATATGGACAGACAGAAACTTTGGATGGTAATATTGCCAATCTAAAGAGTTTAGGCGACTATGCGCGTAAAAATGGTGTTGAGATTGGATTGTGGACACAGTCTGACTTACATCCGAAATCTGAAATCAGTGCACTGTTGCAACGTGATATTGTGAAGGAAGTGAGAGATGCGGGTGTACGTGTATTGAAAACTGATGTGGCTTGGGTAGGTGCTGGTTATTCTTTTGGATTGAATGGCGTAGCCGATGTTGGTCATATCATCCCTTATTATGGGAATGATGCTAGACCGTTTACAATATCATTAGACGGCTGGGCAGGTACGCAACGCTATGCAGGAATTTGGTCTGGAGATCAGACTGGTGGTGTTTGGGAGTATATTCGGTTTCATATCCCAACATATCTGGGGTCTGGCTTGTCTGGACAGCCAAATATCACTTCTGATATGGATGGTATTTTTGGTGGAAAAAATAACGCTGTCAATATCCGTGACTTCCAATGGAAAACATTTACGCCTATGGAATTGAATATGGATGGTTGGGGTTCGAATGAAAAGTATCCGCAAGCATTGGGCGAACCTGTTACTTCTATCAATCGAAATTATTTGAAGTTGAAGTCAGAATTGATGCCCTATGCTTATAGTATTGCGAAAGAAGCGGTAGATGGCTTGCCCATGATACGGGCATTATTTTTAGAATATCCTAATGCCTATACGCAAGGGACAGCTACTCAATATGAATACCTTTATGGACCTTCATTATTAGTGGCGCCAATCTATCAAGCTACAAAATCTGATGATAAAGGGAATGATATCCGCAATGGAATCTATTTACCAGCAGGAACTTGGGTTGATTATTTTTCAGGTGATCAATTTGATGGTAATGTTATCCTCAATAATTTTGATGCTCCAATATGGAAATTGCCTGTTTTTGTGAAAAGAGGTGCTATTATCCCGATGACAAATCCGAATAATAATGTGCATGAGATAAACCAGGGTCGTCGGATCTATGAAATTTATCCGGCAGGAAAAACTTCGTTTACTGAATATGATGATGATGGTATTTCTGAGGCTTATAAATTAGGAAAAGGAACTTCAACGTTGATTGAATCTACTTTAGATAACAAAAAACGTGTTTTTGTTACTGTAAAACCTACTGTAGGTGATTTTGATGGATTCATTAAGGATAAGCAAACGGAATTTAGAATAAACGTAACCGCAAAACCTGAAAAATTAACGGCTTCAATCGGGAAACGAAAGTTGAAATTAGTTGAAGTAAAATCTTTGGAAGAATTGGAAAACCAAGAGAACGTGTATTTTTATGAGGCTATGCCGAATATGAACAAATTCTCGACGAAAGGCAGTGAATTTGAAAAGCAGGTCATTACTAAAAATGCACTTGTCCATATTAAATTAGCAGCTACAGATATTACGGTCAATGAAGTGAACTTGTCGGTCGAAGGATTTCAATTTACACCTCCGGATCGTTTCCGTATGACCACAGGTGATTTAGTAGCGCCGCAAAATGCGGTGGTTACCGAAGAGCATAAAGCAGCATATACATTGACTCCTTCTTGGGATAAGGTGAATCTTGCCGATTATTATGAAATCGAATTTAATGACATGCTTTACACTACCATTAAAGATAATACATTGTTATTTGATGGATTAAAAGCAGAGACGGAATATACGTTTAAATTACGCGCAGTCAATAAACAGACGAAATCAGATTGGACTGAAATCAAAGCAGTAACCAAATCTAATCCATTGGAATTTGCGATTCAGAATATTAAGGGAGAAACGACTGCCGAAAATCAAGAAGGTTCAGGTATCGATAAGCTGCTTGATTTTGATGAAAGCAATATGTGGCATACCGTATGGGGTAAAAATTCGTTACCATTTGATATGGTCTTGGATCTGAAATCTGTGAACCAACTGGATAAATTTCATTATTTATCAAGAAAAGGTAATGGAAGCCTGTTGAAAGGAAAGGTGTACTCGAGCGCAGATAAAGACAATTGGACGGAAGCTGGTGCATTTGAATGGAAAAGCAGTGATGAAGTGAAGGTTTTCAATTTTAAAGATCATCCAACAGCTCGTTATGTCAAATTGGCGATTACTGAAGGTGTAGGTGGCTTTGGTTCAGGTCGCGAGCTTTATGTTTTTAAAGTACCTGGAACGGAAAGTTACATCCCTGGAGATATTAATAATGACCGACTTATTGATCGAAATGATTTAACATCTTATACAAATTACACCGGATTGAAAAGGGGTGATGCTGATTTTGAAGGGTATGTGAGTAATGGTGATATCAATAAAAATGATGTGATCGACGCTTATGATATTTCGATCGTGGCTACCCAATTGGATGGCGGAGTTAACGATGCTAAGCTAGATAAAGTGGCTGGTCAAATCAGCCTGACAACAGCAAAACAAAGTTATAAAAAGGGAGAGATCATTGAAGTTACGGTAAAAGGTAAAGATTTGAAATCTGTGAATGCTATTAGTTTTGGATTACCTTATCAGTCTCAGGATTATGAGTTTGTATCTGTTCAAGCATTGGCAGTTCAGGATATGGACAACCTGACTAATGACCGTCTACATACAAGTGGAGAAAAAGTGTTGTACCCGACTTTTGTAAACATTGGCGATAAGAAAGCAATAAATGGAAATGAAGATCTCTTCATCTTGAAATTAAGAGCGAAAAAAGATGTTCTTTATAATTTGAAAGCTGTTCAAGGGTTTTTAGTTGATAAATATCTAAACACAGTCAAATTCTAATTTTATTAATTTTTTTGATTTGCAAAAGGGGCTGAGAAAGAGATTTCTTAGCCCTTTTTTTATGCTAATTTTAGACTTAAAATTGGCATGTAAACGAGCTTTGTTCAGGTAAAATATATATCTTTATAACTAACTATGATAGTTACACTCCTCTTTTGAACACGAATTATACTTGGGGTATTTGACAGACAAGCATATCATATTGGTTTTGTGTATCATCAATAGCTTGGCATTTACATTTGTAATATGAAAAGATCCATTAAAATCATCAAGAATAGGTCGGATATTGGGGCCGGTACCAGAGGCTCCGACTTAGGCATAGATGCAATTGAAATTGCGGCAATTAATAAAGGAAGTCAATATTTTCATGATTATCCTTTTGTTGATGTTAAAACCCGTAACGATGCTATATACGATCGTACATTGTATCCATTCGCCAAAAGAATTAAACAAGTTTTAAAACAATGTCGTGAGGTGGCATCCGTTGTTGAAAAAACGTTGGAGGATGACCATTTTCCACTTGTTTTCTCCGGTGACCATTCTTCTGCCATTGGGACTATTTCTGGAATAAAGGCTGCATTTCCTCATAAGACTTTAGGCATCATTTGGATCGATGCACATGCTGATATACATTCTCCCTATACAACACCTTCAGGTAATATGCATGGGATGCCTTTGGCTGCAACTATGGATGAAGACAACCTATCATGTGCGGTGAATGCTATTGACGAGGACACAAAGAAATATTGGCATAAGTTAAAAGAGATTGGGGGAAAGGTAGGGAAGTTTAAATCCAAAAATCTCGTTTATTTTGGTGTTCGCGATACCGAAGAACCAGAGGATATTTTGATGCGTGAACTGGAAGTGAAAAATTATACGGTAGATGAGGTACGAAATAAAACAGTGAGCTGTTGTGTAATCGAAGTATTGCAGAAACTAGAAAATTGCGATATGATCTATGTTTCTTTTGATGTGGATAGCATGGATAGCGAACTGATCTCTAATGGAACCGGTACACCTGTGCCCAAGGGTTTCTTTCCAACAGAAATTGTGGCTCTTCTTGAAGGGATTTTAAGTGCTAAAAAAGTCGTTTGTTTTGAAATAGTAGAGGTTAATCCGCTATTGGACAATAAAGGGAATAAGGCTGCTGAGGTTGCTTTTGATATTTTGGAAAAAGTAACAAAATCAATCGAACGAACGGTAAAACTGGTACATTAAATATGTTTGGAAAACAATTTACAGGTATCGCTCACTTATGATTCGAGTATTTATAAATAGATGAAAAAAAGGATGAATACTTATTATTCATCCTTTTTTATGTACTAATGTGCCTGACTATCTACTTCAAATATTCCAAAAACGTTGTTATCGGTATCGATAAAATAACCCTGATAGCATCGTCCCGGTATCGCAAATTTAGGAAGCGCAACCTGTCCGCCCTTTTTTAAGATTAGAGCCGCTATTTTATCAAAATTTTCAACTTCCATGGAACAGGTAAATGCATTGGTTCCACAATGTGTCGGGGGAATAGCGGCTGGTCGTTGTAACAACCCGCCCATCATTCCTGCAGTTTCTATGCGATAGTATACAATTGGTAAATTTTCTTCTTTTGAAAACTTCCAGTCGAAAACTTGGGCATAAAATTCAATTAGTTTTTCCGGTTCCGTCGCTTGGATTTCAAAGTAAACAACAGTGTTTTTCATTACTGCATTTTTTTATTTCCTTCAAAGTGAACCATCCAAGAGATACCATATTTATCTTGAAATGATGCATATAATTCTGCCCAAAATTGTTCGCCTAAAGGCATTTCAATATTTTGGGCGCCAGCAGTAAGTTTAGCATATAAATCTTTCGCTTCTTCAGCTGTTTGAGTATCCAACATCAGATAAGCGTTGGTACCAGTTGTTGCCTTGTGTCCGAAACCTTCAATACAATCAGACCCCATCAGCATGACCGTATCATTGATTTTGATTGCCGTATGCATTACTTTATTAGCAGCATCGGCAGGTGTAGGGAAATTGGGGTCGGCAGGCATATCTCCAAAACGATATACGCCTAATGAAGGTGCATTGAAGACAGATTGGTAAAATTCGAATGCTTCTTCGCAATTACCATTAAAGTTTAGATAAGCATGTAAAATAGCCATAATTTTATTTTTTATATTTAAGTTAAATCAAAAGTAATCGTTCTATTGACAACTGTATGTCAGGAGGTAAATGAAGGGAGACATTTATTTACATTCGTGAATCTCCCTTAGAATAGCGTTCCAAATAGCTGAGTTTAATATGCTATCTCTTTCAAATTTAAGGTAATATATAGCCAAAACACTTCGCATATGACAAGAAATGCAGGTGATGAAAAATCATTAAAAATCCTTTCTTATTCGACTTAAAGAGGTATCAGTTATGCCAAGATAGGAGGCGATGTATTTTAGTGCAGCTTGCTTGATTATTTGGGGTTTGTTACTGATTAGATTATGATAACGCTCGGAAGCAGAAAGTGAAACCATATCAATAAAGCGTTTTTTATTAATATGTAAAGCATAGGTCATCCAGGAGCGTCCCCATTCATTAAATGCAGGAATCGTATGATATAACGCTTGAAAAGTATTAAAATCGATTTTCCACAGGGTACAATCTGTTAAACATTGTAGATTTTCAGGCGATGGGAATTGGAGGAAAAGGGAAGTGACTTCGATGACGATATCATGGTCTCCAAAAAAATCTGTTGTAATTTCATTACCATTATAATCATGGATAAAGGAACGTATCAAACCACCTTCTAAGATATAGTATTCATGGGCTTTATCATCTTTACGAAGCAAATATTCATTTTTAGAAAAATGAACAAGTTCATGTCCCATTATAATTTTTTTAAGGTCACTTGGTTTGATATTAAGATTTTCATAATGATGGAGTAAAGCTTTCATAATCGGTTGTTTATCGTGCGTTTCTTGATATGAATTTATGTAAAAAATGGCGAAAATTATTAAAAAAATGAAAAGGATTATTTTAATATCATGACAGATAGGGGATAGGGGGGAGCCGTTGTTTTTTAATTTAAATATTGATTTAGTCATTTTGATGTATAAATGATAAGTAATCTAATGTTTTAATGTTAAATTTTTAATAAAATTTAAAAAACATTATGAATTTAATTATTATTTGTTTTAATTTGTGCCAATAGTTCAACTAAAGGATAGAAACAATAAAAAAATAATAATATGTGTGGTATCATTGGAGCATTTGATTTGAAAGATTCTGTTGAAGTCGTAAGACCTCAAGTTTTAGAAATGTCTAAACGTATACGTCACCGTGGACCAGATTGGTCAGGTATCTATAGCTCAGAACAGGCAATATTGGCGCATGAGCGTTTAGCTATTGTAGATCCAAAATCCGGAAGTCAACCGCTATATAGTCCCGATGGACAGGTTGTGTTGGCGGTAAATGGAGAAATTTACAATCATCAAGAATTGCGTGCCAGTTTGCCCGACTATGATTTTGCGACTGAATCAGATTCTGAGGTTATATTAGCGATGTATTTGCAAAAAGGTCCTCAGTTTATAGAAGAGCTAAACGGAATTTTTGGTTTTGCTTTATACGATGCCCGCGACGGTTCTTTTTTAATAGCTCGCGATCATATGGGCATCATACCGCTTTACTATGGTTCTGAAGAAAAAGGACAGTTTTTTGTGGCATCGGAATTAAAATCGTTGGAAGGATTCTGTACCACGATGGATCAATTTCCTCCAGGACATTATATGTATAGTATCGAGAGTAAGGAACCGAAAAGATGGTATTCAAGGGAATGGGAGTCTTACGATGTGGTCAAAGATGCGGAAACTGATATCGTCAGGCTGCGCGAGTCTTTGGAGGCTGCTGTACACCGTCAATTGATGTCCGATGTACCTTATGGCGTATTGCTATCAGGTGGATTAGATTCGTCTGTTATAGCTGCTATTACAAAGAAGTTTGCTTCAAAACGTATCGAATCTGGCGATGAGGACGAGGCATGGTATCCGCAACTACATTCTTTTGCAGTTGGCTTAAAAGGTGCTCCAGATTTAATTGCAGCCAAAAAAGCAGCTGATCATATTGGTACGATCCATCATGAAGTCAACTTTACGATTCAAGAAGGTCTCGATGCCATCCGTGATGTCATTTACCATTTAGAAACTTATGATGTGACCACGATCAGGGCTTCGACACCGATGTACCTATTGTCTCGCGTCATTAAATCGATGGGAATAAAAATGGTGTTATCTGGAGAAGGTTCTGATGAGTTGTTTGGGGGATATCTATATTTTCATAAGGCACCGAATGCGAAGGAATTTCATGAAGAAACAGTTCGGAAATTAAAGAAGTTGTATTTATATGATTGTCTACGTGCCAACAAATCTTTGGCGGCATGGGGTGTTGAGGGACGAGTACCATTTTTAGATAAGGAATTTATGGATGTAGCCATGACCATGAATCCAACGGATAAAATGATTAAAGATGGGCGTATGGAGAAATGGGTGTTACGTAAAGCTTTTGAGGATTACCTGCCAGAAAGTATCGCTTGGAGACAAAAGGAACAATTTTCTGATGGTGTTGGATACAGTTGGATCGATACCCTCAAAGAACAGGCTGAGCGTAAAGTAAGCGATGTTGCATTTGCAGGTGCAGCAGATAGATTTCCAATCAATACACCTAAAAATAAAGAAGAATTTTTATATCGCAGCATATTTGAGTCTCATTTTCCATCAGAAGCTGCTTCGAGAACGGTACCATCGGTTAAGTCAGTTGCTTGCAGCACCCCAGAAGCATTGCTATGGGATGCTTCCTTCCAAAACTTAAATGATCCATCGGGAAGAGCAGTTGCGGCTGTGCATCTTGATAGTTATGCGAAAAAAGAAGTGTTAATGGATTAAAAGCCGTCAATGTTTCTTTATCCAGTTTCAAATATGCAGCCCTCGAAAAGTCATGTAAAATAAACGCGTGGTTAACTAAAAGAAACAGCGCTAAGGATGTGTCGCACATTTTCTAGGAATAGCGCTGTATTTAGCGAAAAAGGAGTGGAATTCTATAATTCTACTCCTTTTTACTTAAAAGACCAGTGTGGTGAGCGTCAGGAATGGTCTTGTTTCCTTATTCCTTTGGTTACCTTACAAAGATACTTTGATATGATTGGCCTTGATTTTTTCTCCGAAAAATATTTCTGCTTTTGATTCAAAATTTCGAGGATCATCTGTTGTGAAAAACTGTAATGTTCCCTTTTTGGAACTATTGTTCTCAATTACTGAATGTGTTTGCAGGTATGTTTTTAAGCTCTTGGCAACGAGTGGGCCTTGCGAAATGATGCTGATGTGCTTGGGCACGAATTGCGTGATCACAGGTAGCAACAATGGGTAATGGGTACAAGCTAAGATAATCGTATCGATATCGGGCGATTGTTTTAATAATTCCTTGATATCTTTTCCAACGAAATATTTAGCCCCCTCGGTATCGATTTCATTGTTTTCAACTAAGGGAACCCAAAAAGGACAATCGTGCTGAAAAACTTGAATTTCAGGATTGAACTTATTGATTTCAATTTTATAAGACTCTGATTTTACGGTGCCTGTTGTTGCCAAAATACCGACTTGATTGGTTTTTGTAAATTCTTTTACAATTTCTGTTGTAGGGCGTATGACCCCCAATACTCTTTTTCCGGGAGGAAGGTCGTGCTGTTGAATAGAGCGTAGTGCTTTTGCTGAAGCTGTATTGCAGGCTAAGATAACCAGATTGCATCCAAGTTCAAATAACTTAAAAACACATTGTTTAGTAAATTCATATACCGTTTCAAATGAGCGTGTACCGTAGGGTACGCGAGCATTATCGCCTAGGTAGATATAATCGTATTGTGGTAGTTGTTTTTTGATTTCCTTGAATACCGATAAACCACCGTATCCAGAATCAAAAATCCCTATTGGACCAATATGCTGTTTTTCTTGCTCCATAAAAAAAGTGCTATAAGAATTACCTTATAGCACTTTGGTTACTATAAGGTAAACTATATTTGTTTAAGCAAAGATGGTTTTTCTTTGTATATTTTCCATATTAATTCTCCAAATAAAGTGTTTTGCCATGCAAACCATTTACGGGTGAAGTTTTTGGGATCATCTTTATGAAATGATTCGTGCATAAAACCTGTATCTCCATGTGTAGCAATCAGCATTTTAACACAATCTACGATTTCTTGATCATTAATTGATGTAAAAGCACGCATCATGATGGACATTGGCCAAATGAAGTCACGACCGATATGTGGTCCTCCAATACCTTCTCCAGCAGTACCTTTGAAGAAAAAGGGATTGTTGTCTGATAAGATATATTGACGTGTGCGTTGATAGATTGGATCTTCTGCTTTAACAGCATCCAGGTAAGGTAACGAAAGTAAGCTAGGTACATTGGCATCATCCATCATCAAAAATGAACCGAAGCCATCAACTTCAAAAGCATATACTTGACCAAATTGTGGATGGTTTACTATTCCGTATTTTTGAACAGCCGTCTCTACCTCATTAGCTAAAGCTTCCATTTTGGCGGCTAAAGTCGTATTATTTTTTACTTTTCTTAAAATCTCTGCAGATTGTCTTAAACTGACTACGGCAAAAAGGTTAGAAGGAATCAAGAAAGAAAATACAGTAGAATCATCTGAAGGTCTGAAGCTGGAACAAATTAGGCCAACAGGTTTAACAGGGTATCCATATCCATCCACTTGTAGGGTATCCGATCCACGAGGTGTGTCGCGCATAAATTTGTATGGACCTAAATTTTCTTTACGCTGCTGCTCTACAAATGTTTTATAAATTTTTTCTTGTGCTGCTTCCCACTCCTCATTAAAGGGATTATCATCGTTTGTTTCTTTCCAATAGTGATAAGCAAGTCTAATTGGGTAACAAAGAGAATCGATTTCCCATTTGCGCTCATGAATCCCTGGTTTCATGTCCGTATGGTCGCTGAACCATTCTCCTTTTTTTGTTGGATCATTATAGAACGCATTTGCATAAGGGTCGATGTTGATGCACTTGCTTTGTTTATGAATTAAACCCGAAATCAGATTTTTGAGACTTTTATCATCTTTCATAAAAGCCAGGTACGGCCACACTTGAGAACTACTATCTCGTAACCACATGGCGTCTATGTCACCTGTAATTACATAGGTGTAATTACGGCCATTTTCGACGTATGGAAATACAGTCGTATCTAAAGTGTTTGGAAGACAGTTCCCGAAAAGCCATGCCAATTCTTTGTTTGTAGTCGCTTTACCAAATGTTGCAATTGTATTTTCAATAGCTTTACTGGAGAATAGACGCTTACCTAGGGGAGTACGCACCGTGGGGAATGAAGTCTGCATCGTTGCAAAAGATACTTTGCTCGCAAATAATCCAGCACCCAATGCGGCTGAATTTTGAATGAATGTTCTGCGTTTCATTGTTAAATATCAATAAGGTTATTTATTATCATACTGGTTCTATACTAAAGGCAAGGTAATAAAAAAACGTTAAAAGAGAAAGCAAATACGTTTTAGGATGATTATTTTATATTTAGTAATTGTTATAAGTTTAAAAAACCGTTATTTTGTTTTTAGGAATGGATTTTGCTGTTCTTTTTAATGTTTAAAAAAATCTCATGAAAGAAAAAGGGTCATTAAAATATTTAGCAATAGCTGGAGTGATCTCGCTTGGAATGTTGTCTCAAGATGAAGTGCATGCACAAATTAAGAATCAGCCCTATTCCTATCAATTTTCTCAAAAAATGAATGATGTTTTGTATTCGCCAAATACGCGATTACATACCTCTTCTAAACCATTTCTATTTAAGGATGAATTATTGGTAAAGTTCGACTCTATTCAATCGAATCAGCCGGTAGCCTCAGATAATTGGTTTATGCGTAAGCTATTTAATGAACATCTAATCGAAGTGGCGAAAGAAGATTATACTTTTTATGCCGATTTATTGCCCGATATGATCATCGGGAAAGACGGACTAGGGGATAAGCGCAATACTTGGATGAACTCAAGAGGTTTTCAAGCTGGTGTTACGTTAGGCGATAAATTTACATTCTATACGAGTGCAACTGAGAACCAAGCTGTTTTTCCGGAATACCTATCGGAATATATCGATGATAGAAAAGTGATACCGGGTGAGGGAAATACTAAACACCAGTCGAACAATAAGAAAGATTGGATGAATGCTACTGCTAGTATGACTTATGATTTTAGCAAGCATTTTCAGGCAACTGTAGCGTATGATAAGAACTTCATCGGTGACGGTTATCGTTCGATGTTATTATCTGATTTTTCTTCGAACTACACGCATTTGAAATTTACGGGAACAATCGGGAATGTTCAATATACTTCGGTATGGGCCTATATGAACGATCCGACCAATAAAAGAGCGGATGATATGGGAGCAACAGAGCGTTATGGTGATGGAAAGAAATGGGGTGTTTTTCAATACATTGACTACAATGTGACAAACAGATTTTCGGTAGGTTTCTTTCAGTCGATCACTTGGGCTAACCAAGATGCTGCTGGAAAAAGAGGCTTTGATTTCACCTATATCAATCCAGTGATGTTCTTACGCCCTGTGGAGTCAAATAACTCCTCTTCGCCTGATAAGATGTTTTTGGGATTGAATTCTAAATATAAAGTACTTAAAAATGTAACTGCTTATGGACAATTCTTACTAGGAGAATTTACAGCAAAGGAGTTTTTTGCAGGAAAAGGTTATGTGCATAACAAATGGGGAGCACAGTTGGGTGTAAGGGGCTATGATATTTTTGACGTTAAAAACTTAAACTTTTTAGTTGAATATAATACAGCGAGACCTTATACCTATGCGCATTTTGATTCGGGTTCAAATTACAGTAATAATGCTGAGCCATTGGCGCATCCTTTAGGAGCCAACTTTAGAGAAGTGGTCGGTATCGCGAATTATGCTTGGAAAAGATTTGATTTTTCGGCGCAACTCAACTATAATGAAAAAGGCTTGGATTTAGAGGACGGCTCGAATATGGGCGGTGATATTTTTCAATCTTATCGTACTTTTGCAAATAAATATGGTAATCATATTGGGCAAGGACTCAAAAGTCAAGTCGTCTATGCGGATGCAAAAGCAGCTTATGTGTTGAATCCTAAATATAACTTGAGATTTGAACTTGGCTATACGCAACGTTATCAAAAAATTGAATATGAAACTCCAGTTACAAATAAATCTGGTGTGTTTAGTATTGGTCTTCGTTCGAGCTTTAGATCGATGTACAGAGATTTTTAAGGTTTGAAAAATATATAATTGATGAAAAAAATATTAATCCTCAATGGTCCTAATCTCAACTTATTAGGCGTACGCGAAAAGTCGATTTATGGAGCGCAAGATTTTGAAAGCTATTTTTCAACGTTAAAAAGTAAGTATGAATCTGTCGCACTGCATTATTTTCAAAGTAATACAGAAGGATTTATTATTGATAAATTGCATGAAGTAGGTTTTGAATTTGATGGCATTGTACTCAATGCAGGGGCTTACACACATACTTCTGTCGCAATAGCAGATGCCATTGCTGCTATCAATACTCCCGTTGTAGAGGTGCATATTTCTAATGTCCATACTAGGGAAGCTTTTAGGCACCATTCCTATCTTGCAAAAAATTGTGTAGGGGTGATTTGTGGCTTTGGGCTAGATAGCTATCGATTAGGCTTAGAAGCGCTATTAGCACGTTGATATATTGTGAAATAAAAAAACCTCTTGATAACTAAATCAAGAGGTTTTTTTATGCGATTGTCTTTTACTTTTTAAGATGAATATCAAAATATTTGGCTATTTTCTCGTACATATGAATACGATCTTTACCTGAAACATTATGCTCATGGGTAGGGTATAGGAAATAATCAACTTGTTTCCCCGCTTTGATACAAGCTTCTACAAACTCCATGCTGTGCTGCTGCAATACAACCGGATCTTGTGCACCATGGATAATCAAAAGATCGCCCTTCAATTGGTCGGCTTTATTGATAAGCGATGTCAACTGATAACCTTCTGGGTTTTCCTGAGGCATATCCATATAACGTTCTCCATACATGATTTCATAGTATTTCCAATCCATGACCGGACCTCCAGCAACAGCGGCTTTGAAGATGTCGTTGTGATGGATCATAAATGAAGTTGTCATAAATCCCCCAAAGCTCCATCCGAAAATACCCATTTTTTCTTGGTCTACAAATGACTTCGATTTTAGGTATTCAATACCTTTCATCTGATCGGCCATTTCTGCTTGTCCCAATTGGCGATGTGTTGCGGTTGCAAATGCACGCCCCCTTGCATCGGTACCTCTATTGTCCATAGTAAATACGATATAGCCCTGTTGTGCCATATACATATCGAAGTAACCAGCACCACCTAACCATTTATTGGTTACCAGTTGCGAATGAGAACCTCCGTATAGGTAGTACATGACGGGGTACTTTTTAGCAGGGTCGAAATCATTTGGATAAATGATACGTCCTGTTAAGGGAGTAGCACCATCTGCAGAAGTCAATGTCACAAATTCGATTTTAGGCGGATTGACTTTTCCTAAAAATGGATTAGGGGAAGAGATTACTTGATCAACTTTACCTGTCTTTATACCTTTTACTTGTACAATGTTGGGTGTTGTTAGGTTGCTGTATTGATCCAATACATACGTACCATCACTATTTAATTTCGCATTATGCGTCCCTCTATCTTGGGTCAACTGTGTCGTTTTTCCCGTTTTGATATCCAGTTCAAATAGTTGACGGTCTAGACCATCATTGGTAACACCGGTATACGAAATCTTATCTCCCTTTGGTGAAAATTCACCTAATTGCTGTACGATAAGATTTTCATGACCTAGTTTTTTTATCAATTTACCGTCTGTATTATACAGGTACAATTGATTGAACCCTTCTCTATCAGACTGATAAAGAAACTGTTTTGGGTTATTGGGTAAAAATAGAAGATCATTTTGTGGTTCGACCCAAGTGGAAGCCGTTTCTTCGAATAATGTTTTGATAAAACGACCATCTTGAGCACTGTATTGGTTCAGCTTCAGATGATTTTGTTCGCGGTTCAGTACACCAACGTAGATACTTTGTCCAGAGGGATCCCATGTTACTGCTGTTAAAAAATGATCACGTGGTTCACCTATCGCCAGGGTTACTTTTTCAGCTGTCTTTGTGTTATATATTACTAAAGTAACTTCTTCATTTTTCATTCCTGCCATAGGATAACGAATATCTTTGACAGAAGCCACACGTGTATCCCATTGGATCAATGGATACTTGCTCACCATGGTTTCATCTTTGCGATAGTATAGCAACTTGTCATTTTGCGAATTCCACCACATACCTTTTTTTATGCCAAACTCTTGTCTATGTGTATTGTCGCTACCATTGACTATGCCATCGGTGGTGTCTGTTGTTACTGCCGTTAATTTGCCATCAGCAGTTTTTAAGTTGATGTTATTCCCAATTAAGAAGGCAACTTTACTGTAATTAGCAGCATATTCTTGGTTGCTACCTGCTTGGTCAGACTGTAGTGCATGAACGACTTGTTTATTTTTAACATCATAAGCGATGTGATACAAGGATAGTTTTGTGCGCAGTGTAAAATTAATGGTATTGGAGTCTTCCCACTGGTAATCACTTGGGAAAGTTTGCAAATTAATTTGCTCTGTTGGAAGCTTTGCTTTTAAAGCAGATTGTAAATCATCTTTACTTATTATAATTGTTTCGGTACCATTGCCATTGGCGCTTTTTTGCACCAAATTTTGATAGCTCTTGTCTAAATAGCTAAAGTTATTGCTATTTGGAATCCAATTACTGCTAACAAGGGCAGTAGGTGCATATGTACGGGGTCCGAAGACCGTCTCTTCTATGTTCAAGTTGCGCTGGCCGTAAGCCATTGAACTTGCTAATAATAAAAGTAGCGTGAGTTTTTTCATGCTTATAAAAATTTTTAGTGCCTAAAATTATTGTTTTCTTTTGACTATTTATCATATTCCAGATAAAACACAACTTTTTTACAGGGAGTAAGATATTGAATTTCGATTAAAAACAATATTATATATATGTTTTACCTCTATTTATAAACTATCTGCCAAATGATAATTTCTTTTTGTAATATTTAATTTGGTACTTTTGCGAAAGTAAAACGATTAACATGTGTTTAGTCTTTTATCGCTTAATATCCACTTTAATAAGATAACCTACATTGCGTGAACGTATAGAAAAAGTATGGCAAAAGACTCGGTTTTTCATCAATAGCCAACCGTTTCATGAAGGATTAAAAATTACCATTGCTGTCCTAATTCCTGTTCTTATATGTACTTGTTTTGGTCAATTGCATTATGGTGTAACGTTAGGCATAGGTAGTATCATTGCGAGTACACCAGATTTGGTAGGTCCCTACCGAGAACGTCGTAAATCTTTGCTTATCACTGTTGTTGTCGTGTTTTGTATGAGTTTGCTCACTCGTATTCTCCCGTTTTCAGATTTGTTTTTAGGGTTATTTATTACTTTTTTCTCTTTTGCTGCTTGCATGCTAACGGTTTTTGGAATTAGGGCAATGGGGATAGGTGCTTCTTGTTTACTGGCGCTATTCTTTAGTTTGACACTTACGCATGAAAGTAGTCATCCGATTACGGAAGCTTTACTGTTGACAGCTGGTGCAATTTGGTATATGTTGTTTGTATTGTTGGTGCGTTACTTAAGACCTTATCGGGTCAGTCAGCAGGTTTTGGCTGAATGTGCATACCGAATCGGTCTCTTATTAAGGGTTAAAGCTGATTTTTTTGATGCTACTACTGCCATTGCAAAGACACACAAACGTGTTATTCAGGTGAATGTTATCCTTAATCAACGTCAAGAAAATGTACGGGAGCTCTTGTTCTCTGCGGCTACAGAGAAACAATTTGCCAGTGATCAGTATAAGCAACTCACTTTTATTTTCGCTACGTTGATGGAATTATTCGAACGAATAAATGCCTCACATCATGATTATTATCAGATTCGTGAAAAATATGGACATACAAAGGTCTATCAAATGGTTCCGGATCTGTTGGTAAGTTGTGCTCAGGAATTGGAGCTGCTCTCTACCGCTATAAGTTTACTAAAATCACCAAAATATCCGATACAATTTACAGGACAATGGGATAAAGCTTATGAGGAAATTGTTGCATTGGAAAATCAGGAGCAGAGTACGACAATCGTCCTGAAGAAAATTCTCGTCAATATCCGTTATGTAATGCAGAAAATTAGGGAAATACATCGCATACTATCTAAATCGGGAGATGTGGATGATCATTCTAAATTACTGTTACATAAGGAAAGATTTTTTAAACAACGTACGTTTTCTTGGCCAGCTTTACAGGCTCATTTGAATATCAAGTCTCCAATTTTTAGACATTCACTACGTGTCGCTATAGTGATGTTAATCGCATTTGTGATTACAAATGCACTTCCGGTTTATTTTCCGGCTTACCTTGCTTTAACACAGCATAGTTTTTGGATTTATATCACCATTATTGTTATTTTACGACCTGGGTTTAGTTTAAGTAAGCAAAGAAGTATCGATCGACTGAAAGGTTCTTTCTTAGGAGGGATCTTAGGGTTGTTAAGCATCTATTTTATAACTAATGCCTTTATGTTATTGGCTGTGATGTTGGTCTATATGCTGCTGACATTTACTTTTTTGCGCAGTAAGTACTTCTATGGATCATTTTTTCTGACCGCTTTTTTTCTGATTGCGTATTACTTTTTTACGGGAGTAAATGATTTTGGGGTGCTCTTATTAAAAGAACGTTTGATAGATACTGTTATAGGATGTGTGCTTTCTTTTTTAGCTTTTCATCTGATTCTTCCTACGTGGGAGAGCGATTCTGTTCATATTTATTTGAAGAAGGCAATACACGCTAATTTACATTTCTTATCTGTTAGCTTTAGAACGTTTTCTGGTGATGGGATAGACCTTGCAGATTATAAGTTTGCCCGTAAAGAAGTGTACTTAAGTTTAGCAGAATTAAATGCCTTGAATGAAAGAATAGTGAATGAACCGAGTTATCAACGTCCTTTTACTAAAGAATTGAACGACTTTTCGATTTTTACGCATCAATTGATTTCATATGCGATGGCCTTTACCAATATGTTAGACCATAAATCTGGCTTGAGTTTTCAGGATGAACATGAAAGGTTGATGAATAAGATTCTTTCGAAATTAAAGAAATCATATGCATTGTTTGCAACAGATACTTGGGATGGTATGGGGTTGAAGTCTAACCGGTTAAAACCTGATCATGATGATGTAGGTGAGGGTATATTGGTCAGGGAGCAGTTGGAGTTGATGCTGGATCTAGTTGAAAAATTGTATCATACCTCTCTGGATATATCATTATTGTCGAAGCGATAAATTTAGATTTTCTGAAAAATTAAAAATAAAGGTAGCGGGATATTTAGATGGATCAAAAAAAGCTATTTGTTCGGTCTACTTTTCAAGCTACCTTTATTGTGTTTTGTATCGCTATGCGAGTGGATTGATATGATCGGCTACAGGAAATTCTTGTCCGGTATTGCCAATTAGTTTGTTCAACTCAAAGCGTGCATTGTCTGTCATGTCTTTGCCTCCGGCAAGTTTTGCTTTATCCAATAATTCCAATGCTAATTTTTCTTCTTCACGTTGCTCATTGACTAGCCATTGTAGGAAGTTCCAAGTTGCCCAATCACCCTCCTTCATACTCATATTTACGATTTTGTAAATCGATTCGGTATTCTCAATCTCTTGTTGCAAAACCATTTCAAAGCATTCCAAGGTGTTTTTAGGCTCTGGTTCTGGTTTTTTGATTGCATCAATCTTCACCGAGCTTCCCCTTTCTTGTACATACTCGATGATTTTCGCCATGTGTACGCGCTCTTCCTGAGAGTGTTTCATCATAAAGGATTTGACGCCGTCAAGCATGTTGTCGTCAGCCCAACAGGCTAACATTAAATATACTTGTGCTGAATAGGCTTCCAGTGTGATTTGTTCATTTAAAGCTTTACAAAGTGTTTTTGATAATCGATCTGTTTTAATTGCCATTATTGTAAGATTTAGTACCTCAAATTTACCGTGTAAATCCAGGTGAAATGTTAAAGAAATATAACCTCAATAAAGCATGAAAGTTAGAAATTCAGGCTCTTTATCAAGTAACAATTGGATAGTATAAATGTTTTTAGCAATTATTGATTCCCATTGTTTAATAAAATCAATAAATATGATTCGTGTTCTTTTGTCTACAATTTTGAGCAACTTTTAACAGCATTTTTTATCCCTTCAGACTGCTTTATAGAAGCTTTACTTTATTTTAAAATTTTTCCATCAGATTGTTTTGATAGTTCACATTCGATTGGTTTTAATTATCTATCGATTTGTTTATCTCCTTTGCTTTTTAGCGTAAATATCTGCGGAATATTAATCTGAAGAACAGGGAACATATTCTTACTTTAGGAGTCTTAATGTGCTGATATAAAAACATTTTTTCCGCTAACGTTAGAAATACTGAAATAATAGTCTCTATGAAAATTTACTGATCTGTTTTTATTTTTTTGGTATCTTAGCATATAACCTTACTAAATTAAAACCAAATGCTACATAAGACTATTGTAATTCTCTTTTTAATCTTCGCACAATTTTCTGCTTCAGCGCAGGAGTATACCTTGATAAAGGATATATCCTACCGAGAAAAAAATGAAAATGATGCGTATAAAAAAGAGCGATGTAAACTCGATCTTTATCTTCCGCAGGATAAACCCAATTTTGCTACCATTGTGTGGTTTCATGGTGGAGGACTAGAAGGAGGGGAGAAATTCATTCCATTGGAGCTTAAAGAAAAAGGAGTAGCGGTTATCGCTGTTAATTATAGACTAAGTCCGAAAGTACAGGGGCCGGCTTATATTGACGATGCTGCGGCAGCTGTTGCTTGGGCTTTTAATCATATTGCATCTCATGGGGGTGACCCTTCAAAAATCTATGTTTCAGGTCATTCTGCTGGTGGGTATTTGGCATTGATGGTTGGTTTGGATAAAGCATACCTTAAACAGTATAATATAGATGCTAATCGCATTAAGGGACTGGCTCCGGTCAGTGGGCAAACCAATACGCATTATACCATTAAGAAAGAACGAGGACAATCGATGGAAATTCCAATTATCGATCAGTATGCCCCATTGACCTTTGCTAGGAAAGATGCACCACCGATTCTATTGATTACTGGAGATCCAAAGTTGGAATTGCCTGCGAGATATGAAGAGAATGCCCATCTGGCTGCTGTATTAGAAAATTTAAAACACCCTAATATACAATTGTATCAATTGCAAGGTTTTGATCATGGAGGCGTTTATGCGCCTGGCTGTCTGTTAATGCTTAATTGGATTGAAAAGCAATCAAAATAACTAGCTGTAGAAAGAGCTGCGTTGCTGAAATCAAAATTCTTCGGAATCTTCTTGTAATAAATCAAACGATGTTTATATCAGATTGATGTTGCGTTGAACCCGATATCAGTTGGTAAACTTTGTTTTTTTAATATCGAATTCAGAAATATACGGTTTCTAATACTGCTTTGTTGTGTTTTACTGTCCATATGCCGTTTAATTGTTAACTTTATTATATCTATAAATTAAACATAAGCATGACATCCAAAAGAGACATTCTTGACAGACTTAAAGCTGGGGAACAAGTAAGCCTAAGTGATCCTGATTACTATAAAATCTATGCGGTTGTTGATAACACAATCAGGTTATCTCAAAAACTTAATAGTTCAGCAGATACCAATGAATTACGCAATTGCTTGAGTGAAATAATCGGGACAAAAGTAGCCGATAGCACCATTATATTTCCTCCATTTTATACTAATTTTGGACGATTTATCTCGATTGGGGAACATGTTTTTATTAACCATGCCTGTTCCTTCTTAGATATGGGGGGTATAACGATTGAGGACGGAGCATTAATTGGTCCTAAAGTAAATCTCATTACAGAAAACCACCCTTTAAATCCAGCTGACAGAAGCGCTTTAGTTACAAAACCTATCCTCATCAAGCGTAAAGCCTGGATAGGGGCGGGGGCTACAATATTGCCTGGAGTAACAGTTGGGGAAAATTCGGTGGTTGCTGCGGGGGCAGTTGTTTCAAAGGATGTACCAGATAATGTGGTAGTCGGTGGTATACCTGCTAAATTTATAAAAAAGATTACCGAATGATTGCCTTATCCTTATGCAGGAAGACTTTCTCAAGCTGATGAATGCTGGCTGTTTTACTTGCGGATAAATAGTACGTTCATTTTTCTTATTTGCAGATGAACGTACAAGTTTTATGATTTAGTAATCCGACCCTGCAGTTCTAAATTCATTTGGACTGATTCCAACATTTTTTTTAAAAAATCGCGAAAAATGTTGTGGGTATTTGAAGCCTAATTCGTAAGCAATCTCATTGATCGTTTTACTTCGGTCATGTATCTTATTTATTGCTTCAGCTACGATTTTTTTTTGGATATATTCCTGGGCACATTTTCCCGCTTCTTTTTTTATCCGATCTCCAAAATAATTCGCTGATATATTCAGTTTTTCGGCAAAATAGGCAACGGAAGGTATTCCGACTTCGATGAGATCTTCAGATGAGAAATATTGGTTAAGCAAATCATTGAAATTTTTCACCATACCTTGATTCAGACTTTCTTGCGTAATGAATTGACGATCGTAAAAACGTTCACAGTAATTTAGGAACAGTTCAATATTCGAAGTCAGTAATTTTTTACTGTGCTTATCTATTGATTGACTCAATTCATATTCGATTTTAGAAAAGCAGTCGGCAACAGTTTTTGTTTCCCATTCTGATAATTGTATGATCTGATGACAGTCTTTATGGAAAAAGTAGTAAACGCTCAGTTTTTCTGCAAGAGACGTTTCTTTTATTAAGTCGTGGTGGAATACAAGTGCATGTCCTTTACCTTTAATTTCAGCAGTATTATGCTCTATTCCGATAACTTGTCCAGGAGCAATAAACGCTAATTGCCCTTCATGATTGTCAAGAACAGATAGTGCGATACAATATAGATTTAAATGCACAGTACTGTCACGACGTACTATCGCCTTAGACCAGTCTACGATATTGACGAGTGGATGACGAGTTTCAAATTGATTGAAAGTATTGAATGCAGAAACGGTGTTTAGATGAGTGAGTGTTTTCATGTTACTGACATTTACTATTTGATTAATTTTTGCCATTTGAGATTGATATCTAATCTCCATAGCTATTCGATCCTAGTGTGGAAGTTGACAAGACCTATAATAAGCTATCCCGATAGATATCAACAAACATCAGGAAATTAGTTTAGGTCAATATATGGAAGGGGAGGAAAACGAAAAATTGGTTACTGAAAACGATTTTATCCACTAACTATCCACTCTTTGAAATCCGATGCTTTGTTTTTACTGATATAAATACGTTCGGGAGTATCTATGTCAAGTGTGATAAGGAGACGATTATCAAACCAGATCGTGATGCTCTGAACTGAACTTCTGGCAATAATAAATTGTTTATTGGCACGGTAAAATTTTGTCGGATTTAAAGTCGTATAGATATAATCGAGTGTTCTCGAATAGCGATAATTGTTGCCATCTTTTATATAAATGCTGGTGTTCTTATCCGTCGTATAAAAAAAAGCAACAGTTTGTAAATTAATAGGAAGTAGCTTGTCCTGGACGGAAATAAGGAGTTTGTCTTTGTACTGCGAAGAAGGAGCCAATTGTGTGATCTTTGTGATATAAGAAACCAGATCATTTTGGGAAAACCGTTTAAATTTGAGAAGCGCTCGCTCGAGATCACTTGATTTTATGGGCTTGAGTAAGTAGTCGATGCTGCTGACTTTAAATGCATCGATGGCATATTCATCATAAGCTGTTGTAAATATGATGGGTACTTCGACTTGGATATGATCAAATATCAAAAATGCAGATCCGTCGGATAGGTGGATGTCCATTAAAATGAGATCGGGTGCTGGATGTGTATTTAACCAATTGATGGTTTGGCTTACACTCTCTGTATTTCCTAAAACTTGTATCGAAGGGTCGATTTCTTTTAATATTTCAACTAAGCTTTCGTAAGCTGCAGTTTCATCTTCTACAATCAATACCTGCATAAATAATTACTTTAAGGGTAAATAAACGGTGAATGTCTTTCCATCATCTTCTACCCGGATTGACTTTTCTAACAATAATAAAAATCGGTTCTCTAGATTTTTGAGTCCTGTACCATTGGTATTGGCTATTGTTAATTTAGGATAAATCGGATTGGAGATAACCAATTCATTATTCTCGTTCAAGTAGATGTCAATAACCATTTTATGGTCGCTGTCTATTGTGTTGTGAACAACAATATTATCCAGCAGGGGAAGGATGGAGAGGACCGGGAGTGTGTAATCCAATACGTTTTGGTCAATATGGATATGGTATGCCAGCTTATTGGCAAAACGGACTTCCATCATATACTTGAAGGCATCTACAAATGCTAGTTCTTCCCTTAAGGTAACAAGCCCTTTTTTATCACTCTGTAGGATGTATCGGAATACATCGGATAACTTGTTGACATAGGTCAATGTGACTTCATCATTCTTTTTTCGTATCAAAGAGGTTAAACCATTGAGCGAATTGAAAAAGAAATGGGGGTTGATCTGATTGGTAAGTGCGTCATAGCGGCTTTCCAGATTTTTGACTGTAAGTTCTTCAATCTGCTGTTCTTTTTTCCTCCTTTCGATATACAGTTGTATAATATGTCCCATCAATGAACTTAATATGGAAACAACAAAGAATTGGAAAAGGACAAGACTTCCGAAATGCCTCACCTTGGTAAAGAGTAACACTGAAATACCTCCATAAACAACGTACGCAATAGCAGCAATCAAGAGGCTATATCCAAATCTTTTTTTGAAAGAGGAGGTTTTAAGATTTGCTAAATTGGTTTTGATCAGTAAAAAAATCAATGACACAAAGAATGCATAACGAAACAGAAAAAAAATGATATGAGCCATTTTTCTTGATTCGTCAAGATTTTTTAATTCAAAGGGCAACCAGGTGATATCTGGATATATAACAAATATAGCAGCAGCGACACTTATTAGCAGTAATTGCCATGAGTTGTATTTTGTTAACAATGTTTATTCGATTTTGTACAACAATAAAATAGTACCTAAGATAAAGGTACGATCTTCTTTTTCTAAAAGGAATACTCGATCGAACTAAAGCGAAAAATATAGTATGAAAGCGAAATCTAATCGAAGTATACCGTGTACCCTAATCAATAGTGGTGTGGTTATTAGCTTGGTCCATGCATTTTTTTCTGAAACAAAAAAATGCATAATGATGTAAGTATAATATTAAGTGGCTTGTAGTCAGTAATAATGGTAAGGGAAACCGTAATCTGTATACAGGAGTAGTGAAAAGCATATTCGAACTTTGTATCATAAAATCTATTCAAGTGATAGATAACAGGTAATTATAAAAATGTAGTGAAAGAAAATGAATCTTTCATGTATAAAAAAATAGAAACATGGAAAAAAGACAATTAGGACTTAGCGGACTTGAAGTTTCGGCTTTGGGACTGGGATGTATGGGGTTGAGCTTCGGCTATGGACCTGCTACGGATAAGCAGCAAGCTATTCATTTGATTCAGAAAGCGTATGATGAAGGGGTCACTTTTTTCGACACAGCCGAGTGTTACGGTCCTTTTACGAATGAAGAATTGCTAGGAGAGGCTTTAATTCCTTTTCGGGATAAGGTAGTGATTGCGACCAAATTTGGGTTTCAGGATGGCGACTCTAAAAAAGAATTGGATAGTAGTCCTGCACGGATAAGAGCCGTGGTAGAAGCGTCCATGAAGAGGCTCAAAACAGATTATATTGATTTGTTTTATCAACATCGTGTGGACCCTAAAGTACCCATTGAAGTTGTTGCAGGAACGATTCGAGATCTTATAGATGAAGGGAAAATAAGACATTGGGGATTGTCGGAAGCAGGAGCAGAGACGATCCGTATTGCCCATGCAGTGCAACCTTTAGCTGCCTTACAGAGTGAATATTCGTTATTCTTTCGCGAAGCGGAAAGAGAAATTATTCCGACGCTGGAAGAGCTTGGGATTGGTTTTGTTCCGTTCAGTCCCTTAGGTAAAGGTTTTCTGACAGGAGCGATTAATGAAACCACACAATTTGATCCTACTGATTTCAGGAATATAGTACCTCGCTTTTCGCCAGAGAATAGAAAAGCGAATCAGGCCTTGGTCGACTTATTGAAAGCAATTGCTATCGATAAGGAAGCAACACCTGCACAGATTGCATTAGCTTGGTTATTGGCACAAAAACCATGGATCGTACCTATCCCTGGAACGACAAAAATACACCGTTTGCAGGAAAATATCGGTTCTGCTTTCATCAGACTGTCAACAGCAGATCTTGAGCAGATTAAATTGGCAGCATCAAAAATTTCTATTCAGGGAGCAAGGTATCCTGAGGCTCTGCAAAATAGGGTAGGGAAATAGGAAGGAAGATTGGCGACGGATTAGGGGTTTAGATAAGGAATAATGGTAGTAACTTCAGTAAAGGGTATACTAACCTTTAGGTTGATTGTAGGGATATTTGTTTATTAAAATAAGTTAAAGATGAAAGCAATAACACAGTATGGTCTACTAATATGTATAAGTTTATTCCTGATGATGGCTTGTACTCATGCAAATGATACCGTAAACGATCGATCTAAACCGCATGCCAAAAAGGATAAATGGAAGCAAAGTAAGAAGATATTGATTGTTTATTTATCTCGTACTAATAACACTAAGGCCGTTGCAAAGATGATTCATCAAGAAGTTGAAGGTGATCTTGTGGCTGTCGAATTGATAAAAGATTACCCCCTGGACTATCAAACTACGGTAGATCAGGTTGCCCGAGAAAACGAAAGTGGTTATTTGCCTCCTTTGAAAACTATAATTTCCGATATAACACAATATGATATTGTCTTTATTGGATTTCCGACCTGGGGAATGCAGTTGCCTCCACCTATAAAAAGTTTTTTGAACCAATATGATTTAAGCGGAAAAACTGTCGTCACATTTAATACCAATGCTGGTTATGGTATTGGGAATAGTTTTGAAATGGTAAAGAAATTATGCCCTAATAGCACCATTTTGGAAGGATTTTCTACAAAAGGGGGCAAAGAAAAAGAAGGGTTATTTATGGTGATGAAGGGGGATAAAGAATTGGAGGTTCAGGCTAATATTAAAAAATGGTTAATGAAAATAGGCATAAATTAGAGGACACAACGTATAGTTATATCATATAGAAAAAGTATTAAGAGGATATGATGCGCTCGATATCATATTCAAGCTCTATTTTGAATAAGCAGGAAATATTTCCTGCTTTTTTAATCATTGAAATTTTTGAAAATTTCATTCTATGCTGTTGTAATATCTACATCTAGACTACGATTTGATTTTTATAAAAAATAGTCATTAATTTTATTGACACGCTTTAGCGATTCACATTATTTCTTTAACTTGAGCCTATACAAAAACTGGTGCCATCTTTAATCCTAAATTATGACCAAGCTAACGCTAATAATCAACTTTGTGCTATTGTCAACAATGATTTTAGCACAGGAAAAATTGAATGTAAAATTTAAAGATGCTATACCTGTTCTTAATTTGGGGACTTTCCATATGGGGGAAACTACGGATGCAAGCAAAGTTGAATTTGATGAGCATAACGAGGATAATGTTAAAGAAATCCATGAGATAGCAAAGAAATTGGCTGCTTTTAAACCTACAATTCTTATTGTCGAATCACTTTTGAAAAATCAGGATAATTTGGAGCAATCGTACCAGAAGTATCTTCATCAACCTGATATGAAATTTGAGAGACCTGACGAAATTGAATTGTTAGCATTTGAAATAGGTCGATTGGCAGGAACGCAACGCATCTATGGCATAGATTATAAAGAAGAATACAATTACGATCTGTTTAATTCTTTAAAAAATAAGGTGGACGCAACAACTTTCCCAGCTTATTATAAAATGATGCAAAATCATGAGACAGAGTATATTGAAAAACTAGGTAGAAAACCGACTATTCAGGATATGTTGATAGGAACTAACCAGCCTGAATATTTGGATTTCCTAATCAATGCCAATGCAGATCTGCTTACCTATGTCTCGACCAAAGGTAAGGCTGAGGGGGCGGATGAGGCCGCCAAGTTTTACCATCGAAATTTAGTTATTTTTTCCAATCTGAATCAAATTGAAGTAACTGAAAACGATCGAATATTCATTTTAATGGGAGCTACGCACACGGCATTTCTAAAAGAATTGATGAAAAGAAGCCCTAAATATATTTTGTATGATGTTTTTGATTATTTAAAGGATTAGACATATCTGATGCTAATATCAATACAATTATATTGTGTATCTAAGCAAAATTATCTAAGTTTAAAGACTATTAAAATGGAATATAAAATACAGTATCCAGATAAGAAGGGAGCTCTGTAATTGAACCAATTGTCATCAAATTCATTTTATTTATAGCTTTTAATTTGATATTCGAGTTGTCTAGGATAGGATAGCTATTTTTCGCTTAAAAGTTATATTGTGTGGGTATATAAGTCGGAATGATTTGAAGGGAAGCTGAACGAAGTTGGAGAGGGAGTCTATAAAAATATGAAGAGTATAGTAATATCGTTGTTATGTATTTGGATGCTGGGTATCGGTACAATATCTAGTTATGCTCAGGGTTTGTATTTTGTAAGTCATGAAGAGGTACAGAATAAACGAACTGGACTTGAATTATTTGGCGAAAATGTGCTTTCCATACAGGATCAATTTGATATGAAGTTTGCATTGAAGTACCGTCCAGGTCAGGAGACTTATTTTGGTTACGTATTTCGGATTATCCTTAACGATCAATATAATATAGACTTAATCAGCCGTGACTATAGTACGCAAAATAGAAAGTTAAGTCTAGTGGTTGGTGATCAAGAGTATACGATTGCATTGAAAAATAATACACTTGATCCCTATCAATGGCTCAATGTGCATATTATGTTGGATTTGAAATCAGGAAATTTGCACTTTAGCATTGGTGAACAACAAGTTGATATTCCTCTGTCGTTTCCTAAACAGGTTGCAGCTCGGATTTCCTTTGGTGCGAACAATATGACAAGGTACTCTACTACTGATGTACCACCAATCTATGTAAAAGATATTCAATTGTATCAAGGGGGAAAAGAGCGCTATAAATGGACACTCCTAGAAGAAGGAAATCTTTTAGATACACTGCGAAATGAAAAGGCGATTGCTATAAACCCAGTATGGGTACAGTCTTTACATCGTAAATGGTTAGCTTCGAATACACTTTATGCGAGCCCAGCTGCAAGTGTATGTTTTGATCAGGAAAGGGAAATCCTTTATATTGTGGGCAATGAATACATCACTAAATATGCTATAGCAACAGGTAAACAGGAACGTATAATATATGCTGATGGACCATTGGGTCTCTTGCCAGGCAATCAATCTCTTTATGTTGGTAAGGGGAACCAGGTCTTTAATTATTTCCCAGACCAACAGTTACTGACTTCCTTTGATGAGAAAACTCGAACCTGGAGCAAAAGATATACAACTGGACAAACGACTGCTTATTGGCATTCCAATAAATTTTTTAGTAAGTCTGATTCCGCAATTTATGTCTTAGGTGGTTATGGATATTTTACCTATAAGAATCAGCTTTCCAAGATTTCAATGAAAGATGGTCAATGGCAGGAAGTAATATTGAAGGAGTCTGCTTATACACCTCGATATTTGTCTAGCCTAGGTGTAACTGATAAAGGTGCTTATATTTTGGGTGGATATGGTAATAAGTCAGGTAAGCAGGAGTTGAATCCACATTATTATTATGATTTGCTCTATTTTGATCCTGTAAAAGCCACAATCCGTAAAGTTGCAAACCTTCCTATGACTGACGAAGAATATATTTTTGGTAATTCTATGGTCATCGTTGGTCAGCAATTCTATAGCCTGATGCATACGAAAAATGTATTCGACACCAGTATCCGACTTTTAGGTGGTGGATTAGATGGTACAGATATTAAAGTGCTTGAGGATAGTATACCGTATAAATTTAGTGATATTAAGTCTTATTCGGATCTCTTTTTTGCCTCTCGTTCTCAAAAACTCTTGGCGGTTACTTTGTTTGATAATGGTGAACAAACGGAGGTGAAAATATATAGTCTTAATTTTCCTCCCCAGTTTTTAGATCGTGTTTCTATCAGTGGTAGTTCATTCATGAGTAAAGGTGTGATATTTCTCCTATTGCTTTTGAGTGGAGTAATAATTTCAATGGCATTCTTGTGGAGAATTAGAAAAAAGATACCAAGTAGATTGGATACTCCTGTTAAGAAAGAAATGATTTCACCCCTAAAAATAGAACCAGAATTACATGTTGAGCCACAAGTAGTCAATCACATCTATTTTTTTGGCCCGTTTCGCGTGTTTGATCACATGGGATTGGAGGTGACTCGTCAATTCACTCCTGTTCTTAGACAATTATTTCTCAGTATTTGCTTATATACTTTTTCATCTAAAAAGGGTATTAGCTCCGAGCGTTTATATGAATTGTTGTGGTCGGATAAATCTACTAAAAGTGCGCGAAATAATCTATTGGTCAATATGGGTAAGTTAAAAACGCTTCTTTCGGATGTTGTTGGACTCGAGATCTCTAAAGAAACGGGTTATTGGGTGATAAAACTGGGTGAGGATAACGCTTATATCGATTATGCCTATTTTAAAGCAGTGTCGAAAAATACAAGATTAGACTTTCGTGAAAAAATGATGGTCATCGCAGATATCGTTCAAAAAGGAAGCTTTTTAGAGGATATGAATTACGAATGGATGGATGAATATAAAAGCGAGGTATCGACAATTGTGACGGAGGTCTACACCGGCTATCAGGAAGTGATGGATGCAGGAAACGAAAAAGAAGATGTGCAGCTCATGATTGCTAATAAGATTATGCAATTTAATCCGATGAATGAAGAAGCGATGTCTGTAGGTTGTCTGTTGATGTCTAAATCAGGTATGCATCAGGAAGCTCGAATAACTTATGAAAGCTTTGCACAAGAATACCTTAAGCTTTATGGAGAAGTCTATCCTATATCCCTTAAAGAAATTTTAAAACGTTCCTAAAACGTTTATCAAGGCCACTAGTGTGGTCTATTTTATTAAAATATTAATCTGACAATCAGCTTGTTGTATTATTAATTTGTGCGGGTGTTTCAAATTAATATAAAATTAAGTCAAAATTAAGCTCTTCCAGTTTCATTTGTATAACCAATTAAAAACAGGAGGACTTTATGATATGATGACCTATTTTATTGCGTCTTGATGATCACGTATTAATAGTGAAATATGCAGGATTAATAGCCCTTGATTTGGTCGTTTAACGAATCTAATCAGATGGGGCACTTATCTATAACCAAAGTAAAACCTATAAATCATATGAATAATTTGGAAAGTAATCGAAAATTATGGACTACGGGGAGTGTATTATTCAGGTGGACGAAGCAGATGTCGGGATGTGCTTTGCTCATCGGAACGGTTATTATGCCGTTTGAAGGATCTTCCATACCATTAAATAAAAACAACAGATTTGTTGTTATGCAACAGCAAGTGCGTGGTAAGGTAACTGATGTCAGTGGTATACCGATTGGCGGTGCTAGCATCAAAGTTGTTGGAACAAATCGACAAGTGGCTGCTGATGCGAAAGGAGTATTTAGTATCCAAGCAAACAATGGGGATATATTGCAGGTGACCTATGTCGGTTATGCGACAAAAAGTGCAGTCATCAATGGCGAAAATATCAATATCCAATTGGAAGTGAATCAAACCGGATTGGAGGAAGTTGTAGTAGTCGGTTTTGGAACTCAAAAGAAAGGGAATGTAACAGCTGCGATCTCCACCATACAGGCTAAAGATATCAATACCACGACCAGTTCAAGTTTAACCCAAAGTCTACAAGGAAAAATACCAGGGTTGCAAATTAGGCAGCAGAGTTCAGAACCAGGAGCATTTAGGTCCAGTATCAATATTAGAGGTTTTGGTGAACCTCTTTATGTCATTGATGGTATCGTGCGTGATGGGGGAGTTGAATTTCAACAGTTAAATCCAAATGATATCGAAAGTATATCGATCCTAAAGGATGCTTCAGCAGCTATTTACGGATTGAATGCTGCTAATGGCGTAATCCTGGTGACGACAAAAAAAGGTGTTAATGGAAAACCTGCTTTTAATTATATTGGAACAGTAGGACTGCAGCAACCGACCAATGTGCCTAAGATGGCGAATGCTGCCCAATATTTGGAAATGTACGATAATGCGATATCCTTTAGGGATGGTGTTCATAATATAACTGAGGAAGAATTGAATAAATGGCGTGAAGGTGGACCAGGTTATGAGAGTACCAATTGGTATAAGGAGACTTTTAAGAATACAGCACCGCAGCATCAACATGATTTTTCGGTAAGGGGTGGTACCGACGCTATTAATTATTTTACAAGTGTTGGCTATTTTAACGAAGGTGGACTCTTCAAAAGTGGTGATATGGGCTATGATCGTTATACATTTAGAAGCAATCTTTCAGCTAAACTCAGTGACAGACTTAAGGCGGATGTCATGGTATCTGGTCGTCGATCTAAACGTGAATTTCCTGGAGGAGATGGTTTTATCTGGATGTATAAGGGAGCCATCATCAGTCATCCAACTGAAAGTCCTTTTATCAATGGAGATACAAATTATCCGGCAAATATCTATAATCAACAAAATGCCGTCATCATGTCTCAGAAGGACTATGCTGGCTACACGGAAGATCGGAATAAAAGTTTCCAATCGTCCATCGCACTTACTTATGATGTGCCTGGAATTGACGGTTTAAAGGCTATTGGTACTGTTTCTTACGATAGTTATAATGTTTACAATAAGAACGTATGGAAGAACTATAGAATCTATAATGAGGACCTCACTTCCATGGTCTTTAATAATCCAAGGATTGCTAATAATATTGATGATGCCGAACGTCTTGTGTTTCAGGGGCAACTTAATTATGACCGTACTTTTGCAGAGCACCATAACCTAAGCGCAACTGGTGTATTTGAAATGAAGCAGTATACCAAAAAACATAGTTACCTGTGGCGTGAGTATGATTTTTATACCACTGATGTCATGGATTATGCTTCGGGAAGGCAGACCAATAATGGTGATGAAATTGAGGAACGGAACATGTCATACATCGGTCGTGTTAATTATGATTTCAAAGGGAAGTACTTATTGGGCGCTTCTTTTCGATACGATGGTTCTTATCGTTATGCCCCAGGAGAAAGATGGGGTTTCTTTCCCAATATTTCGGCCGGATGGCGATTGTCTGAAGAAGCATTTATGAAAGATAATCTCCCTTTTGTAAATAATCTAAAGATTAGAGCTTCACATGGGATGATTGGTGAGAACCAAGGAAATGCATTTCAACATATTTTAGGTTTTTCTCCACGACCAAAGGAGGGGGCTGAATTTGTGAATGGTTCCTATGTAGGTGGTCTGGGAGCTCCAGGAGTAATCAATCCGAATTTTACCTGGATCAAATCCAAGATTACCGATGTTGGTATAGAAGGAGCATTGTTTGGTGGGAAAATAGCTTTTGAGGCCGATTACTATCAACGTGAAAAAACTGGGAAATTAATTCAGAGAAGCGGAGGACTACCAAATACATTTGGGGGTGATATGCCTATCGAAAATTTTGAAAGTGAGCTGACTCGCGGATTTGATTTCGTCATCTCACATCAAAATCAGGTCAATGATTTTAAGTATGGTATTAGTATTAATATGAATCTAGCACGTACTAAACACTTGATTGTAGATAAACCTGAAGCGAATAGCAGTTATGAGCGTTGGCGAAATGGATATACTGACCGTTGGAATGATTTGGAGTGGGGATTTAATAACACGGGTCAATTTCAAAATATGGAACAAATTTATCAGTCTATTGTCTATGGTGGTGATCGTGGCAATACACAAATCCTGCCCGGTGATTTCACGTATGAGGATGTTAATGGAGACGGCGTTATCGATGATAAAGACTTAATGCCTATTTTCAGGAATCGTGATCCGAAGATGTTCTATGGATTTACCTTGAATGCGGAATGGAAGAATATAGATTTGAATATGGTGATGCAAGGAGCATCATTATATACCATGCGCTATAACGAAGTGTTTTCACAGATGTTTTTCAATAACGGTAATCTTCCTGAGTATTTCTATGACAGATGGCATCTGGCAGATCCCTATGATGCAAATAGTGAGTGGATAGCAGGGAAGTGGCCAGCTAACCGATTCTCTGAATATATGGGTTCATCTTATAGAGAGAGTGATGCTTGGCGTATGAAGGCCAATTATCTCCGTATGAAAAGTATAGAGCTCGGTTATACCGTTCCTTTAAGCGAAGCGAATAAACGATTTATCAAAAAGATAAGGGTTTATGGAAATGCTCATAACCTATTCACTTTTGCAGATTCATTTATCAAGCAGTTTGATCCAGAGCGTTTTGAGGGGGATTACAATGCAGGCTATAACTATCCGCTGATCAAGAGTTACAACTTAGGGGTTAATCTTACATTTTAATATTTAGAATTATGAAATATCATCATATATCCAGCATATTTTGTGGAGCATTATTGGCTTTTTCGACTTCATGTTCCGATTTTTTAGATGTTACGCCGCGTAATAAGATACCTGGAGATGCGGTCTTATCGGATCCCAACGGTGTGAAAGCTTTCTTAGCCAATTTATATTATCAAGCACCAATCGAGGATCATGTTTATTTCCCTAGAGAAGGATTCAATGCCAGAGGTAATACGGGTTTTCTTTCTCTTGCACAGTATGGTATGGAAGCGATCCACTCGGAGTGGCCAAATTGGAATGAATATAAAAATGACTGGTGGGAGAAGGGCTATAAGCTGAATAGAAGTATCAATATTCTTATCCAATCTATACCGACGTTGAATATGGCGGATAAAGAAAAGCAGGTACTGGCAGGTGAAGCCGCATTTTTAAGAGCGTATACCTATTTTGCACTTGCTAAACGTTATGGCGGAGTACCTCTAATTTTGGATAACCAGGATTTTACCAATGATTTTGAAATGTTGAAAGTACCTCGAAGTACTGAAAAGGAAACATGGGATCTGGTTTTAAGTGAATGTGATCGCGCGATAGAGTTGCTTCCTGAGGAGCATGCTAATGGCGATGAAAGTAAGCGTCGAGCAACCAAATGGGCTGCTTATGCCCTTAAATCGCGAGCAGCATTACATGCAGCATCGGTAGCTAAGTATTGGAATAATGCTCCTTTGTCTGGAGAAGCGGTCTCATTGAAATTTGTAGGCATGGAGGCTTCGCAAGCAGCAGCTTATTATAAGGCCTGTATAGACGCATCAATGGCGTTGATTAGTTCAGGTAGGTTCAGTTTGTATAAAGCAAGTCCTGCTAACCCAGCTGAAGCCATCAAAAACTATCAGGAGATGTTTGTCGACCCCAGTATTGCCTCATCAGAAGCGATATTAATTAAAGGCTATGCACAGGTCGGTAATGATCTTTCGCACGATCTTGATGGTTGGAATGGGCCGAATCAGACTGGGGAGGGTTTTCCACATCGTGGACGTACTAATCCAATCCTTGAGATGGTCGATTTATACGAAAGTTATGATAACCCAGGTCATGCTTCACCGGTTGTGACGACAGCTGATGGTCAAGTTTCATCGGCTGAGGGGTACAAAGAAGGGGTTGCTTATCGCCATTTCGATTCACCAGATGAAATCTTTAAAAATAAGGATGCGCGATTCTTTGCGTCGATTATTTATCCGAATGCCACTTGGAAAAACCAAACTATTGTGATCAATGGTGGAATAGTTAAACCAGACGGCTCTTTGATCGATAGTCGAACTTCTTTTGAACATGAAGGCATTACTTATTTTACATATGGTAAGGAACAACCTAATCAGTATTCGGGCTTTGATGGCTCTGCGGATATGACAAGAACTGGATTCTTGATGCGTAAGTTCTTGAATGAAAATATGCGGTTCACGACATGGCTACAGTCCACTACGGACTACATGGATATGCGCTATGCAGAAGTGTTGCTCAATTTTGCCGAAGCGGTAGTGGAAAGCGGATACACCCAGGAAAATGCTGTTAGTTTGGCGACAAAAGCGATTAATGATATCCGATTTCGAGCTGGACATACGGTAGCGATAACACTTAATTTAGAAAATGTGCTTCGAGAACGTACGGTGGAACTCGCATTTGAGAATAAAAACTTTTGGGATTTGATACGCAGGAGAACATTCCATACCACGTTTAAAAATAAGATAAAAGAGGCACTGGTTCCTTTAATCGACTTGAGAGGAAATAAACCACAGTATATTTATGTCCGTAAAAATGTGGCAGGATCCAATAGTCAGAATTTTCCAGAAAAGGACTATTATAGACACATTCCAAATGTCGCTGGAAATGGCGTAGTCCAAAATCCACAACAATAACACCTAAAATGAAAGCTATGAAAAGAATATTGTATCTATCCTTCGTCTCGCTGCAGCTTGCGTTGTTTACAGGTTGCGGTCTCAGTGATATTGACAATTATGAAGGACCAAATGCCACGATATCAGGTGGCCTATATGATGTGGAGACTGGTGAGCTTATCCAGCAAGATATCATTAGAGGTTCGCAGATCGAATATATTGAACTCGGATTTAAAAATCCACAGACGCAGTACATTGTCGTAAAAAATGACGGTACTTACCGTAATAACATCATGTTTGCAAATCGCTATACGGTACAACCTGTAAGAGGAAATTTTGTACCAATCGAAAAACAGGAGATTGCGGTAGCTGGTAATACAGTCCTGGATTTTAAGGTGCAACCTTATATCCGTATCAAAGATGCTGTAATTAAGCAAGTCGGAGATCAGGTAGTGGCCACCTTTAAGGTGCAGCAAACAGTAGCGAACGCTGTAAAACGTATCGGACTATTTGCACATCAAGAGATTAATGTTGGTGAACCTTTGAATATTGTGAATAAGCAAGAGGATATCAATGGGCAATTGGATGAAAGTCAGGTTTATCAATTGGAAATAGACTTAGTGGCTAACAACACTAAACTAGTCAAAGGAAAATCGTACTATTTTAGGGTTGGTGCACTGATTGATGCGAGTGAAGCAAAGTATAATTATGCTTCTACGATTCAATTGACTGTCCTGTAGTGCCTAAATGTTTTAAGTTAATTTAATGGAGGTTGCCAAAGTATGTATGCTTTGCGCAACCTCTTTATGAGAAAGTATATGATAGCAATATTAAAAAGAGGACGTTTATATGTATTGGCGATGCTTTGCGTGGGCTGTGCAACGAATAAAAAAATTGATTCGCCAGTAGATCAGGTCAATCCTTATATGGGCAATATCAGCCACCTGTTGGTGCCCACATATCCGACGATACATCTACCTAATAGTATGCTTCGGGTATATCCGGAAAGACAAGATTTCACCACAGATCAACTCTATGGTTTACCTATGATTGTGACCAGTCATCGGGGACGGTCTGCTTTTAACCTGAGCCCGCTAGATAGAACTGCGAAAACACAATTTAATAATGTATATGCCTTAGACTATGATAATGAGGTGATAAAGCCCTATTTATACACGTCAAATCTGCAGAACGGGGATATGGATGTCAAATATGCACCATCCCATCAGTCGGCATTGTATGAAATCAGATTTAGGGAACGCTATGCACCTTCACTAATCCTAAATACCCAATCTGGAACAATATCAGTGAGTGGAAATAAGATTAAAGCTTCTCAGAACTTGGATAATAAGACAATTGTCTATCTATATGCTGAGGTAGACCAGCAGCCAATTAAAATAGGGACATTAAATGGCGAAGGGCAGTTGGATGATCAAGTGACTTCCAAATCGGGTGATCAGGTCGCTGCTATTCTTCATTTTGAACCCGGATTGGAGTTGTTGAAAATACGATATGGTATATCATTCATCAGCGAGGAGCAGGCGGAGTTAAATCTAAGACGTGAAATAAAGGATTATGATTTGGAAGTGCTTGCTAATAAGGGGCGTGATATATGGAATAATGCTTTGGGTAAAATTCAAGTGAAAGGATTATCTCCAGATGATGAGGCTTTGTTTTACAGCTCGGCGTATCGCTGTTATGAAAGACCGGTTAATATAACTGAAGATAGTCGTTATTTCAGTGCATTTGATGGTCAGGTGCATGCGGATGAACGACCTTTTTATACCGATGATTGGATTTGGGATACGTATCGTGCTACGCATCCGTTACGGTTATTAATCGATCAGTATGTTGAGTCTGATATGATTCAATCCTTTGTTAGGATGGCAGAGCAGATGGACCAGTTTTGGTTACCTACTTTTCCTGAGATTACCGGCGATTCGCGCCGTATGAATTCTAACCATGGTGTGGCGACTATAGCTGATGCCTATTCCAAAGGATTGCGTTCATTCGATGTGGAGAAAGCATATCAAAGTGCTAAAGGAGCAATTGAAGATAAAACATTAGCACCTTGGTCGGCACAACCTGCGGGTTGGTTGGATGATTTTTATAAAACTCATGGATACATCCCTGCATTGAAACCTGGAGAGGTAGAGACAGTACCTGAAGTGCATCATTTTGAAAAACGTCAACCCATTGCTGTGACCTTGGGTACATCATACGATGAGTGGTGTTTGGCCCAGTTGGCAATGCAATTGGGTAAAAAGGAAGATCATGAAAAGTATAGTAAACGTGCGCTCAACTATAGAAATGTTTTTAATGCCAAAACGGGCTTTTTTCATCCTAAAGATAAAGATGGAAAATTTATAGAACCATTTGATTACCGGTATGATGGAGGGCAGGGAGCGCGCGAGTATTATGGAGAAAATAATGGCTGGGTATACCGATGGGATGTGCCGCACCATATTGCAGATCTGATCGATCTGATGGGAGGGCGGAATAAATTCATTGAAAATCTGGATCAGACGTTCAGAGAACCTCTGGGGAAAAGTAAGTTTGAGTTTTACAGTCAACTTCCCGATCATACGGGTAATGTTGGACAGTTTTCGATGGCAAATGAGCCCAGTCTACATGTTCCTTATTTGTACAACTATGTGGGTCAGCCTTGGAAATCTCAAAAAAGGATTCATCAATTGGTACATCAATGGTTTAGAAATGACCTAATGGGTATGCCCGGTGATGAAGATGGTGGTGGTATGTCGGCATTTGTTGTGTTTACCATGTTGGGGTTCTACCCCGTGACTCCAGGTATGCCTATATATGTAATCGGAACTCCTTTCTTTAAGGAGGCGCAGATTACATTATCAGGAGGTAAAAAATTGATGATCAAAGCTGAAAATCTATCGAAACAACATAAGTATATCCAGTCTGCTAAAATCAATGGAAAGGAATGGAATAGGGCTTGGTTTGCGCATGATGATATCGTAAACGGTGGCTTAATTGAATTTGTAATGGGACAATACCCCAATAAGGAATGGGGGGCGAAAATGGAAGATGCACCCCCTTCCTTTAAATACTAGCGTTGCTATTGATGATTGCGTCAAAGTAGATAAAGCCCAATAACATCATTGGGCTTTATCTGTGTTGGCACTATACTCCTTAATTTTTTATAATTTTTGCTTAGTTATTAAACTGGTGAAGAAAACGTTACTTTAATTTGCTTACTCCCAGTTGTATTTTGTTGGAGAGACGCCAATATATTGTTTAAATTCTTTTAAAAAATGATTATAGTCGTAGTATCCTGATAAAAAAGTATTGTCTATTATTTCCTTTTGGGACTTGTTTTGACAATGGCCGAACATAAATATAAAGCGTTGTAAAGAGATGTATTTTTTAGGTGAAATACCGATATATTTCACAAAACTTCTTTGCAACCATTTGCGGTTAACTTTTCCACCAAGATCATGAATTAATTCTGATACAGTTATATTGCCTTTGTTGTAATCAATTTTTTCTAAAGCAGCCTGCAATAGATAGGGGCGGTTTTCAATTACAGTGTAGGTGCTAAGGGTCTCTTTCAATAGTTCGAACTGGTCAGAGATAGTTTCCTTTTGATACAATTGATCGATGATCTGAATCCAACGATTACTCATGATTTCACTTAGACTACAGTACGGTCTTGTAAGAAAGAATGCTGGCTCCACATTAAAAATTTCATAAAATGATGAAGGTTTAAAGCGTAGAACGATTATATACGGCAAGTCTTCAGGTAATTGCCAGTAGGTGTTTTCTATAACACCACAACAGACCCATGCTGCATTTAACTTAATTTCTACATCGGCCTTTTTAAGATGAACGACATTGGTTTTCTCGGGCATAAAAATTAGGGTGGGAAGACCATCGTTAAATAAGGGCTGGCTGCTTTGTAAATCCTTACATGAAAATACATAAGCACCTAAGATATGCTCAGATTTAAAAAATAAATCTGAAACCGTCAGGTGATCTATCGTTCCCATATCAAGGGAGCCTGATAATTTAATATTTCCTAAAAAATTGATGGGCATACCTTGCAAAATTACATAAAATAATGTCAATATCATGTTGAAATATTGTCCAATTTTTACTTTTTGGCTCCTCGGTATATTACTATTTTTGTTTAGAATGATCATTGAGTCAGTTGGTTACATGTGGCGTGGGTATTTGCCTATGTGCAAATTTTCGTCATGTAATACAAACGACAAAGAATAATTATTCTTCAGGTCATTTTCAAATAACAAGGAGAAAATTTAAATGAATATTTAGAAAGAATCACATGATTTATAAAACAGACGACGAAATCGAATTAATGGAAATAAGTGCCAAATTGACGAGCGGCACCTTGGCTGCTATAGCCGCGATCATCAAACCGGGTATGTCAACCCTTGATATTGATAGATATGCGAATGAATTTATTCGTGACCATGGAGCGCTTCCTTCCTTTCATAACTTTGGCGGATTCCCTTTCCATATTTGTGCTTCTGTCAATGATGCCATTGTACATGGCTTTCCAAATCATCAGCCCTTAAAAGAAGGTGATATCGTTTCCATAGATGTAGGGGCTTATAAAAATGGATTTCATGGTGATCAGGCTTATACATTTATCATTGGTGACGTTGCTGAAGAGTTAATCCAATTGGTTAAGATAACAAAGGAATCATTGGCAAAAGGAATTGCGCAAGCTATACATGGTAATAGAATAGGGGATATAGGCTATGCTATCGAATCTCATATTGTTCCTTATGGATATGGTTTAGTTAGGGAACTGGTTGGTCATGGCTTAGGTCGTGAATTGCATGAAGGACCTGATATCCCTAACTATGGACAGCGAGGTAAAGGTAAAATGTTGAAGGAAAATCTGGTGATCGCTATTGAACCGATGATTAATTTAGGAACGGAAGATAATTATACTGATGAAGATGGCTGGACTATTCGAACTGCCGATGGTAAACCTTCCGTTCATTTTGAACAGGACGTATGCATAAAGAAAAATGTACCCATGATCTTAACAGATATCGAAATTATTGAAAAATCCGAAAAAGCTAATGATAATTTGAATTCTTCTTACTACTAATAACACCCATATGTTCTGTTGAAGTCTAAAATTGATGTTAACTTTTAAGAACAGGAATTACCAATATCCTTTTTTTGATTTGTGCTGATTTCATTTTTTGTAGTAGTATAGGTATACTTTATTAAGGCGCTCATGTATCAGTTGTTAATCTGTTGAGAACACATGAATTAACAGTGAAAAACTTGAATATAAATTGTTAGATTTGAATAGGAACTAACACTGAACCGTTATTGCTCTCATACTTTATGAGACCCAATTACTGAATAAGGCCTATACTAAGTTTTACTATGGATGCATATGCTAATGTGATTATTACTACTAATCGAGGAATGATGAGAAATTGGCTATTCGCCTCCCTGTTTTTATATGGTCTGATGCTACAGGGATGTATTAAGGATGCTCCACTAAATCCGGAAGCAGATATCGAAACCGTTGTAGTTGATCCACATTTGTTGACAGGTAATATCTTTGTCGATCAGGTAAATCGGACAATAACTCTTAATCTAACCAACGAAGCTTATGAGTCGGGCATATCGCCACTATTGATTTTATCTAAGGGAGCATCTGTAAAACCTGCTAGTGGTACCCTAATCAAGTTTGATGCTGATCAAGATGTTGTATATGATGTCACATCCGAGTCGGGTGAAAATACGAAACGTTATACGGTTAAAGTCGTAAACATCGGGCATTGGGATTTTGCCTTTGAAAATTGGAAAAGTCACTCAACCGATAAATATGAATATCCTGTAGATGAGGATGGGTTACAGCTTTGGTCTTCGGGTAATGCTGGAGTTGCCCTTTCTGGAGTACCTGCACGTAGTGATGCGTATCCTACGCGATCGACAACGGATGGTTATCTGGGTACAAAAGCAGCCGAGTTGGTCACTATCAAAGGAACTCCATTGTCGGAGCTCATTGGTATACGATTGTACGCTGGGTCCTTATTTTTAGGGAATTTCAATGCCTCACAAGCAATGCTCAACCCCCTTAAAGCGACAGAATTTGGAGTACCCTATAAAGGTTTACCTAAATCGTTTACGGGGTACTATAAATATAGTGCTGGACCAGATTTTATCAATAAAGCGGGACAGATACAACCAGGTGTTAAAGATAAATGTGCTATATATGCTGTTTTGTTCAATGGTCCGGATAGACTCAATGCCACTAATATCATGACCTCTGATCAGGTGATTGCAATGGCCGAGCTTCGGGATGGTTCTGATAAAGCAAATTTTACACGATTTGATATTCCTTTTGTTTATAAACAGCAGGCTGTTATTAGTAAAAATTTGATGATGGCGATTGTGACGTCTTCCAGTGCTGAAGGTGATCAATATAGAGGAGCTATAGGATCTCGACTGGTTGTGGATAGTTTAAGTATTGTACCTCTATTATGAAGAAATATATAGCAATATCCATGTTTTGTTGTTCAATAGCATTTTCAAGTATGCTAAATGCACAGGAAATACAACCGAAATTTAAATATAATAATATTAAACATGCCTTTACTTTAGGATATAATATTGGCGCTACAGCTCCTTTTTCCTTACCGAATACGATTCGGGAAATCAAGAGCTATGCTCCGTTATTCACACCATCTTTTGGCTACCAAGCAACCTATGATCTTTCTTCAAAGTGGTTGATGGGAGTAGGATTTCGGGTGGATGTTAAAGGCATGAAAGTTACAGATAGTGTTCAGTATTTTCATACCATCATTTCTGTGGATAATGGAAATGGTGAACTTGGGTCATTCGAAGGTGATTTTACTGGGACAAATGCGACAATATCTAGAAATGTATATTTAACCTTACCTATTTTTGCAGGTTATCGTCAAGGAGAATGGGATTTTAAGTTCGGAATGTATTTCGCTTACTTATTGTCTGCTGAATTTAAAGGAACGGTCTCTGAAGGTTATATTAGGAAAGGAAACTCATTAGGTGAAAAAGTTTTGATTGAGCGTGCAGACTTTGATTTTTCGCGTGAGGTAAGGTCATTTGATCTTGGTGCTCATGTTGGTGTTTCGAGACATTTTGGCAAACGTTGGGAGGCTGATTTGACTGGACAGCTAGGTTTCAATCCTGTTTTTCCTTCATCTTTTCGAGGAGTAGGTTATAATTTACATAATATGTACTTAACGCTTGGGGTGGCCTATCAGATTTGGTAAGTGATAAACAGGTGGAGTAAGGAGTCAATGTGCTTATTTTAAACAAGTTTACAAACCCTATAAACGAATAAAGCCCAACTTTTCAGTTGGGCTTTATTATTTGTTGGCGGAGAGAGAGGGATTCGAACCCTCGGTACCGTTAAGTACACACGCTTTCCAAGCGTGCTCGATCGACCACTCTGACATCTCTCCGTAGTCTGTTGGCAAAAATAGAAGTATAATTCTATTTTCCAAAACAATTTTCATTAAAATGTGTTATTTCCGCATTAATAAAAAAAACTACCTTTACTCAAGGTGTTTGAAATTAGAAAATTATGGTCAACAAAAAATTATGGTCAATATTGCCGATTGCCAGTCTAGTGTTTGGTTGTCAATCCAATAATAGTTCGGTTCAACATAAAACAGATCGAACAGTATTCTTAGATGTATCTGGTATGGATACGACTGTACATCCTGGAGATAACTTCTTTATGTATGCTAATGGACAATGGTTGAATAAAACAGTCATTCCTCCTTCGGAGTCCGGTTGGGGGTCATTTTATACTTTGAATGATGAGAATTTACAAAAACTTCATGGTATTTTAGAAAAGGCTGCGCAATCCAATAGCAAGAAAGGTACAGACCAACAAAAAGTAGGTGATTTCTATACCAGTGGAATGGATACGCTTACAATAGAAAAATTAGGTGTTTCACCTATTGCAGCGTTATTGGAAAAGATTGATGGATTAAAATCAATCGAGGAGCTGATTGCTTATAGTGCTGATGGGTTTAGAGATGGGGACGGGGATTTATTCTCTTTTTATATCGCTGCAGATGAGCGGATGAGTAATAAGAATGCTGCGACTTTTGTGCAGGGGGGGCTTAATCTTCCTGAAGCAAGCTATTATCTAGATCAGGATGATAAAGCAAAGAAAATACGCGAAGCATATATGAATTACCTGAGTAAATTATTTGCTTTGGCAGGTAAACAGGCTACTGCCAAAGCTGATGCTGAGTCTGTCTTGAAGATAGAAACTGCAATTGCTAAATCTCATTTGAGCCCAGTGGAGTTACGAGATCCCATTAAGAACTACAATAAAGTTGCAGTAACGACTTTTCAAAAAGAAACTCCAAATCTCAATTGGAGCGATATTCTGAAAAGATTATCTATTAAAACAGATACCTTACTGGTGCAACAACCTAAATTTTATGTAGCCCTTAATAATTTATTGAAATCCGAACCATTGGATACTTGGAAGCTTAAGTTGAAGGCTGATTTACTAAACTCTTCTGCATCAGCATTGACAAAAGATTTCCGTGATGCTCGATTTGAACTGTATGGTAAAACTTTACAGGGACAAAAGGAGCAAAAAGAACGGTGGAAACTCATGGTGAGTACGGTGGATAATAACTTAGGTGAAGTAATCGGGAAATTATTTACTGAGGAATATTTTAAACCCGAGGCTAAGAAAAGAATGCTTGAGTTGGTCAATAATCTTGAAATCTCCTATCGTGACCGTATTGAAAAGTTAGATTGGATGACTGCAGAAACAAAGAAAAAGGCGATAGAAAAACTGCAAGCTTTCACGAAAAAAATTGGATATCCCGATAAGTGGAAAGATTATTCTGATGTAGAGGTCAATAAAGATACCTACTATGCTAACTTACAATCAGCTTCCCGTCATGCATATAAGGAGATGATTGACAAAATGGGTAAACCTGTAGATAAGACAGAGTGGTTGATGACAACACCGACTGTCAATGCCTACTATAATCCGCCATATAATGAAATCGTATTTCCTGCCGGAATACTTCAGTTCCCATTCTTCGATGCCAATGCAGATGATGCCATTAATTATGGCGCTATTGGGGCAGTGATAGGGCATGAAATGACGCACGGTTTTGATGATCAAGGTCGTCAATACGATAAAGAGGGAAATCTTAAAGATTGGTGGACACCAGAAGATGCGACAAAGTTCACAACAAAAGCTAATCAAGTTGCAGCGTTATATAATAGTTTTACTTTGCTTGATAATCAACATGTCAATGGGCAACTGACCCTAGGTGAAAATTTAGCTGATATTGGTGGTTTGAGTATCGCATTCGATGCTTTTAAAAAGACAAAGCAAGGGCAGGAGTTAAATAAAATAGATGGTTTTACACCTGATCAGCGTTTCTTTTTGAGTTTTGCACAAGTTTGGCGGATTAAAAATAGTGATGAAAGAATGCAAATGCGCTTGAAGGTGGATCCACATAGTCCCGAAGAGTTTCGTGTGAACGGTCCGGTGTATAATATGGATGCTTTTTATCAAGCATTTAATATTCCTAATACGGCTAAAATGTATGTAGCACCTGAGAAACGCGTTTCAGTTTGGTAGTGGTAAAATAAAAGTGTAATATATTTTAAAAAGTGAATAATAATTGCTATTTTTGCCGTTCATTAACAATAAACACATTTAATTAATTTATTAACAATGTACGCAATAGTAAATATAGCAGGACAGCAATTCAAGGTTGCAAAAGACCAATTTCTTTTTGTGCACCGCTTACAAGGAGAAGAAGGCGCTAGTATTGAATTTGACAATGTATTGTTAGCAGAAGATGGTGGTAAGTTCACAATCGGTACTCCGAACGTGGCTGGTGCTAAAATTTCGGCTAAAATTTTGTCTCATTTAAAAGGTGATAAAGTTATCGTTTTCAAGAAAAAACGTCGTAAAGGCTACAAAAAGAAAAACGGTCACCGTCAACAATTCACTAAAATCCAGATTACTGGTATTACATTATAATTGAATTTTTAATCAGACATTAGTCTTAAATTGAGATAAAAAAATGGCACATAAAAAAGGTGCGGGTAGTTCCAAGAACGGCCGTGAGTCACATTCGAAACGTTTGGGTATCAAAATCTTCGGTGGTCAAGCTGCTATCGCAGGTAACATCATTGTTCGCCAGCGTGGTACTAAACACAATCCTGACTTAAATGTTGGTATTGGTAAAGATCATACGTTGTTCGCTTTAATTGATGGTAAAGTAGTTTTCCGTAAAAAAGCAAACAACAAATCTTATGTTTCTGTAGTTCCTGCAGAGCAAGCGTAAGTTTTGCTACACAATATTTGTAAAGGCGTTAAGTTTACTTAACGCCTTTTTTTGTTTTAAACCTTAAGTATAAGCTCATTATTATTCTTTATCGTAATTATTTGTGCGAGAATACGAGTTTGGTACAATTTTATACGCTAATAACAGTTTATAGATTATATTAAACGTTCATGATATCGAAAAGTCTATCCTATAGTATTCCAGCAGTCGTACTCTTGCTATTATCATCTTGTAGTTCTATGTATATGCCTAATGTACCAGCAGCGCCAATGTTTAAAGATGCGGGTGAAGTATATGTTTCTGGGAATATCAATTTGAAAGGTAATGTCTCGGCCAGTGGAGGTGTGGCCCTTTCCGATCATATTGGGATTATTGCAAATGGTTCTTACATTGATAGGAAAGATAGTCCAACAGATTTTTCTCAAAAAATGGGAGAGTTTGGGATTGGTTATTTCAAGAGTTTTGGACAACACCGCAATCGTGTTTTTGAAGTATATGCTGGTTATGGTTTAGGAGTTGCCAATGAAGTGGACACGCGAACCTCAACTGCAGGGCCTGCAGTAATTGAAAGGCGCGATATGGATTTTGATAAAATATTCGTCCAAGTCAATTACTCTTCTACAAAACGAGAGAAAATTCGTTTATTTGGCGGAGATCGTGCGCTGAATTATGGTACTATTTTAAGATTGTCGCATGTAAATATGACCGATTTTAAAATTGATCAACTAGATGCTCATAGAGAACGTAATGTCTTGATAGAGCCTGTTTTTTATACACGTATGGAAGTTGGACGTGGCTGGCAGATCCAATACATGACAGGTATGAACTTTGGCTTGATGAGTAATGATTATTTAAAGGCAGGGCATCCCATCAATAGTTTGGGGATTCTTTATAAATTTGGAGGGAAAAATTAAATCATGATAAACGTATTGAAAAAGAATTGGCTATACGCATTGATGAGTATAGCATTATTGAGCAGTTGTGACATTAGTCGGCAAAAAGCTCAAATTGAAAATCTTGGTAAATGTAAATTCGATATACAATCTGTTGATAGTATTCGTGTGGCGGGTACCTCTATTCAAAAAATAGTTAAGGCCGATGGTATTGACTTGTCAGCATTGCCAAGTGTCGCTTTAGGTATGTTACGCAAAAACATCCCTTTAGATGCGGTCATTCGTTTGAAAATCGAGAATCCAACGTTAAAAAAAGCTGCTATTAATCAATTTCAATATATTATTCTTTTTGAGAAAAAACAATTGGCAGAAGGGATTGTCAATCAGTCGATTTCATTAGAGCCGGGAGAATCTACAATAGCTTCGGTACGATTGAATACCAATATATATGAATTAATCAATAATGGTGATTTAGCAGGTTTTATTGGTTCCAGTTCAAACACTAAAAAGGGATTATTCACGATAAAGATAAAACCATCTATTAATATTGCGGGTAAGTCGATTTTTTATCCGGGTTATATTACTATTGATAAAGAAGTGAGTCGCAATATTTTACTGTAACCAACAAAAGCATTATATAAACAAGGCTTGTAAAACTTTGTTTTACAAGCCTTGTTTTTTTTGTAAAACGGTAATATTCATCTTTTGTAATAAAAAAGTTATGATACTTATTGTTTAAAATACACAATCAAATTAATATCTTAGACAAATAATATGACTGGATTAGTGATGGTGGGAAGACCAATTATTTATAGAAAAAAATAGAAATGCGTAAAAGTTTACTTGCTCTTATCTTGTTAGGATTCTCTAGCACGTCGTTTGCACAGCAAAAAGTGGAAAGCTATGTACAAGAAATAAAGGGTACAAAATTGAAATTTGACATGATTGCAATTCCAGCAGGCGTGTATAAGCAAGGCGGTACTGTTAAAGCGGATGAAGCACCCATTCATGATGTTAAAATAGCTCCCTTTTGGATGGGTAAATATGAAGTTACCTGGAATTTGTTTGAACCATTCCTATATAAAGATTATGAGGTTACGCAAAGTTTAGATGGGAAGATCACACCTGAAGTAGATGCAGTCACGCGTCCTACAAAACCATATTTGGACATGACATTTGGCATGGGTAAAGAGGGGCACCCTGCTTTGGCGATGACACATTATAATGCGATTCAGTTTTGCAAATGGTTGTACGTTCGTACCGGTGAGTTTTATAGACTTCCAACAGAGGCTGAGTGGGAATATGCTTGTCGTGCTGGAAGCGATAAGGCTTATGGTTTTGGAGATGATGCTGCACAACTGGACCAATATGCATGGCATAAAGGAAATAGTGAGGGGGCTACACACTTAGTTGGTACCAAGAAACCCAATGCATGGGGATTGTTTGATATGCATGGAAATGTATCTGAATGGACATTCGATCAATATATAGAAGATTATTACAAACAGTTTGATGGCAAAGTGGCGGATAATCCTGTTGCAGTACCTACGACATTATATCCAAACAGTGTAAGAGGAGGTTCTTTTGACAGTGAAGCTGTAGATTTACGAAGTGCTGCACGATTGGCTTCAGATCCGTATTGGAAACAGTTAGATCCGCAAATCCCTAAAAGCAACTGGTGGTTTCCTGAAGCACCATTCGTGGGTATGCGTTTAGTAAGACCCGTTACTCCTCCTTCGCATGAGGAAATTATGGCCTATTATGATAAGGCCCCAATTAAAGATTACTAATTATAACCTTAATACCTAAAATATGGAAAAATTTGAACGTCGTGATTTTTTAAAAACGACAGCAGCTATCGCAGGCGGAACAGTTTTAAGTTCAATGCCTTTAGCAGGAGCATTCGCAGCAGGAAGTGATGTGATCAAAGTCGCATTGATCGGTTGTGGTGGTCGTGGTACAGGGGCTACATTTGATGCCTTAAATTCGGGTTTCAATATTAAAGTAGTGGCATTAGCCGATGCTTTCAAAGATAATTTGGATAGCACTTATAAAACATTAAAAGATAAATGGCAGGATAAGATCGATGTGCCTGAACAACATAAGTTCGTTGGATTTGATGCTTATAAAGAAGCAATTAAATTGGCCGATGTCGTTATTTTAACAACGCCTCCAGGTTTCCGTCCTATTCATTTTGAAGAAGCTGTACGTCAAGGAAAGCATGTTTTTATGGAAAAAGCAGTTGCAGTAGACGTACCGGGTGTTCGTCGTATATTAGCGGCAGCAGAAATCGCAAAGCAAAAAAAGTTAAATGTTGTCGTTGGACTTCAAAGAAGGTACCAATTCAATTATAAAGAAGGGATTCAACGCATCCATGATGGTGCTATCGGTGATGTAGTCGCGGGACAAGTTTACTGGAATAGTGGTGGCGTATGGGTGAGACCACGTAAACCAGGGCAAACCGAAATGGAATATCAGATGCGTAACTGGTATTATTTTAATTGGTTATGTGGTGACCATATCGTAGAGCAACACGTTCATAATATTGATATTGCCAATTGGGTGAAAGGTGCATATCCCATCCGTATCCAAGGTACAGGAAGCCGTGCGCATAGAACAGGTAAAGAATATGGTGAAATCTACGATAATTTTGCATTGGAGCTTACTTATGCAGACAACTCGGTGGTCTATAGTCAGTGTGCCCATTTTGAAGGAGTAACAAATCGTGTTGACGAGCAGTTTCAGGCAACTAAAGGCAGAGCATATTTTTCGGCAAATGGTCAAGCGGTATTATGGGATGCAAAAGGGAATGAAGTTTATAGACATGATCCTAAAGGAAATCCAAATCCTTACCAACAAGAGCATAAAGAATTATTTGAAGCAGTATCAAAAGGTGAATACAAATTTGCTAATGCAGAATATGGTGCTTATAGTTCTTTGACGGGTATTCTAGGACGTATTGCCTGTTATACAGGTAAAGTTGTCAAATGGGATGCTGCAATCAAATCTGAAATAGATTTGATGCCGACAAATTATGCATGGGATGCTTTACCGAAGATATTACCAAATGAAGAAGGTTTCTACCCAGTAGCTATACCAGGTCAGAATACAAATTTATACATTTAATAAGAGGATACATTCATGTATTTCAAATCATGGATACTGCTCTCAATTAGTTTTTTTGGTTTGTGCAGCTTAACTGCTGCACGAACTGAACAAACTTCTTATTCTCCAAAATCTCTCCAAAAAATTATCTTATCAGGACCTGCACAGGGGACATCTTATCATATTACTTACTTTGACTACAGCGAAACAGTTTCGAAAAGTGATATTGATAGTATCTTGAAATCTATTGATTTATCGATGTCGATTTACCATAGAGAGTCGACAATCAATAAATTCAATAATCACAATGGCGGCCCTATAAAACTTGATCCTCATTTTCAAAAAGTAATGCAGGCATCTATTTATTATAACCGGATTACGAATGGTATTTTCGACATTACTGTAGCTCCTCTTGTTCAATTGTGGGGGTTTGGCCCTAAGCAAATAAAAAAGTTTCCCGATTCTACTGAAATAGCGACGACTTTGCTGTCCGTCGGGATGGATAAATTGATATGGAAGGCTCCTTACCTAGACAAAAATAACTCAACTGTCAGTATTGATGTCAATGGCATCGCACAAGGTTATTCGGTAGATGTTTTAGCCGAATTTTTAGAACGTAAGGATATTAAAAATTACATCGTTGAGTTGGGAGGGGAAATGCGCATAAAAGGAAAGAATTTAGAGGGTGATTATTTTAAAATCGGTATTGAAAGACCGACTTCAGATGATAATCAACATTTGAAAACTGAGGTGGTATCGATTAAATCTGGGGCATTGACCACAGCAGGGAATTTTGAGAAGTTCATGATGAATGGACAACAGAAAATCAGTCACCATGTTAATCCGTTGACAGGATATATGTTTTCAAGCCCAATAGTCAGTGTCACTGTTTATGCTAAAACCGCAATGGAAGCTGATGCACTTGATAATTATTTTATGGCATTGACAGCAGATGAGATTATTCATTTTGTGGAAAAGAAGAAGAATTTAGAAGTTTATATTATATTTAAAAATGATAAAGGAGAAATAGAAGAAAGGTATTCGAAAGGATTTTCCGCTTTTTTTCTCAATAAAACAAGATAATAGACATTATGAAAAGGTCAGAGTTTTTAAAAAATACATTATTAGTAGCGGGTTCTGCCGTTAGCTTAACTGCTTTAGGTGGTGAAGCTTCACAAACTCAAAAAAATAAAGCAGGTGCATTATTTAATTTAGACTATGCCCCACATCAAGGGATGTTCAGTGCTAGTGCTGGCAAAAGTTTCGTAGATGAAATCAAATACATGCATGAATTGGGCTTCAGAAGCATAGAGGACAATGGAATGCCAGGTCGAAGCATTGATGAACAAAAGAAAATTGGCGAAACGTTAGCAGCTCTTGGAATGCGAATGGGAGTATTTGTTGTACCAAAAGGTGGTAATGGTGCAAATACATTAGCTGCAGGAAAGCAAGATTTTGTAGATATCTTTTTAAAAGGATGTAAAGAATCTGTGGAAGTTGCTAAACGTGTAAATGCTAAATGGGTAACAGTTGTTCCTGGTGATTACGAACGTAATTTATCCATTGGTGTGCAAACTGGGAATGTAATTGAAGCCTTGAAAAGAGGCGCTGAGATATTTGAACCACATGGTATAACAATGGTCTTGGAACCCTTAAGTGATAGCCCTGACCTGTTTTTGAGATATTCCGACCAGACGTATGAAATCTGTAAAGGAGTGGGGAGTCCTTCTTGTAAATTATTGTATGATGCTTATCATATGCAAAAGAACGAAGGTAATCTGATTCATAAAATGAATGAATGTTGGAATGAAATTGCCTACGTCCAAGTTGGAGATAACCCCGGTAGAAGAGAACCCACAACTGGTGAAATAAATTACAAAAATGTTTTTAAATGGCTTCATGAGAAGGGATTTAAAGGCGTAGTAGGTATGGAGCATGGTATGTCCAAAGGCGGCAAGGTAGGTGAAGAAGCGTTAGTGAATGCATACCGAGAAGTAGATAATTTCTTAGTGTAACTTGTACATTTGTTTTTTTTATCCTAAATTGTCATTATATAATCCAATTATTGATAGAATTCTCTTAAAAAAAATTAAAATAATCCAAACTTATAATGTCTACATCTATTAGATTTAAATTGTCGTTCATGATGTTCCTAGAGTTTTTTATCTGGGGCGCATGGTTCGTTACATTAGGTACATACCTAAGTAAAAATTTACAAGCACAACCGCTCGAAATCGCGAATGTCTTTTCTACACAATCTTTAGGAGCGATTATCGCACCTTTTATCATTGGTATGATTGCCGATCGTTACTTCAATGCCGAGCGTATATTGGGAGTCTTACATATTATTGGTGCTGTTTTGATGTATCAAATGTATACCGCGACAGAGATATCTACATTTTATCCATATGTATTGGCTTACATGGTACTTTACATGCCGACGTTATCTTTAGTGAATTCAGTTTCTTTTAGACAATTAAGCAATCCAGAAAAGCAATTCTCAAATATCCGTATCTGGGGAACTATTGGTTGGATTATAGCAGGTCTTTCGATCAGTTACCTATTCAAATGGGACGCTGCGGAAGCATCTTCTGCAGGAGCCTTGAAAAATACGTTTTTAATGGGAGCTGTAGCTTCATTAGTTTTGGGTCTATTCTCATTTACTTTACCTAAAACTCCTCCAATTAAAATCGAATCTGATCAGAAGCCTTCTTTTGCATCCATTATCGGTTTGGATGCCATCAAATTGTTGAAAGATCGAAACTTCTTGATTTTCTTTATTTCTTCTATTTTAATCTGTATTCCTTTGGCATTTTATTATCAAAATGCGAATCCGTTTTTAGATCAAATAGGGATGGAAAACCCAACCGGTAAAATGACTATTGGTCAGATTTCAGAAGTGTTATTTTTATTAGCATTACCAGTTTTCTTTAGCAAATTTGGTTTCAAGAAAACGATATTGGTGGGTATGCTTGCTTGGGCGTTGAGATATGTCTTATTCGCATATGGTAACGCTGGAGATCTTTCATTCATGTTGATTCTAGGTATTGCATTACACGGTATCTGTTATGATTTCTTTTTCGTTTCGGGACAGATTTATACAGACAGTAAAGCTGGAATTAAATATAAAAGTGCTGCACAAGGTTTGATTACATTGGCGACATATGGAGTTGGTCAGTTAATTGGATTCTGGGTTGCAGGTTTTATCGGAGAGAAATATGCCTATTTACAAGAATCTAATGTGGCAGATTTCTGGAAACAAACATGGATTATTCCAGCAGGAATTGCATGCGTAGTATTTGTTATTTTCTTAGTTGCTTTTAAAGATGAGAAAGTAGAAAATAAAGTTGTTTCCGAGTAATAATTAAAAAAACTAAAACTAAACATAAATTTAAAATGGCTGAAAATAACACTTATGATGCTATTGTCATTGGTTCAGGAATCAGTGGTGGATGGGCAGCAAAGGAATTAACAGAAAAGGGTTTAAAAACCCTTATGTTAGAACGTGGTCGTAATATTGAACACGTGAAAGATTATCCTGCAGCAAATAAAAATCCTTGGGATTTTCCACATGCTGGGGGCCGAACGCAAGAGATGATTAAAGAACGTCCAGTTTTAAGTAGAGATTATCCACTCAATGAAAAAAACTTGGACTTTTGGGTTAACGAAGAAGAGAGTCCTTATACCGAAACAAAACGTTTTGATTGGTATAGAGGTTACCACGTAGGTGGTCGTTCATTGATGTGGGGCAGACAGTCTTATCGTCTTGGCGATTTAGACTTTGAAGCAAATTTAAAAGATGGACACGGCGCAGATTGGCCGATTCGTTATAAAGATATCGCTCCTTGGTATAGTTATGCAGAGAAATTTGCAGGTATCAGTGGTAATCGTGATGGTTTAGATGTATTGCCAGATGGTGATTTTATGCCGGCTATGGCGATGAATATCGTAGAGAAAGATTTAGCAGCTCGTTTGAAGAAAGAATATAGTGGGAATCGCCATTTTATTATGGGAAGAACAGCTAATATTACTGTTCCTCATCACAATCGTGTTAACTGTCAATATCAAAATCAATGTTGGTTAGGTTGTAATTTTGGTGCTTATTTCAGCACACAATCGGCAACGTTGCCAGCAGCAGTAGCAACAGGTAATTTGACATTACGTCCTTTCTCAATCGTAACGAAGATCATCTATGATAAGAATACAAAGAAAGCTACAGGGGTTGAGATTATCGATGCTGAAACGAATCAAACATATGAGTTTTATGCTAAAGTTATCTTTGTGAATGCTTCGGCATTTAACTCTACTTGGGTATTGATGAATTCAGCTACTGATGTATGGGAAGGTGGACTTGGAAGTAGCAGCGGCGAATTAGGTCATAATGCAATGGATCATCACTTCCGTTGTGGTGCAGGTGGACGCGTTGAAGGTTACCTAGACAGCTATGTATTTGGTCGTAGACCAACAGGATTATATGTACCTCGCTTTGTTAACGTTGCTGGTGATGATAAAAAACGTGATTACGTACGTGGTTTCGGTTATCAAGGTGCCGCAAGTCGTGGACGTTGGTCAGGTGAAGTAGCAGAAATGAGCGTAGGTGGCGCATGGAAAGATGCGATTACTGAGGCAGGTGATTGGGGAGTAGGTTTTACAGCCTTCGGGGAGATTCTACCATATCATGAAAATAAAATTAGCCTAGATAAAACGAAAAAGGATAAATGGGGCCTTCCTGTTTTAGCCATGGACGTTGAAATCAAAGACAATGAATTGAAGATGCGTGGCGACATGCAGAACGAGATGAAGGAAATGTTGGAGAAAATTGGTGTTAAAGACGCGTATACTTATGATAATGTATATGGTTTTGGCCAAGGTATTCATGAGATGGGAACTGCTCGTATGGGTAGAGATCCAAAATCATCTGTATTAAATGGTAATAACCAAGTATGGGATGCACTCAATGTTTTTGTAACGGATGGAGCAGCGATGGCTTCTGGAGGTTGCGTAAACCCTTCATTGACCTACATGGCATTAACTGCTAGGGCGGTTGATTTTGCAGTAAGCGAACTGAAAAAAGGTAACCTATAATCATCAATAAATCTAAATTATGGAAAAGAACAATTCGTCAAGAAGAGACTTTCTAAAAAAAGCAGCCCTATTTGGTGCTGGAGTAACCATTTTACCTCGCCATGTTTTAGGTGGTGCTGGGTTTACCGCACCTAGTGATATGCTGAACGTAGCATCGGTAGGAGTCGGTGGTATGGGAGCAGGAGATATATCGAGATTTGCATCGAGTGGAAAAGCAAATATTGCTTTTCTGTGTGATGTGGATACCCGTCGTGCAGCGGATACAGTGAAGAAGTTCCCTAAAGCAAAATTTTATAAAGACTACCGTGAAATGCTCGATAAAGAGCATAAACATATTGATGCTGTTTCCGTATCAACACCAGATCACCAACATGCCATTGTTGCGTTAGCAGCCATGCAATTGGGGAAACATGTTTACGTACAAAAGCCATTGGCTCATGATGTTTGGGAAGCTCGTGCTTTGACACATGCGGCTAAGAAATACAAAGTTGTTACGCAAATGGGGAACCAAGGTTCATCAGGTGATGGTGTAAGACAGATGAGAGAATGGGTTGATGCCGGCATGATAGGTGACCTTAAAGAAATCTACTGTTGGACAGATCGTCCAGTATGGCCTCAAGGCATCCAATGGCCTACTCAAAAAGCAGAAGTGCCAAAAGAGTTGGACTGGGATCTTTGGTTGGGTACTGCTCCGAAAAAGGATTATGTTGAAAAATTGATTCCCTTCAACTGGAGAGGTTGGTGGGATTATGGAACGGGAGCACTTGGTGATATGGGTTGCCATAATATGGAAGCTCCGTTCAGTATCTACGGACTTCAATATGTGAAAGACGTACAAGCTACTGTAGGTTCGGTATATGTAGATGAATTTAAAAGAGGATACTTCCCAGAAAGTTGCCCACCGTCAAGTTATGCGGTGATGACATTTCCGAAAACAGATAAGACGACCGGAGATGTTAAATTGCACTGGATGGATGGTGGAATCCAACCGCCGAGACCAGAGGAATTAGGCGCAAATGAAGCGTTTGGCGACGGTGGTAACGGTATTTTATTTATTGGAACCAAAGGTAAAATATTAGCAGATACTTATGCAGCTAATCCTAGATTATTACCTACTTCCACTAACTATCCAACACCAAAACAAACCTATGCCCGCGTTAAAGGTGGTGCAGATGGTCACTGGGCACAATGGGTAGAGGGCTGTATTGCCGGATACGGTAAGATGGAAATGTCTTCTCCATTTGAAATTGCAGGACCTTTAACTGAGGCTTTATTGATGGCTAATTTGGCAATCCGTGGATCGGATTTAAAAGTGAATAATGATTATCCTGGAAGAAATTTACGTCTATTATGGGATAATGATAATATGCGTGTCACTAATTTTGATGAAGTAAACCAGTTCGTAAAACGAAATTATCGTCCAGGCTGGGAAGTAAATTATACATTTTAAGTATTAAAAGAGATTGATTATGAATAGAAGAGAAGCAATTCGACGTGCTGCCATGTTGATGGGAGGGGTGGTCATTGGTTCAAGCCTTTTTCTTGAAGGGTGTTCACGTTCTGCTACTAAACAGATTGAATCCTTATTTGAGCCTAAGACAACAGATTTATTAGGTGATTTAGCAGAGGCTATTTTACCTCAAACTTCTACGCCAGGAGCTAAGGAAGCAGGTGTAGGAAGCTTTATCCCAGTAATGGTAAGAGATTGTTATACCAATGAACAACAAAAAGTGTTCATGGATGGTATCAATAATTTAGATAAAAAAGCACAAGAGTTAACGAAGAAAAATTTCTTGGATCTATCTGCTGAAGAACGTACAAATTTTGTGAATCTATTAGACAAAGAAGCTAATGAGTTTAATAACAAGCAAAATGAGGAAACGAAAGAGGAACGTGAAAAGAATGCTGTTAAACAAAATGAATTATATAGGGAAGTTGAAAGCAAACCACCTCATTGGTTCACGATGTTTAAGCAATTGACTTTAACAGGATATTTCAACTCAGAACTGGGCTTGACAAAAGCATTACGTTACGTGAAGATTCCTGGAAAGTTTGACGGTAATTATCCTTATAAAAAAGGGGATAAAGCTTTTGCTGGTTAATAAAACCTTGTTGGTTAACGATAAAAAAAAGGAGTATTTCAACTGAAATACTCTTTTTTTTTTGTTAGGTATTATTAACAATATTACTCCAATAATGAACACTATATAGAAAGTAAAAAACCGTTCTAAGCTGGTTTTACCTTGTTTCTATTTCTAAAGCGAATGAAATTCGTTCTTGTTTAGTGACTGTCATAAAATAACCTTTTTCTGTTGAGTTTCCGCTGATTTCGACGGTATCATTGTAACGTAGTTCTTTCAAATAATTCATTTCTATTGACACGATTTGGTTGGTTAATACCAGTTCCATCGGCAATAGATCCATGCACCAGTCGAGATATTTGACATTATTGGCATGGTTGACAATATCTAAATCAGATATTTTAACAGTATAATTCCCTATTGGTTTAACAACCTGTGTTAGGTTTAATCTTGAAAAAGGTTTTTGCGTACTGGAGCGGTCTGAAAATGTTTTAAAATCACCAATTGGAACGGCCAATTCTTCAGGAGCCCTCTTGACAGTGTTGATTACTGCCCAATAGCTTGTCGCTGTTACATACAATTGATCATTGACATAGATTTCAAAATTACGAGTCGATTTAGAACCCTCCAAGTTTTGTATCCATGTTTTGATCCTGACAACATCCATCCATTTGGGCAAACGATTAATCTCGAATCGGATACGACTTAAAACCCAAGATTGGTTGTTTTTAGCCATTTCCTTAAAACCAAAACCAGCAATAGTCGCATGTTCCCCAGCAGTGAGCTGTAGTAAATTAGAAAGATCAGAATAGCGGATTCTGGCATTTGAATAGCATTGCGTAAAATTGATTTCCCAGTTTTTTTCAAATGTTGAAATGTCCATTTTTGATAAGTTTTAACAAAAATACTTAATATTATGAAGTCGCTTGTTCTGATTTGTAAAATATATGTTAAAATCTAAATAGTATTGCTATTATATCGAGTAATGCCTATATTTAAATAAGGTTAAGCATACGTTATAGCAGGTAGAAACGTTATAAATAAAATGTCTTATTTAATCAGAATTGTCAATTATAAATTATTAGTAGTATGATCGGAGAATTGATAGAAAAAGAGCAAATCTCTTCATTCAAAATTGTCGCGGCGAATGAAGATAGAAGTCTAACGTTTTTAGAAACATTAAAAGGAGCTTTAAGATTAGGTAATGAATTTAAATCCAAGACGACGATAGCCTTTCAGACAGAGGCTGGTCCAAAAAAAGTTGAAACAACGGTTTGGTCGTTAACAGATAAGTATCTTCAAATTAAAAGCGGGGTATTGATTCCTCTGAGGTCCATATTGGCAATAGAATATTAAATGCAAATAATTACTTAAAAAAGAAAGGTGCTGAATTTTCAGCACCTTTCTTTTTTCTCTTTGGCAAGATCTATATCTTCTTGATTTAGTTCAAGAGTATGATCTATTTGCTCTAAATTTGCGGATTTTTCATATTGAAGTTGAATGAGGATTGGAAAATGATCGGAATTGTAATGATGCAATCTTTTCATTTTTTTCAATTTGAAGTCAGTACTACAAAAAATATGATCTAACGGAAATCGCATAAAAAAATGATGGGCATGGAAAGTGTTTAGAAAAAAGCGTCCTCTTCTAGGGTCCAGCAATTGGCTTGTTTTTAAAAATAAATCGGTGGTGTAACTCCAAGCCACATCATTTAAATCGCCACATACGATTACAGGAATTTTTGACTTACTTGCTTTATCAGCGATTATTAATAGTTCTTTATCACGTTCCGTAGACCTTGGATTTTCACCAGGTACAGGGGGAGTAGGGTGAACGGCGTATACTTGAATGACCTGACCACTGGGTAATATAACTTTTGTATGGATTGAAGGGATATCATGCTCTACTAAAAACTTGATTTCACTATCTTTTAACTCATATTTAGAATAAAGCAGCATACCGTAAGTATTGTCAATTGGTTGCTCTACGCGATAAGGAAAAGCATTCGTAGCCTCTTTTATTTTATGCATCCACTCATGACTAGTTTCCAATAACAGGAGAAGATCTGGGTTGGCTTTCTTTATTTCCTCAATACATCCTGAATAGTTGTCGTTATCTTCAAATACATTCGATATCATGATACTTATTTTTTGATCAGGTATATCTTTTTTAGTTCGTAGAACCTGTTTTTTCCCAAGTGCTGTAAATGGCAGAATCTGTCTCAGGAGATACAGGATTGTCCCAGATAGTAGACTGATGTAGATATAGAATGCCGTTGTTCTGGAGCAATAAACCACCAGTAAAAAAAGCGCCAATGAGGTTAATACGAGCTTTTGTAATCTGGGGTATTCAAAGACACGGAAGGTCCAATAATCATTCCTAATCAAAGGAATAAAGCTTATAACGATAAGTAAGGAGGAGAAAATGTAAATAGCTGTATCCATATTCTATTTTTTTTATTCCGTTAAAAATAGAAAAATAATTGAAAATAGATGGAAAAATTGCTAAAACAAAAATTGATTTTATTTCTTAAGTATGTTGGTAATAAGAAGTAATAAATCATTTAGGAGAACGACGTGATGAAGACTCCTAAATGATTTAAATAACTATAGTTACTCTTCGTATAAACGTTCCACCGAAAAACCGTTTTGCTTTAGGTTTAACGCTATTTCAAAAGCTTGGATATTTAGCGCTTCTAGTTTTAGAATCAGTCCGTTACTTAAACGGTTAATTTTAATAGTAACGATATTGGGGATTTTCTTTAAAGTCTCCTCTAATTGAATGATTTTGTCATCATTAATTAGCATAGTTTCAAAAATGTATTTTTCCATAACATTAAATATTAAGGTTTTAAAATCAAAGTACTGGGTATTATCTTTGTCCATTGTTCTTTTTCAAAAGAAATTTGTTTCCACGCCACGAAACTGATGAGCATGATGTCGAATTGTGCGTAGTCTATAGTGTGCGTGTTAACTTCATCAATTACAGTAATATGATTCGGTGCGGCATAGTCTAGCGAACGAATTGCCTCTTTAAGCTCTACCGAATTTTTAATAATATGATCATCGTCTAAGAAGGTGATATTTACGGCACTGTTTTGGACTAATTTATGTACGTAAATTAAAATAAAGCTGTCACTAACCGATTTGATGGGTACAAGTATATTTTTAACTATTTTGGGAAGACCTTTATCTACCAAAATCCCACATGGAATTTCAATCGATTTTAAAAGTGCAGTGGTATTATCTTCAAAACCACTGTGATTAAATAAGTTTTCTTTACCAGTTAAAGAACCTAATAATCTTTCTGGATTTACGACTTTACTTGTAAAACCAATAATACTACCAAGTACTGATCCCTCATAGACCGATTGACCAATACCCGTTAACAATAGGTCGAAATCTTCTTCGTTAGCCATTTTAGCTATATCTTCGTTGATGTTGTCAGTTCCTCTAAAAATTGCGGTATAGGGCTGATCTAATCTTTCACTTTCATCATTTAATAAGGAGAAATTATCCCTTTCGTATTCTATCGAATTATAAGTGTTCAATTCATTTCCAATGGAGAGGTGTAAAGCTGTTACCGTACTGTTTTCCTGCGATTTTTTTGTTAGCATATTTGCTATACGTAAAAGAGTTTTCCCAGAATTTGGATTACCAAATGAAATCAAAATGTTGTATTTATTCTTTTTAGAAATAAGGTCTGCATTATTTTCAATTTCGGGTTTAAAAAACTTATTGATGAGGTCCAATGCAGGGCCTGTCATAAATGTTGTGATCAGGGCCATCAATACTAGTATCGCGAACATTTCATCGGTAAGCACTCCAAGGTCATATCCAATATTCAGAGCAATCAATTCCATTAATCCCCTCGTATTCATTAAAGCTCCAATAGTTAGACTACTGTGCCAATTTTGGCCGACAAATCTCGCTGATAAAGCACTTCCAATAAATTTACCGACTACGGCAATGGTAACTACCCAGAAACAGGTTTGCCAATGTTCAGCTTCATTAAGTAATCCAATCTGTGTACGAAGGCCTGTGTATACAAAAAACAATGGCAGAAGAAGCACCTGTGCAACGTCTTCAACTTTTTCAATGAAGATGCTTCTAAAACTCGTGTTAGTAGGCATGATCACACCAGCCATAAAAGCTCCGAATAGAGCATGTATGCCAATGACTTCCGAGGTCCATGAAGAGATGAGTAATGTGAGAAAAAATACGCCTACAATAGATTTTCCCAATCGTTCTTTAGTAGTATGAAGATCGCCGATACGTTGTAGAAATGGTTTCACAAGTCGAACCATCACTAGCACATAAGCTACAGCAAAAGCAATCGTATAAATTGCACTCACAACAGATCCCGCTTTTACTACCGCAATCACAGCTGCCAAAAGACACCATGCTGTGATGTCGTCAGCGGCTGCACATGTGATGGCGATTGATCCTAAACGAGTCTTGCTCATACCTCTTTCCTGTACTATTCTTGCCAATACAGGAAAAGCAGTGATACTCATGGATATCCCGATAAATAAGGCATAAGATAAAAATGAAATACCTTCCGGTGCGGTGGACTGAAAGATAACATACGCTAAACCCATTCCAAGTAGAAAGGGAAAAATAATACTAACATGACTGATAACAATGGCATCTTGCGCTTTGTTTTTTAAGATTTTTAGATCTAACTCCATGCCTACCACGAACATAAAAAGTACAAGTCCTATTTGGCTGAGCACCCCCAAATTACCTAGTGAACTCGCAGGAAAAAGGAATAAGGATAGTTCTGGAAAATAATTTCCCAAGAGAGATGGACCTAGTGCAATACCGGCTACAATTTCCCCAATTACCGAAGGTTGTCCTATTTTTTTAAATAAGATTCCAAAAATTCGGGCTACAAATATGATGGTTATTATCTGCAACATCAGGATAGCTAAAGGGTAGGAGAGATTTTCCTTTAGGTGATTTATAAAATGAGACCAAGCAGAATGTGCAGGGGTTTGATTATTGATATCAGTTCGGATTTCGAAGAGTGTTCCTTGCTGTACAATAAAATAACCTAAGGATATCCCTAAGATTAAAATTATCAGGTAAAAAAAAGTGGATCTATACTTGCCTTTTAACATATTTTTGTCTGCTTGTAAGCAACAAGTATAACCGCTAAAAGATTCTCTACAAACTTAATTCGTAAATTTTGTACCGAACGAAGATAAAAATGTACTAAACAGTCAGGCTACTCATAAAATGGGCTTTGTATGGTGCAGAGAGAATAAGTTGTACCTCTGGAGGTACACCCTTTATTTTACAGATGACATATTGTGCGGTATAGGAAGTCACCGCAGCTAATGAAACGACATTTCGCCGATTAATTTGACAGAATTTTCCTGTAGGAAGAAGCGTTATAAGCTCTTCGAGACTTATGTTTTTTGCTAGAATATGCTGTCCGTCTGTCATATTTATATATTTATCCCTTCTATCGTGATCAGCAACCTCAATATAAGAAATTAGAGCTGCGTTAATCCTAGTTTTACCTTGGTTACTATTCAACTCGATTATATCCAAGCTTGACTCTTCAAAAAATTGGAGCCATTTTACGGCTTTATCGAAAGCAATCTGTAACCTATCCGCTTGATAAGGTTTACGTAAATAATCGACAGCATGTAAATCAAATGCATCAGCTGCATACTCTTTGTAAGCTGTTGAAAATATAATCGCTTTATCGGGTAATCGCTTTGCTATATCGAGACCATTCATACCAGGCATATGGATATCGAGAATACAAGTGTTGAAATCTAGGTTGTTGCTCTGTTCTAAAAATTTATAGGGATTATTGAAACTTTTGACGATTTCAACACCCTTAAAATCTTGACATACCGCTTGCAGGTAGCTCAGGGAAGGAAGTTCATCATCCAACAGGATACATTTAATCATTTTTGTATAATTTTATTTTTACCGTTACCGTATAGATACCTTCTTTTTGCTCTGTGTTAAGATGATAATCAGAACCATATATTTTTTTCAATCGCTGAGCAAAGGTTTTATTACCCAATCCCCCTAAGTTTGACGTTGTAAACTGTTTAGGTTGAATTCGGTTAGATACGATGAGGATAAATTGATCATCCATCACTTCAAATACAACTGAAATGAAGCTGTTTTCATTTTGAACATCAGCATGTTTAAATGCATTTTCTATTGGATTGATGGTCATAAACGGAGCGATAAACAATTCCCCGGCTTCAGGACTGATTTTTTTACGAATGTGAAGGTCAAATAGTGGACTTATTTTAAGTTTATTGATCTCAATCAGGTTCTGAGCGAATGCAATCTCATCTTTCAGTTTGACAAATTTTCCATCTGTTTCGTAAAGAATGTAATCCAATACATTGGATAGTTTGTCTAGTGCATGATAACTTTGGTAAGCGTGTGATTGGATTGCATTTAATGCATTTTTTAGCAAATGTGGATCTAATTTATAATCAATTGATTCATCTGGAAATGCGACACTGCTGATTTCACGACTCTGTCTTATCAATAACTCGTTTTGACGTTTTAAGTTACGCGTTTTCCAATAGAGATAGCCAATTAATAGGATAGCAGCTATAATTCCGATAATCAATAAACAATAATAAAAAGGGGACATACTATTCTATTTTATTCTAATATAGCAATTTTCTAAAAAGACTTGGTGCTTTTAGGGTTGCTCTTTTGTGAAAACGCAGATTTAATCAGTTATTCTTAAACAAGAAAAGCTCATCTTTTGGATGAGCTTTCTTGTACCTAGGGCGGGAATCGAACCCGCACTTCCTTAACGGAAACAGGATTTTAAGTCCTGCGTGTCTACCAGTTCCACCACCTAGGCAGGTGATATTAATGTGGAGCGAAAGACGAGATTCGAACTCGCGACCCCAACCTTGGCAAGGTTGTGCTCTACCAGCTGAGCTACTTTCGCATTGTTAACAGTCAACAGTTGTTTTCTGTTTTGGTGATGCAAATATACGGCGATTTTTCAAAATTCAAAATTTAAATAAGCACTTTTTTATATATTCGATGTAATCCCCTCAGACTAAGTATATTTGTTTTGTAGGATATTCATGAATGCTTCAACATTACTGGTTTCTCTACCATTAAAAATTCATTTATAACCGAAATAGTGCATTTTATTATCTCATGTTGCGTATAGAGGGAGTATTGAAGTAGGGGATCATGAATACTTTTGATTTCGCTATGTTATGCGCTATAGCTATTCATTAATAGTAAAGAAAAATTAATATTAAAATCGATAACAGCTTTAAAACAAAAAAGCTCATCTTTTGGATGAGCTTTTTTGTACCTAGGGCGGGAATCGAACCCGCACTTCCTTAACGGAAACAGGATTTTAAGTCCTGCGTGTCTACCAGTTCCACCACCTAGGCAAGGTGTATTTAGTGGAGCGAAAAACGAGATTCGAACTCGCGACCCCAACCTTGGCAAGGTTGTGCTCTACCAGCTGAGCTATTTTCGCTTTTGATACTGCAAATATAGGCAGATTATAGATACTACAAAATGTTTTTTTACTGTTAAAACGTAATTCCCTCAAATGAAGCGAGATAATTTTTAAGATATCAGAAATCTAGTACAATTACACGTGAATTGTGCTCGAATTGCGGTACAGCTAAGTAAGAGCTACGATTATCGTAGGGTAGTTTTTTTTAAAAGCTAAAAACTAATCGTATTGAACCGCCAGTGGTACGCATCGACAAGTGTAAGCTTGTTGCTATCGACCGGAAGTTCGGTTATGATTTTCAGAACCTGCATGGCCATCATACTACCGATGATACCTGGGAGCGGACCCAATACCCCATATTGTTCACAAGTAGGGGCATCTTCCGGACGAGGTGCCTCGGGATATAAATCCCGAAGTTGTTTACTCCCCTTATAATTGAAAACAGCCATTTGCCCTTCAAAGGCGAAAATACTACCATAAACCAATACTTTGTTTGTCCGAACACAGGCATCATTGACGATGTACCGCGTATTGAAATTATCGGAACCATCTACAACGATGTCATAATCTTGAATGATAGATTCTGCATTCTCAATGTTTATTTTTATAAATAGGCAATCGATGTTGACAGATGAATTCAGCTCTTGGATAAATGTCGATGCACTATATACTTTTTCCTGCTGTACCCGTTTTTCATTGTGGATAATCTGTCGATTGAGATTATGGATTTCTACATGATCAAAATCTATAATCCCTAAATTGCCAACTCCTGCAGCTGCCAGATACTGAAGTACTGGTGAACCCAGTCCTCCAGCCCCAATAACCAAGACTTTCGCAGCCATTATTTTTTGCTGCCCTTCAATGCCAATTTCGTTAATGAAGATTTGACGGGAATACCGATCAAAAGCATCGTGTGGTTGCATATATAAATGAATTTTTCGTTTTATTTGATATTAATTTCCAGAATAACTTACCTCCCAATCTTTCATGATAGGGTCATACCCAGCTTGTCTAATGACATCCTGCATGGTTTCCATACTACGTTCATCGCTGATTTCAAATTGTTCGAGCGATTGTGGGTCCACAACATAACCACCTGGGTTAGTTTTGGAAGCGGCACTCATACTCGTGACACCGATTGGAATAATATGGTCTCTAAATTTTTCACGTTCACGTGTCGATATGGAAATTTCCAAATGCTCATTCCATAGCCGATATGCGCAGATCAATTGGAGTAGATCGCGGTCTTCCATAATAAAATTTGGTGTTGACACTCCTTCAGCCGGACGTAATCTTGGAAACGAAACTGAATATTTTGTGCGCCAATAGTGTTTTTCTAAGTAATCAATATGTAATGCATTGAAAAAGCTGTCCACCCGCCAGTCTTCAAGGCCTAAAAGAACCCCTAATCCGATCTTATGGATACCCGCTTGACCGATCCGGTCGGGTGTATCCAAACGATATTCAAAATTTGATTTCTTGCCTTTCGGATGGTATGTTTTATATACTTCTTGATGGTAGGTTTCTTGATATACTAACACAGCATGGACACCCTCTTCTTGTAAGATGTGATATTCTTCCAATTGTAAAGGTTGTACCTCAATTGATATTTGAGAAAAATGGGGTTTCAATAAGGTGATGGCATTTCTGAAGTAATTGATATCTACCGTTTTATTGGCCTCGCCACTGACCAATAGAACGTGGCTGATACCCATTGCTTTCAATGCCATGGCTTCCAGCAGTAATTCGCCGTTTGAAAGTGTCTTTCGCTTGATCTTATTGTCCATACTAAAACCGCAATAAGTACAGATATTCTGACATTCATTACTCAGGTATAATGGTGCATACAATTGAATGGTTTTACCAAATCTTTGCTGCGTTATACGCTGCGTCATCTGTGCCATTTTTTCCAATTCGGTCGCTGCTGCAGGAGATAAGAAAGTGAGGAAATCGTTTAGGTTTCTTTTTTCCTTATGTAGGCTTCTTCTTACATCCTCAACTGTTGTGTTATATATCTTTCGCTTGATATCTTGCCATTCATATTGCGCAAATAGTTCCTGAAAAGCTTGCATAGTTATATTTTAATCAATTAAAAATGAGGTTAAAGGACTGGATGCTATAGCCCGATTTTCCGATACGCCCAGACCCGCTTGATAAGCTTTTCGACCCGCTATTACGGCTTCTTTAAATGCTTCGGCCATCTGTATGGGATATTGCGCTGACGCAATGGCGGTGTTGACCAATACCGCATCTGCACCAATTTCCATCGCTTTCGCAGCATCCGAAGGTGCACCAATACCGGCATCAATGATCACCGGAACATGACTTTGGACAATGATCATTTCTAAGAAATCCAACGTGCGCAAACCTTTATTACTCCCAATTGGTGCAGCTAAAGGCATCACTGCAGCTGTCCCGACATCTTCGAGTCTTTTACATAGAACGGGGTCGGCATGTATATATGGAAGTACGATAAAACCCAGTTTTGCGAGTTGTTCAGTGGCGAGCAACGTTTCAATTGGATCAGGCATGAGGTAACGGGAATCTGGATGAATTTCCAGTTTTATCCAATCTGTTTCCAAAGCTTCACGCGCAAGCTGTGCCGCTAAAATGGCTTCTTTTGCATTACGAACACCAGAAGTATTGGGTAATAAGTGTACATGAGGAATTTGTAAAGCCTCTAAAAATGTGTCCGAAGAAGATTGATGATCTAAACGTTTTAGAGCCATCGTCACCAATTCAGATCCAGACGCTTTAATAGCATCATGCATTTGGTTGAGATGACCAAACTTCCCTGTTCCTAAGAAAAGTCTGGATTGGAATATACGATCGGCTATTATTAAATTGTCCATTGTAGTTTGTTTTTGAGTTCTTGAATGAGGTCAGGTTGTTCGGATAGTAGACTAGAAACAGCTACCCCATACAATCCAGTTTCCTGTAGTTGTATAATATCCTCTTGCGAGATACCACCTATGGCATAAATAGGCGGGTAGGTAATGACCTCATTTTTTAATTGTTGCATGATCTGTTGGTATCCATTAAGGCCTAAAATTGGACTTAGTTTTTCTTTGGTTGTCGTGAAGCGCAATGGCCCAAGACCGATATAATCGCAATTTTCTACGATGCGTTGTTTTACGTCAGTCAAGTTATTGGCTGTACCACCGATCATTTTGTCTGGGCCAAGCAATTCCCGAACTTTCTGTATGCTTGTATCCGTTAACCCCAAATGGACGCCGTCAGCATCAATCGTTTTGGCAATGCCAATATGATCATTGATGATAAGGGTAGCACCGTACTGTATGCATTTTTTTTGCACCCGAATTGCTAAGGCTAATAATTGTACTTCATCGCCTTGTTTCCAACGAAGTTGAATCCAATCGGCACCATACTTGAGCACGTTGTTAATGTTTTTTTCCTGCTCTATGGCGGTTTTCCCTTGCGATATATATTGAATTTTACTGAACATGGTGTTGACCGAGTAAGCTGTCATGACTATTTAAAAATTGTTCGACATAAATTTTCCCCAAGCGGCACGCTGTCCTTAAATCATGACCTAAGGCTATATAAGCTGCGATTGCAGACGACAATACACATCCAGAACCATGCTTCTCCCAAACCTGTGTTCCCGATGGAGGCAAGTGAAATTGTTGGTTTTGTGTATGTAAGATATCTGTTCCTTTAAACTCGCGTTGATGTCCTCCTTTTTGCAAGATGGCAACTTGCGTCGTTTGAATGAAGTCGAGTAGCCCATTTTCCTGAAAATATTCATATTCAAACTGGTTGGGCGTTATCAATTGCAGTTGATTCAGGATAGCTGGAAAACCAGTACAGGGCTGTAGATTGAAAAAATTAAAACCAGAAGTACTGCTGATGACAGGATCCCAAATGATAAACGCATCTTTACAATGCTTTCGGATGGCGTATACTATTTTTACCAAAAATGATGGATTGGGTATAATGCCGATCTTAACTACTGTTATCGGATATTTGACAAGAAGTGTTTCGATAGCAAATAATATATCATGCAGCGCAAACCATTCCAATTGGAAAAGTTTATCAGCAGATTGTAAGGTATTGGCAGTTAATACAGCCATACCCTGAACATGTAGCTGTTCCATTGTTTTGCTATCTGCAAGTACCCCTGCACCTCCGCAGGGGTCAAATCCAGCTATGCTGAGTACGTAAGGTCTTTCTGTAGGCATTTTTTTAAACTGATTAAAGGTTGTTCATTTTTCCAGATTGTACCCAGTAGCGCCACACCATCTACGCCAGCCGCATATAGTGTCCCCATGTTTTCGGCATGGATACCTGCAAGTCCAATTAATTGGACTTGCAGGTTGTTTCGAGACGCCAGTTCGTGCTTCACTGAATCGGTTTTTCCATGATTAGGCTTCGAAATACTTAAAAACATAGGACTGAACAGAGCATAAGACCACTGGCTATCCAGCGTATTGAAATCGTCGATGCTATGAACAGATGTCGACCGGATGATATCCTGATCGTATTGGTCCTGTTTATTTGACTTTCGATCATTTTCGTTGAAATGTAGCCTGTTTATCCCCAAGTCTTCAGCAAGATGATGATGACTATGCAAGACAAGGCGATTTCGGTAAGGAAGAGCAATTTCCTGTACAAATAGGGACATTTCCTTATCCGAGAAGGCATATTTTCTGATGTGCAATAATTTCAATCCGGCCTCAAACATCAGATTTATCCAGTACGATTCATGATATACATGCTGTTCAGCAGTGATCACAATGATCATAAATACAATTCTTTACCTTGTTCTATAAATTCTTTGGACATGTCCATCATTCCTTGTTCGGCAGCATCACGAATCTCTTGCGTAATCTTCATGGAGCAGAATTTAGGACCGCACATGGAACAGAAGTGTGCTACTTTAGCGCCATCTGCAGGTAGTGTCTCATCATGAAATTCTCGTGCGGTATCCGGGTCTAAAGAAAGATTGAACTGGTCTTCCCAACGGAATTCAAATCTTGCTTTGCTCAAGGCATTGTCACGATATTGAGCACCAGGATGGCCTTTAGCAAGATCGGCAGCATGCGCGGCCAATTTATAGGTGATCACACCATCTTTCACATCTTTTCTATTGGGTAGACCCAGGTGTTCTTTGGGAGTCACATAACATAACATGGCACAACCAAACCAACCGATCATAGCTGCACCTATAGCCGATGTGATATGGTCATAACCAGGAGCAATATCTGTCGTCAATGGACCTAATGTATAGAATGGAGCCTCATCACATACTTCCAGTTGTTTGTCCATATTCTCCTTGATCATATGCATCGGTACGTGGCCAGGTCCTTCAACCATGATCTGTACATCATGTTTCCAAGCAATTTTCGTTAATTCACCTAAAGTCTCCAATTCAGCAAATTGTGCAGCATCATTGGCATCGGCAATAGAGCCTGGGCGAAGTCCATCCCCTAACGAAAAGGCAACATCGTACTGTTTCATGATCTGACAGATGTCTTCAAAATGAGTGTATAGGAAATTTTCTTTATGATGAAACAAACACCATTTTGCCATGATAGAACCCCCACGAGATACAATGCCGGTAACACGCTGTGCTGTTAAATGGATATAACGTAAAAGAACACCCGCATGTATGGTGAAGTAGGAGACTCCTTGTTCGGCCTGTTCGATTAGGGTATCCCTGAATATTTCCCAAGTAAGATCTTCCGCTACACCTTTTACTTTTTCTAAAGCTTGGTAGATGGGAACTGTTCCGATTGGAACTGGCGAATTGCGGATAATCCATTCACGTGTTTCATGAATATTTTTACCCGTTGAAAGGTCCATAATCGTATCAGCACCCCAACGACAAGCCCATACCGCTTTGTCTACCTCTTCTTCAATACTGGAAGTAACTGCGCTATTGCCAATATTGGCATTGATTTTAACCAAGAAATTTCGTCCGATGATCATCGGTTCACTTTCTGGGTGGTTGATGTTATTTGGGATGATGGCTCTACCAGCCGCAATTTCCTCACGGACAAACTCTGGTGTAATAGATTTTTTTGGTGTACGAGCTCCAAAACTGTGTCCAGCATGTTGATGTTCCATACCTTTTGTTGCAGCCTGTATCTGTTCAATACGCTGGTTTTCACGGATGGCTACATACTCCATTTCGGGCGTTATGATTCCCTTTCTGGCATAATGCAATTGGCTAACATTTTTGCCATCCAATGCTTTTTTAGGTTTATGGCTGTATTCAAAACGAAGTTGATCCAATTCGATATCTGCTAATCTTTCTTTACCGTAGTCCGAACTGATCTGGGGTAAAATCTGAACATCATTTCTATCCAATATCCAATTTTCCCGCGTTCGAGGTAACCCTTTTCGAATATCGATTTGTGCATGATCATCTGTATAAGGACCTGATGTATCATAAATAGTGACTGGTGGATTGATTTCTACTCCGCCTTTGCTCAATTTGGTTGGACTTAACGTGATTTCACGCATGGCAACTCGAATTGGAAAAAGTTGTCCTGAGATATAGACCTTTTTCGAATTTGGAAAAGGAGTCTGGGTAATGTTCTGTTCTAACATAATGGTATATTTTAGGTATAAGTGTATTTATCCGCCTTGTGTTGCAGTGATAATGAGAATTGTGTCTTGATTTTTTAGTTGGGTGGTAGACCAAGCTTTTTTAGGAATAACTTGGTTGTTCAGGGCTACAGCAATGCCCTTGCTTTTTTCTGGAAATTCCAAAAGCATCAATCCTTCCAAAGAGGAGGGAGGCTGTGCGAAAAAACGTTGTTGGTGGTTGATTGTGAGTTCCATTCCTTTTAATTTTTTTAATGTAAAAAACTTTAGGAATGGCCACAGTTATGCAGGTATATGCACAATGAAGACATCTTACTTTTCCCTACGCCAGTATGATCCGGATCAGGTTCTAAGGGTAAAATCTCAGCCTGCAAATCTTGCAGACACCCCTAAAGTTTTCACTAAACTAGGGAAAATATTCTAATAAACGAAAAGAAGAAAAAAGTAATCACCATTTTCATCTTGGATATGGTAGTAACCGTGTTCCTGCATATGTAGTGAAAATTAAATCTGTATTAATAATTAATGGGATAATCAAATCTTTGTTAATACAATAGTAATAGCCTGTTAATATGTGTGTTAAAATGAAGGTCTACATTTGAGGAATTTTAAAATCTACCTATAATTAAAAAGAAATCAAGTTTATTTGCTTTGATAGCTGTAGCTTCTTCGTCGGTATTCGCGCAACAAGACGATACTGTAGTACAGCTACAAGAATTTAGAAACCCTAAGAAAAGAGAAGTTATTAATATTCCAAATGTTAATAATTATCAAGTGTTAAAATGTGACTTTCATATGCATACTGTTTTTACAGATGGACATGTTTGGCCTAATGTTCGTGTGCAAGAAGCTTGGAAGGAAGGACTGGATGCAATTTCTTTTACCGAACATGTCGAGTATACACCACATAAAGACGATGTGAAACCAGGTAATTTGAGATCTTATGAATTGGCGAAAAATATAGCTGCCGAGAGTAATATTTTACTTATCAAGGGTACAGAAATCACACGAGGTACGCCTCCAGGACATTTTAATGCTTTATTCATTCAAGATGATAAAAACCTTGTAGTTGACAACTCGCCGAGTTTGGATGAAAAGGCTATTCAGGCAGCTGTAGATCAGAATGCATTTATTTTTTGGAATCACCCAGGATGGAAGGCGACTACAATCAAAGGGTCTTACGATTGGGTTCCATTTGTTGAGAAAATGTATGCCGAAAAGAAGTTAAATGGTATTGAAGTTGTCAATGGTTTTGGTTTTCATAAAAAGGCTTTAGATTGGGCTTTAGACCGTAACCTTACGGTTATCGGAAATACGGATGTCCATAATCTCATTGCGCATGATTATGATATCTCCCGAGCTGGTGTACACCGTACGATGACTTTAGTGATGTCCAAAGACCGTTCTGCCGCATCTATCCGAGAGGCTTTGGAGCAAGGTCGTACGATAGCTTGGTCTAGCAATTATCTTTTTGGTAAGGAAGAGCATGTTCGCGATTTATTTCATGCATGTGTTTCTTTAAGTCCTGCATACCACAAGACTGCTTCTGCGAAAAAAGGTGATGTAAATTATTATGAATTAACAAACAATAGTGATTTATATTTTGAGTTAGAGCTTAAGGATGGCAATGCGACGCAAAAACTGACTTTATACCCTGAATCGACACAGGTCTTGACGGCTTCTGCTGGTCAAAGTGCTTTAACTTATGAAGTAGTATCAACATATGTTCGAAGTGATAAGCATCTTCAAATTAAATTAAGCCTATAATTTCCCCTATTAAATCATGAATAAATTTATACCAATATTTCTATTGGCAGGAATTTCTTTTGCTAATAATTTGCAAGCGAGGTCTAGTTTTGCTATTGAAACGGTGCTCTTGCAAGAACAAGGGAAAGTGACAGGAAAGGTCGTTGATGGACGAGGAAATGCTATTTCGGGCGCTACTGTGGCGATTAAAGGGACGACAAATGTGATTGCAACAAATGATCGTGGTGAGTTTGATTTCTCCGTATCGCAAACAAAATCGTTTACGTTAACAGTTTCCTGTGTAGGTTTCTCTACCAAGGATTTTCAGATTGAACCTAACCAGCAAATTGTAATCACTTTAGATAATAAAAACGATTTGGAAGAAGTCGTGGTCGTTGGTTACGGGACACAAAAAAAATCAAATTTAACAGGAGCTGTTTCTCAGATTACTTCAGAAGTGCTGGAAAATAGACCTGCACCAAATCTTTCACGCATGTTGCAAGGTACACTTCCAAACTTAAATCTTAGGATGGTCGATGGTAGCCCTACACGGGGTGCAACTTTTAATGTTCGTGGAACAACATCTATTGGTGCTGGTGGTGCTGCTTTAGTCCTTATTGATGGGGTCGAAGGTGATGCAAATATGGTTAACCCAAATGATATCGCATCTGTAACGGTTCTGAAAGATGCCTCTTCGGCAGCTATTTATGGTTCTAGAGCGGCGTTTGGGGTGGTTTTGATTACGACTAAAACACCAGTTAAAGGAAAGACAAAAATTGATTTTAATACAAGTTATTCTTTTAATAAACGTACCGTAGAACCAAAATTGGTTACGAATGGCTATGAATGGGCTAAGAATTTTAATGATGGCTTCAACGCTTGGTATGATTATAAATCTACACCAATTTCGGTTAATAATATTTACCCTTTTTCCCTTGAATACCTTGAGGCTTTAAAGCAACATAATGAAAATCCAACTGGTGAGGATGTGGTTTTTAATGAAGCAAAAAACAGATATGAATATTTCGGAAATACAGATTGGTATAACGAAATCTATAAAGATGTCATGCCAGCAACTGAGCAAGCATTGAGTATTTCTGGCGGAGGTGAAAAGGCTTCATATTTATTGTCTGGTCGGTATTACCATCAGGATGGTATTTTTAAATATAATCCAGACAAGTTTAATAAATATAACATGCGTGGGAAGGGAGAGGTTAAGATCAACGATTGGTTAACTTTTCAAAATAATACAGAGATCAGTACCTATGATTATCGCTACCCCATGTTTGCTGATGGTGATGGCAATATCTGGAGACAATTTGAGCATCAAGGTTACCCCATGGCAGTTATGAAAAATCCCGATGGAACGTATACGCATACAGCTGTATATACAGGGGTTGCTTCTTACATGGAAGGGAACAATAAGTCGGATTTAAATAACACCTATTTGCGTAATACTGCAGGTGTAATTATCAAACCTATTGCGGATCTGACTGTGAAAGGTGATTTTACTTATTCTAGAACTTGGGAAAATGAAACGCGCACGAATAATTATTTGAATTATAGTAATGCTCCAGGTGAAATGGCTCGTTTCGGACGAAGTATGCTTCGCGAATGGAATGAAAACACGCGCTACTTGGCTGGAAATATTACAGCAAATTATGTGAAGACGTTTAATGATAAGCATGATTTTAATGGCTTAGTGGGTTATAATGTCGAATCTTCAACCACAAAGGCGTTACGTGCTCAGCGTGATGGTATTCTTTTGGAGAGTAAACCTGACTTCAATTTGATGGATGGATTGAATTATAATATTTCAGGAGGTGGTAAAGAATGGGCATATTTGGGTTTATTTTACCGATTTAACTATGCGTATGATAATAAATATCTGATCGAGTTGAATGGTCGTTACGACGGTTCATCAAAATTTCCTGAAAATCAACGTTTTGGTTTTTTTCCTTCCATATCAGCAGGTTGGGTGCTGTCGCAGGAGAAGTTCTTTGCACCGGTTAAAGCGGTCGTTAATAATTTAAAATTCCGTGCTTCTTATGGTTCTTTGGGTAATGGAAATGTTGATCCATATCGTTACTTAGAACAGATGAACGTGAGTAAAACTTCTGTGGTCCTCAATGGTGTGCAGACAAGTTATACGAGGTTACCAGGAGTAATTCCAGATGGATTGACATGGGAACGTTCAACGACTTTTAATATCGGAGCAGATGTTGGATTTTTCAACAATAATCTAAACTTCACTTTTGATTGGTACAACCGGAATACTTACGATATGTTTACCGTAGGGCAGCCATTACCAAATGTTTTTGGTGCTACAGTTCCTTATGGAAATTATGCCGATATGTCGACCAAGGGTTGGGAGTTGACCGCTAATTTTAACAGCCAGTTTGAGTTGGGAGGAAAACCTTTTAATTGGGGAATAAATGGTTCACTTTGGGATAGTAAATCTACAATTGAACGATTTAATAACCCGAACAATCTCTTGAGTACTTATTATGTAGGGCAGCAGGTAGGGGAAATCTGGGGATATGAGACAGAAGGATTCTTTACATCGCTAGATGATGTTAAAAATCATGCAAATCAGAGTTTTATTAAAAACTCAAATAATAATATCTGGTTACCAGGCGATCTTAAATTTGCCGATTTGAATGATGATGGTGTCATCAACCAAGGTGACAATACCTTGGATAACCCAGGTGACCGTAAGATTATAGGAAATAATGAACCCCGATATCAATACGGATTTACACTTTCAGGAAACTGGAACGGTTTTGGACTTTCTGCATTTTTCCAAGGGATTGGAAAACGTGATTGGTATTTTGCTTCTGAGGCAGGTTTATTCTGGGGACCTTATAATAGACCTTATGGATATCAACCCGAGAAAATGATGAATGATATCTGGAGTGAAGAAAATACAGATGGTTATTTCCCTCGCTACCGTGGCTATACAGCTCTTGGGGCTGACCGTTCTTTAGGCGCTCCGCAGACACGTTACTTACAAGATGTTTCTTACTTGCGATTGAAAACATTGACAGTAGATTATACCCTTCCGAAAAGTTGGGTCAATCGTTTGAAGATTTCAAATGCTCAAATTTATATGTCAGCGCAGAATTTATTTACTTTTTCAGGACTATTCAAACATTCGGAGAACTTCGATCCCGAAGTAATGGAAACCCCTATTGGCGAATTGACGAATGGATCGGGACAAGGGTATGCTTACCCAATGTTAAAAACGACAACTATTGGTCTAAACTTAACTTTTTAATACGTGATTGTCATGAAGACTAAAAATATAATTTTATTATTACTTGTCGGTTTATTTACAACTTCTTGTAGTAAAGAGTTCTTAGATAAAGAGCCTTTTGATAAGCTTGTTCCAAATTCATATTTTACGACCGAAGCTGATTTAGCTTTGTTTTCTAATTCTTTCTATCAAGACTTTATTCCGACAGGCTTGAGTATTGTTCAAGCGGATGAAATGGGTGACTATACCTCCAAGAATAATTCACCGACTTTTATTGCGGGAAATTTTTCGTCAGTAGATCAGGGCTCTTGGAATTGGACAAAACTTAGAAATATTAATTATTTTCTTGAAAAGTACAATAACCCTAATATCTCTCAAGAGGCTAGAAATCATTATGCTGGTGTAGCTCGTTTTTTTAGAGCTTATTTTTATTATGAGATGGTCAAAGATTTTGGTGATGTGCCTTGGTATTCAAAAACCTTGACAACTACAGATGAAGACCTCTATAAGCCGCGTGATCCGAGAGCAATGGTGATGGATTCAGTATTAGCAGATCTGGATTTCGCAGTTGCAAATATTCGTCCTGCAAAGGACAATAGTGCTTCGATGATAACCAAATGGGTAGCCTTAGGTCTGAAATCTCGTATTTGCCTCTTTGAAGGAACTTTTAGGAAATACCATGAGGATTTAAAGCTAAAGACTACAGCGAACCAATGGTTAACAGCATCAGCTGCAGCTTCAGAGGAAATTATGAAGGGAAGCCAATATGCGTTGTATTCAACGGGGAATCCATCTAGTGACTATAGAACACTGTTTACAAGTGAAAATCCAGTTAGTGCAGAAATCATGTGGGCTAATGTCTTTAATAATTCGATAAAGAGATGGCATGAGATTACCTGGAAGTTTAATTCAGCAACTTATGGAGCGCGGTGGGGTTTAAATAAACAATTTGTAAATACGTATTTAAATATCGATGGAACACGTTTTACGGATAAGGTCAATTATGATCAAATACTATTTGTAGATGAAATGAAAGACCGTGATCCACGGTTAGAACAGACTGTCCGCTCAATAGGATATAAGCGTTCTGATGGTTCTGCTGCCCCACCAAATTTTGGTTATACATTCACGGGTTATCATATCCATAAATTTAGTTTAGATGATAAACGTCTTGATGGAGTTGCAGAAGGGTATAATTCCATTACGATGATGCGTTATGCTGAAATTTTATTGAATTATGCAGAGGCGAAAGCCGAGTTAGGGCCGATGGATCCAGAGATATGGAAACAGACAATTGGTGCTTTACGTACACGTGCAGGTATCAATGCACAAGAACCAGCTGTAGCGGATCAGTATCTGAAAACGGTTTATTTTCCAGAGATATCAGATAAATACTTATTGGAAGTACGTAGAGAACGTGGTATTGAGTTAGTATATGAGGGTTTACGTTATGATGATTTATTGCGTTGGAAAAAGGGTAAATTATTGGAGATGGATTGGAAAGGGATTTATGTTCCAGCACTTGATCTCGAAATGGATTTAGATGGTAATAAAACTCCTGATGTGTGTTTTGTAAAGACTATTCCTGCAAAAACAACGGCAGGAGTCGTTTATTATGTCGTAGATGGTTCTGCAGCAAAATTATCGGAAGGAACCAAAGGTCATATCATTTGGCGATCTGATGAAGAACGGGAATTTAGTGATAAAAAATATTATAAACCAATATCGAATAATGATATCGTGTTAAATGATAATTTAGTACAAAACCCTGGTTGGAAATAAAAAATAGGAATGAAACATAAAGAAAATGGGAAATTAAGTTCTCGTTTTCTTTATGTCTATTTGCTAAAAAAGGAAAGAGTGGTAAGTGAAGAAAATTTCACCAAGCACGGTTGGCTTTTCTAAAGTAATAAGAAGTGATTGATACAGAGTAGAAGCCAAGTTCGAAATTTAGTTGGGTATTCTATATTTGTAATAGAGGGTTTATATAGGATTTATAGAGTTTTACCTCTACGAACCCTCTATGAACCCTTTATAAAACCACTATAATATACCTGTTAAGTTATAAGTTAGTAACACTTAAGTATGATGTTGAATAGCCTATTGTAGATTTTAAAAAAATATAGGATATCAACAAGAAAAGCTCATCTTTTGGATGAGCTTTCTTGTACCTAGGGCGGGAATCGAACCCGCACTTCCTTAACGGAAACAGGATTTTAAGTCCTGCGTGTCTACCAGTTCCACCACCTAGGCAGGTGATATTCATGTGGAGCGAAAGACGAGATTCGAACTCGCGACCCCAACCTTGGCAAGGTTGTGCTCTACCAACTGAGCTACTTTCGCATTACTAACAGTCAACTGTTGTTTTCTGTTTTGGTGATGCAAATATAGAGCTAATAATTATAAAAACAAATTTTAATGCAAGCTTTAGTGTCTTTTTTTTATAAGCCCTTTTCTTTCAGGAGAGAAGAAATGATATCGCTCTCAAAACCTCGTGACAATGCATATTGAAATAGCTTATTTTTTAGGATATAGGGATCTTTGTCTTTCAAAGATAGTTGCTTTTTATCAATCAGGTCGCTCAGTTTACTTTCGTATTCATCCAGATCTATCTTAGAAAAAGCAAGTCTAATCAAGGGATCTGATACCTTTTTGAATTTTAAGGATTGTTTGATCTTGATTCTACCCCAACTCTTCATTCGCAATTTCCCTAAAGTATAAGCAATGGCAAACCTTTCCTCATTGAGGAAATTTTCCGTTATCAATTGCGAGATGATCTGCTCTACATCTTCTTGGTGCAAACCCCAGTCGTACAATTTATCTCTTACTTCCTGTTGCGCTCTTTCCTGATAGGCACAATAACTTTCAGCCTTTAGCAATGCCTGCTTAGGGCTATAGCTTTTCTTTCTCGTTTTCTCTTCGTCAAACATCTTTACAAATTTCAAAAATATATTGAACTTACTGAAAAAATGTTGAGCTTTGATTGAATAAAACTTTATATAATGTATACCATAGCGGATATTTCGGAGATTGTAGCACCTCAAAGATCGATTATTGTAGCCCATGAATCCATCATTCAAAATTTGATTTATGATACGCGTAAGATCATGAATGCAGAAACAGGTTTGTTTTTTGCATTGGTCAACCGTAGGGATGGGCATGATTTCATCATGGATGCTTACAGAAAAGGTGTCCGAAACTTTGTCTTGCAAAATGATCTACAACAGGAGCTTGTATTGACTGATGCCAATATCTTATGGGTGCCAGATACATTTTTGGCCTTACAAGCGATAGCTGCTTTTCAAAGAAAGAAATTCAAATCTCCAGTCTTGGGAATAACGGGGAGCAATGGTAAAACCATTGTCAAAGAATGGTTATTCCAATTATTGTCTCCTGAATACAAGATCTACCGTAGTCCCAAAAGCTACAACTCACAATTAGGGGTTGCATTATCACTTTGGGAGTTAAATGAGCAGTATAACTTTGCCATCATAGAAGCGGGTATCAGTGAAGTAGGCGAAATGGCTAGGTTGGAAAAAATGATTAAACCCACGCATGGTGTATTGACCAATATTGGTGTTGCGCATAGAGAGGGCTTCCAATCCAAAGAGGAAAAAATTGATGAAAAATTAAAACTCTTTACAGATGCGGAAGTATTGGTCTATCCGCAGAAATATTTGGAACATGTCTATATGCCTTCTCAGATTTATAAATTTGCTTGGGGTGATGAGGAGTCCTGCCAATTGGAAGTGTATTCCCTAAAAAAGGAAGACAATCAATCGACCTTGGTCAGTTTATGTTTTTCACGTCAGATCTTTACTGTAAAAATTCCTTTTGTCGATCAAGCTTCCATTGAAAATGCCATTTCTTGCATTGGGGTGATGATTACCTTTGGATATGATGTAAAGGTAATTGCTGAACGTATCGCAACTTTACAACCAATGGAGATGCGTTTGGAGTTGAAGAAAGGGAAACAGAACAGTTCCATTATCGATGATTCTTATAGTAATGATTTAGTGGCGTTGCAAATCGCATTGGATTTTTTAAAGCAACAGAAGCAACACTTGCGTAAGATCCTGATTCTATCGGATATTCCAGGTGTTCAGGTAAAGGATGAAAAGACATTTGGTAAATTGAAACGCTTGATTTCGGAGAGTGGATTGACCGAGTTGATTTTTATAGGACCGGTCTTAGGTCAATTGGTTTCTCAGTTTACATTGCCGATAACAAATTATGCAGACACAAAATCATTTCTTGAAGACCTCAAGCATATCAATTATAGCGATGCTACGATTCTGATTAAAGGTGCTCGGGATTACCACTTCGAGCAGATCAGTAAGCGGTTGGTAGCAAAATCGCACGATACGACCTTAGAAATTAATCTCAATGCGCTCGAGCATAACCTCAATGTATATCGCGGATTATTGCCTCCAGGTGTTAAATTAATGGCTATGGTGAAGGCTTTTTCCTATGGTAGTGGAAGTTTTGAAATCGCTAATTTATTGCAGTTTAATCATGTGGATTACTTAACAGTTGCGTTTACGGATGAGGGGGTGGATCTAAGGAATGGAGGCATTACCTTGCCTATCGTGGTGATGAGCCCAGATGAGAATGCTTTTGACGCGATAGTGCAGCACAGATTGGAACCCGAAATCTATAGTTTTAGAATTTTGAACTCTTTTATTCGTTATCTAAAGCAACATGATTTGAAGGGATTTCCTGTTCATATCAAAGTAGATACCGGAATGCACCGATTGGGATTTATGCCCGAGGAAATAGAGGCATTGCTAGCTGTTTTAAAAAATCAAGAAGTGATTAGGGTGCAGTCCGTATTCTCACATCTTGCTTCTGCAGGAAATGTTGTCGATGATAAGTTTACTGGAAATCAGATTCAGTTGTTGGACGAGTTTACGGCTCAGTTAAAACAGGAATTAGGCTATTCATTTATTCGTCATATAGCCGCAACTTCTGGAATTGCTTTATGGCCTTCGGCTTATTTTGACATGGTCCGCCTGGGAATTGGTCTTTATGGAATAGACTTGGAAAGAGAAGACTTGCCCGTGAAGGAAGTGAGTGTGCTGAAAACGAACGTTACACAGATAAAACAATTGTCGGCTACGGAGACCATAGGGTACAATCGAGCAGGAGTAATACATCGACCTAGTCGTATTGCAACGATTAAGATTGGTTATGCCGATGGTTATGATCGTCGTTTTGGAAATGGGGTAGGGAAGATGTCCATTAATGGACAAATTGTAGCTACAGTAGGCAATATCTGTATGGATATGTGCATGTTGGATGTCACAGATATTGAAGTCAACGAAGAAGATGAAGTTATTGTATATCCTGATATAAAAGAGGCAGCTTTGGCCATTGGGACCATACCGTATGAATTGTTGGTCAATATCTCGCAACGGGTGAAAAGAGTTTATTTTTACGAGTAATTCAACGCATATTTTGCATATTTGTAGGGTCTATAGGAACAAGTAATATGTTGTCAAAATTAGTAAGATCTTTTTTAAATTATCTCATAAAAGGAACCTTGGTGGTCGTTCCTTTAGCTGGTGCTGTTTTTCTAATTGTTTGGATCGTTGCTTCGGTGGATTCGGCATTGAACCTAACCGGTTTATTTCTGGAGGATGAAACTGGACATCCGGTATATATTCCAGGGATCGGTATCTTAACTGTCATATTGATTCTGGTATTGGCAGGAATCGTCTTTACAAACTTTGTAACAGACCCCATTAAAGGGTGGTTAAATCACCAGATCAAACGTATTCCGTTATTGAATACACTGTATTCTTCCATTAAAGATTTTACCGAAGCATTTGTTGGCGATGCCAAAAAATTCAATGTACCTGTATTGGTAAAAGTGAATGAAATAGGGGTGAGTAAAATTGGCTTCTTGACACAGTCCGATTTATCAAAAATTAAGCTGACAGATGAAGTGGTCGTTTATTTCCCATATTCTTACTCATTTGCGGGGCAGGTTGTTGTTGTAAAATCTTCTTTAGTAACAAAATTAGATATGTCCGCTACAGACGCGATGAAACTGGTGGTATCTGGTGGTGTCAGTGGTTTAGAATAAGATACAAACAGAAATTTTTATAAAAACAAAAGGGAATCATTGGTAAAATGGTTCCCTTTTGTTTACATTTAACTTGTATTTTAAATCGTAATCCGTGATGAATGTTGAATTTAAAACAGTGGAAGCGTATATCGCTTCTTTCCCAATAGAAGTGCAGCCTATCTTGTTGCAGGTACGCAAAACCATTTTACAGCACGCCCATGAGGCTACAGAGGGAATTGCCTATGGTATGCCTGCTTACAAATTAAAAGGAAAACCGCTTGTTTACTTCGGTGGATTTCAGAAACATATTGGCTTTTATGCAACTCCAACCGGTCATTCGAAATTTGAAGCCGAACTTGCTTCTTATAAGCAAGGTAAAGGTTCGGTTCAATTTCCACTAAAGCACCCGATACCTTATGAATTGATTGGGAAAATTGTTGATTTTAGGGTTTCAGAGACTTTGGAGAAATTTAAATAGCTATCATGAAAATAGGGATGGATCGATTATGGAATCGTTTATGGAGCAGTAAGGTTCCTGAAAACTTACAGGAACAGTGGAAGGATAAAGCAGCGCTATCTTATATAAACAGCCAGATGGATGTTGAGCTCATGCGTCTTTGTCTGGATAAAGTTAAGGGTGATTCAAAGGATGATACTTTTTTACAAGCTTTTCTAGATTTTCAGCATATTGCTTTGCAACCAACTAAAATAGTTTCTGCTAGTCTAGAGATCGACTTCATGGAAAGGTATGTGTCTTTATTTAGTCAAGTTTCTGCTGTAGATATATCCATAGGATGGACTAAAAAAGTAGAAAATCCGCATTTGTCAGTACCTCGATTTATTTTACTGCCATTGGTTCAAAATGCATTATGGCAAGGGTACCATGAAGCGGAAAGATATCCAATGAAAATCAAGATTTCAGTATTTGAAAAAATCATTTCATTGGATATTACAAATCATGTCAATCATCATATTGTCGATCAAAAAATCAGTGATGCCATGGATAACTATCAGGCACGTTTACAGTATGAATTTGGCGATCAAAATACACTTATTATGAATAGTAATGCACATACATTTCGCTCAAATCTAACGTTGCGGTTTTAGATAACCCCAAAGTGTGCTAAAGCATTGTATATACCATCATTATCGACATCATCTGTTATGTAGTCTGCTATTGCTTTTACTTCAGGGTTAGCATTGCCCATGGCGATACCATATGCGGTATGTTTTAACATCGTGATATCATTTCCACCATCACCAAAAGACATTGTTTCTTTCAAGTCGATATCAAAATGTTTGATAAAGATATCGATTCCTACTTGTTTACTTTGTCCTAAGGGATTGACATCTGCAAATAGGGGTGTCCAACGTGATGCAATAGAGTTCGGCATGATGGTGTCCATAAAAACCTCTTGTTCTTCAGGTTGAATAAAGATATTGGTTTGGAGTACAGATGACATATCAAAGTCTGCATAAGATCTTTGAGGTGGAACCGGTAAGTTTAAAAGTGCATACATAGAAGCGATTTCGGGAGTGACCTGAAATATCGAAATTTCCTCTTCAGACATCAATGAAAAACTAATATCATTTTCTGCAGCATGGTCGATCAAAGATAAAATATCTGCAGCATCAATACCTTTTCTAAAAAGTACATCTCCTTCTTTGGTTATGCAATAGCCTCCGTTAAATGTAATAAATCCGTCAAAGTCCAAGTATTTGATATGATCTAGACTATTGATAGATCTTCCTGTGGAAACAATTACTTTTATTCCTTTTGATTTTAATTCTTGAATGGCTTTTTCAGTTGAGGCTGGAACTTGATGTGTATCGAAACTAAGTAGGGTACCGTCGATATCAAAAAATACTGCTTTAATCATGCTTTAATATAAATGTGTGTATTACAAAGGTAATAATTAGAAAAATGTTTTGTGACCTATTGCTGTCATAATCAAAATAACGGTGCTATAGAGCCAGTTTTTAATCCTGTATCGTTTGAATCTTTTCCAATATAACTTGTACTGCTTCTTCTGATTTTAATATCCTTTCATGACCAACACCATTAAAATCAATGGCATCAGTTAAGGGATGGTTTTCGAAAAATGATTGTAAATAGGGGAAAGGAGCAATCTTGTCTTCCTGATCGTAAAGAACAAGATGATGTTGGTCTTCAGGAAAATGGTACAAACTATTTAAATGGAAGTAGGTCGTTTTCATGTTGAATCTTTTTTCAAAACCCTCAAAAAAATGCTGTTGTACTGTATGTGGAATGTTAACAAAATCCATACTTGCCGCAAAGTTCGCTTTTAGATCTACCAAAGGCGTGAGACTAATGATACGAGCAGGTGATAGCTTGAGGTTGGATAGCGCAGCGATGTTGGCCATAGCTCCAAGGGAATGCCCTATTGCTATGTAAGGTGCTCCATATGCCGTGATAATAGCTTTTACAGCTTCGATATACAAAATTAGATTAGAAAGTTCTCCCGCTGCCTCCCCATTACCAGGTGCATCAAAGGCAATTATCTTGAAATCACCGTTATTTAATAGTTTTTCAATGTAGAAGGCAAAATCTGCAGCCTTGGATCCCCAGCCATGCGTTAGCAGGATAATTTTATCTCCAGATCCCCAAGTGTAAACCGGGAACGACAACAATTCTCCTGTGAAAAACTCGTCTTTCACAGCATGTTGACTTTTAGAAGCTAGTTGTAATAATTGTTCTTGGTTATGTCTCAATGGCATCTTTGGAGAGTAGCAGATATAGGACCAAATCTGATCCATATATGCTGCTGCAGAAAGCTGTTCTGGAGATTTCAACTGTTCAATACTTTGTCTTAATTTTTTCATTGGAATATACGATTATGCATGACCGATTCGTTTTTTATAGGCTTACAAACTGCTTTTGGCAGTTTTAATGGTGTTGAACCTCATGGAGCAGAAGCTATTGTTTTCCATTTGAGATTCCTTTTGAACCCTATTGTTCTTGATCCTATCCGTTTAGATAGGGTCTCGATAGTTAATTGAACAAGGCCAGTAAGCGTTCTTTATTCATGAAATCTGCTATAGGATTATGCGTGTCGGCAAAGATGTTCTCTGCTATAGCTGTTTTATTTGCCTGCAATTTCATGATTTTATCTTCCACAGTATCCGGGCAGATCAAGCGTATCGCTGTAACATCTTTAGATTGCCCGATCCGGAAAGCACGATCGATGGCTTGAGTTTCCACTGCTGGATTCCACCACGGATCGACCAGATAGACTAAGCTTGCCGCGGTTAGATTTAAACCTGTACCTCCTGCTTTTAAGCTAATCAAAATAACCCTTTCTGCGTCGTTTTCTTGAAATTGCGTCACGATATGTTGCCTATCTCTCGATTGTCCTGTCAACTTTAGTGCCGATATTTCGTGTTTGGCCAATGCAACTTCAATGAGATTCAGCATACTGACAAATTGTGAGAAAATAATGATTTTTTGATAAGGGCACTTATCGCGTACCTGCTCCACAAGCATTTCAATTTTACAGGAGTCTTGCTCTACAGTAAGGTCTTCTGTTTTTAATAATTTTGTCGAATTACATATTTGACGCAATTTAGTGAGCCCTTTCAGTACGTGCATGGGACTTTTGCGGATTTCATCACCATCTTTCGCCGAGATAAATTCACGAAACTCTTTCTCGTAAGTATCGTAAATATGTCGTTGTGCAGGTTTCATTTCGCAGTAAAGTACCAGTTCATTTTTAAGCGGTAACTCTTTTGCGACCTCAGCTTTTGTGCGACGTAGGATAAAGGGTTTCACTTTGCGCTGGAGTTCCTCGAGTCTTTTTTTATTGCTAAATCCATCAATAGGGGTCGTATATACATCTTTAAAGTATTTTTTTGAACCTAATAACCCTGGATTGACAAACGATAATTGTGCAAATAAATCGAGGGTACTGTTCTCAATAGGAGTCCCCGTTATCACGATACGATTACGTGATTTTAGTTTAGTGACAGCTTGATACCGTTGCGAGTTTGGGTTTTTTATTTGCTGAGACTCATCTAAGAAGATATAGTTGAAGGACTGTTTTTTTAAATGATTGATATCGGTCAATAAGTTGTGATAGGATATCAATATCAATTCGTACTGCTCAAAATTTAGACAATCCTTTTGACGGTCAGGTCCCTGTAGCTCCAATATTCGGATGGATGGAGCGAATTTTTTCAATTCATTTTTCCAGTTGAAAATCAGCGTTGTCGGAAGTACCAATAAATTACAGTTGTGTTCTACTTTATTTCGTTGATCTAAGATAAAAGCAATGATCTGTATGGTTTTTCCGAGGCCCATATCATCAGCTAAACACCCTCCAAAATTAAATTCGTCTAAAAAATTGAGCCAATTTAGGCCATCCTGCTGATAACTTCGGAGTGTTCCCTTAAAATCTTTGGACAGGACGACAGGTTGTACTTGATCGATCTGTTGGATTTTATTTTTTATTTCGTTCAACCGCTCTTTTGCAGCTTGGGATAGCCATTGTTCTTCAAAGTACCGGTCTAGGGCTGTGTAGTTGGTTTCTGCTATCTGTAGAAGGGTATCATCGATAATTTCGCCTGCTAGAAAAAACTGCTCAAACTTATTTATCCATTCTTCGGGTAGTATACCTACAGTTCCATCATCTAAGGTGATGAATTTTGATTTATTGCGAATGGCCTTTTGTAGGTTTTTAAGAGAACCTTTATTTTTACCAAACTGTATATTCACGTTTACATTGAACCAATTCTGTCCACTGAGTACATGAATCGTTATTTTACCTTTAAAGGAATTGAATTTATTGTTTTTTATTTCATTAAAGCCGATGATGGAAATCTGATGGTTGCGCCAATCTTCAAAAACATTTAAAAACCAGTCTTGTTCAAGGAAATGTTTACGATGTAAATAGAAGTGCTGAAAATCCTCGTCGAGTTGTTCCTTAAAATAAGGATGTTGTTTCACAATTAAACTCACGATTCGAAGTTCTGCTTCAGCATCCCGTTTTACTAAGAATTTCTGTCCATGATGATCAAATCCGAAAATAGATCTCCTACTTCTTACCGGAACTTCCACATCTGCATAGCGCATGGTTGGGATTAGATTGATATAATCTCCCGATTCTTCCAGGTATATAATGGCTTCTGTATCGGTATAGAATTGTTGTTCCTTAATCTGTTTGGAGCTGGCTTTGGGAATGTGATGATAATTTACTTCTACAACTTCTTCCATAGCCATTAGAAAATCCTTTTTAAAATCCTCAAATTTGGATTGATGTACTTTGAGATGATCCGCTGTCGTGGCGAATACTTGGAAAAGTGTTAGAATTTGGGGAATCTCGATAAAATAAAAATGCTGTTGCACCTGTATGAAATGATCGAACACAAGGGGTAAGTTTTGCAGGGTATGCTCTTGACCTGCAATTTCAATATAACTTCGTATGGTGAAAAATGGTGCTTCCTGATCAACATCGATACGAATTGTTTTTGGCAATGGTCTCAGCGTGATCTGGATTAAACTATTCGCTCCAATATTTTGTGATAGCGTTTTATCATGCCTATAAATTTCTAATCCTAGCGGGTTTTTGATCAACATTTTAAATGCTACGACTTGTTGATTATCTTCCGCAATCGTATTTTGTCCTAAAAAATGTAGGGCAGTGAAAAACTGACTTTCGGTAATATCTTTGCTTTTCCAGATCATCTCTTCGCAGGAAATCTCTTGCAAGGGATTTTTTAACGTACCATTTTTTGTTCGATCTGATCGATAGAGTAATACTTGGGGGTGTTTGTAGTATTTATGTTCCTTGAGTACTAATATGTTCGTTTGCTGTTCTACTGCATTGTTCTCTTTAGGGAAAACCATTTCCTGTGGGAGAACTGCGCGCGATAGCTCCAGTAAATTATCGTCCTTTTTATGTATGTGTACTTGGTCATTGACCCATTGGATCTCGAAATAATCTTCCAATTGCTGTTCATCCTCTAGGCCATATTTTACGGCTATTTTAGTCAAATAGGACTGATAGGCAGCTACAGAGAAAAACAAGTGTAATTGTTCGTTTTTGATGAGCTGATTTAAAGCAATTTTTTGATGTACACAAAATGCTTCTGTTTCTGAACAATTACAACATAAGGAAAGTGTCGGATGATCATAGATAACGATAACCGTATAGGTGATTCCTAAAGATTGGATGAAAAATTGGGCTTCATTTTTTTGAATAGCATATACTTGTGTAGGATAGTTGATTTCTACCAAACCGGACATCCACGAAAAATAACGGTAACGGATGGTTTCATCGAAGATGATATCGGTCAATCTGTATTGGTGAAAATCGTCTAAATTTTCTAAAGAAACGGATTTTGTGTGCATGCTAGTCAAACTTAAAAAAAATTGTTTTATTTACAATTTTAATTCCGTCATGATCTTGTTTTTTATAGAGCGGTTGGTGAAATTATATCAGTTGAACCGTTTGATTAAAGGATTGTAAGGGGAAATAGAGCGTATATCCAGTATATGCTCCATTTGTTTTTTTATCCTCTTTCGCGTTCGAGCAAGATCATCATCATGAAACAGAGGATAAGCCTTGTTTCATCTTCGGGATTGATATCAGCTAATTTTTCCAATGTAAATTTGCGACCGAAGAAAGATGGCTTTTTGTGGAGCTGTAATAGCACATTCTCACGTTTGTCATACAAACTATAAGAAGGATTGAATATATACCCGGTGAGTATGTTCAGAATGGGGATTTCACCTAGGAGATTATCACCAACCTTTACCCACGCATTATCTTCTTTGATGAGATAATCTTCTATACCAGCACTATCAAAAGCGTTATAGTTCGCTTTCCATAGTGATTTCATTCCTTTTCGGCCTATTTTTCCGATGGTTTCGTTGGTCCTTGCATCTGTAATGGTATAGTTTGCATTGAAATCTAACCAACGATCAGCCTTTATGCCGTACAGTTGTTCTGAACGACTTTCGTCCGCAAATATCATGATTTCTTCTTTCAGTTTATAGAGCTTCTGACGGACATAAAAAAGCGTGCGGTTTTCACTATCCTTGATGGTGAAATCGTTGTGGAAGGTCGAAATCTTGAATTGAAAGTATAACGGAAAATTGAAATTACTCATATTTTTTTCATGCTTATATTAAAGCATATTAATTTTAAAGTTAGATAAAATTGTTTGGACTGAAAGGTCTGATTTATTTTTTGTCTTTACAATTGATATTGAAATACCAACATGTGTTTCATTTGTAATCCATTCTCTATGAGTGGTACAGGATAATTGTTTAGAAAGAAATTTTTGCGGATATGGTCCATTTCAAATTCATTTCGCATATAGAATTGATGCTGGCGATAGCCCACATCGGCAGTCCCAACCCATATTTTTTGAAAATGATGATCTCTTGCATAGCTTTTTAAATAGGAAAGCATGTCCGACCCAAACCCTTGTGATTGTTCATGGGGAGCAATAGCCATATTTTTAAGTTCGAGCGTATCGGTATCCAACTTCATAATAGCCATAACACCAATTGCTACAATGGATTTTTCATCAAGAGATGATTTGTTTTTATCGGTGATGGAGCTATTATGATCCAAACATCCAACTTGATTTTTGAGTGAATCTAAGGATATGTTGGTTTCTTTTGTTAGCATAAAGATCGAGCAATCATAAATATAGCTATCAATTATCTCTTTAGTTTCGTCCGCGAGCAATAATAGATCATAAGGTATGGGAGCATCATCTGCTAATGGCACTATGTTAACATGTTGTTTCATACTAATAGCTTAATTTTAATCCGCCGAAAAAGTTTCGAGTAGGAGCTGCATTATAGTACCTTCCTCCAAATGCATTGATATCATTACCCAAGCTGTATTTTTCATTCAATAGATTGTCAACACCTAGATAGACTTGCGCCTGTAGTTGAGTTGAAAATTTGAATCCCCAGTGCAGTTTTGCTTGAACCAGATGATAGGCTTCTGAAAATGCTGTATTTGCATCGTTCAAGGGAATTTTGGAGGTATAGTTATGCTGTATATTAAAACCGATGCGATGGGCGAGATCTAAGTTTGCCGCATGGACAATGACCCAGTCAGGCACTGCAGTGAGTTTGTTGTTGTCGTAATTTTCATCCTCCACTTGATAATTTCCAAAACGATAGTGATTATAGGTTACGCTAGAATTGATATATAATCCCTGAATAAAATTTTCCGTATTGGGTGTGATGATGTACCCCATGATGGAACTTTCAAATCCTTTTTGCTTCACCTTTCCAGCATTCTGATAATATTCTATTCCATCTGTATTTAATTGACGAATAATGGCATTATCCATTTGATATTGGTAATAAGAAAAGTCCGTGATGAAGCGTCGATTCATCCATTCCCATCGTAATCCAACCTCATGGTTATAACCAGATTCTGGTTTCAATTCCGTGTTGATTAGGTTGTCCGAAGAGCGTACTTCTGCAATGGTGGGCGTGGAGAATCCCGAAGAGATGGAACCTCGGAGCGCAAGGTTTGGTGCTAACAGATAAGATGTCGCAATCTTGGGCATCCAATTTGTTCCAAAGTTGATCTGTTCCTTTTGCGACGATGCGGTTGGATATAATTGTTTATAGGCAATTTGATTCTGATTTAATCCTATGGCACCTTCTAGGGTCCATCTGTTAGCTAGCGTCATTTTTGTTCTTGCAAAATAGAAATTCTGCCAGTTTTCCAATTTATCCGATGCCTGTTTGTCAGCAGCTATTCCTCCATTATTATCGTAGTTAGCGATATCATACCAACCCTTTTGTCCTTCTGTACCGACTTGTATTTGCCAGTCTATACTATTTTTTGATTCGTAAGAGAAGTAGCTGCGATAACCTAGGTTCTGCTCATCTCTAAATTCATAGTTCGTGATAAAGGGATTTTCTATTTTTGACGAAGAACCAAAGACGGTAGTGGTGTTGCTGATCTTATTGCTGATCTGTATCTGATGTGATATACCACCGTAGAAAGTTTTATTATCTATAGCCGCTTTTTGTTGTTTTGCGGATGGTGTGGTTGCTGTAGCAGGGCGAGCAGCTCTTGGATTTTCTTGATATTGAGCAAGCGTAAGTCCTCCAGGAGTCTGATAGTTCAGGTCGCTATAGAGCGCGAAAAGTTTTAAACTTGCTTTAGGTTTATAATTCCATTCATGCGCCGTTTGGAAAGTCTTTTTATTCAAAGCAGAATTTTCGCGATAACCATCTGATCTTGTAAAACTTTGATCGAAGGAGAAGCGATATTTTGCATTTACCTGATGTTGGGTAGAAAACTGTTGTTGTGCAAAACCAAATGAACCTCCAGCTAGATTGAGGGAGGTTTTAGATTCAATTTCTCGTTGAAAACCATTGGGTTTTATCACTAAAACTCCTCCAGAGTTTGGTCCGAAAATAGAACCATCAGGTCCTTTTAGCACTTCGATTTGAGCGATGGAAGCTGGATCGATGAGGTTCAGGTAAGTGTTTCCTCCCGCATCTGTCATCGGAAATTCATCGATATAGACCTTAACATTTCGAATACCAAAAGGTGAGCGAATTAAACTTCCACGAAGAGCCAAACGGTAGCTTCCTGGTGAGCGTTCTTCCATTCGTAAACCAGGGACTGTATTTAGGCCCGGTAAAAGGCTGGCGCTATGTTGACTGAGTAAGGTGTTTTGTCCTACTACGGAGACAGAACCCGCCGTTGTCAATAAGGCCTGCTTTGTAAGATAGCCCGATACTTGAGCAGTTTCTAATTGATAAGCAGTAAGGGAATCCTTTTTTGCTTCTTGAGCATATAGGGATGATGTAATGAATAATAAACAGTATAATGGTGACTTAATAACAGACATATCGTATAGTGGGTCAAAATATTTTGCCCTAAAATAACGAAAAACTCTAATTATGCCATCTTTTAAAATGTTTCATTGAGTCCTAAGAATAATCCACGTTGATGGTAGCCTCCGATCGCATAGTCTATACATAGGTTGGTGCGTGTCGCCTTGTTGAATAAAATACGAATGCCTGCTCCGCCTGCTGCTCGCCAAGATTCAAACAACTTGCTGTCCATATCATTATTGGTCGATTGGATATTAAAAAATGTTGCCCCGCTAATGAATTTGTTTCGGAATATGGGGAATCGATATTCTGCCTCATTATAAAAGTAAGAAAGGCCTTTGAAAAAACCCATGGTATAGCCACGTCCTGATCTTACAGAAGCATCTTTTGCTGTTCCAGGAAGATCTAAATAGGGAAGTCTTCCGGAGATTCTGTAAGAACCATAATTCCAAAATGCCAGTACATGTTCTGGATTCTCTTCCGATAAACTGAAATACTTTCTAAAATCTGTGGTGAGTTGTATCGCATTTTTACTACTCCCCATCCACTCTTGGTTCATCCGGATGCCGATGTCCGAATAAATCCCTTTATAAGCACGGTTTGGATTATCACGGGTCATGTATTGGACATTGAACAAAAGCCCATTCGAATTGAATTTCTCAGGGTCAAAGCCATAACGCTTGCTATAGACGTAATTGGGGTTGTCATTATTATCTGTCGAAGCTTTGATATTCCGACGAATATCAAAGGCAAACCCGGCTCCTAAAAAGAGATTGTCAGAAACTCTTTTGTACAGTTTTTCATTGATGCTGAAGGATGTATATTTATAGATATACATATTTTTATCGGGGTCGGTTAAGATATCATCTTCGTGTTTTCCCGTAAATGTTTTGGTCATGCCTAATCCGGCATCTGGATTGACCATTTTGACAATGGACCACCCACCCTGTATATTCCATTTATTCTCTTTTGTATAGATATTATGGCTGACATAGAAGACCATAATGCCTTTAGTTGTTACCGATGCTGTCGAAGCGGCGGTGGACATCGTTGTATTTGATTTATCACCAAGCACAATCCCCGCGACACCTTTGATACCGATTTGTGCACCGATAGTGGGGTTTAGGGCGACACCAGGCATCAGCGTAATTCCCGAACGTTTTTTATAGGGGTTTCGTTCCCTTTTGGGATGTAATATGTTGCGAAACAAATCGGAGATATCATACTGATAAATCGCATTTGAATCGATTTTGTGCTGATTAAAGGTTGATTTAGATTCAATTCTTGATGAATCTGATACGATATTGACCTGGGCTTGAGTAGTCGAAATAAAAGTTATAAACAGAAGCGATATACAGGCTAAAGTTAAGGGGTATGCATTTAAATTAGGTAGCGGTTTTTTCATTTATCAAGTTTAAACTGCAAATTTTTAATCGTTTATAGCGTTGTTTGTGTACGCTTGTATACTTACAAATATAGTTAAAAGAAAGACTTAAGATATTTCTTGAGACTAATTTTTAATTAATATCGTTTGATGGTTTGTACCTCGTTTTGTAACTACCTATCTTTATCAAAAAAATAGATAATATGAAATTAAAGGTTCTATTCAGTCTGGTATATGTTCTCACCTTTAGCATGTTGGTACATGCACAGGAACTTTATACACCTCGACATATCAAACAAGCTTACCAAAATGAAACACGTAGTTTAACAGGGGCACCTGGAGCAAAATACTGGCAAAATAAAGGTCGCTATGATATGCAGATCACGGTTGATCCTGTAACAAAAGTCGTATCGGGTAAAGAGCGTATTCTATATGAGAATAATAGCCCTAATAGATTAAATGAACTTGTCATAAGTTTTGTTAACAATGTTCACAAGCCAACGGCAGCAAGGGCTTTGGGGGTAAGTGCAGATTTTATTACGTCTGGACTGAAGTTGAGATCCTTGAAAGTAAACGATAAAATATACGAAATAGATAGTCAGGACTGGACAACGGTAAACCGAGTAAAGCTTAAAGAGGACATCAGCTCGCTGGCTGTCGCTACAGTTGAAATGGATTGGGAATACCCATTGTCTCTAGCGAGTGACCGTGAAGGGCAGATCGATTCTGGAACATATTATTGCGCTTATGCATATCCGCGGATTGCTGTTTATGACGATTATAATGGCTGGGATATGTTAGAGCATAATGGACGTCAAGAGTTTTATCATGACTTTAATGATTATCAAGTTGATATTCGTGTCCCTAAAAATTATGTGGTATGGGGTACTGGGAAATTACTCAATCCAGAAGAAGTTTTGCAAACTGAAGTATTGGGTCGTTTTAACAAATCATTGATTTCGGATGAGGTGATACCAGTGGCTACTTTACACGATATGCAAGAACAGAAAGTCACCAAACAACAGGAATGGAATACCTGGAGCTTTAATGCTGGGCATATTACCGATTTTTGTTTTGCATTGAGTAACCATTACGTCTGGGATGCCTCTAGTGTACAGCTGGCTACGAAGCGCGTAAGTGTTCAAGCCGCCTATTTGAGTGGGACCAAAGATTTTGAACAGTATGTTGGCTGGGAACGCTATTGTATTGATTGGTTTTCTAAAAATTGGCCAGGAGTAGAATATCCATTCCCAACGATGACAGCAGTACAAGGTTTTGCGGATATGGAATACCCGATGATGGTCAATGATAGCAGCGTACCTGATAATTTTATGGATGCAAGGCAAACAGTAGATCATGAGATAGCACATACTTATTTTCCTTTTTATATGGGCACTAATGAAACGCGCTATGCATTTATGGATGAAGGATGGGCAACGGCCTTTGAATTGCTCATTGGTATGGATGAAAATGGTGAGGAAGCCGCAAAGAAGCTATTCAAAGAGTTTAGAGTAGAAGGGTGGATTAAAGAACCCTCGACGGAACAGGACCAACCTTTAATTTCATTGTCTTCGCAATTGAGTGGTAAAGGTTATGGAAACAATGCCTATATCAAGTCAGCATTATCCTATCTGGCCCTAAAAGATTATCTCGGAGATGTGCCATTCAAAAAAGCGCTGCATCATTACATGGATAATTGGCATGGTAAACACCCAATGCCTTGGGATTATTTTTATTCTTTTAATGCCGGTACTGGGCTAAACCTGAATTGGTTTTGGAAGAATTGGTATTTCAGCAATCATTATATCGATTTGAAATTGGCAAAAGTAGAACAGAAAAATAAAACAATTACGCTGGAAATTGAAAATATAGGTGGATTTGCTATTCCTTTTGATGTGATATTGACTTATGTGGATGGTAAAAAAGAAAAAATCCATTTTACACCTCAAATTTGGGAAAAGAATGAAGCTTCAACAGTACTGAAATTAAAAAGTAAAGCTCAGGTAAAAGAAGTGTTTCTCGATAATGATATTTTTATGGATTATACAAGCGATGATAATCGGATGATATTATAAAATTGTATGGAGATACTAATTTCTTGTATTAGGACTATGCCTTCAAGCTGTATGTGCCATGTGATAGGGCATATACAGCTTGAAGGCATTTTTTTTGATTAAGATCTTACAAGATGAAGGATGCAATCCTTATTTTTTACTTTTTTTGATGTTTTTAAACATCATTTTTCGAAGTTGAAAATAACCAAGTGTTAGTTTTTGATTTGAACGGAGGTAGGGGATACTCATAATTACGAGTAGCGAGATACAAGCCGACGTGCCTAAAGCTCCTCCAAACCCATCAAAAAATTGGCTGGTATTGATGTAGATCAGACTATACACTAGACCAGAAAGGGATACGCCTATAAATGTAGACAATTGATGGCTCGAAACCATACCGACAAAAGAGGAACCAATAAAGATTAATGGGATATGATTGGCCAATTGTTCGGGTATGTATGTTGGGAAAAAATGAATAAATCCAGCAACAATACATGTTAGTAAGGAAGAAGATAAAACACCACCTAGTTTCAACTTATTGTTGAAATAATACGTGAGTAAACTTCCAAATACACCCGTGAATATGAGAATAACTGTATGAATCATTATCTAGAGAATAAAAATAAAATCAGGTAGGTGATGGCTACACCTGCAAACGCTAATGTTCCTAATTTTCCCCCTATGCCATTTAAGAGACTTTTAGAAATAATCAATAATACAGCTGTACATATACTGGCAGCAAGAATAAAATAAATATCTCCTGCGACCTTCGGACCCGACATACCGACAAATGAACCACAATAAATAGCTGGAGGTATATGCGATAGATAATTGGACTTCTTATTTAAATAGGGGATTAATGCACCTGCTAATCCAACGATACTTGCAGCGAAAACAGAACCTAATCCAAAATGATTGTGGAGGAAATAGCAACCAACAGCGCCTATAGGCACCCATACAGCGATGTAAATTTTTTCAAATGTTAACTTGTTATGATGAATGGGTGATCTGAAAAATGAATACAGTAATAGAAAGGAAATAATAACAATAAAAAATGATAAACCGATGGTGGAGTTGTTTTCCTTGAATATTGCTAATAAGAACAATAATTGTATTACAAAAAGCAGTAATAGGGAAGTATAGCGAATGACTCTATTTTGGGATGTTTTTGACATTATTTTGCAAAAGTACGAAGTTAATTGACATTGAAACAATCGAATATCAATTTTTTTATACTTTATGAGAATTGGTCTCAAGTCTATTTTGTGTCAAATTTTAGCATATTCTGAAATAAATATTTCTATATTTAGCCTCATATTTGAAAAATTTCAAAACTAAATCTATTAATCTTATCTAAATGAATACTATTTTAAGTACGAAGGATTATATTGTATTTTTTGTATACTTTATAATTGTTGCTTCTTATGGTTTGTGGATATACTACAAAAAGAAGTCTGCTTCCGAGGGAGCGAAGGATTATTTTCTTGCTGAAGGGTCATTGACATGGTGGGCTATTGGAGCCTCGTTGATCGCTTCAAATATCTCGGCAGAACAATTTATCGGGATGAGTGGGTCAGGCTTTAAAATGGGACTTGCAATTGCAGCCTATGAGTGGATGGCTTCCATAACACTAATCGTAGTGGCTGTATTTTTTATGCCTGTTTATCTTAAAAATAAGATATTCACGATGCCCCAATTCTTGAATCAGCGTTATAATGGTACAGTAGCCATGATCATGGCCGTTTTTTGGCTGATGCTTTATATCGTGGTCAATTTGATGTCTATTCTCTATTTAGGAGCAGTTGCCATTAGTGGGATTTCAGGTTTAGATCTGACCTTGTGTATTATGTTATTGGCTGTTTTTGCTATCATTATTACCTTAGGAGGGATGAAGGTAATCGGCTATACCGATGTTATTCAAGTATTCTTCTTGATTTTAGGTGGTTTAGTAGCTACTTATATTGCGCTTAATATCATATCCGATGGTAATGGTGTGCTAGCAGGTTTCACAACTTTACATAACGATGCTCCCGAGCATTTTGATATGATATTTAAGACCGATAATCCTAACTATATGGACCTTCCGGGTATCAGTGTATTGATTGGAGGGATGTGGATCGCAAACTTAAGTTACTGGGGATGTAATCAGTACATCACGCAACGCGCTTTAGGAGCATCTTTGCCTACAGCTAGAAACGGTCTTTTGTTTGCTGCGTTCTTGAAAATGTTAATGCCTGTAATTGTGGTTATTCCTGGTATTGCAGTTTATTATATTGTCAATAAAGATTTGGGCGCTATTGATGCATCGAGCTTATTGACCTCTACAGGAGCTCAGGATCCGAATAAAGCTTATCCAGCATTGTTAACACTGCTTCCTGTAGGATTGAAAGGTTTATCATTTGCGGCATTAACGGCAGCTATTGTGGCTTCTTTAGCGGGTAAGGCAAATAGTATTGCCACTATTTTTACATTAGATATCTATCAAAAAGCATTTAATAAAGATGCTTCAGATACAAGATTGGTAAATGTCGGTAAAATTGCTGTAGTGGTATCCATGCTTATGGGAACTGGATTGGCACTTATTTTGGGTGAGTCGTTGATGGGAGAAGGTAAACAAGGATTCCAATATATTCAAGAATATACCGGATTTGTTTCACCAGGAATTTTTGCGATGTTTATTTTAGGTTTCTTCTGGAAGAAAACGACATCAAATGCCGCGATGTTTGCAACGATCGGTGGATTTATCTTATCCGTTGTCTTCAAAAAACTACCTGATTTGATGGATTTATCTTTTTTATCAAGTACAGGTTTCTCTGTTTTAAACCCATCTTCTGGACTTTATGAAATTCCATTTATTGATCGTATGGGATTCGTCTTTATCATCTGTGTTATTTTCATGGTCATCATTAGTTTAATTGATAATAAGCGTGGTATTGTTCCGAAAGGATTGGAAATCGACGCGAAAATGTTCAAGGTGCATAATGGATTCCTCGTTGGATCACTCATTGTATTTTTAATAGTTATCGCTTTGTATTCAATTTATTGGTAATAGATGAAATGAAGCATTTTAAATAAGAAAAGGCATCCAATTGGATGCCTTTTCTTATTTAAAAATGGGAAGATTACCCATGTTTCCTTGAAACTTACTGATAGCCTCTCTTTGACAAACTGTTGTTATTGGTTCAGCAATTTGAATCACTGTTTTCTTCAATTGGATTTTCAGGGATAAATTCTTTTGGGCTACAGTTAAAAAATGAAGCTAGCTTATTCAGCTGGTCATAAGAATACATGCTGGCAGAATTTTTCATTTCTATTTGACCGATGTAGCCCGCCGATACATTAAAAAGATGCGCAATTTTAGCTTGACTCACGTGGAGATCTTTTCTTTTTTTTCGTACGAGATTGACTATTTCAAATTCTATAAGTGATTTAGGCATAATATTTTAAAAAATAGTTGCTTAGTTAATACTAAGTTTTTATATTTGTTTTAACTTAGCTTTAGCTAAGTGTATTGTGAGCTTTGTTAATGGTTTGGTAATCATAAAATGTATACTGAAATCTATATCGATAATGCGAGCTCTATAAGGCTCACCATCATAGATAGGCATACATGTAGTGTTTATTAGCAATATGATATTACTACTATAATAGTAGTAAGTGCAAATAGGAACTATCTGATTGATCAAAAGTGCTATATTAACGAGTTGCCAATACAATTGAACATCCAGTTATCGCATAATTAAGTTCAAAAACCAATTTCTAAACGATGATATTTATAACCAACAGTAAGCAGCAGTCCCACACTAAAGATCGGATTCATTTATTTTTCCATGCACTATTTATAAAGAACATTCAGTTTTATCGAGAGTAAAATTGGATTGTCTTTTAAAAAAAAACAATACGGGTTTAGACCATCCTTGTGGTATGTTTTCGCCTTCATATTGCACCCTCTTAATAAAATTTTAGGGAGGATGGTAATGACTTGTGATTTTTTCCGACCTGCTTTTCTTTCAAAATCTGCGATGATAGGAAAATTAACTTCTTTATTCTTGATACAATAAATATAGTGATTTTTTCTTAGTAAGCAAATGATGACATTAGGACTTTTTCATTTTGTTCAATGCAATGGAAGGTGGGTCGGTTTTTTTGTAACAACGCTCAACGAATCAGAATACTTGGTTTGTTCAGTCAAATCGTAATATAAACATGACAAGCAATTAATAAAACAAAAATTGATGAAAATAGTATTACAGGACCGCTTTAAAATTCGTCCCATGAAAGAATTTCAATACCATAATCGTGAACAGCCGCTTAAGAGTATTTTAAAAACAAAACCTAAAGAACGATATTATGCGCGATTTACCTTACTAATGGAAGAGTTTGATTCTTATAGTTGTGTCGTGCGCGACGAAAATGCAGATATATTAAGGATCTCGCTAGTGAATATGGCGATTTACGAATTTTATTTGTTCGCCTATGGCTTATCAGCTAACTTTTCTGCTTCTCGTATATATGTTTATAATGGTGATCGTTGTCATTATGTACATAGTATAGAATGTGGAGATGTTGAGTTGTGGAAGGAAACTCATTTGTATTGCTATGAAATAACGTTGCCTGCTGCTACCGAAAGAGAGGAGTATCAACAGCGAATATTAAATGATTTGGAAGAGATGTTTAAATTGGATGTACATTTAGAAAAAGAACAGGTTGTCTCGGATATCTATTTTAATGAACAACTGGGTTGCTTAGAACCAACGAGTTGGCATGAACAGACCGTGATGACCATTAGACCTCGGCCAGGTGTATGTTACTAAACAGTTTTGTATTATTTGCGTTTTATGCTCCAAAAATAGCTCGTTAATAATCAATAGTAGGGAGAAACTGCTATTGGTTTGATTGAACTTAATAAAAAAGGCAGGTGTTTTCGCATCTGCCTTTTTTATTTGTTTGACATGAGGTTCTTATCTTTGACCAGGTAAGTAAATTTGGAACCCAAGTCCTACGCCTAATCCCGATGCTTTGTCTCCCAAATTAACATTTGATTTGGTGTAGTTGTATCCCACGGTTGCTTCAAGTGCGACTGTTCTTGTAATGAAGTGCGCATAACCAAGATTTGCTCCTAAAGCTAATGATGCACCCTTACCGATAGAACTACCTGCTATCCCAATATCACCTTGTCCAAAAAAGCGACCTGATGAAGATGACCCTTCTGGAAAATAGTATCTCACAAATGGGGCGATACCATAGTTCCATTCATTATCATGACCTTTAGCAGCGGTTAAACCTAAGTTCGCTTGAGCACCAATGGCTATACCATCAGCAACAAAATATCCAGCTCTTGGCTGCAGATTGACATTGAACGCTTTGCCCTCGAAACTATAACCTAGATTGGCTAAAGAACCTCCGACCATCCAATTCCCCTGTTTTATTGGAGCACTGCCAACATCTGCGGTGCTCTGTGGTGTAGTTTCTATTCTTTGTGCGTTCGCACTGAAAGCGATTCCACCCATGATTGTAAGTAGTAATGCTAGTTTTTTCATGTGTCTTAAGTTTTCTATATATTTAACGATATGTTGTTTTATTATATAACAGTAAACGAAAGCAATAGTTTTTATTTTCTTTAATTAAAACTTACATATTTTCTAATCAATTGCCTATTTGTAGGTTTATAATCTTGTTTTTTTGGTTGTTAAGAGCCGATTATTTCGAGATTATCAGAATAGCTTAATTATTATTCTTATGCGAATTTTCAACAGTAAACGAGTCGCTTTAATGTTGAAAGTAAACCTATTATTCCAAGTTTTTTACAATTTGAGCTGAGCCCGTAACACCTGGTTCTAATGCTATTAACTTAAAATTTCGGAAGTGGATCTCCGAACCTTCGGACTCCAAACATAGATATCCTTTTTTGATTGTAGATTGACGAATTCCATTGACAAATTTGCCATTTACCGCCAATTTTATTGTTCCATCAACACAAATAACCGTGTACTTATTCCATTCTCCTTTACCTTTAGCACGATTTTCAATAGACTTACTGCGCGTACCACGTGGATTATCGGGTATCGTTTCTACTCCGCCTACACCAAATAATTCACCGTGAACATAGGCTATTGGAGGTTTGATGCCATCTTTCTCATTTTGATTTACCCAATCCAATTCTAACATTTGGACTTCAACGCCTCCTGGAAGACGACCTATGGAATCGGGAATAGCATCAGACCATACGAAGATACCTGAATTACCTCCAGCATTGATATGATTCCATTCTACATGAATGATGAAATTTTCATATTGTTTTTCGGAACGCATAACGCCAATTGGAAGTCCAGTGCAGATCAATGATTCTTCCTTTAATCGCCACGTATCGGATGCAGTATTGACGTTGATCCAATTGATCGGGTTTTTAGTAGGTTTAGCTTCGAGAAGCAGATCATCGAGTTGTACTTCCTCTCCAAAGGATAAAGTCACTTGTTGTGAAAAGCTGCTTTTACATAAAAAGAATATGATGAAAAATAAACCAATTGCTTTAGTATTCATATTGCTTTGAAAAAATGGTTATAACTGGATTTAAATAAACGTTGTAGACTAATGTCTATAAACAAACTTAGATAAATTTGTTTACAATTATTATTGCATCATTATATAAAACAAATTTATTCGTTCGAGTTGTTTTATTTGGGATACAGGTTTACTACGCAATTATTGAATTCCGTTAAGAATCACTTTAATAACGGAAATAGAGAAAACAATTCATCGGATTAAATTTATTTTGTTTGCTGCTTATTTTTTTATAAAATAGCATACATAATTATACTTGTGCAACTGTTGCGACCTAGAAGGTGTTATTTTCCTTTTTACATTTTTTTTTTAATTGGAGTTCTTGTAAATCAAGGTATTGCTGATGATGCATTAGAGCAGTTATATGTGCGCGATTTATACGGAATCACGTTCTGATTTTGTAATTGGGCTATTTTTTTTTCTTATCTTTAGCAGTAAGGTGCACGAGGGCGATTGGAGTAAGTGAGTTGAAAATTACCCTGAAAAATTATCCTTTAGAGGTTTGATACCGCAAAGCTCGGCCATCATGCTAATTTCTAATATCCAATTATATGATAAAAACCGCAGGTCTTCTGTTTAGAGAAGCAATCAAGAATGAAAAACCATTGCAGGTAGTAGGGGCTATCCACGCCAATCATGCATTATTGGCTCAACAGGCAGGTTTTCAAGCCATTTATTTATCTGGGGGAGGTGTTGCAGCAGGTTCTTTGGGAATACCAGATTTAGGTATTACAACGCTTGAGGATGTATTGGTGGATGTACAACGTATCACCAATGTCTGTTCGGTTCCGCTATTGGTTGATATTGATACTGGATTTGGTCCATCAGCTTTTAATGTCGCACGTACGATTAAGTCTTTGATAAAAGCTGGAGCTGCTGCGGTGCATATGGAAGATCAGGTTGGAGCGAAACGTTGTGGTCATCGGCCGGGTAAAGAATTAGTATCAAAAGCAGAGATGGTCGACCGTATAAAAGCTGCTGTAGATGCGCGGACTGATCATACTTTTGTTATCGGTGCACGTACAGATGCCCTTGCTTCTGAAGGTTTGGATGCAGCACTAGAGCGAGCGGTTGCTTACAAAGAAGCTGGCGCAGATTTTATTTTTGCAGAGGCCGTACATAAACTGGAACAATACAAAAGTTTCAGTGAGGCCACTCAATTGCCAATTTTAGCAAATATCACTGAATTTGGTGAAACCCCTTTGTTTACTCGAGAAGAACTGTCTCAAGCTGATGTCTCCATTATCTTGTACCCATTGTCTGCTTTTAGAGCTGCAAATAAAGCGGCTGAAAATGTATATCAACACATTAGAAAAGACGGTACACAATCTGCGGTAGTAGACAGTATGCAGACTCGAGAAGAACTGTATCGTAGCATAGATTATTACGCATATGAAAATAGATTAGATCAATTGTTCAATACCAAGCATGATGACAGAAACCAATGAAACGGGTTTTAAACCCAAGAAAAGCGTAGCGCTATCTGGTGTTACCGCTGGCAATACAGCTTTAAGTACAGTAGGGAAAAGTGGAAATGACTTGCACTATCGAGGGTATGATATCTTGGAGCTTGCAGAGCAAGCTTGTTTTGAGGAAGTAGCCTATTTATTGATTTATGGGAGCTTACCAACCAAAGCGCAACTCACAACCTATCAAGCGCAATTGATCAGTCAACGTGGATTACCGATTGCGATACAAAAGGTCTTAAAACAATTACCGACTACGGCTCATGCCATGGATGTCCTTCGGACCTATGTTTCTGTGTTTGGAAGCATCCAACCAGAAAAGGAAAGTCATCCGAGTGCTGGAGCTCGTGATATTGCTAATCGGCTGATGGCGTCCATGGCGTCGGCTTTATTATACTGGTACCACTTCAGTCAGCATGGTCGTGAAATTAAGGTAGAGACCAATGACGGAACTTTAGGAGCCCATTTTTTGCATCTTTTACATGGTACTGAACCACCACCTTCTTGGGTAAGAGCAATGCAGGTATCACTTAACTTATATGCAGAGCATGAGTTCAACGCTTCTACGTTTGCTGCACGGGTTATTGCAGGTACGGGCTCTGATCTGTATTCTTGCATTGCAGGTGCTATTGGTGCATTGCGTGGACCAAAACATGGCGGAGCTAATGAGGTCGCTTTTGAGATTCAGAGCAGATATGCAGATGCGGATGAGGCGGAAGCTGATATTCGTAAAAGATTGGCGAACAAAGAGGTCATCATCGGTTTTGGACATCCAGTATATACGATTTCAGATCCACGGAATCAGGTGATCAAGCGAATTGCTAAAGAGCTTTCAGAAGAAGCGGGCGATATGACGCTCTATTCCATAGCTGAACGATTGGAGTCGGTCATGTGGGAAGAAAAGAAAATGTTTCCTAATCTGGATTGGTATTCGGCTGTTTCTTATCATCTGATGGGAATTCCTACTGAAATGTTTACCCCTTTATTTGTTTTATCGCGGATTACAGGATGGTCTGCACATGTATTTGAACAGCGACAAGATGGAAAAATTATTCGTCCCAGTGCCCATTATATAGGTCCGGATAACCGACCTTATGTTCCAATTTCCGAGCGGTAATAGGGGACAACAATCAATTAATCACGATAATATATACTTATAGTTTTAGGAAATCAATATGGCATCACTAATTTCGAATGAGAGACCACAAGCAGATCGCGTACTAACGGATATCGCCGATTATGTACTCCATTACAAAGTGGAGAGTACAGTTGCCTGGAAGACGGCATTTTATTGTTTTTTGGATACGCTAGGCTGTGGTTTTGAAGCATTGACCTATCCAGCTTGTACAAAACTCCTGGGTCCAGTTGTTGCGGGTACTATGGTGCCTAACGGTGCTAAAATACCCGGTACTGCTTACCAATTAGATCCCATTCAAGCTGCATTTAATATTGGGACAATCATTAGATGGTTGGACTTTAATGATACTTGGTTGGCCGCGGAGTGGGGGCATCCTTCAGATAATTTGGGCGGAATCTTAGCAACTGCCGATTGGTTGAGTAGAACCCGAAGTGCTAATGGCGAAAAACCATTGAAAGCGAAAGAAGTATTGGAAGCGATGGTCATGGCTCATGAAATACAAGGGATATTGGCATTGGAAAATTCTTTTAATAAAGTAGGTTTGGACCATGTTATCTTAGTGAAAGTTGCTTCAACAGCAGTTGTTGGTAAATTGCTAGGACTTAGCCGGGATGAATTGATCAATGCTATTTCATTAGCTTTCGTAGATGGGCAGGCACTTAGGACATACCGTCATGCACCAAATACAGGAAGCCGAAAATCCTGGGCGGCCGGAGATGCAACCTCACGTGCGGTCCGTTTAGCTTTGATAGCGCAAACAGGTGAGATGGGATACCCATCTGTATTGTCTGCACCTGTATGGGGTTTTTATGATGTGTCCTTTAAAGGACAAACATTCAAATTTCAGCGACCATATGGTTCGTACGTGATGGAAAATGTATTGTTCAAAATTTCATTTCCAGCAGAATTTCACGCACAAACTGCCGTAGAGGCTGCCATGCAGCTCCATGAACAACTTCTTGCAATTGGTAAAACAGCTGAAGATATTGCACATATTTACATTCGTACCCATGACGCTGCTATACGAATCATCGATAAGCGGGGACCTTTGCATAATCCTGCAGATCGTGATCATTGTCTCCAATACATGGTTGCTGTTCCCCTAATATTCGGAAGGTTGACCGCTGAAGATTATGAAGATCAGGTCGCAAAAGATCCGCGTATTGATGTATTGCGCAATAAAATTAAATGTGTTGAGGATCTAAAATTTACCGAAGATTACCATAATCCAGAAAAGAGAGCTATTGCAAATGGGCTGACGGTAACACTTAATGATGGAACTGTATTGGCCGAAGTATTGGTTGAATACCCTATCGGTCATCCTCGTCGTCGGGAAGAGGGAATTCCTAAATTAATTGAAAAATATCGGATAAATCTGGCTCGAATATTTACCGAAAGCCAACAAAAACAAATTCTAAATACGACATTGGATTACGATACATTTGTTGCTATGGATGTCAATAAATTGGTTGATCTGATGACCTTATAGTGTGAATTCGTAATTGAGGGAAAACAAGGCTGCTCTATATTAAACCATAGAACAGCCTTGTTAATTTCCTTTAAGTTACGGATGGCCAATTCGACTCGAATCCATTGTAAAAAGTAAAGTGCTCTTGTGCACGTTGAGATAGTGATGCTGGAATGATCCATTGTTCTCCGAAATTAGCAAAGGACTCGCATTCTTGTACAAATTTTTGAAGTCCAACTTGATCCATGTGTGCAAATACACCACCGGTATGTATCGGGTACCCGATACCTAAAGTAGCTCCTATATCGCCATCGATGGGACGGTCTAACACTCCCTCAGCTAGACAGCGGTAGCTGTCCAATGCCATCACATGTAATAGTCTGTTTTGAATATGTTCTTTATCGGGTATGGTCGATAAAGTTCCTAAACTTCCATCTTGCCAAACCGTTTTACTCCTAGATAAGGTGTCGTAATCATAAAAACCTCGACCCGACTTTCGTCCCTGGCGACCCGCATCTACCAGCTTCTTTATATATCTGTAACAACGTTGTTGACTACTGTGCTGACTGGGCAATTGGTCGTAGACATGTAGCATAAGAGGAAGAGAAATTTCATCAAGTACAGTCAATGGTCCCACAGCAAATCCAATATGTCGTGCCTGTTCATCTATTACTGAAGCAGGAATACCTTCCAATAACATCGTTACTGCTTCCAATAAATAATTAAAGAATATGCGGGAAGTGAAAAATGCGGGACCATCGTGAACAACAATAGGAATTTTACCCAGTTGTCTGGTGACTTGTAGCGCTTTGGATAAGGTTAGTTCGCTGGTTTGCTTCCCTCTGATTATTTCTACCAATGCCATCCTATCTACTGGTGAAAAAAAATGCATACCGATGAAGTTCTCGGGTTTAGCACTTACTTCTGCAAGTTCGCTTATAGGTAGGGAAGTCGTATTGGAAGCGAAAAAACCTTCCTTTGTAAGAAAAGGTAACGTTTCGGTACTGACTATTTCTTTTAGCTTCTTATCTTCAAAAACCGCCTCAATAATGAGGTCTACTGCGCCAATATCGTTCAGTTGATCTGTCGGGTGAATATGGGAAAGGAGTATTTGTCTTTTTTTTTCGTTCATTTTTCCCTGTTCCACCAATTTTGAGCTGACCTTTTCTGCATATGCTTTTCCTTGTTCTGCTTGTTGTATCGTCACATCTTTTAAGATAACATCTACTCCCGAACGCGCTGCTTCAAAAGCAATTCCAGCACCCATCATGCCGGCCCCTAATACCGCTAATCGATTTAGTTGGTATGTGTTTTCATCTTGAACTTGCGATGGGTTACTTGCTTCTTGTATACCATAAAACTGTGTACGTACCATACTCCAAGTTTTTGGGTTATTAAGAATCTCCACATAGTATTCCACCTCCCTTTCCAAGATTTCCATTTTTGAATGTCTCGCACTTTCATAAATTAAATCAAGACATGCGTTGATTCCTGGTGTGAGTCCACCGTATCGCTTTCTAACTGTTTCAGATTCCTTTTTCCACGTGTTTTCATCCCAAGTAACAGCTTGTCTGGATGCTGTATTATTGCGGTTTTTTACGATCCATTCTTTCGCTAGAAAGATGGCGTCGTTTGTATTCGGAGCGAGCTGATGAATAAGACCTAGGGCTTTTGCCTTTTCAGCGGAAATTAGTTTCCCCTGTATGAGTAAGGGAAGGGCGTCTTCTAATTTAAGTGATGTTGCTATTTGTGTCGTTGCTCCAAATCCTGGGAAAATCCCGTATTTGGACTCTGGGAATCCCAATTTCACTTGATTTAACCCAACACGATAATGTGCCCAGAGCATCATAGAAAGTGATATACTGAAACAATCTTCGTCTATAAGGCCTACGATTTGCTTTTGTTGTTGTTGTAATGACTGGAATTGACGGAGTATGGCTGTAAGACGTTGTTTGAATCTCTTTTCCTGCTTTGCTTGATAAAGAAATGTTTTGTATTCAATTGTTTGTTTAGTAAAAGGGCTTTTGAATATTATTCCTATGACCTCGGACTGTGCAATTTGTTCTTTAACTAGCGCCACAAATTCCTCTAAATGGTCAAGACAATCGCTGTTTTCGTTATCGGGCTTAGGGCTAATCAATACAATGCCTCTTTCATCCTGCTCGTGTAGGAAATGAGTTAAATTTGCATTTTTTGCTATATCCATTGTAACTATTTTATAAAAAAGTTGAGCATTAAATATTTATCATATTTCCTTTGAAGGAATAGTGGTGTCGGATTTTGGTTGATAATTGACCTTATCAATGGTCATTTTGGCAATTATTTCCAACATAATTTCTGATGTACCTCCAATTATGGTGCCTACTCGAACATCACGGTATAAACGCGCAATTTTAAAGTCCTCTGTAAAACCATAACCGCCAAAGAGTTGGAAACATTGATGGACCACGCTTATGGCCAGCTCACTTGCTTGTAATTTGGCAATCGAACATTCCTGCACAGCATATTGCCCCCATTGTTGTAGATCACAACAGGAATAGACAAAGGCTTTTGTGGTGGCGATATTAGCGACCATTTGGGCTACGCGATGCCGGATTACTTGAAAATCTTGAATCTTTTGCTTAAAAGCTTCTCGTTTATTGATATACTCCATGGTATATTGTAGCGCCGAATCTGCCGTTGCTATACCTTGTATAGCTGCGGTCAATCGTTCCAACTGCAAGCCGCCCATTAAATAAGCAAAACCAGCCCCTTCTTTACCAATTAAATGAGAAACGGGCACTTTCACCTGATCAAAGCCTAATTCTGCGGTGTCTGAGGCATGCCAACCCATTTTATTGATTTTTGTTGCACTCACGCCTATGGCATGTCGGTCAATCAGAAGAAGACTGATGCCTTTACTACCCTTGGTGGGGTCAGTTTTAACTGCGGTAATAAAGAAATCACCATAATATCCATTTGTAATGAAGGTTTTAGAACCATTGACGATGTAATGATCACCTTCGCGGATCGCTGAAGTTTTGATATGCTGAATATCCGAACCGGCACCAGGTTCAGTGATGGCAACGGCACTGATTAAATCACCAGCAATAACGCCGCTTAAGTAATGCCGTTTCAATTCTTCAGATGCATGTTTCAATAGATACGGAGCAGACATGTACTGAATGACCAAGGCTGTAATGGTAAATCCTCCAGAGAAACAGTGGGAGAGTTCTTCACAAAAGATCATGGAGTAATAAAAGTCCAGATCTAGTCCACCGTAAGTTTCAGGGTAGTTGAGCCCCATAAAGCCCATATCACCCATCTTTTTCCAAATAGAACGATCGATTTGTCCTTCTTCCTCCCAACGGTCGATATTCGGTAGAATTTCTCTACGGATGAATGCTCTTAAACTTTCGCGAAATACGTGATGCTCAACTGTAAGTTGTGTTGCTTGCATATGCTATCATTTATATTGGTTATAATTTCCTATTCGCTTTTGGTGAAAGGATAGGATTGAGACGAAATTAAATTAAAAAGCTGATTTTTTCACCTATTTAAAGGTTAAAATTATGTGAAAGTGTTTTTAAATCAAGTAGTTTGCTGTATTTAGCGTTTAAAACTACTTTTTTTACTTAATCTAAAATAAGTACATAAGCAATTGATTTACTGTTTGCTAATTTTTGTACCTTTAATCTGAATTCATGATAACGCTATTACCTTCATGCTGGATACAGGAGTCTAAAGAGATTTAAATTCTGTATACCGTAACTAATTTTAAGTTGAAAGGGGACTAGTAGCATAAATAACCAAATTATAAACGATGAATAAACAAGTATTTATTGTCGCGGCGCAACGAACCGCCATAGGAAGCTTTGGTGGGGGATTGTCCACATTGAGCGCAACGAAATTGGGCGCTGAAGTTGTTTCTGCTCTTTTGAAAGAAGTTAGTTTTGATGCAGCAGAAGTGGACGAAGTGTTGATGGGGTGTGTTTTGCAGGCAGACCTTGGGCAGGCCCCTGCTCGTCAGGTATGTAAATTTGCAGGTTTACCGGACCATGTAGTGGCAACAACTATTAATAAGGTCTGTGCCAGTGGTATGAAAGCGGTAGCATGGGCAGCTCAGGCTATCTTATTGGGCGATGCTGAGGTCGTCATTGCTGGCGGTATGGAGAGTATGAGCAATGTACCTTATTATGTACCTGCTGCACGCTGGGGGACGAAGTATGGCCATCAGACCTTGGTGGATGGTGTACAAAAAGATGGACTCTCTGATGCCTATTCACAGGAAGCTATGGGAGTTTTTGCGGAGCTCTGTGCTACGAAGTACGGCGTAAGTCGCGAAGAGCAAGATGCATATGCTGTGTCTTCATATACACGAAGTCGTGATGCTTGGGAGCAAGGGAAGTTTGATAAAGAGGTGACTGCTGCAACCATTTCGACCCGTAAAGGTGAACAAATTGTCAAGCAAGATGAAGAATTTGCGCAGGTAAATTTTGATAAGATATACGGTTTAAAACCAGCCTTCCAAGTAGGAGGTACCATTACAGCCGCAAACGCTTCTACATTAAGTGATGGGGCTGCTGCATTATTGTTGATGTCTGGTGAAAAAATGGAAGCATTAGGTCTAAAGCCTTTAGCCGAAATTGTAGCTTATGCAGATGCGGAGCAGGAACCCAAATGGTTCACAACAACACCTAGTATTGCGGTGGAAAAAGTATTGAAGAAAGCTAACCTTTCTATTTCAGATATTGATTTTTTTGAATTTAATGAAGCATTTTCTGTCGTAGCCCTGGCCAATGCACGTATATTGGATATTCCCTTAGAAAAATTAAATGTATATGGTGGAGCCGTCTCTTTAGGACATCCACTTGGGTGTTCAGGGGCTCGTATTCTTGTTACTTTAACCAGTGTGCTGGAACAAGAAGCAGGGCAGTATGGATTAGCAGCGATATGTAATGGCGGGGGAGGTGCCTCAGCGATGATTATAAAAAAATGTAGTTAATAAACCATCCTTTCTTTCGATATCGTGTCAGGTTTTTTTTAATTAGGAAACCGCAAATGACAAACTATAAAACATATAATCGTGTATCTCGAATGGATTTTATGATTGATTAATCGAAGTTTTAGCATAAATATCTACTTGTAAATAAGGATAAAACGGCCGTACTCATATTTTGAGATACGGTCGTTTCTTTTAGGTATGAGCGACCATTCCTATTCCTGAATTTCTTTTGTTTAGGTATAGCTCAAAATAAAAAAATATAAAATAATTTGCTTTCTCAGTTTTCCTTTCTATATTAGTGTATTAATTAAATAATACAGTAGTATGATAACTATTAAAAACCTAAATTTCAGCTACAGTAAGAAGCGACCATTATTTAAAAATATGAACCTTGAATTAAAGGAGGGACATATTTATGGTTTACTGGGGAAAAATGGTGCAGGCAAATCAACCTTACTGAAGAATATGGCCGGCTTGGTCTATCCTGTAAGTGGTACGATTGAAGTATTGCATTTCGATCCTTGCAATCGCGAACCTGCTTTGCTTCAGGAAATAAGTTTTATTCCTGAGGAATTTCATTTACCAGCGGTGAAATCCGCATCTTTTGTCAAATCGAATGCGAGCTTTTATCCAAAGTTTGATCATCAGTATTTCAGCGAATTGATTCATGAGTTTGAGATTCCAATTGAACAGAAGCTGGCGGATATGAGCTACGGACAAAAGAAGAAGTATATCATCTCATTCGGTTTGGCTTCAAATACGAAGATCATGATTATGGATGAGCCCACTAATGGTCTCGATATCCCTTCCAAGGTTCAGTTCCGTAAGATTATGGCTTCCGCTATTTCAGACGAACGTTGTGTGGTTATATCGACACATCAGGTGCGTGATTTAGATAACCTGATCGATGCTGTCATTCTACTGGATGAGCACAGAGTGGTATTAAATGCCGATGTCAATACCATAACGGATCGCATATGCTTTAAAAAAATGCATGCACTTGATGATCAAGTGCTCTATGCTGAACCAGCATTAGGTGGCTTTAATACGATACAGTTGAATACATTGGGCGAAGACTCTAAATTAGATTTAGAAATCTTGTTTAATGCAGTTTTGCAGAAGAAAGAATTGATTACAAACCTTTTAAATGTTACAGAAGATGTCGAACGTATTTAATTTTAATCGCTTATGCGCATTGATTCGCCGACAATGGATCTCTGTGGGACGTATCTACCTGATGTCTTTGGTTATTTTAGCTGGTATTTTTATCGCATTTTATGGATTTAATTGCTATAAATATTTTGTAGAATTAAAAGTTGGTAACAATATAGGGGAAAATCTCTTTAGTTTTCGTACACCCTTATTTTGTATTCTAGGCTTGTTTTTCATTACGGTTATTTCGGGTAGTTATTTTTCTAATCTAGGACAAAAAACAAAGGCTATTTTTGAATTGATGATTCCTGCCTCCCGTTTGGAAAAATTCCTTACCTCTATTTTTTATACTGTCATTGTTAGCTTGTCGGCTTATTTCTTGTTATTCTTCTTAGTTGATCTTGCTTTCGTTTCCCATCTAAGAAGTACGGGATCTTCTATTACCACCATTATGGACGATTCTGGAGGTAAGTTGATGAACGACAATTGGATTTACTTCTTTCAATTGGAGAAATCGGAATTCTTGCCTTATTTTTATTTTCTACCGTTTTTATTAAATGCCCTATTTTTATTGGGTTCAATTGCTTATCAAAATTATCAATACATTAAAACAGCCATTACTATGATTGTATATATAGCCATTTGGGGACTTACATTTGCTTATGTAATGAAATTAAGAACAGATAATACTATTGGCTTGGGTAATAGCACTGGTTATTTTCATGACAAGAACAATGTTTTGGAAATTCTCCTTGTGATTGGAATAGTGTTAACATTGATTTTTTGGGGATTAGCATTCTTGAGATTGAAGGAAAAGGAGGTTTAAAATGGATTTTAGCGCAAATAAAGCCATTTATCTACAGATTGCAGCATATGTATGTGATCATATATTATTGGGAAAATGGAAGGTAGATGATAAGATTCCCTCAGTACGTGAACTAGCAGTACAATTGGAAGTTAATCCAAATACGGTGATGCGAACTTATGACCTACTGCAACAGAAGGAAATTGTCGTCAATAAACGTGGGGTAGGTTTTTTTGTGACCGAAGCCTCTGTGAAAAACGTAAAGGAATATCGGAAAGCCGTCTTCCTTGAAGAGGATCTTTTTCCATTTTTTAGAAATATTTATTTATTAGAAATTAGTTTGGACGAACTAAAACAACGTTATCAAGCTTTTATCGAACAAAATTTTAAAAATAACGAATCATGAAATTGAGTAGTAAAATACTGATAGGCTTGGGAATAACATTCTTTGTTATTCCAATAGTCATGACTTCATATATCGCAGGTGATAATAGGGTCGATTCAAAAGTGTATGAGGAGATTCTTCGCAAAGAGGGAAATGACCCCAAAAGTGAGGATACTTATCTGAAAACGTATCATACCAATAGCTTTCGCAATTTGAAAATTAATGGAAACCAAAAAGGAGCAATCGCTTTGTTTATTGTGAAAAGTGATCAATATGCGGTTAAAGTGGATAAAAATAGTGAGCGTGAAGTACTTGTCGTTGTTGATGGCAACGGTCAGTTGAACATTGAACTGACGGATAATGCGAAATCCTATTATAAACGGATATATATATTTACCCCAGATATTAAACAAATAGAACTATCTGAAGTTCGTGTCAATAATTTTTCAGGTCAGTGCGACCAATTGGAAATATTCGGGAATAAGATTGAAGATTTTACTTTTGATTCAAATGTGCAGATAAATGCTCTTTCCTTACGATTGAAAAATTCGCTTATCAGTGGCGATCGGCAACAATCATTTAATCTTGATCAGTTGACATTGGATCTAGATAGTAGCGATGTGAATATAGCCAAGCAAAATTATGAAGACGTATTCATTCAAGCCAAAGACTCTAAGGTAAATTTTTCAGGGGAAAATCCAGATGCCAAATTGAAGTTTTTGAATTTGAAAACTGTCGGAAATACTTCGATAGGTTTGGGTAATCTTCAAGTGGAAAATATAGAAGGGCAACTGTCTCAAGAAACGAAAACAGATCTCCCTGTTTCACTATTACGTAAGATAATAAAATAATGGACTACTCAGTCTATATGTAATATATTATGCTTGTAAACATAGGTTTACAGTATTCCTAAAAAAAATCGCTCTACAAATTTAATTGAAGAGCGATTTTTAGTTTATATAGCGTCGCGTTATTTAGCCTTTTTTACTGTAACCTGCGCAGCTTGATAAGTTTCTGGTTCGGCTTTATAGATTTTAAATTTTACTTCATAGCCCTCTGGAGCATAAATTACAATAGGCATTCTGCCATTGTAGTCCGATACAATAGATTTAGCTTGTACAAATGTGTTCTTCTTTTCACCTTCACATAGCATTTGGGTCATTCCAACATTTCCATTTGTTTTGAAAACATAATAATTATAGCCCCAACCTTCTAAATTTTTCTCTTCAAATTCCCCAGAAAGGAAATACGTATTACAGGCATCTGTTTCCATATATTTACCTGCAAAGAATTCAATTTTCTTGTTGTTGTCAGCTGCTATTCCAGCATGAGGAACTTCAATGACATATTTTACCATGCCTTTTTCTGGCGCTGGAAATACATTTACATCTTGTTTAAGTAAAGTTTGTGCCATGGCAGATATGGAGAATAATAAAGTAGCAACGATCATTCCTGTTTGTAACATCAACTTTTTCATATATTTTGTTTTTATCATGTATATATGATTAGAGCGATATTCAAGCGATAGGTTTAGTCAACAATCTATTTTTTTGTCCTAAAAAATTGGTTCTGATGTTAGAAATAGTGTTATTGGTTTGGTAAATAAGCTGTTGCATTTTGTTTTTTGTTGAATTATGAAGCTCTAGTTTCTATTTTTTATAGCTTTAATCAATCATTTGTTTAGATTATTTAGGTAAAAAGCTCGCTTTTACAGTAATGTTCGCTGTTTTTTTTCTAGAAGTGGTATTAAAAGCGCCGCCATAAGAATATTCCTCATTATCATTTTGACCAGTAATCTGGAAAACTCCTAAATCAGCTTTGACCAGTGGGCCCAAAGAGGAGCTTGATTCATTAGCAATGTTTTCTGCTCTTTGGTGTGCATTTTTAGAAGCTTGTGAAATGAGCTCCAGCTTTAAATCTTCTAATTTGGAGTAATAGTAATTTGGTGTACTCGAGCTTAATTCTAATCCTTGAGATATCAATGTGGAGATTTCGCGAGATGCATCGTCCACTTTATTGAGGTCTCGAGATTCTACTCCTACACTTTGTGACAGTGTATAACCTGAAAATGTATTGTAGCTACTTCCTTTTTCATCGGTATGGTATTCAAAATCTTTGTTGATATTCACGGCTTCAAATCTAATTTCTTCCGATTTCAAACCTTGTGAAATTAAAAACTTACGAACCAGTTCACGATCTTCAGCTAACTGGTCGGAGGCGCCTTTTAAATCGAAATTCTTACGACTGTAGGTCGCATTCCACTTCACTAAATCAGATTCAAAATCTTTTTTAGCATTTCCATTAACAGTAATCGTTTGCGATGATTTAAATTTATACCGATATGCATTACTAAAAAGACTTGTAGAAATAATAATAACTAAACCAGCAATTAGGGCTATTATGATTGGATTATATTTCATGATTATTTTATAAAAAGGTTATCTAAATGTATAATACAGTCTACAATGTAGCAATCATGATACCAAAAAACAATCCTTTTTTGGATATAAATGGATAATTTGCATTTTTTTTGAATCAGATTGTTGATATATTGATAAATAATGAATAAAAGGATCATTTTTATAGGATTATTTGCATTGCAGGGAACGGTGTTGTTTGCTCAAAAACAACCGCTTAACCACACTGTTTATGATGGTTGGCAAAGTTTAAATGCAAGTGAAATAAGTGCGAGTGGAAAATACATCTCTTATCAGATCTTGCCTCAAGAGGGTGATGGTGTATTTTATTTAAAGGATAATATAAATAAAGCGCTATTGTCACTGCCTAGAGGGTATAATGCAAGCATGACAAATGATGAAACACATGTTGTTTCTTTAATAAAACCAAAATTTGACGATACGCGTCAAGCCAAGATCAAGAAGAAGAAAGCAGATGATATGCCGAAGGATTCTCTTGCCATCTATACCATTGCTACAGGGCATCTTTTGAAGTTTGCGGATGTCAAGTCATATAAAATGGCAGAAGAAGGATCAGCTCATTTTAGTTTTTTGACGGATAGCAAAACTACCCCATCCGATACCACAGCTGGTAAAAGTAAGAAAATAAGCAAAATCAGTACATTACATCTTTTTGACTTCGTAACAGGGGATACGGTTAACTTCCAACATGTGGATCAATATGCCTTCAATAGATTGGGTAGCAAATTGGTGTTTACTAAAAAAGCAGAAGCAAAAGATTCGACTTCGACTATTGCGGGTGTTTATTTGTATGATTTAACAAATAAAGCCCTTAAGAAGATTACGAATGGTCGGGGAACTTATAAGAACTTTACATTTGATGATCAGGGAAATCAGTTGGTTTATTTAGCAGATAAGAGTGCGGAAAAGTCTTTGTTAAAGGATTTTAATCTTTACTATTATACCTCCCAGCTTGATTCTGCACAGCTTGTGGTTCAAAAAAATACGGCAGGCATGCCTGCTAATTGGGCTGTAAGCGGTGACGGAGATTTGAAATTCAGTAAAAATGGTCAAAAGCTATTTTTAGGATTGGCACCAATACCACGTGTTAGGGATACTACCTTGGTGGATTTTGAACATGCAAAAGTAGATGTATGGCATTGGCAAGATGATTATTTGCAACCACAGCAATTGGTGAATTTGAAAAAGGATCTTGCTCAAAGCTATTTAAGTGTTTATTACCCACAACAAGTGAATCGCGTGATCCCTTTGGTTGATGAAAAATTCAATCCGGTGCGAACAACTATTGAAGCCGATCAAGAGTATGTATTGGCGACGACCGACTTTGGTAGAAGAATAGCGACACAATGGGACTATCAAAGTAAACAAGATGTCTATGTGGTATCCACGGTAACAGGGGCTCGTCAAATGGTGGTTGAGAATTTAGCTGGACAAGCGGTGTTATCGCCAGATGGTCAATTTGTTCTTTATTTTAATCAAGAAAATGGCAATTGGTACTCGTATCGTATCGCTTCGAAAAAAGTAACCTTATTGAATGAAGGGTTACCAGTATCCTTTGTCGATGAAGATAACGATATGCCAGCTAAGCCGAGTGGCTATGGTATGGCAGCTTGGGGATCCGATAATAAGGGGGTATATGTATATGACAAGTACGATATTTGGTATTTTGCTTTAGACGGATCTGATAAATATATTGCTACGAACGGTTATGGTCGCGCATCAAGCATAGTGTTACGTTATAAAAATCTGCTTCATGTACACAACAGCTATAGAAAATCAAATACACTGGATAATCGTTTGCAGAATATTTTGACGGCATTTAATGAGGCGACAAAAGAAAATGGGTTTTATGAATTAAGAGGAAAGCGAAAAGATCCTAAGGTAATTATAATGGCTCCTCATGTTTTTAAAAATCTGCAAGCTTCGGGAGATCAGAAAAATGTAATCTATACAAAGGAAGATTATGGCAATAGTCCTGACTTATACCTCAATAATAATACGTTTAAAAAGGAAGAGCAGCTGACTGCATTGAATCCGCAACAGGCAGATTATAATTGGGGCACGGCCGAGTTGATGCAATGGACAACCCCAGGGGGACATCAAGCGGAAGGGATCTTGTATAAACCTGAAGATTTTGATGCTAATAAGAAATATCCGGTTATTGCTTATTTCTATGAGAAATTGACGGAGGGCTTATATAGTTATCAAGCACCAGCACCTACGCCATCTCGGTTGAACATTCCATACTTTGTTAGTAATGGCTATATTGTTTTCGCTCCGGATATATCTTATGTAACTGGTGAGCCGGGTAAATCTGCTGAGGAGTATATCAATTCGGGTATGAAAAAATTAACAGAGTACCCTTGGGTAGATGCAGCTAAGTTGGGAATCCAAGGTCAAAGTTGGGGTGGATATCAAGTGGCGCACTTGATAACAGCAACAGATATGTATGCAGCAGCATGGGCAGGTGCGCCTGTTGTGAATATGACTTCAGCTTATGGAGGTATTCGCTGGCAGACAGGTATGTCACGACAGTTCCAATATGAAAATACGCAAAGTAGAATTGGAAAGACTTTGTGGGAGGGGCAAGAGGCTTATCTTGCAAACTCACCTTTATTCCATTTAGATAAAGTTACCACTCCAGTGGTCATTATGGCCAATGATAATGATGGTGCAGTGCCATGGTATCAAGGTATAGAAATGTTTACGGCATTGCGTCGTCTACAGAAACCTGTTTGGATGTTAAACTATAATGGCGATGCACACAATTTGTTATTAAGACAGAATAGAAAAGATATCCAAATACGGGAACAGCAATTTTTCGACCATTATCTAAAAGGAGCACCTGCTCCCAAATGGTTAAAATCTGGAGTTTTAGCAAAAGAAAAAGGAATAGATTGGGGTTTTTCCATAGATTAGTTATAAAAAAGAGCTTATTTGTTACAAATAAGCTCTTTTTTATGCTGTTGATTCTAATTATTTAAACTTTTTCAATAAAAAATGAAAAAAAATTTCAATTTTTATTGAAAACAATATACTTTTACAAAGTAATTTGATGGAAAGTCAAATAGCGGGGTGTTTAAAACTTAAAATTTCAATCATATAATGTCTAACTTAAGATTTCAATCTGTTGAAGCGGCGATATCTCGCCAAAATGCTTCTCTAAAAGTAGAAACTAAAAAAGCAACCGAAATTTACGGAAAAAACGTTTTTTCAATTGCGAAGATGAAAGATTACCTTCCTAAAAACTCATATAAAGAGTTGGCTCAGGCTATAGAAGAAGGTTCGGCTATCTCTCGTGATCTGGCAGAGCATATTTCGCAGGCAATGAAAAGTTGGGCACTATCAAATGGTGCCTCGCATTATACACATTGGTTTCAACCTTTGACAGGTTCTACTGCTGAGAAACATGATGCATTCTTTGAACCTGATGATAATGGTGATGCAATTGAAAAGTTTACAGCAGATGCATTGGTCCAACAAGAACCGGATGCGTCCAGTTTTCCTAACGGCGGTATACGTAATACATTCGAAGCTCGTGGTTACACTGCTTGGGATACTTCATCCCCTGCTTTCCTTTACGAAACAGGATCAGGCAAGACTTTATGTATTCCTACTGTTTTTGTATCGTATACAGGGGAAGCATTGGATTATAAAGCACCGTTGCTAAAAGCAATCAGTGCTATTGATAAGGCTTCAACAGAAGTAGCACAATATTTTGATAAACAGATTACGAAAGTAAATGTCTCTTTAGGTATTGAACAAGAATATTTTTTAGTTGACATTTCTTTATATAATGCACGTCCCGATTTACAATTGACAGGACGTACGTTATTTGGCCATATGTCTGCAAAAGGACAACAGTTGGACGATCATTATTTCGGAGCTATCCCAGAGCGTGTTTTAGCGTTTATGGTTGATTTGGAAAATGAGGCTTTAAAATTAGGTATTCCATTAAAGACACGTCACAATGAGGTAGCACCTTCTCAATTTGAATGTGCACCTATGTACGAAGAAATGAACTTAGCGATTGATCATAACCAATTGTTGCAAAACCTAATGGACCAAGTTGCATTGCGTCACCACTTTAAGATATTATTACATGAAAAACCTTATAGTGGAGTAAATGGTTCGGGTAAGCACAATAACTGGTCTTTGATTACCAACACAGGTGTAAATTTATTGTCTCCAGGGAAGACTCCAAAAAACAACCTGATGTTCTTGACTTTCTTTGTCAATACCATTAAAGCGGTTCATGAATATGCTGACCTTTTGCGTGCGTCTATTGCGAGTGCAAGTAATGACCATCGCTTAGGCGCTAATGAAGCTCCTCCGGCAATTATTTCGATATTCTTAGGGTCGCAACTGGATGATCTTTTAGAAGAAGTAGAGTCGGCTCGTGTTGCTAAAAAGGTGAAATCTGAAGCTAATTTATGGCATGGAATACCTAAAGTTCCCGAGTTGAGATTGGATAATACAGATCGTAACCGTACCTCTCCATTTGCATTCACAGGTAATAAATTTGAGTTCAGAGCAGTAGGCTCTTCTGCTAACTCTGCATTGCCAATGACCGTGTTAAATGTTATTGTTGCCAATCAATTGAATGAATTTAAGATAGAGGTTGACAAACAAATCAAAAAAGGTATTAAGAAAGACTTAGCAATACTTAATGTAATCCGCAAGTATATCAAAGATTCTAAAGCAATCCGTTTTGAAGGAAATGGCTATAGTGAAGAGTGGGAGAAAGAAGCGGAAGCAAGAGGCTTATCCAATATCAAATCTACACCTAAAGCTTTAGATGTTTATGTGAAAGAAGAAGCATTAGCTTTATTTGAAAAATTAGGAATCTATACCAGACGCGAAAGTGAAGCTCGTCATGAAATATTGTTAGAGAACTTTTACAAAAAACTTCAGATTGAAGCACGTGTTATTGAAGAAATCGTTAATAATCAAATTGCTCCAGCATGTTTGGTCTATCAAAATGAGTTGATCAAAAATGTACAAGGCTTGAAGGATCTTGGTTTAGGAAAAGAAGCTTATAGCTCGCAGTTGAATTTCTTAGAACGTATATCACTACATGTAAATACCGTTCTTGAAAAGGCTGAGGAGATGCGTAAAGAACGTAAAAAAGCAAATCAGATTGAGGATATGCGTGAAAAATCTATTGCTTATGATGAGCTAGTCAAGCCATATTTTGATGATATTCGCTACCATGTTAATAAATTAGAGAAAATTGTAGATGACCAAAAATGGCCATTGCCTAAATTGCGTGAATTATTATTCATGGGTTAGACGACACATGAGCATACATACTAGAAGCTACTCAACTTGAGTAGCTTCTAGTATGTACAGGCTTATTGTAACAATATGTTGTATTGTCATATTAATTTCATATTGTCGTTGTTTCTTATTTCCTCAATCCTTAAATTTAGTACTTAAAAGGAAGAAGAAATGAAGATGTTTGCAATTAAATACAGGAAACTATCTATAGTCACAGCAGTTATTGCGACGGTGATGACTATGAGTGCTTTTATTCCGCATCAGGAGAAGCAAAAAGAGGAAAAATTCACGAATCTGAAAGTATTACCAAAAAATACCACTCCAGATGAGTTAAAGGTAATTATGCGCGAGTTTAATGCCTCTTTGGGAGTGAAGTGTGGGTTCTGCCATGCGCCATCGCAAGAGAATCCTAAAGAATTGGATTTTGCAAGTGATGGCAACAAGCATAAAAATATAGCCAGAGATATGATTAAGATGACGGCTAAGATCAATAAAAAATATTTTCATCGAACAAATAAGGAAGGACAGATTAAGGCAATTTCATGTAAAACTTGCCATAATGGAAATGAACATCCGGAAATGAAAATAGCAGGTTTGTAAGTCACGAGAAGATGGATTAAAAGTCTTTCTTGGTTTTCCAATAAAGGAAAGTAAGCATGAGAGAGACCAGATTTTTTTTTAAAATCTGGTCTCTCTTTAATTAAACTCGGATTGCCAAACTCAAATTGTGTTTTTAATACATCCAACTTAATTGTGGACCAAATTTTTGAGGTACATTATTCCATGCTCATCATAAAGTGCTGGCAACATTTAATTTTTCGATATCTTGTACGGTCAATTGAATATGTGTCGCAGCTGTAAAATCTTCCAACTGCTGTAATTTAGTAACGCTTACAATCGGAGCAGTGATACTAGGACGTGCAATAATCCAAGCAAGCGCTATACTTGATACCGAAGTCTGGTGTTGGTCAGAAACTTCATCCAATGCTTTTAAGATACGTAAACCACGATCGTCTAGCATCTCTTTGACAGAACCTCCACGTACAGATTTCGACAAATCGTCTAAATTGCGGTATTTACCCGTTAAAAATCCACTTGCCAATGAATAATAAGTAATGACTCCTAAATTATTGTCTTGGACTATTTTTTCATACTGCTGTTCATATTTTTGTCTGTGATATAAGTTATATTCGGGTTGAAGAGACTCGTACCTAGGGAGATGAAGTAGTTTGCTTTTTTCCAATGATTCCTCTAAGCGAGTAGGACTTAAATTAGAGGCGCCTATCCATTTTACTTTTCCTTCTTTTATTAATTGTTGATATGCTTCCAATGTTTCTTCTACAGGAATAGATTCATTATCGAAATGTGTTTGATACAAATCAATGGTATCAATCTGTAACCTTTTAAGTGAAAACTCAACTTCTTTAATGATATAGTCTTTTGCGGTGTTGGGGGTAGGGGTATCTTTCTTTGTACCTCCAACTTTTGTTGCAATTAAAACCTGGTCGCGCTTCCCTGATTTTTTTAACCAGTTACCAATAATTTGCTCAGATTCACCACCGCTATTTCCTGGTACCCAGTACGAATACTGATTAGCAGTATCGATTAAACTAAAACCTCGATCTACAAATCCATCTAATATGGCAAAGGATTGTTTCTCATCGATTGTCCAACCAAATACATTTCCTCCAAAAACTATAGGTTCAAATGTTAAGTCCGTATTTCCCAATTTTACTTTACTCATAATACCGTGTTTTAGTTTATATAAAATTAGCGAATAATAAGACAGGTGCTGTTATGAAATATAAATAGTGAAATTGAGATTACATTTTATAGCCGGATAATATTTATATAAAATAATCTCCTTCATTATCAGTTGTTTTATGCTGTGGATGAATTTTTATTTTGCATATGTAAAATAAATATCTACCTTTGCATCACTCCAAACAACGAAATACTTGTTGAAACGGGATGCCCAGTTGGCGGAATTGGTAGACGCGCTAGTCTCAAACACTAGTGGGAAACCGTGCCGGTTCGATTCCGGCACTGGGTACTATAAGGGTATCAAGATGCAAATCTTGATACCCTTTATTTTGGAAAAGTGATTTTAAACGCACTAGACCACACTCCTTGACACGGGTGGATTTACTAACAGCCGATATATTTGTAGACATTTTGTATACATAGATATTTTCGGAAATGATTAACTCTACACCATCCGTACAGATGTTCAAATTTTCTTTAAAACTATTCTACTTTAAAAGTAGAATTCAACAAAATGGCAATGCCGCTCTTTATCTTGAATGTTATATTTCAGGATTCGGATCTGGAGGAGATCGAAAACGTCATCCTCTAAATTTAGATTGGCCCGCAAAAAAAATTAATCTGGAGAAGGGGATACTATTGCCCCGGCACAAGGATGATTTGGATGTGAATGATTATCATATGATAATAAGTGATGTCAAGGCTAAGATCAACGAGATTGCTATTCGCTTTCGACTGCAGAACCGGGTATTGACGAACGATATGATTATTCGTGAGATATTATATTACGATTCTTCTAAGTCATTAGTAGCTTTCATGCAATTGGTCCGGAAAGATCGATTCAAAAATGGGTTAATCGCCCGACAGACTTATAAAAACATTCTCAGTACCATCAATTCTTTGATTGAATTCAGACCCTTAGCGACATTTTCAGAAATTGATAAGACTTGGATGGCCCAGTATAAAAAGTTTTTGCTAGGTAAGGGTGTCGCCATTAATACCGTCTGGACTCGCATGAAAGATGTTAAAGCGCATTTGGATATGGCTATCGAGCAACACAATATTTATGTACCTAAAGACGGCCTAGACTTCCCTAATCCCTACAAAGAAGAAGAATCAGTCTATTTACGAAAGGAAGAAGTAATTAGGTTAATAAACCAACTTGACGATAAAGCACTATGTGCTGCCGATTACCAAGTTTTGAAGGCTTTTCTTTTTTGCTGCTTTACAGGCTTTAGAATATCGGATTTGTATAATTCCGAATATTCGTGGATGGTTTCTGAAAATTTCTTGAAATTTATGATGGTGAAGAATCAGGCTCGTAAGCCCCGGGTTCTTACGATACCCCTGATACCGATCGCTAAAAAGTTTATCTCGAGCAATTCGGGAAAGTTTTTTGAATTGCCGACAACACAAGAATATAACCGGACTTTGAAACAATTAATGAAGTTGGCTAAAATCGATAAGCAGATATCCAGCCATGCTGCCCGTCATACTTTCGGTCACTTATTTATGAAATTTGGAGGAAACTTGCTTACACTGCAGAAGATATTAGGTCACGCAAAAATTGAAACGACTTTAAAATATGCTCATCTGGATGACGATGATAACCTGGATCTGGTACTGAAGATTAATGATGAGTTTGAAGATGTAGGGAAGTTGAAAAATATGGCTTAAAATAAAAGCAGACTGATTTTGGTCTGCTTTTATTTTAAGCCATATATAATAAGTTTACAAATTTGTAATTAATCAAATCCTACATCTAGGATCTCATTTTCAAATATATTGTTTATACTAATTGTAAATCCACTGTTACTTTTAGGCGTTGGCTCTGGGTCAGGTGGTATTGAGGTGATTAAATCGAATATTGGTCCTGTTAGTCTTGTTCTGTAGTTAGATTTGATTAATACGTCAGTAATATCCTTTGAACCAATAAGAACTCTATTTTTATCCAAAAGAGAAAGCTTAATATTAAAATTAGAACCATTTATAACTGATTTTGGGAACAAATTGGTAGTATATATTGTATTAGTTTTTCCCACACTATCTTTTAAGTCATAGGTAGAAGACGCGTACATATAATTCTCCTCTTCTCCTAAGTAAAGTTGATCTATAAAGGGATTAATAAGAGCATACTGAAGGGAAGTTATTCTCAAATACCCAGCCTCAGCTTTAACAGCATCTGACAATTGAACCATTAATTGACCATTTAATCGTTTTAATTCTAAAGGCGCATACGTTGAATCTCCTTCAACAATAAACTCTGAAAATCGCTTTGCAAAAACATCCCTAGTATTCTCTAAAGTTAAAGAATGATCGCCATTTAATGTGTTTTTAATACTTATCAGATAGTCATCTTCATCATAATACATGACAACACCTAGTTTATAATTTCCTTTTGGAAGTTGAAATTTAAAGTTCCAAAAATTTTCAACATTCTCTTCATTAAGGTACGGGATAATAGAACGATTAGAATTTATTATAATATTTTCATTAGAATCGAATATCACAAATCTAATTCTAGTTGGTCTGCCAAAATGCTCATTTTCCGCAAGAGTTGTTTGAGATTTTTTATTAGCACCTTTCAAAGATATCGGTTCAGTAGTCACTTTAAAACTTTTAGCAGTGAAAGCTACATTATATAACTTTTTATCTATCGGATTAGGACCATCCTTTTTACTACATCCCAAAAGAAACATGGCTAATAAAATAAAAAATAAGATCTTTTTCATAATCATATGGTTTGATTTACATAAATTTAACTATTTTTTCTTAATTTCAGCTATTTAATATTTTGAGCCACCACTTCCCGAATTACAGGTAACACTAAAAAAAATAGCTGTCACGGAACTTGGGACATTAACATCTCCTTAGGATTCTAATGACTCAAGTGTTTTCCTCTTTGTAACATCTATTTTTATAGTTCTTGGAGTCGCATAATTAGTGAAATCAACGACCAATATTTTATCTTTTTCCCAGTCATATTCCCCTTTTATTTCCTGTTCATAAACAAATGCCTGCTCAAGATTATATTTGTTTTTAAATAGATTTACACCATCCTGATAAAACAATTCATCCCCTTTGTTTACTCTTGTAACAACGTCTAGTAAATTTTGATACAGTTTTAATGTTTTGCCACGAGCGACTGGAGATGTTGACAATAAACCAGTTTTTTGACCTAATCCCTAACTAATATTTATCCAAATAGATGATACAAGTTGATATCCAGTATCCATCACATAAAATGTATCAAAGTCAGGATATTCAGATTTTGCTCCATACGACCTACCTTCTGGTGATTAGGATTTACATTCCAATTCTCAATTAGAGTATATGCACTTTTAGGGAAGGAAATATGTCTCAGCGCTACCCCAAGTTGCATCTGTAAGGAATAGATTGTTTTGAAATCAACATACTCTCTTACAGGTTGTAACCTTGCTTTTAAGGATAGCTGATTATTTGAAAACTCAGACTCCTGGATCTCATTAAAATCAACTATTCGTACAACCGGGTCAATGTAAAAACAATCAACATTATAAACCTCATTAACAATTCAAATGTTTATTTTTTCCGCATCAATTCTATTTCCTAAACTCAATTTCTTTCCATCTACACATACTTCATAGCTAATGGTCTTGCTTGTCTCTTATTTATAATATGGTGGGACTGAAGCAGGAGGTTCTGGTGCTCCGTAATTACCACCCACAAAGTCATTAGTATTTATTACTTCAATTACTAATCGGTAAGGGCCAATACCGTCACTGGCATTCCATTGTAAAAAGACTTTCAACAATTACAGAGTCAAATAGGTCCTCAATGAACTCTTCTGCATAAACCGTCCTTGAAGAGTCTGGTAAAAATGTTTTGTTATTACCAGACATCTTGTGGATAGTCTTTAGAAACACACCTTATCAAAATCGCTTATTATAATCAATTCATCAATGTTTATATATTTTACCCGCGTTTTTACCGAGGACGGAGTGGGATTTGTTCCACCCTCAGCTTGAAAAGAATAACTTACACCATCAATAATTATAGCTTTTGCAGTTGCTTTTTTATACGGTATATATGCTTTATGTGCTGGTATGTCTCCAGCACTGGGTACGGAAAAGGTATCAAGATGTAAATCTTGATACCCTTTATTTTTTAATAGTGCCTTCAAAAGCTCGAGACTGCATTCCTTGACATGGGTGAGTTTCCTAACTCGACTAGATATTGTAGACATTTTGTAGACCTGATTTAGAAATGAATTATTTAACTTCCTCACCCTGACAAATGTTTAAAATTTCTTCAAACCCTTAAAATATTTTTCAAACGGATACATTAGAATTTCATTAGATATTCCTGAAGCTATTCATTTTACTCCTATATTTTTTTAATTTTGTGATTAAAGCAATTTACGATGCAGATTTTAGTGATAGAGGACGATAAACGGATCAGTGATTTTCTAATTAAAGGATTGGAAGAGAACGGCTATTTGGTTACTTTGTGCCGTTCTGCAGAGGAGGTGCTTGCTAACTATTTGAATATCGCTTGGGATCTATTGATTGTAGACATTATGCTTCCCAGTATGGATGGGCGACAATTGGTTAGTACATTGCGATATAAGAAGTGTCATGCTCCCGTTTTGATGCTCAGTGCATTGAATACCGTGCAAGATAAAGTTGATTCATTGGACCTTGGAGCGGATGACTATTTAACGAAACCCTTTCATTTTGATGAATTGTTGTCACGAATCAAGGCACTCACACGTCGGAGTCAGCAGGGCTTTGAAATTCCAAAAAATCAGTTTATCCAAGTAGGAGCATTAAAGATTGATAAAGATCAATACAAAGTATTTGATTCCGATCAAGAAATTGAATTATCACCACGTGAATTCAAACTGCTGATGTATCTGGTGGAGAACCAAAATAAAGCCGTTAGCAGAATCCAAATCTTAAATGCAGTTTGGGGCATTAATTTTGACAACCAAACGAATGTAGTAGATGTTTATATTTCTTATGTGCGTAATAAAATCGAAAAGCATCAAAAATATATTTTCACGGTAAAAGGGGTAGGGTATCTATTTAAACTAGCGAAATGAATTTAAAGAATCGCCTTTCTGTTTATGCTGCCTTTATTTTTGGGGTTATCATTTTGATTGCATCGACGATTATTTATGTCTCCTTTTATACCAAAATGGAAAGCCAGGAGTTTCGGAATTTGGAAAATAAAACCTTATTATCCGCTTTATTTTATCTGGAGAAAGACGAAGTATCCTTTATCGAGCATGAATCAATTAAAAATCAACTTCAAAAAAACATTTCTAAAAGTAACATATTAGTTGTTGATTCGCTCAACAGACGCTACGATGGATTAATGGAAGACGAGGCACCTATGTCATCCGATTTTTTTGATTTAGTTCGTAAACAAAATATCGCACAGCTCAAGACCGATTCATTTTTTTACAATGGACTTTTCTACCATGATAATGAAGGCGATTTTGTCATCGTAACTCGGGCATCAACCGCTGAGTTTCACGATCAAATGCAACTGTTGCTCCATATTCTATTAGCAGTCTCGTTAATTGGATTGATTTTGATATTGATCTTCTCTCAATTTTTAGGAAATATCGCTTATGATCCTATACTCAAAATGATCAGTGAAATTAAGAAAAGAGATAATCAAAACTTTAATGAACCCATCGTTTTAAATAAATCTTACCAAGAAGTACAAGAATTGGTCGACACGTACAATCATTTTGTTGAAAAGCTAAGCCAAACCTTTTCCATTCAAAAGAATTTCATCGATTATGTGTCTCATGAGTTGCGGACACCTCTTGCTGCAATTTTAGGAACTTTGGAGGTAAGTAAACAGAAACCTCGAACTGTTGCTGAGCATGAGTTGATCAGTTTGCAGTTGAAACGCTACACGGAAGATTTGCGTGATACGATTGATCATATGATGATCCTATCTGGGGCAAAGACTAATTTTGAGACCAAGAAGATCCGTATCGACGAGGTGCTATGGGAAATCATAGAGCAAGTGACTTTGGTGCACCACGCACAAATCAATGTTGATATTCAGGTTGCAGACACCGACCTGTTGAAAGTGGAGGCAAATGATAAACTGTTACAGCTTGCTATTCAGAATATTGTGTTGAATGCGGTTAAATATTCCGATAATCAACCCGTTGAAATCCGTCTGAAGTCGCAAGGAGGTAAATTGCTTGTTGAAATCGTGGATCAAGGTATAGGTATCCTTCCAGCAGAGCTTATTCGTGTCACAGATAATTTTTATAGAGGTGAAAATGCGCAAGAATATAATGGTAAAGGAATTGGTTTATCACTGGCTAATGTGATTTTTACACTGCACCATATTCACATGCATATCCGTTCTGGTTCACAAGGAACAATCGTATCCCTTCAATTCTAATCAAATTCTAATCTACTTCAAAATTCCTGTTAATCTATCAACCATAGCTTTGCTAAAAATAGTAAATAGTGAAGATATATTGGTTTATAGGAGCTTTTCTATTGACAGTTGGTCAATCGCAAGCACAAACGTATTCGAGACAGGCATTGAAAGATATGCTTTTGCAGAACAATGGACAACTTATTGCTCAAAAATATCAGATTGAAGCCGCTGATGCGCTGATCGTACAAGAGAAATTATGGTCTAATCCGACGCTAAGTATCAGTGAAGTCAATCTTTGGAAAAACGGTACCACAGAGACCTTGCCTTATCTTTTTGGTAAATATGGTCAACATCAACAGATTGGTCTAGAATTGGAACAAGTAATTGAAACTGCCGGTAAACGTAAAAAGAGAGTCAATCTCAAATCCTTAGAAAAGAAAGATGCTTTATTGGATTATGAAGAATTACTGCGTGAACTACAATTTGAGCTGGACGAAGCCTATTGGAGCTATGTTGCTGTTTCGAGAAAAGAAGTATTAGTGGATTCCATCGTGAATTTGTACCAAAGTTTGGAAAGTCAATATAAACGTCAGTCCGATCTTAATAACATTCCTAAATCCGATCATCTCCGCATTCAATCAGCCTTGATCAACTTTGAAAAGAATCGGGTGGAATTGTATACAGAAAAAAACACTTGGTTAAATAAAATTAAAGTTTTGACCCAAGATGAAGCCATCACCGAAGCACAGATCGAAACCATAAATATTCCGTTAAATCTAAGTCAAAGCATACCCGTTGATTTAGAAAAACAATTGTTGGACCAAAATATTGGCTATCAAAAACAGGCCAATGAACGGGATAAAGCGCAACAACAGTTATTGATTGAGCAAGCGGAGAAAAAGCCAGATTTGGCTTTTCAACTCAGTTACGACCGGGGAGGAAATATCATGCGTGATTTTGTGGGTATAGGTGTTAGCATGGACCTACCTATTTGGAATCGGAATAAGGGGAATATTAAAGCTGCAGAAAATATGGTGAAGCATGCAGAAATACAACAAAATACAGTTGTCAATCAGTTGAAAACGCAGCTAAATGAATTAAAATACCAAGTGCAACTCTATGAAACAACTTTGTTGAAGTCCCAAAAACTTGATTCGAAAGAACGCAGCGCTATGATTGCCAATTATCAAAAGCATTTACAAAAGAAGCAGATCACTTTATTGGAATTTATAGATTTTATCGAGGCTTATCAAGAAACCGAATGTGGGGTTGTTGAAATGACCTTAGCCTATCAGGTGGCTTATGCTCAGCTTCAGTATTTAACAGGAGGAAAGTTCTAAATATAAATAACCAAACCGAGCTTGTTAGCTCAGCAGTAATATGATGACGATGAAACACAAGATAATATATTTACCGATGGTCGTTTTGATAAGATTACTATCGGGATGCAGTGGTGACACGACTGCGAATACTGATGAAACAGTAGCCGATACGAAATTTTGTCTTAGTGAACAGATGAAAAAAACTACTACGATTAGTACGTTAGAACTTTTGCCAATTACCGAACAATTGTCTTTATCGGGTAAGATTGATTACAATGAAAATGATCTGGTCGCATTCAGAAGCTTACTAGAAGGTACAGTGGAAAGTGTAGGGTTTGAATTGGGGGATTATGTAAAGGCTGGACAGCTATTAGCAACGATCAAATCAACACATGTGCAAGAGCTGTTTCAAGAGCACCGGAACTACCAGAATCAGATTGTGATGGCGACCAAACAATTGCAAACGAAAAAGGAGTTATTGCAGGACGGTATGGTCGCTGGTACGGAAGTGTTGACAAGTGAACATGAATTGGCAAGTTTGAAAATAGAACGGGACCGTGTACAGCAAATTTTAAAGATGTATCGTGCAAAGGGACAAGGGTCTTTTGAAATTGTAGCACCAAAGAATGGCTACATCATTCAAAAGGCAGTCAGTATTGGTCAAAGTATTTCTGCCGATCAAGATCCCCTATTTTCGATATCCAATCTGAAGCAAGTGTGGGTGATGGTCAATATCTACGCCAATAATTTAAAATATATCAAAGAAGGTGATGCTGTAAAAGTCAAGACTATTGCGCAGCCGGATACTTTTTATCCTGGAAAAATTGATAAAATATACCATGTGTTTGATGATAATGAACATGTGTTAAAAGCCAGAGTAATATTGGAAAATCAAAACTTACAATTGATGCCAGGTTTAGCAGCAGATATCATTATCGATAAATCCAATGCTGGGGCAGAAGCCTATGCTATACCTAACGCTGCTATCGTATTCCATAATAATAAAGAATATATCGTTGTTTATAAAGATGATTGCGCCATATCTACCAAGCGAATCACTACGCTAACCTCCAATGAACAATATACGTTCGTCCAAGAAAAATTCGCTGCCGATGAGCAGGTCATCAGTAAGAATGCCTTGTTATTATTTGAACAATTAAATCCATAAGGCATGCAAAAGTTAGTTCAAAATATCGTGACTTTTTCGTTGCGAAATACCACATTTATTCTATTTGCTACACTTGCATTATTGTTTGCTGGCGTTTATGCTTTAAAACATACTGCGATTGAAGCATTTCCAGATGTGACCAGTACCCGCGGCCGTATCATTACCCAGTGGCCGGGTAGAAGTGCTGAGGAAATGGAAAAACTGGTCACCTTACCTATTTCTAAGGTGATGAACAGTATACCTCATAAATCCAATATTCGTTCCATATCCTTATTTGGTCTTTCTGTAGTAACGGTCCAATTTGAAGATGGTGTAGATGATTTTTATGCACAACAATATGTATCCAATAAATTAAATGGCGTCAGTTTACCTGAAGGAGCAAATGCGGAGATTGAGCCACCATCAGGAGCTACAGGTGAGATCTTTCGATATGTAATCAAAAGCGATCTTCCTATAAAAGAAATTACCGCTATTCAGGATTGGGTGATCGAACGCGAACTGTTATCGGTACCTGGAGTTGCCGATGTGGTGAGTTTTGGCGGGGAAGAGAAAACTTATGAAATTAAGATTAATCCAACGGAATTAAAGAATTTTGACCTATCGCCTTTAGATGTCTATGAAGCTGTATCCAAATCAAACGTTAATGTGGGCGGAGATGTCATCGAACAGGGGAGTCAAGCCTATGTCGTCAGAGGAGTTGGTTTGTTAGATAAAATAGAGGATATTGGTAACATTACGATCAAGTTAAATGGTTCAACACCTATCTTGATTAAGAACGTCGCTGATGTCGTCGTATCGCATAAACCCCGTCTGGGACAAGTGGGCTATAATGAACATCATGATATGGTCGAAGGAATTGTCGTGATGTTGCGTGGAGAAAATCCGTCTGCAGTTATCGAGGGTCTAAGGGCCAAAATAACCGAACTTAACGAACGTACACTACCCGATAATGTCAAGATCGAAACGGTCATAGACCGTACCAAATTGGTTGATAATACGGTAAAAACGGTGTCTAAAAACTTGATTGAAGGTATACTTTTGGTTTCACTTATTGTTTTTATTTTCCTTTATAATTGGAAATCCACTTTTATTGTTGCTTCGGTTATCCCCCTCGCTTTCCTCTTTGCCATTATCATGTTAAAGATACAGGGATTACCTGCTAATTTAATATCCATGGGATCCTTGGATTTCGGTTTATTATTGGAAGGAACACTCGTTATAGTCGAGACCGTATTTGTTGCCATGGCGACATTATCACATCAAGTAGGGGCCGAACGATTTGCCAAAATGAGTAAGTTGGGCGTGATTAAAAAAAGTGCTGGTAGTGTAGCTTCCTACATCTTCTTTGCATTGCTAATTTTGATCGTTGCGCTACTGCCTATCTTTTCTTTTCAAAAAGTAGAAGGTAAGATGTTTACTCCTTTGGCATTTACGTTGGGTTACGCTTTATTAGGATCCTTGATCTTAAGTTTGACCTACGTTCCAGCTATGTGTAAATTGTTGTTTACAAAAAATATCGATGAGAAAGAAAATCTGATTACGCGATTTTTTCAAAAAACAATTTTCGGCATGTATGCGACAGCATTCCGTTACAAAAAAACAACCATTGGTCTATTTCTGGGGATTTTAGCTTTGTGTCTTTTCAAATTCATGCACTATGGCTCCGAATTTCTTCCAAAGCTCAATGAGGGAGCGATCTACATACGGGCAACTTTACCCAATAGTGTCAATTTAAAAGAGTCAACTCGATTGACGGAAGAGATGAAAGAATTGATGCAGAAAGATTGTGAGGAGATTGATTTTGTACTCACGCAGACAGGTAGACCAAATGATGGAACTGATCCAACCGGATTTTTCAATATCGAATTCAATGTGCAGCTGAAAGATGCCAGTGAATGGAAAAGGAAAGTTTCTAAAGAAGATATTATCCAAGAGATGCGCACCAAATTGCATCATTATCCCGGTATAACCTTTGGATTCAGTCAGCCTATTCAAGATAATGTCGAAGAGTATGTTGCTGGGGTGAAGAGTTCTCTGGTTATCAAAATTTTTGGTGATGACCTTTACGATTTAGAAAAATATGCCAATAAAGTGGCAGAATCCATTTCAAAAGTTAAGGGCATCGCGGATATCAATGTGTATAAGAACATTGGATTGCCCGAATTGAAAATTCAATTGCACGACTCCAAGATGGCAAAATATGGTATTCAGACACGCGATGTACAAGCTGTTATCGAAATGACTATCGGTGGGCAGGCGGCGACAACCTTTTATGAGGGCGACAGGCAATTTGATGTCATTCTTCGTTTTCAAGAAGCATATCGCGATTCACCTACCAAAATTGGTAATATCTTGATACCCACAAGTAATGGGCAGAATATTCCACTGCAAGAAATAGCGAGTATCGCTTATCAAACGGGGCCAGCATTCATCTATCGTGAAGGCAATAGTCGCTACATAGGTGTTGGATTTAGTATCGAAGGTCGCGATTTGGGTAGTACTATCGTAGAAGCGAAGCAGGTTGTTGCTGCTGAAGTGAGTTTACCAAAGGAAAACCATATGGAGTGGGCCGGAGAGTTTGAAAGTAAAGAGCGTGCTGCAAAACAACTGGCTTTAGTAGTTCCTATTTCCTTGGTACTCATTTTATTATTGCTATATGCCAATTTTGGGAATGTAAAAGACACTGCAATAGCTTCATTGACTTTACCTTTTGCCTTTATTGGTGGGTTTATTTCACTTTGGGCGACCGGAACGATATTTGGAATATCAGCAGGTATTGGTTTTATCATATTATTTGGTGTTGCTACTATCGATGGAATTGTTTTGATAGGCGTCATTAGGGATAACCTGAAACATAAGATGAAGTTAAAAGATTCCATTATTCAGGGGGTTAGAAGCAGGATTCGACCTGTGGTGATGATTGCCTTAATGGGTTCCATGGGCTTGTTGCCAGCAGCTTTATCAACAGGTATGGGGTCTGAAATCCAGAAACCACTTGCCATTATGATTGTAGGTGGACTTTTGATTTGTTTGGTGTTATCATTCACCATTTTACCTGTCGTTTTCTACCTTGCTTATCGGAAAGAGAAAGCGTAAGCGCGCTTGTCATTTCAAAATTAACAATATAAAATGTGATGAGCTTGCATAAAAACCAAGCTTATTGCATTTTATTCAGTACTCATATAGGATATTTTCACCCGTATGATAGGTGTTGAATGCCTAATGGATGGATTTACTATCCAGCATTTAAATCCTAGATAGGGGGTGCTTACTGGGTGTGATTACCCTTGAGTAGAGGCGCGATAGATTAATTCGGCGTCGAGCATAATCGTTCTATTGGGAGCAGCTTTATCCTTTATTTTTTCCAATACCAACTCAGCTGCCGCTTCGCCCATCTGAATCAAGGGTTGCTCCACACTGGTCAATTTTGGATGCACAACAGTCGCCAACTCTGTTCCTGAAAAACTAGCAACGGCCACCTGCATGGGTATTTTGATTCCCATTTCAAGAAGATAGTTCATGGCACCAATGGCTAAGGTATCTGTAAAAGCAAAGATACTATCAAATTCAATGTTCTTGCTCCATAGCTTTTGTGCAGCAGCTCTGCCATGTTCAAAACCAAGCCCTTCTGCTTTTATGATTAGGCCTGGGTCAAAAATACCATGCTTATTTAGTATTCGCTCATAGCCTGTAGCTCTTTCTTTGGCATTTCTAATCGTGGAAGGTCCCATGATATGTGCAATTCTTTTTTTTCCACTGCTGATCAGGTGTTCAACCATTAAAGCTGCTTTAATGTTATCATTGACCGTTACGCTCGAAGCATCAAAGGATTGGTCGGGCATTCTATCAAAAAACACCAGTGGAGTTCCTGAATCTAGGATCCGTTTATAAATATCGAGGTCTCCGATTCGTGACAGGGATTGATGATGATGGCATCTACATTAAATTCTTCCAAGAGTTGGAGATTTTTTCTTTCTATTTCAGGGTTTTCGTCCGATTGCATGATCATTACGCGATATCCAAGCGGATATAAAATATGCTGTATACCACGAAGCACCGTTGAAGAAAAAGGAGTCACCATCTCTGGAACCAACAAGCCGATGTTCTTTGTACGTCCATATTTTAAATTTAATGCGGAAGGGTTGGGCTTATAACCTAATTTTTCTGCAGCATCCAAAACCTTTTTTTTGGTGTCCTCGTGTATATTTTTATCATTCAATAAAGCCCTTGATATCGTAGAGGTCGAGAGCAGTAAATATTTGGACAGGTCTTTGATGGTGATACGCTTCATTGGGCTTGCCGATTTGTTGTTGACAAAAGTAATCAAAAAAAATGGGCCTGGGAACGTGCCCAAACTTTGGTAACGTTCCCAAAGATGTTTTTCCATTGTACCATTGGTCGCTGACGGGCTATTTTTATAAGTTTGGGTAGATAAAGAGCTTTTATTATGATAATTAAAAAGTATAGTTATAACCGTAACATTATCCAAGCGGGTATTTTACATATAGGAGTGGGCAATTTTCATCGCGCACATCAAGCGTTTTATACAGATCAATTACTTCAGGATGACGATCAACAAGGATGGGGTATTTGTGGTGTGTGTTTGCTGCCTTCAGACGAGAAAATCGTTAAAAATCTAAGCGTACAAAACTTAGAATATTCTTTAACCATATGTGGTCGAGATGGTCAAGATGAAGTATACGAGATAGGTGCTTTACAAGAATTGCTTTGGGCAGTAGAAGACCCACAGGCCGTATTGGATAAGATTGCGGATTCCGCCATTAAAATCATTACACTCACCATTACAGAAGGCGGCTACAATTTAGATAAGACGACCAATTCCTTTATGTTGGATAATGAAAAAATTAAACATGACCTTGAAAATCCAAGTGCACCAAATACCGTTTTTGGTTTTATAGCCGAAGGACTTCGTCAACGCAGAGCAAAGGGGAACGGTCCGATTACGATCCTTTCTTGTGATAACCTGCAACATAATGGCCATACTTCTAAAAAATCTTTCATGACATTTATAGCTGCGCAAGATAAAGAACTCGCTGCATGGGTAATTGAAAATGTCACGTTTCCAAATAGTATGGTCGATCGTATTACGCCAAGTACCACAGCTGAAGATGTAGAAAGATTGAATACAAGAAGTGGATTACAGGATAAAGCACCTGTATATTGTGAAGATTTTGTTCAATGGGTTATTGAAGATAATTTTATTGCGGGCCGCCCAGCCTGGGAGCGCGTAGGGGTTACGTTTACAGATGATGTTTCCTCATTTGAAAATATGAAACTAAGTCTTCTGAATGCTTCTCATGTTTTATTATCATATCCTTCTTTTCTTGCTGGTTATCGCAAAGTTGACGACGCGATGCTCGATTCAGATATCGTGCAGTATATCCGAGACTTCATGGATATTGATATCACGCCTTATGTACCCGCTCCAGAAGGAGTAGATCTAGAAGAATACAAGAAAACTTTGATAGCACGTTTTTCGAATCATTCGGTCAGCGATCAAGTCAGTAGATTATGTTTTGATGGAATTTCCAAATTTCCGGTATATATCATGCCCAATTTGGCGAAAATGATTCACGATGGTGGAGACCTCACCCGTGTTGCTTTTCTGATCGCATCCTATAGACATTATTTAAAATATAAGTTGGATGATCAAGGGCAAGCTTTTGAGATTGCGGAGCCCTGGATGACATCAGAAGATGAAAAACAGATTGCCAGCTCGGATATCCTTGACTTTTTAGAGTTGTCTGTATTTAAGTGTATTGACTTAAAGTCGAATAGACAATTCGTTTCTTTATATCAGCAATATGTTGTTGAAATAAAAGAAGAAGGTACGAAGGCCGTGTTAAAAACGATTGTGGGATAAGGCTATTATTTTTAGAATATTAATATTTCATTTATGGATATGAAACATCGTAATAGCGTGATGCCATTTGCTATTGTGACGTTCATTTACTTTATTGTTGGTTTTTTGACAACAGTAAATGAACAGTTGCAGGCGCCTTTAAAATTTACGTTTCTGGCCGAAGCTGGAAATTTAAAAAATACGCTCACGACTTCAATCTCATTTTTTTTCTTTCTGGGCTATTTGGTTAATGGCTCATTGGCAAGTAAATGGGTGAATGCTGTTGGATATAAAAATACGATCGTGCGCGGTTTGATGTTCATGATAGCGGGACTTGTCCTGTATTTATGTTCTTCGTGGTTTGGTTATCGTTACCCGGATCAGGCCTTTCATTTTGAGCAAGCGACTATACCTTATGGCTTCCTTATTTTTGTAGTAGGTTCTTATTTAATGGGGACAGCCGCTGCCATTATACAAGTTGTAGTCAATCCCTATGTGGCATCTTATGAACTGGGCAAGACACAACCTGTACAGCGCTTAAATATCACGACTGCTATTAATTCAATTGGTACAACGACGGCTCCATTTTTTGTCACTGTCGTCATGTTCAGTGGCATATCTATAGCCAATGTCGAGATCAAGCAATTGCTAATGCCATTTATGCTCTTGATCGTGTGTTTGGTATTGGTAACTTTTGTTACCCAACGAATTCATTTGCCCGATATCGCCCATACCAGAGCGGCGGTAGGTGAAAAATTAGAACGGAGTATATGGTCTTTTAGACATTTCGCTTTGGGCGTGGCGGCTATCTTTTTTTATGTAGGAACGGAAGTTGCTATTGGAGCAAATATCAATCTCCATGCATTCGAACTGGAAGACTCCGGTCATCCGGTGACCTTTTTTGGTCGGACAGATATTATTATTGGTGGAGTTGACTTAGGCATCCATGCGTTGTTGTCAACGCTATATTGGGGTGGTTTTTTGGTTGGACGATCTATATCCAGTTTCTTTAGCAATATATCGGCAAGAACACAATTAGTGACGACGACCATATTAGCGACTATATTGGCGGTTTTAGCGATGTTGACACAAAATCTATGGTTTTTGGTCGTCATCGGTCTTTTGCATTCCACGATGTGGAGCTGTATATTTTCACTCTCCATAAAAGGGTTGAATAAGTATACTTCCAAGGCATCGGGATTGTTTATTTCGGCTGTATTTGGAGGTGCTGTATTTACCTTGGTACAAGGTGGATTGGCGGATGTTCTGGGATCGTGGAGATGGACATGGTGCCTTACGGTAGTTTGTGAACTCTTTATGTTAACTTATGCCTTATTTGGATCTCGAATAAGGGAAAAGGATAGGATAGATTAATTTCAACTGCGAGTACTCTGGTATCCTTATTAAACATAATTTCTTATTAAATTTGGATAACCCATTAGGGAACAGCAGCAAGTATAGAGCGTTTCAACTATTTGATTATGAGTCTATACTCATGGATCGTACTTGAAATTCTTTTTTAAGATAGAAGAATAGCATGAAAGATAAGAAAAATAACATTGCCTGTTTTGGCGAAGTATTATGGGATATATTCCCTGGAGGGCAAAGAAGAGCAGGTGGAGCACCTTTTAATGTTGCGTATCACCTTTCCAAAATGGGGGTAGAAGCCCATATGATCAGCAGTGTTGGTCAGGATGAACTGGGCCGCGAGTTGTTGCAGCAGATTCAGGATTGGAACATCTCTACTGCGGGTATTCAGCTCAACGGTACCTATCCAACCAGTACAGTCATTGCAAGTATTGATGAGCATAACGATGCGCATTATGATATTGTTCAAAATGTTGCGTGGGATTATATTGAAGTGAATCCGGTCAATCAGGGAATGGTAGCTGCATCCGACGCTTTGGTATTTGGAACTTTGGCTATACGCAATGAAAAATCCAAGAATACCCTTTTTGAATTGCTAGATGCAAGTGCGTATAATGTTTTTGACATTAACCTCCGTCCGCCTCATTATGATGTTCATATCATTAAAGATTTATTGCACAAAACGCAGCTGGCAAAATTCAATAAAGCAGAATTACGCATGATGATTGATTTTATGGGTAAGGAATACCACACCGAAGAAGATAGCATACGTTATCTGCAAGATACCTTTGGGATGCAGGAGGTTATTGTATCCAAAGGGAGTAAGGGAGCACTTTATGCATATCAAGATGAGTTCTATTTAATGCCGACCATACCTGTTGCAGTAAAAGACACCGTAGGAAGTGGGGATTCATTCCTTGCTGGATTTTTATCAAAAAGATTTGACGGACAGTCATCGGCAAATGAAATGATGCATCAAGCGGTCTCTTTAGGTGCCTTTATCACGGCACGAGAAGGTGCCTGTCCGGAGTATACTTTAGCAGCATTCAGCTCCTTTCGAGATGGAGTGGAGGAGAAGAAAAATTCATGCTAAATAAGACTGAAAAAGTCGAAGACCCATATAAAAGGTCTTCGACTTTTTAGTCTTGTTGCAATTCGGATAAATTAATTTTCATTGCTATTATATTTTTCAGTAAATATTTTAAATGGTATCGCAAAGAGACAATTTATCTTGATCAGTTCTTCGAGACTGGTTTTTTCTACTGATGGATGTGCGTGAAATTTATCATAATAACAGAATTTATAGGGTATATTTTCGTATTCAAAGTTTAAATATGTAGTTTCTCCTGTATAAGGCTCATCTGTTACTGCTGTCTGGTATATGTTGAAGTTTTCTATTTTTTTTCTTTCAAAACACAGATGATCTTTGCATTCACCTTTCTTTGAATACTGTAAATAATGAAGATTATCATTCGTGAGTACTAAATAATAATGCGCGATGTTAAGCATCTTATTTATATGATCTTCTATTCTTTTTTTTACAGTTTCACCAACTTCAGTGCGATCTTCCTGTTCTTTGAAAACATATGCCCCTCGTTTTTCTTTACATGATATAATTGCAATTATATCATGTTCCTCAATTTGTAAAATTATGGGGTTGATATGTTCACTTTCCTGAATAAATTGTTTTTTTATCTCAATTTCTCTGCCTGCTATTTGTAAAGCAAAATTATCTGAAGTATAATTTATCTTTTCTTGGAGCTTTGCATCTATTTTAAATAGTATTCGGTAGCTATATAAGCCGGAAAGTATGACAATTAATAGGGCTATAGCTACCATCCACATGATTTTTTATTGTTAAAGTCTAACTATTTTTAAAGTAACGTTCATTCGTTCAAGTATTTCGGGCACTTTGTTTAACACAGACTTGTGTTAAACCAGTGATTAATACTAAGAATATATTTTAATTCTAGATTCTAATAATCGATCTAAATATAAAATACATCATTGAGTCATCATTAAACTCATTTTAGTCTTATTTCCTGCGTAAAGGAAATATATATATTGTGTTTATACAAGTTTTTGTGGATATTCATGAAATTGTTTATAAGTTTATATCTGGAAAGCATACCGGAATCAATAAAATAACTATAATGGCTACATCAAAAAAAGAAACCTCACCAATGAATGAAACATCGCCAAAGAAAGCACGTAAAGTGAATTCTGGCCCTATTCGGGAAAAGGGAAGGACAATGGACAAAATGGTAGCCGCTGTTGGTCAAGTATTGCAAAAGGAGGGATATTATGGGCTCAATATTGCAAGTATCACAAAAGCTGCAGGTGTGGATAGACGTTTGGTTTCGCTTTATTTTGGCAATGTTGATAATTTGATTGCAATATACCTGAAGAAAAATGATTACTGGGAAAATGCCGGTAAGGATGACATAACTGCCATGTTGGAACAAGATAATGATGTAGGACAGGCTGCTGTTACTAAGCTTCTACAAGGTCAATTTGATACCGTAAATAATAGTGAAATACTTCAAAAATTGATTCACTGGGAGCTGGGTGAAAATAATAAAACGCTTCGCGAACTAGCGGACAGTAGGGAAGAAAGTGGCCAACTTATTTTAGATCGCGTTGAAGCCAATTTTCCTAAAAATGGTATCGATTTAAAAGCTGTTCTAGCTTTACAAATTGGAGGATTATACTATCTATCCTTGCACGCTAATATCAATGGCAGTACTTTTTGTGGAATCGATACCAGTAAGCCTGAGGGGAAAGAACGGATAAGTAAAGCTATGGAATCTTTAATCGCGATGTTATATGAGAAAAAGAAATAGCGCAAAGAATAAACTAAGGTATTTTTATATATTTCGGTTTTTTCAAAATATCCCATAGTTCTTCTTCCGAGTATCGTTTACCTCCTCCATGTACCAGCTTAAGGTTGCATACTAGGCAGGGGTCATTCATGGGATGGTATCTTCTTTCATATACTTCCCTAGTATATCCGGTCAAATCCTTCAGTTTATCGCGCGTTATACCATTTTTATATCCATGCTCTAAGCTTTTGGATTTGTCACGTTCGCAAAATTCCATTAAGGTGCATCTATAGCGCAATTTGGATAGGTGATGAATGCTATTTTATCACAGCTCTTTACGATAAGTTTGTGGTGGAAATTTGAATTTCGCCTTGAATATTCTTGAAAAATAATGAGGAGAATCAAAACCTGTATGGTAGCTTACTTCCTTGACAGATAAGTTGGTGTTCTTAAGCAATTCACTAGCCTTATTCAGACGCAAGTTAAGATGATATTGACTAGGGGAAGTACCTGTATGTTTTTTAAAAGCCTTTCGAAACTTAGAATAACTGTAAGGGAAATGCTTAGCTAGCTCTTCAATATTTACAGGATCACTTAATTGATGCTGCAGATGAAAGATAACTTTTGAAATCCAGACTGCTTCTGAATTGTTATCGATAGCCTGCTTGTCTTTTATAACATTGAGTAATCCCAAAATCTGAAGGTTGATACCAATAATTTGTTGAGGGTAGCCAATCTGAGCTTGAGATACCACACCCAATAAGTGGGAAAATAAGGATAATAAATCTTTATTGAGCCCAGTCTTAATTACTGGTTTTTCGGGGTCAAAAAATTTACTCATAATCTGTGCGGGATAACTTCCATTGAATCCTACCCAATACTCTTCCCAGCCAATATTGTCATTGGGCTTATAACGATGCCACATCCCTGGGGATAAGATAAAACAGGTACCCGCTTCAATAGCTTGATTAGGAGTTTCGGCCGAGTCGAATATACCGCTTCCACTAGTAATGAATACAATGTAGTATGCGTTAAGAATTCGGCCCTTGTTCCAAGAAAAACCATGATCATCGGGATGTTGTTGCAAATCCGGATAGTGCATGTTTTTTGGTGTTCTACTATATCCTACTGTTGTAATGTAAAAGCCCCAATCTTTTTCTTGGTCACTTAAGTTCAGGTACTTGTGGTAGTTGTCTAGCATGGATGTCTATATTTTGGCTATTTCAAAACTATATAAAAAATGTCAGAAAGTGCAAGGATAATGTCAATTCCTTTATTTCTTTCCTTACCTGTAAGGCATACCTTAGTTATTAATTATTAAACTGAATTTAAACCTTTATGAACACAACCTTAAGCAAAAGCCAGTTGGACTTTTATGATGTTAATGGGTATCTTATTATTGAGGATTTTTTGAATAGCGAAGAGCTTGAGGTATGGAGAAATGCAGTAACTCGAGCAATAGCGGATAGAAAAGGACTGAAAATACCTGGAAAGAATATCCGCATTGGAGATGATGATGGTATCAATGAAGATGCGACCTATTTTAACAACGTATTTGATCAATTGCTTAACCTTTGGCAGACGAGCGAGCGGGTCAAGCGAATTATGTTAGATGAGCGAATAGGTAAAATGGCTGCCGAGCTGGCACAGGTAGATGGCATTCGCATATGGCATGATCAGGCATTGATTAAAAAACCATGGGCCAACCCAACTTCTTGGCATTTGGATACTCCTTTTTGGTCATTCTCTGACCGACGTGCACTCTCTATCTGGGTAGCATTAGATGATGTGACACTAGAAAATGGCTGTTTATTTTTCATTCCCGGATCGCATAAACAAACAACATTCAAAAATACGGGAATTGGCAAAAATATGGCCGGAATATTTGAAGACTACCCGCAATTTAAATTAAGTCCAGCTGTACCAGCAATGATGAAAGCCGGCTCTTGCTCCTTTCATAATGGATTGACAATACATGGTGCTCATGCGAATATGACACCCGGATTTAGGAGAGCAATGACCTGTGCTTATATGCCGGATGGCAATACCTATAATGGAATACCGAATATATTGCCAGAAGAATATGAAAAGACATTGAAGATAGGAGATTTGTTGGATAACAATAATCAAAACCCACTGATTTATAAATTCTGATGCGATGGAGATTGATTTTTTTTGTCCTCGTTGGGGATCGGAATCCGTAGGTTGGGGCAAATTTGCCTCTCGGATTAAAAGAGACGGATTTGCAGGAGTAGAGGTATTCCCTTTGGATAATGCTCTAAAAAATAAGGATATGTTGGCTGTATTGAATGATAATAGGCTTTCATACATACTGCTCCACACTGAACTAAACGAAGGACCAAAGTTTGATCGTTATCTTGACGCATTGGAGCGCAACCTATACGCGCTACTAACTTATCAAGATACAACTTCGTCACCTGAATTTATAGTTTCACAAACAGGCAGAGAATATTATACGAGGAGTCAGATGGAAACTTGTTTTGTATTGTGCGACCGTATTATGAAGGAGTCGGGTATCAAGATTATCCATGAAACGCATCGAAATAAATGGTCGTATGCGGCCCATGTAGTCAACGAGTACCTAAAGAATTTCCCTAGCTTGGAGTTGGCGCTAGATATTTCACATTGGGTATGTGTGTCAGAAAGCTTTCTCGAAGATCAAGAAGATGCCGTTGAAAGAGCGATACAGCATACAAGGCACATACATGCTCGCGTGGGGTTTCCACAGGGGCCACAGGTCACAGATCCGAGAACAAGGGAAAACCAAGTTGCGTTACAGCATCATCTAGCTTGGTGGGATCGTTGGATAAAATACCTAAAAGAAGAAGGGGCACAAAGAGCAACAATCACACCCGAATTTGGTCCCAGTCCATATATGTTCTGTTTTCCAAATACATCGAAACCGGTTGCAGATCAATATCAAATAAATTGTTGGATGAGAGAACTCCTTTATAATCGATATTCAATTGCAGACTTGATACCCTAATTGTATGATGAAATTTTCAATACATTTTTTTGATAAAGCCAAGCTACGTAATTTCTAATATGGTCATGTCACCAACATAAGTGAAAAATTAGAATTGTGAAAAGTTCGAGATTCATTGAAGAAGTTTAGCGTCACCCTTTATGCGCGCGGTAATCCGAAAATGATCTTTTTCAAGTTGCATTAACATGATTATTGTCCTAAAAATTGATTTCGCATAAGGTTAAGATCTTGTGTTGCTTTCTTATTAAGTGTTTCGCTTATGCTACATAGAGATAAAACCAAATAGACACTAAAAACAAACCATTATTTAATTAATTACCCACCTAAATTAACAGCAAGTTATGAAAAAAAGAAATCGATTGCTCTTTCTAGCAATTAAGTATTACAGGAAAATAAACGTGCAAAAAGTCACAGCGCTAGGGGCTGTACTGTTTTTGTATCCAGACATTGTGCTCACTGCAAAAGGGGATGCTTTTGGTCAGGAGAAAATAAATGAAATCTCCTATCAGGCTGAGCATAGCGTAACAGGGGTCGTTTATGATGAAGATGGGAAAGCAATTATGGGGGCTAGTATAATCGACCTTGGTACTGGAAACAGTATCAGTACTGACGAAGATGGAAAGTTTTCCATGAAAGTAAAACAGAAAACCATCTTAAAGATTTCCTTCACTGGATTTATCTCACAAGAGATTGAGGTTGAAAAGCAAAAAGAATTCACAATCACACTTCTTAGAGATTTACAAACATTAGATGAAGTTGTCGTAGTAGGATATGGTACTCAAAAGAAAGCAACTTTAACAGGCGCTGTGGTAACGGTTAAAGGTACTGACCTCGTTAAAAGTCCCGCTGCAAACGTTACCCAGTCACTTGCAGGGAGGTTACCTGGGGTAGTCATTAATAGCCGTAGTGGGGAACCAGGGAGAGACGATCCCTCGATTATGATTAGAGGACGAGGCACTACAGGAGCAACAAATCCCTTGGTTATAATTGACGGTGTCGAACGGGGAGGCTTAGGACAAATAAACCCGAATGATATCGAAACGATATCCGTATTGAAAGATGCTTCGGCAGCCATCTATGGTTCCAGAGCAGCAAATGGGGTTATCTTAGTGACGACTAAACGTGGGGTGAACGGTAAGCCGTCTATTAATCTTTCTTTTAATCAGGGTTTTAGTCAACCGACCAGAAATCCGAAAATGGCCGATTCATACACCTTTGCTAAGATATCAAACAACATTGAAAGAGATGAAGGCAGGGAACCCATTTATTCGGACCTTGAACTTCAAAAGTACAAAGACGGCAGTGATCCCAATTACCCGAGTACAGACTGGTATTCGTCGCTTGTGCGCACAGCTGCGCCACAACATCGAGGCAATATATCGGTAGCTGGTGGGAGTGATCGGTCAAAGTATTATTTCTCTTTGGGAGAACTCTCTCAGTCAGGTCAGTATAAGGAAGGTTCAACTAAATTTGGGTCGTATAATTTACGGTCCAATGTAGATGTCGAAGTCACCAACAATCTGACCGTGGGTTTAAATATGTCTGGACGTGTTGACAATCGGCATTACCCATTCAGAAGTAACAATGAGCTCAATAGTCATATTTACCTTTATCAACCGAATTGGCAGGCTTACTGGCCAGGAACGGATTATATGCAACCTTTAAGAGGAAGTGAGAATGCCCATAATTGGGTTACAGATAATGCAGGATTTCATCAGGAAGATACAAGAACTGCTCAAAGTACTCTGTCATTTAAATGGGACGTTCCTTGGGTTAATGGTTTATCTGTCGATGGAAGTGGTAGTTATGATTTTGGAGGTGTTTATACCAAAAGATTTGAGACTCCAAGTTATGTTTATCAAATTGATGGTAAGACAGGAGAATATTCCAAACAGTTGTCGGGGATGAGTCCCTCACTGGCCAGATTAAATCAAACTAACTATGCCGTTACCCAGAGTTATTTCACTTCGAAAATTAATTATGCTAAACAATTAAACTTGCATCATGTGGGAATAATGGTTGGCTATGAACAGACCCAAATTAAGAACTCGACCCTAGAAGCGGGTAGGAGTGATTTCTTGTCCATCAGTTTACCAGAAATAAATATGGGAAGTAGCGATAAGACTAAACAATCCAATGGAGGTTTTTCTGGTCAGGACGCAAGACAAAATGTGTTTTCGAGGGTAAATTACAATTATGCAGAGAAATATCTGGCGGAGATAACGTTAAGAGTCGATGGTTCATCCAAATTTCCGAAAGAAAAGAGATACGGTTTTTTCCCTGGGGTTTCATTAGGATGGAGAATCTCTGAAGAGTCTTTTATGACCGACCTCGATTTTATCGATAACTTGAAAATAAGAGGATCATACGGTAAAATGGGTAACGATGCTATTGCAGCATTTCAGTATATGATGACTTATGGCTTTAATAACAATTATGTCATTGGTAATAATGATGTTTCTGGGTTGGTACAAACTAATGTGCCCAATCCTTTTATTACTTGGGAAACTGCGCGAACATGGAATATTGGTTTTGATGCCGGTTTTTGGAATGGTTTATTGGATATCGAATTCGATTATTTCAAATCTAGGCGGTCTGATATTCTGACCAAACGTAATGCGACGGTACCTGATTATACCGGGTTAAAATTACCTGATGAAAACATTGGAATTGTGGATAATAAGGGTTTTGAGCTTGTGTTATCACATCGGAATACGGTAAATGCCTTAACTTACAGATTATCGGGTAATGTATCCTTTGCTCGTAATAAAGTTGTATTTGCGGATGAGCAACCTGCAGCAGAGCCCTATCAATATGCCACGGGTAGGCCATATGGAGCTGCATTGTTATATAAATCAATTGGTGTATTTAGAGACCAAGCGCAAGTTGATGCTACTCCGAATCTACCAGGTACAAAACCTGGAGACCTCATTTATGAAGATGTCAATAACGATGGTACTATTAATTCGTTAGATCGAATTAGGGTTGATCAAACGAATATCCCTGAGGTAACCTTTGGATTCAATGCAAGTGTCGCATATAAAGGGCTTGAACTTTCTGTGCTTTTTCAAGGGCAAGAAAACGTAAAACAATATTTTGGCGGTTGGTTCCCTGTCATGAGTCATACCTTCGGTAACTTTCTCGATTGGCGCGCAAATGATAGTTGGTCACCGGATCATGTAGATGCTACTATGCCTCGGGGTAGTACAGCGTTATGGACAACTAGTACCAATAGCTCATATGCGTCTACTCACTGGTTGAAAGATGCCGGTTTTCTTCGCTTAAAAAATATCGAACTAGGGTATAATCTCCCGTTGAATATCTGCAAATCGTTGGGCTTAAAAGCACTCCGTGTAAATGTCAGCGGAAGCAATCTATTTATGATTTACGATAATATGAAAAAAATGGGATTCGATCCAGAGACTCAAGATTTCTGGTACTATCCACAGCAACGTGTGTTAAATTTTGGAATGAATTTAACGTTTTAATTTTATGTTTAATCCTATAGAAATGAAAAAAATTATCTATATCTTATTAATTGTTTTTACGGTGAGCTCTTGCGATGTGCTGGAGTTGAAGCCATTGGACAAACTGTCTGAAGGAGATACATGGTCAGACGCGGCATTAGTTCAATTGTATGTGAATGCAAATTATAACGCTATTTTACACGGGTATGAAGATGATGTCTTTGCTGCTGCAAGTGATGAATCCTATGATTTACATAATCACGGCAATATGTTCGTTTTACAAAAAGGTGAGGTGACCGCTGATAATATTTCGATGCTCTCTGGTAGGGTTAATTATTGGCAGCTCGGTTTCAGTCAAATTCGCAATATGAATGTGTTTTTCTCAAAAATACAGGCTGCGCCTATTGATGAGGCTGTTAAGAATATCATGATCGGAGAAATGAAGTTTCTTAGGGCATTTGTTTATGCCAATTTAATTTGGAGGTACGGAGGAGTGCCCATTATTACGAAGGTATATGAATTGAATGAGGACTATTCTTTGTCCCGCGATTCGTATGAGAACGGTGTAGACTTTATCGTTAAAGAATTGGATGAAGCGATTCAGTTACTACCATCAAAGCAAAGTGCTAGTCAGCTTGGTAGAGCGTCGGGTGATGCGAGTAAAGCACTCAAATCCCGTGTTCTATTGTATGCGGCAAGTAAGTTAAACAATGCTTCAAATGATAAATCCAAATGGCAGGCAGCCTCTGACGCTGCTCGGGAATTATTGGGGGCCTATGTACTTTATCCAGATTATCAAAATCTGTTTCTGAAAGATAATGATGAAATCATATGGGCATGTTATTTTACTCAGGCCAACAGTACGGATTATAATTGGAAAAATGGACGTAATGGAGATGAAGGCGGAAACTTTCAAGGACCGACACAAAATTTGGTCAATGCTTACGAAATGAAAGGTACCGGACTACTTCCATATCATATTCAAGTGGATGGAACACGAATCGTTAATCAGCTATCGGGCTATGATCCTATGAAACCATATGAAGGTCGTGATCCACGATTTTACGCAACCATACTTTATGACGGGTCGATGTGGATGGGACGTGAAACGGAGACATTTAAAGGCGGGTTAGATTCCCCAGAAAGTACTGTTCAACCTTGGAATGCCTCGTTGACGGGGTATGCTTTAAAGAAATTTATGAATGAAGACATACCACCCACCGGTAATACAGAGAAGCCAACAAATCCATGGATCTATTTCAGATATGCCGAGATTTTGCTAAATTATGCCGAAGCAGAATTTGAATTAGGAAATGAGGGGGTAGCAAGAGAATACCTTAATAAAGTTAGAGACCGATTAAGCGTTAAGATGCCACCGGTAAAGGATGCTGGAGAAAAGCTGAGGGAAAGAATCCACAACGAACGTTTGGTAGAATTAGCGTTCGAAGAGCATCGTTTTTACGATGTTAGACGGTGGATGATTGCAGAAAAAACCGAAAATTTGGATCTGTTAAAAATGACGATATTAAAGCAAGCAGAGAATAAGAAAAACTATACGATAAGTGTTTTGTCGGGGGAACGTGATTTTAAAAAACAGCATTATCGACTTCCTATACCACGTGCTGAGATTGACAAAAGCTTAAATAAATTGGCACAAAACGAAGGTTATTAAGCATCTACTTATATAAACAGGAGCAGAATTTCTAAAGGTCTGTTCTTGAAAAATCATCCATGTTCTATTAGATGTTGCATAAATTGATTATAAAAAAAGTTTAAATAATAAAAAATGGAATATTTAAAACGACCCATAATACTTTGTATCGGAATCCTTATTTCCTTTGTCAATCCTTTGTTCGCTCAAGTTTTGAAAGCGCCTTTTATTCCGTCATACGAGGATATTAACAAACCTTTTGGGCAGCATGATGAGGGTTCCTTTCTGAAGCCATCAAAAGTGAATCGTCCTGAAACTTGGTTTCATTATATCGGCGGAAATGTATCGAAGGCAGGGATTACGAAAGATCTGGAGGCCATAGCAACTTCTGGGTTTTCAGGAATCCATCTTTTTCATGGCCAGTTCGGAGGCCCTTGGCCAGGTGTAGAACCTCAGATAACAAGCCTTAGTCCAAAATGGGATGATGCAGTACGTCATACCGCCAAGGAATGTGAACGCCTAGGGTTGCGCTTTACAATGAATAATACACCAGGATGGGCAACTGCTGGTGGCCCGTGGATTGAACCCTCTAACGCGATGCGGAACCTGACAGTAAGCCGTACGGATGTAACTGGCGGTAATGCCATTAATCAGCTTCTGTCGCTTCCAGCATTCACTAAAGAGTCTTGGCGCGATTACAAGGAAGTAGCCGTGCTTGCTTTTCCAACACCACTTGACGATACCGGTCTGCCGCTTGTACCCCAATCCATAAAAAGTAATATTGCTACTGAATGGGAATCTTATTTGGCGGGGGATGCCAAGGAATCGATGCAGTTGTTACCAACCTCTGCTGATAAACCCCATTGGGTTGAAGTTACTTTTACCGATCCTGTAATGCTTAGGTCAGTAGAGATGCCCAGTATCAATAGCTTCAATCATGGACAATGTTATGAACCAGGGGTTACTGTTTCAATACAGGCAGTGTTGCCAAATGGGCAATTAAAGGACATCCTACGGGCTGATATGCCTCAATCAAATTGGCAAGACGATAAACCGATTACGTTAGCTTGTTCTGAAGTCGCTGGAGTGAATAAATACCGGATCTCCATTGTCAATAAATACAATATGGCGCTTTCTTCGCTCCGTCTTTTCTCTGCCGCCCGGAAAAATAGTTGGGAGTCGGAGGCGGGTTGGACTTTACGGAGCATTCAGCGTTCTGGTCAATCACCCGCTCAATCTTCAAAAGCATTCATTGCACCTAGGCACATACTGGATATTTCCGATAAGATGGATGAAAATGGAAATCTAAATTGGGTTGCTCCTAGTGGGAATTGGACCATACTTAGAATGGGGCATGTGAATACTGGAGCACGGAATGGTCCAGCTCCTGCTGAAGGTACGGGATGGGAGGCTAATAAGTTCTCTAAATCTGGTCCTGACGCACACTTTGCAGGGTATATAGGGCGACTTGTAGATCAAAAAGGACCGCTTGCAGGTGGATTATTGGATGGGATGCTGCTGGATAGCTGGGAGTGCCATACGCAAACTTGGACGGCCAGTATGGAAGATGAATTTAGTCGCGTTGCAAACTATGAACTTCGTAAGTGGCTTCCAGCAATGTTTGGATATGTCATCGGAGACCACGAAACTACAGCAAGATTTTTGTACGATTGGCGAAGGACTGTGAATGATCTTGTTACTCATAATTTTTATGGTCGTATGACCGATTTAGCACATGAAAAGGGGCTATATGTTACTTATGAAACAGCTGCTGGAGATGTTTTTCCAGCGGATATCCTAGAGTATTTTAAGTTTGCAGACGTACCGATGGCCGAATTCTGGTTGCCGATGTCTGATGGATTTGTTGGCTCATTAAATTTCAAACCAATTAAGCCCACAGCATCTGCCGCAAGGATGTATGGGAAACCTCGCGTGGCCGCAGAATCGTTTACAGATATGAGTTTGACATGGGATGAACACTTGGAAGACCTAAAAGAAGCGGCCAACATCAATAGCATAGAAGGTGTTTCGCATTTTGTATTCCATACGTATACACACAATCCCCAAACTCCTTTTTTAGCGCCAGGATCATCTTTTGGTGCAGGGATCGGTACTCCTTTCGTACGGGGGCAGACATGGTGGAATTATGTTCCAGATTTTCAAGATTATTTAGCGCGATGTAGCTTCATGCTTGAACGCGGAAAACCGGTGTCCGATGTATTATGGTATCTCGGAGATGAAATAAACCATAAGCCTGATCAACATGCACCATTTCCAGCAGGATTTAAATACGATTACTGCAACCCCGATGTGCTGCTGAATCGGCTAAAAGTAGAAAATGGGCTTTTGGTTACACCAGAAGGAATTAGTTATCGTGTATTATGGCTACCGGATGTTCCGTATATGTTACCTGAAACATTAGAGAAAATACAGACATTGGTACGCGATGGCGCTACAGTTGTCGGCAACCCTCCTAGAGGGCTAGCGACACTTAGAGGTGGCGATGCTGCCAAGCGACGTTTTAATGACGTTGTGAAAGGTCTATGGGGAAAAGGGAGCAGCAAAGAGCAGAAGATTGGAAAGGGCTATGTTCTTTCTGGTATGTCGCTCGAGGAAGCATTTTCGGTATTGAAAATAGCTCCTGATGTGATTGGGGGAGATGCATTATGGTCCCATAGGCAGATTGAAGGAGCTGATTGGTACTTTATAAGTGCACCCAAGGGGCGTGGTTTTAAGGGCACACTTGATTTTCGCAGCAGTGGAGATGTGCAACTTTGGGATCCTATGACAGGTCGTTCAATGCCGGTTGAGAGCAACAAGAACGGAGATCGTACAACGGTTAAGATTGATTTAGCTCGTGCCGGTTCGTGTTTCATCGTATTTAGAAAAAAAGATCAAGATCATGTGTCTCCTGAGTTTAAGCAGAAAATGACGGTTGAAACTTTGCCAATTGAAGGGCGATGGATGCTTGCTTTTCCTACGGGATGGGGAGCTCCTGCAGCATTACCATTGACAGACTTAAAACCTTGGAAAGACCTTGATATCGCTCCTGAAGGAAAAGCATTTTCGGGTACAGCGACTTATACGACAACTTTCGATATCAAGAAAATCGATCTTGAAGAGCATTATATTCTTGACCTTGGCAATGTAGATATGGCTGCGGCTGTATCGGTCAATGGCGAAAAACCATACAAATTATGGGCAACTCCTTATTGTATTGATATTACAGATTGGATTAAAGAAGGTGTAAATACACTTTCTATTGAAGTAACCAGTACGTGGTTCAATCGTCTAGTTTATGATGCTGGACAAGCTGAAGATAAGCGAAAAACATGGACGGTAGCAGGACCGGACAAAAATTCACCACTACGGAAGTCTGGATTGTTGGGACCTGTAGTCTTGCAGATTCAAAAGAGGAAATGATGTGCCTTATAATCAGGTAATTGAAGGATTTAAGCAGGAGGCAATTTGCCGCGGATTAAAATCTTATTTATCGATTAAGATTTTAATGAGAGAATGAATGGTAGCTGTAGACTAATTTAATCCTTTCAAAAGGATTAAATTAGTCTACTTCTCCTAAATGAGAAGCATCGCCTTTAATTTCAAATTGACAATATCTTTTTGTGTATATAAATTAGAGCATGGAAAATAAAATGAATTCTAAGTTGAAATTAAACTAAGGTATTTTCATATACTTCGGTTTTTTCAAGATATCCCATAGTTCCTCTTCCGAGTATCGTTTACTTCCTCGGTGTACAAACTTTAGGTTACAGGCTAATCGGAGACCATTCATGGAAAAATATCTTCTTTCATATACTTCTCTTGGATATCCTGTCAACTCCTTCAGTTTATCGCGAGGTATACCATTTTCATATCCATGTTCAAGGCTTTTGGCTTTATAATGTTCGGCAAGTTGTTTTTTTGTGAGTTTACATCTATTTGGCGTTTTGTGTATCGGTTCATGACCGATGGATGTAATAAAATCGTTCAGATTTTGGTCCAGTTTCCAAATTATGGCGCCAGGTGTTGTTTTCATTTTTGCGGCTAACTCTTTTACAGTTGGCTTACCGGATGCTTTTATGAGGCCCATATAATGGTCCTTTACACTAACCTTCGTTAAGGGAACCTTTGTACCGGCCAAGTAGCATAATTTGTTCCACCCAAATTTTTCTTTTAGGTACCATAATGAAGGGTAATTTTCCGGTTTTAGTCTTAAATAATCTTTACCATATAGGATCTTGTGTTTTCTGATGAGCTTTATAACCGCTTCTTTGGCCTCAGGTTCACTCATTGTCGTCATTCTAAAATAGGGACGCAAACCGACATATTCCAATACATCTGGCCATGAATTAACACAAAAATGGGTAAAGTAAGATCTGAAATTATACAATCCATTCTTGGAAATGCAATCGGAGACAGAGGGAATTTTTTGATTTTTGATTCGATATTGTATCAAAGAGTTTTTTAATTTAATTTTAGAAGGTATTCTTCTCGAATTAGGTTCAAAACCACTTTCAGCAATAAATTTATTCCATGACCCAAAGTATTTGGTAATGGTACTCGATTTATTGGAAAATTCTCTCCGCATAGGAATGCGTTTGTGTGTTTTGTAAAATTCATGAACCAGGTTAAACAACTCCTCCGTAATCTCTGATTTTGATTTCGTTACATTAGGTTTGAAGCCAGCTGCGGTTATGAAATTGTTCCATGTTCCAAAATATTTGCGTGCAATAGTATTGACCTGCTCAAACTCGCGTCTAATGGGGGTACGCCCGTGGAGATCATAAAACGCTCTTACCTTAGAAAATGCATTGGCAATAATTTTTTCTTGTGTTTCTTTCAAAACGTTTATTTTTTTGCGTTATTAGAATAGCGTTTATAATTTTTCTTTAAATTAATAAATTATGCGCAATTTACCAATATATTAAGAAAATATGTGTTTCTCTTATATCATTACTGATTTAGAATTAAGTGAGAACTTGTCACCAGCGAGGTCGAGGTATTTTACATGTTCGTTCGCTCTTAAACTTAACCAAACGACTATAGTAGGTGAGTATGGCGGTGAAGTGTTTTTTCAGCTATTTGCTATTGATTTAACTTTACATGTTTTACGAACTGCATCACAGGTACCTTCAAAGGATGAATTGTCCATTATGAATAGGTTTGCCTCTCAGTTAGGGCTTTTCTTAGAAACGACCGAAGATATTGGTCAGGTTTGTTATGCATATCATAATAGTGAGTTAAGAGATGAGTTTAAGCAGGTTTTTTGCCGAGTAGATATTTTAGATTATTGTTATGCGTTTTTGTACATTACGGATAATGCTATCAGTGTTAACGAATCGATGTCATCAAAAGTAATCGAAATTCCCTATCCAACGGATGCGGATGTTTTTTGGAAATTGGTCCATATTGGAAAGGTATTTAGAAACTTAACTGCGATTGATCAATCATATTCAGCTAACATTTCAACGAGTTTCCCCATTGTAGGTGATAATCAGGTGAACTCTTACCTATTTCGAGAAGGAAGTGTGTATATCAATGATGAACAATATTTCGGAAACATTCCTGAGCGCGCCTGGAACTTCAAGTGCTTCGATTATTTTCCAGCTCAGGAATGGTTGAAAAGATACCTAGGTTCTAATTTAGATGAATTGGATATCGTGCAATATCAAATTTTAATTGACGCACTAAGCAATACAGTTCGCCTTAGGAACGAGATAGACCTAAGCTATTAGGTTGCAATTCTTTTATAAATGTTTTTAAAAAAGGTAGTTCTTCCAACTCTTTTTCATCAATGATGATTTCATTGAAACAAACGATATCTAGATCAATAGTACGTGGTGCATTCTTATTATCTGTTCGGACTCTCCCCATCAGAGCTTCAATTTCTTTGAGTTTCCATTTTAACTGTAACATAGACATATTACTGTGTAATAAGACAGCTCCGTTTGTAAAGTCATCTTGATCTTTGAATTTCAGAGGCTTCGTTTTGATAAAATCCGTTCGTTTTGTTACTGTCCCCAGTTTGCACAGTTTTTCTAATGCTTTTTGCATATTGATTTCGGAATCAATGTTTGATCCCATAGCAATTAATGCCAAATTAAATCGGTCTTTACTGGAGACCTTTACCATTACATTATCGGCAAAACGTAGTGCATGCGGTTTTTCAACTGTTATATTAATTTCTTCTATCCGAGGGTCAAACTCAGCAATAACGGTATATACTTGTTCTGCTAAGGTTTCGATCAAGTTGAAAGATTGATTATCAATAATCTTAATTATTGTTTTGTTCACATCTTTATAATTTATTGCATAGTGAACATCATCTTGCAGCGTTGCTATAGCAGCGTTATACTTGAAGGAGAATGATATAACTACATCCTGTAATTTTCTTTTTTCCCAATCTAGATAGCCGATGTAAGCCCGTAAGCGTAAATTGTCAACCTGTATAGTCAGTAATTTTGTTATAGATGATGTGTTTGGCATTTTATTTTTAATTATAGATTTATGATGATAAATGTTCGCCGCCATCTATGAAGAGTAGTTGTCCGGTGATAAAGGACATCTCGACCAGAAAGCGAACCGCTCTTTGAATATCTTCCAGACTTCCAATCTGTTTGAGTGGAATATGTTCCGCGAGCTCTTTTAAATATTGTTCTCCCTTACCCTTGGGAGGAAGAATTAAACCCGGACAGATCCCATTGACGCGTATATGTGGAGCGAGTTCCAAGGCTGATATTTTCGTAAATTCGGCCAATAACTTTTTTGCCAGGATATAATCCAGATGCATCGTATGGTTTTTATTGATTTTGGTATCCAAAAGATTGATAACGATTCCCTTGCCATATATTTGATAAAAAGCTTTAGTAAGGGAATAAGCACCTTCAAAATTGATCTTCATTTGGCGACCAAGCATCAGACTTCCTTTATTTGTATAATTGGAAGGTGAAAAATCTGAGGCGCTATTGATCATTACTTCAATCATGATATTTTTCGACTTTAGGTCATCGAAGACCTTATTAAAGTCATTATCTGCTAAAAAATCGAATTGTACGAGAACTGCCTTTCGTCCTATACCTTCAATCTGCTGTTTTACCTGTTCAATTTTTGCTAGCGAACTTCGATAATGCAATACCAGATGATACCCCATTTCTGCCAATTCCAAAGCTATTGCTTTTCCAATTCTATCAGAAGCGCCTGTCACCAGTGCATAGCGGTCTGTTTTTACACGTTGTTCAGAAACTTTCATGTACTATATATTTTTCGTTCACACCCAAAGTTTCTAAACTCTTCTGTATAGCATCCATCATGTTTGGGGGGCCACATAAATAATAATATTTCAGGTCTGCAGCTTGCTGTTTTCTGATAATGTCTGTTGTGATATAGCCACTTTCATATCCTTTTAGTTGTTCTTTCGAGAGTACATTAATAAAATTATCTTTTAATAAGGTATGAAAATATGTGTTTTGGATTATATCTGCACTTGTCTTATTCGCAAATAGAAGTTTGTTATTTCCTATTGATCCTTCTTTCTCTAAATGACGAAATAGGGCAATAAAAGGTGTAATACCTGCTCCACCCGCAATAAATATTCCTTCTCCTTTGTAAGTTATGGAGCCAAATACACTGTGTACGATGAGTTCATCGCCTGCTACCAAAGTAAGGAGTTTCTCAGTTACAGCATGATGGGAGGGATATGTTTTTATGGTAAACTCCAAAAAATCATCTTCTGGCAATGAGGTGAAAGTGAAAGGTCGAAGTTGATCGGACCAATCGGGCAGATTGATGGCGATATCTGCAGCCTGTCCTGGCTGAAAGGTAATCGAATCTGGTCTATCTGTTTGAATCAGCAGTACATCATGGGTAAGGTGCTTGATTTCTCTAATCTTGAGTATACTTTTCATGTCCGGTATGATTAACGATTAATGTATGTCATAAATTTTTGCTGTATATCTTTATTATTGAAAACCCCCGAATAGTTCTCCGTAATTGTTCGGCTATTGGTATCCTTTATGCCTCGTGATGCTACACAGAGGTGGTCAGCTTCTATCCATACAGCGACATCATCATGGCCTAAGACATGCTTCATACCTTCTGTAATCTGAATAGTCAGACGTTCTTGTACTTGTGGTCTTTTGGCATAATATTGGACCAAACGATTGATTTTTGATAATCCAATTACTTTTCCATGTGGAATATAAGCAACATGAACTTTTCCAATGATGGGAACAAAATGATGTTCGCAATGGGAGTAAAGTGTAATATCCTTTTCAATGAGCATCTGATCGTAGCTATATCGGTTTTCAAAGAGGCTTATTTGAGGCATATTCGCAGCATTCAATCCGCTGAATGCTTCGTTAACATACATTTTAGCTACTCTTAATGGAGTGCCACGCAGGCTATCGTCGGTCAAGTCCAATCCCAGTGTCCACATAATCTCACTAAATAATCTAGCTATTTTTTCAATTTTCTCATTGTCATTAAGTTCAAATGCATCTTCTCGTAACGGGGTGTCTATGTTACGCCCTATTACGGGCATATGCAATAAATCTTCCATATATGTTCTATTATATGTATTGTTCAGTTATTTTTTTCATCACGCGATCGACCATGGCATCACAATAAATCAGGTTGAATTCGTATAGTTCTGTCTCAGAATATATCTTTTTCAGCTCTTTTTGTAACATTCCCTTGGCCCTGTTAAGTCTTACTTTTACATTACTTTCGGTAATTTCCAGCACTTCTGCTGTTTCTGCTACATTGAGCCCGTTTATTTCTCGTAGAGAAAAAACAATACGATACTCGTCCGGAATTTTTTCCAACGATTTTTCTATGACATATCTCAGTTCTCTACTGTACACTTGCCTGTTGGTATCATTGTTTGAATTGTTAAACATGGGACATAAATTTTCATTGATATTATCAGTGGGCAATTCATTTTTATAACTGAATTTCTGTTTCTTATGATAACAGTTGTTAAGCATGATACGCATTAACCAGGTCTTGAAATTTGAACGTTGTTCAAATTGTGATAGACACCTAAAGGCGTCCAAATAACTATCCTGCATTAAATCCTGTGTATCTTCATGATTGTAATTATAAGATCGTCCTACTTTATATAGGCATGGATTAAATCTTCTTACGATCACCTCGTAGAGCGATTTTTCTCCCTGAAGTATGCAGGAAATAATCTCCGTTTCTGTCCGTTGATCCATGTCTTTCATCTATTGATTTATTGTTTTGGATAATATCCCCATTGAGAAGTCGTGATTGCTATAAATCAGTGTCTTACTATTATAGATACGAGGTTAACCAAGTTGTGACGATATACTCTCCAAGATACGAATTTTTGAGTACGAGTAAACCTACAATTATTGCTATTATGTCGACAACTACCAATTAGGTTTTTTCATTTTAAATTATCGTTTATATCCAATTAGAGTTAATGAACATATTAAAGGTTACAAGAGTAACCTGATTTTTGCTTTTAGTGCACAATTAGTGCTTATATGGGACAAACAAGATGCTGCTATTCATCAGCCCGAGATGAGGTCGGATGAAGTTTTGGCGCATGTAGCAAAATTTATTAAACCTGGTGGTGTATTTGTTACTTATGCCATCACAGGTAATCTGAAAAGAAGTATAAAAGCTTTGGGCTTTACTATTGCGCAAGTTCCAGGTGCGCCAGAAAAGAGAGAGATGCTACGAGCGACAAAGATATAATATGTAAAAACCTACATTAAACGATGACTTATAATAGTTAGCATGCTAATTTATTGAACTATTGTGCGGTCAAGTTGCAATGGGGGAGGCTTAGGTAGGAATACTTTTTAGGTTATGCTAGGCACTTCGTGGGATACAGGTCCCCCCTTTTTACACAAAAGAGGAGCTTATTCTGAATAATTAAGCAGTTGTCGAAAAGAAATGATGCTCAGGTTAGCTGAGTCGTAGTCTGTTTATGAAAAGGATGGCCTTTATGTATAGAAGTAATTGCTTTCCCTGTATTGTTATACACTAGTTTCGTTTAATGATATATACTACCAAAGGAGTCTATACTTATTGAGTCAAAATCAATTTCTTTCTTTTCTAAAATGTACTACATGATATGGAAAGGTGTTCCATATTTCTAAATAGCTATTAGGCTTATTGTAGACAAAGTCACCTTATTGTTAAGATGTGGATACCTTTAGGAGAACTATTCATTCGTTGCCAATTAGTGTTCTGATTATTTGAAGAAGTACTTCCTTTTTTAGAAGAAGGAGGACATAAAACTATTGAAAATAGGTCATGTGATGGATGAAGTAACTAGCAAAAGGCATAAAGTGTTCAAGGTAAGCGGCAGATTTTCACCTGAAACAGGCATTTTGGTCTTTAAAAGCTGTTTTTCAATCATGAAGAAAGTGGTGAAGTAGCATTATTTCTATAATCGATTAATAATTGTTGCGTTAACTGTTTTAGTGAAGAGGATGTAAACTAACTATTTCTCTCGATAAGATTACTATTGGTAAAGGAGCTCCATTCTTTGCTAATACAGTAAAAAGACCGGTTAAAAGAATCGGAAGAAGGATTAAATTGTTGCGGTCTGCAAATCTTATTGAATTCTGGGGCCGAGCCCAGAGTTGTGGTTACCCGAAATAGAGAAGTCTATAAAATTATTTACTAAATGACCATTGTCCATTAATTACGTTTTGTTTCATAATGAAGTGCAATTACGCCACAAGAAAACGTTTTCGTTTCTACAAGTTTCAATTTTGTGGTTTCAATCGTACCCTTAAATAACGGGATTCCATGTCCAAGTAAAATTGGATTGACAAATAACCAAAATTCGTCAATCAAACCTTGACTTAATAATGAATGAGAAGCAGTTGGACTTCCAAAAATCAAAATATCTTTCCCTACTTGTTTCTTTATTTTATTTATGTTGTCTGCAAGTTGGTCGCTAATGACTATAGTATTGTCTAGTCCTTTGTCGCTGATGGTTTTTGATAAAACAATTTTTGCAACCTTTTTATACCATGCTGAATGTTCTTTGTCATGTTTGGATGCCTTTGGGTCTTCCCCAGCAGCTGGCCAATAATTTTGCATCATTTCGTAAGTTACCCGTCCATAAAGTGCAGTGTCGGCTTTGTCCGTCATAGTAGCCACAAAGTCAAATAGCTCATCGTCTAAATTTATCCAGTCCATTTCTCCGTTTGGCCCAGCTACAAAACCGTCAAGCGAAGTGTGCATGAAAAAAATTAAATGTCTCATTTTAGATATATTTAAGTGGTTATATAACTTTTTGTTTAAGTAGTTTTTTCTATTGCTCAGCTGCCAAGCTTGTAGATAAATTCTTCTATTTCAGTTTGTCGTGCATTAGCAAAACCTTTGTTACAACCAATTTTGAGAAAGCCACTTTTTTCTAAAACGTTTTGTGAACGAAAATTGTCAAATGCAACTCGTCCAAAAATTGGTCTTGTCGTTTCAATGTCTAAAAAGTTTTTTAAAGCTTTTGTTGCAATTCCCTGTCCCCAAAATTTTCTGTCTATCCAATAGGTAATTTCGGCATCGCCCTCCATGACAAACTTTGCTATACTTCCTACAATAACATTGTCCGCTATAATTGTCTGATTATTTACGGTTGGATCATTCAATAATTTTGTGTATTTGGTCAAATATGCGGCTTTGTCTGTCGGATCTTTTGGTGTGAACGCAGCGAGATGATTTGCTTCTTTGTCAAGTTGAAAGAGAAAAAAAATAGCTAAGTCTGCAACTTCTGTTTGTCTCAATTTTATGTCAAGTTTGTCGTTCGTCATATTTTCTTGCCTTAGTTGAGTTTACCATTGTTTTTTGGGGGTCTTCCTAAAATGCCCTATAATAACACCATTTGCGAAATGGAATTTCGCTAAACATACCCCATGTCCATATAGCGTAATAGGTATCTATAAAATTAGTAATTTTTTGTCAATCAATAAGATAACTATTTTATATTTCTTGAATGGTAAAACAAAAAAACTTGGATTTTAAGTTGGTAGACTATTGGATAGGGAATGGTATAGTTCAGTAGGTATAAAACTCGAACCAGTTAATTTCATTCCAATAAAAACTATCTGAATATATTCTTTGTATCATTGTGTTTTTAACCGAGCCAAACATAAGTATTCTTTAAAAAGAAAGCATGGTCATTCGAGCCCGATTCGAGCACATTATCATTAACCATTATGATGAGTCTGGATTTTTATGCACATGCTCTTTAAATATAACAGATGCTTTCATGAAAAAGGCACGGTTCGTAAACGAAAAAAATAAATAAAGTAGAAATATGAAAACAGTAAATAATACTACGTACAAAGGTACAACAGTAAGCGTGTACGACAACAAGCATGAGGCATCTATTGCGGTAGCTCAACAGATAGCAGATTTAATTAAATCTAAAAATGAAGCTGGAGAAAAGGCAGTATTAGGTTTAGCAACGGGTGCGACACCAATTGAGGTATACAACGAACTGATTCGTATGCATAAAGAAGAAGAATTGAGCTTTCAGAATGTAATCACTTTTAACTTGGATGAGTACTACCCGATGGAGCCTACAGCCAAGCAAAGTTATGTTGCATTTATGAATGAACATCTTTTCGATCATGTAGATGTCGTGAAGGAGCATGTTAATATTCCTGATGGTGAGATAGCTAGCGATGATGTGACTGCCTACTGTGAAGCCTACGAACAAAAGATAACAAGCTACGGCGGATTGGATCTACAGCTTTTGGGTATTGGTAGAACAGGACACGTCGGTTTTAATGAGCCGGGTTCGACAGTCGATTCGCTTACGCGACTGGTGGAACTCAATGAGGTAACCCGTGCAGATGCAGCGGCAAACTTTGATGGTATAGCCAATGTGCCCACTCATGCGATTACGATGGGTGTAGGTACGATAGCTAAAGCAAAGAAAATCATCTTAATGGCATGGGGTGAAGGTAAAGCGGAGATCGTTCAAAAAGCATTAGAGAGCGAGATCACAACAGAAGTACCCGCTACTTATTTACAAGAATTTGATGGAGTTGAAATGGTGTTGGATAAAGGTGCTGCAACTAAATTAAGTCTTTAAAAATAACCGAGTAGAAATACATGATTTAGAGGATTGTGGAAAATAGTGGACACTCTAAGTCATTTCCAGATCTTGCATGGGATGGAACCCATCCCAACGATTCTCTTCGAATCCGCCAGAAACAAAAAAAGCTTCACATTTATGTGAAGCTTTTTTTGTGATTTAGTTTGCACATTTTGTTAAAAACTAACATTGTGTTTTATTTCAACTCTCAAACAGAAAAAGTAGCTGTATTTATTAATATGACTGATTTATTACGTTAAGCACTTTTGGTCTTAAGCTTCACTCGCTCTCCCTGTGGACTAATACCGTAATTGGGTTATTTAACGCAGATATTTTCTTTTGCGCTATTCAAATACTGCACAGAACACTACATTTACTATTCCAAACAATGTCATTGCTGTTTTATGGTTTTAGTTTTCCTATTATTACCGCAAGTTTGATGCAAATTAAATTCAATATTATGAAAAAGCTAATCTTTACAGTTCTCAGTTTCTTTATTGCGCTATTAATAGTAAATGCGCAAGGCATCAACTTCTTTCATACGTACGCTGCTGGAGGAAATCTCCTGATGTGTGTGGATAGTTCGGCGGCAAATGTCAATTACGACAATACATTCCCAAATCAGCCTAATACATCCTTTAATTATTTACCGGAGGTCAATTATGTGAGTGTCCAAATCTATTTCAGACCGACAGACCAGGTACAGCACTATCGTTATAGTATTTTAGCTGATGATGAGCCCATCGTGGTTAATAAGCCAATCGACCTCGCGCAATTAAAAGAGGTGGATATGTCGGGCGAACCATTCAGATCTACAACACTAGGTGTTTTTCCTATTAAAGGGAAAACCATTACAACCTTAGTCTACAGCATCGAAAAGCCGTTAGATATAGATAGAGCTGTTTTTTACGGGAAGCCTATTCCAAAAGCTAAAATTAAGGCTATAGCAAAACGCTTTGCAACTGATGAAGGAGTTGACTACAGTTATATTACTGATCCAGAAGAAAAAACAGGAAAAAAAAGAAAGTCAATCGGTACATAGGGGAATTGATGCAAGGCAAAAGGAAACGGAATAAAGGAAGGGAGGGTGCGACGGCATGTGTTTATGCCGTAGTCTTTTGCGGGCTGAGGGTTGGATGCCCTGTGTACTTTGAATGTCTTTTTCGACTGTTCTTTTGATAAAACTGATATTCCTAATCTTATCTTTCTCTAAAGATTTATGAATTCAAAAGCTATATTATTTTATAGGGAATTGGAAGATGATTTGTGGTTGCGACGGCAAGGTAAGCAGCTTTCAATTTGTTATATTGAGCTGCTAAAAGCTCTTTTACGAATGGAATGTGAAATGGAGTAAATGTGCTTTGCAGCGTGGTGGGGTTCATGATAAAAACTGCGTGAGTGATTGAAGAGAAAAGCCCACAGCCGGGCGAGAACTTGCAACGAAAAGCGCGGTCCAAAATAAGACAAGCCCAGTTAAAAAGAAGCTATACCGTAATTTCAGCATGCACCTAGGAAAAATCATAAAAATTGGATCATGCTTCTTTTATTGAGGAACCTGAAAATTTGTTATGAAATTGTTACACTTCCTAATTTTCTATACCCTAAAATCCATTAATTAAAAAAATTACGAAATCGCAGTTGATTTATTGTTTTTATTAACTTATATAGGTTAAAAAAAGTTATCTATTTCGTTAATTAAAGTTTATGATTATTTTTATTGTATATTTATAATACTAACCATAAGAACTAGATTATGAGAAAAATTTATTTGTATTTAGCTATTTTTATCTTCTTTTCGTGTAACAGGGAGGATATTAATAAGGACAACTTAAATGATGGGAATTATGTTACCTTAAAAGAGAGCAAATCAATTGCTGACTCTTTACAGCAGTTCATATTACATAGGAAAGCAAAAGCCAGCACGGGAGTAAATAAAAGCAGTAATACAGTTCTAGAGAAAGAAATAGTAGGCAGTGATGGAACGATTGTCATGCGCATTTTTAACTATACCGATGGCGGCTTTATTATCTTAGCAGCTGACCGAAGAGCAAACCCTGTGCTCGCATATTCAGACGAAACCTCCTTTTCTTCTGATACTGTACCACTTGCCACAGATGCATGGCTGAACGATACAAAACTTGAAATTGATGCTATCAAAGCAAGAGGAACTCAGGGAACCAATGTTGCGGCTATTCTATTGAAGAAAGCCAAATATACTCAGCTATTATCCGGTAACATGGTCTCTGCTATAAAAACAAAGGCAGCTGGAGGAAATGTCGCAAAACCGCCACCCCCAAAATGTGAGGATAGTGAATATGTAAAGGGTCCACTTCTTACAACAAATTGGGACCAAATCGGTGGCTATAATAATTATATGCCGGCGAAAAGTTGTACTCCTTTTTATTGCAATGGTAAAGCTTTTACTGGTTGTGTAGCCACTGCAATGGCACAGGTCATGAGATATCATCAGTATCCAACTACATTTAATTATAGCATTATGCCCAGTAGTGTTCCAAATTATTCAGATGTTTCTGCAGGGGCAAATGAAATATCTAAACTGATGTGGCTGGCAGCGGATGCAGTTGGTTAAAATTATAACTGTGATGGAACCGGAGCGGCTGCCAACATAAGTGATATTTCCTCTACTTTTAAAAGTCTTGGGTATTCCACTTCCGCAACTTCGGGTGATTTTAATTCTTCGACAGTTTTGAGTGAAATAACAAGTAACAGGCCCGCTATATTATCAGGTTACAGTACCAAGAGCGGATCAATTTTTCCTACATACGGTGGCGGACATGTATGGATAGTAGACGGAGCTCACCAGCTCATAACATGTTCCGAAACTTTACCCGATGGTTCAACAGTTGGAGGAGGGGGATATCTGTGGCTCCACATGAATTGGGGATGGGGTGGTTCGCATAACGGCTGGTTCGGGTATGCCAATGCAGATTCAGGTAATGGAAATTACCAATATAAACGACAAATGGTTTATTCTATTCATAAATAAAATCAATATGAACAAGTTATTGTTAATAATCGTAAGTGTTCTTTCTTTCATTGCATGTAAGAAAGAGGAAACTAAGCAAACAAACCTATATGACAAGGTTCAGCTAAATTTAGTAGATGAGAATGGTATAAATGTCCTTAATTCGAAGTTGACAATAGCTGATCTGGATCTATATTACGTCACAAGTGCAGGTGATAAAATCCTTCAAAATCATAAAAACCTGGATTTTCCAAAGAATATGAATATTATAAATGATAGGCAGGATAAGATGCTGATTGTGTTTGCAAATGTGGACGCTCAAAATAATGAGTTTGCTGAAAGCATATTAAAAGTTAAAGGTTATAATGATATAACAATTAAGGTTAAGGTTCAAAAAACCGGTGGTAGCGTTGGGTACTCAGATCTATTTGTAAATGGAGAAAGTATTTCGATAGACTTGCGGGCTAAGCCACTGAAGGTACAACTTAAAAAATAATTATCTAAAAAATGACGAAGACCACTGATCAGTGGTCTTCGTCATTTCTCACTTATGGCTTATAAAATCGCCCACCCCCTCTAATAGCAGAATTGATATAAATCATCTATATCAAAAAAGTTCGACCGTTTAATAAATACACTGCAAATTTTCATCCCTACACTGGCAATCCGTTAAGATGATTTATGACTAGAAGGGTAACTTCTGTTCGAATACAGCAGATACAAAAAAAGCTTCACATTTATGTGAAGCTTTTTTTGTGATCCAGCTGGGATTCGAACCCAGGACCCATACATTAAAAGTGTATTGCTCTACCAGCTGAGCTACTAAATCGTACTCTTTATTTCTGAAGTTTCCTTCGTTGTTTGGAGTGATGCAAAGGTAGAAAAATACTTGACATATGCCAAACGTATGTCGTAATTATTCCTTAAATCCTTTATTTTGAGGGAGAATATTTTTTTTAAGATGCTATTTTTAGACTGTGATTTTCTGATTTACGTGCTCATTCGACCAAAATTAAAGGCTTCAAATACCTATTTAATCTTAAAATATGCATTTATTGCACCACGATATTAAAAATTGATATCCCAGATTCCAACTGATCGCTCTAATTCTACAAGCGCTACAGCATTATTGAACCGTATTTCATAATAATGTTGTTGCACTTCATTGTAGGTACGTTGTGCCGTTAACACTTCTAATAAACTCGTTTCACCTCGTTTGTAGCTATATAGTTTGCCATCTAAGATAGATTTTGCATCTTGAAGTAAGCCGCTATCAAATTGTTGTAGTTGTTTTTGGGTGGCTTCGTATTGGTAAAATGCTTGGGTAACATCGCGCTGTACCTGCAACTCGACCTGACTATATGCCACTTCCGATTGTTGAGCGGTATAGTAAGCAGCCTTTAGTTCTCCTTTTCGTTTGTTGGAAAATTTTAATGGAACCCGTACTCCAATATTGCTTTGTGTGAAAGAAGGGCTGGGAGCGGTTTCATTTTTAGCTGTTTCATTGTATTCCACACCGGCAACTAAGCCCAAATCAATGATTCTATTGGCCTTTGCCAATTTTATCATCTTTTCGGACACATCCTTATTTTGCAACGCGTATAGCAGATCTGTGCGATTCAGTTGTGCGCTCTCGATCAGTTCTGCCAATTGGAAATTTCTATGGAAGGCTGAAAAATCTCCAACAGTTGCCAACAAGGTGCCCATTTGCGAATTTCCCATCAGTAAGGCTAGATTACTCAGCGATGATTTCCAACTTCCAATAGACGAAGTGGCTTCATTCCATAGGGTTGAGGCTTCGAGTTTACTTTGTTTAGCATCTACTTCTGTAATGGCACCTAATTTCGCTCGCATACTATCCGATTTTGCTAATTGGCTCATCGCTTCGTAGGAATTGAGCTGCAGTTTTACTAGCTGTTCATGTTGGATGCCAAGTAGATATTGAAGGGTTGCATCTGCTTGAAGATTTCGAAAATAGTCAATCAGAATGTGTTTGCTGAGTTCGGATTCACTTTTAGCAAGATCTACGCGCGCCTTCCGTTTTCCTCCAAGCTCTATTGTCCAATCAAGTTCAGTGGTGTATCCGTAACCCATCTTTTTATTGCGCTGGTCGTTATTAAAGATACCGGCACTGAATTCGGGATCTGGGATAACTTTAGCCATCTCTATACCGGCTTCTGAAATAGGAATATTGAATTTTTCTGCAGCAAAAGCCTTATTGTTCTTGGCTACAGCTTCCATATAATCGGAGTAAGCGATTGTTTTTTTTTGAAAAGAAGTATCGACCTGACCTTGTGCTACCGCAGTGAGCACAAGGATGTAGCAGGTGAGTAATAGATTTTTCTTATTTATTTTTTTGACGTTTAACATGTCCTTGTTTTTATGGTGAATACTAATGCTCATTTTTTTCAGCGTTCTTTTTCTCTAAAAGATAATAGAGCGATGGCAAAGCATAGAGTGTGATGATGGTCGCAAAGAATAATCCGTAAACGATTACAGTAGCCAATGGTCTTTGCACATCCGAACCGATGCCTGTAGCTAGGGATGCGGGTAGTAGGCCTAAAATAGCAACTGTAGCCGTCATGATGACCGGTCTAAAGCGATGTTGTGAACCTTCAGAAACAGCTTGTCGTAAGGAATAGCCTTTTTTTCGTAAGGTATTGAATTGTGATATCATCAATACTCCGTTTTGAATGGCAACACCAAAAAGAGCAATGAAACCAACTACCGAAGATACATTGAGGGTCATTCCACGAACATTTAAGGCAAGCATGCCACCAAATATGGCAAGTGGGACAACGCTCATCAGCAATCCTGCTTGGGCAAAACTCCCAAAAGCACCATAAAGGAGTATGAACATAATCGCTAATGCCATAGGTACGATGATGGCCAGATGTTGATATGCTCGATTTTGATTCTCAAATTGACCGCCCCATTTGATTTTAATACTGTCGTGGTCATAGGGGATATCCTGTTCTATTTTAGCTTGTGCTTCTTTTAAAAATGAACTCAAATTATTGCCGCGGAGGTTAAGACGTACTGTTAAATGTCTTTTATTCATCTCGCGAGCGATGGTGCTCTCACCTGTATTGAGTTTTACTTCAGCAATCTGCGATAGTGGAATTTTAGCTCCTGATTCATTGGTGAGCATCAGATTTCCTATTTTTTCCGGTGTATTGCGACTTTCTTCATTATAACGACAGATAATATCACATACTTTTCCTTCTTGAAATATTTGAGAAATCGCTTTTCCGCCGATAGCCGTTTCAATAAGGTCTGAAACATCAGCGATGTTTAGTCCGTATTGCGCTATTTTGTTGCGATCTGCTTTAATCTGTAACTGGGGCAATGGGGGCTCTTGATCAATAGCCAAATCTACTGCGCCTTTTACTTTTCGTAATGTCGAAAGCACTTCTTCTGCTACCCTACGGATTTCCTTGAAATCTTCGCCATATACTTTTACCACCAATTCGCTATGTGCTCCGGCTATTTTATCCATGACACCATCTATCATGGGTTGAGAAAAGGCAACATCATAACCGGGCATCTGTGCATATTCTGCAGCAAGTTCTTCGATGAGATCAGCTTTGGTTCGACCATTTTTCCATTGTTTATAAGGGAGCAATCCGACGCTACACTCAAAATGTGAAGGTGTCCAAGCGTCTGTGCCATCATCATTACGGCCGGCTTGTACCATGATATAGGTCACTTCATCGTACTTTAAGGTGCGAGCCCGTAGCGTATCGCTCATTTCTTTTGATTTTTCTACCGTTATTCCAGGAGGAAGAGACACTTGTAGCCAGATGGAACCTTCGTCCAATGGGGGTAGAAAGTCTTTACCAACTGTAGATGTCAGTAACACAGCACCAGAGAATATAAGTACTAGAGGTAAAAACACACGTTTTGGATGCTGTAATAATTTATCCACATGGCGATGGTAACCAGATGTTATTTTCTCCAACCATTTATTATGATATACTTTTTGAGGCTTTCTATAGACCACGTAAGCAAGTCCTGGAATCAGAAATAAGGCTACTAATAGTGCTCCTAATAAGGCATAACCTACTGTGAACGCCATAGGAGTGAATAATTTTTTCTCCACGCGTTCAAAGGCAAACAAGGGAATGTAGGCAGTGATGATAATAATCGTTGCGAAAAATATCGGTTTAGCCATTTGCTTGACTAGGGATGCCACGCCAAACTCGGTGAGTTCTTCATGTTCATTTTCCTCTCTTTTTTTCAATATCGCTTCCATCATCACAATTGCACCATCGACGATAATCCCAAAATCAATAGCACCCAATGACAGTAAGTTGGCTGGAACATTGGTGAAATGCATGAGGATAAAGGCAGTTAATAAGGCTACTGGTATGGTAATAGCAACCAGTAGCGCACCGCGCCAACTTCCTAAAAATACAATCAGTACGATAATGACTAATCCCATTCCTTCTAAAAGGGTGTGTGAAACGGTTTGTAACGTCGTTTCAACCAGGTGGGTACGGTCCATGAACGGATGGATCTGGACTCCTTCTGGTAGAGTGCTATCATTTAGTTCTTCAACAGCTGCGTTCACGCCTTCTAAAACAACCGATGGATTTTGTCCCTTCAATAAGAGCACGATTCCCTCGATATTGTCTGAATAGTTTACACCACGTTTGTCTGAATAGCCTAAAGCACCTTTTCGTTCTAGATTGCCATATTTGATTTGACCGATATCTTTCATCAAAATTGCTGTACCCTGTTGTGATTTGACTACAATATTACCAATATCATCCAATGTTCTGACAAGTCCAATACCTCTTACAACGTAAGACTGATCTCCTCTATTCATCACGCTTCCACCTGCATTGGTGTTATTGGCTTCGACTTTATTAACGACCTCACTCAGGGAAATTCCATATTGCTGCAATTTTTGTGGCTCGATTTCAATCTGAAATTGTGTGGTAATCCCCCCGAAATTAGTCACATCGACTACGCCCGATACTTGTTTTATACGGGGTATGATGACGAAAGTTTGCAGATCGGTTAGTTCACGTAGGTCATGCGATTTACTTTCGATGATGTACCGGAATATCTCGCCTGTAGGGGAGGTGAGGGGGTCAAGATTTGGTGCTGCCTGATAGGGAAGTTCCAAATCTGCCAGGCGCTCCTGAATCCTTGCTCTTGCGAAATAATCGTCTGTTCCATCTTGAAAGACAATCGTGACCATGGAAAGCCCGAATGTACTTTTACTACGCATGACATGCATACCTGGTAAGCCGTTTATAGCACGCTCTATTGGAATGGTAATCTGTTGTTCTATTTCTTCGGCTGCAAGACCCGGTACTTGTGTCACCACTTGTGAACTGACGTCGCCGATATCGGGGTAAGCTTCTATAGAAAGTTGGGTCCATGAGTAATATCCAAAGAAGGTCATTAGCGTAAAAAGTGCTAAAATAAGCCAGCGTTTGGCGATGGTATTGGTGAATATGTTTTTCATCAGAATAACTTATTTTTAAAGGCGATGAAGCTATCAGGAGCACGACTTAATTTTGTGAGCTCTTGTATCCATGATGGTTTCACTGCTAATATGTTTTGTATTGTTCTTTATTTCGCATTTAGTAAATAGAATGCACCTTCACTGATAATGCTGTCTCCTGCGATTAAACCCGCTACAATCTGTACTTTACCCTCCTCTGTGACACCGGTCTCCACATCACGTTTTACATATTTGTTTTTACCGATTTGCACGAGTACATAACTTTGGTCATTGTATTGCAACAGTGATTTTTCGGGTATAAAGATCGCGTCGGATGGTTTTTCAATAAAATTGACCGTTACATACATCCCAGGCTTGAGCAGGCGATCTGGGTTCTGACACTCGATAAGCACTTGCACGCTGCGTGTATCTTCATTGACGATCTCATCAATGTGGTAAATGCTACCCTTTATCTTCTTGCCTGGGAAGGCTGCAATAGCAATTTCAGCAACATCAAGTTTATTGATGAGATGGAGATGTTGTTCTTTCACCATACCTACGACCCAGACTTTGCTCAATTCGGCGACCTTTGCACGAGGAGTTTCGTCCGATTTGATGTATTGACCCATGACGATATCATTCGTGATGACTTCTCCTGCTATAGGTGATCGAACAATAAGGGGTTGTCCTAAAACGAGCTTCTCCACATTTACATTGAATATCTGGAGTGAGGCTAAAGCATTTTGATATTCTTTCTGAGTAATCTCATAATTTGCCCTTGCTTCTTCGACATCTTTTTCTGAGCCGACTCCATTAATTTTGAGGTCTTGTTGTCGTTTTAAAATTAGTCCTGCATTTTGATAGGCTGTTTTTGCTTGAAAAAATAGCTTTTGCGTGTCTGTAAATTCAGGTGAGGCGAGCTCAAATAAAGGAGTGCCTGGTTTTGTCTTCATCCCTAATTTAAGTTGCACGGCGGTCACTCTTCCTGAAAAAGGAGAAGCAATCTCTGCATATAGATTAGGAATAGCTTTCACTGTTCCTGCTGCTACGAGCTCGAGCTGATGCGATTCTTGTTGTATGGTAATGGTCTTTAACTGTGCGATTACTTGTGCTTTATCGTGCACATAAATGGTATCTCCGCTAACAGTGAAATCTGCTATTTTTTCATGTTCGACTTTTGTTTGGCAACCCAATAGGGATAGCGAAATAAAAAGGATTCTTATAAAAGTGATGTGTTTTTTTTTTGTTGTTTTCATTAGAATTAATTGTCTATTCATTAATCTATTCGTTTTTTAAAGGCCTTCATGCTGCCTTAAAGATTTTATCGATATCGCTTTATTTACTTATTTGGTCCTTCTTTTTAGTAGAGGGCCATTTGTATTTTTTTTACAATGCAAAAGTGCGCAGCTTAGCGTGCGATAGCTGTTAGAGGAGTGATAGAAAAATATTAGAATTTTATTAGAAAGGTATTTGTATTAAAGATGAGATCGATAATAGCGTGCGTTTGAAAGTCTTTCACAACTGGGGTTGGTGAAAAATCGTGTTTTTCCTGATTAGCAGTGCGGTAAAATGATGGTGAACGTGGTTCCCTTGTTTTCTTGTGAAGCTACAGTTATTTCACCTTTATGGAGTGCCACAATTTTTTGTGTGAGGGGCAAACCAATACCGTGTCCATAAGTATATGTTCTATTCTCCCCTCTATAAAATGGGGTGAAAATTTCAAGTAAGTCATGTTCTGAAATACCGATTCCCTTATCAACGAATAATAAAGTTATATTTTTACTATCAAATCGGACCGACACGGTACAGCGATGTGGAGTAGAAAATTTGCACCCGTTTTCAAAAAGATTAGTGAATGCTACTTTTAGTAGGTATTCATTGCCATTGACTGAAATCTGGTCATCATTGTCTATCTCATCTTCAAAATGGATATCGATTTTGAAGTCTGAATTTGTTTTTTGGACTTGTTGTCTGGCATCTAATAAGACTTCATCGACACGAATCGGCTTGAATGCAATTTCTGTAGGATCGTAACTGGCTTTTGCCAAGTCGAGTAGGCTGTTGGATAAACGGACTAATTTTTTCGAGTCGTTTAAAGCGTCCTTAATCGCTGTTTGATATTCACTAGGCGTACGTTCTTTGTTGCTTGATAGTTCAAGCTCTGTAATAATAGCGGCTAGTGGGGTGCGCAATTCATGTGAAATACTCGAGACGAAATTCTTTTGTGCATCGAAGGAACTCTCCAAGCGGTTGAGCATTTCATTGAATGTATTGGCAAGTTCAGAAAGTTCATCTTTATTACCATTGTTTGATAATCGTAAATCTAGGTTTGTAGCGGAAATGTTCTTTGCTTTCGCAATCATGGCACGCACAGGTTCAAATGCTTTTTTAGAAAAAAAGATGCCTGCTACAAGTATGAATAAAATAGAAATAATAAAAACAAGGATACTGTTGTGGAGTAAGTTATTGAGTTTACTATAACCATATTGATCATACGCAGCTGCGGTAACGATATATTTCTTGCCTTCATAGATATACTGTAAGCCTATTACTTGCCAGCCTTCCTGATAAAATTCAATTTCCCCTTTTTGGTATATTTCATCAATCATTGGCTTGGTTTCTTTGACAAAATCTAGGTCAACAGCATCATGATACAGTAGGTCAAAGTGGGTGTTATAAATGGCAACTTCAACTTCATTGAGTATTTTTCGGTTATTATGGTAGATATCTTGCAATATCTTTTTGTCAACATTGGCGTTTAGAAAGAGATTGGCCTTGGTAATGGCTTCTTTCTTGAGTAGGTTGTAAAACTCAATTTGCCGATTTTCCTTAGCAGATAAATAAATCACGGTAGCAAACAGACCTAATATGATTGCCGTTGTTACTGTAAATAGTATAATCAGTCGCGTTCTTATTTTCATGATTCCTTCTTCAGAATAAAGCCCATTCCAGATTTTGTATGAATAAGTTTTTTATCAAAATTGCGGTCTATTTTTTTTCTAAGATAGTTGATGTATACGTCAATAAAGTTGGTACCAGTGTCGAAATGGGTCTCCCAAACTTTATCCGCTATTTCTACGCGAGACAATACCCGATTCGGATTTTGCATCAAATATTCCAATAACTTGAATTCTTTTGGAGTTAAATCGATCTCTTGTTGATTCCGTTTTACGATTTTGCTGTGTAAGTTCATTTCGAGATCCTCATAGCGCAAGACAAAACCTTGGCTGTTTGACTGATGTTGATTTCGCTTTAGTAATGCTCTAATTCGTACTAAAAGCTCACGCATTTCGAAAGGTTTTACTAAATAGTCATCTGCTCCAGCATCGAAGCCTTCTACTTTATCGTCCGTCGTACCAAGTGCAGTAAGCATGATGATCGGTAGGTCAGGTCTTGTTTGTCTAATGTGTTTACAAAGATCTAACCCGTCCATTTTGGGAAGGATGATATCGGTAATAATCAGATCGAAATTATCTTGTGAAGACAGCTTTTTTCCAGAAAGGCCATCGTATGCCAAAGTGGTCGTAAAGCCTTGTTCTTCCAGTCCTCTTTTTATAAGTTCTGCAACACGTTGGTCGTCTTCTACAATTAATATTTTCATCAGAATAAATTGTTTTTTAATTGCGATAAAGCTATCATGAGCACCTAATTCATCACGGCTTGTGAAATCTTGTAGCCCATAATGGTTTCATTAGATAAATTGCTTCGTGAGCTTGTAAGCTCGGATATTTATATCTGTATTTTTTTAACGGGATATATGACCTCACCACACGCTGAGTCCTATATCCATTGTATTTGTTCAGATACAAACTTACAATTTAAGATGCTATTATTGTAATCAGGAAACTTTGCTAATTTATTTTTGTTGTAACCAGCATGATACTTGCTTCATGTTGGCGGTCTTATTTTTAAGGTGAAAAACGTATTGCCAGTAGATATTACTTTAATTTTATTGAAAAATCAGAAAAACTAAATTAATAAATATTGGAAATTAATTTTTAAGGTTTTTTAATTAACTTCGTATTAGGTTACTGCCGTATATTTTTATAGACCAATTAGTATGCAGTTGAGAAGGTGATTAGTAATTGGATATAAAGTGTAATTGTAGACTAATAGATCACTTTTTTTACAAGAAATTAAAGAGTAGGATTATGTTATTATTCATTAAATATCAGTTCATATGAAGTATCTTTTTTCAATTGTTTTTGTTGTGTTTCTTTTTCTACGAAAAGAAACGGCGGCCTGCACGCGAGTGGTGTATAAAGGGCCTAATGGTACCGTAATTACAGCGCGGAGTATGGATTGGAAGGACGAAATTTCAGCTAATCTATGGGTGTTCCCGCGTGGTATGGACCGGAATGGTGAGGTAGGACCTAAGTCCCTGAAATGGACTTCAAAGTATGGAAGTGTCATTTCAAGTGCATGGGATATTGCAACTGTTGACGGCTTGAATGAAAAGGGCTTAGTGGCTAATGTATTATGGTTAGTAGAGTCTAGTTATCCAAAATTCAATCCTGCTGGTGATAAACAGGGAATTACGATCTCGGCTTGGGCACAGTATGTCTTGGATAATTTTGCAAATGTAAGTGAAGCGGTTACGGCATTGCGGGATGAACCATTTGTTGTTGTGAGTGATTATATTCCAGGAACTAAGAAATTTGCAACACTGCATTTGTCGATTTCTGATGCTTCAGGTGATAATGCTATTTTTGAATATGTAAATGGGAAACTGATGATTCATCATGATGTTGCTTATACTGTGATGACAAATTCGCCCGTATTTTCCGAACAACTTGCTTTGAATAGCTACTGGGAAGGAATACCAGGTACGGTCATGTTGCCAGGTACAAATCGTGCCGCAGATCGTTTTGTTAGAGCATCCTATTATATCAATGCGATTCCACAGACTGACGATGTTAGAACTGCTGTGGCTAGTGTATTTAGTGTGATTCGAAATTGCTCGGTACCGTTTGGTATAAGTTCACCTACAGAGCCTAATATTTCCTCTACGCGTTGGCGTTCTGTTGCTGATCAAAAAAATAAAATTTATTATTTTGAAACGGTTCTGACACCGAATACGTTTTGGGTTGATTTGACAAAATTTGATTTGCAGAAGGGAGCCAAAACGATGAAGTTAGATTTAAATCAATTTGCCACGTATAACGGTTTATCCAATAGCAATTTTAAAGTTGCCGATCCTTTTAAGTTTTTAGGAATTTAATTGTACTAAAATAAAAGAACTGTTTTATCTATTGTTAAGACGGTTCTTTTTGTTTTCTTAACGGATGCTTTGATTTGATATTAGATAAAAACTACTAGATTTAGAAAGAAATAGTTTAGTGTAACGGTATTTAGGTGTGGAATGAAAAGAAATTGAGGTAGAACTGCTATGCCTTTGATTATTTGTATCAATACGTTACGCCTTTCAGTTTTATTGATTATTTTTGAACTTTAAAAAAATATTTATAACCATTTCATGTCACTAATACTTAAAGATGGACGTCCTGTAGTCAGGCTAAGAGCGTTTCGTGCTATTGATGACCCCAGAACTTGTGAACGTTTTATACAGGGACATGAGCATGTGTTGGCAGCAATAGGTGTTAAAAAAGTAACGTCATCCAAAAATGATTGGATGTATAATCCAGCTGCCTTTGTATTGATTGTTGAGTCTCTTGATGGAGAAAATGTATATGGCGGTGCACGCATACATGTTGCGGGGGGCTCACAACCGCTTCCTATCGAAGAAGCTACTGGGAAGATGGATCCTAAAATCTTTGACTTGGTTTGGGATTATGCGCAAGAAGGAACAGGCGAAGGTTGTGGTCTATGGAATTCTAGGGAAATTGCTGGCTACGGTATCGGAAGTATCTTTCTGACTAGAGCGGCAATCGCTATTGCTCCTCAAATAGGTATCAAATCATTATTTGCTCTTTGTGCTCCGTATACGATAAATCTGACCAAAAGTGTTGGATATCGACTGGAAAGTAGCGTTGGAAATAATGGTACATTTTATTACCCAAAGTTAGACCTCCTTGCTACGACAATGATTCTTGATGATGTAGATAATTTGAGTTTAGCTGATGAAGGCGACAAAAATGCCATCATGGACTTAAGAAATCACGGTGATGTCGTTAGGATAGAGGAATTGCGTTCAAAAGAAATTGAAATACATTATATGCTGCAATTGGATAATATGGATCAGTGGGATTTGAAAACCATCGTTCATAATGCTAGAAAGCAGACAATATTAGATATTAATATGAAGGAAAAAGATGTGCAGATAATGTAACATCAATTCGAAATAAAAATATGATCAAGAACTTAAATTTAGCCTATAAACCTCTATACTTTAGAAAAACAGTTACACAAGATATGTTATCATTGGATACACTACGGAAGAATGGTGATATCGTATTTGTGTTTGATGAAATCGAAAGGCAGATTAATGAATTAATTCGTTGCAGATTTCCAGCTGGATGGGTTTCACCCGAACAATTTGACGGGTATGTACAAGCGCTACTAAATGGGAAGTCTTTAGATGAGTATGGCGTTTGGGTCTATTATCCGTGGCGAAAAACACTGATTCATGTTCTTGATGAGCAAGAATTTGTTGAGGTCAGGACGAATCGTAATCAATTAAAAATAACAGAAGCTGAACGTGATACTCTTGCTAATAAAAAAGTAGGGATTATTGGTTTATCTGTTGGTCACGCTATCGCATTGACCATGGCCATGGAGCGGACTTGTGGAATATTAAGAATTGCTGATTTTGATGAGTTGGATCTTAGTAATTTGAATAGACTACGTACAGGTATTTTTAATCTATCTGTTCCAAAGGTTATTATTGCTGCAAGGGAGATTGTAGAAATAGATCCTTTTATTCAGGTTGAAATTTTTCCAACGGGTGTAAGCCACGATAATTACGATGATTTTTTAGGAGGAAATGGACAACTAGATTTGCTTGTTGAGGTATGTGATAGTTTTGAAGTTAAAATTGAAAGTAGAATTTGTGCAAGGAAATTTCGAATTCCAGTTGTCATGGACACAAATGATCGGGGTATGTTGGATGTTGAACGATTTGATCTGGAACCGGAGCGTCCAATTTTTCATGGCTTAGTAAATGATTTGACAAGAGAAAAATTGGATATGTTATCGGAAGGAGAAAGGTTAAGGTACCTCATGCAACTTGTGGATGCTGAAAATCTATCTGATCGGATGAAAAGGTCAGTGCCGGAAATTAAAAAATCGATTATTTCCTGGCCTCAACTTGCTTCTGAAGTTGTTTTAGGTAGTGCTATGACTACCTCGGTATGTCGAAGATTATTGCTTGGACAACCTGTGCTGTCGGGTCGTTATTACCTGGATATGGAAGGTTTGGCAAGTCACAGTCGCAATTGATTTCTATGAAGTACATTTTTGGTGCGAATATTAAAAATCTAGTGCTATTTATTTTTTTAATGACCGCGTATCTCGCTTTGCATGCGATGGTGCCGCTTCAGTTTGAAAAAGATAGTTCAGCTGTATATATTGGGAAGCATGTTTCTTTATTCCAAGATGCTACAAAGCAGCTTAACATTACGGATATCATTGATCACACTAATTTGTTCAATGAAAGCAAGGATGATGTGCCTAATTTGGGGATCGGTGATGTAAATAATTGGATAAGGTTTGAGTTGAAAAATCTTACTGACGAAGAGAAGTTAGTGGTAAATCTCTCGCATGCCAATATCGATGAGGTCGTTTTTTATTCTTTAAAGAATGGGGTTATAGATAGTACGCGTATCGAATCGGGAACAGCCTTAAATAAGCGTGATTACCCCCATCAATTTTACCTATTTGAAATTCCTATTAAAAAAGGGGAAGATGTGATATGTTATTTCAAACTCAGAAGTAACACACAATTGTTAGTGCCAATTTCGATTCATACTGAAAAAGGATTACTGGAAATACTCTTAGATACCGATATTTTTTCAGCATTGTTTATTGGGCTGATGATGTCGATGATCTTTTACAATATATTTTTATATTTTTCTACAGGTGAGAAACACTATATAATATATGTTAACTATATTTTTTGGGTTACTATAGCACAATGTGCAGTGCTAGGAATTCTTGAACCGATATTTTCTATTCATAATCGCTGGGTTTTAAATCGATTATTAACTTTTTCTGGAGCGATGTCTGGAATAGGTGCGATATATTTTGTCAAGTCATTTCTCCAAACTGCGAAGGATGCTCCTAAACTCAATAAATTATTGAATATTTTCTTAATTGGGTATTTAATTGCAATCGGATTTTTATGTTTCGGTTACTTAATTCCAGCATATAAATTAGTCAATGTAGTAGCCGGTGGAGGGTCTATAATTGTTTTAATTTTAGCGTTCAAATTGAGTCGTGAAAAATATGAACAAACGAAATATTTTTTGATTGCATGGTGTGTGTTTTTAGTCAGTGTAGTGGTATATGTATTTAAGGACTACAATTTACTCCCCTATAACTTTTTCACCGTAAGAGCTGTTCAAATTGGGTCGGTATTTGAAGCCATTTTACTATCTTTTGCATTAGGAGATAAGATCAATATCTATCGTAAGGAAAAAGATGAATCTCAAGCACGCGAATTGTCCATTTCATTAGAAAATCAATTATTGATTCGTGAGCAAAATGTCATTTTAGAAGACAAAGTTGAAGAAAGAACTCGTGCGTTGACTGCTTCTAATGAGTCTTTACAGGCTACTTTAACTCATCTTAAAGAAACACAGTCACAACTTGTTGAAGCAGAGAAAATGGCCTCTTTAGGGCAATTGACTGCTGGGGTAGCTCATGAAATCAATAATCCGATTAATTTTGTGACTTCAAATGTTGCTCCTTTGAAGCGCGACATTAAAATGATTTGGGAGACTTTGGAGGAGGTCGAACAGGTAGCTCTGGATGATAATTTATCTTCAGATGAGAAGAGATTACGTATCGAAAATTTCAAAAAGGAAATTGATTTGGATTATCTCAAAACTGAAGTCGAATTCTTGCTTAAAGGAATGAGTGATGGTGCCAATAGGACTGCAGAAATTGTTAAGAGCCTACGGATTTTTTCACGTGTTGACGAGGATACCCTCAAATTTGCGGATATTAACGAAGGCTTAGAGTCAACGATGGTTATCCTTAATAGTTTGGTGCAAGATGGAATTGTTGTGCAGAAGAAATATGGTGCCCTCCCGAAGATTGAATGCTATGCAGGTAAATTGAATCAGGTATTTTTGAATATCATCACGAATGCGATTTATGCACTTCATGATAAAGTAAAGACAAGGGATGGAGCGAAATTAACACTGGAGACAGGAGTGTGTGAAAATGCATCGGCTATTTATGTTATAATAAGGGATAATGGCATAGGGATTCCGGACTATATCCGAGATCGCATTTTCGAACCTTTTTTTACAACTAAAGATGTAGGGGAGGGTACGGGTTTGGGCATGTCTATCGCTTACAATACCATAATCAAGCATAATGGCAAAATAGAAATTGAGTCTGTAGAAGGGGAGGGGACTTCATTTATATTGATTATCCCAATACGACAAAATATTTAAGGAACAGTGTGCCTTGAAAGTCATTAATTTTATTAATTTCGTCTCTACGATTGCTATACGGCGGCCTACTGTTATATTATGAAAAGAAACTTAGAAATATTATATATTGACGATGAGATAAATAATTTATTCGGTTTTAAGGCTAACTTTAGATACCGGTATATTGTTCATACAGCCTCATCGACCATCGAAGCAGAAAAAATACTTCTTGATAATCCTGATATACGCATCATTTTTTGTGATCAACGTATGCCTGATGAATTGGGTATTGATTTCTTTGAAAGGACAAAAAGAGACTATCCTCGGCCTATCCGTATTTTGCTTACTGCATATGCTGATATGGAGACTGTTATAGATGCTGTTAATAAGGGACATATTTTTAGGTTTATTCGTAAACCATGGTTGGAAGAAGATATGATATCTTGCATTGAAGAAGCAGATAAATTTTATACAGCCAACTCGATGTTAGCGATCAAGAACGAGGAGCTGGAGAAGGCTTATTATGAGTTGGATAAATTTGCTTACAGTGTGAGTCATGATCTTCGAGATCCCTTGACGGGTGTATTGTCTGCGGTGAAGCTTGCTTTGGAATTTGATCAAGTAGACCAAATTCATGAGTTATTGGCTTTAATGGAGTCGTCTTTAACTCGTTTAGATGATTATATCGATAGCTTACGTGATTATTATCTGCTGAGACGCGGTGAATTGTTGTTGTGTCATATTGAATTTAAAGACCTTTTTGCGAATATAGAGGCTTTTTATAGTATGCACACACGTAATAGTGATGTTGAATTTGCCATTAGTGTCAATCAAAGCGAAATCTTTAATAGTGATAAGGCCGTATTGGAATTAATTTTGCATAATCTATTGTCAAATTCATTCAAATATCAGCGGAAAGATTGCGATAATAAGTTTGTTAAACTTGCTGTAACGGTCGAGAATGGTTCTGCAATTTTAGAGGTTTCTGATAGTGGTATTGGTATATCTTCGGAATATATAAATGATATTTTTAAGCTGTTCTTTAGGGCTAGCGATCAAGCAAAAGGTATGGGATTTGGTCTTTACAATGTACAAAGCGCCTTGTTGAAATTACAGGGTACTGTTGAAGTAAAGTCGCAATTAGGCGTCGGAACAACATTTACAATAGTTGTCCCGAATAAGTAGTTAAGCACAATTTCTAAGAGAGTAATTTTTGTCGAAGTAGAAACTCTAATTGTTCATTTGATACTTCTAGTTTTGAATAGGTCTCCAAGATATTTTTTCTTTCAGAATAGATTTCATATGCGCGACCTATTGTTTCGTCTAATTCGTCTTCATTCCAAGGCTTATTTAGATAGTGAAAAATTTTCCCTTTGTTAACTGCTTCGATTACTGCTTCCATATCTGTATAGCCCGTCAGTAGTATACGCATGGGTTCAGGGTTAATCTTGATGATTTCTTCCAGAAACTCTACACCAGTCATCTTAGGCATTCTCTGGTCAGTAATAATGATGTCTATGGGTTTTTCCTTTACAATATCAATAGCTACTGAGCCACTGATAGCAGTATAAACCTTGTATTTGAAACGAAATGTCGCTTTAAAAGAAATAAGATTGTTCTCTTCATCGTCAACATATAGTATTGTGATCTTATCGTTTTTGTTTTTCATAATGCTTGTTACAATAAATATAAGAAATCTAAAAATAAGAGTTCGTAGCATTGCTATAACATTGTTATAGCAATGCTACGAACTTGTATTTGGGTCTTATCTTATCTTATCATTAGCATGATCTTTTAATCAATCGCTTTATACTTAGAAGTTCGATAATCTAACCTCATTGCATGAATCAGATAAAATAATTCCCATTATAAGTAATGTGTAACTATGTACAGCTAAGTTAAAGAATAAATCTAATCAAGTTTCAAAATTACCTAGATTCATGATGAATATTTATTGAAGTATTCGAATCCATAAGAAACAAAAAAAGCTTCACATTTCTGTGAAGCTTTTTGTGATCCAGCTGGGATTCGAACCCAGGACCCATACATTAAAAGTGTATTGCTCTACCAGCTGAGCTACTGAATCCTTTCTGTTTAGGAAATAAGTTCCTTTTTTGAAAGTGATGCAAAGATAGGGTTTCTCAATGCAAACTCCAAATAAAATTTAAGTTTAATTTAAGTGCTTAATACACTGATGTATTTTTCGATATAAAGGTCTCTATCGCGAGATTTGTATTGCTGAATGTAGCGTGGGTGTTCAAGAACTGTCAGTTTTTCAAATAGTTTCCCTTCTTTATTTATTTTTTCAATGAAGGTTGCGTTTTTTTTTCCCAATACAAATACTTCTTTTGTATCTAAACCAATATTTATGTGCTTTATGAGTGTGTTGACCATAAATGGTTTGACTGCGTCAAATAAGTATTTATCATCATAATAGTTCGCATTGATCCACTTGCCTTCCTTTGTACGCCGGACAATTGCTAATGGAAATGGGGAATTGATGTAAAATTTTTGGTAAAATTCTGCTGCTCCTCCAAATTCTTTAATCATATCATAAAGGAATACGGAGGAAATTTCGTGACTATAGGCCGATTTCATGCTAATTCCACAAACTTGTTCGAGGCGTTTCGTGTCAGTAAAGGGTATGCCTGTGATTCCAGCTCCATGGCGGCTCGGATTAATGCCAATAATAAATTTGCGACTTACATCATCATGATAGAATTTGTTGTAGAACTGCTGCATCACTGTTAATGTTTCTGGATTATCTAAATAGGGATTTAGGATCCTGAAATCATTAGGGATATCACCCGTGTAATGTAGGTTTTTATTGAATTCAATAATCTTTTCGGCTAAAGTGCTGATCATAAATTACCGTGTAAAGTGGTGTTTATATAAGCTAATTATACCAGCATTGCGATCTGAAATTTTAGAAGTAGTGAACATATTGTATATAGCCTAGTTTTTGGAATGATCAAGAAAAAACGATAGCGTCCAATCTATTTTTATTAATCATCATTATGTACATTAATTATGGTCTCAATAATCATGGTATTTGTGAGATACAACAACAGATTGTTGCTATTTGTTTTCTGTTTTACAAGTGATGTTGGTTTTCAATAACTTTTATCTTGCTGTCCATTTAAACAAAACAGCCAATCATGAGATTGGCTTTTTTGTTTAAATGGTACGGTCGGAAGACTGTCGCAATTTATGGATCTGTTGATAGACTTCAATTCTGATTATAAAAACATACGTTTAGGTATGCCGCTTACAATTATTAAAATATTATCTTGGTTCCGGTAGCAAGTTTGTTGTTTTTTGCAAAGACGCCACATAGGTGAAATAAGAGTCTGGCACCTACATTACCGTCCCAATCATCATCACCAGGAGCGACTTCGACCAAATCAATACCGATGATGTTTTTATCGCTATTGGCCAATTTACTTAGTAAGTATGTTGCTTGTTCGTAAGATAGTCCTCCAGGTACTGGAGTACCAGTGTTAGGGCAGTACCAACGCTGTAAGGCATCAATATCAAAACTTACTGCTACGTTAGTTGGTAATTGTGCTAATATCGCATCACATTGGTCTTTCCAGGTTTTGCCCTCAAAGCTGTTTGCTTTTAAATCAGTGTCTGTATATACCTTTACTTTATTTGAAATTTGAACTGCTTCCAATTCTCCTTCACTAAAATCGCGGATGCCTACTTGTACAATTTTTTCAATTTGTGGTAATTGAATGGCATTATACATAATGGAAGCGTGGGAATATGTAAATCCTTCGTAAGCATTACGTAAATCCATATGTGCATCAAAATGTAGGATTCCGAATGCATGATGTTTCTCTGCCAATGCTTGGTAATAACCTAGTGGTGTAGAGTGATCTCCACCTAATAAAATTACCTTTTTACCTTGACTCATCCAGTACAAGGCACGTTCTTTGACTTCGGCATTGAATTGTGCTGATGCCTTATTTATTTCTTCTAAATCGTTTTTTAATGCAGGGATTGTTGCTATGTCATCACCATTCTCTAATGCTTCTATGATAGGTTGCGCTAAACGTTTATATTTTTCGCTATTTTCTATCCAATGCTCCGGTGCTTCGTCCATGTAAATACCTAATTTCCATAATTCTGGAAATTCTTGATGTAATAAGTCTACTTGGAAAGAGGCGTTTAGTATAGTCTCAGGGCCATTACTAGCACCGCTCCCATAACTTACAGTTACTTCCCAAGGTGTTGGTATTACAATAATATCACTTTCCTCAGCCGAAAATGGTAGTCCATATATGCTTGAATCCGGTAAACCAGGTTGTGATGGATCGAAATTTTCAATCTTTGTTTGCTTTGTCGACATGTTATGATTCGCTAATTGAACTGCAAATATAAAAAAAACTTATGTCCAGTAAAGAAGATATGCTAAGCCACTATGTCGTGGATAAATGAAAAAGAAAGGTTCAGGAATTTAGGGTATCTTTACGGCCTACTAAAATTATAAGAAATAAAATGGCAGAGCAACGCATCCATATCTGGACAGGAACGTCAAATAAAACAGATGAACAATTTTATAAATATTTTGACCAAAGCAAGTTTATCAAAGATTACCATAGGTTTAAAACTGATGAAACCTATTCAAGAAATGCACCTGACTTTAACCTCCGCTCTCAATTCAGTAAAGCAATCGACAAACAGTACGATTACGACGTAGACTGGATCACCATTTACTACAGTCGCAAAAGAATGAGCATCCAGGCTGCCATTGAAGAGCTACCTATATGGAATGATCAAACTGAAGTTGAGATCTATCAAGCATGTGTAAGCAAAGGAATTTCAACTGTAAATGCGATACTTTGTTATGCCGATGAGGAGCTTAAGATAGATAAACCACTCGAAAATTACAACGACATGATCTATGTTGGTAGCTTTAATATCTCTAGCTAACAGTTAGCATAAAGTGTATCATAGTATACAAAAAAAGCCCAATCTGCGATTGAGCTTTTTTTGTATATAGTTGAAATATAGTGCTACATACATTTCCCGCATGCATAGCTGAAGTGGAAATGGTCGAGCCCAATACTTCTGTTCGAATCCGAATGTCTTTAAACAAAGAAAGCCCAATCTTGCGATTGAGCTTTCTTAAGTGATCCAGCTGGGATTCGAACCCAGGACCCATACATTAAAAGTGTATTGCTCTACCAGCTGAGCTACTGAATCCTTTCTTTTTTGGAAGTAAATTCCGTTTCTGAAAGTGATGCAAAGGTAGAAAAAATAGTGATATGTGCCAACTATTAGATCTGATATGGTTGAATTATTTTATTACTGTTTGGTAATGAAATGATTAATTTTTCGCTAGCTTATCTTTTTGCGTGTATCATCCTAGGGTTTTGTTGCATATCATGATGTAATGTCACGGTTTTGAATCCTTTTTTACGCAGCATATCTACCGTTTCTGGGCCATAATACTGATTAATTTCAAAATATAAGTCTCCATCCGCAGTTAAATGCTTCAAAGCGAAAGAAGCGATGGTTTCATAAAATAGTAAAGGAGCGGTTTCTTCAACAAAAAGTGCGAGGTGTGGTTCAAATTCTAATACATTGGGATGCATCTCCTCTTTTTCTTTTGGCGTGATGTATGGAGGATTGCTCACAATGATATGATATTGTTGCGTTTGGAAAATGTATTCCCACTCCAAAATATCAGCGTTTACAAAATCAACAGGAGTACCCAATCGTTGTGCGTTGCGCTTTGCTGTTGCGATAGCTTCCTTAGATATGTCCAATGCTGAAATATGTGCTTCTTTTAGGTGTTTTTTTAAAGAAATAGGGATACAACCCGACCCCGTTCCGATATCGATAATGCGGAGAGGCGTTTGGTCTTTGTGATTACGGATAATCATATCGACGAGCTCTTCGGTCTCTGAACGGGGGATTAAGACGAATGGATTAACTTCAAAAATCTCACCATAGAAGTCTGCTTTTTTTAATATATGTTGAATTGGTTTTTGATTCTTCAGATCCTTTAAAATACGAGTTATTCGAATGCTTTGTTCTTCCGATAATACGTGTTCTTTGTTTAAACTATATTGCATTCTAGAAAGCCCTAATACATCTTCTACAACCATATAGAAGATGTTTTTAATTTCTTCTGTATGATAAAATGTGGCTAGTTCCTCTTGGAATAAGCTGTCATAGGTTTTTAAATTTTCCATAGGTCAAACTTAGATAAATTTGTTTTATTTACAATTATAATTGCATCATATATAAAACATTTATTCGTTCGTATCTTTTTTATTTGGTACTTATGGCTGTTATACAATTATCTATTTTCCCTCTACAATCAAGAGTTATTTTATAGCGTAAATTTACAATATATCTTGTATTTTTTGTTACAGCATTGTTTTGATACTTTTGTGTATGAATAAGCAAGAAAGCTACATGCATAGGTGTCTCGAATTGGCAGTTTTAGGTGCTGGTACTACAAGTCCCAATCCAATGGTCGGGGCTGTGATTGTTTTTGAAGATCAAATTATAGGTGAAGGATACACTTCTCCTTACGGTGGGGCACATGCAGAAGTAAACGCTATTCAACAAGTCTTGGATCGTTATCATGAAGATGCTGCTGCTATATTACATGCTGCCGTTTTTTACGTTAGTCTCGAGCCTTGTGCGCACTATGGTAAGACTCCTCCTTGTGCGGATCTAATAGCGAAATATAAACCTAAAAAGGTGTGTATAGCCTGTTTGGATCCTTTTGCTAAAGTGGACGGTAAAGGAATTACGATCTTAAAAGAGGCTGGTATTGCAGTTGAAGTCGGTTTATTAGAGCAAGAAGCTTTATGGCTAAACAGAAGATTTTTCACACGTGTTCAAAAAAATAGACCTTATGTAATCCTCAAATGGGCCGAAAGTGCAGATGGGTTTATTGGGAAAGAGGGTGAGCAGGTATGGATTAGTAATCAAGCGAGTAAGCAATTGGTTCATAAATGGCGGGCTGAAGAAGATGCCATCCTAGTTGGAACCAAAACTGCATTAGTTGATAATCCAAGTTTGACTGTCCGCGAATGGAAGGGGAGGAACCCAAAGCGGATATTGATCGATAAATTACTTGTCGTACCGACTGATGCGGCTATATTAAATGATGAAGCCGAAACCCTGATATTCAATGCTGTTAAATCAGAATGGATGGGGCATAATAAGTATATTGAGTTGGAAAACTTTGATTGGTACCTACCTCAGAATATCCTATATCAATTATATTTAATGGATGTGCAATCTATTATTATTGAGGGTGGAGCTAAGACCCTCAATTTATTTATTGAAGCTGGCCTGTGGGATGAAGCACGTATATTTAAGGGGACAAGTATATTGGGTGAGGGCATCAAAGCGCCTCATATCAGTGGCACACTTAAAAAAACTAAGAAAGTTTCTGATGATCGATTGGAAATTTGGGTCAATTCGTAATTATTTAATTTTTAGAATTATTTGATTATCTTTAGGTTATGGCTATTCCTGAAGACCTATTGCAATTTATATGGAAGTTTCGTCTTTTTCAGACGTACCCATTAGAAACCGTTAATGGAGACCTCATTCATGTCCTTCATGTAGGAGAGCATAATAAAAATGCGGGTCCCGATTTTTTACTTTCAAAAATCCGCATCGGAAGAGAGGAGTGGACGGGTAGCGTAGAGATTCATGTCAAGTCGTCGGATTGGTTTCTGCACGGGCATCAGCACGATGCGAAGTATGCAAATGTAATTCTACATGTTGTATGGGACGATGATAAACAAGTTTTTCATGACGATGGTTCAGTCATTCCAACCTTTAAATTGGCGGATTATGTTTCGGAAAAGCTGCTAGGGCAATATCAACGGTTGATGGAGGGGCAAAGTTGGATTCCCTGTGAAAGTCAGATACAGCATTTAAATACCTTTAAGGTGGAAGGATGGGTTGACCGTATGGCTGTAGAAAGAATGGAAGAGAAATCAAAAGTAATTCTAGGATTGCTTAAAAAATTTGATGGAGACTGGGAGAAAACGTTCTTTATCTGGTTGTTTCGAAGTTTAGGATTTAAAGTAAATGCAGAGGCTTTTCAAGCTCTAGGCGAGCAATTGTCTAGCTTGTTGTTACAAAAGTATAGAAATGACGGACTTAAGTTAGAAGCTATGATTTTTGGTCAAGCAGGACTTTTGAATACAAATTTTGATGAAAGTTATCCCGTGAAATTACAACAGGAATATCAGTATCTTCAAAAAGCCCACGCTTTGAAGGAAACTCATTTTCCATTGCTTTTTTCGCGGATGCGACCGCATAATTTCCCTACAATTCGATTAGCCCAACTAGCCATTTTATTGCAGCATGAGAATATACGTTTACAAGGTATATTGGATTTGGTGAACTTGGACGACTTTAGATGCGTACTCGATAATCTTCACATGAATTCGTATTGGAAAAGTCATTTTAATTTTGGAAAGCAGACGCATATCGTCAGTAATCATCGGTTGAGTATGATGACTCAAAATAGTTTAATTATTAATGCTGTCATTGCATTTACTTTTTCTTATGGAGATTATTTTAAACAGGAGCATTTTAAAGAAAAGGCGATGAACTGGCTGGAGGAGCTACCTACAGAGAAGAATAATATTGTTCAGAAATTTGAATATATAGGAATAAATGCTTCGCATGCAGCCCATTCACAAGGCTTATTACACATCAAGAACAAGTACTGTGACTTAAAAAAATGTTTAAACTGTGGAATTGGCTTAGAGTTATTAAAAAGGTAATTTACAATTCTTTAAGGATGTTTGAAATGTCACTATAACCTTTTGATGCGGCAAGATCCGAAGCCGTTTTGTTGTTTTTGGTCTTTAGTTCAATATGGGATCCATGTTCTAAGAGTAAAACTATGAGTTCAATATTTCCCATTTGTGCGGCCAAATGTAATGCTGTCACACCATTGTTTTGGGTATTATTGACATTAGCGCCCGCTTCTATGAGCAATTTGCTGATATTATTGTTTTTGTTTAGTAAGGCAATATGTAAAGGGAAAAGGTTCTCCTCATTTTGAGTAGGGACGTCTGGGTTTGCTTTGTTTTTGAGCAATAGCCTTACCGTATCTTCTTTATTAAAATGGGTTGCTAGAGCAAGAGCAGAGTATCCATGTGTGGAAATTTCATTGACAACAGTAGGTATCTGTTTGATCATAGCTTCAATATAATTATTCAGACCTGCCGCAACCGCCTCATGTATATTCAATCCTTGATTATGTTTTAGGAGCACACGGATAATTTGCGGTTTGTGAAAGTAACAAGCTAATAATAGTGGTGAAATACCATGACTTGTTTCTTCTAATATTAAAGCAGGATTACTTGTTAAAAGTAAATCTAAATCTCTACTATTTCCAGATTCAATATATTGTTCTAATATGCTTAAACTCATTTTTGTACTATTCGTTTATTTATGGTATCTAAAATAGTGAAAATTTATGATGGAAATCTGTATAAAGAAAAAAAACAAGGAATTTATCTACTGTAGTTGATCTTTTTAGCACTGAGACTATGGTCTTTTACTTGCGTTTTTATCCGCGTTTATTGTGGATAAGATAGAATTTGCAACAGTTTTGTAGATGCATGTTTACAAGTTTAACTGTCGGTTGTTAATTTTTACAAAATTATTATTTCGAATGCTACATTTGTAATGCCCCTCCCAAAGGGCATGTTTTTCATAGGTAGATGTAGGGTCGAATATTTCTTATTCGACCCTTTTTTATAGCTTTGCTTATTAAATTGAAAATATGGCAAGAAAAATTGTAGTGGCGATAACTGGGGCTAGTGGTTCCATATATGCTCAAGTTCTGCTGAATCGACTTGTCGAATTGCAAGGTCAGATCAGTGAGGTAGGGGTTGTGATGTCTGATAATGCCAAAGATGTGTGGCAAGAAGAGTTGCAAAATCAAGATTATAATGATATTCCTTTCCAGTTTTACAATAAAAATGATTTTTTCGCTCCTTTTGCGTCAGGGTCTGCACGTTTTGATACCATGATTGTCTGCCCTTGCTCGATGGGGACATTGGCTCGTATTGCTCATGGAATCTCTTCAGATTTGACAACGCGAGCTGCGGATGTGATATTGAAAGAAAGACGTAAATTAATTTTAGTTACCCGAGAAACACCATTAAGTCACATACATATTCAAAATATGAAGACTGTCAGCGACGCAGGAGGTATTATTTGCCCGGCATCGCCTTCCTTTTATAGTTTACCTAAGACTTTCGATGAGTTGGCCGGTACAGTTGTTGATCGTGTCTTGAGTTTGGCGGGTTTTGATTTCGATCATTACCAATGGGGTCAGGAATAGATGGGTAATACATGAATATTTTTTAAAATTCAATGCAGAATCGATACTATTTTGTAACTTTGTTTTTTGAAATGAAGCAGTCTAAAGCTACACGTATTAAAAATCATCCTTCCTCTAATTTTCAAAGAGAAAAATCACTGTTTTTATTGGATTCTGTTAAAGAGATGATGATTTCATGCTGTAAAACTGCACATATTTACTATTCAAATTCAATAAATTACAATTTCTTAAGCATATGAAAAGCGTTTTAATTACTTCAGTAAAAGTGGTTTTGCCAGGAAATGAATTTGATCAACAGGTGGTTGATGTATTCATTGAAAAGGGGAAGATTTCGAAAATTGCAAAATCCATTGAAGTCGCTGATAAAAATATTGAAATATTCGACGGTACAGGCAATATTCTTTCTGTCGGTTTTTTTGATTTAAATGCCAATTTTGGAGAACCAGGGTTGGAAACAAAAGAAGATATCAGTTCAGGTTCTGCTGCTGCAGCAGCAGGTGGTTTTACAGCAGTAGCGGTTATGCCGAATACAGAACCTGCAATCCAAAGTCGTGCTGAAGTGGCTTTAATCGTGAATATCGCAAAAGGTAATTTAGTTGATGTATTGCCGATAGGTGCTGTAAGCAGAAACCGTGAGGGCAGTGACATGGCTGAATTGTACGATATGAAAAAAACCGGAGCAATTGCTTTTAGTGATGGCAATAGAAGTATTCAGCAAGCCGGTTTAATGAGCCGTGCTTTGTTATATGCGCGTGGGTTTGGTGGTTTGATCATCTCTCATGCCGAAGATGCGTCTATGGCAGGTGGAAATAAAATGAATGAGGGTGTTATGAGTACTTATTTGGGCATGAAAGGTATTCCTAATCTTGCCGAGACTTTGATGATTTCCCGCGATTTATATTTGGCAGAATATGCCGAATCGCCCATTCACTTCACTTCCATCAGTACTGCAGAAGGGGTAGATCTAATTAAAAAAGCGAAAGCGAAAGGAATTCAGGTTACTTGTGATGTTGCAGCCCATCAATTGGTTTTTACAGATGATGATATCTTTAGTTTCGATAGTAATTATAAAGTAAATCCGCCATTGCGTACCAAAGCCGATGCAAAAGCGTTAATAAAGGGATTAAAGGATGGTGTTATTGACGCTGTGGTTTCGCAACATACTCCGCATGAAATTGAATTTAAAAATGTTGAATTTCATATTGCAAAAAATGGAATAATCGGATTACAAACGGTATTGCCTCTTTTAGTAAAAGCTGGGTTGAACGATCAACAAATAGTTGAAAAATTAGCTGTAAATTCACGTCAGGTAGTAGGCTTAACCATTCCTCAAATTAAGGAGGGTGAAGAAGCAAATCTCGTGCTCTTTAATCTGGACGAAGCTTGGGTTTTTGATAATCAGTCAAATAAATCCAAATCAAGAAATAGTCCTTTATTTGGAAAAGAGCTAAAAGGAAAAGTTAAATTAGTGATCAATAATGGTCAAATCATAAAAAATGCTTAATAATGGAAGCGAATATTAAAGCGGCTGTTGCTGCAGGGATCAATACCTACGGTAGAGTAGATAACATCGAAACAAAATCAGAGTTCTTAACAAAAGTTGAATCAGTTTTTGATACAGATGGAAAATATATCGATAAATTGGCTTTGTTGGATCAGGCATTTGACGACTATCCACTATTTGATGAGTTGAGAGAAGTATATGTCGATTTACTATTGATGAATTTCTTCTCTACAGATATTCTAAAATTAGAAGAGGATTATTTAGAATCTGAGGAATGGGAGAAAATCGAAGATGAAACGATTGACCGTGGAACAGAATTGTTAAACATATTTTTATATCTACGTGAATGTAAGGATGATGAAATCGATCCAGATTTAGATGATTACTTGAAAGAGTTCTTGTTGGTTGATGAGGATGAATTCCAGGATGAGCATGAGATCTATGAAGATATCATTGCAAATCAAATTTTAGTAGAGAGTACATATGCAGAAATTGCGAAGACAGCGAAAACAATTGACCCTTCAAGTGAGGTTTATGAGTTGTTTTATGCGATCTTAAGTTTCTTTAGCGAAATTAATCCAAAAGAGGCTCAATTAGCAGATTATGAGGCTCAAAGTGAAAACAAAGCTTTTGACGCAGCACTTTATCAAGTCATCACTAACTTTTACAAAGCGTAATGGAAGTTGGCGTTGACAAAAATAGTAAGATTACAAGTATCGTATATGGTGTTGTCTTGGGGGTTACTTCTTTTGTTTTGGGATTATTTTCTATTTATTCAATAAAACCATTAGAGGGAACATCTTTATTACAATTCATCAATCCTTTTTTTAACTTTATTTTATTTTTTGGTGTTACGGTTTTACTAACCTTTTCGCTAAGAAAAAAAATGGGTGGAATATGGGATTTTACTAAAGCTGTAAAATGTATTTACATCATGCTTGTTATTAACCATTTAGTCGCTTCAGTAAGTACTTTTTCATATTTAAGCTATTTTGAACCAACAATTCAAGAGGAAAATTTTCATATCATGATGAATGCTCGGATTGAAAGTATGGAAAATAGTACAGCCTTTGATAGTGAAGAGGAAAAGCAGCAAACAATTGATATGAGTATAGAACAAATGGAGAAGGATAATGAATCAGTTGCTACGATGACTTTAGGGGCGCGTATGAAAGGTTTTGTTATTACACTACTTCCTTATTTTTTGTTTGCCCTATTGTTAGCAGCATTGACAAAGAATGGTCAAAAAAGTATAGGTAATCCTACAGTTTAAAAGTATAATTTTTAAATAAAATCAATACGTTAAGGTGTTGTCATGAAGACGATACCTTAACTTGTTTATAAAGCAAATATATTGACAATGATCAACGTACATATGGATATTTCAGTTGTTGTTCCTCTTTTTAATGAAGAAGAGTCGTTGCCCGAGTTGACCTCTTGGATAGACCGTGTAATGGCAAAGCATCAGTTTTCTTATGAAATTATTTTAGTTGATGATGGAAGTAAAGATAAGTCTTGGTCTATCATTGAAGATTTAAAGAGAGACAACAATAATATTACAGCTATCAAATTCAGACGTAATTATGGTAAATCAGCAGCCTTAAATGTTGGCTTTGCAGCCGCTCAAGGGGATGTGGTGATTACGATGGATGCCGATTTACAGGATAGTCCTGATGAAATTCCAGAATTGTATGATCGTATCATGAATAAAGGAGCAGACCTTGTTTCGGGATGGAAGCAGAAGCGTTATGATCCGCTAACGAAGACATTACCAACTAAACTTTTCAATGCCGTTACACGTAGCATGTCTGGTATAGATAATTTACATGATTTCAATTGTGGTCTAAAAGCATATCGCAAAGAAGTGGTCAAAAATATTGAAGTATACGGTGAAATGCATCGCTATATTCCAGTGATTGCCAAATGGGCAGGTTTTACGAATATTCAAGAACAGGTGGTACAACATTATCCCCGTAAATATGGAGTGACTAAGTTTGGCGCCGGACGTTTTGTGAAGGGATTTCTAGATTTATTGTCCATATTTTTTGTTGGTAAATTTGCTAAACGACCGATGCATTTTTTCGGTGTTATGGGGGTAATCAGCTTTTTACTGGGTCTTGTAATTACGCTATTTTTGATTTGTCAAAAATTGATGAGTATAGCGGCAGGGACAGCATTTAGAGATATTACCGATCAGCCTATGTTTTTCCTTTCACTAACGGCAATCATAATTGGTACGCAATTGTTTTTGACCGGATTTCTTGCAGAGTTGGTTTCAAGAAATAGTACAGATCGTAATAATTACCAGATTGATAAAGTAATTTAAGCTACTGATATGCGTATTGTAATTTTAGGATCTGCATATCCATTGCGAGGAGGAGGCATTGCTTCATTTAATGAACGGTTAGCAGAACATTATCAGCAATTGGGACACGAAGTCGATATCTATTCTTTCTCATTGCAGTATCCTAATTTTCTATTTCCAGGCAAATCGCAGTTTTCAGACGAACCTGCACCAAAGGATTTACGCATTTTTTCGAAAGTGAATTCGATTAATCCATTTAATTGGATAAAAATAGGACGAGAGCTTAAAAAAGCTAAATATGATCTTTTGATCGTGCGCTTTTGGATGCCTTTCTTTGGTCCTTGTTTAGGTACGATACAGCGAATTGTACGTCAAAATAACCATACGAAGGTCGTCTGCATTGCTGATAATATTATTCCGCATGAACAGCGGATAGGGGATAAAATATTGGCTCAATATTTTTTAAATGCGGTCGATGGCTGTGTTACGATGAGTCAAAGTGTATTGGAAGATTTAAGCAAAATTAATCCACATATACCAGCCATCTATAGCCCTCATCCGCTATATGACAACTACGGACCAGCTATTGGTTTAGAACAAGCAAGAGCACAGCTAAACATTCCGCTATCAGAAAAAGTTGTCCTGTTTTTTGGTTTTATTCGCCAGTATAAAGGATTGGATATACTGTTGGAAGCCTTAGGAAAACCTGAAATAAAAAACTTAAATGTCAAATTACTCTTGGCAGGAGAGTTTTATGGAGATGAAGCATATTATCAAGATTTAATTCAAAAATATCATTTACAAGATCGCATATATCTGCATACTTCTTTTATTCCTAATGATGAAGTTGGAAGGTATTTTTGTGCTGCTGATGCAGTAGTGCTGCCTTATCGAACTGCCACGCAGAGTGGTATTACACAAGTAGCATATCATTATGATGTCCCAATGATTGTTACTCGAGTAGGGGGCTTACCCGAGCTGGTGCATGACGAAGTAGTGGGCCTTGTCGTCGAGCCAACAGCAGAAGAGGTTGCTAAGGGGATCATTGCCTTCTATCAGGATGATAGAAGTAGATTGTTTCGTGAGAATATGAAAGAAGAAAAGAAAAAGTACAGTTGGGATACCTTTGGAGAGGAAATCCTACGCTTGGGACAGTAATTTTAGCTGCAGCGATTTTCGGTCTTTAGCAACCTGTACAGGCGTCGTAAATAATGAATAAAGCGAAAGCCATTCCTGTATGTTATTAAAATACTTAGTAGCGAATGATTTACGTATATGTTAATGCAATTTTATTGTGAATCTAATCAAATTTATCTAAGTTTGAATATAGACAATTGCATAAATTAAGGGAACATTGGTAGCATTAACACAGGGTAGTTTAGATAAGATCGAAGAACTTTTTAAGGATCAAGGATATAGGGTGAGGTATGAGAAAGGAACCTTTAAAACAGGCGCATGTCTTTTGCAAAGCTCACATGTAGTGGTAGTGAATAAGTTTTCTAATCTTGAAATGAAAATTCAATCCTTAATAGGGATTTTAAATGATGTTGATATTGATGAAGCACTCATTAGTGATAAACATCATGCTATTTATACACAAATTGCTAAACTAAAATCAAAACGTTGAAAATCAAATTTTTAGGAACGGGAACTTCACAGGGTGTACCTGTAATAGCTTGTCAATGTGTTGTTTGTAAGTCAAATAGCCATTATGACAAACGCTTACGTTCTTCAATTTTGATTAGCTATCATGATAAAAATATCGTTGTAGATACTGGTCCTGATTTTAGATACCAGATGCTGCGGGAACAGGTGATGCATATGGATGCCGTATTGATGACACATTCGCATAAGGATCATATTGCTGGTTTGGATGATGTGCGCGCATTCAATTTTAAACAACAATCTTCGATTGATATTTATGGTACGAAAGTGCTACATGATGCATTGAGGCGTGAATTTTATTATGCCTTTTCTGGAGTAAAATATCCAGGGATTCCGCGCCTTGAATTAGTTGAAATAGAAGCCTTAAAATCATTTTCCCTGTTTGAGAAGGAAGTTCTTCCACTTGAGGTGATGCATTATCAGATGCCGGTCTTGGGTTTTAGAATAGATGATTTCGCATACATTACTGATGCTAAAACAGTTTCAATAGCTACTCGAGAAAAATTGACCGGATTGAAAGTGTTGGTCATTAATGCACTACAGAAAGAAAGTCATGTTTCCCATATGACGTTGGAAGAGGCAATCCTATTTGCGCAAGAAGTTGGTGCTGAACAAACTTATCTCACCCATATTGGCCATCGCATGGGCTTGCATGATATGGTTTCAAACGAGTTACCTGATGGTATTTCTTTAGCATATGACCAACTCGAAATCAACCTATAAAGGTATTACTTTTTTACATTTCCAAACAACAAGCCCATTCATATGTTATATGAACATGTAATCACATGTTAACATATTATATTATGGGAAATTTATTGTACATCATCGCTGTGATTTTAGTTATTATCTGGGCGATTAGTTTTTTGGGAGGTTTCTATACAGGTGGAATCATACACACTTTACTCGTTATCGCAATTATTGTGATATTATTGCGTGTGATAAGAGGAAATACATAGGTCTTTACATTTTTAAATAGAGTTGGGCAATTTCTATATCTTCGGGATAGGTAATTTTAATGTTTTTATAATCACCGGTCACGATTTCAATGGAGTTGCCTAATTTTTCTACCACGGAAGCATCATCTGTAAATGTTGCTTCTTCGTTTTGTTGATATGCAGTTTCTAATAAGTTCCCTTCAAAGACCTGTGGTGTTTGTACAAGCCAGATTTGGCTTCGGTCAATAGCCTTGTTACAGTTTCCTGTTGTGAAACGAACAGAATCTGTACACGATCTTGCGACGATAACTGCTTTTGATTTCTTAACTTTTTCAAAGGCAAGATCTATCGTTGAGATCGCAATTAAAGGTCTTGCTGCGTCATGGACAGCTATTGCATGGTCATTTAGTTGTAGTTGTCTATTTTTGATAAAGGCGATTCCATTTTTGACGGATTGAAATCGAGTCTTGCCCCCATAAGTAATAGCATGCGGAATGCTGAAGTTGTATTGTTGGCAAAGTGATTTCCAAAATTCCTCCATTTCAGGGTCGATTGCAATAATAATTTGTGGCTGCGTTTTACTTGCATAAAATTTTTCGATCGTATGCATCAATACAGGCTTGTTGTCCAGAAGGAGGTATTGCTTAGGTAAATCTGACTGCATTCGACTTCCTTTTCCTGCGGCCACTATAATTACGAAATTTTGATCACTCATGTTATATTGTCAATATGGGGTGGGTCGGAAACAAAAAACGTGGATAAATACGATATTTATCCACGTTTATATTTTATATATCTGATTAGATAATCAACATGGCATCGCCATAGCTATAAAATCTGTATTTTTCTTTAACAGCTTGTTCGTAAGCATTCATGACATGTTCATAACCTCCAAAAGCAGCAATCATAACCAATAAAGTAGATTCTGGTGTATGGAAATTTGTAATCATAGAGTTTGCAATACTGAAATCGTACGGAGGATAGATGAACTTACTTGTCCAATCATTAGCAGGCTTTAAATGACGATCTGCAGAAACAGCAGATTCGATAGCACGCATTGATGTAGTACCTACAGCACAAACTTTTCTCTTAGCATCAATCGCTTTATTAACAGTTTTGGCAGCTTCTTCAGTAATGATGAACTGCTCCGAATCCATCTTGTGCTTTGTTAAATCTTCTACTTCAACGGTTCTGAAAGTACCCAATCCTACGTGAAGCGTTACTTCAGCAAAATCAACACCCTTCAATTCCAAACGTTTCATCAACTCACGAGAGAAGTGAAGACCTGCTGTTGGAGCTGCTACTGCACCTTCATTTTTAGCATAGATCGTTTGGTAACGAAATTTATCTTCAGGTGTTGCTTTACGAGTGATATATTTTGGAAGTGGTGTCTCACCTAAAATCTCGATATTACGACGGAATTCTTCATCCGTACCATCAAATAAGAAACGGATCGTACGACCACGAGAAGTTGTGTTGTCTACTACTTCAGCAACTAATAAATCATCATCTCCAAAATAAAGTTTATTACCTACACGGATTTTACGAGCTGGATCAACTAGAACATCCCATAAGCGAAGTTCTTTGTTTAATTCACGTAACAAGAAAACTTCGATTGTAGCTCCAGTTTTTTCTTTATTGCCATACAGACGTGCTGGAAAAACTTTTGTATTATTTAAGATCATGACATCTTTGTCATCAAAATAATCTAATACATCTTTAAAAATTTTATGCTCAATTTTACCAGTGTCGCGGTGTAAAACCATTAAGCGTGATTCGTCACGATTTTCAGTTGGTTCAGACGCCAAAAGAGACTCTGGTAAGTTGAATTTAAATTGAGATAACTTCATCTTTAATATTGATATTTTAAATGATTGCCTTTATTGTATTTAAGTTCCAAATAACAGACTTATCGGAACATAAATAAGCATACAAAGGTAGTCAAATTTTTAGTTAAAAGGGAGTTTCTTTCATGATTAAATTGATTAATGAATTGATTTTGACATAAAATCAAAACTAAATTGTAATTTAGAAGCTGAATATGCTAGCTATAGGTCTCATAAAAGAAAGTGCGAAATTCGCACTATCGGCTTTAAAAGATAATCGAACACGGACATTGTTATCGTTATTAGGGGTGACAATTGGTATTTTAACGATTATTGGTGTCTTTTCAGCCGTCGATACATTACGAAATAATATTGAAGACTCTGTCAAAAAGATAGGGTCAAATACACTGTATATCCAAAAATGGCCTTGGGCAGGTGGACCCGACTTCCCCTGGTGGAAATACTTGAATAGACCAGAACCTAAGTATGAAGATTATTTAGCGCTAAAGGAGCGTATTACTACAGCTGATAAAATAGCCTATATGATTGATATCGGTAACTCCACGATTAAATACAAAAATAATAATGCTTCGGGTGTTTCCATTTCTGCAGGAACGCAGGATCAATATAATATCCAAAATCTGAATGTCGAAAAAGGAAGGTATTTTGTTGAGAGTGAAACGCGGGCCGGTTCTTTAGTAACGGTGTTGGGAGCTGTTATTGCGGAAGGTCTTTTTCCGAATACGGATCCTTTGGGTAAGTATGTCAATATGTTGGGGAGAAAAGTTCAAGTAGTAGGCGTCTTGAAGAAGGAGGGAGAAGGAGTCCTGATTAATACCTCACCGGATAACAGTGCCTTCATTCCTTTTGAACTTGCTCGAAATTTGGTAAACTACGATAATTTCTCTCCTAGTATAGCCGTTCGGGTGATGTCTAAATATACGCTGGCTGAAGCCGAAAGTGAAATTAAGGTGTTGATGCGTTCTATCCATCGTATTGCGCCACAACGTGAGGATGATTTTTCTATTAATCAAACAACGATGATTACATCGCAGTTGGATAAAATGTTTGGGATTGTCAATTTAGCGGGATTTTGTATCGGTATATTTTCTGTTTTAGTAGGGGGATTTGGGATTGCCAATATTATGTTTGTAAGCGTAAAAGAGCGAACGCATATTATCGGTATACAAAAAGCTTTGGGCGCAAAAAATTTCTTCATTCTATCACAGTTTTTGATTGAATCCATTGTCCTATGTTTGTTAGGGGGGGCTATTGGATTATCGATTGTCTATCTAATCACCCTGTTAGTGAAACTTACCATTGGAATGGCGATTATAGTGAGTTTGAAGATGGTCGTGTTAACTGTTTTTATTTCAACGATAATTGGATTGATTTCAGGAATAGTACCTGCCTTAATGGCTTCTAGATTAGATCCTGTGGAAGCAATAAGAAGTAAATAATAGGTTTTGCTCTCTTTTTACAATCCTGTAGACTGGTATATGTTGATAGCTAATAACGTTTCTAAAGAATTGATTCCATTGGAACGTGATAATATTACTATTCTATCACGTTTTGAAAAATATGCTATGAACAATCCTGACCATTTCGGTCGCTAGGTGTTTTTATTTCGTTTCACGTGTTCATCCATATCGTATACAATTTATTTAAGTTTGGTAAATAATTTTAAAAAATTGAGCACTATCCTAATCATCGACGACGAAGATAAGATCCGTACATTACTCGCTAGAATAATTACGCTAGAGGGCTATGAGGTATTTCAAGCATCAGACCTAAAGAAAGGTTTGAGACGATTGGAAGAACAAGATATAGACGTTGTAATCTGTGATGTCAAATTGCCTGATGGAAGTGGAGTTGATATTACAAAAGTAATCAAGGACAAATATCCGTATATCGAAATCATTTTATTGACAGCTTATGGGAATATTCCTGATGGGGTACAGGCGATTAAAAATGGTGCGTTTGATTATATTACTAAAGGAGACGATAATAATAAGATTATCCCTCTTTTATACAATGCTAGTGAAAAGGTAGCGCTGGCAAAGCGTGTGCGAGAGCTCGAAAGACAGCTTGGTGATCGTCATTCATTTGATAAAATTGTGGGGAAATCTAAAGCAATCTTGAATGCTATTGATTTGGCAAAGAGAGTTGCTGTAACGGATACAACTGTTTTACTGACGGGTGACACGGGAACTGGAAAAGAAGTTTTTGCACAAGCGATACATCAGGCTAGCAATCGTCAAAAATTCAATTTTGTAGCCATTAATTGTGCTGCATTCAGTAAGGACTTGTTGGAAAGTGAATTGTTTGGACATAAAGCAGGTTCATTTACTGGGGCATTGAAGGATCAAAAAGGACTTTTCGAAGAGGCTAATAAAGGAACGATCTTTCTGGATGAAATTGGCGAAATGGCCATAGAGCTGCAGGCTAAAATCTTAAGAGTATTGGAAACCGGTGAATTTTTGAAAGTCGGTGATACTAAGGTAACACGGGTGGATGTTCGTATTATTGCGGCAACCAATCGTAACTTAGAGGAGGAAATGGTAAACGAGAACTTCCGGAGCGATTTATTTTATCGTCTTTCAGTATTCAGCATCTATTTGCCCGCATTGCGTGAACGTAAACAGGATATCCATTTATTAGCGATTTATTTTACACAAATATTTTCTACACGAGCTAACCGGAGAGAGCTACAGATTTCGCCAGAATATGTAACTGCTTTGGAAAACCATGATTGGAAAGGAAATATTCGAGAACTTAAGAACTGCATAGAACGTAGTGTGATTTTATCAGATACTGATGTATTGTGTGTAGAAACACTTCCTTTTGCCCGTATTTCTGTGGATTCGGGGACTAGAATATTATCTGCCTTCTCCATGGAGAGTGTAGAAAAATTACATATCCAAAAAGTATTGCACCATACCCATGGTAATAAAGCTGAAGCTGCTCGACTCTTGGAAATTGGTATTGCTACTCTTTACCGTAAGATAGAAGAGTACAAATTAGTATAGGAGTGAACTGAACAATAACATGCCTTAATGCTGTATTTTTCCGATTCAGCTTCAGACCAACTTATCCCCATATTCGGACTGTGAGCACGGTGAGACCACTATAAGTCTACGTTGTGTCCACCTTTTATAGTGCTTTCACTATGGTAGCACTATAGTTAGAACCTAATTACATGAACAAGCTGTGTCAGCGTAAGTCCCAATTATGTCGCTCGCAGAGACCAATGTTTACGTATCAGTCTCGCATTTATGTATCTAAAATATACGCGTGATGGGCATCGTTTTAATAAATAACACTGGTGATTACCAATTTATATGTCATCATAAAAGCTAAGAACAATACTTCTATTATGATAAGAGGCCTATCAAAATGATAGGTTTTTTTGTTTACAGTTATTTTTGTTTTTCGTGTAAACATCTGTTTTTCATTATGTTGATGTTATTTTTGTTGGGTTTGGAATAAAATTGGCATCAGCTATTTCAAATGAACACTCATGTTAAATTCGAAATGGAAAAAAATCAGGCAGTACGACAAGTACTGGAAGTGTGGTATTACCCACGGGGTATTGAAACTTGCTTTTGTCGCAATCGTGATTTTTGCACTGGTAAAATTGGTAGACGAACTCAGTATATAAACTTATAGATATGATAGCCATAGTATTGACCCTCGTCGGTGTAATTTGTTTTCTACTATTTTTTAAATCAATTGACTTCTTTGATCAGATTTAATTATTTACCCCTGCTTTTATTAACAAATGAAATACCTTGAATAAGATGAAAACAAAAATGATAAGTACGCTTGAAGAATGGATGCCTGAGTCCCGTAGCTGGATTTCGGATAATGATTTTATTGATCATACAATTTCCGACTATCAAATTTTGGAAAAATTGGCTGATGTATGTTTAAAAAAGATGAATTCTGAAAATGAGCATGAGAATGAAGATGCAGGCGAAATCGCCAAAGTTGTGAATCTGATGTATCAGGGGGGTAATCAATATACACGCAATGCCATTGAAAATGAGTTTTTGACTAAACTAGCTATAGCAGAAAGTCCTGCAAGTTTGAAAAAACATCTAGACATACTCCCAAAAGAACTGAGAAAGGAATATCTAAAAACGATATTGGAAAATTAATATTAAAACAGGTGATGATAGCATTATTCATAATAGCAATTGGCGTGTTTGCATACATCGTGTATGTATTGCTAAAGCCAGAACAGTTTTAACGATAAAACTGAGGTTGAAATATATTTGAAATTTAATTATGAACACAGAAATAATAGCCATAATCGTCCTATTTCTGGGCACGATCGCCTTAGCAATTCCTCTTGGAAGATATATTGCCAAGGTATTTGCTGGAGATAAGACATTTCTCGACCCCATCTTCTATCCGATTGAAGGGTTTTTCTATAAAATAACAGGAATCGATTCAAAGGTTGAAATGAATTGGAAGCAACAGATGGTTGCACTATTGACGATTAATATGCTGTGGTTCCTATTGGGAATGTCGGTGTTGATGACCCAAGGTATGTTACCCTTAAATCCAGACCATAACCCAAGCATGTCTCCAGATTTAGCATTTAATACAGTGATATCTTTTGTCGTTAACTGCAATTTACAACATTATTCTGGTGAGACAGGGGTGAGTTATTTGGGGCAATATTGGTTGATGTTTTTGCAATTTGTAAGTGCGGGTACAGGTATGGCTGCTGTAGTAACTCTTTTTAGGGCTTTTAGGGATAAAACTGCGATAGATTTGGGTAATTTTTATGAATACTTTATAAAATCTTGCACCCGTATATTGCTTCCTTTATCCTTTGTTGTAGCTATTTTACTTGTTTTTCAAGGTACACCAATGACATTTGACGGCAAGGATACGATGGTGAGTTTGCAAGGAGATACGGTCCAAGTGTCAAGGGGCCCTGCAGCAGCATTTGTTGCCATTAAACATATTGGTACCAATGGTGGTGGTTTTTTTGGTGCGAATTCGGCTCATCCTTTTGAAAATCCGACGTACTTCAGTAATATGGTGGAAATGGCCGCCCAGATGATCGTTCCGTTTGCCATGATCTTTGCTTTCGGTTATTTTATCAAAAGAAGAAAATTATCGTGGATGATGTTTGCAGTGATGACTGTGGGGTTTTTGCTGCTGGCTATCCCTAATATTCGTATGGAGATGAATGGTAATCCTGCTATTGAAAAACTGGGAATAGATCAATCATTAGGTGCCATGGAAGGAAAGGAAATTCGTATCGGTGCTGCTACATCTGGTTTTTGGAGTATTGTGACAACAGTGATTTCAACAGGGTCTGTCAATTCAATGCATGATAGTTCTATGCCACTTTCTGGTATGAACGAATTGCTTGCCATGATGATCAATAGCTTCTACGGAGGGGCAGGAGTAGGTATTCTGAACTTTTTTATATTCATTATTCTGGCTGTATTTATCAGTGGTCTGATGGTAGGACGTACACCCGAATTTCTGGGTAAAAAAATCGAAGCTAGGGAAATGAAGATCGCCATGATCATTGCTTTGATCCATCCATTTTTAATTTTAGTTGGTGTTGGTTTAGCAACTGCTTTCCCGGGTCAGGGTGCCGCAACTTTAAATAATCCAGGATTTCACGGATTTAGTGAGATTTTATATGAGTATACTTCTTCATCAGCGAATAATGGAAGTGGTTTTGAAGGTCTAGGCGACAATACCCCTTGGTGGAATATCAGTACGGGCATCGTTTTGATATTCTCGCGATTCTTACCCATTATTGGCCCCGTTGCTATTGCAGGCCTATTGGCTCAGAAGAAATTTATTCCACAAGGGGAGGGAACTTTGCAAACCGATACGGCAACTTTTGGGATTCTGATATTTACCGTTATCGCAATTGTAGCGGCATTATCATTCTTCCCAGCATTGGCTTTAGGGCCCATTGCAGAGTATTTTTCAATGCATTAATCTCATTTGAATGGTAAATAATCTGTGGCTCATATATTTCTGACATGGATGTTTACTTCATTAATAATAATATTTTAATATGAATAAGAATCAATCATTGTTTCAGCATGACCTATTGCTGCAAGCTGGCAAACAGTCGTTCGTGAAATTGAATCCTAAACTCATGTTTCGGAATCCTGTTATGTTTACCGTAGAAATCGGGACTTTCGTGATGCTTGTAGTTTGTATATGGATACTGGCGGGAGAATCATCGCAGGGTAGTTTTGGATATAATTTTATCATATTCTTGCTGCTATTGCTGACATTATTATTCGCCAATTTTGCTGAAGCTATTGCCGAAGCGAGAGGGAAGGCACAAGCCGATAGTTTGCGTAAAACGCGAGAGGAGACACCTGCTAAACTGGCAGATGGAAAAATAGTTTCTTCTTCGCAGTTAGTTAAAGGCGATATTTTTATTTGCGAAGCAGGAGATATTATCCCTTCTGATGGAGAGATTGTTTCTGGATTGGCAACAATAGATGAAAGTGCCATAACCGGTGAATCAGCTCCAGTGATACGAGAGAGTGGTGGCGATAAGAGTAGTGTGACCGGTGGTACAAAGGTATTGTCCGATAGCATACAAGTGAGGGTAACGACCGAGCCTGGAGAAAGTTTTTTAGATAAAATGATTGCTCTGGTTGAAGGTGCAAGCCGTCAAAAAACACCGAATGAAATCGCATTGACAATCTTGTTGGCAGGTTTTACATTGGTATTTATTATTGTGACGGTCACCCTAAAGCCCTTTGCAGATTATGCTAAAGCTCCTATTACAATTGCGGCTTTTATCTCTTTATTTATCTGTTTAATACCGACAACTATTGGCGGTTTGTTATCTGCTATTGGTATAGCTGGAATGGATAGAGCGCTACGAGCAAATGTGATTACTAAAAGTGGGAAAGCTGTGGAGACGGCAGGTGATATTGATGTCTTGTTATTGGATAAGACAGGAACGATTACCATAGGTAATCGTAAAGCAACTCATTTTTATCCGTCCAATAACATAGCTGAACAGCAATTGATAAGAGCAGCTGTTCTGAGTTCGATGAGTGATGAAACCCCAGAAGGGAAGTCAATCATCGAACTGGCTGGAATAAACCCAATTTCGTACCCCATTCATTCGCCAGTTTTTATCAAGTTTACCGCAGAAACTAGAAGCTCAGGGATTGATTTTGATCAGACCCGTATTCGTAAGGGAGCAACAGATGCGATTCGAAATATTGTAACGCAAGCAGGCCATGCCTTCCCATTAGATATAACGGATAACGTTACGAAAATATCTCAAAATGGAGGTACTCCTCTGGTTGTTTGTGAAAATGAAATAGCCTTGGGTGTAATCGAATTGCAAGATGTGATCAAGCCTGGTATCCAAGAAAGATTCGAACGTTTGCGAAAAATGGGAATCAAAACGGTGATGGTAACCGGTGATAACCCGTTGACCGCTAAGTATATTGCTGAAAAGGCGGGGGTAGATGATTTTATTGCTGAAGCTAAGCCTGAAGATAAAATGAACTACATCAAGATGGAGCAGGCAAATGGACGTTTGGTTGCGATGATGGGCGATGGAACAAATGATGCTCCTGCACTGGCACAGGCAGATGTTGGTGTAGCTATGAATAGTGGGACTCAGGCCGCTAAAGAAGCTGGAAATATGGTCGACTTGGATAATGACCCTACGAAATTAATTGAAGTTGTAGAGATCGGTAAACAGCTGTTGATGACAAGGGGCACCTTAACTACTTTCAGTATTGCAAATGATGTAGCTAAATATTTTGCAATCATTCCAGCGTTATTCATAACGACCATTCCGGCATTACAAGGATTGAACATCATGCATTTACATAGTCCTGAAAGCGCTATTTTATCTGCTGTTATATTTAATGCGCTTATCATTCCATTTTTGATTCCTTTGGCGTTAAGGGGTGTGGCTTATAAACCAATTGGTGCTAGCGCTTTGTTACGTCGCAACCTACTGATATTTGGTCTAGGAGGTGTTTTAGTGCCTTTTGTGGGTATTAAACTTATTGACCTCATTGTTTCCTTATTTTTTTAAATATTAACACTATGAAAAAGCATATTTTACCAGCAATTAAGCTGACCATTATTTTGATTGTTTTTTTTGCAGTAATCTACCCCTTTGCTATTTGGGCCATTGCCCAGGCAGCTCCAAATAACGGTAAAGATGAAATCATCACTTTTCAAGGCAAGACCTATTACAAGAATATTGGCCAGTCTTTTACCGATGATCATTATTTCTGGTCGCGTCCTTCTGCTGTAAATTATAATGCAGCAGGTTCTGCGGGTAGTAATAAAGGACCATCCAATCCATCATACCTCGCAGAGGTCGAAGCTAGAATTGATACTTTTTTGGTGCATAATCCTGAAATCACCAAACGCGAAATACCTGTTGATTTGATTACGGCTAGTGGGAGTGGTTTGGATCCACACTTCTCTATACAAGCGGCTCAAGTACAAGTGAAACGTATCGCTAAGATCAGAAATATATCAACAGTAGCTCTTGTTGCTTTGATTGAGGATCATACCGAAAGACCGCTGTTTGGGATATTTGGTCCAGCGAAAATCAATGTGCTAAAATTGAATATTGCATTAGATCAATTAGCCGCGAAATAATGATGATATGGAATACCTATGTAGCACAAGCTACAGACATGGATGAATCTAATTCTTTCATGAGTTTCATCGCACTCGGATTGGATATTCCAAAAGGCCATTAAAAATCAAATTATATAAATATGAAATTGAGAAGTAAATAATTTTGACACAGGAGGCAAATATTATTTATTCAAGCTATCATCAACAAATGAAAAAAATAATAGGATGAAAAGATATATCATCTGTTCCATATTGTTATTAGGAACAATCCAAATTTTGCAAGCACAGGAAAAGGTTGAGGACAAAAAAGCGTTAACCGTGAGTGGTTACGTCGAGGTGTATGGGCAGTACGATTTTTCAAATCCGAAAAATAATGTGAGACCTGGATTTGTGTATAGCCACCATCGGAATAACGAGGTGAATTTAAACCTTGGACTGATTAAAGTGAATTACGATACCGAGAGGGTCAGAGCTAACCTCGCGCTTGGGGCTGGAACTTATATGAATGTAAATTATGCTGCGGAACCTGCAACATTAAAAAATAGCTATGAAGCAAATGTAGGGATTAAAATTTCGAAAAAACATAATCTATGGATTGATGCAGGTATTTTTCCATCGCATATTGGATTTGAAAGTGCTATTAGTAAAGACTGCTATACCTTGACAAGGAGTATGGGCGCCGAAAACTCACCATACTTTGAAACAGGAGCAAAGGTGTCGTATACAACGGAAGATGGTAAGTGGTTGTTAAGTGGGCTAGTTTTAAATGGATGGCAAAGAATTCAGCGAGTTGACGGAAATAGTACTCCTGCCTTTGGACACCAAGTAACTTATAAACCAACAGATAAAGTAACGTTGAATAGCAGTTCGTTTATGGGGAGTGATCAAGCTGACTCTGTCCGTAGAATACGTTATTTTCATCATTTTTATGGACAGTTCCAATTATATGATAAGCTTGTTTTGATAACAGGTTTTGATATAGGGGTAGAACAAAAGCAGAAGGGAAGTTCGAAATACAATACCTGGCTTACCCCTGTTTTGATTGCTTCTTATAAGGTCCATGATGATTTAGCGTTTGCTCTTCGAGGTGAATATTATCAAGATAAGGATGGCGTATTAATCGATACCGGGACACCACATGGCTTTCAAACTTTTGGCTATTCTTTTACGTTAGATTATACGGTTTTGACGAATTTAATCTGGCGAACTGAATTTAAAAAATTACAGAGTAAAGATGCTATTTTTGTTGAACGAAATGCTGCCTTGACGAAAGATAATGTGATAGGAATCACTTCCTTGGCGTTGCGTTTTTAATTTAACCATTATTTTCACGCTAATCTATTGCATGTGTTTCACAATAGAATAGCGTGAATTATCATATGATCTATTCTTGTATGGAAGAAAGGAAAGATGCGGAATATTTCTTGAACCTGATAAAAAAGTCTAGGAAAGGAAAATTTAAACTGTACATCGGTATGAGTGCCGGTGTGGGTAAGACATACCGTATGTTGCAAGAAGCGCATACACTTTTGCATAATGGTATAGCTGTTAAAATAGGCTATGTGGAGACCCATAATAGAAAGGAAACGGAAGCGCTGTTGGATGGACTTCCTGTAATACCGAGACGTAAATTGTTTTATAAGGGTAAAGAGCTTGAAGATTTGGATGTACAGGCAATTATTAATTTGCATCCTGAGATTGTTATTATTGACGAGCTAGCGCATAGTAATATGGAAGGTAGTCTCAATGAAAAGCGCTGGCAGGACGTTGTCGATATATTGGATAGTGGTATTAATGTGATTAGCGCAGTCAACATCCAGCACATTGAAAGTTTACATGATGAGGTTAAAGAAATCACAGGAATCGATGTGCAGGAACGTATACCTGATCGTGTTTTGGGCTTGGCAGATGAAGTAGTTAATATTGATTTGACTGCTGAAGAGCTAATTGATAGGTTGAAGGAGGGGAAAATTTATGATGCAGCCAAGATTGAAATGGCATTAGCCAATTTTTTTAATACTAATCATATCTTGCAGTTGCGCGAGTTGGCATTGAAAGAAGTGGCGTCGCAAGTACAAAGGAAAGTTGAGGCGGAGGTTATTCACAGTAAATACGTAAAAAAAGAACAACTTTTAGCTTGTATTAGTTCAAATGAAAAGACAGCAAAGATTGTGATTCGTAAGACCGCAAGATTAGCAAATTATTATAATAGTAAATGGTTTGTGCTTTATGTACAGACACCAAAAGAAAGTGTTTCTAAAATAGCCTTGGATAAACAACGGCATTTGATTAATAATTTTAAATTAGCAACAGAATTGGGGGCGGAAATCATTAAAATTAATCACAGAAATGTCTCAAAAGCGATTATAGACCAATGTGAAACAAGACAGATAACGACAGTTTGTATTGGGAAGCCACATTTGAGATTGATAAAAATAATCTGGGCAACAAATACTTTTAATACCCTTTTAACAAAGCTTTCGAACGAAAAAATAGACCTTATAATTCTTTCATAATGCGCATTAAAACAAAATTAACTTATGGTATTGGATTACTTTTTCTCATGATCGTACTATTGGTTGTGGTAAGCGGTTGGTACGTCAATCAATTGAAGAGGGACACGAATAATATCCTAAATGCGAACTACAATACCTTACAATATGCTCGGAATATGTTATTAGCATTGGAAGAGTATACTGTTGATACTACAGCGTTACATGAGTTTAAAGAAAATTTAGAGAAACAAAAAGAGAATGTTACGGAGATTGGAGAGATACAAGCAACACAGTTGGTAGAGAAGCATTTTTATCAATTTATTGAAAATAAATTTGATCTGACACTCATTTCAAAAATTAGGAAAGATATCACAGAATTGATGCGGCTCAACATGGAAGCCATAGAACGGAAAAGTGATATAGCGTCTGTCACAGCAGAAAAGGCCATTGCTGTTATTTCGATTACGGGAACATTATGTTTTTTGATTGCTTTTATTCTCATTGTCAATCTACCGTCCAATATTGCCAACCCAATAAAGGAATTAACAGAAAGTATTAAACAGATTGCGAATGAAAATTATAAAAAAAGAATTCATTACGAAGGACGCAATGAATTTGGTGAGCTTGCAAAGTCCTTTAATACAATGGCAGAGAAGCTTGAAGAATATGCCGAAAGCAAATTGGATAAGATATTGAAGGGGAAAAAGCGGATCGATACGTTGATTAATAAGATGCATGACCCCGTAATTGGTATCGATGAAGAGAAGGTGGTTTTATTTGCGAATGAAGAGGCTTTGAAGATTACGGGTTTACTTGGAGAACAATTGATTGGAAAGCAGATACAGGATGTGGCTGTTACGAATGATCTGGTCAGGGATTTTATTAAAGATATCTTTCGCGATAAGCAGCAACGGGATGGGGAGCTTTTAAAAATTTATGCTAATGGTAAGGAAAGTTATTTTGAAAAAGAGATTGTCGACATCAATATTGTGCCAACGGGTGAATCAGAATCACAATTTATAGGCCAGGTCATCATGTTGCGTAATATAACGCAATTTAAAGAGATGGATTTTGCAAAAACGAATTTTATAGCAACAATCTCTCACGAGTTGAAAACACCTATTGCCTCTATAAAAATGGGATTGCAATTGTTGGAAAATAAACAAATCGGTACGCTTAACGAAGATCAGAACAATCTTGTTCAAAGTATTCGTGATGATACGGTTCGGTTATTGAAAATTACGGGTGAATTGTTGGATATGACTCAGGTTGAAAGCGGAACAATTCAATTAAATGTATCACCCACGAATGTCAGCGAACTGGTGGAATATGCGATACGTGCAACAAAGGCTATGGCTGAGCAAAAGAACATTGAATTGCGATTGCAAATGGAAAATAATCTTCCGGATGTACTTGCAGATAATGAAAAAACGGCTTGGGTGCTGACCAATTTATTGTCAAACGCGGTGCGTTATTCTTATGAAAATTCGGCTATTTATATCATCATAGCATCGACTGATGATCAGGTTAGAATCGCTGTAAAAGATGCTGGACAAGGAATAGAAGGACAATATAGGGATAAGATATTTGAACGTTACTTTCGTATACCAGGAACAAAAAAAGAAGGAACAGGTTTGGGGTTGAGTATCAGTAAGGAATTTATTGAGGCGCAAGGAGGAACCATTACGGTCGAAAGTGAATATGGTTCGGGAAGTATATTTTCTTTTACATTGAATGGTGTGGTAACTGTCCATTCGAAAAATGGCTGATCTTTGGATGTTGATCTACAGGGAAATATACGTTAAATATGCAAGCTGATTTTTAAGTTTATAATTGGTGAACTTAAAAATCAGCTTGCTTTAGCAGGGTAGTAAATGGTTTATGCCAATTTACCCAAAGCTTCTTTAATACGTCTTAATGCTTCTACTAGGCTTTCGTCTGAAGCAGCATAAGATAGACGAATATATTTGTCATTTCCGAATGAATCACCACCAACGGTAGCAACATGACCTACGTTTAATAAGTACAATGCTAAGTCTGATGAGTTTTTGATTACATTTCCATTTTCATCTTTTTTTCCAAAGAATGAACTGATCTCAGGGAAGAAATAGAATGCGCCTTCAGGTAAATTTGTCTTAACACCTGGAATTGCAGCTAATAGATCATACACCAACTGACGGCGACGTACAAATGCTTCCTTCATGATATTCACTGATTCTAATCCTTGCTCATAAGCAACGATACCAGCACGTTGTGAAATCGAGCACGTTCCAGAGGTTGTCTGTCCCTGTAATTTATCATTTGCAGCAGCAATCTCTTTATTACAAGCAATATAGCCTAATCTCCATCCTGTCATTGCAAATGCTTTAGAAAAACCATTTACGATAATAACGCGATCTTTAATACTGTCAAATTGGGCAATTGATTCGTGTTTGTCTACAAAATTGATATGCTCATAGATTTCATCGGATAGGATGAACACATGTGGATGTTTTTCAAAAACTTTTGCCAAAGCAGCCAATTCATCTTTACTATACACCGTACCTGTAGGGTTATTGGGTGATGAAAACATGAATAATTTAGTTTTTGGCGTGATGGCAGCTTCGAGTTGCTCAGGCGTAATTTTAAAGTTGTTATCAATTTCAGTATTAATGTAAACAGATTTTCCTTCTGCCAATACAACCATTTCTGAATATGAAACCCAATATGGAGTAGGGATTACGACTTCATCACCTGGATTAACAAGTGTTAAAATAACATTTGATAAAGATTGTTTTGCACCTGTGGAAACTACGATTTGAGAAATATCATAATCAAGATTATTTTCAATCTTCAATTTATTCACAATAGCCTGACGCAATTCTGGGTATCCTGGAACTGGAGAGTAACGCGTCCAATTTTCGTCCAATGCCTTCTTAGCAGCTTCTTTAACGTGGTCTGGAGTATTAAAATCTGGTTCACCAACACTTAAGCTGATAACATTAACGCCTTTTGCGGCTAATTCACGACCAAGCTTAGTCATTTTAAGCGTAGCCGATTCGGATAGATTGTTTATCCGATCTGATAAATATGATTGTGTGCTCATGGTAAGACAAAGATATTATTTAGAATGCAATTAATGCGCTAATTTCTTGAAAAAAGACAAACGATTGTTTGTGTTTTCCTGAAAATATGTAAAGTTAGCTAGATTTCTATTATTTTAAAATAACTTGTAGTTTTGACGGGTCGCTTTTTTGTACACACATCAATACATGCATATTATGAAAGTAAAAATAGACTCCTTTGTTATTGGCTTGTTTGTCGCTATTATTTTAGCATATATCTATCCCAACCTGGCATTAATAGAAGGAAAATTTTCTTTAGATTCAATTACTACGATAGGTATTTCCTTGATATTCTTTTTTTACGGGCTCAAATTAAGTTTAACAGATTTAAAAGCGGGATTGTCAAATTGGAAATTACATGTGCTCGTTCATTTTTCAACTTTTATCCTCTTCCCTCTATTAGTCTTGCTATTTCTACCCTTTGTAAAGACAGAAATTCAGCACCAATTTTGGCTTTCTTTTTTCTTTTTAGCAGCGCTACCTTCGACTGTTTCTTCATCTGTAGTGATGGTGTCGATAGCAAAAGGAAATATGCCAGCAGCTATATTTAATGCAAGTATATCCGGTATTATAGGAGTTATTGTCACCCCTTTATGGATGGGGTTGTTTTTAACAGTGAACTCTGATTTTGATTTCGGTCATATTTACCTAGGACTGTTTCTAGAAATCATACTTCCAGTTATTCTTGGGATAGCATTACAACCCTATTTGGGTAAATGGGCGCGTAGGTTTTCAAAGCCATTAAGTACGTTTGATAAAACGATCATTCTTTTAATAGTCTATAAAAGTTTTGCAGACTCTTTTATAGAAAAGATTTTTGATGCGGTGGACGTCTGGTATTTCATATCGGTTTTTGCAGGAGTAATTCTTCTGTTTTGCTTAGTCTATTTGCTTATCTGGTATATTGCTAAATTGTTGAAATTTCCAATCGAGGATCAAATTACAGCTATTTTTTGTGGCTCTAAAAAATCACTTACACATGGTTCTGTTTTTGCGAAAATTATTTTTAGTCATGTGGGACTGGGTTTCGGACTTGTATTTTTCCCGATTATGATCTACCATGCTTTCCAGATATTTGTGGCTAGCATCATTGCGCAGCGTTATGCCAAAAGGTTGTCGGTTAAAAACTAAAAAGTAAACAATTACGTTATATCACTACCTTTGTCGCGATTGAAAATAATATATATATGTCTAAGCAAAAAAGATTAGTCCTACTTTCCCTTTTAACGGGATTAGGGTTAATGATTATTAAGTTTGTAGCGTATTTCCTAACGGCTTCTAATGCTATTTTTACGGATGCAGCAGAAAGTATTGTTAATGTTATTGCTTCCAGTTTTGCTTTTTATAGTATTTATTTAGCAGCACAACCTAAAGATAGGAACCATCCTTATGGACATGGTAAAGTGGAGTTCTTTTCTGTTTTTTTAGAAGGAGGATTAATCTTTATCGCAGGGGCAATTATTTTGGTAAAAGGTTTCTATAATATCTTTTTTCCTGCTACATTATCCAATTTGGAGGAAGGTATTTGGTTAATTGCCATTACAGCGCTGATTAATTTTATCGTCGGATTTTATATCATGAAAAGGGGACGTGCATTGGGTTCTCTTACCTTGGAAGCTGATGGTAAACACTTACAGATTGATGCGTACAGTACAGTAGGGCTTATTGTCGGATTGATTCTCATGAAATTAACGGGATTGAACTGGATTGATATTGCGATATCATTTGCGCTTGGTAGTTTTATTTTATATAATGGGTATAAGTTGTTGCGCCAATCAATTGGAGGACTTATGGATGAGTCCGATGTGGATCTTGTGAAAGAAGTGGTTAATGTTTTACAGGAAAATAGGCATGCGGATTGGATTGATATTCATAACTTAAGGGTTCAACGTTATGGTAATGAGCTGCATGTAGATTGTCATTTGACTTTGCCAAACTATTATTCCTTGAATAAAGTGCATGATGAAATATCAACGTTAGATAAGATCGTGAATACAAAAATGTCTATTAAAACAGAGTTTTTTATACATGCAGATCCTTGTTTACCAGAGTGTTGTCATTACTGTCAGGTAGAGAATTGTCCTATACGTTCTGAAGAATTTAAAGCACGAATCGATTGGGTCGTCGAAAATGTTACTGCCAACCGGAAACATTTTCTTTCTTAAACTGAAAACTTAAAATTTAAGTGCATAAAAATAGGAGGGGGCTTGCCTTAAATGTCTATCAAAAAAAGTATCTTTGCTTTTTAGAAACGATTTTTAAAAATCCTATATGAAGCAAATACGTAATTTCTGTATCATCGCACACATTGATCATGGTAAAAGTACATTAGCCGATCGATTATTGGAGTACACGAATACCATTACAAAACGTGAAGCGCAGGCACAATTACTTGATAATATGGATTTGGAACGTGAACGTGGTATTACCATCAAAAGTCACGCCATCCAAATGAATTATATACAGGACGGTCAAGAGTATATTTTAAATTTAATTGATACTCCCGGACACGTCGATTTCTCGTATGAAGTGTCACGCTCAATAGCAGCCTGTGAAGGTGCTTTATTGATTGTAGATGCTTCTCAAGGAATTCAAGCACAAACAATCTCCAATCTTTATTTAGCTCTTGAGCATGATTTGGAAATTATCCCAATTTTAAATAAAATGGATCTTCCGGGTGCAATGCCTGAGGAAGTAAAAGATCAAATTATTGATTTAATTGGTGGTCAACGTGAAGATATTATTCCAGCATCAGGTAAAACTGGTTTGGGTATTCCAGATATTTTAAAAGCGATTATAGCGCGTGTACCAGCACCAGTAGGTGATCCGGCTGCACCATTACAAGCTTTGATCTTTGACTCTGTATTTAACTCTTTCCGTGGTATCATGGCCTATTTCAAGGTTGTAAATGGAGAGATTCGCAAAGGTGATAAAGTGAAATTTGTTGCAACAGGGAAAGAATATTCTGCGGATGAAATCGGTACATTGAAGTTAAATCAAGTTGCCAAGGATGTTATTAGAACGGGCGATGTTGGTTATATTATATCAGGTATCAAAGAAGCGCGTGAAGTAAAAGTAGGGGATACCATTACGCATAAAGAAAGACCTTGTACTGGAGCTATTCAAGGATTTGAAGAAGTGAAACCAATGGTTTTTGCAGGTATATATCCTGTTGATACGGAGGACTATGAAGAATTACGGGAGTCCATGCATCGTTTGCAATTGAATGATGCTTCTTTGGTTTTTGAACCAGAGTCATCAGTAGCTTTAGGTTTTGGATTCCGTTGTGGTTTCTTGGGAATGCTCCACATGGAGATTATCCAAGAACGCCTTGAGCGTGAATTTGATATGACGGTTATCACAACGGTTCCCAACGTGTCTTACAAGGCTTATTTAACAAAAGACAATGAAGAGGTTCAAGTGCACAACCCGTCAGATTTACCTGATCCAAGTAAGCTGAATGCTATTCAAGAGCCTTATATCAAAGCAAATATCATTACCAAATCTGATTTCGTAGGGCCAATTATGTCGCTATGTATTCAAAAACGTGGTACTGTTATTAATCAATCATATTTAACTTCCGATCGTGTTGAATTGGTTTTTGAAATGCCAATGGGTGAGATTGTATTTGATTTTTACGATAAATTGAAGACGATATCTAAAGGGTATGCTTCTTTCGATTATACTCAAATCGGTTACCGCCAATCAGATCTAGTACGTTTGGATATTCTCTTGAATGATGAGCCTGTCGATGCATTATCATCTTTGATTCACAGAAGTAATGCATATGATTTTGGTAAGAAAATTTGTGAAAAGTTAAAGGAACTATTACCTCGTCAGCAGTTTGAAATTCGTATCCAAGCATCTATTGGGATGAAGATCATTGCTCGTGAGACGATTTCTGCATTACGTAAGGATGTAACAGCAAAATGTTATGGAGGGGATATTTCTCGTAAGCGTAAGCTATTGGAAAAACAGAAGAAAGGTAAAAAACGTATGCGTCAAGTAGGTAACGTTGAAATTCCACAATCGGCATTCATGGCAGTACTGAAATTAGATTAGAAAACTTATAAAATCCTATTCCTATAAAAATGAATTTATTAGACGGTAAACTCGTATCAGCTAAAATAAAAGAAGACATCAAAATAGATGCAGCTGATTTTACAGCGAAAGCTGGACGTAAACCTCATTTGGTAGCTATCTTAGTTGGAAACGACGGTGGTAGTGAAACCTATGTGGCGAGTAAAATGCGTAATTGTGAATTAGTAGGTTTTGAATCTACCAATATTCGTTACGATGTTGATGTGACTGAAGAAGAATTGATTGCGAAAATTCAAGAAATTAATGCCGACGCAACCATTGATGGTTTAATCGTTCAATTGCCACTTCCAAAGCATATCGATCCCGATAAAATAACAGAGGCTATTGATTACCGTAAAGATGTAGATGGATTTCATCCGATCAATTTGGGTAGAATGCAACGTAATTTGCCTTGCTTTATCCCAGCGACTCCTTACGGTATTATGTTGATGCTTGATTATTATCAAATTGATACAGCAGGTAAGCATGCAGTAGTTGTAGGTAGAAGTAATATCGTTGGTTCGCCAATGAGTATCCTGCTAGCACGTAATTCAAATCCAGGGAATTGTACCGTTACATTAACGCATAGTCGTACGCAAGATTTGAAGACTGAAGTTTTGCGCGCAGATATTATTGTAGCAGCAATAGGGAAGAAAAATTTCGTAACTGCTGATATGGTAAAAGAAGGTGCTGTTGTCATTGATGTGGGAATCAATAGAGAAAATTCTACAGAAACAAAATCTGGATTTAAATTATACGGAGATGTGGATTTTGAGCATGTGGCACCAAAAGCTTCTTGGATAACGCCTGTACCGGGTGGAGTTGGCTTGATGACTATCGTCGGGCTCTTAAAGAATACATTGGAAGCAGCTAAGGGGAGCATTTATCCAAAGGGATAATTGGCATAAATATTGATTGGTTAAGTCTGTTAACCAAAAAATATATAAAATGAAAAAAATTGCATTTTTAGCATTGTTTGCAGGAGCTTCGTTGACTTTTGCAGCTTGTAATAACACTCCAAAAGAAGATAAGAATAGTGACGGTGAAATTACTGTTGGAGAAAAGTTAGATAATTCTTTAGATAGTTTAGATAAACATACAGACATGGCAGCTAATGAAGCGAAAGCTAAATATGAGCAAGCTAAAAAAGATCTGGATGAAGCTATTGCTAAAGGAGACAAGAAAGCGGAAGAAGCTGCTCGTAAAACAGTAGATGAAACAAAAACTGCTTGGGATAAAATTACAGCAGGAACTGAAAAAGTAGCGGATGACGTAGAAGATGGTGTTAAGGATGCTGCACATGCTACTGGAAACGCATTGGATAAAGCTGCAGATGCAACCGCTAAAGCTGGTAAATCTGCTGTTGAAGGAACTAAAGATGCAGCTAAAGCTGTAGGCAATGCGGCTGATAAAGCGGCAAAAGATGTTTCGAACAAAGCGAAAAAAGTAGGTGAAGCTTTGAAAAACTAATTTCATAAGCAAGAACTCATAAAAAAACCCTTTCAGCATATGCTGAAAGGGTTTTTTTATGAGTTTAATCAATTACTTCATTTTCCGAATACTAACAGCGTTCTTATGTGCGTGTAGCCCTTCTAATTCTGCAAGAATCTCTACAGTGGAACCTATATTTAATAAACCGTCTGGACTGATGTGTTGGAAAGTAATCTTTTTAACAAAAGAATCAACCGATACACCAGAATAAGATTTTGCATAGCCAGAAGTCGGAAGCGTATGATTCGTTCCTGAAGCATAATCACCTACGCTCTCTGGTGTTAAATGTCCTAAAAATACAGAACCTGCATTTAAAATAAGACGGATTAAACGTTCCCATTCATCTGTCTCTAAAATCAGATGTTCAGGGGCATAAGCATTACTAAATGCAATTGCTTTTTGTAGATCGGTTACCAATACAGCATAGGAATTTTCGATTGCCTTGTTTGCTAATTCAAAACGCGGTAAAACAGCTAATTGTTTTTCTAGTTCTAGATTTACCTCCGCAATAATACTTGCCGATGTCGCGACCAATACCGCTTGGCTGTCCGCTCCATGCTCTGCTTGTGCTAATAAATCAGCAGCAACAAAAGCAGGTGTTGCCGTCTCGTCAGCAATGACCAATACTTCGGAAGGACCTGCCGGCATGTCGATGCTAACATTTGTCATTCCTTGAACAATACTTTTTGCCTTAGTTACAAATTGATTACCAGGTCCAAATATTTTATATACTTGAGGAATGGTTTCTGTACCGAAAGCCATTGCGGCAATGGCTTGGGCTCCACCGACTAGATAGATGCGCTCTATTTTTAAAAGTTTGAGACAATAGGCTACAAAACCATTAATTTTTCCGCTTTTTTGAGGTGGAGAACAAACAACAATCTCTTTACAGCCGGCAATTCGAGCGGGTACCCCTAGCATCAATAAGGTGCTAGGTAATACGGCAGAACCGCCAGGGATATAAAGACCTACCTTCTCAATCGGACGAATTTCTCGCCAACATTTTACGCCTGCTGTTGTTTCTACGACACGCTCACGTTTTACTTGTGAAGAGTGAAATTTATGAATATTTTGAAAGGCAATTTCTAAAGCTCTTTGTTGATCGCGATTAATGGTAGACGCTAATGCATCAATATCGTCGGAGTCGAGATAAAGCTTTTCTAGCTCAACTTTGTCAAATTGCTGTGCATAGTGAATTAAAGCTTTATCGCCATTTTGACGTACCTCTTGTATAATATCCAAAACAGTATCTTGGATAGCATGGGAAGGGTCTGTATTACGCGTCGTTAATGCCAGCAGTTCTGCTGGTGTTAGCGTAGCATATTCAAAAGTTTTAAGCATCATGAATTTTGTTTTAAGCGCAGAGCGCTTATTATTACATAATAATTTTTTCAATCGGCATGACCACAATTCCTTGTGCACCTGCAGACTTCAACTTGTTGATCTTATCCCAAAAGTCATCTTCTGAAATAACAGTATGTACAGCTACCCATCCTTCTTCTGCTAGAGGAACGACGGTTGGCGATTTTACACCATGTAAAAGTGCTGTAATCGTTGGTAAATTTATCTTTTCGACATTGAGAACGACATATTTCGTTTCTTTGGCTAATAAGACTGATTGAATTCTTTGTAAAAGTTCTGCTAAGATTTCATTATCCTCTATACCCGGGCGACCAATTAATATCGCTTCAGATTTACGGACATCAGCAAACTGTTTGAGTCCATTATTTTTTAGTGTCCCGCCGGTGGAAACAATATCACAGATAGCATCGCTAAGCCCCAATCCAGGTGCAATTTCTACAGAACCTGAAATCATTTGGATATCCGCCTCAATACGATATTCATCCAAAAACTTCTTTAAGATAACGGGGTAAGAGGTTGCGATAGATTTGCCATTTAGATCTTTAAGATCTTTAATATGACTGTCTTTTTGAACGGCTAATTTCAAAGTGCATTTTCCAAAACCAAGACGCTGTAAGTAATTAACCTCAGATTCTGTTTCATCAATAACGTTTTCTCCAACTATTCCTAGATCTGCAATCCCTTGTTCTACGTATCCTGGGATATCATCGTCACGAAGGAAAAGAATTTCAAGAGGAAAATTAGAAACGGTTGTTATTAAAGAACTTTTATAGTTTTCGAAGTCAAGACCACAGTTTTTGAGTAATTGAACAGACTTTTCGTTTAGTCTACCCGATTTTTGGATAGCAATTTTAAGATTTTTCAAAGCTTTATAATGTTAGCTGTAAATTATTAATAAATAGAAATCAAACACAAGGGAAAAAATGCTTCACGTAGAAACACCCTAATTACATATCGCCGCAATGGCGATGATGCATATGAAAGTGATGTCCGTGAGCAAAAATCATGTTTGTATTAATAATGAGCCAAAAATAATACTTTGTTAATAGAAATCAAATTAAAATAGCTTTTATTTGATAAAAATAAAATAGAGATAGCATAAATATGACATATCGTTACTTATTTGACGTTTTATTTACTACAATTTCTAATTAGGATGTTGGTGCTTTGGAAGTACTAAGCCATAAGATAATCTTACACAAGATTATTACACATTGAAAGCATTAATACTTTTTTAGTCTAAAATTTAATATTAATTTTAAATTCTCCTTAATTGTAATGTTAATTGGGGATTTAAACATCCGATAAATAATAAACTATAATATGAATTTTGAAAATCTAAATCGCCGTTCTTTTCTAAAGAAAACAAATACCATGGTTTTAGGAACTGCTCTTGCTGCCTCGAGTTTTGATTTATATGCAAATGGTGCTTCAAAAAAAATTAAAGTGGGGCTTGTGGGCTGTGGAGGTAGGGGAACCGGAGCTGCCTCACAGGCATTGCGTGCAGACCCTAATGTCATTATTACCGCTGTTGCGGATGTTTTTCAGGATCAGGTAGATCTTTGTTTGGATTCTTTAAAGCAGATTTCCAAGGATCAAGTCGCGGTAGATGATAAGCACATATTTTTAGGTTTTCTAGGTTTTCAAGAATTAATGAAGACAGATGTAGACGTTGTCTTACTCTGTTCTCCTCCAAATTTTAGACCAGACCACTTGGAGGAAGCCGTAAAAAGGGGGAAACATATTTTTTGTGAAAAACCTGTTGCCGTAGATATTCCGAACTTGAAGCGTGTGTTTGAAAGCGTTAAGATAGCAAAGGCTAAAAATTTGTGTTTAGTAAGTGGTTTTTGTTTTCGTTATGCAACCCCTAATCGTGAAATTTTTCAACGCGTAAAACAAGGGGATATTGGACAAATACAATCTGTTTCTACTTTTAGATTTGGGGGAGAGTTGTCGCATCGAGAGAGACAAGCCGGATGGTCTGATTTGGAATATCAATTGCGGAATTGGTTTTATTTTCAAAGATATTCTGGGGACCTTATTGTGGAGCAAGCCATTCATAGTGTCGATATGATGTCATGGGCATTGGGTGATGTTGTTCCAAAGAGTGTGGTTGCTACGGGTGGAAGACAGTCTCGAGAAATGGATAAATTTGGTAATGTCTTTGATCATATGTCTATTGAGTTTGATTATGGCGATGGATTAAAAGCTTTTCATTCTTGTCGTCAACAAAATGGTACAACATCTAGAAATACGGTTGATATTATCGGTAAGAATGGAAGAGCAAATTTGAATATTCCTTCCAATTTCGAAATCTACGGGGATAAGGCTTGGAAGTTTGCGGGACGTAATAATAACATGTATCAGACGCAACATGATGAGCTTTTTCAAGCGATTCGAAATAAGCAAGTCATTAATGACGGACCTCATCTTGCGAATAGCACGTTACTTGCCATATGGTCGCGAGCAGCAGCTTATACAGGGCAAGCGATTACGTATGATCAGATTATGCAATCGACTGAGGTTTTGGGACCCAATTCATTAGATTATGCTTGGGAAATGGAAGCGGATAAGCTTCCGGTAGCCCAACCGGGTAAAACTCCATTTGTTTAAAAATATGAAGACTGTAATTAAGATATTAGTAGTGGGTTGTGGTAATATGGGGGCTTCCCATGCTCGTGCTTATCATGACTTAGCAGGATTTGAAATTGTAGGTTTGGTGTCCAGAGGAAATAGTAAATCTATTCTGAACGAATCGCTGCAAACTTCTTATCCCGAATTCAATGATTATGAGCAAGCATTGGCTGCAACTAAGCCAGATGCTGTATGCATCTCTACTTACCCAGATACGCATGAAAGGTATGCGATTCGTGCTTTTGAGAATGGAGCGCATGTTTTTGTGGAAAAACCATTGGCAGATACTGTTATTGGAGCTCAGAATGTAATAAAGGCTGCGCAGCAGTTTAATAAAAAATTGGTGGTGGGGTATATTTTGAGACATCATCCTTCTTGGATAAAATTTATTGAGATCAGCCGCACACTAGGAACTCCATTGGTCATGCGCATGAATTTGAATCAGCAAAGTCATGGTTTTATGTGGGATGTGCATCGTAATTTAATGGATAGTTTGAGTCCTATCGTTGATTGTGGGGTGCATTATATTGATGTTATGTGTCAGATGATCGATGCTAAACCTATTCGGGTATCTGCTATAGGAGCACGTTTAACGGCTGATATACCGGAGACGAATTATAATTATGGTCAACTTCAACTGCATTTTGATGATGGCTCTGTAGGTTGGTATGAAGCAGGTTGGGGACCTATGGTGAGTCAGACGGCATTTTTCGTGAAGGATGTTTTTGGCCCTAAAGGTGCGGTGTCCATTGTGCCGAACGCAGCAATCAAGGAAGGTGTTTCTGATTCGGTAGAAGCTCATACTAAAACAGAATCTCTACGGATTCATTATGCTGATATCGATGCAGCGAACGAGTTTATAAGGACGGATGAATGGATGCACTTAGAAGATGAGCCTACGCATCAAGATTTATGTGAGCGAGAACAGTTATTTTTCGAAAAAGCAATTGTTGAAAATTTGGATTTAACAAAGCAGTGTGAAGATGCCTTGAATAGCCTACGTATTGCTTTCGCTTGTGATCGGGCCGTGAAAACTAAAATGATGATAGATTTGCAGGATTTTTTGTAAAAGTAGCAACCCTAATTTGTTGTGCATCTTTCCTATATCTGAAAAAGAAATTGAATTTAAATCTTTTTATTACAAAAGATAGATCTTTTGGTCTATCTTTTGTTGTTTACCAGCTATATTTGTAAAGTATGAGAAAGTTGGTTCATGTTGTTTTTCTGACTATACTGTTATCCCATTCTGCTATAGCTCAGGATAAAGTATGGCAAATGAAGTTAAGTTTTAAGGGGCAGGTGTCTTTGGAGGAATTAGGGCAATCAGTTCCAGAATTTGCTGTTGATTTTTATGAACCTTTTAGTAAGGGGACGGGGCATTCGGACGTCCAAGTATTTACCTCACCATCGAAAATAAAATCAATTGATCAGGTAGGTCGTGTTTTAATTGCAGACCGTATTCAAAAACAAGAGTATTCCTATACAACAGGAGACGATGTGCTTTCACAGGAGGCCTTATTTCAGGATTATCCATTATTGAAGTCGCCTACTGATCAATCGGATGCATATCTTATTTTGGAAGAGGGGCCTGATCAAGAGATGATCAATGGAATAAATTGTGTGAAAGCAACATTAAAAGTTGTCAATCCGGACGAAGGTGAAGTCGCGATGACGGTCTGGTATGCACCGGAGATTCCTAGCTATTATGTAAGTAGTATGCCATTCTTGATTCACATTCCTGGTGCTGTATTGCGATTGAACGATCAGGTTCATCATTCTTTGGGTTTTGAAGTTTCGGATTTAACAGAAGTCAATGGCTTAAAAGAGTTTGATTTGCCTCAGGATATGAAAATAGTTAAGCTTTCAGCAAATGAGGGCAGTAATTTGGACGATGCGAGTATTTTTCAGGATGCATTTGAATTGAAAGCTCCATTGAAGTGGTTCTCGCAACATAGCACTTCTTTTGGTGATGAACATTTATTTGGGGTTAAAAAAACAGATGGTACTGTTGTTCAGCCTGCAAATTTTTACTCGATTGATGTATTGAATAAGGATAGAGCGATTGTTTCTGATAGTAGCAGTTTGTTTTGGATTATCGACGATGAGGCTAAGAAAATAAACCAAGTGGGTTTTGAGGTACTTTACGGTATCAATGAAGAGAATATGGTCTATGCAATAGAAGATCATTATGGGATTATTAATGCTTCTGGGGTGTCAATCATTGGTGGATTAAGTAATATCAGTAATTTTGTTGGGTCATATTTATTATTTTCAGAGAATAATAAGCAGGGATTGATGGATTTTGACGGAAATATTGTTTTAAAACCCGTATTAGATTTTATAGATACGGATGATCAGGGTAATATTCTCGTTAAAGATTTAAAAGTTAGTCCTGAGATACAGCAATACTCACTTGCTGATTTTCAGGAAAAGTATCTTAAATAGGCTGCATTGAAGATGCTTTATGGTCTGAAATAATAAGCTGGAACTTTATTACGGAGCTTACTGAATCAGTAATTATGGGCTTGTTGAACAATAGTAAAGCTTTTAGTATTGGATTTAATTTTTTTGATAATTACAAAAGGCGACCATGGTCGCCTTTTGTAATTATCATCCCTTAAGGGATATTTAAGTATTTATGAGTCTGAAGTGAGATATTCCATTTGGGATTATCTTTAACGTGGTCGATAATAAGTGGGGTCATTTCTGAATATTTGGACCATTCGGGCTGTAAATATAATTTACAGTTGCTACTCACTAAATTTGCATGCTCCTCCGCCCATTCAAAATCACTTTTATTGAAAACGATGACTTTTAATTCACCTGCAGCTTCTAGGACATCTTTTCGTGGGGCTTTGAATTTTTTTGGTGATAAACAAATCCAATCCCATTCGCCACTTAATGGGTATGCACCCGATGTTTCGATGAAAGTTTGGATTCCAGCATGATGTAAGCCTTTTGTTAAGTAATCCAGATTGTATATTAAAGGTTCTCCTCCAGTGATTACAACTGTTTTAGCAGGATACTTTTTTGCGTTTTCAATAATCTGGTCAGCAGTAGTAAGTGGGTGCAAATCAGCATCCCAGCTCTCTTTGACATCACACCAGTGACAACCCACATCACATCCTCCTAATCGAATAAAATATGCAGCTTTTCCTGTGTGAAATCCCTCTCCCTGAATTGTATAGAACTCTTCCATCAACGGAAGTAAAGTGCCGTCTTCTGGAACTTGATGTGACATATGTAATGAATTTAAGATTGCAAAAATAATAAAAAAGATTGTCATATCGGGATTGTTTTAATTTCATTACTTTTAGATTAGATTGATTTGGAGATGGTAATTTCTTTTTTTTGATGATATTTTCCTTTTTTAAAGCTGGACGTTTTGGATAATAATGTGCCAAACTGTTATATACATGCAAGGGTCACATCACTTTTCACATGTATTATCTGAAACAGGCTTAGGTATGAAAGCTGTTTGATTGGTTTGAGTGAAGAACAATCATGTATAAAGACTAAAATGCAATTGTGGATTATTTTCAGTATATTTGATGCATAATAAATCTACTATTAGATTTTGAATTTTAAGCTTTATGAATAATAAGCAATTTAGTATGTTGTGTGTTTGTAAAGTGTTGTTTAATAAATAATTACTATAAATAATCATATTTGTTGATGATTAAAATTACATTACCTGATGGTTCCGTTCGTGAATATGAAAAAGGGACTTCAGCTGCTCAAGTAGCATTGTCAATTTCGGAGGGTTTAGCTAGAAATGTTTTAGCTGCCGAAGTAAATGGAGAGGTTTGGGATTCATCCCGTCCAATTGAAGAAGATTCTACCGTAAAGTTGTTGACCTGGAATGATACAGAAGGTAAATCTACCTTTTGGCATTCTTCAGCGCATATCTTAGCCGAAGCATTGGAAGAGCTTTATCCAGGTATTCAATTTGGTATCGGTCCAGCTATTGAAACAGGTTTCTACTATGATGTAGATTTCGGAGATCGCGAATTTTCATCGGATGATTTTAAACAAATCGAAGATAAAATGTTGGAATTGGCAAAACGTAAAGAAACTTTCGAACGTAAAGCTGTTTCAAAGGTAGATGCTATTGCTTATTTTACTGAAAAAGGAGATGAGTATAAATTAGATCTAATCAAGGATTTGGAAGATGGCAAGATCACGTTCTATACACAGGGCGAATTTACTGACCTTTGCCGGGGTCCTCATATTCCCAATACGGGCTTTATTAAAGCGATTAAATTAACAAATGTCGCTGGTGCGTATTGGAGAGGTGATGAGTCTCGTAAGCAGTTGACTCGTATCTATGGTGTTACATTCCCTAAGGCTTCGGAATTAACGGAATATATTAAGTTTATCGAAGAAGCTAAGAGACGTGATCACCGTAAATTAGGTAAAGAAATGGAGTTGTTTGCTTTTTCAGAGAAAGTAGGCGCAGGGCTTCCATTATGGTTACCGAAGGGAGCAGCTTTGCGTCAGAAATTACAAGATTTCTTGCAGAGAGCACAATTGAAAGGTGGATATGAGCCTGTCATGACTCCCCATATCGGAAACAAGCAATTGTATGTCACTTCGGGTCATTATGATAAGTATGGTGAAGATTCATTTCAACCGATAAGGACTCCAGTTGAAGGCGAAGAGTTTTTCTTGAAGCCAATGAACTGTCCTCATCATTGTGAAATATATAAAACAAAACCACGTTCTTACAAGGATCTTCCTGTACGTTTTGCAGAGTTTGGTACTGTGTATCGATATGAGCAGTCTGGAGAATTACATGGTTTGACTCGGGTAAGAGGATTTACGCAAGATGATGCGCATTTATTTTGCCGACCTGATCAAGTTAAAGAGGAGTTTAAAAAAGTAATCGACTTGGTGTTATATGTTTTCAAAGCTTTAGGTTTTGAAGAATATACCGCACAAATTTCATTACGGGACCCAGAGAATCGCACCAAATACATTGGTAGTGATGAGAACTGGGCTCTGGCTGAAAGTGCCATTATCGAAGCTGCAGCAGAAAAGGGATTGTCGACAGTTGTTGAATACGGCGAAGCGGCTTTCTATGGACCTAAGCTAGACTTTATGGTTAAAGATGCTTTGGGTCGCAGATGGCAGTTGGGTACTATTCAAGTGGATTACAATTTGCCTGAACGATTTGAATTAGAGTATACAGGTTCTGATAATGCAAAACATAGACCTGTGATGATTCATCGTGCGCCATTTGGTTCAATGGAGCGTTTTATCGCTGTATTAATTGAACATTGTGCAGGAGAATTTCCATTATGGCTTGCTCCAGAACAATTTATCATCTTGCCAGTATCAGAAAAATATGAAGAATATGCGAAAAATCTTTTAGAATCGCTAAATAATTCCGATATTCGCGGACTGATAGACTTGCGCGATGAGAAAGTAGGTCGTAAAATCAGAGATGCAGAGATGAAAAAACTACCTTACATGTTGATTGTAGGGGAGAAAGAGGCTGAGAGTGGCACGGTTTCTGTGCGTAAACATGGTTCAGTAGACTTGGGTTCCATGACTGCTGACGAATTTAGAGAAGTATTAATTAAAGAAATAACCGTTTAAATATTTAAACATTTGGCATTAAAAAGACCAGGTGGTCCTAGACCACCAATGAGAAAGAAAGAACCAGATCACCGCATTAATGAGCTAATCCGTGTGCCTGAGGTACGTTTGGTAGGTGATAATGTGGAAACAGGAGTTTATCCTACACGTAAAGCTTTAGAGCTTGCAGATGAATTGGAACTTGATTTAGTTGAGATTTCGCCAAATGCTGTTCCGCCGGTTTGTAAAATTATCGACTACAGTAAATTTGTTTACGAGCAAAAGAAGAAACAAAAAGAAATCAAAGCTAATGCAAAACAAACTGTTATTAAGGAAATCCGTTTCGGACCTAATACCAGTGAACATGATTTTGATTTCAAATTGAAACATGCAATCAAATTTCTTGAAAGTGGAGAAAAAGTTCGTGCTTACGTACACTTTAAAGGCCGTGCAATTGTACACAAGGAACAAGGCGAAATCTTGTTATTGCGTTTTGCACAAGCTTTAGAAGAAGTGGGTAAAGTAGAATTGCTGCCGAAATTAGAGGGAAAACGTATGTTTTTGACTTTAGCACCTAAAGTGGTTGCTAAGAAATAATAATAGAAATTCTAACAGATTGATATAAAATTTAAGTATTATGCCAAAAGTAAAAACCAATTCCAGTGCTAAAAAACGTTTTAAGCTTACTGGAACAGGTAAAATCGCAAGAAAAAACGCTTTCAAAAGCCACATCTTGACAAAAAAGAGCACAAAACGTAAACGTAACTTAACAACAACAAGTTATGTATCTGATGGCGACATGGGCAACGTTAAACGTATGCTTGCTATCGGAAAATAAGTTTTATTCGATTTAATTAATAATAATTTTTTAACCGGGTACAGGGTAGTAAGTTCATTGTGAAACATGACGCCTTTTACCAAATAATTTTAAAAATATGCCACGTTCGGTTAACGCAGTTGCTTCGAGAAGAAGACGTAAAAAAATCCTAAAATTAGCTAAAGGCTATTATGGGTCACGCAGCAAAGTATATACTATTGCTAAGAATTCAGTAGAAAAAGGTTTACAGTACGCTTACCGCGACCGTAAAACTAAAAAACGCGAGTTTAGAGCTTTATGGATTCAACGTATTAACGCTGGAGCTCGTCAACAAGGTTTATCTTATTCCGTGTTGATTGGTAAATTAAATGCTAAAAACATTGGTTTAAACCGTAAGGTTTTAGCTGATTTAGCTTTAAACAACCCAGATGCTTTCAAAGCAGTTATTGACGCAGTAAAATAGAGTTTTAACCCCGAGTCAATTTGTTAGATATTGGAAAGGAACCCATCAGGGTTCCTTTTTTTTATTTTTAATGTTACAAGCTTCAACTAATTTTATCATTAGTAATGAGCTGTTTTAATGTTTATTTTTTTGAACTGTTTTGAAGTTTGTAATATATTTTTATTTTTATATAAAAGAGTCGTAGTTTATGAAGTTTCAAGATCTAGTTAATTTGTATGAAGAAGGGAGATATGAGGATTGTTTATCTGAATTAGAAGTTTTTCTAGTATTAAATCCACAAGATATTCCCGCATTAATTTTAAAAGCTACCGTACTTAAGGAACTTGATTTTCAAAATTTAGATGAAGACAGTAATGAACTGACATTAGACGATTTTCAAGAGGTTATTAGTATATACAAATCTATTTTACAGCTTGAACCAAATAATGAGGCCGCCCTTTTTGGTCTGTTGGAAACTACTCGTTTTTTCTATAAAGATTTAGATTACGATGAATATGCTTCTTATATAGAACGATTGAGTATCCATGAGGATGAGTTAGAGAATGTATGTCGTTTCCGAGCTGATTTGAATTATTTACATGAGAAATATCAAGAGTCTATTGGTAATATCAATGAATTGCTTTCCATTTATGAAGTATTATATGCCCATGATCGTATTAGTAAATGTGCACTATTAACAGAAAGTGTACTTTTTAAAGCAATGATTCTTCGCGAGAACCTAAATCATCATCAACAGGCACTTGCCGAGTTCAGAAAATATAAACATGATATTTTATCTAATAATGTGCTGTTATACCTGGATATTGGTCAGCTTGCTATGGAGTATCATGATTATGAGATGATTGGTTGGGCGGGTGTCAAGGCCGTATTGTATGGAAATGAAGAGCCTGAAATTGATGCTGAGATCTTCAAATTTTATGAACAGGTCGTATCGCTGTTAAATGGTGGTTTGGAGGATAAACAGTGTATTTACTTTGCTATCATGGTGCAACGTAATTTTCGGGAAGAACTCGGATTAGACTTATCAGATCCTTTAATAGAAGCTAAGCGTTACATCCAACGTTATCCAGATTGGTTTATTCCTTATCATTTTGCAGGAACCTATATACTTGAAGGTGGAAATCATGAAGAAGCGTTACCTTACCTTCAGAAAGCAGTAGAGCTTGGTGGTTTTTCAATAACCATTCATCGCTTCATCCTTACTTACTACGAAGTCCATAAAGAGTTACCTGAAATATTGAATTGGCCAGTAGATGGTCCTATTGACTATTTTAATGCAGGCTGCGAGTTTTCTGAATTTGAGAATTCTATCGGTTCACCAATTCTTGATATGTCCTTGCTAAATTATCGATTGCAGTTTTTTGAGCGATCATATTTAGCTTTTAAAGCATATTTTCACGAAAATCAATTTGAAGCAAATTACTTTATCAATAGTCAGTTGATGTCTATGTGTTGTAATAATTATGCACTGGCATTGAATAGCAAGCGAAAATATGATGAAGTAATCGAAATATGTAAGGAGGGACTTACTTATAGTCGATTTTGGGAACTGTATAATACATTGGCGGATGCGTATTTTGAGAAAGAAGAGTATGAAGATGCATTAATCAACTACCATGAGTTATTAGATGATAGCTTTAAAGAGTTTGATATGCCAAATTATCTTCGAATATCTGCATACGTGACCAAATGTGAGTTTAAGTTGGGGTATATAAAAGAAGCTGAGGAAAGGTTGAGGACTATTGCACAAGAATATGATGAACTCATCCAATCTTCAGAATATGCTGACTATGAGGAAGAAGAGCTGTTTGTTACACGTCAAGCTTATATGGAGATTCAGAACGCACGTTTTGATCTAATCAATCATAGGGGAGATTCAGAAACTTTGAAGGATTGGCAAAAGGAATTGGAAAGTAAACCTGATGATGCATCGAACTGGTACATGTTGATGCAAAATTACTTTCAATTGGAGCAGTATGATCAATGTATAGCTTGCGCAAATAATTATGAAGCTACTAAACCGTTGCAGGAAATGGCTTTAATCGATTATCGTAAGTTGCATTATTTGAGAGGAAAATCATATTTCTTAATTGGGGATTTTCCAGCTGCGCTAAAGGATTTATTAGTCGCTTATGACTCTACGAAGTCTACTTTAAAAGAAGAAGAATCGTATGGCGATTTCCACTTGATACTACTGCATCTTATACATTCTTATTTCCATTTACAAGATTGGGAAAATGTAATTCGTATCAGCCAGGAATCTGATGCTATGTATAGTAGTGAAAATTGGGAAGAAGACGATGATTGGAATGAAATGACCTTTATGTCTGCCGAAGCATCTTTTGCAATTGGTGCTGGCGAAGTTGCTAAAGAGAAGATACAAGCTATCCTAAAGTTATTCCCTAAGGATGAAAAAGCGTTAGAGAAAAAGAAAGCATGGAGCTCTGGTTGGTTTGGTTGGTTGAAAAAGTAATGCTATTGCGATTGGTGAAAGCCTAAATTTTATCATGCCATTTATTGTTGTATAGCAGTAAATATAGTTAAGGTTATGATAATAAAAATATATTACATAGCTATGGCTATGTTATAAGGGACCGATACCATGAATAGTAAGGCTTCGAAAAACAAGATAAGAAAGGCGGTGACTGTTATAGCGGCGCAAATAATATGGTCGTGCAAATTAAATGAACTTACCAGATTTAAAAAATACTTAATAAAGGGACTGATTTTATAAGGTCCTTTTTTATTTTGTTACTATTTCATCAATTCTTATTCGAAAAAAAACACGCTGTAAGCGTGCGACATTTTTTGAATAAGGGCAGGTTAATCTTCACCTGATAATAAATCATCTCCATCAAATGTAAACTCAATTACCTCGGTGTAACTTTCTAAAGCTTGTAGTTCGAAATCTTTAATCATCTTCTTTAATTTTTATTTACCATAAAGGTAAGCTTAGTTGTTAACCTCAGAGTAAATTTGATGTGAAGTTTTTGTTAAGTCTTGAAATATATTTATTTGCTTAACATTGGATTCTTTTTTAGAGGATTTATAAACGAAAAAGGGTCTATAATCCTTAGTATTTTAAAAGAAAAACTTATCTTAGTAGACTTACTTACTTTAGGTTTCATACTATATTTGGAGCTTATATTTTTCCTTATTCATCACTAAATGAAAATGTCTTTATGGCAAACTTAATTAATTTAAAAATTTTCAAACAGTTTTTACAGTCTAGTAATATAGGTGGTATCTTATTGTTTATCTGTGTTATTCTGTCTTTGATTGTTGCAAATACTCCTTTAGCGGAATCTTTTAACAATTTATTGAATACAACATTAGGGTTCGAAACAGAACATATCCAATTAAACTATTCGGTGCTGCTATGGATTAATGACGGTTTGATGGCCATATTTTTTCTTTTGGTAGGTTTAGAGATAAAGCGCGAACTGGTTGAGGGTGAATTGTCGTCACCAAAAAAAGCGCTATTACCAATCTTAGCTGCTTTTGGTGGAGCTATTTTACCTGCACTTATTTATTTGTACATTAATAAAGGATTACCTACCGAGCATGGCTGGGGGATTCCAATGGCTACTGATATTGCATTTGCATTGGCAGTTATTACTTTGTTGGGTAAGCGTGTTCCAGCTAGTTTAAAGATATTTTTGGCAGCTTTAGCAATCGTTGATGACTTGTTGGCTATTTTGGTAATCGCTTTATTCTATAGCGGCGATCTACATTACAACTATTTATTTATTGCATTGGGCATATTTGCTTTCTTATTGCTTTTAAACTATTTAGGGGTTAAAAAAATATGGGCTTATTTGATACCAGGAGTTTTTATATGGTATTTTATACATCACTCAGGTATACATGCAACGATAGCCGGTGTATTGGTGGCATTAGCCTTACCAACAAATACGACAGATGATGAATCACCTTTAGAGAAATTGGAACATATGCTGACTTCTCCTGTTAATTTTATTATTATACCTCTTTTTGCAATAGCCAATACCAATATTACGATTCATAGCGAAATGGTCGGTGGTTTGACTACAGCATTGGGGCTCGGTATTATTGGTGGGTTGATTGTTGGAAAGTCTTTAGGCATATTGGGAGTATCTTTCATTGCTACCAAATTGAAGCTATGTACATTGCCTGAGGGCGCAAATTGGAAGCATATATTTGGCGTGGGACTATTGGGTGGTATTGGATTTACAATGTCCATTTTTGTATCCATATTAGCTTTTACAGATCCACTCTTGGTGGAGGAAGCAAAATTTGCCGTATTGATTGGTTCTTTATTTTCAGGTGCAGCAGGATACCTGTTTCTATCGAGTATAGGCAATAAAAAAAGCGCTTAATACTAAAAAGCAGTCTCTACTTGAAGTGCCCCAGATGTATCTAACATTTTCGGGACACTCCGACATCGAGGCTGCTTTTTATCAATTACCTACCACATTAACTGCAATTTCGAAATCTACTCGATCTTTTATACGTTGAAGTAAGACGGCCATACTATACCACTGATAGTAATCACGTTAATTTGGTATCCTTTATTTTATTCTATATTTTTCTGTTTACTATTAAACGTGCCTTTTACCCCTTAAGGAATAACAGTAATAGCTGGGTTTTAACCAAGCTTGCATAGAAATTAGCATTGACTTTTATTCATTACATGAACTTCTAAAGTTTCAATATCTTTAAAACTTAGTTATTGGGCGGTGGAAATATTGACTCGTAGCTATAATTAAGGAAAAGATTGTGCATATTTCGACGAGAATAATCGAATTTAAATTTCGAAATGGTTGTTGATCAAGTGCTTTCCATTTATTTAAACCAATAAATATACTTTGCACCTCTATACGGCTAGGTTTCATTAAGGTTGTAAAGTAGACTTAGTAGTTTCATAACAGTTTCTTATTTTGATGCGAGCAGCTATAGATCAACGGCGAGCTTCAAGATTGGTATCCAATGAATTTGTACATCTATGTAACCGGCTTCATCTTTTAGGTGTCTGTTGTGCAATATCAGGATATTAAAATGCCTAAAAAATAGCACATACTCATAGCCAAAGAATGACTAAAGAGAATAGGTGCGGTTTGTACTATATGTCTAATTGCATGCCTTTAATAATATGGACTTCTTTTCAGAGCCTATTGTATTGGTACTGCTTTGGAAAGGACTTATAGAGGTTAGTTACAATAGGATTATGCATCTAAAATAATGATGTCGAAAATGCTGAATACATGGATATATTCAGTCGCCATTTTAATGAAGTTATTTCCATCTTTTGTCTTTTTGTTGTTACATACTGTACTAGTTACAATAAGTTGATGATTTTTTTATTGTTGATAATCAACATTTTAATCTTTAATTCAAAAGATATTTCATGAATAATTATGAAGAGTCAATCGATTGCGTAAATTGTAATTAACAACTAAACATACAGTGCTAGGGGAGATCCTGAGATAGGGTATAGCACTGATTAAATTACCAAATTAAACCTTTTTCACATTATGAGAAAACTACTACAGTTTCTTAACGAGGATTTTATTGAGCACAAATTATCGGTAAAACACTCTCTATGGGCATCCACTGCTTTGCTACTGATTAGTCATCAGTCTTTGGGTAGTCCTATGTCAAAATTTACAGAAATCTCGGCTCATGAGGTTCATGTTACTGCAATTCAGACACCTATCCGGGGAAAGATTCAAGATGCACTCACAAAAGAGCCTATTAGTGGCGCAACAATTAAAGTACTAGGAAAGTCTATTGCAACTTCATCCGATTCAGATGGTAATTTTCAAATTGCTGCTGCTTTAAACGATGTTTTGGAAATTACTTATATCGGGTTTTCAAAGCAATCGCAAACAGTAACTTCAACAGCAGGACCTTTGGTTATCGGATTGCATGTTAAAAGTGATGATTTGGAAGAGGTTGTCGTGACGGGATATAGTACACAGCGTAAAAAGGATCTGACAGGTGCTGTTGCAGTCGTGAATGTTGATCAGTTGAAAAGTACACCAGCAGCTAGTGCTGTGGAATCTTTGCAGGGTAGGGCCACAGGTGTCCAAGTTGTCACGGATGGTGCTCCAGGAGCGACACCTGCAATAAAGATTCGAGGATTCAGTACGATCAATAATAATGAGCCATTATATGTTATTGATGGCGTGCCTTATGAAGGAAAGTTAAGCTGGCTCAATCAGAATGATATTGAATCTATGCAGGTATTGAAGGATGCTTCTGCAGCATCTATTTATGGGTCCCGTGCAAATAATGGAGTTATTATTGTGACTACGAAATCAGGAAAGACAGGTCCTCCCAGTATTAACTTTGACTCTTATTATGGTATACAAGTACCAAATAGAGGCCGTTTTCCAAAGATGTTAAGTCCGCAGCAAATATTAGATTTAAATAATGGTTTGAGCGGTAAAAATGATGTTTTACCAGATTATCTGATTGCAGGAAGCGCCGTAGGGAGTTTGATAACAGCTGCGGATTTCGATATGTCTAAATACAATTATGCGGATAATAAAGAAGAGTTTTATCAAATTACGAAAGCAAATAAAGAGGGTACCAATTGGTTCGATGCTTTATCGAGAAATGCACCTACGCAGTCGTATCAATTGAGTGCTACTGGTGGTGGAGAAAATGCAAATTATGCCGTTTCTGGTGGATACCTTGGACAAAAGGGAACAATTATCCATACAGGTTTCGAACGTTTTAATGTGCGTTCTAATACCAGTTTTTCTGCTTTTAATAAAAGGTTGCGTTTTGGAGAAAATATGCAATATAGCATGACGAAGGGACATGGTATAGGTGTGAATACGAATACTGCAGGTGATTATATCGGTGAAGGAAGTGCCTTAGGCTTTGCATATCGAATCAAGAATATTATTCCTGTTTATGATGAAGGAGGTAATTTTGCAGGTTCTAAAGGTGGCTGGGGAAATGGTGAAAGCCCTGTCGCGATTGCTTATCGTGCTAAAGACGATGTGAACAAAAGTAATTTGTTTTTTGGAAATGCATTTGGGGAATATGATTTACTCAAAGGATTGACGTTTAAGACAAGTTTTGGTATTAAATATGAGAATTATTATTCTACTGACTATACTTATCCAAATTTAGAATTTACTGAAGGTAGCTCCAATAATGGTGTCGCGGAAACATCGGGTTATAATACAGAATGGACCTGGACCAATACTTTAAATTATAAAGCGAACTTTAATGATGTTCATAATCTGAATATTTTACTTGGAACAGAAGCTATTGATAACTCGTATCGTCAGGTTCGAGGGATAGGAAATGATTATTTTATTAGTAATAATACAGATTTTTTTTATGTGAGTTCTGGTGCTAAAAAATCTGGAGAAAGTGAAGGTACATTTGGGTCATTATTTTCCATTTTTGGGAAAGCAGACTACTCGTTAATGGATCGCTATATTTTTAGCGCAACAATTAGGCGTGATGGCTCTTCCAATTTCGGCTCCAATAATAAATATGGTACTTTCCCTGGAGTAAGTGCGGCTTGGCGACTATCGGAGGAAGATTTTATGAAAAGTGCAACTTGGCTTAATGATTTAAAGATTAGAGCAGGTTATGGTATTACTGGAAATCAACGCATACCATCTTTTCAATATTTAAAAAGATATCAACTTTCTCAAAATTCGTCCTCTTATCCAATTAATAGTGGATTAGTGAGCGGTATGTGGATCAGTGATTATCAAAATGAAAATGTAAAATGGGAACAAGTGAAGTCCTTAAATCTAGGTCTGGATTTTTCAATCTTAGATGGAAAATTTGATGGATCATTTGATTGGTATAATAAAAAAACTTCGGATATGCTCTTTGCATTGCCACTTCCAGCAAGTGCAGTGGGTAGGGGTGCATCACCCTATTTGAATATAGGTGATATGCAGAATAAAGGAATAGAACTTTCTCTTAATTATCATCAGCAACAAAAAGATCCTGACAAATTTAATTTTGATTTAGGTGTGAATTTTTCTAAAAACAAAAATGAAATCTTGTCTTTGGCTCCTGGAGTTGATGAAGTGATTTATGGCGCATTTAGAAGTATGGAGACCTCTATTATGAAGACAGGTCAACCATTTGGCGCATTTTATGGGTATAAAATAGCAGGAATTTATCAAAACGATAGTGAATTGGCTAATTTACCTTCTTATGATAAGGCGCGTGTTGGCGGTTTTAGATATGAAGACTTAAATGATGATGGAAAAATTGATGCAAATGACAGAACAGTCATTGGAAGTCCTCATCCTGATTTCACATATTCGATTAATTTCAACGCAAATTACAAGAATTTTGATATGATGATGTATTTCTATGGATCGCAGGGAAATCAAAATTATGAAGCGACTCGTTATTATACCGACATGGGAGTGTTTGATGGTCAAAAAAGCGTTCGAGTATTGGATGCATGGTCAGAAAAAAATCCCTCTGGTACAGTTCCTAAACAAGAATTACCAGGTTACAATTATGTCGATATCGAATCTGCATCCTCAACTTATTATATTCAAGATGCTAGCTTTTTTAAGCTGAAAAATTTGCAACTCGGTTATAACTTCAAAACGGAAAAATTATTTGGTGCAGATACTGGAATCAAAAAATTGCGTGCTTATTTAGGCGTAACCAATTTATTTACCATTACTAAATATGAGGGATTAGATCCTGAGATTACTGCAACACCTTCAAAATATCCAGCACTGGGTGTAGACTTTGGCGTGTATCCACAATCTAGACAATATATGTTAGGTGTAAGTTTGGGTTTTTAATTTAATTTTTAATGTGAGCAAAATGAAAAATATAAAGATATTAATTGGTATAGCAGGGGTTGTAGTTGTAGGCTTAAGTAGCTGTGGTAAGGGATTTTTGGAGAAAAATCCGCAAGGTCAACTCATAGAAGAACAGGTAGCTATGAAGAAAGGTGTCGAATCCTCATTGATAGGTGCTTATGGGATTCTTAATGGTAATGTAAACGGTACCTGGGGTAACTATGCATCAGCTCCCAGTCAATGGGTTTTTGGGGAGATGATATCGGATAATGCGCATAAAGGGTCTACTCCAACTGATCAACCCAACATGAATAGTTTAGTTAACTTTGCTGCATTTTCTTCTAATGATAATTTGAGCACCATGTGGCAAGTGTATTATGAAGGTGTTCTAAGAGCTAATAGTACCTTAAAACTACTCGCCCAAGATCAAAGTGGCGATAAAACTATTCCAGCTGAGCGGGCAAAGCAAATTGAAGGAGAAGCGAAGATGTTGCGGGCACATTATTATTTTCTTCTTTGGAGGGTCTTTAAAAATATTCCTGTTATAGATGAAAATGTCTCAATAGAGGATGCAAAAATAATCAAAAATGATCAAGATATTTTACCTTTAATCGAAAGCGACCTTAAAACCGCAGTGGCAAATTTACCAACATCTAAGATTAACAGTGAGGGGGGGCGTATGGATCAATTTGCTGCGAAATCATATTTAGGAAAGCTTTATCTTTATCAAAAAAAATATAAAGAAGCTCTTGATTTATTTAAGGATGTTTTGTCTGGTAGAGATATTACAGCTATGCCATTTCAAGATAACTATGATGTGCTGAAAGAAAATGGCCCTGAAGCGATTATGGTTGCTAAGCATGTCATTAACCCAGATGGTTCTGGAGACAACGCTAATGTGGGGGATATGTTGGGTGGTCTCAATGGAGGACCTATCGGCTGCTGCGGGTTTTACCAACCAAGTATTGATTTAGTGAATGCTTATAAAGTGGATGCAAATGGCCTTCCTATGTTGGATGGTTCTTATCGTAATAACCCGTATACTTCAGATATCACATTGACTGGAACTGCGCTCACAGGCTACAAAGTGAATACTACATTACGATTTGATCCAAGATTAGATTATACAGCAGGTAGAAGGGGTGTTAATTATTTGGATTATGGAGTTTTTCCTGGAGATACCTGGCTTAGGTATGATGATGGATCTAGACCACATGCAGGTCCATTTTCAGGGATGAAGACAATGATTCCTAAAGCGCTCTTTTCTGGGCATACCTCCAATGACGGGACTTATGTAACTGATTTAGATGTAAACATTATCCGATTGGCCGATGTTATCTTGATGGCTGCAGAATGTGAAGTTGAATTGAATAATTTATCGGAAGCATTAAAGTATGTTAATTTTATTCGAGTGAGGGCGTCAAAATTACCAGGTAAAACGACTTCTGATGGTGCTCCTGCGGCGGTATATGATGTAAAACCATACCCTACTTTTTCATCGCAAGATTACGCGCGTAACGCGGTTCGTTTTGAACGTCGTTTAGAATTGGCAATGGAAGGACATCGGTTTTATGATTTAGTAAGATGGGGAAATGCGAAACAAGTAATCGAAAGCTATTCTGCTTTTGAAGGTGGAATTTTGCCAACATTTAAAGGGATTACATTTACACCCAACAAAAATGAAATTTTCCCAATCCCTCAGGTTGAAATCAATGCAAGTATGGGGAACTTAAAACAAAATACAGGTTATTAATTTTTTGAAACAAATAAACAGTAAAGGGTTCTTCAATTTATGAAGAACCCTTTTTTATTCTTAGTTATGATGTTCTTGAAATATGATATTCGATTGAAGGTGTTTAATAAAAACAATATTTCCGCAGCATGTTCTTCAATCTATTAGAGTAGTTTAAGATCTGCGATAAAAGCATCGACATATTGTTCGTCTGTTGCCCATGAAGTTATTAATCTAATTGCCGCATGATCTTCATCTATCTCCTTCCAAACAAAGAATAAATAATTCTCATTGAGTTTTGCAATGACGGTTTTTGGTAATATGGGGAAGATTTGATTTGTTGTAGAATTTGTTAAAAAAGAAAAACCTTTGGATTTCACAGTAGTTGCTATTTTCATAGCCATTTTGTTAGCATGATCTGCCAATTCGAAATATAGGTCTTCCTTAAACAATTCAAGGAACTGTATAGCAAGTAGACGTCCTTTAGCTAACATTGCACCCCTTTGCTTCAGTACATATTCAAAATCTTCTGCCAGATGAGGGTCTCTGAAAATAACAGCTTCTCCTAATAAAGCACCATTTTTAGTCCCACCGATATAGAATACATCTGTTAAAGTTGCAATATCTGTAAGTGTCAAATCATTATCTTGAGCCATTAAAGCATGTCCCAATCGAGCACCATCAAGAAATAGCAATAGTTTATGTGCAAGACAACATGCTGCCAGATCCTCTAATTCTTTTTTGAGATATATCGTACCTATCTCAGTGGAATTAGAAATATAAACGATTCTAGGTTTTACTACATGTGGTTTTAGTGCATATTCTTGCAATGCTTTTTCAATAGCAGCTGGATTTAGTTTGCCATCTGTGGTTTCTACAGTAATGACTTTATGACCGGTAGCCTCGATAGCTCCTGTCTCATTCGCTGCAATATGTCCTGTTTTAGCACTGATGACCGCTTCATGTGGACGCAAAAGAAAGGAAATAACAATAAGATTGGTCTGCGTGCCTCCAGAAAGAAAATGTATGGCAGCAAATGGATTATTAATTTTATTTTTTAAAATTTCTTTTGCTTGTATTCCATACTCATCCTCTCCATATCCAAGTTGTTGTACGAGGTTTGTTTCTATTAGTTTAGTTAGAATATTTGGGTGTGCACCCTCAGAATAATCATTTTTGAAATTATACATCTTTTATTTTAGTGTCAAGCGTAAGGAAGTATATCTTTATTCTCTTATTATCACTTTAGGTTGTTTTATCCAATGTGATTTGAATGCAAATGTAAGAATAAAAAATAAAGGAGGGTTTAGCAAAAAGCCTTTGAGAGCGCATCTTTTTGATGTTCTTTAGGTATACTTAGTTCAGTAGGAAAGTAATGCCACTTTGATTTTTTTATTTTTTGAATACCGTTGTTTATTTAACCTTTTTTATTTTTCATGGTCATTCTAGCTTTCTTGCCAGCACCATAATTATATGTTTTGGTATTACTTTCTTTCTTCTGATGGAAGGCCCCACCTCGAGTTTCATTACTTTCATCTTCAGCAGAACCGGCATCTTTATTTCCTTTTTTCGCACTATATATGGACATGCGTTCTGGTAAATCAAGAACCTCCATTTTTCGGCCTATAATTTGTTCAATTTTTCTAACTTCAGGTAACTCCAAGTCAGTTGCGAAAGTGAAAGCCAATTGCTCTTCAGAACCAGATTTTAAGATTCGTTGGATAAGCATATCATTGTTTTCAGGTATCTCAAAATGAAAGATATAGGGTATACCTGATAAATCTATCTCGTCAGCTCCCTCATTTGCTACGATTAAAATCCGATGGGTATCCTGTTGTTTAAATAAATCGATATCTTCAATGGCTCTATCTTCAATAAATAAAGGATTGAGTATAAGGATTTCATCATTATATTTACGATGTAAGCTTTTACCAAGTTTTTGTGCAGTTAACTTGCTATTTACGAAAATAATAACCTTATCGAAAGTCTCATTATCTAGCATTAAACTATTAAGTAGTGTAATTTTAGTTGTAAAATTTGGTACCTGATAGAGAAATAAATCATGTACTTCAAGTTGCTCTTGTGCTAATTCTTCCACTTCGATTAATGCAGGTAGGACCATGAAATCGTCAATCATCTGATGTAATTTTTCATGCTCTACTGTACTAAAGATGAGATGCTGGCATTTTTTACAACTTTGTGCAAGTTCTTTAACAGGCGTGATCATGCCGTTTTTTATAATCTCCTCCGCATCGTCAATAATAAAAGTATGAATTAAGTTTAGATTTAAGCCTAATTTAAGGTATACCGCTCTTGCTCTGTTCGGGGTCGCCACGACAATCTCAACACCAGCTACAAGTTTTTCAATTTCCTGCTCCATACTGCCCCCATCACGTAGGCCTATAATACTCAGGTCTTTATTTTTGCTAATTAAATAAAATTGATCTAGAATGTTTTGGATTCGTTCTTGATCGGGTGCTAAAATTAAAACTTTTGGCGCATCAGCAACATTGAATTTTAATCCAGAAAGTACACTGAGCACATAAGTCGTCGTTTTACCTGAATCTTCAGGACCAATCGCTATGATATCTTGGCCACCTAATATACGTGATATAGATTTGACTTGTAATTCCTTAGCTGTTAAATATCCCAAGTCCTCCATGGACTTATGTAACCGCTTACCTAGTTTTAATTTATCGAGAGACACTTTTTGTCGTATTTAATGAATAATGCTCAAAGTTACTTAAAATACTTTGTAAAGACGGCGTTGTTGGCCTTTGTGGATTTAACCATAGGGGAGAAATAAACGGTGAAATCGGAGATAGATTGCGGTTAGGAAGCTAAGCAGCTTAATAATTGGGACATTATTTTTGGAAACAGAAATTATTCACCGTAACAGCTAATCGCTAAATATTAATTTTATCATTCAAAAAGATCAAGATATATTTTGATGTTCTCTTCAGCTTTGTCAAGAACGTAAGCCTAGGTTTCGTAATGAGGTGCGCTTAGAGAACCTGCACATCTTTTTGATAAGTCAATTATGATGCCCATGGTTTGGTTTATGGCTCTCATATTCATCATTGTTTGGTAGACGTATTTTTTGGTTTTAAATAAACAGATTGTGGCTTTAGAATAGAAATGGCGTATTGTTTGCCTGTTTCTCTTATTGCTTTATTATGGGTATCTTTAAAAAGATGCAGTAGCATTATTTAAAAAGGAGGGGCAGATGTCCACAGATGTAGAACAATATTCATTCGTATTTCAGCCTTGTGAAAAGGGTATTCAAATTGTAAAATCCATTAAGGAGAACTTGAAAAGTAAAATTGGGTGGTTCCACAGTTGCCACTCATTGGCACATATTACGATATGTGAGTATCATGCCGATTTGGAGACGTTATCCAAAATTAAAAAACAAGTTGCTGAAGTATTGAAATACGAGGGCTCTCAATATGTTTATTTTGACACTTATAACGCGTTCCGCAATGGTGCCTTTTATATTGCACCAGCGCTAAAATCAAAGCAGTTTTTGAAGAAAAAAATGGAAGCTATAACGAAGATAAATATCTCCACACTACTTTCTAAATGTGATGAACCTCACTTGACAGTGGGCCGAGATTTGAACCCTGAGAAACTAGCGGTAGCTGTTGAAAGTTTTAAAGCAATTGATTTAGATTTTTTTTGTTCAAGCATTTTTCTGCGTAAATATAATCCGGCTAGAGAACAGTATGATATCATCGAAGAATTTAAGTTTGGCAATTTTCCAAAACCTCCTTTAGAGGAAGGGCAACTCACCTTTAATTTCTAATAAAAGTTTAGTTTTCTGTATTAGGATTTTTATCTTTATTTCTACAAGAATAGATTGCATCTAAAACACGAGAGATAGCTACATGAGTAAAGATCCTTATCAGCATGAGAAATCGCTTTCTGATGTGCACGAAAGTGTCGAAATCAGTAAAGGAAAGTCAAAGATCAAAAGGGTACTGAGTTTCTTTGGACCGGCTTATTTAATAAGTGTAGGCTATATGGATCCAGGAAATTGGGCTACGGATTTGGCTGGAGGAAGCCAGTTTGGCTACGCGTTGCTTTGGGTACTATTGATGAGTAATATCATGGCTTTGCTCTTACAAAGTCTTTGTACACGTTTGGGGATTGTAAGAAGAAAAGATCTGGCGCAGTGTAATCGGGAGACCTATCCAAAGCGGATGAATTTCGTTCTTTATATTTTAGCCGAAATAGCAATTGCAGCCTGTGATCTTGCAGAAGTACTGGGTATGGCGATTGGGCTAAACCTACTTTTTGGAATAGATATCCTTTGGGGGGTACTCATCAGTTTTGCGGATACATTTCTAATCATGTATTTGCAGAAATTGGGCATACGAAAAATGGAGCTCTTTATCATTGGGCTCATCACCATGATTGGGATGTGTTTTATGGTGGAAATGTTTTTAGTGAAACCTGACTTTGGCGAAGTTGTGAAAGGTTTTATTCCTAGTCTACCTAACAGTGCTGCACTTTATATTTCTATAGGGATTATAGGGGCAACCGTGATGCCGCATAATTTATATTTACATTCTGCTCTTGTTCAAACGAGAAAAATAGAGCGAGATGACTATTCCATTAAAAAAGCCATAAAATATAACTTTTTTGATAGTGCAATTGCTTTAAATATGGCTTTTTTGGTCAATGCCGCTATCCTCATCCTAGCTTCAGCGGCCTTTCATAAAAATGGTATGCACAATGTTGCCGATCTGGAGGATGCCTATCATTTATTGGGAAAAACCTTAGGTACAGATTTAGCACCTAAATTATTTGCAGTGGCATTGATATTGGCAGGTCAAAGTTCTACTGTTACAGGTACATTGGCTGGGCAGATTGTAATGGAAGGTTATTTAAGGCTGCGTATCAGTCCAACTTTAAGAAGAATTATAACACGACTGCTAGCGATTATACCTGCCGTATTGGTGATTCTGATAGCAGGAGAATCGAAGGTAGGATCTTTACTTATTTTTAGTCAGGTTATACTTAGTATGCAACTGGCATTTGCAGTTATTCCCTTAATCCACTTTGTAAGTGATAAGAAAAAGATGGGAAAATTTGTGATTAAACCTTATGTGCAAGTATTGGCTTGGTTGGTTGCGGTCATTATCGCAGTACTGAATATAAAGCTGGTGTTTGAGGAGATATCCAGTTGGATAATCAAATATGATGTTTGGTGGTTAACAGTTCTATTGATAATGGGGGCAATCGGAATGGTGACTTTTTTAATCATGACTCTTATGTACCCGATACTCCATAAGAAGAAATCAATTGAATTGGATGTACATGCTCCATTTGAGGATTTAAAATTTGATGAACCCAAGCTTTTTAATAAAATTGTAATTGCATTGGACTATTCGACCTCAGATACAAAAGCAGTTCAATATGCCCTTTCTATATCTCAGCCAGATTCTCATTTTATATTAGTGCATATTGTTGAGAGTGCGGGGGTAAAATATACAGGTGAAAGTACAGATGATTTAGAATCCAGGCAGGACTTAGATCGCTTGAAAAAATATGAACAATTCTTTTTAGATCGCCATTTTAAGGTTGATTTTGAACTTGGATATAATAATCGTGTTGTTTCCATAACAAGAATATGTGAGCAGTACCAAGCCGATTTATTAATCGTTGGTAGCCATGGACATAGAGGTATAAAAGATTTTATTTTTGGAGAAACTGTAAATAAATTGAGACATGCCGTTAAAATACCTGTGTTTATTGCTCAATAACCTGATATGATAATTATTTAAGATAAAAGATACTTGAACTGTTCGCTATCTTTTTTATCTTAGTCCTTTAGATGTAAGGCGGATGGATATAATTAAACAGGTTCATATAGAGAAAGATGCAGCAAACTTCTTTAATCTTTCTATGTATCAGAATAAAATTACTTTTTTAAGTAATCTCATGATTTCTTCAAACAGTAATCAGATTTTAGAAAGGGTGCGAATCGAAATCAGTGCAAGTAGCGCATGGATGGAATCATACTCTTATCAACTTGCTTATTTACCCATAGGAATTTCAGTTAAAATTCCCACGGATAATATCGTCATTGATCCTGCATATTTTATGCAATTAACGGAGGTCGAGCGAAGTTTTTTTCGCATATTGATCTATCAGGATGATCACCTATTGGGTGAAGAAGTTGCTTCAATTGAGTTGCAACCATTATCCTTTTTTGGTGGTTTTGCTACATTTCCAGAATTATTAGCTTCCTATATCACGCCCAACAACCCTTATGTTTATGCAATTAAAAAGAAAGCGATAGCTTATTTAGAGCAACAACGATTACCTGCTAAATTTGAAGGTTACCAATCTGAGAATCCCGAGCGTATATTGGAAATGATGCGGGCTATTTATAACGCTATACAAGATGAAGAAATCGTCTATAGCGCATTGCCTCCAAGTTTTGAAGAAAAGGGACAGCGATTGAGACTTTTGGATTTGATCGCAAGCGAGCGTTTTGGTAATTGTATTGATATCAGTTTGCTATTAGCATCTTGTTTGGAAGCTATTGATTTAAACCCTATTATAATCGTCACAAAGGAACATGCATTTGTGGGCTGTTGGCTTCAAAAAGAAAATTTTTCAGAAACTATTAATGAAGATAAAACTGCCATTACCAAACGAATTGCTAAAGGAATAAGTGAATTAGTGATTATCGAATCCACAAGTGTGTGTAAGGGTAATATTATTGGTTTTAATCAAGCTATTGACTTGGGCGAATCAAACTTAATTGGAAAGGACGATTTCCTGTTGTCAATCGATATCAAGCGGGCTCGCTTGAGTGGAATAAAACCTCTCCCGTTAAAACTGAGTGAAAGTATGGGTGATTTTTCTGAACATTTGTCTAACAATGATAATGGCAGTAGGACGGATGAAAAGATAGCACTTGGTAAAATATACGAAGAACAGGATTTTATTGATTATAAATTACTCAGTAAGCAGAAAGTTTGGGAACGTAAATTATTAGATCTATCACTGCGCAACAATTTACTCAATTTGCGCATGACCAAAAACATGTTGCAGATTATGGATGTCAATATTCATGATTTAGAAGATTTGTTGGTTGATGGAAAAAGTTTTTCAATCAGTGCAAATGCTGATGCAGAAGTACTAAAGCAGTATAATATTTTTAATGAAGCATTGCATTCCTCGTCTTTGTCATATCAATCTGCAAGTGAAGAATTGACTCATAATCGTTTGGTATCTTATTATCATAGTGAAGATTTAGATACTATTTTGACGCATATATCTCGAAATGCTAAACTTTCAATTGAAGAGAATGGGTATAGTACACTTTACCTGGCCATTGGTTTATTAAAATGGCGAGATAAAAAGACACCGGATCAGTTGCGATCTGCTCCTATTATATTGATGCCTGTGGAATTAAACCGTCGTTCTATTAGCAGTAAATTTACGCTTCGAAGTCGGGAGGAAGAAGCCATGATAAATATCACTTTATTGGAATTTCTGAGACAAGAGCATGGTTTGAATTTAAGTGGTCTTGAAGAGCTACCAAAAGACGGTAAGGGAATCGATGTTGCTCAGGTGATTGCGCATATACGACGGGCAATCATGGAGTTAAAGGGATGGGATATAGCAGACCAGGTGGTATTGGGTAATTTTTCATTTAATAAGCTGATTCTTTGGAACGATATTGCGTATCAGGCGGATCAGATTGCCAAAAGTCCCATTGTTAGGAGTCTTATGGATGGACAGTTACGATTAGATATTGCTGCGGATAATCCTGTTTTAGATTTTGATAATATTCATCCGACTTCATTAGCATTGCCCATTGCTACTGATGTCTCTCAATTAGAAGCGGTTTTTACTTCCAGTATAAATCAAAGTTTTGTTTTACATGGTCCTCCGGGGACAGGGAAATCACAGACGATTACTAATATTATCGCTAACGCGCTATATCAAGGAAAGAAAGTATTATTTGTAGCTGCAAAGAAGGCCGCATTAGATGTCGTATATAAACGATTGACAGCAATAGGTCTCGCAAATTTTTGTTTGGAATTGCATTCCAACAAAGCGAAGAAATCGGATGTGCTTGCTCAGCTTTCTGATACGTTGGAACAGCCTCAATTGAAAGGAAATTTCGACTTTAATGAAGAAGCCAATCGTTTAATAAATGCTAAAAAAGAACTTCAAGTTTATATAGAGTTACTTCATGAACAAAAACCGATTGGTTGGAGTTTATACGACAGTATTTCTGAAATTAGTGTATTATCAAGCTATGGTTTCCCTGAAATAGAGCTGGGAGAAATAGATTTTAATGTGTTGACAAATGAAAAATGGAAATCTTGGAAAGATGTGGTCGAGGAATTGCAGTCGGTCTCAAAAATCATAATCAAACCCAGCGAAAATCCATTCAAAGGAATTTCACTACTTCAATATTCAGCTCCAATTCAGCAACAGGTTGAAACATCGGCTCTTCAAGTACAGGAAAATTTATCACACTATGATAGTTTGAGGAATCTCGTTTTATCGGCACTAGATATTCCGCTTCAAGTATCAACCTGGGACAATCTATATCGGTTTAACGAATTTGCACTTTTATTGTCGAAATTGCCACTGACAGCCTTGTCGCTGTGGCAATTTATATCGAAAAAGAAAGAAGAAGAGAAATTTCAAAAATGGTTATCCGATTTTGAAAACTTTCAGGTTAAGCGACAAAACTTATTGAATATTGCACACAAAAGTGTGTTGACGGCTAATTTAACGCCTTTAGAGTCGTTATGGAGAGTGGCACAACAAACATGGTTTTTACCTAAGTGGTTGAAAAAAAGGAAAGTAAAAAAAGGATTGTCTGCCTTTAGTATCCTAGTTTTTAATGACGATGAAACCATTGATCAATTTTTTGCTGATGTAAATACTTTTCAAGAACTCGAAACTAAAGTTAGATCACGTGAATATGATGAGATACCAACTTTATTGTCCAGTTCATATTTGGCAGAAGAGACTAATGTAGGTATAATTAAAGAGCAACTTGTATTGTTAGCATCGTTAAATCGGATTTTGGTAGAACTTACACCCCTCTCGGTAGGGGAAATTTTAACAAAGTGGATGACTCACTCGAAGCTAAATTCGAACGAGTTGATTCCTGATCAAGAACAAGTATTACACAGGTTTACCAATGCCTGGGATAGATTATCAGTTGCAATTGATCAATTGCAGGTTGATACACATTTGGATATTCGGAAATACCCGATAGCAGGGGACTGGGTGAAGACTATCACTAAAAAGGTTTCTGAGATTGTGGAAAATATTGATACGTTGAAAAATTGGACTAATTATGCTAGGATAAGAGAGCGGGCTATTGAATCAGATATACAATGGTTTATAGCGTTGTACGAGCAGGATCGCATTGAGCATGATAATTTGGTTCATCATTTTGATTATCTTATTCATTTTAATTTAACCAATCAGGTTATTGCTGTACATGAGCCTTTAAATATGTTTAACGTTCTACTATTTGAGGATAAGATCAATAAATATAAACAGATTGCAAACTCATTTACTGAATTGACAAAAAAAGAGCTGCTGTTGCGTTTGAATGAGCGTTTACCTAATGGCACAATAGAAGCACTTCAAGGTTCTGAAATTGCCATTTTGAAACGCGCAATTAAAAACAGAGGACGAGGATTGAGTATTAGGCGGTTGTTTGATCAAATTCCTACGCTGCTACCTCGATTGGCCCCTTGTATGTTGATGAGCCCGATTTCGGTAGCGCAGTATTTTGAAGCTGATCCGAATCAATTTGATTTACTGATATTTGACGAAGCTTCTCAATTACCTACATGTGAAGCAGTGAGCTCTTTAGCAAGGGCACAGCATGCCGTCATAGTTGGAGATCCTAAGCAAATGCCGCCTACTTCATTTTTTATGACCAATAAAGTCGATGAAGATAATATGGAGATTGAAGATTTGGAGAGTATTTTAGATGATTGCCTTTCTTTATCATTCCCTTCCAAATATTTGTTACGTCATTATCGCAGTAAACATGAAAGTTTGATTGCCTTTAGTAATGCCCATTACTACGATAATAAATTATTAACATTTCCATCTGCAGACGACTTAAATAGTAGAGTGACCTATGAACATGTCAAAGGGTATTACGATAAAGGTAAAAGTCGACAGAATAAGTTTGAAGCACAAGCTATTGTCAATGACATAGCAAAACGGCTTCGGAATGATAAAACCAGTAAGCAGAGTATTGGTATCGTTACTTTTAGCCAGGTGCAACAAAGTCTGATTGAAGATAAATTAAATGAATTATACCGACTTGATCCTGAACTTGAACTTTTAGCAACAGAAAGCGAGGAGCCTATTTTCATTAAGAACCTAGAAAATGTACAGGGAGATGAGCGTGATGTAATCTTATTCTCTATTGGCTATGGACCGGATGAGCATGGTCAAGTAAGCATGAATTTTGGACCGTTGAATAGGGAAGGGGGCTGGCGGAGACTTAATGTCGCTGTGACCAGAGCACGTGAGGAAATGAAGGTTTTTGCTACCCTTCGAGCAGATCAGATTAACTTGAATCGAACGGCTTCAGAGGGTGTTGCCGGATTGAAAAGCTTTCTATCTTTTGCTGAGAGAGGACATTTGATAATTGATGCTTCTCAGATAAAGCTGGAGAATAATCATAGAAATTTAAGTCAAAATGTGGCCGATAGATTGAAAGCTGAAGGATTGACAGTGAATAAAAATATTGGTACGTCTGATTACAAAGTTGATCTAGGTGTTGTCCATCCAGAATATCCAAAGCAATATATTTTAGCTGTTTTATTAGATGGTCCTAATTATTTTAATGCTGAAACAACTAATGATAGAGAACTGGTATTACCCCAGATGTTGACAAGCCTTGGTTGGAATATCTTTAGGATTTGGTCATTAGATTGGATTGAGAATGCTGATGAAGTTGTAGCGTCTATCTTGGAGAAAGTAAATGGACTGTTGCATAAAATAGAAAAAGAGCATGAATCAGTAACTTTAGGAGACTATGCGCTTAATGAACATCGCATTGAAGAAATTGATGCTTCTCCGATATTATCGAAGAAGATTCCATATGAATCAACTGTTTTAAAACATGAATATGGCGGCGAAAATGAATTGCTATATGATATAGAGAATAAAATCATTATTCGAAAACAGATGGAAATGATTATTTATAATGAATCACCTATTAGTCGGCTGTTTCTTTATAAAAGGATTATTGACCATTGGGAAGCAAAAGCGAGTATTAAAGTTGAACGTATTTTGAATGAAATTATTGACGAATTACAACCTTATATAACCGAACATCAGCAGCCATTTTATTGGAAGCAGGAGGATTTACCAGGAATTGATTTTTATCGATCAAATAATGGAGTAAGGCGAACTGTGGAAGATATTGCACCAGAAGAAATTATTGTTGCATTACAGGAAGCTATCGAGCAAAATATGAGTGTGGCTGAAGAAGATTTGATTCGTTATTTAGCCCGTCAATTTGATTTTCCAAAAGTAGGGAAGCAAATTGATAGCTCTATGCGATATGCAATTGATTTAGCTGTCGAGAGACAGCTTGTCGCAAAAGAGGAAGGCCGCATTAAGATCTTATAATGCTAAAGAATTTGAGACTAAAAAATGAACGATAGTACTATGCTGTTTCGATTTATTCCTTGGGTTCATGTTTAATTGGGATGGGCAAGTACGCTAAAACTAGGATGATTTAAATCGGCAATGAATAGTTTTTCCAAAAAAGGATGAAGTAAGGAGGTGTTCTAGTTTCGATATGGATAAGTATTTTAGGTACAAAAAAAGGAGATAATCGAAATTATCTCCTTTTATGTATGTTATACCGGATAAGAATTATTCAGCAATTACTTCGAAAGGAACTTGAACTTTCACTTCTTTGTGTAAGTTTAAGTTAGCTAAGTATTCGCCAATTTCTTTAGGCTCAACTTCGAAAGTAATACGACGACGGTCAACATCAAAACCTTTAGCTTTCAAAGCATCAGCAATTTGAATGCTGTTTACTTTACCGAAGATTTTACCTGTTTCACCAGCTTTAGCACCGATTGATAACTTAACAGTTTCCAATTTAGTAGCTAATTCTGTAGCGTCTTTCTTAATTTTATCTTGTTTGAACTGAGCTTGTTTAATGTTTTCAGCTAAAACTTTTTTTGCTGATACAGTCGCTTGCATAGCAAATCCTTGCGGGATTAAATAATTACGACCGTAACCTGGCTTTACATTTACGATATCATTTTGCTCACCTAAGCCTTTGATATCTTGTTTTAAAATAACTTCCATGTTCTCTAGTCCTCCTTATTTTAATGAATCAGCTAAGTAAGGTAACAAGCCGATGTGACGAGCACGTTTAACCGCTTGAGCTACTTTACGTTGGAATTTCAATGATGTACCAGTTAAACGACGAGGTAAGATTTTACCTTGATCATTCACGAATTTCATCAAAAAGTTAGCGTCTTTATAATCGATGTATTTGATACCATTCTTTTTGAAACGGCAATATTTTTTACGATTGTCCTCTACTTTAGGGGCAGTTACGTACTGGATATTTTCGTTAGCCATTAGTTTGATCCCTCCTCAGTTTTAGTTTCCGCTTTTTTGTTGAATGCACCGCTACGTTTTTTCTCGCTGTAAGCTTTAGCATGTTTGTCTAAAGCAATAGTTAAGAAACGCATAACACGCTCATCACGTTTGTATTCAACCTCTAATTTATTGATTAATTCTCCTGGAGCCTTGAATTCAGTTAAGTGATAAAACCCAGTTGATTTTTTCTGGATTGGATACGCTAATTTTTTCAAACCCCAATTGTCTTCAGCGACAATTTCGGCTCCGCCTTCTGTTAAGATGTTTTTGAATTTTGCGATTGTTTCTTTCGCAGCATCTTCAGAAAGCAACGGGGTAAGAACGATTACAGATTCGTACTGTTGCATTTTGTTAAATAATTATGTTTATTAATTTTTTATCCGTACTTACGGAAGTGCAAAGATAATTAATAGATTTTAAATATACAATGACTACTGTTAGTTTTTATTTTAGTTTTTGCATTTCGGCTTGTATAGCAGTTCGTGTTTTAGCTGATACCGGAATTAATGGTAGACGTACGTGGTCTTGACCCAACCCTTGTTCCTGTAGGATATATTTGACACCGCATGGATTGCCATCAACAAAACAAAGATCCGTTATTTCTAATAGCGCATTATGCACCGATCTAGCTTCCACAAAATCTCCGGTAGCACATAATGCAGCTAATTGGGATACTTGTGCAGGGTATGCATTGCCAACTACCGAAATAATACCTACTGCGCCTAAAGCCATCATAGGTAATGTGGCGGGGTCATCACCTGATATCAATAAAAAATCTGCAGGCTTGTCTCTCAAAATTTCACTGAATTGAGCAAAATTACCAGACGCTTCTTTTGTTGCGACTATATTTTTAAAGTCTTTAGCTAAACGTACTGTTGTTTCTGGGGTCATGTTACTTCCTGTACGTCCAGGTACATTATACAGAATAATCGGAAGAGGGGATGCCTCTGCTATCGCTTTGTAATGCTGATAAATTCCTTCTTGTACTGGTTTGTTGTAATAAGGAGATACAGATAGAATAGCGCAGAAACCTGTTGGATCAAAGTCTTTGATCTGCTCAACGATTTCGGCAGTGTTGTTTCCGCCGATACCCGCAACTAATGGAATGCGAGCATTCACTTGTTTGACAGTGAAATCCCAGATACGCTTTCGCTCATCTTTAGATAAAGTTGCCACTTCCCCAGTAGTACCTAAAGAGACTAAATAATTCATACCGGAGTCGATTTGATATTCAATTAGCTTTGCTAAAGAATCAAAATCAACTGTTCCATCTGCGTTGAAAGGTGTAACTAATGCTACACCAGCTCCATGAAGCTCGTTCATTGTGTTGATTGTAAAGATTAATATTTAATTTATATACTAGTTTTATCGTTGATCATCGCTAATAGTTCATGTTCATCGATCATTTTGATGTTTAATTTTTCTGCCTTCGCCAATTTAGAAGGCCCCATCTTATCTCCTGCGACAAGATAACTTAATTTAGCTGAAATGCTGGAAACCATTTTCCCACCATTATTTTCAATAAGTTCTGCCAACTGCTCTCTTGAATGAAGTGCAAAGACACCTGATATTAAAAAGGTTTGACCAGTTAGCGTATTACTGTCCAAAATTACTTCTTTCTCTTCAATTTCAAACTGTAATCCGTAAGATTTTAGTTGTGCTATTTGCTCTTCGTGGGCAGGTATGTGTAAATAGTGATGTATGCTTTCAGCAATGCGGATTCCAATATCTTGAACAGTAGCTATTTCTTCTATAGAAGCCGCCTTGATAGCATCAATATTTTTGAAATGATGTGCCAATTTTTTTGCTATCGTTTCTCCAACATGCCGAATCCCTAATGCAAAAAGCAATTTTTCAAAAGGTTTATCTTTTGATTTTTCAATTCCTTTTAACATATTATCGATGGATTTTTGACCAAAGCGCTCTAAGTTCTGAAGTTGGTCTTGATGATCTTGGAGACCATAGATATCAACGACATTTTTCAGAATTCCTTTTTTATAGAACGTTTCTACTGTTTCATCTCCCATCCCTTCGATATCCATCATTTTACGCCCTATGAAATGTTGCATTTTCCCAACAATCTGGGGTGGACAACCATCTTCATTAGGACAATAATGTACAGCTTCTCCCTCTTGGCGGATTAATTCTGTATGACATTCTGGACAGTGCGTTGGGTAGATGTACGCTTTAGCATCCGGAAGTCTTTTATCCTCATTTGCAGCGATGATCTTCGGGATTATTTCCCCACCTTTTTCAACGAAAACGGTATCCCCCTCATGGAGGTCAAGTCTTGCGATTTCATTGGCATTATGTAAGGAAGCTCTTCTAACAGTTGTTCCTGCTAGAGAAACGGCTTTTAGATTTGCGACTGGTGTAACAGCACCTGTACGGCCCACCTGATAACTGATTGATTCGAGTTGTGTTTCAACTCGCTCCGCTTGGAATTTATAGGAAATTGCCCAACGTGGGTTCTTGGCTGTAAAACCCAGTTCCTCTTGCGCGCCATAATCATTTACTTTAATTACGATACCATCGATCTCATAACTGAGATCATGTCTTTTTTCATTCCAGTAATCAATGAAGGAGAATACATCATCTAAAGTCTGACATTTCTGTGTGTGTTCACAAACGTGAAATCCCCATTCTTTGACAGCTTGTAAGCTTTCCCAATGATTATGAAATAGTTTATTTCTATTGTCACAGTATAAGAAGTACAAGAAACAATCTAAAGGTCTTTTAGCTACCTCTGCAGAATCTTGTAATTTAATTGTTCCTGCTGCAAAATTACGTGGGTTGGCATAAGTTTGTTCCTCATTTTCTTCCCTTTCGGCATTCAAACGTAAAAAGGCCGTCTTATGCATAAAGATTTCTCCCCTGATTTCAAATTCTTCAGGGTAATGACCTTTTTTTAAATGAATTGGAATACTTCTAATTGTTTTGACATTATTGGTAACAACATCTCCCTGTGTGCCATCTCCACGTGTAACTGCTTTTGATAGTTTACCATTTTGGTAGGTGAGGCTGATGGATAAGCCATCAAATTTCAATTCACAGATATATTCAAAATTATCACCTATTAATTTACGAACCCTTAGGTCAAAATCGCGAAGGTCGTCTTGGTTATAGGTATTGCCTAATGATAACATAGGCCAACGATGCCTAACAGTTTCGAATTTCGTGGTTACATCTCCACCCACCCGCTGGGTAGGAGAGTTGGGGTCTGCGAATTCAGGGTATTGTGCTTCTAAGGCCTCCAATTCTTTCATTTTATGATCGAAATCATAATCTGAAATAAGGCTTTGAGCCAACACATAATATTGATAATTATAGTGGTTTAGCTCTTGCGTTAGTGAAGTTATTTTTTGTTCAATATCCATGGATGACATGTTGCGAATTTACAAATAAAAAGTACGTTTAATCAATTTACAAATAGAAATTAATAAAAAATGCAGCTATTGATAAGAGCTGCATTTTTATGCGTTTTTACTTCATGCGAGTAAGGCGTTTAAAAAAAGTTCTCTTGATCTAAGTCTGAAAATTTTTGTTTCTTATCCAGATAGAAATCAGCAATTATTGATTTCTTATATTCACCAGTCTTATTTTCAAGTTGAAGATTATTATTTCTTTTTTTAGCGTTTTTGAAAATATTTAGGAAAAAAGATTGATGTGCCCGGCTCACCGCCCAAGCATCTTTGAATTTTCGATCTAAAAGAAATTTGACTAGAGCTGCAAAATCAAACCAAAAGCGAATAAAAATAATGGTAAAAACCTGACTTATTGCTAGGTTTTTTTGTAGCATATATAGATTATTCCTGAAGTTTAAATAAGTTTTTTGTGGGTTGCTCGCATTCAGAGTGCCTCCTCCTACATGATAGACTGTTGAATCTGGGCAGTATCCAATACGATAGCCCATCCTTTTTAAGCGCCAGCAAAGGTCTATTTCTTCCATATGTGCAAAAAAATCTTCATCAAGTCCCTGTGCTTCTTTCCACGCATGGCTTTTGATGAACAATGCAGCTCCTGATGCCCAGAAAATTTCTTTTTCATCATCATATTGACCAAGGTCATATTCTACCTTATCCATAATACGTCCACAACAGAAAGGGAAGCCATAGCGGTCCAAGTATCCTCCTGCAGCGCCAGCATGTTCAAATTTGGCTTTATTATGGAAAGCAAGTATTTTAGGCTGCGCCGCAACCAATTTTTCGTCTCGCTCTAGCATCTCGATGACGGGTTCTATCCAGTTTGGTGTAACTTCAACATCAGAATTGAGTAGCACATAGTAATCTGCTTCGATTCTTGACAAAATATGGTTATAGCCGCCAGCAAAACCGAAATTCTGCTCGTTTTCTAATAGGGTAATTTTGGGGTATGATGCACTTACAAATGCCAAAGAGTCATCTGTAGACGCATTATCTCCAATTACGAATTCTATATTTGGGTAACTGCTGTTATATACAGAAGGTAAAAATTTTTCTAAGAAAAATCTCCCGTTCCAATTTAAAATAACTACAGCTACTTTAGGGTAATTTTTCATTTTCTACGTTTTCTTTTCCATCTTTTGTGAGACCAAAGCCAATATTGTGGTTCTTCGCGGATGATGTTTTCCGTAAAAGCGTTGTAAATATGGGTGATTTCTTTGTCTGAATAAGCAGATGGATCTTCAATTAATGTGGTAAATTTACAAAAATAATATCCTCTTTTTTCTTTTCTCCCAATATGGCAATAAACAATAGGTCCATTGGTCATTTTTGATATCCGCTCAAGACCTGTATATACGAGTGTCTCTTGGTTTAAGAATTGGAGGAAGTAATCCGAATCTGAATAGGTCGGAGCTTGATCTGCCACAAAAACGCTCACACTCGGTTTACCCCTTAATTTAACTAAATGCCTTACAATTTGCTTCATGGGTACCATAACTGCTCCAAATCTTGTGCGAACTTGATTATAGACTTGGTCTACGGTCTTATTATTTAAGGGCTTATATACGATAAGTGTTGGTGCATCTGTGATGGTGCTTAAGCCATGGATCCCATATTCCCAATTGGCATAGTGGGCAGTAGCTGCAATTACTGTTTTATTTTGATCTAAATGCCTCGTGAGTTCATGCTCGTCCACAAGCGTAAGTCTTCTACTGACCTCATCTTTTGAAATGCGCTTAAATTTTAGACATTCTAAAATAAGATCTGGGAAAAAGCGATAGAATTTCTTCGCTATTGCACGTATTTCTTCTTCGCTTTTTTCAGGAAATGAATTTCTTAGGTTATCAAAAATCACATTTTTACGATATCGAACAATATAATATAGGATATAATAAAATAGGTCGGATACCTTAAATATCAACCAGAATGGCATTAAAGCGATTAGATATAAAAGTGCTGATAATGCTTTTTGTTTCATGTATTCTTTGTAACTATTCTAAATCTTACCTGCAAATATCCCTAATTTAAGTTATTTTTGCAGCAGATAAAATAAAATTCAGCGATTTTTATGTCAACTCATTTATTATTAACAACTTGTTACTTACCTCCAATATCATATTTTCATTGTATTCAACAAAATCCTTTGCCGATTTTGATTGAGAAGTATGATAATTTTCAAAAACAAACTTATCGCTCCAGAACGCGTATTGCTACTGCAAATGGAATACAGGAATTGATTGTACCTATTCAGCATAGCAAAAGTGAGCGTTCACCAATGTCCCATAAACGGATTTCGTACGAATTTGATTGGCAAAGATTACATTGGTTAAGTTTGCAGGCGGCTTATCGAAATTCAGCTTATTTTGAATATTATGAGGATGATTTTGCTCAGTTTTATAATAAAAAATATGATTTATTATTTGATTATAATGTAGCACAATTAGAGCTTTTGTTAAAATCATTGAAATTGAAGCGAGAACTTTCCTTTACTGATGAATATTTTAGAGAAGTACCCAATGTGGTAGACCTTAGAGATCAGATTCACCCAAAGAAACAGAGTCTTTTGTTGAATCCTAAACCATATTATCAAGTTTTTGAAGAAAAGAATGGATTTTATCCAGATTTAAGTATAGTGGACCTGTTATTTAGTCAGGGACCGCAGTCTAAAAATTACTTTTAAAAAGTAATTATAGTCGGAATCAAACTTTTTAGACCTATTATTGTTTTTCGATAATAGGTTTGTTTTTTATGAAGAGAATTTTAGCGACTACTTTTTGTTTGTTTTTGTGTTTTTCTGTTTTTGCTCAAACTGGAGTAGATACCTTACATTTCCGTAAGGTATATTATTTTGGTGGTACTGGAATGGGATTCCCTATGGGGAAAACCAAGGATGTTTTATCTCCTAAGTTTTCAGGAAGCTTAGGATTGGATATCTCGTTGAAAAACCCTAAATACTATCTTTATCCTGCATTATATACGTTGTCATTTGACTATAAGCAAAAAATTCAAGACAATCAATATGCCTTTAAAGTTGAAGATGCGAATGCGAATTTTTACACTTTATCATTAGCCGGTGGTGTTCGTAAACAATTGAGATTGTTGAATGCCTATGCCTATGCAGGCCCAGGGTTTGGCTTTCTAGTAGAGCCTAGAGTGCATGTAGATGCTGTCAATAACATTGCACAAATAGATAATAAGAAGAAATTTTCTTTTTCAGGTAAACTTGGGGTAGGTGCCGATTATCGGTTTAATGGTTTCTTCCTAGGTATGGAAATCGGATACTTGCATTCCTTCAATAAAATACAGGAAACGCCAATCAATATCATGACCATTATGGTTGGCCTCAAGTCCGATATAACACGATTGGGTGATAAGGTAATCAAAGTGATAGGGGTAGATGGCTCGATCAGTGGAAAAGAGAAATAATAATTAACTCTTTCCCACTTCTTACCCTCAATTATAGATTTTCACAATATCCTCGATTTTTCCGATCTTTTGATTCGAGATTTGGTTGATGATAATTTTAAAAACTTCAAGACGAGCTTTCTTTTTGTTATCGGTTTCAATTTCAACCCAAGGTGTTTTTTTTGTACTTGTATTTTTGAACAATTCTTTAATATAGATGCTGTAGGTGTCCCACTTTTCCTGAGCTTGTTTGTCAAGAGGGCCAATTTTCCATTGTTTTAAGACATCGGTTTTTCTTTCTTCCAGTCTTTTTGCTTGTTCTTCTTTAGAAATGGTCAAGAATAACTTGATTAAGATGACGCCATCTTGTATTAATAGTTCTTCCACCTCTTTGACTTGTTTTAAGAACAGTTTGTACTGTTCTTCTGTGCAGAAGCCAAATACGGGTTCAACAACAGCACGATTGTACCAGCTTCTATCAAAAAAAACAAGCTCTCCAGCATTGGGTAATTGTTTAAAATAGCGTTGAAAGTACCATTGGTTAGATTCTTCTTCTGTAGGCTTAGGTAAGCTAACGACACGCAATTTTTTTGGATTCAGGTATTCGACAAGTCTTTCTATAGCGCCTCCCTTACCGGCAGCATCTCTTCCTTCAAAAATAATCAATACTCGCTTGTTTTCTGCGATGACGGTATTTTGGACTGCTGTTAGTTGAATTTGCAGTTCATGTAGCTCTTTTTCGTATTCGTATGTTTCTAAAAATTTCTTTTCCTTGATTACTTTTTTATCGACCAAGTATTGGAAAACCTCTTTATTGTTTAAGATGTTTACAAAATCTTCTAAATTAAAATCCGCCATATGGAATATATTTAATTGGGTTACCATGTTATAACATTCAATATACGGTAGAAGTTTATTTTTTAGACCGATTACTGCGATAAATATTTTGAACCAACAATAATGTCTTCACTAAGGCGTTATACATGTAGTAAATCAGTTGTTCCTTAAATTAAAGAACAGCGGTTTGTTTTATCAAGTATTGATTTGATAAAATTTAAAAAAAAATGAACGGTGCACAATAATATAATCAGTCGGTCGTTTTAATTACAAATACTTTTCATAAAATAGGTTAATATATGGCTAACGATAAGCTTGAGGTTCCCCACTTCAAGCTTTTCTATTTTTAGAAGGTCATATATGTAAATAAGAAGTCAATTTTTTTTAAAAATTGTTCAATTTTCATTCTGAGAAACTACTTTTGCTTCAAATCATAAGATATGGAATACATCAAGAATGTTAATGACTACATTGCTACGGAAAGAGATCAATTGCTTGCCCATCCACTTTATTCTAAAATAAAAACGTTAGGGGATCTTCAGGTTTTTATGCAGGGACATGTTTATGCAGTATGGGATTTTATGTCACTATTGAAAGCATTACAGCAAAAGTTAACATGTACTACTACACCTTGGTACCCTTCTGCGTATCCAGATACGAGATATTTGATTAATGAAATTGTTGTTGCTGAAGAATCAGATGAGTATATTGACGGTAGACGCTTAAGTCATTTCGAGATGTATCTTGATGCGTTGGAAGCTATCGGAGGGAGTACACATGAAGTTAATGAGTTCTTAAATCAAGTTTATAAGGGTTCTCCTATTTTCGAAGTGATAGCTGAAAGCACACTACATTCAAACATAAAAGAGTTTTTGACATTTACCTTTGATATTATTGAAAATGGATCAGCGCATGAAATAGCTGCCGCATTTACATTTGGGAGAGAAGATCTAATCCCAGATATGTTTTCTTCTATTCTCAAGGAGATTCAACTGAATTTTCCTAATGCAAATCTAGAAAAACTGCTTTATTACTTTGAAAGGCATATTGAATTGGATGCAGACGAACATGGACCACTGGCGATGAAAATGATTATGGAATTGTGTGGTGATGATCTTGGGAAATGGAAAGAAGTGGAGGAAGTGTCGAAATTGGCTCTAGAAAAGAGAATTAAATTATGGGATGCAATTGATGCAACGTTATAATCGATTCAATTTAAAGAAGTTTTAATTGTGGGGTTATTGTAATTTAATTTAAGCATGCTATCTTTGTTATAGAACAAGCCTAGTTGTAAATAAATATGTTTTTTCAATATCTTCAGGAATTATGGAAATCTTTAATGCGAAGAAAAGATCATGTTTTCCTACACGAAAAACAATATGAATTGCCCGATTTACTATCGGGCAATTTTTCTGTTATAACGTACAATGTCGCAGGGTTACCACAAGTTATTTCATCAGCAAAGACGAATCGGTCAAAAAGTATAGCACATATTGGTGTATTACTAAATAGTTTCGATATTGCCCACATCCAAGAAGATTTCAATTACAACCACTATTTATACCAATACGGTAACCTACACCCATTTCGTACAATCAGTATGGGGTTAGCCATATTTGGCGATGGGTTGGACTGTTTATCAAAATATCCACTCTCTAATTTTAAACGGATAGAATGGCTTAATAGAACGGGCTCAGATCGGTTGACACCAAAAGGGTTCAGTTGCTGCACCCTTCACTTGGGGCAAGGGGTAGAACTCGATTTTTATAATATACATGCCAATTCTCAAGATAATAAAAGAGCCGCACAGGCTAGGAGAGCCAATTATCATCAATTAGCAGCATATATCAATAAGTTTTCGGTTGGTAAAGCTATTATTGTCGCTGGAGATTTTAATGCTCATTTTTCATATGCTGAAGATAATTTGGTTGATTTTATGAATAAGACGCAATTAAGTGATAGTTGGGTTTCGCTCCAACATAATCATGTGGCACCAACCATTGATCCATTGTTTCTATGTCTAGATATAATGGATATTGATAATAAGTCGGAATCAATCGATAAGGTCATGTTTAGGAGCAATGATAGGCTTGTTCTAACACCAAAGCGATATCAAGTGGAGAAAGCAGATTTTGTTAATGAGCAGGGGCATGCGCTATCCGATCATTGGCCGATTTCAGTCATATTCGATTGGAAGTTGAATCAGTAAGGAAGGTTTGATATTTCTCCTCTTATAAACCCTTGCTAGTAGAGGAGATCCGATAATTATTTAATAATCACGAGTCCCAAATAAAAGACTCAAATGAATATTTGTTTTATATATCACAGACTTAAACTGTGTATAAAACATACTTATCTAAGTTTAAAAGGAAAAAAATGGCTAACGCAACAGGATATTTAAAAAAGCTACGCTTAGAAGCTAAAAAAAATTTAATTGAGGGAGAAGCATTCTTAAAGGAGAATGGCATGCGCGATTGCGTAGTAAGCTTACCTTCGGGGTTACAATATGAAATCATTGTGGATGGAGAGGGAAAGACCCCAAAATTAACAAATAGTGTTAAGTGTTTTTATAAGGGGACCTTAATCAATGGTACAGTTTTCGATTCAACAGAGAAGCGTAAAAAGGCAGCTTCATTTCCTGTTAACGAAGTCATACCAGGATGGACGGAGGCTCTGCAATTAATGAAAGAGGGAAGTAAGTGGCGTTTGTTTATTCCATCGGCACTTGGATATGGAGAATTGAGTGTTTCAAAAGAGATTGGTGGGAATGCTACTTTGATATTTGAAGTGGAGCTTGTATCCATTCACTAGTACGTATATTTTAAAATCAAATAGTCGGTTGTATGTTCCGTTAGAATTTTAGGACACTTGTATTCTCCAATCAAAACTTTTCGATACTGGGAGATATGGATTTTTGAGGTGAATTTACATTTGATGTTCGCATTATTAAGAATAAAAAGTAGGTTTGTAATATGAAAATATTACAAACCGTTTCTTTAGAAGATGTTCGAGTTTTTGCTCCGATTGGATTTTACGAAGAAGAGCAACTTTTGGGAAATGAATTTTTAGTACAAGCTTCAGTGAGCTTTGATGCAGGTGATGATGATTACGAAAATTTGGATAAGACTGTCAATTATGAAATCTTATATCAAATTATTCAAAAAGTTATGACGCCTAAACGTAAGTTGTTAGAGTCAGCTGCTCATGAGATTTTAAAAGCGATCCATCTGTATTTTTCGTTTGCGCAATCTATCGATGTTTCCATAAAAAAATTAAATCCTCCTTTTGGAGGTGATTTTGCTCATTCAAAGGTTTCCGTTCGGTACTCACAACCCAATTCAGGCTTGGTCATTTAACCTCCAATCAGAGGAATTCTACCAGACTATCATTTCGAAGTCTTGCTTTTAGTTCTGACTATGCAAGGCTTTTTTTATGATTTTTTCCTCTGTTGTTATTGCTGTTCCCAAGATGCAAATGACAACAGAAATATGACATCATCTCTTACTGTATTTGTTTAACAATTTTACAAATACATTTATGATATCAAATTTGTTTGGATTGTTCATTTCTATTATAACGAGTAGGGGACACCATAAAATTGGATTTCCAGTTGTGGGGACCTTATTATAAAATCTCTTCTAAATATGTATTATAAGTTTATATGGTTACTGTAAATATTTGCTTTATAATTGTTTATGTCTTATTTTCTGTTTTATCCAAACTTTTATCTAGCCCTATTACTAGAATGTATGCTTCATCTGTTGATTTTCCCTTGTTAGATGGTAGGGTTGTTGAGATTTTGATGAGGTGGCCTGTTGTTCCGATTAACTAGATTATTCTTAAACGGTTTTAGTTTTCTGTATAGGTGAAGGAATTCGTGGTTCAACCTTTTGTTTTAAGAAGAGAATTAGTTGATTTAACGATCTTTTTGCACGAAGTCTAGTGATGTACTTGCTTTTTCAAAATCATAGCTTACAGAGGGCTGATGCGTATTCTAGATGATTTACCTTTCTAGAGCCTGATTTGGTTTACTTGATTTGACTCATATGTTTTTTATGGAATTGGATTCTAATTCCAACGAAATAGCTGTATATAATACTTGTAATATATAAACTAAATATTCATTTAATTAACATTTAATTATTGATTAATAGAATTTTATATAATATTTATTTATCCTTAATCTATTGTGATAAGAGTTTTATCGTATGGCACAACTTGTTATTATCTGTTTTATTTGAAATAGTTAGCTAGCTCTAGAAGATGTAACGATAAGAGACAGAGTAATTTCTAGCGCTTTGCTATCCTCTTTTTTAATAGTTGTTTGGCTCTGTGCATAGGTTATAAATCGATTTGCATTCCTGATCTTAGGTGTAAAACATCCCTATTGGGGATAATTTGTTAAAATTCTATACTATTATTTTTAGTTTCCAAATTTTTGGTGATTGTTACTTATAATGAGGAGGTTAAGGAATGCTGTCGTGAATGTGAGATTCAATTTTTTCATTATGAATTTTGTAAATATTATGTTCAATAAGTTGTATGTCAGTATTTAGTATGTGGTTGTATTACCTGTTTGTTTATATTAATTTGGAATAAAAAACACCTTGCCATCGGAGTGAATGTCGTATTGCAAATTGAAAACTATAGAGGATTTCATCCATTTTTAACACCGAACGTTTTCGATTTCAAGTGTTTATTCAACAGGTGAAATGGTTTAGTTTTGATTAACCCCTTAGTTTACCCGATACTAAATCATGTGCACTGGTATGAAGAGACTCCAAATTTTCGGTCTATGTAAGGTTCATTATCACAATATATAAAAGGAAAATGCCATGGAGATTTTATTGAAATAGACGCATAATCTAGAAGGTCTCTTGTAGGTTAGCGACAATAATATTGTTGTCGCTTTATTTTTAAATAAAATTGAATTACCTTCATTTTAAATTTATAAAATGAAAAAACTCACGATTTCCTTGCTGTTTTTATTATTTGTTGTGGCCGCTAAAGGTCAAACACATCGCTTATTATTCCATACAACGTATGGAGATTTTAAGGTTGTTCTGTATGATTTTACGCCGAAACATCGCGATTTAATATTGAAGGCGATTGACAATCAAGTTTATAAAGATGCGCTATTCAATCGTATTATTTCCAATTTTGTGGTGCAAGGAGGAGAACATGATATTGATATAGAACAACGCGAAGCACAGGATCTATCAAATAGAAAACTTCGTTTAGCGCCAGAATTTGATGATCGGGCATACCATAAGATAGGGGCTTTGGGAGCTGGGAGGGATAGCAATACTGAAAAAGCATCCTTCTTGAATCAAATCTATTTTGTAGTCGGCAAACCTGTCTCCGCGCATGATTTGAATCAATTGGAAGAAAAAAAAGGAATTAAATATTCGAACGAACAAAGAAGTGACTACTTGAAAAGCGGTGGGCAACCGCGGTTGGATCATGATTTTACGGTATTTGGCGAGATATATGATGGATTGGAAGTAATCTTAAAAATTAGTAAAGTAAAAACTGATGCCAAAGACTATCCCTTGCAAGAAGTACGATTCGAATTGTCTGAGATTAAGGATTAAAGTGTACAGTTGAATTCTTTTTATGCGCTGTGATATCGATTATTGTAGCTTAATTAAGATTTAGTTACTGTTTAATGAGCAATTACGGTAGTTATCGTGGTGGTGAGAACTGGATTAATAGCGGTTCATATTGTGTAAATAATAAAGTGCATTACATCTTATTTTATTATTTACAGGATTTATTGAGACAATAAGAAGTTTGCATAAAAATTAGGTATTGCACTTGTTTTTATTTCTTTAGTTACCATCCTTACATTATAGGGAGTTCGAATGATTTCAGCTACAACACGGTCTTCGTACAACTGCAATAAAAGGTATGAAGCGTCTTTACATTTCTCCTTAGGTCGTCCAACTGAGCCTGCGTTAATAACCCATTTTTTATCAAGACACTTGATAAAAGAAGTATGCGTATGCCCCATCACCAATATGTCGGCCTGTGTCTCGCTTAGTATCTGTTCAAACGTACTGTCCGGTTCTGTTTCATACAGATACTCTTCATTGCTTGCTAAACTACCATGAACTAACTGAATACGCCAACGTTTATGTTTTACTTTGAAATCCAATTGCATCAGATAAGGGCATTGACTTAAAAACAATTTATTTTCCTCTTTAATGATTTCTTTAGTATGGCTAATAGCACGGATACGACATTCTGTTTCTTCGTTATTGTGTTTTTGAAGTGGTATTATAGGGTGGTCAAAAGCGATGCGTTCATCGTGATTACCCATTAAGCAAGGGATTTTTTCTTGTATCACCCGTTCGATCACCTCATTGCTCCAAGGAGCAAAGTCTACCAAATCCCCTAAACAATATCTGTGCTCGATATTCCTTGCTGCGATATCAGCCAATACTGTTGTTAGAGCAGGTAAGTTTCCGTGTATATCACTAAAAATGGCAATCTGTATCATATATAGTTTGTGGGTAAAATTAATAAATTCACCAAAGTAATTTATGGTACTTTTTGCAGATTTAGTCGTCTTTTAATTCAATTTTAATCACATTATATATCCTTAACATATTAATTTCCCTTGTGATTTTCTATTATTGAGGAATAGGTGTAAGAGGAACTACATCTCACTTCTGTTGAACAACAATTTTGAAGATACTGGTAGAAAGCTATTTTCTTATCCTAGATCAATTAATATTGGCAGTTCTAGTGTTAACTTTGTGGTATACTAAAGGAAAAGAATATGAAAAATGTAGAAATTATTGCAAAACCGCAAGCAGCTCACTTTGTTGGAGATGGATTTCGAGTACATAATTTGATACCAAGTATTGCTTCTGCTACTAGGATGAGTCCCTTTATTCTTTTGGATTATAACTCGACTTACAATTTTCCGCCGAGTGAAATTCCGAAAGGAGTAGGAGTACACCCACACCGTGGATTTGAAACCGTTACAATTGCCTATAAAGGAAGAGTTGAGCATGGAGATAGCTCTGGTGGAGGTGGTGTCATTGGGGAAGGTGATGTGCAATGGATGACCGCAGCATCAGGTATCCTGCATAAAGAGTTTCATGAAACGGCATGGAGTAAAATAGGGGGAGATTTCCAGATGGTTCAATTGTGGGTAAATTTGCCTGCAAAAGAAAAGATGAGTATTCCAAAATATCAGGCGATAGCCAATCATGAGCAAACAAAAGTTAAACTTGATAAAGGTGTTGTGGAAGTAATAGCCGGTGAATACAAGGGGAATAAAGGACCTGCATCTACTTTTACACCCATGCATGTTATGAACGCTAAACTAGATGCGGGTGGAAATGCAATGTTTTCATTTCCTAAACATTATAATACTGCAATGATTGTTATCGAAGGTAATGTGATGATCAATGGTAAAGAGAAGGCACCTTCAGATCATTTTGTGCTATTCAAAAATGATGGTGAAGATTTTGAAATTCAAGCGATAGATCAAGCAATAGTACTAGTTATGAGTGGAGAGCCTATATTGGAACCTATTGTGAGCCATGGACCATTTGTGATGAATACTAGGGAGGAAATCAGTCAAGCATTTGAAGATTTTAATAATGGTAGATTCGGTTATTTAGCTGATTAGTAGAATAGGCGATTCTCTTGTGAATCGCCTATTTTATGAGGTTATTAATCATTTCTAATTTTTAAAATATAACGATAAACGCTATGAGCTTCGTCTATATTAACACGGTATTGAAAATGTGCTGCAAGGTTTATTTCTAAGTCTCGGAAAATGGTCATCATATGTATCAATGCAAGCCAATTGTTCTCAATAGATGCATCTGCATAGGTTTGTAATATGGATTGATATAATTCCTTAGCGAGGTGTTTTTTTGCAAGTTTTCCAGATTTACCAAAAGAAACTTGAAATTTTTTCTCTACACCAATGTGCCAAGCGATTAGATTCATAAACATGGGACGGACTACAGATTCCATCATATCTTTAGCATATAGTACCTCTTTTCGGGCCAGTCCTTTCGCCACGTATGTGCAAACCCACCAAAACTCATTGCAGGTCTCCTGAAATATTCTTTCATTGGGTTTAACAATGTGATAATCGCTATCATTTGAAGTGATGATGTTTTTGAAGAGATGATCTTTGTCTACCCAAATCATTGTTAAACTATCGTTCTTAAAGTCAGAATGGAATTTACTTTTAGGAAACAGGGTTAAATCAACACGGTTTTCATCTTCAAAAATCATTAAATACGTGAATGTTACTTTTTCTTCTTTTGGGTCTGACCCTAATAGCATTTCATCTGGAAGTTGCTGAATGATAGTTTTTCCTAAAAAAGAAGTCCATTCTCTGTCGGCTATAAACGACTCTATATCATTTACAATAAAGAGTAAGTCAAAGTCTTGATATCTGTCGGGGAGAATATTGGGATTTGCACGAGAACCATTGAGTAGAACCGCTCGAACACGTGCATCATTTTTAGCAAAATCGATAATGGTATTTTTAAGTTCTTTGTTATCCATGATGAAAATGAGTTATAAATGTCTCGTAATTTGCTTAAATAAAACAATATTGAGTAGATGGAAGAAGAAATTTTGAGAACATTTTTAGTATGAAATAAAAATTAAGAAATATAAAATGAATTTCAAAATCATTTTATATTTTGTCCTACTAAATATAAGATACATATGGCTTCAGGTATATTTGCAATATTGGATGATATTGCCGCTCTAATGGATGATGTGGCGGTTACGAGTAAAATTGCTGCAAGCAAGACTGCTGGAATTCTTGGCGATGATTTAGCTGTAAATGCGGAGAAAGCTACTGGTTTTCTTTCCTCACGTGAAATTCCGGTCTTGTGGGCAATCACGAAAGGTTCGTTTATCAATAAAATCATCATTGTACCAATTGCTTTGTTGTTGAATGTCTTTTTTCCTGTCGCCATTAAATTTATTTTAATCATAGGTGGAATCTATCTGGCGTATGAAGGGGTCGAAAAGATTATTGAGTATTTGTTCCATCGGCAGAAGACAGGTCATGAGGTGGTCGTTGAAAATGAAGAAAATAACAGCGAATTAGAGAAAACTAAAGTAAAATCAGCTATTACAACAGATTTCATATTATCTGTTGAGATTGTGATCATTGCATTGGGAACGGTATTAAATGAAAGCCTAACGATTCAAATTTTAACAGTATCTGTCGTTGCTATGTTCGCTACTATTGGTGTATATGGGATTGTTGCATTAATTGTTCGCATGGACGATGCGGGGTATAAGTTAATCAAGCGATCGAATGATAAAGGTGTCGTTTCTAAATTTGGGCATTTATTGGTTAAATCCTTACCTGTTGTCATCAAAGTTTTAGCAGTGGTAGGAACTGTTGCTCTGATTTTAGTGTCGGGTGGTATTTTTGAACATAATATTGATTATTTGCATCACTTTTTACCAAATATACCATCTATTTTGAAACAAATTGGTTATGGTATAGTGGCTGGATTATCTGCAGTTCTGGTCATGACAGCAGTTAAGAAGGCATTTGCTAGTAATTAATATTACGTGAGTATGGTGTGAAAAAGGCATCCATTTGGATGCCTTGTTTGTAAGCTTTTAAGCTGCATTTAAGGAAACAGTTTTTTGATTTTATCTATTTCAAAAGTGTTCTGAGAGTTGAATGATATGGAATTCATATAATGAAGCAATGATTTATTCATTTGTGTTATATATTAAAAGATTGTAATTCATGGATTATTAAAATATTAATTTTGATCTACAATACTTTTAAGCTGTTGTTTTGCCAAATCAAACTGGTATATTTAGATAAAAGCAATTCAGCTTTCCCACTATTCAAATAATATGAGACAGTTAGCGGTTAAAATATTACAGTTGGTAAAAGAACACAAAGATCTTCTACCCTTGATGACAAATGAATATTTTCAAGATGAATTGGCCATTTTAGAAAGGAGTGGTTTTATTAGGGGTTATAAGCCAGCAATTGGGCAAAGTCCCTATGAATGCTATGATATTACAAGAAAGGGTATCGAACGTCTTATTGAATTAGAAGCATCAAATTATAAAAGAGTAGGCTGATTACCTGCTCTTTTTATTTATGGATCTTTAAGGTAATGCTTGCGCCTAATTGGAATAAGGTGTTGCATTATGTTTCTTACGTAACTAATTGTTAGTTATGTGTTTGAGCTGTTTAGCGAGACCAAATTTTGGACAGAAGTTTGGTCTCGATTTGGTCTCGCTGGAAATAAGAAATATGGAATAGTCAGGAGGGCTTATAAACGACAAAACCCTATAAATACTGCTATTTATAGGGTTTTGATACTACTTGTTGTGTTAATCGTGGAGCCGGAGAGATTCGAACTCTCGTCCAGTCATGGTACTGTATACGCTTTCTACATGCTTAGCTACTCTTTGAGTGTCGAGCGAGGGAAGGTGAGTTGCTTACCTATACCGTACGCCGTATTTGCTGAGTCTTACAGATGATTAGCAAAATCACACCTGCCAGTTCTATTGTTCGATGCCCCGAATGTTAAACCAAAGAACAGGATCTAACGGGACAAATAGCTATGTTAAGTCTAACTTAAGCAGCTAAGGCGTAGTTTTCTTCGCCAGTTGTAATTCTGAAAGTTCCGATTAAAGTGCTCTACTAACAACGCACTGCATGCTTACATAACCGTCTCCATCCTGTCAATTCCGGTCGACCCCAATTATGTAGAACACAAAAATACAAATATTATTTCAATAAAGAGCTAATGCAGGCAGTACGAATGTAATTTATTTACTAACTTACATATATTGATATACAAACAATTGTTAATCAGAATTGTTATCAGAATGAAATATTCATTGAATCAAAATTAAATCTACATGGCTAAAGAATTAAAATCTAAAAAAACGAAAAAGACCAATAATAAAGTGTCTAAACCAGTAGCAAAGAAAAAATCTGCTGATGAAGTCAGTAATATATATGCAACTACTGAAAAATCTAAAAAGCCGCGCAAATTAAAGAAGTCATCTAAAAAGGAGGTTTCAAATGATGATTCTAAATTAATTAAGGCTTATAAAAAACTGAATAAGAAAGTGCGAGAAGCACTTTTAGATATACAGGAAAAATTACCTTTTTTTCATGTAGAGGAGAATGGTCAAACTACCGGTTCAAAGAAAAAAGAAGGTTCATCGAAACCAGTGAAAGAGCAAAAGGCTTCGGATACGAAAAGTAAGAAGAATGCTGTGGATAAGAAAAGTGCCTCAAATAAAGGTATCTCCCTTAAAAATAAAAAAGAGGATAAACCAGAGCCATCTAAAACTGAAGCGAAAAAATCTAAAGTTGATAAAAAAAAGAAATCAAACAATGATGAAAGCCCTAAGTCTGTAGCTAAGAGCAAAGCTAAAGCTTCAGGAGAGGTCAAGAATAAAAAAAGTGAAGGAAAGCAGGATAAAAATTCAATGAAGTCAGTTGCTACTAAAGATATAACAGCTAAAGAGGATGAAACAAAAGCCCCGGTAGCGACAAAGGTCCCTGAGGTCAAAAAACCTGTAGCGCCTGTTAGTGCTTCTGCAACAAAGCCTGCAACTGCTAAATCTGCGCCTGCTAAAAAGGTTGAAGTAAAAGCTCCTGTAGCTTCAAAGACAGCTGAGGTCAAAAAAGCTGCAGCTCCTGCTAGTGCTTCAGCAGCAAAGCCGGCAGCTACTAAATCTGCTCCTGCTAAAAAGGTTGAAGTAAAAGCTCCTGTAGCTTCAAAGACAGTTGAGGTCAAAAAACCTGCTGTGCCTGCAAGTGCTTCAGCAGCAAAGCCGGCAGTGCCAGCGAGTGATACTGCATCAAAACCAGTTGCTGCTAAATCTACTGCTAAAAAGGATGAAGCAAAAGCTCCAGTAGCTTCAAAGGCAGCTGAGGTTAAAAAGCCTGCAACGCCTTCAACTGCTTCTAAAGCAAAGCCGTCAGCTGCTAAATCTGCTTCTGTTAAAAAAGATGAAGCAAAATCTCCTGAAGCTATAAAGAAGGCTGAGGTTAAAAAGCCTGCGAATGCTTCTGCACCAAAACCAGCAGCTCAATCTGCGCCAAAGACGTTGGAATCAACGAAAACAGATGATGTAAAAGCTCCTGTTGAAAATACGTCTCCAACGGAGGATGCTTCTGACGTAAAAAAATAGGCATATGCTATCCTTAAAAATAATAAAAAAGGTTGTTTCATATTATGAAACAACCTTTTTTATAAAACTAAATATTAAGTTTATTTAAGTAAGCCAGCTCGCTTGAGTAAAGCATCTACTGTAGGTTCTTGGCCTCTAAATTCTTTATATAAACTCATCGGATGTTTAGTGCCCCCTTTAGATAATACAGTATCTTTAAACTTTGTTGCAATTTCCTTGTTAAAGATGCCATTTTGTTTAAAGTAGTCAAATGCATCAGCATCCAACACCTCCGCCCATTTGTAACTATAATAACCGGATGAATAACCACCATTGAAAATATGCGAGAATGAAGTACTCATTGCATTATCCACAACATCTGGATAGAGTTGTGTAGATGCGAATTGTTCATTTTCAAATTGTTTAAGGTTATTGATTGTTGTTGGATCTTGACCATGCCAGCCCATATCTAACTTACCAAAGCTCAACTGACGGAGAGTTGCCATACCCTCTAAGAAAGATGCACTTTCACGTATTTTTTCAACGAGCTCCATAGGAATAGCTTCTCCTGTTTCATAATGTTTAGCGAAAAGAGCAAGGGCCTCCTGTTCATAACACCAGTTCTCCATGATTTGGCTTGGCAATTCGACAAAATCCCAAAACACAGAAGTTCCAGAAAGTGTAGGGTAAACCGTATCTGCAAGCATACCATGTAAAGCATGACCAAATTCATGAAATAAAGTGGTCACTTCATTAAAGGTTAAGAGTGATGGTTTAGTCTCTGTTGCTGGTGTGAAGTTACAAACGATCGAAACATGAGGGCGTTCATTAATACCATCTTTCTTATATTGTGGTTTGAAAGAGGTCATCCAGGCACCATTACGTTTACCTTTTCTTGGGAAAAAGTCAACATAGAAAACAGCGATGAAATTACCTTTATCGTCTTTTACTTCAAAAGTCTGTACATCTTTATGATATTTGTCAATAGTTTGTACTTCATTGAAGTGTAAACCAAATAATTTTCCAGCTATTTCAAATGCACCTTCTAGTACGTTCTCTAATTTGAAATAGGGTTTTAACTGCTCGTCATCAAGTTGAAATTTCTTTTGTTTCAATTTTTCAGCATAATAAGCTCCATCCCATTTTTCCAAAACGGCGATGCCATCGGTTTCATTGGCGAAAGAGGTCAGTTCCTGAAATTCATCTATTGCGGCAGGTTTTGCCTTGATTAATAGATCATCTAAGAATTCATTTACTTTAACAGGTTTTTGTGCCATACGCTCTTCTAAAACAAAGTGGGCATGGGTTTCATAACCTAAAAGTTGAGCGCGCTGGAAACGTAGTTTTGTTATTTTTAAAACAATCTCTTCATTATTGTTCTCATTTGCCTGGTATCCTTTTTTACCTGCAGCTATGCTTATTGTTTTACGTAGTTCACGATTATCGGCGTAGGTTACAAAGGGTACATAACTCGGGTAGTCCAAGGTAAAGATCCAACCTGCTTTTTCTTGGGATTTTGCTAATCCTGCTGCCGCTTCTTTGACACCATCCGGCAATCCAGCCAGTTCAGTTTCGTCAGTGATATGAAGTTCATAAGCATTCGTATCTGCTAATACGTGCTCTCCGTATTTTAATTTTAGAAGTGAAAGTTCCGTATCAATAGCACGGAGTTGATTTTTTTCATCATCCGCTAGAAGCGCTCCATTACGAACAAAATCTTTATAATTTTTCTCTAATAAGGTAGATTCCTCCACTGTTAGCTCTAACTTATCTTTTTGATCATAGATTTGCTTAATTCTTTTGAATAAGTCAAAATTAAGGGTGATATCATTGCCCAATGCTGAAAGTTTAGGAGCAACATCTTGTGCAATTTGCTCCAACTCGTCGTTTGTTTCCGCTGAATGCAGATTAAAAAAAACATTAGATAGACGATCTAATGGCATGCCCGAAAAAGCGAGTGCTGCAATCGTATTTTCGAAAGTCGCTTGCTCAGTTGCATGGGCAATATCATCAACTTCAGCCCTAGTGCTAGCGATAGCTTGATCAAATGCTGGTATATAGTCTTCGTTTTTTATTTTAGAAAATGGCGCGGTATTATGAACCGTCTCAAAATGTTTTGTTAAGATACTCATAAAGTAAATTTAGTAGATTATTTTGAACCTATGTAGAAAAATGAAAATTACGACAGCAAGATGATATTCAAATTTCACTTCATTTTACCAGTCTATTCGTATTAATGGCAGGGATTGATTACGGAGTATAGGGTCTTTTAGGTTCAAAATAATTCCATAACAAATGAGAGATTTTTCTAGTGAGATCTTCAGCTTCATTATTTTTGGTCCAACTTTGATCCTTAATGTTATTTGTTAAAACACAAAAGACGTAATCACCACTAGGAGCATTGACGAGCACGACCTCCCCTCGAGCTTCATCAACAGAACCGGTTTTAGATGCTGTTTTGATATTTGCGGGTATCTGTGAAAGAGAGCGGTCATTGTAGAAAATATTCCCTAAATGACGATACATGTTTTCTGATGCTTTAGGGCTTACTACTTTACCTTTGTATAGGAGCTCAACCAAGGTTGCCATTTCTTTTGGAGTTGTTTGTCCCCAACCATATTTTTCCCAGATTTCATTACGCCCTTCGGTACGTGAATTGACTTTCGTGTTTGGAAGCCCTAATTGGTCCATCAATAAATTTATCGTGATACCTCCACCAGCAAGTTGTTGATTCCAAATAGAGGCAACATTATCGCTATAGGTTATCATTAAAGCAACCATAGTAGCCAAATCTGTCTCCGTACTATCCTTGAAAAATTGCATCACTCCTGAACCGCCATATTGCTGAGATGAGCGGTATATGAATTTTTGGTCTAAATTTAATTCACCTCGTTCTATTTTATTGAAAATTCCAACTAAGATTGGAACTTTTACGATGCTAGCTGTTGGGAAAACAGTGTCTGCTTGAATAAGAACTTCTTCCTGTGTCTTAAGGTTCTTGACATAGATACCAATATCTCCGGCAAAGTTTTGCGTCAATTCCCTTAATTTTCGGTCTAATTTTGTATCAATTTTCTGAGCAATTAGGCCAGTAGGAATGAGCAATGAAGTTGATATAAGGAGTAATAAAAGATTTGTTCTCATTAGATTTAAATTGTATCTTATAAATGTAATCATAATTAAACTAAAATTAATAAGACGAACGATATGAATCTTTTTATGTTATTATTGGGATGTAAACCACTAGGAAGGCATATTGAACAACATGATATTTATTTTGGAATTGCTAATGAGTTGCGGGATTTAGTTCCCTCGATTGTAGATTATTGGCAACAGGCGGACGGAAAGATACACATTGATGCCTGGCGCAAGGTTACAAAAGTTGGAGAATACCAAATTACTGTTTCTGCAAGCGTCGTTGATAATAGCCAATTAAAACTTTATTTTGTCAATTTAGGGGGATATAAACCTAATGAGTTAGAAGAATATCATTATAAGGAGCTCGTTGTTGCTTCTGATATAGAACAGGCAAAATGCTTGGCGGAGAAAACTGTTTTCTTCAAAAATCATTTATCTCCACATATTGATGATAAGTATGGCATTGATGTCGATGATATCTATGAAATTGAAGATATATTGCCGGAATCATTTAAGCGAAATTTTTATATTAAAATCGATAATCTTGTTGACAATGAAATAGAAGAGGATGTAGTCACCAACGGATACTATCCACTGGATGAATTGATATAATAAAGGGATAGGTTGCTTGATTGAAAAGTTTTGTACTTTTCCATTTAATTTAAGCAGATGAGGTGCGTAATAGATCCCGTAATGTGGGTTACAGGTTTAGATGGTACATGGATTGCAAGATTTTATGAAATCACCATTCGGTATGGATTCCAAATTGAAATTTTTTTAATTATAAAATGGAAAATCTAAAATTATCGTTGCAAAGAGAATGTCCAACTAAGACGTGCGAAATAATTGGAATTGACAGCGATTTGTTTTATGTTGATATTGAAAAATAGAGATTTGTAATAGGTCAAAATCAACTATATGTAGCTAACAAAGATACAAATGACTTACTTTAGAGACATTATTGTTTTAACCATCTTGCGACCGTATTAATGCATTTCAATGTAATTAATTAACATTTATCAAACTTTATAGCATTTATCTCAGCAATCAGAAAATGAATTTTTGAAAAAATTAACATGCAAATGTTCATTCTAAAATATAATTGACGTAATTTTGCAAATCCTAAAATCAATATGGATTGGTTGGACTAGGGAAAAATAAATATTATGAAAAGAATAACTGAATCCAAAAAGGTTTTTGGTATTACGAAGAATGAAGATTTAGCGACGTTAAAAAAGATATATCGTGACTTAATCAAAGCTTGGCATCCTGATAAGTTTCAAGATGAAGTGAAAAAAGAGGAAGCGGAGTTGAAGAGTACAGAAATTATTGAAGCATATCACTTCTTAGTTAGTATAGCTCCTGAGACACATGAAGCTAATGTAGAAGAGTATAACAACACGATCAATAACTTCTTTATCGAGGATTTTGAATTTAAAGGTCAGACGTTAAGAGTTACATTTCAGGATAAAAGCACATATGAGTATTTTGGTGTTCCAAAAACTGTGTACACTAAGTTTATTAATGCTGACTCTCGTCCAAGATTTGGTAGAAGACAAATTTTCAATTCTTATACATTCCGCAAAAGCGCGAATGGAATGGAAGCATAGTCTTATTACTTATCCTAAAAAAGGCCTTATTATCAATAGTAAGGCCTTTTTTATACATGAATATTTTGGATTAAGCTTCAGAAATTGCATTGATAATATCGTATTGTGTTATGATATTAATTTTACCAAAATCATCTTCTACCAATACTGCCTGCGTTTCTTTGTTAATTAAAGCTGATATCTTGTCTATGGATGTATTTAAATCAACAAAGGGAAAAGGCTTTGTCATTACTTCTTGCACAGATGATGACCTGAGTGAAGAATTTTCCAATAAGGCACTGAGAATGTCAGATTCAGTTATTTTACCAACTACCATCCCTTGTTGCGTTACAGGTATTTGTGAAATATTTAGGGTTTTCATGAAATTGAATGCTTCAAATACAGTTTGATTGACATCTGCGGTAACAATCGCTTGTTCGCCCCTTTTTTTCAATATGCTCTTCGCATTTAGTTTCTCATCTTCTAAGAACCCTCTTTCTCTCAGCCAATCCTCATTATACATCTTACCCATGTACCGTGAACCGTGATCATGGAAGATTACAACCACCACATCATCATCATTTAAAGAGTCCTTTAATTGAATAAGACCAGCCAAAGCTGCACCAGCTGAGTTACCTGCAAAAATTCCTTCTTTGCGCGCCAATTCTCGAGTCATTAAAGCCGCATCTTTATCGGTTACTTTTTCAAAGAAATCAATCAAACTAAAATCGACATTTTGGGGAAGAAAATCTTCACCTACACCCTCTGTGATATAAGGGTATATCTCATCTTTATCAAAAACACCCGTTTCCTTATATTTTTTAAAAACAGAACCATAAGTATCTATGCCCCATACTTTGATATTGGGGTTTTGCTCTCTTAAATATCGAGCTGTGCCTGATATGGTACCACCGGTCCCCACTCCAACGACAAGATGGGTAATCTTTCCTTCCGTTTGTTCCCATATTTCAGGACCCGTTTGCTCATAATGTGCTTGGGCATTTGATGGGTTATCGTATTGATTCGCTTTCCAGCTGTTTGGTACTTCACGTTCTAAGCGACTTGAAACAGAATAGTAGGAGCGAGGGTCTTCGGGATCTACATTTGTTGGACACACAATTACCTCTGCTCCAAAAGCCCGCAGTGCATCAACTTTTTCTTTAGATTGCTTATCTGTTGTTGTAAATATACATTTATAGCCTTTGACCACTGCTGCCATTGCCAATCCCATTCCGGTATTTCCAGAAGTTCCTTCAATGATTGTTCCCCCTGGTTTCAATAAACCTGCCTGCTCCGCATCTTCGATCATTTTAAGTGCCATCCTATCTTTAATCGAGTTTCCAGGATTGCTGGTCTCTATTTTAGCGAGGATAGTTCCTTTTAGATCTTTGGTTATTTTGTTTAGTTTAACAAGAGGGGTGTTTCCAATTGTTTCTAAAATGTTATTATACCACATAAGGTTACCGTTAGTTTCTTTAAAAATAACAAAAAATGTCTATTTCTTAGAATTTCAAGTGCTTTACTGTCAGCCCATTATTTTTAAGTTGTTTAAGTGCATCTATGCCGATACTGATATGGGCATCTACATATTTAGCGGTTACACTGACATCGCTATTTGCTGTTTTAACACCTTCAGGAATCATAGGTTGATCAGAAACAAGTAATAATGCCCCTGTAGGAATTTTATTCGCAAATCCAACACTAAATATGGTTGCGGTTTCCATATCTACTGCCATAGCACGTATGGATTTTAGATATTTTTTAAAATCTTTATCGTGTTCCCAAACACGTCTGTTTGTCGTGTAAACCGTACCTGTCCAGTAATCTCTTGAATGATCACGTATGGTTGTAGAAATTGCTTTTTGTAATGCAAAAGATGGAAGGGAGGGTACTTCTGCAGGAAAATAATCATTTGAAGTTCCCTCACCACGGATGGCAGCAATGGGTAATATAAGTTCTCCAACACCAATTTTCTTTTTCAATCCACCGGTTTTTCCTAAAAAAAGCACAGCCTTTGGTGTAATGGCTGATAATAGATCCATTACCGTGGCTGCCATTGGACTACCCATACCAAAATTGATAATGGTGATACCACCCGCAGTTACACTTTGCATAGGTTTATCCTCTCCATAGATGGGGGCATCATCATGCATTTCAGAAAAAATAGTGATATATTTTGAAAAGTTCGTAAGTAGGATATATTCGCCAAACTCTTCCAAGGGCCTTCCTGTATATCGGGGCAACCAGTTGTGAACAATTTCTTCCTTGGATTTCAAACCAGGTGTGATAGGACTATCTACATTTTTTTTACTTTTTGCCATAATTCTTCAATTTAATAATTAAACATGTTTGAAGGAAGAATGATTGATAGAACCCATGCGTTTAAAAAAAATCCCTCGCGGTAAGCGAGGGATTTTAATTAAGCGACTTGCAATTTTTTGATATCCGACTTTTCAAATTTTTTCAATGCATATTCCAATGTGATATGCAATTCTTTTTGATTGGTCTTTTCCTTCGATGTTGGAATTTCAAACATTGCGTCGAGCATAATAGCCTCGCATATACTTCTTAAACCACGAGCTCCAAGTTTAAATTCATCTGCTTTATCAACAATAAAATTGTAAACCTCTGCATCAAATTTCAACTCAATTCCTTCGTATTCAAATAATTTTCTGTACTGTTTGATTAACGCATTTTTAGGTACTGTTAAGATACTCAATAGTGTCTCTTTGTCCAATGGATTTAAATACGTTAATACAGGTAATCTTCCTATTAATTCTGGAATTAATCCAAAACTTTTTAAATCCTGAGGGGTGATGTATTTATAAAGATTTTTTAAATCGATTTCTGTTTCATCCTCATTCATGCGATAACCTACTGTTTGTGTGCGCAGACGATTCGCAATTTTCTTTTGAATACCATCAAATGCGCCACCGCAGATAAATAAAATGTTGCTCGTATTTACGGCAATCATTTTTTGATCAGGGTGTTTACGACCACCTTGAGGCGGTACATTAACTACTGTTCCTTCCAAGATTTTAAGCAATGCTTGCTGCACACCCTCTCCCGACACATCTCTAGTAATCGAAGGGTTATCACTCTTACGAGCGACCTTATCAATCTCATCAATATAGATGATACCACGTTCAGCTGCAGCTACATCATAATCGGCAGCTTGTAATAAGCGTGTTAAAATACTCTCAACATCTTCTCCGACATAACCCGCTTCTGTCAATACAGTCGCATCTACGATACTAAAAGGAACATTTAAAATTTTGGCAACCGTTTTTGCCAATAATGTTTTACCAGTACCTGTTTCACCAACGACAATCAAATTTGATTTTTCAATCTCAATCTCATCCTCATCAACTTTTTGATTCAAACGTTTGTAGTGATTATAAACCGCAACAGAGATTACTTTTTTAGCATCGTCCTGTCCGATAACGTACTGATCCAAGTGTTCTTTAATTTCTAAAGGACGAATGAGTTTTAACGCAGTTTGTAATGTTTTACTTTTACGTTGTTTCAATTCTTCCGCTAGAATTTCGCCAGCTTGATTGATACAACGGTCACAGATGTGAGCGCCATCTCCAGCGATAAGCATTTGGGCGTCACTTTTACTCATTCCACAGAAGGAACAGTGAACGCCACTATTATTATTTTTAGCCATTATTATTTAATAATCTCCTTTTTAGGAAGTAAAATCTCATCTATCATTCCAAAGTCCTTAGCCTCTGAAGCCTTCATCCAATAATCACGGTCAGAAGATTTTTCTACCCATTCGTAAGTTTGTCCCGAGTGATCAGCGATGATGGTATAAAGCTCTTCTTTCAATTTCATCATCTCGCGTAGATTGATTTCCATATCCGAAGCAACACCTTGAGCACCGCCTGAAGGTTGGTGGATCATCACACGAGAGTGTCTTAATGCAGCACGTTTACCTTTAGCGCCCGCAACTAATAAAACAGCACCCATAGAAGCAGCAATACCTGTACAGATTGTGGCTACATCTGGTGCAATATATTGCATGGTATCATAAATACCTAAACCTGCATATACACTACCACCTGGTGAATTGATGTAGATTTGAATATCTCGTTGTGCATCTGTAGATTGTAAAAACAATAATTGTGCCTGAATGATGTTGGCTACCTGATCGTTGATACCATCACCTAAGAAAATAATACGATCCATCATTAAACGTGAAAATACATCCATCTGAGCAACATTTAGTTGACGCTCTTCTACGATGTAAGGAGTCAAGTTAGTAGGTGTATTTACTTGCGCACGTGCTATAAAACTATCAACATGTTGACTTCCAATTCGATGATGCTTAACTGCATATTTTCTGAATTCGTTTTTATCTATATTCATATTCTTTGTGATTCAAATTTATAAGACTAATATAAAACTATATTTTAAATAATAAATACTATATGCCATTTGTTTTACACATGAGTTACAATTCTACTAGAGTTGATCATAGTTTGGGAGTTCTTCAATAAATATAAATGATTTATTATCAAAATCTATCTTACAATAGTAATGCTCCAATCCATTACTCACGAGTAGTAGTGGTATTTTGTGGATGGAATTGTAGTTTGCTATCTGTTCAAAAGTAGCTTGCGTAATCTTTATGTGTGGTGCTTTAAATTCTGCTAATACTATTTTCTCTCCGCGATTATTATAAATCAATAAATCACTTCTTTTTTGTAAGTCGTTTAATTTCAACCCACCTTCAATTTTCATTAATGATTTTGGGTATTTTTTTTTAATATGGAGATAATGTACCCAATGCTGACGTACCCATTCCTCAGGTGTTAAAACAAGTTTCTTTTTTCGCAAATCATCAAAAATGAAAATAGTTTCATTTTCTTTTGTCAATTTCGCTGGATAAGGCGGTAAATTTAACGGAATCGGGTTAAACATCTTACAAAGATACTAATTTTGGTTTACTCGTAATAATCCCTAAGCAGGAATCTATAATACAAATTTTACTGTTCATCAATTTAGTTGTAATTTAGTGCCATCATGAATATCAGTCCCATTTTAGCAGACATAAAGAAACGAAAATTTCAACCCGTATATTTATTGCACGGTGAAGAGAGTTATTTTATAGATGTCATTAGTAATGCCTTGGAGCATACGGTCCTTAATGATGCACAAAAAGGGTTTGATCAAACCATATTATATGGGAAGGATACTGATTTCTCAACGATTGTAAGTGCTGCTAGGCGCTACCCCATGATGAGCGATCATCAATTGATCATCATCAAAGAAGCTCAGGATCTAAAATGGAAGGACGACGATTTGCTCCTTAAATACGTGGATCAATGTACAGCGACTACTGTATTGGTGTTTGATTATAAGTATAGTAAATTTGATAAGCGCAAAAAACTGTACAAGGCGATTGAAAAAAAAGGCCTTGTTGTTGAATCAAATAAACTTTACGATGATAAGGTAGCCGCTTGGGTTATCTCATATATTAAAGAGCAAGGCTGGAGCATACATCCACAGGCAGCGGCGTTGCTGTCCGAATATTTAGGGACAGAGCTTTCTAAAATCGTGAATGAGCTGAATAAGTTGATGCTCAATGTGCCGAAAGAAAAAGAAATCGTGGTAGCGGATATTGAACAAAATATAGGTATTTCGAAAGATTTTAATGTTTTTGAGCTCAACACCGCATTAGCTAAGCGCAATGCTTTTAAAGCGTATCAGATTATTGATTATTTTGCCGCAAACCCTAAAAGTAATCCTTTAGTACTTGTATTAGGTAATATGGCAGGATACTTTACAAAGATATTAAAATACCATTATATCGTTGACAAAAATACTGCAGCTAAAGAATTGGGAGTACATCCTTTCTTTTTGAAAGAGTATGAACTTGCAGCCCGTAATTACAACAGAAGGAAAACTTTTTCTATTATTGAAAATCTAAAAGATGCTGATCTAAAATCAAAGGGAGTCCAGGTTGGAAGCAATACAAATACCAAAGATATTTTGACAGAGTTGCTCTTTAATATCCTTAATTAGGCTAGTAATTCCATTAAATAAAATATTATTTTAATCTAAAAAAGCCTTTCTCATTTATTTGAGAGAGGCTTTTTTTGTAATAAGATCTATTTTAAATTGATATAACCAGTTGTTTTATAGTGTTTTGTGTGTTTTTGTTTTCTTTTTGTAATTTTTAAATTAAACACTTGTTTAATTTAAACACTTGTTTAAATTTGCACACGGTTTTTTTAAATCATCAAGAATGGAATTTAGTGAGAAACAATTAGAAATATTGCATGTTGCAGAGAATCTTTTTTCAAAAAATGGTTTTGATGGGACATCTGTTCGTGACATTGCACAAGAGGCACAGGTCAATGTCGCAATGATCAATTATTATTTTGGGTCTAAGGATAAATTATTGGATGATTTGTTCACCTATCGAGTTGAAAAATTTAAAATGGATGAAAGTATTTTGAACCTCACTTCACCCGTCATGGAAATTCTCGACGAAATGGTCAGTTCGTATATCAAGTATATGAATTCGAGCCTGGCTATTTATCAGATTATTGCTATCGAAGCAGGTGTAAAAAGAAGATTAATGCTATCTGATTCATATAAAAATCTAAAGGAACATAATCTACAAGTTATTTCGAGTATTATTCATCGCGGAATAGAAACTGGAGAATTTTTATCAGGCAATGATCCAATATTAATCCATGCTACGATGATGGGGACCTTCATGAATTTTCAGATGAATAAAACATTTTTAAAATCGCAATTAAATATAACTACAGACGAGGCCTATAGCAAATATATGGAATCTACCCTAGTCATACATTTACAAAGAACGATTAAAGCTTTATTAACATATGCATATTAAAATAGGAAAGTTGGCGCTCTTGCTTTTCTGTCTTCAGGGCTCGGCATTTGCACAGCAAAATGGCCCTCTTACCTTGCAAGAGGTTATCCATCTTGCACAGACACAAAGTTTAGAAGCAAAAGCTACAGAGACAAAAATTAGAGGAAGAAAACTGGAGTTAGAAGCTTCCAAGAATAGTTTGCTCCCTGATGCTAAACTAAGTGGCCAATATTTGGCTATGACCTCACCAGATGTAAAACTGCAAATACCACTGTCTTCTTCTTCAGATCCGATGGATATCAAGGCTAATCAGCTGTTGTTAGGACAGGCTTCCATCAGTATGCCTATCTATACCGGAGGAAAGATTAAAAATAGTATTGCTGCTGCGGGTAATGCTGTAAAGGCTGAAGAATATACAGCATTGGCACTTAAAGATCAATTAGCACAGCGTGGTATCAATTTGTTTATCAGCTTATACAAAGCACAGCAAACAGCGCTTTTAATGGAGGAAAATATAAAAAGAGCCGAGCAACGAGTGATTGATTTCAGAGCCATGGAAGCGAATGGTATTATTCCAAGAAACGACCTTTTAAAATCAGAGCTGCAATTGTCCAATTATAAAGTTGCCTTACAGGAAGCTGAGAAAAATAAAGCGGTGTTAAATTATGAACTGGTTAATTTTCTAAAATTAGATGAGGGTACACATATATCAGCTATACAATTGGAGGATCCTGAAGTTGCTGTAAAATCTTCTGATGCCCAGATTGCACTGAATAATAGAAATGAGTTGAAAGCTCTGCAAGCACAACACGATATTGCTGAAAATAAAGTCAATATCGAAAAGGCTAACGCATTGCCTAAAATTGCTGTATCTGGAGGTTATGCCGCATTAGATGTACATAATTTGTTAACGGTGAAAAATGCCATGAATGTAGGAGTAGGCGTGTCCTATGATATTGGCTCGCTTTATAAAAATAAGAAAAATGTCAATATCGCGCGTAATCAAGTTAGTCAAATTGATGAAAATGTTGTCATTATGAACGATAAAATAAAGGTTCAAGTGCAACAAGCAAATGAAAACTTTCAGCTGTCGGTTTCGCAGAACCAGCTCTATTCTGAAGCTGTTAGTCAAGCAAATGAAAATTATCGAATCGTCAAGGATAAGTATGATAACGGCGTGGCAGATACAGATGATTTATTAGAAGCCGACGTACAGCAATTACAGTCAAAAATTAACTTAGCAATTTCCAAAGCGAATACGGTAGAGAAATATTACGACCTGCTTTTGGTAAATGGACAAATAGCAACAAAATAATTATAATAGCAATGGAAAATCAAGAAGAAAAGAAACCATCGAGTAAAAAGTTCGCCTTCATTCTAATAGCCCTTATTTTAGTTGGGGGTGGTTATGGAGGTTATAAATATATACACGGTCAATCACATGAGACTACAGATGATGCGCAGGTTGATAAAAATATGAACCCCATCATTCCAAAAGTAGGAGGATATATTTCCCAAGTATATGTGAAAGATAATGATCTTGTCAAAAAGGGGGATACCCTTTTTACCATTGACACTCAAGATTATTTAATTTCTGTGAAAGAGGCGGAAGCGGCACTCTTGGGAGCAGAAAGTTCTTTCGAGGTTTCAAAAGCTGATGTTAACGCAACCTCAGCGAATGTTGCTGTTTCCGATGCAACTGTTCGCTCTAACGTCGGAAGTATAGATGCCGCAAAGATTAGAGCCGAACAAGCTCAGAATGATTTTACCCGTTATTCGAACCTATATCATAATCATTCGATCACCAAACAACAATATGAGCAAGCGCTGACAGCAAAGTTAGAAGCAGAGAAGCAAGTGGAGATCTTACAGCAACAACGTAATGCCTCCAACTCGCAACGCGAGGCTGTGGTGAGTAAAACTAATGTAGCAAGTAAGCAGACGTTAGTTGCACAAGCGAATATAGAGCGTGCAAAAGCGGCGCTTGATGCAGCGAAGTTGAACCTTTCGTATACGGTTGTGACTGCCTCTGCAGATGGTCAGATTTCTAATGTAAAAATTAGACCAGGTCAAATGGTTAATCCTGGAGCAGCCTTGTTTTACATAGTCGACAATCATGAAACTTGGGTAGTTGCCAATTTCAAAGAGACACAAATGAATGATATCCGTATTGGACAAAAAGTAGAGGTGATTGTAGATGCATACCCAAGTATTAAGTTTGAAGGTGAAGTGAATTCTTTCTCACCAGCGACAGGGTCTAGATTTTCTTTGTTACCTCCGGACAATGCAACGGGTAACTTTGTGAAAACCGTGCAGCGTCTGCCTGTGAAGATATTATTAACGAATGCTAATACGGCCGATCATATTGCATTATTACGTTCAGGGATGAACGCAGATGTTGATGTCCATTTAAAATAGAACTATGACAGCTACACTTGATCAAGATAGTCTTATTGAATATGGGTATCGACGTGTCATCATTACCATTATAGCCGTACTTTGTGCTTTATTGGAGATTGTGGATACCACGATTGTTAATGTTGCTCTCAATGATATGAAAGGAACATTGGGTGCTACGTTGACTGATATCGCTTGGGTGATCACTGCATATGCAATCGCAAATGTTATCGTAATCCCCATGACAAGTTGGCTATCGCAGCAATTTGGTCGCAAAAATTACTTTGCTGCCTCCATTATTATTTTTACCGTATCTTCTTTTTTCTGTGGTAATTCGACGAATTTATGGGAACTCGTATTTTTTAGATTTATACAAGGAATGGGAGGCGGGGCACTTTTGGTTACCGCCCAAACCATTATCACTGAAAGCTATCCACCTGCTAAAAGAAGTATGGCACAAGCTATCTATGGGATGGGGGTTATTGTGGGTCCTACTTTAGGGCCACCTTTAGGTGGTTATATCGTCGATCATTTCTCTTGGCCTTATATTTTCTATATCAATGTGCCTTTAGGTATTATTGCGGTTCTCTTGACACTTTCATTTGTTAGAAGTCCAAAATATGGTGAAAAACAAGCTGCAAAAGATGTGGATTGGTGGGGTATGGTATTTCTCATTATGTTCATTGGTTCATTACAATATGTATTGGAACATGGACAACAAGATGATTGGTTTTCTAATAGTACCATTGTTGTGTTATCCGTGGCCTCCGTCTTAGGATTGTTATTTTTTGTGTGGCGAGAGTTGACATATGATCGGCCAATTGTGAATCTTCGCGTTCTAAAAGACAAAAATCTGCAAGTAGGGGTCGTAATGAGTTTTATATTAGGATTTGGTTTATTCGGTTCAACATTTGTAATCCCGATATACACGCAATCCATTCTAGGTTGGACTGCTACAGATGCAGGGTTACTATTGATTCCAAGTTCACTGATGACGGGCGCGATGATGCCTTTTATAGGGAAGATGATTCAAAATGGAGTTCCTCAAAAGTATATGGTAGCGTTAGGTCTATGTATATTCTTTGGTTTTTCATTTGTCATGTACAGCCGATTGACCAATGATACAGGTGCGGAGCATATGTTCTGGCCATTGATATTCAGAGGGGTCGGTTTGGGTCTGTTATTTGTTCCTGTCATGACTTTATCCCTTTCTACTTTGTCGGGTAAAAGCATAGGTGAAGGCGCAGCTTTTACAGGTATGATGCGTCAGCTTGGAGGTTCATTTGGAATTGCATTGATTACCACTTTTATTTCCCGATTCACGCAGGCGCACCGTGTCAATTTGCTCTCGCATCTGGATACCACGAGTTTCGAAGTGCAGCAGCGAGTTAACCAGCTTCAAGCCAGCTTTATTGCTAAAGGATTTGCTCCTAATGAAGCATTAGCAAAGGCCTATCAGCTATTGGAAGGTTCTGTGACAAAGCAAGCAACTGTATTGTCGTATATGGATGTGTTCCTATATATTGGGTTATTATTTATCGCTTGTGTCCCTTTTGTTCTAATGATTAAACAAGGGAAGAATAAAGTGGATACGTCGAGTTTACATTAAATGATATGTATGGCTCTAAAAAAACAGTAATAGATTTTATCTGTTACTGTTTTTTTATGCGGTCGTGACAAATATTTTTATGCTAACAATTGTGCTATTTGTTTGTTTATAATTTGATATTCCTTGTGAACGGTACACAAGTTTAACATAGGGATGGGGCTCTAAACAAACTAATGATAGATTTATGAAATTATTACTTATTCTTTTTACGGCATTTTTCATTTCTTTAGTAGGTACAAAATTAGTATATGGTTTTTGGGACTTCTCGTTCGCCGGAAATCTAGGGATGTCTGTCTTTATCATTTTTACAGGATTGTCGCACTTTAAGTTTCAAAAGGGGATGACCATGATGATGCCCGATTTTATGCCTGCAAAGTTGTTTTTTGTTTACTTAACGGGAGTTTTGGAAATTGCTGCGGGTATTGGGCTAATGATACCATCATTACGTACTATTACAGCCGTATTGTTGATTATTTTCTTTATCGTTGTTTTTATAGCAAATGTAAATTCCTCAAAAAAGATGATCAATATGTTTAAGGCAGATTATACTGGCCCGGGCATGAATTATCTTTACGCGCAAAGACTTCCTATGCAGCTTATTTTGATTGCGTGGGTCTGGTATTTTGGGCTATACATAAAATAATAATGTGCTAAAAAATCCTCCATCATCGAGCGATGAGGAGGATTAAACCAATTATAATAGAGGGAGGAGGGAATATTATTTTGTTAGGATATTATCGAAAGTAATGGACATATAATATAAAGCACCAAGTGTTGGACCACCAGCATATTGAATGTAGTGGTTGTTGAATACATTACTACCACCAAGTTTTATAACTGCCTTCGTCAGTTTGTAACTCATCTGAGCATCGATATTATGATAAGCAGATACACGTGCATTTACGAGTGGGCTTTCCCAATCAAAAGCATCTTGCCATTTCCAAACGACATTAAAACCAAAATTTGGTACGATTTCTCTATTTCCAAACGATAGATTCGATGCCCATTTAGGTGTGTTAAAGCCCGTAACAAAAAGATCTGACTCCTTGTTTTTTGTTATGTCACTGAAATTGATATTGCCAGACAGGGTATAGTTGCCACTGAAGTTGTACGTTACACCCAAAGAACTTCCGTAGTTATTGTAACTGTTTTTCGCGTTGGTATAAACCCGATAACGTGTTTGTTGCGATCTATTGTTGGCCAACATATCAAGTACCGAAGCGTCGGTCGTTATTTTGTCTGTGGCAGGAACAGCAACCTCTACCTGCCCCAAGAATCCTTTGTAAACATTGCTGTAAAGATCCCAATCAATCGCTAATTTATTTTGCAAAAGAACTGCTTTATAACCAATCTCAAAAGACTTGATGCTTTCCGGTTCTGTTGCTCTTAGATTTGTCACGGTCAATAGTCCACGGTTCTTAAGTGCTGCATCATTGGATGTCAATCCATTTGCTACATCTTTATTTACTGCAGCATTGAAGGTATTGACAGATTGTAAAGTATATGAATTATCTAAATACCCAAGGCCCTCATTGATATAAGGTAGGCCCCCTACACGACGCACATTTCCATTATTGACGAATGATAGGGCTTCAAAAAGAGCGGGAAATCGATAGCCATTCTGAAATGATGCTCTCAAGTTATGTTTCTCTTTTAAAGTATACACAGCCGCGATTCTAGGATTAATTTTAGCGGAAAATTCTGGATTATAGTCCACACGTAAGGAACCGAAAATCTTTAACTTCTCTTCTAATAAGGATTTTGTAATCTGACCAAAACCACCAATTTTTTTATAATAGACATTATCTCCAAAAGAGCCATTGGGTAAAGGTTGACTGCGTTCGGCAACAGGTCTTTTAAAGTCAACAAAATTATTTCCGTCAGGAACAACTTCGTATACGGTTGCATCGCCGCCCACAAGAAGGTTGAAAATATTGATATGCCGGCTTAGATCCCACTGGGCATTGGCATGATATGTTCTGCTCATCTGTTTCAATTGCGCTCCTCCAGTTGCGGTACCTGTAGCTATACCTGCATTCAGGTGATCCCAATTATTGATCTTCGTGATCGTGTTTTTCAAAGATGTAAAATCATTTGTACCCGGCTCCACGCGGCCATTATCGGCTAATCTTCTTGCATTTTGCAAGGCTTCTGTTAATGAAGTCCCTTCATTTAATTGTGTCTGCAATGTGTTTTTGAAAAGATCTCTCCAGGCATTGTTCGATAGATGGGTTAGGTCTAAATTGTCTGCCAAAGGTTTTATATTGTAGGAGTCACCCGTGTTTTCTGTCGAAATATAAGTCTTTATGGAGTAGTCATTTCCTTTCAATTCTAATTTGTGATTTTGAACTTTCACATTGTCCAATTGAATTTTATTACCACGTTGGAATACACCATCCATTTGACCAAACCGATAACTATAAGACAATTCAGCATTTTCCGTGAAGCGGTAATGCAATGCGGCATCGAATTTTAAGTTTTCGACTGTTGGCTTCGATAGATCCTGTTCTTTATATCCCGTTCGCCTAACGATAAGAGATTGGTTAGATTTGCCATCAAAATTTAATCCACTTAAAGTGACAGCATTATTATTTTCGTCACCGTAAATATTCCAACCATCATAAGCAGGATTGTTATTGCCTGAAAGTTCAGGATAGTTAGGATTTGCTGTGTTTAAATTGTTTGGATTTTGATCTTGAAATGAATTGGACAGCCAATCGGTACCTCTTAAATAGCTGATATTGACCTTAAATGCAAATTTATTATTAAAGGATTTAGCAAAACGAACGGCATTTTCGGTTAGGTTGCTCAATTCTCTTCCTGTACCGCCAGTATGATTAAGGCCATTTTTTGTGTACACGCTCAGCCCCTCATAGAGGAAAGGATTTTTGGTCAACAGGTTAGCCATACCATTTATTGCATTCATTCCATAGAGTGCAGAGGAGGCCCCAGGAGTTATTTCTATGCTAGCGATGTCTAGTTCCGTCGGACCAATTGCATTACCAAGTGGAACACCTAATGTAGCTGCTTGCATATCAACACCATCTGCGAGTTGTACAAATCTAAAATTGTTGGGAATGTTGAATCCCCTTGTATTGGGGATTTTGAAGGTGATACTCGAAGTCGTCATTTGAACACCTTTTACATTTTCCAGCGCATCATAAAAGCTAGGTGCAGGAGACTCCCGGATAGCTCTAATATCTAATTTTTCTATAGATACGGGTGATTTTAGAATGCTTTCTTGCGTTCTTGAAGCTGTGACGACCACTTCTTTACCTAGTATCGTTTGTGTCAGTAATGCGAGATTCAAATCGGACTCAGGACCCGTAATATCATAGGTTTTAGTTTCAAAACCGACCCCGGATACTTTTATAGTAAAGGGATATTTCGCTTTTGTGTTGAGTTTAAAATCACCTTTATTATTCGTCGAGGTTCCATTAACGGTCCCTTCGATAGTGATTGTAATCCCTGGTAAAGGTTCCTTTGTAATCTGGTCAATGACATGCCCTGTAAGTTCAATTATATTTGTGCCCTGAGCAAATGATGGAAGGGTCGTGGTCATTCCAAGAATCACTATAATAGTAAAATTTAGTACTGCTCTTTTCATATTTAATATTTAATCTATCGATTTGGTAGACAAATATATTTTTTAGTTTTCATATTATAGTATTATTTTTTAATAATCTGTTGTTCGGTTGTTTTAAGTAGTTGTTAATGAGTTAGTTTTATTTTTGTTCATTTCAAAGTTTATTGACGTGATTGCTGCTTTTTTAAGAGTATTGGTTATCATTTATAATTATTTTTCTATAAAAATAGCCAAATTCAAAAACAGAATGAAGAGCAGGAATCAGCTGATAGAAAGATATACCGAAAGTGGTGGTCGATATTGTTCTTAATTTGCATAGTAGAATTTTCTTGCAAGAGAAAACTAAAAATAATAAAGGTGATTGTCACTATCCTCTCGTTACATAGTATATTAATTATATATAAAAGTCAATCGATTGCGCTAGATAAAACATTACATAATTTGAATTATTTTTTTTAAAATGATTTCTCTTTTATAAATTAGGTTAACACCAATGTAAACATTAAATATGAAGAACAAATCTTTTTACGCATTATGTAGTGCTATACTACTGACAGTTTTTTCCTGTAAAGACATTTCACAGGATTTAATTAATTATGAAGGCGCTCTACCTGGTGATGGGAAAAATCAGGTGCTAAATCTTACCAATGAATGGCGGAATAATCCCTACAAATTAAATGTCGTTTATTTTGTTCCGGAAGATTTGGATTCAATACCAAATTTTAGATCACGTTTGAGTAAAATACTGTTGGACGCACAAGCCATGTTTGCCGATAACATGGATCGCGAAGGGTTTGGAAGAAAATCTTTTGGCTTGGATTTAATCAATGATACACTCATTAATATCATCTACATTCCGGGTAATTTCGGCAAAGCAACTTATCCATATGATGGAGGACATGGTGCTGTAAAAGCTGAAGTTGATGCTTATTATTCCTTAAATCCTTCCGCTAAAAAAAGTGAACATAATTTGATCGTTATCCCAACTTACGATAGCGATCCGTCCAATCCTGGAGGCCCTCCTTTTTATGGAACAGGCACGACCTGCTATGCACTTGATTATGTCAATTTAGATGCGAAAAACTTAGGGATAGGTGGAGATATAGGGTGGAAGGCAACGGTATGGATAGGAGGGATGATACATGAGTTAGGGCATGGTTTAAATGCAAGTCATAATCGTATGAATAAGACTTTAGCCCCCTCTTTAGGAACTGCTTTGATGGGAAGTGGTAATTCTACCTACGGTATTTCAACAACCTCATTGACACAAGCGACTACGGCAACATTTAATAATAGTCAAGTGTTTAGCACGGTAACACGTTCGGATTGGTACCAAAATGCATCAGTAGATATTACGTCATTATCATCGTCATTTTCTAATAATAGCATCATCATTTCTGGTAAGTTTACGACAACCAAGCCTGTGAAAGATGTTGTTATCTGGCATGATAGAACCCCTTATGGCGGCAATCAAGATTACGATGCTGTACAATGGGCGACTAAGGTAATCGGGCAAGATAGTTTTAGATTTGAATGTCCATTGTCAGATTTTTACGATTTGACAGACGAGTACCAATTAAGAATTGGTTTTCTACATGAAAATGGAAGTCGCTCCACCTATGGCTATCTCTATAACTTCGTTAATGGTATTCCTAATCTTTCTCAAGTTGTGGTGCACGATTTATTGCCAACAACTGGATGGTCGATAATAGCAAGCGATAGTCAAGAAAACGGAAGTCCTGCCAGTAATGTGTTGGACAAGGATCGAAATACGATTTGGCATACACCATGGTCTTCTGCTCAAACACCACAACCGCACTATTTCTCTGTTGACATGGGAGCGACACGCTCTGTTAAAGGTCTTGCTTTCCGAAATCGTGATAATTTGAATGGTGCTATGAAAGATGTTCATATTTATTCGAGCACAAATGGGACTGCATGGAGTTTAGTGAAAACAGCACAGTTGATACAAGTCTCAGGAAGTTGGATAAATGTCGATCTTACTTCAGTATTGAATACCCGATACTTGAAAATAGAGTCGACAAGTTCATGGGGAAATTTCTTCTATTCTCATTTAGCTGATTTTGGTGTTTACTCAAATTAAGGGAGTTAAATAGCTTAATAAAGAGAGGCCTTGATATTAATATCAAGGCCTCTCTTTATTTATTAAAATAGTGCTTATTTGTACATTTCAGCACGTTGTGCTTGTACAACTTCACTATTGATATACTCGTCATAAGACATCAATTTATCAATGATTCCTTTCGGAGTCAATTCAATAATACGGTTTGCTACTGTCTCAGTCAATTCGTGGTCACGAGAAGTAAACAACATGGAACCTTTAAAATCTACCATCCCATTATTTAATGCTGTGATGGATTCCAAATCCAAGTGGTTCGTTGGCTCATCAAAGATTAAGAAATTTGCTCCTTGTAGCATCATTCTTGAGAACATACAACGCATTTTCTCACCACCGGATAGTACGGAGCATTTTTTCAACACTTCCTCTCCGGAAAATAACATTTTACCTAAGAATCCACGGATAAATTGCTCATCAGCATCCGGGTTGGTCGTATAATCTCTTAACCAATCTACAAGATTCTCTGTCTTACCATCGAAAAACGATGAGTTATCCATTGGCATGTCGGCAGGAGTGATAGTAATACCCCATTTGATATCGCCTGTATAATCTTGGTCGCGGCCTGCAATGATATCATAGAATGCTGATGTAATCAATGAGTTGGCACCTAAAACAGCAATTTTATCACCCTTATTGATCATGAAGGTAATGTCCTTGAAGAAAACTTCACCATTTACTGTTTTACTCAATCCTTCAACATGTAACGTTTGATCTCCCGGATCTCTGTTCATGGTGTTGAACATGATTGCAGGGTATTTACGGTTAGAAGGTTTGATTTCATCGATATTGATTTTATCCAAAGCTTTCTTACGAGAAGTTGCTTGTTTTGATTTCGATGCATTGGCAGAGAATCGACGGATAAACTCTTGAAGTTCTTTTACTTTATCTTCAGTTTTTTTGTTCTGATCTGTACGTTGTTTCAATGCTAATTGTGACGATTCGTACCAGAAAGAGTAACTACCTGTATAGATGGTCATTTTACCGAAATCAATATCTACCGTATGCGTACATACAGCATCTAAGAAGTGACGGTCATGGGATACCACCAATACGATGGCTTCATAAGAAGCTAAGAAATCTTCCAACCAAGCAATCGTATTGATGTCAAGGTCGTTGGTAGGCTCATCGAGAATTAAAATATCTGGTTTACCAAATAAAGCTTGTGCCAATAGTACACGTACTTTTTGGTTACCATCGATTTCTGATACTAATTTATAATGGAACTCTTCTTTAATACCTAAACTACTTAAAAGAGTAGCAGCGTTAGATTCAGCATTCCAGCCATCCATTTCTGCAAATAAACTTTCAAGTTCTCCTGCGCGCTCACCATCTGCATCAGAGAAATCCTCTTTCATATAGATAGCATCTTTCTCTTTCATGATCTTGTAAAGTTCATGATTACCCATCATTACGGTTTCCAATACTGTAAATTCGTCGAAAGCATAGTGATCTTGACTTAAGACCGACATTCTATCTCCAGGAGTAAAAGCAACAGAACCAGTAGATGGATCGACTTCACCAGAAACAATTTTTAAAAAAGTTGATTTTCCAGCTCCGTTGGCACCAATAATACCGTAACAGTTACCAGGTGTGAATTTTAGATTGACATCTTCGAATAGTACACGTTTACCATAACGAAGGGAAAGATTTGACACATTAATCATCCTGCAAAGATACGCTTTATTTCTATTATTTTTACTTGCATTTTTAAGTGTATTGTAAAGTAATCTGTATATTTTTCATCCAATTTAATTTCAAATATGCTACTTTCACTAGCTACACTTAAACACTATATGAGCTTGTTAAGTATCTTTCTTAAGAGATATCCATAAAATTTTAAAGCAATATGTCTAGAGCTCTTTGAATGAAGTAATTTTTATTTCTAAAAACTTGGGATAATAAGAATTGATTTTTTTTGTGATTCACTTTGAAATTTTTAGTCTCGAAACACATATATAACTGTTTAAAAAACAGTTATATATTCGTTGTATAAATATTAAGTAATTTTAATAATATTTCTTTTCATTTTATATCTTTGGACTTTATTTTAATAGATATATTATCAGTAGCGTCCTAAACGTTGAAAAAAGTGGCGGTGTTTTGCTATAGCAAAGTTGCTATATTTAAATCGTCAAATTTTAACACACCGCCATGGTAAATTTAAACGTTTTTAGTCAGATTTTATCACTTATCGACCGCGAATTATTCAAGGTTTTGGTTGCTAAGCACAAGAGTGACAAACATTGTAAAGGGATCAACAGCTGGACGCATCTTGCTAGCATGTTGTTTTGCCATTTTTCTTCTGCAGATTCAGTTCGTGATATCAGTAATGGCTTACGTAGTACGACTGGTAATTTGAACCATTTAGGTGTTGGTAGAGCACCCAGCAAGTCCAATATTTCCTATATCAACAAGCACCGCACCCATGAACTCTTTAAAGATCTGTACTTTTCGCTATTAGATAAGCTATGGCAAAAGGATACCCATTTGCGCAAAGATCTAACGCAATTAAAGCGCAAGGTTTATCTGATGGATGCCAGTATCATCCCTTTATGTTTATCTGTATTTGACTGGGCTAAATTTAGAAGCACCAAAGGTGCTGTAAAACTGCACACTGTGCTGGATTATGATGGATGTCTTCCTGTTTTCATGCAGATTACAGACGGGAAAGTTCATGAAAGCCAGCGTGCGGGTAGCTATAGTTTTTCCAAAGGAAGCGTTGTAGTGGTGGATAGAGGTTATGTGGATTACAACTGGCTCGGGGATTTGGACAGCAGAGGTTGTTATTTTGTTACCAGGAGTAAAACTAACATGAAGTACAACGTTATCAAGTCATACCAGAGTGAAGCACTCCTTGAAAAGGGAATCATTAAAGATGAGATCATTGAGCTTTCTGGTCCATCAGCAGATAGATACAACTCTAAACCATTACGCTTGATTCACTTTTGGGACAGCAGCACAGACAACCAGTACCACTTTCTGACAAATAATATCCAATGGAAGGCATCACTAGTAGCTAACATTTATAAACAGCGATGGCAGATCGAGATTTTCTTCAAGCATCTGAAGCAACGCTTAAAAATATCATCTTTTGTGGGTACTTCTGAAAATGCGGTCATGATCCAAATATGGACTTCGTTGATTGGAATATTACTGCTCAAATACCTTCAGAAGAAGGCTAAATACGATTGGAATCTGTCTAACTTGGTCGGGTTTATCAGGATGAATATATTCGTGAAAATAAATATATGGCAATGGATAGATGATCCTTTTATCAGGCCACCAGTTAAGGGTAAAAATGGACAGCTACAGATATTCTCAGACTAAAAAATAGGGTCAAAATTGAAATTATCTAAAAATAGATACTGTTTCAAGGGAAACACGCGCCTAAAATTTATTTAGGACGGAAGTGATATATTATGAAAAGAATTCTACTATTATCGTTATCAGTTATTACATTAACTTCATGTTCGACAATTTTTACAGGTACAAAACAGACCGTAACCATTAAAACTTACCCAGAAGGCGCTAAAGTTGAGGTTGATGGTCTTGATCGAGGAATAACACCTGTGGCAGTAAGATTAAAAAAAGGTTTCAGTGGTCAGACAGTTACCTTAAAGAAGGAAGGCTATGAATTTAAGATGTTCCAACCTGAAACTACTTTTAATCCTGTTTCTGTTTTAAACTTTATAGGATTAATTGGATGGGGTGTCGACGCGGCTACTGGAGCGATGATGAAATATGATCCTAAAGTGTATGAAATAACTCTAGATCCTAAAAAATAAGGATTTTCCATAATCTCATGACCAACATATACACTCTGTCGTATGTTTTTTTATAATCCTATACGACAGGGGTTTTTATTTTAACTTTCTTTGTGACCTAAAAACTATAGTTGTTTTTTTTTTGTGTAACTAATTTACTGTGAATGAGTAAAGAAATCTGCTCCTTCTTCATAAATGAATAGCTCTCTTTTTATTTTTTTTATCAAAATATTTTAAAGACCAATAATCTGGATTGTTAATGGCTCTGGTATTATCTGTTTTTTTGTTTTCAAATTCCTTTCTAGATGTTGATGTTTTTTGAAAGCTTTTACATTATATTATCAGGAAATGGTACTGATTTTATGAAAAAAAATAATTCCCTTACATTCTGATGATAATTCTTGTTAAATAATGTGAAATATATATGACCGCTGCTAGATCACAGTACGAAATTCAGTAAATTGCTGTTTAATTGATTGAAAATTAGAAATAGGAAGATATGAAATGCCCAAATTGTAACGAAACTTTATTGATGACCGAGCGTCATCAAGTAGAAATTGATTATTGCCCTATTTGTAGGGGCGTATGGTTGGATAAAGGAGAACTTGATAAGCTGATGTCTTATGCAGCTGATCAAAATAAAGGATCTTCAAATACTTTTGAAGATCGTTCCGTACGTCCTGAACATATAAACAGAGAGAGAGCCGAAGATCGGGATCAATATCGTGGTGATCATCGCAATGAACATAACAGACATCAACAATATCCTAAAAAGAAGAAATCATTCCTTTCTGATTTCTTTGATTTTGATTAGATTTTAAATTGTTTTTGTGATTCCTACGAAAGCAAATGTCAGCACAATTATATCGATCTCTTTAAGACCGGTGTAGAACAAATAAGTAAAAGGTCTGCAGAAAGCATTAAAGGTTTTCTGCAGACTTTTTGCATTATATAGGTTCTCCTTTAATACAGATATTTAAATTCCGTACAGCTAGTTTTGATTGTTTCTATTATAGAATTAAATTTTCCCTAATGAATACTCTAGAAGTTCACGCGTGTCTTTATTGAATCATATTGGTGTCTATTTATTTGATTTTGTCTATTATGCGTAATATATTGGCAATTGTGAAGAAATTATTTATCGAAATAGTCTCTAAATTTGCAACGCAAAATTTTTATAGAAACGAAAGTGAAACTTATTACCAGAATGGTAAAGCGGATTTTAACAATTGGGTTGTTATTATTTGCTATTTCAGATGCAAAGGCATCTGATACTTTAAGAACTTCTTTGGATGATATCATCAGTAAAGCAATACTGAATGCCAAGCAAATAGAGCAATCTCATTTGCAAATTGAAGAACGGAATTTAGCTGTGAAACAGCAGCGAATGGAATTACTCCCAGAAATTTCATTACGAGGGTCTGCAAGTTACGCAACCAACATGCCTATCTATGATCAAGGCATTTTTAATAGACCTAGCCAGCATGATGTTATCCATTATTTATACGATACAGGAGTTGACTTTTATTTAAATCTTTATAATGGGCATAAAGATTTAATGAAAATCGAATCCCGAAAATTGGAGCAGGTGCTCGCTTCGATCGAATGGTCCAATGATAAAGCGCGTATCAAATTAGATGTTTGTAACCTGTTCTTAGAGTTGGAAAGATCTTATATGGATCAAGCACTTATTGAATCTGATATTCTGGATCAAAAGTCGCAACTAAAGGAAATTAAGAACCTGTATAATTCTGGTGTGGTACTGCATAGTGATGTGTTGCGTATGGAACTGGAACTTTCCAAGCGTGAGATGCTGTCCGTTCAGATTGTTCACGATATTCAAACTTTGAACCAGAAATTGAAATTTATTATTGCCGATGACGTCGATATTATTCCAATTCCTCATGATTTTACGGGGACGGTCGAAAGTTATGATGATGCTTGGACATTTGCTAAACATCACGCTTTTAGCCTCCAAAAGTCGGAACAGGAAGTCAGGCTAAAACAACTTGCAATCAAACAATATCAAGCTAATTACCTACCTGAATTGTCTCTGGTCGGGAATTTTACATTTGCTAACCCCCAGATATTTCTGTATCCCTACAACGATAGTTGGTATAATCTAGGTATTGTTGGTGTTAAATTGAAGATCCCGATTTCATCAGTTTATCGCAATAAGCATGTTGTGCGGGAGGCAAAGATTTCTTTAGAGCGAGAGGAAGTGAAACATCATTTGGAAGAGGAACAGATGCAAAATCAGCTCCTACAAGCACATTTGGATTATAAACTAGCCTGTGTACAGCGGGATGTCTGTTTGAAAAATGTAGGTCTTGCTAAAGAAAATGCGCGTATTATCAAAAATAGGTACTTTAAGTCATCTGCTTTGGTAACTGATTTACTGGATGCGGATATGGAGCATCTCAAAACCCTATTTGAGCTAGAATCTGCAAAAATAGCGATACAAAAACACTATTATTTTATTGAATTTTTAAAAGGTACTATTTAATGAAACCTAAATCTCGTTGGTCATTGACCGATGCTAAGTTGACAACAGTTACGAATTGGATTGCTGTATTTGTTTTGTGTGTGCTATTATTTTGGGGAGGACGTACCTTATGGATTAGAATCAATTACGCCTATACCAATGATGCTCAGGTAACGCAATATATTAACCCCATTATTTCCAGAGTGGGGGGCTATGTGGTTTCGGTACATTATCAAGATCATCAAATTGTGAAACGTGGCGATACTTTATTGATTATTGATAATCGTGAATATAAATATGAGGCAGATCAAGCGAACGCTTCGGTCTACAAGGAACATGCAGAAATGAATGTACTGAGTAGTCAAAAACAAATTTTGATCGAAGAACACGAATCGTTGAAAAAATCAATTGCTGCCAACGAAGCCCGCGTCGTAAAACAGCAGTTAGAGTTTAATCGCTATCAGTTTCTATATGAAGAAAAATCTGCTACGGCACAACAACTGGAAGAGGTAAAAGCTACTTTGGATGTCTATAAAAGTGAAGTAGCGGCTTTGCAACATAAATTGGAAGCTTCAAAAGAGCGCGTGCACGATGTCGATGTACAGAAGACAGTGGTTAGCGCGGAGAAAAATAGATTATCAGCAGCTGCTGGACGAAAACATCTAGATGTCGGATATACAGTCGTTCGTGCTCCATATGACGGGATGATTGGTAAACGAAGTATTGAAGAAGGACAAATGGTCAATGCAGGTGAAGTATTAGGTTTTATAGTGAATGCTGAAACACCAACCTGGGTAACTGCAAATTTTAAAGAAACGCAGTTACGCTATTTGCATCTTCATGATCAAGTAGAAGTGATTGCTGATGCCTATCCAGATCAGGTATTTAAGGGTAAAATTATTTCAATATCTCCAGCAACTGGATCGTCTTTCTCTTTGCTGCCACCGGATAATGCTACTGGGAATTTTGTGAAAATCGTGCAGCGGATTCCGGTTCGAATAGAATTGGATAAAAAACAAGAAGAACAAGTGTTGCGTTCGGGGATGAATGTTAATGTATCCGTTGCAAAAAATAGAAAATAGTGAAAGGAATATTTAGAGAATGGGTTCCGGAATGGCTTATTAAGTTAATTTTATTCAGTTGCTTAATGCCGAGTATGGTTTTATTCTTCTTACCAGGGGCGAATATACAGGTTACTGCAGGTTACTACGGTTCTCAACCCAGTGATATACAATTTTTGATTATTCTGTTTTATGCTGGATTCGTTGGGTTTTACATCTTAGAAAGACGTTTTTTTCTCTTTTTCCCTGTTAAGCAGTATTATGTCATATTCAATCTGTTGCAGGTTTTGAATTGTTATTTGATGTACAGCATCACCGATATTACTTGGGTCTATGGGCTACGATTTATACAAGGTATGCTGTTTGCAAGTGCAGTCAATCTATCCATATCGATGATATTTTCACGCTTAAATAGCGAGCGTGCTAAGGAAGTCAGTTATTCCATCTTTTTTGGAATGTTACTCTGCAGTTCACCTTTTAACAGTTTTGTAACTGCCGAATTTATCGATTCATTTAATTTTGATGAACTATACCTCTATGCCGCTTTGGCTTTTGTACCAGGTCTATTGCTGGTATTGATTTCAATGAAATCTACGCGTCATGTCAAACCCTATCCTTTATTTTCATTGGATTGGCCAAGCTGTGTTTTTTTTAGTGGCCTCATCATTGCCTTTGGTTACATGATGGTTTATGGTCAAGAGGTGTATTGGTTCTGGGATTCACATATGCAGGTTGCACTATTTCTAGGCATTGCATTATTGTTTTGTTTTGTCACTCGCCAATTGGCTTTAAAACGTGTCTATGTCGATATTTCTATTTTCATGAATCGTCGATTTCTTTTGGGCTTACTGATTCTTTATATGATGTACATCGAACGATTTTCCCTTTCAGTTTCCAATCAATATTTTCTACAGGTACTCAAAGTAGATCCAATCCACCTGTCTTATATGCAGTGGTTTAATATTTTGGGAATTATTATAGGTGTTTTATTTGCCATGTACTGGATCGTTGCGCATAAATCAGTCAAATGGATTTGGATACTAGGTTATTGCTTTTTACTTACATTTCATCAGATTATGTTTTTTTCATTTGAAAGTGAAGGAAATGATTATTACTTCTGGATTCCGTTGTGTATACATGGGATAGGGGTAGGATTAATCATGGTGCCGACTATATTATTTACGATAGCAAGCGTAAAGCCACATCTTGCGGTTTCGGCGGCAGCTATCTGCTTGGCGGTGCGGTATTTTGGGTATACCAGTAGTATTGGCTTGCAAAATTTCTTTAAATTATTTGAAAGTAATCAGCATCAACAGGTATTTCAGGATCAGTTGCAACGGAGCAATGTTATTTTGCAGACTTATTTTGACAAAGAAGCTGCCAAACTACTGGAAAATGGCCTTCAATTTCATGAGCAGGCTACTGCTATAAAACTAGTAGCGGAGCGAGTCAAGAATCAATCTTTCGTTCGTTTTGCTATGGATTATTACGAATTGATGTCCATCATCAGTATCTGCATATTAATTCTGATTTTTTTATCACCCTCACTTAAAAGCATGTATAAAAAACTTAAACAGAATATGGTGTCACCAGCATAATAAAAGGCATCCATACACCACATGCTCAGGTATGGATGCCTTAACAATAACTAGATAAAATGATAAAGGAATATCACATCACCTACATAAGCAGGTTTAGCATTATCCTTGATCAATAGCGTTGCCTCTATGATGACCTTAATTACACCTCTTAAATTGGTGACAGTTTTTACTTTAGCCTGTAATTGAACTTCACTATCAACTAATACTGCCTGTCCAAATTTGAGGTTTTCAATACCATAATTGATTTCCATTTTCACATTTCTCACTTCGGAAATCTGTTTCCACAAGTAAGGGATCATTGAAAGCGTTAAATATCCATGGGCAATAGTTGATTTGAAAGGTCCTTCCGATTCCGCTTTTTCCTTATCAACGTGTATCCATTGATGATCTAGTGTGGCATCAGCAAAACTATTGATCTGTTTTTGATCTATTTTATGCCATTCGGATAGTCCCAAGAGCTTTCCCTCATAAGACTTATAATCTTCGTAATTGTTTATTATAACCATATTTTTTGATATGTTAGTTGTAAGTTGATTATTCTTGATATTCAAAACAATTTTGTTAAATGAATATAGCGAATATATATTAAAATAAGCTCATCCTTTTAAGGAAAGCCATAACTACATAATTTATATATAGATACTGTTTTTGAATGTATAAAGAATGTGAATAGATTTTTTTATATTGAAAACAAAAAGGCGAGAAAAACTTATTTTTGATAGTTGATTAATTTATGATGTTATGCTTGGTTTTGGACATATAGGTAGGAAAATTTTGGTATATGGTTTATGTTGTACCTCACTTGTATTTTCATCGCATGTTATACAGCAAACAACAGCAACAAACGTTGTATATGAGGTGACATTCCAGAACAATACGGGCAGTGAAATCAACTTAAGCGATTTAAAAGGAAAAGTCGTACTGATCAATTATTGGGCAAAATGGTGTGTCCCCTGTCTAGCTGAGATGCCTGCACTCAATCAATTGTATGTAGATATGAAAGCTAATGAAAATATCGTTTTCATGGCAGTTGATATGGATCGGGACCTAGGTAAGTCGGCTCGATTTATGAAAAAAAGAAAATATAGTCTTCCTCTTTATCAGCTCAACTCAGAGCTGCCCGCAGACTTAACCACGCGATCCATACCCACAACGATTATATTGGATAAAAAAGGCTTGTTGGTGAATAAACATGTTGGTACCATGAATTTTAAATCCACCAAATTTAAAGAAGCCCTGCAGCAGCTCAGTGAGGAATAGCATTGCAACGGAAAAAGCCATTTCATAATCAATAAAATGGCTTTTATGCTTATTTCGGAAGTTTTGGGTGAATTAAAAAATCATGAAATAATTTCGTGTTTTCAGCCACTAAATACTCGTAAATTTTTGCACCATGGCTAAGCCTTTTTACTCCAATTTCCGATAATACAGCAGCTTTAGGAAGCTTGTCCGTTAAAAATAAATTGAGAGGCAAGCGGGTTGAGTTTACTATTTTTTCAATATCAACTTTAGTTTCTGCCAAGGGTACAAAGAATCCATCGGCACCTGCTTGGTCATAGATCTGCGCTCTTTTTAGGGTTTCCTCCAGCGCATTTTCATGCTTAGTCGTGTAAGTATCTGTTCTCGCATTGATAAATATATTTTTTGTCAATGCTTTAATGGCTGCTATTTTATCTGAAAGAAGCGTTGCTTTGCCAAGTGTACGTGTAGACTTAACAACTTTTCCATCTTCTAAGTTGATGCCAGCCACTCCTAATTCAACGAGTTGCTTGACATACTTGGCGACTTGATCAGGATCATCGGAGTAACCAGATTCAAAATCGACAGAAACGGGTATTTTAACAGATTTCACGATTCTTTCAACTATAAATAGTAATTCATCCACAGGCATCTGTTCCCCGTCGGCATAGCCAAGTGAATTGGCTATAGCATGACTGGAGCTTCCGAGGGCTTTAAAACCAGTAGATTCCGCTATTTTAGCGCTTTGTGCATCCCAAACATTTCCTAATAAAAGTAAATCATTTTGATGGTGTAGTTTTGAAAATTTTGTATAAGACATATGGTATTCTCCGTTCTTTAAGATATAAAACAGGTCAAAGGGTACAATTGTTTTAGAACAGGAAAATAGTCGGAAATATACAGGTACTTATTTCTCTGTAAGTCCAAAAATTGCAACATGTTCATTTTTGATATACAGGTTGAATGTCTGTTCTGCAATATCGTAGTGTAATTCTTTATTTTCAAGAATCTTATATAAGTCTGCTTCAATATTTTCACCCATACATGCACGCATCGTAGTTCCTAAGTTTGGGAAGGCAATGGTGTTGCTGTTGATCATAAAAGGACCAAAAAAATTATTACAGCTGGAGTTTCCAGATATTTGTCCTTTATCCGCATCAAATAATAGAAAGGCATTATACTTGGCAACTTCCTTGCCATTCAAACTAATTAATTTCCACTTGTGTCTCGATAAAAATGCAGCTGCAGTTGGCAAAGATTGTTCATTTTTAGCCGCTGTTTTCGCTACTATTTTTACAAGTTCATATTGGTATGCCGACGCATCTTGAGGTGGATTTTCTACCCGTGTTCGATTGACGATGATGGTATAAGTGTAACCCTCTTCATATTCAAATCCCTCGATATGACTATAGAAATATTCCCAATCATCTTTTGGGCTATATTTTACCTGTAAACATTTCATCTGACCTACACCTTGGCAATCGACACGTTTATCATTGATTTCCATCGTTAGGTTTTCGCCTGCTGATTGCGATTTATGTAATGTCTTTAAGAGTGTATAGCGATAACTGGGTTTGTTGGGTACAGGGTCTGCTAATTTTGTTCTTCTTAGACGTAGTTCATAATTGTAATTTGGATCATACTCAAAGGAGTCGATACGCGCATAAAAGGGTTCCCAATCCTTACTATTATAATATTTTACTTGTAGTGCCTTTTCTTGAGGTATGCCACTTTTTAATTTTATTGTAACATCATTTGTCTGTGCCAATGATGTTAAACTGATTGTTGTGAGAGACAAAAATAATAGGGCTGAAAATTTGATCATATGCTTTATTTGTAAATAGAAAACGTTGTGTCATTAAAAAATATTGTATTTTTAATGCATGAACCTTTTAAACAAAGTTATTGTTTTTTCTTTCTTATTCGTACAGTTTCATAATGGGTACAGCCAAAGTAGTAAACAGACCTTCAAGTCGCAGTTCGCATTGGCTGAAATTATCGATAAACAATTAAGTGAAATATCTGGAATTACTTATGCCACACAATCTTCTTACTTTTGGGTTCATAATGACAGCGGTGATGGGGCTCGGATTTATTTAATTGACAAAGAATGCAAATTACTTTGTGACTATGAACTGGAAGCTATTGATGTAAAGGATTGTGAAGATATGGCTCGCGTAATAATCAGCGGGAAACCCTATTTAATTTTGGCGGATATTGGAGACAATCGGGCTATTCGTACTCATATTACGTTGTATATATTCCCGGAGCCTATATATAAATCCGGGGATAACGCCATGCTGATAGCAAAGAAAGAAATTCGAACCGTAACCCTGCGGTATAGCGATGGACCGCGGGACGCCGAGGCATTATTTATAGACCCGAAAGATCGACAACTTTATGTAATTTCGAAAAGAGATTTTCAATCGACGGTTTATAAGGCAGTTATATTTAACGATTTGAAAAAGAATAATGCGCTACTCTCACCAATTATAAAATTGCCTTTTACTTTTGTAACCTCTGCCGATATCAGCACTTCAGGTGACGAGATTCTTATTAAAAATTTGACTGAAATTTTCTATTGGAAAAGAAACAGGAATGAATCAGTGGAACATACCTTGTCCAAAAAACCAACCTCAATACCTTATCAAGTCGAGCCACAAGGAGAAGCCATTACTTTTGGAGGAAACGAAGAAGGTTTTTATACAATAAGTGAACGCCCATTTGGTCTTAAATCATATCTTTATTTTTTTGAAAAACGATAACATGAAAAACAACAATCACAACTATTGCTTAGTTACGCTATTCTTATTCTTCTTATGCGCCAATACACACGCTGCAATTGTAGATACCTTAAATATCAATAGTAAAAGCATGTCAAAAGAAGTAAAAGCAGTTGTTATACTTCCGGAAAAGTACGATAAGTCACAACAATATCCAGTGTTATACCTGCTACATGGCTATGGAGGGCGATATGATAATTGGGTTAATAATGTCCCTGAAGTAAAGAAGCTCGTCGATACCTATAATTATATCGTGGTGTGCCCTGATGGTGGTGTCGATAGTTGGTATTGGGATATTCAAGGTGACAATAACTATCAATATGATACTTTTATCAGTGGAGAGTTGCCCGCATATATCGATGCACATTATATGACCAAAAAAGAAAGAACTGGCCGAGCGATCACTGGCTTGAGTATGGGTGGTCATGGTGCCATTACGTTGGCGATTAAACATCAAGATGTATATGGCGCAGCTGGAAGTACCTCTGGTGGCTTAGATATTCGTCCGTTCCCAATGAATTGGAATATCAAAAGTAGGATTGGCACATACGCAACACAACCACAGGAATGGGAAACCAGATCTGCTATCAATATGGTGCATCTACTTACCCCAAATCAATTGGAACTTATTATAGATTGTGGTAAAGAGGATTTTTTTTATAACGTGAATCTAGCCGTTCATGATAAATTAGATTACTATAATATTCCACATACTTTTATTACCCGCGCTGGTGCTCATAATTGGGATTACTGGTCTAAATCCATTGTTTATCAGATGGCATTCTTTCATGATTTTTTCAATAAAAAACACAGTTAAAAAAAATTTAGATAAATAATTGGCTTTTTTGGATAAATAATTTAGCTTTGTATTGAAGATATTTTTATAACCAAATTATAAACTTAATACTATAAAGCCTTGTTAACCACAAGGCTTTTTTTATCTTTGAGAAATTACTAAATTAGAAAAATGCGTCGATTACTTAAGCTTATCCCTATCCTTTTAGCCTGCTTTCTCTTTATTTTAAATCAAACTTTCGCGCAAAGTAAGTTTCAATATTCTGGTTATATCAAGAATGGTGCAAACGGTGAAACGCTGGTAGGAGCAGTTGTACGTGATTTAAACTCAAGTCAAATCGCAAGAACAAATAATTATGGTTTTTTCTCTATCCAATTGCCTGAAGGCAAGCAATCCTTTGCAATCTCTTATGTCGGTTTTGATGAACAGATATTCGATGTAACCATAAGCCGAGATAGCGTTTTGAACGTCGAAATGACGCCAAGTGGAAATAAGTTGGAAGAGGTCGTGGTATCCGGAAGAAGAAAAGTTGGAAATGTCTCAGGAGTGCAGACAGGTTTAGTTAAATTGGAAATTAAAGACATTAAAAATATTCCTGTTGTATTTGGTGAACAAGACGTGTTGAAAACAATCCAATTATTACCAGGAGTGACCAGTGGAGGTGAGGGAAGTAGTTCATTTTATGTACGCGGTGGTGGTGGGGATCAAAACTTGATTTTGTTGGATGAAGCTGCTGTATATAACGCCTCCCATCTTTTTGGTTTTTTCTCTACGTTTAATTCCGATGCCATCAAGGATGTTAATTTTTATAAAGGAGGGATGCCAGCCTATTTTGGAGGAAAAGTATCTTCTGTTATGGATATCAGTATGATCGATGGTAACAATAAGGAATTCGGCGTTGAAGGTGGTGTCGGTCTGATTGCTTCGCGCCTTAAAGTTGAAGGACCTATTGTAAAAGACAAAGGTTCCTTTATGATCAGTGGCCGTAGAACTTATGCCGATCTGTTCTTGAAACTTTCTAAAGATGAAGATGTCAACCAAAGTAAACTGTTCTTTTATGATCTCAATGCAAAAGTAAACTACCGCTTTAATAATAAAAACTCCTTGTTCTTGTCTGGATATTTTGGGAAAGATGCCATGGCCTATAGCAATCTTTTCGATTTCAATTGGGGGAATGCCACTGGGACTGTTCGATGGAATCATGTATGGAACAATAAATTGTTTAGCAACACGACCTTTATTTACAGTGATTTTAATTATAATGTCAATATAGAAGATAACTCAAATTTTAAGATTACCTCTAAAATCGAAAACATCAATCTGAAGCAGGACTTTCAATATTATCCGAATAATGATCATCAGATTCGTTTTGGTCTTCAAACTTCCATGCAGACTATTCGGCCTGCAAGTCTATATGGAGGAGATGGGTCAGCAGTAAATACCATTGAGATTGAACCACGCAAAGGTTTAGAAACAGCAGTATATGTCTCAGATGAATGGACGTTGTCGGATAAATTCAAAGCTTTATATGGCTTAAGGGTAAATCAGTATAGTATGTTGGGGCCAGGCACGATCTATAGTTTTGATGCGGCAGGTAATCCGATTGAAAAAATATTGTATGGTAAAAATAAAGTAATTAAAAATTATCTGACCTTCGAACCACGTCTATCTTTGAACTATATGTTTAATGATATGCAGAGTGTAAAAGCTTCGTTTAATCGTAATTCGCAAAATTTACATCAATTGACCAATACCACATCCAGTCTTCCTACGGACCAGTTTGTATTGAGTTCAAATAATATCAAGCCCCAGTTGGCCAGTCAAGTCTCCTTAGGTTACTTTCAAAATTTTCAGGACGCAAAGTATGAAGCTTCTGTAGAGACCTATTATAAAGATTTACAAAATCAGATAGACTTTAAAAATGGTGCAGACCTACAAGCAAATGAAATGCTAGATGGTGAACTTTTATTTGGTAAAGGCAGGGCTTATGGTGTTGAATGGTTTTTGAAGAAAAATAAGGGAAAATTGACCGGGTGGTTAAGTTATACCTTATCAAAAAGCGAGCGTCAATTCGATCAGATCAATGCCGGAGAATGGTTTAATGCAAGACAAGATAAGACGCATAATGTATCTTTGGTAGCGATGTATAAATTGACAAATAAGTGGACCTTAGGGGGAACATTTGTGTACTATACGGGCGATGCGGTTACTTTTCCATCAGGAAAATATCAAGTGGATGGCAAGACATTATTTTATTATACGGATCGTAATCGTTATCGTATGCCCAACTATCATCGTCTGGATGTGTCAGCAACATATGATCCAGGAGCGAAGTTAAACAAACGCTACTCTTCTTCTTGGTCATTTGGACTGTACAATGCCTATAATCGGAAAAATGCCTACTTAATTGATTTCAAAGAAAATGAAGATAACCCTAATATTACGGAAGCTTATCGGATCGCTTTGTTTGGAATCATTCCTTCTGTCACTTGGAATTTTAAATTTTAATAATGAAAATGAAATTATTTTTAAATTATATCTCCCTATTCATGATTTTATTCCTAGGTTCTTGCGAGGATAAGATCGATCTTGAATTGGGCTCTATTGAAGAGAAGTATGTCATCGTAGCCGACTTACATAATGCCAATCCATCGCAAACGATTCAAATCAATAAAGCTGTTGATTTTTCTAACAATACAACTAAAAACCCTGTACTAGGAGCACATGTATTGGTAGAAAATACGACGAGTGGACGATCCTATAAATTTGTAGATGGAGGTGATGGGAGCTACACTATCGATAAAATGACTTTAAATGAAGGCGACTCTTATGCTCTTCATATTGAAATGTCCGATGGTGAAGCATTTGAAGCAACGTGTAAAATGCCCGTTTTTGTCAATGTCGACTCTATTGGCCTCCTTCGTAAAAAAAGATTTGATGAAGAGTATATATATGCAACATTGAGCTTTGTCGATCCTGTAGGGGAAGAGAATTATTATAAATACAAATTGAAGTTAAATGACGAAGAATTTAAATTCAGTGACGTCTTTAGTGACAAGTTTAATGACGGTTTACTCGTTGAACATGAAATAACAAATGAAGACAATGATTTAAAAGTTGGGGATCGGATTCAGATATTAAGGCAGTGTATCGCAAAAGATGTGTACACGTATTGGTCCAATATTCAGGGTCAAAATCCAGGATCAGCAGCACCTTTTAATCCAATTTCTAATATTTCCAATGGAGCTTTGGGGTATTTTAGCGTCAGTAGTGCACAGTATTACCACCTAGATGTAGCAGAAAAGCGAAAATTATAGTACTTCAAAACGATAGTTTTTAGCGAGAAGGTATACTATGGCTTTTGGAAGTGCGTATGTTACACGTGGGATTGCCTTTATATTATCATGAAAGACAATGATGGAACCATTTTCGGTGTTTTCAATTGTATTCTTGTAACATTTTTCAGGACTCAAAGATAGGTCGAAATCACCGGTAAGGACATCCCACATGATGATTTCGTAATTTGGATACAAAGTTTTCAGTTGTGACTTTTTTGCCCTACCATAAGGAGGACGAAACAGCTTACTTTTGGTTAAATGTTGGCATTTTTCAATATTTTCTAAATATTCTTCATCTGTAGTTATCCAGCCTTTCAGATGATTATAGGTGTGATTACCCACTTGATGCCCTTCTTCCAAAATTCTTTCAAACAAATGTGGATTTTTTTTAATATTTTCACCTACGCAAAAAAAAGTCGCCTTGATGTTGTATTCCTTTAGTGTATCTAAAACAAAAGGAGTGAGTTCTGGAATAGGTCCATCATCAAATGTGAGATAAATTTTGTTTTCTTTCCTAGATTTATTCCAAATTGATTTTGGATAAAACAGTTTAAGAAAGAAAGGTGCTTTAACAAGATACATACATTACATTTTAACAAATGTATTAAAACTATTAAGTTCTTACTATGGACGATAGAAAAAATTATAAAAAAATGGCTCTAATGGCCATCATGTTTTCCATGATGGGCTATGCGAGTTTTGGACAGGGGAAGGTAACCGTAGAAGAGGCAATACGAGTTACTTTGGAGAGAAACCTGCAAGTAAAGCAGGCAACATTGAATAAAGACCTCGCTGCACAAGATGTGTTCCAAGCGAAGTCCAATCTATATCCTGATTTAGGCATCAGTGTCAATCAACGATATAATAATGGATTTGCATTTGACCAAGTAGCAGGAAAGGTACTTACGGGTAATGACTGGACTACTACTTCAAGTGGCTCATTGAGTTCAAACGTAACCATTTTCCAAGGTTTACAAAAAGTCAATCAAATTAAAGCCAATAAATTATTATTGGAATCGGCAGCAACACAAATAGAAAAGATCAAGTACGACCTGATGCTTTCCGTTTTGGTCAATTATTTAGAAGCAATCACCAACAAGGAGATGACGATTGCAAGTGAGCAACAAATCTTATTGTCTAAGGAGCAAGTGAAAAATGATTCTATTCAATTCGAAGTTGGAAATAAGACTTTGGCCGATCTATCCCAATCTAAAAACCAAGTTGCTACAGATCAACTTAATCTTGTTAATGCAAAAAATGCTTATGAGTCTTCTTTGTTAGCCCTTAAGCAATTGATGGAGCTATCTCCTCAGACCGATCTGCAATTGGTGAAACCACAAGTAGAAGCAATCGATCAGGTATTAGAACAATATACTGCTGAAACCGTTTTTGATAAAGCTAAAAGTTTTAATCCCGAACTGAAAAAGGCACAATTGGATAAACAAGCCGCATTAAAACAGATTGCTATTGCAAAAGGAGGTTATTTACCAACTCTTTCTTTGGGTGTTAGTTATGGGTCTAATTATTCTTCAAAGGCATATGACCTAGTTACTCAAACTGTTATTCCTTTTGGAGACCAGGTGAACAAAAATAAATCGTTTGGTGCTGGTCTGTCCTTATCGATCCCTATTTTTGACAATAATAAAAACAAGGTTAATGTATCAAAAGCGAAGATTAACCTACAATTGGCAGAGACCAATGAGCAGCTTTTGGAAACAACTTTAAATAAAACCGTCAATCAAGCTGTTCTGGACTTATCTGCTGCAGCGCAGCGATATCAATCGAGCTTAGCTGCTTTTAGCAGCGCAACAGATGCCTTTCAGGTCATCAAAGAACGCTACGACATTGGAATGGCTAACGGTATTGAACTATTTACTGCTCAAACAAATAGAAATAAAGCTGAATTTGATTTGATTCAAGCAAAATATAATATGATCTTTAAAGATAAAATAATAGATTATTATGTTGGAAATCCGATTAAATTTGATGTCAATTAACTCCTTAACGAAAATTTGAAATGGCTAAAAAGAAAAGTAAATTAACAAAGATCATATTAATAAGTGCTGTAGTTATATTAGTATTGGTTTTAGTTGGCAGCAAATTAGGATGGTTCGGAAAAGGGGATGTCATCAAAGTTGCTGTGGATACCGCAAAAGAGATGGAAATCAATGAGTTGGTTTCTGCAAGTGGTAAGATTCAACCGGAATTTGAAGTTAAATTAAGTTCTGAGGTTTCGGGAGAGGTCGTTGAATTGAATATCAAGGAAGGCGATATCGTTAAAAAAGGACAAGTTTTATGTCGTATTAAACCTGATATCTTACAATCGGGATACGATCGTTCTATTGCAACGTTAAATTCACAAAGAGCTAATCTAGCAGCTGCCCAACAACAATTGAAGCAGCAACAGGCAAATTTTAGTAATGTGGAGGCAACTTTTAAAAGAAATCAAGAATTGTTCAATAAAAGGGTGATATCTGCTGCTGAAATGGATAAAAGTTCTTCAGAGTATTACTCGACTCTAGCAGCTATTGAAGCGCAGAAGCAAACGGTACTTTCTACTAAATATGGAATCGACCAGTCGCAAGCGACAGTAAAAGAAGCGAAGGATAACTTAGACCGAACGACAATATATTCTCCAAGTGATGGTGTCGTATCTCTTTTATCTATCGAATTGGGAGAGCGTGTTGTAGGAACTGCCCAGATGGCTGGAACAGAAATTATGCGTATTGCCAATATGGAAGTTATGGAAGTGAATGTTGATGTGAATGAAAATGACATCAATCGCGTTCGTGTAGGAAATGAAGCAGAAATTGAAGTAGACGCTTACCAAGATCGCAAGTTTAAGGGTATCGTAACCGAAATTGCTTCTTCATCCAAAAATATAGCAACGGTTACTGCAGGTTCTTCTACAGAACAAGTGACAAACTTTAATGTAAAAGTACGTATCCAATTGAGCTCCTATGAGGATCTATTAAAGGAAACTCATGTTTCGCCTTTTAAACCAGGTTTGTCAGCGACGGTGCAGATCTTTACACGTCATCAGAAAGGCATAGCAATCCCAATTCAATCTGTAACCATCAGAAATGGTGTTGGAGCAGATAGCTTAAGCAATGATAGTCTTAAAGAATACGTTTTCGTACTTAATAATGGCTTGGTTAAACAAACTGTTGTAAAGACCGGTATTCAGGATGATAAGAATATTATAATTTTATCAGGTCTTAAAAAAGGAGATGAGATTGTATCTAGACCATTTGATGCGATTTCCAAAACATTGAAGGACGATAGTAAAGTCGAGAAAGTAGATAAAAATAGTCTATAGTACTTAAAACCTTTATTTAAGGTTTGAAACATAACAAAATGGTTGTGTTTAATTAAAAATTCCGTAACTTAATGAAAACTAAATCATTGTGTTACGGAATTTTTTTAAATATTTTAATTTATCCCGAACTGAACAGAACGGTTTTTTTGTCTTGTTCCTGATGATTTTGGTGTTCATCAGTTTTCCATATTTTTATAACTTCTTGCATCCCACTGATTTTGACTCCTTTGAAATTCGAGATTTTACGGAAGATACAAGTGGTGTCAACTCAAGGCATTATCAGCGGACATCTGGTGAATGGGCAAATAGCAAAGGCTCCGCTTCAAATCAATTAAAAACAGCAGCAAAATTGTTTCCTTTCGACCCCAATCGCTTGGATGAGGATGACTGGAAAAGGTTGGGATTGTCAGACAAACAGGTGCGTGTTATTCTGAATTATAGAAATAAGGGTGGTCAGTTTTACAAGAAAGAAGATTTGGCAAAAATCTACTCCATTTCGCCAGATGAATTTAAACGTCTCCAAGATTTTATTGTGATAGAACAGGTTTCTGCTTATAAACAAGAGGAAGAGAAACAAGAATATCAGACTGTACAAAAAGTAGCGCAAAAGGAGTTTAGATTGCCTCCTCCAATTATTGATGTTAATCTTGCAGATACGACAGCGTTTATTAAACTTCGCGGTATAGGCTCGGTTTTTGCAAATCGTATTGTTAGCTATCGAAAATCACTAGGTGGTTTTGTAACGGTACAGCAAATAAAGGAAATATATGGACTTCCATTAGAGACTTACGAAGCTATATTTCCTTATTTAAAAATCAGTTCAGATCCGATGATTTATAAACTTAATATCAATGATTTGGATGTTAAGTCTTTGGCCAAACATCCCTATATTAATTACAAGCAAGGTACAGCGATAGTCAATTATCGAATTCAGCATGGACACTTTCAAAACATGGAAGATTTAAGAAAGGTCCTCCTATTAGATGATGATTTTTTGCGTAAACTTGCACCATATTTAACATTTTAAATGATGCTAGAAGAAAAATTAAAACGTGTTGTTCGTGATGTATATGATTTTCCAAAACCTGGAATTGTTTTTAAAGATATAACACCGTTATTGCAAGATGCAAAACTCTGTTTAGAAATGGTAGATGCATTTGTAGAGCAGATAAAAGATTGTGAATTGGATGCGGTTGCCGGTATCGAAAGTAGAGGTTTTCTATTTGGCATGATGCTAGCGAGTCGCTTGCAGGTGCCTTTTATACCTATACGCAAGCAAGGGAAATTACCTTTTCATACGATTTCAGAATCTTATGCCCTCGAATATGGGCAAGCTACTATTGAAATGCATGAAGATGCTTTCCCTAAAGGGAGTAAAATATTGATTCATGATGATTTATTAGCGACAGGTGGTACCGTAGTCGCTGCAAGTAAATTAATTGAAAAATTGGGTGGTGAAGTTGCAGGATACTGCTTTGTCATCAGTTTAGATTTTCTAAATAGCCAAGGACGGTTAACTCGCTTTAGTCCGAATATTTTTTCATTAGCACATTATAATTAATTTAAAAACCCAATAAATTTTTATGGAATGGATCTCGGACCCACAAATTTGGATTTCACTACTGACATTGACAGTTTTAGAAGTTGTACTCGGAATAGATAACATTGTGTTTATCTCCATACTGAGTGGTAAATTACCTGCTGAACAGCAAAAAAAGGCGCGTCAGTTAGGTTTACTTTTGGCTTTAGTAACTCGTGTTTTATTACTATTTTCAATCAAATGGATCATGTCTTTGACAGAGCCATTTATTAATTTTGCAACTACTTTTGGAATTGATAATCCAGATTGGTCCCGTTACTTAGAATTATCGGGTAGAGATTTGATTCTATTTATTGGGGGTTTATTTTTGATATATAAAAGTACAACAGAAATTCATCATAAAATGGATGGACATACGGAAGAACAAAAGACCATCAAAAAGGGAGTTACTTTTATTGGGACACTCTTTCAAATCTTGATTTTAGATATTGTATTCTCATTAGATTCAGTCATAACAGCTGTTGGTATGGTCGATCAAATTGGTGTTATGGTTGCAGCAGTTATTATTGCAGTACTGATTATGTTATTGTCCGCAGAACAGATCAGCAAATTTGTTAATGACTATCCATCGGTCAAAATGTTGGCACTATCATTCCTATTGTTGATTGGAGTGTCGTTGACAGCCGAAGCTTTTGATCAGACTATCCCAAAAGGATACATCTATTTTGCGATGGCTTTTTCAGTTTTAGTCGAATTTCTTAATATTAAAAGTGAGAAAAAACAACTGCAAAAGGATAATCAAAAATAGAGAAATAGACATAAAAAAAGCTATCCTTTTTAAAAAGGATAGCTTTTTTATTGAATTATTTATCGGCAATTATAAACTTAAAGCTGCTGCTTGCGCAATCTTTTTAGGAATATCTGTGTTTTCCATTTTATGCGTAAATAATTCCGAACCTGCTCCAATCGCATAAATTGGAACATATCCTGCCGAATGGTTGCCCGAAGCCCATGATATATTAGCCACTTCATTTAACGTTTTTACAGCTAATGCAACAAGTTTCTCATCACTAGCATAAAGACTTTTTTCTGTGGCATTCACATGTTTTATAAAGCTATTCTCGTAAGCTTGAAAAATCGCTTTTTCTTGAGCCTCATTGATCTTTACTTTTGACCATAGACCAAGATTTTCCGATAGTATATGTTTGATTTCTTCCCAAGTTGCTTTTGGTTGTTCCACTCTCACTTTCGAAATTATTTTTGAAAGCTCAGCTTGAGAAACTTTTTGGTTCGCTAAAATTTTAAAATTGAGATTACTGCTTCCAGTACCCAAGGTCATACCACCTGTTTCGTGATCAGCAGTAATGATGATCAATGTTTCTTCAGGATGTTTTAAATAGAAATCATAAGCGACTTGCACAGAGCTGTTGAAGTCTACCACCTCGTGTAGCGTAGTTGCAGCATCATTACTATGGCTAGACCAATCGATCTTACCACCTTCTACCATCAAGAAAAATCCATTGTCATTATTTTTCGTAAGCGATTCAATAGCAACTTCTGTTATTTGTTTCAAATTCAAGTCTCCATCTTTTTGATCAATCGCAAATTTTAGGGATTCAGGATCTGTGTTTTTATTGTTCATGAATATAATCTTATCCGCTTTGCCTTTTACGCTATCATAGTCCGATTTTCCAAAAGCAAGTGTATATCCCGATTTCTCAAATAAGGAGAAAATAGGAGTGACAGCTTCCTTCGCAGCATTGGTGTCATGCTTTAAAAATCCTGAACCAGCAAAAAAGTCGAAGTTTGATTTAGGAATGTCTGTCGCTATTTCATAATATTTATTTCTGCTGGTTTGGTGTGCGTAGAAAGAAGCTGGAGTAGCATGGTCAATACTCACACTCGTGGTGATTCCAACTTTCATTCCTTTTTCTTTCGCTGCATATGCAATACTTTTCAAAGCTATTGTTTGTGTTGAGTCCATCCCAATGACACCGTTTTTTGTTTTGGAACCTACTGCTAGTGCAGTTCCTCCTGCAGCAGAATCTGTAATGCCGTTAGAAAGGGAGTAAGTTGATGCAAAAGTGGCTACAGGGAATTGTGAAAAAACCAAAGGTTTCAATCCGATTCTATTTTCTAGATCTGCAAGATAAACTTCGGTGGAATTGACTTGATTCAGCCCCATACCATCACCGATCATATAAAATATATACTTGGGTTTATTTTGGGCGAATAAAATGGATAGCGACGCTAAGTAGAAAATAGTTGTTGCAACTGTACGCTTGATCATGAGTAATGTTGTGTTAGTATAGGTATTTAAATTATGTTATGTATTAAAAGGGCTAATATAATAAACCCATATTTGTTTAATGTTAAGTTTTTGAAAATAGGAGCTAGACGACACCGTCAAGATACTAGAATCCAAACTTACGTGGAAAATAACTTAAAGAAAGCATAAAATATTGTGTCAAATTGTTGCGATAACCCTGTGTAAATTCCGTAGGTCCATTAAACAGATACAATCCTTTATTTTCCTGTAGTAAATCATAGGCTGCCAATTTTACCTCTAAATTATTACCCTTCATCATTCGATAGCTTGTATTGGCATTCCAGATCAGTGCATGGTCTTTGTAGGTTCCAGATGTGGATAGACGGCTTGTAGCATTGCTGTTTATCTGCCAACGTTTAGTCAAGGAATAACTCATGCTGAGACCTGAGCTCCAATAATTGGAAACATAATCATTGTTACTATTCCCTAATTTATTATATCTGCTATAACGGTTCCAACCATTTGTCCAACCAATCTGATATCGATCCACAAGAGTATAATAGCTCTCTAATTCTATATTTTGTGCATTATGGAGCATCTCTTGTTTTTCTTGGTCCATGTATTGAAACTTATTACCCCAGTTGAGATTACCGCGAAATTGCATATTCAAGGTTTGATTTTTACCTATTAAATAGGATTTATCCAAATTCCCTGAAAAATAATAGAGCTTCATCAGATCCGTTATCTGCGTGACATAGTTCTGCTGCTGTCCTGGTACATAAACAATGCTGTCGGTTAATCCGTTTTTATATAGTGTAAGGCCTAAACTTACACTACCGGAATATCCATGTTGACGCTGCTCATTATAATTATTGCTCAGCGTAATGCGACTGCGGCTAGTTTTATTGAGATGTTCTGCTCCAAAATAACGGAACGCGACATGGCTATTATCATAGATTGGACGCAATCGGTCTAAATTGGGATACTCTTCATCATATTCAAAATTTAGTGCACTAGACATATAATATTTTCCATTTTTAGTATAGTAATTATTAATTCCAATTTTTGGTATGAATGTCCCAAAATGCTGCTCAAGATTACGGTAATCCAACGACGAACTATTTTTTTCGTTATGGAAGCGGCTGCCAAGGCTCATATTAAGATTTGTTGAATTACTATATCTGCCATCCATGTTGGTGTATCCTATGTTTTTAGAGTAATGGATAGCAGGCATATATTGTACGCGATTAAAAGTGCTGATGTGACTGAGGTCAGTATTTTGTTCGAATTGGTTCCCAATAAGGTTCTTAACATCATTGTCGGTATTGGTATGGTAATAGCTTATTTTTTGCGTTATTCGCCAATCATTGTAGTTTGCCGTGAGCTGTATATCGTGCGTTTGCTGATCTAACTTATTGTCGTAAAAACGGTGATCATTGCGATTGAGACTGTCATTATCGTAATTGATATAGGTGCTCTTACGTTCATTTCTATTGTTTTGTTGGCTGATGTCGCTATTGATTAGTACTCCGTAGGTTATCAGTTGCCAGAAGGATTTATCCCCTTTGGAAGTCATCCGCATGTTGGGACTTGAATTGACACCATAGACATCCAGCTTAGAGCTGAAATTAAGTCGTCTGATTTGATTGTTAGAATTGTTATTAGCTGTGTTTTCAGCATGATTGCCCTCATAATTGTATTGTGTTATATCATCGGATTCGTCTTGATTTTTTTGATGGTAAGCATTTATATTGGCAGTAAAGCTGTTCTGTCGTTCTTTTATTTTTCCTCCTGTATTGGTGTACCGAAGGTCCATCTGTTGGTTTTGACGGTGGTTCTCATTCTGATTATTATTGGTACGTGTATTATTATTATGTTCCTCGGAGAGGAGTGTGGTCGTCGAGTGGCTTTCGGTGCGGATGTGGTCCCAACGTGATAGTACGTTTCCGATAATATTGTGCTTCCGGTTTACTTCATTGGTTCCGATGATATCATATTGATATCTTGACCCCAAAACATGTTGGTTATTGATACCAGTACTTAGAAAGTCCGAATCAAAATCAGCATTGATACCGACACCTTTAAAGCTGGTGTTTCTTAATAGCTGATCCATATTCTGCAGGTTCTTGTTGCTATTATTTCCAGAGTAGCCCAAAGTAAATTGTGATTTATTTTTTGCAAGATTGAAATTAGCATGTTGTTGATAACGTTTGGTAGTACCTAATCCTACGGAAGCATTTCCAAAATACATATTTTCCTTACCTTTTTTCAATGCTACGTTCATTTCATATTTTACATCATGCGGATTCTCTTTTTTTTCTTTCTCATTACGCTTATCGTAGACTTGTAATTTTTTAACCGCATCTTTTGAAAGGTTCTGCAATACAATGGCTTTATCACTTCCAAAAAACTCTTTTCCATTCACCAATACATTGGGTATCTCACGTCCGTTGTAGGTTAGACTACCATCTCCCCAAACCACTACACCAGGCAGCTTTCGAAGTAAATCTTCGACTACCGCATTGCTGTCCAATTGGAATGCATCGGCATTAAACTCCAAGGTATCTCCATTCATACGTACCGGCGGAATGACTTCGACCTCTTCGAGCTGATTTTCTACAAACGCCATGTGGATTTTGCCAAAGTCCTTCTCCTCATTTTTGCTAAGCATAAACTCCTGTAAGAATTTTTGAAATCCTTGATACCGCAGTTCTAACAGATAGGGTTTATTCGCTGTAAGGTCATTTACGACAAATTTACCATAAGCATCAGTTAAGGTTACTTTTTCGACAGACTCTTTCCCTTTCTCGTAGATCGAAACAGAAGCAGAACGTAATATATTTTTGTATAACGTATCGATTGCTATGCCTTGAATTTTCGTTTGTGCATTTAGCGTGCCTATACAACATAGCGTGATTAGGATATAGCGGATAAAGGTATATGACATAAGGGTTATCGCAATTTGAAACGTACAAAAATAGGATTATTGACTTTTTCTAACATTTTGAGGCGATCACTTACAGGATGACGTTCATCAATGGATTTCCCGATGGCCTGTCGAATATCTTCTGGAAATAAGATCGAGTATAAATATTCACCATCTGTACCTAAGGTATTATAGTTCAAAAAAGCGAGATAGTCATTGTCCTTATCCGGTATAATATTTTGAAGCCCTATGATTTCTTTGGTCGTAGGATCGAGTGCTAATGTTAAATTTCCGCTCTGCTGGAATTGAATGATCAAATAATTTTGGTAAGGAAAGACATCCCCAATACCGGTAATGATACTTTGATGGGCATTCATATACTGCATAGCAGGCATATAATCTTTTATTTTAGTCAATTCATCTAGATTTGGTGTGTTTTTTAAAGGAAAAATAAACTGATAGATCTTTGAGACTCCCATTGAATCCAGTTCAAATAGTTGCGTACTATAGGTAAAACTCGCATAGGCTTTATTGTTCTTTTGAAGTGACCCTAATGAACCGGATGAATAGAATGCCAGGAATGTACTATCCATTTTTTGATAGATGACGATGGTACTATCACCTCGTCTTAGAGACTTGGTATCCATGTCTTTTTTACCAATAAAATCAGGAACTGAATAATGCCAAGAAGAATTTCCGATGGTTGTGGTATATTGAAAGCTATCATCGTGGTTGATCGATATGGTATCGATCAGGTTACCATCTCGATCCAGATTTATTTTCATCTTATTGTAAGAAAGTCTAAACCCTTTTTCTGTTGCTATAATGTGATGGAATAAGTGAGAATCTTCCTTTGTTTTTTTTATACCAGCTACTTCATCGACAATCTTAATGAGATCTCCTTTTAAGTTATAGAGGTATAGATAGCCTTTTCCTGATAATATGGCTATCCGATCGTTAGTAAGGGCACTGCTATAGGCTCTATCCAATAATTGGTTTTTATTACCTTTTAAAGGAATATACTCCAAATCGCTGATTCGTTCGGAAATAGTCCCTCCTAATGTGGTTTCGGGTACGATACGTATTTTTTCTAAAGGAATATCTTTAGCATAAATAAGGCGTTGAGCAGCAAGATGACTTGACTGAAATAGTAACGCGGCTAAGCATAAGAGTATAATTCGCATTTTAAGATATATGATCTAAGTTTATTTTCTTGGTTAAATTATCCTTTAATTGCGGTTAACAATTTTTTAGGATAAAGTGAAATTGGGTAATTATTATCTATGAATGTAAATATATTTTATCGTAAATAAAATATCTAGAGCAAAACAATCGATTGCGTATTTATCATTTACTACCCACTGAAGTCAATTATTATTTAGCGTTATTTTTTTTAGGAGTAGCTTGGGTCTTAAAACAATTCTTGCAAGATAATTGTTACAACAAGGTAGCATTGCAGCATACTACATCTATCTGCAATGAAACTAACTGAAAACAGATAAACTAAAATTTGAACATTATGGAAATTAATCTTTTAAATTCTGCTAAAGAATTTTTTAACGAAGAGGCCTTATCTAAGCTTGGTAATTCCTTGGGAGAAAATAAGGAAAAAGTAAAATCAGCAATTGGAACAATTGTTCCATCGCTTTTTTTAGGATTACAGAAAGAATCTGGAACGGGATTGAATGCCATATTGGAGAAAGCGAAACAATATTTCGGAGACTTTAAATTTGATGACTATTTAAAAACGAATACTGAAACCGGACGGATCAATGGTTTGGTGGATTCCGAGCCTATCTCGCCCCATCATAATGATCTATTACAATCCATTTTTGGTGGTAAGTTCGATACGATTGTTTCGACTTTAGGAAGTGCTATTGGCGCTAATGGCGCAACAGTTGAAAAACTATTAAGCCTTTCTTTACCCGCGGTGTTTTCAAGTTTAACACAAAATGGAACCAATTGGAATGCCAGTGCTGTCACGCGATTGCTGGATGAAAATAAGCATAATTTTGCTGCCGCATTACCTGCAGGTTTGGGGTTAGGAGCATTTGGATCTCCGGTGACTACTTCTGGAGAAGTGGTTACACCTACAGCGAATACCACAGTCGATGACAAGTCTATTGAAGCCGTGTTGGTTTCCGTACCTGTAGATAAGGACCCCGCAATCATACATCCTGAAAATGTAACAGACGAGGCTGTATCAAGAGAGGAAGAGTTGACCGTAGTACCGCCGATTGTGCCACCTATTGATCATGTTCCCATTATTCCTCGTCCTCCGGTAGGGGCTACAGTAGATCCTTTACATACCGAAAATCCACAGTCTGGCGGTGGCGGTATATGGAAGTTATTGATCCCAATTGTTATTATTGCCATACTCTGGTTTTTATTTGGTAGAGGATGTAAAGGAGATAAAGACCAAGTAGCAGTGGTTGATACCATGCAAACAACGGCTGTAGATACCAGTATTACTGTTGTCGCAGTTACCCCTGTCGTTCGGGAAAGCTTAGAGGTCATCTTACCCGATGGAGTAAAATTACAAGCTTATAAAGGTGGTATAGAAGATCAGCTGGTTCAGTTTTTAAAAACAGATTATAAGGCATTAGGTGAGGAAGAATTGAAAGATAAATGGTTTAATTTTGATAATTTAAATTTCGAAACAGGAACTGCCAAAGTATTACCAGAAAGTGAAATTCAGTTGGCGAATTTAGCCGCAATTTTACATGCCTTTCCAGCTGCAACCATTAAAATAGGCGGATATACTGATAAAACAGGAAATGAAAATTTTAATAAAAAATTATCTCAAGATCGTGCAGATGTCGTCAAAGTCTTTCTAGTAGGAAAGGGACCAAGTGGTCAAGTGATAGGAGCAGAGGGATATGGTTCTGAATTTGCAAAAGCGGATGCTGATGCACCAGAGTCCGAACGTATATTAGATCGTATCGTAGCTATAAGTGTACGATAGTAAAGATTTCTGAAATATAAAAAGGGGATAAATAGGTTTTTATCCCCTTTTTTATATCACAATAATATTGCATTTTTGCGGGTATGGAACAAAAGCTTAAGGAAATTTTGAAATCTGATTTTGAGAAATATATGCGTTATGCAGTAGTGACAAAAGCCGGATTTGGATTTGATATTTTTGGCGAATATGCCGTATCTGTCCTGAACTTCTACGTTGGTAGCGCGATTTTAAATCACGAAAATAAGCTAGAAGGTTCCATGTATCTGCTTGAATTATATAATGTCGGTCTTGGTGGTGCCATAACCCAAGAAGATAGAGAAGAGCTGGCACTCGTCTTTGCAAAGGACCCAACTCTTGACTATGGTGTTTTAAAACCTATTTTTGATTAATCTTGCAGGGTCCATACGAGTTTTTCTATCGCATAACCAGAGTTTCTAGCGTATTTTAAAAAGTCCAATTTTATCTCCTCTGGTATGACCTTTTCTCTGGATAATATCCACATATAATCTAATGTGTCTCCAAATACGAGTGCATATTGATAATCTTTATCTATTTTTACGACATGGTATCCACTGTAAAATGGACCAAAAAACGAGACCTTTAATGTTGCTCTCGTTGGCAGATCTATAAACTTTGCTTTACCAACGGATTGATTCCATTTATTTTTCTGCTTATGGAATCCTTGATTGTTAACCCGAATACTTCCATCCTCATGCTTACTGTAGGTTGCCGTTACCTGCGACAGTCCTTTTTCCCACTTAAAATCGAGCCGAGCTATTTCATACCAGCTACCTAAATAACGATCGATATCAAAGGGTTCAACAACTTTTACTTTAGATTTAATAGGTTTGAATGCGTTATAGGCCAAAGTAGCAACTGCAGTAGCGGCGAGTATAAAGAGTGATTTTTTCTTATCCATTATCGTGTTATTTATGTTTGTATTCATTTATCGTTTGTATAAACGACATACCATTAAAACAGACAAGGGGAGGGGAATGTTTTGTATATTATGTGAATAAAAATAGTAATTTCGTTGTTTTAAAAATTAATACGTGTATTCAAGAGAAGAAGTGAAGCAATTGAAGGAGTCTTTTTGGACTCGTTTTGGCCAATATATGGCATTGCATACATCAGCAGATGGAGTAAAGATCAATTGGGTGAATTATAGAACTGGAGTGAAAAATCTTCGTTTTAAAATGGAAGCTGATAAGCGCACCGCTATCATCGCAATTGAATGGAATCACCAAGATCTATCCATGCGTAAATTAATGTGGGAACAATTTGAAGAATACCGCAATATTTTAAAGGGTATTTTGGAAGAAGATTGGACTTGGGATTTAGAAGTCGTAGATGAATATGGAAAATCCGTCAGTATGATTTATATAACCATGGAGGGAAAGAGTATTTTTAAACAAGAAGATTGGCCAGCGTTGATTTCCTTTTTTAAGCCGCGATTAATTGCGTTAGATGAATTTTGGTGCGATGCCCAATATGGTTTTGAGCTTTTTAAAAGTTAAATTATTACGCTGATAGGGTTTTATTTGAAAATGTAATTTTTACCTTTGCGCTAAAATTGTAGTGTTTATGAAAAATATACTAAAAAGTCTGATTGTAGTCGCATTGACCTTGCAGATTTCTTCCGTATTTGCTTGGGGATCCACAGGACATCGTGTTGTTGCCGAAGTGGCAGAACGTCATTTGAATAAAAAGGCTAAGAGAAATATTGAAAAAATAATCGGAAAACAGAAATTAGCCTACTGGGCAAATTGGGGCGATTTCATTAAATCTGATCCACATGAGGAGTTTAAAAAACTTGGAAATTCTCATTTCATCAATACCAATCCACATTTGCCTTGGGCAGATTTTCAGTTGGCTATGGAAAACTCAAGTGAAGAGAACTTATACAAGACCGTTTTGAGATTGGAAAAATCATTTTCGGATAAAGCATTGCCTTTAGAGAAAAAGAAGCAAAACCTTTATATGTTGATCCATTTAATCGGCGATGCGCACCAACCCATGCACGTGAGTAAAGCAGAGGATCAAGGCGGAAATAAAATTGAGGTGAGTTGGTTCGGTAAAAAATCTAATATTCACCGTGTGTGGGATTCAGATTTAGTCGATGGTGAAAAATATAGCTATACAGAGTATGCAACTGTATTGGATATTTTAGGTAAACCTGAGACGAAGCAATTACAAGGAGGAAACTTAGCAAGTTGGTTGTACGAGTCCAATCAACTGTCAGATAAAATCTATGCAGATGTAGCTCATAATGCGAACCTTTCTTACAGCTATGTTTACAACAATATCTACACAATGGAAAATTGTATGTTAAGAGGAGGCTTACGTTTAGCAAAGGTATTGAACGACATCTTTGGTTAGTCATCACTTCAAACATGAGAAAAGGGAAATGGAATTATTCATTTCCCTTTTTTAATGTTTTTTTACTTGATTTCGGTATTATTGTTGTAGTCAGATTGAAGTAATATCCAGATCATTTCCAATAAGTCGCCTAAATACTGCAAATATGACCTTATCACTTCTGTTTAAAAAAATAGCACCATTTGCCAAACCTTATAAAAGCCTTATTTTTTATACATTGATCTTAACATTAGTCGGTTCATTCGCGGCGCAGATCAATGCCTTTATATTGAAATATACGGTAGATTCCATTAGCGATTTGATGGTTGCTAAAGAGCCGCTATCTAAAGGAATGCATCTGATTGGAATTATTTCCGGTATTCTTTTGTTGAAGGAAATTATCTATTCCTTTATTCAATTTGGACAGAAATTCTATGGTGAAAAGTTGCGCATATTTATTGCGCGTGATTTTTCACAACGAATCGTAGAGAAAATTTTGACCTATAAGATGGCTTTTTACACTTCAGAAGAGAACGAAAGCGGAAAATTACAAACGCGAATCGATTCTGGTATCAGCTCCCTAACCCGGCTGGTTCAGAATTTCTTCATTGATATTCTACCCCTGTTTGCCAATGCTATCGTGGCATTGGTGTGTATGTTTCTGGCCAACGTATATGTCGGATTAGTAGGTTTGGCAGTCATCCCCATTTATTTTTATATTAGTCAAAACCAAGCTGTAAAGTTAAGTGGATTCCGACGTCAGATGCGGAAGTATAGGGAGTCGAAAAACAATAGGATCATCAATCTGATTGACTCTATATTGGTCATTAAATCTTTTGTCCGTGAACCCCAAGAAGCCGAGAGGCATGAGAAAATTCAATTTGAAATGACAGAAAATCAGATGCAGACTCGGAAAACGAGCTTCATATTTGATAGTCTAAAAAATTTCATTGAGCAAATTGCAGTGGTCGTGATCATCGTATTGACCGCTTATCTGGTGCTTGACAATCAAATAACAATAGGGGCGATTATGTTTCATATTATGTTATTCTCCAACGTTTCAGCGCCAATTCGTCAGCTACATCGTATTTATGATGAGGTCAATGATGCGTTGATCTACTCCGAATCTTTTTTCGAAATATTGGAATCTGATGATCTTACAGAAGGGAGCGGAACGTTTAAACCTGAGCAGATAAAAGGTCATATTTCGATTCAAAATGTTTCATTTGAGTATCCCAATGGAACCCATGCCTTAAAAAATATCTCCTTTGAAATAAAACCAAATCAAATCACAGCCCTTGTAGGACTGAGCGGTGCCGGTAAAAGTACCGTCATCAATTTACTCGATAAATTTTATGAACCAACGGCAGGTCAGATCCTTTTAGATGGAGTTGATCTGCGAAATTACGATACTGATTTTTTAAGACAGAACACGGGGATGGTATTGCAGCGTAATCATATTTTTAAGGGCTCAATTTTTGAGAATATTGAATATGGAAAAATAGGAAGTAGTCAGGAGGAGATTATACAAGCAGCGAAGGATGCTTACATCCATGAGCAGATCATGGAACTTCCGCAAGGCTACGATTCGGGAGCTCACTTATTATCCGGTGGTCAACAGCAGCGCATTGCTATTGCCCGGTTATTTTTAAAAAATCCACCTATTATATTTTTGGATGAACCTACCGCAAATTTAGATGCCATCGCGACAGAGCAGATTAAAAATAGTTTAGATGCTATCAAAAAGGACCGTACAGTAATCATTATTTCGCACAGTATTTCTCAGATCATAGATTCCAATGCGATCGTCGTCATGGAAAAAGGAAGGGTGGTCGAAAAGGGGGTTCATGAAGACCTTTACGACCTTCGCGGCACTTATTATAAAATATTTTCTGCCATGGCAAATAGCTTAAATCTCGATAAGATAAGTAAGACCCTGTTACATTAGTGGTTTTTGCTGTGAAGGTACATTCCGACTACCACTAAGAAAATTCCCAATAGCGCTAAATTATTGGGAAAGAGGCTGTTTAATAGGATGATTTCACCTAATAAAGTAAAGATAACTTCCATCGCTTGTGTAGCCTCCACCGCGGCTAACCCTTTCTGGTCATGTTGCACCAATTCCGTTCCTTTAAAGAAAAGTAACGTTGCGATAACACCTGAAAACAAAGCCACAAGTAACGTCTGCAACAGTTGTCCTTGTTCGGGAAGCCCATGCTCGTGATATCCAAAAAACATCAGGATGATCCAAAAAGGCATGCTCGCTAAAGTCATTCCTAAAGTCCGTTGATAGGTGTCTAAAGAACCCTGTGTTAATGCCATCATTTTACGATTGCCGAGTGGGTAAGCAATAGCTGCTATCAAAACAGGGATAGTCCCCAACAATAGCGTAGACCAAGAGGTCGATTTGGCCTCTGCCATCTGCATGATTACAATGCCTATTAAAATGATACAGGAGAAAAAGAGTGTCGCTTTTGAAAAAGGTTGTCGGTCTTGCTTTTTCTGAAGGAAATGACCGATAAACATACCGGCGATGATAGTGGATTCGAAAGTTCCAGCAACCAACCATGAGGGACCATAGCTGGCACCAAATGTAAGGAGCGCATAGAACACCCCAAAACCCATGGTGCTCCACAACAACCACGGCATCAAGTTCCTTTTCATCTCGATCAGCAACGGTTTCAAATTGCCTCGAATAACAACGATGAGCAATAGCACGGGAAGCATCCATAAGAATCTAAGCGCCGATGACCATTGCCAACCACCTCCAGATACAGCCATGATACGGTTGAGTACAAAAGTACTGGCAAAAAATAAAGAGGCTAGTATTCCAAGCCAAAGTGCTTTAGATTTAGGGGTAAGGGGCATGCTTAAGTTTTGATCATGATTAACATTTCTAAAGTAGGGAATGTCTTGGATAATGTCAATAGTCATTCTATTCAGCAGTAGAAAAAAGATATTCTTGATTTATGCATCAATTGTTGCTAAAATTTGTTTATTTTGCATCCTTAATAAAATAGGAGTAAGAAAATTAATCATTATGATTATACAACCAAGAACTAGAGGTTTTATTTGTTTAACCTCGCATCCAGAAGGAACTGCGCAAAACATTAAAAACCAGATTGAATACGTGAAATCCAAAGGTGAAATCGCTAATGGCCCTAAGAAAGTATTGGTTATTGGTGCATCTACGGGATTCGGTATGTCATCTCGTATTTCAGCAGCATTCGGTTCTGGAGCAGCGACAATTGGCGTATTTTTTGAAAAACCTGCTGCAGAGGGGAAACCTGGTACAGCTGGTTGGTATAATACTGCTGCTTTTGAAAAAGAAGCACAACAAGCTGGTCTTTATGCAAAAAGTATCAATGGCGATGCTTTTTCTGATGAAATCAAAAAGCAAACGATAGCCCTAATCAAACAAGACTTAGGTCAAGTGGATTTAGTAATCTATAGTTTGGCATCTCCAAGACGTACACATCCTAAAACAGGCGTAGCACATGCTTCTGTTTTAAAACCTATAGAAGTTCCTTTTACGGATAAAACAGTAGATTTTCACACAGGTGTGGTTTCAGATATTACCATCAATCCGATTGATAATGAAGAAGAAATCGCAAATACAGTAGCCGTAATGGGTGGTGAGGATTGGAAATTCTGGATTGAAGATTTGAAAGAAGCTGGAGTTTTGGCCGAAGGTGCTAAAACTGTTGCATATTCCTATATTGGCCCTGAATTAACGTATCCAATATACCGTAATGGTACGATTGGTCGCGCAAAGGACAATTTAGAAGGTACTGTACCTGCTATCAATGAAATCTTGAAAGACATTAACGGTGTTTCTTATGTTTCTGTTAACAAGGCTTTGGTGACGCAGTCAAGTTCAGCAATTCCTGTAGTTCCTTTATATATATCGTTACTATACAAAGTGATGAAAGAAAAAGGTATTCACGAAGGAACGATTGAGCAAATGCAGCGCTTATTTGCAGAAAGATTGTATACTGCAGATGGTCAAGTTCAATTAGACGAAAAAGGCCGTATCCGTGTAGACGATTTGGAAATGAGAGCTGATGTTCAAGCTGAAGTAGCGGCATTATGGGACAAAGCATGTACGGAAAACCTATCTGAAATTTCAGATATTCAAGGTTACCGCGACGAATTTTTCCACCTTTTTGGTTTTAATTTCGAAGGTATCGATTATAATGCAGATACAAATGAATTGGTCAATGTACCAAGTATCTAAGTATCATTACATATTTTAATAAGAAAGGCGACCATGGGTCGCCTTTCTTATTTTTCACTATTTTTTGAAACCATTTTAAGAAGAACCTGCAGTGTTTTCCAGTTGCGTGTGGTTGCCGACACCTTTAGTTTAGCTTCAATGAAATTGTTCGTTAATTTAGTTTTTCCATAGCCATAGGGGCAGTACAGATAGATTGTTCTACCCATGAGAACAGCTGCTTCATCAGGTAGTTTTTTGTCCAGAATAGGAGTGAGGTCCTTTATTTCGGGGGCCTTTGATAAAAATGTAACATGAAAGTAGGACAGCTTATTATGAGGATCCTTTAACAAAGGATTTTGATTCACGATAACATATAGATCATCGCTGTGCAAGACTAGGCAGGGCACATGGTATCCGAAATCTTGGAGGATTACGTTCATTATCCTACTTTCCAAGAGATTCACATCGGTTATTTCAGATTGAAACACAATGTTCCCACTTTGGATATAAGTTTCGACTTCCTGAAGGCCTATTCCTTGAAGTGAGGTCCTTAAACTCTCCATCTTGATGAGATGATGACCACTTACATTGATACCTCTTAATATTGCTATGTACATAAACGGGTTATTTTAACGGAATTTAGTCTATTTTATAAACAGGTTAAACCTATCTTCAAAATAAGCTAAATTTATTTTAGGTACAATTTTAAATACAGCTCATCTGAATCGAATGCTGCTATAGGCATCTTTCTTTTATCCACATAAATGTGTAGGGATGATGAAAATTTTCTTCTTTTAATCTGAATCTTAAAATCTCAACCCTACAAAAAAAAGGCAGTCTTCCTAATTGGGAAGACTGCCTCTTGTATTTTATATCGTTTAGCGCGAGATTAGTGTTTGAAATGACGTACACCTGTCGTCACCATCGCTAATCCTTTTTCGTTACACATGTCAATCGATAACTGATCTTTAATCGAGCCACCTGGTTGCAGTACAGCAGCGATTCCAGCATCAGCAGCAATCTCCACACAGTCAGGGAAAGGGAAGAAAGCATCAGAAGCCATAGAACAGCCTTTCAAGTCAAATCCAAAAGCATTAGCTTTTTCAATCGCTTGTTTCAAAGAGTCAACACGAGAAGTCTGACCTACACCAGAAGTGATCAACGTACCATTTTTAGCAAATACAATGGTATTTGATTTGGTATGTTTAACAATTTTATTGGCGAAAAATAAGTCTTCCAACTGAGCTGCAGTAGGTACGACAGTCGTTACAGCAGTCATTTGCTCAGGACCTTCAACCGTATTGTCTTTATCTTGTTGAATAACACCATTCAACAACGTTTTGAATTGTTGTGTCGGTAATTCAACCTCTTTGCGAACAAGAATGATACGGTTTTTCTTCGCTGTAAGGATTGCAATCGCATCTTCCGAGTAAGAAGGAGCAATTAGAACTTCAAAAAACAAATTATTGATCTCCGTTGCAGTTTCCGCATCAACCTCACCATTTGTAATCAATACACCACCAAAGGCAGAAACAGGATCACATGCTAGCGCATCAACCCAAGCTTGCTTAATTGTTGGACGTGAAGCAACTCCACAAGCATTTGTATGTTTTAAGATCGCAAATGTAGGTTCCGTAAATTCATCAATAATAGCTACAGCAGCATCTACATCCACCAAGTTATTGTATGATAATTCCTTACCATTCAATTTCGTGAACATCGCTTCTAAATCACCGTAGAAAACTCCTTTTTGATGTGGGTTTTCACCGTAACGTAATACTTGTGCTTTTTGTTCAGATTGTTTGAACACATCCAACGTATTTTCTTTATTGAAGTAGTTGAAAATAGCGGTGTCGTAATGTGATGACGTATTGAAAGCAAGTTTCGCGAAATCCTTACGTTGCTCTAAAGTTGTTGTACCTTCTTGATTTGCAAGCATTTCTTCCAATGCTGTATAATCATTTTTAGAAGATAGGATAACAACATCATTAAAGTTCTTCGCAGCAGCACGAATCAATGAAATACCACCGATATCAATTTTTTCAATAATGTCTTCCTCAGAAGCACCAGAAGCTACTGTTTCCTCAAAAGGATATAAATCAACAATGACTAAATCAATCTCTGGAATCTCATATTGAGCTAATTGTTGTTGGTCACTTTCTAAAGGTCTTCTTGCTAATATACCACCAAATACTTTTGGGTGTAATGTTTTAACACGACCTCCCAAAATAGAAGGATAGCTCGTTAAGTCTTCTACAGGAACTACATCAATACCTAAGTCTTTGATGAAAGCTTCTGTGCCACCTGTAGAATAGAAGGTAACACCGTATTTGTTTAATAATTGAATTAATGGTGCTAAGTTGTCTTTATAATATACAGACACTAAAGCATTTTTAATCTTTACAGAATGGCTCATTAGTATAATTTGTTTGCTGGCGCAAAGATAGGTAAATAATAAGTATACGCAAACCCTTTTATTCGAGATGAAAACATAAAAGACCGCTCTAGGCAGTCTTTTATCTGTTATTTGTATATTTTCTTTTTTAGATCCTCACAGATATCATCTGTTATCTTCCAGATAGGTTCGGGGTCATCGGTGTTATTGATGATCACTTGATCGCAACTATCTCGGTAAGGTAAAAGGAATTCGCTGTAAGAGGGTAAAACATGGTTGACCCATTTATAACGAATATCATCTTCTAAATATCCACGCTCAATCAGATCGCGCTTCAAGCGACGCTCAAAAGCGATATCTTGATCGGCATCCAAAAAAATACGATGATCAATCAGCTTATTTACTTCTGTATAGTGATATATAAATAGACCCTCAATAATCAAAATCGGTGCAGGATTAATTTCGAGCATCTTTGGTATTAATGCAGGATTATTGAATGTATATTCTTCCTTGTACACCGTTTTTCCTTCAAACAGATCATTGATATCTTTATAGAAAGCTTGGCGATCGATCGAAGTGGGGAGATCAAAATTATATAATCTGTTTTCCTCTTGCGTTTTTGTGTTTGCAGGAATATAATAGTCATCTTGTGAGATGAGTGTTACTTCTTTGCTACTAAAGTGCTTTAAAAAACAATTTAGAAAGAATGTTTTACCAGAGCCGCTACTACCCGCGATTCCAATGACATATGGCTTTTTATTCATTTAATATATAATATTCAAAAAGATTCGAAAAAACTAATCCTCTAATGGGACTCCATAAGTGATTTCGATTTGAAAGCGTTTATCCAATGCGCCGATGTAGGCAGCTGCAGATTTTGATAAAACGACTATTGCATTATGCGTATCCGCATTTTCATTAAACTTCCCAACAACTTTTGCATAGGTTACGCTACGTGTCATAGGATTTGTTATTTTTAAAACAGTTCCAATTGCGGCTGTTTTGTGTAAGGCCAAGTTACTGGTGCCGTTAGCATTCAACCCTTCAATCCAGACGCCAATACCACGTTCCGTTTTTTCACGGATACCGTATTTATTAGCAGCAATTTGAGGTTCATCTACATCAAGGCTATCCGGAGAAATTAAACTAATATTAGGTTTCTCGACAATACTTACGGCGTCATTATTCGGGACTTTTAAAATTTGTCCACCACTAATGCTGTTTGAGTGGAGATTGTTGGCTCTTTTTATCTCTTCAACAGTTACATTAAATTTACGGGAAATGGCATAAAGCGTTTCTTGATTACCAACAGTGTAATCCATCAATTCTTTCTTAGCGCTCTTATTTGGAGTGCTCTTTGGATCGTTGGGCGTTACATAAAACATTTTGCCCGTTGGGATTTTGACAATCTGACCCACGGCTAAAGTTTTGTTGCCATTTAATTCTGTTATTTTACCAACACTCGTTTTATATCTTTTACTCAATTGATAATAGTTATCCCCTTTTTCAATTTTAAAAAGAACATATTCTTGACCGTCAATTTTTTCTACTCCAATGGAGTCAGGTACGGCAGCGTTAGAAAATGTATGAGCGATAACTTGATTGTGATTTATGGCTAGCATTGTTATTGATAAGAATGCCAGTGTTTTATATGTAGTAGATTTTAATAGAATATTCATCATGTTTTACAATTATACTAAATACGATACAAACTCTCGTTTATTGTGTGTTAAAAGAAAAATTTGACACCCAATTTGAAAATAAATTTGCACCAATTTTAATTCTAGATTACGAATGATCATGGCCTCATCCAGAATTTCATTTTTATTTGAAATCAGCAACCTGATATTATATTTTTCATCTTGTTTTTCATGAAAACTCCATAAAAAATTAGGACCTGATTTACTGATCCAAAGATCTTCATTTTTATAATGCAGCAAAAAAACAGGTTTTTGCCCATTGAATTCCAAGGGAAAGACTATGTTATTATCAAAAGGTTTAATTTCCGAGTCTATCCTTGTTGAAATTTGGTTCGATACTAGCGAAAAATATTGTTCAAAACCCGATGTAATATGTTGAGGTCTGATCTGTATGTATCCGTTTAAGATACCGATATATTGATATTGATGAAAAAGAAAATCTGTATTCGGAATTTCATGATTCAATACCCACACGCCTGGAGATACAGGACTGTTTTCGGAAACCTTTCTCAACACGACCACTTCCTTTTGAATAGCGGCTAGCGTCCATTCTTTTTCGGGCAGCAGGTAATGATCTAATTTGATTGTTCCATCAAAACCCATCACCGTGATATAGGGGAGCGTTGTTTCTGGATCGCGACACTCGATAGCAAGCAATTTACTGTGTTCATCTACTTCTATCTTCCAAATCGGAAATCTGAATGTTTGAGAAAATGCGCTAGAAATAGTATATTTAGACATAGCAAATGTATTAATCGCTCGTTTATTATTTTTTAATAATCTTATTATGAAAGGCAAAATTAGTAAATCATTTTTAATAACAGTCTTTTTAAGCTTGGTATTATTCACCTCAAGCTTTGCACAAAAGGTCTATGTGTTTGAGTTAAAAGAGGATATAGGGCCAAGTGCATGGCGCACAGTGAAGCAAGCTTATGACAGTGCGCAGAGTAGAAAGGTAGATTATGTACTGCTGGAGCTGAATACCTATGGGGGTGCCCTGAATTTTGCAGATTCCATTCGAACGAAGCTTTTGGAATCAAAAATAAAAACCATTGTCTATATTAATAATAATGCCGCTTCTGCCGGAGCACTCATTTCGCTCGCGAGTGATTACATCTATATCCATCCAGGTGGGAGTATCGGTGCCGCAAGTGTTGTTAATGCGCAAGGAGAAGTATTGCCAGAGAAATATCAATCTTATATGCGTGGACTCATGCGTTCCACTGCTGAAGTTCGCAATCGGGACCCTCAGTTGGCTGAAGCCTTTGTAGACCCTAATGTATCTTTGCCAAGTATTAAAAAAGATGGACAATTGCTTACTTTAACAAGTAAAGAAGCCGTGAAGTTTGAACTGGCAAAGGCAGAAGTTATGAATCGCAATATGATCTATAAGGATCTCAATTTAACTCAGGTTCAGGAAACCGTGTATCGTAAAGGAACAATCGATCATATCATCGGTTTCTTAATCAATCCAGCTGTAAGCGGGATTTTGATCTTGCTGATCATTGGTGGGATCTATGCGGAGATGCAAGCTCCTGGCTTAGGTTTTGCAATTGCTGTGTCTATAGTTGCTGCTATGTTGTTTTTTGCACCGCTCTATATACAAGGATTAGCTGCAAACTGGGAGATAGCTGTTTTTGTGGTTGGTATCATATTGATCATGTTAGAAGTTTTTGTTATTCCAGGTTTTGGAATAATCGGTATATTAGGAATTATTTTCGTTACTTGCGGTCTGACTTTTAGTCTGGTTGCCAATGATTTTTTAGATTTTAAACTCGCTTATCCAGGTATGTTATTCAATTCATTTTTGTTAGTTATAGGAGCCATGGTATTATCGGTCATATTGATGGTAATATTTGGAAAGAGTTTATTGAAAGCCCCCGTCTTTAGACGTCTGGTGCTGAAGGAAGAACAAAAATCCGAAGAAGGGTATACCTCTTCTGTATTAAAATCCAATTTGTTGAACAAAGAGGGAATTGCAAGGACCGTCTTACGACCATCGGGTAAAATCGAGATCGAAGGTGTCTGGTACGATGCAGTTGCTTTAGATGGATTTATTGAAGAAGGGGAGGAGGTCTATGTGGATAAACATGAGAATTACAGTCTGTTTGTCAGAAGAAAAACGGAACATGCTTAAGCGTTCATCCAGATGAAAAAAGGCTCTATTCTTACCGAATAGAGCCTTTTTATATTATAAACGATAATGCTTAAAATTTAGAACCAATCGTTAGCATGACATTTGTTCTACTGTTTTTAATGTCCACGCTTGGGCTAACCGTATTCCAGTCGCCTTCATAAGTGATCAAATAAGGACTTTCTTTATAATTGTTGGCCTGATAAACACCGGTTAGATCTAGATAAAGACCACGACCTAGTTTTGCACCTAGACCAGCAGAAATTCCATAAGTCTTATAGTCTGCGCTTTTGTAAGGATTACCGTTATAGTTGAAACCAGCTCGACCACTAAATACTTGATCAAATAACACTTCACCACCTACACGGACATTGAATGCTGCTTGATAGGTATCTTTGATGTTAGCGTTCATTTGTTTTTCGTCAGCTTTATTGTAGTTGTTGACATCTCTCCAACGCATACTAGCATAATCCACAAACTCAACTTCGGCTGTTAACAGACCCGCACCAAAATATTGCGTAACACCTGCAGATAATTTATAAGGCGTTTGTAAGTTGTAGTCGTACGAGCTATCATAATACTTCGATCCATAGTCGTGGAATGAAGTACCGGCTTCAGGTTTAAAATAGTTGATATCTGTATAAGCGGTTGATTCATCCGTGATAGACATGAATGTCGGTGTTTTAGCCGTGAAACCCAAACTTAAAGAAGGAGTCGCTTTATAGATCATACCCAATTTGAAATCAAAACCTGATCCTTGCGTTACTTGTCCGTAATGGTCAAATAATTCGTAATCAACGTCAACAAATTCTGATTCCGTTGAACCAGGTTTTAAGTATTTGGAATCCGGATTTAAAGCCTCAATACCTTTAGCAGTTTTAGTCATGCCATATTCCGTAAAAACCGCTGATTTTTCATAACGGAAATCGGTCAAACTAAAGGTAGCACCAATATAAAATTTATTACTATAATTTGAACCGAAAGATAAGGCAGTTTCAGATTTTCCACCCTTGGTCCAGACGGAGTTAAGTTGTTCGTTATCTCTACCTTCAGCCAATGGGAAATAAAAGTTCTTGTCTTTTCCAGTAGTTTTATCAAACATGAGGGATGAATTCAGGTCATTTGCCCATTCACTACCATTTTGATCGAACATCTGATCCGCATAGGCATGCGTAATAGAATTGTCGCTATTAATACCTTGATAATCTAATTTATTGTTAAAAAGATTGGTTCTATTATAAGCGATACCGACGTTGAAATTCAACCAGCCTCTGGTTAGATCACCGCCATATTTTGTTGTTGGCATATGAAAAACTATACCACCATTATCGATGTTGAAGTTGTCGGTTTTACTGTCGCTTTTATTGCCAAAATAGTTACTCTTATTTTTATTATTTTGGAAGCGAAATGTTGCAGAAGCATCAGACTGATTATAGAATCCTAAACCAGCTGGGTTTCCCGTAATGGAACTAATATCCCCACCTAATGCAGTAGAAGCTCCACCCATTGCTTTGAAGCGCGCAGTTCCTCCATTGTCTCCTTGAGAAAATAAAAGTACGTCTTCTGTATATTGGGCGTTTGCAGTGCCAACCATACCTACAGCAAGTACACTCCCGAAAAGTATTTTTTTAATAGTCATATAGTTTATATTATAGTAGTAATATAAGAGTGATTGACTATACATCAATCACTCTTATTTATCAATCAAATTATCTTGTACGGCCTCCGCCACTGCTACGTGTTGCGCCACCGCCACCACCTGAAGATCTGGTAGAACCACCACCACTATTGAAGCTGCCACTAGAGCGGGTTGGCGGGTTGCTCACTCTTGGTTGTGAAGAACGTGCCGGTTCATATGAGCGCGTCCTAGCTTCTTGGGTATTACTTCTACTAGGAGGATTCGATTGCTGTACTCTGTTGGAACTAGTCGAGCGTGTTCTTCCAACAGAACCATTGTTGTAACCAGGTCGGTTTGTATTGCTGTTGCCAATACGTGTTCTTCCAGACGATGTAGCCCTAGTTCTGTCGGTTGTTGCCGAAGAACGCGTTCTGCTAACACTACTGATGCGACCATTTGCATCTCTAGATACAACTGCATTCGATCGTGTACGACCTGAAGTGCCACTTGTATTGCTATAGCGAGAGCCTGATCGGCTTCTCGTGTTGTAATTATCGCGATAAGAAGAACGTGAAGCTAGCTGACGGGATCTATGATTGCCCCAATAAGGACGACCGTATCCACCGCCCCAATAGTTACCGTAGTAACCACCGAAACCGCCACCCCAGTAGCCACCCATGCCACCGTAGTAACCGCCGTATCCCCAACCAGAATACCAAGGGTTATAGCCAAAGCCAAAACCTAGGCCAACTGACCATCCGCCACCAAATCCAAATGATGGTCCGTACATATTTCCGTACCAACCGCCATAGCCCATACCATACCAAGGGTCAAAGAAAGGGTCAAAGTAGGTCATGCCGGGCGAAGCATAGTAAAAACGATTGATACGATTTGCGTATTCTAAATCCTCGTATTTACCCTCTTCGTATTCAGCATCAGAGTAATCATCACTATAATACCCATTATCTTGTCCTTGATCCACTTCATTCTCATCCGTGTAATAATAATCTGGAGCCTGATAAGCTTGTCTTGCCTGGGCATTATTATTATAGACATCATCACTGTGTGTGATTTGTCTGCTAGTAGTACAGGATCCTAAAGTCAAGGCTCCTGAAATCACAATAGCGCCGAGTAAAAAACTATTTTTTTTCATAATATACTAAGTCGTTATGTTCGACAATACAGTCTAATTTACTATCTTAGACCCAAATTTCGGATAAGGGTTTAATCGTATTATCAAAAATAATAAATATTTCTTTTTAGAAATAACATTCCTTTATTAGACGGAATTCTTAATCACAATGTTACAATAAATTTTTGAAATAATAATATGGGTAAAGGTATAACAAGTCGTGCAGAAGATTATTCACAATGGTACAACGATCTTGTAATCAAGGCTGACTTGGCAGAATATGCTGCAGTAAGAGGTTGCATGGTAATTAAACCATATGGATATGCTATTTGGGAGCGTATGCAAGCAGTTTTAGATAAGAAATTTAAAGATACTGGTCACAGTAATGCTTATTTTCCTTTGTTCATCCCTAAGTCATTTTTTTCGAAAGAAGCTTCGCACGTAGAAGGTTTTGCGACTGAATGTGCTGTAGTGACGCATTACCGTTTGAAAAATGATGGTAACGGAAATATTATTGTAGATGAAGATGCTAAATTGGAAGAAGAACTAATCGTTAGACCAACTTCTGAAACGATTATTTGGAATACGTATCGTGGCTGGATCGAGTCTTATCGCGATCTTCCAATCTTGGTTAACCAATGGGCGAATGTCGTGCGTTGGGAAATGCGCACTAGATTGTTTTTGCGTACAACAGAATTCTTGTGGCAAGAAGGCCATACGGCACATGCTACACAAGAGGAAGCGATCGAAGAAACAGAAAAAATGTTACACGTCTATGGCGATTTCGTTGAGAAGTATTTAGGCGTACCTGTTATTCGTGGTCGTAAAACAGAGAACGAACGTTTTGCTGGTGCTATCGATACTTACTGTATCGAAGCGTTGATGCAAGATGGAAAAGCGTTACAGGCGGGTACATCACATTTTCTAGGTCAGAACTTTGCAAAAGCTTTTGATGTGAAATTCACTTCTAAAGAAGGTAAGTTAGAACATGTATGGGCTACATCATGGGGTGTTTCTACGCGTTTGATGGGTGCTTTAGTGATGGCGCACTCTGACGATCTAGGCTTAGTATTACCTCCAATGCTTGCTCCAATTCAAGTTGTGGTCGTTCCGATTTTTAAAACGGCGGAAGAGAAGCAGGCAATCGATACATTTATCGATGCTTTGTCTACCGAATTAAAAGCTAAAAATATCTCTATTAAATACGATGACCGCGATACACAAAGACCTGGGTTCAAATTTGCAGAATGGGAATTGAAGGGAGTACCATTGCGCTTAGCAGTTGGTGCACGTGATATGCAAAACGGTACGGTAGAATTAGCAAGACGCGATACCCAGACAAAAGAAACAGTTGAACAAGCTGGTTTAGGCACTCGAATCGAAGCGTTATTGACAGAAATTCAAGAGAATATCTTCCAGAAAGCATTGGATTATAGAGATTCACATATTACAGAAGTAAATTCATACGATGAATTTAAAGAAGTATTAGAAACGAAAGCGGGCTTTATCTCTTGTCATTGGGATGGAACAGTAGAAACAGAGAAACTCGTTAAAGAAGAAACTAAAGCGACTATTCGTTGTATCCCTTTAGATGCAAAAGAAGAAGCAGGGGTTTGTATTTTCACAGGCAAGCCATCAACGAAACGTGTTTTATTTGCGAAAGCATATTAATTATAGTAAATTCATAACTCATGCGTTATCTTATATTAGGTTGTGGATGGGTAGGCGAGTTTGTTGCTAAGTTATGGTTGGAAGAAGGACATGAAGTCTGGGCTTCGACCACTACGGAAGAAAAATACCATCGGTTAGTAGCCGATGGTATTTTTGTGTTTAAACAGAATTTTGACGAACAAGCTACTCCCGCTATCGATTTACCGACGGACTTTGATTATATCTTGGTCAGTATCCCGGCAACAAATAAATCAACACAAGACGAGTTGACTAGTCGATTTATTCGGGTATGTGATTTTTTGTCTGGAGTCAAATACCAAAAGATGATCTTCTTAAGCTCTATTGGCATCTATCCTGATGTTTCCAGAGAAATCGATGAGGATACCTTTGAAGATGAGGAACTTCAAGCAAAACTTTTAAGCGCAGAAAAAGCGATAAGTCGATTTCCACGTACCCATATTTACCGGTTAGGTGGGTTATTTGGTCAAAATCGCATATTTGCAAAATATTTTCAATCCAAAGTGTGTAGCACAGGTGATCAACCAGCAAACTTTATTCATCTGGAAGATGTGGCAGCACTGATCCGTGCTGGTTTTATCAAGCCATTGCAGCATACCCTGTACAATGTGGTATGTCCGCAGCATCCCTCAAAGAAAGATGTTATTTTGGCATCAGCACATAAATATGGTTTTGAACAACCAAGCGCTTTCATTGCCGGAGCATCATTTCAAAAAATTGTTAAATCGACACGCTTGCAAAATGACCTGAATTATACTTTTCAATATGAATCTCCGTTAGATTTTTAATAAATTTACGTTTTACGAATTACATTTAAATATCATTAATATGGCATATAAATTTGCAACTAAGGCGATTCATGCTGGTCAACAATCGGACCCTACAACGGGTGCGGTGATGACTCCTATATATCAGACATCCACTTACCAACAAGCCTCTCCTGGAGAACATAAAGGATATGAGTACTCAAGAGGAACTAATCCTACACGTAAGGCTTTGGAAGATTGTTTGGCAGCGCTAGAAAACGGGCAACATGGCCTCGCATTTTCAAGTGGTATGGCAGCGACAGACTGTGTTTTGCGTTTGCTGAAACCAGGCGACGAAGTAGTAACAGGTGATGATCTCTATGGTGGTTCTTATCGTATTTTTACAAAAGTATATGAGGTGTATGGTATTACCTTCAAATTTGTCAATACTTCAGATGTGGAGGCCGTACGTGCAGCAATCTCTGATAAGACTAAATTGATTTGGGTTGAAACACCAACGAACCCGACATTAAAACTGGCGGATATCGAAGCTATTGGACAGGTGGCAAAAGAGAAAAAAGTACTTTATGTCGTGGACAACACCTTTGCTTCTCCTTATCTGCAGAATCCGTTGGATCTAGGAGCGGATATTGTCATGCACTCCGCAACCAAATACATCAATGGTCACTCGGATGTCGTCATGGGCGCATTGGTCATGAATTCTGATGAGCTATATAAGCAGTTGTTCTTCTTTTACAACGCCGTAGGGGGCACTCCTGGTCCACAGGACTCTTTCCTAGCACTTCGTGGTATCAAAACTTTACATTTACGTATGGAAGCGCATTGTGCTAATGGACGTAAAGTAGCGGAGTACCTAAAAAATCATCCCAAAGTTGAAAAAATATATTGGCCAGGTTTTGAAGACCATCCAGGACATGAAATTGCTAAAAAGCAAATGCGTGATTTTGGAGGTATGATTTCCATTGTTCTGAAAGGTGCTGATTTGAAAGAAACATTCCGTATTTCTTCGCAATTCAAAGTATTTACCTTGGCAGAGTCCTTAGGAGGAGTAGAATCATTGATCAACCATCCAGCAACCATGACACACGGCTCAATTCCGAAAGAAATACGTGAAAAAGTGGGCGTTGTCGATAATTTGATCCGGATATCTGTCGGAATAGAAGATGCGGATGATCTGATTGCAGATCTTGAGCAAGCTTTAGTATAAATATAGATAGAAAAAAGAATGACCATCAGTTCCCGCTTACAATTTGTGCGCTGGTGCTGATGGTTTTTAGTTGATATAAATGGCAGATTTTAATATTAAGGATTTTTTAGATAAGAAAGTCGAAGAGTATAATCAACCTAATTTTATTCCGAATGATCCAATCTGCATACCTCACCGCTTCCAAAAGCAAGAGGATGTTGAAATTATGGGTTTTATAGCGGCAATTTTAGCTTGGGGACAACGGAAGACCATCATTAATAAATGCACGGAACTGATCGAGCGGATGGACGGGAGCCCACATGATTTCATCATGAACCATCAAGACACCGATCTTAAGCAATTACTGGGTTTTAAGCACCGCACGTTTAATGACACCGATCTATTGTATTTTATTCAGTTTTTCCGATACCATTATAGTCACTTTCCTTCTTTGGAAGATGCTTTTTTAATCGGTCAGGAAAACTCCAAGAACGTTATTCTTGAAAAAGCTTTGGATGAGTTTAAAAATTATTTTTTTTCAATGCCCGATTTTCCGGTAAGAACAAGAAAGCATATCAGTTCTCCTGCTCAAAAATCGAGTGTTAAACGCATCAATATGTTTTTGAGGTGGATGGTGCGCAAGGATGATAAAGGTGTAGATTTTGGGATTTGGAAACGGTTGAATCAAAAGGACCTCATCTGTCCATGTGATGTGCATGTGGAGCGTGTGGCTCGTAAATTTGGATTGATTACCTTAGATAAGGTCAATTGGAAAACAGCGCTGGAACTAACGGGTAATTTAAGACAGTTGGATCCACTGGATCCAGTAAAATATGATTTTGCCTTGTTTGGTCTAGGGGTAGAAAGAGAGCTTTAAAACAGATCCGAGAGCAATGGTTGTCGGATCTGTTTTGCACCCCTTACGAGGTGTTAAGGGGTGTAATATTCTTTTATCGCATCAATGAATTGCTGTAGAACCGGATGTTGGCTTTGATGGTCATAGGCTAAAATAACCTCAGTCTGAATATCCTGTTCTTTTAACGGATGGAAATCCAAGGCCAATTCCGTTTGCTGTTGTGATACCGAAGTGGGGGCAAACGCAATCCCCAATCCATTAGCCACAAGTTCCAATATGGAATGCATGGTGTTGCACTCATGTGCAATTTGAGGATGAAAACCGATACGGTTTGCGCATGCTATGATTTGGTTATGGTAATCATCGGCGTAATTTGAATTGTAGGAGATGAAATCTTCCTGCATCAACGTAATGGCATTAATATCCTTTTTCCAACCTTTAGGTGTTGCTAAGCAAAACGAATCCTTAAACAGGGATAAGATCTGAAGATTTGTGGTAAATATCGGTGCACGTAATATTCCAAGATCCAGTTTACCGCTCTCTAATGCTTTTTTTTGCTTTTGAGAAGAGGTTTCATAGAGGTAAACATGTAAATAGGGGAACTCTTTCTTGATTTTTTTTAAAATATGTGCTAACATATTTTTTGGTGTTGAACTGATGTAGCCTAGCCTAAAATCGCCAGATATGGCATGGTGCAACTGCTTAGTCATCAGTTTAGCCTTCTCCAATTGTTGCATCAATTGATCGCATTCCTTTAAAAAATAACGACCTGCATTTGTTATTTCTACACGCTTGTTGTTGCGGTAAAACAAAATAACCCCCAATTCTTTCTCCAAATCTTTGATTTGACGGGTAAGTGGCGGTTGCGATATATGCAGTTTTTCCGCCGCACGACCAAAGTGCAGTTCTTCAGCTACTGCTTTAAAATAATGTAAATGTCTTAATTCCATCGATACTTGCAAGGTATTAATAATTGTCTAAAATAGTATTTTTAAAGTATTAATCAATGCTTTAGATTTGAAAGTATTAAAAAAGAAAGACATGACAGAAAAATCAACAGTAAAAGAGATTGAAGAACGATTTGATCAGGATGTAACACGATTTTCCAATCTGGATACGGGGCAACAGACCACTTTAGATGCCCTGTTTAATATGGAATTGATTACTGATGGTATTGCTGCTGTTTATCCCGAATTGAAACGTGTACTTGATATTGGTTGCGGTGCGGGAAACTACCCGGTAAAATTAGCACATAAAGTTTCAGGTTTTGACTGTACGCTGGTTGATTTAAGTCAGCCTATGTTGGATAAAGCGAAAGAGCGCGTTCAAGAAATGACCTCCGGTGAAGTGGAGTGTGTAAAAGGTGATTTTAGAACGGTTGATTTAACGGCCAACAGTTACGATGTTATCATCGCCACAGCGGTTTTGCACCATCTCCGTGATGATCAGGATTGGGAAGAAGCATTTCAAAAGCTGTATGGTTTACTTAAAGAAGGAGGAAGTATCTGGATTTTTGACTTGGTGATACACGATCACGAAGCGATTCAGAATTTGGTTTATAAGAATCACTATGGAGCATACCTGACAAGCTTGAAAGATGAATCTTATCGCGATCATGTTTTTGCATATATTGAAAAAGAAGATACACCCCGTAGTGTAAATTATCAATTGGACTTATTGAAAAAAGTGGGCTTCAAATCAGTTGATGTGCTGCATAAAAAATTTAATTTTGCCTCTTTCGTCGCTTTTAAATCTGGAAGTAAGGCATCTTAAGTAGCTTAGTTGATTTTGTTTACATGATCGTGAATTTTAGTTCGCAAATAGCACGTTGATGGATTGTTATTTAGTTAGGTAATAGACTTGTATATCCTTCATATCTCATTAATTTTTACTAGAGTTATTATACAGCTATAATAGAGGGTTTCTAGAGGGTTCATAGAGGTAAAACTCTATAAACCCTCTATTGAAACTGAGTAAAATCTTTCGAAAATCATACTGAATATTAAATCAGTGGTGGCTATGGTGCGAAACAGTCTTTTAGATATTCATAAGTGGAAGCAGAATTTGTTGAAAAATTAATATTTGTAGCGCCGACTGCCCATCCGCCAAATGATTTTCGTACTTTTATAAGCTATTTTAAACAACATATAATTTTAGGAGAAAGCTTTGGATTTTTTAGCAGGATTGAACCCTTCTCAAAGAGGAGCTGTAGAACAAACTGAGGGCCCGGTAATGATAGTTGCTGGAGCTGGATCAGGAAAAACACGTGTAATTACCTATCGTGTAGCACATTTGATAAAAAAAGGTGTCGACCCTTTTAATATACTCGTTTTGACGTTTACGAATAAAGCGGCAAAGGAAATGCGTAATCGTATTACAACTGTAGTTGGTGCAGAGGCCAAGAATATTTGGATGGGTACCTTTCACTCGGTGTTTGCAAAGATATTACGTGTGGAGGCTGAACTGATCGGATACCCACGCAACTTTACGATTTATGATACCGACGATACCAAGAGTTTATTGCGTTCGATTTTAAAAGAAATGAATTTGGATGACAAGTTATATAATGTCAATCATGTTTATGGACGTATCTCGCAATCAAAAAATAACCTGATATCGCCACAAGAATATAATAAAAATGAAGCCTTAAAGGCCGAAGATATTTCCAATGGTAGGGGGCAGCTGTGTGAAATCTACATGACCTACGCACAACGTTGTTACCGCGCAGGAGCTATGGATTTTGACGATTTATTGTTCAAGACCAATGTATTATTGAATAAGCACCCTGAAGTATTGCATAAATACCAACATCAGTTTAAATATTTGATGGTCGATGAGTATCAGGATACCAACTTTTCACAATATTTAATCGTTAAACGCTTGGCCGCTGTAAACGAAAATATTTGTGTTGTAGGTGATGATGCCCAGAGTATATATGCTTTCCGTGGAGCAAATATTCAGAATATCTTAAATTTTCAAAAAGATTATCCCACTGTACAGGTTTTCAAACTAGAGCAAAATTATCGTTCGACACAGATGATCGTGAACGCTGCCAATTCGATTATTGCAAATAATAAGAATCAGTTGGAAAAGAATGTCTTTTCGGATAATGAAGAAGGGGAGAAGATAAAAGTATCGCGTGCATTTTCGGATAACGAAGAAGGTAAAATTGTTGCGGAATTAATTTCACAAGAAAAGTCTTTGAAATCGTTAAATTATAAAGACTTCGCCATTCTTTATCGTACCAACGCACAATCTAGAGCGATGGAGGAAGCCTTACGTAAAATCAATATCCCTTATAAAATATATGGCGGTACTTCATTTTACCAAAGGAAAGAGATAAAGGATTTAATCGCTTATTTTAGATTGACCTTTAACTCAAATGATGAAGAAGCATTGAAGCGCGTGATCAATTATCCACGTAGGGGGATAGGCGATACCACTATAGAGAAAATAGTGATTGCTGCCGATCAACATCAATATCGTCTTTGGGATATCGTAGCCAATGCACAAATGTTTATGGATGGCAGAAGCGCAGCATCCGTTGGCGGATTTGGTCAAATGATCTTAAGTTTTCAGGCCTTAGCAAAAACGAATAGCGCTTTTGATACCGCTATGCATATTGCACAGCATTCGGGTATACTAAAAGAATTGTACGAAGATAAATCTGTAGAAGGATTGACTAGGTACGAACATATACAAGAGTTGTTGAATGGTATTAAAGAGTTTTCTGAGCGCGAGGATATTGAGGAAAGAGGATTGGACGTGTATATGCAAGATATTGCATTATTGACCAATGATGATAATGACAAAGATCCAAATGCAGATACCGTATCTTTGATGACGATACACTCTTCCAAAGGGTTAGAATTTCCTGTTGTATTCATCGTAGGGCTAGAAGAAAATTTATTTCCATCACAATTGGCATTGAATTCGCGGACTGAATTGGAGGAAGAGCGAAGATTATTTTACGTTGCAGTAACCAGAGCTGAGAAAAAATTATTACTTTCGTACGCAACTTCTAGATATCGTTGGGGAACACTGAATAACTGTGAACCAAGCAGATTCTTGGATGAACTGAATCCATCTTGTTTGGATTTGGATTTTAAACCAAGACAAAGTTCTTCTGCAGAATCTGGAGGCTTCCAAGGTGAGCGTATTGCTTGGCAGCAAAAGGAGACGGATAGTTTTTCAAAACCTAAGCCGAAACCTTTTAAAACTACCTCGATATTACCCAAAGCGCATACACCTTCCGCAGGCTTCGCTCCATCCGACACCAATAATTTACAGGTTGGCATGGAAGTAGAGCATGAAAGATTTGGATTTGGAAAGGTTGTTAACCTCGAAGGATCAAAAGGAGAAGTAAAAGCAACTATTTTCTTTAAAGACTTGGGACAGAAACAATTGTTGCTTAAATTTGCAAAACTGAGAATTATTCAATAATTTAATACCAAAGTACAGAATACAACGTTGTATTGGTACTGAAATTCACTATATGAACTTTGACTACAACAGCACAAGACCGAAGCTAATCCTAGCTGAATACGGTAGGAATGTGCAAAATATGGTAAACTATATTTGTGATTTACCTACAAAAGAAGAAAGAAATAAGTATGCCCAAGTTGTCATAGATATGATGGGGGTGCTGAATCCGCATTTAAGAGATGTGGCAGACTTCAAACATAAATTGTGGGATCACTTGCAAATTATTTCTGATTTTACGATTGATGTAGATTCTCCATACCCTACAGCCACTCCTGAATTGGTAAAACATGAACCCGAGTTGTTATCGTATCCACAACATAGAATCAAGTATAAACACTATGGTTTTACGGTGGAAAAAATGATTAACAAAGCGATTTCAATCACAGATGATGAAAAACGTCAAAAAATGGCGCTTTCGATTGCTAACTTTATGAAGATGGCGTATACCACTTGGAATAAAGATGCAGTAGCTGATGAGTTTATCATTCAAGATTTGGCGGAATTGTCGAGTCAAGTATTGCAATTGCCAGAAGGTACGGTATTGACAAAACTTGATTTCAAAAGCGCGCCTCCAGGTAATCGAATTAAAGGAAATAATCCGACTCCGACTAATAATAATTCTGGTCATTCTAGTAATAACCATGGTCGAAGCAACAATAACACCAATTCGAATAATAGAAGACCTTCTGGAACGAATTCTTTTCAAAAACGAAGTAATAGTAGCGGCGGAAGTACAAACAATAGTAATAGACGTCCTTATCAAAATAATAATAATAGCAATAACAACAATAATAATAGCAACAGCGGTTATAAAAGAGGGTAATTGTTACTACTTAGGTATGATATAAGGCAATTGTGAAGTGATTTTTATTTCTTTTCAATTGCTTTTTTTCTTATAAATAATGCAATAAAAATATATAAAAGATATAGGTGTACGAATGAATGCATTTGAAATCAATGGCGGGAAGCCATTAAAGGGTGAGATTATTCCTCAAGGGGCAAAAAATGAAGCATTGCAAATATTGTCAGCAGTATTGTTGACAGAAGAACCGATGACCATTAGTAATGTTCCAGATATTAAAGATGTTAATAAATTAATAGATCTTTTAAAAGCACTAGGTGTTAGCGTTAATCGCATCGATGACGATACTTATGTTTTTGAAGCAAAAGATATCAATATAGATTATTTTCAATCTCAAGAATTCAAAGAAAAGGGTGGTGGATTGAGAGGGTCGATCATGATTGTTGGTCCTTTATTAGCTCGTTTTGGAAAAGCTGCTATTCCAAAACCTGGAGGTGATAAAATTGGTCGCCGTCGCTTGGATACCCATTTCTTGGGCTTTGAAAAACTAGGTGCTAAGTTTGTATATGATGCCGAAAATCACTTCTTCAATGTAGATGCTACTCAACTAAAGGGGGCCTATATTTTATTGGATGAAGCATCTGTTACAGGTACAGCAAATGTCGTAATGGCAGCAGTGTTAGCAAAGGGTGTAACGGAATTATATAATGCAGCATGTGAACCTTATTTGCAACAGTTATGTAAAATGTTGAATCGTATGGGGGCTAAGATCTCGGGTATAGGTTCAAATTTACTGACTATAGAAGGTGTAGAGCGCTTGGGAGGTACATCCCATCGTATGTTGCCCGATATGATTGAAATCGGTTCTTTCATCGGTTTGGCAGCAATGACAGGCTCCGAAATTACGATAAAAGATGTTTGTTATAAAGAGTTGGGTATTATTCCGACTGTGTTTCAGCGTCTAGGTATTAAAATGGAATTAAGAGGCGATGATCTTTTTATTCCAGCACAAGAATCATATGAAATCGATACGTTTATCGATGGTTCTATCTTGACCATATCAGATTCTCCATGGCCAGGATTTACACCTGACTTATTGAGTATTGTTTTGGTTGTGGCGACACAAGCAAAAGGTAATGTGTTGATCCACCAAAAGATGTTTGAAAGCCGTTTGTTCTTTGTCGATAAATTAATCGATATGGGAGCGCAAATTATCCTTTGTGATCCACATCGTGCTACGGTAATCGGATTGAATAAAATGTATCCGATGCGTGGTATTGAAATGACTTCACCGGATATTCGTGCCGGAGTATCGTTATTGATCGCTGCATTATCTGCAAAAGGAACTTCTACGATCCACAATATCGAACAGATAGAAAGAGGTTATCAACATATTGAGGAGCGTCTAAAAAAATTAGGAGCGGACATACGTCGGGTGGATGTAGCTCCTAAAGGACACTAAGCCATGCTATTGTCATAATTGTTATTTTGTATACTATTTTACTAGATTTTATTTAAATCTTATAATATCTTTGATATAACAAATGTTTGAACATATAAAATAGATTAAATTAATTATGAAAAAATTATTAGTATTACCAGTTATCGCAGCAGTTATTATGTCTTCATGTGCTGGAAACCCAGAGGGTAAAAAAGCAGAGGTGCAAGATTCTGTAGCTACTGAGGAAATTGTTAAAGTAGGAGAGGAGTATCAAGTTGATGCCGCACAATCAAAAGTGATCTGGACAGGAACAAAAGTAACCGGTGCACATACAGGTACTATTGCCATTAAATCGGGTTCATTACATGTTGATAACGGAGTCTTGACAGGTGGTACATTTTCTTTGGATTTGAATACAATCAGTTCTACAGATTTAGAAGGGGAGTACAAAGATAAATTAGACGGACATTTAAAATCGGAAGATTTCTTTGATGTTGCTCAATTTCCTGAAGCTACTTTTGTAGTTACTAAAACTGAAGCTGGTGCTACTGCACAGGATGTGAAGGTTTCGGGTAACTTAACAATCAAGGGTATTACTAAAAATATTTCATTCGATGCTAAAGTTGTCGAATCAAATGCGACTACAATCAAAACAGAAGCTGATTTTAATATCGTTCGTGCAGATTGGGGTGTAAATTATGAAGGTAAAAAGGATGATTTGATTTCTGCTGAAATTAATTTTAAAGTTACTTTAGTAGCGAATAAATAGTCTCATCTGGACAACATATATAATAAAAACGGAGCGATAATTAATTATCGCTCCGTTTTTTTATAGCCTTTTGGGCAAGCGCTTAAACTATACTAAGCGACATCTCTCAAGTCTACGGCAACAACACGGGATACCCCCTGTTCTACCATGGTAACACCATAAATGATATCTGTACTTGCTATTGTTTTCTTATTGTGCGATACGACAATAAATTGTGAATTTTTAGAGAAGTCACGAATGATGTTATTGAATTTATCAATATTCGTATCGTCTAATGGTGCATCCACTTCATCAAAAATACAGAACGGTGCTGGTTTTGATAAATATAGCGAGAAAAGAAGTGCTGTTGAGGTCAATGTCTTTTCACCACCAGATAGTTGATTGATGGATAGTGGCTTTTTACCTTTGGGGCGTGCAACGATATCAATATCCGAATCTAAAGGTTTGGAAGGATCTGTGAGAATTAAATCACAACTATCTTCTTCGTTAAATAGGGAACGGAAAACCTTGATGAAATTTTCGCGTACACTATTGAATGTAAACATAAACTGCACTTCAGCCGTATCGTCGATTTCTTTAATCGTTGCCAGTAATGAGCCTTTAGCCTCCAATAAGTCGGCCTTTTCCTTATTAATGAAATTATAGCGTTCATTCATCTCGTCAAAAGCTTCTTTAGCCATTAAATTGATGGAGCCATATTCATTCAGCTGTTTTTTAAGCTTGGTACATTTGGCAGCCAGTACTTCCTGATCCTCTACGATAGTAGGTGGTTCTTCTTGCTCTAAGAGATCTTTTAGTTCAATATTAAATTCAACAGATAGACGTTCTTTTAATGTATTGAGGTCAATTTGAAGTGCTGTCTTCTTATCTTTAATTTCAGAAATCAGGATATCATCCTGTTCTTTTGTTCGACGGTACTGAATGATTTGTTGTTCCAATTCATTCATCTGCTTACGGACACCATAGTAGCTTTTCTCCAAATCTTCCAGACCTTTTTCTAAGGCGTCCTTCTGCGTGTACATCTCCACCAAATCTTCGTCTTCTTCATCTACGAATTGTGCCGTATTCTTTAATGCAAGTTGCACTTCTTCCAAATCTTTGGCATTGCGTTCAATACGCGCCTCAAAATCATCTTGTTGCGTCTCGCGGAATTCAAGATCCTTATTGATGTTTGAGACCTTGTTCTGCTGTTGATGATAGCCGATGTTACCTTGGTTATAGCTGGCTGATTTTTCCGTTAGTATATCTGAAATTTCGTTAAAACGGTCTTGGAAATCCTGTAGATCCCCAATATGTTGTTCACGTTCATGCTTTAGGTCCTGTATCTGAGGTTCAAGGACTAATAGATCATTTTCGATGGTCATGATCTTATCCTGAATATCCTGTTTACGAGTTAGGGCATTCTTAATGAATGTTTGGTATTGTTCCTGTTTTGTTTTGACAGAAATCAATTCATTATTCAGACGGTTCAATTGGAAACGAAGTTCATCGATCATTTCCTTTTGAGAGTTGGATTTTAAAGCATTTAAGCGCCCTGTTTCATCCGATATCTTATCTTGTAATTGCGTTATATTTTCAGTAATTCTCTTGATTTCCTTTGCTAGGATCTCAATATTCTTAGCGCGTCCTATTCTTTTACCTTCGAATAAACCAACAGAACCACCAGATAAACCTAATTTACTTTTTGAGAACTTACCATTTTTTTGCAAAATGATGTCATCTCCTTGTGGGAGTTCCAAATTGAGTTCATGTTCGCGCTCTTGTTGTAAAATATAGACATTTTGTAATAAGAGCTGACATAATGATTTAAATTTATCATCAACAGTAATAACATCCATTGCTGGTATGAGCAAGTCGTTAGTTTGTGCTGTAGGCTTAGGGACTGCTTGAATCGCATCCAATATGAAGAAGTTAGCACGACCCCGAGCGGCATCACTTAATAAATTGATGGCTTGAACGGCGTCTTGCTGGGTATCCACCACATAATGATTCATAATGGGCTCCAAATAGTTTTCAACGGCTACACGGTAGTCTTCTTCACAGAATAAGACGTCCGAAAATAGCGGCGGTTGCTTTTTCCAACCTGCATTTTTCTTTAAAAATCGGATGGAGTCAGGGAAACCTTCTAAATTATCTATTAGGGATTTTGTTAAATTGTATTCGTTCTGTTTGGCATCTACCAAGCGCGATTCTTTACTTAACTCTTCTTTGCGCGTATTGATGTTCGTCGTGTGGTTTTGGATCTGAAGTTGCAATTCTTCTTCCATTTGTAAGCCGGTCTCGTATTGCTGCTGCTGGGTTTCTACTCGCCCTTCTAACTCTGCAACTGCAATATTGAACTGATTCAATTCAATTTCTTTCGATTCGGTATCCGTTACAGTACGTATGGATTCTTGTTGGAGTGCCTCTCTTTGAATATTGAGGACAGCTATATCTTTTTCAATGCTATAGATTCGATCCTGTAAGGAGCCACTTGACTTATTGAAAGCATTCAGTTTTCCTTTTGCCGTTTGTTGTTGTCCTCTTAGTTCCTCAACTTCAAATTTGTTCTTTTCCAGATTGTTTTGAAAACTGTCTAGCTGTTGTTGCTCGTGATACAACTCCTCATTTAAACGCTTAATGGTATAGAGCACGTGATTGAGTTGTTGTTTGTCATTATTGACTTCAAAACTTAATCTGTTTTCTTTATCCTGAAGATTTTTAAGCTGCTCGTTTTTAACTTTCTTTTCTGATTCGTAATTGCGAATCTTATTGATAAACTCTTGCGCCGTCTTTTGTTGAAAGGAAACGTTTTTTTCTTGCTCTAAATTATCTTCACGTATTTGTTTTAATTCATTTTCTGCCTTTTCGATGTGCACTTGAGCATCCGTACTCTGTTTAGACAGTTTAGATTCTTGATGCTGCAATCGTTCCAAATCAGTGCTGAAATCACCGATGCGATAATAAGCGAGGTTGACACTGCTCTGACGGTATTCATCCTTTAATAGGATGTATTTTTCAGCTTTTTTGGCTTGGCTCTCTAGGGATCTCAGGTTTTTAGTAATCTCAAAAAGTAAGTCATCTACGCGGCTTAGATCTAATTCTGTATCCCTAAGTTTATTTAAACTTTGTTTTTTACGAACTTTATATTTAGATATACCTGAAGCCTCTTCAAATAGATTACGACGTGAGTTTTCTTTGTTATTGATGATTTCATCTATCATTCTGAGTTCAATGATAGAGTAGGAGTCTGCTCCGACACCGGTATCTAAGAACAGATCTGTAATATCTTTTAAACGACATTTTACATCGTTCAATCGGTATTCACTATCTCCATTTCTGAATAATTTACGGGTCACAGTGACTGTCGTAAATGCTGTGGGGAGGACATTTTTGTTGTTGTCAAAAGTGAGTGAAACTTCTGCTAAGTTTGCCGCCTTACGATTTTTCGTTCCATTGAAAATGATGTTTTCCATTTTTTCGGAACGGAGCATGCGTGTACTCTGCTCTCCCAAAACCCAACGTATGGCATCAACAACATTTGATTTGCCACAACCATTAGGGCCCACGATAGCGGTGACACCCTCATTAAAATTGATTGTTATCTTGTCGCCGAAGCTCTTGAATCCTTTTATTTCTAGTTTGGTTAACTGCATTTATACTACAATTTTGCTGCATTAAATAGGAAACGAAATTAAGAAATAAGTTCAACTTATTTGCACGATTTTGCGATTCAAGAGCGGAAGTTTTGTTAACCCATTGGTTATGTCCAGTAATCAAAAATTGCGAATAGTAAACTATTCGCAATTTCCGGTTTCAACATCACAAGTTGGACCTTCGTTATTGTTCATAATGATATTGGGTTTGGCATCATCATATGCTTGACGAAGTGTTTGTTCAAACATTTCAAGGGGTTGCGCTCCGGCAATTCCAAATTTTTGATTGAATACAAAAAAGGGAACTCCACGTAATCCTAAGTTGACACCTTCTTGGATATCTTGTGTTACTTCGTATGTAAAACGATCTGTTGCCAATACCTCTTCCACAGCAGTAATATCAAGCCCTATTTCTACAGCAAGTTGTACCAGGATAGCGTGGTTGTTCACATCTAGGCCTTCGCTAAAATGTGCTTTTAACAGACGCTCTTTTAGTGCGTTGCCTTGGTTTGTTTCTTGAGCCAAATGGATTAGGCGATGGGCATTCAAGGTGTTAACGATCAATGATTTTTCAAAATCAAAATCGATGTCCAACGATTTTCCGATCGACTGCACTTGTTGCATCATACCTAAGGTTTCCTCCTCAGTAAGCCCTTTGGCATTTTTAATATAGTCAATAGCAGGGATGCCTGCAGTATCCTTCGGAAATTGGGGATGTAACTGATACGATTTCCAGATAATGGAGACTTCATCTCGATGTGGGAAATTTTCTAATGCTTTTTCTAATCTTTTTTTTCCGATATAACAGAACGGACAAACGATGTCAGACCAAATTTCTATTTTCATGATATGTATTTGAAGGTTTGGAAACACACAAATGGGCATTTCCAAACATATGTTAGTTAAATTTAATGATAAAATCTTCGTGATTTGGTCTTACTTTTTTCAAGTTTACCAACCAGTCATGCTCTTCATCACGGTAACCTAATGCTAATATGGTAACCGATTTAAGTCCTAATTTGTCTAATCCGAGGAGTGCGTCCAATTGCTCATTGTTAAAACCCTCCATTGGGGTCGCATCAATTCTCTGTTCAGCTGCTGCCGCTAAAGCTAATCCGAATCCAATATAAGCTTGACGAGCAGCATGATTGAACTGTTGTTCTTTGGATAATGTCGATAATGTTGCAAATAGATTGTTTTTATAATCATCAGCATAGCCCAATGGCAATCCTCTCTCTTCTGCCTGTTGCGCAAAAGGAGCGTTCACGCGCTCTTCGGTATAACCATCGTATGCTGCGAATACTAAGATATGTGAACTGTCGATGATCTGCGATTGCCCATAGGCAATAGGTTGAATTTTAGCCCGCAATTCGGGGTTTGTAATCTCAATGACTTTAAATGGATGCAATCCGGAAGAAGTAGGAGCCAAGCGAGCAGCTTCTAGAATGTAATCGATTTTCTCTTGTGCTACAGGAGTGCCATTCATTTTTTTAGTAGCATATCTCCATTTCAAATTTTCTAATAAACTCATATTAGTGGTTGTTGTATTTTAATGATATAATAAATCCCTGAATAGCATCTGTTAGTATAGGTGATACCTCTTCAGGATTTGTTTCGTTGTTTGATATAAATTCAATGGTAATGATGCCATGCAGGATGGACCAAAAAGTCTTGAATTTTAAATGTAGGTTGATGTCTTCAACTCGGTTTTCCTCCACACATGTAGAAATGCAGCTCAGCATCACGTCCGATGCTGCTTTCATTTCTTTGAAACTATTAACGACTTCACATTGTGGGATACCGAGTCCAAACATAATCTCATAGTATTTCTTATGCTCAAATGCGAATTTCCAGTAAGAGCTCGCCATGTCAAATAAGTTTTGATCAGCAGTTTTGTTATGATCTACTGCTGAAGCCAATTCTTTGGCCATCAATGAAAATCCTACTTTGGTGAAATAGGCTATAATAGCATCTTTGTTTTCAAAATGTTTGTATATGACTGGAGCGCTGTATTCTATGGCATCGGCAATTTTTCGAATAGAAAGGGCCTGCCACCCCTCTTCTTGTACGATCTGCCAAGACTGCTCAATGATTTGCAATCTTATTTTTTCTAAATCCCTTAATTTTCGCTCCGAAACACCCATGTTATGTTTTTTAGTTAACAGTGTTAGCAAAAGTAACAATGATTTTTTTAGTTTTTATATGTCATCACATTTAATACATTTTGATGACAGAAAAGGGTATGTGTCAATTGGGTTTAGGCTAATATTGCTATACCTTTCAAATTTTGAGAAATAGAAAGATTTAGGGGCTCGTATTTTTTTAAGATGGTTAATTTAAGTTCTTTAAATAATTGATAAATGCGATGTTCGACTAAAATTTTACGCATAGCATTTGGTTTTATCTAAAAAAATTAGTACATTTGTAGTTGATGCGGATTTAGGGGCTTAATTGCAACTACTTCTAGTCAGTTTTTAAAATATAAATCATTGATAAAAATTACCAGTTTTTATCTCATCCATACAATTTTTGATTTTTAAAGATTGACCTGATATTTTGATTTATCAATATATTGGTTCTTCTCCACCAAAATATTTCTCTGGTCATGTATAATGATCGGTAGCAATAAGCTTTCAAAGCGCAGCATCAAGGTTTAATTCACACGTTCTGGTCTATAGCCAGCGTTTATTCAGTTCACTTTAATTTATAAAATATGTTAGGATTTATTATGAAATTTCTATTGACAGTTGTTGTTTCAACTTGGTTAATCATGCAAAGTGCTACAGGAAGCTTCCTGAGTTTACCGGTGCTTTTTGCCACCTTAGCATTTGCCTTGTTTATTTGGGATGCCGTTATTTCTTACCGTAAATCGGAGGAAAGAAAAGAAAATTTACAGCATTTGAACGATTTCCTTAAATATAAACAAAGCAAATACCGTGGTTTTTAAAAGATTGTTTCTTTTGGTACATCCAATTTAATGCAGTGTAGATTTTTATCCACTGCATTTTTTTATGCCTTTTAATTTAAAAGGATTGTAAAAATTGATTGATTTCAAAATTGAACCTTTCGGGTTCTTCTAGATTTGGTAAATGTCCCGATTCCATAAATTCTAGATATTTAACCTGAGGTATATGGTTGAGCAGGGTGTTTATCTGCAGCTCACTAACCAATTTATCTTCTCTTCCCTTGATGACGAGGGTTGGGACTTCTATCGTAGGTAATATCGCGGTCGTATCCGTTCGAGCAGCCAATGCTAATTGGGTTGAACAAATGTTTTGCAAATCGTTTCTCCTGATGGAACTTTTGATGATTTCAATAGCTTCGGGATTTTCAGCTAGGGTTTTTTTTGAAAAGATAGTTTCAATGAATCCTAATGAAAAAGGACGCTTCCCATATTTTAGTAAGGCTTGAATGGCGTCAAAGCGTTTTTGTTTACCATTGTTATCATCAGCAAGCGAGTGTGTGTCACTTAATATAAGGCCTTTTAATTCATTTCCCATCAGTTCATATGTGCGCAATGCGATATAACCACCCATGGAAACGCCGCATAAGACTACATGGCTTAAATTTAGATGCGCTATAAATTCTTTCAAATCTTTTGCGAAGACATCAATACTGAAAAATCCATGACCACGTGTGCTGTGTCCATGCCCTCTAATATCAACTGCAATTCCGGTCATCTGTTCATCCAGCTGTTGCAATTGTGCCCGCCACATGTTTTTGTTAAAGGGGAAGCCGTGTAAAAAAATGACTGTTTTTTCAGGTGGATGTACCTTACTAGGTCTAATCATGTATGAAATGCTAATGTCACCAATGCGTATTTTGCCTAGTTTCGTTTCTTTTTTGGACATAAAGTAGTCTTTGTGAGAAAAAATAAAAAAAAATTACTCCTGTAAATGTAATACTATCAATAAGATAAAAAAAATATTGCTTTTTTTATTAAAAAAAGATGCGAAATAGTTTGCAAAACTGAAAAAAGTCCCGATATTTGTATCACCAAACAAAAGGGTATGACTTTTAATAAAGTCATCAAAAATGCACTCATGGCTCAATTGGATAGAGCACCTGACTACGGATCAGGAGGTTAGGGGTTCGACTCCCTTTGAGTGCACAGTTTGGAAAGCCTGATTATTATTTTGATCAGGCTTTTTTGTTTTTAAGCTTCATCCGTCTCCGGATTTTCTACATTTGATTTCTTTCTTTCCTTCTTTCGCTCATTTTTTCAAAGTTCGTATGATGATGTTTTTCATTTGATCCAATTTAAGAGACCTCTTTAATTTTGATCGAGCTGTTTGAATGTTCCTATTGCTTTTTATTTCGCGTTATTTTGAAGAGGTTATATCCCTAATATGTTATTGTTTTGATCTTTTGATGTCATTTCGCAGCATAGGGGATTTAGATTACGAATTGATATTAATGGCATAGGATAGAGGGTGATTTATTTTCTTTCATTATCAGTGGATTAGATAATATTTGAAAAAATAATTTGGAGACAGGGCTATTTTGCCTATATTTGCATCACCAAAACGGAAGAACAGCAATGAAGATGACGTAATGGTTGACGCGCTCATGGCTCAATTGGATAGAGCACCTGACTACGGATCAGGAGGTTAGGGGTTCGACTCCCTTTGAGCGCACTATTTGAAAAGCCTAATCAATATAGCGATTAGGCTTTTATTTTTTTACTCTATTACTCTAAATACTACTATGCTAAACCTTGTAATATTTGGCCCTCCGGGGGCAGGGAAGGGAACACAATCGCAGAAACTTATCGATAAATACCAGTTAGTTCATGTTTCAACAGGTGATATCTTTAGGGCTCATATTCAAAACCAGACAACTCTAGGTAAACAAGTCAGTCAGATTATAGCTGATGGAAATTTGGTGCCAGATTCGGTTACGATTGCGATGTTGGAAGAGGAAGTGAAGAAAAATCCGGAAGCAAAAGGATTTATTTTTGATGGTTTCCCACGTACAGTGGCGCAAGCTGAGGCATTGGATGCTTTCTTAGCGACTATTAACACTTCTATTTCAGTAGTTATTGCTTTAGATGTGAATGAAGATGAATTAAAAACACGCATTGCCAAACGTCAGGAGATTTCTGGACGTGCAGATGATGCTGCAGATAAATTGGTGAAACGTATCGATGAGTATTTTACAAAAACGATTCATGTATTGCCTTATTATGAAGCACAAGGTAAATTGTCTAAGGTAAACGGTATCGGTGATATTGATGTTATCTTTGGAGATTTAACGGCTATTATTGACAATTATTAAATAATAAAACGGCAACGTTTTACTAAAAATTATATTTTATTTCTATGGCGCAAGGTTCGAATTTTGTTGATTATGTGAAGGTGTGTTGTCGATCGGGACACGGAGGATCAGGCTCAGCGCACTTACATCGAGATAAAACAACCATGAAAGGTGGTCCTGATGGTGGTGATGGCGGACGAGGTGGTCATATCATCCTTAAAGGGAACACACAATTGTGGACTTTATTACACCTGAAATACAGGAAGCATATCATCGCTTCTAGTGGTGGGTCTGGTAGTTCTGGAACGAGTACAGGTGCCTCAGGGGCTGATGAAATTCTTGAGGTTCCAGCTGGTACAGTAGCCAAAGATGCTGAAACGGGTGAGATTTTATTTGAAATTACGGAAGATGGTGAAACGCAGATTCTAACACCTGGTGGAAAAGGTGGTTTAGGAAACTGGCACTTCAAATCGTCTACACAGCAAACGCCACGTTTTGCGCAGCCAGGTATGCCGGGTCAAGAGCGTTGGATTATCTTGGAATTGAAAGTGTTGGCAGATGTCGGTTTAGTGGGATTTCCAAATGCTGGAAAATCTACGCTATTGTCTGTGGTTTCAGCTGCTAAGCCTGAAATAGCGAATTATCCTTTTACGACTTTGGTTCCCAATTTAGGGATCGTGAGTTACCGTGATGGAAAATCTTTTGTAATGGCTGATATTCCAGGTATTATAGAGGGTGCATCGGAAGGTAAAGGTTTAGGTTATCGATTTTTGAGGCATATTGAGCGAAACTCTGTTTTGTTATTTATGGTTCCTGCGGACACTGAACGTACGATAAAGCAAGAATATGATATTCTATTGAACGAACTTTCGGTCTACAATCCAGAGCTTCGTGATAAGCCTAAATTATTGGCGATTACAAAGTCGGATATGTTGGATGATGAATTGGAACGTGAGATGGAAAAGGAAGTTCCTGAAGGACTCCCGCATATCTTTATCTCATCTGTTGCGGGTAAGAATATCCTACAATTAAAAGATATGATTTGGAAAGCAATTAATTCGTAGTATTTGATTGCTGATATAAAAAAAGCGATTGCAATTTTGCAATCGCTTTTTTTGTTTAGATACGCTTGTTTTTTGAATTGTAGTTTGTAACTTTAGGCTATTAAACTAATAAATTATGAATCAACCTACGCAAAAATATTGTGTACAATGTGGTACCTTAATTCATGTGCAAGCCGAAATCTGTTCTTCGTGCGGTGTACGTCAACCCTTATACTTCAGTCAACAGCAGTATGGTGGCCCTGTAAAGGATGAAAGATGGTTAGCTTGTTTGTTGTTGTGTATTTTTTTAGGTCCATTTGGTGCTCACCGATTTTATGTAGGTAAGATTGGTACGGGAGTTATTCAATTGCTCACCTTTGGAGGTTGTGGTATATGGTATATCATCGATTTGGTCATGATCATTATTGGGAATTTTAAAGACTCTGATGGGAATGTGATTAAAAATGGTTAAAGAAAGCCCTGATTAATTCTGAAATTTAATTACTGGAGCAGAGATCATTATAAAATTCGAAATTATATAAAAAAAAGTCTTTCTACTTTGATGATTTTGTTATACCTTTGTCTCCTGTGAAAATTGAAGTAAATGCTTTCGCAAATGTTATAAAAAACGATACCTTCGTTATCGTTGAATCAATTTATTTATTGATTATTTAGCCCATTTAGGGCTTTTTTTATACACCAAACTTCGATGTAACAATAAATTAGGAAAAAACAATTTTATAATTTAATAAATAATGACCAACTACAGCAAATTGCCTGCAATTTTAGTTTTAGAAGACGGAACTGTTTACCACGGAAAAGCAGCGGGTAAAATTGGAACGACTACTGGCGAAATTTGTTTCAATACCGGAACTACAGGTTACCAAGAGATTTTTACCGATCCTTCATATTTCGGACAAATTATGGTAACAACCAATGCCCATATTGGTAACTATGGAATTGACAAAAATGATGCTGAATCAGATAAGATTCAAATAGCAGGATTAGTTTGTAAAAATTATAATATTAACTATAGTCGCAAAATGGCAGACGAATCTATTCAGAGCTATTTTGAAGAAGGAAATTTAGTTGGTATTTCGGATATTGATACACGTTCATTGGTCCGTCATATTCGCAATAAAGGTGCTATGAATGCGATTATTTCATCTGAGAATTTGGATATCGATTCGTTAAAAGCAGCTTTAGCAAATGTACCATCAATGGATGGATTGGAATTATCTTCGCGTGTTTCGACGACAGAACCCTATTTCTATGGTAATGAAGAAGCTCCTGTTCGCGTTGCCGTGTTAGACTTAGGTATTAAGAAGAACATCCTTCGCAACTTTGATCAAAGAGATGTTTATGCTAAGGTATTTCCTGCTAAGACAACTTTTGCTGAGATGCAAGAATGGAATCCAGCGGGATATTTTATCTCCAACGGTCCTGGTGATCCTTCAGCTATGGATTATGCAATACAAACGGTTAAAGATATTTTAGCAGCAGATCAACCCATGTTTGGAATATGTCTTGGACACCAAATATTAGCATTAGCGAATGATATCCGTACTGAAAAAATGCATAATGGACACCGCGGAATCAATCACCCTGTGAAAAACATCATTGCAAATCGTTGTGAGATTACGTCACAAAACCACGGTTTTGGTGTTATAGCTCAAGATATTGAACAATCCGATAAAGTAGAAGTAACCCATATCAATTTAAATGATCAATCTATCGAAGGAATTCGTGTGATCGGTAAGAACGCTTTTTCGGTGCAATACCACCCAGAATCATCTCCTGGACCACATGATTCACGTTATTTATTCGACGATTTCATTGCGTTGATAAAAAAATAATTCATAAGTATCGGGGTTAGCATTGCTAGCCCCTTTTTTTTGGCTTTGGGTATTCATTCTTGCCATAAAATTGTGGAATACGTTTTTTAATAAGCCCAATTTTAGTTATATTTGAGTGTTAAATCAGAATATAATTTTTTAGTGTAAAAATTACACTAAGTATTGTATAAAAATACTATATAAAAATTTAAACCAATATTACAATGAGTTTAATTATTGATGTACATGCGCGTCAGATTTTGGATTCGCGCGGAAATCCTACTATCGAAGTAGATGTAACGACACAAAATGGTTTCGTTGGACGTGCTGCAGTACCTTCTGGTGCTTCTACAGGTGTTCATGAGGCAGTAGAGTTACGTGATGGTGATAAGTCAAAATACTTAGGTAAAGGTGTTTTGAAAGCAGTAGAAAATGTAAATACTAAAATCGCTGCGGCTTTAGAAGGTGTTGATGTTTTCGAACAAAATACAATCGACAAAATCATGATCGATTTGGACGGAACTGAAAATAAAGGAAACTTAGGTGCTAACGCTATTTTAGGTGTTTCTTTAGCTGTTGCGAAAGCTGCTGCTCAGGAGTCTCGCCAACCGTTATATCGTTATATTGGTGGTGTTAATGCGAATACTTTACCTATTCCGATGATGAACATCATTAATGGTGGTTCTCACTCGGATGCTCCTATCGCTTTCCAAGAGTTTATGATTATGCCAGTTGGTGCACCTTCATTCTCTGAAGCTTTACGTTGGGGGACTGAAGTGTTCCATAGCTTGAAAAAGATTTTACATGACCGTGGTTTATCTACAGCTGTAGGTGACGAAGGTGGATTTGCTCCAACTTTTGACGGTACTGAAGATGCAATCGAGACGGTATTAAAAGCAATTGAAGCTGCTGGTTACAAGCCAGGATCTGATATTTGTTTAGCTTTAGATTGTGCTGCATCAGAATTTTATGTAAACGGTAAATACGATTATACAAAATTTGAAGGTGATAAAGGTGCAATCCGTAGCTCTGAAGAACAAGTAGCTTACTTAGCAGAATTGACTGAAAAATATCCTATCATCTCTATTGAAGATGGTATGCAAGAAGATGATTGGTCTGGATGGAAATTGTTAACAGAGAAAATCGGTGCTACTATTCAATTAGTAGGTGACGATTTATTTGTTACGAATACAAAACGTTTACAACAAGGTGTTGATACGGATACAGCAAACTCAATCTTAGTTAAAGTAAACCAAATCGGTTCATTAACAGAAACGATCAATGCGGTTACTTTAGCACAGAACTCAAACTATACTTCGGTTATGTCTCACCGTTCTGGTGAAACTGAAGATGCAACAATTGCTGATTTAGCTGTTGCTTTGAACTGTGGTCAAATTAAGACTGGTTCTGCTTCTCGTTCTGATCGTATGGCTAAATACAATCAATTGTTACGTATTGAAGAAGAATTGGGTGCTAACGCTCGTTTTATCGGAAAGAACTTCCGTTTTGCAAAAAAATAATTTGCAAATACGTTATAAAAAAGGCGACTCTACACAGGTAGAGTCGCCTTTTTTAATACCTAATTATTTGTGGTAGGTATATGGAGATTAAGGTTGAGTTCTTTGTTTAATTTTTGGATAAAGTAAGCTACCAGTAGGGGCGATTCTACTTCGATATTTTGGTGGATGAAAAAGTACAAGTTTTGTAAACCTGCCTCTCGCCATTGTTTAATTACAGTTACCCACTCTGCTAATCGGGGATAATCGGAAGGGTCGTTGGCTCCGACATAACGGATGAATGCTGAAGTTGTAGTCAATCGCATATGCAATAAATCACGTCTTCCTGCTGTATCAACCAAGACATTTGTCATGTCAAACTCTTCGAGTAATTTATAATATGAAGTAGCTGTTGCCGGATTGGAGAACCACTCTTCATTACGGACTTCTACTGCTAGGGGTATGCCTTTTGGAAATTTAATTAAAAACTCCCGCAAACGCTCGATATCTTTTGGCTTATAGTTATCGTGCATTTGTAGGAAAGTCATCCCTAATTTTTCTTCAAATAAAGCGATACTATCTGTAAATTCCTTAACTTTTTCATCAGTATTGAGTAAGCGGCTATAGTGGCTAATGGATTGGGGTATTTTAGGACAAAACTTAAAATCGGGAGGAGTCTTTTCTTTCCAGGTCTCAACTTGACTTTTTGATGGTGTATTGTAAAAAGTCGCATTGAGTTCAATACTATTGAACTGCTTACTGTAGTATGGAAGTTCATCCTTTGTGCCTTTTGGATAGAATCCTTTCAAATCGGACTTGTTCCACTTCGCACATCCAACATAGGCTGCAAAGTTGTCTTTATGCTGCTGTTCCTTTAATAAGCTTAGGGTATCAGGCGCAGTAGGGGGTAATGTAAAGTCTATATCCTTAGGGTTCGATACTTGTCCAAATTTCATGTTTTCGTTTTTTAATGTTTAAAATTGTAAAGTAGAGATGAAAGATTAATGAAGATTTACATGTTCAAATTTTTTGTTATCGTAGCTTGGTCGTGTATCATGTAGAGGAACAGTGTTTTGAAATTTGATTTTTCTTAATGTAGTTCATCCCAGAATTCTTGAAATTGCTGTTTCAATTGTGCTAGTTCTTGTTCTAAATTTTCAATTCTTTTATGTAAAGCATCCGTGTTTTCAGGAGTACTATGTGTTTGTTCAAATTGCGCAAGATTAACGTCGCCTAACAAATGAATATAGCGAATTTCCTTATGTCCAGGTTGTTTTTCTAATGCTTTTACAAAACCTTCGGTCGCTAATTTTTCGAGTTGTGAGGTGATATCTTCTAAAGCTTCAAAATCATAAAGGCGTCCAGAATTTGAATTAATCTCACCGGCTGTTAATGGTCCACGAAGTAAAAGAAGACAGATAATGGCTAATTCTGAAGGAAGTAAAGGAAATTGTATGGCGAGATTGTGCTTATATTTCGTAACACGGCTTCCGCCACCTACCACATGTGCGATGAGTCCTCTTTTCTTCAATATAGCTAAGGTGTTGATGATGGTCTCGTCCGTATATTGTGCAATAGGTCTACGTGCGGTCTTTTGATTACATGCACTTTGTAGTCCGTTTAGTGACATTGGGTAATATTCGGGCGTGACCTTTGACTTTTCTATCAAAGACCCTAAGACACGCTGCTCTTCTGCAGATAGTTGAGGTTTTGGACTGAGTTCCATATGTTTAATTAGTTGTAACCAAACTTAAATAAATTTGTTCTATTTACAATTTTAATTGTGTCATATATAAAAAAAATATGCGTTCGCGTCTTCCATCAAGAAATATTATTTAACGGGAATAGGCCGTTTTTTTTATAAAGAGAAACTATTTTTTAAAATATTATCCACAATAAAAACCAATAATTGACCTTTTTATTATCTTAGTAAAGTTTTAAATACATTGTTTTGCTAAAGATTGCTTTCCACCCCGAATATATTCATCCCGTACGTGAAGGTCATCGATTTCCGATGGAAAAGTATGAATTAATTCCTTTACAATTATTGCACGAGGGTGTGGTCAGTAAATCTGATTTTTTTGAACCGAAACTGGCTTCATTTGAAGTGGCATGTCTGGCTCACGATCCGAGTTATGTCCAATCCTTATTTGATCTGACGTTAGACGCTAAGATGATCAGGAGGATTGGTTTTCCCTTGACAAAAAGCTTAGTCGATCGTGAACGCTACCTGTTGGATGGTACCATTCAATCAGCGTTATATGCACAACAAAATGGAGTTTCCTTTAATGTTGCTGGCGGTACGCATCATGCAGGTTATGATTTCGGAGAAGGATTTTGTTTGCTTAATGATCAGGCGGTGGCTGCACGGTATTTATTAAAGCATAAATCTGTGCAACGAATCTTAATAATTGACTTAGATGTCCATCAAGGTAACGGAACTGCTCATATCTTTCAAGATGATAACCGAGTATTTACTTTTTCGGTACATGGAGAGAAGAATTTTCCATTTATCAAGGAACGTTCAGATGTAGATATCCCTATCGCAGATGGCATAATGGATGATGCATATTTGCAGGTGTTGGATACTTATTTGCCAGCGGTATTCGAAAAAGTAAGGCCAGATTTTGTATTTTACCAAGCAGGAGTTGATATTTTGGAAACAGATAAGTTGGGAAAGTTGAAACTTTCGCATGAAGGCTGTCGATCGCGGGATGAATTTGTCTTTAAACTTTGCTTGAAAAAACAAGTTCCTGTACAGGTGAGTATGGGGGGAGGCTATTCTCCACGTATAAAAGATATCGTCAATGCGCATTGTCAAACATTTAAGACTGCGCTAGATTTATATAATTTTTAAAAAATAAAATTTAAATAAAAAATATGTTTTTTCATCAAGATGCAACTTTTGAGCAACTTTCTATTCATCGCGTAGGAAACAAGTCGCAAGAAGAGTTTTATATTTTATCCGAACAACCTGTTCCATTGGAAAACGATGAAGTCTTACCGCCTTTATTAATGCAATATTTTATGGGTCCGTTTGCAAAAGTGAATGAAGTCTATCGTTTGTTCCATCCCAATGAAGAATTGGAGTTGAATGAGATCTATTATTTCACGAAGCAGTTTTTTAAAGGTCAGTTGTCTTTTCATGAATTTTCACAACAGGTGGCCAAACATCTTTACGAAGTTTGTATGCACCCGAAGATTAAACCGGGAGAAGTTTATGTCGTATCCTTGAAAAATGTACAGATTGAGGGTGAGAATTACGATGCAATCGGCATTTTTAAATCTGAGAATAAGGAAACGTATTTAAAGGTCTATCCTAACCAAGGTGGTTTTCAATTGGATTATGAGGAAGAGGCGATTAATATCAATAAATTAGATAAGGGAGTTATTATAGTAAATGTAGAAGAGGAAGAGGGATACAAGGTGCTGATTGTGGATCAAACCAACAAAACAGAAGCTGTGTATTGGAAGGATGATTTCTTGAAAATAAAAATTCGTAACGATGACTTTAATCAAACAGGCAACTATCTGAAAGTCTATAAAAACTTTGTCAATGAAAAACTAGATGATATGTTTGAATTGGAAAAAGCAGATAAAATTGATTTACTCAATAAGTCCATGAATTATTTCAAGGAGAAAGAAACCTTTGACCAAGAGGAATTTGAGGTAGAGGTTATCGGGAATCCAATTGCGGCGAGTTTGTTTAAAGATTTTAGGTCTGGATTTGAAGATGAGTTTGAGTCTCCTTTTCAAAGTAGTTTTGATATCGCTGATAAAGCCGTTAAAAAAATGGAAACGTCTTATAAAACCGTCTTAAAATTAGATAAAAATTTCCATGTTTATTTACATGGGAAACGAGAATATATCGAGAAAGGATTTGATGAGGAAAAAGGGATGAATTACTATAAATTATATTTTGAAAATGAAAGCTAATCATTAGATGAAAACGATATTACGTAAGCCTCTGCTATGTTTTGCTATCCTGTTGCTTCTTATTGGTATTTTGACCTATATGGAAGGGCAGACTGCTTTAGTCGAACGCTATTTTTCACGATTGTGGTATCCCTTATTTTCATATGTTCCGCAGGCTATTTTCGGATTTATACCTTTTAGTATTGGAGATATATGCTATGTAATCATCGTGGTTTCCCTAGTTGGAATAGCTGTGTGTGCGCTTAAAAATTTATTGAGAAAGAATTATATTCATGCGATTAAATCCTTTATTTGCCTTTTAAATGTTGTATTGGGATTATATCTGTATTTTTATAGTAGTTGGGGAATGCATTATTATCGGGCTCCGATTACAGAAAATGCAGGTTTGGATACCGATAGTCTCCAACTGGCCGATTATTTGGTGCTTCTGGAGCAGAGTTTAGATTCAACGAACACATTACGAGCGGGAATAAATCCAAAAGAATGGGAAGATCATGGAGAGAAAATAAAAAGGGATATGGAAGAATTGGTTCGTACAGACACGACATTTCAATCTTTCCTTTCCACAACACTCATCCGTGCGAAAGGCCCGCTCAATAGTACTTTGGTGTCCTATTTTGGCGTTTCTGGATATTTTAATCCTTTTACGCATGAAGCACATGTGAATACGGAAATGCCCGTGGTTTCCAGCCCTTTTACTTATGTTCATGAACTTGCTCATCAACAAGGGATAGGATTTGAGGATGAAGCTAATTTTATTGCATATGTACGGTTGAGAAACCATTCGGAAGCCTTCTATCGCTACTCAAATTATTTGCAAACGACGACTTATATGTTGCAAGAGTTGAGGGGGATTGATGAAGGGTTATTTTTGAGTTTTAAAAATCGCCTCTCAAAGGGTGTATTAAGTGATTTACAGGAGGAAGCTGCTTTTTGGAGTAATTATACAGGCTGGATCAATACTGCATCAGGAATCTTCTATAATGGCTATTTGAAGCACAATAATCAACAGGAGGGCATGGCCCGTTATGATCGAATGACAAAACTTGTTTTAGCCTATGAACTAAAGCAACAAGGCTGTCGATAATATAAAAGAGTATCAAATAAAAAAAGCGAGCATAGCTCGCTTTTTTTATTTGATACTGATAATTTCAGTTTTTCCATCTACTCCAGGACTTCCTGAGTAAATCTGTCCTTGAGGAAGACCTCTCAGCCCTCCAGGAGCCTGTCTCACGCGATCATAAATTGATCTCAGGTCACTTGTGGCATTGACATTTTTCCCTCCACCTTCATTTGCAATTTGAAGATAATTCGGTTGCTTTTTATTTTCACGCTGTGGTACGATACTATTTTCAGCAAGTGTTAACTTCACATTCCCACCATTTCCATTTGGGTATGTTTTTGTTCCATTAAAGGCATTATCTCCTTTTGCTATGATATAAAGAGAACCTAACTTTTGGAAATTTGCTTGAATATCAAAATTAGCACCATTGTTCTTGCTATCTGTTCCCGAAATGGAAGCATTATTGCTAATAATGGCGTGACCAATGTTCAAATTGACATTTTTATTCCCGTAAAACATCAAGGATGCTTTATCTCCCATTATTAAGGTATCAATATGTAAATTAATAGTCGAGTCAGATGATTTGTTATTATAGACTTTTTTAGCCTTTTTCCCAATCTCTAACTTGCTGATGTGCTCAACATTGCTTTGAGCATGTGACTGAAATGCCAAAAAGGCAAAAGCTAACATTGCAATTATTTTTTTCATGGCTATTAGTAATTTATGTTAAACAACACTCATTTGACGAATAGCGTTTTTGAAGGTTTAATGCGCTACTTCAAATACTGAACAATTAATTTAGCTGTTTTGTTTGATGCCCCTGGTTGGCCTAATTTTTCGGCAAGTTCCTCATAGTTTTCCATTACGCTCGCGCGGTATTCTGGTTTATTGATAAGTTGATCTAATTCTTGTGCGATATCGTAGGTTGTGCAATCTTCTTGAATCAACTCACGAACAGAAAGATAGTTATTAATCAGATTGACCAATGAAATGAATTTGACTTTGATCACCAGCTTCGCTATCCAAATCGATATGGCATTGGCTTTATAGACTACGACTTGAGGGATTTTTAGGATCCCTGTTTCTAGTGTAGCAGTTCCACTTGTTACCACTGCTGCTTCGGCATTTTTGAGCAAATCATAAGTGGCATTAAATACGACAGGAATTTGCTGATCACCTATATACTGTTGGTAATAGGCTTGATTGAAATTAGGTGCTCCGGCTATGGCAAATTGATGCATTGGGAAAAGGTAAGTTAAATTGGCCATGATGGGTAATAACTTGGCGATTTCCATTTTACGGCTTCCGGGCAATAGGGCTATGATTGGCCTATCCGTTAGCTGGTGGTCCTGAATGAAATTAGGATTGAATTTATAGGCAGAAATGGCATCCAATAGCGGATTGCCAACGTAATCAACTGGCATTTTCCATGTTTTATAGAAATCCACTTCAAAAGGGAGGATACAGAACATATGGTCCACGACACGCTTGATTTTGACGACACGTTTTTGATTCCAGGCCCAGACTTTAGGAGAGATATAATAACAGGTTTTTAGGCCATTCTTCTTTGCAAATTCTGCAATTTTAAGGTTAAAGCCAGGAAAGTCGATGAGGATAACACAGTCAGGTTGTTCCTTGATGATGTCTGCTTTGACCTTTTTAAGGTTTTTTGCGATGGTACCTAAATTTTTAAGAACTTCTACAAAACCCATAAAGGCCATATCTGCGGTATGAATCAATGCTTTTTGATCCGTAGCCTCTTCCATTTCCGTTCCACCCACTATTTTAAAAGTAGCGTCCGAATCTTCGATCTTTAGTGCTTTGATTAAGTTTGCACCATGCAGATCTCCCGATGTTTCGCCAGCTATAAGGTAATATTTCATTTGCTCGATTCTATTCAATAATAGGGTTAAAGATAAGATTATTCTTCTTCATTAATAGATGACGGTCATTTACTTTTTCCATAAATGAAAAGCATTTAAGTGAAATTGTGGCTGATTTTAAAGAAATGTTTCTATATTTAATAGAGATTTAGCATGTATAGATCTTTAATATTACTTTTGTATTATGGATAGATTTTTAGCACTTATTCGAAATAAATACTTTTTAGCTGGTATCGCTTTTACGATATGGATGTGTTTTTTTGATCGGAATGATTTTGCGACACAATACAGTTATCAGCACCAGAAGAGTAATCTAGAACGGGAAAAAGATTTTTATGAAAAGGAAAATGAACAAATCATTGAGACCGTCACTAATATTCGATCTGACCAACGTGAAGTGCAAAGAATAGCGCGTGAAAAATATAAAATGAAGAAAGAAAACGAAGACGTTTATATTGTGACTGAAGTCGAACTTGCAGATAAATAGGATGGAGGTCTTCCGTGCCTATCAGGGATGGAAAAATAATAATACCCGAAACAAATAGGCTGCTTCATTTTTGAAGCAGCCTATTTGTTTTATTCTTTTGATTTTTGCTCTTCAGCATATTCTTTACGTATGACTGAATGCTTTTTGCTATATACAAAATAGACGACAACCCCGATCAACATCCAAATACCTAAACGTTCCCAAGATTCGACTGGTAATGAAGCCATCATCAATACGCAGACCAAAATCCCTAAGATTGGTACTAGTGGTACAAATGGTGTTTTAAAGGGCCGTTCTAAGTTAGGTTCTGTTTTCCGTAAAACAAGAATACCGATACAAACTAAGGTAAAGGCAAATAAAGTACCAATACTTACCATATGACCTAAATCTGAAACCGGCACAAATCCTGCAAAAATACTGACAAAAACCATAAAGATAAGATTGGTTTTCCATGGAGTTTGTCTTTTTGATAGGTCAGAGAATACTTTAGGTAATAAACCATCTTTACTCATGGAATAAAAAACACGACTTTGCCCTAAAAGCATCACTAGGATAACGGAAGTATATCCAGCAATAATAGTGACGATTAAAGCGGTATTTAAGAATGTATATCCTGTTTTAGCAAAGGCAGTTGCAACGGGTTTGGCGTCACCTTTAAATTCAGTATACGGTGCTAATCCTGTTAATACATAAGAGAAGAGTACATATAATAACGTACAGATAATCAAGGAACCGATAATACCAATTGGCATTCCTTTTTTAGGGTTTTTCGCTTCTTGAGCAGCAGTACTCACGGCATCAAAACCTATAAAAGCAAAGAATACGACACCCGCAGCACGTAAAATTCCGCTAAAGCCATAATGTCCAAAATCGTCACTTTGAAGGAAACTCCAGAAACTTAATTGACCACTTTTCACAAGCTCTTCGCCGTGGTTGATCGGTATAAAAGGAGTGTGGTTGGCATCATCTATGAAGCCCCAACCCAATACGATGAAAATGAGAACAACAGCAACTTTTAAAATCACCAAAATATTATTGACAAAAGAAGATTCTTCTGTTCCGCGCATCAAGAGCAAGGAAAGCAAACAAACAATGACGATGGCTGGTACATTCACAATACCGCCTTCCCAAGGACCGTGTAAAAATTGACTTGGAAGCTCTATACCTAAAGTTATTAGGAGCTGATTGAAATATTGCGACCAACTCACAGATACTGTAGCTGCTGCTAGCGCATATTCTAAGACCAAATCCCAGCCAATGATCCAAGCCATAAATTCGCCCATAGTCGCATAGGAATAGGTATATGCTGAACCCGCAACCGGTATCATCGATGCAAACTCTGCATAACATAATCCTGCAAACCCACAGCCGACTGCTGCAATGATAAAAGAGAGCACAACAGCGGGGCCAGCATGATCAGCAGCAGCGATACCTGTTAATGAGAATAGTCCGGCACCAATAATGGCACCTACTCCTAATGCAATAAGACCGGAACTGGAAAGTGTACGTTTTAAGGTAGCTTGACCATTGAGATCCGCCTCTGCTATTAGTTTGCTAATTGATTTTTTAAAAAGCATAAGATATTTTAAGTTATAGTGGTTTTAAAATTGTAATATTTGTCTTTTCAAAGTCAAACTTAGATAAATTTGTTTTATTTACAATTTTATTTTTGTCATATATAAAATAAATTTATTCGTTCGACTCTTTTTATTTGGAACTTATGATTGCTACGCAATTGTCGATTTCTCCTTTTCCATCGAGAAATGATTTTCAGAGAAAATATACCTTATTTGAACAACCTTTAGGAGGTTTATTTCATACCGTTTTAGCAGTCATTATTTAGCATATGTTGTCGAATTATATTGCCTTCCGTTGGAAATATGGAATCTGATTTTAGCTTCTCAAGCGCTGATTCTTCCTCTTGTAATTAAAAAACAATTAAGGGAAGTATAAAAAAAATGATGGAACGATTATACTGGGACGGGATAGCGTTATAAATAAACGTAAAAAAAAAGCTTTTAACTGAAATACAGTTAAAAGCTTTTTAATATGTAGCATTTTTAAGAAGTAAAAAATACCTTTATTTTTTACTTTTGAATTTTTTGTACGAATCCATAATGTACAATTTTATATCTTCATTTAATGCGTGTTCGACGAATTTGTAAGTTGGTCTGTATTGTTCTTTGAATAAAGCCAGTTCAGGATCGACAAGAGGAGTCAAGGACTGAATAAGATCGCTTGAGAACTTACGGTCAATTGCTCTTTTCTGTTGCTCTTCGACCAGTAATTTATAGCTTTGACGTGCTTTTTTTGCTTCCTTACTGAAAACGCGCGAAGGAGATATTCGGATACCACCACGTTCTTTACCGATATCAGCGTATTTACCGGCTAGTTTTGCTGTTTGTATTTCAGCGTTCAATCTACTATCGGTCATTCTTTCGATAACTACCTCACTTAATTCAATAGCCGTGTTTAGTTTATTTAAATAAACTCTTTTTACACCGAAGTCATACACAAATACAGTGTCTTTTTGGTAACCGGTCGATTCGATTGCTAAATAATCATCTAATTGAGCGTCGATTACAAAATTTCCATTCTGATCGGTCAGTACTTCCGTGTTTGTTCTTACATTTTTAATAGAAACCCCACCGATGGTCTGGCTAGTCACCAATTCCATTGCGATACCTTTGACTTTTTCCTGTGCATGTAGTTTTCCTAACATACTACTGAAGGCTAAGATTGTCAAGATGCTTAAACGCTGTATGAATGCTGCTGTCATTTGTTCTTTTTTATAATCAAAAATACATAATAATAAGTACTTATATCTTTCAAAAATTAATTATTTTAACAAAAAAATGTCATATGCTCTTTTACATATGACATTTAAGTTTTTTATTTAGCAGTCCAGCTATTATTTTCAGGAACATGATCTGGAAATACATGATCAGGATCTAACTGGACAGATACTAAAGGTTCTTTAGAATCTATCTTGAAATCGAACGATTGGTTTCTTTCCCAAATTTCTACCGGTAGTTTTTTTCGGATTTTCTTTCCAGAGGCTGTTGTTGCCTCTATGACAACAGGCATGGGAAGTTTTTCTAAATTTTGAACGGTAATGATTGCACCCTGTGATGGATCATTTTTTAAGTAAGATACTTGGCTAATCGCTTGATCTACCTGCCAATTATTGATAAACCAACCGCGCCAAAACCAATTTAAATTCTCACCGGTTCCATTTTCGATGGAACGGAAGAAATCTTCTGGAGTAGGGTGCTTATAGGCCCAATCTGAAATGTATTTTTTAAAGGCAAAATCGAAACGCTCCTTACCAATAATCTCATCGCGTAAAAGTTTTAATCCATAGGCCGGTTTATAGTATACTAAAATCCCGATATTTCGTTCATTCATATTTTGCGGCGTGTTCATAACAGATTCTAATCTTTGGTCGGTAAAACGGACAGCTTGACTGTTTGGGTCACCTACTTTTTTAGCGTATTCACCATTATTGAAACTTTCAGTAGCAATTTCGTTAATAAATGTATTGAATCCTTCGTCCATCCATCCAAATTCTCTTTCATTGCTGGAAACAATCATTGGAAACCAATTATGACCAAATTCATGGTTGGTCACTCCCCACAATGAGCCTGCTTTAGCTCTATTGCCACAGAAGGATAGCGCTGGGTACTCCATACCTCCTACATTTGAAGCCACATTAACGGCAACAGGGTAAGGATACTCATACCACTGATCTGAATAATGTTCGATTGCTGCCTTTGTATATTCTGTAGAACGTTCCCAAGCATTATTGCCGTTACTTTCTTCTGGATAAGCAGAAATGGCAAGTGATTTTTTTCCGCTAGCTAAATTTATTCGTGCGGCATCCAAAATAAAAGAAGAAGAAGAAGCCCAGGCAATATCCTGTGCATTATTAAGACTGTATTTCCATGTCAAGCTCTTTTTATTTGGTCTTGAATTTTTTTGCGCTACTTCTTGTGCAGAACGTATAATAATGGTCTGGTCACTTGTTTTTGCATTTTCATATCTTTTGAGTTGCTCTGCAGTGAAAACTTCTTGTGGATTAAGCAATTCGCCGCCCAATACTACGATATGATTGGCTGGAGCAGTAATTTCGACCTGATAATTTCCAAATTCCCGATAGAACTCACCAGGACCGGTATAGGGGAGGGTATTCCATCCGCGAATATTGTCATAGACACAAAGCCTTGGAAACCATTGTGCTATCGCGTATACATTGCCTTGAGCTGTTGGTAGGATACCTGTTCGATCCGCACCATATTCTGGGATGGTATAGGAATACTGTATCTTAAAACCAGCTTTTCCTCCTTTTGAAGCTAATGCTTGAGGAAGTCTAATTTGCATTCGGGTGTCGGTAATGATGTATTCTATAGCTTTTCCCGTTAAGTCGGTGACAGAAGAGATTGTGTAACCGCCATCAAAATTATTATTGGCATCTCCATATCTACTTTTCGTTAATGGAGAAATGGCTTGGCCGCGACCTTCCTTTGAAAACATATTCTGATCCAGCTGTAACCAAATATAATCAAGCTGATCAGGGCTATTATTCGTATAGTTTATTTCGACATCTCCAGCAATGCTGTTTTTTTTGTCGTCCAATGCGGCTGTGATTTTATAATCGGCATTGTTTTGCCAGTAGGCTGGTCCCGGTTTTCCACTTGCAGAGCGAAATTCATCACCATTATTGTTGAAAAACAAAGGTGCAAATGCTTCCGTATAACTATAATTGCTTTTTTGTTGGGCAAAGCTTAAAGAAGTGATTGATAAGGACAGAATACTTATTGATAGTAGGGGTAATCTTTTCATACTTAATTGTAAGGCTTGTTCTGCTCTAAATATAGTATGAAAAGATGTAATGTGAAATTATTTCTGATAAATAATCGGTTTGTAACGATTATTTTAAGATAGAGGCGTATTCAATTTCATCAAAACCCACCAAGATTTGTTGACCACCTTCAATGACTGGACGCTTGATCATGCTGGTGTTTTTAGCCAAAACTGAGTTCGCCGATTTGGCATCGATGACAGCTGCTTGTTCGTCGGCATCTAGTTTTTTCCAAGTGGTTCCTTTCTTATTCAATAGTTTTTCCCAGCTAATTTCTTTTTCCCATTCGATTAGTTTCGCCTCCGAAATACCCTCTTTTTTGTAGTCGTGAAAAGTATAGTCTAATTGATTATCTGCTAGCCAAGTAATTGCTTTTTTGACTGTGTTGCAGTTTTTGATTCCATAAACGTGTAACATAATATCCAATATTTTTAACCAAACTTAGATAAATTGAGCTTTATAAACAATATAATCAAGCGGAATATAGCAACAAGTTATTTTTAGGATGTATTTTATATGTTTATCTATAGTAATCGTTATGCTTATGCAATGAAATAGTGGCTTTAGTGTAGCGCTAAAAGCATATAATCTCCCAGTTAAATTACCTTTTCAAGTCGTGATGTTGCTATATGCAGATATTGGGAAGGTATAACAGTTTTCCGTCATCATTATGAGTAGAGCCAGTAATATGGAAGGAAGTCACTATCTTTAGGTTAATTAATAAGGTTAGTGTAATATGTACACTTTATAAATTATGTAGAACAATAATTTTTTTTTACCTTAGTCCATAAATAGATTATAAATATCAAAAGCAAATTATAATATGAGCCTAAAAGATTTTAAAGGTGTATTGACAGGAGATCAAGTACAAGAGTTGTTCGAATTAGCAAAAGAGCATAAATTCGCACTTCCAGCAGTTAACATTACTGGTACAAACTCAATCAATGCTGTGATGGAAACTGCTAAAGCAGTTAACTCACCTGTAATTATTCAATTATCAAACGGTGGAGCACAATTTTACGCTGGTAAAACATTAAATAATGATGGTTTAAAAGCGTGTATTCTAGGTGCTGTAGCTGCTGCTCAACACGTACATTTATTAGCAGAACACTATGGTGTTGCTGTTATTTTGCATACTGACCATGCTGCTAAGAAATTGTTACCTTGGATCGACGGTCTATTAGATGCTGGAGAGAAATTTTTTGCGCAACATGGTAAGCCATTATTTTCTTCTCATATGTTAGATTTATCTGAAGAGTCTATCGAAGAAAATATCGAAATTTCTGCAAAATACCTTGCTCGTATGAAACCACTAGGTATGACTATAGAGATTGAATTGGGTGTTACAGGTGGAGAAGAAGATGGTGTAGATAATTCTGATGTTGATAGCTCTAAATTATATACGCAACCAGAAGAAGTGGCTTATGCTTACGAAGAATTGTCGAAAATTTCTGATAAATTTACTGTAGCAGCTGCTTTTGGAAATGTTCACGGTGTATACAAACCAGGAAACGTAAAATTACAACCTGTTATTCTTCATAATTCGCAGGAGTATATTCGTGAGAAATTCAATTTAACAGCTCAAAAACCAGTAAACTTTGTTTTCCATGGTGGTTCAGGTTCTTCTCCGGCAGAAATCGAAGAAGCAATCTCATACGGTGCTATCAAAATGAATATCGATACAGATATGCAATGGGCTATGTGGGATGGCGTTCGTGAATACGAAGCTAAAAACCATGACTTCTTACAAAGTCAAATTGGTAATCCTGAAAGTGCTGATTCACCAAATAAAAAATACTATGATCCTCGCGTTTGGTTACGTAAAGGAGAAGAAGCTTTCGTTACACGTTTGAAACAAGCTTTCGAAGAATTAAATGCAATCGATATTAACAATAAATTGTAATATCAGATCATGCTACCTTTGGTAGCTGTTAAGAGCGCATGGAGGGATTTCACTTCATGCGCTTTTTTAATGCTTTATTTTTGTCTATTTTTTGTTAAAAACTGCTAAATTATGTGCTAAAGTCAAGGATGGTGCATATTTTGCAGAACAGTTACACGAAAACAATAAATGAATATGAAAAAATTAGGATTAGGTGCGATTTTATATTTTATTGCGCAATTTGGTTTTGCTCAAACAAAGCAAAATGTGGGAACCTTTAATTCCGTAGATGTGACGGATAAAATACAAGTGGAGTTGATTCATGGAAAATCTAATGAGGTTGTGATAGAAGGTGATAATTCCGAAAATATTCAAGTTGTCAATACAAATGGGGCACTGCGTATAAAAATGAATACTTTAAATGCCTTACAGGGTAATAATGTTAATGTAAAGGTTTATTACGATGCATTGAAAAGTGTGTCAGCAAAGAAGGGAGCCAAGCTTATTAATAGAGACGCTGATCAGCTTGTATCCGATCAGTTGAGCGTGTCTGCAGCTGAAGGGGGCTTGATTGTTATGCATGTACAGGCTAAGAAGGTGGATGTCAAAGCAACATCTGGTTCAACGATCTCTCTTATAGGAAAAAGTATAACGCAGGATGTCATTTCTAATTTCGGAGGTAAATATGAAGGTAAAGATTTACTGACCGATGTGAGCAATGTGACTGTGAATGGCGGAGGTAAAGCGGAAGTTTATGCTAAAGATTCTATTGTCGCCAAAACAAGAGCAGGGGGTGTAATCGATGTTTATGGTAAACCTGCCCACAAGTCAGAAAAAAAATTGGCTGGAGGTATGATCAATTATAAATAATTGGCACGCTATGTATTAAAGTAAGCACCTGAATACATCAGGTGCTTGCTTTACTATTTCATCAACATGTTAGGTGTTGCGATAATCGACAAATGTATTTTTAGCTATACCTAAGCCATCTATACCATATTCGATTACATCACCATCGACTAAAAAACGTTGTGGGATGTGTCCGATACCTGTTCCGGCGGGTGAACCTGTAGAAATAATATCACCAGGAAATAGTCCAAAGAAATCGGAGATATAGGATAAAAGATCTTTTACAGGAGTAATGAAGTTTTTTGTATTCCCCTCTTGCATCAATTCTCCATTCAATTTTAACCAGATACGCAAATTTCCGTCATCTTCAATTTCATCTTTGGTGACGAAGTAAGGGCCTAATGGAGCAAAAGTATTGTAACCTTTTCCTTTGTCCCAAGTTCCGCCTCTGTTTTTCATAAAATGCCTTTCTGTTACATCATTCATCATGACATATCCTGCAATATAATCGCTGGATTCTTCAATAGGAAAATGGTTTCCTTTTTTTCCAATTACAATAGCCAATTCTGTTTCCCAATCTGTATGGTAAGAATTTTTCGGAATGATGATATCATCAAAGGGACCATTTAATGCTGAAATAGCTTTTAAAAATAAAATGGGCTCTTGCTCCTGGTTCAACCCTGTCTCTGTTGCATGGTCTGAATAATTAAGACCCACACATACAATCTTACGTGGATTTGCAATAGGAGTGCCGATACGTGAATCAGCGGGAATTTGATTTAGATTTTTTAAATTTTTATTAATATAATCTTGTAGTCTTTCAAGTCCGCTGTTGGCAAGAAAATCATTATCGTAATCTTCCCCGAATCCGGATGTGTCGTAATGTATATTGTTAATAAGAATCCCTGTTTTTTCCTGATCTAATGGCCCGTATCGAAATAGCTTCATGTTAATTGTAATGTTGAATGGCAAATTTAACCCTATATTCTTATTTGATCGTTCTTAAATTGTCAAAATGAGGTTTTGAAGTTCTTAAAAGGTATTTAGTTATTTGTATAACGATAAATGCGTGCTGTCTAACTTTTATGAGAATGAAAAAAGGTTCCATTTACGGAACCTTGATTTTTATAAATTGCTTTGTTTTTTCTTCTTTTTTCGAACAACTGGTTTAGCGGCCATCTTTAACTCATATTGTTTTTCAAGATACAGGATAATCTCGCCTGCAATATCTTTTTTCGTCGCCTTTTCTATTCCTTCCAATCCTGGTGAAGAGTTTACTTCCAACACGAGTGGACCTCTGTCGGATGGCATCATGTCAACACCACAGACTGTTAATCCCATAGAAGCTGCTGCTGCAATTGCCGTCTCGCGTTCGTTTTTCGTTAATCTAATGATTTCGGCTGTTCCACCGCGATGGATATTCGAACGAAATTCCCCTTCTTTGGCTGTTCTTTTCATAGCACCTACTACTTTTCCTCCAACAACAAAAGCACGAATGTCGGTGCCTTTTGCTTCCTTAATATATTCTTGAATTAATATATTATTTCCTAGGCCATAGAAGGCTTCGATAACAGAAGATGCTGCTTTTTTGGTTTCTGCTAATACAACTCCAATGCCTTGCGTTCCTTCCAATAACTTGATGACCAATGGAGCACCACCGACCATATTGATAAGGTCGTCTACATCCGAAGCGGTACGCGCAAATCCAGTAATTGGAAGTCCTATACCTGCACCAGAAAGAATTTGCATACAACGCAGCTTGTCTCTCGAACGGGTGATTGCTTGACTCGGATTAGCGGATATGACGTCCATAACTTCAAATTGTCTTACAATGGCAGAACCATAGAAAGTAACGGAAGCTCCTATACGAGGAATGATTGCATCAATATCAGAAATATCCTGACCTTTATAGTGGATGCTTGGTTTGCCTTGTTGAATGCCCACATAGCATTTGCTGTGGTCAATAACAACGCATTCATGTCCACGTGTTTCTGCGGCCTCTACTAATCGACGTGTCGAGTATAAGCTTTTAACTGTTGATAATACAGCGATTTTCACTTTGCTATGATTAGAATGATTTAATTGTAATACTGGTCTATAAACAAATATGTACGAATATAAGTTTTATCCAATGGATTTTTGGGACACATTTGATCGTGAGACATCAACGATAAATTTTTTACTTAGGAAGCTTTTTCCTAATAACATGGGGTATCGCATGGAAGAGCGGTCTCTAAAAGATAACTTAATGTCGAATAATTGATTGTATAATTTGGCTTTCGTTAAAATATAATAACGCTTTTCTTTGTGACCGAATGAACTTTTAACGATCTTTTCTTTATAAACGGGGAACTGAAATATGCGTAGTTCCTGTGTTTTAAAATTAATGATAATATGACAAACAATCCATTTTTGATTGTCAATTATTTTGATTTCATAAGATTCACAATGTAAAACAGAAGACCCAGCTCCAGTATCTACTTTAGCTTCGAAATTAAATATACCAAGTTCTGGTAAATCTAATGATTCCTTCCATCCCACAATTAGTTTATCTTTCATGGCTATAGGGAGTAATAAGGCTTGAAATTACATCAAGCCTTATTCTAATTTTTATTATTCGTAAATAAATTCGCCGTAAGGAGATTTTACTGTTACTTGTTTTGTAGCAGATGTCTCTACGCGACCAATAATTTGAGCTGGTATACCAAAAGATTCTGATATTGCAATAATTGCAGCTGCAATGTCCTCAGAAACATATAATTCCATGCGGTGTCCCATATTGAATACTTTGTACATTTCTTTCCAATCGGTATTTGATTCTTTTTGAATTAATTCAAATAAAGGAGGAATAGGGAATAGGTTGTCTTTAATGACGTGTACGCCATCAACAAAATGCAATACTTTCGTTTGTGCACCACCAGAACAATGAACCATACCATCAATTTGAGGACGGTAAAGGTCTAATATTTTTTTGATGACGGGTGCGTAAGTTCGAGTCGGAGATAGCACTAATTTTCCGGCAGTAATTTCTTCACCTGTTTCAACTGTGATTTTGTCGGTTAAATTTTGACTTCCTGCAAAAACTAAATCATAAGGAACAGCTGGGTCAAAACTTTCAGCATATTTTTCGGCAATACTTTTATTGAAAACATCATGACGCGCTGAAGTCAAGCCATTGGAACCCATGCCGCCATTATATTCGTTTTCGTAAGTCGCTTTTCCTGAGGAAGACAAACCAACGATGACATTACCTGGTTTGATATTATGATTAGAGATTACATCTTCACGCTTCATGCGGCATGTAACCGTACTGTCTACAATGATTGTGCGTACCAAATCACCTACATCTGCTGTTTCACCACCTGTCGAGTAGATGCCAATTCCCATTTCACGGAGTTCTGCTAGAATTTCTTCTGTACCATTGATGATTTCTGCAAGAACTTCTCCAGGAATAACATTTTTATTACGACCAATTGTTGAAGATAGCAAAATATTGTCTGTAGCACCGACACAAAGTAAATCATCTAAATTCATGATGATTGCATCTTGTGCTATACCTCTCCAAACAGATATATCACCTGTTTCTTTCCAGTAAACATAGGCCAAGGAAGATTTTGTACCTGCGCCATCGGCGTGCATAATATTACACCACTGCTCATCACCACCTAGAATATCAGGAATGATTTTACAAAAAGCTTTAGGATACAATCCTTTATCGATGTTCTTAATAGCATTGTGTACATCCTCTTTACCTGCGGATACACCTCTTTGGTTATATTTTAAATCTGACATGTTGCTGCAAAAATAATGATTCGTTATGAATTTAATGCTTTTATTACTGGAAATATTTGTTAATCTTTTTTAAGGATAGTTTCCCATTCTTTAAATAGTTTTTCTAATGAATATTGTGCATTTGCCGGACTGGTACTTGGTAATATGTAATATTGATGGTGCTCCGTTCTTTTAAAATGTTTTTTAAAGAGTTGATGCGCCTTTTGACCATTGAAAATTATGGTGTGCAATTGTGGGTGGTCGATTAGGAATTGGGCAAGGTTATTCGGTTCTTCTTCAACGATGGCGATATCCATACTCCCTTTTCTGTTCGCTTGTGCACAGACATCCCATAGTCCAATTTGGTTTATTAAAAGCGTTTCTAACTTTTCGTTATATGATTTAAAATCCGTGCTATTAAAAATCAGTTTTATTAATTTCCAGAATCGATTTTGAGGATGTGCATAATATTCACCTTCTTGAATGGATTTATCGCCTGGTAATGACCCTAAGATCAGTATTTGAATATGATTGTTTGCAATTGGTGCGAAAGATTGTTTTAACATATTGATAATGAACTTCTGCTACGAATTTAAAAATTCTTTCTGATATCATGAATTTTCTAAGACTGAAATCTTAAAATGCTCTATTTCCTCTGAAAATCATTTTTGGTGGTAGATGTGATGTCGGACTCAAACGAGAAATTTTGTTTTATAAAATGCAATAATATATAAAAAAAAATTATCTAAGTTTGATATGAAACAATAATAAACTAAACAATTATGGAAAAATTAATCAAACCACTTTCCGGTTATTTGGCTCTTTTAATGGCTATTGTTCTTATGCTATTGGCTATTGTGTTTTTCGTTCAAGCAGACGGTTCACCCTGGTATATTTTTGGGGGTATTTTGTTTTTAATAGCGGCATTGTTCTTATTAAAAGGTTTGATGATCATCAACCCGAACCATTCGCGTGTATTGAATTTCTTTGGTCGTTATGTGGGAACTGTTAAAGAAAATGGACTATTCTTTGTCAATCCTTTGTATTCAACTTTAAATGTTAGTTTAAGATTGGATAATCTGCAAGGACAGACTTTAAAAGTAAATGATAAAATGGGTAACCCTATTGAAATTGGCGCGGTTATCGTTTGGCAGGTAGGAGACACCTATAAGTCGACTTATGATGTTACGAATTATACTTCTTACGTAAATACGCAGAGTGAAGCAGCTGTAAGGCATCTAGCCGGTAGTTTTCCATATGATAATTTGGAAGTTGACTCCAATAATGAAGAGTCAATTACTTTGCGTGAAGGTGGTGAGATGGTCAATCAAATATTAGAGCGGGAGTTATCCGACCGATTGGCACCAGCAGGTATTCTTATTAAAGAAGCACGTATCAGTCACCTGGCCTATGCTTCTGAAATAGCTGGAGCGATGTTACAACGTCAGCAAGCGACAGCTATTGTCGCTGCTCGAGCAAAAATTGTGGAAGGTGCAGTAGGTATGGTAGAGATGGCCTTACAGAAATTGTCTGAGAAGGATATTGTTGTACTTGATAATGAGAAGAAGGCTGCAATGGTCAGCAACTTAATGGTGGTGTTGTGCGGTGAGAAAGCCGTATCTCCGGTTCTTAACACAGGATCTCTAAATCAATAAGTATTTTTCAAGTTCGTTTTTAATTATGTTGAAATAAGGTAATAAATTCTAAATTTGAATGATTTTTGATTAGTAAGATTATATTAAATATGTATAGTAATTTTAGATTGCTTGTTATCAGTACGAGCACAATTCACGGAAGTTCGTTTTTAGCTTATATAAAGGATGATTTCGTCGACTTCATTCAAACGGATGAATTGATTTTTGTGCCCTATGCAAGGCCCTCTGGGATTTCTTATGATGATTATACGGTAAATGTCCAATCAGCATTGGCTGAAAAGGGGATTGCAGTAAAAGGTTTACATACATTTTCGGATAAAAAGGAAGCAATCAAACAGGCAAAAGCAATTTTTATAGGAGGAGGTAATACTTTTCTTTTACTCAAAACGCTGTATGAATTGGATCTTATTGGCGACTTGAAAACTGCTGTTGCGGCAGGTGTCCCTTATGTAGGTACTTCTGCGGGATCTAATTTAACGGGATTGACGATAGGGACAACTAATGATATGCCCATTGTTTATCCACCTAGTTTTGATGCCTTGCAGTTTTTGCCCTTTAATCTCAACCCACATTATCTGGATCCAGACCCCAATTCCACCCATAAAGGAGAAACAAGAGAAACGCGGATAAATGAATTTCATCAATTCAATAGTCAAGCAGTTTTGGGATTAAGAGAAGGAAGTTGGTTGCATGTCGAAAATGGCGAAATTCAACTTAAAGGTACATTATCAGCAAGATTGTTTCAACAAGGAGAAGAGCCTATTGAGCTTAATCCTGGTCAACTTAATTTCTGAGACTTTTGCACATCATGTTTGCAATTCAGTCTTTAGATCTTAGCGGCGACACTAAAAAGTAAAAGTTTATGGGGAAAAAAATAAAAGTACATCCCGCAGATCTTGCTGAGGCTCTAGGTAAATTAGATAAGGAGTCTTTATATCAACAATTCAATCAATATAATCTTGAATTGAAACTCGAGATATTCTCCTTTTTGGAAAAGGACGTTCAATATCGATTAGCACGTTCTCTTTCCGAATCGCAACTGACTGAATTGCTTAACAATTTGAAACCCGATATTAGGAATCAATTGTTTTCTGATTTACCTGATAATTTGATTAAATATTTAATCAATCTATTGAATGAACGGGAAAAGCAATTGGCTCTGAAATTGATTGGTTATGCTGAGAACAGTATAGCAAGGCTGATGACTCCTATGTATGTACAAGTTCGACCTTACTTTACTGTCGAGCATGTTTTTAAGCATATTAAGTTATTTGGTAAAAAGGCTGAGACATTAAATTTCATTTATGTGGTAGATGAAAATAATGTGTTGATTGATGATTTGAAAATAGGAGAGTTGTTATTGGCAGATGCTGATACCAAAATTTCGGAATTGATCGACTATAATTTTGCTGCTATAAAAGCAGCGACACCTATGGAGGAGGCGTTTGAGATTTTTCAAAAATATGATCGAAGTGCGCTTCCTATTACGACAGAAAATGGAGTTTTGGTGGGGATTGTCACGTTTGATGATGTGTTGGATCAGATAGCAGACCGTGATACGGAGGATATCCATCGTTTTGGTGGTATGGACGAGCTCGATGTTGCATATACAAAAACGCCCTTGATGAAATTAATTCAGAAAAGAGCAGGGTGGCTTGTTATTTTATTTTTAAGTGAAATGCTGACGGCATCAGCAATGGCTTATTATGATGGTGAAATAGAAAAAGCAGTAGTTTTGGCATTATTTGTTCCATTAATTATTTCGAGTGGCGGAAATTCGGGATCGCAAGCTGCTTCTTTGATTATTCGTGCCATGGCTTTAGGCGAAATAAAGCTAAAAGATTGGTGGTATGTGATGAAACGGGAGATCTCTTCAGGATTGATTTTGGGAGGGATATTGGGTATTATAGGTTTTTTAAGGATTTTAGTATGGCAAGAATTGGGAATCTATGATTACGGTGTCTATTGGGTGTATATTGCCTTAAGTGTATCCATATCGTTGTTATTTGTGGTGCTTTGGGGGACTTTGTCTGGTTCTGTGATTCCATTTGTTTTACGGAAGTTTGGTTTAGATCCTGCAACTGCTTCCGCACCATTTGTAGCGACTTTGGTGGATGTATCTGGATTGATTATTTACTTTACCATTGCAGGTTTATTTTTAGCGGGTAAATTGCTGTAAAGTTTCTTTGCATAAGATTTTAAAACTGATCGTGCTTTTCATTGTTATTTAAAGACCGAGCATTAAATTGGCTCGATTGACTTAAATAACTTAATATGGCAAAGATTGTTGCAGATCAATTGGTTGAAATGCTTGTTGAAGCAGGTGTAAAACGTGTATATGCGGTTACGGGAGATAGTCTTAATTTTTTTAATGAAGCCATCCGTAAGGATGGTCGAATCAAATGGATTCATGTAAGGCATGAAGAAGTGGGGGCTTATGCTGCAGCTGCTGAAGCTGAATTGGATGGCATAGCCTGTTGTGCTGGAAGTTGTGGCCCAGGGCACATCCATCTTATCAACGGTATGTACGAGGCCCATCGTTCTCATGTTCCCATGATCGTGATAGCGTCTACCATTAATACCCCGGAAATGGGAATGGGATATTTTCAAGAAACAAATACCATCAAGCTTTTTGATGACTGTAGTTGTTATAATCAGTTAATCACTACAGCCGAACAAGCACCTCGAATTATTCAAACGGCTATACAACATGCGATTGGGCAGAAAGGTGTAGCAGTCATCGGTTTACCGGGCGATGTGTTAGAGATGAAAGCTCAAGATTCGTCAGTATCTACACAGTTGTTTCGTGTAAATCCAGTCATTCGACCTTCTGATGATGAGTTAGATGCTCTTGCTAAGACAATCAATGCAAGTAAGTGTGTGACTATTTTTTGTGGAATTGGTGCTACAGCTGCCCATCGTGAAGTTGTTGAACTCTCACAGAAGATTTTAGCTCCTGTAGGTTATTCTTTTAGAGGAAAGATGGGGATTCAACATGATAATCCTTTTGAAATAGGTATGACAGGTCTATTGGGACAGGCATCAGCTTATCAGAGTATGCACGAGTCTGATCTGGTCTTGTTATTAGGGACTGATTTTCCTTACGATAAGTTTATGCCTGAAGATAATAAAATCATTCAAATTGATACTGCAGTGGAACGATTAGGACGGAGGGCAAAACTAGAGATGGGGTTATGTGGTGATATTAAACACACCCTGCTGGCGCTATTACCGTTATTGGATCAAAAAGAAGATACGAGCTTTTTAGAATCTCAATTGAAGATTTATGAGAAAGTGAAAGATAATATGAGGATGTTTATGGAAGAGCAGGGGGGAGAGGATACCATTCAACCAGAGTTCTTGGCACACTGCATTAACGAACTCGCCACCGACAGTGCAATCTTTACCGTTGATACGGGTATGACCTGCGTTTGGGGCGCTCGCTTCATTACGGGGACAGGTAAAAGACAGATGTTAGGTTCTTTCAATCATGGGTCAATGGCCAACGCAATGCCTATGGCAATAGGTGCAGCGCTGTCACATCCTGAAAGACAAATCATTGCTATGTGTGGCGATGGAGGTTTGTCCATGTTGCTTGGTGATTTAGCGACAATCAACCAGTATCAACTACCAATTAAAATCATAGTCTTCAATAATAGATCGTTGGGTATGGTTAAATTAGAAATGGAAGTTGTTGGATTGCCAGATCATGAGACCAATATGATGAACCCTGATTTTGCTGCTATAGCTCAAGCTATGGGTTTTAAAGGCATTAATGTGCATAAACCCGAGGAAGTAAGGAATGCTGTAGAATTTGCATTATCGCATCCTGGACCTATTCTTCTAAATGTTTTCACCAATCCTAATGCATTAGCAATGCCTCCGAAAGTAGATTTTGATCAAATGGTGGGGATGGCAAAATCCATGTCCAAGCTGATGTTGGGCGGCAAGATGCAGGAAGTACTGGATACCATAAAATCCAACTATAAACATCTCAAAGAGCTGTAATGTATACTATAAAACACCTAAGAATTTATTTATGTTATCGGATTCTTTAGGTGTTTTTATACTTTTTGAATTTCTTTAATTTTTCTTGGATACCAGATCTCCGTCTCTTTAAATGGAGGTAAAAATGATGTTTTGGACCTTTTAAAATTTGACTTGAGTAAATCCCATTTGCACCAGAAAAGAAATAGGCAATACAGCATGCTATACCAAAATATATACTTGCCTCATAACCAAAGAGCTCGATTCCCATGAGTAGACAAGCAAATGGTGTATTGGTCGCTCCAGCAAACACGGCGATAAAACCCATTGCTGCCAATAATCCCAGAGGTAGTGGAATGATTCCAAAAAGGGCATTGCCGAGTGCCGCTCCAATAAAAAAGAGGGGTGTAACTTCTCCGCCTTTAAATCCAGCTGAAAGGGTGAATGTGGTCAGTAATAGCTTAATCAAAAAATCATAAGAATTTAAGGGGCTGTCAAATGATGCTAATATTGTAGGGATCCCTAATCCAATATATTTCGTGCTTCCTAAGAACCAAATCGAAAGTACAAGTATCAACCCTCCGATAAAAGGTCGAAGTGGAGGATATGCTATTTTTTTGAACACCGTGCCAAAGAGGTCACTGCATAGTGTAAAGAGGTAGGCCACTAATCCGAAAATTGCACCTGCCACAACTGAATAAAGTATGGATGATGTATTTATTGCAGGTATGTCCTCTTGAATATGGTAATGTGTGTGGGCTACATTCCATAGGGAACATGTATAGTTGGCGATAAAGGCAACGAGTATACTTGGGATCAGTGCTTTTAATCTGGACTTTCCCCCTGTGATGACCTCTAATCCAAATAATGCTCCGGCCCAAGGTGTCCCAAAAATAGAAGCAAATCCGGCACTAATTCCAATTATAATTAAAATTTTCCGGTCATCATGATTGAGCTTCAAAACTCTTGTGCATTGATCAGCAATAGCTCCTCCGATTTGTACTGCTGTCCCTTCTCTTCCTGCCGATCCTCCAAAAAGGTGGGTGAGTAACGTACTGAACAAAACCAAAGGAGCCATTTTTAAAGGGATTGGATGTTCACTTTGGTAATATTCTTTAAGTAAAAGGTTATTACCCTTGTCCGATACACCACCGTAGTAGTAATATAATAGGCCAATGGTCAATCCTGCTAGGGGTAAGCCTAAAATAATCAAAGGATGGGCCTCTCTATAATTGGTTACCCAAGACAAACTTGTTAGAAAGAAGGCGGAAATGGAACCAACGACGCTACCGACTACTGCGGTAATCAATAGCCATTTTAGGGCTGTGATCGTTATTGTACGAAACGAATTTTCTGAAAGGTTACTGTTTTTTGCTAACATGTCTACTTGATAATATCATACACCATTACAAACGGTACAGCTTGTACCATCTAAAGTAGACGTCATCAGCTTCTTAAAGCGGTTTAGGGCAGACATCATTGCCTTATTTAGGTAAAATTAAATAAAACGGATGATTAATGCAACCCAACCCACGATCATTAAGAGTCCTCCTAGTGGTGTGATAGGGCCTAGGAATTTTAGATTCTTATTCCAATACTGCGCGAACGACAGCAAATAGATGCTAACTGAAAATAATAAAGTACCCGCAGTCATACTATAGAAGGCTAATCGTTCACTGTAAAGATCAAAATGTAGATTGAAGCCAAGCACTAATAAGGTAATTGCTATATACATTTGATAACGAACGCCAACTTCAAATGAGGCAAGTTTTTCTTCGCTGATTATTTTTTTAAAGGCATGTGCCCCAAAAGCTCCTAACATAATTGCTGTGGAACCTAAGATTGCTGCTGTGATGATTACAAGATTATTCATAAAAGTATGTTTAGGGTTTTATCATATCAATGTGGGGGATTCCGAAATCCAAGTATTCTTCTGATACTTGTTCAAATCCAAAGCAACCATAAAATTTCTTTAAATAGGTCTGAGCACCGATCTGAATAGCTGTCTGGCCATGTTTTTCGTAAGTTAGGGTAATTGCTTTTTCTACGAGCGATTTGCCATAATGATTTCCCCTGAAGGAAGGGTTCGTGACTATACGTCCAATAGATGGCTCCGGATAAGAGAAACTTGGTGGTACAAGTCTCGCATAAACAATAATTTCATGGCCGATTTCTGCCCAAAGATGGGAGCAATGGAAATCTTTATCGTCCAATTCTGGGTAAAAACATTGTTGTTCATTGACAAAAATATTTACCCGTAATTGCAGAATGCGATATAATTCTTCCGTAGTCAATTCGGAGAAAGCCTTATGTTTCCAAAATAATTCCATAAAAAAGAAGAGCTATATTGCTATAGCCCTTTTATAATATTACGTGTATTCAATTAAGCTAATAATCCTTTTACAAGTTCAGAGATGGTGCGGCCATCAGCTTTCCCTGCCAATTGTTGGTTAGCAGCTGCCATTACTTTTCCCATATCTTTCACCGAGGATGCTCCGGTAGTACTGATGATTTCCTTGATAATCTTCTCGACTTCTTCCTTACTTAATTGTTGTGGTAAGTATGCTTCAATAACTTCCTGTTCTTCGACCTCAATCGCATATAAATCTTCTCTGTTTTGATCTTTGTAAATCTCAGCAGATTCTTTACGTTGTTTAACTAATTTCTGAAGAACTTTGATTTCTGTTTCTTCTGTCAATTCTTCGCTATGACCTTTTTCAGTCTTTGCTAGTAAAATTGCTGCTTTCACAGCACGTAAGCCACGTAATTTACTCGCATCTTTTGCGATCATCGCTGCTTTAATATCCTGATTGATTTTTTCTTCTAAAGCCATATTTTAATTGATTTTATTATTTTCTATTTATGATCGTTCCTGAGGCCTGCGCAGTAGGCATGATAATAAGGTCATTGATGTTGACATGCTGGGGTCTACTGATGACAAATGATATCGTTTCTGCGATATCTTTTCCCGTTAATGCTTCGATACCTGAATATACATTTTTCGCACGATCCTTATCTCCCTTAAAGCGCACTTCTGAAAACTCTGTTTCAACCATTCCAGGGTTGATACCGGTTACTTTTATTCCCTTTGAAAGTAAGTCAATACGCATCGCTTGATTTAGCGCATCTACCGCATGTTTACTGGCGCAGTAGACGTTTCCATTGGGGTATACCTCTTTAGCAGCGATTGATCCTAGATTGACGATATGCGCTCCTTCTTGGTTCTCTAAAAGGGGTATGACAGTTTTTGTTACGTACAATAGTCCTTTAACGTTGGTGTCAATCATACTATCCCAATCGCCGATGTCACCATCTTGAATGGCATCCAAACCTTGACTTAGGCCCGCGTTATTGATCAGGACGTTGATGTTTTTCCATTCTTCAGGGAGGTTATCTATTTTAGTTTTTACTTCATCGTAATTACGAACATCAAGTTCAAAGATGTGAATAGCGAGTTTCGGGTATTGCTTTGTCAACCTATCCTTGATTTCTTCTAATCTTTGGAAGCGACGAGCGCAAAGTAATAAGTTAAACCCTTCATGTGCGAAGACTTCGGCACAAGCTTCTCCGATACCTGAACTTGCCCCTGTGATGAATATTGTCTTTGACATCGTATTGATATTAAAAATGAAACTTAATTGCGAGTTTTATTTTGTCGCGATATAAATGGTACAAACCCCGAAAGTTTGAGGACGAATGATTGTGCTTGAAAATCCTACAGCTTTTGTAATTGTCGCAAATTTTTCCCCATCGGGAAATCTAGCTACAGATTCCGGTAGATAGGAGTAAGCGCTTGAGTCTTTTGAGAATAATTTTCCTATTGTTGGTGTAATCCTTTTGAAATAGAAATTATACAATTGTTTTATTGGGAATTTTTTAGGGTTAGAAAATTCCAATATCACTGCTTTCCCTCCTGGTTTCAATACACGACAGATATCTGCTAAGCCTTGCTCTAGGTTTTCGAAATTACGAACCCCAAAAGCTACAGTTACAGCATCGAAGCTATTGTCTTCAAATTGAAGATGCTCAGAATCGCCAAGCTGAACTTCAAACTGATCGGATAGCCCTTTTTGTTTAATCTTTTGTTGTGCAACATCGAGCATGCCTTGGGAGATGTCTACCCCAATTATTTTTTTTGGATTCAATATCTTAATCGATTCCAGGGCAAAATCACCCGTTCCTGTCGCTACATCGAGCATGTACTGCGGAGCAATTGATTTTAAAGCATTGATTGCTTTTTTACGCCAAATTATATCGATACCTAAAGATAGAAAATGATTTAAAAAATCGTAAGTTTTTGAGATGTTATTAAACATGTCTGCAACTTGTTGTTTTTTACCGTCTTTTGCGTCTTTGTAAGGTTTTAATGATGATGCTTCATTTGTCATAGTAGCAAAGATACAATATTCTGATTGAGCTTTAATATGATCGAAAAGGAAAAAATGAAATCGCGGATTTTTCTGATTCAATCTCTTGTCGAATTAATAACAGGAATGTCCTTTTTAATATTTATTGGTTTTGTATTGTACGATTGCTAGGATAATTAGCGTAACTTTGTTAACATAGGGTAAAGTTGTTAACATTTATATAAGGTGTTGTTATTTAGCTATGGTTTTTGTTTATCAACATTTTTTCCCACATCAATTGTGGAAAAGTATCGATGTAAATCGATGTTTATCAAAAGCTTTTAGGGTCATTGTTTTCACAACTAATTTGACTGTGTACAACTCTTAAAAAATGTCAACCTTATTTTTTATACATTTGCTATCCGCTATCAATTTTTTAGCGTACATGCACACGTTTTGGATATCACATAAAGATGAGTAACGATAATAATTTTGAAGATAAAAATGCTGGAACTGGAAAGAAGACCAATTTCGGAGAGCGTAGAACTAAACTCAATAACTTAGTTGGCGGCATGGGCAAATTGCCTCCGCAAGCTTTGGATTTAGAGGAAGCAGTTCTAGGTGCTTTGATGTTGGAAAAGAATGCTTTAAGTGAAGTTATTGACATCCTTAAGCCAGAATCTTTCTATAAAGATGCACATCAGAAAATTTTCGAAGCTATTTTTAGTTTATTCCAAAAATCATCTCCCATAGATTTGTTAACTGTAACTGCTGAGCTTCGAAAGATGGGAGCTTTAGAGATGGTAGGTGGTGCTTACTATATAACGCAATTAACCGATCGTGTTGTTTCTGCAGCTAATATTGAATTTCATGCTCGGATTATTTCTCAGAAATATATTCAACGTGAATTAATTAAAGTTTCAACAGAGATCATCAACAGTTCTTATGATGAAACTTCTGATATCTTTGATTTGTTGGATCATGCAGAGAAGAGCTTGTTTGATATTGCTCAAAACAACTTAAGAAGAGATTCTAGGAAAATGGACGACATCATGCGTGAAGCAATATCTAATTTGGAGTTGTTGCGTGATCGTACTGATGGATTGACAGGAGTGCCTTCGGGTTTAACGGCATTAGATCGCATGACCTCAGGATGGCAACCTTCGGATTTGGTTATTATTGCTGCTCGTCCTGCAATGGGGAAAACAGCTTTCGTATTATCTATAGCACGTAATGCCGCGGTAGATCATAACAAGCCTGTTGCGGTTTTCTCACTAGAGATGTCATCGGTGCAGTTGGTGAATCGTTTGATTGCTGGTGAAACCGAAATAGAACAGGAGAAATTAAAGAAGGGGAATTTAGCCGATCACGAGTGGCAGCAATTGCATTCTAGAATTGGACGCTTGACTGAAGCGCCATTGATCATTGATGACACTCCGGCTTTAAATGTGTTTGAATTTAGGGCAAAATGTAGGCGTTTAAAGGCGCAGCATGATATTCAGATGGTTATTGTCGATTATTTGCAGCTTATGCAAGGTAAAGCTGATGGTAAAGGTGGTGGTAACCGTGAGCAGGAGATTGGTAGTATTTCAAGAGCCTTGAAATCTGTTGCGAAAGAGTTGAATGTTCCTGTATTGGCATTGTCTCAATTAAGTCGTGCGGTAGAGTCACGTCCTGGGAACTCAAAACGACCTATGCTTTCGGATTTACGTGAATCTGGGTCTATTGAGCAGGATGCGGATATGGTGTTGTTTTTATATCGTCCTGAATATTATGGTATGACAGAGGATGAAGAAGGACGTTCTACGGCTGGATTAGGAGAGGTTATTATTGCTAAGCATCGTAATGGTGAAACTGGTATTGTTCCACTTCGTTTTATAGGTAAATATGTGAAATTTGTGGATTTGGAAGATGAGTTCTCAGGAATAGGTGCTGCTGATGGGTTTAATAACCCTACTTCATTTAGCTCTCCTGCTATGAATCCTTCTGCCCTATTTAGTGGAGGTGATAAGGGCGGTATGACTGGTGGTATTACCATGCCATCACGAATGAATGATATGCCTGATGATGCTCCATTTTAATGAAAAATAATTAAATCGTCTAAGTTTCTCAGATTTTAGTCTGATCACTTGGAATGATGCTATATCATGATAAAGGGCTGTTCATAGAACAGCCCTTTATTTATTTCATGCGGATAATTTTATCAACCACATAAACGGTATTTCCGCGCCAAGGTAATATTCCATGGTACTCTTTATAGTGTAAGTCGAAAAATTTTCCACTGTTCGTTTCAAGCTGTTTGAAAATGGCATCATCCTCAATGGAGAATTCGAACTGATTGCTGGTAATACCTCCTGTTTTCATCTGTCCAAAACCTTCTTGGATAAGTTTGCCTTCGTAAGTTTTGAAAACGTTACCTTTTTTTACGGCGTAATTTAAATAGCCGGATTTAACACCTTCTCCAAATACGAAGTAATATTTATAATAGGTTGCACATGCTCCAATGGCTACGATGAGTAGGATAGCAATGGTTAAAAACTTTTTGAAACCACCTGATTTTTTTTGTGTATCAACAGAATTGTTCATAATATCTTTATTTTAATATAAATATATAGGTTTTATCGTCAATATAATTATTCCCTCTAAAATAGAGATAGTCGTTTTTATTTTAATGTAGCGTTTTGTCTAAAATTATGATCAGATGAGACATCTCTGTATATAATTATATAGATTTGTCTTGACAAGAAGTTATGATGGATAGCACGACAGATAGGAAGAGGAAAATTATCCATTTGGATATGGATGCATTTTTTGCTTCTGTTGATCAACGTGATTTTGAGGAGCTGCGAGGGAAGCCTATTGCTGTTGGTGGATCTCCAGATGGTCGCGGTGTAGTGGCTACCGCAAGTTATGAGGCGCGTAAATATGGCGTTAAATCAGCTATGTCTTCTTCAAGTGCTCTAAAATTGTGTCCCCATTTAATATTTACTAAGCCTAGATTTGACGTTTACAAGCAAGTGTCAGACCATATTCGTACAATTTTCAATCGTTATACGGATTTGGTTGAGCCCCTGTCTTTGGATGAAGCTTTTTTAGATGTTTCTGATGATAAGCAAAATATTGGATCAGCTTTGGAAATCGCAAAAAGAATAAAAATTGTGATAAAGGAGGAGCTTAATCTAACGGTATCAGCAGGGGTTTCTGTCAATAAGTTTGTTGCAAAGATAGCTTCGGACATGAATAAGCCAGATGGTCTTACTTTTATAGGTCCGTCCAAGATTTTTTCTTTTATGGAGGAATTGCCTGTCGAGAAATTCTTTGGCGTAGGGAAAGTGACAGCAAATAAAATGAGGTCATTAGGTATTTTTAAGGGTTTAGACTTAAAAAAGCAATCGCATACCGATCTGGTTCGATGGTTTGGGAAATCGGGCGATTTCTTTTACCAAATTGTAAGGGGAATCGATGATCGACCTGTCGTCCCGAATCGTATTCGTAAATCAATCGGTATTGAGGATACTTTTTCTAGTGATGTAGCGCATGTAGAAGATTTAAAATTAATCTTACAGGATTTAAGTACACGACTTTATGGTCGCTTAGAAAAAGGTGACAAGCGGGGGAGAACCTTAACATTAAAAGTGAAATATGCAGATTTTACAGTATTGACGCGAAGTGTTTCCATTTTACAAGTTTTTAAAAAGCAAGAAGAAATGTATCAAGTTGCTCTGGCGTTATTCCTTAAATTGGAGTCGGATAAAAAGGTTCGTTTAATGGGAATTTCGATTTCAAATTTTCAAGATGAAAATAATGAACGCTTCGAGGGGTATCAATTATCGCTGTTCGATGATGAATGAATTTTGTGTTCTTAATAACCTTGTTACAACTTAAATTTCTTATAAATAAGGGCAATTTCCTATCTTAGTGCTCAAACTTAGATAATCTTCATATTTAAATGAGTAAATTAATTACCGCGCTGAGTCTTACGGCTTTTATTCTGGTTTCAGAATCTTCAGTTCAAGCGCAACAAAAACGATTGGATTTTGATCAATCTTGGGGGAATCGAAATTCATTAACACAGAGCATCAACAGTTATTCAGGTTGGGCAAATAATAATGCTTACTTAGAACGTGATGCCCAAGATGGTATAACGTATCAAGTAGATTTGAAAACAGGAAAACGCGAAGTGTATATTGTGCCTGCTAAATCTTCTATAAAGGTATATGTCTCCAAAAATGATATTTTCATTCAGGATGGCAGTCAGGAAGCAAAGCAATTGACAAATTCTCCTGATATTGAAGAGCAAAATCCGACACTCTCTCCAGATGGCAATTTTATCGCATTTACACGCAAAAGTGATCTTTATGCTATTGATCTAGTTTCAGGAAAAGAAATTCGCTATACGAATGACGGTACAGATGTCATTTATAATGGTTGGTCTTCATGGGTCTATTATGAAGAAATTTTAGGTCGATCGACGAACTATAAAGCTTTTTGGTGGTCGCCGGATAGTAAAAAGCTCGCTTTTATGCGCTTTGATGATACCAAGGTTCCGATGTTTCCGATTTATGTCTCCAAAGGTCAGCACGGGTATCTTGAAGAGACACGTTATCCAAAGGCTGGTGATCCAAACCCAGAGGTTAAAGTTGGATTTGTCAACGCGACGGGTGGTCAAGTTACATGGTCTGATTTTAACGAAAAAGATGATCAATACTTTGGTCAACCTTACTGGAGTTTTGATAGTAAGAATATCATGGTGCAGTGGATGAACCGTGACCAAAATAATTTGAAGTTTTATCAGGTTGATCCTATCTCTGGCCAAAAAGTGGAGATTTATGACGAAAAACAACCTTCGTGGATTAACTTAGATCATGAAGAACGCATTACTTATTTAGCCGATAATAAACATTATATCTTAAAATCGGATCAGACAGGTTGGGCTCATTATTATTTGTATACGTTAGATGGTAAGCTATTAAATCCAATCACATCAGGTGACTGGCAAGTAACTTCATTGGAGTATATTGATGAGAAGTCTAAAGTGGTTTATTTTATGGCACGAAAAGAAAATTCGGCTCGTTGGGATTTGTATCGCGTTGATTTTTCAGGTAAAAACTTGAAGCGATTGACATTTGGAGATTATTCTCATGACGTGAAGGTTTCTCCGAATGGTCAATATTTCATTACGAATTATTCCAATGTGAGCACACCAAATAAAATAGCGTTAGTCGATAACAAAGGAAAAGTTATTAAGGAATTGGCCGATAGTAAAGCGGCGGATTTTAATGGATATAAATTTGGCGAAACAAAGTATTTCACTATTAAATCTGATGATGGACAGTATGATTTACCGGTGGTAGTTACTTACCCGACAGATTTTGATGAAACAAAAGAGTATCCCGTTATTTTTAGTATTTATGGTGGCCCTGATGCTGGAACAGTAAAAGATACTTGGAAAGGTACTAGAAGCCAATATTGGGCTAATGAAGGTGTTATTCAGGTCTCTGCCGACCACCGTGCATCTGGCCAATTCGGAAAACAAGGGGTAGCGCTTATGCATCGCAACTTGGGCCACTGGGAAATTATAGATTACGTTACGGTTGCAAAATGGTTTAAAGCGAAACCTTGGGTTGCTAAGCATAAATTTTTGATTACGGGCCATAGTTATGGTGGTTACATGACTTGTTTGGCTATGACAAAAGCGGCTGATGTTTTTGACTTTGGTATCGCTGGTGCTCCTGTAACATCGTGGGAATTATATGACACCCATTATACAGAGCGTTGGATGGATACACCTCAGGATAATTCTGAAGGATACAAAAATGGTTCTGTATTAACGTATGCAGATAAATATAAAGGTGTATTAAGAATTATGCATGGTGATATGGATGATAATGTTCATTTGCAAAATACCATGCAATTGGTGGATGCATTGACAGATCGTGCTGTTCCTTTTGAATTGATGATTTATCCTGGTAGCCGACATGGTTTTGAAAGATCTAAGAGTGCTTATGATTTTAAGGAACGTGTACGTTTTTATTATCAGTATTTGCTCGAAAAACCAATTCCAAAAGAATTCAAATAGGCGTGTAAAAACAGAAAAAGCCATCTCAAAATTTTATTTGAGATGGCTTTTTTGTTAAGTCGCCTTTTATCTGTAAAAAAAGAAGAAATATTGGAGCGTTAAATTGTTGATAACCAAAAATTATTTCATCTTTGTGTAATCTATTTTTATTTCAATGATTCAGTTTCTCAAGGAGAGCACTTTTGCTGTTAATGAAGTTTTAAGCAAGTCAATTCGTATACTAAAGGGACATTATTTCTCTATTGGGGGATTGTTATTGTCTATTTTTTTATTGTTTGTACTTGCACATGAACTGACGTTTTATTTGGAAACGTCAAGTCTACTCATCAAAATCCCTTTGATGTTACTGTTTGCGATTAGTTTATTAGGTTTACAATTGTTCCTTTTTAAATACATTTTGAATCTATTGGATCATAAAGAGAACGTAGGGCTTGTGAAAACATGGCCATCGTGGTCAGAATTGGTTTCTTTTTTAGGAGGAATTGTCGTTTTTACCTTTGCTTCTATTTTGATTTCTGTATTTGCAATGATCGTGTGTTTCCCACTTATTTATATGGGGATTGATACGGAAGTAGTTTCTTTTGAAGTTGTACCAAATGTAGCGGCTATATTATCATTCTTTATTTTGCTCCGAATTTCATTTTTCCCATTCTTTATCATTGATAAAGGAGCGAATGTGACAAAATCGCTGCGATGGAGTCTTGCCATTACAAAGGGAAATATCGTTCGCCTATTTTTAATTCTATTGAGTTTAGCGTTTGCTAGTGTAATGAATATCTATTGGGTCTATATGGATTATTCTATTATGGCGATAATATTTAGTATAATAAATTCGTTTTTGATTATTCCATTGACATCTGTGGTTTACACAGTTGCTTATAGGGACATGATTCAGGAATATAAGGGAAGTGAAGACCCCAGTATTTTAAGTAATATATTTTAATAAAGAATTTTGATTTTGAAGAAAAAAGGAATCGCTATTTTAGGTTCGACGGGTAGTATAGGTACACAAACCTTAGATGTGGTTCGCGCTTTTCCTAGTCATTTTAATGTTGTTGTATTAACCTGTGCTTCGAATGCTACGTTGCTCGTTGCTCAGGCTTTGGAATTTCTACCCCAAGCTGTTGTTATTATCAATGAAGACCTCCTTGATTTTGTTCGGTCAAAATTAAGTCATACTTCCATTGCTGTTTATGCAGGGATATCTGCATTGGAGGAAGTGGTACAGTTTGAAGCAATTGATGTTGTTTTAAATGCTATCGTGGGGGCCGCAGGATTAAGACCAACAGTGAAGGCGATTGAGAGCGGGAAAGATATCGCTCTTGCTAATAAAGAGACATTGGTTGTCGCTGGTGAGCTGGTTATGCAATTAGCTTCGAAACATCAGGTTAAGATGTTACCTGTGGATTCAGAGCATTCAGCAATCTTTCAGTGTTTGGCCGGGGAGGAAAAGAATCCTATTGAGAAAATTTACATCACGGCCTCTGGTGGTCCTTTTCGTGGAAAAGATCGTTCCTTTTTATCATCAGTTAAAAAGGAACATGCCTTAAAGCATCCAAACTGGGTAATGGGTGCCAAAATAACCATTGATTCGGCTTCTTTAATGAACAAAGGACTGGAAGTGATAGAAGCTAAATGGCTTTTTGACCTTGAAGTTGATCAAGTTGATGTTATTGTACATCCGCAGTCTATTGTGCATTCACTGGTGCAATTTCAAGATGGTTCTATGAAAGCGCAACTTGGATTGCCCGATATGAAATTGCCGATACAATATGCCTTGTCTTATCCCAATCGTTTGGAGAATAATTTTGAACGATTTAATTTCTTGGATTATCCGGAGCTGACTTTCGAAAAACCCGACATGGCAACTTTTAGAAATTTGGCTTTGGCCTACGATTCATTGCGGAAAGGTGGTAATCGTGCATGTGTTTTAAATGCAGCTAATGAAATTGTCGTTGATTCCTTTTTGAATGATAAGATTAGTTTCTTGGGGATGAGTGATGTTATCGAGGCTGTGTTGGAAAAAGTAAATTACCTTGTGAGACCAAGTCTAGATGACTATATTGAGTCGGATTATGAGGCAAGGAGAATTGCGAGAGAAATAATCATTAAGTAAAATTATAGAAGAAGAGATACATGGGTGTTTTAATTATGGTGGCGCAAGTTATTTTAGGCTTGTCAATTTTAATTGTATTGCATGAGTTAGGTCACTTTTTAGCGGCTAGGGCTTTTGGAATCAAAGTAGAAAAATTTTATTTGTTTTTTGATGCTTGGGGTGTCAAATTATTCAAATTTAAATATAAAGACTGTGAGTATGGTATTGGTTGGTTGCCTTTAGGTGGTTACGTTAAGATTGCGGGTATGATCGATGAATCGATGGATACTGAGCAGTTGAAAGGTGAACCACAGGATTGGGAATTCCGTTCCAAACCAGCTTGGCAACGTTTAATTGTCATGTTGGGTGGTATTATTGTCAATGTGATTGTTGGTGTCATTGTATTTTGGATGTTAACATTCAAAATGGGGACTACCGATATTAAAAATGATCAATTGGTGAATGGTATTGTACCAGGAGAAATTGGTAAATCAATTGGGTTGCAGGTAGGAGATCGTATACTGGCCATCGATGGGACTAAGATTGAAAACTATTCTGATTTGATCAGTTCTAAATTATTGATGGGGGGAGTTGACTTGACGGTAAACCGTGGAGGTATCGATACTCAGGTACACGTTCCTGCAGATATTTTGAATACAATTGCAGATAAGAAGGATGAGAAGTTTATAGAACCCCGTATGAAAATGACTGCTGTTGCAGCTACACAACCAGGTTCTGAAGCAGTAAAAATGGGCTTTATCAAAGGGGATAGTATTATTGCTGTTGATAATACACCTATCCAGTTTTTTGACCAATTTAAGGATCAATTAAAAGGGAAAGTTGGAAAGCAGATAGAATTGAAAGTTATTCGTGATGGCCAAGAACAATTATTAAGTGGTGTGGTTCCAGCGGATGCGATTTTGGGTTTTAATGTCAATCCAGATCAAACACTTAAAACATTTACAATACACTATAGCCTATTAGAATCTTTACCAATGGGTGCAAAGAAAGCATTTACTGTTATTACAGATAATGCAAAAGGGTTTGGTAAAATATTTAAGGGTGAAATTCGTGCAGATAAAGCACTTTCTGGACCTGTTGGTATAGCACAGTTATTTGGAACAGAAGTGGATTGGGTACGTTTTTGGTCATTGGTAGGTATGTTGTCGATGGCCTTAGCATTTATGAATCTATTACCTATTCCTGCTTTAGATGGAGGGCATGTTGTTTTCCTTTTGATTGAAATGATACAAGGAAAGCCGCTTAGTGAGAAGTTCTTAGAAAAAGCACAAATGGTAGGATTCTTTATTTTGCTGGCTTTGATGGTATTCATTTTTGGAAATGATATTTTTAAATTATTTAAGTAAGAAATATTAAGCTTATTGAACAAGGTCTTACTTCATTTGTAAGACCTTGTTTATTTTTAGATATTTGTATTATGGATGGAAAAACTAGAGCAACGATTAAACCAGGGATGTTGGTTAACATTATCTTGAAAAAAGATCAACGTTCCGGAGAACTTACAGAAGGTATCGTAAAAGATTTATTGACTTCGGCACCTTATCATCACAGAGGAATAAAGGTTCGTTTAATGGATGGTCAAATAGGTCGAGTTGCAGAGATTATTGAAGACGATTTTTAAGTCGGTCTTGCATTTAATAAAAAAGCTTCTATCCTTAAAAGGATAGAAGCTTTTTTATTAAATATTTTCAGCGTTTTATTGTGCTGTTTCAGCTTTAGGTAGCTCTTCTTTTGTTACCTCAGTTGCTTTGGTTGTCTTGTTTACCCTTGCTTTATTTTTTGGTCGCCTAACACCATAAGAACCATTTGTGATTTTTCCTTTTCCGGTTTTGATATCTCCTTTGCCCATACTTCAATGTGTAAAATTAGTGATAGTTGAATTATTCAGCTGTTTTTCAGCTGAATAATTCAATTTAAGCAATTAAAGGCTAACTATCAAATTTATTGAAATTATATAATTGGAAATATCTTTTTCTGAAGATCAATTTTATAATTTTTCTTTAAAGTGTCGAAAAAATTTTGGTTGCTAGCCGTATTTTGAAACACGAGATAGGGTATTTCGACTATTTTATCTTGTGTTTTTATTCTGAAATAACCAAATAAAAGACCTTTAGTATTTTGAATGGATTCTATCTGTTGCACTGCCTTCACATCGGTGAGCATATTAAAGCGATAAGTCTCTTTTGTAGTCGATTCAATAAGCACTTCTGCAGTTTCTTTATTGTACCATATAATTTGATCTGTTGCTTTCTTTAAATGATTTTTAAAAAGAAAAAGGTAGCCCATCATATAAATGGAAATTGGAAGTAAGAAAAGGAGCAACTTAACCTTAATAATCAATGCAAGCATGATAATTAATAGGATAGCGCCAATTCCTACATTTTTCATCACTTTTTGCGAAGTGTCTGCAATGATAAGTTTAGAGGTGTCTATTTTCTGAAAACCATTTCTAACAATAATAGTTGGACTACTACTGGTCGTAAACGAACTTGTTAACTTTTTACTGATAAAGTATAGCAAGAATAGAATGAGTCCAACTATTAAGATGATTTTGGTCATGACAGTTTATGTATTAATACTGTTCGTTATCATTTGGGTAGTTTGTTGCTTTTACGTCAGCAACATATTGTTCTACAGCACCGGTTATTTCTTGATATAGTTGTGCATATTGTCTTAAGAATTTCGGTTTAAATCCTTTTGTTAAACCTAGCATATCATTGACTACCAAAACCTGTCCATCACATTGATTACCAGCTCCAATACCTATTGTTGGTATCGTTAACGAGGCGCTAACTTCGGCTGCTAATTTTGCTGGTATTTTTTCCAATACAACAGCGAAACAACCTGCTTCTTGTAGCGCTAAAGCATCTGCTTTTAATTTCTCGGCTTCACTATCTTCTTTTGCACGGACACCAAAATTTCCGAATTTATTGATTGCCTGTGGCGTCAATCCTAAATGGCCACATACAGGAATTCCAGCGTTTATGATTTTTTTGATATTGTCAATGATTTCAATGCCACCTTCCAATTTAAGGGCGTGTGCTCCAGATTCTTTCATGACACGTACTGCAGAGAGATAAGCTTGGTCGACGCTACCTTGGTATTCTCCGAATGGAAGGTCCACTAAAACTAAAGCTCTTGTTGTGCCACGTACGACAGAAGCGGCATGATAGATCATATGGTCTAATGTGATAGGAAGGGTGGTCTCGTAACCTGCAAATACGTTCGCAGCCGAATCTCCTACTAAAATGATGTCGATTCCACCTTCGTCAAGCGCCTTTGCCATTGTGAAATCATAACCTGTTAACATCGCAATTTTTTCATGGCGATGCTTCATTTCCTGCACTTGTACTGTTGTGATACGTTTTATTTCTTTATTTACAGACATTACTTATAATTTAATTAATCAAAATTAGAGAAATTCGTTGAATTAAGGTCATTAATTGTTGATTTTAAAATGTTAGTTGCGCATTTACCAGATTAAATTGCTTTGATTTTACTATTTTTGTAGGATGAGAGAAAACGAGACTCGCTTATTTAAATTTCCGAAATTTTCCGACCTTATTGTATTTGAAGATGACAATTTGATCGTTATTAATAAACCACCTTTTGTCGCTTCTTTGGACGAACGCGAGGGAGGGGAGGTCAATATATTACGCTTGGCGAAAAAATATCATGCTGATGCACAAGTTTGCCATCGATTAGATAAGGAAACATCGGGGCTGTTACTCATTGCTAAAAACCCTGAAACTTATCGCTCCGTTTCAATCGAATTTGAAAGACGTCGTGTTAATAAAGTATATCATGCCATTATTGCTGGGACGCATACTTTCACGGATCTAAAGGTCGAACTACCAATTTTAAATCAAGGTAGTAAAAATGTATCTATCGATCGTGTCAATGGTAAAGCGGCTACTACAATTTTTAATTCTTTACGTTATTTTAATCATTTTACTTTAGTGGAATGTAAACCAATTACGGGACGTATGCATCAAATCCGAATTCACCTGGCAACGCAAAAAGCTGCTATTGTAGGGGATGACATGTATCATGGAAAGCCTGTATATTTGTCGCAGATTAAAAAACGCGGATTTACTTTGTCCAAGAATGAAGAGGAACAACCGATTATGAAACGTTTTGCGTTGCATTCTAGGTATGTTGACTTTACAATTGATGGCAAGAAGTTTGAATTTGAAGCACCGTATCCCAAAGACTTTGCGACTTTACTGAAGCAATTAGAAAAGTTTGACTCTTAAAAAGCATGTGCCATGAATCCAAAAACGAAAAAAATAATCGTTAACGTTGTATTTGCAGTCTTTCTTCTTTTATTATTATGGCCAACAAGTAGGGCGTATTTTCAGCAAGGCTTAATGAAAATCGGTTTGTTTAAGCCCTCTCTTGAGGAGCCTAAAAAAATAGATTCAGCGTCTACGATACCTACTCAGAATAACATTTCTTTTAAGAATGATATGGGAGAGGTCGTGCATATGACTGATTTGAAAGGGAAAGTGGTTTTTATCAATTTTTGGGCTACTTGGTGTCCTCCTTGTATTGCAGAGATGCCTTCAATTGCTGTTTTATACGAGCGGTTGAAAGATAATAAAGATGTTGTTTTTCTTATTGTGGAGATTGAAGGTGAGTCTGAAAAAGCAAACAAGTTTATGCAAGGTAAGCAATTAACTCTTCCTGTGTATTATCCAAATTCTCAGATTCCACAAGAATGGTTAGGCGGATCGATACCCACAACAATAATCATCAATAAAGAAGGCGAAATCGCGACTAAACATGAAGGTTTAGCCGATTATTCTCGTCAAGATGTCTCTGATTTTATAATTGAATTAACAAAAAAATAAGTACAGAATAATAGGTATGACAAGAGCAGAACTTATTCAGCAGATTAAACTAAAGAAGTCATTTCTTTGTGTTGGTTTGGACACCGATATCACTAAAATACCTACGCATCTTCTAGGAGAGGAGGATCCTATTTATACTTTCAATAAGGCTATTATAGAGGCTACAGCAGATTTATGTGTTGCTTACAAGCCGAATATTGCATTTTATGAAAGTTACGGTATAAAAGGATGGCAATCTTTGCAAAAAACGTGGGAGGCTTTGCCTAAAGATTGCTTGAGCATAGCTGATGCAAAACGTGGTGATATTGGAAATACGTCGAAAATGTATGCACAAGCTTTTTTTGACGAAAAACAATCTGGCTTAGGATTTGATTCCATTACTATCGCTCCTTATATGGGAAATGACTCGGTTACACCATTTTTGGATTTTGAAGGAAAGTGGGCAATTGTATTGGCACTGACATCAAATGAAGGGAGTCTAGATTTTCAGAATTTTAAAAATTCCGCTGGTTTACAGTTGTTTGAACAGGTTATCGATAAGGTAAATACTTGGGGAACGATCGAGAATTTGATGTATGTGGTAGGTGCTACGCGCGGAGAAGGATTTGTTAAAATTCGGGAGCATGCACCAGATCACTTTTTGTTGGTACCAGGTGTTGGTGCTCAAGGAGGATCGCTTCAAGATGTTTGTCAATATGGTATGAATAAGGATTGTGGTCTTTTAGTAAATAGTACTCGGGGTATTATTTATGCTTCAAAAGGTCTTGATTTTGCAGAAAAGGCCAGAGAGGAAGCTTTAAAATTGCAACAAGAAATGGAAATAGAATTGATAAAGGCTGGTATTATTGATTAACAGCTACAATAAAACAAAAAGTGCTTCATTTAACCCAAAATGAAGCACTTTTTGTTTTTAGCCTATTTATTTTTCTTCTAAAGGAGGATAAAAAGGGAGTATTTAAGCGTATTTAAGTCAAATTTCGATACTATAATTTCATATCAAATGTGTAACTTTGCGCCATGCCAGAAAAAATTATAATTCTTGACTTTGGTTCGCAATACACGCAATTGATCGCGCGTCGTGTAAGAGAACTTAATGTGTATTGTGAAATTCACCCTTTCAACAAATTACCTGAATTTGATGAGACTGTAAAAGGAGTAATCCTTTCAGGAAGTCCATCTTCAGTGAGACAAGAGAATGCACCACAAATTGATTTTAAATCAATTCAGGAGCGTTTCCCTTTATTAGGCGTTTGTTATGGTGCACAATATATCGCTCAAAAATCAGGAGGTGAAGTTTTACCTTCGGAGATTCGTGAATACGGACGTGCCAATTTGCAATTTGTGAATGCTGAGAATGAATTATTAGCAGGTGTACCGGTACAATCTCAGGTATGGATGTCACATGGTGATACCATCAAAGAGGTTCCTTCAAATTTTGAAATTATCGCGAGTACTGATAAAGTTCGAGTTGCAGCTTACCATATTGTTGGTACAAAAACTTACGGTATTCAGTTCCACCCAGAAGTTACTCACAGTACAGATGGAGCAGTTTTGTTGAAAAACTTTGTCGTTAACATTTGTGGATGTGCTCAAGAGTGGACTCCTGATGCATTTGCAGAAACTAGTGTTGCATCATTGAAAGCACAATTGGGTGATGATCACGTTATTTTAGCATTATCTGGCGGTGTCGATTCTACTGTTGCAGCTGTATTATTGCACCAAGCAATTGGGAAAAATTTACATTGTATATTTGTAGACCACGGTTTGTTACGTAAAGATGAATTCGAACAGGTATTGGATTCGTATAAAAACATGGGCCTTAATATCAAAGGCATAAATGCAAAAGAGTTATTCTTCGGTCGTTTAGCTGGTGTTTCTGATCCAGAGCAAAAACGTAAAATCATTGGAAATTCATTTATTGATGTATTTGATGAGGCTGCGAAGGAAATTCAAAAAGAATTACCTGAAGGTGTTGAAGCAAAATGGTTAGGTCAAGGTACTATTTATCCTGATATTATTGAATCAGTATCGGTAAATGGCCCATCTGCAACGATTAAATCGCATCATAATGTTGGCGGATTGCCAGATTATATGAAATTGAAAGTGGTTGAGCCTTTGAAAGCTTTATTTAAAGATGAGGTAAGACGTGTTGGTAAAACATTAGGTGTTGATCCAGCTATCCTTGGGAGACATCCTTTTCCTGGACCTGGCTTGGGAATTCGTATCTTAGGTGATATTACCGAAGACCGTGTTCGTATTGTGCAAGAAGCTGATGATATTTACATTCGTAATTTAAAAGAAGCGGGTTGGTATGATAAAGTTTGGCAAGCTGGCACGATTTTTCTTCCAGTTCGTTCAGTAGGCGTTATGGGTGATGAACGTACATATGAGCATGTCGTTAGTTTACGTGCAGTAGGTTCATTAGACGGTATGACTGCAGATTGGATTCACTTACCCTATGACTTATTGGCTAAGATTTCAAATGAAATTATCAACCATGTCAAAGGCATTAATAGAGTTGTATATGATATCAGTTCAAAACCACCAGCTACGATTGAGTGGGAATAAAATTGCTCTTGCAGTAGCATTGGCTTTAAGCCTTGCAAGCTGTACGACAAAAAAAATAGGCGTACTTCGCTCACCTTCTCAAAGAGGTGAGCAAGGTGCTGCTTCTAATAATAGTGGGATAACTACTGCTGAACAAGCAGAAGAAGCCAAAAAACTCGAAGCGGCTAAAGCGAGTGAAAATCTTAAAAGTCAAAAATCAATTGCTCTTCTTTTACCTTTTCAACTGAATCATATAGGTGGAATGCAGCCTACTGCTGAGGATATTAAAAGATCAGCTCTAGCGTTGGATTTTTATCAAGGTTTTCAATTGGGACTAGAAGAGCTAGGTGAGAAGGGTAGTAAATTTAATCTTCAGGTTATTGATTCTGAAGATGATAATTATAGAAACACCTCCTTAGCAACATCTTCTTCTGTGAAAAATGCGAACCTAATCGTGGGACCGATTTATCCAAAAGAGATTAGAGCATTTTCACGAGCGATTCAAGATAAAAATACGTTACAAATTTCTCCTTTAGCAGCGACTTTGGCTTCAGAATTCGAAGTTTCAAATTTAGTGTCTTTAACTCCTTCTATTCGAGTTCATTCTGAATTAATGGCCAAGTATGTAGCCAAGCAATTTGCTTTAGGGGATGTTGTATTGGTTTATGATATACAGGACGCTGATAGTAAACAGTTTTTAGACAGTTTTATGTCTGAAGCGCTGGGCTATAATAAAGATCTACAAATTAAAGTAGTGAATTCTATAGCTGAATTGAATGATAATCTAGTAGCAACTGGTAACAACCATATTGTTTGTGGTACAACAAATAGAAATCAAATTAGGACATTGTTAGCAAACATGGATGTGCAAACGACTGAATTTGGTTACGGGTTTAAATTGTACGGTCATCCAAATTGGGCTAAATTGTCATTTGAAGATTACATGTATATGGATCGTTACGAATTGACGTTGACTACCTCTACATTGGTCGATGAAAGAGCTGAAAAAACCCGCAAATTCGATTATAATTATAAAACTAAATTCCAAGTTGCTGCATCAGATTTTTCTTATAAAGGATATGACGCCGCTATTTATTTTGGTGGTCTTCTATCCAAATACGGTACAGACTATGTACAGTATCTCGTGAAGGAATCGTACTCTGGAATAAGCAATGATTTTAGTTTTGATTATTTTCCGAAATGGGGCTATGTGAACAGGGGAATTAGATTTATAGTATATCGTAATAATAGTTTTGTTAGAAAATAAAAAATGAGTGATTTTAGTGAAAAAAGAGTACAGCAGCAAATTCGTAATTTTGAAAGAGCACTGGATGGTTATGAAGGGAATGAGCCGTTTGCACGTTATCTCACTTCATTTTTTAAAATAAACAAGCAAATGGGCTCAAAAGACCGTAAATGGACTTCCCGTTTGTGTTATAATTTTTTTAGATTAGGAAAGGGTGCAAAACAGCTTTCGCAACAAAAAAGACTTGTCATCGCTGAGTATTTATGTGAAAAAGAAAGCCCTCTTGTTTCATTGTTTGAACCGGAATGGAATTTGGATTTGACATTAGAAGAGAAATTAACTTTTCTACAGGACCAGAATTTATTGCTCTTGGAAGATGTTTTTCCATTTACTAATAAGCTATCGCCAGCAATCGATCAAAATATTTTTATTCAAAGTCTGTTTATCCAACCCGATTTATTCATTCGCGTAAAGAAAGGTAAAGAAAAGTTTGTGAAAGCTATTTTTGAAGCTGAGCAGATTATTTATCACTTTATCTCCGATCAAACTATTGCTTTGGCTAATGGTACCTCTTTGCAAAGATTCAAAGATTTGGAAGGTGTGATTGAGGTGCAAGACCTTTCTTCACAACGTACTGTTGAATTTATGAGTGCTTTTCCTAAAGAAAACTGGTGGGATGCATGTGCAGCCTCAGGTGGTAAGGCATTATTGTTTCTTGATAAATATCCAACAACAAATCTGATGGTGTCCGATATTCGTATGAGTATTTTGCGTAATCTTGATGAACGTTTTGAAAGGGCTGGAATCCAAAATTATCGCAAGAAGATAGTCGATTTGACGAAAGATACAACACCTATTTTAGGAGCGGAGCTTTTCGATGGAATTATTGTAGATGCTCCTTGTACGGGGTCTGGTACCTGGGGACGAAGCCCTGAGAATATCAGTTATTTTAATGCGAAAAAGATTGAAGATTTTTCTGCTTTGCAAAAAGATATCGTTAAAAATGCTTCGTTGCATCTGAAAGCTGGAAAACCTTTGGTTTATATCACTTGTTCGGTTTTTGAAAAAGAAAACGAGGATGTTATTGACTATATCCAAAAAGAATTGGGCTATACACTAGACTCATATAAAGTGTTAAAAGGATATACTGAAAAAGCAGATAGTATGTTTGTAGCCCGCTTAATTAAACTGTAATCTTGTAAGATATTATATCATAAGCCATCTGTAGAAATACAGATGGCTTTGTTTTTTTAATTATATTGTGAATGGCTTTATTTATTATTCGCACTTGCTTGGTACTACAAGTACGGGGCATGTTGCTTTTCTAATTACGGCCTCGGAAACAGATCCAGATATAAAGTGGTCGAAGCCAGTTCGGCCATTGGAACCCATTACAATCAAATCTGCAGACCACTCATGTGATGTGGCTAATATTTCCTCTTTCACAGATCCTATCCTGTTGAATAGGAAAACTTCATTTGCTTTATCAAATTCTTTTCCCAGTTGCTCTAAGTATTTTTGAGCATTTTGTTGTTCTATTTCAGATACCTCGGGTATTATGATGGGCTGTTGACCCAATAATGGATCAGCACCGTAGCTTGCGGGTGAGGTGGGGGAAGTTACTGTTACTAGAGCGACCGATGCCTCAAATTTATTAACCATTTCTTTGGCATAAGTGATTGCTTTATGTGAACATGGTTCATCGTCCACAGCAACTAATATTCTTGTTATTTTTACGACATTGGTATCCATGGTTGTTATATTAAGTTTATATTCGTATTTAATAATAACTTGAATATACGCTTTTTTGTTTTAGAAATATGGAATACGGAATTTGTAATTTAACAATTGTTCCCCTTCGTGCAGATGAGGCACATCGTAGTGAAATGGTTTCACAAGTGCTGTTTGGTGAAGCGTTTGAAATACAAATGAAATCGAAGGAATGGACAAAGGTTTGTATGATTGCTGATGGTTATACTGGTTGGATTCAAAATGGCCAGTTTTTAACCCTTAATGAAACGCAATACCAAGACTACCTTTCCCTGGATAAAGAATACGTTGGTTTTGAAGGAGGTTTTTTAACAAATGGTGAATTTCGTATTGAACTATTGCACGGAACTGTTATTAGGAAAGATTTCGCTTATCTTAACGATAGAAGATTGAAGCAATTTGTAGTACCGCATGCCCCTATTGATCAAACAAGTTTTCAACTTGAGGTGAGTTTACTCGCTAAGCGGTATTGGGAGGTGCCTTACCTGTGGGGAGGACGTTCGAAATTTGGTATTGATTGTTCTGGTTTTGCGCAATTAATCTATCAATCCTTTGGGCATGCCTTACCACGAGATGCGTATCAACAAGCGGAGTTAGGGCATACGGTGGACTTTTTGTCAGAAATTGAAAACGGAGATCTGGCATTTTTTGACAATGAGCAGGGGAGAATCAATCATGTGGGTATCCTATTGGATTCGGAAACAATCATACATGCTTCCGGCCGTGTACGAATAGACAGCATGGATCAGGAAGGGATATTTAACAAAGAGTTGAATAAATACACACATAAATTACGCATCATTAAGCGTTATATATAAAAAAGGGAGAGGTCTCTATTAAGACCTCTCCCTTTTCATATATTCAAAAATGATTAGAATTTGAAAGTCAAACCAAATTTAGCAGTATCAAAGAAGTTGTTGAAACTGTTGATGTTTGCGTTAAAAGCGTTTGAAGACTTGCCGCCGTCTGCTTTAGCTGTTCCAAATGATACTAAGTCTGTCAAACCAAAGTTGATAGCAATATTTTCAGTAACAAAGTAATTAACACCTAATCCAGCACCAGCACCAAAACCTTTAATTTTAGGAACGTCTAACGTAGATGTGCCATCATTTATTTCACCAGTTGCTTGTTGGTAACCAGCTGCCAATTGAGCATAAGTTTTAAAACGTGAACCTAGATCTAAGAAGTAGTAACGACCATAAGCGCCAATTCCAAAGTTGCTTACTTTATCGTAAGTATCACTAGTACCCATATAATTCGTGTTTTTTTCGTTACCGAAATTGAAATCTAATCCAACAGCAATTTTATCAGATACGAAATAACCTACAGAAGGATTGAAGTTGAACGTACTTGTTTTTTCTTTTGTAGTCTTATCATTTGTTGTGTTTGCAGAGAAATTTCCCTCTACAATAAAGTCCGTTTTTTTGAAACCAAATTCTTGCGCTTGAGAAGCAAATGTTAAACCAGCTACAGCAGTTAATGTAAGTAATAATTTTTTCATTTTTTGTAATTTGTTTTTTAAAATCAACAATCAAACCTTTTGACTATTTAACTTATATTATCAATATGGATACCAAAGCGCTTTAAAATTGTCATGAAAATGTACGAAGAATTTGATAAAACTATAATGTAATCGCAATCAGCAACTTGTATTTCGCTTTATTTTTGCTGAAATTTAAAAATATGATTGGCTATTTTTTAGATTCGGCAAACATATGACTATTTGTGTTAATTTGTCAGTTTGTAGGGTGGCACAAAAAAAGACCATATGTCAGTGCTGACATATGGTCTTGTATATTATTTTAAATTTATTATTTAGTCAAAATATTCTTTGATACGTTCGAAGAATGATTTTTCTGACTTGCCTGGTTGAGGCTTGAAATTTGGTGATTCTTTTAATTTTTCTAAGATTTCTTTCTCATCAGAAGAAACAGCCTTCGGAGTCCAGATATTTACATAAATAAGTTGATCTCCTTTGTGATATGAATTGACTTCAGGAATACCCTTACCTTTTAATCTTAATATTTTACCAGCTTGAGTTCCTGGGTCTATCTTAATTTTTGCTTTACCATCAATAGTTGGAACTTCAACACTTGTTCCTAATGTAGCATCTACAAAATTGATATATAAATCATAAATGACATTAAGACCATCCCTTTTTAATGCTTCATGAGGTATTTCTTCAATGAGAATAATAAGGTCTCCAGCAATACCGCCACGAGGAGCCGCATTACCTTTACCGCTCATTGACAATTGCATTCCTTCACTTACTCCTGCTGGGATATTGATTGCAATCGTTTCTTCGCCTCTTTCTAAGCCTTCACCTCTACATGTTGTACATTTTGCAGTAATTTCTACACCTTCTCCATTACAAGTAGGGCAGGTGCTTGTAGTTTGCATTTGTCCTAAAATAGTATTGGTAACACGGCGTACAGATCCTGAACCACCACAAGTATTACAAGTATGGAAAGATGATTTATCTTTAGCACCATTTCCATCACAGGTATGGCAGCTAACTTGTTTATTTACTTTAACTTTTTTCTCAACACCTTTAGCAATTTCCTCTAGTGTCAATTTAACTTTAATGCGAAGATTCGTTCCTCTAGCAACGCGACGGCCGCCTCTAGAGCCTCCGCCACCACCACCGAAGAAACTTTCGAAAGGATGACCACCACCACCAAATATATCTCCAAATTGACTAAATATGTCGTCCATATTCATGCCACCACCGTAACCACCACCGGAAGCAGAGTTGCCCGCATGACCAAATTGATCATAGCGTTGTTTTTTCTGAGGATTGCTCAAAACATCATATGCTTCGGCGGCCTCTTTAAATTTTTCTTCAGCTTCATGATCCCCAGGGTTTTTGTCTGGGTGATACTTTACGGCTAGTTTACGATAGGCAGATTTGATCTCTTTTTCATCTGCACCACGAGCTACACCTAATATATCGTAATAATCTCTTTTTGACATCTTTTTTATCTTATTGACCTATAATTACCTTTGCATGACGGATTACTTTATCATTTAAATAGTAACCTTTTTCAATGACATCAACTACTTTGTTCTTTAAATCTGGAGTAGGGGCTGGGATAGCTGTAATTGCTTCTTGTAAATCCGCATCGAAATCTAGACCTAATACTTCCATCTCTTTTAACCCCTGTTGTTCTAGAGTTTGTCTGAATTTATTATTGACGATATCAATGCCTGTTTTTAAAGATTCTATATCTGTTGCCGTTTCCATTGCTTTTAAAGCTCTGTCAAAGTCGTCTACTGTTGATAGTAATTTTGTGATAACATCTTTTCCTGCAGATTGGATTAGTTCAACGCGTTCCTTACTCGTACGTTTTCTATAATTGTCAAATTCTGCAGATAAACGTATATATTTATCTTTTGATTCTGCTAATTCTGCAGTTAATTTTTCCTCAACAGATAGTTCAATTGTTTCTTCTTGATTTTCCGTTGTATTATCCTCAATAGGATCTTGAATAGTCTCGTTATTTTTCTCTTGTTCGCTCATTTCTTCTAAATTCTATGTTGGAAACTAATGTTCTGTCTTTAAAATTTAAGTACAGTCAAAGTTGTTGCCAAAATGAAAAAATCCGACAGCTTGTCAGTAACCATGTAATTGGACTAACAAAATGTCGGATGATAAGGATTTATGTCAGTATTGACAGCTTATATCTCTACCTGATCTACAAGTACGCCATCGGCGGTTTTGATGATGCGTGCTGGCATATTGCGGATGATTTGGTAATCATGTGTTGCCATTAAAATAGCAGTACCTGAAGATGCGATATCACGTAAAAGCAATACAATTTCTTCTGAAGTTGCCGGGTCTAGATTTCCTGTTGGCTCATCAGCCAATATAATTTCGGGATTGTTCAATAGTGCACGTGCTATCACGATACGTTGCTGTTCACCTCCCGAAAGTTCATGTGGCATTTTTTTTAATTTAGAACGAAGTCCCACTTTTTCTAGCACATCAAGCATGCGATGTTCAATTTGAGTTCTATCTTTCCAACCAGTTGCTCTTAGCGCAAACTCTAGATTCTTTTCTACTGAACGGTCGGACAAAAGATGAAAGTCTTGAAATACAATCCCTAATTTACGTCTCAAATAAGGTACATCATTTTCATGTAGTTTTTTGAGATCAAATCCTGCAATTAATCCTTCACCGTTTCCAATGTATAAATCGCCGTAGATGATTTTAAGTAAACTACTTTTTCCACTTCCTGATTGGCCAATGAGATAAAGAAATTCTCCCTTATTGATATTCAAATTCACATTGGATAAAACCAAGTGTTTTTGTTGGTAGATATCGACGTTTTTTAATGTGATTACTGTATTTCCAGACATTGAACTATAATTCTAATTTTTTTATTTGTCCAAATGGTAAATCCTTCACCATTTGCATAATGTATTCTGACTTATCTGCGAGACCGATTTTTTCCAAAGATTTATCAGGTCGATCGACCCTGAAGTATGCTAATAGAGTGAATGAATCATCTCTTAATTGAACATAGTCTGGGATTTTGGCAACTCCTTTTACTTTGATTATATACATGTATTACAAAGTTAATACTTTTTATTTCAAAACCCTTTTACGAATATAAGGCTATGTTTATTGGTTTGCAAATAAAAATTCAAGGGTATTGACACCATCTGCGTAATCATCTAGAGCTGGACTTTGACTAGACCCGAATTTAAAAGTCGGTGTCTTAAGTTGTATAGCGGTATCAGTTGTTACACATTGTAAACGGTCTTGTATTGCATCCAGTGCTTGTGCAAGATCATTTAGGTTGTCATACTCTTCAAAGTAAATCGTTGCCAATGGAGATGAAATCTTGTTGTCTTCCTTTAATAGTAAAAAACCATTATCATAATGTTTATCGCCATTGATGAGGTAAATGGATTTGTTATAATCATAATTGTTATTGTACTTGAAATGCGTATTGACACTTTCGAATGCGATGATTCCTTCGTAAAAATGACTAATGTCGTAGTTCTTTGGAACATATATTTTTGAGACCGAACGGCAGCCTAAACCATAAAAATCAAAAATATCATGGCCTAATGCATTTAATTGTTCTGGTGACTCTTTACCAGTAATAATGGCTACGCTGTTTCTGTTTTTTCGAATAATATTTGGTTTTTTTCCAAAATAATGTTCAAAATAACGTGAGGAATTATTTGATCCAGTGGCAATGATTAAATCAAAATCTGTTAATCTTTCTACTAACGCTACTTTATCCTTAAATCTCGGCTCCACCTCGATTAGTTTTTTAACAATATAGCTAGTCAAAAGAGCATCGTCTGAGGAAACCTTAACTTGAGCCTTGAAACCTGAAGCCAATACGCATAATAAATCATGTAAGCCTACTAAGGGGATGTTTCCAGCTAATATTAGTCCTACAATTTTATCACTTTCAATATCAGGATATGGCGATAGCCACTGTTCTAATTGCTCAAGTTTTAAATTAGCTTTCCATGAAGTAAATGCTTTTGTTACTTGCTCTGCTGTATACCATGGATTTCTATGATGTGCAGATGTTATTAAATCACGCAGCTCTGCATTATCATCATGGAATAAGTCTGCTAGCTTTGCAAAAGCTTCTAATCGTTGTTTCTTTGTCAAAATGTAAAATTTTATAAACGTGTATACACAAATTTGTTTTATATTTGTGTTATCAAATACAATCAGCAAAACCAAATTACTACTATTTAAAACGTGTAAAATGATTTGATTGTATATATGATAGTACAAAAATAGTTTTTTATCATAATTTTGAGGTTATAAATGGCGATTAAAATTACAGACGAGTGTATTAACTGTGGTGCTTGTGAACCGGAGTGCCCAAATAATGCAATATATGACGCTGGCGTGAGCTGGAAATTCTCTGATGGAACTGCATTAGAAGGTGTTATTGATTTTGGTGATGGTGTGACGTTGGATGCTGAAGATTCTCAGGCTGCAATATCAGATGAAGTATATTATATTGTTTCAGACAAGTGCACAGAGTGTGTGGGTTTTCATGATGAGCCGCAATGTGCGGCAGTTTGTCCAGTAGACTGTTGTGTGGATGACGAAGAAGTTCGTGAATCTGAAGAAGAGTTATTAGCAAAAAAATCTTGGCTACATGCTGAATAAAAGCGTAGCTTTTAAAATAAAATTTTGAAAAAGGTAGAATAATAAATTATTCTACCTTTTTTTATGTCTTTATAGAAGCATAAAATTTGTTGTTATTGTTTCCCGCCATATTTATATTTGTGAAAGCCTAGTATTTTTTTATTTTTGTATTTTAACTTTTTTAATAGTTTGCCGATGTATAAATCAAAAATGGGGCTAGTTACCCTTGTTTCGGTCACAATTGCAGCAATTATAGCAATATGTTACGAATTTAGTTGGGTCGATTTTTCTCCATCATTTTTAATGGCAGTAAGATGGTTTGTTGCTACTGTGTTGATATTGAACGCTTTTGTGAGAAAAAATCTAACAACTTGGATCCTAACGTGTATGATTTTGGGTATTTTTGTGGGGTTGGATTTTCCAAATATTGCCATTTCACTACAACCTTTAAGTAAAGGGTTTATTAAGTTAGTGAAAACTATTGTAGGTCCTATTTTATTTGCGACTTTGGTGTATGGTATAGCAGGGCATTCTGATTTGAAACAAGTAGGCCGTATGGCATGGAAATCTATGTTGTATTTCTTCTGTGCTACAACTTGTGCCATTTTCATTGGGCTTGGTGCAATCAATCTCACACAAGCGGGAGTGGGTGTCGATGTTGCACATATGCCTCATGAAGAGTTACCTACCACGCATGCCAATAATGATGCAGATGTCTTAGCATCTTTGCCAGATCATGTTCATCCTGTATATAAATTTACGGCATTTTTTAGAGATTTATTTCCAGAAAATATAGTAAAAGCAGTATATGATAATCAAGTTTTGCAAATTGTGGTGTTTTCAGTTATTTTTGGGATTGGACTAGCGATGGTCGATGAAAAGAAAAGAAAACCTTTGGTTGATTTTACGGAGAGTCTTTCAGAAACCATGTTTAAGTTTACTAATCTGATTATGTATTTTGCTCCGATTGGTGTAGGTGCAGCCATGGCTTTCACGGTAGGGCATCTTGGGGTGGATATTTTGAAAAATCTTTTTATGTTATTGGCAACTTTATATCTAGCTTTAATCGGTTTTTTATTATTGGTGTTATTACCAGTCGCATTGTATTTGAAAATTCCAGTTTTAAAGTTTATTAACGCTATCAAAGAACCCGTTTCAATCGCTTTTGCTACAACAAGTTCTGATGCTGCTTTACCAAAGGCAATGTCTGCCATGGAAAAATTTGGAGTTCCCCGTAAAATTGTATCTTTTGTTATCCCAACGGGATATAGTTTCAATTTGGATGGTACATCCTTGTATCTGTCATTGGCAGCTATTTTTGTAGCACAAGCAGCTGGTATACATATGACATTTGGGGAGCAATTGATGATTGCTTTTACTTTGATGATTACTTCTAAGGGTGTTGCAGCAGTGCCTCGTGCTTCATTGATTATTTTAATTGCTACGGCAGATCAATTCGGTTTACCAACATTTGTGATTGCTGCTATTTTGGGTATTGATGAATTAATGGATATGGCGCGCACTTCTGTCAATGTAATAGGAAATTGTTTAGCGACTGTTGTAGTTGCCAAATGGGAAGGCGAATTTGACGAAGAGGCCCCATTTAGGGATGAAAATGAACAACAAACTGAATTGAACAGTTAGATTGTATTCTGATTGCATAAAAAAGGATCCTATTGCGTTATAGGATCCTTTTTTTTATGCAATCAGTTCTCCATCAACATAATACCAAACTCCCTTAATTTGTTTGAAATTGGATCTCTCATGGTGAATCTGTAAATTGAGCTGTGTATCTAGGTAATGTGCTTCAAATTCCACAACAGAAGTGGTACTTGTTAGGATATGCAGCTGCATCCATTTGGATTCTTTGGCCCACATTTCAATTTCTTTTTTATCTTGAAAGTTACGTGTTGTCGGATGAAAGCTATTGTATAGAAAGTCAATATTTTGAACGACGAATGCACTATATCTTGCTCGCATTAATTGCTCTGAAGAAAGTGCTTTCTGTTGGTTAAGATGAATTCGTTGGCAACATTCCTCATATGGGAGACTATTGCCACAATAACATTTATTCGTATATTTTGTCAATGCACCAAGATTTTAATGTTTAGCAAATGTAAAAAATGATTCCGAGTTTTTTAGGTGATAAAATTTATAACGCATGGTTTTTCTAAACCGTAACTTAATTAAATATTTTTATTCTGTTCATTTCTAGTGTTTTTTATCGGTTTTAACAAATATTAACAACCTTGCATTAATCTTCTATTATAAAGTATAGTCATACCTATAAATAATTTGAAAATATAAATTTTAGGGAGGAGCAGGAATGAAAAAATTAGTTTACTTAACGGTTTTAGTCGGCGGTTTGTTTTTTGTAAAACCTGCAGAAGCACAAGTTAATGTGAGTATCAATATCGGTAATCAACCCACATGGGGGCCAGTGGGATATGATTATGCCCGTTATTATTACATTCCTGAAATTAATGTGTATTATGATGTTATCAATCGCAGGTATACACATTATCAGGGTAGAAGATGGATAACGAGTAGGAATTTACCAGGGAGATATCGGAATTTTAATTTTTACAACACTTATAAAGTGGTCGTAAACGACAGAGATCCTTTGAGACATCATGACCGCTATAGAAGAGAATACGGACATTATGCACATCGTAGAAATCAAGTCAATTTGAGAGACCATAGAGGTCACGATCGTCCACGTAACAACAATCGCTACGATAATCACCGTGTAGAAAAGCGTAATAATCATAGAGGTGATCGTTTTGAAAATAGAAAACCTGAAAAAAGAAATGCTAAAAAAGAACATAATCGTCGCTCGGATAGAGGTGAGGGACATGGTAGAAGATAAACGGTTGGGTATGTATGTTTAATAAAAAAAGAGGAAACAAAGATTTCCTCTTTTTTTATTTTTCACTATTTATATGGGGTAGGCCGTTTCACTTTTGGTTTCTGATAAAACAAAATAAGTTTGCACGGTGTTGACATGTGGCAATACGGCTAAACGATATCTTAAAAATTCGTGATAAGCCTGCATGTCTCTAGTTGCTATTCTAAGCATAAAATCATATGATCCAGCCATTTGGTAACATTCCATTACTTCAGGGAATTTTGCCACTTCTTTTTCAAACTCATTTAATACCTCTGCTGTATGTGCTTTTAAGAATACCTGAGAAAAGGATATCAGACCCATATTTATTTTTTGACGGTCGAGAATGGCTACTGTTTTCTTAATATAACCTTGTTGCTTAAGTTTCTTGACCCTTTCGTGTATTGCTGCGATTGATTTATGGAGCCTAAATGCTAGTTCCTTATTGCTTAGCGTAGCATCATGTTGAAGTATCCGGAGTAGTTTGATATCTATTTCATCGAGCTGCATATTGTGTTTTTTATGGATATCAATAAAATGTTATCCTTGTTTCTGTAATATTTTTTAAATATATCATTATTACCATAAAATTTATTGATTTATCTTATTTGTGTTGAATATTATTTTGTTTTAAAGCAATTTTGCCGATGATATTGGGTTTTATGTGTCACCTGATGTTTTAAAATAATATGTCATGAATAACGAATTGATGTTTAGTAAATGTTTGTCTCCTGAGCTTGATAATAGATTTAAACATTTATGGTGTTTGGTTGGAAATACACCGATGTTGGAGTTACAATATACGTATAAGGGCAAACCAGGTAAAATATATGTGAAATGTGAAAACTATAATTTGACAGGAAGTATTAAGGATCGCATGGCATTGTATATTATGTACAAAGCCTATATGAATTGTCAAATTCAACCTGAAGATATGATTGTAGAAGCTACTAGTGGTAATACTGGAATTTCATTTTCTGCGATTGGTAAAGCTTTGGGACACCAAGTGAAAATTATCATGCCTAATTGGTTGAGTAAAGAGCGTATCGATATTATTAAAAGTATGGGTGCTGATATCCAACTGGTCAGTAAAGAGGAGGGAGGCTTCTTAGGTAGTATCAAACTGAGTGAGGAGTTAGCTGAAAAAGGAGGTGTGTTTTTGCCAAGACAATTTGAAAATGATTTTAATGCAGAAGCACATGAATTGACAACAGGTCGTGAGATTGGTTTGCAGTTAGCCTCTAAGGGTTTAGTTGCGGATGCATTTGTAGCTGGTGTAGGGACAGGTGGCACAGTGATGGGCGTAGGTCGCCATTTACGTAGCCTGAACCCGAATGTAAAGGTTCATCCTTTAGAACCTGCAGAAAGCCCAACGATGTCAACAGGGCATAAAATTGGTTCACATCGTATTCAAGGGATATCGGATGAGTTTATCCCTGCTATTGTGAAATTGGATGAATTGGATGAAATTATTGCTGCATCAGATGGCGATTCTATTATAATGGCTCAAAAACTAGCCAAAGAGCTCGGGCTAGCTGTAGGGATTTCTTCTGGAGCCAATGTGATTGGTGCTATTAAATTGAAGCAACAATTAGGTGAGGAAGCTGTTGTTGTGACGTTATTGTGTGATGATAATAAAAAATATTTAAGTACAGATCTAGTGAAAGAACAAGCTATTGTTGATGGATATATCTCTACGGATCTTATATTCACAGGATTTCAACCGATCAGTAGGTTAGAACAATCACTTTTTAAAGCTGAAACAGTGTAAATTTTAGTTTTCACTGAATTATATATTAAGTGATTGGTTTGTAATTAAGGATAAACTGGTCGCAATGAGAATATCCTATTGCGGCCAGTTTTCGAACCAATTATCATTTTGCCACTCGGCATTATTTAAGTATTGTTTATGAAAAGATTAATTGTAAAATTATTGCTTTCAGTAGCTTTTCTATTTCCTTCTTTTGCGCAATCGCAGGAAGCTGACACGTTATTGAAATTAGATGAGTTGGAGTTTGTGGACGGAAGTATTTATGAGAATCAGATAGCGGCCATTGCGGTTGATTCGTCCGTACATATTATGCCCATTAAGACCATTGCTGAATCAAAAGAAAGTAAAGTGAATGATTCGCTTTTCGGTATATTTTTGGGTGGACTTATAGGTGGTTTTGCTGCTCTATTGATGCCCTGTATCTTTCCAATGCTACCCCTTACGGTAAGTTTTTTTACTAAAGGGAATAAAAATAGATCAAAGTCTTTTATTAGTGCTTTGTTTTATGGAGTTTCCATTATTGTTATTTATGTTGTATTAGGGTTGGCCGTAACGATGATTTTCGGTTCAGATGCCCTCAATGCCTTGTCAACAAATGGACTTTTTAACTTTTTCTTCTTTTTAATGTTGCTTGCTTTTGGAGCATCTTTTTTAGGTGCTTTTGAAATCAGCCTTCCAAGTTCATGGGTGAATAAAATGGATGAAAAATCAGATAAGGGGGGATGGGCTGGTATATTTTTCATGGCAGCGACTTTAGCGTTGGTGTCATTTTCCTGCACAGGTCCCATCATTGGTACTTTGTTGGTGCAAGCGGCTACTAATGGAGCGCTATTAGGCCCTGCCGTCGGAATGTTTGGATTTTCTTTAGCTTTAGCTATACCATTTGCGTTATTTGCTTTGTTTCCAAGCGCAATGAAAGCAATGCCAAAATCTGGAGGTTGGTTGAATAGCGTGAAAGTAGTATTGGGATTCTTAGAACTTGCGTTTGCTTTGAAATTTCTTTCTAATGTAGATTTAGCCTACCACTGGAATTGGTTTGATCGTGAAGTATTCTTGGCTTTATGGATTGTTATTTTTGGATTAATGGGGCTCTATTTATTGGGTAAAATCAAGTTTGCACATGATAGCAATCTGACTCACTTATCTGTGTTGAGAACTTTCTTTGCAATTGTTGTGCTATCATTTACTGTATATATGGTTCCAGGACTATGGGGGGCACCACTGAAATCAATTTCTGCATTTTTGCCTCCGCAAAGTACGCAAGATTTTGATTTAAACCCAGTTTATGCAGGTGATGTTTCGCATAAAGAGGATGTTTCTAGTCGTAAATATGCTGATTTATTTCATGCTCCATTGGGTTTGAATGTATTTTTTGATTATGAGGAAGGCATGGCATATGCGAAAACCCAAAATAAGATGGTGATGATTGATTTCACGGGACACGCTTGTGTGAACTGTCGAAAAATGGAAGCTAATGTTTGGACCGATCAACATGTTCGTTCTTTTTTAACTAACGATGTGGTTATCATTCAACTTTATGTCGATGATCGTACTGAACTCGCGATCGAAGATCAACAAGTAACAAGCGATGGGAAATTGTTGAAAATGATTGGAAGTAAATGGAGTTATTTACAAGCAAATCAGTTTGAGTCAAATTCACAGCCTTTTTATGTATTAATGAATCCATCTGACCGTCAAGTTTTAATTAAACCTAAAGGCGCAGACTATGATGCGAATACTTATTTAATGTATTTAAAGGAAGGTCTGGAAGTTTTTAATAAGGTGAAATAGTTTTGCATAACTAATCTGATAAAAAATGTTTTTGTTTTTGACGCAAAAAGCTTTCGTAAAATTGGATTTCTGAAAAATTTAATCTTACTTTTACATCATCAATGCTATTGGATAACGAATACTATTATTCAGTGGCTTTAGGGTGGGGCTAATAGTGAATTATAACATGAAGAAAGCATTCAATCTGGGGTTGATCCTCGGGTTATTATCAATATCATCTTTTGCATTACAATCTTGCAATGAAGGTGCTAAAGGAAAATCAGGTTCAATACAAAATGATACCGTTGTTAATACAGCGGTTATAGATAAGTTGGGAGCGGATAAGGTAGAAAAAAAAATAATTGACGATTCTATAGCTGTTAAGAACAAAAAGACGGTGTTGCATCATGCAGTTGATACGTCTAAGTTATTGACGGATTCGGTTTCTCCACGATATATTTATCTTACATTTGATGATGGTCCATTAAATGGAAGTCAATTTATTGATTCAATTGCAACAGCCAAGAATGTGAAAATTAATACTTTTTTAATCGGTAAGCATGATCGGATGAGCAAAGGCCTACATAAATACTATGAACGTTATATAAATAATCCATTGGTTGATTGTTATAATCATAGTTTTACACATGCTCACAATAAATTTACAGAGTTCTACAGCAATGCGGAGTCTTCATTCGAGGATTTTGATAAGAATGAAAAGGAGTTAAATCTACAGCATAAAATCGTTCGCTTACCAGGTCGTAATATTTGGTATTTTGCGGATCGTAAACGTATTGATATGGAAAGTGGTTCTAGCACTGCCGATATGCTCTATCAAAATGGCTATCGAACAATGGGATGGGATTGTGAGTGGAAAAAGGGTAAGCCATCTGGTATTCCTAAGGAGTCCGTTAGCTTTATGTACCGCCAAATCAATAATAGGTTGCGTAATGGTACTTCATTTTCTAAAAATAATGTCGTTTTATTGATGCATGATGATATGTTTCAGACTAGAAAGGGACAGCAGATGCTGAGCGATTTAATTGACAGTTTGAAGTCACATCCTAACTATGAATTTGCTCATATGCGGGATTATCCGAAGCAGAAATAAAAGAAAGGCTACAACAGAGTTGTAGCCTTTCTTTTTAATTTTGTTTTCTTAAATATTTTGTCAATATGACGATAGTCTGTCCATCTATCTTACCTTCAATTTGTTCCGTGTTATCAAAAACAAGTCGGATGTTTTTAACGACGGTACCTAATGTTGCACGAATAGAAGATCCTTTTACATCTAAAGTTTTTGTAAGTACTACAGAATCCCCATCCAACAACTGTTGACCTATACTATCGAGGTGAAATTCCACATAGCCATCATTTTCATGATCACCTGTTTGTTTTGCCCACTCCAATGTCGCATCGTCTAGATATAAAATATCTAGCGCATCTGAAGCCCAGCCTTCGTTTTTTAATCGATTCAACATACGCCATGCCGCTACTTGTACAGCAGGTATTTCAGACCACATGGTATCAGGTAAGAATTTCCAGTAGTCAGCATCTAATTGTGTCGATTTATTTAGTTGATCGGCGCATTTTTGACATACTACAATGGTGTTTTCTGCATTAGCTTGTAAATCTGGGGGTAATGTGTATAAGGTTAAATCGTCAGTTGCTTGACTCAATTCACATTTATTTCCCGCTCTTTCGAATAGTTGATTTTCTAATTTCATCTAAATTTTGGATAAGTTGCAAACGATAAGGTACAAACATAATGAATATTTATAACTCTAGATAAATAAACCCCCAAGTAGAAAATGAAAAATATTTGGAATGTATTTTGCGTTAATGTGAATTATAAAATTAGTATCTTATTTTATAATTAACAGAAATGTAACTTAAATTATTGAAATATGAAATGGCAAGGAGGTAAAAAGAGTGACAACTTTGAGGATAGAAGGGGAATGTCCGGTGGACAGAAGCTAACTTTGGGAGGAATTGGGGGAGTAATTGTATTAATCATTGGTTTCTTAATGGGAGGCGACCCTTCACAATTGCTGCAGCAAGCGCAAAACATGACGGGTACGGAACAGGTGGGACAGCCAAGGGAAATCAGTGAAGAGGAAGCTAAATTAACAGATTTTTCGAGAATTGTTCTGGGAAGTACCGAGTCTGTATGGAGCAATCTTTTTAAGGAACAATTAGGAAAAAATTATGAACCAACAAAGTTGGTGTTTTATGATGGAGGTACAGAAACAGACGGATGTGGAATTGGTAAAGCGTCATATGGACCATTTTACTGTCCGGGAGATCATAAAATCTATTTAGATTTAACATTTAATCAAGAATTGACAACAAAATTCGGTGCTAAGGGAGAATTTGCATTAGCTTATGTAATTGCACATGAGGTTGGACACCATGTGCAGCAACTTGTTGGGTTACTCCCAAAGACAAATGCCATGCGTGGTAAATTGAGCGAAGTTGAAAATAATAAATTATCGGTGATGACTGAATTACAAGCCGATTATTATGCAGGAGTATGGGCCCATCATGTCAATAAAATGTCTGATATAGAAATTGATTATAACGATATCTTAGATGGTATGGCGGCAGCTGAAGCTGTTGGGGACGATAAATTACAAGAACAGGCTCAGGGTTATGCAGTACCTGATTCATTTACACATGGTACATCTGCACAACGCCGTGCATGGTTTAAAAAGGGCTATGATTCGGGTGATATACGTGCCGGAAATACTTTTCAAGATCCTAGTTTAAATTAATATCTATTGTACAAGCAGATTGCAACCTCTTATATCGCTTTGATCAAAACGACCTAAGACTTCAAAAGATCCGTCCTCATAGATTTTTCCCAGATCTTGAGTTGCAATGAAAGAGCATGAATACCGGTTTGCTAAATCAATGACATTGATAGCGCCGGTTTTTTTGTTTGCTGCAAGTGTTAAGGGATCATTCGTTTCTCTGATTAAAATTTTCATCCAGCTTGGGTGTTTAAATATACCATCGCTATAGGAGTAGCCTTGGGATAGTAATTCGGTCATTCCGTATTCGGAATGTATACCGGGCACCTGAAAACTGTTACAGAGCAGCTCATGGACTTCTTCACGAATCATTTCTTTGCGCTTTCCTTTCATACCGCCTGTCTCCATAATGATTAACTCAGGAAAGGTCAATGCGTATTTCTCAATAAAATCAAGCAGGGCAAAGGTGACTCCGAATAAAATCGTTTTTGTACCCTTTGCTTTTAATTGAAGAAGCGTTTGGTAGAGCTCTTCATGATTATACAAAAAATAGTTGCTTTCGGGTTGTTTACTTTGCTCCATTAAATCATTGATCATATAGATTAAAGAGGAGCCTGTTCGTTCTAAATAGGAGGGTAGAAGTGCCAGAATGGCAATATTTTCTATTTTACCATAGAATTGTTCAAAAGCTCGACGAAAACTGTTCTCATAAACTTCCTTTTGTGCTACAAAATGATTGCTTGTCACCATTCCAGTAGTTCCTGAGCTCGTAAATATTATCTCTGAACTTACATTCTGCGCAAGAATTTTCTGTGTTTTAAAAAACTCGATGGGAAGAAAAGGGATTTTAGTATAATGGTCTATGGTATCAATTTTCCTATTCAAATATTGCACATATTTTCTATAGATAGGCACATTGTTCATTTGAAAATGAAAAGTGTCTAAGCAAATTTCATTAAATTCAGTGTCATTTTGAATAGTAAATACCCGTTCCCAATTCATATTATAAATATTTCAATGCAAACTTATGTAAATTTGCTTTCTTTAACAATATAATTACGTTGAGAAAAACTCAAATATATTCGTTTTTGGGCTGTGTGAATCGTCGATCATGAATGCTTTATCATTAAGATTACTTTTAATAAGTAGATAAGCACTATTTTTAAACGATATATAGGTGGTAAGCTTCTATAAGATAAAAAAGGTTCTTGAGCGATGGCTAAGAACCTTTTTATATATTAATAATTTCAGTTTGTATTACAACATACCACCATCAACCGGTAAGACTTGTCCTGTTACATAAGCAGATAAATCTGAAGCAAGGAATAGACACACATTGGCCACATCTTCTGCTTCGCCGGCACGTTTCAGAGGGATACCTGCTTCCCAACCTGCTACAACTTTAGGATCTAATACATCGGTCATCTCTGTGCGGATAAATCCTGGTGCTACCACATTGGATCTGATATTTCGAGAACCTAACTCTTTAGCTACTGATTTAGAAAAACCAATGATACCAGCTTTAGATGCTGCATAATTAGCTTGTCCTGCATTTCCTTGTACACCAACTACAGAACTCATATTGATAAAAGAACCTTTGCGGTTTTTCATCATGATTTTAGAGGCCGCCTTAGTAACATTGAACACAGATTTTAAATTAACATTGATGACATCGTCCCAGTTCTCTTCTGTCATACGCATCAATAAGCCGTCTTTCGTAATACCAGCATTATTAACGACAATATCAATCGTTCCAAAATCAGTAACGATATCATTGATTAATTTTTCAGCATCAGCAAATTTTGATGCATCCGAACGGTAACCTTTGACAGTAGTTCCGAAAGCCTGAAGTTCTTGCTCTAAAGCTTGGCCTTTTTCCACAGATGATAAATATGTGAATGCTACTTTTGCACCGTTTTGAGCAAATACTTCAGCAATTTTTCTTCCTATTCCTTTTGACGCTCCTGTAATAAGAGCAGTTTTTCCTTCAAGTAATTTCATTCTTATGTATTATATGTAATAAAGGTACTTGCAAAAATGTTAAAACTATACTACAATCGCAACCCTAATAACAATTTAATTACGTGATTTCAAAATTAAAATTTGAAAAATTAGTATTAAAGGAGGTTTAATCCTTGAAGAACGTCAATATTTGAAATTAATGAAAAAAATTAAGTTAGGGAATTCTTAATAATAGTACGGTAAATTTGAATAAGTGGTTTTAAAAAGTACAGTTTTTTGACAAAAGGATTGCGTTTATATAAAAATCTATATTAAATTTGCATCAATCACGAAGACATGAGTAAAAGAACAAAAAATACCAAAGAGGTTGACGTCGTTTTAATTGGCGCAGGTATCATGAGCGCAACTTTGGGCACACTTATTAATGAGTTGAGTCCAGATATTAAAATAGAGATTTTAGAGCGCTTGGATGTTGTTGCAGCAGAGAGTTCAGATGCATGGAATAATGCAGGAACTGGTCACTCTGCATTATGTGAGTTGAATTATACCCCACAACAAGCGGATGGTTCTGTAAAAATTGATAAAGCAATCAGTATTGCTGAACAATTTGAAGTTTCCAAACAATTTTGGACTTATTTGGTTGATCAGGGTGTTATTAAAAAACCTGAAGACTTTATTCGCTCCGTACCGCACATGAGTGCTGTTTTTGGGGAGAAAGATATTGACTTTTTACGTAAAAGATATGATGCTTTATCCAAGAATAACTTGTTTAAAGGCATGGAGTATACAGAAGATAAAGCTGTTCTAAACGAATGGATTCCATTGATGATGAAAGGACGTCCAGTAGATGATAAAATAGCTGCGACGAAGATGATATTGGGAACAGATGTAAACTTTGGTTCATTAACCCGAGATTTGGTTGAACATTTGGATGCTAAGGAAAATATTACTCTTCATCTTACTCAAGAGGTACGCGACATTGAAAGAAACGATAATGGCACGTGGGAATTAGAAGTAAAAGATTTAAAAACAGGAGAAAAAAGAACGATCAATGCTAAATTTGTATTCATTGGTGCCGGTGGACACTCACTATTGTTGTTAGAAAAATCGGGTATTCCAGAATCTAAAGGTTATGGTGGATTTCCTGTTGGCGGACAATGGTTACGTTGTGTCAATGAAGATGTTATCAAGAATCATCATGCAAAAGTATATGGTAAAGCATCTATAGGTGCACCTCCTATGTCTGTTCCACATCTCGATACGCGTTATATTGATGGCAAACAAGCTTTATTGTTTGGACCTTATGCTGGTTTTTCGACGAAATTCTTGAAGCAAGGTTCTTACTTTGATTTACCTGCATCGATTAAATTGTCAAATATTAAACCTATGTTATCCGTGGGACGGGACAATATGGATTTGACGAAATATTTAATTTCTGAGGTGATGAAGAGTCCTAAAGACAAATTGGATGCATTGAAGCAATTTATGCCTACAGCAAAATTAGAAGACTGGAAAATTGAGGTCGCAGGTCAACGTGTTCAAGTCATCAAAAAAGATGCTGAACATGGTGGGGTCCTTGAGTTTGGTACTGAGGTCGTTTCTTCTGCTGATGGTTCTATTGCTGCGTTGTTGGGAGCCTCTCCTGGTGCATCTACTTCAGTTGCTATCATGATTAAACTGTTAAAAAGATGTTTCCCTGAACGTGCTAAAGCGGATGAATATCGTAAGAAATTACGCGAAATGATTCCATCACATGGACAGTCTTTGAATGATAATGTTGAATTGTGTGAGGCTACTAGAAAGCGTACGCATCTCGCATTGAAACTTGAAAATTTTAAAGATTAATTTCTATTAACCATACTTATGGGGTGCTTGCAGTACTATTTACTGTCGCAGGCTGAGATTATACCCAATAACAACAATTGCTCATCATACTGAGCAATTGTTGTTATATACCTGATCCAGATAATGCTGGCGTAGGGATTTTAATTTCAATAACCTTGCATTCTAGCCACTCCTAAAGTGTGTATTATTTTATTTTACACATATTTTGAATGCAGTCAGATCAAATTTTAAACGATTTTTTTCAACAGATTAAAGCGACATCATTAGCAGAATGGTTTGCTGTGGGCTTTGGAATTTTGCAAGTGTGGTTCGCTAAGTCTAATAAACCCATTAATTACCTTTTTGGTATTTTTGGCATCTTAATATCGATTTATGTTTTGTATTTCGCAAAACTTTATGGTGAAATTGCCTTAAATATGTATTATTTGTTGATGAGTATATATGGTTGGATATACTGGCAACAAAAAAGTAAAGAACAACATGTAATAACCACTTCAACAAAAAAGGATTGGGTGATTGTTTTGTTTATTTGTATCATAGGTTTTAATATCTTTTACTTTGGCTTATTGCATGCTACGGACTCCGATGTTCCGCTATGGGATGCCCTGGTTTCTTGTACGGCATGGGCAGGCATGTGGTTATTGGCAAAGCGGAAAATAGAAAATTGGATTTTGTTGAACATCAGCAATCTCATGGCAATACCCTTACTCTATCATAAAGATTTGTTGCTATTCGCAGCAATAACATTATTTTTATTTATTATGGCTTTCTTCGGCTATTTTAACTGGAAAAGAATCCTAAAACGTGAAATTATATATGGTAATCAATCAAGCTCAAATTAATCTTATAAAAGACCAACAAGCGCATGCAATAGTTGCTAAAACGATGACTTCGGAACAGTTGGAATTGGCAATTTCTGGAAAATGGTTTAAGATTTGGGTTCCAAAATCTCTTGGAGGTTTGGGCTTATCTCTGTCTGAAGGTATGCAGTTTTTAGAGGAGATTGCATATCATGATGGCGGTTTGGCCTGGACTATAACTTTGTGCTCGGGAGCTAATCTATTCGTAGGGTTTATTGATCCGAAAACAGGCGAAGAAATCTTTCAAAATCCTGCGGTATGCTTGGGCGGTAGTGGCCGTGCATCTGGCTATGCTGAAAAGGAGGAAGCTGGATATCGAATTAAGGGCCATTGGAAATATGCGACAGGAGCTCCTCATTTGACGCATTTTACCGCCAACTGCATAATAACTGAGAAAGGGATCCCTATGCTTGATGAAAGTGGACAACCCTTAGTATATTCTTTCTTTTTTGACCGTGATGATGTTTTGATTCATTACGATTGGGACACCTTTGGGCTAGAATGTACCGCAAGTCATAGTTTTTCCGTTGAGAATCATTTTGTAGAAGATTCACGTAGTTTCGTTATAAAAGAATCGGAAAGCACATGGCCCGATTTATTATATCAGTATCCTTTTATTCCATTTGCAGAATTAACATTGCTTAGTAATTTTATTGGCATGTATAAACGATTTCTGGATTTAGTTGAAAAATATTTTATTATTAAATCCCAAGACCAAGTCTGGTTGCAAGAAAAGGGGAAAGATAGATTTAAGCAACTAGATTTATTTCAGCAAGACTTTAATAAGCGTAGGAATCTGATTCAGGGATTAACGGAGCGATCTTGGGAAAATCAGGAAAGTGGAATCGATAATACCATGATGTTTCAAAAAATTGCACAGGAAAGTCGAGATTTTGTATCCGTCATTAAAAAAAACACGGTCGAACTATTTCCTATTTGTGGTATAGGTGCAGCACAGCGCGATCAAGAGATGAATATTGTCTTTAGAAATATTTTTACAGCAACGCAACATAGCTTATTGCAACAATAACATCAGTCCTTTTTGATTAATTGAACTGATGTTGTATTACTGTTTTTCAATCGCTTCTTTTAGATTCATCAAACGTAAATATGATGGACATTTTTCCAGTTCTCTATTCCAGCGCTCAAGGGCAGCTAAATTAGCCTGAAGAAATTTCGGTAAATCGAAAATGTGCATATCAACAGTAATCTGTATTTCACTAGGTAATGAAGCAGTATTAAAATAGTCTTTTAGTTCCTCAATAGTCATACCTCAAAGATAAAATTATAATATGACACAAAGAACTTGAGATAGTTCTTTCTTGTATTAGATTCATTATATTTATAGTTTAGTAAAAAAAATAGATGCTATTTCCATTATGATTATACAGAAGAGTAGTGTTTCGGATTTGTCTACGCATATGAAGCTATATCGTCAAGCTATTGCGTTTCAACACGCATTGGGAATTGTTAATTGGATAGGTTTTGAAGATGATGCTGTACTTCAGGAAATCAACACCGGACAGCAGTATAAGATTCTTGTAGGAGGTCAAGTTGCATGCGTCTTCCTATTGGCGACATCAGACCCGCTACTTTGGCAAGAAAAGAATGAACAACCGGCGATTTATATCCATCGTATAGCTACTAATCCAGACTTTAGAGGTCAACATTTTGTAATCAAAATTGTTAGTTTTGTTAAGGGTTTAGCAAGGAGAGAGGGTAAGAAATATATCCGGATGGATACCACTGCAGGTAATGAACGATTGAATCGGTATTATGAACATTGTGGGTTTAGCATTGTAAACACAATTGTTATCCAAGAAGCAATTGATATGCCAGCACATTATCAAAATAATTCTTTTACATTATTTGAAATGTCGGTAGAGTAGGATATCACAGATGAGTGTATATCTTTATTAGTTGTCATTTTAATCGACTCGATTTACTTTAGTCTTAACTGTTACTAGGTTACAATGGTGTTTTATTTTTAATTTTTTTTGCCACTATCGCTCCTAGATAGGCCATAGGTAGATAAGCTGCAACTATATCTATTATTGTATACCATGTTGGCGATGGTAACATAAAGACACTTGCTATACCACCTACCAAGAAAAGTAGACCAATTATTAGGGCATAATTAAGTTTGTTCTTTTCAACTATAAAGGCTGTGATACCTGCTCCGAATAGAGTTCCAAGGGCATGTGCTAAGAAAGGGAAAATAAAATGTTTTGGTTGGAACAGGTGCATGGAGGCTTTTAATCCTTCGGTAGTGGTGATATCGGCTCCAAGCGGAGCGGGAATGATAACCCCACTTAACATGATAATACTCATATTAATTATACTGCCTATGATGATACCAATCACTATTGCTAGCAGATTCTTTAAAATAGGATTCATAAATTTACATTTTAGAAAATTTATTTATAATATTATTATAAATAAATTTAGTGTTTTTCATTGATAAAAGTTGTATTTAGATAAGGGAAATTGGCAAAAATTGTCCTAATACATTTTGTTTTTCCATTATCCTTCCACTATTCTAATAATTTATAATCTAGCCCTCAGTCCGTAAATAACACGAATGCATATTAATTAAACACTATTAAGCATTTGATTGTTATACATATACAAGTAATGAAGGAGTTTTTTATGGATAATAGTAAAAAAAGTTTGAATGCACGTATTGCACGATACAATAAGCATTACGGATTTTTAGAAAATCCTCACAAATTTAGTATAGAGTGTAATCCACATCGACTGATTATTAGAAATTTTGCACTACGTAATAATAGGCGTGAACTTTATGAAGAATATATACGGAGCTTTTATCCTGATAAAGCAGCGAAGGAGCTTGGAGAGTTTGATTCGTGTTTAATGTATTTGAAGTTTTTTAATCAGGAAGAAGCGAAAGAGTGGTTTGTTTCTAATGATACAAAAGTAGTAGAATCGGATATTCAAGTGATTGAGAATGATGCGATACTCAGGATGTTGTTTGTGGAAGATGAGCAAGATAGAAAGGAGCTTTTGCAGGCTGAGCAAACTTATATCTTAAATCGTATAGCGCCAGAGTCTATTTTGCAAGAGCGTGAAAATTTTTGGATAGATACGAGAGTTTGTTAGTCTCTTCTTAAAACATTCTAGGGTTAGGTTTCCTTGGTCGTTAATAATATATGAGGGGAAGCCTAAGCTTCCCCGTTTTGATATAGAGACATATATGATTAATCAGAAATATACATCATCTATGAGAAAAAATAAAAATGTTAATTACAGCTCTTTTTCAGCTGTCTCGTCTAAATATTTTTCTAGACTATCATCTAACTCATCCATCCAAGCGGTGTGGTGCGTTTCCGCTTTCGTACCATCCATAACAGACGTATAGATTTGATCACGATAATTTAAGATATTATTTTCTTTATCCTTTAACCAGCTTTTGAACATGCCAGCTATTTTATCAAGATTAAAACTCGGATAATCGGTATAGCTCATCAAATCTTTGATGTAGTTGGTTTGGAAATCAACATGATCTTCTCCGGTTTTAGTAAGAGCTTCATCATCCATCCATTTTTTTATATCGAGTAAGCGTTCTTCTTTAGCAGGCACTGGGAACCTTCCTAAGATATAATCTCTTGCGAACCAAGCTTGCGTATCAAACATGTTGAACGTGTAATATTGGTCTTGCATACCCAAAAACAATAAGCGTTCATTGTGATTGAAGATTACGCCTTTGTACAAGTCGTCAGGGTATAAGCAGTTACTTGTTTTTAAACGTAAATTATCCGGTAAAAAAGGGAATTTATGTTGATAACCAGTACACAAGATAACAGCATCAAATTCTTCTGAAGTTCCATCTTCAAAGTAAGCCACACTATCTTCAAAGTGTGATAGTTTTGCTTTTTCCTTTATGCCTTCAGGCCAATTACATCCGATTGCATTTGTTCTATATGCTATAGTAACTGATTTACTACCATGTTTATAACATTGTACACCAATATCTTCTGCGGAATAGCTGCTTCCAATTAATAGCAATCTTTGGTCTTTAAATTGATCTGCTCCACGGAAATCATGAGCATGCATTACAGCTCCTGGAAAATTTTCAATTCCTTTGAAATATGGATGATTTGGAGTAGAGAAATGGCCCGTACCAACAATTAGATAATCAAAGAATTCTTCAAAGGTTTCATTCTTTTCTAAATTATCAAAAACTACTCTAAATTGTTGTTTTTCTTCGATGTAATCAACCCAACGTGCGACCGTATTGAACTGAATAAAATCTCTTGCGTTACTTTGGTTAATGCGGCCTTGTATGTAGTCAAAAAGTACCTCACGAGGAGGGTAAGAGGATATTTTTTGACCAAAATGTTCTGTAAATGTATAATCTGCGAATTCAAGACATTCCTTAGGTCCATTTGACCACAAGTATTTGTACATACTTCCGTGAAGTGGCTCTCCATATTTACCGACACCCGTGCGCCAAGTAAAGTTCCACATTCCACCCCAATTATCTTGTTTTTCGTAGCATTTAATTTCTGGGATGGGATTACCTTTTTTCTGTTCCGATTCAAATGCTCGTAGCATAGCTAGACCACTCGGTCCAGCACCAATAATTCCAACTTTAAAATTTGTCATATAATATAATTAACATGTATGCCCATCCTAAATAGGTGAGCGCTATAATTCGTCTTTGAAATCGAATTTTTAAATTCTAGACCATACTCATATTGAGTATGCAAAATGAAGAGATTAATAATCTCTAAAATAGATGGCAATAGCCAAAAAGATGCACAACATCAATGTAGTTGTGCCAAAAAAATGACCTAATATAATTATATTAAGGTATTTTCATCATAATGGCTAAGCTAGGGAAAATTTATGGCAATGTCAAGTGTTAATTTATATAAGTGGTTAATAATTACCAACTTTGTTGTGTTAAATTATATAAATACGACTTATTTCATTCCTGTATATGTGGAGCTATTCATCGCCAAGTTTTTCCAAACTGATGTAAATAATAATTTCAAATGATGCAGAGGAGAATCTGATACAAAATACATGAGCTTACGAATATATTCATAACTTTAATTCATGGAATTACTCATTTCGATTTTGTGTGCTAAATATGGAGTTTCTTCAACACTTGTCTACCAGCTTTTATCACATATGGAAAAAAGAACCTATACGCCTCATGAAATGGTTATAGGTCTTCAGGCTCGTAAGCAATATTACTATAGAATTGATGGAAACTATAGTTCAAAAGAGTAACTGGAAAAATAAATTTGGCATTATTTGGACAGGACAGTTATTTTCTATATTGAGCAGTTCGATTGCTCAATTCGCTATGGTCTTGTGGATAGGGATGGAAACCGGCTCGGCTGAAGCACTTGCATACGCCGCTATTGCAGGATTGTTGCCACAGATTATTTTGGGACCATTTGCTGGAGTATTTATTGATAGGTGGAATCGTAAATGGACCATGATAGGAGCTGATTTATTTGTTGCCCTCTGTTCTGCTGCAATAGCATTATTCTTTTACTTAGATATCGTAGAGTTGTGGTCTATTTATATTTTACTGATGCTTAGATCTGTGGGAAGTGCATTTCATGCACCTGCTATGAAATCTGCGATACCTATATTGGCACCTAAATCTGCACTTGTCCGTATTGCTGGAGTGAATGAAATAATCCAATCTATATCTATCATTTGCGGACCGATGCTAGGCGCAATATGTTTATTAACCTTTGGTATGAGCATCGTGATGATATTGGATTTTATAGGGGCTTTTATTGCCAGTTTTTCGTTGTTATTCGTTTCAATTCCCAGCATACCAAAAGAAAGGAGATCTGCAAAGACCATGTTACAAGATATGACCGATGGGGCTGCTGCAATCCTTCAAAATAGAGGTATGACATGGTTAATGGTTTCAGAAGTGGTTGTCAATTTCTTTGTAATGCCAATTGTGGCAGTTATGTCATTGATGACATTACAATACTTTAAAGGGACGGCATATCAAGTGAGCCTAATCGAGGGTTTTTATGGGATTGGTTTACTGGTTGGAGGTATTATTTTAAGTCTTTGGAATCCAAAAATAAGAAAAGTGAGCTTAATTATCCTTGGTTTTTCTGGACTCGGCGCTGTGTTAGCCATATGTGGTGCATTGCCTTCCGGATACTTCACAGCTTATGCTATTTTGACCATTGTGCAGGGCTTTGCAGTTCCACTCTTTACAGGTCCATTCACCGTGTTAATTCAAACACAGTTTCCTCCGACATATTTAGGTCGTGTTTTTGCCTTATTTGGTAGCATAAGCCAACTTCCTGCTATGATTGGACTGTTGTTTGCAGGGTATATTGCTGATGATATCGGTGTAGAGAAGCTTTTTGTGTTTGGTGGTGTCGTGGTTGCAATGACTGGAATTATATTGTTCTTTATTCCTTCTGTGCAGCATTTAGAGGAAAAATCAGCCCATTAATAATCATATTCAAGGCTAAGGTGTTGAATGTCATTATTAATGAGGGCGTTACCTAGTTAATTTTATTTGAAGGATCTATGTTTTTTAACATAAAATGCACTCTTTCTTCAACTGTTCCTATGGGAACATCGATTACTTCATAGCCATAATCGCAGTAGGTTTTTTTTATCTTTTCATAGGTTTCGAATGCTTCTTGCCATGGCTGTTTTCTTTCTTCGTCAGTTTCATAGATAGCCAACCATGGGGGGAGAATAAAAACCTTTTTATTATATAAATGTGTTGTTGGTATTTGTTCTATTTCAGATGTGATGCCTAGTTTGATTATCCGCATATAGCAGATGGTATCTAATATTCCACGATCAAAAAAGGTAATAGCGTTTTCATCATGACCGATTTTGAAGCTCTCTAGTGATGCCTCAAGCATCAGTTTGGCATAAAGGACTTTATTTCCCCAAGGAAGTCCTTTACCATTTGATAGGATCTGTTGTTTTATAATCTTGCGAGCATCTTCTGGAATAGTTTTATAGCCTCTTTTTCTTAAAGCGCGTAGTAAGGTTGTTTTACCAGCACCCGGACCTCCTGTTATAATATAACAATTGTTTTTTCGAGTATTCATTTTGATTTAATTTAAGGTATCTGAATTTGGAAAATAGACTTCATAAGATGTATAATTTTCCAATTTTCCCAGATGATTTGAAAAGAAATCTTGCCTATTTGTTATGTAGATTCTTATATTTAAGTACTTATTTTTAAAGTCATTTATATGAATAGATTTTCATACATCCTTATTGTAATGTTTATACTACTAGCAGTCATTTCTACTTTTCTATATTCCATTGGAGAAATGGACTTGTCAGGTTTTATATTATCTACTAGCTCGTCAGTTTTAGGTATTCTAGGGCAAAAACTAAGTGTAGATAAAAGAAAGAGATTGAATACTTCCAATTATCTGAAGAATTATAATAAGCTCTGACCTGAACAATGAGGGATTATTTTTTAAGGGCACTATGGTTAGTAAGAACGAGTTGAAATATATGAACTTATTGCGATAGTATGTTATAGTTGGATTGACTATCGTAACAAGCCACATACTACGACAATTTACATGTGCAATGGTATTTGGCTTGGATCAGTTTATTCAAAAGATAGACTAATCTTATTATAGCCTAGACCTTTGAGAAGAGGTGTGAAAACACTTAATGCATTAGAACGTGTTTGTTGAAGAATGTCAGATTTTCGAACTTCAATTGCGATTTGTTTTTCTGCATTTTTGTAAGCTTCATCCACAAGGTTTGCCTCTCGAAAGAATGCCATCTTGGTATCATATACACGCGAAGAATTGTGGTCAATTTTAATGTAACAAATCTCAGGTTGCGGTAGTCGCATGGAAACAGAATCTCCAAAAACCTGGATATCCTCCTGTTTAACTTTAGTTAAGTCGACACATCCTACGGCGTCAGCTTTAATGATTAATAATACACTCGCTTCTGGAAGAAATTGGCTGATATTTTTATGTTCGACAACATCACTAAATCTATATTTGACTAATTCCAATTTTCCCATTGCTTCAATACGTTCAATTAAAAGCTGGTGAGAGGTCACTTGCTTTGTATTGAAATCAAATTTTGGCCATAAAAACCAACCGATTAGACCTATTATTGCGAGTGTAAATATTATTTTTAAAAATCTTCCCATACTGTAAACCAATCAATTTACAGACCAGAATTTTAATATAGAGTTAAAATGTGGTGATTTTTTGATTTTTATAATCAGAATGTTACTGTGATAAATGATATATGGCTTTTTAATAGTTGTCTATTGGGAGGATTTGAAAATCCAGTAATCGTTAAATATAAGAAGCAGAAGGTCTGTGATACTTTTAGAGTAATATAATTTTGAGAATATTGAATGTTGCAGTATTTTGCAATTATGTGTATTATTGCACTTAAAAATCTCGACACCTTTCCTATTTGACGCGGTTTGATGGTTAGTATTTTCGCAACTTTATATGTATAGGACCTACGTTATTGCTGTTCAGACGTATGTTTTTTTCTAGGGTTTATTTTATGGAAATTTATGCTGATAATATTACTGATTTTTTGCAACCCTCAGTTATTAAAATAGATGTTGCATCTAATTATTAGGTAACGACTGTTTCTTTAGTTCATCAGACCGGTTTATTAGAAGAATAGAAAAATTTAAATATGTGTCATGTAGAAATGAGTGGTGTTGATTATGCTGGATTGGGTTATTTACAGCTCCATCATATGGATATGCAGTCAAAAGATAATTTTTAATATAAATCAATGAATATAAATACTTTAAAAAATTTGAAAGACTTTAAATTGACTCTTAAATTAGCGCGTGCTGTTAGTACTGCTCGTGCTCTTTATAAATTTAGTATGCTCTGGAAATGGCAACGGTTTATTGTTAGTATGGTACTTCTTGGACTTGTTCAACTTTCTATGGGACAAAAGAAACCTGTTGATTATGTAAATCCATTTATTGGCACCACTAATTACGGCACTACAAATCCGGGAGCTCAGGTCCCTCAAGGATTAATGAATGTATCTCCGTTCAATGTTATGGGGTCTTCTCTTAATAAGTCCGATAAAGATGAAGGATGGTGGTCAACACCCTATGAATATAACAACAAATTTTTTACAGGATTTTCGCACGTCAATCTCAGCGGAGTAGGGTGCCCCGATATGGGCAGTCTCTTGCTCATGCCTACCACTGGAGAGCTGCAGGTGGATTACAAAAAATATGGAAGTACTTATTCGAATGAAAATGCTTCAGCTGGATATTACACGAATCAACTGGATAAGTATCATGTAAAAACAGAAGCCACAGCAACGCAGAGAACAGGTATTTCTAGATTCACTTTTCCAAAGGGGAAGAGTCATATATTGTTAAACTTAGGTGAAGGTCTGACCAACGAGACGGGGGCAACCATGCGTTTTGTTAATGATAGAGAGATAGAAGGCTCTAAACTATTGGGGTCATTTTGTTATGTCAATAATCAAGCGGTATATCCACTATATTTTGTAATGCGCTTGAGCAAAAAACCAATTCAAAAAGGATATTGGAAATTCCAAAGACAAGGTGCTCCGTGGGAAAATGAATGGAATAAAGATGCAGGGAAATACAAGCTCTTCACTGCTTACCAAAATGAGATGTCAGGTGATGATATTGGTGCATATCTTAGTTTTGAAACAGCAGAAAATGAGCAGATTGAAGTTCAAGTAGGTGTTTCCTTTGTAAGTATTGAAAATGCACGCCAGAATCTGGAACACGAACAACCACAAGGTGGTTTTGACCAAATTAGAGTAGCTGCTCATAAGAGATGGAATGAAGACTTATCGAAGATAGAAGTTGAGGGAGGAAGTGAAGATCAAAAAACGGTGTTTTATACCGCATTATACCATGCTTTAATTCATCCGAATATTCTACAAGATGTGAATGGTCAATATCCAGCAATGGAGAGTAGAGAAACTCGTCATACAGATGGCAATCGCTATACTGTCTTCTCGTTGTGGGATACTTATCGTAATGTTCAACCATTGATGAGCCTGTTGTTTCCTGATAGGCAGACCGAGATGATTCGCTCTATGATTGATATCTATAAGGAAAGCGGTTGGATGCCCAAATGGGAATTGTATGGACGTGAATCGTATACTATGGATGGTGATCCAGCTATTCCTGTTATTGTAGATGCATGGATGAAAGGTATTCGCGATTATGATCATGAAGCGGCATACGAAGCTTTTTATAAGTCTGCAACACGCGTAGATAGTGCAAACAAGATACGACCCGATAATGCCGACTATGTAAAATACGGCTATGTACCCTTGCGTGAGCCATTCGATAATTCAGTTTCACATGCTATCGAATATTATCTTGCAGATTGGAACCTTGCTCAGTTTGCCGCTTCGCTAGACAAAAAGGAGGATGCTAAATTGTTTACTGAACGTGCTAAAGGGTATAAACATTATTATTCCAAGGAATATGGCACTTTTCGACCTATACTTCCTGATGGCACTTTTTTAACACCTTTTGACCCATTGCAGGGAGCGAATTTTGAACCTAATCATGGATTCCATGAGGGTAATGCATGGAACTATTCGTTTGCAATTCCGCATGATATTCCGGGATTGATGAAATTGATGGGGGGTAAACGTAAATTTGTTGAGAAACTTCAGGAGACCTTTGATAAGGGATATTTTGATGTAACCAATGAGCCGGATATGCTTTATCCACATATTTTTTCAGAAATAGAGGGTGAAGAATGGCGGACCCAAAAACTGGTTACAGAGATTTTAAATAAATACTTTACAAATGCACCAGGAGGTATACCAGGAAATGATGATACCGGAACAATGTCGACATGGGCATCTATGAATATGATTGGTATTTACCCACTTTGTCCAGGTAGGCCTGAATATACTATTGTAACTCCTGTATTCGATAAAGTGACTATCCATCTGGATGCGAAATACCACCATGGAAAGGATAAGTTAGTGATTCGACGTGAGCGTTTGGGACAAGATGGATATATTAAAAGTATTTCGGTCGATGGCAAGAAAAATAAAGGATTCAAAGTATCACATCATGAACTTGTAAATACTGATGAAATTGTTGTTGCCACGGGAAGTCGTTAATCAAAATGTTATTTAAACATTCACCTGTTCAGGGTTCTTATCAAAGAATGTAAGTTTATAGACCCAAAATTTGAAAATTAATGGTGGATAGCAAGATGAGTCTACTCATAAGAAAGGCTTACATTTTTATGTAAGCCTTTCTTATGATATTTTTCCAATATGGCATATTGACAAGTCTAGATGACTATTCGAATTTGACCTATTATGACTATTTTGATTTACAGTTGAAGAAGAGTAAGTAATTCTGTGGAATATCCTTGACTTCAATATGAGATTTGATGAAGTTTAAATATTGTTTTAGCTAATAATTTCAATCAAAATTATGTAAGGTGGGATGTCTAAAAAGCAGTTTGTTTATGTTGCTTTATACTGAATATAAAAATGTTTTTACTGAAGAATTAAGCGATCTTTTTATACTAAATTAATCGATATACGAAATATTTGCTACATTGTAGGTAATGGACGGAAAAGAGAATAATCCGAATATGCAACTTAAGCATTGGTCTAAGGTAGAGTATTTACACGAAACCAATACGAACACTAATATTCATATAAAAGGAACGACAAGTTATTATAGTAACGCTTGGATGGGAAATTTTGAGGAAAGTGTTGTTCGCTATTTATATGGTGATGAATATAGTGTAAGTCAGTGGAAATCAACTTGGAAAGTCGATCAATTGTATATTGGCTCGCATGTCTGTATCGCCGCTGAAGTGGTTATTTTAATGGGGGGTAATAATACCCATCGTTCTGATTTGTTTAGCCTGTATCCTTTTATGGAAACAATAACAGAATCTTATGAAAGTAAAGGTGATACTATTATTGACGATGGTGCTTGGTTAGGATTACGTGCTATATTGCTTCCTGGTGTTCATATTGGAGAAGGTGCTATTGTCGCTTCTGGTTCGGTAGTTACAAAGAACGTTGCTCCTTATAGTATCGTGGGTGGTAATCCTGCGAAGTTTATTAAATTTAGGTTTTCTCAAGAGGTTATTTTGACATTGATTGATTTGAAAATTTATGAATGGTGTTCGGAGAAATTCAGACAATTGCAGCCATTTGTTTGTAGTGATAATATTGAACGGTTGGTGGAAGAGGAACGAAAATATGAAATTTTGCTAAAATGTAAATGAATATAAATTTTAGTTGCAAATTTAACTTTTTAAAGTGACGTTTATCGCTTAGGATTTCGAGCTGAAAAGTATCAAATAAAAACTCAATCCTTAAGATAAGTATAGTGATTAATCTCAATGCTAAGTTTATCCTTCTAGTACTACATTTTTTCCGACATTTTAGTTATTTTTGTAGGTCATAGCTCAAGTTAATATTAACTTCATTAATCCATCTTATCTATTATAATAACCTTTTATTATTTACTGCACATAGGTGTATTCTAATGATAAGCTTTAAGGATGTGTCAATTAAAATGAGCAAATAAGTAGCTTAAAGAGCTATTTAACGAATTATTAGAAGAAATGGAAAGTAATAAAAAAGATGTTTTAAGGATTGGTATCGTTGGATACGGTAATTTGGGAAGAGGAGTTGAATTGGCTATTCGCCAACATCCAGATATGGAGCTCATTGCAATTTTTACAAGAAGGGATCCTGCATTATTAGATATTGGCCCTCGTGCACATATTATCACTGAAATCTACAAATTTGTTGGTAAGATAGATGTGATGATCCTTTGTGGAGGATCTGCGAAGGATTTGCCAGAGCAAGTATTGCAGGTTGGGCAGTTGTTCAATACGGTAGATAGTTTTGATACACACGCCAAGATTCCCGAATACTTTGATCGCATTGATTTAGTTGGAAAAGAGAATAATACGTTGAATTTAATTTCTACGGGCTGGGATCCAGGATTGTTTTCTATGGCTAGGTTAATAGGAAAGAGTATTTTACCAGTTGGAGAGGAATATACTTTTTGGGGTAAGGGCTTAAGTCAAGGACACTCTGATGCGGTAAGACGTGTTGATGGTGTAAAGAATGGTGTGCAGTATACCATTCCTTTAGAGCGCGCATTGGAAAAGGTTCGTGCGGGTGAAAATCCTCAATTAACAACGGCGGAGAAACATCAACGTGTCTGCTATGTTGTGGCAGAAGTTGATGCGGACAAAGTGGCTATAGAAAATACAATCAAAACAATGCCGCACTATTTTGATCAGTACGAGACTATTGTTCATTTTATTAGTGAACAGGATTTATTAGCCGAACACTCAAGTATGCCGCATGGTGGTACAGTATTCCGTACAGGAATAACAGGTAACGGAACTAAGCAACGTATTGAATTCAACTTGGCTCTGGAAGATAATCCAGAATTTACTTCAAGTGTATTGGTCGCCTATGCAAGAGCTGTATGTAAGTTAGCTGCTGCAGGTCAAACTGGTGCTTGTACTGTCTTTGATATTCCTTTAGGGTATTTGTCTCCAGAATCTCCTGCTGAATTGCGACGTACACTGTTGTAGCGCAATAAAGGATCCAGCATATGCTAGTTTTTGGTGTTTAGGTTACATGCAATAAGTGACAACCGCATATCCAAGGATTTTATAAAAAGAGATAGCCATACACTAAGTGTATGGCTATCTCTTTTAGATGGGCTTATATAGCTAAATTAAAAGTCTTTTATTTGGAAATTCATGTCTCTCACTTGAAACATTATTTTCCCGTCATAAATGGCATCAAGATCAATTGTACCTTTTGTATATTTATCAGTACCTAAAGTAATTTTTTCTTGGATATCAATTGTTCCAACGACCGTGTAAGTCATAAAATCACTTTCTGAAGTTGTAGGTTGTTGCGTTGCAATCATAGGGCCAACATATTTTTTTAATATTAATTGGTTTGCACTCGGGAGTTTACCTACTGGAATTTTACCCAAAGGTAGATCTTCTAATTTTTTTTCTAGTTTTATTTCAAGGGTTGTACCGTACGTAGACCAAAACTTATAAGAGCTTTCCTCACTTGTTGTGTGATAAAAATTCCAAGACTTCGTGTTGAATTTAAAACTGTCACTGGTATAATAAATATTATTATTAGGTACAGTACAAGTTTCATTCTTAAGTGAATAAGTAGCGAAGTTGCCTTTTAGGTGTAATAATTTTGAATTTTCTTGTTCGTAAAGTAAATTTCCTTCGAATTCGAATGTTAATTGTTTTGTATCCGAATTGAATCCGAAATTTTTGATTTTTATTGTGGTGTCTGGGTTAAACGAGGGCGTGAGGTAGGTGAAAAAACCGATTCCATTTTCCATGCGATCCAAACGTACATTGATGAGCTCGCCAGTTTTTAGAAAGCTGAAATTGAGCATTAGGTTTTCGTCACCTTGTTTAAAAGACATATTAGCATGGAGGGTGTTGCATTTTTCATTACCCGTAATATTTTCTTGTGCTATTTTAATGACCTGTCCATCGACTTCGATTGGCGTGAAATAGTTTGTAGTTTCGACAATCTTGTCTTCTTTACTGCAACTGAGTGTGAGTAGTGTAACAGCTATGATTAAAATTTTTTTCATTTATACTTTAATTTATTTTTACAAATAGTAAATATAATGATTAAAATTTTGAAGGAGAAAAAATTACCTTAGATAAAGGAGAGTATCTAGAAGTTTAGAAGCTAAGATTTTATAGTTAAAGTAATGCTATCAGATTTTCGGTAAAAAAAAATGCGCAGTTTATGGCTGCGCATCTGAAAAAATAATGTTAATACTATTAACCTAAATAAGATTTTAAGATCTTGCTACGAGATGTATGACGTAAGCGTTGTAAAGCTTTGTCTTTAATCTGACGGACACGTTCGCGCGTTAAGTTGAATTTTTCACCGATTTCCTCTAAAGATAATTGGTGGTTTGATCCAAGTCCGAAAAATAATACAATTATTTCTCTTTCGCGTTCTGTCAATGTTGACAATGAACGTCTGATTTCCTCTGATAAAGACTCGTCGATAAGGGAGCTGTCAGTTTCTGGGTCATGATTCTCTAATACGTCTAATAGGGTATTTTCTTCCCCTTGCACGAATGGTGCATCCATAGAGACATGTCTGCCCGAATTACTTAACGTATCCGAAACTTTATCGACTGTTGTTTCAAGAATTTCTGCTAATTCTTCTGGTGAAGGTTCGCGTTCATATTCTTGTTCTAATTTAGAGAATGCTTTACTAATTTTACTTAATGAACCGACCTGGTTCAATGGTAAACGTACAATACGAGATTGCTCCGCAATAGCCTGAAGAATCGATTGACGAATCCACCATACCGCATAAGAGATAAATTTAAAACCCTTTGTCTCGTCAAAACGCTTAGCTGCTTTAATTAAGCCCAAGTTACCTTCGTTGATTAAATCACCTAAGGTTAATCCTTGATTCTGATATTGTTTTGCTACAGATACGACGAAACGTAAGTTGGTTTTAGTCAATTTCTCCAAGGCAACTTGGTCACCTTCGCGAATACGTTGTGCTAATTCAACTTCTTCTTCTGCTGTAATTAAGTCTACTTTACCAATTTCGTGTAAATACTTGTCCAAAGACTGTGATTCACGATTGGTAATCGATTGTGTAATTTTGAGCTGTCTCATTAATTATATTAATACCTTTCTCCTCTGAAATGTTTGCAAAAATACAAAATAAAAACGACTTATTGTAATATTTATTGCTGATGTATGATTATATCTGGTTGATTATGAGGATTTTTATTTAAAATACATCATAGCAAAAATTATTCCAAAAAGATGTATTTAAGTCATAATAGTGTTTGAACTTTTAAATCGCATTCTAAACGATTGGTAATGAATGCCCTCTGCTGTCGCGAATGATTTATGATAAGATTTATGTATTTGTCAGTATAAAATTAAGCTTATCAAAGTTTCCGTAAATATTTTATCCTTGCCCAAAACTTTTTAATGATTCACGTGTTTTGCAATAAAACAATAACTTTTGATTATGCCAATTATTATACATTTAGACAGAGTAATGCGCGATCGCAGAATGTCATTGAATGAGCTTAGCGCTAAGGTAGGCATCACGCTATCAAATCTTTCCATTATTAAAAATCAAAAAGCCAAAGCATTGCGTTTGGATACTTTGGCTTCAATTTGTCATGCTTTGCATTGTCAGCCAGCAGATTTGATGGTATATGTACCCGAAGAGGGGATAGAACCGACTAAAAGCGATAACCCCTTAGAAAGTCTATAATTTCCATTTTCTTTTTGCCTTCTATTTGCAGCTCTAAAACATTTATGTAGCCGTCGTTTCCCGCAAATTTAAGATAGGTTTTTCCGTCCGTTTTATAAGTGCCTGGAGAATCTCCTACGGTATTATATTCTTTTGTAACGTTGTATAGTTTTAAAACTTTATTATCTAAGCTTGTGAAAGCTGCTGGATATGGACTTAATCCTCTAATTAAGTTGTAGATGGAGTCAATGTCATTGTTCCAGTCAATCAGGCAGTTTTCCTTAAATATTTTAGGAGCGTGCTTCAGTTCATTTTCGGGAATTAATGTGCTTTGGGCAGTTGGTGTTAAGCTGTTGTTTTTTATACCAGTTACGGTTCTTAGTAAAAGCTGTGCTCCCGTATGCATAAGTTTGTCATGTAAGATGCCCGCATTGTCATCTTCAGCAATATTAACTTCTTCTGATAATAAGATGTTACCTGTATCAATTTCATGCTGTAATAAGAATGTGGATACGCCACTTACTTTTTCACCATTGATAATAGCATGGTTAATGGGGGCTGCGCCACGGTATTGTGGCAATAAAGAAGCGTGTACGTTGATTGTTCCATGTGTTGGCATGTTCCAAACGACTTCGGGCAACATGCGGAAGGCGACGACAACCTGTAAATCTGCTTGATAGCCTTTCAGTTCTTTCAGAAATACTGGGTCTTTGAGTTTAATTGGTTGCAATACAGGTATATTGTGTGTTTCTGCATAAACTTTTACCGCAGATTGGTGAAGCTTTTGTCCACGACCAGCAGGTTTGTCTGGTGCTGTAACGACTGCTACTATATTTTCTCCAGATTGCACAAGTGCATCTAATGAAGCGACTGCAAAGTCTGGAGTTCCCATGAAAATGATGCGCATATACGTTTTGTTTTCTTATTTTAGTACTGAGGTGATGGAAGCAGCAGGAATAAAATAGGCTGGTTCACATTTTTTTTTAACTTTGCGAAGTTACATAAATAATTTAAAAGCTTGAATTTTCCATATTTTTTAGCCAAGAGAATCACTTTTTTAGGAAAAAGAACTTTTTCTAAATTAATTGTGCGCATTACCGTAGGGGCAATTGCCTTGGCGATTGCGGCAATTATTCTTTCTGTGGCTGTTTTGCGTGGGTTTAAGTCGGAGGTTACCGCCAAGCAACGGGGGTTCTTTGGGGATGTTGTGGTCTTACGTTATGACCTTAATAGTTCCTATGAAAACTCACCAATTGCCTTGGATACAACGGAATTGAACACCTTGACAAAATTACCCAACGTAGCGGGCATACATGCTTTTGCGACCAAACCTGGGATTATCAATGTTAATGATGAGGTGGAAGGGGTGCTACTGAAAGGTGTTGATACCTCTTACGATCAGAGCTACCTAAAGAGTATATTAGTAGCTGGTGATACGATCGATTTTAGAACTGATCATGATGCTGGAAAGCAAATCTTGATATCTAAATATTTGGCAAATAGATTAATGCTGAAGGAGGGGGATGATTTCATCATGTACTTCGTACAACAGCCTATTCGTAAACGTAAGTTTGAAATTAAAGGGATATATAACTCGGGCTCCGAAGAATTGGATAAAATTTATGTCATTGGTTCTCTCAATCTGATTCGTAGGCTTAATAATTTGGATAGTGCAGCTGTTGGTGGATATGAATTGCGCATACATGATTTTTCTAAACTACAGCAGACCACAAATGAAATTGATGATATGGTACCGATGGATCTGCATGCCGTAAGCATTCGGGATCAAATGGCAGATATCTTTCAGTGGTTGGATCTATTAGATATGAACACTACCATTATCTTTATATTGGTTACTTTGGTAGCTATTATTAACATGATTTCAGCTTTGCTCATTACTATCTTGGAACGGACATCTATGATTGGTATTTTGAAAGCACTTGGTTTTCATAATAATGGGGTGCGGCGAGTTTTTATGTACAACGCGTTATATCTGATTGGTTTAGGGTTGATTCTAGGTAATTTGATTGGCCTTGGTTTGTACTTCTTTCAGGATTACACCCAGTTTTTTAAGTTGGATGAAAAGACCTATTATATCTCATATGTGGCTGTTAAACTCTATTGGACGGACATTGCTTTAATCAACTTATCGGTGGTTATTATTGGAATGTTGGCCTTATTTATTCCTTCCTTACTGATTACAAAAATCAGTCCAGTACGCGCGATTTCTTTCAAATAAATGACTGTTTTAATTGTGGTTCCGAAATAAATATTTTACTTTTAGAGGTTTGGTAAGTGGATTTCTATAGGTAATCCGCTGTAAACACATACTTGAACTAGCTTATATATTTATGAATAGAAACGTATTAGATCACTTATCGCATGCTTTTGAAGCTCCTTTAAAAAGTCCAGTACTCATCTTCGCGCTCGTATTATTTATCATTTTATTGTCGCCTATACTATTGCGATCCATTAAGGTTCCGGGCATTATAGGCTTGATTATTTCGGGAGTGATTATTGGTCCACATGGATTGAATTGGTTAGAGAAAAATTCGGCAGTGGATCTTTTTTCAACAATCGGTTTGCTATATATTATGTTTATAGCTGGATTGGAGTTGGATATGAATGAATTCAAGAAGACGAAACATAAAAGTGTTATGTTCGGTTTTTTTACTTTCATCATACCTATTTCTATTGGTTTTCCAGTGTGCTTTTATCTTTTGGATTATGGAATATTAGCCAGTATACTGATATCCAGTATGTTTGCTACGCATACTTTGGTTTCCTATCCTATAGTTAATAGTTACGGTATTTCGAAGAATGAGGCTGTCGCCATCACTATTGGAGGTACCATTTTGACAGATACGGCTGTGTTGATTATACTTGCAGTCATCACTGGTGCTTCGCAGGGGAATATAGGACAAGAATTTTGGGTAACCTTAGGCGTTTCGTTTTCTATTTTTCTCTTTATTATGTTTGGTGTCATTCCTTGCATTGCAAAATGGTTTTTCGAGCGTATTGAAAGTGAAAAAACTTCCCATTATATTTTTATCCTATCCATCGTTTTTTTTGCAGCTTTCTTATCTGAAATTGCGGGTTTGGAGCCGATTATCGGAGCGTTTGTGGCTGGTCTTGCTTTGAATAAATTGATTCCACATTCGTCTGCATTGATGAATCGAATCGAATTTATCGGTAATGCGATTTTTATTCCATTCTTTTTAATCAGTGTAGGGATGATTGTGGATGTTAGCGTTCTTCTACGCGGCCCAGAGGCTTTAATCGTGGCAGCAACACTGACCGTAGTAGCGATATTGGGTAAATGGGGGGCAGCATGGGTGACACAATTTGTCTTTAAGTATTCAATTGGTCAACGTAACGTGATATTTGGTTTGAGTAGTTCACATGCTGCGGCAACTCTAGCCGTCATTATGGTTGGTTATAAAAATGAAATTATTGATGAGAATGTACTGAATGGGACAATTTTATTGATTTTAGTGACTTGTATCGTGGCAACTATTGTAACCGAAGCGGCTTCTAAGAAAATTGTTATGGATGGGGATCAGGATGATACCCATATCAATATTGTGAAGGAACATGATGAACATATTATGATTCCATTAGCAAATATGGAAAATATGAAATCTATTTTAGATTTTGCTACTTTAATGCGAAGTAAGAAATCACATCATCCGATCAGTATTGTCTCCGTAGTAAAGGATAACGAGCAAGCGGAAAAGAATATGGCTATTGCTCGTAAAAATCTTGATAACATAGCAAAATATGCTTCAGGTAGTGAAACAGAGGTAAGTATCGCAGCTACAATTGACTTTAATATTCCTAGTGGAATCAGCAGAAGTGCTAAAGAGGTGATGGCAGATTGTATTCTTTTAGGGTGGCCAAGTGCTAGTAATTTTGTGGATAAAATAGTCGGTGAAAAATCAGAGAGTATTCTTAATCGTACTTCTGCAAATGTGATGATGTGCCAATTCAAAAAGCCATTTATCACCCATAGTAAAATTATCGTTTTTGCTCCACCATTATCACAATCTGAATTTGGTTTTGAGTATTGGGTAGAGAAAGTGTTAAAATTAGGACAGGAGCTTACTATTTCGGTCACTTTTGTATGTGATGAACGCACAGAGGCTGCTACTACAGTGTTCCTAGATGAAATCAAAAATTCAGTTCCCGTTAATTTTAGAATTTATGATAATTGGGATCATATTCATGGTTTAATCTCATTTAGGGAGGATAATGCGCTGTTGTTTTATGTTTCTTCCCGTTATGGAGAGGTGTCTTATCGTGATTCATTGGATGGTTTGGCAAAGAAATTGGAACGTATCCATGAAAATGACAACGTGGTGCTGGTATTTCCAAGCCGGGTGGACAATCATCATATTGATGAATATGAAGATGTGCAAGCGGCGCCGATCTTTAGAAAAATCAGTAAGGAAATCGGTAACATGTTCAATAAGGAGAAATAGAAATACACTATGGCAAGTAAAATAGTTAAGTCCGAGCATGGATTATTGCAGGTTCCTGACCAACCTATCATCCCTTTTATTATTGGAGATGGTATTGGACCAGATATTTGGCACGCTTCGGTGCGGGTCTTTGATCATGCTGTAGAAAAAACTTATGCAGGTAGAAGGAGGATTGAATGGAAAGAGGTCCTTGCAGGAGAAAAAGCATTTAATGAAACCGGAGAATGGCTGCCTGAAAAGACGTTGCAGGTGTTAAAAGAATATTTGGTAGGTATCAAAGGTCCCTTAACAACACCCATCGGTGGTGGAATCCGTTCGTTAAATGTCGCTCTACGTAAAGAACTCGATTTATTTGTTTGTCAACGACCTACGAAATGGTACGAAGGAGTTCCTTCTCCTGTAAAGCATCCGGAGGATGTCAATATGGTTATTTTTCGAGAGAATACAGAAGATATCTATGCGGGTATTGAATTCGCTGCCGGTACGGCTGATGCACAGAAAATTCAAAATTTTTTACGTGACGAATTGCATGTAGATTATAATTTTTCATCAGAAACGGGTGTTGGTATCAAGCTGGTATCAGAAAAAGGTTCAAAGCGCCTTATACGCGCTGCGATTGAACATGCAATGGAACATAATTTACCCTCTGTGACCTTGGTTCATAAGGGGAATATTATGAAATTTACGGAAGGAGCCTTTAAAAATTGGGGATACGAACTCGCTGAAACAGAATTTGCTGATAAAACTTATACTTGGGGACAGTGGGAGCGTACCAAAGCAGAAAAAGGTGATTTGGCAGCCAATGCAGAACAGCAACATGCTTTGGATTCTGGTAAAATTTTAATAAAAGATGTAATTGCAGATAATTTCTTACAACAGATTTTATTGAATCCTAAGGATTATTCGGTAATCGCTACCCTAAATTTAAATGGGGATTATATTTCAGATTCTTTGGCGGCAATTGTTGGTGGTATTGGCATTGCTCCTGGAGCGAATATTAATTATGATACTGGACATGCTGTGTTTGAGGCTACACATGGGACTGCACCACGTTTTGCCAACACAGATACGATGAATCCTTCTTCGGTGATTTTAAGCGGTGTCATGATGCTGGTATACATGGGTTGGCAAGAGGCTGCAGACGCAATTGTTAAAGCATTGGGCGAAACCATAAAAGCCAAGACCGTAACGGTCGATTTCTATAATTTAATGAAAGATGCAACGCTTGTAAAGACAAGTGAGTTTGCCGATCATATTATCGAAAAATTGTAAAAACTATTTTGAATACCAGAGATAAAGCTGACCTTTGAACATTGTTTAAAGGTCAGCTTTTTTTTATATGAAATTTTCAGATTTACCTCCCTTTTTAAAATCATCTACTGTGTTCTCAAAGATGGAAATCCAACAATTACTGACGGTAGAGGAGTTGCCAGACGAAGATGCTATTGAAGCGATTCGTGATGAACCAGAAATATACGACTTGCTCAACGCCTTTATTGGAGACGAGAGTAGTCGGTTGGTACATTTACAGCTTTATGCCCAACGATTATTGAAAAATAACGATGTAATACAGGCTTGGAAAGTCATGCTACTTTAGGTGGTTTAATAATATCATTTTTAATGATTTTGGGTGTTTTTTATAGAATCTTTGTATGTTTTTGCTGTTTGCTTTTTGTTAATTTCATTAAAATTGATTTTTTGTTGAAATTTAAATAAGAAATCTTGTATCTTTGGTTTTTGGTAAGCAAACGATTGTCTTGCCAAATCTTAGAAAGCTATACATAAAACAAACTATATATCAATGAAACATAATTTTGGAGCAGGTCCTTGCATTCTGCCAAAGGAAGTTTTTCAAGAAGCTTCACAAGCTGTTATTGATTTTAATAATACAGGTTTATCCATTTTGGAGGTTTCGCATCGTTCTAAAGAATTCGAAGCAGTATTGGATGAATCGACTAAATTGGTGCGTGAATTGTTAAATGTACCGCAAGGATATTCCATCTTGTTTTTACAAGGAGGAGCAAGCTTACAATTTGCCATGATAGCGTTGAATTTGTTACCAGAAAGTGGTAAAGCGGTTTATTTGGATACAGGTGTTTGGGCGTCAAAGGCAATTAAAGAAGCAAAAAAAATAGGAGCAGTAGAAGTAGTTGCCTCGTCGAGTGACAAAAACTACACTTATATTCCAAAACAGTTTTCTGTTCCTGCTGACGCAGCGTATTTCCACTATACTTCGAATAATACCATTTACGGTACGGAAGTATTTGATGTACCGGCTTCAGGTGTTCCAATTGTGGTTGATATGTCTTCAGATATTCTGAGCCGCCAAATTGATGTTGCAGACTTTGATTTGATTTATGCAGGGGCACAAAAGAATATGGGTCCTGCTGGAGCTACATTAGTTATTGTTAAAGATGAAATATTAGGTAAATCTGGTCGTGTAATTCCTTCTATATTGGACTATACAGCGCATATTGGTGCAGGTTCGATGTACAATACACCCCCAGTTTTTTCAATTTTTGTATCGTTACTTAATTTACGTTGGTTAAAAGCAAAAGGTGGCGTAACAGTTATTGAACAAGAGAATATAATCAAAGCGCGTACTTTGTATGATGAGATAGACCGTAACCCATTCTTCAAAGGGACTGCAGTTGTGGAAGATCGATCACGTATGAACGTGACCTTTATAATGGATTCTGCGGAATTAGAAGCGGAGTTCTTGATTTTAGCTAAAGAACGCGATTTAATCGGTATCAAAGGTCACCGTTCAGTAGGTGGATTTAGAGCATCGATTTATAATGCATTATCGATTACCAGTATCAATGCCTTGGTAGATGCGATGAAGGAGTTTGAGGAATTAAAAAAATAAAATCTAATTTATATCATGAGAATATTAGCAAATGATGGTATCGATCCAGCAGGAAAAAAACTTTTGGAGGATGCCGGATTTGAAGTCGATACAAATCATATACCGCAAGAAGAATTAGCGGAAAAATTACAAGCCTACGACGCAATTACAGTGCGTAGTGCAACAAAAGTTAGGCAATCATTAATCGATGTTTGTCCAAATCTAAAGGTGATAGGTCGTGGTGGTGTCGGTATGGATAATATCGATGTTGACTACGCACGTTCTAAAGGTATTGCTGTCTTAAACACACCTGCGGCTTCTTCTTTATCTGTAGCAGAGTTGGTATTTGCGCATCTTTTGAATGGAGTACGTTTCTTATATGATTCTAATCGTCAGATGCCAGTATCAGGTGATAGCCAGTTTGGAGCTTTGAAGAAAGCGTACGCTGGGGGATCGGAGTTGAGAGGTAAAACTTTAGGTGTCGTTGGATTCGGTCGTATTGGGCGTGAAACAGCAAAAATAGGATTGGGAATGGGCATGGATATCGTTTATTACGATTTAGCTGATGGTCCTAAAACATTGACATTAACACTAACTCAGGGATTTGAAGTAGAGTTACCTGTGGATCAGGTATCCATGGAAGATTTGTTGAAAACTTCAGATTTCATTACTTTACATGTGCCGTTTTTGGATAAGCCAGCAATTGGTGTACAAGAGTTCGCTTTATTAAAAAATCAGGTCGGTTTGGTGAATGCTGCTCGTGGTGGTGTAATTGATGAGCTTGCATTAATTGAAGCTTTAGATTCTGGTAAAGTCGCTTTTGCAGGATTGGATGTGTTTGATAATGAGCCTACTCCGAGGTCGGTGATTTTAAAGCACCCGAAAATTTCGTTGACGCCACATATTGGTGCAGCCACAAATGAAGCACAAGAGCGAATTGGTGTCGAATTAGCGCAGTTGATTATCGAGAGTCTTAAGAAGTAGATTTCCGCAACAATATTTGGTGCGGCACAAAAACTTATGTATTTGTGCCGCTTTTTTATGCGAAAAAAGTAAGTAATTGCCTATATTCACGGCAAAATTTAAATATAATGTAAGTCAGTATGAAAATTTTAAAATTTGGTGGTACATCTGTCGGTAGTGCAGAGCGCATCAAAGGGTTGTTAGATATCGTAAACCCTTCTGAGCGTCAGGTTGTGGTGTTGTCAGCAGTGTCTGGGACAACAAATGCTTTAGTAGAAATTGGTCAAGCTTATCTTGCGGATAACAAGGACTTGGCAAAGGAGTTGATTAAGAAGCATAAAGACAAGTACGAAGACCTAATTAAGGAATTGTTCAAAACTGAAGCGGGATATAAAAATGGTAAGAGCTTAATCGAGTCACATTTTAATTTTATTGAAGGATTTGCGCATGAGATCTTTACTCCTGTGGAAGAGAAGATTATTTTAGCACAGGGTGAATTGTTATCTACAGCTTTGTTTCACTTTCACTTAACAGAGATCAATGTTCCTTCTGTTTTATTGCCTGCATTGGATTTCATGAAAATTGATGAAGATAATGAACCTATTGTAGATTACATTACCTCTAAATTGACACCCTTGATTGCGAATCATCCTGAGAATACATTGTTCATTACACAGGGCTTTATTTGTCGTAATTCTTTCGGTGAAGTCGATAATTTACGTCGTGGTGGATCGGATTATACAGCATCTTTAATTGGTGCAGCAATAGGTGCTGATGAAGTGCAGATCTGGACGGATATTGACGGTATGCATAATAATGATCCTCGTATCGTAAAAAATACGTCTCCTATCGCTCATTTGAGTTTTGATGAAGCAGCAGAATTAGCCTACTTTGGTGCGAAAATTTTACATCCTCAATCGGTTTTTCCTGCGCAAAAATATAATGTACCAGTACGTTTGTTGAATACATTAGATCCGACTGCAAGCGGCACATTGATTAGTAAAGAGGGAGGACAAAAGGGAAGTATTCGTGCGATTGCGGCCAAAGATGGCATCACTGCTATTCATATCCATTCTTCTAGGATGTTGTTGGCCTATGGTTTTTTACGTCGTGTTTTTGAAATTTTCGAACGCTACAAGACACCAATCGATATGATTACGACATCAGAAGTGGCCGTATCTGTGACAATTGATGACACGAAAAATCTGCAGGATATCATCAAAGAAGTAGAGGACTTTGGGACAGTTTCAGTTGATGAGGGGCAAACTATTGTCTGTGTAGTAGGTGACTTTGACTTGAATACACATGGTTATGCGGCACGAGTATTGGATGCTGTTAAGCACCTACCTGTCCGTATGATTTCATACGGAGGGTCTGATTATAATGTCTCTGTTTTGTTGGATACAAATCATAAAGTAGAAGCTTTACGTTCTTTACACAACCGTTTATTTTAATTGTAATTTTCTAAATGAAAAACAAAAATATAGAGAGCCAGTTCATTGGAAAGGAAACACCTTTCTACTATTATGACCTGAACGTGTTAGAAGATACGTTAGATGCAGCAATTGCTGCTTCGAGTAAACGTGGGTTTCATGTGCATTTTGCTGTGAAATCTAATTTCAATAGCCGTCTTCTCGAGATGATACAAGCTAAAGGATTTGGAGCAGACTGTGTGAGTGGTAATGAGGTGCAACGTGCAATTGATGCAGGTTTTGACGCTAAAATGATCACTTTTGCCGGTGTTGGTAAGTCTGACAAGGAGATTAATCTAGCGCTAGAACATGATATTTTCGCTTTTAACGTGGAATCGATCCAAGAGTTGGAAGTAATCAATGAACTGGCTGCAGTAAAGGGACGTAAGGCTAAAGTAGCTTTGCGTATTAACCCAAATGTGGATGCAAATACGCATCATTACATTACGACTGGATTAGATGAGAATAAGTTTGGTGTCACTAATGCAGAGCTTGAGAGAGCTGCGGCAGTCATTCGAACTTGTGAAAACATCGAACTTATTGGCCTTCACTTTCATATTGGTTCACAAATAACAGATATGAATGTGTTTAAAAGTTTGTGTGTCAAGGTGAATGAATGGAAGAATTGGTTTGAAGAGCGAGGTGTCCCGATCAAGGTACTGAACGTGGGGGGGGGATTGGGTGTGGATTACCACAATCCAGATAAAAATGCTATTCCTGACTTTGAATCATATTTTGATATCTTTGAAAAGTTTTTGGAGAGAACGCCACAGCAGGAGGTTCATTTTGAATTAGGTCGTGCTTTAGTGGCTCAATGTGGTTCGTTGATCAGTAAGGTTCTGTATGTTAAAAATGGTGTCAAGAAGAACTTTTTGATATTAGATGCAGGTATGACTGAGTTGATGCGTCCTGCTTTGTACCAGGCTTTTCATAAAATTGAAAAACTAGGTGAAGAAGTAGCTTCGGATATCATTAATTATGATGTCGTGGGACCAATTTGTGAAAGTTCAGATTGTTTCGGTAAGGAAGTGCCTTTACCTCTTTCTAGAAGGGGCGACTTAATCGCTATCCGTACAGCTGGAGCGTATGGTGAAGTGATGTCTTCACGATATAATCTGAGAGAAGAAATTCGTTACGTTTATAGTGACGAATTAGCGTAGTACTTAATCCTATGAAATAGAATTGGCCTAAACTTTAAAGAGTTTGGGCCTTTTCGCTTTAGAGGTTATTTATAGCATATTTAATTTTAATTAATTTCATATGAATTCATGCTATTATAGCTTGTAATTGTGTTATATAACTCTTTTTTAAAACATGCTTTTGGTAACCTGACTGCCAGCGCACGCGAAATATATTTCTGTTTTGCTGTTCATCGTCGTACCTTTGTATATGCAAGAAATACTTCAGAAATTATTTATACAGCAGACTACGGTTGATTTTGATCTAAAGGAGGATACTACTGTTTTATTGGCGAATTATGCATTCTTACCAATAAAAGAGTTGATTGATTTTAAACTTGATGCAACAACTGAGTATGAACAGATATTGGTGGAATTGGATACCATGAATTGGCTAGATCCTGTTGTAATGGCATTATTAAAAGGGATAGCGGGATTACAAGCGGGAAATTTAAATGCAGAGATTCATTTATTAGAAGCGCAAGCACAGCAAATTACTGCCTTGGGATATAGCTATCTTGCTTTAGGTTATTTTTTGCAAAACCAGATTGAAAAGGCTGTTCAGGTATATACCGACGCAATTGTATCCTATCCTAAAGAACCTTATTTTTATGCATGTCGTTGTGTACTGAATCGTATTTTAGATGATGACGAAGGTGCTTTTTATGATTATCAAATTGCTAAGCGACTTGATTTTAATTACCATAGCTTATTGGAATGGGAGGAACACTTACCTTATTTGGTAACACTCAAATCTGAGCAAGCAGAGATAGAAGAATTGGAAGAAACTTGGAGTCAGGATACGCAAGATCTAGATGTATTGGCTAAACTAGCACTGGAATTTGTAGATATTTATGATTATCAACATGCAGTCAATCTATATACACAGGGGTTATCACTGGCAAAAGATCAGTCAGATTGGTATGTTTACCGTGCCGCCATTTATACCAAATTGACGCAATATGTGGCAGCCCAGGCAGATTGTGATTTAGCATTGGCAATTGATTCTGGTTGTGTTTCTGCTTACGTATTACGTGCAAAGGTACAAGAATGTTTGAGTAGACATACCGAGGCTTTAGCAGATTATGGAAAAGCAGAATCACTAAACCCAGAGCAATCCGTGATTTATGAGGAACGTGCTTCCTTGTTTGAGCGAATTGGAAAGTTTGAAGATGCGGTTATCGATTATTCGAAATTGATATCTTTGATGAAAGATGATTTCTATCCTTATGTGTTAAGAGCTGATGTATTTGAGCGTTTGGGGAAGCAGGAGGAAGCTTTAATGGATTATTCAAAGGCGATTGATTTGAACCCTTATTATTCAGATCTCTATCAATATCGAGCTGCGATAAAAGAATCCTTAGGCGATATATTGGGAGCTGAAGCTGATTTGCGCAAGTTTGAAGAATTGGATGAAGACTAGATGATTATTGTTATAAAAAAAAGGTTCAGTGTTAAACACTGAACCTTTTTTTATATTAAATACCTAATTCAACTTGGAACAGGAAGCCCCAAGAGTTCTTTTGGTTAACGTTGTTGAATTGCCCCTCTTTGAAAGTATAATTTCCACTCAAATTGAATTTCAGGCGATGTGCTTTCATATATTTGTTTAAGCCAGCTTCGATAATTTCAGTTTGCTTCTCATAAGCGCGGATGTCTTGGTGTGGCTTTACAAATGTATAACGACTCACGACTTCGAAACCATGATTCATGAGGTAAGACATTTGCTGATTGATACCAAATCCTTTATAAGCATAGGCTGTTTTACCTTCTAAGTCAAGATTCAGTGGGTTGTCTACGTCACGACGCATGTATTCTGCTTGATAGGCAAATCCCTGATATTTTAAGATGGCATCTACGAAACTTGTTTTAAGTGTAAATGGATTTTCAACATATTTGCCTGTTTGACCTCCTACTCGGGTAGTTCTATCGTTGTAGCTGTAGCCACCACCGATTGAAAGTTTCGGTGTTTCTTCTCTTTCTAAGTCACCTTCTGAATAGTCTCCGCCATTTTTAAAGTTACCTAAGGGCAAAAATTCGACACGACCAGTGTAAGATAGTCCACCATCCGTGCCACTAGCTGCTCTACCTTCACCGGTTGATATAGCTACTTTGGCATTGATAGGTACTTCTCCAATTTTCTTGCTTAGATTAGCGCTCATACCGAAATCACGGTCAACAGTAAACTTTGAATTCACTAAGGAACGGTCTGCAAACTGTAGCTGCCCAGAAGAGTTCACACGTTGTCTGTTTCCTGGTAATTTGTTTTGACCAAAACTGATGTAAAAATCATCAGTGAAATTGTAGAATACAACTGCGTCACGAACAATGTTCGGAATACCTGTCTCGTCAAAATCCTGGTCACTTCTAGTGAAGGCTAATTGTATTGAGTAGCTAATTTTAGGCGTGTATATGTAACCGTCCACACGCATGCGTAATCGGCGCACACGTGCATCCCATTCGCCATTTGTTTCGCCATCCAATTTTTCTGTGAAACCAATGCGGTTTTGCATTCTAAACCTAAAGTTCGTATAGAAGAGGGAGTCATTGCTGTGGAATTGGATTCCTTTGAAATTTAAGATAGTAGCTCTATCGTCTCGTTCTTGCGCTTTTGACGCAAATGTTAATGTCGCTAGTAAGGCTGTAAGGGTAACAATTTTTGTTGCTCTCATTCGTCTTTTAAAAAAAAGTAATTATAGTAAGGGTTGTTTGTTATTGACTTTTTTAATTTTTATTTATTTTATTCAATTGTACTGGCTATCTCGTAATCCTTGCATATTGGATTAATTCAAGTATAGCTTTAGTAGCTCGAGTCAAATCGTTATCCATTGGTATTAATGTAAGCGATGTTTTTTCAACTACATTAAAAGCAGACATCTTTTAAGATTAGACCATTTTTGTCAGAAACAAAGATAATAATCTAATTGGTTATGCAGGCGTAGGATAAATCAATAAAAAGTAAAAAGCCACTAAAAAGAAGCTTTTTACCATTACTATAACTCTTTGCGCAATCTAGCGACAGGAATATTAAGTGCTTCCCGGTATTTTGCAACAGTACGTCGTGCAATGTTATATCCTTTGTCTTTCAAGATTTCAGTCAGCTTTTCGTCAGCTAGTGGTTTTCTTTTGACCTCATTAGCAATGCATTCTTCGAGAATTTTTTTGACTTCCTTGTTGGATACCTCTTCTCCAGATTCGGTTTGAATGGCTTCAGAGAAAAATGATTTGAGAAGGAAGGTTCCAAATTCTGTCTGTACGTATTTGGAGTTTGCAACACGCGACACAGTGGATATATCCATACCTATGCGATCAGCGATATCTTTTAATATCATAGGCTTCAGTTTCACATCATCACCTGTCAGGAAATAATCATACTGATATTCCATAATTGCGTTCATCGTTTTCAATAAAGTTTGTTGTCTTTGTTTGATGGCGTCGATGAACCATTTGGCCGAGTCCAGTTTTTGTTTGACAAACTGAACGGCTTCCTTCATCTTTTTGTCCTTTTGGTCTGATTTATCGTAATGCTCAAACATGCTCTGATAAGAGCGACTCACCCGTAGCTCGGGTGCATTTCTACCATTTAGCGTGAGGTGTAAGATCCCATCATTGTTGCTAATGTGAAAATCAGGGATTACGTGAAGTTGTTTACCAGCTACAGCGCCAGAATCGCCTGGTTTTGGATTTAGCTTAAGGATTTCATTTATGATATTTTTTAAATCCTCAGAGGTCAGTCCCAGCGATTTTTCAAGTTTGTCATAGTGTTTTTTTGTAAACTCTTCTAGGTAGTTTTTTACTATTTTAATCGCTTGAGCAATAATGGGATTGTTTTGATCTTTTTTCTCTAACTGTATCAATAAACATTCTTGTAGATCACGTGCTCCAATTCCAGCAGGTTCAAAATCTTGAATAACTTTAAGCATTTCCAATACTTCACCTTCTGTTGCAATGACATTTTGTGAAAAAGCAAGGTCGTCAATAAGACTCAATATGGGTCTACGTAAATAACCATCATCATCTAAACTCCCGATAATTTGTTGTCCAATCAGAAAATCGCGGTCATCAAGGGCTAACAAGTCCAACTGTTGCTGTAGTTTTTCGAAAAACGAATCTTGTACAGCAATCGGGATTTCTTTTTTATCATCATCTTCGTCGGAGTAATTATAATTATTGGAATAATCCGTAAAATCATCCTCCTGAATATATTCATCTACATTAAATTCATCACTTTCATGGTTTTCATCAGTGTCAAAACTGTCGTCTGGATCACGGTCGGGGTATTCTTCATTTGGTTCGGACATATTTGCTAAACTACCGTCCTCAAGGGCTGGATTCTCTTCTAGTTCTTCTTTTATGCGCGCATCCAAAGATACCGTAGGAACTTGTAAAAGCTTGATAAACTGAATCTGTTGCGGAGATAGTTTCTGTAATAACTTTTGTTGTAATGTTTGCTTTAACATGTTTTATATGACTAATTGCATATAAATTTATATAATATATATCGATTAATGAAAAGAAAACGTATCGATAGTATTTTTAGGTATAATTTTTGATGTCTTCTTGATTCTTATATTCCTAATTATCAGATTTAGAATAATGAAATGTTAAATTTCGTTAATTGTTATAGCTGCAGGTAAAACCTTAGTTTTTTTGCTTGTTTTCACAAAACATTTTTAGACCTTTACCGTATGTTTAAACGGATTAAGAATAAATTTATTCGCTATATAGCGTTCGGTATATATTTTTTAATCGTCCTAGTTTGTGCCATACAGCTTAACTTTTTGGGACTCTTCGGCTATTCTCCTACTAAAAAGGATATTACGATGCCTAATGTTAATATTTCAACGGAATTGTTTACAGCTGATAGTGTTTTGATCGGTCGATATTTTGATGAAGATCGTAACCCAGTGGCTTTTGATAGTATATCTAAAAATGTAATTAATGCATTAGTTGCAACAGAGGATGTTCGTTTTTATAAACATAGTGGTGTTGATTTTTTAGGATTAGGCTCAGGTATTATATCGACATTGACAGGGGATAAGAGAGGAGCAAGTACGATTACTCAGCAACTGGCGAAAAATCTATATCGAACACGATATAACAAATCGGTTGGATTATTGGGTAGAATTCCTGGCATAGGTCTGATTGTAACCAAATTCAAAGAGTGGATGACCGCTTATAAGTTGGAGACCCGATATAGTAAGGCTGAGATTATTACTATGTATTTAAATACAGTATCATTTAGCAATAATTCATATGGAATACAAACAGCTGCACGACGCTATTTTAGTAAAAATGCTAGCGATTTGTCTATCAATGAAGCAGCTGTATTAGTCGGTATGCTGAAAGGTACGACTATGTATAATCCCATGCGTAATTTAGATAAATCGCGGGAACGAAGGAATGTGGTTTTATTACAGATGCAGAAGGCCAACTATATCGATCAGGCTCAAGTGGAAACCTTATCTAAGGAACCCTTGGTCTTGCATACGGATAATAAAGATGTGCATGCTGGTGAAGACTCTTATTTACGGGCCGCTGTGGAGCGTTGGTTGGAAAAGTGGGCTGAAGATAATGATCGCGATATTTACAGAGATGGATTGAAGATATATACGACAATCAACTCAAAATTGCAGAAGCATGCCGAAGAGGCTGTAGCAAAACAGATGGAGGTATTGCAAAGAAGATTAAAGAACGCTTGGGGTGATGAAGAGCCATGGCGCGACCTATCGGGTAAAGTGATTCCTGGATTTATAGAGAATTTAGCTAAAAAGACAGATTATTATAAGTACCTAACAAAAAAGTATGATAACCGTACTGATAGTATTGATTTTTATTTGAATCAGAAAAAACAAATGGAGATTTTTTCATGGAAGGGAGAACGTTTGCGTGAAAAAGTTCAGATGTCCACAATGGATTCGATTAAATATTATGTGACGATGCTGAATACAGGTGTTATGAGTATGGATCCATATTCGGGTGAAATCAAAGTATGGGTTGGCGGTATTGATCATCAGTTCTTTAAATATGATCACGTTAATCAATCTAAAAGACAAGCGGGATCAACCTTCAAGCCTTTTGTTTATTTAGCCGCATTGGAGTCGGGTATGACGCCTTGTGACCAAGTGCAGGATAAACCAGTCACGATTAAAATTGATAAAGGAGATTCAATTGAAGTTTGGGAGCCTAAAAATGCAGATTGGAATTTCAGTTATCGCGAAATGTCGTTACGCTGGGCAATGGCACGTTCTGTTAATTCTATCACGGTTCAGTTAACGGAAAAAGTTGGTGCGGATAAAATTGCTGAAGCAGCGCATCGTGTAGGTATTGAAAGTAAATTGAACCCCGTACCATCCATTGGTTTAGGACCAAATGATGTATCGGTGTTTGAAATGGTGAATGGCTATTCGACTATGATGAATGAAGGTGAGCGTTTAACTCCTATATTAGTTTCACGTATTGAAGATTATGATGGGAAGGTGATTGCAACTTTTAAGCCAGAACGAAAGCAAGTGGTGGATAAGCAAGATGCATGGTTGATGACCTATATGTTGCGTGGGGGGATGGAAGAACCTGGAGGTACTTCTCAAGCATTATGGGAATACGATTTATTTGCAAAAGAGAATGAGATTGGAGGGAAAACAGGTACTTCATCGGAATATGTGGATGGTTGGTATATGGGGGTTACGAAAGATTTGGTGACTGCCGTATGGGTTGGCTGTGATGATCGGAATGTTCATTTTAAAAACTCGCAAACAGGAGAGGGGTCGAAGACGGCATTGCCTATTTTCGGTTTGTTTATGGAGGCCGTCTATAAGGATAAGTCATTAGGTTATACTCAGGGTAAATTTCCTGCGCCAACCGTAGAGATAACCAAGAAATATAAATGTGTGACACCTCGTCCATTTCGTGAAGAATCCTTGTCAGATTCTACAGCAGTAGATGACGGTGTGGATTTGGAGGATATTGGTAGCGGTGAAGTAATTCAAGAAGAGGGGGCAGAAACTCCGGAGGGTGATGTTGATATGGGAGCTTTATCCACGGAACAAGATGTGGTCGCTACAAAGTTGCGCGATTCACTTGATAACGTTGGATAGCGAGTTTGTAAAAGTTTTTTTAATCGGTTGTTTATGAAGAATAAACAACCGATTTTTTTTGTGGAGTATTTACGATAGTAAGGGATAGATTGTGCCAGTTAGCGTTGTGCTTACGGATAAGTTTCTCTTTTTGCATTCGTGTGAATTGCCCCAGCTGTAATAGTCTTTTTTCTGCTTGTTCGTTAGATTGGAAATGTTCCATATAAACAATACGTGTCAGGTGCGGACCATTGGGAAATAGTATTTTGCTACTACTTTTTATTTCGTTCATTGTTATGTTGATATCCGATGTAATATCCGCTTTTAAGAATTGTCTATTGCTATCGGTAATGATGTATAAAATGTGTAATTTCATGATTGCGCTAATAAATTTGGTTATTTGTGTTTTTTTTACTAATTTTATTGGCACAATAATACTAATATTTTTAGATATTAAAAAATTAAATTTAAAAAAATATGCCAAACATCGCTTCCAATCTTAAGTTTTTAAGAAAAACGAAAAGACTTACACAACAGCAGTTTGCCGATTTAATGGAGATAAAAAGAGCTTCTGTTGGAGCTTATGAGGAGGATCGTGCGGAACCCAAATATGAGTTGCTAAATAAAATAGCAGAGTTTTATGACATGACAATGGATGAGCTTGCTAACGATGAAATCAACGAAAAATGGCGTCCTGCTCCAAAAAGTAACGCTTCAAACCTTCGTGTGTTAAGTGTGACCGTCGATGGGCAAGATCGTGAAAACATCGAATTGGTTCCAGTAAAAGCTAGTGCAGGATATATGAATGGTTATGCAGATCCTGAATATGTAGCTACTCTTCCAAAGTTTTCGTTACCTATGTTTAATCAGGGTACCTACCGTGCTTTTGAAATCAAAGGAGATTCGATGCGACCATTGGCTAGTGGGTCAATTGTGGTGGCAGAGTATGTGGAGAATTGGAATGATATTAAAGCAGCCCAGACGTATGTGATTGTTTCAAAAGATGAGGGCGTTGTTTATAAGCGGGTAGCCTATAAGTTTAAAGAGGATAAAGGATTGAAGTTGTTGTCTGATAATAAAAGCTATGACCCATATTGGGTAGAAGCGGGTGATATTATGGAAGTCTGGCGTGCTAAGGCGTATATCAGCACGGTATTGCCTGAACCTAATAGCGAACCGACAATGGAAACTTTGTCGACCATGATGGCTGAAATGCAAAAGACGATAAATTCGGTTGTGGATAAGGGCTAAATAGGCGCATTGATTTAGAACTTTTTCATCTATATTTTGTTTGTTGAAAAAATATTTTTATCTTTGTCCTATCTGAGAGGAAGGGGGCAACGTATGCCCCCTTTTTTAATTCATTGATTTCAGTCTTTTTATTCGATTTCGAAAGAATATGCAAAATGTAGAGAAAAGAGTTGTCGAACTCATTCAAGAAAAGTTAGCAGATCGCGATGATTTGTTTATTGTAAGTGTTAAATTTCACCCAAACAGTGTGTTGGAAGTTTTGCTAGATGGTGATCAGGGGATTAGTATCGATGATTGTGTACAAGTCAGTAGATTTGTAGGTTTTCAGTTAGAGGAGGAAGAGGTGGTAGAAAAAGCTTATCGCCTTGAAGTGTCTTCACCAGGTATAGATACTAATTTGGTCCACCTGAGACAATACAAGAAAAATATTGGGCGTAATGTCCAAGTGAAGTTGAATGATGGTACGAAAACTGAAGGAAAACTACTGACAGTTGAGGAAGCACAGATAACAATTGAAGAAACGATAAAAGAAAAAGGAACAAAAGCGCAGCAGGCTGCTCGTATCATTCCTTTGGAACAAATAAAAGCAACTAAGGTGTTAATTTCATTTAAATAAAAATGAGCAGCAATATCAATTTGATTGACTCTTTCCAAGAGTTCAAAGAGTTTAAAAACATTGACCGTCCTACGGTTATTTCTGTCTTAGAAGAAGTATTTCGTAGCATGATCCGTAGACGTTTCGGTACAGATGAGAACTGTGACGTTATCGTGAATCCTGATAATGGGGATTTAGAGATCTGGAGAACACGTGTTGTTGTTGAAGATGAATTTTCGGAAGATGATGATCTAGAGATTGAATTAACAGAAGCGAAGAAACTTGATGTTGATTTAGAAGTTGGCGATGACTATATTGAGCAAATCACATTAGAGAGTTTTGGTCGTCGTGCAATTTTGGCAGCACGTCAGACTTTGGTTTCAAAAGTATTGGAATTAGAGAAAGACGAAGTTTTCAAAAAATATAAAGACCGCGAGGGTGAATTGGTAATTGGTGAGGTCTACCAAATTTGGAAAAAAGAATTACTTGTTTTGGATGATGATGGTAATGAGTTGATCTTACCAAAGACAGAACAGATCCCAGCAGATTATTTCAAAAAAGGGGATAGCATTCGTGCGGTAGTTTATAAAGTAGATATGATGAATAATAATCCTAAGATTCTTATTTCTCGTACTGCTCCTGAATTTTTACAACGTTTGTTTGAATTGGAAGTTCCTGAGATTTTTGATGGATTGATTACCATCAAAAAGATTGTGCGCGAACCAGGAGAACGTGCTAAAGTAGCTGTTGAGTCTTATGATGATCGTATTGATCCAGTAGGTGCTTGTGTAGGTATGAAAGGATCGCGTATTCATGGTATCGTTCGTGAATTGCGTAATGAAAACATTGATGTAATCAATTTTACAACGAATCATTCACTTTATATTACACGTGCATTAAGTCCAGCTCGTATAAGTTCCATCAAGATTGATGAAGAAAATAAGACAGCAGCTGTGTACTTAAAATCCGATCAAGTATCTTTGGCAATTGGCCGCGGTGGTCACAATATTAAATTGGCCGGAAAATTGACGGGTTATGAAATCGATGTATATCGTGAGAATGACGAGTTTGATGAGGATGTGGATATCGAAGAATTCAGCGATGAAATTGAAAGCTGGGTGATTGATGCATTGAAACGTGTAGGCTTAGATTCTGCACGCTCGGTATTAGCACTTACAGAAGAAGAATTGCTGAGACGCACTGACTTGGAAGAAGATACAGTAAAAGAAATTTTACGTATTTTACAGGCTGAATTCGAATAAAATGAAGCCACATAATTTGTTTTCATCTCTATTTCAAATTTAATTGTTATAGAGATGTAAAAAAACCATATTTTTGTATTAAATATTTAATTAGTTAAAATAATAGATGACTGAAGGAAAAGGTACAAACCTGCTTAAAGCAGCAAAGGAACTCAATATTGGCATATCTACTGCCGTAGATTGTTTAGTGAAAAAAGGATATGACGTAGACGCCAAACCTAATACTAAGCTATCCGGAGAGATGTACAATGTGCTGTTGAAAGAGTTTCAAGGTGACAAAATCGTGAAAGATGAAGCTAAGCAAATTGTTATTGGCAAAATTCGTCGTGATGAGTCGCCAGTGGCTTCTCCTAAAGAATCATCTAAAAATGACGATTATGAAGAAACTGTAGCTTCAAAAGAAATTTTGATTAAGAATGCTGCGGCTAATACAAGAGAAGAATCTGATGCTGGTAAAAAAGAGGCTCCTGCTGAGAAAGTAGCGAGTGTTGAAACTGCAGAAAGTTCGTCAAATACACACACTGGAGGGATGAAAGTTGTGGGGAAAATTGATTTAGACTCTTTGAAAAGAGGATCTAAACCTAAAAAAGAAGAAACTCCAGTTGTGAAAGCTGAAACTCCAAAGGAAGTGGAGAAGAAGCCAGAGGTGGTTAAACAGGCTACTATCCCTGCTCCAAAGCCTATCATAAAAGAAGAGCCGAAAGTAGAAGCTCCTAAAGTAGAGACACCAAAAGCTCCAGTAGTGGAAGCACCAAAAGTAGAAGAGAAAGCGAAAGAAACCCCAAAGGTTGTCGTCGCTGCACCTCAAATAGTTGAAGTTAAAACTGAAGCTCCTAAAGTTCAAGAGAAGAAAGTGGTAGAAGAAAAGCCAAAAAATGAAAAACCTGCTGTGAAAGCACCGGTTGAAACTCCTGTAAAGGAAGTGAAAAAAGTTAATCCTGCAGATGAGGTTATCAGTGCTAAAGCAGAAAGATTAACAGGTCCAAAAGTAATTGGTAAGATTGAATTGCCCACGGCAAGACCTTCTCATAGAGATAAACCAGTAGCATCTTCTTCAAGTGCTACGGGTAATGATCATAAACGTAAGCGTAAGCGTACAAATAATACGGGAACTCCCCCTCCAGGTGGTGGTACTCATCCAAATCGTACGGGAGGTCCAAACCAAGGTGGTGGAAATCATCCAAACCGTACAGGAGGAAATGCAACAGGTACTCATCAAAACCGTCCAGCAGGAGGTCCAGGAGGAAATAATCAAAACCGTCCAGCGGGTGGTCCAGGTGGTCATCATAACCGCCCAGGAGGTCCAGGTGCTCATAAAGGTCGTCCAGCCTTCAATAATAGAAGTACTGGACCTAACGTACCAAAAGAGGAACCTACAGAAAAGGAAATTCAAGACCAAATTAAGGCTACTTTAGCTCGTTTGAGCGGTGCTGGTAAATCTGGTAAATTTGCACAACGAGCAAAGTTGAGACGTCAAAAGCGTGACGATGTTGCTAATATTGCAGAAGAAGAAGCATTAGAAAGAGAGATGCAGGCTAAAGTTTTACGTGTTACAGAGTTTGTAACCGCAAATGAACTTGCAAATTTAATGGATGTCGCTGTTACGCAAATTATCGCAACTTGTATGAGTTTAGGTATGTTTGTCTCAATTAACCAACGTTTAGATGCTGAAACTTTAACGATTGTTGCTGACGAATTTGGTTATCAGATTGAATTTATCAAACCAGAAGATGAGGAGATTGCAGATCTTGAAGAGTTAGATAATGAAGACTCATTAATTTCTCGTGCTCCGATCGTAACGGTAATGGGTCACGTCGATCATGGTAAAACATCGCTATTGGATTACGTTCGTAAAGCCAATGTGACTCATGGTGAAGCAGGGGGTATTACACAGCACATTGGTGCTTATGCAGTACAATTAGATGGTGGTCGTAAGATTACATTTTTAGATACACCGGGTCACGAGGCTTTTACAGCCATGCGTGCTCGTGGTGCGAAAGTAACGGATATCGTTATTATTGTTATTGCTGCAGACGATGCTGTGATGCCACAAACAAAAGAGGCTATCAACCACGCACAAGCTGCTGGTGTGCCAATCGTATTTGCATTTACTAAAGTAGACAAGCCTGGTGCTAATACAGACCGTATTAAAGAGCAGTTGTCTCAAATGAACATATTAGTAGAGGATTGGGGTGGTAAATACCAAGCTCAAGAGATTTCATCTAAAACTGGATTGAATGTAGATCTTTTATTAGAGAAAGTATTATTAGAAGCTGAGATGCTAGACCTGAAAGCCGATCCTAACAAACGTGCTGTAGGTTCAGTAATCGAGGCTGCTTTAGATAAAGGTAGAGGTATTGTTACAACTGTATTAATCTTAGGAGGTACTTTACGTGTAGGAGATCCAATTTTAGCAGGTTCTCATAGTGGTAAAGTAAAAGCATTGACAAATGAACGCGGTGAACGTGTGAAAGAAGCAGGCCCTTCTGTACCAGTCCAAATATTAGGTATGGCAGGTGCACCTACTGCAGGTGATAAATTCTACACAATGGATAGCGAGTCGGAAGCTCGTAATGTGGCGAATAAACGTCTTCAATTGCAACGTGAGCAAGGTATGCGTGCTACGAAACATATTACTTTAGATGAGATCGGTCGTCGTTTGGCAATCGGTAACTTTAAAGAATTGAACGTAATCGTGAAAGGTGACGTGGATGGTTCAATTGAGGCACTATCTGATTCATTATTGAAATTGTCTACACAAGAGATTCAGGTGAATGTGATTCACAAATCAGTGGGTGCGATTTCAGAGTCAGACGTATTATTAGCTTCTGCATCTGATGCAATCATTATCGGTTTCCAAGTTCGTCCATCGATTGGTGCACGTAAATTGGCTGAGCAAGAGCAAATTGATATTCGTCTTTACTCGATTATCTATGATGCTATTGAAGAACTTAAATCGGCAATGGAAGGTATGTTAGCTCCGAAATTCGAAGAGAAGATTGTTGCTAACGTTGAAATCCGTGAGACATTTAAAATCTCCAAAGTGGGTACAATCGCAGGTTGTATGGTATTGGATGGTAAAATTAACCGCAATAATGATATTCGTATCGTACGTGATGGTGTTGTTATATTCACAGGAAAATTAGCATCACTGAAACGTTTCAAAGACGATGTGAAAGAAGTTTCATTCGGGTATGAGTGTGGTTTGAACATTCAAGGTTATAATGATATACAAGAAGGAGATATCGTTGAAGCATACGAACAAGTTGAAGTAAAACGTAAATTGTAATCAAACAGTTTATAACATATAGAAAAGAGCGTTTTTAATTAAACGCTCTTTTTTTTGTGATGTACCTGTTTTTTATGAGGTGAATATCTCCTCGTTATATCGTAAAGCTTTCTTCAAGTTAATAATTTCTTATTATCCAGAAGCTCACAACAATTATGAAAACGATTATGATGGCTTTATAGCCGAACAAAATCTTACGCCATTTGAGAATTTTGGGTGTTGGATTTTTGTTATATTCAAAGCTTAAACCTGTAATGATATAGGGGATAGCGATGACAACCAAAAAATTTTGCCTCCACGCATTATAGAAGTCAAAATTCAATAAATCATGTATTGCGCGCTGTGATCCGCAACCCGGACACTTGTATCCAGTTAATGCATAGAAAGGACATTTTGGGAATAAATTATATTGCATTGGATTAAAAAACTTATAGATCAGGATTAAACATGTTAATGCTATAAACCCTATTATCCATGTGTAGTACTTCTTAATCACCATAATTCATTTTTTTAAAAAATGTGCGCGATTATATTCATAATTCATTCGTGCAATATTAAGAACAGAAATACCTTGTGGACATTCCACTTCACATGCTTCGGTATTCGTACAATGTCCAAATAGTTCTTCATCCATTTGATTGACCATATCAATTACTCTAGTCAGTCGTTCTTCTTTATCCTGAGGTAATAATACCATATGGTTGATTTTAGCTGAAGTAAAAAGTGCTGAACTTCCATTCTTACAGGTTGCGACACAGGCTCCACACCCAATACAGGCAGCTGCATCGAAGGCTGCTTCTGTCACTTGATGTGTTACGGGAATGGTTAATGCCTCTGGCGCTTGCCCTGTATTTATGAACACATATCCACCAGAGGAAATAATGCGATCAAAAGCTGAACGATCTACTTCTAAATCTTTTTTTATGGGAAATGCTTCAGATCTGTAGGGTTCGATGAAAATGACCTCACCATCTCTGAAGGACCTCAAATGTAATTGGCAAGTGGTGGTGTTTTTCAACGGCCCATGTGCAATACCATTAATCATCATACCGCATTGTCCGCAGATCTCTTCCCGGCAATCGTGATCAAATTCGACAGGTATATCATTCGCTAGTATGAGTTTCTCATTTAATGTATCGAGCATCTCTAAAAAGGACATATGCGGATTGAGGTTTTCTAAGGTATAATCAACGAGCTTGCCAGTCGTATTTTTATTCTCTTGCCTCCGAATTTTTAGATGTAATTTCATAACTTGAATTTTAAAATTATTTATAACTACGTACAATTGGTTGAATGACTTCAAAGGATAGTGGCTCTTTATGAAGTAGGGGATATCAGTTTTATTCCATTCCCAAGCAGAAATAAATTGAAGCAAAGGTTATACCCATTCTTGTAATGCTCACTTCTTTCATAATGCATGTTAAAGGTTATAATCGACTTTGCACTTGTACAATGAACAAATTGCCAATGTATTTGTTTGTATTATCGATTTGATATTCATAATAATCCATTTGCATACCCATTTGTATTCGAGTTCCATAGTTTTTGAGAAATTCAAAACTTAACATCGGAACTAAAGATTGTCTCGGATTGGAGTTCTGTTTGAAGTCAGTATCAAGATATTCATATCTACAAGAAAACTCGAAAGCTTTTAAGTTCTTATAATCTATTTCGTAGCGCATATTTGGCAAGAAGTATGCGCCGCGCATTTGGTACTAATATAAGTCTAGAAGTCGATTTGATTCATCAAGGCTGAAATATAAATTGTGATTAATTACCTGCATAGCTTAGATTTGAAAATCTAAGTTCCATTTTTTGCAAGGTTGAATTTAGATGGATATCAAATGCTAAAGCATGTACATTTCTTTTAAAAACGGTACCTGTTCCTCCATTTAGACTAATACTTAGGTCATATTTCTTTGAAAGGTCAAATACGACAAGTGTCAGAAATTGTTTACCATTGTCTTTATTCGAGACCTGATTCTTCCCATTCCCATTGACAACAGAAACAGCATAATGCATTGGCATTGTACCTAAAGGTAGGGTGCCGCCTACTGATGCTCCAATCTGAAAGCTTGTCCAACCATTTTTACCAAATTCGGTATACTGATTAGACCATTCTAAGGATTTGATAATATCCACATGATAGGTTTCTTCAAGTCCAAACCAGGGTCTGAATTGGCCAACAGTAATCGCAACTTTAGGATTAAAACTGTATCTCAGGTAAGCATTTTCTAAAACTCGTGTTTTGGGTCCATTTTTAAAATCAGCAAAATTAGCCAAAGCTACGACTTCCACTCTTCTGCTTATTTATCCTTTGACTTGTGCAGGCATGTACTTGAGAGAAAAGGAATTATTTGTGCCTTTATCATCGGTATGATGAACGCCTTCGACGTCAACATTTTTTTAAGACTTGTGGTAAAGCGCCCTCGAAAAAGCCCCTTGAATTGAAATTTGGGATAACTTTCTAAAATTTCTCCTTGTGTACTGTCGGGAACTTTAGCGCTAACAGAAATAGTGTATAAAAGTAAAAAGCCAAGTATAGTACATATTTTAAAGGGTGTTTTTTATTTCATATAAAAAAATGAAGTAAAGAATAAGAAATTGGTTATTAAAGATTATAAACTTAAGTCCGGTTTTTTATAATTGAATTGGTCATATATGAGCGTCAATTCATTTGCGCATACGTAAATTTATGTGTTTAAATCTAAATGAGAATGTAGAAATTTTAATATTTTAAAAATTTCAACATGTTGTACTATAAACACGGATTGTAAATATTTTGTTTTTTATAATCAGGTAATAACACTGCAATTATCTAATACCAAACTTGTTTTTTGAGAAATCATACTAGGAAAACACGTTTTATAACCATCAAAAAAGCCTTCATCACAATTAGATGAAGGCTTTCTTGCCGTATTTGGTCTTAACTTAAATTATTTGAAGTTCAAGGAAACTATATTAGTTACTTTGAAGCAGCTCATTTAAAGACGCTATAATTTCGGGGGCCGCATAATCGCGTCCGCCTTCCATACGATTCACCAGTTCGCCATTTTTGTTTAAGATTACTGTAGTAGGAATGGCATTTCCTAAGAAATTTGATGGAATTTCCCCTTTTGGTATATATACTTGAAGATTATAGTTGTTTTCGGTCATAAATCCTTTCGATTTTTCCATCGTTCCATCTACATCAACCATTAAAAATACGATGTCATCACGATCTTTAAAAGATTCTTTTAGCGAATTGATAGAAGGCATCTCACGTATACATGGAGGACACCATGTTGCCCAAAAGTTAATAAAGACCACTTTTCCCTTTAGTGAACTAAGCGTGATATCTTTCCCATTTTCATCTATAAAGGAAACATCGTTGGTCAGTGATGATGTTGCATCCGTTGTATTTTCTGCTGTTATTTCGGTATTTTGGGAATTTTGATTTTCCTTATTCTGCGAATTGCAGGAAAGTAAAGAAATACTTGCTATACTAAGCAACATACCCAAGATACTCCTATTGAATTTTAATTTCATATTTTATTCGTATTAGTTTATTTTTCCTTCTTTGATTTCTTCCGACGGCTTTAGTATAATTTTATGTTCTGCAGAAAGCGAACCAAATACTTCCGTTAATGAATCCAAATGTACGCCTTCTTTGACAGGAATACGTTTAATTTCTTGATCATCTAATATAAGTATAAAAGTACCAGACTGCGTAGTCAAGACACTTTTTTTAGGCACCCAAGTAGAGGCTTCTTTACGTTTTAACTTTAATTTTACCTGCGCATAATCACCCCCCTGTAATTCACGAGAGGGATTGTCAACATCAAATTCCAGAGTTAGCGATCGGTCTTGCTGATCTAATAATCCCGATGTACGAGAAAGTGAAGTGTCAAATACTTTCCCAGGTTGCGAACTTACGGTGAATTTCGCTTGTACGCCTTGTTGCACAGAAGCAGCATGTTTTTCAGGAAGTGATAACGTTAATCTCAATTTATTGCCCTGGGCCATCATAAACAGTGACTGATTGGATGATGTACCTGCCAGAGCTCCTACAGATACATTTCTCGCAGTAATAACACCATCAAATGGAGCTGTTATGCGTAGGTATTGTTGTAACTGTGATGTATGTGTTGTACCTGCTTTTGAGGCCTCATATGCAGCGCGCGCGCTTTCAACTGTACTTTTAGCTCTGTCCAACTCGATAGCTGCTACAGCACCAGCCGTTTTAGAAGCGTCTTTTAGGCGGTCGTAAGCCTGCTGCGCAAAAAGATAATCGTTGTATATCTTTTGTTCCGTTGCTTTGTCAGAAAGATACCGCTGATTCATTTCTGGGGCTTCAAGGACAGCCAATAATTGACCCTTACGTACCTGATCGCCACGTTCTACATAAAGTTGCTTTACAAATCCTGATACTTTTGCAAATACAGCCACCTGTTCATAAGGCTTTAGTTCTGCAGGAACAGAAATTTCGTATTCTGGATTCATAATCTGTATTGCACCTGTAGGGTAGTTTACCTGTTTTTCGGTTTTTTGAGGGGCCATATCAACTTTTTGTTCTTGTTGCGAACAGGCAGATAATGAAATCAAAATTGCGGCAAATGCGCTTAATTTACTTGTTTTATATATTGAAGTTGTAGAATACATATCGCTGATATTTTATAAAGATGATGTCGATGGATTTGAATAATATTGACTTTCTTCATCATCCGGATCTAAAGATGGACTCTTAATAGTTGTTCTTGATAGGAGTGAAGCAAAGAAATGCGGTAATAGAAGTAGAATGGTAATGGTCGAAGCAATTAAGCCACCAATCACAGCTCTACCAAGCGGAGCTACCTGTTCAGCCCCATCACCTATCCCCATAGCCATAGGTAACATACCCGCTAGCATGGCTGCAGCTGTCATTAATATCGGACGTAATCGAGATGATGCCGCTAGTCTCGCAGCGTTAGCAGGCTTTAGAGCCATATTTTTTCTGTAATATTCAGCTTGATTAATAAGAAGTACCGCATTGGATACCGAGACGCCAATAGACATGATGATTCCCATGTACGATTGGAGGTTAAGTGTACTACCGGTGATAAATAGGATAATCAAACTTCCGGCTATTACAGCTGGAATTACGGATAAGATGATCAACGGCACTTTAAAAGATTGATAATATGCAGATAACATTAAGAAAATAGCGATAATAGCGACCGCTAATCCTGTCAATAAACTACCTAATGTGTCATCCAATAGTTGCATCGTCCCTTCTGTCCATACGTTGACCCCACGTGGAGGGGTTCCAGCTTCCTTAATGGCTTTTTTTACCGCTGCAGAAGCCGTTCCAAGATCTTGATTATATACATTTGCGATGATTGTGACATAGCGATTTGGACCCTTACGGTTTACTTGCGCTGGGGCAGTGACTCGTTTTACTGTTGCAACATCTTCAAGTACTGGACGCAGACTTCCCTTTTTTAGAGGTAATGATTTAAGCATTTCTTCAGAAGACATGATGTGCTCAGGAATTTGTACTTGAACCTGAAATACAAGTCCTGATTTTGGATCTACCCAAAGATTTTTATCAGTAAAGCGCGTCGATGATGTGGCCGCAACTAAATTCCGGGTGATATCCTGCATTGTCAATCCAAACTGGCCCGCCAGATCACGGTTCACTTCAATTTCCAATGTGGGGTAAGCAAGTGGTTCAGCAATGCGCACATCTCTTAGGTAAGGAACTTTCTTTAAATTCGCTTCTATTTTTGAGGCATGGGCATTTGCAACCTTGAGTTGTCCAGCACCGACTTTAACTTCAATCGGCGTCATAGCGCCCTGTCCCATTATTTTTTCAGTCAACTCCATCGGTTCAAAATTTAGCTGTACTTCTGGATGTTTTTGACCTATTGATTTTCTGATTTCTTCCTTGAGGTCCTCCATTGAACCGGTGTAAATATCTTGATCTACGGATACCTGTAGCACTGCTTCATGCGATGCACTTGTAAACAAGAAAATAGGGTTTATAGGCGATGTTGCGGGTTGCATACCTACAAAAGCTGAACTTATCGCCATGCCATTTTCAGGAAGTTGTGCCTTAATTTCTTCTGTGATGGTTTTGACTAGTTCTTCCGTTTTTTCAATTCTACTGCCTTGAGGTGCTTGGATACGGAGTTGGAAATCACCACTGTTTGAAACAGGCATGACATCGGTACCAACTACGTTTAATAATAGTCCCACAATGGCTCCAGCTATGAAGATGTAGGATATGAATAGACCTAGTGATCTGGTAGACCACTTACGCATCCTATAAGAATAATTAACTCTGAATTTATCAAAAAAGGCTCTTTTCCTAGCCGTTTTATTATGCACCTCATGTTTATCCTTCATTAACCAGTTCGCTAATATCGGCACAAATGTTTGTGAGGCAATAAACGATGCAATCATTGCAAATGCTACGGCCATAGATAATGGAATAAACATATCTCTGGGAATACCGGTCATGATAAAAGCAGGAGTTAACACAGCAAGGATACACAGGAGAATCAATAACTTGGGAACAGAGATTTCAAGCAACGCATCTAGAATTGCTCTTTGCTTTCCTTTTTTCATTTCCATATGTTGGTGAATGTTCTCGATGGTCACCGTAGCCTCATCAACTAAGATACCGATGGACAAGGCTAACCCACTTAGTGTCATAATGTTAATCGTTTGGCCAAATAAGTATAATACCATAACGGCCGAAAGAATGGCAATTGGAATGGTCAAAACCACAATGAGTGCTCCACGGCTATCACCTAGGAATAAGAATATCATCAATCCAGTAAACACAGCTCCCAAGATACCTTCGTGTATGAGGTTTGACAATGAGCGTTCGATGTATTTTGACTGATCAAATTCATAACGGACATCTACCTCTTCTGGTAGTTGATTTTTTAACTTGTCCATGGATGCTTTTAAATTATTAACAGCATCTAATGTGGAAGCATCAGCCTTTTTGATAATCGGTAAGTACACAGAACGTTTACCGTTCACCAGTGCATAACCTACCGTTTGATCCGCACCATCAGTTACCGAAGCGACATCTCTGACATAGATGGTTCCATTGTCCGTTGTCTTAATTGGTGTATTTAAAAATTCTTCAGGATTTTTGGCGATGGAGTTGATTGGAGCCATTAAGTTTTCATCTCCTATCCGGATGTTACCAGCAGGAGAGGGGGTACTACTTTTTGTGATGGCAATCGTAATATCTTCGGCACTTAAACCACTAGCTTGCATAGCTTGAGGGTCGATATTGACTACGATAGAACGGGCATTACCCCCAAATGGTGCAGGTGCAGTGATCCCCGAAATCTCAACAAACATTGGCCTGATCTTAGTCAGTACGAGCGTCTGTATTTCATTAATAGAAAGTTTGTCACTTTCAAATACCAATTGACCAACAGGAAGTGAACTACCATCAAAACGTACCACCATTGGCGGTACTGCCCCAGCGGGCAAAAAACCCATGGCTCTTGATACAGAAGTAGATACTTCACCAGCAACTTGTGCCATATTGGTGCCAGGGTAAAAGGTAAGCTTCATCAGACTTAACCCCTGTACACTTTTGAAGTCAATATTTTTGACTCCGCTGACAAATAGCAGGACCTTTTGAAATTCATTGGCCATAAATCCATCCATATAAGCGGGAGATAATCCGCCGTATGGCATAGCGATATACATGGCAGGTAGTTCAACTTCAGGGAAGATGTCTACGTTTATTTTTTTTATTGTGCTATAGGAAAAAAAAGCGATCGTAATGACTGCTACCATAATGGCTATTGGCTTCCTTAGCGCAAATCTGATTAGATTCATGTGTATGTATTAAAGGTTATTAAACAGGTAATCGAAATCCGCTGTCAATTCTGATTCGTATGCAAGTAACAGCCAGTAAGAGCGAGAAGCCTCGATATGATTATTCTCCGCTTGTTCTAACAATATGCGAATCTGTAATAATTCACTAAGTGAAATAAGTCCACTTTTGTACCGAGCAAGGTACATGGCATAGGCATCTTGAGCTTGCCTCACGGCAAGTTCCGATTTTTGAATTTGTTTATACTGCCAAAAACTTTTCGTTTGTGATGCCGAGAGGTCGGCCTCCATGGCTTGCTCGTATTGTGCATGAAGGAGTTTAGTACTTATAGCTTCCTTAAATAATCCTTCTCCTTTTAATCGGTTCGTATATATGTTCGTGATATTCCAGGTTAAACCTATACCAATTAGCATATTATTGGTGCTGTTGTTAAATCCATTTTTCCATGCTCCAGAACTATTGCCTGTTGCACTAACTCCTGTACCGCGGTAAGCGTAACCACCTAACAGTCTTAAAGATGGCATTGCCGCTCTTTTCTGCGCTTCACCACTTAGCGTATAGTATTGCGATTGTTTGTCCAATGCATTTAATAGTGGGTGTGATGGTGTTATCTTTTGACCTATTTTTAAACCATGTTTCTCCATGGGATTGGAAAAACGATGAGTAGATGCGCTATAAGAAATCCCTTCTGACCCATAAAGTTCCTGCAATTTAATAAATGAAGCATTTTTATTACCACTCCACTTATCATATTCCCCCAATGCTTGTATATAGGAAGAGGAAGCTAAGAGGCTATCTGCAGCCGGTTTAAGACCAGAAGCAGCTAATCCTGAGCTGATCTTGCGGATATCATCTAAGCGCTCTGTATTTGCTTTAGACCACGCTAATTTTGCATCATTATAAAGGAGTGTGATGTATCGCTCAGATAAGGTTTTTTTGAGGTTCAGCGCATATGCATCTTTTTCACTTACTTTTTTCTCGAATAGCGCATCTGCTGCTTCATTTTCTTTTGTAAGTCTACCGAACGAGAATAATTCCCATTCGATTGTAGCAGAGCCAAAGCTATTGGCGGCCATGTTGCTGCCATCAAGCGCATTTGGGGCACCACTTACATTGAAAAATCCAGGTTGAGGGAAAAAGGCTCCTGCACTACCTTCGTATGTGCCATAAGTGTTTTGTACCTGCGTTTTTATCTGTGGAAGTATGCCACTTTTTACAGCCCTAGCATTTAGCTTTGCTGCATCCATAGCATTGTTTTTAGCTCCTAAACCGGGATAATTTTCTTCCACCTTTGGCCATAAACTGCCCAAGGTGTTTTCTTTTTGTTGCTGTCCGTATGTGGGTAATACGGGTGCAATGGCAAGCCACAAAAGTGTAGTCGCCACCATGTGTTTGATCATAGTGATATTAAGTTTTGATAGGTTGGTAGTTAACCAACAATCTGTCTTGAATACAATAATAATGTTGCCCATTGAAAAATCAATAGGAGTAGAGGGGGGTAAAAAGAAGTGCTAAATTTGGAGATTACGATCTCGAATAAAGATGGGTATGGAACCTGATATTTTCAAGTTTCCATAATGGGGATGTGCTTGTTGGCTGCGAACGGTAACGCTAAACAGCAACATAAATGCAAGGGTAAATAATACTATTGGAGCATAGTCACCAGCCTGAAAAGAAACAATTTGGGATATCTGTGTATCTGTAGTTTCACTATTGATACATTTTTCCGTAATACTACTGGAAAATAGATTTCCGCTCTTTATAGGGGCTTGTGCTGTACTACTTGCGATATCTGCCCAGCTTTTGATGCTACTTTTAACTGCACAGGAAGTCAATAGCACAAAAAAAATCGTGGCAACGATAAATAAGGTGCTCTGAATTTTTTTTGTTATATGTAGTCTAAAGCGGTTCATATATCGGTAAATCTAGGACTTTTTATGTGAGCCAGCAAATATTGTGTTCTATTTTTTTGTTTTCTAACAGGTTTGTTGCTTAAGACACAATTTCATATTTCCTAAAAGTGCGATATGATTTTATGCGCATAAAAATCATAATATATTAATTTGGGCTGTTTTATGTTTAGGAATATTAAGGTTCACGATATAAACAACAAAAGCCCAACTTTGCTTTGGGCTTTATTTTTTGTTGGCGGAGAGCGAGGGATTTGTTACGACCCTCAATCCCCATACACAGTCTGCAACGATATTGTTCGAACCCCACCCAGCGCTTCTGGTCCGAATCGGCAACTGCTTTTTACAATATTTCATGCAGAGATTAAATTCTGTGCATAAAAAAAACCTTCATCTTTCGATGAAGGTTTCTTCGGAGAGCGAGGGATTATTCTATGAACCCTAAATGGGGGAGGCTTCATCAAAAAATAAAGCCATTCACTTCGCTCATTTTTTTGTTGCTTATAGCTTTTGTTTAAGCAAGCTTACAAAATCTTATAAACAACAAAAGCCCAACTTTGCAGTTGGGCTTTATTTTTTGTTGGCGGAGAGCGAGGGATTCGAACCTTGCTTGTAACTCCTTGATTTTGTATCTTTTATATCGTATAGTTTTTGCGGGTCTCTAAAAGGTCTCGCTAAAACTAATTACGTTTTTCCTACTTCTGATTTCTTATACAAATATACGAAATGAACAGCGTTATTTGATGTTTTAATTCTAATTTATACTTATGTAGATGTCTGTATATTAGTCTTGTTGCGATTGATTTTATATATTTGGGTATACATGTTTTATTATAAACCAATTGAGACATTTATTATGGAATTTAGAAATCTTTTTAGTGATTGTGTAGGTATTGGAAATCGGGAATATGTCTTTGATATTGTAGTAAATTCTGAAGAGAACTTGAAACTTATTATTTCTGAAAATCAACCTGCAGGTGTAAGAATTTATCAAAATAGTATTTGTGTACCTATTGAGGATGTCAAGACTATTAGAGATGCTTTAAATAAGTCACTAAAACGGATTGATAAAATTACTCGAATGAGATCTCATTCTTCATCAGAAATCTTTGAAAATCTTGGAACGAATGTGAGGATTATTTATAAAGAAGAGATTGGTGTCATTTATGGTCAAAGTCCAAAAAGTTATACATTAGATGATAAACGGAAAACCCATGCTCGAGCTTATTTGCCTTGGTCCGTTGACGATGACGAGAAACTTGAGAAGCTATTTTGTGATGGTATCAATACTAAGGAATTAGCTGAGATATTTCAACGAAACCCTGGGGCCATCATATCTAGGGTCAAAAAGCTAGAATTATGGGAAAAGTACGAATAGTGCCCTTTATAAGCTCTGTTTTATTTGATCGGTATCTAGCCCCAGATACTGACAAGCTTCATCTATACTGATCAATTGATGGGTTTGTTTATTGTGAATCTTTTTTATGTTGTGATAGATGCGCAGGCTTTGCCGGTAACTCTTGCCGGTTATTCTGGAAATATCCTTTGGATAAATACAAATTCTTTTCATAAACAATACTTTATGTACACTTCATCTATGCTGTTGGTTGGCTCTAGACCATGGGCAGCTGACTATTATTTAATCCTACCAAGTTGGTAACAACTTGTGGTTTGCATTGGTGGCTATTCCTTGTTGCAATTTACAAATTCTTTATAGTCTATTTTAGTAATTGAATGTCTACTAATGCCATTTGGTATGTGCTGCACTGTTTTGTAAGGTAGTTTTTGCAAGTTTTGTCTTATTGGTCACTAATAGCTGCAGCGGAGGTGAGATTAAAAATTAAGTGAGATGGCAAGACAATCAGGTATTATTAAACTAAAAGGTACTATCGGGGATATTACTTTTTACAAAAGTAAGGATGGCTATTTAGCCAGACAAAAAGGAGGGATCGATAAGGACCGGTTTTTAAACGATCCAAAATTTCAGCGTACTCGAGAGAATGCTGCAGAGTTTGGAAGGGCTGGTAAAGCTAGTAAGGTTTTATGCACAGCAATTCGTCCAGTGTTAAACAAGACACAAGATTCACGTATGATTTCAAGACTTGTCAAATTGATGATGAAGGTCATCAAGGCAGATGGAATTAGTGATCGTGGTAAGCGAAATGTGCTGGATGGAGAGTTAATCCTTTTGCAGGGATTTGATCTCAATGGAAATGCTAGATTATCTGCTACAGTTTATGCACCGGTTTCTTTTAGTATTGATCGCGCATTTGGAATTATGGAAGTCAATGTGCCGAGCTTTAATCCGAATAGTCAGATTGTTGCTCCTGGGGGCACTACGCATTTTAGATTTATTTCTGCGGGAGTTGAAGTTGATTTTGAGAATGAAACATTTGTTTTGGCTCAAGCTAGTACTGCTGAATTAAAGTATGATAATTCGAATACAGCATTAACTATTTTGAGTAATGAACTTGATATATCTGATTCTACTAAGCCTTTATTTTTGGTTTTTGGAATTGAGTTTCTTCAGGAAGTAAATGGTTCTTTCTACTCGTTGAATAACGGCGCATTCAACGCATTGAATTTGGTTGCAATTGATACTGGTGTGTAATGGTTATGCGGTTATTGCGGACTTATCATAGTCAGGGTACTCATGGTGAGATTTGGATCGGAGGTGAATTTGTTTGTTATGCTATTGAGTTGCCCTGGTTAGATAATGTCCGCAATAATTCTTGTATTCCGGAAGGGACATATTTACTGGCCAAGCGTTATAGCAAAAAATTTAAGTGGCATGTGTTGGTAAAGGATGTGTATGGGCGCAGTGAGATTTTGTTTCATCCGGCTAATGATGCGAAGACTGAATTGAGAGGATGTATAGCACCGGTCAGTCGGATTGTTGGAATAGGGGGAGGCGTTCAGTCAGTAGTTGCTTTTAACAAATTGAGGGAAATGGTTTATGCTTCGATCGATAAAGGTGAGCAGGTTTTGTTGGAAGTATTAAAAAAGGGGGAATGATGAATGTGATAGAGAGAGCTCAAGCTCCTACTCCGAAATTTTTTAAGTTGTTGAGAAGTGTAGGGATTATTGTTGCGGCAATCGGAGGAGCCATTCTAACAGCTCCTATTGCTTTGCCTGCAACACTTATTAGTGTTGGTGGTTATTTGACTGTTGTAGGTGGTGTAATATCTGCTATCAGCCAGATAACTGTTGATGATCAGAAGGTCGATAAAGGTATAGAGGAGATAAATAATGAATAGAGCTGCTGTTGGTCATGGTACTTTTGGCGGCGTATTGATGGGTATTTATCCGGCATTGATTATGGGTGATATTTTGAAAACAATTTTGCTGGCCTCCATTGGCGCGATAGTTAGTTTTTGTGTATCTTTACTACTTGGATCACTGACCAAAAGAAAAAAATAGAGTTGTGGTGGCTTTATTCAAATTAAAAGCTCGGCATTATGTCGAGCTTTTGTTATTTTGATTGATGCAAATAATTATTTGCTTGATGTTGTTGTTTTTAATGAGTGACCACGTCTCTGTGCAGATTTCAAAAAAGAACTTAACTCCAAAAGAAAAAGGAAAAAAAGAAAGTCTTTGCTACAATTGCTGAAGGCTAATAAAGCAAGGTTTTTGAGTGAAATACTATCCTACCGTAGGCGGATGGAGATTTCTCTTAAAACCAGGGCTTAACCTTGCTGTTTAGCCTGCTGCATTTAATTTTGTATTCTTTTTTGTCTTTCTTACAGTGTTTTTATAACGAGTGCGATATTTGTAATTATTGAAAATGGATAATCTGGCTTTGCCTATATTTAAAGCTATACTAAAGTAAGTTATGATTTTCGCTTTAAATACCCCATTTTTCGTTTTCATCCGAGATTACATATTTTAAGAATACTAATTTGTAATTTTAGTATATGCGAGATACCCCAATTGATAATACTCACCATATGTTAGATGAATTCAAGACTTGGCAACTAGCAGCTTTAGCATTGCTAGCTTCACTTTTTGTAATTTACCCAGATATCACTTGGCTGCCTTTTGAACTGAATGAGTTAGTAGGAAGCGCAAAGGTAGAACGGATTATGTTGTTGTTGATTCGCTACAGTTTACTTTCTACTTTGATCTTTTTATTAGTAAGATATAACTTAAAGTCGTTGCATAGCACTGCACTTTCTAAACGATTCTTTCTCAATCTAATAATTACTGTTACGATATTTGCCATTTATGGGGGTATTTGTTATCTACTTTTGGTGAAAATACGTCATTATGGTAGCTTAGTGCTATTCCAGTTTTTCATTGTGTCCGTATTGAGTACATTGGTTGGTCATATTGCTATGCTGTATCTGGACCAAAGGAAGAAAAACAAAGAAATCGAAGAATTGCGCGTGCAAAATTTGCAAAGCAGTTACGATGCATTGACTAATCAGATCAACCCTCATTTTTTCTTTAACTCGCTCAATGGTTTAGCCTCCCTCATTCGTAAGAAGGAGGATCGGGTGACATTGACCTATTTGGATAAGCTGTCTGATGTATTTCGCTACATCCTTCAAAGTCATAAGAAAGGTCTTGTTACACTAGCTGAAGAATTGGCCTTTGTCACTTCTTTTCAGTACATGATGGAGGTGCGCTTTTCGGACAAGCTACAGTATCATATCGAAATTGAAAAAAGTAAATTTACATTAAAGCTTCCCGTACTTTCCATCCTTCCGCTGCTAGACAATATTGTAGTTCATAATGTGGTAGATAGCGATCACAAAATGCTAGTCAAGATATGGTTAAACGAACAAGATGAATTATGTATCTCTAATCCAATCTATCCGAAGCTCGTGCGCCCCACAACCAATGGAACGGGTCTTGATAATTTAGAGAGCCGATTCAAGTTGTTGTTAGGGCAATCTATCCGTGTAGAAGATGATGGAAAGTTATTTACAGTCATATTACCTTTAAAATAAGCGCTATGAGAATCTTAATTGTCGAAGACGAAACTGCAGCATATGAAACCCTGGTTGATATACTTAAAGAAATTGATCCTACTATAAAGGTAGTTGGGAATACAGAAAGTGTATCACAGACGACAAAATGGTTAAATGAGAATCCTGCACCTGATCTTATACTGATGGATATCCATCTATCGGATGGTTCTTCCTTTTTGATATTTGATCATATTACCTTAGAGGTACCCATTATTTTTACTACAGCTTATGATGAGTACGCTATCGAAGCCTTCAAGGTCAACAGTATAGATTATCTGTTAAAGCCTATAAAGAGCCATGAGTTGCAACTTGCATTGAATAAGTTTAAGAAATTATCGCAACCTGATATTCTAGCCTATCTTTCGCAAATAAGCAATTTGAGCCCAGCTAAGAGCTATAGCGAACGTCTTTTAGTTCCTGTGAAAGATAAGTTGTTACCAATTCCAGTAATAGAAATCTCCTATTTCTATACGACAGACAAGCATACCGTTATACAATTACAGGATGGGAAGCAGTATCCCTATAGCAAGACTTTGGATCAGATCTTTCAGATGCTAGACCCTAATCTCTTTTATCGTGCGAATAAGCAATTTATCATCGCGCGTCATGCCATTAAAGATATTACAATTTGGTTTGATAGTCGTCTACTTGCCACATTGAACACCGATGTACCAGAGCCTATTTATATCAGCAAAAATAAAGCAGCAGCTTTTAAAGACTGGATGATAGTTGGTTAAGACTTTCGCTTTTATTCTTCAGTTTTTCGCTTTGGTCAGCGTATATATAAATGGAGAGACTATTATTTCGAAGTTTGTCTAAGTTTAAAAAAGATAAAGACATATGAACAAGTAGCATTTATTGTAAACAAATAATTCAATTTCCATGGAAAATATGACAAGAAAATATGTTTTTATATTGATCATTGTTTTCGGTTTATTTAACGCTCTTGTTGCACAACCGAAAACAGGAAGATTGCTTATTGCAGAGCAAGGAAGCTTTATGGTTGGTGGTACGCAGACTGTTGTTCCAGGTGCATTTTCAGTAGACAATGCGTTAAAACCAGAGGGGCAGACTTATCATGGCGACCATGCCTACATATTCTTTCAAAAACCAGTAAAATCACGTAAGCTTCCTTTAGTTTTCCTACATGGTGCGGGACAGTCCAAGAAAACATGGGAGACTACAGCAGATGGTCGAGAAGGTTTTCAAAATATATTTTTACGTCGCAACTATGCAGTTTATTTGCTGGATCAACCAAGACGAGGTGAAGCTGGTAAAAGTATGGTTGAAGGGACTGTAAAACCGACTGCCGATGAGCAGTTTTGGTTTACGCAGTTTAGACTTGGCAATTATCCGGACTATTTTCCAAATGTTCAATTTCCGAAAGATTCGCAATCTCTCGAGCAGTTTTATAGACAGATGACTCCTAATACTGGAGCTTTTGATACGAAAGTCGTAAGCGGTGCGATCTCGTCCTTATTTGATAAAATAGGCGACGGGATATTGGTTACGCACTCGCAAGGTGGCGGTCCAGGTTGGATGACAGCCATCCAAAACGATAAGGTTAAAGGTATTGTCGCTTATGAGCCTTACAGCGGGTTTGTGTTCCCAAAAGGGGAGCTCCCTGCTGCAATTCCGTCTAGTGGATTGTTTGGAGAATTGAAAGGAGTAGAAATCTCGGTAGAAGATTTTAAAAAACTAACTAAGCTTCCAATCGTTGTTTATTACGGCGATAATATTGCTAAAGAGCCAAGTAATGTTTGGAATATGGATCATTGGCGCTCAGGTTTAGAGATGGCTAGATTGTGGGCTGCTACTATTAATAAATATGGTGGAGACGCTCAGGTGGTACACCTTCCTGAAGTCGGTATCAAAGGCAATACACACTTTCCTTTTTCAGATCTCAATAATATCCAGGTGGCCGATGAATTATCGAAATGGCTAAAGGAAAAGGATTTAAGTAAGTAATCAAAAAATAAAGAGCAGGATGAAAATAATTCAAAACTATAGCCCTTGGATAGGCGTCATATTTTTGATGCTCACCTCTTGTTCCAGAGCTTCAGAGTTACCTGTGGGAAAAACGGAGCTTATTAATGACATGAAAGTATTGATTGTCTATTTGTCGAGAACAAAAAACACTAAAGCTATTGCTGAGATGATCAACCAAAAGATAAATAGTGATCTAATTGAGTTGGAGTTACAAACACTTTATCCAGCAGATTATAAAACAACAATAGATCAGGTCGCAAGCGAAAATGCAAGAGACTTTTTACCTCCTTTGAAAACGAAAATTGACAGTATTGAAAAATACGATATCATTTTCATTGGATTTCCGACCTGGGGCATGCGACTTCCGCCTCCGATGAAAGGCTTTTTGAATCAATATGATTTAAGCGGCAAAACAGTAATTCCATTTAATACCAATGCGGGTTATGGTATGGGGAGTAGTTTTGAAACAGTGAAGCAATTATGCCCAGATAGTCAGGTTTTGGAAGGTTTTTCGACCAAAGGTGGTAAAGAACGAGATGGCGTTTTATATGTGATGGAAGGCAATAGAGAATTTCAGGTGCAGGAAGAAATACAAAACTGGTTGATTCGTATAGGGATGATCAAATAGGGTAGACATAATTAATTAGAAAATATTAAAAGCAGTAGATATCATGAAGAAATTAATCTATTTAACAGGATTATTATTAACCGTTATTACGGTAAATGTAATGGCGCAAGATCAATCCATTTTTACATTGGGTGAAAAAGCCAAAAATGTAAACCATACAGGCGATGTATGGTTGCGTGAGTTAAACGCTGCGGATAAAGATATCAATTCACAAATATCACTTGCTGTTTTTGCTCCCAATGCGAAGTTAAATTGGCATACGCATTCCGCTGGTCAAATATTATTGATTACAGATGGAGCAGGCTATTATCAGGAAAAAGGTAAAACGGCACAATTGGTAAAGAAAGGTGATGTCGTGAAATGTCTTCCAGGTGTGGAGCATTGGCATGGTTCTACACCGACTACAGGTGTTACTTACTTAGCTGTCTCTCCTAAGAGTAGCACCACTTGGTTACATCCAGTAGATGAACAAACCTATTTAAACTTAGAAAGAACAACAGAGAATGCGCTGAATGATGAAGAGCAGCTAAAAGCTCTTTCAGCATCGAAATGGGGCTGGATGGCCGATAAAAATACAGACGAACTGAATAAGTTATTTCATGAAAAATCAATGTTTGTTCATATGGGTGGATCATGGGGCAAGCAACGTGAACTCGATGTAATTAAGAGTGGTGGGATATGATATAAGAAAGCAGAGGTATATTCGGTGACGCTAAATATTATTGGTAATACGGCTATATTGCTCAATGATATAGATCTAGAGGCGGTCGTCGGAGGTAATACCGTTACGAATCCTTTTATGGTGACAGAAGTATATGTTAAGGAAAATGGTGAATGGAAAATGGGATCACTAACATTTTCAAAGTTATCAAGATCAGTTAAGATGAATAAGGCTAAATAGAGATGGGAAAAGTAAGCTTAATCAGTGTTTTATTTCTTTTCATCAGTTCCTTTGGACAAGGTGTATATGCTGACACTTCTGAAGCCCCAGTGATTCGTACAAGTGCTGGACTTGTGAGAGGTAAAAGCGAATTAGGAGTAGAAAGTTTTAAAGGTATTCCGTATGCTGCTGCTCCTGTTGGAGCGCTGCGGTGGCAAGCACCCCAACGTGTTCAGCCATGGGAAGGTATACGAGATGCGAGTAACTTTTGTGCAGACTGTGCACAGGCGGGCTGGCCTCGAAACAGTGGAAAGCTTAGAGACAATACTTCAGAAGATTGTCTTTTCGTCAATTTGTGGAAGCCTACTATTAACAAAACGCAAAAGAAACTTCCTGTTATGGTATGGATTTATGGAGGAGGTTTTGTTGGAGGAGGGAGCTCATATGCTGAGACATCAGGGCAACAATTTGCGAAACAGGATGTTATATTGGTCAGTTTCAACTATCGCTTAGGGAGATTAGGACATTTTGCATTCCCTGCACTTTCTAAAGAAAACCCAACGGAGTTAAAAGGGAGTTATTCTTATATGGATCAGATTGCCGCGTTAAAATGGGTGCAGCAAAATATTGAAGCCTTTGGTGGAGATCCTAACAATGTAACAATTTTCGGAGAGTCTGCCGGAGGAGTATCTGTACACTCGCTGATGACTATTCCATCCGCAAAAGGACTTTTTCAAAAAGCCATTGTTCAATCAGGCGGTGGAAGGGATGGCGTATTGACAGGAAGACCGATTAGTAAAGAAAATGCAAGTATACATTATCCGGTTTCAGCTGAAGCTATAGGAGTAAACTTTGCTAGAAAACAAGGTATAGAAGGAATTGATGCTGATGCATTATCAAAATTACGCGCACTATCTGTTGAAGAAATCGTAGATGGCGGTGAAGAGTACTATGAAGGAATACCTATTTATTCGGGTCCTATACTGGATGGGAAATTGGTAGTCGAAACGGCGGAGCAAGCTTATAAAAGAGGAAGCCAGCATGAAGTCGCTTTAATGATCGGCTCTAACAGCGCTGAGGTTTCCGGTGGTTTTGTCAATGCGTGTTCAAAGGAGGAGTTGTTGGATTTGTTTGCTTCGTATAGACAAGAAGCAATAGCGGCTTACGACCCTACGGGTCAGACTGATTTTACCGAGATGCTTACTATGGTTAATACGGATAAAGTGTGGGCAGAACCAGCTCGATTTACAGCAAGATCTTTTTCAGATAATGGCTATCCAGCCTATATTTATCTCTATTCCTATGTTGCTGAAGCGATGAAAAGCAGAATGCGTTATGGCGCATCACATGCTTCTGAAATTCCTTATGTGTTTAATAACTTAACGGTAAGAAATGGAGCTTCCGTTTCGGATAAAGATCAGATTGTGGCAAGTATGTTGAATACCTATTGGGCGAACTTTGCTAAGACAGGAAATCCAAATGACAAAGATTTGCCAAATTGGCCAATCCATCAAAAGGAAAAAGGTGGCATTATGGAATTTACTGATTCAGGTATAGGGATAGGCAGACAAGATCCTCAAAAATTACGATTGGATCTTATGGAGAAGATTTCTGAAGAATTAATATTTGATAAGAAATGAGCTTAGTACAACAATTTATAGTTGCTTTTTTACTTATAACAGTTTTTGGTGCATGTAAAAGTAAAAAGTATGGATCAGAAGAGGGATATATCGTAGTAAAAGAGCAGGGAAGTTTTGCTGTTGGCGGAACTGTTGTAACAGCAGCAGGAAAGTTTGACCCCATAGCTGATGGTGCATTTAATCCAGATAATCAAAGTTCAGCAGGGCAGACATTGCATGGCGATCATGCTTTTGTTGTCTACCAGAAGCCTGTGCATGCGCATCACTTACCGCTTGTATTTTGGCATGGTTACGGGCAGTCCATGAGAACTTGGCAGACGACGCCAGATGGTAGAGAGGGTTTTCAGGATATATTCCTTAGAAGAGGCTTTGATGTTTATAATTTAGATCAACCGAGACGCGGAAATGCGGGTCGTAGCACCAAGCCAATGCACATAACCGCTTCACCGGATGACCAGCTTTGGTTCGGAATATTTAGATTAGGTATAGGAACCGAATTTTATAAAGGTGTACAATTCTCTAAAGATCCAAAAGTGTTGGATCAGTTCTTCAGACAGATCGTACCTGATACAGGTCCTATTGATTTTGAGGTAAATACAAATGCTGTCTCTGCATTATTTGATAAAATTGGCGAAGGGATATTGGTTACACATTCGCATAGTGGTGGACAGGGCTGGATGACAGCAGTAAAGAATGGCAAGATTAAAGGAATAGTGGCTTATGAGCCCGGATCAAATTTTATATTTCCTGATAATGAAGTTCCCGAACCTATTCCCTATGTAGGTGGAGTTCTAAAAGGTTTAGGATATCCTATGGCAGAATTCAAGAAATTAACGAAGATTCCGATCGTCATTTATTATGGAGATTACATTCCGGAGCAACCGGTAAGCAATCCTGGTGAGGAGCAATGGAGAGGAGCACTTATCATGGCCAAAAGATGGCGCGATGTGGTGAATAAGCATGGAGGAGATGTGACACTGATCCAATTACCAGAGGTTGGGCTTAAAGGAAATACACACTTCCCGATGTCTGACTTAAACAATATTGAAGTTGCTAATTTAATGTCAAAGTGGTTAAAAGAAAAAGGGCTAGATAGATAAAAAAATATGAAAAAGCATATAAGAATTGTATTGTTATTCGTTTCAATGCTGGTTACAACGTTTGTAAATGCACAAGAAACGGATAGCTTGAGCAAAAAGCAGGGGTCTATAGTGCAAATAGCTGCATTAACGGGTAAAGGTTCTTTGCCTGCCTTAGCTACTCGATTGCATGCAGGTCTAGATGCTGGATTGACTATCAATCAGATCAAAGAAGTTATCATTCATACCTATGCTTATGCTGGTTTTCCGCGTAGTATCCGTGGGTTGCAAACCTTCATGACTGTTCTACAAGACCGCGAAGCGAAAGGAATAAACGATAAGTTAGGAGCAGAGGCATCTCCTATACGTAATGATGCTCGTAAATACGACAGAGGTAAGGCTGTTTTAGACTCATTATTAGGTGCACCTCAAAATGGACCACAGACAGGCTATTCGGCATTTGCTCCTACGATAGAGATTTTTCTCAAAGAGCATCTTTTTGCAGATATTTTTGAACGTGATGTACTGACTTACACCGAACGAGAATTGGCAACTATTGCAGTATTGAGCAGCATAGGAGGGGTTGAGCCTATGCTTAAATCTCATTTGAGTATCTGTTTAAATGTTGGCTTATCAGCGGCACAGTTGAAACAATTTATAACAGTTGTAGAATCTACTGTTGGCGAAAAGGAATCTGAAGATGCGAAGATAGTTTTGGAGGTGCTGCTTAGTAGCCGTAAGACGAAGTAAGGGAAAAATACTATTTAACAGTGCTAAATTATAGAAAAATGAAAAAAATAACATTAAATAACGGAGTAGAAATGCCTATTTTGGGTTTTGGCGTTTTTCAGATAACAAATCTTGAGGAGTGCGAACAAAGTGTCTTAACAGCAATAGAATCAGGTTATCGTCTTATAGACACGGCTGCATCTTATCAAAACGAAACGGCAGTTGGCAAAGCAATCAAAAGAAGTGCAGTGCCTAGGGAAGAGTTGTTTATTACGACCAAACTTTGGATTGAAGATACAGGCTACGAAAAAACAAAGGAAGCGATTGAAAGATCCCTCAATAAGTTGCAATTAGATTATTTGGATCTGTATTTAATTCATCAACCTTATGGTGACATTCACGGCTCTTGGCGGGCGATGGAAGAACTATACAAAGAAGGGAAAATCCGAGCTATTGGTATTAGCAATTTTCATCCAGATCGAGTTGTAGATTTAATGGCTTTTAATGAAATTGTACCAGCGGTGAACCAAATTGAAACACATCCATTCCATCAGCAGATTGAAACACAAAAATTCTTAACGGAAAACAATATCCAAATTCAGTCTTGGGCTTCCTTTGCAGAAGGTAAAAATGACCTTTTCAATAACGAATTATTGGCCTCCATTGGCAAGAAGTATAATAAGAGCGTAGCGCAGGTCGTACTACGGTGGCTTATCCAAAGAGGCATTGCTGTAATTCCAAAATCAGTAAATAGAGGAAGAATGATTGAAAATATAGACATTTTTGATTTTGAATTGACTGCAGAGGATATGGCTACTATTCAATCACTAGACACGAAAGAAAGTTTATTTTTCAGCCATCGTGATCCCGAAATTGTTAAATGGTTGACAAGCCGCAGACTTCCTAAATAGCATTTACAGAGGAATATACCAACTTCAGGTTAGATAAATACTATTCATCCTAAAATAATATAACAATGAACAAGTTATCATTAATCATCGTATTGACAACACTTTCCTTTATGAATATAGCAAACGCACAAACTATACAAAAACGATATGAACAAAATCCTTTTACATTGGTGTATGACGGCGCTATTACCAAAAATGAAAAAGGTAAAGTAAATATCCAACCAGTAACCTATAAATTAAACGGTAACGACATCGCTGCAAATGTGTATTTGCCTGCCAACTATGATCCACAAAAGAAGTATGTTGCTATAACTGTAGCGCACCCCAATGGCGGTATTAAAGAGCAGACAGCAGGCTTGTATGCGCAACGATTGGCAGAAGCTGGGTTTATTGCTATAACCGCTGATGCTACTTTTCAAGGGGCAAGCGGAGGTAAACCTCGTCATACGGACAAGCCTTTCTTCCGTGTTGAAGATATTCGTGGCATGGCAGATTATATCAGCCAATTTCCGGGCGTCGATATCGACCGTATAGGTGCATTGGGTATCTGTGGTGGTGGCGGTTACACGTTAAAAGCTGCACAGTCGGACAAAAGGTTAAAAGCGGTGGCAACATTGAGTATGTTCAACTCCGGCGAAGTACGTCGTAATGGTTTTCAGAACTCACAAATAAATACGGTGGCGCAACGTATGAAACAGGCTTCCGATGCGCGTAAACAAGAGGCTGTGGGCGGAGAATTGGTTTTTTCTGGTGTCGCTAGCATCACGGACGAAGAGATCGCTAAGACCAGTACAGATCTGTACCGTGAGGGCTATGAGTATTATTACAGATCGCATACGCACCCGAATTCTACCTTTCTATATACGACCAGTAGTCTAATGGAACTGATGACTTGGGATGCTACGGATCAAATAGAGCTTTTAGATCAACCTTTGTTAATGATATCTGGAAGTAAATCGGATACCAAATACATGACTGACGAAGCATTTCCTAAAGCGATAAATGCCAAAAGTAAAGAGATGTTTCTAATAGATGGGGCGACCCATATACAAACGTATTGGAAACCTGAGTATGTAGCGCAAGCGGTTAATAAACTAGTAGAATTTTATCATAAAAACTTATAATGATGAAGCTTCTTTTTAATTACTTATTCTTCGCTTTACCCGTTTTATTTACGGCTTGTTGTAATCATGTACAGACTTCAGGGTTGAAAAAGAATGAAGAACCTGTTTTCGCTAGAGGAGAAAAAGTAGTTAGCGAAAATTTTGTCGGAACAGTATGGCTGAACTATTTAGCGGAGAATGATACGACCTTTAATGTCAATATCGGATCGGTGACTTTTGCTCCTGGTGCCAGAACCAATTGGCATTACCATAAAGGAGGTCAGATCTTATTGGTTACCGAGGGTAAAGGTTTATACCAAGAGAAGGGTAAGCCTGTAGAGATTATTGAAAAAGGGCAGGTTGTTAAATGTCCGCCTCATATAGAACATTGGCATGGCGCTACGTCTACCGACACGATGATGCATGTTGCTATCGGTACTAATACCAATATTGGTGGTGCTGTGTGGCTGAAGCCTGTTACTGAGGAGGAGTATGGTTCTTTTCGGTAGTTAATTTAGTAGGTTAGAACTAAGATGATGAAGTCCTATTTTTACATTGAAATTTTAGCTTTTTTTTTGTTTTTGCAGCTGCCGTTGGTATAGCGGGTGTTTGCAATGAGCGCAGCGGATTGCAAAAAGCCTGCTAGCGCTAGCTCGCCGTCTGCGAGTTGAGCGAGGGTGGTGGACCGAGAGGTACGTAGTACTGGGGGACAGCATATGTCGGTGAGCGTGGCTGGCGGTATTTTTGATAGCGTGGGTTTGTGTGTGAGGGATTTCAAAAGTGGTGACAGTCGAAAGCTCGCCTACACAAGGGTGCCTAGGCATGAATGGGGCTGTGAAACTATTGGCCAGCCTATGGCAACAGAAGCCCGAGCGATCTGCAGGCGAGCCAAATTCGAGGCGACGGTGGATGAAGCAGTGCATACTTGATGGTGAATGGAATGAAGCTTGTCGAAATGCAAAGAGCAGGAGAGTATGCGCTGTGACAGACAGAGTAGTCGCCTATGAGGAGGAGGACTGAACTGCAAGGATGATGACAATCTGCGTTAGCACCCGTAGGGTAAAGAGGCTCTATAGGATGCTTTTTTAATATATGGCTGAATCATATAGTGCCTCTTTGGATTGGCGTCATTCTTTGCTGAAGGAGGACGAGGAATGCCTTATTTCCTTTTTTTGGATTATATTTTATTTACCTTTATCAGTTATATAACAGATGTAATTCTGATAATGCTTGCTTTTTTTTGATTATATCTTCTTATATTGTTGAAAATAAGAATGTTGTGTGTTTTTGTTTTTGATAAAAAAAAGTGAAATTGTATTGAAAATAAGTTGTAACTAAGTTTTTGTAATACAGTTGTTTACATAAAATATAAGGGGGGTTACCGACATGAATGTCGGTAACCCCTTTATTAAGCGTAAAAATAATGACAAAAAAGGATTTAACTAACTCAATTGTAGAGCGTAAAAATGTTATTAATAATACCATTGCTCTACCAGAAATTTATAAAGCGATTGGCTTCGCAGGCATCATGTTTGAAAAGAAATATAGATTTACTAAGAGCCAATTAGAGAATTTTTATGAGGTGGAATCAAGAACAATCGAGCGATTGTTATCTAACCACGAAGAAGAGCTTAAAGAAAGCGGCTATGAGGTCATTAATAGTGATCGTTTACGCGAGTTTAAGCAAGTGGCTTTGTCAAGTGATCTATCAGATTTTACGCAAAAGGATAAGGATAGTATTTCGACGTCACCTGTATTAGGCATATTTACTTTTAAGGCATTTTTGAATGTTGGTATGTTACTCGCTGAATCTGAGCGAGCTCGTCAGGTTAGATCATTGATTTTGGATATTATTATTGATGTATTAAACCAAAAAGCTGGAGGTCATACTAAGTTTATAAATCAACGAGAAGAACAGTATCTACTTGCTGCAATGGATGAATTTTCATACCGTGAAAAATTCACAAATGCTATTGATAAATTTATAGCTAAAAATAGTTTTAAGTATAGTCAATTAACGGATAAAGTTTATAAAAGTATTTTTAAAGAAGATGCGCAAGAGTACAAGAAAATTTTAAAATTGAAAGTCAAGGAAAGTGTACGATCAACGTTTTATAGTGAGATCTTACGTGTGGTATCTGATTACGAAAATGCATTTGCAAAGGAATTGGAAAGAGCGTTTGAAGTTAAAAAGGAAAAATTAAGCTTATCCGAAGCTCATCAGCTTTTTAATGATTTTGCTGTACGGGCAGAAGATATGATGGAAGCTTCAATAAACGATGCTCGTTCTAAGATGGCAAGTCGAGATCTCGTTTTTAGAGACGCTCTACATACTAAACTTGAAGAGTATGTAAAGGAAATTTCGGAAGATGATTTTGATAAGTTTTTTGGAGAGCAAAGTATGGCACTTGAAAAACGATTAGAACAAAATGAAGATGTTTTTAAGCGTTTAAAGGATAGATAATGAGATTTATTTATATTGAACGCATCGAGGATGTCATAAAAGCGCATGATAAAGTCATTGCTATATCAGGCGGATTGCCTGGAGTAAAGAATATTGAATATATTGACAGTGTAATTTATCAAATTAGGAATGATGACTATTATCCAGAGTTTGAAGATAAATTGACGCATCTTGTTTTTTCAGTCAATAAATTTCATGCTTTCCAGGATGGAAATAAGCGTAGTTCAATAGCTGTTGGTGGATTGTTCTTAGAATTGAATGGTTTTGACTATGTAGGATCACGATTTATTCGTGAAATGGAAAATATTACTGTATGTGTTGCTGAAGATATTATTGATAAAGATATGCTTTGGGAATTAATCTATTCTATTATTTACGAAGATGATTTTCCGGAAGAATTGAAAATTAGACTGACTCATTCATTGTTAAGAGCTCAAGCATTAAACTTATTGAAACTGGATGATGACGATGATGTGGAGTTTGAAGATGTATTTTAACATTATTAAATGCCAAATAATGATATTCTTTATAAGGGGTAGAGTTATCTCCACCCATGGTCATAGGATTAAAAGGTAGGGGATTGTGTGCGTATTTCAACGGTTTTGCTCATTTTCAAAATTCTATATGTCAAACGTCGATTCAAAAATTCTCATTTGCTCAATCTGCGTATTTATAGCCTCCTCTATTCTATTTAGAAAAATTTGATTATTGTAACAAAAGCTTCTAATGTTAATAATCATTGATTCTATCTTTACATAATGCTTCTAAAATCCTTGTCTTCAAAGTAGAAGCCATCTTCCTTTATTTTTTTAACAAGAGTGTAAATTAGACTATCTACTACAGAAATTTCCGAGGGTCAGACTTTTGGGTAGAGTTTAGAAAGGATATCTATCATACCGAGTATCTTGAGGCTCTTGGATTGAACGGGTGGCAAGTGAAGGCTGTTTTGTTTGCCAAAGACAAAGGGAAAATAACGAATAGTGATTATCAGGTGTTAAATAGTATATCCAAAAGAACTGCAACAACTGAATTGACAGAACTGGTAGATAAGTTCAAAGTTCTTATTAAAACAGGGACATCCGGCTCGAGTATCTTCTACAAGATTGTGGGGCAATAGTGGGGCAAAAACTGCCATAGTGGGGCAATATAGCATGAAATGATTTTATATTTATTGCTGACAAAATGATGTGTTTTTAATTGTGCAACTCCCCGTTGCACAATTGATATATATAAGAACTAGCTTATTTGCTGTTCAATAATTTTTCTAAAAGTTCTACTTTAGATTTCTCGGATTCAAGGAGGCGCTCGTAGAGTTTTTTGTTTTCTTCGTGAGCTTCGATTAGTTTTTCTATGGGATTGAATGAGAAAGTGGAATTTGTACTGTATGCGCCGGCACCACTGTTGTCATGGAAAGAGTTAAAATAATTAAACACAGCTTCTTCACTAAAATTTTCAATAGCATCTGTAGTAACGCCCAAAATTTCGGCTACCTGAGCCAAAAGATCTTCTTCTATAGATTCACTGCGTTCTATGTTGGAAACGGTCTGCTGACTTACACCTAGTGCATTTGCCAGTGCTTCTTGCTTCATACCACGCAACTCGCGTAAGCGACTGATTTTTGGTCCAATCTTGTTTTCCTTACTCATACTTCAAAGTTAATAATATTCTGTCATTTGTTTATCGAGAATCTTATGCTTTGGTAATTTACAAATTTTTGATTGTTTTTTACTAAAGAGATTGGTGCGTTACAAGTCGTTTTAGTTCGGTACGTGAGGTTTTCTATAGTTATTTGTATAAACCAAATGTAAACAGTTATGGGAAATAAAAAAGAGAAAATCGTTGAAGTTAGCCGTTTTGATAAATACGCTGAGATCAATGAAGTCTATTCAAGTCTAGACAGGACTTATCAAATTAATGTACCTAGTAATTTTAGAATGCTTTGCACTATTCTAGATGTTAAAGTTGATGATATTCTTAAAGATTTTATGTGGCTGGTAAGCTATTCTGTACATAGTAATACTACTAATAAAAGAAGAAAAGCTGCCCGAAAGTTTTTTATGAGTTGTAGGTATGGTCAACCTGGGTATTCGGAAGAGCAAATTAACCAGATGTTTGACGAGCTTAAAGCAGAACGACTAAACTATGATACTATAGATGGAATGGAACGTGAAGATTTAGAGTTGTTTTGGAGAAATAACCATATGTATAAACAACATTGGTTTAAGCGATGGTTTAATAAAAAATGTCGTAAAGAGGCTATAACAGTACTTAATGATTATTAAAGCATTAATACGATGATAGAATTTGATAGCATTGTTGTGCAAACCCAATGTAGGGTTTCGCTTCAAAAAGGAGAAGTTACTTCGTTTAGTATTGACGAGGATTCTGACAGAGCGGGGTGGATTGAAATAGACATAGTAAATGGAGAACTGGTCATATATACAAGACCTGAATTTTATGGCTTTTTATTATTACATGACTATTATCCTAAAATAAATATAACCTTCAATGAGTTGAAAGGCCTTAGATTACTAGATCGTTGCTTTGTGAAATCAATAGATACGTTGCTTTTACATCAAACCGGTATTATTGTTAAAGAAGGAAGTTTGAATATATGTGTAGATGCATTTTCAATAGATTGCACCGTGCTAAAAAATGCCCGTGTAAAAATATCAGGTGAAAGCATTATCTCACATATCTTAACGAATCAAAAGGCGATTTATGATGGTTCAGCATTTGAATGTTCAGAAGGGACTGTACATGCTCATTTTGATTCGACAATTTCAATCTGGTATACAACTGAGGTTGAAATAGGACTTTGGGGACGTAGTAAGCTAACTTATCGAGATACCCCTAGGATGAAGATAGTTCAGATTGACGAGGGGTGTTCCTTGAAAGCCTTGGAGATACCTTTAACATAACACCTAAACTGAGGCATTATGCACCACGTAGAATACGAAAATAATTACATTACACTATTGACAGAACAGGAAATATTAAATCCGTATTTAGTATTTGAGAATTTGTTTGTTGATTTTTCGTCCGCAGAAGCATTGCAAGATGAAATATTTGAAATCTTGACAATAGCTATACGACGAAATTACTGGTTGACTTATGATTCTCCTCTTGTTTTATACAAAAAGTACAAGAAGCTTGTCCGGATATTTGAAGCAGGATGGTTAATCTGTAAAATAAGACCTGTGACTTGTGTTCGCGAGAATCTTTTAATCCCCTATGATGAGATTGAGGCTGTCGTACCAAAGAGAAAAAAAATAAAAATTATTAAAGATGGATTTTCTGAGGGGTATCGGACAGTTATTTTTTCTTATAACTCTAGCTCGCTAGATACCATACGTTCAGATCTTTTCTATTTACTATTTGAGGGACTAATGCCTACTTGTGTGAAGTATTCAGATGAGATCGATGAATATTATTTTAGAATGATCCAGCAAATGAATGATCTTATTAGTGCGCTTCATACAGTGTATTATTATGAAAAGGATAATATCTTATCTGCAACAGATATGGAAGTTTTGAAGACTATGTGTGATGAGTTTATGACTAGAGAATCTTTTTTTGATTATAATAGCGATTTGCAAGGTGGGTTAAGCTACGCCAATAAGGAAGAGATTAAAAATGCCCTAACTATATCACGTAAAATTCTTTTTACTACTAATTTTTGGAAACTACACGGTAATCCAGGTAATATACTATACTACTATCATGACTTTTTGTTTATCCTTGACTCTTATTGGATTCATTATCTAGAACTTTGTAATGAAGATACAGATTTTAACACCAAATGGGAATACCCTGAAGAGAAAAAGCAAGAGATATACAATTCTGGGTATGAATGGATAAAACGGCCATGGAAGTTGTTACATGATAAATTTGAAAAGCGATCGATTTATGAGTGGCGAAATTTACTTGATAAATGTTTAGAGGATGTTCTGAGTAATCGATTTATCGGTTATAGCACCGATTCTCATAATGAAGATATCTTGAGCTTTATTAACTCTTTACTTGTCTTGGAATCACTGCAAGAATATGAGCCTCAAATATATTATTAATTCACCTTGAGAATGATGTTCATTTACTATTATAAAAATTCGATAGGCATAATAGGAGAAGGTCGTTGGCATAAAACCAACGACTTTTTTATTTTCGCTTATCCTGCACACTCATATCAAAACCAATTAGATTAACCATTTCCCGGAGCCGTGATCGTAACCGGTTACCGTATGCTTCTTCGAGTTCGGTGGCGGAAAGATTGGTGGTGATGTGTGTCTTCAACTTTCCGGCGATAAAGAGATCGTATCTGGAGAGTAGTATCTCGGCTAAGACATTGCATTCGTTACCGAAATGTTTCATGTTCTTTTCGGTACCAAGGTCGTCAAAGCAATAGTTGCGGAATTCACTGGAATAGATCTTTCCACGGCTGTACCGGTGGATGGTTTCATAACCATCTTGGATAAATTCAAATGTGATATCTCTGGCACTTTTTACTACAAATTTGTTTTCGTTACTGCAGATTAATCGACAGAGGTTCATCAATGTGGTTTTTCCGCAACCGATGGGACCGGTTAGCATAATTCCTTTGTTGAGATCAATGTTTTGTTTTTGACATAATTCCTGGTCCTGAAGAAAGTATGCTGTAAGTTTGAGGATTGTAGAAACATCGTCCTGGTGTATCTGAAACTTTGGACCATAAAGTTCTTTTCCTTTTTGCTCAAGAAAATTGAATACTTGATTATAATCAAAGAGGTTCGAAATAGTTTTTATTTGCGCTGCTATGGAGGTGTTGTGCTCTTGGTGATTTGTCCTGTTTTGCATTTGAGTTGAATTTGGTTGTGTTTGCGATCCAATTTTTTCCTGAAGCTTTCCAATCTATCATTGGGCTTTTTCCGCCAACTAGCCATCCATTGGCAGTGTAGTGATTGATGAACCTTTGCGCTTCCTGAATGGTGGCGTGCTGGCTGAGGAAAAACTCTTCGACCTGGTGTGTTGCTGGTGGTATTTTATTTTCTTTTTTTTCGGAACTTTTTTCTTTTTTGAATTGAGGAATTGAAAATTCGGACCTAACCATTTTTTTATTTAATTTTTTCTCTTTCTCTCGCGAGTGAGTACTGATATTATCTGTGATAATATTAGTACTAGATAGTTTATTATATGGCTCGTTTAATGGTCTTGTGGTCAAAATATGAACAGGTTCATGCTTTGGACTGCTGACTGGTAAATCTTTTGGAAAAAACGAGATCTGGCTTCCTTTTAATGGATTGTAAGATGGCTTATAATCGATATATCTGTTGGAATGAAGATATGCCATTGCTTTGTGATATGTTGCCTTTGAATTTATCTTACTGAGACGCATGATATCGTCACGGATAATTTGAATTTGTTGAGTAAAACGAGCCTGATTCCAACTTTGAAATAGAGCCATAAAGAGGCTCATATATGTAGGTGTAAATTTCGGATCTACAGATGACTTGTTGAAAAAATGAGTTAGCTGCTTAATGTAGTTCATGATTGGGTTTTTATGAAAATGAAGAAGAATTGCTTTCAAAAGATTGTTGGATGGCGTCCAAAGAATAGAAATAGGTGTTTCCAAATTTTGTCCATTTGATAGTTCCATTGATGCGATAGTTCTGTAGTGTACCAGGAGAAATATTTAACAGTTTTTCGACTTCTTTAGAGCGAAGCCATTTCTTACGGTGTTCATTTTTCTCATTCATTAAATTTTTAAATTCGCTAATTAATTCAACTTTGAATCTAATCAGGTCTTCCTTAGTCAAAATTTCAACTGACATAACTTTTTGGTTTATTGTGAATTGTAAAATTGGACATTATCTAAATGTATTTTTCACAAGTTGGTAACAACTTGTGAAAAATAATTATGGAAATATCTCGTTATCAGTGTCTTTTATTCTTTTGGATAAAGAGTCTTTTAATGCATCTAGAAATTTGGTCTTATTATTTTTACGTGCACGTATGTCGAAAAAAACGCGATTATACTGCCCTAAGTCGAGGTCGAATATTTCTTGAAAATACTCAGCTATTTCTTTTAGATCAGCTTTACCATTATTGAATACACCGGAGGAGTGTAGTGCGTAAATGGACTCGATAAGGTCAGCTTTAGAAGCTGTCCATTTTAGTTTCGTTTGACCGGATTTAACAGTAATCTGGGTAGTACAATTGGTTTTGATTTTTTTCTTGAGATAATGTCTAATCATTTCTAATGCTTCCACATTAGCAAAAATATAGACCGATGGCGTAGTGTATCTTTTGTCAATATCAATGATCATATCATCATTTGGTAGGAAGAAATCGTTCTTTAGTCTCCTAAAAAATTGTTGATCTAATTTATTGGAGTTTGTTTTATAATAATTATAATAGAAGTGATTATCACTGATTTTGCTCTTGATTTTGTAAAGTGCTTTTAGATAATACTTTTTTATTTTTTTTAATGGTATAGCTGGCTTTTTGATTTCTATTTTTTGCACCATGTAATAATACTGTAGAAGCGCCAGTAGATGACATTTAATGTTTTTAAAATAAAAGATTTCGTCTTCGGCGGTTAGATCTTGTATAGATTCAAATTTTTCCTTTATGAATTCGAGTCTACCAGAGATAAAGTGTATGGCCATCTCGGTAATTTGTGAGCTGTCGTGCTGATATTTTTCTTCCAAATTTTTGATATAGGAAGTGATATCTTCATTAATTTTATGAAAGGTTTGATTCATTATTGTTATGAAAGGTCCGTAAACCTCAATTTTAAATATTAAATCTCTAGTAATCTTTTATTTCCTGTAACATCTATATTGTTAACTCGTTTTTTTTATTGTTTTCGTTTTGTGAATTTCAAGTACTGCTTTTAGATTATCCATATCGTTAGCAACTTTTCTATCCGTAATTTTTGCATAATGTTGTGTCGTTCGAATGCTTTTGTGTCCTAACATTTTAGAAACGGATTCTATTGGTACTCCGTTGGAGAGGGTTACTGTTGTTGCGAATGTATGTCTAGCGCAATGGAAGGTGAGTTCTTTATTTATTCCACAGATGGTCGCAATTTCTTTGAGATATGCATTCATTTTCTGATTGCTAGCTACTGGCAGAAGTGTGTTTTCATTGTTGCATTTGGGATGGTTATGATATTTTGTAATGATATCCAATGCAGAGCCTAATAATGGTATCCTTGAAGGTGTGTTCGTTTTTTGTCGTTTGGTATCTATCCAAAGTTGTCCGTCTATGCCTTTGATGAGATTTGTGGGTGTTAATTGTTTGACATCAATGTAGGCTAGTCCAGTAAAGCATGAGAATAAAAATATATCACGGACTACATCCAGACGGTCTATGGAAATTTCCTTATTGGTAATGATTTCTAATTCTTCTTGTGTAAGGATGTTGCGTTCTACTTCCTGTAGTTTGATTTTATAATTTAGACATGGATCCATGTTGATCCATCCATTTGCCAGACATATTCTTATGATCTTCTTAAAGTTCTTGATATACTTGACTGTGGTGTTGTTGCTACAACTTTTTTCTGTCCGTAGATAGAAATCGTAACCTGTGACAAAGGCATGATCAATCTTAGCAAGCGGTATATCGTTGGTACCGTATTGAAATTTGATGTATTCTTGGGTGTGTTTTAATGATGTTTCGTAACGTTCGTGTGTACCCTCGGAATAGTCAATATCTATTAAGGCTTTGATTTTATTGTTGTGATCTTGGAAGATAGGGATGAGGGTTCTTTCTCTTAGCATGTTCTTACCAAGATAAGCGTTCATGAATTTTTCTAATGTTAATTCTGTTCCCTGGTATTCTAATACAATCTGTGTTTGTGTTAGCTTGTTTTTAATTGATTCGAGATAGCTATTTATTGAACGGGCTTCTTCGGTGGTACCTTTCATTTTCATCGTTTTTTTGTCCCACTTGGATGGGGTGATGAATTTCTTGGATGAGAATTCGGTTCGATTACCTTGTATGGTTATCCTGACATAAATGGGATGCAAGCCTGCTGTATTAGCTTTTGCTGCACGCGCATAAATATAGACGGTGACTTGATTGCTCATTGTGGTGGTGTTTTATTTCAATAGTCAATTTATCTGTTGTGAAATAAACTGTCAAGATGTTCAACGACTGGTCATGTAATGCCTTTGTGCGATGTTCATCTAGCGGTTCATTTTAGCGAGACCCTAGCTAACCATTTATTAGGGTCTCGCTAGGGTCTCGCTGGAAATGAGAAGTATTGAAAAAAACGATATGTGCGTATAAAAGAAAAACCCTACAAATTGTACAATTTGTAGGGTTTTGATACTTTCTCCTTGTTAGGATGCGGAGAGCGAGGGATTCGAACCCCCGGACCTATGACAGTCAACAGTTTTCAAGACTGCCGCATTCGACCACTCTGCCAGCTCTCCGCGACAAAAGTACAAATTTTAACGGTGCTACCAAATTTATTTTCAAATAATATCCACTTAAATACGGTTTTAGTCAGTATTTGATTGATTCAAAACATATTAAATTGTTTGAAATTCGTGCTTTTGGATTTAAAACTCTGGGGGGTACAGCATCAAATTGATTATTATGACCCGATTCTTCCATTTACATTGAAAAAACAAATGTTAGTGTCGTACGTTATGTAAAAAACAAATGATTATTCGTATGAAACCATTTAAAGTTGCACTTATTGTTGGCAGTTTAAGGAAAGAATCTTTTAATAAAAAGATAAGTAAGGCTATTTCCCAGTTAAAGGTCGCCGGTATGCATTTCGAAAGCATTGCAATTGGAGATTTGCCGTTATATAATGAAGATTTGGAAAAAGATGTGCCCGCTACCTGGCGCTATTTTCGAGAAACACTAAAACCCTACGATGCGGTATTATTCATTACTCCAGAGTATAACCGATCGGTTCCGGGAGTACTTAAAAATGCACTAGATGTTGGCTCACGACCTTATGGAGAAAGTGTTTGGGACAATAAGCCCGCCGCAATTATAAGTTGTACAGCAGGCGGGTTAGGAGCTTTTGGTGCCAACCATCATCTTCGACAATCATTGGTCTTCTTAAATATGCCGACTTTACAGCAGCCCGAGGCATATTTGAGTCATGCTGCAAAATTATTTGATGCTTCGGGAGAGTTGATAGATGTCTCCACCCGAGATTTTCTGCAGTCCTTTGTAGAGAAATTTGAATTATGGATTGAAAGAAATATAGTAAAAAAGTCATAAAGCAAAAAATCCTCTTTACAAAAGTAAAGAGGATTTTAAGTACGCCCATCAGGATTCGAACCTGAGACCGTCGGTTTAGAAAACCGATGCTCTATCCAGCTGAGCTATGAGCGCGTTTCCCTTTCGGTGATGCAAAAGTACTTAAATGATCTATATATCCAAAACTTAAGTGCTTTTTTTTTACACCAAAACATTAAGTCCTTGCATTTCAAGCTGATTAATTTTTAAGTTCAAGACTTAAAAATGCTGATTCCGGCTATCTATGCTTATTTTTTTTCATGAGGTAAGGTTTTATTTTGAAAAATGGATTGCAATATTCAATTACCTTTAATTTTATGTGTAACCAATATGGTCAAATTCTCTTATGCAAATAAGATAAGTCTTTTAACTCTTGGGATAGACTAAAAAGCTTCAGTTATATTAAATAGATATTGGATCCATTAGATATAAGAGCTACTTTTGTAATCTAAATGTACATTTTATAAAGATGGAGTTTGAAATTATTTACACAAAATCTGTTGATAATCTTTTTAAGATAAGTCCAAAAAAAAACGATTTTTATAGTGTTTTACTTTGTTTAAAGGGAGACTTATCTATAAAAATCGGCTACCATAGTTTTGAACTAAGCGCGAACATGATATCTATCTTGGCCCCCAATATGATTTTTTCTACAGATCAACCTTCAGATGACTTTGAAGTAATACAGTTGTTTTTTCATAAATCTTTTTTGCAGAAAATATTCATTAAAGACGAGATTATCAATGAACTACTAGAACTCAATACAAACTATCCACCTGTATTTATGTTAGCGGATTCTTTCCATAAAGTTTTACAGAAATTTAAGCAAATCGGTCGGGAGATTGAAAACAAAACGGCCTATCACCTGGATGTTAGTCGACTACTTACCGTAGAAATTTTGTACGAATATAATCGGGCATGCGAGTATTGCTTACTTGGTTTTCAAAAAAATATGAACCGTAATTATCAATTAACCTATCAGTTTAAAAAAATGGTAGACCAACATTTTTTAGTATGGAGGTCTATTGGCAATTATGCCGAATCTTTGGGAATTACCGCAAAGCATTTAACTGAAGTTATTAAAATAGAAACAGGACAAACGGCATTGCAAATACTTCATGAGCGATTATTATTAGAAAGCCAGTATTTATTAAAACATACTTCAGGTTCTATAAAAGAATGTGCTTATCTATTAGGGTTTGATACACCATCTTATTTTACCAGATTTTTTAAAGCACAGACGGGAATTTCTCCACAGGCCTATAGAGCGCAATAAGTTGTTTTTTAATTATGCTACATAGAAATGCATTAGGTTTTGATATTTAATTAAAAATTGGGCAGATTCAATTTAGAACAGCACTTAAACGGCATTCTTACTGATTTACATTTTAAATGAAATTAGATGTCTTTACACTTATCATATTCCAACATTCTATTTAAAAATAACTATAATCACACCGTACCATTAAATATTCCAGAAATAATAAAAAGAAAAGTCAGTAATCCGAAAAAAATGAAATAGATGCCGAAGAATTGAGCTGGTATAGAAGTGTATTCATCTCGAAATTTGTACTTATAAATTCAAATTGAAATGAGTACAATCAATCAAACGACATCAGTTTCCGAAACAAGCAATTGGAAAGCTTTGTTTAAAGGAGGCAACGGAATAAAAGCCACTGCTTTGGCATTAGGGGTGATGCTACATGCTACCAATATATATTTGGCAACGACAGTGATGCCTTCTATTATACAAGATATAGGCGGCTTAGCATATTATGCATGGAACACCACTCTATTTGTGGTTGCCTCGATAATAGGTTCCGTCGTTTCTGCCAATAGACTTGCCGTATTAGGACCACGAAGGGCTTATCAGTTTGCTATTATTTTATTTTTCTTGGGCTCGTTACTATGTACATGTGCATCAAGTATGTATATATTGCTAGTCGGTAGGTTTATACAAGGTTTGGGTGGAGGTTTGCTTTTTGCTTTGTCTTATGCAATGGTTCGTATCGTTTTCGGTAAAATACTATGGTCAAGAGCTATGGCCTTGATTTCTGGCATGTGGGGCATAGCCGCTTTCTCAGGACCTTTTATTGGCGGTCTTTTTGCCGAAAACAATCAATGGCGCTGGGCATTTGGTACGCTATTGCTCATCTGTATTGTTATATTCACCATCAGCACCCTAATTCTTCCATTACAGAGAAGCAAAAAGAATCCTCCAATAATACCATATTTTAAATTAACGTTACTGGTGTCGGCTGCCTTATCTGTTTCTATAGGAAGTATTTTCGAAAGTATCGTTATCAATATATTAGGTGTCGGAATTGCTCTTCTGTTCTTATATATATTAATTGTTGCGGAGAAAAAAAGTACTGTACGGCTTTTGCCAACAGGTGCATACAATCTGTCTTCTCCTTTGGGAGCTACCTATGCAGTTATGACATTACTCACGATCGGCACATCAATAGAAATTTTTGTTCCTTACTTTGCACAAGTAATTAGTGGGTACTCACCATTGCAGTCAGGTTATCTCACTGTTTTGATTGCTTTTGGATGGACCTTTTCATCACTTTTATTCTCAGGTATAAAAACCAGTTCCATTGCTAAGATCATTCGTTTGGGTACAATATTAATGTTGGTTGGTTTAGTTGGTCTAACTTGGTTGGCTGGAACAAATAATAATCCATCAACATTATTCCTGTTTCTGAACGGCCTGTTTTTGTTTTTAGTAGGAGTAGGAATTGGATTGGGCTGGCCGCATTTATTAACGAATGTATTTGCGATGGCACCTGAAGGGGAAGAAGAGTTAACGTCGACTTCTGTTACCACTGTACAATTAATGGCGACCGCATTCGGAGCTTCATTAGCAGGCCTTGTATCAAATATGGGAGGCATCAATGAGCCCGGTGGTATAATAGGAGCACAAAGTGCGTCTTTGCTGTTGTATGGTGTTTTTTCCATTGCACCCTTGTTAGGCATTACAATACTATTAAAAAAAAAACAAATAAATTCAATATTATGATAACAGGACTTTATGAAACGCATATTCAGGTGAGTGATTTGAAAAAATCAGTTGAATTTTATACCCAAGTATTGGGGTTAACACTCGCACACTATGATGAAAACAGACCTATTGCTTTTTTATGGATCGGAGAAGATAAGAAAGCAATGCTCGGTTTATGGGAACAAGCAGAAAATTTGCAGAAACGTCATTTTGCATTTAGCTGTGATAAAGAATTTATATTAAATTCAGCAGCATGTTTTTTAAATGATCACCATTTGAAACCCTATAATTTTTTAAAAAATAAATCTGCCACACCAATGGTCTTTAGCTGGATGCCAGCTCTTGCTATTTATTTTGATGATAGAGATGGCAACCAATTAGAATTAATTTCTATTCTGGAAGGAGATGGTCAACCGGAGTTAGGTATAATTACCTATGAGGAATGGCTTAAACTAAAAAGGTAGACAGGGATAAATTTTATAAATGATCGTTTAAAACAATGGAATTGATAAAAAACAATATTCTTTTTCCAATAATTAGTTTATAATTGCTATTCAATATAAAAAAGTTATTATGAATAAAGACTTAATACAAATTGGTGCTGAGGCATTAAGAAAAGCAGCACTAAATGAAGATTCGAAAGCCTATATATTGACAAACCCAGTCTTATTCCAACTTTTCAAAAAAGCAGCCGATAGATATATTGGGGGCGAAACCCTAGAAGAAACTATAGTTAAAGTTAAGGCTTTAAATAATTTAAAAACTTCAATAGAATTCATGGGTGAAAGTACGCGAACAGAACAAGAATCAAACGCTGCTACCGACGAGTTTATCCGTATCTGTGAACAAATCAGGCTACAGCAATTAAATGCTACGGTATCTTTAGATCTGTCGCATGTAGGCTTAGCAGTATCCAAAGATCTTTGCTTAAATAATTTAAATGCCATTTGTCATGAAGCATCCAAATCTGGTGTTGAAATTATTATCAGTGCCGAAGGAACTGAAAGAACAGATGCTGTAATTGATACCTATCAAAAAGCAATAAAAAATTATAATCATTTGGCAATCACGCTGCAGGCCTATCTATATCGAACAAAAGATGATTTTGAGGAGATAAAAAAAGAAAGTGGAAGAATCAGAATTGTGAAAGGTGCGTTTGAGACAGCTAGTGGCCTTTCCATGCCTAGAGGCGAGTTGCTTGATGATGTTTATTTGAGTTATGTCGATCAGTTACTGGCCCAAAACCATAAATGTTCAATTGCTACGCACGATAAAAATATACAGGCAAACGTTCAATTACTAATTGAGCAATACAAGCCAACGAAAGAAAACTATGAGTTTGAAAGTCTATATGGTATTTGCAATGAGCAACTTTTCTTACTTCGCGACCAAGGATACCAAACCAAGCTCTATTTTGTTTATGGAAAGGAATGGTACTTATATCTATGCAATCGGATAGCAGAATATCCAATGAGCATATTTCAAGCCTTGAGCGATATTACAAAATAGAATATGCAATCCAACGACAATATCTAGAAGGAGATAATACCAATGCCACGATGTGGTTGATTAAATATGTACATATAAAAGAATAGTTGATAATATGGATAATAGGAGAGATTTTCTAAAAAAAGCAGCTATGCTGACAGGTGGAATGTCCTTGTCACAGCTCTTACCTCAATCTATAGCCAAGGCTATGGCCATTGATCCTACATTAGGAAGTACATTTTATGATGCAGAACATGTGGTTTTGCTCATGCAAGAAAATAGGTCATTTGACCATGCATTTGGCACCTTAAAGGGAGTCCGAGGATTTAACGACCCTCGTGCTATTCGCCAGCCAAATAATCGAAAGGTTTGGTTACAGTCTCAATCCGAAGGTAAAACATATGCACCTTTTAGATTGGATATCAAAGATTCTAAGGTCACCTGGATGGGCTGTTTACCACACAATTGGACAGATCAGACCGATGCGCGTAATCACGGCAAGATGGACCGTTGGTTAGATGTTAAACAGTCTGGATTTAAAGATTTTAAAGATATGCCCCTAACACTGGGACATTATACGCGTGAAGATATTCCATTTTACTATGCAATGGCCGATGCGTTTACCATCTGTGACCAGCATTTTTGTTCCAGTCTGACAGGCACCAACCCCAATAGGCTCTATTTTTGGACCGGTAATATTCGAGAAAAACTAACCGATAAAGCATTGGTTTGGAATGGAGATTCCGAGTTTAGTGGAAAAGCCACATGGAAAACCTTTCCCGAGCGTCTTCAGGATATGGGCGTGGATTGGAAGATCTACCAAAATGAAATATCTTCAAGTAGTGCCGGATATAGTGGACCTGAAAATAGCTGGTTGGGAAATTTTGGATGTAATGTAATGGAGTACTTCCCGCAATATGCCGTCAAATATAGCAAGCGTTATCAAGACTTATTGGTCGAAAAGAGGAAGCAGACCGAGGAGAAGTTTCAGGAACTACAAGGGCAAGGTATCGCGACGGGCGAAGCTTACGAGAAATTGCAGAAAAGATTACACGAAACAGTTAAGGAGCAAGAGCTATACACGAACGAAAACTTTGAGAAGTTAAGTGCTTACACAAAAGAGATCCATCGACGTGCATTTGTCAATAACAGTGCTGATCCAGATTATATGCAATTGGAGGAGATGGAATATCAAGAGGGTGATGTGAAGCGAAAACTTCAAATACCTAAGGGAGATATCTTGCATCAGTTTAGAGAAGATGTCGACACGGGGAATCTACCCACTGTATCTTGGTTGACAGCACCACAGCTTTTTTCCGATCATCCCGATTCTCCTTGGTTCGGAGCTTGGTATGTCAGTGAAGTCATGGACATCTTGACAAAAAATCCAGAAGTGTGGAAAAAGACCATTTTTATCCTTACTTATGACGAAAACGATGGTTATTTTGACCATGTAGCACCCTTTGCAGCACCAAACCCATACCAACAGGGTACAGGTAAGGTCTCTCAAGGTATCGACACTCGGCTGGAGTATGTCCGAAAGGATGATCAGTATTACCCCGAAAGTGGACGCGAAAGTAACATCGGATTAGGGTATCGTGTCCCGATGATCATCGCCTCTCCTTGGTCCCGTGGAGGATGGGTCAATTCTCAAGTGTTTGATCACACTTCACCTTTACAGTTTCTAGAGCGATTCATTAGCCACAAAACACGTTCTAATGTCAAAGAAACTAATATTACAGCATGGAGGAGGGCCGTTTGTGGCGATTTAACTTCGGCTTTCAGACCTTATCGGGGAGAAGTGATGGCGAAACCTGAATTTGTCCAGAAAAAACCATTTATTGAAAGCATTCATCAGGCACAGTATAAAGATGTGCCAAAAGGATTTAAACCTTTGAGTCCGGCTGAAATAGATCAAATCGAACAAAAACCTCAATCTTCACCCTACTTCCCTCAGCAAGAAAAGGGCTATAAAGATTCATGCGGGTTACCCTATGAACTCTATGTTGATGGGTGTTTGGATAGAGAAAATGGGGAATATCAGATCAGCTTTGCATCTGGCAACCGTGTATTTGGTCCCGCATCTGCAGGGGCAGCATTTACAGTTTACAGCGAAACCCCTTATCATGATGAGCGAGGAAGAAGTTGGAATTATGCCACGGTCCCAGGGGGTCACTTGCAAGATAGTTGGCTATTACATGCCTTTGACGACCGTGCCTATAAACTGAGCGTTTATGGTCCTAATGGTTTTTTTAGAACTTTTGCTGGAGGGAAAGAAAATCCAAAAATCAAAATTTGTTGTCGTTACGAAAACGATAAAAAAGGTAAAGGATTTACAGGTCGATTGTTGATTGAAATTACCAACCAAGAAGACCATCAGGTTGAATTGTTGCTTCAAGATAGTAGTTATGGACAAGCAGCACGTAGTATCAAGGTGCTTGCGAGTTCTAGCAAAGTTGCGGAAGTTGATTTATCAAAACAACATTATTGGTACGATGTCAAAGTGACCTGTACTGGATATTTGGATTTTTACGAACAATTTGCTGGACGTATTGAAGTCGGGCAAAGCGCGAAAAGTGATCCGTTAATGGCATAAGAACCTCAACGATCCTTATATTTTATGCTAAAAGCGCCATACGACTCAAAATTGTATGGCGCTTTTTAAATATCAACGACTTAGTGTGACATATTTTGTTGTTCCTTGTTTTTAAATAGGAGATTGCTGCTTGGAACCATCTTTTATCCGGTATGAATTATATTTGATTTTTAAAAATCCTCCTGACATATAGCTGTCAGTCGCTAAGGCTATTTTCGCTTAAATATTAATAATCAAATAGCGATAAAATGAAAAATGTAACCATCCCAGAAAAGAAAATCATTGGCTTAGCCATTAGAACTACAAATGAAAACGGACAGTCGGCAAATGATATCGAATTATTATGGCAAAAGTTTTGGAAAGAACAAGTCGGACATCAAATCGAGCAAAAGATAAATGATGATATCTATGCCGTTTATACCCATTATGAAACAGATTTTACAGGATACTACGATACCATAATAGGATATGAGGTCAACTCGTTATTAGCTATCCCTGATGGTCTAGTCGGTCTGGTCATTGAAGGGGGTGTATATGATAAATTTGTATCTACAGGCAAGATGCCAGAAGCGGTATTCAATACCTGGTTGGAAATTTGGGGCGATAAAGAATTTGATTCGAAAAGAGCCTATAAAGCAGACTTTACCATTCATGGGGAAAAATACAATGACGGACCCGAGGCTGAAGTAGAGACCTATATCTCAATAAAATCTTGATGGTCGTAGCATCTCTATTATTACAGGGGAAAATCGAAATAAAAAGGATATTATCATCAGCAATTCGCAGGTTGGTATAGTTAAATGTATTGAAGCCATCTTGTTAAAGTTATAACCCACTCAATTTCGACATAAGGGACAATTTGTTATTTTCCATTACGAAGATGAAGGTTCGCGGTATGGATGGCTTCTATAATATACCTATACGACTCATATAGAAATTACAGTGCATCTTGAACTCATTATTTATCCTTACCAGATATGCCAAAATATGACCTTTATGCCATTTATTATGTTTACTTTATTTTACCTTGAAAGTCGCCTCTAGCATACTGTTCATAAACTGTTTTTAGAGATATACAAATAGCTTTTACACAGTCGAAATAATATTCTACTACGATCCAATTTCGCTCATTGAGCCTTTCGAAAAAATATCTGGAATCAAGGAAAATGGTCGATAATGTTTTGATAGCACCATCAAAATTGTCAAGTTTTTCCTTATCCGGTAGGAGCGTAGTTTCTGATATATTATCTGCTATTAGTATAGAAACTTTGAATAAGTTGGCATTCCTGTCAAAGTTGTCTACATAATGCTGCTTAATTAAGATTTTAAGAAATTGGGGAAGTTGATTGAATAATCTTTCAAGATTATGTCCTTTTATCACGGCATCTTTTCTTAGCGTACGAGTAAAAGCCTTCAGATAAAGTTCGATACATAGCCCACTCATCACATTCAAGGCGTTCATTTCTCCTATGTATTTTTCCTTAACTTGGATGTTTTTATTTAAAATCTGGATAGAATTAAATATTCCGTCAGCTTGCATTTTTGCGAACTTACTCTTATTGAGATTGAAATTTTTCATAATTTTTTATTTTCAAAAACCAATTAGCTATTCTCTAAGGTAATAAATTATTGTTAGAATTTTAAAATAGCTATAATTTTAGTGTCAAGTATTTTGAAAAATTAATTTATTGTTAAGATGACGGGTAGGGTAGAAAATCTAGCTATGGGACTATTTTTTTATGCTATTTTTCGACGTGCTTGTGTTAATATTATACCTTAACAAATTTCAATTACGATTTTCGAATTGTGCTACAACGCTATTTCATGTATCGCTGTGTGATTCATTATGAAATTGCCTGTAAAATTAGTTCGTCGATAAAAATATGTGTTAGCAAGAAAGCTACATAAATCTTATTAGCGATATATAATATTTAACATCTTGTATGAAAGAAACAAGCTTTTTGACGGCACTAGGCATTGCCCTTTGCATTACGATTGTATATTTATTGACTGTCTGGCTACTAGATATACCATCAGGCTTAGATGCGATTGGTTATTATTTAATCTTTCCATTTACATAAATTCTGCTTATCAACAACCATTCTCAGCTACACCAAACGTCCAACTATAAAATTAACCACCTATTCTATTAGAGGTTAAGCTAAGTAATTGGCTCTAAAATTGTATCAATTCAGTTGCTGATAGCAAGCAGAGAAATAGAAAATCTAGGAAATAAGATGGATATGGCTTATAAATTGCCTATTAGGGGCTGATTTCTTCATAACTGTTTACACAATGTTGTTAGAATTCTTTAGTTTTGGCCCTACTAGCTTAAGGAAGATGATAATATTGCCTCATCGGCAAAGGAACATTTAGAATAACCCAGAAATACGGAAGAACAATGATATTGATAAAAAGAATTGACCACAACTCCCTGAAATACCTATTTACCGTGGTGCTTTCTGGTTTGCTGGTTACGGGCTATGCGCAGGAAGTGGAAAAGCAGCAGAAAGAAAAGCAACAACTGGATGGGCATCAAATTAAAACGATGGATTCCATTGATGTTGTACGCGACTACCGGCCTGTGCTGGCCGATGCCGTAAAGGTTCGCAGGAGCCCAGATATGAGTCATATCAATCGGGAGGCCATTGAGACGGAATTGCGCCAAATCGCCACGGCTACATATTTTGCAAGTAAGACATACAAACAAGCTTATTACAATGAATTGCAGAAAAGGCATCCAAACGCTTTACGCGGCAATATTGATAATTACCGTATCAGCTATCTGGCTTACCAAGCACGGGAATACCCAAGAGCGGCCTCTATTTTGGAGTCGTTGGAAGCTTCGGATGCCTTTTATCAGGGTTCGATAATTACTTTGGGTCATATTGCCTTGGAAACCGGCGATAAGCAACGCGCACGAAATGCATTTGCCAAAGCGATGAAACTAGATTTCGACCGTCAATTGAAAGCAGATGCGCTATATAACTATGCCAAAGTCTTGTTTGCAATGGACTCCACTCAAGCCGCTCAGAAAGTTCTCCAGAAATATATTGATCAAGAATATGGGGATTTTGATCCAGGCGTTCAAAAACAAGAAAGTCCGGAAATACTATCGGTTCAAACCTTATTGGGCACGAGTAACTTCCATACTGGCGTAAGTCTTCTGGAATCGTTGAAAGATAGAGGGCCGGAAGCCGATGCTACCTATCAAAAAGCAACATACTATCGCGGATTGGAGTTTTATAACGAGCGCGCTTTCGAGAATAGCATATCTATATTCATGAGATCGGAAAAATTTCCGATCGATGCAAAAATGGCTGCGCTTGCTACGTATTGGAAAGCGGAAGCGATGTATGAAGTGCGTAAATACGGGGAGGCGGTAGAAAACTTCTCCCGGTTCCTTCGATTGCCCATTGCAAAAAACACCAACGTATATAACTATGCAAATTATGGACTGGCTTATGCCGCGTTTAGAAATAACAGTTTTGGTATATCGGCCGATTATTTTGAACGCTTTTTGGCTATCGAGGGAAGTTCGGTAGATGAAAATATACGTCATGACGTAATCGCACGTTTGGGCGATTCGTATTTATCCATGCGCAATTATGACCGTGCCAACCAATACTATGACAAGCTGATCAACAGCAAAACTTCCAATCAGGACTATGCATTGTTCCAACGAGGTGTTATCTTTGGATTGCAGGGAAACAATGAAACCAAGCTAAGTATCCTGCAGTCTGTTTTGAAACAATTTCCGAGTTCGAACTATGCAGATGACGCTGCCTTTGAGATCCCCTATACGTATTTCACTACTGGAGATTATGATCGTGCCATCGATGGGTTGCAACGGATGATCGAAAAGTACCCACGAAGCAGCTATGTGCCACGCGCGTTGATGACCATAGGGCTCGTGCAGTATAATAAAGATGATTCCGAAGCGGCGAAAGCCACTTTCAAAAATGTTGTAGAGAATTATTCCAAAACCAATGAGGCACAGCAAGCGATGCGTTTTATTGAAAACATCTACCTCGACCAAGGGGATGCTTCGACCTATATTCGTTACGCCATCGGTACCAATGTCAGTAATCTGAGTCCTGCGGAACAAGATAACATGGCGTTTCAAGCAGCCCAATCTCTGTTTGCCAAGGAGCAATATGCAGCTTCGGTGGAAGCGATCAACGCGTATTTTGATAAATTTCCGAAACCCAAACAAGAAAAATATGCCCGTTACATCCGCGGGGTGAGTTCTTATCGCACCGGGCATCCAAAAGAAGCACTGCACGATCTGAATATCATTCTGAACGACTGGACAAGCAAGTATACGGAGAACACCTTGCTCACAGTGGCTGCGCTATATCTGGACCTAAAAGAATACAACGAGGCAATTGTGCACCTCAAAAAATTGGAGCTCAATTCAGAATATAAAAAGAACTATGGCTACGCAATAAGTAACTTGATGATTTGTTATTTCGAACTCGGCGATATGGGGCAGATGGCCAAATATGCGAAGATGATTAAGGATTACGAGGGTGCATCGCAGGAGGAAATTGCCAAAGCACACTTATATAGTGCAAGGGCCTTACTGCAAGAAGGGAACAAAGCGTCCGCGATGAAGGAACTCAATCAGGCTGCTCTGAAGAGCCAAAGGGCGGTCGGCGCAGAGGCGAAATACCGTGTGGGGCAACTGCAGTATGATAACAAGGAATACGATAAAGCCCTTGCAACAGCCTTTGAAGTGATTAACAGTGAAGAAGAAAGTCCATATTGGGTGGCCAAGAGTTTCCTATTGCTTGCTGATAGCTATGCGCGTAAAGGCAATGTTTTGCAAGCGAAGAGTACGTTGAAAAGTGTGATTGAAAATTATGAAGAAAAAGATGATGATATCATCCCGTCAGCAAAAGAACGTTTACAGAAATTGAACAATAAGTAACATTGAAGATGTCGAAAAACTGAAATAGAAGATCTTATTAAAATATAGAAAACCGCTTGGGGACACTTCAATGACCAAGCGGTTTTTTTTGTGGGATAATTTTGCACCATTAAATGCTTTTATCTTCTATCGCAAGTGTGTTGGTTTAAGATTCTGCACTGCACTTTTTACAACTTCGTCAATGCGTTTTTGTCGGGTTTCCTGCCGTTTGGCAAGAACAATCCAGCCTAATATGATTTTTCTTGCCGATTTACTCAAACTTAGGAAATAGTTCTTTGAACCTTCCTGTTCTTTGAACGCTTTCTCTAGATCGTTCGGTATTACCAGTTCTTCCACTTCATCTAAAATATTCCAAGAACCATTCTGTTTGGCGGTTTCAATACTATCAAAACCTGCTGCTGTCATTAGTCCATTTTCAATGAGTTGTTGAACTTTTTCTTTGTTGATTTTTGACCAGTTGCTTTTAGGTTTACGTTTGCTAAAAAACTGCAAATACGAAAAATCGTCAATCGTTTTTTTTGTGCTGTCAATCCAACCGAAGCAAAGTGCTTCATCAACAGCCTCACTCCAACTTAATGAAGGAATATTAGACTTTTTTGTGTAATAAACAAGCCAAACAGATTGTTTGGACTGATGGTTTTTTTCCAACCATTGTCTCCAATCTGTTCCGCTTTGAGGACAATATGTTTCTACCTCCTTGTTAAGCATTTTGTTGTTCTAACCATTTTAAAATTGATTGGGTAGTTTCCTCTGGCTTTTCTTGCTGTATCCAATGACCACAATCTAGACACACAACATCCAGATTAGGAACAATATTTTTTAGGTTTTCAGACTTTGGAATCGTGTCCTGTCCACCATATATCATAAGAGTCGTCTGATAAATGATTGGTTTTATGTCCGCCATTAAGTGCCAGTTTCTATCCAGGTTTCTATACCAATTTATACCTCCTGTAAATCCTGATGATTCAAAGGCAGAAACGAACACAGCGAGTTCACTGTCGTTCATCAATGGTTCGCCAAGTGGTTTTTCTGCCCTTGCAAGATTAATCATTAGCATTCCTGGCTCAGGTGGTGTGGGAGCTGTGTTTTTGCGGAATATGTTACGAAGGAACTGAGCTGTGTTTTCATTCATTATAGCATCTGCTACTCCAGCTTGTCTATTGAAATGAACAAAATAGAAGTCTGCTCCAAAGAATGCTTCCATCAACTCAATCCATGGCTTTTCCCCACGATCCTGATAAGGTAAAGCCAAGTTTATTACTTTACTTACTCTATCAGGATGCAATAGAGCTAGACTCCAAACGACATTTGACCCCCAGTCATGACCGACAAATGTAGCATCCTTGTACCCAAAATGGTCAAGCAGTGCAATAAGGTCACCAGTCAAATGTTCAATATCGTAATCAGTTACTTCAGTCGGACGTGATGAATTACCATAGCCACGTTGATTTGGGACAATTACATGGTAGCCAGCTGCAACAAGGGCCGGTATCTGATAGCGCCATGAAAATGCAAGCTCTGGAAATCCGTGACAGAGGACGATAGGTTTCTCTGAATTTTGTTTACCTGCTTCAAATACTTCCAGAACTATTCCATTAACTGAAATCAGATTAGGTTTTGGAAATTCGATCGAATTAAATCCTGTGTTTATAACGTTTGTCATCTATATATCTTTTAAGAATCAATTAATGACGCAAATTTATACTTGAAAAGTGACAGCCTTATGTCAGGAGTCTAAAATAAATAATAGGTAATAAAATACTTTTGTAGGATCATTATGTGTGGTTCAAATTTGTCAGTAAGCATTTAGAATCTTTTCCTTTCATCATTTTTCAGCATAAGTATTTTAACCCCATATTCGCCATGTGTTCGGGAAGGCTTCGGGAAATATCTACTCTTTGCCTACAGATGCTCTACAGTTGCTCTACAGTTTGCCTACAGAAACAGTAGGCGCGAGGTAGGCGCAGAGTAGGGAAACTGTATGGTCGGTCCGAACAAGGGGCGAAGCAGACCCGAGGAATGGCTTGATCTTATCGCAACACTTTACTTCTGAAAATCATATCGTTGTTGTCGGATTTTTTCCAGTATATCATTTGCTGACGTTATATACGTATTCACATATAGTTCTTGATGTACTATATTTTGAGGAACAAAAACCTTTTCAGGTGTTAATTGGGTTAAATAATTGACTATTTTTTCTTTAAGAAAAGATAGTGGAGCAATATCACAGATGACTGTGTTGGTCGCGATGTCAATTTCTCTTAACCGATCAAAAGTCACGTGTTTAGGTTTGTTTAGATAGCTTGGGCCAGCATCAGCATGGCAGTTCCGTGCGAAGTAGGCATTTACAGCACATCCACCCCAGTTTGATTTACGATACTGTTCGCACCATGCAGCTTCCTGCATCGTGCCCCTTTGTTTTATTGTTCTCATGTGCTTATTTTTTTATTCTTTACGCTAAAGATAAAAAAACAAGAAATCAACTTTTAAATATAAGTTTTCACTTTGGAATGGTAATAGAAAGGCTACCACTGCTCATTCTTTATCGTTTCATCTTTAAAGTCTGAAATGGGCTCCCATCATAACGATACACGCCATTAAAAGTGCCAAACCAAATACTACCATCCTTATCTTCGAGAATTTGAAAAATCACTGTTTCACCTGCTCTAATTATGCTCAATAAATTCTTTAAACGTAGACAATACCATACCTTGGTCGTTTTCCAACTCAAACCCTTCGATGACTTTTAAATAATCTTGTTGACCCATAATATTTATTGTAAAATACTATATAAACTAATAACTTGGCTATCATTACATAGTGTAGTTCAATATATCAAATTACTTCATTTATAACTTTAGAACAATTGATGTTATAAATGAAAATAAAAAAGAAAAACCCCCATTGTTAAAATTGGACTTTTTCTTTTTTATTTAAAATTTTACTGCATCAATAAGGAGAATTTCCTAAATAAAAAGTATAATCTTTAGTGAATACAGCGCAGCCACTTGTTACGGTGCATCTTAATTGAATGGAGCCACCGACTCCCTTAGATTGGACTACTACTTTATTATTATTAGATGACCAAGTTACTAGTGGAATACCAGATGTACCTAAAATTTTAGTCCAAGTATAAGTTGTAGGAATACTATTGTTAGAATTTTTTACAGTAAGTACACCTGTATATTTATAATTAGATGTTCCTTCCACTACAGTAAATTGATCTCCGCTTGGAAAATCCTGTAAACCTACCATACTTTCAATGCCTAAATTGATACTCCCACCTACCTTAATTTCATAATCATATGATTTGCCTGATTTAGTAGATTTTAATTTTACAATTCCATTTCCGCCATTTATCCTTGTCACCTTCCACTTATTGTTACCTAAAGATGTAAGTGTAGCAATACCTGCCGCATTTTCAAGGGTAACTGTCCCTGGGTTGATTAAAGTGTAGGTACCTTCAGAGCAGATATCATTTGGTCCCGAGAATATGGTGCTCATGGATATATCCATTTTTGAAGAAGCTCCCAAACTTGAACATGTAGAGTTTTTTCCTTGGACCATTATCCATTCTAAATTATCATTGGTAATATTTAAATTGAATGTTGGTACAGTTGTGGTTGTAGTTGTGATTGTCGTCCCTATTTTTGTCGTCCATAAATATGAAGTGGCAGGAAATAGGGCATTTTTAATTTGTGCGGTATAAGTTTTAGTGCCACGAAAACCTCCTGGAATGACGTCATCTCCTAAAATTTTAAAATCTGACACTGCATTTACTTTTATTGGTTGTTCAAAGTAGGTTGAGGTGCCACAAGAAGCACCAAACTGTGGAGTATAATGGGCTCGAACATGCCATGCCCCATTTCCTACAAATCCTTCTTGCCAAATTACTTTAACACTAAATTTCTTCCTTTCAACGATAGTACCATGATTAACTGACCACATGATATTTCCATCACAAGATGTACCATTGAAGCTATATTCATATGTTTCACCTGGACAAGGTTTTTTTTCCCCTAATATTATTTCTTGAGCTTTCAGGGAAGTACATAAAATGCTTATTACGGCTGCTATTATTATTTTTAATTTCATTTCTCGATTATTTTATTTGTCCACTCCTCAAATTCGCCATCTTTTATTTTATTGGAAAATATTTTGTTCATATAGATTTTTCCATATTGCTTTACAGAGATCTCTTTAGTACTATATGCTTTCTTACCCTTATCAACATTATCATTCAAGATTACTGCTATGAAGTATTTCCCTGGAGTCAAATCTTGAAATGATATTGCAGATCCTTTATATGTGAAACCTGTTTTCACTTCTGTTTTTGTGTTTTGGTCTATTGCTATACCTTTTATTGCTTTTTCCACATCGCCTATATCCAAATCCCTATTATCACTTGGCCAAATAATTATATAAGAATGTTCAGGCCAAACAAAAAAATTTTGCCATTCATTATATTTAATAATACTAGCGGAAACCATAACGACAGACATCGTATCCGGAATTCCATAGAATGGGTTTTCTGGCTCTTGGTATATAGTTTCATAATCTATGGTTTCTTCCTGTGGATCTTGGTCATTTGAATCTTTTGAACATCCCAATAATAGAGCAATTATTATTGGGATTAATAAGAAGTTGTTTTTCATGTTTAAGGTTTTAATTTGAAAATCATATGGTAATAAAATTATATAGTTAGTTATGAATAATATTACGGGTTCCCGTAAAACATTTATTATGAGTCATTAATCCAGTCGTAACTACAATCTGTTATGGAAATATATCTTAGAGCATACCTTTCGCTCATTTTATAAGATTTTTCTTTTCCTATGCTGTTGTAGTGTTTGACCTGAATAAACCCTAATTATCTGGTTAAGGAATTTGAGACACTGAGGTACAAGAATTTTTTTATATGAAAATTATTCCTTTTATAACCAATTAGAAATGATTTATTGAGCTTTGTATAGAAGTAAGCATAATTCTATGAGTCTAGAGTGTTACTTTTGAATCGACTGCAAGAAATAATCAACGACAAACTAAATGTAAAATAGCTAATGATATGAGAGAAATTTACTATAATTCTGATATTACGCCAAAATCAATTAATGAGATTAAGTTGTTAACATTGTATTATGACAAGATAAACATTGTTAACGATACAGTTTATTCACCGAAGTTTAGTCAAGCAAACGGAAAGTTTGAATTTGATGGAGTCGAAGACTTGCAATTTATTCCTAAGACATTTACAACGGATTATAAAGTCCTCATTGATGAAAATGTCATTGCAATAACTGAGAGTTCTGAAAGTATTGAGGATGAATTTGAAAAAGGGTTTGCAAGTAAAATAAGTGAAATAGTTAATTCGAGTCATGACCTAATATTTCCATTTCACCCGACAAAAAGAGACAGTAAGATAATTACTGAAGAGGTTTATGAGATAATGAAACATATGTGGGGTTTCGAATGGGGTAAACCAGTTGAATCAGATTTAATATGGTGGTACTATTCATTAAAACTAAAGTGTTTTGTAAAACTCTTAATTGAAGGAAAAACCTGTTTGAGCAGTAGTAATAATTTAAACACTCTTTTTGCGAAATTTATTCAACAGTCAGCTAAATCTAATGTTGATTTGAGAACTCAAGGAAGCACAAAATCTTTAGCGCTTGACGCTTTAAAAATTAGTTTACCCAACCCAGACATTTTAAGCTTTGATGACCTTTTAGAACTCAAATTAAAATTAAAAGATGAATTGGGACTGTTTTATCAGACTATAAATACTATAGAAGTTAATAACATGCAACTTTATAACACAGGTTTAAAAGACAACGAATATCAAAGCATTTTCTTTAATGAAATACAAAAACCTCTCATTGAATTAGAAAACAAAATGAAGAACTTAAGTAGCAAAACATTTAGAAAATTTATTGAGAGAATGCAAAATCCAAAAAGTTATGTTCCGTTAATTGGGACAGTAGTTGCAAGTATGCCAATACAATATGCTCTATTGAGCTCATTAGGCATGACAGCAGGAATGACAATATTAGAGTATAAGGAGCAGAAAAGAGAACTTGAGAGCAATGGGTTATATTTTTTACTAAAATTGAAGCAATAAACAACGAAATAATTATTATATTTAAGATAGTGTAAATGAGCTGTATTTCTATTTGAAGTTTAATTATAAAATAATCATACTATGATGCACAAACAGAATAATTCTACTTTGCAAATTTTGGTAGCAATCATAGCTATTGGTTCAGGTACCTATGGCCTTTTGAATATATGTTATGAAAAGGGAATTTGGATTTACACAGAACAGCAACAGGTGGTATTTCCATTTTTGATAGAGAACAAGGTAATGTTATTGTTAACGTCATTTGTTCTTTTTTTATTAATTAACTGGGCACTACTTTTGGTGAATTTTACAGAGGAAGAGGAGTATGATTGGGAAATATTTGCTATTAACTCTTTCGCTTATTCAGTTCCATTTTTACTTATCAATTTTATGTTGAGTATTTACTCAAGACCTTTGGGAGGTATAGAGCTTTTCGTTGCATTAATTATTTCATGTATAATTGGTTACTTTTTTATTATCTCTAGTAAATTGGCCGTGTTTCGATTCAAGAAACTGTTTTAAAATATGCCTTACAGCCGAAAACATTTGAACTTTGCTCTAAAAATCTTCAAGGAGATGGAATACAATCCTTAATTAATAAACTTATTAAAAAAAAGCAACTGACTCTATATGAAGCTAAGTCTGCTGGACCATTGGCTTTCAATTTATTTGTATTCATAGGCTATAAATACATTGGTCCATTTTCAACAAAAGAAGCATGATTAATAAATATTATCTGCCAAGAAAAAATAAACCTCTTATTTTCATACTTATTATTCTTGATCAATTTGAGAACACCCTTTGTGCGGTTGCTACCTTAAAGAACATTGGCTAGGAATAGGGGAGTAAATTGGGACTTTCAGTTCCGCTTCTCAGTCTTTATATATTTGACTAGTTAGACTTTCAGGAAATGCAAATTTAAAATCTTCAGATGGTTATTATTTAGATTCCATATTCTTGTGTTCTTCTCCCCAAATTCCAAGTTCTTTGATAATTGATTTGAGTTTGTATCCGACTACAGTCAGTTCGTATTCAACCCGAGGTGGGACTTCTGCAAACACAGTTCGTTTTACAATTTTATTCTCTTCAAGTTTACGTAACTGTAAAGTAAGCATTCGCTCTGTAATGTTTGGTAAACATTTTTTTAGTTCCCCAAATCTTAACTTACCATTCATCAAATAGCAACATATTGCTAAGGTCCACTGACCTCCGATCATTATAGCAGCATATACTTCAGGGCATTCTTCAGCCAAGGTTTGCTTGTTCTCGAAATTGGTAGAAGTTATCTTTATCTTGCTCATTACTTACATTTTTGTTAGTACCATACAAAGGGAAGCTAAGATACTAAATCATTAGAAAGAGCATTACTTTTATAAAAGTAAAATTTAGTTAACGTTATGAAAATACTGGTTATAGTTATTCATCCAAACATGAATGAATCAAAAATAAATAAAAGATGGGTTGAGGAATTTAAAAAATTTCCTGATAAGTATTTTGTTCATGATCTTCATCAAGCTTACCCTGATGAAAAAATAGATATTCTCAGAGAGCAACAATTGATAGCCTCCCATGATAAAATAATATTCCAATTTCCTTTTTACTGGTTCAATTGTACACCATTTCTGAAAAAATGGCTAGATGAAGTATTGACTTACGGCTGGGCATATGGCAGTAAGAGTGATTATAAAATGAGGAATAAAAAGATAGCTCTGGCCATTTCCGCGGGAATAGATGAACATGAATTTAGTGTTACAGGTAAATATAAGTATAGCATGGGCCAGCTTTTATCTCCTTTTGAATTAACATTTGAATATGTAAAGGCTGACTTTAAAGGCTTTTTTGCCTATTATGGAATAGAATTGAATAGTTCAGAACAAATGATTGAGAAAAGTGTGCATAAATATTTTGAATTTATTGAGAGTATCTAATAATTCGCTATTCTTCTGCAACTTTTCTTTAGTCGATGACGTAAAAAGAAAGAAGGTGTCCACTTCCTAGTTTATAGTCAATTATTTAATTTTAGGAACTTTCAAAATATGGCTTAATAAACGCATTTCATAACAATTTATATGCAAAACGTAAAATGCCGTTAATCTTAAAATAATTAACGGCATTTATATTATATTAAATAATCTCTTATCTTTCTTTTTCTTCTCCTTCAAAGTATTTGTCGGCATATATAGTTCTACTGTAAGTGCCAATGTTATAGTTTATTGAGCCAGACGTTTGAATCAGTAAGGTTGGGTCGATTTTAAATAAATTACCCAGAATACCTGCTTGAGTATAATTGATTTTTAATTGACCATTCTCTATAGCGACATATTCTTCTACAGAAATATTTAATTCTGTAGCAACTTTATCAATGGAAATTTCTTCTTTTAGTCTCAGCTCCTTATATAGGGTAGTTGTTTGCATATTTTTATTTCAATTTAAGTGCTAATTGATCCTTTAGAAATTGTTTGTCACTTCTTAGATCATTTATTTCATCCATAAGCAATCTAATCAAAACATCATTATCTGTAATGATGTTTTGAAAAAGTTGTCGCTCTTCCAAAGATACTTTTTCTTCTGTAATTTTAGAATTAATAATGGTGCGGCTGAATTGACCTGTGTTGTAATTTATTGTCGAATTATTCTCTTTACTAAACATAGATATCGGTACATCATAAAGAGTAGCTAATTTTTTTGCTCTTTCAAATGATAATTTGGTTTTATCTAATTCTAAATTACAATAAGCAGGTTGGCTCATATTGAGTTCATTGGCCACATATTCTTGTGACCAAGCATTTTTATCTCTTAGTGCTCTTATTATTAATCCCAGGCTCATAATTCACTATTTATTAGTTTAGATTATAACATTATTCGTTTTATGTATAATCATCTGGTTATTAGTTTTTTATATTTGTATACCGTATGGTAAATATAATGAAAATATTAATATTATTATTTGTTATATTTTATTTTTGGATACAAATATAAGAGTCTTACTTCTCCATTCTGACGCTACGGAGTAAGGCGGTGGTATTTTTATCCCTGTACTCTAATTGAAAATTATATATTTGCAATAAGTATGGGGTTTCCACTGCTTTTCATCCCGTTTAAGTCGTCAGAAATTTTTCCGGAGAGGTGAGGAGAGTGGGCCTCATATTATTTGCCTAGCTTCCTCAAGAGACTCGTTATCAATAACGAGTTATGATTATACAAAAGAACCAGTTAAAAACAATAATCCCCCCTTAATTTGGCGGAATAAAGTCACATTGATGACTATCCATTAAAGATGCAAGGCCATTAACCATTTATAAAAGCAGACGAAGACTTTCTAATTGCATTTTTACAATCTTATTTTTTAACCATCAATTGGTAACGTTGTAACTTATTTTAGTTTCAAACTCACCATTGATATGAACCTTAAAATCATGCAAAAAACTTGCAAAGGGGATAGTTATGCACTATCCACAGGAGAAGATATGTCTTTTGTTTTGAGTAAAATACGGGTTCCAATTATTAAAATGCCAGTTATGATAACAGATTTACCAGAACGCTATTTTAAAGAACTGAGGTTTGATATCGTGAAGGGGCTATCTCCAAAATCATTGAAGTATATCATGGGTGAGCACCCCAAACAGCTCTATTATTCACTGTTGATAGACTTGTTGGAGACTACGGAATCATTCAGTATGGTCGTGCGCAATGACAGTACCGATGTACTCCGGATATCCTTGATCAGTATGGAGGTATATGAAATCTACCTGTTTGCCTTAGGTTTACCGGCAGACTTTCCGACCAATCGGATATTGGTACTCGGTGAGGAGCGCGAAAAGTTAGTTCCCAATGATAAATTGGTAAAAACTCCATCCTATTGCTATGAACTGGCTGTACCTGCTAGGACCGAACGTGAGGAATACCGTCAGCGGATACTGAACGATATGAACAAACATTTCCAGTTAGATGTAAGGGTCGAGAAATTGGCCGTGGTTCAAGGTAGTCGAACAGTTTTGACCAATGATGGTGAGTCATTTGAACTCATTTGGGAGGAGCAGTTGATGATGATCATAAAGTCTAATAAAGTTAATCCTTCTTGACCATGATAAGACAGACAAAAGTTCCGCCTTAAGATGTAGGGTTACAAGTCATCAAGGATGACTTCATGTCGATGAAAGCGTGCTGATAACCAATTATGATAAATTAAATCCAGACGTATAACGCTTTTCGATTCCATCATTTTATTATAGCCTGAGCGCAAGCTTATGGACACCTGACTAGCTTCAAATGGAAGCTATCCTGGATGTCTATTGCCTTCAGGTAAATCTCAAATTTAACCTTACGAAAAAATGAATAGTTTTTATAAGGATGGGAGAGGACATGCCTATTTTAAGGGTATTCTCCAGTCCATTTATAACCTAAAAAACAGGTGCATGCAGCTAAGGATAGCACGTCGATATCCTACTGCTGAATATGCGCTTGAAAATAATATTGCACATGCAACTAATGTGTGTTTTGGCAGTCAGGTTTTTATTGATGAACGTTCGTCTATTCTTGGGAACAGCTCTGTGCCTGAGTCTGGATTGGGCCGCCATTCGTTTGGCGGTTCTTCGACCGTTGTTCGACAATTTCCCGAAGCCCAGTCGAAGCGGAGTCGAACAGCACCCGAACAAGTGTCGAAGCGGTCTCGAACAAGTGTCGAAGGATACTCGAACAAACCTCGAACAGGAATCGAAGAAAAGGCAGGGAAACATTCGAGTACGGCAGTACTTCAAGATTTCAAGAGTGGAGCTAGCGACCGGCCGATGTATTGCTTTTCGGGTAGCAAGCAGGCATCAAATTCGGGTCAGGTTCGTACTGTGTTCGTACCAGCTTCGGAGAATGTACGACCTGCTAAATACCGTTTAATTACCTTCCAACACCCTTTTCTTGGGGAACAGTTGGTTAGAGGATGTGTCAGGGGTGTGCAAGAGATGGGTGAGGGGCGAAGCAGGTTCGAAGGAGGTACGAACCCGGTACCCAGAATGTACTGTTTAAGTACTGTTAGTTCACGGGAAAGGTACCGAAAAGGTACTGGGAGTGTACTACGAAGCTACTGGAGAGCTACCAAAGAGGTACTGAGAAGCTACTGGAAGGGTACAACGTTTTGTAAGTTCGCAGTGTCTTCAGGTCGGGAAGCGGGTAGTTCAAGCTTGGAGGGTTCGTTATCTCAAATAAGCGCCTTTAAGGCTTCTAAATTTTTAAGTCAAGTATTTACTCATCTTGAATGTGATAATTCTATGAGCCGCTTAAAACGAAGCTTAAACTTAACGCAAGGAGTAGGGAAGGTTGTTGGGAATAAGCGGTTTGTGCGTTTGTTTGGTGCAGCAAGGTTTTCGATAACACCGATTTTACTGTTGTTGCTGACGTTCGGAGCTTTAAATAGCCAAGCCCAGAGCAAGCAAAGTTTTGTCCTGCAGGGAACGGTGGTATCCGCCGTGGACAAGAAACCACTGCAAGGAGTATCTGTGCGCGTCGAAGCCGAGAATATCAAGATATCCACCAAGAAAGACGGTTCGTTCAGCGTACCAGTAGCACACCGAAATGGAAAGGTCAAATTTACCAATGTAGGCTACAAAACTGTGGAACAGGAATACACTTCTGGAGTAGTATTGTCTATACAACTAACTGTGTCGGATAATCAGCTGGAAGAAGTGGAAGTCGTGAGTACAGGATGCCTCCAATCTGTTTGGCGTTAAGAGTAATGATCGTGGCCAACCTTTTTGGTCTATTGGTGGGGCTTGGGTCTTATCAAAGGAATCTTTTATGCAAAACAGTCCAATTAACTATTTGAAGCTCCGAAGTACCTATGGTTATAATGGTAACGTGAATAATAGTGTTTCTGCTTATCCGATTATTTCCATTGAGAGCGATGCACATTATATCACCAATCAAAATTATGGAAATATCAATACACCACCAAACCCCAGTTTACGCTGGGAGCGAATAGCGATCACTAATCTCGGTCTTGATTTTGCATTAAAGGGGAATAAGTTTTCGGGGAGTATCGAATACTATGTTAAAAATGCCAAAGACCTGATTGCTGCAGACCGCGTTGACCCAAGTACGGGCTTTACAACTTTGATGATCAATAGTGGAAATATCCGTACAAAAGGTTGGGATATTTCCTTAAATGCTGCACCTATTCAAGTCAAGAATTGGACTTGGAACAGTCATTTGGTTTTTACCTATGCACGTACCAAAGTGTTGCAATCGTATATTGAAAATGAGAATGGGAAAGATTTTATAAGTTCTGCTCAATCTAATGCAAGGACTGCAGTTGAGGGACTGGATTTATATAGCCAATTGGCTTACAAATGGGCGGGCTTGGACCCTGAAACGGGTGAGGCACGAGCATATTTGAATGGCGAAGTATCCAAAAATTATAGCGCTATCTTAGCCTTGAAGGTACATGATCTTGAAAATTACGGTTCGACCGTGCCCTTGTATACTGGGAGCTGGCGTAATGCCGTCCGCTATAAAACTTTGGAACTCTCTTGGAATATTTCCTATCAATTGGGGCATAAGTTCCTGCGCAATTCTTTTGATAATAACCTGTTTTTAAACAGTGATGTTGGGCATAAAGATTATGCGTTACGTTGGCAAAAACCAGGTGATGAACTAAAAACTGATGTACCCGCTTTTAAATATCCTGCAGATCTAGGAAGTCAAGTGTTTATGCGTTCTTCTGCTTTAGTGGAGAATGGTGGGCAAATCAAACTGCGGGATATACAGTTGAGTGTAGATATACCATTTGCTAATAAGTTCAAAATGAAGAATTGCCGTGTATACGCTTATATCCAAAACGTCGGCACCATCTGGCGGGGTAATAAGCTGGGGATAGACACGGAGTATGGTTCCAATATACCTGATGCGATGATGTCTTCGTTAGGTTTAAGTTTTAATCTTTAATACCCGAAATTATGAAAATATACATTTCTATTTTTAGTATCTCTACGCTATTGTCTTTTTGTTGCTGTACTGATTTTTTAGAGGTAAAGCCCGATATCAAAATGGTTATCCCTAATAGTCTAGCGGATGCTGAGCTTTTACTAAACGATTATTCTACCATGAATACAGGCTATCCAGTATATGGCGAATTATCTGCTGATGAATACTATGTAGCTTTGGAAACATTCGATGGCATGCTAGATTTTGATCAGCGTAATACTTATACTTGGATGGATATCATCTATGATGATGTAGCACAATGGCAAAGACCTTACAAAGCAGTTTTCAATGCCAATCAGGCATTGGAGATTATTAATAATAACAGTGCTGATACTAAGATAGATATTAAAAAGTAAACAACTTGGCGGGTATTGCATATTTCTTTCGTGCATTTGCCTTCCAGCAATTGGTCGAAGTGTTTGCGCCTGCCTATCGAGAAGTAACTGCTGCAACTGAAATGGGCATCCCATTACGATTGAATCCAGGTATTGATGATCCTTCTGTTCGCGCATCACTACATGAAACTTACGATCAAATTATAAAGGATTATCAAAATGCAGCCCATAAACTACCACTTATCGAAGGAATAAAGGGAAGGCCTTCGCGTGCAAGTGCATATGCGGGTTTGGCAAGAACCTACTTGGTGATGGGGCAATATGAAAATGCCTTTTTATATGCAGACTCCTGTTTGCAGTTGAAAAGTGAGCTGATGAATTTTAATGATTTAGATAAGGACAGGGATTTACCAATTGATCGGTTCAATGTGGAAGTACTATTCGCTGCGGGTTCTACAACTGCTGTACCTATGAGCCTTAATGTCGGTTTGGTTGATTCGATGCTATACAAAAGTTATTTGTCGGATGATTTAAGAAAAAGTATTTTCTTTAGTAAGAACACGTATCCAGTAGATTCATATGGTTTCAAAGGAAGCTATGATAATGCTATGGCAAGTTTGTTTGTGGGTTTCACAACAAGTGAAGTTTACTTAATCAAAGCGGAAGCAGCTGCAAGAATTGGAAAAATAGATGCGGCCTTGGTAGCATTGAATACTTTGTGTGAAAGTCGATTTGAACGAGGTACATATGTAATTGTTAAAGAGCAAAAACCCGAATTGCTGTTACCCTTGATTTTGAAAGAAAGACAAAAAGAATTGGTTTTCCGTGGTCGTCGCTGGTCGGATCTAAAAAGATTGAATCTGGAAACTCGTTATCAGAAAAAGTTGAAGCGGGAGATGCATGGTATAGTCTATCAACTGGAACCCAATAGTCGAAAATATGCCTACCGGCTCCCTGAAATCGTGATTAATAATGGAAAACTATCGCAAAATAAAAGGTAATCCTACAAAATAAGATAATATGAAATATTTAAAAATAATGGCACTGTTATGCATGATGCTGATAACGGCTCAATATACCAATGCACAGTCGGATAAAAAAGTAGATTTGAGTAAAGCACTCAAAGTGGGTGATACCTTTGTACCACCAAATTCAATACATCAGATGCGCGGTAATGGAAAACCAATCGAATTACAGAAACTGAAGGATAAAGTGGTCATATTAGATTTCTTTGATACTTTTTGCGGTATTTGTATTCAGACGATGTCTAAATTGCAGAAACTGCAAGATAAGTTGAAAGACAAAGTACAGATTATTACTGTTGGTTGGCAGGATAGGGCAACTCTGGAAAAGTTCTTTGAACAGAATGAATTTCTAAAGGAGAATAGGGCCAATCTTCCTGTTATCTACTCGGACCTGTACTTGAAAGAACTATTCCCGCATCGTAGTGTACCTCATGTTGTGTGCCTTTATAAGGGAAAGGTACATGCGATAACAGGCAATAAGTTAATAACTGAGGAGCATATCTTGGGGCTATATAATAATGGGCAGATTGATTTACCACTCAAGGATGATTTTGGGAAAGGAAATTTGTCAGGACAAGCTAAGAATGAAATGCCTATAAAGGGAATGGTTACGCTATCGGGTTATCAGAATGGTGTGCCTTTTGAATCTTTCAGAAGAAAAATTGATAGCGTAAGCCGAATGCAAAAGACTTCTTTTTACAATGTCTCTGTCTACAGTGCTGTATTATCGACTTGGGCGAAAATACATAAAGCAAACTATATCCCAAGACCAGAGCGATTGGTGCTGAAGGTAAAAGATTCAAATCGTTATGTTGATACTGCAAATGTTGGCGATGTTTGGTATGCGCAAAATGCCATTTCTTATGAACGTTTGGATTCTATTACACGTACAGATTCGACTCAGGCTTGTATAGTCCTAAATGATTTGCATAGCTTTTTGGGAATCCGAACTTATAAAATGATGATGAATATCGAATGTCTCATACTAAAACCGAGTCCTCTGAAAATCTATTCAAGGAAGATATCTTTGAATGGAATGACATACCAAAGTACTGCAGCCTTATCTATTATGACCGATATGAGTAGGCAATTTCCTCCTGTACTGGATTTGGTTAAAAGTGAGGAGGAAATAGTAATAGGAAACTACAACAATTTGGAGGAATTTAATGAACAGTTAGCACATTATGGTATTGTAGCAGAAATCGGAATAGGGGAGCAGGAAGTGTTGGTGATTGAAGAGGTGGAACGTTAGCTAAATTTAGAATAGGGTATGAAGTTTCATACCCTATTCTAAATTTAGCTAACGCTTATGTATTTATTCTATTGACCCCTTATCTCTCCGTCAATTTTACATGGGTATCATTAATCTGATTTTGTAAACAATTGATGATTTCATCTTTTAATGCTTCTGTAATTACAGGCTTGTTAAGTCCATTGTTAGCAGCTTCTATAGTGCACATTTGTTCGGTTACCAAACCACATGTAGGTGTTGTTGTTACTAAAGTGTACGAATTCGGTTGTGACGGGTTTGTACCCGTGTATGAAAATAAAGGCATAACTTTAAAGTTTTGTAATAATGAAGTCTATTATGGAGGACAATTTTAAAAAGTTTGAATTGTCATTTTTAATAATAAACTGAAAAAGTGATTTATCCTTCGTTGCGAGGTGCAGTTTGTCAATACTGCGGTTCGGCCTACTGAGTTGCCCCGAAGGGTGTATCTATCATAAAGATAAACAGCAGGGCTTTAATTATTCCACCCTTTATCAATGGGAAACACTGCAAATTTTCGTTTGTATCTCTTGATATTTATGAAATTTTTTTTCATTGTTTATTCTGCTTAAAAAACTCCCTAGCTCTTTTCGAGCTAGGGAATCATGACATTATTCAACTAAACGGAATCGCAACCCTAACGAACCCATTATACTGTTTCGAAGAGTTTACATCTTAAGAATTTCAGCCTTCTTGTATAGATGTAAAGCAATCTTCTTTTATTGTTGATTTGAACTAAGACTAAGGTAAAGAGGAAAACAGAGGCAGCGTTACCGCATTTCTTACAATTTTATTGTTACATCTGTTGCAAAAAAAATGTAAGAAATGCGACTCTTTTATTGTTACAAGTGTGCGTTTTTTATTGATTTACAACATATGTATACTGTAAATCGATAATAAATATTTCGCTGTTGGAGATTTTGGTGAAATCTGTGTTTTGTGGCATTGTCATTGTTCGCAGACGAAATTCTGCGTGAAATAGAGGAGTTTCTGAGTTCGCTATAATGTATACCTGTAAATAAGGATGAAATATTGCGTTTGAAAAATGGTGTTGTAACTAATGCGAGGAGTGGGATTTCCCCAATTTCATTACTAGCGTAAGAAGTCGTTGTATATAACGTTTTCGTGAATTACACAATCGATTGTCTATTTGCAGTTTTAATATAATGTTAAAGTTACGTGTATTTTGTCGTCACACTATAAACTATATTATAATGAACCAACCAAATTTGAAAATGATTAATCGGCTTTATTTATGTCGAAAGTCAATTTTATTAAGTCCTATTCTTTTAATTGGGTTACAAAGCTACGCTCACACCCATATTTCCAAAAGTGATATGTCAGAATACCATACTGTGCAATCAACCATAAAAGGAACGGTTAAAGATGCAGATGGTAACCCAATTTCTGGCGTAACAGTTAAAGAAAAGGGTGGCACGACTTCAACATCCACAGATAAAACGGGACAATTTGAATTGAGCGTTACATCTTCAAGTTCAACTCTTGTTTTTTCGTCTGTTGGTTTTAAAAGTAAGGAAGTTGCAGTTTCGGTTGCTGGTCATGTGGTCTTGACATCAAGTTCTGAAAACTTAGACGAAGTTGTTGTAGTGGGGTATGGCGCACAAAAGAAATCAGATTTAACAGGAAGCATGGCTACGGTATCTTCCAAATCTTTAGAAAATATCAATTCTCCTAATATCGTGGACAAGTTGCAAGGTAAAGTTGCCGGATTAAATATTAATTCCGGAAATGCGCGTCCTGGAACTACCGCTTCTTTTACGATTCGTGGTGAAAACTCCATATCGGCATCTAACGATCCATTGATTATTTTGGATGGTATTCCCTTTAGTGGATCTTTAGGTGATATCGCTTCCAATACCATTGAAAATATATCCGTGCTAAAAGATGCATCTTCAACAGCTATTTATGGCTCTCGTGCTGCAAATGGTGTCATCTTGATCACTTCTAAAAAAGGGTTATCTGGCAAGCCACAGATGAGTTATAATGGATATTTTGGGATACAAAATGTGGAAAGAAGACTGAACCTGATGAATGGCCCCGAGTATATTAATTATATGCGTGATTATCAAATTTCAAAAGGTAAAACAGGCAGTCAATTGGATCCAGAAAATTATCTGTTTGCCAATGTTTTACAACAATATAAAAAAGGGGAGGAGGTGGATTGGCAAGATGTTATCTTTAACAGAAATGCGCCAGTTAATGAACACCAATTAAGTTTTTCGGGAGGAAGTGACCGATCTGATTATTATGCTTCAGTTGCTTATCTCAATCAAGATGGGCTGGTGAAAAACACACCTTATGAGCGCTTTAATATCAATCTTAATCTCAATCAGCATCTGACATCATGGTTGAAACTTGGTCTCGCAGTACAAGCGTCGCAAGGTAAGCGGAATGGTGTGCAGCCTTCTATTGATAATGCGGTGAAAATGAGTCCTTATGGTATCAACCGTGATGAAAATGGTCAAGTTGTTACCTATCCGATGTATGCGCAGACCTTATACCCTCATCCTTTTGCCGATGATAACGGGATTAATGATGATATCAAGAGAACGGTGTACGCCAATACTTTCTTGGATGTTAAATTACCTATTCAAGGTTTGAGTTTCAAAACGACTTTTGGTACAAATTATCAAAATAAAGAACAATCCTATTATTATGGATCGAACACCCTTACAGGAATGGGGATAAGAGGGAAAGGCGAAATCTATAACAACAACAGGTACGATTGGACTTGGGAAAATCTCCTTACTTATGACCGTACTTTCGGTGACCATAAGTTAAACGTGGTTGGATTGTACAGTGCATCGGAGTCGCAAGAAAAATGGTCTCGCTTATATGGTGAAGACTTTGTCTCGGATGTCGGTTATAACAATTTGGGCTCGGCCGCAAAAAATCAAAAGATATCTTCCGGGTTGACCAATACGGCTTTACTTTCTTATATGGGAAGAATCAATTATGGGTATAAAGAACGCTATCTATTGACATTGACAGGCCGATCGGATGGTTATTCATCTTTCTCTAAAAATGATAAATATGCATTTTTCCCGTCTATAGCCGGAGCATGGGTGATATCCAAAGAGGATTTTTTCAGCTCTGAATATCTCAATATGTTAAAGTTGAGAGCTTCTTATGGTAAAAATGGAAATCAAGCTGTAAGCCCATATCAGACTTACAACCGCTTGTCCAAAATAGAATATCTGTATGGCGACGATGCGACGGTATCCAATGGATTGGTGATGAACTATAATGGTCGCGGAAGTAGTAGCCTAAAATGGGAGACAACCAAATCCTTGAATATTGGTTTGGATTTTGGTTTATGGAACGATCGCATCAGTGGTAATGTTGATTATTATAATGCAAAAACTTCTGATCTGTTGATGAGCCGTCAGGTTCCTGTTATGAATGGTTATAGTACGATCTTGAGTAATATTGGTCAGACTGCTAATGTCGGTATTGAAGTTGGGTTAAATACGAAAAATATCGTAAAAGAAGACTTCAGCTGGTCGTCGAGTATAAATTTTTCATGGAATAAAAATAAGATCGTTGACCTAAGGGGTGATGGCAAGGATGATCTGACCAATGCTTGGTTGATTGGACAACCCATTCGTATCTTCTACGATTATAAGGTAACCGGTATCTGGCAGAAAGAGGATGATATCGCGCAATCGCACCAACCGAATGCAAAACCTGGAGATGCAAAATTGGCCGATATGAATGGTGACGGAAAAATTACTGCAGCAGATCGTACCATGATGGGCAATAAAGTGCCTGTTTATAACCTGAGTTTTGGTAATGAATTTAGCTATAAGAAATTTTCACTATCGATCTTTATGAATGGCGCTTTTGACGTTTCTAAAGAAGACAATTTTAGAAATATTGAACGTTTCTTACCTAATAATGGAGCCAACTATTTGTCAGATATGGAGTATTGGACACCTGAGCGTCCGAGTACGAGCATCCCTTCACCTGGATATACACCCGTCAATAACCATAGCTATTATTTGAATGCTTCCTATTGGCGCATTCGTGATCTATCATTGGGTTACACCTTCAATGGAGCGCAGCTCGAGCGATTGAATATCGGGTCTATAAGAGCATTTATCAATGCCCGAAATCTATATACTTTTACGAATGTTAAAGGATTTAATCCAGAAGCATTGGCAGTGAGCGGTGTAACGGGCAATCCAACGACAACAAATATGGTATCGCCTTATCCCGCTGCAAGAACATTTTCATTAGGAGTCAATGTACAATTTTAACCATTTAAGTCATGAAAGCAATTAAGAACATTACATATTTATTATTAAGCACCACACTATTTGTTGGCTGCAGTAAAGATTTTTTGGATGAAGATACCAGCGGTTTTCAAGCTCCTAACAATACGTATACCACTACTAATGGTTTTGAAACCGGATTAACAGGACTTTATGCCTTTGCTAGATTGGAGTTTCATACTTGGAACAACGACTTTTTTTCGCAAGGAGCTACCCCGCAGGAAGCACTGCAAGTAGGGACAGATATTGTTGCTATAAAGCAGACAGGTACAGATGCGACACTGGCACCCTTTTCCAATTATACCTTAAATCCGACGTCTTCCTACGTTCGTAATTATTGGAAATTTGCCTATGGATTGATCGGTAATTCAAATCTGATATTATCCGCTTTGGACAATCCAAACATTCAATGGAAGGATGCCGATCAAGATCCTAAAAGAGTCCGTGCTACGGCAGAATTTTTCAGAGCTTATGCTTATCGCTACCTGGTTAGTTTATATGGAGATGTGCCTTGGGTGGATAAAGTCTCGGAATTACCAAGGACAGATTTTACAAGAGCTCCTAAACAGGAGGTTATTCAAAATATGATTGCAGATTTTAAATATGCAGCCGAAAATCTGCCTGAAAATCCAGGAAGTGTCGAAGATGGTAAATTGACAAAATGGGCAGCCTATCATTATCTTGCAGAGGCCTATTTATGGGCCAATAAACCCGATTCGGCGATTATTGCAGCTCAAGCTGTTATCAATGCTCCGTATTTTAGCTTGAACAATCAACGGTTTGGTGTAGAAAAGGATTTATCTGGAGATTATTTTCACGATATGTTTATTGAAAAAAATCAAAATCGTAAATCAGGAAATCAAGAAACTATCTGGGCAATACAGCTGGAATATAATAGTCAAGGTGGGGGAGATCTCTATACCGATTGGAGTAAGCGTGCTTGGGTGCCTTTCTATGCGCAGCAAACGGGTTTTCTATTGGCAGATTCTTTGGGTGGTCGTGGCTTAGGTCATATCAGACCATATGAATGGTGGCTGAATAGCTATGAAGTGCAAGATGTCCGCAATTCGGAATATAACATCAAAAGAGATTGGTATCATAATGATCCGAAGAGTCCATTGTATGGTACTAAACTCAATATTACCGAGCAGATCAAAGAGTCTGGCAATGTGTTTGCGACGACAACTAAATTCTTTTATGGAAAGACAGCTGATAACCCTGCGTTTGAAGGTAATATGAAAGATCGTGTTAAGATCCGATTGGCCGAAACGTATTTACTCTTAGCTGAAGCCTATTTGCAAAAGAATGACCCTGCGTCTGCTGCTTCGACAATTAATGTAGTGCGAGCGCGAGCTAAAGCTACTCCTGTATTGGCATCTCAAGTTAATATAGATTATTTATTGGACGAGCGAGCTAGGGAACTGTTGGGAGAGGAAATGCGTAGAATGACACTTTCTAGATTTGGTAAAACTGTATTTTTAGATCGCGTGAAAAGATTGAATACGCAATCTAAGGATGCAATAAAGGACGGGAATGAACTATGGCCTATTCCTCAAGAGGTCATTGATGCAAATTCTGGAGCAGATTTTCCTCAAAATATAGGGTATAATAATTAGTGTTCTTTTTGTAGTAGCGCCTAAAAAGGTAGAAGAGCTGGTGAATTACGTTATTCATCAGCTCTTTTTATTTCATAATGTCTTATTTTATAGTGTGAATTTTGATTGGGAAAAAAATATATTTATATAATCGTCTTTTAAACGATTGTTAGTAACAAAATAGATCAGTCATTACTGAGCATTATGTCTGATGTGTGCTATATTTTTGTTACAATTGGTTGGGAGGTATATTTTTTTGTGGTATCATGCCGATGTTTGCGTCTTTGCAGAAGTTTGCGCTATTGAAAGTGCTGTGATACGTGTATAAATCACTGATTTTATGCGTTTAAACTTTTAAACTTGTATAAGTTTATTTTGTGTTATTGTGAATTTTAACCTTCAAATATTATTGTTTTAGCAATTATTTTAGCAGTTCTTTAGATTTATTTTTACAATTAATGTGTTTTGTTAAAAATATTTTATTGATTTGTCGCCGCGTGTGGATAATGCATCATACGTACTAACAAATTATTTTTTTATGAATAAATCTAAACTATTTCATGTTTTAGCCTTTTCAATGGTATTTGGTTTTGGTGGCCTCGATCAATCGATCGCGGGTATACAGGTCGAATACCAAAGCAACCAAGTTAAAATAACCGGGGTTGTGCGTGATGGGAATGGGCCGATTTCTGGAGCTTCTATTTCTGTCAAAGGAACGGCTATAGCGACTTTTACAGATACTTCGGGTCGCTTTAATTTGGCGACGATTCCGATGGGATCAAAAATCGTGGTTAGCTATATGGGCTATGCATCGAAAGAAATTGTATGGAAAGGGGAGACTACGCTCAATGTGCAACTTGAATCGACAGCTAATGATCTGGATGAGGTGGTAGTCGTGGCTTATGGTACGGCTAAAAAGTCTACATTCACTGGTTCTGCTTCGGTGGTCAAATCGGATCAATTGGAAAAAATATCCGGTTCGGGTTTTGCAGAGGCACTACAGGGGATGAGTCCTGGTGTCAATGTGGTCAACAATGAAGGTAATCCAGGTGGTGAAACGCGTATTCAGATACGCGGGATCAGTTCCATGTCTGGGACTTCTAATCCACTATATGTGGTGGATGGGATGCCTTATGATGGTCAGCTCAACTCGATATCTCCTTCAGATATTGAATCGGTTACGGTCTTGAAGGATGCGGCTGCTTCTTCGCTCTACGGTTCTCGTGCAGCAAATGGGGTGGTGGTGATCACGACTAAAAAAGGAAAAACGGCTAAACCGGTGCTGAATTTTAGATCGGCTTGGGGTACTTCGGACAATGCGGTCAAAAATCCAACAAAAGCTTCTCCTCAAGAGCAATTGCTCAACACTTGGGAAGCGATGTACAATGATCAATTCTATAAATATAACTTGACTTCGGAGAAGGCTGGCGATTGGGCTTCGGACAATGTGCTCAGCAAGCTGTTGAAAAAGGTGAACAATTCCAAAGGTGAGTCAATATATGTATCGCCCTTCCAGCACATCGATGAAGATTATGTCATGCATGATGGTAAAGGCAATCCTTATATCAACCCGAACTTGAAAATGATCTGGGATGAGGCTGATTATGATGTGTACAAAGCCGTGTTTTCAAGAAAATTGAGACAGGATTATGGTCTGGATGTTTCAGGTACTGCAGGTGATGGAAAGACCAATTATTTCTTATCTTCTTCGTATTTGGATGATAAGGGGTATGCGTCTAGCCAATATTTTAAACGCTATGGTTTCCGTGCCAACGTAACCACACAGGTCAATAAATGGTTGCAGGTAGGGGGTAACCTTTCTTATAGCGGTAGCAGACAGAATGTTTCTGGTGCAGCACGTGCTTTGGTGTTTACCACATCGATGTATTCGCCTTATCTGCGCAATAACGACAATACGGATTGGGTGTACTCGGAAAAAACAGGTAAACGCATGTACGATTATGGAAATTATGTCAATAATTTCTTTGGTGCCAATGTCATGCAGAATAATGGTGACTACTGGAACAATGCGAATGATGAGGACTTCAATAATGTGATGAACAGTATGATAGCGTCCCGGTTTTTTGCACAGGTTACTTTACCGTACAATTTTACCTTTAAAACGAGCTTAAGTATCGACGATAATAGTTCGAAAAATTTCACCTATGGATCTGCAGTCCATGGAGCAGGGCAGCTGGCGCCATATGGGGTTACCGTGATGACGAATGGCGGGACTGCTTCGCGCTCGAATAACAATACCAAATCCGTTACATTCAACAATATATTGAGCTGGAACAAGGATTTTGGTAGTCATAATTTAGCTGCATTGGCTGGACAGGAGTCCTATACCAATAACAGCTTGTACGACTATGGATATGGAGAGGGGATCATGCAGCTGGGGCAGTATGAATTGTCTTCGACGACTAAAAATTGGTCGGTAAATTCCAACAAGGATCGCTATGCACTTTTATCTTACTTTGGTAAGTTGGATTATAACTACGATAGTAAATACTTTCTGTCCGGTTCATTCCGTCGGGATGGTTCTTCTCGCTTTCATCCGGACAACCGCTGGGGTAACTTCTTTTCGGCAGGCCTTTCTTGGCAGATTGCTAAGGAGGATTTCCTAAAGGATGTGAGCTGGTTGGATAATCTATCCTTTCGCTCTAGCTACGGTACCACGGGTAACGATAAATTGAGTCGCCGTGGTGATAATGGTGTGGCTGGTGGTGATATCTACTATGCTTACCAAGGGGTGTATGAATCAAGTGACTTGTATGGTCAAGCGGGGTTGTATCCTTCGGCTTTCCCGACTCCGTCGTTGATATGGGAAAAGAACAAACAGTTCAATGCCGCATTTGATTTTGGTATCCTGAAAAATATCTACGGTACGATCGAGTATTATTCGAGAACGGCATCTGATCTTTTGTATTATAAAGAGTTTCCATTGTCGGCACAGGTGGGTAGTGCTAATGGGTTGAATACCAATTTGGGCGATTTGAAAAATTCAGGTTTTGAATTCTCATTGGGTGCTGATGCCATTCGTAAGGAAAACTTTAAATGGAAGATCGATGCGAACTTATCTACGTTGAAAAACGAGATCACATACTTACCTAGTGGCGAGTTTACCTACAACAATCGGGGGGCAGGCTACAAACTTGCTGAAGGATACTCGTTGTACGAATTCTATATGGTTAAAAATGCAGGTGTAGATCCTGAAACGGGTAATATGCGCTATTGGGTACGTGATGGTGAAAACTGGAAAATGACAGAAAAATATGATGCAGAGGTAACCTCTGATGATTATCAGAACATCGGCTCGGCGCTACCGAAAGTGTATGGTTCATTGACCAATGCATTCCAGTTTAAAGGAATAGACCTGTCGTTTATGTTGTATTATTCGCTGGGATCCAAGATGTTTGACTATGCGTATGTCGAGCGTACTGCTGTACGTGGTGGTGTAGGTGTGATCCAAGATCTAGTGGCAGATCATTGGCGCCAACCTGGAGATCAGGCTTTATTGCCTAAGTATTCGAATGATGATTATGCGAGTACGCGTAAAAATTCTGATTTCTATGTGTTTGATAACGATTATATCCGTCTGCGTAACGTTTCATTGGGCTATTCATTGCCGACGAATACCTTGTCGAAGATAGGTTTGTCTAAAGTGCGCTTCTATGTATCGGGCGATAACTTGCTAACGTTTGGTGCAGCGAAAAAACGGTATTCGGATCCTGAAACGGCCTTGTCTGGTAATAATTATAACGGTTCTGCTGATAAGGATAATGGGATACAGGGTGCAAGAAGAGTGTATATGGCTGGTTTACAGGTGTCGTTTTAAAAGAGAATAGAAAATGAAAAAAATTGCTAAAAGTTTACAATATATCGCATTAGGGGCTGTCCTTTTAATGCAAACGGGCTGTAAGGACTTCTTGGATGCCGATTCTTCAACAGCGACGTCGGAGGATGTAGTTTTGTCGAGTGCTTCGCAGTTGGAGCGTGTGCTGACGGCTACTTATAGACAACTGTATTTTAATGATCAGGGCACGGACCGTGTTTATGCGGGGTTGCCAGGTTTGCAGATGTATGTGGATCTGGGGGGAGCGGATATCTTGAGCCATACCAATATGGGTGGCAACCAGGTGACGGCATATACCTATGAGCCTCAAAAGACGCAAACGACGGGTCTATCTAATGGTATTTGGTCGATGATGTATAAGATCATCAACCAAACGAATATCATCATCGATGCACTGCCTGAAGCGCAGGGTGAAGAGACTCTGAAAAATCAGATCATGGGTCAGGCAAAAGCGATCAGGGGATTGTGTTACTTTCACCTGATCCAAAACTATCAACAGACTTATATGTTGGCTAAACAGAAACCTGGGGTGATCTTGCGCTTAAGTCCGAAGGAAAATGAAAGTTTACCTCGTGCTACTGTGGAAGCAACATATGCTCAGATTGTCCAAGATCTGACGGATGCGAAGTCTTTATTGGCAAATTATACGCGTCCAAATAAGTGGACGATCGATAAAAGCGTGGTAGCGGGGCAGTTAGCTCGGGTCTATTTGGTGATGAATAATTGGGAAGGTGCATATGCAGAGGCTAATGCGGCTTATACTAATTACAGCCAATTGATGACCAAAGAGCAGTATCGCTCTGGTTTTGATGATGTAATCAGCAATAATTATGCTGAGGTGATGTGGGCTGTCCAATTTACGGCGACCAATAACCTGGGTGGTGGTACGCAGTTTAATTTCTGGTATAACCAAGATGAAAGTTATGGTGAGGGCTATACGGATGGACCTATCTATTCGTTCTTGGACTTTTTTGCGGATGGTCAATATGAAAAGCTGTTTGAAAGAACAGAGGATCGTTACCAGTTTTGGAAACGTACTAAAAATGCTTCGAAGGAATGGTCTACGAAATGGGCGTATGATAAGTATAAGCATTATGGCGATGCCAATGGTGCTGTTCAGGGAAATACCAGACCAGAAATTTCGTTGATGCGTGGTTCGGAGATGTTACTGATCATGGCGGAGGCTGCTGCACAATTGAACAATGGACAGGCGTTGACCTATCTGAATCGTTTGCAAACGGCTCGTGGTGTTAAGGGATTGACCACTGCTGCGGCGGGAACACCACTGCTAGAGGCTATCTATGTGGAGCGTAGGAAGGAGCTGTTGTGTGAGGGTGTTACGGGAATATACGACTTGTTGCGCTTGCAAAAACCATTGCTCCGTATCCAAGAAACGGCTACTTATCCGGAAGGCCATTATACTTGGGGAATGAACAACTTGAATGGTTATGTAGCGGGTAGTGCCAATCCAACCGGTACTTTTCCTTCTAATGATTACCGTTTTCTAAATCAGATTCCACAATTGGAGATCGCGAACAATAACGCGCTTTCTGAAACGGATCAAAATCCATATTCAGGTAATAAATAAGATGCCTATAAATGAAGAAAGCTCTCTCAGTATTACTGAGAGAGCTTTCTTTTGTGGTGCCAGCTGGATTCGAACCAGCGACACAAGGATTTTCAGTCCTTTGCTCTACCGACTGAGCTATGGCACCTTCCAAGTTTTTGTTTTTAATCTGTTACTTTCAGATCTAGTGGTGCCAGCTGGATTCGAACCAGCGACACAAGGATTTTCAGTCCTTTGCTCTACCGACTGAGCTATGGCACCTTCCAAGTTTTTGTTTTTAATCTGTTACTTTCAGATCTGGTGGTGCCAGCTGGATTCGAACCAGCGACACAAGGATTTTCAGTCCTTTGCTCTACCGACTGAGCTATGGCACCTTCCAAGTTTTTGTTTTTAATCTGTTACTTTCAGATTTGGTGGTGCCAGCTGGATTCGAACCAGCGACACAAGGATTTTCAGTCCTTTGCTCTACCGACTGAGCTATGGCACCTTCCAAGTTTTTGTTTTTAATCTGTTACTTTCAGATCTGGTGGTGCCAGCTGGATTCGAACCAGCGACACAAGGATTTTCAGTCCTTTGCTCTACCAACTGAGCTATGGCACCTTAACCTGCATCCCCGTTTAACTTTGAATGCGATGCAAATATAGCCCGATAATTCGAATTCTAAAACTTTTCAATCATTTATTTCATGTATTTTTTTGAAAGACTTGATTTAGATACAGATAAAATTTACAAGAAATTAACACGTAAAATTTTGAAATAGCCTATCTTTGCAGTTCAATAAAATAAAATGAGTAAAAGAGGAAGAGTATTAGTTGCTATGAGTGGGGGTGTTGACAGTTCGGTAGCGGCTGTCATGCTTCATGAACAAGGGTATGAAGTCATAGGGATCACGATGAAGACTTGGGACTATGCAGCTTCTGGTGGTTCGTCTAAGGAAACCGGATGTTGCAGCTTGGATAGTATCAACGATGCGCGTTCATTGGCGGTGAATTATGGTTTCCCGCATTATATATTGGATATTAGAGACGAGTTTGGCGATTTTGTCATTGACAATTTTGTAGATGAATATATTGCTGGCCGTACGCCGAACCCTTGTGTATTGTGTAATACACATATTAAGTGGGAGGCTTTGATGAAACGTGCGAATAAATTGGATTGTGAGTTTATCGCAACTGGGCACTATGCCAATATTCGTCTTCACGATAATGATCGTTACGTGATTTCGAAAGGTAAGGATGAAAATAAAGATCAATCTTACGTGCTTTGGGGTGTTGCGCAGGAAAATTTGGCTCGTACCCAATTCCCATTGGGCTCGTTCGCTAAAACAGAAATTCGTCAGATGGCTTTGGATATGGGGCAAAAGGAACTGGCTAATAAAGCGGAGAGCTATGAGATCTGTTTTGTTCCGGATAATGATTACCGTGCATTTTTAAGACATAAAGTTCCTACATTGGATCAACAGATCGGTAAAGGTAACTTTATCTTGACGGATGGTACTGTGGTTGGTGAACATATCGGTTACCCTTATTTCACAATCGGACAACGTAAAGGTCTGGGTATTGCATTGGGTAAACCGATGTTTGTGGTAGAGATACTTCCAGAAAGCAATACGGTTGTGTTGGGTGAAGAGTATGAACTGGAAAAATCATTCGCTTATGTGCGCAATGTCAATTTGGTGAAATATGCTTCATTGGAACAACCGATGGAAGCGATTTCGAAGGTGCGCTATAAAGATGCTGGTGCTTTGTCTACAATCTCGCAAGAGGGTGATATGGTGAAGATCGATTTCGTGCACAATGTAAAAGGTATCGCACCTGGTCAATCGGCAGTTTTTTATGAAGGCAATGATTTGATTGGTGGTGGTTTCTTAGTGAAATAGATAACATCGATTTTATATAAAATAAGAAAAGGTCTTAAAATTAGTTTTAAGACCTTTTTTCATGGAGGGGTGCTGCTATTTGTACGATTCGATGATTTGGGTTATTTTCCATTCCTGATTTTCATTACATAGGGTGATACATTCTACTTTTGTGAAATTGTCATATTTCATTTCTACTTTGGCCATGACACAGTTGTCATTTTTCTCCATGATACTGTAGCTGGTTTTACAATTTTGAATAAGACCTTTATGCACTTTTAAGAAGTTAACAAGATCTGTTTTGTTATAGGTTTTTGTTTTTGCATTGGATGACTGTGTCCACTTAAAATCGTTGGAGAATAATTTTTGTATCCCCTCTGTATTGCCCACTGTTGTAATCTGTATGTAGCTGTCGATAACGGCAATGGGGTCTGTGTTTTTAGCAATTTTGTCTTTTGCAGAACTGCTATTCGTAAGTACTACCAATGCTCCGATTAGTGCAAGTACGAGAAAGATGGAGGTTAATGAATTTTTCATGATCTTTAGTTTTAAGTTTTTGATTTGTTTTTTTTTGTTTAATTGATTGAATCAAAGGTATATACGAAGACTAAAAACTAGAAGTGGAATAAGGTAAACGACGAGGTAAACTCGGTGAAGAGGGGAAAGGATTCGGTGAATTGCGACGGAATTGAAATGGGTCGGTAAATGGGCTGTAACCAAAAAAAGCTCTTTGCTATTCGCAAAGAGCTGTTATATAGGTATATATGCTGCTTTAATATTTAATCCACTTCATGATTTCTTTGAAATTTGCTTTTTTGCCATAGATTAAAATACCGACGCGGTATATTTTGGCTGCTAACCAAGTGACGAGCAGGAAGGTAATGATCAAAATGGTCAACGATACGGCAATCTGCCAGAAGGGTACTCCAAACGGAATGCGCACCAGCATGGCAATAGGGGAGGTAAAGGGTATAAAGCTTAACCAGGTTGCAATAGGGCCGTTAGGGTCGTTGATAATGACTCCAAACGACAATACGTAGGTCAGTAGCAATGGCATGGTGATGGGCATGGTAAATTGATTGGCTTCTGTTTCGCTGTCTACAGCCGAACCCACGGCAGCAAAGATAGCACTGTATAGTAAGTAGCCTGATAGGAAGAACAGGAAGAAGCAAATGACGATCTCTGTGACGTTAACAGACTCGAGATGTTGTAAGATGCCAAATCCGAGTCCAGTGTCTGCGGATTGGTTCATAGCGACCATACCAGAACTACCTTGTTGCATAGCGGCTTGTTCCACGACTTCTTTATTCAGTAGTTTGGTTGCTAAAAAGATCAGCCCGCCGGTGAGTAATATCCAAAGTAGGAATTGTGTCAACCCGACCATACCGATACCAATGATTTTACCCATCATGAGCTGAAAGGGTTTGACTGATGATATAATCACCTCGATGATGCGGTTGCTTTTTTCTTCGATGACACCGCGCATTACCTGTACTCCATATAGAAATAGCGATAGGTATACCAACACGGCCAAACCCACTCCGATGCCCATGGCGATGCCTGTGTTACTATTTTTCTCTTGACCATCTTCTGTAAGTTCTTTAGCATTGACTTTGATGTGCGGCTGCACAGATACCAATACCTGCGGGTCAATACCCAGTTTCTTGTATTCTGTGAGTCTGATGATGCCTTCTAGTTGGCGAGCGATGGAATTTTGAATCGTAATATTGGCCTTATCTGCTGAAATGAGTTCGATGGCAGACTTCTGGTAGATATCTTTTGGGATGATCAAGATGGAGCTGTTTTGCTCATCGTCTTTGATCTGCACTTTTAGATCCTTGAGAGCGCGGTCGCTAACGGTAAACGTAATGTTGGGGTCGCTTTTCAAGTGCTGGGCAAAGTCTCCTTGCTGGTCCAAGATGTAAACATGGGCATGAGCGTCTTTGAAACTTTTCTTGGTCAGATAAAATATGCCGCCATAAAGGGCAATGAAAAATAGGGGAACCAGAAATGTCATCAGCAGGAATGATTTCTTTTTGACCCGTGAAAAGTATTCGCGTTGAATGATGAGTAGTATTTTATGCATGGTCGATTTCGTTTTTAGCATTGTTGGATAACGTCACCTGTTCGATGAAAATGTCGTTTATAGAGGGTACTATTTCTAGGACTTGATGGATTTCTGCCAGTGGGATTAAGGCACTCAGTACCTGATTGATACTAATGTCTTTGTTTAGCTTAATGGTGATATTGATTTTGTTTTCAATGTTTTCTAGAGATTTTATAGTGTATAGATTTTCTATATGTATCGATTTTTCATCTTTTACGGAATGTAGTTCTATTTTGTAGGTTTGGTTTTTGTACTTGTCTTTGATGTCCCGAATATTGCCGTCGAGTATCTTTTGCGAGCGGTTGATCAGTGCAATATGATCGCAAAGTTCTTCCACCGACTCCATACGGTGGGTCGAAAAGATGATTGTAGCCCCTTTTCTGTTCAATTCGAGGATTTCATCTTTGATTAAGTTGGCATTGACAGGGTCAAAGCCAGAGAAAGGCTCATCCAGGATGATCAGGTCAGGCTCGTGCAGTACAGTAGCGATAAATTGTACTTTCTGCTGCATACCTTTACTGAGGTCTTCGACCTTCTTATCCAACCATGACAAAATGTCAAGTTTCTCAAACCAATGATTTATTCTTTTTGTTGCTTCGTTTTTACTCAGACCTTTTAACTGTGCTAAGTAAAGCATTTGTTCACCTATCTTCATCTTCTTATAAAGCCCTCTTTCTTCAGGAAGGTAACCGATGCGGGCGATATGTTGGGGTGATAAGGGCTCTCCGTCGAAGATAATTTCACCTCCATCGGGTCCGGTAATCTGATTGATAATTCGGATCAGTGATGTTTTTCCAGCTCCATTTGGACCTAGTAGTCCGAATATTTTGCCTTTAGGAATGCTGAGTGATACATGATCCAAGGCTCTATGACTGGCATAGTCTTTTACGACGTTTTTGATTTCTAAAAGCATGTTTTATTTTGGTTATTTTATAATTAGTCAATAGTAAATGAGAAACGTTACATAAATATAGCCATTATTCCGTTTTTTATATAGATTCTGCAGGCTGTTCAATTTGTCAAAAGGATAGTTTTATACTACCTTTGCAAGATGCAAATTAAAAAAGCCGAATTCATCTGTAGTAATACACGAGTTGATAAATTGCCTGAGGGCAAACTACCTGAGTATGCTTTTATTGGTCGTTCCAATGTAGGGAAATCTTCATTGATCAACGCCATGGTTGGCAAGAAAGGTTTAGCAAAAACATCGCAAAAACCTGGTAAGACACAGCTTATCAATCACTTTATCATCAACGATGACTGGTTTTTGGTGGATTTACCTGGATATGGTTTTGCGAAAACTTCAAAGACAAATCGCGAGGCTTGGGAAAAGTTTATACGTCGTTATCTAACGCATCGCGATAATTTGCAATGTATTTTTGTCTTGGTAGACAGTCGTCATGAACCGCAGAAAATAGATTTAGAATTTTGTTATTGGTTAGGTGAGCGGGGTTTACCCTTTATGTTGGTATTTACAAAAGCGGATAAGCAGTCAAATGTGAAGTCTGATGTCAATATGTCCAAGTTTAAAAAAGCATTGGGCGAATGGTTTGAGGAGATTCCAAAGTGTTTTTTAACTTCTGCGGAAGTAAAATCGGGTTGTGATGCTATATTGGATACCATAGCGGATATCAATACCCGTTTTGTTCTACCTGAAGTGGATACTGATCGTAATGATGAGTATGATGACGACGATGAAGATAGATTTGCTGATGTGGAGGATAAAGATAGATATCGTTTTGCTGACGAAGAGGAATAGCGAATGAAGAAGTATTTATCTTTGGTGCTGTTTGCGCATAGTATCTTTGCGCTACCTTTTGCTCTAATCGGTTTTTTCTTAGCATTACATACGACCAATCATACTTTTGATTGGAAGTTGTTGGTGCTTATGTTAGTGTGTATGGTAACTGCACGCAATGCTGCGATGGCCTTTAACCGCTACTTGGATCGGGATATTGATCTGATCAATCCGAGAACAGCTATGCGGGATATACCTGCTGGACGCATATCTGCAAAGGGTGCATTATGGTTTACCATCCTCAATTGCTTACTTTTTGTAATAGCGACTTATTTTATCAATAGTTTGTGTTTTATGTTGTCACCTATTGCTTTACTTGTCGTACTCTTTTACTCTTATACTAAGCGGATTACAGCTTTGTGCCATTTGGTACTGGGCTTAGGTTTAGGCTTAGCTCCGGTAGGCGCATATCTGGTGGTGACAGGGCAATTTCATATCGTACCTGTATTGTATGGGCTTGCTGTATTGTGTTGGGTGAGTGGATTTGATATTATATATGCCTTGCAGGATGAAGCTTTTGATCGTGAAAATAAGTTGAATTCTATTCCTGTTTTACTGGGTACTAATGGGGCATTGCGTTTCTCAGAAGTATTGCACGTCTGCTCGTTTATATTTGTATTACTGCCTGTTTTATATATGGAAGTAGGTTGGTTGTATTATATAGGGGTTATATTCTATGGTTGCTTATTGATCTATCAACATAGGATCGTAAGCCCAAATGACCTAAGCCGTGTAGACCGCGCTTTTATGACTACCAATGGTGTAGCATCCGTTATATTTGCTGTTTTCTATTTGCTGGACATTATTGTGCAATAGCATAAGCTGAGGTTTAGCTCGATATAATTTTTTATGGTAAAAGCCAAATTAATCAAATATTAATTTGGCTTTTTTGCGTTTTTTTAATTTTATTACTGCCTTTTTTGAATAAAAATTTATACTTTCAAGCCTTATTTAGATGAACTTAACCCCAATTATTTGTAAAGCTTAAATTATGGTCGATAATTATTTTGAAAATTTTGTTAAAATTGCTTCTGATCTCGTCTGGAGCGATATTTTTATTTACTTATGTCTATTGACGGGTTTGTATTTTTCGATACGGACCGGATTCTTGCAGCTCACTTACATCAAAGATATGTTGCGCTTATTGTTTCAGAAGAAAGAAACGAACGAGGGCATCTCATCATTTCAGGCATTTGCATTAGCCATTTCGGGTCGTGTAGGTACAGGAAATATTATTGGTGTGGCTACGGCTATCTATATGGGTGGGCCAGGGGCCATCTTTTGGATGTGGGCGATTGCTTTTTTGGGAGCTTCTTCGGCCTTTGTAGAGTCTACATTGGCGCAAGTATATAAACAAAAGGTCGGTGATGAATTTAAAGGTGGACCTGCTTATTATATTGAAAAATGTCTAGGAGTAAAGTGGTATGCTGTATTGTTTGCCGTTATCACCATAGCAAGTACAGGTTTTTTATTACCTGGTGTACAAAGTAATGCAATAGCTTCTTCTATGCACAACGCCTTCGAAATTCCGGTTGCCTATACTGGGATTGCTGTAGTGGTTTTACTCGCTGTTATCATTTTTGGAGGTGTGCAGCGTATCGGTCGCGTTGCTGAATTGGTTGTGCCGTTTATGGCAGGTGGCTATATCTTGATGGCACTTGTGATCATTGCTTTAAATTATACCCAGATCTTTGATGTATTTGGCTTGATCTTTAGTTCTGCTTTTAGTTTAGATGCTACTTTTGGCGGTATTGTGGGTATGGCGATTGCTTGGGGTGTGAAGAGAGGTATCTATTCCAATGAAGCAGGGCAGGGAACTGCTCCGCATGCAGCAGCAGCAGCAGATGTCAGTCATCCTGCACAGCAGGGTTTAGTACAGGCTTTTTCCGTTTATGTAGATACGATATTTGTATGTACAGCTACAGGACTTATGATTTTATTTACGAATCAGTACAATGTCGGGCAGTTTGATGGCGCAGGAAAGCTCGTGGGTTTTATAGCAGAACATGTACCTGGTGTGAACTATACTGCATTTACGCAGGCGGCTGTATCGCATCATTTTCCGCTGATCGGGAATGGTTTTGTTGCGATTGCTTTGTTCTTCTTTGCTTTTACGACTGTTATGGCTTACTATTACTATGCTGAAATTAATTTATCTTATATTTTTTCAAATAAGGTAAGTCCGTTAGTTATCTGGTCTTTACGTGTTATTTTTCTTTCTGCGGTGTATTTTGGTTCGGTTAAGACTGCGGAAATGGCTTGGGCAATTGGTGATATCGGTGTTGGCCTAATGGCTTATGTGAATTTGATTGCGATATTACTGATGAGTAAAACTGCGCTAAAGGTGTGGCAAGATTATAAACAGAAACGCAAAAATGGCGAAGAGAATCCAAGCTTTAGTGCAAAGGCTTTGGGTATAAAAAATGCTGAATTTTGGGATGAAGACAAATAACTGAACGCTATAGATTGGGCTCGTATCAGATATTTTAGGAACGAGGTGATGGTCAATTAACAGTTGGAAATGTAAGAAAAATGCCTTCAATATTTATTGAAGGCATTTTTTTATTAATTTAAGGTTCCGAATTTATCGGCCATATCTTTTTGATAGTGTGCCATGAGTTCGTTACGCTGATTCAATACTTTTGATTTGGCGAGATATTCTTCGTCATCAGCATAGATATAGAGCAAGGTACCATCCTTTATAGTGTTGATGATAGGCTTGTTCAATGCTCTTGGCAGTGCTGGGCATCCATAACTGCGACCTAAGCGCCCTAGTGAGCTAACGACACTCGGATTTGCATAGTCGGCACCATGAATGACTACAGCTCTTGATTTGGCTTTATCATTGAATCCTTTATCTAACCCATTTAATACTAAAGAGTATCCGTTGGCACCTTGATAAGTATTCTCTGTAACGTAAAAGCCTAATGAGCTTTGGTAAGACTCTGGTCGATTTGAAAATGAAGTAGCAAAATTGCTACCGCTATTTTTACCGTGAGAGACGACTGAATGATAAAGTACTTTTTCGTTTTTGAGATCCAATACGACAAGTCTTTTTTCTGTAGATGCTAATGTAAAATCGATGATTGATAATACATCTTTATTTTTAGCAGGAAGTAAAGTATAGCCTTCCATCGCTTCTTTGAATGCCTTGTAATTGACAACATTCTTGAGATTCATGCTCTGGTAGAGTGAATCTACTTTTGATATTTCTTTAGTAATTACAATTTCTTTTTTTTCAATTTCTGGTTTAGTTACATGTTTTGAATCTGAAAAGACAGATGCATATAACCCTATAAATAAAATGAACACTAATTTCTCCATATGTAATCCTTAATTGTTTTCGACTGCAAATTTAAGAATTAAAGATACTAAAAAATTGTAAATCAATGTGTTAATTATTGTTAATCAATAACTACGACTAAAGTTTGAAGGTCTTTTGACCTTTTATAAACAAACTGGGCATGTGATGACGCATTTCTGACACACATATGCGAACGTGGTGTGGTACCCAATGTTTGGCTATATTCTACTATTTTTCCTTTTGGATTATTTACCGGAACGCCATGTACATAGGCCCCGGCTGTAAAACGACTGGCATAGGGTGCATATCCTTCAATGCTCTTTGTTCCGTCTTTATAATAGAACATTTTGGATTTATGCTCTTGGAGAACAAAGATGCCTGTAGGTGTCTCTTGAGCATGTGGAGGTTTATGTACGCCTGTGGTAGCGGGATTCATGCTGCGGACGATCCAACCTTTTTCTGTTTGATCTAGGGTGCAAATATTTTGGTTTGTAACATCTACAATGATAACTTTATCATATATTACCGAATTTCCAATGGTTTTCAGGTATTTTTTAGGTACTTCCCATTCTCCCTCAAAAGATACTCCAGCAATTTTCACATACTTTAAGGTGTCACTGCTCTGTAGCTTGACCAACCAGCCATCTTTGCCATAGATGGTTGGGAGCTTTGTTTCTCCTTCAGTATATAGCGGCGTTGCCTGATAGCGCTCTGTACCTAATGAATCTGAAACCCGCTTGTATGCATCTCTTTTGAAATTGGGTATGGTTGGTGCTTCTCCATTTGAATTTTGGTAATTTTGTAAAACGCCATATATGGATCTGCCATCCTGAAAGTTTTCAATAAAGGCCAGTTTTTCTTTTATTTTATCCCATTGAAATTGTCTCACTGTATCCTTATAGGGATAAGTGTCTTCTAATGTATACTTTGTATACTGCAGCTCTTTGGTTATTTCGATATCATCTGCGGTCTTAGCCTTCTTTTCTTTTTTATCTTCTGTTGCTATTGAATCTTTGGTAATATCATTGCGATTTCCTTGTGCACTACTTTTGGGTTGGCCTTGTTGACAAGAAATGAACAGAAAGGATACGAAAACACTATTTATTAATATGTTTTTGATGTACAGATACTTCATAAAATATGGCTCAAAAAGATGTTGATCAATAAGAAAAAAGCTCATGACCTAACTGATGTGCCTTTTCTGAATGAATTCATTACCAAACATAGTGCCGAGATTTATGGGTGGATTAAGTTCCACGCGGGTTCTCTTAATAATATGAGTTAAATTTTTTATGTAGGCTATATATCGAGTTGGAGTAAAACAATTTTCGAATGACGACGTTGTATCAATAATTTCAATTACTGTAAAGCTATATGCATTCAAACTTACGCTATTTAATATTTCTGGTATTTATGACTTCATGTGGAATCATGCATAATGTGCCTATTTCACAGAAACCTAACTCATTTGTCCAGCCTAATATATCCAACTCTTTTGTGGATCAAAATGGTAATTTCTATCCTGATAATTGGCGTAAGACCTATGGTAATCCTCCTCGTAACGGGAAAAGGGACGCTTACTCTTTGATGAAAATTGCGGCAGATCGGGGTATCACAGATGATCTAACGGGGTTTGAAACTCAAAAACTTAAAGATTTTAAACAGCATGTGAAGGCAAAGAAACGTGTCTTTATTTTTGTCCATGGTTTTAATGCCAATAACGAAGAGGTGAATGAAAGCTACGGTTATATCCAAAAGCTCATTAAAATCAATACGAAAGACGATGAAATTGTCCGTTTTTATTGGGACGGTCTGTGGACGAGCAATCCTTTTGCAGGTGCAAAAATTTGGTTTACGGCGACGTCCTTCAGTCAGATGGCAGGTGAGTTTGGCTTAAGACGTGTGCTGAATACCATGTCTAATAAAGATATTTATATCATTTCGCACAGTAGGGGCGCATCAGTAGTCTTGAGTGCATTGGCCGAGCCGCATTTCAATGAGAAATTTGTGAAAGAAATCAAGGAAATACATAAAGTCGATGTTGATAATGCGAAAGAATTGATGGAGAATAAAAATCGGATTACCTGCATCATGTTGGCCCCCGCAGTTGGTTTAAAAGATTTTAAATCCAAAGAAGTGGGCGATGAATCTTTTTGTTCCTTTAGTCCGCAGGTGAAAAAAATACATATCACGATCAATAATACGGATAAGATGCTTAAGAAATTTTTTGGATTTCTTGCCGATAAGCTGAATCCAACAGATCTGGGTTATAAAGATAATGTATACAATGAGCTGATAAAGGAATATACTTGTTTTGATAAAACTGATTTTTCGGGCATGGAAAGTCATGCCTTTAATAGCTATATCCGCAATGCAAAGTTCAAGACGATGTTAAAAGCAAACGGTATCACTTTGAATAAGTAGGTAAGTTATTGATTTTTATTGTTCGCTCGTTTGTTGTAGGTAAGGTAGATTCTTTTGACCTCCAATTGTTCGGCTCTTCCTTTTTTGATAAGCAGATGTCGCTGTTGTGCTAGTTTAGCCTTGCTGTTTCGCATTTTGTTCTTTAATACATTTAAATAGGCGATGGCACCGATTTTTGTTGTATCGAGTCCTAAAAGCCGACAGGAATAACTGCCCAAGAGGTAATGGTTGTAGTACAGGTGGATTTCCCGCATCATTTTACGGCCTAAAGCGGACTCTGGATAGTAGGCTACTATAGGTTCCTCTTGAAGTGCATGGGCTAATAATTTGGAATCGGCATCACCTTCCTTTTGTGTCATAGTCCAATAATAAAGTGATTCGATAGCCTGCTGCTCGGTATCTGGGAGCAGCTGCAGGGGAATACCTAATAGGTGACCGATGTATTTCCAGAGATGAAGGAGCCCTGTTATCTCCTCCGGAAGAATTTGAAACTTCATGCGCTGTAAGCCCACCATAAAGACTAATGAAAAGCCCAGGTTGGTGGCTAGCATGTCCCAGTGATTGAGTGGAATACCCCATTCGGATTTGTCCCAGTTTGTTTTAGCTAGAATATTGATCCGGGAGAAGGAGTGGATCATGCGGGTTTCAATGACTTTCTGAAATCCAATCTGATTCCTTCTTAAAGCGCCTTTTCCCATGACATCTACCCAGAAATCTACAGTATCAGCAAGTCGCTTTACAGCTCCTTTTTTCAAAGCTCCTGTATAAATTAAGGGCTTGTTGATGGCCGCTGATTCGTAACCACCCATAAGGCAGTAATCGCGCAATACAATTAAGCCACTTAGCCCCGCGCGTTGACTAAGGTCTATTCCCCTTTCCAGAAGCTCCCAATCGAGCCATGATGGCGAAGGGTCTATCTGGTTGAAAAAGACATCTAGCGCTTCTTTAAAGGGGGCTGCGACAGCAGTTGGATCTGCGATATAATCTTTTATGAGCTGCTGCCCTTTGGTAAATCCAACTTGTTGATGCAGTTGTTTGACCAACGTATCGGCTAGCTCATCGTAGGAGAAGAGGTAAGGGATAAAATCTTTCGCCTGATTGAGATCTGGTTTCTGCTGTAGTTTTTCTAAAAGACCTACTCCAGCACCCATTGTCCAATAATGGTGGAAGGAGGAGGTATTGGTTTTAAAGCGGCTCGGTATTTCCATTTTAATTGTCCATATCCCAACTCATAAAATGACCCACAGCTGCTAAGGTATTGGATGCGTAGGTGAAATCGAAATCCATATAGTCGGACTGGCAGGAGCTTGTATCGCTGCAACAGAATTGACGGTCGATATTGAAGGTGATGCGAAATTGTCCCTTCTTTTGGTTCTCGTTAAAGGTGAAGTTCGTGATGGTAAGATCTCCAATCTGCGGAGCACCATCTTTATCTGCTAGGCTATCGAATACCAGTTCCTGTATCTTTTTGCGGTCCTCCGCTGTGATTTTATCAAGTAGTAAAGCGAAATTTTGTTCGACTTCCTTTACTTCTGTATCTGTGATCGCTATGTTTAATTTGATTGTTGACATGTTTTTAGTGTATAAGCAATTTGGTGTTCCATATCCTGCTCTTCGGGAAAATAAGCTGCTCTTAGGTGCGGGGTAAAAGCAAAGTGCTCTGCTAGTGCCCTAAATGTAAGGTAGGTGAGCTCTGTAACCGATAAGCAGGTTATAGCGCTGCTAAAAGTAATGTTATTGTTAGGATGAAGGATATATAGATTCTTTGTCAATGCCCTAAGTTTGATTGTTCCTACTAAGACTTTCAACTCTTGCTCCCAGTAGCTGATTAAATCTGACAACTGCTGTAGTGCAAACTGCTTTCCCCAAGCTTTTAGCCGTTTTTGATAGTCAGCATTTCCCTTACAATACAGGGTAACGGTTTTATTTTTAACCTGTATCTTGTTTGAAGGACTGTTCTTAATGATTTTGAGTAAATAGTTTTGTTGAAAAAATCGAAGCGGCTGATTGTGATACTCGATTTCTTCAGTAACCGGATTAATGATTTTCTTGCTTTTGATAAACTGCTCTAATGTATCGATGTCAATGTCCGCTGGAGCGATGATGGTCGGGGTATTGTGTTGTATAGTCAATCGGACGTTTTTGGAGTCCGTTGTCATGATTTTATAATTTTTTCCAGCGATTTCGATGTACATATAGAAATTAAATGTTCGACCTTGTAAACTTAATACTTACTTTTATTAAGTTTGTCATTAAATTAAAACAAATAAACGGTAATATGAAAAAACATTCAGTTCTTGCTGCTTTAATGATGTGTGGAGGGGTTCTCTTTGCACAGCAAAATCCAGCTATCAATACAGCATTTATGGATAAGAGTGTTCGTCCTCAGGATGATTTTTACAATTTTGTAAATGGCCAGTGGATGAAAACAGTATCGATACCTTCAGATAAAGCGCGATGGGGATCTTTTGACGAGTTGCGTGAAAACACGGATATTGCGACTTTAAAGATTTTGAAAGAATCGCTAAGTACAACATTTGAAAAAGGTACAGACGGTCAAAAGATCGGTGATCTGTATCATTCTTATATTGATTTTGATAAGCGTAATCAATTGGGGATAAGTCCGATTAAACCTTATTTGGATAAAATAGAGGCAATAAAGGATTTTAATGGATTGTATAATTATCTGGTAGAGGTGACCCCAATCGGTGGCAATCCTTTTTTTGGAGCTTATGTATATGCGCATTTAAAAAACAGTAATGTCAATACAGTTTATTTAGGAGCAGCAAGTTTAGGTTTAGGGCGTTCTTATTATCAAGTGGTGGATGCTAAAAACACAGAAACATTAGGTGATTACTCCAACTTCATTTCGACGCTGTATAGTAAAGTAGGGCAACGTACACGTGACTTAAAAGGTCCTAAAATCGTTGCTTTTGAAAAGGAGTTGGCTAAAAATCTAAAGACAGTAGAGCAATCTCGTGATGCTGATAAACGCTATAATCCTGTTGCAGTTTCCGACCTGAAGAAAATGGTCAAAAATATAGATATTGCAAAATATCTGAAAGACACTGGTTTTAAGTCGGATACGGTAATCGTTTCGGAACTGGCATATTACCAAAATCTGGACAAGGTGTTGAAGCCTGAGAATCTGGAAACGATTAAAGAAGTGTTAAAATTTAACGTGATGAATGATGCTGCATCGTATCTAACGGCAGATTTGGACCAGCTTAATTTTGATTTCTGGGGTAAAAAACTGAAAGGGCAAAAAGAGCAGCGCGATCTTGAAAAAAGAGGTGTTGAGTTTGTAAACAGTGTTGCAGGAGAGCTTTTAGGAAAGTTATATGTAAAAGAAAATTTCCCTCCTGAAGCAAAAGAACAAGCTGAAGAATTGGTTGGTTATCTGATCAAATCTTTTGAGCAGCATATCAATGACTTGAAGTGGATGTCTGCGGAAACTAAAGTAAAGGCATTGGAAAAATTGGCTAAGTTCAATGTTAAGATTGGTTATACGGATAAATGGAAAGATTACGCTACTTTAAATGTAGGATCATCCTTATTCGACAATGTAATGAGTGCACAAAAATGGTCGTTTGAGCAAAACCTAGCGAAACAGGGTAAGCCTGTAGATAAAAGCGAATGGGGAATGACACCTCAAACTGTCAATGCTTATTATAGCCCATTATTTAATGAAATCGTATTTCCTGCAGCAATTTTACAACCACCATTTTATGACTATAAAGCAGATGCAGCGGTTAACTTTGGTGGTATCGGAGCAGTTATCGGACATGAGTTGTCTCATGGATTTGATGATCAAGGTGCGAAGTATGACGGAAATGGTAACTTGAACAATTGGTGGACTGAAGCGGATAAAACTAAGTTTGAAGCTTCTGCTGATGCTTTGGTAAAACAATTTGAGGCTTACGAACCTGTACCAGGTGTGAAGGTGAACGGTCGTTTTACTTTAGGTGAAAACATTGGTGATTTAGGCGGTTCTTCCGTTGCTTTTGATGCATTGAAGATGTATTTGAAAGATAAAGGAAATCCAGGTTTAATCGATGGATATACGCAAGAACAACGCTTTTTCTTGTCTTGGGCAACTATCTGGAGAACTAAAACAACGGATGAGTTTGTGGTCAATCAAGTGAAGACCGATCCACATTCGCCAGCGCAGTACCGTGCTTTTGCACCTATTATCAATTTGGATGGATTCCATGATGCCTTTGATACCAAGGAAGGGGATAAGTTATTTGTCCCTAAAAATGATAGAATCGTAATTTGGTAGTTCTGATTAAATTATAATAAAAAAGGGCCAGCGTTTATCGCTGGCCCTTTTTTATTATAATTTTTATTTTAGAAAAGTAAAGCTCTAATTTGTCTTTCGTCTTCTTGGATTTGATCTTTCATTTCTTGTAAAGAATCAAATCGCTCATCATGACGGATGAAGTGTAAAAATTTAACACGTAATGTCTTTCCATAGATATCTTCGTTGAAATCAAATAGACTGATTTCAATGCTTCTGTTCATCCCGTCTACAGTAGGACGGGTTCCAATATATCCCATTCCTTTCGCAACTGTATGGGGCTCGTTTTCGATATATTCGCCAGTTGTAATATTTTGCAAGTGATCGAAAATATGTACTTCTACGGCGTAAATACCATAGGCTGGAATAAGCTTATGTTGTTCATGCACTTGAAGGTTGGCCGTTGGAAAACCAATGGTTCTACCAATTTGGTCTCCTCTAATGACTGTTCCTGTTAATTCGAATGGATAACCGAGGTACAGGTTTGCTGTGTTTATATCACCAGTTATCAATGCAAGACGAATACGGGTCGATGATACTGCTACATCGTTGATATCTTGTTCGGGTATTTGTTCCACCGAATAATCAAAAATATCAGCGTACTGTTGAAGGTCTTTTAATGAACCTTTTCTATCTTTTCCGAAATGATGGTCATAACCTATGACAATCTTTTTAGTTCCCAGTTTTCCAACTAATACATTACTAATGTATTCTTCTGGAGTCTGGTTTGAGAAATCCCTTGAAAAAGGGGTGATGATTAAATGATCGATATCCAGTTGCGCAAGTCTACTCACTTTTTCCTCAATATCGTTAATGAGACGTAAACTATCATCATCAGGATTGATAATAAGTCTTGGGTGCGGGTAGAAGGTTAATAATACCGTTTCACCATTGATTTTTTTTGCACATTCTTTTAAATGAGTTAATATCTTCTGATGACCAATATGTACACCGTCAAACGTACCTATGGTGACAACTGCATTATCCAATGCTTTAAAATCATCTAAACTTCTATAAATTTTCATTTAATGAAATATTTGCGGGAGATTAACAAAAAGAACCTCAATATTAAGCCTGAGGTGCTGTTAAACTAATTTCTTTGTGAGCCTTTATTTTGTGGATTAATTCTTCTAAATACCATGCTTTATCAACATGGTATTCGCCGCTTTTGGTCCTTCTTAACGAGCTGAGATGACCACCGCTATGGAGTGTTTTTCCAAAGTCGTAAGCGAGTGAGCGTATATACGTTCCTTTACTACAGGATACTCTAAAATGGACAATTGGCATTTCGATTTTTTCGATGATAAAGCTATTGATGGATACTTTTCGAGTTTTTAATTCGACTGTTTCACCACGACGTGCTTTTTCATAAATACGTTCTCCGTTTATCTTGATAGCTGAATGAGCGGGAGGATATTGGTCTATATCACCCTCAAAACTCTTCGCAGCATCGTGAATCATCTGTTCCGTAATGTGATCGGTTGGAAAGGTCTCATCAACTTCTGTTTCGAGATCGTAAGAGGGGGTAGTACCACCTAAGGTGATCGTGCCGGTATACTCTTTGTCTTCTGCTTGGTAGCTGTCTATTTTTTTCGTGAATTTACCTGTACATACGATTAACAATCCTGTTGCTAATGGATCTAATGTACCTGCATGCCCTACTTTTATTTTTAGAGGTTTGATTGAGTTTCGGATTTTACCAACCACATCAAAACTTGTCCAAGTAAGCGGTTTATCTATCAATAACATTTGACCCTCGGCAAATGAAAATGCCTGTTCTATTTGATCTTTTTCGTTGTTTTCCATTCATTAATTTGCATTAGATCATTGATTATTGTTTTCAATTAGGGTATTGTTAGAAACAAAGTCTAATTGAATAAAATCAAGCTGAACTTTAATTGCTTTTTTTGCAAAGGTACTAATAATTTTTACGATAGATACCGAAAGTAGAAGTGCATTTTAGATAGTTTTAGGAATTAGTTATTCCAAAAAAACACCAATAAAGCTATACCAATAATAATGCGGTACCAGCCCCAGAACTTAAATCCGTATTTCGTTAGAACCGTTATAAATGACTTTACAGCAATCATTGCAACGACAAATGCGACAACATTACCTACGATAAAAACAATGATGTTTTCATTGCTCGAAAGTATCATTTCATACCCTTTTTGTGCATGGGCTGTTCCTTCTCCCCAAGTTTTTACAAAAACGGAATAAACCGTTACTGCCAACATCGTAGGAACGGCTAAAAAGAATGAAAACTCAGCAGCAGCTTTTCTATCCAACCCTTGGGTCAGACCCCCTATGATCGAGGCTGCAGAACGTGAAGTTCCTGGCATCATCGCTAAACACTGCCAAAAACCGATAATCAATGCTTTTTTAATAGGAATATCTTTCTCGTCTAAAATTTTAGGATTCTTAAACCATTTGTCGACAAATAAGAGAACGACACCACCTAGTACCAAAACGGTAGAAATAGCGATTTGATTCCCTAATACGGCCTCAATTTTGTCATCTAATAGTTTTCCAAGAACTAGCGCTGGGATAACAGCGATTGCTAATTTATAATAGAGCTGTATGTTTTTAACGTCAAAAAATTTCTTCCAGTAAAGTACTACAATAGAAAGAATAGCACCAAATTGGATAGATACCTGAAACATTTTAAGGTATTCGCTTTCCTGCATACCCATTAAAGCTGCAGTAAATCCCATATGTGCTGTAGACGAAATCGGAAGATATTCAGTTAAGCCTTCTACAATAGCTAGAAGGATGGCTTCAAATAAAGACATAGTTTGGCTTTTCTTTTATTTAGATTTTGGTTTGTAAAGAATGGCGACAAAACCCAATGCAAAGCCTAGTACGATGACAATGGGTGCTAAAGTGATTTTAGTGAAATTATAGATATCTGTCTTACCACTCATTAAGAAGAAACCAATGATAACAATGATTATACTTACTATAAATAATTGATAATTTACTTTTGTGAAAACAAATGAACCTTTGTTTGTCGTTGGGGATTTTTTGATTTGAGCCATTTTTAACTGTATAAATCGTTAGATTTTGCTTTTAAATATTTGGTAACGGCAAAGTATGTACTTAAGCCAGAAATTAGGATTCCGATTGCAATTACTACTAAAAAGATAGCTGCAAACTCATACCAGTTTCTTAAAAATACCAATTCTGGAATTTGTTGCTGTGCAAATTTTAATGTAAATATTAACAATAGAATAGCAATTAAAGAGCCTAATAATCCATGGATAATACCGTAGGTGATAAATGGTCTACGAATGAAATTTTTCGTTGCTCCAATTAATTGCATGCTTTTGATTAAAAATCTTTGAGAATAAATCGCTAGACGTATGGTGTTGTTGATTAATGCTACGGCAATTACTAATAAAATCGCGGCAAAGGCTAATACAACGATACTGATGATACGGACATTTTTATTGACCATATCAATTAGAGATTCTTGATAAACAACTTCTTTGATCTTGCTGTTGCGAGAGATTTTATCAATAAAGGTTTTAATACTATCGGTGTTTGCATAATCTTCCTTCATATAGACATCAATTGATGGAAGTAAAGGGTTGTGCCCTAAGTATTGTACGAAGTCTTCTCCTAAATCTTCTTTTAGTGATTTGGCAGCTAGTTCTTTGCTGATATACTCTGAACGGAGCACATAATTATCCTTTTCCAAATCCTTTTGTAGAGAAAGGACGTCTCCTTCGTTGGTACCGTCGTTAACGATTACGTTTAAAACGATATTTTCTTTTACGTATTTAGATAAATTCTTTGCGTGAACAAGTAATAGACCTAGCAATCCAGTCACTAAAAGCACTAATGCAATACTAATAACTGTAGAGACATAAACTGATTTTGTTTTTCTTTTTTGCGTGCTTGATTCGTATTCTGACATAATAAGCAATAAAAATTTATTTGCGAAAGTAATGATTTGAGAGGATTAATTCGAATTAAACTTGTAATAACTTTCTGATAAAAAGTGTAAAATTCGATACCCCCTCTGTATTTAACTTTTCAATACTATCATTTATTGTTTAAACTACAAAACTTTTCTTACAATTCGCCATTAAAATCGTATTTTCGCAAGTCTTACAAAATTCCTCAATACAAAAATGGAGTACAATCACAAATCGTTAGAAAAAAAGTGGCAAAAATTCTGGGCCGATCATGCAACATTCAAATCAGCGGATACGCATGAAAAACCGAAATATTATGTATTAGATATGTTCCCTTATCCTTCTGGAGCGGGTCTGCACGTCGGTCATCCACTTGGCTATATCGCTTCGGATATTTTTTCAAGATATAAACGTTTAAAAGGCTTCAATGTTTTGCATCCTATGGGATATGATTCATTCGGCTTACCTGCAGAGCAGTATGCGATCCAAACTGGACAGCACCCTGCCATCACGACTGAAGCGAATATAAATCGCTACCGTGAGCAATTGGATAACATTGGTTTTTCTTTTGATTGGAGCAGAGAAGTGCGTACTTCTGAACCGGCATATTATAAATGGTCGCAATGGATTTTTATGCAGTTATTCAATTCTTGGTATAACAACGAGTCGGATAAAGCAGAGTTAATCGATACTTTAATTGGACGTTTTGAAAAATCTGGTTCTGAAGGAATTAATGCTGTTTCTGATGATGATGTATTATCGTTTACTGCTGAAGAATGGCTTGCCTTTGATGAAGAGAAACAACAGCGTGAGTTGTTGAAATACCGTATCGCTTACTTACGTGAAAGTACGGTGAACTGGTGTGCTGCTCTTGGTACAGTGCTTGCCAATGATGAGGTCATCAATGGTTTTTCTGAGCGTGGCGGACACCCTGTTGAACAGAAGAAGATGATGCAATGGTCTATGCGTATTACGGCATATGCTGATCGTATGTTGCAAGGATTGGAGCTTGTTGATTGGCCAGAACCATTGGTTGAGATGCAACGTAACTGGATCGGCAAGTCTGTTGGTGCTTTGGTGAAGTTTCCGGTTCCACAATTGGATACGAATATTGAAGTGTTCACGACACGCGTGGATACTATTTTTGGTGTTTCATTTGTTGTTTTGGCTCCGGAGCATGAATTGGTTTCTAAATTAACGACTGATGAGCAACAAGTTGAAATCAGTGCATATATTGATAAGACGAGTAAAAAATCGGAACTAGATCGTATGTCTGATACGAAGACGGTATCGGGTGCTTTTACAGGTTCATATGCCAAACACCCGATCACGGGAGAGGACGTTGCGATATGGATTGCTGATTATGTGTTGGCAAGCTATGGAACAGGTGCTGTAATGGCGGTTCCTTCGGGAGATCAACGTGATTACTTGTTTGCAAAGCATTTTAATTTGCCTATTGTTCAGATTTCTGATTCGCAGCAAATCGAAGAGGAAGCTGACGCTAATAAGGATGGCAAATATATCAACTCTGATTTTATGAATGGCATGAACTACCAAGAGGGTGTGACTGCTGTGATTGCGAAATTGGAAGAATTGAAATTAGGGAAGGCAAAAATTAACTACCGCATGCGTGATGCTATTTTTGGTCGTCAGCGTTACTGGGGTGAGCCGGTTCCTGTATATTTCAAAAATGGTTTACCTTATTTGATCAAAGAAGAGGAGCTACCTTTATTGTTACCTGAGGTCGATAAATACTTACCTACTGAAACTGGTGAGCCACCTTTGGGGCGTGCAGAAAACTGGAAGTATGAGGATCAATACGAGTATGAATTGAGTACAATGCCAGGATGGGCAGGTTCTTCTTGGTACTGGTTCAGATATATGGATCCTCAAAATGCAGAAGCTTTTGTTTCTAAAGAAGCGGTTGCTTACTGGAAGTCGGTAGATTTATACATTGGTGGTTCTGAGCATGCTACAGGTCACTTGCTGTACTCACGCTTCTGGAATAAGTTTTTGAAGGATTTGGGTTTTCATAATGAGGAGGAGCCTTTCAAAAAGTTGATCAACCAAGGAATGATCCAAGGTCGTTCTAACTTTGTGTATCGCATATTGGGTGATGAGGGGAAAGCGACGGATACCTATGTGTCATATGGATTGAAGGATCAATATAATACGATTCCACTGCACGTAGATGTTAATATCGTGGTGAATGATGTATTGAATGTAGATAAGTTTAAAGCTTCGAGACCAGATTATGCGCATGCTGAATTTATTTTGGAAGATGGTAAATATGTCTGTGGAACAGAAGTAGAAAAAATGTCTAAGTCTAAGTTCAATGTTGTCAATCCTGACGATATCATTGAAGCTTATGGTGCAGATACGCTGCGTCTGTATGAAATGTTCTTAGGACCATTGGAACAAGCAAAACCATGGAACACGAATGGTATAGAAGGTGTATATAAGTTCCTTAGAAAAGTATGGCGATTATTTCATGATGCAGCGGGTAACTTTGCGGTATCTGATGAGCAGCCTACTAAAGCTGAGTTTAAAGCTTTGCATAAAATCATTAAAAAAGCAGAGGAAGATATTGAAAGATTCTCTTTCAATACCTCGGTTTCGGCATTTATGATTTGTGTGAATGAGTTAACAGACCTAAAATGTAATAAGCGTGCTGTTTTGGAGCAACTGATTGTAGTACTTCAACCGTATGCTCCACATATCTCTGAAGAATTGTGGTCCTTGTTAGGTAATGAGGACGGTGCTATTTCTTATGCTAATTATCCAGAATTTATTGCAGATTATTTAGTTGAGTCGGAATTCGCTTATCCTGTTTCTATCAATGGTAAAATGAAATTAAACCTCTTGCTAGCATTAGATTTAGATGCAAAAGCTGTTGAGGAGATTGTCCTATCAAATCCAGATGTACAGCGTTTTATGGATGGTAAGCCGTTGAAGAAACTTGTCTTTGTGAAAGGTAAAATCATCAATGTTGTGATTTAAGTTGAACAATCAATAAGTATAAAAAAGACGCTTTCAGAAAAATGGAAGCGTCTTTTTTTTTTAATGTCTATTTTTACTTAAGATGCCGTGATTTGCAAAATAGTGATCTTTTGCATATCAATTTTAGTTTATGATGTTGATAAACTATGACTTACCAGTTTTACTTTTATTATTTGGGCTCATTGTTACCAATGAATTTGTCTTTAACACTTCGATTAAAGGCTTAAAACAGGACATCTTGAAATGCTTCTGTTCTGTCGAAAACAGATTTTGCAAAAGGACAAAGGGGCATTATTTTAACATTTTTCTTTCGGGCATAATCTACTGCTTCTAACACTAGTTTTTTACCAACTCCATTGCCTTCAAATCCAGGGTGAACTTCAGTATGGTCAATGATGAATTTATCTTCCCCAGCCCAAGTATATCCCATAACACCAGCTTCTTTACCATCAATTTCTGCAACTATTTGACCTTTTTTCTCGTCTTCAATATTTTTTATAGTCATCTCTTTTTATTTAAATAAACAGTTCATTTCTGACTTTGGTTTTGTAAAAATAAGATTTTTATAATAAATTTTTCTCATTTAAATATTTCCAATACCGTTTAGGCAGACTTTGCACATGCAATTTTGTGTTTTTACGTTCTTTAATGTTGACCGAATCAAAGTAATGTTTCCAGAGGTAACTATAGCGTAATTCTTCATCATCTAAATGGAAGGCTATGTAATCGCTATTGAAAGTATTGCTGAATTGTACTTCTACTACCTGATCTAAATCATAATAGATGCCGAAATGGCGTTTTAAATCGTAGATAAGCCATTTTTGATCTGCAAAACGCTCTTTGAAAAAGTTGACCATCAAGGGTAGTACATTGAAATCAGGCTCAAGATTGGCAAAATATAATCCATCTTTCATTTTTTGAAATCTGACAAATGCTTTTAAACGGTGCTTTTCTCTTGATACTGAACGAACTATCTTTTTTATCTGTAAGATGTCGTCATTAGCATAGTTGAGATTGGGTTTGTTTTCTGAATTAAAATAATAGGAGATACTACGCAGGATCAAGAGCTCACGATGTTTTATTTCTGAAAGGAATACGTAATATAATTCTTTGATACCCTGAATACCTATTTTCTTTTCCAATCCGAGGAGGACACGTTTGGCTTTATCATCGTCTGAGATGATGTTTTCTGTGGTAACAAATAAGCCTGACTGTATGTATTGGGCATTGTGCTGGATAGTCGCAATTTGCCATTTATATTCGTAGGAGCAAAATACTATGGTCATCAGGCCCGTCCAACTGCCATCATAGAGAAGTGTTTTTAGCATTTTAAAACAAGGTTAATTGTTGACTATTGTTTTTGGTATACTTGCTTGTCGATTGAGCTAATATATACTGCTTGATATTTGTTCCAGATTTGTCTGCATAGATCTGTTGAAAACCAAGACAGGTGATAAAGTATTTTGCACGATTGGTGGCGACGCCTAGTTTTTGAAGGTGTTCAATGCGCAATGGACCAAAGCGTCTAGCCATGATGATTTTTTTTGCTGACTGCACTCCAATTCCAGGTACGCGCAAAATAGTGTGATAATTGGCCTTATTGATATCAACAGGAAATGCATGCTGATTTCGCAAGGCCCAACTTAGTTTTGGATCGATGTCTAGATCCAATAATGGATGGGTGTCATTGACAATCTCTTCTGCCTTGAAACCATAGAAACGCATGAGCCAATCGGACTGATATAATCTGTTCTCTCGTACCATGGGTACAGCTGTACCGATTTCAGGTAGTCGTTTATCATAGGAAATGGGAACATATCCGGAGTAATAGACGCGTTTCAAATGATATTTTTTATAAAAATGCTGAGCCGTCAATATGATGTGTTTATCGGACTCGCCAGATGCACCAATAATCATTTGGGTACTTTGGCCTGCTGGTGCAAAGGTTGGGGTAGATTTGATGACCTTTCGTTCTTCATTAGTTCTAATAATTTCATTTTTGAGATAGCGCATGGGCAGAATCATTTCTTCACGGCTTTTATCTGGTGCTAACAGTTTGAGCCCTTCTTTTGTCGGAATTTCTAGATTGATGCTCAGACGGTCGGCATATAAGCCTGCTTCATGGACGAGTTCATCACTTGATCCGGGGATGGTCTTTAAGTGGATGTATCCATTGAATTTATGCTCTAACCGTAATTTTTTAGCAATGGAAACTAATCTTTCCATCGTGTAATCGGCATTTTTGAAAATACCAGAACTTAAAAATAACCCTTCAATGTAATTCCTTCTGTAAAAATTGATAGTTAGATCAACAACCTCCTGTACGGTGAATGCCGCACGCTCGATATCATTGCTTTTTCTGGAGACACAGTAGGCACAATCGTAAATGCAATGATTGGTCAATAGGATCTTTAATAAAGAGACGCAACGACCATCTTCGGTATAGGAATGGCAAATGCCGCTCTGATTGGCATTGCCAATCCCTTTATTTTTATTAGCTCTATTGCTACCACTTGAACTGCAGCTTACGTCGTATTTGGCGGCATCTGCTAGAATATGAAGTTTTTTAAATATACGATCGGACATATCTCTATTAATTTTAGCAAATATACTAATATTGTTAGTTATTCTACGACTTGTGATAATTTAGGGCAAAGAAGGGTGCGTTTGGAGAAGTTATTTTATTATTTTAGGCTATTGAAATTACAGTATTCATTGTTTATCTAAAATTTTCGAATTTTTATAAATAAAAATTATTTGTAACGAAATAGGCTCAAAAGAATTATGCTTGTTTGGTTACACGCATGTTATTATCTTTTTATTAAATATGCCATAGCATGAAAATAGATCAATTGTATATCGAACAAGTTATTGCTTCACGTACTTGGAAAATCCGTCAAGAGGTATTATATCCGCATGGCTCTTTAAAAGATGTGATGATTGATGATGATTTTGAAGGAACACATTTTGCAGCGACTATAGAAGGGGTATTGGTTGGCGTTATTTCTGTTTTTGAGATTGATGAGGGATGTTATCAATTTCGAAAATTTGCAGTATTGCCTAATTTTCAAGGTTACGGCATAGGTACAGCGTTGCTTCATGCGGTTTTTAACTTTTGTAGACTGTGGCGGGCCTCTTCGCTATTTTGCGATGCTCGAATAGGAGCGGTATCTTTTTACGAAGGGGTTGGCATGAAAATACAGAGCCAGTCCTTTTTCAAAAAGGGATTAGAATATGTGCGTATGAAAGTTCTTTTATCTGATGAATTAACTTGATCGGCCCTTAAAACAATACATTGTAACCAAGAGATAGTCGAGCAAAAGGATAGCTTTTATCTATATCCTGATGATCTTTGAAATTGCCTTCTAATCTAAAATATCCTGAGTTTAGGTTGATAGAGAAGTTTTTCAATAAGCGTAGACTACCACTAACGGAAGCAGTATGTAAAAAATAGTGTGATTCATTACCGCTGATGGTCACAAAGTAACCTCCGTGATATTGCGCTCCAAATTTAAATCTTTTCCATACACTTATTTCACCTGCACCACGTATATCTATACCGGGGCCATAGTTGTAGTTTCTGCTGTCACCAAAAAGAAGATAGGGGTCAGGTACCGCTGCAAGTAATACGGGGCCTCCACCCAAAGTTGTTCTTAAATGATTGTTTCCACCTAAACTAAAGGTCGAAATCATATTATAGTTTAAGCTTTGTGCACCGTAGAAGAATGCCTCATTATGATAAAAGTCATAATTAGCAGAAAGAACACCAAGATGTCGTCCTGGTAAATTTTTTAATACACGTTTGCCATATAACGATGCATATATATTGACGGTGTTGACAAATGAACTGTCGTCTCCGCCGACTTCTAGATTGACGTAAAAATCATCAAATGGTTTTTTCTTCTCCATGTCATCATTGGAGTAAATAAGACTCAATCGAACAAAATAATCTGATTTTCCCTTGTTAATGATATCTAAGTCCTTCGTGTCGAATCGGCGAATACCAAAATCAATCTCTGCTTTGACATTTGAAGAGTCTTTTACAGAGCCTTTTACCACTCTGCCCCAACGTCCATCTAACAATCGGTTCAAGCCATTGACAGGGTTAATAAAAAAGGCTAACACTTCCTTACCTTGTCGTTCGGCTAGCGAATTTGTTGGTCTTGATAAGACATTTTGCGAAATCCTATGTGTTATTTCTCCTAAAATAATCCCACCATAAGTGGTGTTGATTAAATCGTTAATCGATGGTGCTTGTGTTTCTCCAGCTGTTTCCCAGATAAAGCTTCCTGCTAGGGTGGCGAGGGATGATTGTAAAAATGAATAATTGTTGGACCGGAATGCATTAAAATACAACTGCCCATGATAAGGATGAGCGATTTGGTTAGTTGCAAACGCATTATCGTCCCATGCCCATGCATTTGGTTTTAAATGTTTGAACCAGTTGTTTAATGTAATATGAGAATAGGGATCTTTTCTTATAAAATAATTGAACGAGGCAGGTAATGCTTGAAACATAAACCATTCGGTTCCCGCTCTAGCAAAGTGCTTTCTGGGGTTATGGTTAATCGTATCTTGATAATTGGGGATTTGATATATTTTGTTTTGATAATTTCGATTTTGAAGGACAGTTGGTGATGAATTAGCTGAAATTCTGTGACAAATGATTGTATCTGAGTATATTGTGTCATTTAATGGTTTAAATTTATTTACAGTATCTCGATACTCCTGTATGTATTCTTGCGCATGTAGCGCTCGTGTTGAAATCAGGACCTGCAGGAGGAGGAGTATCACATATAAAGAAAGAAATCTAATTTTAGTCATTTTGATCATATATACCCGGCTTAATGTCTTAAACAAGTAACAAACTTAAATAGTTTTAGAGGAATGTTAAAAAATAAGATTGCTATTGAATGAATTTGACCTAGTCCTGATTAAAAGTCATCGGCATCTTTGATCTCCAGTCTATCTGCTTCGGTGATGGTCCGGATTATTTGACATGGATTTCCTGCAGCAATCACATTGGCAGGAATATCTTTTGTAACAACAGACCCCGATCCAATAATACTATTTTCACCTATATGAACACCTGGATTAACAATGACATTGCCTCCTAACCAAACATTGTCGGCTATTGTGATGGACTTTGAACATTGCCAACCTTTTGCACGGTCTTCCGGATGAATGGCATGAGTAGAGGTAAATAAGGATACCTGTGGTCCAAATAAAACGTTTTTACCGATAATAATCGGAGCAGCGTCTAGTAACGTGCAGTTGTAATTGGCAAAAAAATTGTCGCCAATGGAGATGTTAAACCCATAATCACAATAAAATGGAGGCTCAATAAAAAAACGATTGGTTTTTGTATTCAATAGATTTTTAATGACCAGCTGCCGTTCTTTAAAAGATTTTGGTTCTGTATCATTAAATTTTTTAATCTGCATTTTAGCCTGAAGTCTTTTTTCAAAAAGCTCTTTTCCAGATTCACGATAAAACGGATTCGTTAGATTCTTGTTATCCATGGGCCGAAATTACTTCAAAAAAACTAACTTTGTTGTTGAAATATAAAAAATTATGGCAAATAATAATTTAGATGCTTTAGCTCCACAAGAGTTATGGGCAAATTTTTCTGCATTGAATGCAGTTCCTCGTGCTTCTAAGAAGGAAGAACGCGTTATCGCATTCATGTTAGATTTTGGTGAAAAATTAGGACTTGAGGTCAGTAAAGATCATGTTGGGAATGTCATAATCAAAAAAGCGGCATCTGCTGGTATGGAAGACCGTAAAACGATTGTATTGCAGTCTCACTTGGATATGGTGCATCAAAAAAATAATGATACTGTTTTTGATTTTGATACACAGGGAATCGACATGTTTGTCGATGGCGACTGGGTAAAAGCTAAAGGAACAACGCTAGGTGCGGATAATGGAATTGGTGTTGCGACTATTATGACCATTTTAGCTTCTAAAGATATCCAGCATCCTGCTATAGAGGCTTTATTTACAATTGACGAAGAAACGGGTATGACCGGTGCAATGGGCTTGCAAGGAGGAATCCTTACAGGAGACATCTTGTTGAACCTGGATACGGAAGAAGATGATGAAATCGATATCGGTTGTGCAGGTGGGATTGATGTGACTGCAACGAAGTCTTATAAAGAGGAGGCAAGTCTTTCTGGAGCGGTAGCTTTTGAAATTAAAGTTCAAGGTTTAAATGGCGGTCACTCTGGAATTGAAATTCATAAAGGCTTGGGGAATGCAAATAAAATCATGAACCGGTTGTTATATAAATCTTACGAAGAGTTTGGTTTACAAATCGCTACTTTAAATGGCGGAAGCTTACGAAATGCCATACCACGTGAGTCAGTTGCGACGGTAATTGTATCTTCGGAACATGAAGATCATTTTGCATCAGATTTAGCACCACTTATAAAATCTATCCAAGATGAGTTTAAGACGGTTGATGCAGATTTGACGATTACCATTGATAAATTAACTACTGTTCCTGCTCATGTTATCTCTTCTTTGGATCAACAGTTGCTGGTAAATGCTGTTTATGCTGCTCAAAATGGCGTATATCGTGTAAGTGCAGATTTTGAAGATTTAGTGGAAACTTCCAATAATATCGCTAAGGTTACAGTTGGCAATGGAAAAATGAATATCCAATGCTTGACTCGGTCATCTGTGGAAAGTTCTAAAATTGATTTAGCGCAATCTCTACAAGCAACATTTGAGTTGGCAGGATTTGATGTTGAATTTTCTGGTTCTTATCCAGGATGGACACCTAATGCAAATTCAGAAATTTTAGAGGTTTTGAAACGTATTTATGTGGAGCAACATAATGAAGAACCAAAAGTTGTAGCGTGTCATGCAGGCTTAGAATGTGGCATACTGGGTACCAATTACCCTGAGATGGATATGATTTCTTTTGGCCCCACAATTCTAGGAGCACATTCGCCAGCAGAGCGGGTGTCGATTTCATCTGTTCAAAAATACTGGGCATTTGTCAAGCAGATTTTGAAAGAAATTCCTAATAAATAAACTGAAACAACGAATATTAAAAGGCTTAAATTAATTTTTAAGCCTTTTTTTGTATACCATGTAGTGGTTTTTAATATATTTTATATAAATTTACTTATAGTTGCTCATAATAAGGGAGGTACAAATACTTATTTACTCCTTTATCTTCCTATTTCTTAATCATGACATTTACTCCTGCAAATAGCTGTCTTTTAGTGAGAGTATGCTTTTGTTATTTATCAAAAAATGACAAAATGTTATTCCAGCTAGAATTGTAATTGATGTATTTAATGTGAGGTTTTGTAGTTGAATATGTAATGATTTCCTTCCTTTTATTGTTTTTTTGTTATCCTATCGTTCTATTTGATAGGTTTTTGGTAAATATTACGATTACAAAAAACGTGTTTTAACATATTCATTGCATGTTAAAATTAGTTAAATAGGTAAGGGAGTTTTACTTTTGCAGCATTAAAACTATATCAAACACATCTTACATGAAAAAGTCTCTACTTTTTTTTGCTCTTGCTGTTGCTAGTTATGGAACAATCCATGCGCAAACAACTACAAGTAGTGTTACAGGGGTTGTAAAACAATCAACTGGACAAACAACGACAGGTGCAACAATTAAAATTACGCATCAGTCAAGCGGAGCCACCTTCAGCGGATCGGCAGATTCTAATGGACATTTTAATATCGCAAATTTACAAGAGGGGGGACCTTACAAAATCGAGGTCACCTATATCGGTGAAAAACCGCTTATTTACGATAATGTCTTTTTGAAAGCCGGTGAAGCATTGCAATTAGATCCTATTTTTGCAGAATCATCTGGTACAAATTTAGATGAAGTTGTTATTGTAGGCCGTGGTTTGATTGATATTGCAGAGGATCGTAAAACTCCTATTGCAGTTTCTACTATTACAAAACAGATTATTGAAGAAAAAGTGGGAGCAATGGATATCACTGCTTCAATGGTAAATACACCAGGAGTATATGTATCTGGTCAATCGAAAGGTTTTGGAGAATCATCCATGACGACTCGTGGATTTGATCAATCTAACACAGCTTTCTTATTAAATGGCCAACCTATCAATGGTATGGACAACGGTCGTGTGTATTGGTCTAACTGGAGTGGTTTGACAGATATCGCTTCTTTAGTGCAAATCCAACGTGGTTTAGGTTCTTCAAAATTAGCGATTTCTTCAGTAGGGGGAACGATTAACTTTGTAACTAAATCTACAGATATGCAACAGGGTGGTTTTGTTAAAACATCAATCGGTAACGATATGTTTGTGAAATCAACGATTGCATACAATACGGGTTTAATGAAAAGTGGATTTGCAGTATCTGCAATGGTCACTGGATGGAAAGGTAATGGTTATATGAACGGTACTGAAGGTGCTGGTCAGAACTATTTCTTGTCCGTTGGTTATAAAGTAAATGAAAAGCACAACTTAAACTTAATGGTTACAGGTGCCCCGCAATGGCATAACCAAGGTTATACTTCATCATTGAGTAATTTCTTGAAAGAAGGAAGAAAATTCAATGCAAATGTGGAGACGATTAACGGTGTGGAAAGGAATGTACGTAAAAATTACTACCACAAACCTGTTGCTAACTTAAACTGGGATTGGACTATTGATGATAAATCATCTTTATCAACGGTATTATATGGTTCTATTGCTAGTGGTGGTGGTCAGTCTAAACGTACTGAAAGAGATGTAAACCCTGAGCCATTTTTAGCTTCTCAGGTGAATAATCACCAATGGTTTGGTGTAGTGTCTAACTACAATCGTAAATTGAATGATAACTTAAACTTTAATGTTGGTTTCGATTTACGTGACTATAAAGGTGAACACTATATTCAAGTAACGGATAAATTAGGTCAAGAAACAATTTCTCATAAGGGTAATGTGAACTATGGTACAATGACAACGCCGAATTCTTATACCACTAATCCTTGGAAATCTTTTGGCGATAAGCCTAAAAATGCAGAGGACCGTTTAGGTTGGGATTACGAACAAATGATCAGATATGCTGGTTTATTCGGACAGTTGGAATATGCAAAAGATGGTTTTTCTGCATTTTTCCAAGGTTCCCTTTCAGGTCAACAAAATAGCAGACAGGATTATTATCTTTATAAAATAGGTGAAGGAAAATCTAAAGATGTCAATAACTTAGGTTACAACGTAAAAGGTGGTGCAAGTTATACTTTAGGTAACCATACAGTCTTTGGTAATGCCGGATTATATTCACGCCAACCTTACCAGAACAACATCTTCATGAACTACAGAAATGATGTTAATGGAGAAGCTAGAAATGAAGAAATCTTAGGTCTAGAAGCTGGATATAAATTTGCATCTGAATATTTTGACGTGAATGTAAATGCATACAAAACAACTTGGGCACATCGTGTGACTGGAAGTTCTAAAAATGCAACTGCGGCTGATGTTAAAAAATATAATCCGACAAATGATCCGTCTGTTTTAGTCGAGGGCGATTATCTTTACTTTTCTAATTACGGTGTAAAACAAGATCACAAAGGAATTGAATTGGATTTTGTAGCTCGTCCATTCCGTGGTTTTGAATTAAAAGGTTTTGCATCTGTTGGGGATTGGAAGTATGATGGCATGGCACAGACTATTGTTCGTAATGAAAACCGCGAGGTGTTAGCGAATGAAAAAAGAGATTTAACGGGTGTGAAAGTTGGTGAAGCTTCTCAAACAAGTTGGGGTTTAGGTGCTAAATACAAAGTAATAAAAGGTCTTTCATTCGATGCTGACTATAGACGTTATGAGGATTTGTATGGTTCATTACCTGCTAGTGCTCCAACAATGAAGTTACCAAACTACGAATTGGTTGATGCAGGTGTATCGTACCGTTTGGAAGTTAGTCCTAAAAATGCAATTAGTTTCCGTATGAATGTCAATAATATCTTTGATACCTTGTATATTTCTGAAGCGACCTCTAATAGTGTTGCCCAAGAAAATCCTCAATATTGGAAAGGTATTGATACCTCCAATTCTGTATTAATGGGATGGGGTCGTACATGGAATGCTTCTGTGAAATTCACATTCTAAGCGAGTAGAAAATATCATATTAAAGAGCCGTTGCAATATCTATTGCAACGGCTCTTTTTGCTTAACTATATGACTGGAAACAATAGTCAAACTTTATCAACCGATGTCTGCGTGCATTACTTTAACGATGCAATTGGCTTTTGGTTAAAGGTATTCCAGTAAAACAATAGCCCATCTGAATATAATAAGTGTTTATTAATTTCTAAACGGCTATGTCCAAAACTGTCACTAACCACTAATTAGGTACAAAAGATCTAATGTATTACTAGTAGTAGGGCGGAAGTCAATCACCAGAGCGGAATTGCTTTAAATAAGGTAAAAGGGCATAAAAAAGGCTAAACAATAATGCTTAGCCTTTTTTATTTTTATATGTTATATCGATTATCTTGACATAGACTGAATTACACTGACATGTGATTTGAACGCTGAATTGAATGTCTTATACTCGAGATACTTGACATTAAACTCAATGCATGTCTCTCTCACTAATTTGTTTATAGCAGGATAGTGAATGTGGCTTATTTTTGGGAACAAATGATGTTCTACTTGATAATTTAAGCCTCCTAATATCCATGTTAAGAATTTGTTTTTTGTTGCAAAATTAGCCGTAGAGCTTAATTGATGTATCATCCACTCGTTCTCCATTCTTGTAGCATCTGTAGTTTCTTCTAATGCAACAAACTCGGTTTCGCTTAATACGTGAGCTAATTGAAATACAGTTGCTAAACATATACCACAAGCTATACCAGATATTAATAATCCAACTAAAGTTGGCAACCAACCTACAACTAAAATAGGGATAACGATAAAAATACTAATGTGAACAATTTTACTGACCCAAAAAATAACTTTTTCACGCAATGGAAAATCAAATGATTTTTTTCTGCTTCCCATTGTTTCCGAGAAGTATTTTTCATAATCCTGATAGAAGATCCATGCTAAATAGGAAACACTATATAGAAGCATAAAATAATATTTTTGATAGGAGTGATGTTTTTTTAATTCCTGATCTTTATGTACACGCATAAACTTAATATCAATATCATGATCTTCACCCTCAATATTGGTATAAGTGTGATGAGCAATATTATGTTTTAGTTTCCAGAAATAAATATTGGCTCCCAAGAGATTAAAACTATAAGATAAGACGCTATTAAGCTTTTTACTTTTGGAAAAAGTATCATGACCAGCATCATGCATAATATTAAAACCTATGGCAGCGAAGTTGATGCCAAGCAATATACAGACGATGACGCTGATAGCCCAGTGCGGTTGAATTACTACTAAAATAATGTAGAAAAATATAGCTGTTAAAAACAAAATAATTGCCTTTGTCAGGATTTTTTTCTCTCCTGTTTTTTGAATTTTATTTGTTTTGAAATAATCGTTAATTCTTTCCTTTAAAGATTTGGAAAATAGTGTATTAACATTATTAAATTTTATTGTTGTTTTCATTGAGATCGATTAACTCTGTTAAAAATTAATGGTTGAAATTAGGTTTTGCATACAGAGCTTATATTGATGAAATTTATTATTTTTATAAAGGTAACAATTATTTTTTTTAATGTTGTTAATTTAAGTTAAAGCTTTTGAAAAGTTAATAATATAAGAGTAGAATTTTATTATTAATCAGTAAAGGTACATTGTTTATAATCCAATTATTTTAGAGAATTTTTAAATTAAAAAGGGCTTACAAAATTAATGTAAGCCCCTTCATTTTAAATTAATGATTAATCTAATTTAGAGCATCTATTTTCGCAGTAACTTCTGAAGTTTTAGCTTCATCTTGCATGAAAATGTAATAATTTTTTAAATTAGTCAGAGCATCAATATTAGTAGGTTGCAACTCAACTGCTTTTGTTAGGTATACCAAAGCGGGTTTTATTTCTTCTTTGATTTTGTTAACGCCTTCGTTATATTTTGCTTGGCTAAGTGTTCTATCATTATTTAAGACATTTAGTTTCTCACGTACACCATTCATCATAGTGATTGCCATATTTGTATTTGCTTCGAAATAATCAGGGTCAATCGCTAAAGCTTTTTTATAAGCTTCTAAAGCTGCTTCATCATTCTTATTAGCAGATTGAGCGATACCGAGATAATAGTTTAAGCTTTTATTATTAGGGTCTTTTGCGAGCTGTGATGTAATGCCAGCTACAATTTCTTTTTCACGACCAGAAATCAAATTAAACTCAATGTTTTGAACGGCTGCAGCGTTATCTTCAGGATATAATTCTACTGCTTTTGCAGCGTACTCTAATGCTGAAGTTGTATCTTTTGCAGATAAAAATAATTTTGGTAAATCAACAACAACCTGTTTGTGAGAAGAAAATTCTTTTACAGGAATCAGTTCTTTATATTTAGCAATTGCCTTGTCGTAATCATTTATTTGCAAAGCTGAAATACCTCCGTAATAAATTAATGTTGTATCACCAGGTAAGTATACAAGTGCTTTTTCAAATGAATCATAGGCTTCTTTATACTTTTGACCCTGATATTCTTCAGCACCATTATTGAAGTTAAACTGACCTAATACCTGTTCTGCAATGCGGATGTTGTCTTTATTAGCGCCATCACTGTCATAGGATTTTGCTTTAGCAATTCCATCCTCAGCTTTTTTAGCATCTTCGGCAGACTTATCTAAAGTTGCTAAATTGGCATACACTAGCGAGTATATTGTCCATGCTTCTGGATTTTCCTTTGTTTTGTCATTAACAATAGCAAGATCGATAGCTTCTTGTGCAGTTTTTAAGTTAGGTAGCGCTAATTGTGCAGTTCCAGCAGCTTTAAGTTCCTCAAATTTTGCTATACCCGTTTTTGCTTTATTAACATTATTTTTTTGTGCATAAACAGATGTGCCTGCCGATGCGATAGCTGCCAATAATAATAATGATTTAATGTTCATCTCTAATTAACTGTTAATTGATTTAATAATATATTCACACGATCTAATTGCACAAAGTCCTCAATCGCACTGTAATATGTCGATAGAGCATTAAGAGCATTCACATCATATGGTTTAATTTCATTTGCTTTCAAAAGAAAAGATTGTGCATACTGCTTATCTTCGTCATTTTTTGATTTCAGGAAATCTTTTAAATAAATAAGTCCTAAAGCTAAATTTGAAGCATAGTTATTAGCATCTAAACGCAAAACTTGATTGTAATATTGTTTTGCAGTTCGAATATCTTTAGCATCTTCATAGGCGTATCCTGCCAAATAATTTAACTCGACATTTTCGGGCTCTAATTTAATTGCTTCATCTATAATTGGAAGTATAGCACCGTAAGATTCATTTTTGGAATAGATGTCGATGAGTTTAAAAAGAATTTCTTTATTTTGTGGAAATTCTAATCTTCCTGCTGTTAGCGTATTAAGCTCATCTTGTTTAGTCCCGATTTTTTCATATACAGCTGCAAGTTCTATATAATATTGTGCTTTTCTAGAATCTTGATTGATTAGCTCTTTATAGTATTTTATAGCATCAGGATACTTTTTGCTACTTACCGCTAAAGTTGCTAAATTAAACTTTAAATCAGCATTTTTAAAGCCCAGAGAATCCACTTTCAGAAATCCCATATAGGCATCTTCAAATTTATTATTCTTTAAATCAGTGTTAGATTTGTAGATAAGGGCAGTGGCTAGATTTTGTTTAATGTAGTCAACTTCAGTAGGGAAGTTTTTATAGGCCTTTTTCTTATTAATAAATTTTAAAGCATTAAAACTTTCATCGATGGGGTCTAAAGTATACTTTTGGCTTCGTGTGGAATCTGCAACTGCAAAAGAACTATAAACTAATCCTCTTAAAATATTATTTCGTACTGAGGAGGAGTCTTTTCTAGTCTTAAATGCAGCATCGCTAAACTTTCGAGCATTTTCTAGATTTTTTATATCTCCAGTTTGCGTATAAAGTGCAAAACTGTTGTTGCCCTCCTTTATATTGGATTGGGCAACAACAGTTAAACTTGTAGCTGACAGTACTAATGATGTCAATAATGCTTTCATTCTATTTATTCTTCGTTAGATTCCGATTTATCATCTTGATCAGGTTCTGTATTTTCTGTAGAATTTTCATCACCCTCAATTGCTAGCGTTTCTTCTTCTAGCTCCTCTTCTTCTTCTTCACGATCTACCTTAGTGATGGATGCTATTTCGTCATCGCCTTTCAAGTTTATTAAGCGTACACCCTGCGTTGCACGGCCCATTACTCTTAATCCTTCTACTGAAATCCGAATAACAATCCCTGATTTATTGATAATCATTAAATCTTCGGTATCATTAACACCCTTCACAGCAACTAAATTACCAGTTTTTTCTGTAACACTGATAGTTTTTACACCTTTACCACCACGATTTGTAACACGATAATCTTCAATATCAGTACGTTTTCCATATCCTTTTTCAGAGACAACAAGAACCGTAGTCTGTGGATCATCTACACTAATCATACCAATTACTTCATCGCTTTCGCTGCCTAAAGTAATACCACGTACACCAGTAGCAGTTCTACCCATAGGTCTTACTGTTGATTCATTAAAGCGAATAGCACGTCCAGAACGTAAAGCCATTACGATTTCACTCGTTCCACTGGTTAAGCAAGCTTCTAATAACTGATCGCCTTCATTGATATTAATAGCATTGATACCATTAGCGCGAGGGCGAGAGTATGCCTCTAAAGAAGTTTTCTTAATTGTACCTTTCTTAGTACACATAATGATGAAGTTGTTTTCCAAGTACTCTTGGTCTTTTAAATTCTTCACTAATATGTACGCTTTAATTTTTTCGTCTTTCGGGATATTGATAATATTCTGTAAAGCACGTCCTCGGGAAGTTCTACTTCCTTCTGGGACTTCAAATGCACGAAGCCAGAAACAACGACCAGATTCCGTAAACAATAACATATAATTATGCGCTGAAGCAGTAATAATGTGTTCTGTAAAGTCTTCTTCACGTGTGCTTGACCCAATAGAGCCGCGACCACCTCTTCCTTGACGTTTGTATTCGGTAAGGGGAGTACGTTTTACATAGCTATTATGAGAGATTGTAATAACGATTTCTTCATCATCAATAAAATCTTCCATACGCATATCTTCCGCTGAATGAACAATGATTGATCTTCTCTCGTCACCATATTTCTCTCTGATCTCGATCAATTCATCCTTAATGATTTGCATACGAAGACTCTCGTCTGCTAAAACAGATTTTAAGTAATCAATTGTTTTCATTAATTCAGCATATTCTTCCTTAATTTTATCATGCTCAAGGCCTGTTAAACGACGAAGAGTCATGTCTAGGATAGCACGTGCTTGGAGGTCAGATAAACCGAATTTCTCCATTAAACCTACGCGTGCATCTTCTGGTGTTGCAGAAGCACGAATAAGTTTAATCACTTCATCCAAATGATCTAGAGCGATTAAATATCCCTCAAGGATATGTGCTCTTTTCTCAGCTTCTGCCAATTCAAATCGTGTACGACGTGTAATAACCTCATGACGGTGATCTACGAAGACCTGAATCATATCTTTCAGATTCATCAATACTGGTCTCCCTTTGACAAGAGCAATATTGTTTACTGAAAATGAGGTTTGTAGCGCAGTATATTTAAAGAGGTTGTTTAGAACAACATTGGCATTTGCATCGCGTTTAACATCGTATACTATACGTAAACCTGTACGGTCAGACTCGTCACGAATAGCGGAAATACCTTCTAATTTTTTCTCATTAACCAATTCCGCGGTACGTTCAATCATATTCGCTTTATTGATTTGATATGGAATCTCCGTGACTATGATTGATTCTCTACCTGACTTTGATACTTCAATTTCGGTTTTTGCACGCATCACAACACGACCGCGTCCTGTGGTTTCAGCATCTTGCACACCTGAATAACCATAGATTAAACCACCTGTAGGAAAATCTGGTCCTTTGATGTATTGCATCAATTCAGGGATGTCAATATCACGGTTGTTAATATAGGCAACTGTACCGTTGATTACCTCTGTCAAGTTGTGTGGCGCCATATTTGTAGCCATACCAACTGCAATACCAGAAGCACCATTCACTAATAAATTAGGAACACGTGTGGGCAATACTGTTGGCTCTTGTAGCGAGTCATCAAAGTTCAATTGATAGTCTACTGTATCTTTATTGATATCCGATAAGATGTCCTCAGCAATTTTCTTAAGTCTCGCTTCAGTATAACGCATTGCAGCAGGAGGATCTCCATCGACAGAACCGTAGTTACCTTGACCATCCACTAAAGGATAGCGCATGTTCCAATCTTGTGCTAGACGTACCATTGCATCGTAAACGGAAGTATCACCATGTGGATGGTACTTTCCTAGAACGTCACCAACGATACGCGCTGATTTTTTGTAAGGTTTAGTACTTGTAACACCTAAATCCAACATGCCGTAAAGAACACGACGGTGTACAGGTTTCATACCATCTCTAGCATCTGGTAATGCACGAGAAACAATAACTGTCATTGAATAATCAATGTATGCAGTTTTCATCTGATCCTCGATACTTACCGAAATAATTCGATCGTTTGCAGGCACTAAATTATTATCATTTTCTGTTTCTTCAGCCATATTAATTTGGTTTCGATAAAACTATTAAACAATACCGTCTACACGGATTGCTACGCATGCGAAGTTACGAAAAAATAACCTCAAATGCGAATATTTTGAAGCTCAAGATACTGAAAAAATAGACTATATTTTTAAAAAAATATAGGCATATATGCTGTCTATTTATCTTAGTTTTTTTAAACGTAGACGGAGAGAATTACCAATCACAATTATATCCGAGAAAGCCATCGAAAACGCAGCTAACATGGGACCTAAGTATCCGGTCGCCGCAAGTGGTATGGCTATTATGTTGTAAGCAAAAGCCCAGAATAGGTTTTCTTTGATCGTTTGCAGGGTATGTTTTCCAATAAGGAGTAGATTTTCAACCGATTTAAGATCAGAGTTTAATAAGATGATTTTTGCAGATTGAATCGCAATATGACTTGCATCTCCTAAAGAGATGCCTACATGAGCTGTTGTAAGAGCTGGGGCATCATTGATTCCATCTCCCACCATAGCTGTAATACCGGATTTCTTTAGGGTATTGATGATGTTCAGTTTCTCTTCCGGGTTGCGGTCGGCATAAACTTTGGCTATTCCAAGTCTTTGAGCAACTAAATCACATTTGCTTTTACGGTCACCACTTAGTATTACAGGTATGATATTTTTAGATTTGATTGTCTGGATCAATTCTTTTGCATAAGGTTTTATCTGGTCTTCTATTACCAATCCTGCAACAACAACATCATTAATGGAGAGCACCAGATCATAGCGGTTAGAGTAATCTACTTTCCCCAATCGTGCATTAGTCAATTTGTATTTATTGTTGTTCGTATCTGTTGCATAGATGCCTTCGCTTTTAACCTCTTTGACATGTTGAAAGATTATTCGATACGCTTTTACCTCTGTCATATGCTGTCTTATTGACTTTGCAATGGGGTGGTTAGAATAGCTCTCTAATTGCGCAATGATAGATTCAACTTGTTTTTGGTCAATACCGAAAGTTTGAATCGCCTTAATATTAAAATCGCCAGTTGTTAATGTGCCCGTTTTATCGAATACCATGTATTTGAGGTCTGACATTTCTTCAATGGTGTCACCCCCTTTGATAAGTATCCCCATTCGAGCGGCCCTTCCTAACCCCACCATGACAGCAGTAGGAGTGGCTAATCCCATAGCGCACGGACAGGATACAACAAGAACGGCAATTGCATTCATTAAAGATTGTTGCAATGATACCTCTGCAATAAAATAGGTTATGAAAAAGGTGAATAGTGCAATGACGACGACTATAGGAACAAAATAGGATGCTACCTTGTCACCTAATTTTTGAATAGGAGGTTTTTTTGACTGCGCCTCTTTAATGAGCGATATGATTTGGGACAATACCGTTTTTCGACCAACTTTTGTGGCGGTCATTTTGATATGTCCCTCTGTTAAGGTTGTTCCGCCGATGACAGCATCGTATTTTTTTTTGAATACAGGTAGACTTTCTCCAGTGACCATGGCTTCATCGATGAAACCATCGCCTGTTAAGATGTCACCGTCCACAGGAATAAGATCTCCTGACTTGATAAGTAATACATCACCTTGTTTAACATCTTTGGTATGTATAATTTCCTCTTGATCATCGGTAATTTTTGTAGTAGTCACATTTTGAATCTTGATGAGGTCTCCAATTGCAGATGTTGTCTTTTTGATGGATTTTTTTTCAAGGAGATTCCCTAATAGAACTAATGTGATAATAGTAGCGGAAGTCTCATAAAACATGTAATCAGAGCCAAGATTATGGAGTGTTCCAATTAAGCTATAGGTAAAGGCGGCTGTTGCACCAATAAATATCAGTACATCCATATTAGGCATGCCGTTCTTAAGAGAAAAGAAAGCACTTTTACCAAAGTGAAAAAATCCGAGTAAAAACACGGGAATACAGCAGCCTAGTTGCACATAAGGGTCGTGCAATAAAGGGTGATGGACGAACATGTGTGCAAATAATGGAAGTGTGAAAATCAGACTAAACCAAAATTTAGCTTCTATTGTTTTATAGAAACGTTCTTTCGGAGCCTGATCCGTTATCACTTGAAAACCTAAATTTTCTATTCCTTTTGTTATTTCTTTTAGATTTTCTTCTGCTATACCAGAGAACTTGACTTCATCAGAGGCAAAATCGACATATATATTTTGTGCCTCATTTTTTTCTAAATATTGGTGGATAGCGATTGCGCAATTTGTGCAATGCATCCCTGTTACGGTAAGTTCTATTGTTGTTATTTCTTTATCCATACTTATTCAACCATGGGTCTCTTGCAAATATACTTAATTTTAGATGGATCACTTTTTTGTATTGTCTGAAAAATGATTAGTTTAGTTCCTTAAGAAAATAAAATTTAAATGGTTAAAAATAAATTGTCCCTATCATTTGTTTTTCGTTGTGCGCTGTGGATCGCCTTGAGCTACTCTTTCGTGGGTTTAGCGTCATTTTATGAGAAAAATCGTATTTTATTACATTTTGCCTATGCGTTCAATACATTCTTGACAGCAAATCTGTTGATTTCTATTGGACGATTTTTAATTGTTTCCTTGTATAATCGAAAACACGCCAATCATGATGTTAGAGGAAATTTTGTTTTGGGCATCTCTCGGGTTTCAAGAGTATTGAATGCCGGGATGATTGTGGTTACGGTGATGATTGCACTGGGTATTGATCCAAAAGAATTTATAACCAGTATGACCATTGTGGCGATGGCAATAGCGGTAATATTCAGGGAATATATTACCAATATGATAAGTGGACTTCTCGTGATGTTCTCAGATCAGTTTTCGATAGGAGACCACATTAAAATCAGTAATTACCAAGGTAAAATCATTGATATCACGTTGGCTAATATTGTGGTAAGGGATGAAGATGACGATGTGGTGCTGATTCCAAACAATTTGATATTCACCTCAACGATGGTGAATAAATCTTCTCAAAAATCAAATAAGCTGATTGTTAAGTTAGAGCTTCCATTGGAAAAGCCATTGCAAATCCAGGCTGCTGAAAACCATTTAAGACCACTGTTGATGGTTAATAAGAATATCATTTGGAATGATGATTTGTTTCATATTAAGGTTGCAGAAATAGGAAAGGACTTTGTGAAATATAAAATTGAACTTACGATCATATCCAGTAGTAATAAATTACACCATCAGATTCAGAATGAAATATTAAATGAAATTCTATTGTTTCGTTCTAAGGAAAGTTAGATTTTACGAACCTTTACATTTTTAACAAAATGATGGCTGCCCTTTTCCAAGATTAAATCTGCTCGGTATCTGGTCGGTAATATATTTTGCACTAAATTTGGTTTGTTGATTTCATTCCAGATTTGATGGGCCATTTGAATACTTTCATCAGCATTCATATCGGCATATCGATGAAAAAAGGATGCCGGATTCTGGAAAGCAGTACGACGTAAAGATTCAAATCTGTTGGTATACCATTCCAATAGATTTTTCTCACTTGCGTGCACGTAAATGGAATAGTCAAAGAAATCGGAGACGAAAACGCTGTGACCTTTTCTTGGTCTTTGTGAATTGACTTGTAATACATTGATACCTTCAACAATTAGGATATCTGGATGATCTATTAGTTGCTGCTGATTATCTGGTAACACATCATATTCCAAGTGGCTATATAAAGGGACAGAAAGTGATCCCATACCTGATTTTATAGCCGATAGGAACTGTATTAATTTTTTAGCATCATAACTCTCAGGAAAACCCTTTCTATTCATGATACCTTTTTCATTTAATACTTCGTTAGGGTACAGGAAACCATCGGTAGTGACTAGGTCGACTTTTGGTTTACTAGGGAGTAACTTGAGTACCCTTTGCAATACTCGGGCAGTTGTGCTTTTTCCTACTGCTACTGATCCTGCAATTCCTATAATAAAAGGAAGTGTGCTCTCATTTTTTTCAAAAAAGTGATTCGTACTTTTATGTAAATCCTGAAATCTTTCAATATGAATACCCAGCAAGTGACTTAAAGGAAAGTAAACATCTTCAATCTCCGCAGCATTCAAAGGTTCGTTGAGGGCATGCAATTGATCTAAATCATGTTGCGAAAATATGTGTTTAAAGTGACCATTCAGTTTTTTCCAATTTTCTCTTTTTATAGAAGTGAAAGGAGAGTCAATAGGAGTGTGCTGTTCATTTTGCATGTTCATAGATTCTTTATGGCGACAAATATAGCATCTCGCGGATATAATCAAAAATTCTAAGTGAATATTTTAGATTAAATTGGAAGAAATGATGATTGGATTAGACATAATCTTGTGAATAGGGCATTTGTCTGCTATTTGAAGTAACCGTTCTTTCTGAACCTGGTCTAGGTCTCCTTTGAAAGAGATATGACATTGTATGTAGGTATTTTGTTGTAATTCGCTTTTTAAAGTTTCATAGGAAAGTTTAATACATACTTCTTCTAAATTCCACTTTTTGCGATCCGCGTACATTTTGATAGTCATCGCTTTGCAGGAACCTAATGAGGAAAGCAATAGGGCAGGTGGATTGAATCCTTCATCCTGACCACCCAGTTCTTGCGGTTCGTCAGCAATAACTGTATTGCTTTTTTGTGTAATGGTTGTGGTATAGGGTACAGTGCCAATTGTCACTAAGATTTCATGATCATTCATATTTCTAAATATAAAAAAATATAAGGGAATTATAACGTTAATTTCCGAATATTAAATTCCTAGCGATTATTCATCTTCTAATAAACCCTCGATAATTAGGCTCCCTGTAGCCGGATTGGTAGCTAGGGGTACATTATATAAGTCGCAGACACGCATTAACATTTGAATATCGGGTTCATGGGCATGTTTTCCTAAAGGGTCTCTAAAAAATATAATACCATCGACCTTTCCTTCTGCGGCCATTGCTGCAATCTGTGCATCGCCACCCATCGGGCCGCTTAATTTTAATTCTACATCAAGCCCTGTTTGTTTTACATACGAACCTGTTGTACCTGTTGCAACTAAATGTGCTTTCCCTAAAAATTCGATATGATCCTTTACAAAAGCAACCATTTCGGTTTTTTTTCCGTCGTGAGCAATTAAAGCGATTGTTTTTTTCATTTTAGTAAGAGGGTTATAGATTTAACCAAAGAATATATAAGCTAAAATAATTGCGGCGACTAAACCGACAAAATCAGCGATCAGCCCACATATAAGAGCATGTCTTGTGTTCTTGATGCCAACGGAACCAAAATAGACAGCTAAAACATAAAAAGTAGTCTCTGAGGAGCCTTGGATAACACTAGCAAGTCTTCCTTGGAACGAATCTGCTCCATACGCTTGCATAACATCAACCATTAATCCTCGAGCACCTCCACCACTCAATGTCTTCATTAAACCAACAGGTAGTGCTGGAACAAATCGTGTGTCAAAGCCAAAGTACTCAAAACATGAGCCAATAGCGTTTACAAGATAGTCCATACAACCCGTGGTTCTAAAGGCTGAAATGGCAACTAATATGGCAATTAGGAAAGGAATAATCATAATTGAAGTCTTAAAACCTTCTTTAGCGCCATCTATAAATGCATCATAAACATTCAGTTTTTTAAATGCTCCGTAAACAATAAATAAGATGATGATGGAGAAAATCAAAACCCCACCAATCAAGCCTGTTACTATTTCAATCTTTTCAGGAGGAAGGCCATTTAGCCCGAAATATAATCCCACCATTAGTACGATAAAGGTTCCTAAAAAAAGTAAAATAGGTGTTTTAAACAAGTTGATTTTTTGAAAAAATGCTACGGCAATCATTCCGGATATAAAGGAGATAAACGTTCCTATCAAAGCTGGAATGAAAATATCTGCAGGATTCGCAGCGCCATTGGCCATTCGTAATGCAATTACCGATGTTGGTATGAGTGCAATTCCGGCAGTATTAAGCACTAAAAACATGATTTGAGCGTTTGTTGCCGTCTCTTTTTCAGGGTTTAACTCTTGTAGTTCTTGCATAGCTTTTAGACCTACTGGAGTGGCAGCATTATCCAATCCAAGCATATTAGCTGAAAAATTCATGATTATAGAACCGTTAGCGGGATGGTTTTTGGGAATTCCTGGAAAAAGTTTACTGAAAAATGGATTGACTGCTTTTGCAAATAAGGTAATCATGCCAGCTTTTTCGCCTACTTTCATAATGCCTAACCAGAAGGTCATCATACCCACTAGGCCCAATGAAATTTCTGCACCATTTTTTGCGCTATCAAACATTCCATTGATGATTTTCATAAAAATTTCAGTATCTCCTAAGAAAATAAGTTTAATTAGAGCGACGATGAAGGCGATAACAAAAAACGAGATCCAAACGATATTTAATGCCATATAGATTTAAAATATGCGTAAATGTAAACTATTACAATCTATCCATCAACTTAGACCAAGGATTTTTCTTGTTCTTTGTGTAATTATCTTTTATCAAATGATCGACTATGCGATTCAGCTCGTCTTCATTGTCACTCATAAGTCTATCCGCTAATGAAATAAGTTTTTGAATGTTGTTTTGAGAAGCGGCATCCATTGATGACTCTACACTGGACAAATTTGTGGGTTCTAATCGGATGTAATTTTTTGATTTTCTATTGAATTTGAATAACTGTTCCATAAAGAACTCTGTACTTTCAGAAGAAGCACTTGTCATGATGTCTACTAAAGAGGGCCCAATCTGGATAGCTAGTTTTTTCTTGAAATGATCATAGTTATAAGCTTTCTTTGCCAAACCAGTACCTAAAGACACCATGAAAAGATCATTTATTTCTGTGTCTTCAAAAGCTTTCATCACTTCTATTAAAGCACAAATGGATGGGTTTTGGGCAACCATTCCACCATCTACCAAAGGAAATCTTGTGCCAGATATTGAATAGATTTCGGCCACTGAAAAGTATGTGGGAGCGGCCGAGGTGGCTCTACAGACGTCTTTTAAATAAAAGTCGCGTGCTGTGCCATGTGTTATTGCCTTTTGTTGTCTGAAAAAATGATTCTGTCGAAGTTCAATGTTATATGCCGTAATGATACATGGTTTGATCAATTGACTTAGTTTAGTGTCGCCAAAATACTCTTGTAAGACATTTTCCAAAGCAGTAGCGGAGTAGAGTTCGCTAACGAGCCCAAACTCACTTAAAAAGCGTCTCCACTTGGTGGTTTTAAAAATATCAGAACCATGGGAGACATACAGACCCAAGGCCTCTTTTGCCGAGAATTTAGGTTTTGTAGGATTTTCCTCACTGGGATATAAAAGAATACAGGCCAAAATACCACCTGTACTTGTACCTGCTATAAAATCAAAATATTCAGCAATTCTTGCATCAGGATTATTACTTTTTTTTTGCAGTATTTCTTCTAAAACCACTAATACTAACGCTGGTATTATGCCTCTTATTCCACCGCCATCTATGGAGAGTATATTTTTCATTATTTATAATATATACTTAAAAGTAGTATTAAATAATGAAATTGATATAAGGTTTTTATTTTTTAGAGACCAATTGTGGTGGCAGGGGCTATATGTCAACCCATATTGGTATGGATTGAATTCGTTAAAATAAAAGGAGCCGATTATCATCATGACAATCGGCTCCTTTAAAATTTATTATTTTATGCGAACCAAGCAAGGACTTCATCCATTGTTGGCATAGCGATATCTAATTTCATTTTTTTCCGCATTCCTCCTAAGTCATTGAATACTTTATTAGGGTTAGCATCTTTTAGTTCTGGAATAGTATGGAACCCCATTTTTTGTAAAACAGGAACCCATTCTTCAGGAATACCCAGTGCAACATAATCTTCTGTTGATGCTACTGTTATTACCTTCTCAGGGCGCATTTGAGGGAAAAATAATACTTCTTGAATAGAAGGATTATTTGTTAAGAACATAATTAAACGGTCCATTCCGATGCCTAAACCGGAGGTAGGAGGCATACCATATTCTAATGCGCGTAAAAAATCTTGGTCGATAAACATTGCCTCATCGTCACCACGAGCTGAAAGTGCCATTTGCGATTCAAAGCGTTCACGTTGATCAATAGGGTCATTCAGTTCTGAATATGCATTTGCAATTTCTTTACCACAAACCATTAATTCAAAACGTTCTGTAATCTCAGGATTATCGCGGTGCTTTTTAGTCAGCGGCGACATTTCTTTTGGGTAATCGGTAATGAATGTTGGTTGTATGTAGTTTCCTTCACATTTTTCACCAAAAATTTCATCAATTAACTTACCCTTACCCATCGTTGCATTAACTGGAATTCCCATTCCTTTAGCTGCTTCGAAGATTTCTTGTTCAGATTTCCCAGTGATATCAAAACCCGTGAATTCTTTAATCGAATCGGCCATTGTGATTCTTTTGTACGGAGCACGGAAATCTATTTCATGTTCGCCAAATGTCGTTTTTGTAGATCCGTTTACAGCAATCGCACAATGTTCTAGCAATTGTTCTGTGAATTTCATCATCCAGTTGTAGTCTTTATAAGCTACATAGATTTCCATTGCTGTAAATTCTGGATTATGCGTGCGGTCCATACCTTCATTTCTGAAGTTTTTTGAAAACTCATAAACACCATCAAAACCACCCACAATTAAGCGTTTTAGATATAGCTCATTTGCGATACGCAAATATAAAGGCATATCCAAAGCATTGTGATGTGTTATAAATGGACTAGCTGCAGCACCACCTGGTATGGACTGTAATACCGGAGTTTCAACTTCCATGTATCCTGCGTCGTTAAAATAATTACGCATGGCTGTAAACAACTTCGTCCTTTTGATGAAGGTGTCTTTGATTTTTGGATTAACCACTAAATCGACATAACGCATTCTGTAACGTAATTCGGGATCCGTAAATGCATCATATGTTTTTCCATCAGCAATTTTAACAATTGGAAGGGGACGTAGTGACTTTGCTAATACTGTGAGTTTTTCAACGTGAACACAGGTTGCTTCGGTTTGTGTTGTGAAAACATAACCTTTTATTCCAACGATATCACCAATGTCTAATAATTTTTTAAAGACAATGTTGTACATTGTTTTATCTTCATCAGGGCAGATGTCATCACGTTTGATATAGGCTTGAATACGTCCAGAACTATCTTGAATTTCAAAAAATGAGGCATTCCCCATAACACGACGACTCATGATACGTCCTGCAATGCTTATATTCTTATAGTTAAGCTTATCTCTATCGTAATTTTCTAATATATCAGCTGCATTTGCATTGATTTCAAACTCTTCAGCAGGATATGGGTCAATACCCAAATCGATAAGAGATTGCAACGCTTGTCTTCTTAATTGTTCCTGTTCGGATAATACAGTACTCATTGGTAAGGATTAAATAATATAAAAATCAAGCAAAAATAGCTTTTTTTTTGCATTTATGGGTGTTGGAACTGTATAATATTTGTAAAATGATCCTGTAGCGTTTTGCTATAAGGTTTCGTTATGAAAATGTACTTAATATATAGCATGACAAAAATTAAAAGAAAGACTTTCCTAATCTTAGTTTAGAAAGTATTATTTTAGATGAAGATTAGGGGTTAATACAGTCTATCGAGTGGGTATTATTAAAACATATTTTAAAAAACAAAAGCAACAAACACTTAAAAGTGCACTAGAAGAATGTTTACAAAATCGTGAGCAAGGGAAAGCTTTTGTCTATAAAAAATATTATGGTTACTTGATGGCTATCATTATTCGTTATGTTAAATCTGACGTAGATGCAGAAGAATTGACAAATGAGTCATTTATTAGAATTTTCAGACGGTTGGATTCATTTAATCACTTGGTAGAGGAGGATGTTTTAGAAAAATCTTTTCGATCATGGATTGGTAGGATTTCTGCTAATATTTCGATAGATTTTTTACGTTCAAAAAAGCATATGGCTTCTTTGGACGATGTGGACGAAAGGAGTGTGCATGTACCCATGGTGTATAATTCGAGTAATTTGGAAGTTAGCGATATCATGAAATTATTGGACTCGTTGCCAGAATTGCAACGCGTTATCTTTAATCTATATGAAATTGAAGGATTTTCACATGACGAAATTTCAAAAAAACTGCAGATTCCAGATAGTACTTCTCGGACCTATCTTACCCGAGCAAAGCAAAAGCTACGAGTGCTTTATTTGGAACAAAATAAGATAGGACAAGAATTTAGATAATAAGAAGAGGTAGTAAAATGGCAAAAGAAAAAAGTAAGGAATTAATAGACAAAATTGTCGATAAAATGCAAGCTCATGAGCTTCCTTATTTAGAAGGTGCGTGGGAAAAATTTGTGTCAAATAATAATCCTCTTATCAGTAAGAAATCTTCAAATTGGAAATATTGGAGTTCAGCAGCGGCTTTATTGCTTGTATCTAGTGCTGCGTTTCTATATCTAGCTCCTAGTGGTGTTCAACAGGAGACAAGTATTGCAGCAGGTGGTAGTAAGGAGAAGAAAGTTTCAGATGTTCGTTCGGGCTCAGAAGCAACAACAGTTGATGAGGTTGTGGCTGTAGGAAGTCAAGATAATGATGTCTCAGAGGGCCCAATGGAAAAAAAATGGGCTAACCAGAGTCCTTTACAAATTAAACATGGTGGAGAAATACGAGATTTGTTACCTAAACAAGTTGTGTATACTCATATTGACGAGGTTGTGCCTCATATGGGAGTTGTAGATGCGCAGTCCGTATTTATTGATATACCATTGGTTGCAAAGGATAAATTCAGTGACAACCGTTTTGTCACAAATGAAGGTGCTCAGATCGAGAGGAAAGTCGATCTCTCTGTTGATTCAAAGGAGAAACTGAAGGATAGTCGTTTTGTTACAAATGAACGTGTGAACAATGAGAAGAGGGCTGATGTGTCTGTTGGTGAAAAGTTGGAACGACTTGGTACATTGTTTCCGTCAAATTCGCAAACGCATGATTTTGCGTCAGCTTTGAAGAAATGGGAAATTGGTGCTTTTGTATCGCCAACTTCAACCGTTGATGAAATAAGTTTAGGTGGAGGTTTAAGTTTAGCTTATCAATTAACGGATAAAATAAGTGTTCGATCTGGTGTTTCAATGCAAAGTTATGGAGCGGGGGCTGATAGACAACGTAATCCAGGTGCCGTAATGTCAGCAAGTATGGCTTATAACGATGCTTTAGCACAAAATATGCCTATCAAAGGAAATAATGGGTCGATGCTTCTGACGAAACAAGATGTTGGCGCTGATTTAAGTGCTGTGAACAATAAACTCTTAACGATTGATATACCAGTTGATGTTCGTTATCATGTTAGTAAATCATTTTATACCTCGATAGGTGTTTCTTATGTTGGAGTATTAGACCAAACTCAAGATAATTATTTTGTGAATGGTATAAATGAAAATACAGCAATAAATAATGGAAAGGCTGTCTCATCTCCTGAAAATATAAAACAGACATTTAAAGGAAATGCTGTTAATACAAAAGAGTTTAATGGGTTTATAAACCTCTCCATTGGAAAAAAGATGGAAGTAGGATCAAAACTATCTATAGCTGTCGAACCCTTCGTGAAACTTCCTGTGGGAGGCCTCAAATCAACAGATCTTAATTATACCAATGGAGGATTAAAAGTGGTGACAAGCTTTTAAATTTGGTCAATACGTACAGCACCCATACCTGCAGCTATAGCTCCCTGTACTCCAGGTATACCGTCTTCATAGACTAAGCATTTGGCAGGTTCAATCTGTAATCTTTCTGCGGCTAAGATAAAAGGTTGAGGAGAAGGTTTTCCAAGAGGTGTATCTCCTGCACATACCAAAGTTTCTAATTTATCCAATACACCAAGCACCGTCAATGTAATCGTCAATGTCGATCGAGATCCACCCGAGACAGCGGCAATGCGTTTTTTTCCAATTTGAAATTTCAGATGCTCAACAACATAATCGATGGGTTGAGTTTCTTGAATGTATCGTTCTATAAAGATGGCAGATTTTCTTGTTGAAAACTCTTGCACATCGAACGCAGTATGGTAACGAATACATATTTCTTTCGCTACAGCAACGGTGGGCCAACCTGCAGTTTCGTCAATCAGGGCATCATCTAAGATGATATTGTATTCGGCAGCTGTGGCTACGTATGCCGCTTTATGAGCACTTATGTTATTGGCTAAAGTTCCATCAACATCAAATAATAAGGCGTCGTATGGTTCAGCTATTTCGTTGAGTTTATTAAATTTCTCTAATGATTCAGGTGACATATCTAAATTTTGGAATAATACAAATTTACAAAAAAAGCTAGTCTTAATGACTAGCTTTTCTTCTTCTTTGTTTTTCTTTGATGATTAAGCTGAGTTCTCGCCCAGTTTGACCAGATACTGAAGTATTTTCTTGCGCTCGGCGGAATAAATAAGGCATTACTGCTTTAATAGGTCCATAAGGCATATATTTAGCAACATTATAGTTCGATTCAGAAAGATTGAATGTCAAATTGTCTGACATTCCTAACAATTGAGCAAAGAAGATACGATCACTTTTATGATCAATTCCGCGTCTTTCTAGCTCGTTTGCTAATAAGAGACTACTGGCCTCATTATGTGTCCCAGCCATAACCCCAAATCGGTCAATATGATCAAGGATGAAATGTATGGCCGCATCATAGTCCGTATCCGTTGCTTCTTTTGTCGGTTGAATAGGAGATGGGTATCCTTTTTCTGCTGCCCTTTGTCTTTCGATTTCCATGTACGCACCACGGACTATTTTGGCGCCTAAGAAGAAGTTTTGTGTTTTGGCATAATCAAAATCTGCTTTTAAAGAAGCTAGCTTGTCATGTCTATACAGTTGATAGGTATTATATACAATTGGTTGTTCTTTATTGTATTTTTCCATCATCTCACGTGCAATATCGTCTATAGCATCTTGAATCCAAGAATGTTCAGCATCAATGAGTACCTTAACATTAGCCTCATAACAAGCTTTACAGATCTGATCACAGCGATCGTACATTCTGTCATATTCAGCTTGCTCCGACTCGCTTAACGGTTCATTTGCATTCACTTTTTCAAATAATTCGAAGCGACCTAATCCTGTTGGTTTGAAAACTGAAAAAGGAATATATTTATTCGTTTTTGCTGCTACTACAGTACGTAATGTTTCTTTAAAAGTAGCATCAAAAGCGGCTTCAGTATCTTCACCTTCCACAGAGTAATCTAAGATTGTCCCAACATTATTTTGACCTAAATGATTGATTGCAGATGTGCAGCCTTCGATGGTTTCACCTCCGCAAAATTGTTTGAAGATTGTAGATTTTATGATTCCCTGAATAGGCAATCCAATATTTAGCGCAAAATTAGCAATAGGAGGTCCTACCTTTACTAGAAAGTTGCTTGCTATTACTTTGTAAAGTAAATAAGCACGATCTAAATCTTTATTGGTTTTACTTTTGAATGCAATTTCTGTATTATCAAAAGAAAGTTTTCTGGGTTCTGCAATCTGTGTCATTATTTTAATCTAATCCACACAAATGTAGCAAATTCAAAAATATTACCACTTATTGATTAGGAGATTCCTGAAATATTAACTTATTTTTGCCTTATGCAAACATTCAAAATCGAGGGAGAATACATTCAATTAATTCAATTACTTAAAGCTTTAAATTGGGTAGAGCATGGTGCTATGGCTCAGTTAGTTGTTACTGAAGGTATGGTGACTATTAACGGTCAGGTGGATTATCGTAAAAGACTAAAAATTAGACCCAATGATGTGGTCGAGTTTGAGGGGCAACAAGTAAAATTGGTATAATATTTAACAAAATTTGTTTATAAAAAACATCAACTGATCATAACAGAAATGCAATATATCGAAAGTTTAGGCTATCAAGTAGTCTTTGATGACTCACTGCAGTCTCTAAAAACCTTTATACAAAAACGTAATTATTCTAAGATTTTTGTCTTAGTTGACCGAAATACGAATGACCACTGTATGCCCATTTTACAGCCTATTTTGGCCGAGCTCGGAAACTATGATGTAATTGAAGTCGATCCTGGGGAAGAGAATAAAAATATTGATTTCTGTATTGGAGTATGGAAAACGATGCTTGACTTTGGTGCAGATAGACATAGTCTCTTAATTAATTTAGGTGGCGGTGTTGTAACCGATATGGGCGGATTTGCCGCTTCAACTTTTAAGAGAGGTATTGATTTTATTCAGATTCCAACGACATTGTTATCTCAAGTAGATGCATCTGTAGGCGGTAAGACAGGAATCGATTTAGATAATTATAAAAATATCATCGGTACATTTACGCAGCCACAAGCCGTGTATATATCTAGTGTGTTTTTGAAAACATTGGAAAGAAGACAGTTAGTTTCGGGGTTTGCAGAGGTCATTAAACACGGCTTGATTTTCGATGTAGCTTATTATAATAAGGTGAAAAACCTAGATGTTACAGCTATTACTACTGAACATGTTAGACAGTCTGTGGGTGTTAAGAATAGTGTTATAACACAGGATCCGACTGAAAAGGGATTACGCAAAATATTGAATTTTGGACATACGATTGGGCATGCAATAGAAGGATATTCACTGGTGCATGATGAAAATTCTTTATTACATGGTGAAGCCATTGCTGTTGGTATGATCTGTGAAGGCTATCTCTCTCATAAATTGAATGGACTTTCGATTGAAGAGTTGGATGATCTAATAGCAACGTTTAGAAAGAACTTTACGGATTATAAATTTGATGATTCTATTGACCATGAGCTTCTTAGTTTGATGAATAATGATAAGAAAAATCATTCTAATCAGATCGGTTTCGCTTTGTTAAATAAAATTGGTTCTTGTGATTATGATATTTTTGTTACTGAGGATTTAATTATTGAAAGTTTAGATTTTTACCGTAATTTAATTGCCTAAACCTAAACAATATGATAGGCAACATTTTTAAAAGAGTAACACTCTTGTTCACTATTTTCTTTGTCACACAATTGAGTGCGCAGGAAAGAGTCTTGATTTTTTCAAAAACTACTGGATTTAGACATGAAAGTATTGAACATGGCGTCGAAGTGGTAAAACATATTTTATCTTCCAATATGATGCGAGGAGATCATTCTGAAGATAGTCGATTGTTTACAGATTCCATTCTTTCTAAATATGATGCAATCGTTTTTTTAAGTACAACAGGTGATATTCTTGATGATAGTCAAAAAGCTGCATTTGTTCGCTTTATCCAGTCGGGGAAAGGTTTTGTAGGTATTCATGCCGCAAGTGATACAGAATTTAATTGGCCTTGGTATGGGCAACTTGTGGGTGGATATTTCTCATCTCATCCGGCAGTCCAGGAAGCTAAAATAGAAGTTAAAAACCGTAAGCATCTTGCTACAAAGCATTTGCCGAAAGTTTGGTTTCATCGCGACGAATGGTATGATTTTAAATCTGTGAAAGAGGGCCTTCACATTTTAATGGATTTAGATGAAACAAGTTATGAAGGTGGAAAAATGGGTAAATTTCATCCAATTGCTTGGTATCATGAATTTGATGGCGGACGTTCATTTTACACCGGTTTAGGACACACCTTAGAGGCATTTGATAGTGAAAAATTTCAAAAACATATTTTAGGAGGCATTCGATATGTCTTGAAAAAGAAATAGTAATAGGTCAGCCTAATTCAGGCTGACCTATTTTGCTTAATAACCAATAGTATACTTAGCTCCCAATGTATACCAAGTACCAGGCATTGGTACAGCTCCTGCCTCGATATACTTCACATTAAATAGATTTTGCGCGTCGGCATAGAGGTTCAATTTGTCGAGTTGATGTGCAAAACGCAGATCTGAAATAAAATAAGATTTATAGGATAAACGTTCATTAAAGCGATTGGCAGTCGTTAGACTCCAAGCCATGTGGCTAATTGTAAAGTTTAGGTTTATTTGATTTCTAAGACTTTCAATAGCATATTTTGACACATTGTTTTCAGCGGTATTATCATTTATTTTGGGATGTAAGTAGCTATAACCCATTGTCGCATAATATTTCGTGTTCGAGTCCAGTGCATTCAGATTCACGCGGAAATTCACATTAAATCCTTGCACCTCATTGTTATCCATATTTTGTGGCTGCCAGGGTTCCGTGCTCTGGGAGCGCGTCCAATCGATAAAGTCAGTTATTGTTCGGTAGAAATAACCCGCTTGCGCAATGATATGGTTACTGGTATACTTTATAGCACCTTCAACTTGTCTGGCACGCTCAGCTTGTAATTGCGGATTCCCAATATTAGCTGGTCTTTGATTTATATATAAGTCCGTAAACGATGGGATTCTTTGACTGGAACCAGCGTTAAAAATTAATTTCCAGTGATTATTGATATCATAACCCAAATCTATACCAGGAAACATTTGCCAGCTGTAGTCACTGTTATAATTTAAGTAGGTTCCTAAATTTACAAATAAGTTGGGAATTGATTCCGTTTTGAACTCTAAATAACCACCATAATTCTCTCGATTATGTCTACCTATGTTTGAACTGTTAATATTTTCGAAACGACTTTCCATCCCAATACCAAATGAACCAAAGTTTTTCTCATAAGTGGCATTTAATTCGGCCATAAATGCGTTATTATAATGAAGGCTTCTGGCATTGTTTAAGTCATGCCTAAAATATTGATAGTCGTCTTCATTGTACCGATTAGAAATTCTTGGCGAAATGGTTAAGGCATTAGTTATTTTATGTTTGGACTGTACCGTTGCGAATGCTGTTTTAACCAATTCATAGGATTCCTTATCTCCTGGACTAGCATAGTAACCATTGGCACCAAATTGATTATCAATAAATCCAACAGATGTTGATATGTTATTTTGATCGTTTGGAGCATAGCTTCCCTGATAGTATATTTTGTTGTTTCTCGAAGCGGTATTGTAGCGTTGACCATTGGAATCCTCATGCCCTAAATAGAGCTGTTGTTCAAGTTTTCCTACTTTATTTGTGATGCCAAGTTGAAATCCCTTTCCATAGTACTTTCCAGTATGTGTGTCTTCGCTATTTTGAAAAGAGCTACCGCCATATATTTGGGCACTTACAAGATTATTTACCGCTTTTTTTGTGACAATATTAATAGCTCCTGTTAAACTATTAATTCCATAAATACGTGAAGCTGGCCCCTTGATAATTTCTATCCTTTCTATTGCATCTGTAGGAATTGGTAGGTTAAGTGAATGATGGGCTGTCTGTGGATCTGATATTTTAGCTCCATTCAATAATATAAGTGTTTGTTCAAAGGATCCCCCGTCAATAGTTACATCTGCTTGTGAGCCAAATGGGCCTCTCTGGCGCACATCTACACCGTTGATGTAACTTAGCAGCTCATTAACGGAACGTGCTGGTAGTCTCTTGATATCTTCCTGTGTTATAATCTGAATATTTCTAGTTTGTTTAGAAAAAGGAATCTGCAAACGATTTTGATTAATAATAACTTCACCTAAATTGGTGGTATCTTTTAATGTGGATGCTTGCCTCTCTGAAATTTGACTGAAAGCATAAGAATACCCGATTAATGATAATGTTAATAGTGTAAATTTTTTATTCATTTGGCTTCTCTTAAAATTTATGGGACAAAAGTACTGTTGCCTATTTTAATTTTAAGGTGCCAGTTCTTATATAGGTAGTAGTCCGGTTAGAGTTGCCAATCTTCTCTACCCATATTTTTTTTATCCTTAGTGTCAATGGGCGATTCTTTTGATTTTACTTTTTCCACATTTTTGAGATTAGGTTGTCCAGCTTCTACCCATGCCGAATACCAAAATGAACCTACCTGTTGTATGGCGCTTGTCATTCTTTTTTCAACCATTCCATTGAGAGCAAGATGGTAGGCTTTAGCATATTCATCCGAATAAGTCCTAATCAGTATATTGTTTCGTTCAATAAAGCCATATTTTTGATATTTTGAAAAGGATTGGTCGAGCTTTTTCTCTATGATCAAAACGGAATCAACTAATAGATTGCTTTGTTTGACGATATCCCAAGCTGTATTTAATGGGTCTTTTATAAAATGTGCCCGACCTTTTATAAAAGAGTATTGACTCGCAAACATTTCGGGTAGACGACTTTCCCAGAAGGCGTGGATCCCAATTTGGTTGCTTAATTGTCCATTATAGTTTTTGGTTGTGTGTAAAGGGACATGCGCATCTCCGATGTAATGTCCCAGGTCTGCTGAAAATCGGATAATCTGCGTAACATTTTTGTTTTTAAATGCTTCTACCAATTTGTTGTAACTGAATGAAATCTGCCACGGAACGATGCCATTTAGCAATAGTTGTTTTTCTTGGTATTTTTCCTTGGCTTTTGACCAGTGTATAGGAATAGAGTCTATCGTAGGTTCTTCATAGTCATCGATGTCGATATAATGACGTGGTGATTCAAGGCTATCGATATAGCATCTTTTATCTGCATCTACCGCTTTTTCAGTAATTAAGATAATATTTTTCTTATAGAAAGAGGCTAAAGTTGAAGGAAGGGTGTAAACAGCGTATTCATTTATTTTTTTATGGGCAAAGAATCCCCAAGAATTACATAGTAGAAAAATAAATGATAAAGAGATCATGATGAGTAATCTTTTCATGTTTTTATAATTGGTTAATAGAAAGTAAGTTACGGAATATTCAGTAGAATCGAAGAGGTTTATTGAAATGAAATATAAAAAGCTAATCTAAATTTAACTTTAATGTCATCAAAAATTTTTATTTTGGCGATAAATAATCGCAAAGTTTATGAAAATACTTTATGCGGTACAAGGTACTGGTAATGGCCACCTCAGTAGAGCGATGGATATTGTTCCTTGTCTACGTAATTTTGGAGAGGTTGATGTTTTAGTTAGTGGTATTCAGGCTGACTTAGTGCTACCTTTTGAGGTGAAATACCGACTACATGGTTTAAGTTTTATTTTTGGGAAATCGGGAGGTGTAGATCTGTGGAAAACATTTATGAGCTCTACAGTCCGTAAATTCACACAAGAAATCAAATCTCTTCCGCTTGATCAATATGATTTAGTCATCAATGATTTTGAACCCATATCTGCTTGGGCAGCTCATATGAAGGAGCAACCCTGTATTGGTTTGAGCCATCAAATGGCTGCTTTGGATCCATCTAGTCCTAAACCTGACGAAACTGATATGTTAGGAAAGTTTATTATGAAAAACTATGCACCTTCCACCCATGCCTATGGTTTTCATTTTAAAAGTTATAATAAGAATATATTTACCCCTGTTATCCGTAATTCCGTTCGCGAATTGGAGGTGCATGACCATGGACACTATACGGTGTATTTACCAGCTTATGATGATGCACATCTCTTAAAACACTTAATGAAGTTCTCGGATGTCAAGTGGCAGGTTTTTAGTAAACATAATTCGCGTGCTTTCGATATGAAAAATGTTTCGATAAGGCCCATTAACAATGATGCCTTTATTGCCAGCATGGCGAGCTCTTCAGGTGTCCTTTGTGGGGCAGGGTTTGAAACTCCCGCAGAAGCACTTTTCTTACAAAAGAAACTTTTGGTAGTTCCGATGAAAAATCAATATGAACAACATTTGAACGCTGCGGCATTGGAAGAGATGGGAGTTCCAGTAATTTCGAGTCTGAAACAAAAAAATATGCTGTCCATTGAAGCTTGGTTAAATAGCAAATCTAGAGTTGCTATTGATTATAAAAACAATACTCAAGAAATTATTACTAATATTGTCACAAAACATACTTAAAATTATATGAAATATATTGCTTTAGCATTATTGTCTTTGGCTACACTATCTGTATCTGCACAACAAAAAAAGAAAACTGTAAAAAAGAATACTACAACAGTCAAACCCTTATTAGCTACAAAAGCGGATTCGGTTTCATATGCATTTGGACGTGATATCGGAGGCTCTTTAAAAAGCTTAGGCATTACCAGTTGGAATAAAGAATTAATTGGTAAAGCATTAATAAGTGCACTTGATGATCAGAATTCACTGATTGAAGAAGATAAATTGCGCGATATTATCCAAGGTGCCGTTACTGATGCGAGAGATCAAAAAGAAAAAGAAAACCTTGCAAAAGAACTCGCTTTTTTTACTGAGAATGCTAAAAAAGCAGGAATGAAAAGTACGGAAGAAGGATTGCAATATGAAGTGTTAGTAGAAGGGAATGGTGATAAACCGAGTCGTGAGAATGAAGTAACAGTACACTATACAGGCACATTATTGGACGGTAAGAAATTTGATAGTTCACTGGATCGCAATGAACCTTTGAAAATGAAATTGGATAGAGTGATAGAAGGTTGGAAAATAGGCGTACCATTAATGTCTAAGGGTGCAAAGTTTCGTTTTTACGTTCCAAGTAAATTGGGGTATGGAAGTCAAAATATGGGAGCGATACCACCAAATAGTATTTTAGTTTTTGATATTGAGTTATTGGATTTCGTTCAAGATGCAATATAATAAATTAGGTAAATCAGCAATAGAAGTTTCATCCATCGGTTTGGGTTGCATGTCTTTAAAGGGCAGTAAGCATAAGCAAGGTGTAGAAATCATCCGTAAAGCTTTTGACAGCGGTATCAATTTTTTTGATACTGCTGACTTATATGAAAAGGGATTTAATGAGATGTTGGTAGGTGAAGCATTACAAGATTTTAGGAAGCGTGTAGTTATATCAACTAAAGTTGGAAATAGTTGGCGAGCAGATGGAAACGGTTGGGATTGGAAAGCTTCTAAAAATTATATATTAAAAACTGTTGAATCTTCATTATCGCGATTAAAGACCGATTATATTGATTTGTATCAGCTCCATGGTGGTACAATAGAAGATCCTATTGATGAAATTGTTGAAGCCTTTGAGTTGCTGGTAAGTGCTGGCAAAATTAGAGCCTATGGGCTATCGTCTATTCGTCCTAATGTTATTCGTCAATACGTTGCTAATTCTAATATCAGTGCTGTGATGATGCAGTACAGTTTATTGGATAGACGTCTAGAAGAAGAAATTGGGGATTATTTATTTGAAAACCAAATTTCTATTCTGGCTAGAGGTGCTATTGCTAAAGGCATGTTAATTAATAAATCAGCGGAAAGTTTTCTGCAATATAGTTCCAGCGAAGTACAGCATATCGTACGAAATCTCACTAGTTTTGTCAAAAGTCATCCTTGTAATAACCTAACTGCAGCGTTATCTTTTGTGCTTTCGAATAAAACAGTTGCTTCCGCGTTATTGGGTATCAATACACCTGTACAATTATCTGAGCTTTTACAGATAAAAGATCAAGTTGCTCCTTTAAGTGAGTTAGAAAAATTAGAACTGATTAGCGGTGTCCGTGAATTGTATTTCACAGAACACCGGTAGTTTATGCATTAAAATAAGTTTGTAAGATACGTTCTAAATCTTCTTTAGTATCCACGGCAATTGTTTCATGTTCTGTTTCTGCAGTTTGAATAACGTATCCATGCTCTATCCAGCGCAATTGCTCTAAGGCTTCCGTCTCTTCCAAGCTACCCATAGGAAGTTTGGTTAATTCCGCCAAAATATCTGTCTTATACCCATATATCCCAACATGTTTGAAATAGGTTTGTTGTGAGAGCCAATCTTTCTGCTCAAATCCTCTTAAATAAGGGATAGTTTGTCTTGAAAAATAGATTGCCTCACTGTGAATATTACGAACTACTTTTGGAATATTGACGTTAAACAATTCGTCTGGTGTATGTATTTTTTTTACAAGTGTCGCTATCTGTGTTTCTGGTTTATTGAAGCAGGATGCCAGTAATTCGATTTGCAATGGGTTGATAAATGGTTCATCTCCCTGTATATTGATAGCAATATCAAATCCATTCACTTTAGACACAACCTCTGCACAACGATCAGTTCCCGACTGGTGAGTAGAGGAGGTCATCACTACATTTCCACCAAAGGATTGTACATGTTCTTCTATTCTGGAGTCATCAGTCGCTATGATAACCTCTTGTAAGCAACTTGTGTTTTTAACTTGTTCATATACCCGTTGAATCATGGACTTGCCAGCAATATCAACTAGTGGTTTGCCCGGTAATCTTGAAGAGGCATACCGTGCAGGAATGATTCCGATTATTTTCATGGATTCTAATTATTTCATGAGCACGTCAGCTCGATTTTTTATCCTTTTTAAAAGTAAAGCCAGTCTTAAACTAAAACTGGCTTTAAAATATGATTAATCTTGAGATTAGAGCAATCCAAATAATTTGGCTTCGATTTTTTCAACGATAGCTCCTAAATCTTCTGGATTTTTAGTGAAGTCTAAATTATCTTTATCCAGTACCAATAATTTACCTTCTTTATAGTTATCAATCCATTTATCGTACTTTTCATTCAATTTGGATAAATAATCCAAACGAATGCCAGATTCATAATCACGTCCACGTACTTGAATATTATTAACTAGGGTAGGAACTGATGCCTTTAGATAAATCAATAAGTCTGGAGGTTTGATATAGTGTATTATACTCTGAAATATGTTGCTGTAGTTTTCAAAATCCCGCGCACTCATTAACCCCATATCATACAAGTTTTCCGCAAAGATGTAAGCATCTTCGTAAATTGTACGATCTTGAATCATATCAATATTAGTCTTTTGCAATTCAACAATTTGTCTAAAACGACTATTTAAGAAAAATATCTGCAAATTAAATGACCAACGTTTCATATCAGCATAAAAATCTTCCAGATAAGGGTTATTATCCACTGCCTCAAATTGAGGTTCATACTTAAAATGATCCGCTAATAATTTTGTTAGGGTTGTCTTTCCTGCACCAATATTTCCGACAATTGCAATATGCATGTTTTTGGGTTTAATTTTTAATAAAATCTTCTAATACCAATAATCTCACGAACCTCTTTCAATGTTTTTCGAGCAGATTCGCTTGCTTTTTCTGCACCTAACTTGGCAACTTTAGCGATGTAAGCATCATCGTTCGATATATCTTCGATGCGTGAACGTACGGGCTCAGTAGCATTAACCATATCTTCTGCTAATTGTTTCTTAAAGTCACCATAACGAATTGCACAATTATTATATAGCTCTTCAAAATGTTGTAAAGTATCTGGAGTGGAAACGACTTTCATCAAATCAAAAAGGTTTTGGATAGAATCTGGCTTAGGCTGGTTCATTTCTGTAGGTCCTGAATCAGATACTGCACGCATCACTTTTTTACGAATAACAGCAGCGCTATCAGACAAATATATACAATCTGCCTCACCATTAGATTTACCCATTTTACCTTGTCCCGCTAAACCAGGTATTTTCACTAATTTATCTGAGTATGAAAAAGCAAAAGATTCTTTAAAATAATCTACATCGTACAGACGATTGAAGCGATTACCAAATGTTCTTGTCATTTCCAGATGCTGCTCTTGATCTTTTCCAACAGGGACCTTAGTACCATGATGAATTAAGATATCACAAGCCATCAAAACAGGGTATGTTAGTAGTCCTGCATTGACATTATCTGGGTTGCTGCGCACTTTATCTTTAAAAGCAGTTGCTCGCTCAAGTTCACCTAGATAAGCATTCATGTTCATATATAAGTATAATTCTGCAACTTCAGGCACATCAGATTGCACGTAGATCGTAGATTTCTCAGGATCTATCCCAGCTGCGAGATATTCAACTATCACTTGACGAACAGTGCTTTGAAGGCCATGAGGAGTCGGGTGAGTCGTTAAAGAATGTAAATCGGCAATGAAGAAATAGCAATTATATTCATTTTGCATTTTCACAAAATTGCTTAATGCGCCGTAATAGTTTCCTAAATGTAATTTTCCGGTACTTCTGATACCACTGACAACAGTTTCCATATTGCTTGCGAATTTAAGGATAAATTCCTTAAATATGGTTCAACGAACTTTTTCTTTTTTTTGCCCCTATAATTTTATGCTATGTCATGTTCAATTGAGAATATAGCATTTAATCATTTACTAGGCGAAACAATAGATCAGCAGCTAATTTTGCGGTACGATTGTCACAATCGTATTCAGGATTAAGCTCGGCAATATCGATGCTGACTAATTTATTTGATGAAATAATAAAGTGAAATATTTCAAGAAAAAAAGCATCTGGAACGATACCATTAAAAGCAACTGCGCTTACTCCTGGAGCATAGCATGCGGCAAATACGTCCAAATCGATTGTAAGGTAGAGATGATCGATTGAATCGATAAATGATTTAATTTTTTTCTTGATTCTAATCCGATTGGCAATTTGAAAATCTTGAGCCTCTATCCAGGTAATTTGATGGTCTCGTGCCGTATCAAATAAGATTTTTGTATTACTGATTTTTTGTATTCCAATAGGTAGGTATCTGATGTTTTTTTCTAGTAGAGCAATTTGATAGAATCCAGTTCCCGATGTAGCAATTTGCTGTTGCGGTTTACGCATATCAAAATGAGCATCAAAATTTAGAATACCAATTGATTTGTTATAATTTGCTTTGAGCCCTAGGTAATGGCCAAAGGTAATCTCATGACCACCACCTAGTACTATTGGAAATCCTCCACGCTTTAGAATCAGATGGATGATAAAGCCTAGCGATTCTTGTGCCGCTTCCAATTGTTCATTTTTACAATTAACTGTGCCAGCATCGATTATTTTAGTATTTTCACCACTAAAGACAGGGAGATTTGCAAGAGTCTTTTTTAAAACTTCAGGGCCTTTTTTAGCTCCTGCTCTGCCATGATTTCTCTTGACACCTTCGTCACACGCGAAGCCAAGGAGTATGAAATAGCCACTCAGGTCTTTATTATCTTTTAAATCAATACATTTTATTATTTGATGCCAGCGCAAATGATCATCCGTTGTACCATCTACTCGTCCTTTCCAGATTTGTGGACTTGCTGCTTCGTAGTATTCCCAATGCTTAATTTCCATGCCCCTTAAAAATTTGGTCCATTGATTCCGTATCCACTAAATTTGCTAAAGTCACTTTTAACGTTTTTGTACGCTCAAGTTCCACCTCGATAGCCTGTCTAGCCGTATCATTTCGAGCCCAGGCACGACGGGCTATCCCATTATTGACATCATAAAAAAGCATATTTTCCAATTTTCGATCTGCATCTTCCGTACCATCCAATAACAGGCCAAAACCACCATTGATGACTTCACCCCAGCCGACACCACCTCCATTATGGATAGATACCCAAGTAGCTCCTCTAAAACTATCTCCAATCACATTATGAATAGCCATATCGGCAGTAAATCGACTACCATCATAAATGTTGCTTGTCTCCCTATAGGGAGAATCTGTTCCGCTGACATCATGATGGTCTCTACCAAGCACAATAGGTGCAGTTAAGGTGCCATTTCTCACCGCAAGATTAAATGCTTTAGCAATTCGAATCCTACCAATAGCATCAGCGTATAGGATTCGGGCTTGAGAACCAACTACGAGTTTATTTTGCTCAGCTTGTTCAATCCACTTGATATTATCCAGTAATTGTTGTTGAATTTCGGGATACGCTGTATCTTTTAAACTTTTTAGTATTTGGAGCGCTATGTTATCTGTTGTTTTTAAGTCTTTAGGGTCGGCAGAAGTACATACCCAGCGAAAAGGTCCAAATCCATAGTCGAAGCACATGGGGCCTAAGATATCCTGTACATATGATGGATATCGGAAATTGATGCCATCATTGTCCATTACATCAGCTCCTGCACGGCTACTTTCCAGTAAAAAAGCATTACCATAATCGAAGAAATAAGTCCCACGAGAGACGTGTTCGTTAATAGCCGCGACATGGCGGATCAACGATTGTTGTACATGTTGCTTAAAAAGCTCAGGTTGTTCCGCCATCAGGTTATTGGACTCTTCGAAACTTAGTCCAATAGGGTAGTAGCCTCCAGCCCAAGGATTGTGTAAGGATGTCTGGTCAGAGCCAACTGTAATGTGGATATCTGCATGCAAGAATGCCTCCCACACTTCTATAACATTGCCCATGTAAGCGATCGAAACAATACGTTTTTTTTGAATCGCTTCCCGAACATACTTAATGAGATCCTCTATTTTTTCTATTAGAATATCTACCCATCCTTGTTCATGTCTTTTACGAGCAGCATCAGGATTTACCTCTGCACAAACTGTGATACAACCTGCAATATTACCAGCTTTAGGTTGTGCTCCACTCATTCCTCCTAAGCCAGATGTTAGGAAAACTTTTCCATGAATGGTATCATCTTTTGATAATTGCATACGGAAAGCATTCATCAAGGTGATTGTTGTACCATGGACGATTCCTTGAGGGCCTATGTACATGTATGATCCTGCCGTCATTTGGCCATATTGCGTAACACCTAGCGCATTATATTTTTCCCAGTCATCAGGTTTAGAATAGTTTGGAATCATCATGCCATTTGTGATTACAACTCTTGGGGCATCCTTTGAAGATGGAAATAACCCCATTGGATGGCCGCTGTACAGGTGGAGTGTTTGATTGTCAGTCATTTGTGTTAAGTATTGCATCGTGACTAAATACTGGGCCCAATTTTGAAATGCAGCCCCATTTCCACCATAGGTGATCAGTTCATGCGGGTGTTGCGCAATTTTTGGATCCAGATTGTTTTGTATCATGAGCATTATACTGCGGGCTTGCAAGCTCTCTCCGGGATAATTAGCTATTGGTCTAGCATACATAGTGTAGCTAGGACGGAAGCGATACATATAGATTCGTCCAAAATGAAGCAATTCCTCTAAAAATTCCTTTCCCAATTCGACATGCCAATCGGCAGGGAAATAACGTAATGCATTTTTTATGGCTAACTTTTTATCTTCCTGAGATAGGCTGTCCTTTCGTTTTGGGGCATGACTTATACGAAAGTCATACGAAACCTTTTCCGGTAAAATGCTTGGTATACCTTGTAATATTTCTTCCTTAAATGTCATGCTTCATCTCCTTCCATATAGCTAATAGTTCCCCTTTTCCAAACTTGCACAGGTTTTAAAGTGCCTTGTTTGTAGGTGATGTTTTGATAGTTGTCTGTATTGTACACGACAAAGTCAGCGATTTCACCACTTCGTATTCGCCCTCGGTCACTTAAATTTAATGCTTGGGCAGCCCGGAAAGAGATTGCTGCAAAAACTTCAGCATTCGATAATTTTTCAGCAGTAGCTAAAATGGTCGCTTGGGTCATTAACTGTCCCATTGGGGCTGACCCTGGGTTCCAATCTGTGGCAATCGCCAAGCAGGCACCTTGATCTAATAGTTTTCGTGCAGGGGTGAAAGCGCAACCAATTCCGATAGATGCACCAGGTAGGGCTACGGCAACAGTATTGCTGGTGGCCAGAAGTGTAATTTCGGCATCTGTTGACGCCTCGAGGTGATCAGCGCTAACGGCATTAAACCGAACAGCAACTTTAGAGCCTGACGTTGAAAATTGATCTGCATGTACCGTAATATCAAAACCCATTTTCTGAGCTTTAATAAAGTAATCTTCAATATCATCCGCCGAAAAGGCACTTTGTTCTATAAAAGCATCGATTCTATTACAGAGATTTTCCGCTTTCAATATCGGGAATAATTCAGAAGCTATTTCATTAAGATAATCTACAGCACTACCTGCAAAGTCTTTGGGCTTCATATGAGCCGCTAAGCAAGTAGGTATGAGGTCGACAGCAACAGATTGCTGGGCCTTTTTTATCGCACGTAGTATTTTCAATTCCTCTTTCACCGATAAGCCATAGCCACTTTTCACTTCGATCGTTGTGATACCTTGTGCTAATAGATCCTTTGAAAAGTTAATGATATTATCGGTCAGTTCTTTTTCACTTGCAGCTCGGGTATGCAGGACTGTGCTCCAGATACCACCTCCCGCTTGTGCAATTTCCAAGTAACTAGCTCCCGCATTTCTTAATGCAAAATCGTTAGCTCGATTTCCTGCAAAAGCAATATGTGTGTGGCAATCAATATATCCAGGTACACAGACTTTATCTCCTTCCATGAATCGTATTTCTGCCTGATCTCCATGTTTTGATATTAAGTCGTCATAGCTGTCCATTATTACAATTATACCGTCTTCTACCAGTATACCGGCGTATTCCCTAATCGTCATCTGTTGATCGGTGAGGGCACCCTTCAAAGGTGTATCAACAAAAGATAACAACTGTGAAAAAGGTCCAATTATTTTTTTACCCATAATTTAATAGACATTAAAATATTCATGATGTAATCCGTGATAAGGCACTTGTTGTTCGTCAGCAATTTGATTTGCAATCTGAACTAAAGTTCCTGAAGAAATGAGTTTTTGTGCAGCTGATAGTATTTCCTCCATTATTTGATCTTCTTTAACATGAGGAATAACTTTTCTAATCTCTTGATGTACCGCTTCTACAATGGTAGTCGATCGGAGGGGCCTATGAAAATCAAATGCCTGGGCTGCACAAATTAGCTCTATACTTAATATCTTACTGACATTATTGATTACCTGAAGCAGCTTACGTGAGCCAATAGAGCCCATACTTACATGGTCTTCTTGACCTAGTGAAGTAGGAATGCTATCAGCACTGGAAGGGAAACATAATCCCTTATTTTCACTTGCTAGTGCCGCGGTACTATATTGTAAAATCATAAATCCGGAGTTGAGTCCGGTCTCTTTAAGGAGTAATTTTGGAACATTAGGCGTATCGCCTTCAAGTGAAAGGTATACACGTCTGTCTGATACATTCCCGATTTCCGATATGGCTAGTGTTGCATAGTCAATTGGTAAGGCAATTGGTTGACCATGAAAGCTACCGCCGCTTATGGTCAATTCACGATCGATGATGATTGGATTGTCGGTAACAGCATTGATTTCGATTTCAATTGTGTCCTTTAGATGGAGCCATGCATGACGAGAAGCCCCATGTATTTGCGGGATACAGCGTAAGGAATAGGGGTCTTGAACACGGGAACAATTTTTATGAGAGCTCACAATTTCAGATACCTCTAATAAATTATAAATAGTACTAGCTACGTACTCGTTTCCTTTATAAGGTCTAAGTTGGTGTAGTTGTGCGAAAAAAGGTTTAATGGACCCATTAAGTCCCTCTATCATTAAAGTAGCGATCAGATCAGCATTGTCAAGTAGGTTCTGCATTTCCGATACTGCTTTTACAGCATGGGCCGCCATAAATTGAGTGCCATTGATTAGTGCTAAACCTTCTTTTGCACCAAGTGTGATCGGCTGGATGTTAAATGAGGTCAATACCCGTGCTGTCTCCTGTATTTCATTGTTATACCAAACTTTTCCTAATCCAATTAATGGTAAAAATAGATGGGAGAGTGGAGCAAGATCCCCAGAAGCTCCAACTGAACCTTGTTTGGGGACGACAGGAATAACATCATGTTCTACTAACCATAATATACGTTCTAACGTTGCTAGTTGAATACCGGAATATCCTTTTGCTAAAGCATGTACTTTTAGGATCAGCATCAATTTGGACAAGAGCTTATCGATGGGTTCCCCAATACCGACGGCATGGCTTTTCAATATGTTTTCTTGTAATTTCTTGGTATCTCCAGGGCTAATTAGCGTGGTGCAAAGGGGACCAAATCCGGTATTTATACCATAGACGATATTACCAGAATCTACAATTTCTTGAACATATTGAGCACTTTTAACAACCTTTTCTATTGTTTGAGCAGTTAATTCTCCCCTGGTTTCTCCTTTTGCAAGTTGTATTGCGAGAGAACTGGTCATCGTATCATTACCGTATTGAAATTTTGTTATCATATTTTTCATCGGAATAAATTATAGTATGCGTGTGGTTTTTCAAGTGTAAAGATGAAGAGCTACACACAATTTGTGTATCGATCATTGTGTTTTCAAAGACTTGCGTACCGCATTTCGCGGTTTAAAGCTGGTCAATTTCTCATGCGTATATGTTGATTTTTAAACTCTTTTTCAAAGCGTTTATCTGTTCCCTTTGGGCAGTATGCTTCGCTGTGTTAAAATGAGATACGCATGATGTTTCATTATATTATCTCAAATTTAACTCCTATATTTAATAATTATAAATACCAATTTTGACAATTGTTGATTACTATGAGTTATCAAATCGAACTTAGACATCTCTATTATTTTAAAGTCTTAGCAGAGGAATTGCATTTTAGAAAAGCAGCTGAAAGGCTCTATATTTCGCAACCTGGTTTATCACGTCAGATCAAGCAAATGGAAGAAATCTATCAAGCAACTTTATTTGATAGAGGAAAGCGATACGTTCGATTAACAGGAGCAGGGTTTTATTTGAAGAAGGAAGTTGATAGCTTATTTAACCAAATTGACAAGATAACACGGGAACTTCGAATTATGGGGTCGGATGATGTCACAGAACTTCGTCTTGGTTTTATAGGATCGGCTGTACAATCCGTGCTTGCTAAAGTCTTGGTTCGGTTAAAGCAAGACTTTCCTGCCGTGGAAGTGGATCTACAAGAACTTAGTAACGAAATGCAGGTTGCCAAAGTATTAAAGGAGGATTTGGACTTTGGACTCGTTCGATTAGATGATTTTCCTAAAGGACTTCAAAGTATTCCAATCCTGAAGGAACATTTCTCCTTAGTTGTGCCCCATGATTATCCAATTCAGAAGATGAATTTTAAAGGTTTAGGTGATTTTAAAAACGAATCTTTTATTCTTTTTTCGAAAGATTATAGTCATTCATATTTTGACTTGGTCATGAGTATTTTCAAGGATGCAGCATTTGAACCTCATGTCGCTTTGCGCACGGTAAATGCATTGACGATCTTCAACCTAGTTGAACAAGGGCTGGGGGTTGCCATTGTGCCCGCATCTCTAAAAAAAGGGTATAATTCAAAAGTAAAGTTTATTGATTTGGACCATATTCAACAACGAACAACTTTATCCTTAATTTATAATGCTAATGTAAGCCATCCCGGGATTGATCTTTTTTTGGATGTTATTCATAAGGAATTAAACCTGACCAGAAAAGTTTAAAACGAGCAAAATCACTATTTATCGTCATATGGATTTTTTAAGGGCAAAATTCCTAGCTATTGGATCCTTTCTCGTGAAAGTTTGCAATAGCTAGGGGCGATTACAAATTAATGCGAATTTGCCACTAACACGTAACCGAAAAACTCTCGAAAAGATTCCGGATTATCAACCGTTCCACGCTCTGAAATAAGTTTGATATTGATATTATTGTTTCTTGCTTTTACTTTAAATTCATCTAAGTATTCAATAATATCATAATCTAGTATTTTAGTTTTGCGTACATCAAGTTCTAAATATGCTCCAGGTTGTAGTCCATCTAATTCTTTGACAATAGCACCTCTATTGACAAAAGTAACCTCTTCGGCAAAATTCATATGAAATACATTTCCCTCTTTTACCAACATCACGTGTGAGTTATTGTACGATTTAATGAGTGACACGACTACAGCGACAACCAATCCTACAATAATTCCCTTTAACAGATCTGTAGCAAGTATTCCGATGACCGTTACAGCGAATGGTATCAATTGATCTTTTCCCAATTTTTTCATATCAAGGAATTGTTTTGGATTGCCGAGTTTGTAGCCAATAACCAACAATATTGCAGCTAGTACTGCATTGGGTATTAAATTAAGGAATGCGGGAATGGAAATGACACTGATGACAAGCAGTAAGCCGTGGAAAATAGTGGATAGTTTGGAAAGTCCACCACTCATTGCATTAGCCGATGAACGAACGATTACCTGTGTAATGGGTAATCCTCCGATTAAACCAGAAAAGGAGTTACCAATTCCTTGGGCAATAAGTTCACGGTTTGTTGGCGTTTGTCGTTTTAGAGGGTCTATTTTATCAGTTGCTTCAACAGATAAAAGCGATTCGAGAGATGCGACGATTGCTATGGTAAACGCAACTTGCCACACAGCGGGATTCCATATGCCATTTGCAAAATCGGGAAGCGTAAATTGCCCTAGAAAATCAGAAACATTTTCAGGAACAGGTACTTTTACGAGTAAATCTTGATCAATCGAGAAAACCTCATGATTCTTATCTCCAATGGTTATCTGATAAATAATTCCGACCATTACGGCGACAAGTGAGCCTGGTAATAATTTAAAGATGTTTGATGTTTTCCCAAGATAATTATCCCATATTATGAGGATGGCTAAAGATATAGTCGTAATAATAATAGCTCCAGGGGTGATAAATGAAGCATCAAAAGTTTGAAAAGAAAATGCTTCACTATATCCAAATGCTAAAGGAATCTGTTTTAAAAAAATAGAAATACCAATTGCGCACAACATCCCCTTAATGACCGACGATGGAAAATAATAACCAATTACACCTGCTTTTAAAATCCCAAGAACAATTTGAATCAATCCTGCTATAAAGACCGCGACTAAAAATACATTGTAAGAACCCAAATCGTTGATAGCAGTGTATACGATGACAACCAATCCAGCTGCTGGTCCCGATACACCGATTGGCGATTTGGAAAGAAATCCTACGAGTATTCCCCCAATAATACCTGCGATAATTCCTGAAAATACGGGCGCTCCACTTGCAAGAGCAACACCAAGACACAAAGGTAAGGCGACAAAAAAAACGACGATACTAGCAGGTATGTCTTTTTTCCAATGTTGAAATAGATTCATAAAAGAGCTTTAGTATTAGATTTAACATATATTTTTATTATGCAACTATCGTTCCTAAAGCGGTTTATGGATATTAAATAAATATTATTTTAATATATTGAAGTTAAAGCGAAGCTCATATCTCCTCATAAAGTATAGCATATTATTTACGGGATCCCGATTCATGAATTTTAGAATTTGTTTAGAAATGAATGGGTAATTTATACTAGTTGTATGGCTAGTCATTTTTTCAGTAGCAACTCGTTTCAGTTATTAGATTCCAAAGGTATTATTACCTAATCGAGCGTTTAAAAGCGGAGTGCTAAATAAAAATGAAGTATAGTTATTACAGACTTAGGTGGGATAACTAACTTATATTTTTTACCTTTATAGCCAAACTAAACCAAGGCGAGGGGGAAAGCATATGCCAGTCAAGATACCAGATAATTTGCCAGCTATTGAGCTACTGAAAAAAGAAAATATTTTTGTGATGAGCGATCTTAGAGCCAACGAACAGGACATCCGTCCAATGAAGGTTCTAATTTTAAATTTAATGCCATTAAAAATTACGACGGAGACTGATTTTATTCGGTTACTCTCGAATAATCCTTTACAGGTGGAAGTGGAGTTTTTAAGGCTAGATACGCATATGTCCAAAAATACGCCACAAGAACATTTGGAAATGTTCTATAAATCGTTCTCTGCTGTTGAAGATCAATATTATGATGGGATGATCATTACAGGTGCTCCCGTAGAGATGATGCCATTTGAAGAAGTTACCTATTGGGATGAAGTTACCCGTATTTTTGATTGGGCAAGAAAGCATGTAACCTCAACATTATACATTTGTTGGGCATCACAAGCAGCACTTTATCACTTTTATGGTGTTGAAAAGACCCCATTAGCCGAAAAATTATTTGGGGTATTTAAACACACTACTTTAGACAAGACCAACCCATTATTTAGGGGGTTTGATGATGAGTTTTTTATACCACACAGCAGGCACACTACAATTTTAAAATCTGAAATTGAAGATAAACCAGAGATTGAGTTACTCTCCGAATCTTCCGAAGCAGGTCTTGCTATTTTATCCTCTCGAGGTGGAAGAGAATTTTATCTGACGGGACATTCCGAGTATGCTCCACTTACGTTACATACCGAATACATGCGCGATGTCGAGAAGGGGCTAGAACTTGAGGTTCCAAATAATTATTATATCGACAATGATCCAACGCAGGCACCGTTAGTCAGGTGGTCCGGACATGCTAATTTGCTATTTAATAATTGGTTGAATTACTATGTTTACCAAGAAACCCCATATGATTTGAATGAACTCAAATCATTAGAAGAAATAAGGAAACAAAATTAAAGCTTGCTTTTAGCATATAGCTCATGCTCTCTAGTTACATTCTTGTATTACAATACGTGTGCTATCGAGCATGAGCTTTTTTTATTAGCTAGGTCCTTTTAAGTCCACCTATTTAAAGGGGGAGTATTTATTATGGTTGGGTCACTTTTTTTGCTTCATTCCAAAAGATATCCATTTCCTCAAGGGTCATATCCTGCAATTTTCGTCCACTTTCTTCAGCTTTCTGTTCCACATAAGTAAATCGGGAAATGAATTTTTTATTGGTACGTTCCAGTGCATTTTCAGGATTGATACCAATATGACGAGCATAATTGATCAATGAAAAGAGTAGATCTCCAAATTCGCCTTCAGCTTTACTCATGTCCGCTTGCTCAGGGTTATCAATGTCGTATTCCGCTTTAAATTCGGCTAATTCTTCTTCTACTTTTGCCCATACTTCTTTTTTATCCTCCCAATCAAACCCTACTCCACGCACTTTATCCTGTATGCGGTAAGCTTTTACTAAGGCAGGGAGACCTTTTGGTACACCTGATAATACGGACTTGTTTCCTTCTTTTAATTTGATGGTTTCCCAATTTTGTTTTACCTCCTCATCGTTCTTTACGTCGATATCGCCATAAACATGGGGGTGACGGTTGATTAATTTATCACAGATACTATTTAGAACATCCACTATGGTAAAGCGATTTTCCTCTTCTGCTATACGGGCATAAAAAACCAAATGCATCATTACATCTCCCAATTCCTTTTTGATTTCAGGATAATCTTCATCTAAAATAGCATCTGTAAGTTCATACAATTCTTCGATTGTAAGATGACGTAATGATTCCATTGTCTGTTTCTTGTCCCAGGGGCAAGCTACACGAAGCGTGTATAAAACATCTAGTAATCGTTGGAATGCCGCAGCAGGAGTCGACTCGCTGGCTGGAATGGGGTAGCTCATATTGTAATAGTTTAATACAAAATTAGGGATTAAAAGATTAATAAATGCATGCTTTTATGTGATCATAGCTAATGATTCGGCTAGAATTGCCACGCTTTCTTCCATTTCCGAGGCATTTAAATTACCGAAGCCAATCCGGATTGCAGCAATATCTTTTGCTTGGTACAGTATGTTTTTTGGAAGAAAGAGATTTGATTTTTCACATTGTCTACGCAGTTGGATTAAATTGATTTCTTTTCTCCATGTAGTCCATAATGCAAGACCGCCGGTAGGAATATCAAAATCCACATATTCATTAAGTTCCCGTGCTAGCAGATAGCTCATGTAATTACGGCGTTCCTTATAGAGTTTAACCGATTTTTTTAGATACCGATGTATTTCACCTTCTGCTATCAAATCACTGAGCACCTGTTCCATTATAAAATCGCCCTGGTTATCCAATAGGTTCAAAAGTTTTTGCAATTCAATAACTAGGTTTTCAGGTGCAACGATAAAACCAGTACGAAAACCTGGGGCTAAAGACTTTCCAAAGCTACCGGTATGAATAATCATTCCACCATAATCAATTGCAGCCATTGGCATTATCGGAGCATCGTCGTAATGAAAGTCATAGTCGTAATCGTCCTCAATGATTGCGAAGCCATAGGTTGAAGCCAATTCCAAAATTATTGCCCTTCTTTCTGAACTTAGGGTTACTGTTGTGGGGTAATGGTGATGGGGTGTTAGATATAGGAGTCTGATTTGTTGTTTTTTGCATAGTTGTTCAAGAGCCTCTGTATCGATTCCATCATCGTCCACAGGTATGGACTTTATTTTGGCTCCAGCTTGCTGAAAAATCATGTTGGCTGCAAAATAGCTCGGTTGGCCAACAACAACCATATCGTCGGGTTGTAATAGTGTTTGCGCGATGATATAAGTGCTCAACTCAACAGAACGTGTTATCAATAGGTTTTTAGGTTGAATATGTAAACCTCTGCTTTGGTTTAGAAAATTGCACAATTGCTCCCGAAAAGTTGTAGGTCTATTTTGATCTGAATAGCCGAGATACTTTGAGTTTTTTTTCCGCTTAAGATTGGCCGTATAAAATTTAGAAAGTTCCTGTAATGGAGAAAGTCTACTATCGGGCATACCATCATCCAATCGTAATGTACATGTGGTCGATTCAAATGGATTTTCTAAGATGGTGCTTTTTTCAAAATCGTACCCCGTCTGAAGAGCATATTGATTTTGATTTAAGTTTTTAGCGTAACCCGTATTTTTTTTTGCTTTAGTTGTGTTCTTCAGGACATATGATCCGATATTCGCTTTGATCTCGACCCATCCCTGAGCCTCTAGCTCTTGCAGCGCAGCGACAACCGTATTCCGATGTATAGACAACACTTTTGCCAATTGACGGCTTCCAGGAAGCTTTGTCCCGATAGGTATAAAACCACGTTGAATAGCTTGAATAATCTGTTGCGCTAATTGAATATAGATAGAAGTTTCTTCCTGTCTGTCTAGACTAATAAAACTATTAAAAGGAATTTGCCCCGGACTACTCATATGCTGTGTTTATTGATTTTATAAGATAGTCCGGAAAGTTAAGTATTATTATAGTATTGTTAGGTAGTTTTGAATATTTCTCTGCTCTATTCCGTATCTGATTTTTGTGTATTTATACTTTTAAGATTCTTTCTTAAGGTTTATTTAATCAATTGCATTACGTATTTATCAGGCTTGTACAATCTTCATGGCTTTTGTTGTTACATCGTACAAATCGTTTTAATTTTACAAACCTCATTGATTATAAATATATTAGCATTTATAATCAATCACTTACCTCTTTAATACTATAATTGTTGGTTTTAAAGCTAAATATGTTAGTATATTTGAAACGATGCATCTATACCAATGGGGTGAAAGATGTTAGTAGATATGGATGATGGTTTTTAGGTATGGAGAGGAGTATAGTACATGGTGATCTGGATACATTTTTCGTGTCGGTCGAGCGTTTTCTCGACGTTAGTTTGACAGGTCGAGCGCTCATGAAAGGCACCTGTGCTCCAGAACTTATCGTCAAGAAAGGAGGCCATCGTGCTCCTTAATCTACACAGTTATTTTAGCCTGCGTCACGGTACCTTGAGTCTCGATGAGTTGTTGGCCGGCATGCTTGCCAATGGCTATGATACCGCCGTGCTCACCGATATCAACAACAGTACGGGTTCCCTCGACTTTATCCGCAAAGGCCAAAAGAAAGGGGTCAATATTCTGGCGGGTATGGAGTTCCGTCAAGACGACACCTGCTGCTTCATCGCCATTGCGCAGAACGAGCGCGGTTTCAGCGAAATCAATGCCTACCGCACGCAGCTCAACTTAGAAGGGACGAAAGTCCCCCTGCAAGCACCCGAATTCAAGGAAGTGTTCATCATCTATCCTTTGCAACGGATGGGAGTATTTGGGCTCAAGGACTATGAATATATCGGTATCCGTCCGTCCGAGCGGGGCAAGGCTATGTTTATGGATAAACAGCAACTGTCCAAAGCCGTCATACTTGCACCCGTTACTTTTCGAAAGGCTGATCATACGTTACACCGTCAGCTGCGTGCCATCGATCATAACCTGTTGATATCACAGCTCTCTGAAGATCAAGTGGCACCCATTGATGAGGTGTTCTTACCTAAAGCCAAACTAATGAGTCATTATGCCGATCTACCGCAGCTTCTGCACAATACCCATCGACTGTTGGCGGAGTGCCGCTTTCAGATGGACTTCGAAGGTGTTAAGAACAAAGCGACCTTTACCGGCAATCGATACAATGACAAGCAGCTACTGATCAAGTACACTGAAGATGGATTTGGCCATCGCTACGATAAAAAAGATCCAATTGCAAGGCAGCGTATTGCGCGTGAGCTAGAGATCATCGAGGAACTCAATTTTTCGAGCTATTTCCTTATCACCGATGATATCTGCCGTTACGCCAGACATCGCGACTATCATTATGTCGGCCGTGGTTCCGGAGCTAACTCCGCCGTTGCTTATTGTTTGGGTATCACGGATGTTGATCCTATTGCACTTAAATTGCCATTCGAGCGTTTCCTCAATCCCAAGCGGAAAAGTCCACCCGATTTCGATGTCGATTTTAGCTGGAAAGAGCGCGGCGATATGTACGATTATATCTTCAACCGCTATCAGGATGGCCGCACCGCACTGATGGGAGCGATGAGTACTTTCCGTTCACGGAGCATCTTGCGCGAGCTCGGCAAAGTATATGGTCTCCCAAAAGGAGAGATCGATCGGTTGGTGCACCAACCCGAGCATATGCTCAATAAAAACGAAGTGACTAATACCATCTTGAGCGTATACAACCGCATGGCCGACTTTCCCAATCAGCGTACTATCCACGCCTCCGGGGTGTTGATATCCGAGCAGCCACTGGTCAATTACTGTGCACTTGACTATCCACCCAAAGGGTTGCCGACCATGCAGTTCGATATGTATGTCGCAGAGGATATCGGGTTCGAAAAATTCGATATCCTGTCCCAGCGGGGCATCGGGCATATCAAGGACTGTCGCGAGATCGTCAAGATCAATCAGGGGATTACCATCGATACGCGAGAACCGAAGCGTTTTTTTGAAGACCCCAAGATTGCCGAGCAGTTGCGCTCTGCCAATACCATCGGTTGCTTTTACATCGAGAGCCCCGCTATGCGTCAGTTGATTACCAAACTCAAGTGCGATGATTATTTAACCTTAGTTGCAGCATCATCCATCATCCGACCCGGAGTGGCCAGCAGTGGTATGATGGGGGCATTCATCCAGCGCCACAATAATCCCTCACAAGTTGTTTATCCACATCCGGTGTTCAAAGAGCAGCTGGAGGAGACCTATGGTGTCATGGTCTATCAAGAGGACGTGATGAAGATCGGTAATGCCTACGGAGGACTGGATATGGCCGATGCCGACGTGCTGCGTCGAATGATGTCCGGTAAGTACAGGAATAAGGATCATTTGATTAAGATCGAAGATAAATTCTTTGATCACTGTAAGAAACAGGGCTATCCCGAACAAACCAGTAGAGAGATCTGGCGTCAGATGGAGAGTTTCGCAGGTTATTCCTTCAATAAGGCCCATTCTGCATCCTTTGCCGTGGAGAGCTATCAGAGTCTATACCTTAAGACCTATTTTCCGTTGGAATTTATGGTCAGCGTACTCAACAATTATGGTGGCTTTTATAATAGAAAAGTCTATGTCAACGAAGCTCGGGTGGCAGGGGCTAACATCTGCTTACCCTGCGTCAATCGATCCGAATATCTGACCATCATCCAGGGACGAGACATCTATCTGGGCTTTGATGGTATGCAGCACTTTGAATCCAAGCAGGCCGAGTCAATAATCAACGAACGCTTGCATAATGGACCCTATACCAGTTTACCACAGTTTGTGAAACGTACTGGCATCGGTCTGGAACAACTTATCCTGCTGATCCGTGTCGGCGCATTGCGTAGTTTTGGGAGTGGTAAAAAAGAAATGCTCTGGGAGGCCCATTTGCTATTGAGCAAGCATGCAAAAACCAACCCTACCGCCGAATTGTTTGAAGTCAACAGTCGTAAGCCCGTTCTGCCAGCTCTGGAAAGTCATATCCACGAAGACTATTACGATGAGATGGAGCTGATCGGCTTTTGTGTCAGCGGTACGCTGTTCGATCTGGCAAGGAGCGACTTTCGGGGCGATGTGCAGGCCCGTGAACTTATCAACCATGTCGGGCAGACCGTCCGGATGGTAGGCGATTTTGTAGCCGAGAAATTTGTCAAAACCAAACGGCGCGAACTGATGAAGTTCGGGACCTTTCTGGATAGTGAGGGCAAGTTCTTTGATACCGTGCATTTTCCACCCTCGTTGGTGCAATATCCTTTACTTGGGGCAGGTATCTACCTGATAGAAGGCAAGGTGGTGCAGGAGTTTGGCTGTCCATCCTTGGAAGTTATCCGCTGTGCCAAGATGCCTCTGCAGCCCGATCCACGGAGTGTGTAGTGGTTATGTTTTCGGTAAACCGACCGAATGGAGCTCATGCGAAGCATAACTTATTTCAATCTTTTTATCGTATTTTCTACTATTTAAAATTAGTAATTCTATCCGGAATTCTCTACTTTAAATGCTCCAGTTTTTTGGGAGGAGGTCATGCCAACTAAGTTAGCAACCAAGTGATATTTTAGATTACTAAGGTTGTCTAAAAATGTTTCCTAAAGTAATAAGCAGTATGATCTAGCTATACTACCCACTCTTGAATTCCTGTTTTATATATTTTATAACGGTGTTTGAGTTTGAGTAAAATAGAACAATCGGTTGCATCGCGATATTATTTTAGTCATAAGTAATAATTTCATATATTAGAGTATAAACCAAAACGTTAGTAAACATATTAAAGCTTATGCGATAGTTTTCTAATCAACTAAATACTTAATTTATGGGTGGATTAATGCTTTTAAACTGTAAAAAATACAGTGATCTTACTATACCAGTGCATTTATACTCGGTAGTGTCAATGTTAGATGTACCAAATTAAACCTTCAGAATCTTTTAGAAACCTATATTGATTACCCTTCAATAAAAGATATTCAAACATCAATGCGCACGATCCATTTATCAGGGAAGTGTGTGGTGCCTTTGGTAAAAAATTAAACTGTACCTCAGTACTTTCTTCTAAGTAACCAACATTTTTCGGTCAGTATGGGGGCTTTCTTTACTAGCTATAAGTACCCAAGTTAGAATTTAAATTGTACTATTTAGAAACTCGATTGAAGTGGGATTTCCCACCTCGATTTAGAACCAAATTATGAGAAACTATTTGTTGATCTTGCTACTGCTGCCTTTTTTGTTAAAATCGCAGACACTTCCACAGATCTTTGTACATACCGATCGTGGCGCATATTTTCCTGGCGATACCGTTTGGTTCAAAGCTTATGTTATGAATGAAGGCCTATTGGCTGCAGAAAATCATAATCTTTACCTGAATATTGGGAATGCGGACGGTATTATCCAGCAACGATCTGTAATGTTACTCAAAAATGGGATGGCGGCTGGCCATCTTGTTATTCCAAGACACGGAATAACAACTAGCCTCTTCCTTAATGCTTATACCACAGCAATAGCTGAACAGCCCGACCTGTATTATATCAAGGCAATACTTTTGATTCAAGAAAGCACAACAGCTCCGTCTACAGCAAGTGCTTCATTTCAGGGTAATGAGGTTCAAGTGGAGACTTATCCAATTGGCGGTAACTTTATCGCTGGAGTTGACAATGAGTTACTGGTCAAGTCCTATTTTAAAGGAGGGAAGGGTGTTTCCACGAAAGGACGAATTACCGATTCGGCAGGAACATTTAATATTCCCTTTCAAACGGATAGCACTGGTTATACACGAATAAAAATTAATCCCGAATCGAAAAATATCTATAAAGTTTTTTGGACAAACACAGATGGTGTACATGAAACAATGAGTGTCTTGGATATCAATTACGCATCCAGTAAGGTGCTTGTGCAGGATATTGGTAGTGATTCCATTCGGATTACAGTCCAAAGTAATATTGAAGCACATTATGATTTAGAAGCTCGGATCAATTATCGTAAGCTTTTTAGCAGTCCAGTTGGTTTCTCAGCAGCGGGACAGAAGCATATATACCTTAAGAAATCAGATGTGGAGCAGGGTGTTCTGCAGGTGTTCCTTCGGGACAATGCCGGAAAACTATTCGGGCGTTCAGCCCATATGTTGGGTGTACCATCAGCACATTACCTAATACCTAAATTGACTTTTAGCCAAAGCTCAATGGAAGAAAAAGGAAAAAATACATTTTCAATATCACTTCCAGGAGAAGCGGTAGCCTATCTTTCAATTGCCATTACTGATATCCAGATGCCAGTGGATACAATCGATAATATCATCGGAGATCTTTATCTCAAACCATTTTTAATCAGTAAAAATATTGATCTTAAGCGTTATCTAGAAAATGGAAATAAGTTGGAAGATGTTTTACAAAATGATTTGAAGCCCATTGATTTTGTAGCGCTGGATCAATTGCCTATCGTTAAAGATAGTCTTCTTTATTTAAGAGGACAGATTCAGATGCCTAAAAATGAATGGCCAAAATTTTATGCACGTTATCAAAAGTTAATTTCCAATGACAAGAAAAGCAAGATAGGTCAGCGTGGCGCATCTTTTGGCTATAAGAAACAGGGTGATAAGCAGATGGTGTTCACCGAAGTAATCCCTGATGCAAAGGGCTGGTTTTCCCTACCGGGATTAACGTTTTATGATTCCTTAGAAACCCGATTTTCACAGATATACCGGGATCTGAAGTTTGATGAATATAAGATTTCCTATCAATTTTCAGATGTTCCTCAATTGAATAAACTTTATATCCCATCCGTAGAATAGCAAATTGCACAAGTCGGTATCGGACACAACCAGCGTTATTACTACGGTCCAGATTACTACATTGACAATAAAGGTATGCGACATATCCGCGAAGTTCCGGTATTCCGTTCTAAGCAACAAAAGCGGTTAGATGCATTGGAAGAAAAGTACACCAGTGGTTTTTTCAAAGGTAAAGCTGAGTTTGTTTTTGACCCTAGTTCTGAAGAGCAAGTGATAAAAAGAAGTATGTCTTTAAGACAATATTTAGATGAGAAAATTAGAAGACCTGGACTGGGCGCTGTTTTTTTGAATGGCTGGGAGGTGGTAGAACCCAAAAGAGTTCATGAACTGCTTGAAACAGATGTAAGTCAATTTGCCTACATTAAGTATTTTGAAACTTTTGCTTGGGCAAGTCATAGATCTGCAACTTGCCTTTATCAATTAGCCCCCAACGAGATCGATAGTGAATTTGGAAAACGTATTGACGAGCAGACAGTCGCCGGCTATCTAGGGAGTGGAACATTGCAGAATAAAGTATATGACAATACTTTGGAACGTCTGGTTTCCGATTATGATTATCGGCCTACCTTATATTGGAATCCTGATTTTGAAATAAAAGAAAAAGAGCAAAGTGTGACATTTTACAATAACAGCCGTGCTAAGGGATATTGGGTCACAATTCAGGGCGTTACTCAGACAGGACAGTTAGTTTTTTATCAGAAAAAATATTCAAATTAAATGATCTATATATCAGCACAACCAGATGAGTTATTTTTATTTGGTAATTGGAGGTCCAGCTCACAAATTTTATTGACTTGAGTGTTGGGAAAAAATGGAATTACTAACTTAGTCGGCAGTGTAAGATAACAATAATAAATATTTCAATTTTGAATTGATGACTAAAATCCGTGATAAAATCCGATTGAACAATTAGAGAATGTGCAGTGGAGTTATACAGTATTAGTTTCAAAGACATCCGTATTCCGAGTAGCTTAGAGCGAGAATTATGGATACTTTTAATTTGTTTGACAAAGAGGGAAGTCTACCAAAATGGGAGGACGTCATTTAAACATAAGTGTGACAAACATTGCAATGGGATAAATATTTGACTCCATCTAGCGTTAGCATTAACGATCAACTTTTTGTGGGATTAAGAGAAGCTTAAGATTTCTGTTCGGGTAGCAAGTGTTTCGCTCATTTCTAATAAGTATCTTTTTTTACCTGATACTTTGAAGTTTACAATTAAATGATCGTTTTCTTTTACAATTTCCATCCGTTCTAAAGTAAGTCCTTTTGTATTTAAAATATTTTCCAATTGCGGGATCTGATCAAAGTCAGGATCACGAAAGGTTACACTCAGGCGCTGTTCCTTTTGTAGTTGTGCAATCATTCGTTCCACCCTGGTAACCATTAATAATACCCCAAGAGTAATTAAAGTTAGGCATAGTGCAAGCGCGTGATAGCCTATTCCTGCTGTCATTCCGATTGCTGCAGAAGTCCAGATTACAGCAGCAGTCGTCAAGCCACGAATAGAAATTTTATCTTTAAATATTACACCTGCCCCAATAAATCCAATACCTGTAATAATATTTGCCGAAATTCGGTCATCAGTACCTGCACCATGCTGGGAAACTATGGTGAAAATGGTCGAGCCCAGTGAAATTAGAATTATTGTTCGAAAGCCGGCAGACTTATTTTTGTATTCCCGTTCAAAGCCAATGACTCCTCCACATATGATAGAAATAACCATTGCTACCATGTCTTTGATTTCTACTGTAAAATCCATTAGTAAATTCTCTTAAATTTATTGCTCCTTTTAAATGTTTTGGCTGATTTTGTTAAGGCTGCAAAAGGCATTAGCTATTTTGCAAACCTGTTGACAGAGATGTATAGAAATCAAGCCCGTATTTATTCAAAGACCCTTCGGTCAATATGAGTACAAGTAGTAAAAACTGCGACCCATTTCTTTTTTGCATAATGATGAAATTATTTGAAATATATAGTTCACGAATATAACTAAATCAGTTGAAAATTATATTGTATGATAGGTTTTTACGAGGAAGCTGATATTGTTTTTTCCTGAAATAGCTTTACGTTCAAAATGTATAGAAGATGAAAAGATCGAAATAAGTTATGCTTCGCATGAGCTCCCTTCGGTCGGTTTACCGATGCACAGATCGTCCTTGCAATCAAACAACCCGAGGTGGGCACCCATGTGGAGGAAGTCTGCCGCAAGATGGGTATCAACGAGGCTACATTTTACAATTGGAAGAAGAAATATGAGGGTCTGGGTATCTCCGAACTTCGAAAACTGCGCCAGCTTAAGAAACTTAGTTGCCGATATGAGCTTGGTTAAACAGATGTTGTAAGATGGCTTAAAAAAAACTAACTACAGAGTCTCATGAATCCCGATAAAAATATACTAGAGTGAATAATTTATATCAAATAATTGGACTATGCCAATGCACAATTGGGGGCTTGGCCATGTTACAACTATATATTATATTTGGAAAGGCTCAAGCTAGATAGAAATTTTTAAAGAGAGAGCAACGACAAAGTTCGTATTACATTCCCTTAATTGCCTGCTCAAAAAAAAGGCGAGTTCGTGAAAAATCAAGATGTAAAAAGGCTTTTAATATTTCTCCTAGTACGCGTAAAAGGTTATTATATGTGCTATAATGTCTAGAAATCGGAATCAGATAAAGAGTAAAAAGAAAGATCAAAACGATAAGAGCTCTGGAAGCCTACACATTGTATGGCGGATAGCAATATTATTGCACATTCTTATTATGCTGTACTTTCTAATTACATGCGGTGGCAACGGAGCTGATTGGTATCCGGGAAAACCTATACACACAAGATAGTTGAGGTAGAATGAGTAGAACTTACTTGTATTAAACACCAATTGTTTTCTTTCAATGGATGAAGCTAAACAAAAAGTAGAGGACTGGCAGGTAGAATATTCTACCTTCAGACCTCATAGCTGTTTAGGGGATTTAACACCTCAAATGTTTATTGAAAATCAGGGCAAAATAGCAAATTCTTCTACTTTAGAAAAATGGGAGGAGGTCAGCTGGTATTTCTTTTAGATATAATAAAAAGCAGTAAACCTTGGTGTTTGTATTTCCATTAGCAGGTGTTATTGAACATTTCTCAAATCTTGAAATTGAAGAAATTTTCAATTAAATTTAATAGACTTTAACATTAGTAGGAATGTTTCCGAAAAAACGACACAAAATGACAGAACTTGAAATTAGCATAAAAACATATTTTGGAATAATTGAACCACAAGACTTGAAAGAAATTACTTCGCTATTCCAATTAGAAATTTTGAAGAAAGGAGATTATTTTCTTAAAACAAACAAACGTTGCGATAGACTCAGTTTTTTGCAGAAGGGATTTTTGCGGATATTTCTTGAAACCGAAAAAAAAGAAGTTACTCAATGGATTTCGACACAAGGATATTTCGTGACAGATTTATCAAGTTTCATTTTTGAAAAACCTGCTCGTTGGACAATTCAAGCATTAACCGATACAGAAATTTATACCATAAAGAAAAGCGATTACGACAACATCAAAAATATTATTCCGAAATGGGCTGAATTGGAAAAATTATTTATTGTTCATTGTTTCACTACACTCGAAGACAGAATATTTAGTCATCTTTCTATGTCAGCAGAGGAACGCTATGATTTTTTCTTCGAAAATAACAAAAAGCTATTTAATCAAGTTCCTTTACAATATATAGCTTCTATTCTTGGAATGACACCTGAAACTTTTAGCCGTATAAGAAAAAAACAACTTTCTTAAATTCTTGATTTTTATCAAGTGAGTATAGTTAGATAAGATAGAGCTTTGTAACATTCAATAACAATAAAGAATGAAGTATTTATCTCTATTATTAACAGCCCTTTTTACAAATCTAACGGTTATGGCAAAAGAAATCAAAACAGAAATTATTATACAGGCAACACCCGAAGAAATATGGACAATCCTTAGCGATTTTGAAAATTATCCAAATTGGAACCCATTTATAACTTCCATAAATGGACGGTTAGAAGAAGGTACTAAAATCACAGTTAGAATCGAGCCTCCGAATGGTAAAGGAATGACATTCAAGCCAACGGTAACAAAAAAAGTAGACAATAAGGAAATAAGTTGGATGGGTACATTTTTATTTAGGGGGCTATTCGACGGAGAACATAAATTTGAGTTGATAGATAATAGGAACGGAACAGTAACATTTATACAAAGCGAGAAATTCAAGGGTATTTTTGTATGGCTATTTAATCCTGAGAAAGCAAAAAATGGGTTTTACGAGATGAATCGGAAACTTAAAGAACAGGCAGAAAAAGACTAAACTACCACTATCTTTTGACGATTTTTTTTACTAATTGGTTTTAAAACAAAATTAGTAACGATCATAGGACTAATCATAATGCTGGTCTTGATTTTTGGTTTTCCCATATAGCAGAACTGGAGTGCCATTTCCAGATGTATCACGGACTTTTTTACTCGGCGTTTTGGCATTTCTTCCCAATCGGATATACTGGAGCATACTGCCCCCTTTTCGAGTAGTTTTTGTTACTTAGTGATCAAACAATTGGGATCACTGATGGCTGGAAAACCAAAACAAATGAGTCAGATAAAGCAATTAATTAGATTGTATCAGGGCGGCAGTGGAATAAAAACGATTGCCCGCATTCTAGGAATGAGTAAGAATACGGTGCGGTCCAATCTGAAGAAGATGGCCGATGGCGGGTTCAATACCGAAGAACTTCTTGAACAAGAGGATCCGTTCGCGCTTGTATTTAAAGGATACTATCGGGCTCATATCTGAAATTTTATAGAATCAAAAGTAATAACTATAAAAAATTTGTCAAGATGCGCTATATCGTGAGCTTATAAAATACTAAAATAATTAGTTTTAATATTTATTATTCTGTATCTTTATTTTGTTAACCAATTTAAAGACAATCTATTATGAATCATTCATCCAGTCGTGTCGACGATTTGCTATGGAAATCTATCTTAGAGCAGACGTTTGCGCATTTTTTACGATTTTTCTTTTCAGATGCCGATGATGTATTTGATTTGCGCAAACCCTTTGACTATTTGGACAAGGAGTTCGAGACCTTGTTTCCACCCGTGCCCAATGGTAAGGGTGTTCGTTTTGTGGATAAACTGGTCAAGGTATATCTTAAAGACGGAGGCGAGCAATTTGTGCTGTGCCATATTGAGATACAGTCCAGTAAAGGTAAGGGGGATCTAGCGAATCGTATGTTCCAATATTTTTATAAAGTATCGGATAAGTATCAAGTTCCTGTCACCGCTATCGCTATTTTAGCAGATGGCAATAGTAATTATCGACCGTCATTTTATATGTACAAATTTATGGGTACCAGTTTGCGTTATGATTTTAATAGTTATAAGATCTTGGATCAAGATGAATCCTTATTACGTGCCAATGCCAATCCATTTTCTGTTGTGGTACTGACGACATTATTGGCTATCGTTAATAAGAATATCAGTGATGAAGCCTTGAAAGACATCAAACATGATCTTTATGAGGAGATGATGAAACGTAAGATGGATAAGAAAACGCGTCAAGGTCTCTATGATTTTTTAGCCTATTATGTTAGTTTTCAAAACCCGGAAAATTTCTATACCTTTGAGAGAGAGGTTGAAAACAAATTAGGAAGGAGCAATATTATGGGCACTCAAGAATATTTATTGGATAAGGCGGAAAAGAAAGGCATTGCTGCGGGACTAGAAGAACGCGCTAAGATTATTGCTGAAAAGAAAAGGATTTCAGAGGAAAAGCATGCATTAGAATTGAAACTTCAAACCATATTGGAAGAAGCTCATGAGCAAGCATGCCAATCAGCTCACATGATGCTTGAATTAGGAGTTGATAAAGAGAAAATTGCTAAAGCTACAGGCCTTACTATCGAAGAAGTTGAAAATTTAAAATAAATCTACCTTAAATACATAAAACACCAAAAGCCATTCTACGCAGAATGGCTTTTATTGTTTAGCATTACTACGAATACCTACCAGTTCATTATCCCGATGTGCTCATCTACAATCAGATGGTTGCAGAAGACATCCTAGCATTACGGGATATCTTTTGGATATACCCAAGGATGGGGAAGGGGCAATGAGGATGCCAAGCAGAAAATTGAAGACTGGAGGAACGAATATAATACCTTCAGACCTCATAGCTGTTTAAGAGATTTAACACCTGAAATGTTTATTGAAAATCAGGTCAAAATGACCTCCTCCCAAAAAACTGGAGTATTTAAAAGTAGAGAATTCGGGTTTGAATTACTATTTTTAAATAGGAGGAAAACCGATGAAAGTAAGTTATGCTTCGCATGAGCTTCGGTCGGTTTACTGATGCTCAGATCGTCTTTGCGATCAAGCAGTCTGAGACGGGTACCCGAGGGATGTGTTAAAAAAACTAAGTATAGCGTCTCATGAATCCCTTTGAAATTAAACAATGATGAATAAAAGTATTGAGGCCTTCCCAGCGTAGAAAAAGAAAGGATTAGTTGCGGACTATCGGGTTTCATTCATTCTTAAATGATACCATTAAACGGAATTTTGTATTAACTGGTTCACCACCTAAAAACAAGGCGGGCTGAAACTTTCTGTTTTTGATTGTTTTATTCATGTAATTGAATAGTTCTTTGTCCAAACTATCCTTTTCTTCTTTTTGCAAAGCTAAGGAATCTACATTACCAGAATATGAAATAGAGATATTATAGAAATATTTAGGAAATACATTTTTTCCATTTTTGAGTGTTAAGATTTTGTTCGAAATTATTAGCCTTATCTCCTCAGGTAATGAATCTACAGGTAATAATATTGTGCCATGCCCTCCGTGATAGGGAAAGTCCTGCAGATATTTTTGTTGTTCTATAGCGTAATAAGTGTCTTTATTAAATAAACGAAATTTTTCGATAAAAATTTCTCGAGGTACTTCAGTATAAATAACTCTCGCACTATCTGTGGTTTTAATTAGGATTTTATTATATGAATCGTAATCAATTCTTTTTATAGAACGACACGTTACATCACCTTTATTTCTAAATATTATTTGATTATTGCTTTGTGTAAAATTACATCTTGTACAAAAAATTGAGGATAAACTATTCTGAATTTCTAGGAATGAATTTTGTAAAGAATCGCTTTCTAGTATAATCAGACTATTTAACGTGTCATTAAAGAAAAAATTTATATTAGATTTTTTACCATCATTAAACTCTTTCCTATTTAATGATGATTCATTACCCTTGTTAGATGAATGCGAACAAGATATAAAGAGTGAAATAAGAATGTAAGATGAAAATTTATATAAATTTTTGCGCATATTATCTAGTAATTAGTTTTAAGAAATATTATCCTTGAGCTGTCGTTGTATAATATCCCTTTGTAGAACTGGTTTAACTGGGCGTGAGTGTTATTTTTTGCTGAATTCTATTTCTATATGAGCCACTCTTTTTCTAATGAGTGCGTAGCTTTTTATTTCATTAAGAAATGGTAATTCTGCAGACAATTCGTGAATGTATTCCGAATTATTAGAGTCATAAATTTTCTTTACATAATCTGTATAAAATGGCCTGGTAAAACGTTCAATATTAGTGGTATGAAGAATCTAGGTACATTAAGTAATGCTAGTTATAAATAGATATGTAAGGAGTAAAGTAAGTTTGATTTTCATAAATTTATGTAGTAAATAATGCCCTTATTATAGGGTAATTAGTTAGGTAGCAGTTGTCTTTACATCCTCAAGGAACTTGTCACAAACTGTGATAAGCTGTTTATATTCTTAATTACGATGGTTCGATCCTTAAGTAACTGTATGGAAAGAGGAATTTCTAATCATATCTTGAAATTTGCTTTTCGTATTCAATACCTTGCTCTCTAAGTACTTGTTTTTCTCTTTCTATCTCGGCCACCAGTTCATCTTCCGTCGGAAGGTATGGGAGATATTTGGTAGCAAATAGTTGTTTATTATCATTGAGCACAGAGTATTTTGCAATAGTTTTGTCGGTCTGTGTACATAGCAATAGCCCGATTGTCGGATTATCACTATCTTTTCTTTCCAAATCATCGAACATTTTTACATACATATCCAGCTGACCAATGTCCTGATGCGTAATTTTATCGGTTTTTAGTTCAATGATGACGAAACATTTTAGAATGTAGTTATAGAATACCAAATCGATGAAAAAATCAGAAGTTTCTGTACGAATATGTTTCTGGCGGGCCACAAAAGCAAAACCTTTACCCAATTCCAATAGAAATTGTTGAAGATTATTGATCAATGATTGTTCTAATTGTTTTTCAGTATAGGAATAATTCGATGGGAGATCAAGAAATTCAAGCACAGTTGGATTACGTATAAAATCTTTCGTATTAAATTGCTGTTTATTGGAGCTCGTCATTTCATTTTCTATTGCTTTTGGATTGTGAGATGATATTAGACGTTGATAATATAATGTGTTTATGTTCCGTTCCAATTGTCTTACTCCCCAATTCTGACCAACTGATTCTATCAAGTAATATTTTCTTGCTAAAGGGTCGCTGACTCTTGTAATTGCTCGAATATGAGACCATTCCAATTTGGCACACACGTGTGCCAAATCTTCCCACAGTGGAAAAATCAGGTAGCATTTTCTTATATCTCTCAATGTTCGAGTGCTAAAACCTTTACCCAATTCATCTGATAGATTTTTAATGAGCTCCTTGCCATATGCAGCTCTATCATGCCCCAGTTGTTCTTTATCTACGATACGTTTCCCTATTTCCCAATAGCATTCGAGCATTGTGTAAGAAACTGTCGAATACACTTTTTCTCTTGCTGTATTAAGTAAATATTTTATTTCCTGTACAAATTCCTTCATAGCTGTCAATATATTCTTTAATTACTTCTAATATTTACTGCGTATTAACTTCTGCTTTAGTTTCACTGTCGATAACAATTTCTCATCCACTTCTTTATCAAATCATCAGTATGTTCAGGATCTTTATGTCTCGCAATATCTGTTAAAGAAATAAAGTCATTGTCTTTATCTTGATAAGTGGTGATACTAATCCCATGGACATCAATTTTTTTATTCCTACTCATAATCTCCCCGTGTTTATAATTGGTCGTGAGTGTTACTTTTTGTTTTATACACAAGAATCTGCTACTGGAAAGGCTTTTAAAAATTCAGGACTGTATATTTCCTTGAAATTCTTCAGTAAATCCGCTTATTAATGCTAATTACTTCTTTCTTCGATTATTTGCTTCTCTATTATATTCTTTAATCTGTTGCAAATTATGTAAATATTCCTCTTCGGTATTAATTCTTAAATCTGGAAATCTAAGAGTACATAGACGACCTAAATCTTCCCCTAAGGTTAGCTCTAACTTTGTGATTTCCTCAATTTTAATGTTTTCATCCTCCTGAAAAATTAAATAGTCGATCCTACTTGATTTTAAGAATGAATTTTGAACAACTTCTTTTTTTGGAAGAATTTCAAATTGATGCCTATCTTTTAATATTTCACCTATTTTTGTAAGTTTAGGTGAATAATTAATGCTTTTTACTTCATTAAAATAGCCTTCCCCAAAAATTTCAGTTAGAAAAGATTCATGTTGTTTTTTTAACAAAATTTTTAGTGCTAAAAATTCTTTGCATGTAAAATTTGGATGTTTTTTGAGTTTCATATCCGAAAGTTTAGGAACTTCGATATTAGTCCAAGCACTGATTTCCGATAATAAGTATTCTGCATTTTTAATAATATCCGATAGGTTAGTTTTCCAAATCATATTTTACACTTATTATTTTTTTAATTTGATATTATGATAAGTGTTACTTATCTTTGTTATAGTTAATAGCGATAAAGTAGGGTGTAACCCTAACTTAGCGATGTTACTCATGAACGAAAACGACCAAAATTCCACATGAGCTAATCGTGAGTTCGCCATTTCTATTAGATTTTTATATCTTAGGGATATAATCTAATAGGGCGGACTTCATGTCAGTCTTTTGTGGAAAATAATCTTTGGATTATTGGCGCTTGGTCGTGCCTCGTTCAAAAGCATTGAAGTTCGCCCTATTGGCTTTTAGGCCAAATTGGCTTATTCAATGTTTGATTAGCATCGTTCACATAAATTTTAAAATTATGATGATACGATTAAAAACCACCAAAAGAACCACCACAAACCTGATCCAGGATCAAGGTCATCGGTTCGCCTTTTGCCAAATTTTAAAGAACAATTTTCGTCCACCGCAATAAGCCTTTAAAATTTAAACATAGTCCAAGTAGGATGGGGGTAGCTTATGTCCAATCGAAAGGTTGAGGTCATTAGTAATTAAGTAAGGCGTATACACCAAACTAAATACTAAAGATATCTTGCTCTTGATAGGTCAATATCAGCTTCTTAATATCCAAAAATGGAATATGTTACCGACTATTATTTAATTGGTACACAATTTCTTGTGAAGCCCAACTAGAATTAATCAGTATTTTAAAGTATAGCAACTTAAAATTACAATTTTCTAGCGGTAAAGCAACTATTTGTTGTCATATTTTATCGTGATACACTAATGTTTTAATATCGGTTTTAGTTCTTTAAACCAAATTATGCAATAACGAAGACCCTATTATAACCAATTGACGAAGACTTAAAATTGCATTTTTCTTATTTATTTTTTTAGACTGGTTTCCTTAAAGGCCAATGCTATGTCCAATTAATAAGGTCTTAAGGGAACCAATTTAAAATCTTAATACTTAGCGAAGCGATTTCTTTCGTGCCATTAAGTAGAAATTAACTAACGAAAAATTATGCAAAAATCTTGCACAAGGGAGAGCTATGCGCTATCCCAAGAGGAAGAAAAGTCTTCGTATTTGAGTGAAAAGAAGGTTCCAGTTATCAAAAAACCAGTTATGATAACACTTTTACCAGAGCGATCATTTAAGAAACGAAAGCCTTATGAAGGGCGGCATGCAGATGCACTGAAAAGTCCTATTAAAGTAAGACCGAAGGAGCGTTACTATTCGTTCCTGACTCCGTCCAAAGAGCAAGTAAGTTCTTACAGTGCCGTCGTGCGCGATGACCGTAGCGATGTACTTCGGATATCACTTGCGCACATGGCTATTTATGAGTGCTATTTGTTTGCGCTAGGACTACCTGCCAATTTTCCGACAGAGCAGATCATCGTTTATGGCTACGAACGTGCCAAGTACATTCCCTGTAAAATCTGTCCCGATAGTGATAAGCATCTGTACGATTATGAGCTAAGTGTCCCTGCTAATACAGAAAGGGAAGAGTACCGACAACGGATGCTCAATGATCTGAACGAACACTTTCAGTTGGATGTCCGAGTAGAGAAGCTTTCCATCGTAAAAGACAGCCGGCAGATTATGACCAAACGTGGTGAATCCGTGGAGCTCATCTGGCAAGAACAGCCAACGATGATAATGAAAACAAAGCGAGGAATGGTAGCAGCATCAGTAGAAAATAGATTGGCTGCAAGTATTTAAAGAAAAAAGAATCATAAGCTTTTCTAGCCCCTGTTTATCAGGAGTAATATATAGCCTGAAAAAGGGTAAGGGGAGTGTTATGCCTAAAAATTCAAAATAATGAGAACAGAAAAATTCTATATAAATAAGCACTGGGAATACCTCCGGATGCTATTAAAGCCAGGAGGTGAATGCCTTTTGGTCATCAGCAAAATGCTGATGTTAATCCTGATATTGCCCTTATCCATGGTCGGTATTGTACACAATGTACATGCAGCAAATAAGGTAAATGTACAAGTAGATTACGTACTAAAAGGTACCGTTTTATCAGCAATAGACGGTAAACCACTCGAAGGCGTATCCATCAAAGTCGAAGCCGAAAAGGGCAGAGCTTCCACTAAAAAAGACGGAACATTCAGCATGAACGTCGAACATAGAAAAGGCTTGGTTAAGTTCAGCTACGTCGGCTACAAAAGCCAAGAAATCAATTATACCGCAGGAGTATCATTGAACGTGAAATTGATACCCGAAGACAACAAACTCGATGAAGTAGAGGTTGTATCTACCGGATATCAAAAAATACCCAAGGAAAGGGCTACAGGTTCTTTCGAGTTCGTGGACAACAAGCTTCTTAATAGAAAGGTATCGACGGATTTTATAAGTAGGCTGGAGGATGTGGTACCGGGATTATTGGCTCTTAAAACTAGATCTGATCAGAGAGGGGATTTATTGAATATACATATAAGAGGGCAGAGTACATTAATGTCAGAATCTTGGCCTTTAGTCGTTATTGATGGAGTTCCTTATGAAAGTAGATTTGGTGATTATGGTTTTGGCACATTCAATAATATCAATCCCAATGATATTGAAAATGTTACTGTATTAAAAGATGCTGCAGCATCTTCTATTTGGGGTGCTAAAGCGGGGAATGGGGTGATTGTTATCACGACGAAGCGTGCGAAATTTAATGAACGTGTAAATGTTACTGTAAATGCCAATGTCAGTATCAAGAATAAACCGGATCTATATTATTACCCTCAAATGTCTACCCCTGATTATATCAATCTGATCCGAGAATTATTTGATAAAGGAAGGTATGATAGTGACTTGGATTATTGGGCAAATAATCCAGAACCGATAATATGGTTGATGAAAGACCAACGTGATAGTAAAATTACGGAAGATAAACTGAATACCGAATTAGATCGTCTTGGTAAAATTGATATACGGGATGATTTTATGAAATATATCTATAGAAAAACCATCAATCAGCAATATAGTGCACGCATCAATGCTGGAGGAGAGAAGGTAAATACTTCTATTGGTATAGGTTATGATAAAAACTTAGAAGAGCTAGTCACTTCCAATTATAATCGGTTTAATCTGCAATCCAACACTCAAATTAAACCATTAAAAAATCTTTTGATTAATCTAAGAATAACTTATACGGAGTCTAAAAAAGTTAAAAGTTACCTACCCGTAAGTTACAATGGATTAGCAAATGGTTTTTCAAATTACCCATATATGCGGTTGGTCGATGAATTGAGTCGTTCTAAAAACATAGATATTACAGGATATAGTCCGGGTTTTAGGGATACGGTTGCTAATGGCCGTTTATTGGATTGGGGATATAATCCCTTAGATGAACTGTTTGAGTCTAAACAAACCCAAATCAATCGAGATTTACTCGCAAACATTTCAGCCCAATATAGTTTACCTTTTGGATTAGTTATAAATGGTCTATATGCATATCAACGAAATTTGAATCCAATGACAGAATGGCGGAGCATTGAAACGAACTTACAAAGGAACCAAGTAAATAGTTATGCAAGTTGGGATGATAAGCAAGTATATTGGAATATGCCCATTGGGGACTTCTTAAGAGAAAACACTTGGAATAGTTCAGTACATCAAGGACGTATTAGTACTGAATATAATAAAAAATGGCGAAAAAGTGATGTTAATTTGCTTATAGGCTATGACATCCGGTCTATGGCTAAAGGCCTTAAGGTTGCACAGTATTATGGTTTTGATCCTGAAAATGGGACTTTCCAACCTATGCATGTCGGAAAAGTTGTGCCTTATCTGAATGGTATGTTAGGAGTTCAGGCCTTACCTGATAATAATCAATTTCAAGAATTGTTTAATCGTTTTGTTTCGTATTATGGAAATGGGACATATACTTATGCTGATCGGTATATCCTGAGTGCTAGCTTTCGAAAAGATGCTTCCAACCTTTTTGGTGTCAAGACAAATGATCGTGGACAGCCTTTTTGGTCTGTAGGTGGGGCATGGATTTTATCAAAGGAATTATTTTTTGAGAAGTCGGTGCTTTCTATATTAAAACTACGGGCTACTTATGGCTATAACGGAAATGTCAACACAGGTATTTCAGCTTATCCGATTATGAGTATTGCTACTAATTCCAATAGTATTACAGGACAGAATTATGCGCAGATCAGTACGCCGCCCAATCCAAAATTGAGATGGGAAAGAGTGGGTAATCTAAACTTGGGTTTGGACTTTGCCTTTAAAGGAAATGTTTTGAGTGGGAGTGTCGAGTATTATCATAAAACTCCCAAGGACTTAGTTGCTCCTGGTCAGATCGATCCGTCAACAGGATTCTCATCGATGAGAATCAATACCGCTAATTTAGATACGAAAGGTTGGGATATCTCCCTCAATGGAAAACCGATAGCTGGCAAAGATTGGGAATGGAATAGTAACCTCGTTTTTGCTTACTCAAAAACGATGGTCACCAAGTCATTTCTGGCAACAGATCGGGCAAGTTCGAGTGTTAGTAAATCTCTTTCAACTGTTGCAACACCCATTGAAGGAATAAATCTGTATAGTTTGTTGACCTATAAGTGGGCAGGTCTCGATCCGGATGATGGTACACCACGTGGTTATCTTAATGGTGAGATTTCAAAGGATTATTTTGCCATAACCAGTAGTAAAGTTGCCGAATTAGAAAATCAGGGTACACAAAAGCCTTTGTATTTTGGCTCTTATCGTAATAGTATTCGTTATAAAAACGTGGAATTGTCTTGGAATATTTCTTATCAATTGGGACATCGGTTTATTAGGCCATCATTTGATAATGCTCTTTTTTTAGATCAGAATATTGGACATACTGATTATGTGCGACGTTGGAAAAAATCTGGGGATGAACTAGTAACCAATATACCATCGTTTACTTACCCTAATAATTCATCAGCGAGTGAGGTGTTTAGAAGTTCTTCCATCATGGTTGAAAATGCGGGTCAAATCAAGTTTCGTGATATTCAAATGAGTCTGCAGCTACCTCAATTACGACCCTATGGACTAAAGAATTTAAGTGTTTACGGTTATATCCAAAATGTGGGTACTATATGGCGTGGTAATAAAAAAGGTATCGATCCTGAATATGGTAGTTCAGTACCTGATCCGCTAATGTGTTCTTTAGGATTGAATTTTAACTTATAGCCCCAGTCAACATGAAAAATATATTTAAAATTGGAATAGGGCTATTTGTGTTAGTCACTGTTTCCTGCAATAACTTTTTGAGTAAAAAGCCGGATATTAAAATGGCAATACCGAAGACTTTGGCTGATGCCAACCTGCTTCTCAATGATTATAATTCGCTTAATGGTGGCTATCCTACTTATGGAGAAATGGGTACAGATGATTATTATTTGACGAAAGAGCGCTGGGAGGGGATATCAAATGTAGATCATCGTAATGCGTTTATTTGGGCAGATGAGCCTTATAACGATATTATTCAATGGCAACGCCCTTATAAAGTGATCTATATCGCAAATCAGGTCATAGAAATCTTGCAGGGGTTGGACTCGCAAAATAACGAAGAAAAATATAAGCGGGTTTTGGGTGGTGCTTATTTTTACCGGGCTTTTGCATTACATGACCTAGTCGAATTGCATTGTGCTGCTTATCAGGAAAATTCTGCAACTGAAGAAATGGGTATACCGCTTCGCTTAAACACAGGGGTGGATGAAAAGTCTATTCGTGCATCCTTAAAAGATACTTATCAGCAAATTATCAATGATTTTAAAACTGCAATCAATAATCTTCCAATTATTGAAGTGGTTAAAGGTAGACCCAGTAAAGCTGCTGCATATGCTGGTCTTGCTCGTGTATATCTTGATATGGGGGAGTTTCAAAAAGCTTATCTGTATGCTGATTCTTGTCTACAGTTGAGTCCAGAATTAATGGATTTTAATGATCTGAAAGAAACAGATTCATACCCTATACCTAAATTTAATGTGGAGGTTCTATTCCCCGTATTAGGAGCTGCATCAATACCTATGAATGCAACGACAGCATTAATGGATACTACATTACTAAGGTCTTATGCTGTAAACGACTTACGTATAAAGATGTTTTTTAAGACCAATAATAATCCTAAGGATTCTTATTATTTTAAAGGAAGTTTTGATAAAAGTAATGCCTTTTTTTTCGGGATCACGAGCAGTGAAGTTTATTTGATCAAAGCAGAAGCTGCTTGTCGAATAAATCAGGTCGGTCAAGCTCTTAAAGCCATCAATAAACTTCTCAAAACCAGGTGGAATAATCAAGTTCCGTATGATGGTATTGCTGAAAATGATGCAGGTCAATTATTGAACATCATTTTGGATGAAAGACGGAAAGAACTGGTTTTTAGAGGTCGACGTTGGGCCGATTTGAAAAGATTGAACCTAGATCCCCGTTTTCAGAAAACTTTAAAAAGAACAATTGGCGATAAAATTTATACGCTCGAGCCTAACAGTCAAAAGTATGCTTTTCGTTTGTCGGAAACCGTAGTCGAATTGGCTGGTATCCCCCAAAATAAACGATAATCCTAATCTAAATACAACATGAAAAATCATAATAAATTTATAATATTATTACTGTGCACATTGTTTTATACAAATATCGTGCATGGACAGCAAGGTAAAAGTGTCGACTTTTCAAAAGCCCTGAAAGTTGGTGATACTTTTATAGCACCAAAGCAAGTTCAACTGATGCGGGGTGTTGAGAGTTCTATTGATTGGAAGACATTAAAAAATAAAGTGGTGCTTTTGGATTTTTTCTCCACCTCCTGCGGTACTTGTATCCAGATTATGCCACATTTGCAAGAACTGGAACAAAAACATCCTGATAAATTTAAGGTTATTGTGGTTACGGCACATGATAAGGCTACATTGGAAAAGTTTTTTGAGACAAATGCGTATTTGAAGAAGCATAAAGTGAACTTACCAATTATCTATGCTGATCGTTATTTCCATGAGCTTTTTCCGCATCAAACGGAGCCTCATGGGATTTTATTGTATCAGGGTAAGGTACAGGCTATAACAGGTAGCGGTTCTATCAATGAAACCAATATACTGGAACTGTATGCTGATAAGACTATTGACTTACCATTGAAAGATGATTATGGTAAAGGAAGCCTTTTAGATCAGATGGACGATGTGAAAACTGCGGTTAAAGCAGGAGTAATATTCTCTGGGTATCAAGATGGTGTGCCTTATCAAGCTTGGACATTTGAGAAGGATAGCCTGACAGGTCTGCATAAGAGTTCAGTATATAATACGACATTATATAGTGCTCTATTAAGTTTAACTACACGAGCAAAAATAAAAGACAGTAGTTACATTCCTAGAATGGAACGTGTGATATGGAAAGTCAAAGATTCGACTCAGTACTATGATTTTGAAGATGAACAAGATGAATGGGTGCTGAAGAATGGGTTTTCATATGAACGCTATGATATCAGGGAACGGCCAGATTCCGTTCAGGCACGATTGGTATTAGCTGATTTCTTGAGTTTTTTTGGTGTTAAAGCTTATGAAGGGAAGAAGCTAATGAATTGCTTGGTTCTAGAAAATGGTCCAATTGTGCCCTATTCAGGGAGTCTAATTGATCCGATGAGCTATACGAGTAGTACTACATTTTCTATTTTTACTGATTATCTACATAAGTTACCACCAGTAATCGATCGTGTTAATAAAAATCTTAAGATGCAGATAGGAAGTTACGAAACGTTAGATGAATTGAATGCACAACTCGGTGCGTATGGTATAGTCGGGAAAATTCAATTAGAAGAGATTTCGGTACTGGTTATTGAGGAAGTGTTTGGAGAATAGAAAATTAAGGGGTGTGAATACTTGCACATCCCTTAATTTCCCAAAGCAATTTATGTACTAACGCCTTTTTAATATGACATTAGTGGTATTTGCTTGACTTTGCAATGCTTGCACCATTTCTAAAGCAATAAGATTAAGGTCAGCGTCGCCGTTAACATCATTGTCTGTAAAAATAGCACATAATTGTTGTGTAGGAGATGAACAAGTTGGGGCTGTTCCGCCTACTGCTGTATAATTGTTTGAATCAGCTGGATTACCTCCAGTGAAACTATACCATTGTGTGGCCATAGTTGTAGAATTTAAATTGTAAAACTTTTTGTTATTTCAATGTGTATACCTATACGCATTGATTTTTTTTCATAATAATTTTTGCACGTTAAATTACTGTGGCGAAGCAACTGGCTCACCATCTGAACGTGGCTTGTTCTTGGTTAGATCTTATTTATGCACCGCAATATGCGGGGAACGTCGCAAATTTCTGATCGTGTATCTTTTTCATATCCAATTTTTCTTCTTTCGTATATTTCAAAGATATCGCACATATTTTGGCGATAGACATTCATATACTGAATGAAAAATCGATGAATTTTTATCTCTTCAACCGTTTTCGTACAAAAAGCAACTTAGCTCGATATATGGAGCTTTCGGATATTTGCAGGAGTTGAGCAAGTTCTTTTTGGTTAAGATTCTGATATATCGATGAAAGATGATCTGTTACATAGAAAAAACGATTGGTCTTACATCGAATGGATGCCATAACCCGAAGATGCTCCAATTGATATTTCTTTTTATTCATTAAAAGTTGTAATAAAGTATCGATACCAGGATCATTGCCGAGAAAAGGGTTTATTTTTTTATAAGGGATCTTGAGTATGAGTCCTGGTCGGATGGAAACGATATTGCCCAATGCTGGACTTTGACTGTAATAATGCATGGTCGTAAAAAAACCTGTATTGGGCAGAGCAACACTCAGGATCTGCTTTTCGTCTCCTTCTGTGTTACAGCGTTCTTTAATCAAAATACCGCGTAGTACGATGTACAGATTCTCTTCATGTTCAGTCGATTCAAAAAGTACTTCCCCTTTTTTGACACGCAATACCTGCGCATTCTTCTCAAGCCAAGTTTTGTGATAATCATTCAAAGGTGGATATACCTTTTTCCAATAAGTGTAGAATGAATGAAATGCTTTTTTTGCTGTATAATAAGTGCCCATACGCTAGTCCAAGTTTTTATATAGCACAGCGGTATCGCGTAAGCCTCGCATCCGCCTATCGGTAATATTGGTAAATAAAGCGATTTCATTGTCGCTTAAGTAGTCCATATACGGTGCGTACTCTTCTAAAAAGTAATGTAACCGTTCATTACGGTCCTTCAGCTCTCTCAAAAAATCCGAAAAATAATGTTTAGAGGTGTAAAACAAGTCGATATGTGCTAAAAAATGCCGAATCTCTTTTGAGTCTGAGCTGATTAAATGTAGTTTATCCAGGGGTATCTCAAGTAGCCAAGTTGGTGACATCGCCTTGGTATAAAATCGAAAACAGACTTGATCATAGATCCAGCAGCTATCGGGTGTTAATAGCTGGATCAAAGACGAGGGTTCGATGCTTCGTTTGGTACGATGGTACTCTTTGATGAGGCCATGTACTAAAAAGAAAAGGCTGGGACAGGGGTGCTTTAATCTTTGACCAGGTGCTAAATAATGTACCTGAATACTCGCCGTTAATTCATGCACATGCTGACAACTACGGAGACCTAATTCTTTTAAACGATAAAAGAAAAAGGGCAGTAGTTGCTCTTTTATTGCAATACTATGTTTCATACTTATAATGATTAATAGATCAGCATATACACGAATTTCGGTGGTATAATCTTTTCATAATAGGTCATAGCAAATAGCGCATATGGAGATCTTACATAAAATTAAGATCTAATGCGGAGGTTTGAAAGGTATGTTTTCTTCCAATTTTATCGTCTGATGGAATATTATACCGCTAGAGTATTGTTGTAGGTGTTATTATTGTCGCATAAAGAAAATATTTGGAATATTTTATGTCTTTCCCATAGGGTTACGCTGAAATTACAGGAAACCATTTTTATTTAATACGATATATTTGTAAATTCAGCGTTCAGATTATTTATACAATTAAATAGAAAGTAATATAGGGGAAATTATGAAGAAGTTTTATGATGTCATATTTGAATTAATCGCAAAAAATGAGACAAATTCGAAAATTCGTATGGAAAAATTGACCAAGGTTCTTGGCGTGGGCCAAAGATCTGTAATGAATCGTATGAATGGGAATACTGTACTCAGAGGTGATGAAATAACACAATTGATGTCGAACTTTGGAATCAGCTGGACAGAAATTGCAAAGGTATCTGGAGAAACATGTATTGATAGTTCTTCTTACGATTATATATCGCTAACAAAGGAAAATTTTTTCTATAAACTGCCTCGATATTTGCATTTATATCAGGAAACTTTGGGCAATCTGTTGAAAATGGAGGATCCTTGGGTAAAGATCGTATGTTCGGAAGTACCGATGTTTCATCTTTTCCGTTTTAAGCAATTGACTTATTTTAAACTTTACATTTATTATTATCAGACTTTTGATACGCAGCTATCTTTTGAAGAGTTTAGGGAAAGAGTCCAACTGCTGTGCCTTGATTTATCTTTTGAAAAAGTTGCTCAAACTTATACCCAGATTAAAAGTGAAGAAATATGGGATCGCAATACTTTTGAAAAGTTGTTGTTGCTGATAAAGGAATGCCAACAATATGGTAAATTTAATGAACAGGAGACCATACAGCAATTATGGGATGAGGTTGATGCTTTAGCCACTTACCTAGAAAATTGTATAGAGTCGACTCGAAAAAATAATCTGGAGGCAATAGAGATATACGAGTTTGAGTCTACCTTGCGCGAGGGTTTTATGGTCTTGGGTCAAGGTGAAAATGCGGTAAAACTATGTCAAAAAATATTTATGATCCAAAGTTTTATAAGTAGTGATCCCGAGCTGCTTGCAGATTATAGCAGTTCATTTGCAGCACAGATGGACAGGTCCAATTACTTGTTCAAAAGCTCGCGCTCTAAACAAATTACTTTTGCGAAGCATTTTAAGGTACTGGTAGACCAGTATAAAGACCGGATTTACTATTAAAGCAGCGCTTTTTTTCTTTAACCAAGTCAGTTGCAGACTATACCAGAGTTTAGGAGGGAATTGACGCTAATATGAATTCATATGCATAAAAAACAATCTGGTAGTTGCCCCAAACTACCAACAGAACCGCATGACTGCCAGCACTTTTGCTGGCCTATTCTTTTTGTTTCATTGACGAAAGAAATCCTTGATTGTAAAGAGGAAATCAAGGATCTTATTCGCAGTAAGATACCCCGATCAACCTTTGGTCTTGGTCAATAGCAGAGAGGTCTGCAAGTTTGTGGCCATTGAACCTAAAACACTCTATCGGTGCGAGAAAAAGAACATGATCAGCTATCATAGCCGGAACAATAAAGGTAAACTGTTCCGCTATGAGGATATGGTCAAACTGAGAAAAACATACCACAATCTACCTGATTAATAGCTCTTTTAATCAGCTCATATTCCAATCTGAATATCATTCTTCTTTCGTATTTTCTGTTTTTATTTTATTGCAACTTGATTGATTCAGGATATCCTGTGGGCGATTGACTTATAATTGTCTTCGCACCATGTTCGGGATGGCTTCGGCTATGCGCTACTATTTGCCTACAGTTGTTCTACTAACTGTCTACAGTTTGCCTAGAGTTTTAGTAGGCGCAGGGTAGGGAATGTGTAGGCAAAAGGTATACCCGTGCCGAAGCTGGTCTGAATAAAGTCCGAATAAGACTTGGACAGTTACCTGCTTAAAATTGTTTTTCAATATTGGGGTGGCCACCAAGGGTCTAACTCTTGCTCAAAAAAGTATAGGACAGCAAGTGGACAATTTATTTTACCCGTGTTTTCTAAAGCCTGATTGGTCTGGACAGCAACTGGATAAACGCTAATTACCTATTGACTTTGGGGGTCTTTCTGTTGTATGTTTGCTTTCGTAAAGTGAGCTATACCGGTATGCATCAATACTTTATGATGGTTTGAATTTAAAGAAAAGACAATGGGAACAATTTTGCAAGGAGCCCTTGGAGGTTTTAGTGGAAAAGCGGGAGCGATAATTGGCTCTAGCTGGAAAAGTATCAATTACATCAAAGGTCTGTCCAAGAAGAGGACAAAACCAGCAACGGAAGAACAGCTTATGCAACAGGCTCGTTTTTATACGATTGCCAAATTTATCATGCCGATAGCTTCTTTTGTTAACCTCGGTTTTGGTCAGGTAAACGCAAATAGGATGACTGCTACAAATGTCGCACTGCAGGCGAATATCAATACGGCAGTGGTAGGCACTTACCCCAATTTTACATTGGATTATAGCAAGATACTTATTTCAAAGGGTGGTCTGCAACCTGGTGGTATGATGTGGGCTACTGGTATCGCTGGTATTCTGAAGGTAAATTGGTCGCCATCGGCCATAAAAATACAGAAAGGGGAACTGGATGATCAAGTTCATATCCTGCTTTATGTGCCAACAATCGACGAATTTTTGACAGCTCCCGAGCCTCCTGTCCGAGGTGATGGATCGGTCGATATCGAATTTCCAGAACACTTTAATGGTGAAGTGGGACATGTGTGGGTCTTCTTTGCCGACAGAAAAGGAAAACGGGTAAGTAAAACTACCTATCTAGGTGAGGTTGAATTATCGTAATGGTTTAACGCTGTAGCCGGTGTAAAGTGCCGGCTACTTTATATAAATGTATATGAAAGTATTATCTCTACAGTCGACAAATAAGCCCAAAATTGAAAATGGAACGCAAACAGTTCGTATGAAATTTCAAAAGGCTCGTCTGTTTTTAAATCCTGTAAATCTGGTGATTCAAATTGGATTTAAGCATCGCAAAAATAAAGGTACAGCAATTGGCCGTGCCATGGCATTTACACTGCACAGTGCGATGGAAGGTGCATATCCAAATATCTCAGTCAATCCGGCTAAGGCAAGACTGAGTATAGGTGTCAAAGGTAACCTCCATGGGACTAGCGTTTCCCGATCTGGCAATTCCATCTCTATGTCTTGGGATCCTCAAGATGTGGGAATACTGAGTATTGATGCTAATGATGATCGGGTTTTATTATGTGCATATGCAATTGATCAAGAATTGGCAGCCATCAATGAGGAGGAAATTTGGCGAAGTCACGGTCAATTGTTAATGGACCTTCCACATGGAATGCATGACTTGAAGGTGCATCTTTACTTAATCGTACACGATCGTACCAAGCAGAACTGTAGCAACAGTCGGTATCTGGGAGTTTTTTAATGTAATGTATTTATCATGAAATCTGTATTAAAAGTAGTTCGTATACAGCAGGGGAAGAATAGTACCTTATCTGAAATATACTGCAATGATGTGTTTGTGTGTTATGGTCTGGAGGATGTTCCTCGAAAAATTAAGATACCGGGCAGTACCTGCATTCCTCTAGGCACTTATCGCTTAGGTATAAACAACGATGGAGGTATGAATGGCAATTACTACGATCGTTTTCCTAAACTGCATCAAGGTATGATGGAAATCCAAGGTATCCCAAACTTTAGTCATGTGTATATCCATATTGGCAATACCCATCGGCAAACTGCTGGTTGTGTGTTGGTAGGTAAGAGATATGTGTTCGAGAATGGGGACTATCGGATAGAGCAGTCGGTTACGGCGTACAAGCGCTTGTATGCGCTGTTGGTGGAGGTGATGAAGGAGGGGGAGATGTTTGTTCAAGTAACGAAGTGACGGACTAACTAACCTCATAACTTTCTAACAATTAAACAAAATGAAAAAGATACTGATGAAAATAAGTCGTGTGCTGCAAGTGGTCTTGATGGCGCCGATAAAATTGCCTGGGAAGGCGTTGAATATACTGAAATATATTGCCTTAGGATTGGGTGTAGTGGAGACGGTGTTGGATAAAGAGGAGAGTCTTGATGACAGCGCAAATCGAGTGGAACCTCATGGGACGGATGATAAAAATCAATCCGTACATGCACGAGCTGATGAAGTGTCTGCTAAACAAGAGTTAGTACGCAATAAAGAAATGGAGGTGCCGGATGAAAATGAATGATATCCGTATTGGTACCGTAGGTGGTACGCTTTGCTCCATCTGGGCGTCGCTGTCTTTAGGAGATATCCTGCAGACAGTAGTGATGGCTGCCATAGGTACAGTTGTGAGCTTCCTTACGAGTCGATTGTTGGGGAGATGTCGAAAAAAGTAAATTAATATGATTGTTTAATCGATTAGCCTCTCACAGGTGATATGGGAGGCTATTGGGAGTTTACCAATTTGCAGAAGTTTTAAATTAAGCTGGATACTTATTGAGATTGAAGTCATGTTTGTTGTAGTCAATTATTCGATATTTTAGCTAATTAACCACATTTGTTTTTATATATTGTTAACTTTTGTATACATTAGTCTACTAGCAAAATTAAACCTAAACAATGTCTTCTGTTGAACTAATTTTTAAGGATTATTATTTAAAACTCTGTGAGTTTGCTTATCGTTGGACTAAATCACAGGATATAGCAAAGGATATAGTTCAGGATGCCTTTATGATCCTTATTGAAAACGAAGGAATGTTTGATAAACCTCCCCTTGTGTTAAAGAGTTTTTTATATACAACAGTAAAAAACCTAAGTAATAATTATCTGAGACGCTTGCAAGTCTCAAACAAAATTAATCAGCTAATTCAACCAGATGAGGTAGATGATATCGATATGCTGAATAATTTGATTCAAGCGGAGATAGTTGGTGAATTGTATAAGGAATTAGAACAGCTTCCCGGGGGATGTCAGCATATTTGTAAATTAATTTATTTTGAGAATAAAAAATACGAAGAAGTTGCTGACGAACTAAAGATAAGTATCAACACCGTAAAGACACAGCGACAAAGAGCATTAAGGATTCTTAAAAGTAAATTTTTGACATTCTTTAGTTTCCTGCTATGATAACTGCTTAAATGTATGTCTCAGTGTATTAGTTGTTTGTGTCTATGCCAAGATGGATGCAAATAAAATTTAAAATTCACAATCACCCTTTTTAACTTTTCAAGTTACTTAGCCTTAAATTATGATAGAAGACGATAAAATATTATTAGCCGAATTGTCAGCATTAGTACTTCGTGGAGTTCCGCTTACGGTAGAACAGGAATTGGTTTTGGCCCGATTAGCCATAAATTACCCTGAAGCTGATGCTATGGTTAAAAGGATGGCAAAAAATAGAACAATAGAAACACATATAGACTTTAGAAAATTAGACTTAGATAAAGAATGGTCTGATTTTAATTCGAAACGAAGTTTAAAGAGTAAAAAGGTCAAACAAATTAAATGGAAACGAATTATTTCTGCTGCTGCTTCTATCGTATTAATAGCGAGTTTTTACATGTGGATAAATGGTAATGAAGAGGAAAAGTATATCATAAAAGATGAGTATTACGGGCAAAAAAATGATATTCTGCCAGGTGATACATTAGCTATTTTAGAGATTGAAGGGGATGAACGGTTTATATTGGGAAAAGAGAGTACGGATGATATACTGAGGTTAACGGGAAATAAAGAGGGGGAAATAAAATCCAATTTGAAGCACAAAGTAATAATTCCAAACAGATCGGTGTATCACATGGTTTTGAGTGATGGTACTAAGGTGTGGTTGAATTCAGAATCTAATCTCGAATATTTTGTAAATTTCAGCACAAACGAAAGACGTGTGATACTGCAAGGAGAGGCTTATTTTGACGTAGCTAGTGATTCTAAAAGACCCTTTATAGTTGAAGCTAATCAGATGACTATGCAAGCTGTAGGGACTGCTTTTAATGTGACAGCTTATTCGAAAGAATCAAAAGTTGTTCTAACAGAAGGTAAGTTAAAGGTTAACAGTAAATCTCAAGAAGTTCAAATTGATGCAGGAAAACAAGTTGAAATTAAAAATAATTTATTGCTAGTGGAAAATGTACCTGACATGGAGGGTACAAAGGCATGGATGAATGGTTATTTTTATTTTGATAATAAAGCACTTCAACAGATAATGGAAGAAGTTAGTCGTTGGTACGGTGTGGAGTTACAATATCATGGAGATATTTCTAATAAGAAATATCAAGGTGGAATAAAAAAGGATGTGACACTTGCTAAATTATGTGCAGTATTAACGGAATTGACTGGTTACCAGTTTAAAATAAATGAAAAGAAGCTAATTATAAACAACCTAAATTAAAGAGGAGGAAATATGAATTAAAGACTAAAAAACAGAGGTACTCCAATACCTCTGCTCCAATTGTAAATTAACAAGTATTGTAAACCATTAATTCTTTACCAATCTATGAATAAAAAACTTTATTCACAAGTTTCGTATTGCCCGAAACCTAATAATTCCTTATTGAAAATACTACTCATAATGAAATTAACTTTTTTTATGTTGATTGCTTCAGTTTTGGGTTCTTATGCATCTTCTAATGCACAGGGAATCCATATGAATGTATCTAACTCGAAAATAGAAACCGTTTTAAAGAATATAACCCAACAGACAGGTGTTAGGTTTATCTATGAAACAGGAATATTAAATGATCTTAAAACAACTATTTCTTTAAAAAATGAAACATTAGAACATGTGCTCAAAAAAGTGTTCGCAAATAGTGATTTTAAATATACAATATTTGATCAATCTGTTGTTATCAAAAAACGAGAGCATATTAAAAACAACACTGAACAGTCTCTAGAAATTATCGTAACTGGTAAAGTTTTAGACGAAACTGGAGCAACGATAGCAGGAGTGAGCGTTACTGAATCGGGAACTGCAAATGCAACACAAACAGATTTTGAAGGGAATTTTCGCCTTAAATTAACCAAATCCAATGCCCTCATTGTATTTTCAATGGTGGGATATGAAGAGCAGAAAATAGAGAACAGTAATGCAAGATTGAATGTGGTACTTAAAAAATCTTCTGCTGCTATTGAGGAAGTGGTCGTCGTAGGTTATGGTACTCAAAAGAAAGCCAGTGTGGTTGGAGCAGTACAGACGGTAAAAGTAGATGATCTACGTGTACCTAGTGCTAATTTATCTACTGGTTTTGCTGGAAGATTAGCAGGAGTTGTGGCTGTACAAAGATCCGGAGAACCAGGTGCTGATGGTGCTGATTTTTGGATTAGGGGGATATCCACTTTCAGTGGTATGACATCTCCATTGATCGTGATCGACGGAGTCCGTGCAAGTTCCGGAGACTTGAATACATTGGATCCTGAAGTGATTGAAAGCTTTTCTATTTTGAAAGATGCAACTGCAACAGCACTTTATGGTACAAGAGGGGCTAATGGGGTTATGATTGTGACTACTAAATCTGGCCGTGACTTGGATAAACCAATTATTAATGGACGATTTGAAACCACTTATACATCTCCTACAACGGTTCCCGAATTTGTGAATGGTGTAAATTATATGACACTGTTCAATGAAGCAGTAACCACTAGGAAAACTGGTGAAATCTTATATCCCATTGATAAAATCGATGGGACGAATCGTGGCCTAAACCCTTATTTATTTCCTGACGTAAATTGGTACAATGAGTTGTTTAAAAAAGGTGCATTGAATCAAAATGTCAATTTTAGTGTGCGAGGTGGTGGAAAAAAGATGGATTATTTTAGTAATGTATCTTATAATGGTGAATCTGGTATGCTCCAGAATGTAAAGGACTTTTCATACGATAATAATATCAAAATCAATCGATATGTCCTGCAAAATAACATTAATGTCTACCTGACGTCAACGACCAAAGCAACGGTTAAGGTTAATGCACAATTACGAGATTATCATGGACCCCATACGGGTGCTAATGATTTGTTTGGGTTGATTATGCAAGCTAACCCTGTGGATTTTCCAATTCGATTTCCACAAGATTCTGAATATAGCTATATCAAATGGGGAGGAAGAAGTGGTGGAGCATTTAACAATGGTTTTCGAAATCCATATGCTGAAATGGTAAGAGGATATTCCGACAATTTTCAAAGTACGGTAATGGGTAATATTGAATTGAATCAAAAATTGGACTTTTTTACCAAAGGATTGTCTGCTAGTGGATTATTTTCTTTTAAGAACTGGAGCTCGACAAATACCACACGGTCGGGGGGGTATAATCAATTTGAAGTAGCCGATTACAGTTGGAATAGTGATCATTCGGCTATAGAAAACTATGATTTGCGTCGTGTTGGTGCTGAACAGGTGACCACCTTAAATACCAATACAAGTTCTTCGGGTGATCGACAGATCTATTTGCAGGGTATGATAAACTATGATCGAACGTTTGCAAATGTTCACAATGTGACAGGGATGATACTTTATAATCAAGAAGAGTATAATGTAAATAACCCTTCTGGATTAATTCAGTCTTTACCAAAACGGAAACAGGGTATCGCTGGAAGGATGACTTATGCTTATGACTATAAATATTTAGCTGAGGTAAATTTTGGTTATAATGGTACTGAAAATTTTGCAAAAGGCCATCGCTTTGGTTTTTTTCCATAAGTAGGATTGGGGTATGTTATTAGTAAGGAAGATTATTTTAATGGTCTGTCAGAAACAATTACAAATTTAAAGATAAGAGGTTCTTGGGGATTAGTAGGGAATGATCAAATCAGTAGTGATCGTTTCCTATATTTGTCTGACATTGCTTTGGAAAATGGTGATTTAGGTTATACTACTGGTCGTGATCAAAATGTAACTAGAAATGGTCCAAAGTATTTTCGATTTGCCAATCCTAATATTACCTGGGAGATTGGTGAAAAAATTAATATGGGTCTAGACCTAAGTATTAAAAACAGTTTCAACTTAACTATTGATTTCTTCCGTGAGATGCGCCGTGATATTTTTATGGAGCGAAGAAGTATTCCTGAATTTGTAGGTATCAATCCAAAAGATAAATATATCGATTTAACAACTAAGGTTTTTGGTAACCTCGGGAAAGTGAAAAATCAGGGATTTGATTTATCGCTTGATTATGCTAAACAAGTTTCTAGTGATTTCTCTGTCTCCTTAAAAGGAACATTTACTTATGCTAAAAATACGATTTTAGAATACGATGAACCTGCTTTTACACGATATCCAAATTTATCTCGCGTAGGGCATTCAACTTCAACACCATTATTATATCAGGCAGAACGATTATTTATTGACGATGCTGAAGTGATGAATAGTCCGATACAGAATATAGGTGGATTTATAAGTGCAGGCGACATAAAATATAAAAATTTGGCGGATGCTTATGGTGAGTATGATAATGTAATAGATGCAAATGATCGTATGTATACCGGAAGTCCTGAAATTCCTGAAATTGTTTACGGATTTGGTCCCTCGTTCAGGTATAAAAAGTTTGATTTCTCCTTTTTCTTTCAGGGGGTAGCAAATGCTTCGATTGTGATGAGTGGTTTTCATCCTTTTGGTACTGATGGTACCCGAAGTGTGTTACAGTTTATCGCAGATGACCATTGGAGTGAAGGAAGTAATCCAGATATCAATGCCAAATATCCACGGTTAAGTAAGATGGATAATAGCAACAATACGGTAGCGTCTACATATTGGCAAAGAGATGGTGATTTTCTAAAGTTGAAGAATGCAGAAATTGGTTTTAATCACCGCATGTTTAGGGTATACCTAAGAGGAACAAACTTGTTGACATTTTCTAAATTTAAATATTGGGATCCTGAACAAGGTGGTGGTAACGGATTGCGTTATCCAACGCAACGAGTGGCTAATGTAGGTATACAAGTAAACTTTAATAAGTAGTCCTTTTTAATATTAATTCAAATGAAACACATAGTTATTTTTATACTTATAACACTGTTGGGATTTTCCAGCTGTAATTATCTGGATGTGGTACCAGACGAGAGACCTACAGAGGCCGATGCCTTTAAAGATAAGAATGCTGCAGAGCGTTATCTGTATTCATGTTATTCGTTTATGCCCAAAGAAAGACAGGGTGCAAACCTTTATCAAACATCCGAACTAGCAAGGTCTGAAGAGAATCTTTCGGGTAACTATTCAGTAGCTAATTTAGGAAATTTTACATTTTGGAGCCGTATGTATGGTGGTATCCGTCGCTGCTATACCCTGATCAACAATATTGATCAGGTACCCCACATGGAAGAAGATCTAAAAGCGGTTTATAAAGCGGAAGCAAAATTTCTGATTGCATATTTTCACTTTGTACTATTAAAAGCATATGGACCGATTATTTTGGTAGATGGAGAATTTGATCTTGATATTAAAGAAGATAAATTTCCAAAACGGAGTTCATTTGATGATTGCGTCGATTGGATTGCAAATAAGTACGATGATGCTGAGCATGGACTACTAGATGTACAATCAACTAGTTATTTTGGGAGAGCAACGAAAACTGCAGTAAAAGCACTAAAGGGCAGACTTTTTCTTTATGCAGCTTCTCCATTATTTAACGGCAATAGCGAGTTTTATGCAAATTCTCTTAAAGATACAGAAACTGGTCAACCATTAATGAATTTGACAAAAGAATCCAGTAAATGGGAGCGTGCGTACAAGGCATGCCTTGAGGCGGTAACTTTTGCCGAAAATAATGGTTATAAGCTTTATAATGGTGTACCAACAGAGGAATTACCATTTCCAACTAACCCGGCAGAATGGTCACTGAGAATGACCTATATTGATCGTAATTCTAGTGAAATCATATGGGCAGATACTAGACAAGAGGAGGCGAACGATTTTCAAAATAATGCTACACCACGTCACCCAACAGATGATGGAGCATCGTGGAGTAATAATGCACCTACATTGGATGTCGTGAAAAGATTCTATACAGAAAACGGTTTACCAATAGACGAAGATCCAGCTTATTTTAACAAACAACAGTATTATGCTATCGGTCTTTATGATGGTAGAAGTACAGCGAATCTAAATTTGAAAAGAGAACCAAGATTTTATTCCTGGATATCGTTCCATAATGGTTGGTATGAAATGCAACGTGATGGCCAAAAAAGAATCATAACGAAGTATAGAAACGATGATGTACATGGTAAAGGTAACCGTTCACGAAACTTTACACGGTCTGGTTATTTAGTGAAAAAAAATGTTGGACCTTCTTATGAAACTAGAAATGGTTTCCCAAAATATGCATGGCCTTTGATTCGTCTTGGAGAATTGTATTTAAATCTTGCTGAAGCGGCGATAGAAAGTAATAATCTAACGGCAGGGAAGGAATATTTAGATAAAATCAGAACGCGCGCCGGTATTCCAACTGTTGAAGATGCCTGGAATGGAGTAGCAGCATTGACGCAAGATAAATTGAGACAGATTGTACGTCAAGAAAGATCGATTGAGCTTTTCATGGAAGGTCAATTTGGATGGGATATCAAACGCTGGAAAGTGGCTGAACAATATATGGGACAGAATCCAAAGGGAATGAATATAAATGGAGCATCTGATGCTGATTTCTTTAAAGAAACAGATGTCGTATTGGCTTGGAAGTTTGTTTCACCTAAGAACTATTTACTTCCAATTCAAGATAAGGAATTGAATATCAATCCAAAGTTGGTTCAAAATCCTGGATACTAATTAATTGAAAATCAAATGATGTGTGATAGATTATGAAAAATAAATATAATTTACTTTTATCCTTGATGGTATTTTTATTTAGTGCCTGTAGTACTAAAGACGAAGTGAATATTCCATCGGATGTAACGAATTTGAGGGCAGAGGCGCGCGCTGGTAGTATTATGCTCCGTTGGGATAATCCTTCAGATCTGAATTTTTTATATGTTCCTGTACAATTTAAGAACCCACTTACAGGAGCAATAATCAAGACGAATGTTAGTTATTTAACGGATTCTCTTTTGATTGATGATATCCTTGCTAAAGATGGAGAATATACGTTTGAAATCTATACAGTGGGTGAAGGTGGGGAAAGAGGGGGCAATACATTGCAAGTCAGTTGTACGGCATTACCACGCACTCCTGTGGTTACTGAGCACGCTGAGAAGATTGATTTTCAGGTAAGTGCTCTTTCTGCTAATGCTTCAGATCCAACTGAGGGCAATTTAGCGAACTTAATCGATGGCGATTTGAAAACGCATTATCATACCAATTGGCATGAGAAAATACCCTTTCCTCAATGGATACAATTTGACTTGAAAGAACCTGTGGAAGGGGTAAAGTTCGTCTCTTGGAACAGAAACGGTAGTAATAATGCGAACGCCGAAGAAGTATATATTACGGGTAGTAATGATGGAGAAAATTGGGTTGAAATTGGTAGAATATTGCCTGATGAATTACCTACTACTGGGGGAGCTAAGTTTGAGTCTAAAATGTTTTATAAGCAGGATATGACGTTTACCAAAATTCGGTATAATGCCAAAAGTGGTGTTGGAGGTAAAGCGTGGTTCAGTATTGCTGAGCTCGAATGGTATAAAACATGGGTAGTAGTAGTGGACCCTGAGCGTAATTAATGAAATTTTAAGTTGGAATTAGCATTTAAATATGCGCCAAGTAGTTTTAAATAACGATAAATAAAAATTTACTGAAATGAACTTGAAATCATATATAATACTTATAGCACTGTCAATCTTCTTTGTGCAATGTAAAAATAATCCTTTTGAAATTGATGAGCCTATCCCTGTTAAATATGAGCCTGGGATACCTGATGAGATTGAGGGCGATAGTCTGATAAAAATTGTAAGTGGAACGGCATCATCTTTTCAACAAGGTGAGGGAATTGAACTATCTTTTGACGGTGATTTAAAAACGATATACCATTCCCCTTGGAGTGGTAGCAAACTTCCGATTACATTGGAATTTAACTTTGGTGAACCTCAAGATATAGATTATTTGGTCTATAAACCAAGAACAAATAGTAACAATGGCCTCATAGGAGAGTTTGAATTGTGGTATTTGGCGGATGGAAGTTCGGAATATACCAAAGTTGGGGATTACGATTTTCAACAACAGGCAAGGGTTGCAACCATTACTTTCTCTGATGTGATAAAAGATGTACAATCTTTTAAATTTGTTGTAAAGACCGGGTATAATAATTTTGTTAGCTGTGCTGAAATGGAATTCTATCAAAAAGGAGCAGGAATTGAAGGGTTATCTGAAATCTTTGCTGATGAAACTTGTTCTGAATTGAAAGCTGGCGTTGGTCAATTGCAAATCAATGCAATGAAAAACTCATTCTTTAAGGCAATTGCACAGAGTTTGCATCATAAAAATTACCCCGGTGAATTTAGGATCCAAGAGTATCAAGCTTATCCTAGTGTACAAAGTACTGCTAAATCTTTGAAAATAGGACAATATAACCCATTTGAAAACCCAACAGGTATCTATTTTTCTGCTGGATCTGAAGTCGTAATTCTTGTAGGAGATACAAAAGGAGAAGAAGTTTCACTTAAGGTACACGATTTCGATAGCCATGCTGATGGATCCTACAACTTAAAAATGGGTTTAAATAAAGTTAAGATTACCAATGATGGTCTTGGTTATATCTCTTTTTATACGGACAATTATAAAACAGCATTACCTGTTAAAATTCATATTCCAAGTGCAGAAGTGAATGGATATTTTGATAAATCAAAACATAACCGTGAGGATTGGACTAAATTATTAAATGCATCTGTTGCGGGTTTTTTTGATATTAAAGGAGAGTATGTAAATTTAGCTTATTCAACTCCTGAGCTTAAACTTTATTGTGATGATGGCCTTGCTTTGATTAATTTTTATGACGAGGTTGTTAAGATGGAATTCGACATCATGGGGCTTACTAAATATAATAAGATTCCAAAGAATCATATGTTTGGACGTACTGTTGAATCGGGTCTTTTTGCAGATGGATGGGGAGCGGCTTTTGCTAGAAATACAATGAAAGAATTGGCAAATCCTGAGGTTTTAAAAACGAAAGGAATTTGGGCGATAGCACATGAGTTTGGACATGTTAATCAAATAAGACCTGGATTGAAATGGGTAGGTACTACCGAAGTGACCAACAATATTTATTCCGTAATGTTGAGATACCATTTTACTCCAAATAACCTGAACTTAGAGCAAGAACGCGTAAATGATGGTGATAATAATCATGTTTTAGGAGGACGCTTTAATTCGTTCCTAAATTACGGAGTGGTTAAAGGAGAGCAGTGGCAATGTCAAAAAGGTCAAGATAAGATGACAGGCTATGAAAATGGTGGTGATCCTTTTGTCAAACTAAGCCCAATATGGCAGTTATTATTGTATTATGATATTGCTGAAGGAACTTCATGGCGTAAACAGGGCTGGTACGCAGATGTTGCTGAAATTGTTCGGAATTCCAATGAATCAAATTTGAGCAACGGTCAATTACAGCTTAATTTTATGAAAAATGTCTGTGATATTGTACAAGAAGATTTGACTGACTTCTTTGTGAAAGTTGGAATGTTGAAGCCTATTGATAAGCTTATAGAAGATTATACAAAGGCACAGCTTACAATAACGCAAGCAGATTGTGATCAATTGATTCAATATGCTAAAAAGTATAATAAACCTAAGAGTCCAGTGGTATATTATCTTACTGCTAATAGTTTGGATGCATATCAAAAGCAATTGTCTGTTATTGGGAACTTTAACCAAGGAGTGACTATGCAGATGGATAAAGGTTATGGTTATATTGATCATAATGTTTGGAAAAATGTTGCTGTATTTGAAACATATAAAGGCGATGAGTTGGTGAAAGTAGCAATGGTTGGCACTGATTCACCTGATAAAAGTAGCACATTAGTACGGTACCCTCAAGATGCAACTCGTATAGAAGCCGTGGCTTGGAACGGCGATAGAACACTAGTATATGGAAATAGATAATCATGACAATGTGTGATACGCTGTCAAATGGTTTAACAATAAAATTTCAATTTTTTTTTATTTAAATCAAAACTAGTAGTAAGTACCTTAGAAATTTTCAAGGTGCTTACTAATAGTTCTTTTAGTGCAATATTACTTAATCAATACTGTTTATTGAATCTTGGAATATGAATATTATTCTTAATCGTAATGTATTAATATGAATCAGCTTACTGAAACAAGAATGAATTGGCTAGGATTCACAAGGAATCTAGTAACCATGTTGAAATGGTCTGTGAGCGTATTTGAATCCCCAAGGTATTGCCTATTAAAAAAGGTCAAATTGAACAGGAGCTTTACTCAAAACTCCAGATATAAATAACCTAACAAATTAATTCACATTAAATATTTTTTAATGTGAATCTATATATGCAGTATCTAATAATAACATAAATATGAAAAGAAACTTTTTAATGGCAATAGGCTGCAGTATGCTCTTATTTGCATCGCCAATTTTTGCCCAAAAGAAATCACAGAATACGTTTACCCCATTATTTGATGGGAAAACCTTTGAAGGCTGGCGCGTATTGGGAGGAAATGCGAAGTACAGTATAGAAGATGGTGTCATCGTAGGAGAAATGACCAAAGGTACACCCAATTCCTTTTTAGCAACAGATAAAGAGTACGGTGATTTTATCTTGGAACTTGAGTTCAAAATTGAAGGAACAGAAACCAATTCAGGAGTTCAGATCCGAAGTCATATCAATCCACAAGGGAATAAGGGGCGTGGCCGTGTATTCGGAAAACAGGTAGAAATCGATCCAAGTGAAAGGGCTTGGTGCGGTGGACTATATGAAGAAGGTACAGATAGAAGTTGGATCTATCCGTTGGGTTTATATGAACCTGCTCAAAAAGCATTTAAAGCGGATCAATTTAATAAACTTAGGATAGAGGCTATTGGTGATGAGGTGCATGTATGGATGAACGATCAGCCAACGGCTGCTGTTATCGACACCATTGATAGAAAAGGGATCATTGCACTGCAAGTGCATAGCATACCAGAGCGCTTAAATGGTAAAAAAGTTTATTTTAAAAACATAAATATCAAGACAGAAGCACTCTCTTTTACCAAACTTCCGAAGGATATGTTCATTGTCAACCTCAAGAAAAATAATCTTTCACCTGATGAGAAAAAATCTGGTGTGAAGTTGTTGTTCAATGGCGTGAACAACAATGGCTGGCGCAGTATCGATGCTGCACATTTTCCTAAAAAAGGGTGGCAAGTGAAAGATGGTGAAATCATGGTTTTAAAATCGGATGGTGGCGAAGCAACCAACGGCAGAGACATCATCACCGAAAAACAGTACCGCGCATTTGATCTTTCTTTTGAATTTCAATTGACTCCTGGAGCGAATAGTGGTGTGAAATATTTTGTCACTCTAAAAGAGCAAACGAAAGGATCGGCTATTGGCTTAGAATATCAAATTTTAGATAATGAAAAACATCCGGATGCTAAAATGGGTAAAGACGGCAATCGTACTATGGCTTCATTATATGATTTGATTACATCGAGTCGCGATGGAAGAGCGCCAAGAGAAATTGGCGAATGGAATAGAGGGCGTATCGTTGTTACGCCAGATAATCAAGTCACGCATTATTTGAACGGAATTAAAATGCTTACCTATAAACGTGGTTCAGCAGATTTCAAGAAAATTGTTTCAGGTAGTAAATATAAAGATTGGCCTAATTTCGGCGAAGCTGAAAAAGGGCATATTCTACTACAGGATCATGGTGATGCAGTTCGTTTTAGAAGTATTAAAATCAAGGAGCTGAAATAATGACACAGATATCAAGAAGAAATTTTCTGCGTAATACAGCATTAGCAGGCGGTGGTCTGCTGATGGCCGATAGCGTATTGGCAAATGCGAAACTGGCCAAGCCAAATGAACGTGTAAATCTGGCGTGTATAGGTATTGGTAACCGTGGCGCAGATATTATCAAAGATCTGTATCAGACAGGACTATGTAATGTGGTTGCATTATGTGATGTAGATCTAGAAGCGCCGCACACTGTCGAGATCTTAAAGATGTTTCCTAATGTTCCCCGGTTTAAGGATTTTAGGCAAATGTTCGATAAAATGAGCAATCAGATTGAGGCAGTATCAATTGGGACACCTGATTTTTCCCATTTCGCACCGACAATGATGGCTATCGATCTGGGGATACATGTGTATGTTGAAAAGCCAATGGCGAGTACCTTTTGGGAAGTGGAGCTCATGACTCAAAAAGCAAAGAAATTCAATAAAGTAGTTACCCAAATGGGTAACCAAGGGCACTCAGAAGCAAATTATTTCCAATTTAAAACATGGAAAGAAGCGGGGATCATTAAAGATGTGACCCGTATCGATGCGCATATGAACTTTGCTAGACGTTGGCATACTTGGGATGCTAATATTACAGGATTTCCATATCCAGAACGCATTCCAGCCACCTTAGATTGGGATATATGGCAGATGCAAACCTTAGGGCATGATTACAACAAAGATTTTGTGAACGGACAATGGCGTTGTTGGTTCGATTTCGGAATGGGAGCATTAGGTGATTGGGGTGCACATATTTTGGATACCTCACATGAGTTTTTACAATTGGGACTACCGACACGTTTGGAAGCCGTCAAATTGGTGGAACATAATTCATACTTTTTTCCAAAATCATCTACTTTAAGATTTAAATTCCCAAAAAGAGGAAACATGCCCGCTGTTGACATCAACTGGCATGATGGACTGAATAATTTCCCAGAGATTCCAGCAGGTTATGGAGTATCGGGTTTAGACCCTAATATCCCACCGCCAACGACAGGTAAAATGGAATCTGTACAGCTGAACCCCGGTAAGATAATCTACAGTAAAGATTTGACATTCAAAGGAGCCTCACATGGGAGTACGTTACAGATCATACCCGAAGAAAGAGCTAAGGAGATGGCGAAATCATTACCTGAAATTCCAAAGTCGCCATCTAATCATTTCGCTAATTTCTTAAAAGCTTGTAAAGGCGAAGAAAAAGCACGTTCAAGGTTTGAAGTAGCAGGTGAATTGAGTCAAGTATTTTGTTTAGGTGTTATCGCGCAACGACTGAACACAAGTTTTGATTTTGATCCTATTAAGAAAGAAATCATCAAGGATCGTTTTGCAAATGCCCTGCTTTATGGACCTCCTCCAGCAAAAGGATGGGAACAGTTCTACAAAGTTTAGAGAGATTAATCGCTTTCGAATTAAAATACACTATAAATTTTATAGTGTATTTTAAACTTTCATCTAATCTTGATCATAAAAGATATACATAATACCATACCTATATTTTTTATGACTCCGATATTTTTTTACTACTTATAGTACCGGAATTAAACTGATTGCGCTAATTTCTGGTAATGCGTCTCCTGAGATTTCAAGTGCTTTAAGTTGCACTTTTAATGCTGTGTCACCTAGAGATTGTTGCGATACCTCAAATGCTCCTGTTTCGATTTCGATAAACTGATTTCCTTTGGATCCTTTTAGTTGGTATGTCAAGTTGTTATTTCCGAGTGATAGCGAAATCATTCCAGATCGCTGTTCGTTAGGAAGATAATTGATGACAACCTTATAAGTTCCTGGACGTTGAATTTTAACATCCCATACAACCTGATCTGTTTTCTTGGACCAATTGCCAATAGCATTAGGTCGAGTATGATCATGTGTAGTAGCACCAATGAGTTTAATTCCACCATCGCCAATTAACTTAGCATTGTTGGCAGTCAGTATGATACGTCCATCTTTTTGAGTTTGTACCTGTTGCTGGATCACTTCTGGAGTACCCTTGATCTCCGCAACGACAACAAGTGGCATGCGTCCTTTGAAGTCTACGGGTAATTGGATTGTTTTTCCTGAAGATGTCTTCGTTACTTTTAGGGATTTTTTGGCACTTCCCATTAAATAAGCTTTGTTGATTGAACTTGCTAAGGGTATTTCTATTGCCCCATTCGATGGTATATCAACTATATGGAAATAAAGTTTTCCGTCTTTTTGGGTACAATAACCCCAATCCAGTCCCTGAAATGGACTTGCAGTAGTACCATATATCGATTCGCTGTTGACTTTCATCCATTGGCCGATATCTTTAAGTAGGGTGGTAGCCTGTTCTGGAATAGCACCTTCGCCATCTGGCCCTACATTAAGTAAGAAATTGCCTCCTTTGCTCACTGTCTCTAGAAACAGGCGCATGGTCTGGTCAAATGACTTCCAGTTTTGGTCGTGTGCACTATAACCGTAGCTTTCATTCATGGTATGGCTCACCTCCCAATCCATTCCTGGGAGACCGGTCGGTGGTATGTATTTTTCGGGAGTCCCAATATCACCATTCTTGTTTTCTAGACCATCCCAGAATCGGTTATTGACAATGACCTGTGGTTGCCATTTGATCAGATCCGTGAGGATACGTTTTGTTCCCCAGCTCTCACCTTGACGATTCTTACTACTATAATCGAGCCATAGGACGTCCAGTCCGCCATAGTTATTAGCGAGTTCCTTTACCTGTCCGTATAGGTAATCTTTATAGACTTCATGATTCGGTGTATACCCTGTAGGATTGGGGTTCAGATAAGACAGACCTTCATAGGAATCTGGGTGCTGCCAATCCAAAAGCGAATAATAAGCTCCAGCTTTTAGACCTTTTGCACGAAAGGCTTTGACGACTTCTCCATAAAGATCACGACCCTTTGGAGAAATGTTGGTGCCACCTGTGATGTCATTTTTTAATGAATAGGGTTGTTGGCTATTGAAGATAGAAAACCCCTCATGGTGACGAGAAGTTATGATGACGTATTTCATACCTGCTTCCTTGGCCAAGGAAGCCCAAGCCGTCGCATCAAATTTTGCAGCTGTAAATTTAGGTTTCAATACCTCAGCATAAGGGGTGCTAGGTACTTTTGCCCAAGCTTGTATCCATTCAGCATAATGCTGAGGATACTGTTTCCCATCCCAACTACCAGCGGCAGCACTATATAGTCCCCAGTGGATAAATAGACCAAATCGAGCTTCTCGAAACCATTCCATGCGGCTATCTTTGGTTTCTTCCCAGCCCGGGACTCCTTCGTATGGAATGGATGAAGCTTGCCCATGAACCGACAATGTTGCGGCCGATAAAAGACCTAGCAGTGTGATTTTCTTAATTATTTTCATTTAAGGTTGTGATTATAGGTTTAAAAATAGCACATACTTTTCATGTATGATACTTATTTTTTGATATGTGTGTCTTTGAATAGAAATTCTGCCCAAATAGGTTTGTGATCAGATAGGAGGTCTGGTAATTCAATGATTCCGCCGTCCTTGACCTTGATGGACTTATTGTTTTTAAATAAGATGTGGTCGATAACCCCAAATTTCTCTTTGGTATACTCATCCCAAGAAGTCCATTGCCCAGTAAGATCTTTGTTTAAAGAGACCCACGTATTTCCGAAGTTGTTTTTCTCAAATACGGACATTACAGGGTTGTCAATATGGTTGTTGAAATCTCCCATTACGAAGACCTGAGGTGTCTCTTCTTTCAATAAAATCTGTTCAGCTAGGTATTTAGCTTGCGAAGTGGGAGGGGTGTCGCCCCAACCGCTGATATGAAGGGCATAAATAGCAATCGGCATTTCATTGATTACGGTCACGGCCCTGACCGTACTTGCCGGTAACCAACCTTCTCCATATACCTGATATTCTTCCGTTTTGATCAGGGGTGTTTTACTCAGGATACTTTTATATTTGTCCTTATGGTCAGCAGAAGAAGTTGTTCCCGTATAGCTATACTTCATCCCTAAGACTTGTCCGACACGCATGGTCCAATCTCCACCCGGCACTTCGTTAAAACAGATAATATCCAAATTCCATTTCTTAAACATTTCGCCGATGTCCTCTGCGCTAGCATGATGGCCAAATTCAACATTGAATGATGCAACGCGTAAATCAATATTACCTTGACCATTCTTTTTCTGCTGTTGTGAGAAACAGGTAAATGCTATGCCTATCAACCAAGTGAAGACTAAAAAAGATTTCATTTTTATTATATGTAAAATTGTAAATAAATCGATACATCCATCAGCTTATGAGTTGACGGATGTATCAGGTGAATTTAAGTTGCTATTTTTTTAACAACCACATCAAGTCATTATTATCATCTTTTCCACTATATTGACGTTGCAATGCCTCTTTAATATTTGCAGAGTTTTCGTTGTATTCATTTTGAGGATAAGTCCATCTTTTTGGAAGTTGACTGACAACTTGATTCATATTTGTATTGGGGTTAATAGGTAGTCTAGGAAAGTCAGTTCTTCTATTTTCATAGTAGCCATCCCATGGATTCTGGAGGAAGTAGATAAAATATTTCTGCTGAAAAATCTTATTCAGTTTAGTTGCTCTGTCGCCAATATAAGAAGCCTTAGGGCTTTTGAGATAGCTATCGATGAAGTCGTCGGAAATGGCGGGGCGTTCTTTTACAAATTCCGCAGGCGTATTTGCTTTCACAAAAGACATGGCTGCTCTCACTCCTTTTTCGTAATATGCTTTTGCATCTCCCTGTGCCCAACCACGTTCTATACCTTCTGCGATGTTAAAGCACTGTTCTGCATATCCAATACGGACAATAGGTTCGCCCGCTGGGTTATTTAAAGCCATGTATCGATTATTTAGACCTGTATATTTTTTTTCGTCATATAATTTTGTGATTTCATTAAAAGGCGATGAAGGGTCGATGGATACGTAAGCATTGAAATCGTCCTTAGTTTTGCCCTGACTCGTCATATATACTGCAGGCTCGGCAAAGTAGAACAGCCTATTGTCTCGATAGATCTTTAAGGAGTCCACGAGGTTGCTGGATAGCATGACATAGCCGTTACTACGTGCATTCAAGTCATTGAAAGGGTAGATCTGACTGCCTTTATTGGAATAAACCAACTGTAGGTTTTCTTCGTTTTTCTCCAGTAAAATACGTTGGTTAAGTAATTCTGCAAATTGCTCTTTCACTTTTAGTTCAACGTCTGCTTCATGTACATGTAAATTGATCAGTACTTTTATTTTGAATGCATTGACGACCTTCATCCAGTTAATAGGATTGCCGTTTAATAATGGGTCACCATCAAAAGGAATATTCAAAGCAAAACGTTCATTGGCAAGATCCAGATCACGAAGTACGTGCTGCATGACCTCTTTTTGGGTGTCATATTTAGGTTTTACTATTCCTTCAGATTCACCAAGAGAAGCCTCACTATAAGGAATATCTCCAAGATCTAAAGAGAGATAAAATAATTGGTACGCTCGGATAAAAGCACCTAACCCTTCGTACGAGGGGCGTACACTTTCCGCAGCATTCTCGATCATCTTGTTTACATTACGTAGGTTGCCATATGCACCAAAAGAACCGGTAGCAAATTTATTGTATTGGTAATCGCGTATCAGTTCTGCTGTTAATGCATGTTTGCTTAAAAAATTATGGTCAATAAAAGATCCATATTCCTGATCTTGCTTCGTCATACCGATCAATAGCCCAGTAGCTAGCATGCCTGATGTTACCTGTGTACTTGCATTGGGGTTTGTATTGATATCGTCAAAGTTGGAGCATGACCACAGTGTCATTAGAGATAATCCTATGCAAATCGATGATTTTATATTGTTGTTCATAAAAATGTCTATAAGGGTGTTAAAAAGAAAACCTAAAGTTAAAGCCCAAGTACCTCATGGAAGGAGAATTAAGATTATCGCTGCCTTTATCGGGGTCGGAGTATTTAAATTCTTTGGTCCATAAGAATAGATTGTTACCAACAGCAGCAATCCTAAAATCATTTACACCTAGTTTTTTTGCGAATGTGGTAGGAACATTATAGCTTATAGCTACTTCTCTTAATTTAAAAAAGCTTTTGCTGAAGAAATTTTGAGGAGCGCTTTCATAAGAGTCACCTTGGTATTGTCTGATATAATTCTCGTAAGAGACTTCCTTGTCATTTGGCGCATAGGTGCGATTATCCGAAATTACTTGGCCATATTCATCCCGTTCAATAGTTCCCGACACTACTTGAACGCCCTTTCCAATGTAATTGTTTAAGCCGTTTACCACTTGGTCATAGCGCCATTTGTTGTCACTTTCTATATGAGAGCCCGAGTTCCACATGGCCTGCTCAGTTCTGTTATAAGCAACACCACCCACACTACCGTCAAATGTGATATCCAACATGAAATGTTTGTATTGAAAAGAATTGGTAAAGCCCCATACCCAATCAGGAGAGGAGTATCCCATTTTTCCGATTTTTCGGATATTGATGGGTAATCCGTTCGATCCATGAACAATGTTTCCTTTACTGTCTGTATCCCAAATGTAATGCGAGGTAGTGGCTACGTCCGTTCTTTCACCTACACCTGCCCATGGATATTTAGAAGAATACTTTTCATCCAATTTCTTATATACTTGTCTATCCAATGCCCAATTGAAAAGCGTGTTCCAAGAGAAGCTATCATTTTTCATTATTTTTCCACCGATGGTCACCTCGACACCTTTATGCTCCAATTGTTCATCCGTATTCAGGTAGATACTTGAAAAGCTTGAAGCTTCGCTCAAAGGGGCACGTGTAGCAAAATCATAGCGTAGCTTATTATAATAAGTTAAGTCTAACCATAAGCGATTCTTAAGAAAGTTAGCTGCGGTTCCGATTTCGTACGAACGGGAACTCTCTGGGCGTAGTGCAAATCCACGGATACTACCTGGATAGTAGGCTGCATTAAGTCCATCCCATATGTTGGTTGACATGGAATACGTATTATTCGTTTCGTATACTCCGATGTCATTTTTGGTTTTGGTCCATGAACCTCTAAGCTTCCATAAGTCCAGCCATTGTGGCTTTTCGAAGATTTCGGAAAGGATCAAACTACTGGATATGGATGGATAGAAATAAGAACGAGTTGATGAAGGAAGTGTACTGGACCAATCATTACGTGCAGTTATATCTACATAAAACATATTATCCCATGATAATGTAGCTTTTCCGAAAATACTGTTGACCTGTTTTTTTGAACCGCCCTGTCCTGTCGTTGCTGGATCAACAGATGCATTGATTGAATAGAAACCCGGAATGGATAACCCATTTTTTGTCTCGCCCCATACATTACTTCCTTGACGGTAATATAATGTGCTACCGATCAACGCATCAATTCCTAATTTACCGATCTTATGATTTCCCATTATTATCAAATCAGTATTGGAGCTAAATGCCGTTTCTTGATCCATTTTATAGTATCCTTTCTTGTTGGATATTAAACTTTTCGCATATTTCCATTCCTCCTTATCCGAGTAATAATCAAAACCTGATCGCAATGTGAAATTCAACCAAGGTTTGACATCGTATTTCATGGACATAAATCCGTTGGTCACATCATAATCATTGCTATGGCGCTTTTCATTAGCGATGAAATAGGGGTTGTCATACCAATTGTTGTCCATCCAGTTTTGTTGTATGCCTTCTTTACCTTTTACCCAATAGTTCTTATAATCTCGAATATCAAATTCAGGTCCTGACCATACCAGTAGATTGTAGATATAACCTCCAGAGCCATAGCCCGTACCCGAATTGTTCGGATAGAATCGTTTGTTATAGGTCATGTTACCTTCGAACGTGAATTTGTCCACTTTCATATCACCTCCAACAGTGTACGTGAGTTTATTCAGTTTTGATCCTGGATATTGTCCTTTGTTATAGACATGGGTCAGTGAGGAACGGAAACTTCCTTTTTCTCCCTGATGCGATATACCAATATTGTTATTGGTAATGAACCCCGGTTCTAGAAAATTGGTCAGATTATCCTTGCCTTTGGAAACGAGTGGAGCTTCACCCCATTCGTAAGTATAGGGGTCATATTGTAAAGCAGTACGACCGATATCCAATTTGTCACCCCATACAAAATCGCCAGAGCCGTATTTACCTGCACCACCCGAACTGTATGATTTTTGGACCTTGGGTAATGCAAGATAACCTGCTTCAAACATCGTATTACTATTAACAGCGACCTCTAAACCACCTTTTTTGTTACCTTTTTTAGTGGTTACGATCACAGCACCACTTCCACCTCTCGAACCATATAATGCTGATGCGGTAGCCCCTTTTAAAACGTTTATACTTTCAATATCATCGGGAGCAATATCTCTTAAAGAGATATTGGTATAAGGCACACCGTCTATGACAAGTAAGGGCGACTCGCCTCGAAGACTCATAGTTGGCGCTTCGTTAAATTCAGAACTGCTCTGAATATGCAGGCCGGCAATTTTACCTATCAGCCCAGATGTAGCATCTACATTTTTAACAACATTCATTTGATCCCCCCGATACTTTCTGGATCGCGTATCCCAATCCCTTTTCTGATCTCTTTATACCCAAAGCGGTAACGACAACTTCTTCGAGCTGAGCTTGATTCTGCGTCATTATTATCGTTAATTTTTCCTGATTTGCGATAGTGATATTTTGAGATTGAAAGCCCATATAACTTAATATTAGGACAGATCCTTTGAAGACTTGTACTTTGAAAAATCCATTTTCATCTGCTTTAACAGTGCGATGGGGCATATCCTTGATCTGAATAGTTACTCCAGGAAGGGCTAGACCTTTGTCATCGAGAACTTTGCCTTCAACGGTAAAATCTTGCTGTATGGCATCAATTTTACTTGGGGCTTTATCTTCTTCCGAAATGATGATGTTTTTTTCAATGATGGCGTAAGTTAATCCATTATGCATTATCGCCGCTTTTAATGCTTCTTGAATACTAACGTTTTTTACATTAATATCGATGGGCTTGATTTTATCCAAAAGCTTGACATCGATTAATGTATTGTAGCCTGTTTGTTTTCTTATTTCCTTGAAAACATAATTAATGGAAATATTTCTTTTGTCTAATGTGAACTTTTGAGCATAAGTCGCTGCTCCCACATTTAAGGAAAGAAATAAATAAAGAAAAAACACTTTCATAATGATGAGATATTTGCCAATGTTTCGACAAGGAATTTGGTCATGAAAAAATCTGGTATAAATTTTATACATTTGAATTGGTATTAATAATTGGTTCATCTTTTTGTTGATATTCGAGCAGTTGTCCTAGACAACTTATGTCAGAAGCGTTCCAGCGCTTCTGATTTTTTTCAGGTTATGGCAGTCTTATTCTTCTACGATTATTGTCCTCCCTTCAAGTTTAAATTTTGCAATTCCGGTTAGTTGTAATGCTTTTATCAATGTACTTGGACTTTCCATTCTAGAAATGGTGCCTTCAAATTTTCTATCTTCTAACTTTCCTTTGAATTTGATATCAAGATCATACCACCGGCCTACTTTTTCCATCACACCGTGGATATCCTCTCTATGGAATATAAAATATCCATTTCTCCACGACATTGCATCAGCTGTGTCTATCTGAATCAATTTAATAGGATCAGACTTTATTGTGGATACAATAGCTTGCTGACCGGGAGTCATGATGACAGGTGATGAGCGTTGCGCTAAAGCGTTGTTGCTGATTTGGACAGAACCTTCTAGTAAAGTTGTTTTTATTTCAGGATCGGAAGCATATGCCGATACATTAAAATGTGTACCGAGTACTTTTACCTCTACTTGATTAGCGTGTACAATAAAAGGGCGTTTGCTATCTTTCGCAATTTCAAAGTATGCTTCCCCTTCAATATGCACTGTACGGTTATTGGGTGCAAATGGTATATGGTAAGTTAGTGAGCTCATCGCATTGAGCCATACTTTACTACCGTCAGGCAGGGTTACTTGATACTCACCTCCTTTGGGAGTGTTTATGGTGTTTGAAATGGGGGTGTCGTTAGCCAATGGATTATGAAGATTATATTCATAACGAATAGTTCCATCTGCAGTTTTTCGGATGATGATACCCTTTAGTGTTAGCGCTTGACCATTTTGAAGATCATCAAGATTGATTACCGTTCCATTTGATAATTTCAGTGTTGCTTTCTTACCCCAGGTCATTGCCTCTTGGTTTATGCTTGCAGAAGATGCCGTTTTAGCTATATTTTCAACTTGGTTATTCCAGGTCAGATAGCTAATGAATGAAACTAAGGCAATTGCAGCAGCAACACTCGACCAGTACCTCTTCATGCTATCGAAAATGGATTGTTTTTTAGTAATAGAAGTATCCGTGATTTGTAGGTGGATATGGTCTAGCAAGATTTTAGCATCTTCTAAATTATGATGTTCTTCTATGGTAGCATCTTGAATAAAGTGCTCATGCATCAATGCTCTTAGTTCAGTGTCTTCATACTCCTCTAAATATTGTAATATCCATTTTTTTTCGTCGTAAGACCAAATAGGTTTACGCAATAAATCAATGATTTTGGTTTTTATGTTTGTCATTATTTAATCTGGTCAGCTCTTTTATCTATCTCTCGATTAGGTGCTACAAATTAATGCTGCAAGAATCTATTATAAATACAAAGAGAAGATTGAAATGGGGGGGTGTGAAAAAAAATAAAATTTTATGGAATAGATTAGGAGTTATAAGACTGGTATAGGTACAATAAATATAGAAGTGTTGTACCAGAAGGTTGACCATTTAATCTTACATAGCTTTTTACATTTGCAACTGCACCTGAAAGGTATTCCTTCACCGTATGTTTCGATATATTCAATTCAATGGCAGTTTCTTCATAAGTTTTCCCCTGTAGTTTACAGAGGTCAAACACTTTTCTTTTTTGTGGTGAAAGTTGATTGATTGCTTTGTCAAGTAAGTCTAAATGATCTTTCTCAACATCAACAGTATCATTGGTTTCGACTTGTAGATCTTCGTTATATTCGTCAAATATGAGTGACTTTCTGATGTTGTTTTTAAGTAGGTTGATTGATTTGTTATAACTTACAGTGAAAAGCCATCCGATTATCTCCCTATTTGAGTCAATATCATTCCGTTTCTCCCATAGTGTTACAAATACATCCTGAAGTATATCTTTTGTCGCATCACTGTTTTTTAATAATTTGTAAATATTAGCGTACAGGCGCGATTGGTATTTCCAATAAATAGCATTGAAAGCTTCTATATTACTATTTTTAAGCCTAGTAATTAGAATCTTATCTTCATAATTTTCCACTTAAATCTATTTGTATGTGACGAATATAATTAAATGAATATCAAAAAAAAAATTATGTCAATAATTGAACATGGAGTTAACAATTAGCTAACATTGAGCAATATGTGCATTTATCTTTTAATGGACGTTTTGGCTGGTACACTTTGCTCCATCTGGGCGTCGTTATCTTTAGGAGATGTTCTTACGGACCGTAGTGATGGTTGCTATCGGTACAGTTGTGAGCTTCCTAACGAGTCGATTGTTGGGAAGGTACCGGAAAAAGTAAACCAATAGGATTGAGTAATCGATTAGCCTCTCACCTGATGTGGGAGGCTATTCATGGGTTTACCTATTTGTGATACGCTGTGAGTTTGCATATCGTTTGATTAAATTATTAGATGTTGCAAAGGGCTTTAGTTTTTAAGTTTGAATATCAGGTAATTACGGCATTAAGGCTATTGATATTAGTTTTTGAGCTAAAAATGTTAGTATATTTGAAAGGACTTCTTTATACCAAAGGGTAGAAGTGGTCAGCGGATATGGATGATAGTTTTAAGGTATGGAACGGAATATAGTACATTGTGATCTCGACACATTTTTTGTGTCGGTCGAGCGTTTGCTCAACGTTGCTTTGGTGGACAGACCTGTGCTTATCGGGGGAACTTCCGACCGCGGTGTGGTGGCATCATGCTCATATGAAGCCCGTAAGTACGGAGTGCATAGTGCCATGCCGATGCGGTTGGCTTTACGGATGTGTCCCGAAGCTATCGTGGTACGTGGTGACCATGATCGTTATAGCCAATATTCTTCCATGGTGACCGAGATTATCGAAGAGTGTACGCCTGTGGTCGAAAAGGCCAGTATTGATGAACACTATCTGGATGTGACGGGGATGGACCGTTTCTTTGGCTGCTGGCAGTGGACTCAGGAATTGCGACAGCGTATTATTCGGGAGACCGGTCTACCGATCAGCTTCGGTCTTTCGGTCAATAAAACCGTGAGCAAGATTGCCACTGGTCAAGCGAAACCCAGTAATGAACTTTATGTAAAAGGGGGTACCGAAAAGGGATTTTTAGCACCGTTATCGATCCGTAAGATCCCGATGGTGGGTGAGAAATCTTTTTCCTTGCTACGCAATATGGGGATCAACAAGATCGGCACCTTACAACAGATGGAAGTCTTCACCATGCAGCGGGTGCTAGGGGAGAACGGTGTCAATATTTGGCGAAAAGCCAATGGGCAGGATGATTCTCCGGTATTGCCCTTCCGCGAGCAGAAGTCCATGAGTAAGGAGACCACCTTTCCGCAAGACACCATCGATATGGAGGTTCTACGCCGTACTTTGATCGGCATGATCGATACCTTGGCTTTCGATCTTCGTAAGGATCAGAAGCTCACCAGTTGCATCACGCTCAAGATCCGATACAGCAATTTCGATACCCATACCCAACAGGTGAAGGTCGGTTTCACCAACTCCGATCGGCTGATCACTGAAAAGGTGATGGCGCTGTTCAAAAAGTTGTATAGCCGTAGGATGTTGATCCGTTTGATCGGTATCAAGTTCTCCAATCTGATCTATGGTGCTTATCAGACCGACCTGTTCAATGATAGCAGTGAGGAGGTCAATCTGCTGCAGGCCATGGACAAGATCCGCCAGCGTTACGGCAGTCAATACCTCATGAAAGGTATCTGTGCACCAGAACCAATAGTCAAGAAAGGAGGCATTAAGTCTTGATTAATTGCATGCCACTATGTTGATTATTGCTGCAGTACTGATATAGGTATATAAAAGGTGCTAAATTAGATTTAGAAAATTATCTCGATACTGTCTGGGCTGAAGGCCAATGACACTTTTGAATTGTTTGTTGAAATTTGTTATGGATGGATATCCACATTCGTAGCTGATCATTTCTATCGAAATGCTATCGTCTTTCAACAGTTTACAGGCATAGTTTACTCTGATTTCTTTGAGGAAATCTGAGAATGATTTATTAAGCCTAGTTTTGAAGTACCGACTAAAAGAGGTGCTTGTCATATTGGCGATTTCGGCAACTTGCTCGAGACGGATCTGCTTATCAAAGTTTTTAATAACAAAATCATATACCTTATGGATACGTTCGGTTTCGGCTTCCTTGTAGTTGATAGCCTCATCAAACTCATTGATATAACTACATGTTGTAGAAATTACTAAGGTGTCCAATATTTTTAATAATAAAATGATACTTTCTAATCCTTCTGTATTTAATAGCTCAAACATCATCTCTCCGATGATCGTTCTGGTTTCTCCCTTAATTTCAATACCTAGATTACTTTTATTGAAGAAATTTTTCAGTTTATAGAACTCTGCTTTGCCATAGATCTCTTCAGAAAAAAAATTGTTATGAAAATAAATGACAATTACAGAGGTATCTAATTGGCTGTCTTTTTTGAAATAGGATAAATGGTTTTTCCACACGTGCGGTAGATTGGGACCGATAAATACCATGTCATTGGCATGGAAGGGCTGCAGACTATTGCCTACGATCCGATTGCCCTCTCCCTTTATGACATAAGAAAGCTGAAATTCTGGATGCGCATGGAAGGTAGGGTCAAAATGGGGTTCATCAATCCTTTTTATTGAAAAAGCTTTATTCTCTGGAATAAGTGATTTTGAAATAACTCTCTTATCTAGCATTATAATTTCTGTTTGTCAATACAAATCTAATGAAAAATGATACAATATGTCTTAAACTTGATAAAATAGCTAAGTTCGAAGCTCTGACATATATCTATATTTGCTTATAACAATTATAGATAAATCCAAATATCATCTAAATCATGAAGAACATATTAAGACTTTTACTTTTATTTTTAGTGTTTTTTACCTCCTGTCAACCTGATAAACCTAGGCGAGCAGAAGTACTATTTATTGGTGCGGGAAATGAAAAGTCATCTAATCAAGCTACTTGGTTAGGTGTCGAACTTTTTAAATCGGGCATCAATTTAACCTATAGTGATACCTTATCAAGCTTGGATCTTGAGTACCTAGATAAATTTGATGGCGTTGTATTATTAGTCAATCAGCAAGAATTAAGTGCCGATAAGGAACAGGCATTAAAGAAATTTCTTGAAAAAGGAAAAGGGGTCGTCGCATTGAACTCTTCTGCTAATTCATTCAAAAACTCGGAATGGTTTACCGATTTAGTGCAGGGTGGTTTTGATGATCTGGGTGATGGAGAAGTTACTGTTTCAATTGCAGATGCTAAAAACATGCTGGATTCATCTGTCAATAATATCAAGGTCAATAACGAAAAGTATGCGTTTAAATCTAAGACGAGCAACCATAACGTGATTGGAACTGCAGATGTAAATGGCGAGAAACAAAACTATATCTGGTATAGTGAAGAGGGTAATGGTCGGTTTTTATATCAAGCATTAGGAAAGAATGATGAAACCTGGAAAAACCTACACTTTTTAAAGGTATTAAGCAGCGGGATATGGTGGTCGCTTGGAGAAAAGGTGCGTCGATTGGTAGATGAATTGGCTGTTCCACATGTGAGTATATATCCAGATTCTATAGCTGATTTTACAGCACGATATGATGTGCCTAGAGTCCAAGACCCTCTTACTCCTGAGGAGTCTATGAAATTGATTCAAACACCATTGGATTTTGAACTAAAACTTTTTGCATCGGAACCTAATATCACCAACCCTATGGCGATGAGTTGGGATGAAAGAGGGCGTTTGTGGGTGATAGAAGCAGTGGATTATCCCAATAATTTTGAAAAGATTAAAGGTAAAGGAAATGATCGAATTGTGATCTGTGAAGATACCGATGGTGATGGGGTGGCGGATAAGTTTACGGAGTTTGCCAAAGGCCTTAATATAGCTACGAGTTTAACATTTGCGAATGATGGTGTGATCGTTTCCATGGCTCCTGATTTCGTCTTCTTAAAAGATACGGATGGTGATGATGTGGCCGATCAAGAAGAAGTAATCATGACCGGGTGGAGTAAAGGGGATACACATGCTGGACCATCAAATTTACAATATGGATTTGATAATAAAATCTGGGGCGTTACCGGATATGCAGGGTATAATGGTGTCATTAATGGTGAAAAGCATATTTTTTCGCAGGGTCTGTACCGATTAAATTCAGACGGTTCTGATTTTGAATATTTAGCGACAACTGGTAATAACACCTGGGGACTGGGTATGTCTGAAGATAATAACGTTTTTATATCGACTGCAAATAACACGCATTCTGCATTCTATTCGATGCCCGAAAAATATTTACAAAGACGGGTGGAAAATATACCGGGTGTCAATCCAATCAATGCTATTCAAAAAATTGATAACCATTATGAGGTACATGCCTTAACACCTAACCTTAGACAGGTAGATGTAGTGGGTGGCTTCACCTCTGCAGCTGGACATCATATGTATACCGCAAGAGATTTTCCGCAATCTTATTGGAACAGTGTCGCATTTGTGAATGAACCTACGGTACGATTGATCCATAATGCAATCATTGAAAAAGATGGTGCTGGTTTCAAAGAAAAAGATGGTTGGAATCTATTGGCTAGTTCGGACGAATGGTTTGGACCTGTTCACTCTGAAGTAGGGCCAGATGGTGCAGTGTGGGTGTTAGATTGGTATAATTTTATTATTCAACACAATGTTTTTGTTCCTGCTCAAGCACCTTCAGAAAAAGTACTTCCTTTTAAAGATCAGGTTGGAGGACCGGGAAATGCATTTGAGAGCGACTTGAGAGATAAAAAGCATGGTCGGGTATATCGTGTGGTATATAAAAATGCCAAGCATAATGAAAGTTTCAAACTCTCTAAGGATAATCCCAAAGAACTCATAAAAGCATTAAACAGTAAGAATAAATTCTGGAGAACACATGCGCAAAGACTTTTGGTAGAACGCAAAAAAGCGGATGTTAAACAAGATCTGATCAAGATCATTAACAACAAGTCTGTCGACGAGATAGGGTTGAATGCACCAGCTATCCATGCGATCTGGACGTTGAAAGGCTTGGGATTGTTAACAGATGAAGAAGTGAATGATGCGTTATTAACGGCATTGTCCCATCCGTCTGCAGGGGTAAGGAAAGCAGCTGTTCAGGTCTTGGATCTGAATGCTAAAAGCTTTGATAAAATAGCTAAATCAAAGATTTTTGAAGATAAAAATTTAAATACCAGATTAGCAGCATTTGTTAAAATTGCAGATTCAGCACCTTTTGCAGAAATAAGTACCGTGTTAAAGGCTGCGATCAATGATCCCGCGAATGCGCAGGACAAGTGGTTGTCGCCCGCTTTATTTGCTGCGATTCAGACCAATCACAGTCATATGTCCAACTCAACTGATCAGGTATCAAACAATACGTATGAGAAACAGATCAATCAAGCATTGGGTGAAGAGATCTATACGCTTGGAAGGAAAAACCGAGTGCAGTTTTCACCAAATGTTAGGGATAAGGATATCATCATAGAAACGGAGGTTTTGCGCCGTGATCAGGATCCATACAAAGGATTGATTATAGGGCAAGGTGATGCCAAGGATGGTTTTGCTTTATATATGCAGGGAAACAAATTGTTCTGGGAAGTTTTTAATGATGGACAGAAATATAGTATCTCATCATCAGATGGAATTGGGAATGCTTTTAAAGTGAATGCCAGTATAACTGAAAAGGATGGTTTAAGTCTTTATGTCAATAACAGGTTAGTGGGGCAAATGAAAGAAGTGAAACCCTTCAAGAAACCACTAAAATCCTACCTGCGTTCTGGTGAAGATCTGGATGAATCAGTAGCATTGACCAAGTATGACCATGGTTCTGAATTTATTGGAAATATCAGTGAAATTAAAGTTAAGCTCCAATTGAACGGTGGGCATGTGCATGATCATATGCATATGGCAAGTGCTGTGGAAGTAAACCAAAATGAGGCTCCGGCTGAAGTAATTGTTATAAAAGCGATAAAAGATATCATGCAATATGATAAGCGGTCGATCACCGTGAAAGCCGGTAAGCAGATTACATTGATCATGGAGAACCCTGATGGGATGCCGCATAACCTGGTTATTATCAAACCCGGGACAACGGAAATAGTCGGTAAAGCAGCGGATGAAATGCTGCAGGCTTCTTCAGCAGCAGAAAAGGATTATATACCAGAGGTCAGTGAGGTACTTTTTCATACCAAACTGGTTAACCCTGGACAAAGCTATACGCTGAAATTTCAAGCACCAAAAGAAAAAGGTGAATACCCGTTTATCTGTACATTTCCAGGGCATTGGAGAGGGATGAACGGAATCATGAGAGTTGTGGATTAATATAAACTAAAACGGATGAAATATAAATCAGTAATGCTATTACTTGCTATAGTAGTAAGTAGTATAGGGTCTTTATGTGCGAAAACAATGGCACCTTCTTTTGATAACCAGCAAAAGAAGAAAAATGTATTAGTTGTTGGAGGTGGTGGATCGCACGATTTTGATCGCTGGTACAAGATAGAGGATACGAAATTGATCAATACGATGGCAGATGTAAATGCAATCTATACAGATAATACCGATTCGATACGCTTCTATTTGAAAACGACCGATCTATTGGTGTTAACCAATAATCAACCTATCTCAAAAGCGTCTCAAGTAGCGATTGAAAAATTTGTAGCACAGGGTAAACCCTTGATCTTACTTCATGCTGCAGTATGGTACAATTGGGAAGACTGGTCTAAATATAACTTGGAATATGTAGGAGGGGGGAGCAAAAGCCACGAAAATTTTCAAGAAATCAAAAATATCGTCGTGAATACCGCGCACCCGATCAATCAAGGAGTTTCGCCGGAATTTACATTTAAAGACGAACTATACCGCCACGAACCTAACGCTACGGGTAAGGGTATCGATGTATTGGTTATTAGCCAATCGTTAGAAACGGCTAAAGTTTATCCGGCTGTATTCACGGTCAACCATGATAAAGCTAGAATTGTAGGCATTACACTGGGTCATGATGAACATAGTCATTTAAATAAAGACTATAGAAAAATATTAATAAACGCGATCCATTGGGCATTAAATATATAATCTAAATAAATAATAAAAATGAAAAAAATCACTGTCGTTATCGTAGGAATGGGATTTGGAAAAGAGTTTATACCCATTTATCAAAAACTTCCTAATATCAAAGCTGTAGGTATTTGTACTAGAAATCCTGAAACACTGAAAGAATTAAAAGAGAAGTTCAATTTAGACGATGATTTACTGTTTACAGATTTTAATGAAGTCATTAAAAGAGATGATGTGGATGCCATTCATGTGGTAACACCTGTTCCAGAGCATGCTAAGATGACATTAGCCTCTTTAAATGCGAATAAACATACAGCATGTACCATACCGATGGCGATGACGGTAGCCGATTGTCAGGCTATTGTTGAAGCTAAGAAAAGAGTCAACAAAGTGTATATGATGATGGAAACAGCTTTGTATACCAGAGAGTTTTTGTATGGATTGAAACTTGCCGATACGGGTAAATTGGGGAAAATACAATTTGTAAGAGGTTCGCATATCCAAGATATGAGTATGGAAGGATGGGCAGAATATTGGAAAGGTTACCCACCGATGTTGAATGGTACACATGCTATTTCACCTTTGCTCCGTATCAATAATACGATAGCCGAATCTGTTGTCTGTCATGGATCGGGTCAATTAAGTGATGATTTGGCAAAACGCTATAATTCTCCATTTGCTGTTGAAACCGCAACTTTTAAATTGAAAGATTCGAATGTTGTTGCTGAAGCAACTCGATCATTATTCGACGTGGTGAGGCAGTACCGTGAAAGTTACGATGTATATGGTGATAAAATGTCTTTCGAGTGGGAACAATTGCAGGATGAACAGCATGTTATTTTCGATGGTGGTGAAAATGCTGTACGTATGGAAGCCCCAGATACAGATGATCTATTGATACCGGAAATTGCAGATTTTACAAAAAGAGAGCGAATAGACGATCCAAATCATGTTTCTTTCTTACAAGGAGCTGGTCACGGTGGTTCCCATCCTCATTTAGTGCAAGAATTTGTAGCAGCTATTGTGGAAGGTAGAGATTCTGCAGTTGATGCTGTTTTAGCTGCAAATTATACTTGTGCTGGAATTTGTGCACATAAGTCGGCCATGAAAGGTGGAATTAGGGTAGAGATACCATCATTTGATTAAAGTAAAACTATGAAAATTGGAATTAGCTCTTTTGTATGGGTGTCGCCATACGCAGCAGATCATATTGATATTCTATATAAAGCAAAAGACTATGGCTATGATGTCATGGAGATTGCTATCGAAGATCTATCCTTGATCGATGTCAAGCAACTTAAGAAAGTCGCACGTGAGGTTGGTTTAAATCTGTCTGTGAGTGGTGCATTTGGTACAGAAAGAGATATTTCAAGTGAACATAGCAGTTATCGAAAAATTGGTCTTTCTTACATTAAGGATTGTATTGCAATCGCTAATGAGTTAGAAAGTCCAATTTTTGGTGGACCTCTTTACTCTGCTGTTGGGAAAACAAGATTGGTTTCCAAAGAGCAAAAGGAGATGGAACGCAACTTCTGTTTGGAAAATTTACTTGAAGCAACGAAATATGCAAAAGAGCATGGTGTGGTATTAGCGTTGGAACCGTTAAACCGTTTTGAAACGGATATGATCAATACGGTAGACCAAGCCCTCGAATTGATCAATGAAATAAATGACCCTTCTTTAAAGATCTTGTTGGATACTTTTCATGCTAATATCGAAGAAAAAAGTATCGTTAATTCCATCCATCTATTAGGTGATAAGCTTGCCCATGTCCAAGGTAATGAAAACGATAGAGGTACACCGGGTACTGGACAGGTCGATTGGGAAGGGATAAGAGATGCGTTGAACCAAATTGGTTATCAGGGAAGTGTTGTTTTAGAGACTTTCGGATCGCCTTCTAAAGAATTGGCCAGAGCTGCAAGTATTTGGCGTCCATTGGCTGAAAGCTCAGATATTCTAGCGCGTGACGGGGCAACCTTCTATACAAAAATCTTTAAAAATAACCCATAATAATTATGACTGCTGATCAAGAAATTGTCAATACAAACAATGATAGAAAGAGTACCCTTTTCTGGGGTTGTTTTATTGTATTAGTGGCATCTGCTTTTGGATTTGTTTTCAGATCCTTTCTTATGCCTACATGGGCGACGATGTTCGACTTAAGTAAAACGCAACAGGGAGAAATATTTGGTGTCAGTTTTTGGCCATTTGCATTGAGTATAGTTGCTTTCAGTTTGATCATCGATAAGATTGGCTATAAGAAATCGATGATATTTGCATTTATCTGCCATTTGATTTCGGTGGTGTTGACCATTTTTGCAACGGGATATTGGATGCTATATGCAGGGACGTTCTTCTTTGCGCTAGGAAATGGAGCTGCCGAAGCAGTGATCAATCCGGTTGTAGCATCGCTATATCCGAAAGAAAAAACAAAGTGGCTTAATATTTTGCATGCGGGATGGCCGATGGGTATTGCGATATCTGGTTTATTGGGCATCGGGCTTTTAGCGATGGATATCAACTGGAGAATCGTGATTGGTTTTATATTGATACCAGCAGTTGCATACGGAGCCTTGATTATCAATCAAAAATTTCCGGTAAATGAGCGGGTAAAAGCCGGAGTTGGGTATCTGGAAATGTTAAAAGAAGTTGGTGTCTTGGGGGCCCTGATCATTGTCACATTATGTGTCTTCGAATTAGGCACTTTGTTTCATTGGGATTATAAATTTAATATTTTTCTAACTGTAGCAATCGTTGCTGTATTTGGATATTATGTCCGGTCTTGGGGCAAGGGACTTTTTGTTCTGCTCTTATTGGCTATGGTACCGCTAGCTACAATGGAGTTGGGTACGGATAGCTGGATTACAGATCTAATGACTCCTGAAATGAGCAAAATGGGATTTCAAGGAGGCTGGGTATTGGTCTTTACTGCGATAATTATGACAGTATTACGGATGTATTCAGGTGTAGTGGTTAAATTCTTATCACCACTAGCGATACTATCCATCAGTGCTCTGGTGTCTGCAGTGGGACTACAACTATTATCGATTTCTTCTGGTCTTTACATTCTTTTAGCTGCTGTGTTATACGCTTTTGGAAAGACCTATCTCTGGGGAACGATGTTGGGTGTAGTATCCGAGCGTTTTCCAAAAGGGGGTGCTTTAGCATTGAATATCACAAGCGCTGTAGGTCAACTTGGAGTTGGGATCATTGGAGCTGTGTTTTTAGGCTATATCCAAGATAGCAATATTGACAAGAAACTGGTCGAATATGATCAGGTTAACAATACGCAATACCATGAAAAACTGGTAACTGGGACGAGGTCAAGTATTTTTGGAGAATATAAAACGATTGATTATGCACATGTATCATCTCTCGATGAAACAAGTCAGCAAGTGGTGGAGCAGATGGAAAATCAAGCTAAGAAATCGGCGTTATCAACCGTTTCTCTACTTCCGATCGGTTTATTTGTATTCTTTATTTTATTAATCATTTACTTCAATAAGAAAGGAGGGTATAAACCTATAGATATTGTTTAATTGTTGAAAATAGTCTTTTTGAACCGAAAGATTATTTGAAGTGTTTTTGCAAGTCTGCTTTGCAAAAACACTTAAACTTTATAACCAAAAATAAATTTAAAATTATGATTAAGTTTTTCTTTAAGGTTAAGTTCCTTTTGAAGGTACTCAATCTAAAAACAGACTGTGCACGTTATTTTGTTCTTATTTCCAGCATTTGTTCCATAAACCTAGCATCTGCCCAAAATAGAGAAATAAAAGGTGCTGTCAAAAGTGCTGATGGTACGCCATTGTATGGCGCATCAGTTCTGGTCAAAGGAACCAGTGCTGGAACATCGACCAACGATGCCGGTGGGTTTTCTCTAAATATGAACCCCACTAATGCGACCCTAGTTGTCAGTTATAAGGGTTATGAAACGAAAGAAATCCAGCTGAATGCTTCAACCCAAAATTTGGACATTACATTAGCTTCTAGTGGTCCAGAATATATTGATGAAGTTGTAGTGACTGGCTTTGGTTTGACTCAGAAAAAGGAATCATTAACTTCGGCAATCTCCACATTGGGATCCAATGATATCAAGCGTTCCACTGCTTCAACGACTTCAGGTGCTCTTGTAGGAAAAATTCCAGGTCTAAATTCTAGGCAATCTGACGGCCGTCCAGGCTCAAGTACAGCATTACAGATTCGAAACATGGGCGATCCATTATATGTGATCGATGGCGTTCAAAAAGATGCGGGTCAATTTAATAATCTGGATTTTAACGATATTGAAAGCGTATCCGTTTTAAAGGATGCATCAGCATCTATCTACGGAGTACGTGCCGCAAACGGAGTGATTGTTGTGACAACAAAAAGAGGTAAGAAAAACTCCGCAAATACGGTTAACTTAATTGCTAATTATGGCTTTCAAAACTTATCCACATTTCCTAAGCCTGCAGATGCTGCGACATACATTCAAAACTATATCCAATCTGAAACGGTACAAGGTATAAAGGATTATAAGTATTCGGCTTCTGATTTCGAAAAATGGAAAGCGGGTACTGAAAAAGGTTATGTGCCCTTTGATTGGCAGGATTACATTTGGAAAACTTCTCCGCAACAGTATTATTCTGTAAATGCTTCAGGGGGGTCGGAAGATATCAACTATTATTTTAGTGCTGGCCATATGAATCAGGAGTCCATGATTGTTAATTATGGCGGTTTTGAAAGAACCAATGTGCAGATGAATGTAGATGCTCAGATTTCCAAAAAACTTAAGGTGGGCGCATCATTAAACGCACGGTATGAAAACCGGACGAATCCTGGAGTACCTGGTGCCGACGATTATTGGTTACCTATTTTTGCGACCTATAGAAATTTACCTACAGCGAGACCTTTTGCAAATGATAATCCTGATTATCCAACATTAACATCAACAGATCCAGGGACAAATTTTGCTTGGTTAAATTATGATCTGTCTGGAAAATATACAGAGACATGGCGTGTTGCTCAGTTAAATTTCAATGCTGAATATGATATTATTGATGGCCTGAAAGCAAAGGCTTTGGTGGGGTATTATTATGCCAATCAGAAATTAGATAACCATGAGTACACCTACAAATTATATGGATATGATGACGCAACGGATACGTACCCGGTTATTTTTGAGAATAATAATCCTTGGCGCGAAAGGAGAATGGGGCATAATGAAGAGCTTACTTCCAATTTTCAACTTGCGTATACGAAGGTGTTCGATAAACATAATCTGAATGTGATCGGTGGTTTTGAAACCATTATTAGAAATACGCCAACAACTTGGGTGCATTCCATTCCAACGGCAAACTCATTGAACTTGATCGATTATGAAACCATGGATACCTATGACGATAATGGAAATAGGACCGAAGGCCGATTAGGGTACCTAGCTCGAATTAATTACGACTACAGTAGTAAATATCTCGTAGAACTTTCGGGAAGGTATGATGGTTCTTGGAAATTTGCTCCGGGGCAACGTTGGGGCTTTTTCCCATCAGCTTCTTTGGGATGGAGAGCATCAGCAGAAAATTTCTGGAAGGATAATGCGGTACTAAGTAAAATCAATGATTTTAAATTGAGAGCATCTTATGGTTTGTTAGGGGATGATAAAATTGAGGTGAATAATGAAGCTGTTTATAATGCATTTGATTATTTACCAGGTTATGATTATAAATCAGGGGGTTCTGTGATCGATGGCAAATATGTTATTGGCTCACAACCTAGAGGGTTACCGGTGACGACATTATCATGGATCAGAGCGAAAATATTGGATATCGGGGTAGATTTCTCTGCTGTCAACTCTAAGTTAACGGGTAGTTTTGACTATTTCAGACGGATTAGAACAGGTTTGCCTGAAAGAAGATACGATATTTTATTGCCATCTGAAGTGGGATTTAATTTGCCGTATGAAAATCTGAATTCGGATGTTCATAAAGGTGTTGAAGGAATGATAAGATGGTCTGACCGCATAGGTGAATTGACCTATAGCGTAGCTGCTAATGCCACCTACTCGAGGTTTTACGATTGGAGTCAATACAAACCTAGATTTAGCAATTCGTGGAATGTTTATAGAAACTCCCTGAATGAACGTTTTGGCTATATCAATTGGGGGCTAGAGTCTGACGGGCAATTTCAAAGTTGGGAGGAGATAGCAAATTGGAAAATTGATAACGATAGACAGGGGAATAAAACTTTACGTCCTGGCGATATCAAGTATGTGGATAACAATGGAGATGGTGTTATCAATGGAATGGATGAACGCCCTATTGGTTATCGTCAAGATGCTACACCTATCTTAAATTTTGGTCTTAATTTTTCATTTGGATGGAAGAATTTTGACCTGGCTTTTGATCTAACAGGTGGCGGATTGAATTCATGGTATCAAGAGAGCGAACAAAGAAATCCTTTTCATGATGGTGGAAACAATGCGCAATATTACATGGAAGATACTTGGAGACTGAAAGATATATACGACCCAAATAGTGAATTGATACCGGGTAAGTATCCGATGTTATTGATCGGGAATTCTTCACACAGTAATTATTGGAACAGTGATTTCTGGAAACATAATGTGAAATATATTAAACTACGGAATCTAGAATTTGGATACTCACTGCCAGAGAGTTTGCTGAAAAGAGTAAATATCAAAAGAACGAGGGTGTATTTCTCTGGGCAAAATCTGTTTACAATCTCGAATTTAAAAGGGGTAGATCCAGAGATAAATGCAACCAATGGTCTTGTATATCCAACCACTAGGATTTTCAATTTTGGTCTGAATATGACTTTTTAATTGTACTGTTTGATTTAAAAAGATGAATATGAAAAAGTTATTTAGTAATAAATTTATATTATTGGCTCTTGTCGGGTTGCTGTCCACGGGTTGTAACGATATACTTGATCAAGATCCGGATAAAATAATAACTGACGAACAGGTGTTTGGTGATGAGATCATGATTAATTCTGTTCTAGCGAATTTTTATGGACGTGTTCAATGGGGGCAAAGTACGTCAGACGGCTATGGCTATACCCTTTTAGATGAGGCCGGGAAATCAGACGGAGGTCCTGATAATATTCAAAACTATGCCGACGATCTATGGCGGATCTATGATTATACACTCATTCGAAATATCAATCAGTTTTTAGTAGGTCTGAGGAGTGCGAATGCACTTAACGCCGATAAGAAACTAGCTTACGAAGCCGAAGCACGATTTTTAAGAGCTTGGACCTATTTTAATATGGCTCGAGGTTTAGGTGGAATGCCAATAGTGGGGGATGATGTTTTTGAATATTCACCTGGAAAAGATATTACAGCCCTTCAATATGCCCGTTCTACAGAATCGGAGGTCTACACCTATATCATGAAAGAGATTGATGAAATCAATGAACACTTAGGTGATAGTCCGACGATAAATGCCGCTCGAATAAATAAGTGGGGGGCATTGATGCTTAAAGCCAGGGCAGCGGTATATGCAGGGTCATTGGCCAATTATAACAATAAAATGGCCAGCCCTATTAAAACGACTGGTGGAGAAGTGGGTATACCGGCATCGGAAGCACAGAAATTTTATGAAGCAGCACTGGCCACAGCTGAACAGGTGATCAATAGTGGAAAATACCAATTAAGTCTTAAAAAACCGGATGACTTAAGTCGTAATTTTTACGAAGCTATAAATATAAAAGAGAATAATGTTGAAGTGATCTGGGCAAGAGATTATAAGTATCCAGGACAAACTGTTGATTTTACCAAAAATAATATTCCAGCATCTCATGCTGAAGATATCGATCGTGCTTACGCAGGTCCGATTTTAAATTTAGTAGAAGACTTTGAATATATCAATGATAGAGATGGTGTTCTCAAGAATAAGGATAATCAAGGTAATTACATCTTCTATGATACTCCATTGGCTATTTTTCAAGATAAAGACCCAAGATTGGAGGGGTCTATCATTCTGCCAGGATCTATATTTAAAGGTGAAGTTGTAACATTACAAGCAGGGCAAAAGATCTTACAAGGCGGAGCTTATGTTACTAAAATTGGGCAGCCGGGTACAAGTGATGGAAATGGTCTAATTACGTCAACTAATGGTCCGATTACCTCAAATCTGCAATATGTGAATAAATCTGGTTTTTTCTTTCGGAAATTTTTAGATGAAACTCCGGGTGCGTCAACTAGAGGAAGAAATAGTGAGATGTGGTTCCCTCGGTTTAGATTTGCTGAGGCTGTATTGATTGCGAGCGAGGCTGCATTCGAATTGGGTAATCAAGGTAAAGCAATAGGTTATCTGAATCAGGTCAGGTCTAGGGCGGGCTTAAATGCTCTGACGAACATGTCTCTAAATGATTTGGTGCAAGAAAGAAGAGTGGAATTTGCATTTGAAGATCATCGTTACTGGGATCTGAAGAGATGGCGATTGGCTGATAAAATATGGAATGGTTCGACACAGAATCCGGATGCCATACAGTATGCATTATTTCCTTATAAAGTGGTAGCTCCAGGCAGTCCGAATCATGGGAAATGGGTTTTTGATAAACAACCGTTTTCTAATTCACCTAATCCACGGTTTTTTCAAATGAAGAATTATTACAATTTTATCCATCAAGATTGGATAAATAATAATCCGAAAATTATTCGAAATCCTTATCAATAACTTAAAATCAAAAGATATGAAAAATATATTGATTATGATGACCGTATTATCGCTACTCTTTATAGCTTGTGGTAAAGATAACTATGATGAACCTACGTCTACAATAAGTGGTACGGTTAGCTATAAAGGAAAGCCCATTGGTGTCAGAGGAACTGGAGAAGTAGTAAAATTACAACTTTATCAGGAAGGCTTTCAACTAAAGGCACCTGTGCAGGTGTATGTGGGCCAGGATGGTAGTTTCAAGGTTAAGATTTTTGATGGTAAATATAAACTGATCGGTACAAATAATAATGGTCCATGGTTAAACAACACCGATACCATACAATTTGAATTGAAGGGAAATATCGATGTAAATTATGAAGTTGTACCTTATTTTACTATTGAAAATGTGAAATTAACATTAGGGAGTGATAAAAAACTATCTAGTAGCTTTACGATAAATAAAGTTTTTGATAATGCAACGGTCGATTATTATATGCTGCTTGTTAGTAGAACTTCTTTTGTTGATGATGGAACAAATATTTTCAGAAAAGATTATAAAGATGGCGCAACCTCGGTTAGCTTATCTGAGGATCTTAGTCAGTTAAAGGAATTGAGTGGGGATGGACCTCTTTTTGCAAGAATTGGCGTACGCGCAAATGCTGGTGACCAAGCTGTTTATTCTGAAGTCATAAAAATTAAGTAAGACTATTTGCCGATGATTTTGTAGCGTAGAAACCTAAAAGTAACGCTCTTTTCATGAGGGTAATGAAAGTCAAGCATAAATAAAGGGCTTGTACAGTTGTATGTATATACGCCCATTGAAAAGCCATGTCAAGCGATGTGGCTTTTCTATTTGAAACTAGTGCTTACTACGGTCTAATATCTTATTTATTTGAGAAATATTTCATTTTTAGAACTAATCAATCATTTTAACTTATCAAGTAAATATTTTCTATATAAATAGGGCTGGAAATATTTAAATGTTGATCTGTTGTGGCTATATGGCAACAATATTGTTTGTCTATATAACACTCTTTTAGATAATAGTTGTGACCGTAAATAACAGTTTTAAGGTCAATTATTTCAAACGATTGGAGAGGAATCGCGAGTCCTTGTCCCACAGCTTTGATAGCGGCTTCTTTTTGGGTCCAATAATCGTAAAATTCCTTCTTTTGATTAAATGTACAATTTGCTATGCGTTTCCATTCCAGCTCTGTCATTTGATTTCGAAAGTCTGATAGTGTGACATTAGCCATCTTTTCAATATCTATACCCATTTCGAATTGTTTGGAGACGGCCATAATCACAAAATCACCGGCGTGTGAAATATTAAAAAAAACGTCGTTATGGGTATACGGTTTACCAAAATTATTTACTTTTAAAGTTTTTAACTCGGAGATTTCTCCTTTGAAAACAAAATGAACAATCAAGGCAATTCCCAATAAACAGCTCAGTTGGTCGTGCCAATTACGATACTGTAAAACCCTTGATTGTTCATTTAAAGGCAACTTTTTAAAATAACTTTCAAAGTGTTCAAAAGTTATTTCTCCGGAAATGTTTGTAAAGTGTATCGTGGTATCCCTCATTTTATATAGTTGCTGTATAGTTATCAGCTAGCCTTATTCGCTATATTAAATTCCAATTTCCCAAGGTGTGTGCCATAGTTTGATTTCGCTTATCTGTAAAATGGGTGTGATATCGGTATATTGAATAGCATCATGTGTTAACATTTCTTGCGCAGGTAAAAAATTATTGTAAAAATCAGCTGTATTCTTAAAATATAAGGCACCAGTTACTTGAGTAATCCGATGATTTTCATCTGTCATACAATCGATGGTGATACCTTTTAACACACCTGAAAAAACGGATTTTGACAGCGGTACATGCTTGTTGAGGTAGTAGTCCATATCAAACCAGCTCTCCATTTTTACGGGGTAGGAAATCGTTATTTTAATCATCAGCTTAAGGTTTTTCACACTCAATTATGCTTGACAATTCGGTGTTTGTCAGGATTAAACGATTGTATCGCAATCCTGCGCGTTCCACTAAGTTTTTAAATTCACTAACGGTGCGTTCCTTTCCTTTGGTCATGGCAAAAATATTGATATCTAATAATTTTCCAGCATGAGGGGAGTTGATTTCATCGGGTAATACCGATTCTATAATGAGCAATTTGCTGCCGCTTTTCATCGATTTAAAGCATGTATCAAATATTTGAAGTACCTGTTCGTCGTTCCAATCGTGTAAAACCCACTTTGTCATGTACAGATCAGCATCTTTTGGCAAGCTTTCGAAAAAACTGCCCCCAGCAACGGAGCATCTATTTTTTAAATTCTCGGGTATATTTAATTTGGTTTGTTCGATAATATATGGTTCATCAAATACAATACCTTCGCTATTTGGGCTGGCTCGTAAAACACCAAACATCAAGGCACCATTACCTCCTCCGATGTCGACAAGGGTTTTATAAGGAGAAAAGTTATAATGTTCAGTAATACCTTCAATTACCGCTCCGGAAACTCCTGCCATAGCTTTGGTTAAGTTTTCTGCAGCTTTAGGGTGGGTTTTGTAGTAGTCCCAGACTGGCATGCCGTGAACTTGATCAAATGGAACATTGCCTGTAGATATACCGTAGGCAAGATTTCCAAAAGCGGGGAAGTGCTCACCTAGATTAGCCAATGCCCAAGGTTTTACTGAACCTGCAGTATCGGTTAGTAACGCATTTCCCAAGGCATTGATTTGAAATTTTCCATCGACTGTTTCTTCAAAAATACCTACGCTAGTTACTGCTCTAAGTAATCGATATAGCGAAGGGGCATGGGTATCGGAAATTTTTGAAAGCTCATCAATCGTTTTAGGACCATGTGCTAAGAAATCAGCGATGTTTAATTGTGCTAATGCATGTATGCTACAGGCAATCCAGTAACCGCTAATCAGCTCATACATTTTAAAGGTTGCTTCAGGTTGAATAATTGGTTTGGTCATATTATTGATTAATATAAAGTTAATTTAATTGTTAAGTAATATAGTGGTTTTGAGATAAATATAATACAATATAGGATTTATTTTGTATTATTGAATCAGTAGCGTCCTAAATAAAAATTAGGGTTAAAAAAATCTCATTATTTACCCTCAATACGCTTGTATTTTGAGTTTTTACAATGTTATACCCTCTGTTATTTTCAAAAGACACCTAATTGTCCATTTTTATCTGGGATTTTATCCTTTATAAATGGATCATTTGCCCATTTCCAAAAGTCAATTTTCACAAATATATTCATCCTGATAAAACTGACCAAATTGGATAGATTCCATTTGTAGATCACCTTGTTTTGAATGTATTTCAATAAAAGTATCCCGATCAATGCCGTCCATATCTGGATCTGAACTGCATTTTCCGAAGTTCCAATAAAGCTTGTCACCTTGAGTCTTTGTTTGAGATGTTTAAAAAAGATCTCAATCTGCCATCGCTGTTTATATATCATAGAGACCATGGCAGGTTTCCATTGCAGGTTATTGGTTAAAAATTCATACTCATTACCTGTTGTGCTGTCCAAAACGTGTACCAGTCTAAGTTTTTTGTTTCCATAACGTTTTGATGCCGTTCCCTCCAAGGTAATGATCTGATCCTTAATGATGCCGCTTTCTCGCATAGCCTCGCTCTGATAGCTCTTGTTTACGCTGTATCTCATATTGCTTTTGCTACGCGTAACAAAATAACACCCCTTGCTGTCCAAAACGTTCATCCACTGAAAATCAACGTATCCACGGTCCACAACAACGACACTTCCCTTAGGGAAAGCAAAGCTGTTTGCCTTTTTGCTTTCATGTACCTTACCATCGGTAATCTCCATGAAAACCGGAAGACAGCCATCATAATCCAGGACAGTGTGCAGTTTGGCAGCCCCTTTATTGCTGCGAAATGTGGCCCAGTCAAACATCGAAAGGCACAGTGGGATCACGCTGGCATCCATCAGGTATACCTCACGTTTCAAGGACCGTAATTCTTTTCGATGATTAACATCCTTATTCCATAGGCTGGAAAGAAGAGCAAAATATAGATCCCTAAACAGATTAAAGTCCCGATGCTCATTCATATAAGAGATACTCGATTTACTGGGTGCTCTGGAAATGCCCATATGGCTCATGTTGCCAGTAGTACTACGTAGACCATTGCTGATATCACGTACCGAATCAGAGGATGATAAATGACAGAATAACATGCTCACAAGGTGGGTCCAACTGGTAAGGCCTTTCTGATGCTTGTCACTATTGTAGCTACTTACCAGGTTTTTGAAAATATCCCGATCGATCAACGACAGAATCTGGCTAAAAACATTTATATTTATCATGGCGGTGTGTGATTTTTTCCAATTTCAAGTTAGCTATTTTTTAAATAGCTAAACACCGCCTTTTTTAACCCTTCTCCAAATCGTTTAGGACGCTACTGTTATTGAATATATTATTTGGATTGATGATAATTTCATATTAATCTAATAACAACCTAAATTATGATAGAACATTCAAGCATATCCCCAACTGTACTTGGCTTATTGGAAAAAGTGGTTTTAAAAAAAGGCTCAAAAACGGCTTTAATTTTTAAGGATCAAAAAATGTCTTATGAGCAGTTGCATTTAAAATCAAATCAATTGGCCCAATTTCTATTGGAGAATAAAGTGGGGAGCCAAGGGGCTGTAGCTTTTTGTCTTCATCAGTCCATCGAAAGGGTGATTGGTATGATAGGAATTTGGAAGTCTGGAAATGCATATGTCTCACTGGACCCTTTGTATCCTGACGAGCGATTGCAATTGATGGCAGAAGATGCGGGAGTGGAAACCCTGATCACTACTGGGGCATTAGTTGATAAATGTGCTTTTTTTAAGGGCAGGATAATCATTATTGATGATGAGAAAACGGAGAAGGCTATTCAAAATCGACCTGGAGATCATATTGTATTTTCAAACATAAATCAATTGGCGTACTTAGCCTATACTTCAGGTAGTACTGGAATTCCCAAAGCAGTGATGGCAGAGCATCGCGGATTGGGAAATTTTGTAAACAATTTTAACCAACATTTGAATGCGAATGAGAACGACTCTGTACTTCAGATTTCTGGATCCAATTTTGATGGTATAGGATTGGATCTTTGGGCTCCATTGTGTAATGGTCTAACCATATATCTCTATCCGGACAATAGGATTATTGGTGAACCTTTACTCGATTATATCGTTCAAAATCAAATTACGATATTGCCATATCTGCCCGTTTCCATTTTAGCAACCCTTCCTATGGGCAAGCAAATTGGAAAATTGAAAAAAGTTTTCACTGGCGGAGAGGCGCCTACTGATCAGGTGATTAGTTATTGGAAGAACCAAGTAAATCTATTTAATATGTACGGACCTACAGAAACAACTGTCGTCACCTGTATGTTTAAGTGCTCAGATACACATCCAATAACTACTATAGGTAAACCCTTTGACCAAGTATCTTTTTATGTGCTGGATGAGCAGCTGAATGAAGTATCAGTTGGAGAACAGGGGCAGCTGCATATAGGTGATGTACAAGTTTCTAAGGGTTATCTCAATCAAGCAGAACTTACCGAAGAACGATTTATTAGGATTACGTTGTCTAATGGAGAAACAAAACGAGTGTATAAGACAGGCGATATTGTTACGCAATTGGCAGATGGAAACTATGTCTTTATCGGACGTGCCGACCTTCAAGTCAAAATAAGGGGATTTCGCGTAGAACTTTCTGAAGTTGAAGAGTTGCTCCGTAAATCTGGACAGGTAGTTAATTGTGCTATTATTGTAAAGGGGGAAGAGGATAAAAGTATGTGCTGTTTTTATACGACTACAGGAGTAGTAAACTCAGAGACACTTCGAAATTATCTTATTGAAAAAGTGCCGGCATATATGGTTCCTTCTACTTTTATTCATCTTGAAGAATTTCCGCTGACTTCCAACGGTAAAATCGATCGGAATTTCTTATTAAAACTTGATGTTAATGAAAATCACGAGCTTCGAACTTCTTATGTGGAACCTCAATCGGATTTGCAACAGCAGTTGGCAGATTTATGGTCCTCCAAGTTAGGGATGATAACTATCGGTATTGATGATAATTTTTTTCACTTCGGAGGCAATTCAATTCTTTCGTATAAGCTTATTTTTGCGATGAGAAATCAATTGCATATTGACACTCAAATAGCCGATCTCTTTTTATACCCTACGATACGGGAATTTGCGAACTACATTGAGGAAAAAGAATGGACTGAAACACTTCATACCAACATTGGTTTAGCACCAGACGGACCAATACCTCTTTCTGCTCAGCAGCGAAGTTTATGGTTTTTAGATCGATTGACAGGAAGTCTTCCTTACCATATCGGAGTTCAATATAACATAAAGGATGATGTAGATTCTAATATTTTGGAAAAAGCTATTCAATGTGTGGTACAACGGCATCGTATTTTGAGAACGGTAATCCATGAAGAGCGTGAAGTTCCATATCAAACGGTACTTGAAGCTGACTATTGGCAAATGAAACATGTTTCTTCTTCTTTTGATATTGTAGAGGCACTGGAAATGCCATTTGATCTAAAGTGCGACTTTATGTTGCGGGCGTTCCTCATGACAAATGCAGGAAAAGGGCAACACTTGTATGTTGTGGCGCATCATATTGCTGTTGATGGCTGGTCTATGTCCATTTTGGTGGAAGAAATTAATCGTGAATACCAACTATTGCTCACAAAGAATTTAGTTAGTACTACTGATAAGTCGCTCGTGCAATATCGAGATTATGCCTTTTGGCAGCATCACAAAGAAGAGTTTGAAGTTGATAAAAGGGGACTGGATTTTTGGAAACAATACCTTGAGGAAATCCCCATCCTGCAGTTGCCATATGATTATAGTCGGTCTCAGCAGCCACAAATATCAGGGAAACAACATCGTTTTGTCATTACCGACACATTGCGGACAGACCTGGAGCAATTGTCCATAAAAGAACATAGCACTCTTTATATGACACTATTATCTGCATTTGGTCTGTTGTTGCAGTATCATACTGGACAAGATGATATTTGTATAGGAACTCCGGTTGCAAATCGAACTTATGCTGCTATTGAAAAAACCATAGGATATTTTGTCAATATGTTACCGATACGTCTTCGAATAAACGGGAATCCCGATTATGCAACCTACTTACGAGACATTCGACACATGCTTCCTTTGGTGTATTCGTATCAAGATGTTCCCTTAGAAGCTATTGTCCAACATGTTGTTCAAGACCGGATGAACGGCTACAATCCGTTGTTTCAGATCGTCTTTATTTTGCAAGAAGAACCTGATAAGAAAATAGAATCTCATGATGTGGTAGACAATAAACCCCAATGGATGTTTAATGGAAAATCCAAATTTGATTTGCAATTCGAAATCATTCCTAATGGAAATTCTTTAGATGTTGTGATCGAATATGCCGATAATTTATTTAGCGAAGAAACGATAGCCGATTTTGCGCGGGACTACGAAAGTATATTGCGTGCAATTGTCAAAAAGCCAAAAGATAAGATTGGGGATATCGTTATAAGGGAAGTTCCTTTACAACTTTCAAAACCTGTAACACCAAAGAAAACCCTAGTAGGGCTATTTGAAGAACAAGTACATGCCTTACCCGATAAAATTGCTTTGGCGTTGTCTGGTGAGCACCTCAGTTATAAAGAATTAGATGATAAATCTAGTGTAGTAGCTGATTATTTGATGTCGATAGGGATTAAAAAAGGGATGTTTGTCGCTTGTTTACTCGATCAATCCATCGAAAGGGTGATTGTTTTGTTGGGAATTATAAAAGCAGGAGCTGCCTATGTTCCTTTAGATATAAATTATCCAGAAGCACGTATTCATGCTATCTTAAAAGACACGCTTCCTCCATGTATTATCAGCTCAGAGGTATATACAGAACTCGCCAGTCGAACCGGCACTTCGGTCTTATACATCGAACACCTCTTATCGAACAAAGAGGTGTTACCGTTGCTCAATAGCTATGTAAACACCCACACACCTTTGGATTTAGTTTATGTTATTCATACATCAGGTACTACAGGTGCTCCTAAAGGGGTTTTGATAAAACACGAATCGATAAGTAATTTTGTGATGGAATACGGAGATTTTATCGGTATAGAAAGTAGAGATCGCACGCTACAATTTTCTCCATATAACTTTGATGGATCTGTTATGGATCTGTGGATTCCCTTAACAAAGGGGGCAACTTTACACTTGTATCCAAACAATAAAATATTAGGAGAAGCGCTCAGTGATTTTTTGCGTTTACACAGTATAAGTATTTTACCCTTTATTTCCCCATCTGTTTTATCAACATTGCCGCAAAATACAGACTATTCAGCTGTCCGGGTTATTGCAACTGGTGCAGAAAGCTGCCCTCCTTCTGTGCGGAATTTCTGGGAGAATAGAGTGAAGTTCATCAATGCTTTTGGGCCTACAGAAGCAACCGTTGCGGTGAATAAATTTGTTTTTCAATCGGGATATGCCATCAATACTTTGGGGAAATCCTCGGACAATAATAGTTGGTATGTATTGGATAAATACATGCGTTTATGTCCTAAAGGTGTGGTAGGTGAATTGTATCTATCGGGAATCCAACTGGCTCAAGGTTATTTAAATCAACCGGAATTGACCGCAGAAAAATTTGTTTTAAATCCTTTTGTTGCCATACCCAAAGATCAACAAAACCACCACAAACGGATGTATAAAACAGGAGATCAGGCTCGTGTTTCTCGTGCTGGATTAATGGAATATATGGGACGAGTAGATCATCAGGTTAAAATTAGAGGATACCGCGTTGAACTCGCCGAAATTGAAAATGCTTTGATGGAAGTGGATGGGGTTGAAAATGCGGTAGTACAAGTGCTCTATTCTGGAGATGACTCTTTGATGTCTATTCGGGCGTTTATTTGTGGTACGGCAAATAGAAAAGATATACAACGGGAATTGATTGTGAAATTACCGGCATATATGATTCCTTCTGAAATCATTACGATAGCATATATTCCAGTTAATGCTAACGGAAAAATAGATAAAAAGGTATTGGCAACATGGGCTGAAGAAAGTTTTGAGATCGATCAGGCATCGGAAGTCCCAGCTACAGCTGAAGAAGCCGTTTTACAACAAATCTTTAAAGACGTCTTACAGCGTGCAAATGTCGGTTTAGAAGATGACTTTTTTTGTATAGGAGGGCATTCGTTATTGTTGGTGAAATTGTACAGCCGTATTTTGGAAGAGTATCCGGGGAAAATCTCTTTGAGCGAATTGTATGTTCACAATTCTGTTCGTAAGTTAGCCGAATTAATGGCAACTAGGGGAGATGCCTATGAAGGGCATTATCGTTTAGGAACGGACCCGTTAAGTGAGGAGATAAAGCGCGATGCAGAAAGAGAAATTCTAGGACTAGAAAGTCTTAATGATTTAAAAGAACAAGGGGACTTTGTAAACCCAAATAATATTTTGTTAACTGGAGCAACAGGGTTTGTCGGAACGCACTTATTGCTGGAGTTTTTAGAAGAATCAACAGCCGATGTGCATGTATTAGTTCGCTCTCGCAATAGATTGCATGCCGAAGAACGGTTGTATTCGGCTTTAGAAGAGCAACTTCTCAACCTTTCTACAGATCAAAAAAAACGTGTAAAAATATGGTGTGGCGATCTCTCACAGCCGCTATTGGGATTGTCTGAACCGGACTATGAATATTTGGCGAAAACTATTGATGTAATCTATCATGCTGGAAGTGCGGTGAATTTTATTCAACCGTATTCCTATATGAAAGCCGCCAACGTGGATGGATTGTTGGTGTTGATTAAATTGGCTACCTATAAAAAGCTAAAGCAAATTTCGTTGTTATCAACTGTTGGGGTTTACAGTTGGGAACATTATTTTACCAAACCCGAGTTGATGAGGGAATTAGACAGCATAGACTCGGCGTTTAAATATCTTAGTAAAGATATGGGATACATCCAGAGTAAATGGGTGATGGAAAAAATTGCCGCACAAGCTATTTCTAAAGGTGTTCCCATAATTGTATTTCGATTGGGATATGTTTTTAGCCATGGAAATTCAGGTGCAACTGCTAAATACCAATGGTGGGGATTGTTGGTTAAAACGTGCATGGAACTCAAAAAATATCCAATGTTACAGGGGCAGAAAGAAGAATTTGTAACTGTAGACTTTATAGCAAAATCGGTAGCGCATATTTCAAAAAATAGCGAAGCTATAGGTAAGATTTTTCATTTGAGCCCTAAACCTGAAGACAATATTACGGTCATTGATTTTTTCGAAATCCTTCAAAATGAATTGGGACTGGAATTGGAAGCAGTTCCCTATAAAGAATGGGTTGCTTTGTGGGAATCGGATGAAAATAGTCCGCTTTATCCGTTGTTGAGTTTATTTGCATTTAAGGTTCACGACGATAAATCTATTATTGAAATTCACCAAAATACACCGAATTTTGATATCGCCAATACTTTGGAATTTCTTACAGATAGCAACATCCAAACTACTAAAGTTGACAAGGAGATGTTAGCACAATACTGCAAGTATCTCGGAGTTCTAGAGGCGGGTATGGTTTTGTCTAATTCGCAAGAAGGGAAGTAATGCCGTAAGATGATTATTCATTTTATTTGAAATGGGTCGCTTCCACAGCAATGGAGGCGGCCTTTTTTATTTAGAATGGAAGTTAATAATAACATCAATATCTCAGATCATTTGTAGTGGCTTTTGTCAGAAGGGGAATATCCTGATGGATGAAGAAGTTGTTACAAATGAAGTGATGCCGATATTCAATTGGATTATGTAACTAAATCTAAGCCCGATTGCTAATTTCCTTAAATAGCGATTCTACATCTTTTTTGTGGCATAACGACGTTCCATAGTTCATAGTTGCTGCCGTACCACAGGCAACACTAAATTCAAGTGATGTTTTAAGATTATTTCCTTTTGACAATGCGTAAACCATTCCGGCTAACATACTGTCTCCTGCGCCAACGGTACTTTTTACTAATACAGCAGGAGGTTTAACGGTGAAAGACTGGTTTTTAGTTACCAATAATGCACCTTGTGCGCCAAGCGAGACCAGTATAATTTCGCAGTTTCCTAATGCTATAATTCTCTTAGCAGCCGGCTCAGCATCCGAGGCTACCAGTGATTTTCTTCCCGATAGGTAGGCTAGTTCAGCAAGGTTTGGCTTTAGCATAAATACTTCGTTTGCCATGACATTTTTTAAGGCAGGCCCAGATGTGTCGACAACAAATTTTGCTTTTTTTATTTTAGATATTTCTGCCAATTGTTCTAAAATTTTAATGGGGATGCCGGGTGGCAGGCTTCCACTTGCAATAATAAAATCAATATCATTTATATTTTTTATTGCCTCGAGGCAGGCATTACATTCCTTTTCCGACAACTTATTGGCAGGCATGACGAAACGGAACTGTTGCCTTGTAGATTTATCCTGTACCACAAAGTTTTCCCTTGTTTCGTGTTGTACTTTTACAATGATTGATGGAACGTTTTCTTTTTCAAGTAATTCATTGAAAAGGCTTCCGTTATAGCCACCTGAAGGGAAAACTGCAATTGCTTCTGTTCCCAATTTTTTCAGAACTCTTGCAATATTGATACCACCGCCACCTGGCTCCAGTTTCGGAGTACTGCATTTTAGTTTCTTTTCAGGTTCCAATGCACTGATCATTGTACTTTTATCAACGGAAGGACTGAATGTAATGGTAATTATTTTGGACATTGTTTTTTCTCTAGAGGTGGAAGCGAATAGATTTTCCGCCCAATTTTTTTATTTACCATCGGATTGTTCTTTATTATTCGGGCTATCCAAAAAGTGTAATTTGTAGCAATTGATACAGATTACTATGCTATTGAAATTGTCTTGTCTAGGTAAACATCTTGTATAGCGCTGAGGAGTTCAACACCTTCGTTGAACGGACGCTGAAAAGCTTTTCTTCCCAATATTAATCCTGTCCCTCCGGCTCGTTTGTTTATTATTGCTGTTCTAATTGATTCTGTAAGGTCACTTGCTCCTTTTGATTCTCCTCCGGAATTAATAAGGCCGATTCGACCCATAAAACAATTAGCGACCTGATAACGGCAAAGGTCAATTGGATGCATGGAAGAGAGCTCAGAATACATTTTAGGATCGCTCTTGGCGAAATTAATCGCTGTAAAGCCCCCATTGTTTTCAGGTAGTTTTTGTTTAATTATATCGGCCTGTATGGTAACACCTAAATAGTTGGCTTGGCCTGTAATGTCAGCAGCAACTTCATAATTAACATTATCCTTTTTAAAGCTATTGTTGCGGGTATAGCACCATAAAACACAGGGCATTCCTAACTCATGTGCTCTTTCAAAGGCTTCGGCTACTTCGACAATTTGTCTATTTGAATTTTCTGAGCCAAAGTAAATGGTAGCACCTACAGCAGTGGCTCCTAAATTCCAAGCATCTTTTATACTCCCAAACATTATTTGGTCGTACTTTGTGGGGTAAGTAAGTAGTTCGTTATGGTTGATTTTTACTAAGAATGGAATTTTATGCGCATATTTTCGAGACATTATTGCTAGGTTCCCAAAAGTTGTAGCAACTGCGTTACATCCCCCTTCAATGGCAAGCTTTATGATATTTTCGGGATCAAAATACAAAGGGTTTGGAGCGAATGATGCTCCTGCAGTATGTTCTATTCCTTGGTCTATTGGTAATATTGATAAATAGCCAGTGTTTGCTAGATGTCCGTGATTATAGAGTGCTGCAAGGTTTTTAAGCACCTGAGGGCTGCGGTTGCTTTGCAGAAAGATTTGATCGATAAATTCTGGGGAGGGAAGATGGAGATGCTCCTTTACAATTTTGGGAGTGCTAAAATTTAGAAGATTTTCTGCTTCAGCACCTAAATCTGATAAAATATCTTTATAGTTCATGATCGCGTTGTTTTTGCATCCACTATCCATATCGTGAATAATGGATGAATTGAATCTTAACCTGCTCTTTAACTTATTTAAAGTTAACAAATTAATGCAATAATCTCTAATAATATATTGTATGCCAGCGCTATAAAAGCAATCACCTAATTTCGGCATTAATTGGCCAAAGTCTGCTATAAAATTTATGGAAGAGGAAAATGGATATGATTTCTGGCTTATAATAATCAGCGGTTATTTAAAGATCATCTTGAGCATTAGTTTTATATGCGTCCATCTTTATAAAGCATTGTTATAATGCTGGTAATTTAAATAGCTGTTATTTACGCTTTAATCTTGATTCTTCTAAATCAAGTGTATATTCTAGTTCTTTAATAATACTGCTATCATAATGCTTTTCTTCTCGTATTTTGTACAATCCATTTCTTCTAATGCCAACTATTTCCAACATTATTTTATTATAAAGACTTCTTACGGCAGTCAATTGGGCACGGTTATCTGCTAATTTAGCATTTTCAGATAAAGTTATACTTCTTAACAATTGCTCTTTAATTCTTGCAATTGTTTCGTACTCTTGCATTTCTTTGCTGTAATTATTATCTAGGTAGGCAATAGATTCTTTAGCCAACTGAACTCGAATTTCATCAATCTGATTTTCTACAGGTTCCTCAACATCTATTTCATCTATTTTTATTATTCTTATAAGAATAGGAAGTGTCAATCCTTGAATAACTAACGTAATTAAAATAACGACAAACGTGATAAAGAGAATTAAATTACGGTGAGGAAACGGTTCTCCATTATTTAAAGTTAATGGTATCGCCAATGCAGAGGCCAATGAAACTACTCCTCTCATACCTGCCCAACCAACGATCAATGGTAATTTCCAACCGGGACTCTTTTCTCTTGTTCTGATTTTTTTTGAGATAAAGCGAGGTAGATATTCTGAAAGGTAAACTAATAAAATTCTTAATACGATGACAATGCCACTAATAATTAAAGCATAGTTAATCGCCTGGCCCTGCGAATACTGTCCCAATCCTGCTACAATTACTGGTAATTCTAATCCAATCAGAATAAACACGAATCCATTTAATAAGAATCCTAAAGTAGCCCATACCTCTTTTGTCTGAATCCGTGTATGATAATTCAAATAGTCACCAGAACGGAATGATAAAAATAATCCGCCACTAACCACCGCGAGTACACCCGACCAATGAAAATGCTCTGCAACGAGATACATGATATAGGGAGCTATCAATGTGATAGGAGTCGAAATGCTTGATGATTTTGCAATATAGCGTAAAAATAAATATAATATATGTGCTATGGCTAACCCCACAACAACGCCCATGATTGATAATACTAAAAATTCTGAAGCTGCTTCTTGAAATACAAATTGACCAGTCAGGATGACTGCAACTGCAAACCTGAAAACTGTTAATGATGCAGCGTCGTTGACTAAACTTTCTCCTTCCAATAGTGTTATCCCTCGTTTGGGAATCTTCACACCTTTCAACACCGATGTAGCAGCTACAGCATCTGGAGGAGAAATAATACCGCCTAATAAAAATCCCAATGCCAATGTGAATCCAGGAATGATGTTTACAGAGAAATAAGCGATAGCAATAGAAGTAAAAAATACTAATCCAAAGCCCAAACTCATAATTGATCGGCGCCATTTTTTCAAACTATCCCAATTGGTATACCAAGCCGCCTCAAAAAGTAGAGGTGGTAAAAACACTAAAAATACCAAATCAGGATTGATACTAATTACTGGCATACCTGGAATTAGGGAAATTGCTAAGCCGCCAATTACCAGTAAAATAGGATAAGAAATTTTGATTCTTTGACTTACCACAAATAACATTGCCATTACAAAAAACAACGATAAAACTAATAAGAGATTCTCCTCTACCATAAGTTTATTTTGATTATTGATATATCCTTAAATTCAAGAAGTAAAGGTAAAACATTTCATTTTATTGCACGCTTATGTTAACAGAAAAATATCCTGTCAGTTCATCAAGTAGATTGAAGTTGATAATTTAGTCATTATATAAAGCTAATATTCTAAAATATTTTCATTTTTGAGTTATTGATAAAAGTCCGTATGGAGTAAGGCTGTATTTTTAACGTGCAGTGCAATTCAGTAGAGCCAGGAAATATATTCAGAATTTGAGCGTGATCTGGGTATGTCTGCTGCGTAATTGAATCAAGACATAAAGAATCAGAGGGATTTGGTGCAAATAGTTTTTCCTGGTAAAGGAAACATGCACCTAAACAGAATGTATAAACGTTTAGGTGAAAAGCTCCAAGCTTCAGATTTTGAGATATTAAGCTATCTCAAAATCTTTTGAATTTGCAATATTTCTTTCCGAATTTAGCTTGGGTCAGGTCTGGAAATCTATGCAGAACTGATTATCATGATTTCTTGTATGATCTGAATCTTAAAGGAACAGGCTAGTGCAGGTTTTAATTTTTAGACCTTTTTAACAAGAAGAGAATTATAATTTTACAATTCCTTTTTCAATCATTTCCAGCATTACCGGAGAAGCATTTTTAAATGTAGGTACTTGTTGGGTAAGGCTTCCTGCATTTTTTTTATTGACTTTAAAAGTTAAATCCATTTCAGTCGTGAACAGCAAAGCGGTTGTGAAAGGATTTTTAATGTATGAACTTAAAACCGTGAGAGCCTCATCAACGGTATGGAAACTCTCAATCTCTTCTGTTTTGTATCGTAAAGTTAAAGCAAAGTTATATCCTCCGGTTTCTAAAATATGAAGTCGGACATAAATATTTTTAAGCTCAGTATCGCCCATTGTTTTGGCTAAGGTAAGTTTTGCAAAAGTTCCTTGATTGATACTTGATTTTATTTGTTCGTAAAATTCAACAAAAACAGTCTGATATGGCATTTTTAATATAGTTTGAATTGCAAAATTACACTAAGAAGTTGATAAGTAGCTTCTTTTTACAAAAAATAAAGAGTAAATTTATAAGTAGCTTCTTATAAGCAGCTTTCCGATTGTAACAAAGTATAGTGGCCAAGGTGTAAATTTACATCAAGTGGCAGGCTATATGTCTACGTTAACGTTTTATTCACCGCAATATAATACCGCCGAAAAGCAAGTAAATGTACCTTATGATGATCGATTGACTTTATATTGGAATCCCTATATTAATTTGGATTCAACGAACTCGAGCAAGGAAATATTATTCCACAATAATTCGAACGCAAAAGGATTTCATGTCGTTGTTAATGGAATGACAGATAGTGGCAAACTGATATATTACAGTAACAGCTTTATGAAGTAATCCGGCTCAAAATTGCTAATTTTTCCTTATTGGTCGGTTATGATTGAAAGAAAAATTTAGGGTAATAGAAATTGGGAAAATATGCTGTGACTCATGCTTCGGTTATTAGTATTGTGTTATTGGGCAAAGGAGGTTAAATAAGTAAGGCTACCTCCTGAGATGTAACCTTACTTACTTACTTACTTACTTACTTCAAATTCATCTATAAGGTATAGTTATAACATGATTCTGGACAAATACTATTTACTGCTCAACTACAATTTACTGCTCAACCTTTAGGTTATCAAATTCGACTTGCTGTTCTCCAATTACACAAAATCCTACACCACTAGATGTTAAATCTAAATATCGAGCTTCGATAGCAAGCATATCGTTGACTTCAAAGTAAAGACCTTTAAAATTTTTGGTGATTTTAAGATTTACTTCCGCTTTCTTTTCTTTTTTAAGTTTGATACCATTTTTTATAGTTCCTACTACTTTTCCATCCTTTACTCTAGTCATAATTGCTACTCCTTCCCAGACTAAGAATGAAATATAGTTACCATCATCTTTATAATCTACGATGATGCCAAATTTACTTTTATCATTTACTTTCTTTACTGTACTCATGCAGGTAAGGGTGAAGTTCTGATTAGGGTCAAAATCTAAAAATGTATGCGAAGTTAGGGTATCTTTAGTATTGGATTTAATGCGCATGACTCCATTCGTGACTAGTGTTTCCCCGGTGTTCAATACGACCTCTGTCCAAGCATTGTTATTTGAATCAAAATCATCCTGAAAGACAGTTTGCGATGAGCAAAGGAAGGGTGTAAACACCAATAGACCGATTATTATGTATATAGCTTTCATGTTTATTCTATAAGGATCCTATTCTAGATTGAAACTCTGGTATTAGTTGCTCGTATTGCTTTAATACCCTATCCGTATTTATAAATGATTCTTCTCGATTTGACGAGAGTGGTGCTTGTTGTGATTCTATTTTGATCGAATATGTAAGTTTTCCACCCAAATTAGATTCTTTTACAGTAACCCTCGTACGTACCTGTGTATTTGCTTCTCCAAATGATGTTTTGCTCCATGGAGTTTGTACAAAGCCCGAAAGCATGTCAGAAGTAGCTATTTCACTATAGTAATTTAAGAGAATTTGGTGAATCATCTTCCACACCAATAAAGAAGCCCCTTTCTCATCTTTCGCTGCTTCTATATACTTGTCAGAAACATTTACATTAAAAAATTTATTAGCATTGGCGGATTCTGTCGAAGAATCGTAAAAATCATCTTTTTTCAATGTAAATTCATATGCATTTCGCTTGTCCTTAAAGTAAACTTTTGTTTGTAAGGTAACAAAACCCGCATTTTCGATTTTTATCGCTATAAAATCATCTTTTTTACGGATTGTAGTCGATATAATTCCGTCGCCGACATAGGCTCCATCAATATATATTTTTGCTGTTGATGGGACTGCCACAATTTTGATTTCTTTTGCTAGGCTTATAACACCGGTAAATAAAAGAAGCAGTAATAGATGTAAACTTTTCATAACTAGTAATATTTTAATCAAAATTAAGGTAGATTCTGATCGTTTAAAATACCTAGCACTAGGTATATTTTTCGGTTATGTGCGACGATCAATCAGTAACATTAGAGCAATTTTTGCTTCCTATTTTAGTCAAAAAGTAAATATGACCTATAGCCATCCCTAAATATTTTCTTTCTTAAAAGTGGATAAATGTTGAATTGTAAAACGAGTACCAAAAAGATTGAATGTTATATGATTATAGAAATGACTTAAGTTATCTAATAGATGATCTGAGAACTTTCTTTAATACTATTCATAACAAAAATACTTTTTGTCTGTCCAATCCCCTCTATTTCTGAAAGCTGGTTGACGAAAAATTCATGAAATTCATCCATATTAGGAGCCAATATTTTTAGCATAAAATCAAAGTCACCGCTGATATTATAAAATTCGACCACTTCTTTCAATTTAATTACCTCTTCTATAAATTTCGATGCTGTTTTTTTATTGTGCGCATTTAGAGCGATCATACATATGACCATCATACCTTTGTTCACTTTCTTACGATCTAAAACAGCTATGTATTCTTTTATAATTCCCAATTTCTCCATACGTTTAATTCGCTCATGTGTTGGAGTGGAACTTAGATTAATTTGGGCTGAAAGATCGCGAACACTAAGCTTAGCATCCTTTTGCAATAAACGCAGAATAGCAAGGTCCTTTTCATCTAGGGTGTAGTTTTCCTGTGGCATTTGTTCTTTTATTTAGTGTTAAAACACGTTTTAAAGTGTGTTTGTTCTTTATTTTTTATTAAAAACAATTTATTGTTCCAAATTTAATGAATAGTTTCCTTATCTGTTCCAATAAAATTACTTTTGCAGGAAATTTGAAAGGTATGGGAACAAGAAGAAATATAATATTAATACTGGCATCGATAGGAACTTTTGTTGAAGCTTTGGATATTGCCATCATTAACTTAACCATTCCCTCGATTCAAGCGCAGTTTGATATTGGAGCGGATAAAGTACAGTGGTTACAGACATTATATGTTTTGTTTTTTGGAGGTTTTTTGATTATCGGCGGAAAACTTTCAGACTCGTTGGGGCGTAAAAAAATGTTTCTTTTAGGAGGGGTAATTTTTATGTTAGCATCTTTAGGGGCAGGGCTTGCAGCGAGCTTCGATGCATTGGCATCGTTCCGTGCGCTACAAGGATTTGGTGCAGCCTTAATTATGCCAGCATCCTTGTCAATCGTGACGAATACGTTTACTGAAAATCAAGAAAGGAGCCGTGCATTGGGCGTGTTTAGTTCCTTTGCGGCCATAGGGTCTGGTAGTGGTTTATCGATAGGAGGGATTATCAGCACCTATCTTAGCTGGCACTGGGTTTTTCTAATCAATGTACCGATTCTTTTGATTACGTTAATCCTATCTTATTATTATTTGCCAGCAGATGAGAAAGTGGAACAGGTACAGAAGACAGATAGTGTTTCTGCTTTAATGCTTGTTTTAGGTTTATTAAGTTTAACCTATGGGACCCATGAACTCATCAATATCCATGAAACTCCGCTTTTGATCGTAGGCTCACTAGTTTTGGCAATCCTCTTGTTAAGTGTCGTTATCTATCGTTTGAAAACCGTATCTCAGCCACTAATTGACCTTGAGCTATTCAAGTATAGGTCATTGAAGGCATCCAATCTTGGATTCTTTACCTTAGGTGCGTTTTTTATAGGCTTCTTATTTTTGATTTCATTGATGCTTCAGAAAGATATGTCTCATACTGCCGCTTCGGCAGGCTTAATGTTGGTACCTTTTAGTATCTTGTCGGCTCTTGTGGCGAAGTTTGCCATACCAACTATCTGTAAAAGGTTTGAACCGGCACAGATGGGTATCCTAGGTTGGTCCTTTATGCTAGTCGGAGCCCTTTCTTTATTATTATCTATTTACTTGGGACATCCGCTGCAAGTTGTCTTATTGGGAGCTGCATGTATCTCTGGGATTGGGATGACGATTTGTTTTACTAGTTTATCAATCTTGGGCGTTCGAGATGTAGATCCTATACATTATGGTGTAGCTTCTAGTTTAACCAGTACCAGTTACTTTTTGGGGGCAGGGATCGGACTGTCATTTATGACTTTTATGAGTCATCTTTTCCCATCAAATTTGGCCGTTAATCAGCCTAGCTTGCTTATCTTGGCGAGTTACGCAGTCATAGCTATGGGGATATTGAGACATTTGATGGTCAAGGAGTTTAAACCAGATACAACACAAGTTGCTGTATCTTAATTCAAAATAATTCATTTTTTTATAGATTAATAATCATTTTACTGCATCCGCTTAAATCGATGAAAAATATATTACACTAAGTTGGAGAATGATGAAGAAGCTATGAAAACAAATTACTGGAGTTTTATAGCGTATTGTTAGATTTTTTTATGCAAGGTTTAATACCTGTCGATCTATTGAGCATTGGTTATTTTGGATTAATAATGACAATCAAATGTCTACTACATTTGTTTTCGTCAAGAAGGAGTGACAGCGGATGTTAGAATCCGTATCTCAGCTAGCCGTTTGCAATATGCAAACGGCTATTTTATACTTCCAATGAAACTTGCTTCTTAAATTCAAATTCGTCATCAAATGCGCAATATATGGCTCCTGATTTCTAAATTTATAATCACACCATCTTTTAACCAAACTGATTTGTACAGTGATATATGAGATTGTGTTATTATCTTTGTTTATTTAATCAACTATATGGGAATATCATCCAGTGAATTCCCATCCAACTTATAATTTAACAAAATCCTTTCTATCAAAATACGTATTTCCCTTTATATGTGAATTTTAATGAATTCTTGTATTTACAATTAAATATTGTAAATAACTTTTTGCTCCATTAGTTCATTCTTCTTATTTACGTGAAGAAGAATGTCTTTCAATCTCTTCTTTTTCACTAATTTAGTTGCATTAAAAAAATATTAAAAGGAACTTTACTAATAAAGAAAATGAAAAAAACTATATCTATCCTATTTACCCTTCTATTTTCAATATATTCCTTTGCACAAAAAACAGAAATTATTGTTCTTGGCAATATTCACCAACCAGTTCCTAATTACAACTCAGATACAATAGTTACAATTCTTGATAAGATTAAACCAGATTTTTTATTACAAGAAATTGATAGTTCATTTTTTAATGTTGATTTTACATTTAAAACTCCTCCAAAAGAAAATGAAGGGTTAGCCTCTGTTAAGTACATTGACAAAAACACCAAAGCTCAAATGAGACCATTTGATTTTGAAGGAAGGAATGAATACAGAAAAATAAATGGATTTAATCCGACCGAAGGACTTGCTCTTAAATTGGTCGATAGTTTGTATAATGAAAACAGATTAACAAAGAAACAGGCCAAAGTTTATAAAAAATACATCGATTTATTGGAGCCTTTAAAAATTGCTGCTTCAAAAGACCCTAGAAGTTTTAATAATTCAATAAACGACAAGATTTGCAAAGAAAGACAATACTATCAATATCACAAATTATTGTCCGTTATGAAAGAAAGATCTGAATTGTCAAACACTTATTATACACAAGCAAATGCTCAAAAAATATCTTATTTAAAAGGATTTCAATTAGCTTCTGAATTTTGGGATCTAAGAAATAAAACAATGGCAAAAAACATTTTAAAAATTGCAGAAGAGAATCCTGGAAAAAAAATAATTGTATTGACAGGCTTTATGCATAGATATTATATCATAAGTGAACTTAAGAAATTGACTAAAAAAGATAGAAATATTATAATGAAGGAATTTTACGATTAACAAAAAAGCAAGATATAAATATAGTTATCTCATTTTATATGCTTTAGTGAAGGCCATGTCGCGAGATATGGCTTTTTCGATGGAGAGAACTTTCTCACATACTTAAATGTTAAATTTCGTTTTTCTTCTAATCTTGAGAGCCGATTATCATAGAACTTGATTTTAAAATCATCTATCTGATATTCAGATGCTAAACACAAGTCGACTCTTTTGGCATTTCAATAATGATAATCAAAAGCAGTAAACAAAATCGGTTTAAATTTTGTTCTTATATTAAAATATAGGCGCCGAAATGGATAGTATGAGATATCTTTCTTAAAGCAGCTTGAAATGGTTCTATATAGCCACTATTAATGTAGTGATATTGTATTGAAAATGTAAAGAATTAAAAACATTAAAATTTACCATTATGAAAAAATTAATATTACAAATTTGCACAATAGTGCTTATTTTTTCCAGCTGTGCAACGAACAGTATGATTACTGGATCTTGGCGTGATCAATCTATTGATCTGAAGCAGTACAATAGGATATTTGTAGCTGTTATGACGGATAATGTACCTGCACGCCAAAAGGTGGAAGATGAAATTGCGTCATCCCTCAAAGCACTAGGGTTAACTACCATAAAAAGTATAGATGTCTTTCCTCCCAATCTTGTTAATATGGGACCCAAACGGTCTGATTTAGCTATGCAAAAAGTCGCTGCCACAAATAGCGATGCCATATTAACTATAGCTTTGATTGATTCTAAGTCAGAATCTAGGTATGTTCCGAATGTTTCTGTTTACCCTGTGAACTCTTTTGGATATTATAGGACATTTGGAGGTTATTATGATTTTTGGTACGGTAATCATCTCTATAATAATGGTTATTATACGACAGAGAATACTTACTACATCGAGACAAATCTGTATGATATGAACTCAGGAAAACTCGTTTGGTCGACCCAGTCCGAAAGTTACAATCCAGGCTCTTTGGATAGTTTTTTAACAGGCTATAAAAAAGCGATGACCAAGCAGTTAGAGAAAGATAATTTAATAAAAAAATAATGCATAATCAATAATATTGGGGGCGATTAAAGCTTGATTACTTCCAATATTAATACCAATTTCATCAATAAATTTCTCTCCATAGAATATATGCCTAAGCATAGATTTTATTTGATGAATTATTGACGTATAGATCTTACATGGCTTGACCAAAGAACTTTATTTATATCGATACTAATATTATTGATTGCGCTTTATTATGACCGGCTATTGGGATATTACAGGTCATGATAAATCATCAGGGTAAACATGAATAAATATTTGAATAAGATCTAAATAATTTTTCTCCAAAAGTTAAGTAATCCACTACAGGCAGTTTTATCCAGATCAAAACTAGTAGGAATTTCTTCCCATCCACTCCAATAAGAGACAATCCGAGTTCCAACTGGCATTTGCTTAAGTTGTTTCCTAAGATATTCGGTATATGAATAATAGAGTTCTTGATCTGGTAAGATAGAATGGTCTATTGGAGAAGATGTATCCATATTTTCATAGAAAGAGTTATAAAAATAAAATGAATCATAATCCGAAAAAGAGATTTGATCAATATTGGCATGAATAAATTCTACATTATCTATTTGATGCTTTTGAGCTATCTCATTGGAAATCTCAACGAGCGATTCCCGTTGTTCCACCCCATAGAACATACCTTCTGTACAAGCTGCTCCCACAAGGCAAAACTTTCCGGCACCGGCACCAATATCTAGAACCTTATCATTTGGATGTTGAACCAAATAATTGGCTGCCATCTTTGCTACATCGACTGGAGTCCAGTGACGTTGTGCCAATTCTTTTATGTCAGGGGGGTATAAATCGTTAAATGTACTATCATCAACATTTGCATCTGATCTTAATGCTTTAAAAATCATTTGTTTTTTGTGCTTACGGTTAAAAGGAATGTGTTATAAACAGATTAACCCTATTTATTTAATTTGTGTATATTAAAGTTCTCTAAGAAAGTAGATTTTTCCGGATTCAGGATTTATCTCTACAAGTACCTTTCGGTGATTTTCATATTCATAAATGTACCAATTAGGGTGCTCTGGGTCTTTTGCTGAATATGATTTTAAAATGTCGTCGATTTCTTTTGATGTTTCCAAAGATTTGTTCTCCATGGTGGATAATTATTTTTACTAAGTTACAATAATCTATTTTTTACTACAACTATTAAAAAGAAAATAGTCCTATTTTAACCTTTACAATTATTGAAATGGCATTAACTTAACTATCACTATGTTTTAATTGATTGACTTTTATGTGCAAAATAATTTTTGAAATGTAATATATCTAGTTGTAATAAAGATGTATATAATGGCTTAAGTCATGTTAGATGTGACTGTATAATTGCTTGCGTTCAGATTTTTTATGACGATTTTTATTAGTTATTTTAACACCATGTAATTCGCTGAAATTTACTATTTTTTAATAGCTGAAGAAATTTGTACGAAATATTTTTAATTGGATTTATCAGGATATTTAGTAATCTTTGGTGGGGCAATATTAATTGATAATAAGTTCAAAAGAACAAGCAGATTTCTATGACTATATTACAAATCGACTCAGTATCTTCTATAAAAAACATTCTTGAAACAGTATGTGCCATTACTGGGATGGGCCTAGGTGTAGTGGCACACGTAACCGAACGCCAATGGATCGCATGTTCGGTAAGAGATACTATTGGGATAGGTTTAAGGGTAGGTCAACCTCTAGATATTCATTCCACTATATGTAGTGAAATCTTTAATCAACACGAACCAATCATCATTTCGGATATAGACCTGTGTTCGAATTCAAGATGGAAAGAAAAGCTGTCGCGCAAAGGTTTTAAGAGTTATATATCATTTCCGGTATTTGATTCCGACGGTACTTTCGTTGGAACCTTATGTGCCTTAGACTTTAAGACCACAGAGATAGAGCAGGAGAAGATCATACCTCTTTTCAAAACATTATCGGAACTTATTACCTTCCACTTGGGGACTTTGGATAAGCTCAAAAGGACAGAAGAGCTATTACTTGAAGAACGGAGGTATTCCAAGCGGAGGGATACCCTGCTCTCGGTGCTTGCACACGACCTTAATAATCCCTTAAGCGCAATAATATCATTATCTCAGTTCCTTCATAATAAAACGGAAGATTCTCGTGAAAAGAGAACAACAGCCATTATATATGATGCAGGATTGAGAATGAAAGGACTTATCGGCAACATACTTGATTTTGCGAGGGGTAAATTGGGGGGCGGTATAAACCTACAAAAATCACCTCAAATTCTTGAGCCACTTATCGTAGACATCCTGAAAGAAGTCCATGCTGCTGATCCAGAGCGAGATATTGTTATTGACATCCAATTGGATCAACCTGTCATTTGTGATAGCGGTAGGATGGCACAGGTTTTTTCCAATCTGATTGCCAATGCATTTCGACATAGCAATAATAGTTCGAGTATATATATAAATTCCTCTATCCAAAGCGATAGATTCATTTTTAAAATAGAGAACAACGGACAGAGTATCCCATTATATATTCTCAAAAATCTTTTTAAGCCATTTGTGCGGACAAAAAATAATGAAGGTGAGGGCTTGGGACTAGGTCTTTATATTTCTAAAGAGATTATTATAGCCCATGGTGGTGAAGTCGACGTGCAGTGTCAGGATGGAAAGGTTACCTTCACTGCGTGGATTCCGGTTTGATTATGGTTCTAAAAAAACTTTATGACCTAGGGATGTTCCAAAAAAGTTAGACAATTTTAATTTGTAATAATGAGATTGAAAATTTCATCAAATCCAATGTCTCCTAACTGTAGACTTGAAATATTTTAGATGCAACAATAAAACCGAAAGTCATTGATAAAAAAAATATCAATGACTTCCATTATTAAAATTCTGTTCTAAGGATAGCCCCACTACTTGCATTTCCAACAAGTATGCGGTACTGACGGAGCCATCTTGACTTTAATTCTCTTTTAACAGGTATAAAATTTTTTCTTCGCAATCGGATTTCTTCCTCAGATAAATTGACCGACAAAATATATTGATCAATGTCGATATGAATTTCATCACCGTTTTCCAATAGGGCAATCACTCCCCCTTCTGCTGCTTCTGGAGAGACATGGCCTATAGATGCTCCACGTGTGGCCCCACTAAATCTTCCATCCGTGATCAATGCCACGGCACTTCCTAATCCCATACCCATGATTAAGCTTGTAGGACTTAACATTTCCTGCATTCCAGGTCCACCTATCGGTCCTTCATAGCGTATAACCACTACATCTCCTGCTTTGACCTCACCAGCAAGTATACCTGTAATGGCCTCGATTTGCCCATCATAACATACTGCCTTTCCTGTAAAAACACGATCACCTATTATTCCAGCAGATTTGATTACTGCACCTTGCTCGGCAAGGTTACCATACAAAATAGCCAAACCACCTACTTCACTATAAGGATTGTCTATGGTACGTATTATATTTTTATCAGTTATCGCTGCATTTGCAATCTTTTCATATAGCATTTGACCTCCTATAGTGAGGTTATCCAATAGTACATGTGAACCTCGCTTGGTCATCTCGTTCATGACCGCATTTACACCACCTGCACGATTAATATCCTCCATATGAACAGTACTTAGGCTTGGAGATATTTTAGCGATATGCGATACTTGTTGTGATATGACATTAATGTCACTTAACTTAAAATCGACACCTGCCTCATATGCGATGGCAAGCATATGAAGGACTGTATTAGTACTTCCTCCCATGGCCATATCAACAGCGAAGGCATTTTTTATAGCATTTTCATTTAAGATATATTTGAGCTTGAATCGCTCGCGCTTTTCATTATCTTTAGCAATTTCACATATCCTTCGAGCGGCTTCTCTATACAATTCTTCTCGTTCAGGAGTTAACGCTAGGATCGTACCATTTCCTGGCAATGCTATACCCATAGCTTCCATTAAGGTATTCATGGAGTTAGCAGTAAACATCCCAGAACAACTTCCTCCACTTGGACAGGCATTGCATTCGATATCCATTAACTCATCGTCAGTTATAAGGCCTGACTCATGTTTTCCTACAGCTTCAAATGCACTAGCAAGATCTATTGGGGTTCCATCTTGTGTATACCCCTTTTTCATTGGTCCACCACTGACAAAAATGGTAGGTACATCTACCCGTAGTGCTCCCATGATCATACCTGGTACAATTTTATCGCAATTTGGAATTGCGATCATTGCATCGAGCTTGTGCGCATTCATGACACTTTCTATAGAGTTAGCAATAAGTTCACGACTAGGTAATGAATAGAGCATGCCATCATGGCCCATAGCAATACCGTCGTCTATTCCTATAGTATTGAACTCAAACGGTACACAGCCGTTTAATCTAATTTCCTCTTTGATGATTTCAGCCACTTTATTTAAAAAAAAGTGACCTGGAATTATTTCAATAAACGAATTGGCTACACCAATAAATGGTTTATTGAAATCTTGGTCTTTTAATCCTGTAGCGCGCAATAAAGCCCTATGTGGAGCACGGTGATTCCCTTTTTTTACTTCATCACTTCTCATCTGCTTATATTTTAGATATTTGATTTCATTCTGCTTAACGTCTCTGGAGATATATTGAGATAGGCTGCTAGATTTGTATTGGATAATCTTTGAATAAGTTCTGGATTATTTTTTAGCAAATTTCTATATCTCTTTGTCGCATTTTGGGTAAGGAGTATACTTAGCTTTGAATTGATTACTGTGAGTCCATACTCAAGAATAAAAATGTATATTTTATCCCATTCTGGGATTGTCTTTCTCAAATAAAAGAAATCGCTGTAAGATATACTGAGTATCTCCGAGTTTTCTACCGCTTGAATATATTCTAATGTGGGCTCTCTCGAAATAAAACTGACAATGGATGTTAAAAAGGTATGTTCAAAAGCCATAAATCGGGTAGCAATTGCTTGTTCTTCCCTAAAGTACAATCGTAGACAGCCTCTATTTACAAAAAACAAATGATTTGCTACTTTATTTGGTTCTAGCAAATGTTCATTTTTTTCCACGACTTGAAACTTAAAAAAGTCAAGTACCGTCTCCAATTGGTCTTTACTGAGAACTATCTTTTCTTGTATTAATTGTGCAAGCACTTTTTTCATCTCAATCCTATTATTAACAATCAAAGATGCGTGAAAAATCTTTAAAAAAGATTGACCTTAGTCAAAATCGTACTTTCGAAGTTTTAAATAAAGAACATAGGCTAGAACACTATATCATGTGAATGGCACTCGGCAGGAATAGAGCAATTTATCGCAACAGATTTCAACCAAAAAGTACATGCTATCAAAACTCAAGAAAATTTTAGACACCTGATGAATTTATTGAGCAATAGTCAATACTGTACATACAAGTAGAAAAGGAATGAGTAACAATAAAGAATTTGCTGTTAAAAACCTCTATTTTGTCAAACAACGTTTAGGATGGATAAATAATGCTAATGAGGAACTGCAATCTTGAAATCTATGAAGCAAAATTAAAAGTAAAAAATAGCCCATTGACTTAAATAGAGTGGTATGGCTATGAATTTCCAAAGTGAAGATGACGCTTGCATTTGAATCTTTGAAACCTTCTTATGGAAGGGATGAACAAGGAAATCTTCCAAAAAAGAAAGGGTCTAAGAGTCATCGGTCTAGTTTGAATGTATAAATCTGGAGCTCATCTCAGCTCGCATAATGAGGTGAGACGAAGAGCATTTCCAGATAAATTTATGCATTCAAATCTGTAGTGGATTTGGAGCCGCGATTGTAAATAATGAGTCCATTTAAGAAGTTACGAAGTAACTGGTCACCGCAAGGTTTGAAATTAGGGTGATCGTCTTTACGAAATATCGCACTCAGTTCAGTTTTAGTCGCCCTGAAATCCACTAGAGCTAATACTTCAATAATGTCGTTGTCAGTGAATTTTAAAGCCACTCGAAGCTTTTTCATGATATCATTGTTGCTCATGGTATAAATTTACGTTTAATAGAAATTTCCCTTTGTTTATTTTCTCTTTCGTTCGGGTTCCAATCCAAAGCGTTGTTGATGCGGAATATTGATGTCAAAGATAATGAAAAGTATACAGGCATGGATAGGAAAACGTTAAAAAATTGACAATACTTGCATCAGTAGGGCATAAAAGTAGAAGAAAAGAATTAACCGTTGATAAAACCAATAGCCGTTCTGACAATATTTCATTCTTGAAAAAACAGAGGGGAGAGCCGCTGAATTATAAAACGAATACGACAATATTAGAGGAGTCAAACGATTATATTGTGGCTAAAGTCATCAATAATTTGAAGGAGTGACCAAGACCGATCTTGTGACTTTCGTCAATGATGGTGAAACTCGGAAAGTAACCCAATCAATCAACTCTTATAGGTAATAAGGATTTATTCCTATATCATCTTATTGGACAGTGGAAGAGGATTATGATTCTTGGGTTAACAGATAAATTTGAGAAGATTCCTCAAAAAGTTACAGACTCGATAGATGTGCTCCTAACTTTATTTGATGAATTTGACTAGGGGAAAAAATATAAAATTTGCTAGGGGATGAATAGCAAACCCGAATAAAAAGATGTAAATAATTTTGAAAGTCGGTACAGCATAACGAATTGAGTAATTAGACTAATATTTAATCGTTTTAAAATTAAAAGGTAGGTATTACTTTTGGTTAAGTAATTTTCACTCATACATGAAAGATCAAATTGTAAGCTGCTGCCCTTATTGGGGAATGAAACATTTAACTTATCCTGAATTTGCAAAATTAGCGCATAGTCAGGGTTTTCAGGGTGTAGAAGTTGCAATTGATCCTCTTCTACAAAACGTGTGCGAGGTGAAGAAATATTTTGATGATTATGATTTAAAACTGATCGTACAGCTCCCTTATGCAGCTGGTCTTACTGCAGAAATAATGAGAGGTCAATTTTTAAGGATGATTGAAGAGTGTCTGCAATATGATCTTTTTTGGCTGAATTGCCATACGGGAAGAGACTATTTTACTTTTGATGAGAATCTCTTATTCTTAACTGAAAGTCAGAATCTGATTCGGGGATCTTCAACTTGTTTGAGCCATGAAATCCATCGCGGAAGATTTAGTTATGATCCGATGAGGATTTTGGCCTATTTGCAAGAAAGTCCGGATTCGATGTTGACAGCAGATTTTTCTCATTGGTGCGTCGTAACAGAATCTATGCTTGAAAATCATCAGGAAGTAATGAAGAGGGTATATGGGCGCTGTTCGCATATACATGCACGGATAGGTCATGAACAAGGGGCCCAATTAGTGGATCCATTTCATATGAAAAATGAAGCATATCTAACGACTTTCCAAAGTTGGTGGCAAGAAATCATCCGGGTAGGTGACAACTCAGATTCAACAAAAATACTGCCCATAACATGCGAATTTGGCCCAAAACCCTATCTTTTGGAACCATATGATATTGATGTAACGGCTGAGCAATGGAAGCAAAATGGTATGATGAAAGATTTTATTTTAAAAAATTTTGGCTAAAGAGATAAATAGGAAGTAACTAAAATATTTGAAGACAAATGATGAAGAAAGAAAAGCAAAATTTAAGTGCTACGGAAGTACAGTTTTACGAAAAAAATGGATATCTATTGCCAGCGCAACCTTTGTTTAGCAATGAAAAGTTTAATAATTTATTCCATATTTTTGAAGAGCACCTACAGAACAAGGGTAATCTGAAACCGGATGAATTGGATGTGCCTCATCAAAAGGATGAGCGTCTGTTTTCTTTTTTGATGGCTGATGAAGTCTTGGATATTATCGAACCCCTCATCGGCCCTAATATCGGTTTGTGGAGTAGCCATTTCATCTGTAAAGAGGCTTTTTCAGGAACTCGGACCCCATGGCATGAGGATAGCGCTTATTGGGAAGGTAGATTTGACAGATTTGATGGTATCGTTACCTTATGGTTGGCTATCGATCCATCATTTCAGGACAATGGTTGTATGGGTGTATTACCTGGGACACATCTGGGCACAGGGAAAATCTATGAAAAGATGAATACTGATCATAAAATATTCAATCTTGAAATTAAAGATGCCGCGCATTTGCCGGAAGATCAGGTGGTTTGGTTCGAACTGAAACAGGGGATGTATTCGTTACATGATTCACGAATCGTACATGGTGCAAATGCCAATGGAAGTGCTTTTAGAAGGACTGGTTATACCATGCGGTATTTTAATACTGACCTGGTGTTAAATCGTGAACACCCCCATAATGAACAACATAAAATCTATCACTGTCGTGGTGAAAATAGAGGTAATAATCCTTTGATTTATCGTTAGATAAATCAGTATACTAAGGTATTGAAGTATGGAAATAAAAAACTTTTCTTTTAGTGATTTTATACAGTCAGGTGAATGTTTTCATCTTGCTCGTACGACTGTTTACAATAAGCAGGATATTTCGTTGCATAATCACGATTATGCTGAAATATTTTGGGTAGAAGAGGGAAGTGGGTATCACCTGATAAACGGTCAGAAAATCGAGCTAGTACCCGGACACCTATTACTGATAAGACCCTCAGATACGCATGCGTTTTTAGCTGGAAAAAATGGTTTGACCATTATGAATTTTGCCTTTGCAGTAGAAACATTGCAGTTTTTTAAAACGCGGTATTTTAATGATTCTAATGCATACTTTTGGACGCTGGATCAGCAACCATTTTCCATATTATTGGAGATGGAAACGATAAAAAAAATAACCAAAAGAGCTGAGCATTATGGTATGTCCTGTCGATCAAATTTGTACGGAGATAGCTTATTATTAAGTATACTTAGATTTATAAAAATTCATGAACAAAGCTATTTTGATGCAAATCATATTCCGGGCTGGCTGTCGCATGCTGTGCAACATTATACTGGACCGGCTTATTTTAAAATGGGGATACAGGGATTTGTCGATCTTTGTCAGAGAAATGCAGACCATGTCAATAGAAGTGTCCGTAAATGTTACGGTGTGACGTTGACGGAGTTGGTCAACAAGGCTAGAATGAATTATGCAGCGGTTCAGCTCTCCTTAACTAATGTGCCCATTAAAATTATAGCACAAAATTGTGGCATCAATACCTTAAGCCATTTTTACAATCAGTTCAATCATTTTCATCATCAATCCCCATCTGCCTATCGAAAAAACACACAATTGATTGTGTAAACTTTTCTATAATTAAACCAAAAATAATAAACCTTTATTCCAAATTATGAAAAATGCAAAAGTTTCATCACTTGTTGCTATGGCACTTGTCATGTGTAACATTCCGCTTTATGCTCAGCAAAAACAGCTGATAAAAGGCAAAATTTCTAATGTTCAGGGGAAGGGAATTCCCCTTGTAAATTTAAAAATCAAGGGACAGCAACAGGGAACTTCAACCAACAATGAGGGAGAATTTCAACTTTATGGCTCTTCAAGTGATACTTTATTAGTGAGTTGTGTGGGGTACCAGTCTCTCGAGTATGTGTATATGGGTCAGGCATCTGTTCAATTTCAACTTAAAGAAAGCGCTCAAGATCTAAACGAAGTGGTTGTGGTTGGCTATGGCTCTATCCGTAAAAAAGACCTGACTGGTTCTGTCGCTAGTATTAAAGGGGAGGACTTAGCCGCAATGCCAGTTTCTAATCCGCTTGTGGCTCTCGGCGCTCGAGTACCTGGCCTTAATATCAGCAATAATTCTGGTCGTCCGGGTGGTGGTGTCTCTGCAACTATTCGAGGCATAAATTCTATTAATGCCTCTAGTGCGCCGCTGTTTGTGGTGGATGGGGTGATCGGTGCGGATTTCCAGTCGATCAATCCTAATGATATCGAATCTATTGAGGTTCTGAAAGATGCTTCTTCAACGGCAATCTATGGTTCTCAGGCTTCAAATGGTGTTATTATTGTCAGCACTAAAGCTCCCAAAGTGGGCGAGTATGTTATTGCTGCACAGGTTAATCTAGGGTTGAACCAGTTTGCCCGACCCCTAGATATGCTAAATGCAAACCAGTATATGGATTACATGAAAAGATCTTGGGAATATGACCCTAAAAGAGGGACTTTTCCTACAGATCAATTAAACAAATTGTATCCTGATTTATTTGGCACAGACAATAAACCCTTATATGATATGGATTGGCAAAAAGAAGCTAGTCGTAATGCAACTCCTATTTCTTATCATTTTACGATCTCGGGAGGTACTGAAAAAGCAAAACAGGTCTTGAGTGTTGGAGTCATCAATGATGAAGGTCTACTTCGGGAAACATATTATAAAAAACGGACGGTAAGGTATACTACGGACATTAAATTGAGGGAATGGTTAGATATTGGGGCCAACCTTTCTTATCAATTTAATCGTAAAAATCAGGTCGATGATTATGCTGTGGGATCTATGAATGCGACACGGCTACTAGGAGGTATGATTCCGATATTGCCGGTTGCGTATCCGGATGGATCGACGAGTACGATGCAGGATTTTGGATTCGGTTATAATTATGATAGTAACGGTGATTTTCTGGGTTTTTATAAAACTGGAATTTACACAGCCAATAATCCGGTCAAGCTGCTGCAGGATCTGAAGTATTATCGTACGGAACATCAGTTTTTAGGTAATGTCAATATGCGGGTCAAATTGATGGAGGGCTTGGAGTTTAAATCTACGTTTGGAGCGCAGTTTTTTGATGCCAACAATCAATTCTATGCGTCTAAATATTTGTTGGATCTAGGTGTGGATGTCAGTGGTCGGGCTGCTATCGATTATGGAAAGACGCTCTACTGGCAATCTGAAAATTTCTTGAATTACAATAGGGTTTTCGGCGCAAACCGTATCAATGCTGTCTTGGGTACAAGCTGGACGAGCAGTACGGGTGATGGATTTGGTGCTGGATCTACGGGTTTTTCGGTTGATTATTTCCAATATAACAACCTCGCAGCTGGGGCCGTCCCAGGTACTCCTACTTCGTACTATAGAAAAGAATTGTTGAATTCTTATTACGCTCGTTTCAATTATAGTTACGACGATAGATATTTGTTGACTCTGACGGGTAGGTCCGATGGTTCTTCAAAATTTGGCAGTGGCAATAAATATGCCTTTTTCCCTTCTGTAGCATTGGGATGGAACGTTTCGGAAGAGTCTTTTTTGAAATCTAATGAGCTGTTAAACCAGCTTAAAGTACGCAGTAGCTATGGAATAACGGGTAATTCTAGTATTTCACCGTATATGTCATTGGGGACGTTAAATAATAATACTTTGGTGTACCTAGACGGTAAAAGGTATGTAGGGACGACTATGGGCAATATTGCTAATCCTGATCTTAAGTGGGAGCGTACTGCACAAATCAATGCAGGAGTGGATATGGGTTTTCTGAATAATAGATTTACTCTGGTTGCTGATATCTATCATAAAAAAACGACCGATCTATTGCTTGATAACCCGACTTCTTTTGTTTCAGGTTATAATAGTGTAACCCAAAATATTGGCAGTGTGCAAAATAAGGGAATAGAGGTGGCATTGAATGGTAAAGTAATTCAGACTAATGATTTTTCGGCAGACTTGGGGTTGGCTATTGCTGCTAACCGAAACAAAATCTTGGGTCTTGGGGATAATAATGCTGATATTTTGCCTGGGCGTGTTCCAGGGGGCTTAGTTTATAATGTATTGCGTGTTGGGGGACAGGTCGGGGATATTATTGGTTATGAGCGACTGGGGACCTGGGGTACGGAGGAGGCTACTGAAGCAGCCAAGTACAATAGAAGGCCAGGTGATATCAAAAGGGATGATGTCAATAAAGACTATGTATATGATGATCAGGATGTAAAGATTCTGGGTAATTTATTTCCTAAGTATGAGCTTTTTATCAACCTGGGAGTTCGGTATAAACAATTTGATCTGAGTGCAACCATTCAGGTGAGAAAGGGTAATAAAGTTGTCAATGCTTCTAGTTTTGAATTGGAAGATCGCCAATATTATCTTAACAGTTATGCTAGTTTATTGGATGATGCCTGGACACCTTCACATCAAAACACTATGGTGCCTGCTATCCGCACGCAACAGGATGCGCTGTATAGTGATTATCCATCGGGCTATGTCGATAGTCATTTTGTTGAAGATGGGTCCTTTATTCGTGGACGTAATCTGAATATTAGTTATTCTTTTCCTCGCGCGGTATTAGATAGATGGAAAATAAAGGGACTTAAAATTTCAGCTAATACCCAGAATTTTTTCTTGAGTACGAAATATCGCGGATATGATCCGGAGCTGTCTTCGGTGTCGGCAGGCAATACGTTTACGCAAGGTGTTGATTATTTTAGTTACCCGAATGCGCGTACTTATGCTCTGGGATTAAACCTTACATTTTAAATCTTAAAATCATGAAAAGATCATTATATACATTGTTAGTAATTAGTACATTGACCGTTCATTTAAACTCATGTACTTCTCAGTTGGAAGAGGATGCTAGGTCTTCTATTCCGGTCAAAAATTTCTTTACAAATGAGGAAGAATGTAACTCTGCGGTAATTGGTATTTATAATTATATAAAAGCTCCTTATAATAAATATGGTTATGACGAAATGCCCTATGCTATGCTTGAGCTCCCTACTGGGATGTTCGATAATAAAGCACAATGGCAATTTGCATCAGACTATGTCAATCTGAAATTTGATGCAACAAGTCCCGATTTTTCAATTTGGTGGGAAAGCTGCTATAAGGGAATTGAGGCTGCCAATAGCTGTCTTCGTTATATACCTGCAGTCAATATGTCGGAGAATAAAAAGAATGAACTGCTGGCGGAGGCGAGTTTTTTGCGCGCTTATTTCTATTTCCAGTTGGTCCATATTTTTGGTGATGTGCCTTTAAAAATGGTTCCTACGGCAAACCCAGGTGATGCACTGATCGGTAAAAGCCCGGTACGGGATATTTTTGAAAAAGCTATTATTCCGGATCTGAAATTTGCTGAAGAGCAACCTTTGGCGGCGACGACACAGGGTAATGGTCGCGTCTCCGTGATGGCAGTGAAAACTCTTTTGGCAAAGACTTATTTGAGTATGGCGGGATTGCTGAATGATAATAGTTTTTATGGTCTTGCTAAGACCAAGGCATTGGAAGTGATACAGTCAAATAAACATAAACTATTTGAATCGGATCAAGAACTGACCTGGTTCAATAAATTAAATAATCCCACTTTTGACAATAAAGAGGAACATATTTTTATGGCCAACTATGCAATCAATAATGCCAATAGCAGTCTACCTGTTTATTTTTTACCTAAAGAAGTTAAATTGGTGAATGCGTTGCAATTTGGTGGTTTTTCACCTAGTTCGTTCTTTTTGGATGCATATGATGCGGCAGATCTTAGGGGAAGACATAATCAGGGATTTTTTATGAATACACTTCAAATAGGAGATGAAAAACACGAATTTCCCTGGGCAATTTATAAATTTATGGATCCTGGAATCTTAACTACTGCTCCCAATTCGGCGAAGAATTTTCCTTTATTGCGGTATGCGGATCTGTTAATGGTATATAGTGAAGCTCAAAATGAAGCTGACGGAAGTCCTGATAAGTCGGCCATTGATGCGGTCAATCAGATTAGAAATCGCTCGGGTTTGCCGGACATCTCAAAATTATCGCAGGCCGAATTTCGAGAGGAGGTACAGAAACAGCGCTATTTTGAATTATGTGCCGAGGGTAAAATCTGGTTTGATATGGTGCGAACGAAAAAAATATTCGATACAAAAACAAATAAAATGGTCGATTTAATCGGCTTTAAACTTCCTAGTGGCGCAATTTTTAAAGAAGAGAATCTTAAATTCCCAATTCCGAGCCGAGAAGTTCAGATTAATCCATTATTAAAATAATACATATGATACAGACAAAACAATTTATGAAGTCATTGCTACTTATGATAAGCCTATGCTTTACAATAGTCATGGCTCAGGCAGGAAGCTCAAAACAGGATGAGAATGAAATGTATGCCGAAAGGGTGAAAACGGCATTTATTAAAGGTTGGGGTGCATATATGGACTATGCTAAAGGGCAGGATGCTGTAAATCCTTTGGCAAAGAAGGGCCATAACTGGTATAGCCATTCTTTATTGATGACACCAGTTGATGCGCTCAGCACCATGCACATCATGGGCTTGAAAAAAGAGATGGAGGAGGCTAAAGAACTGATTTTTTCTCAATTGAATTTTGATATTGATATGGAAATTCAACAATTTGAAATTGCCATCAGGATTATGGGAGGATTACTGTCGGCTTACCAATTGGATGGAGATCCCAGGTTTTTAAAATTGGCAGAGGATTTAGGAAAACGTATGTTACCGGTCTTTGAATCTAAAACAGGTATGCCCTATAGATTGGTTAACTTAAAAACAGGTGCCGTTGCTGGAGAAATTACAAACCCATGTGAAATTGGATCCATGTTATTGGAATATGGTATGCTGAGCAAATTGACAGGAAACCCCATTTATTATGAAAAATGTAAACGTGGTGTGGTCGCAACTTTTGATCGCCGTTCTAAAATAGGTTTGGTTGGTACAGAAATCAATATCAATACTGGAGAATGGGTAAATAAAAGTGCACATATCAGTGGGCGTATTGATGCGTACTACGAATATTTGTTAAAAGGTTGGTTATTATTTGGTGACAAAGATCTTAAGAAGATGTGGGATATTCACAAAAAAGCAATAGCCAATTACCTAGCAGATGATGTGAGTACTGGATTTTGGTATGGATATGCAGATATGGATACGGGTGTCCGTACAGCTACACGTTTTGGAGCATTAGATTGCTTTTATGGAGCTGTCCTTTGTTTGGATCGTGATTTTAAATCAGCGAAAAAACTGCAACAGAGCATCTATAAAATGTGGACGTTAAAAGGTCTTGAGCCTGAAATGATAGATTACAGTACGATGAATATAATTGATAGTTACTACATGATCAGACCGGAAGCTATCGAATCTACTTATTATTTATGGCACTATACAAAAGACCCAAAATATTACGAGCAAGGGAAGCATATGTTTGAATCGATCGAGAAATACTGTCAGGTGGATAATGGGTATGTACAGATTAAAAATGTGGAAACCATGGAGAAATGGGATACGTTAGAGAGTTTCTTTTTTGCTGAAACGATGAAATACTGCTATTTGTTTTTTGCACCCAAAGAAGCTTTTAACTTAGACAAATGTGTTTTAAATACCGAAGCTCATCCATTCTTTAAAACATGGAAATAAATCAAGTAGATAGTATATTGTTTGATCTGGACGGCACGCTATGGAATGCCGCTGTTTTATATGCAAAGGCTTGGACCGTAGCATTACAACAACATGGTATTGACACGATTATTGATGAGGAAGACATTGCTGGCTTAATAGGTTTGGAGCAAAGTTTTGTGATCCGCTCTTTAATTCCTGCTTTCTATCTGAATAAAGCGAGTATAATTGTGGCTGCTGTTGAAGTTGAAACGGAGCGATTGATCCAAACAGAGGGAGCTCCTCTGTACAAGCGTGTCAAAGAAGGATTGGAGGAATTACACCAACGGTATCCTCTTTTTATTGTCAGTAATTGTGATAAAAATGTGGTCAAATTATTTTTAAAATATCATGGTTTGGAATTGTTGTTTGTAGATCATAGGACTCATGGTGAAAATCATAAATCTAAATTTGAAAATATAGAAGACCTTATCGTAAAATATAACCTTAAAAAATCGGTGTATGTGGGAGATACGTTATCTGATCAAAAGCAGAGTGAATTAGCTAAAATACCTTTTGTACATGTTAATTATGGTTTTGGGAGATTAGAAAATTATATGCCGAGTTTTAGTGATTTTGAAAGGTTGACGGCTTACTTTTTACAAGAATGCTATCAGTCATCAAAATAATTAATTTGAAGGCGGGATGTTTCCTTCGTAAAATAAATTGCTCCACTACATTAGTGGGGCAATTTATTGATTGAACATTATTATGTATAAGCAAAATATTGAAAATAATAAGATGCACAAAGTATACGTTTCATTCAACCTAATGAATGTCGAATAATAGAAAATTGTCTATTTTAGGCATTCCCAATTTTTAAATAACGCATTGAATTCAGCACATCTAAAACTATGCTAATTTCTAAATATTAAATAAATAAGCACAACAGCTGGGAAGAGGAATAAGCCCATTATTACAGAACTAATCGGTTTTGCAAAATTCAGTGTGAATCCATGCATACTAGATAGTTGTTTAGGAACCAAAAGACGAGGGTCTGAAGGGTTATAATAGAATATACCGAACTTATAATTTTTTAGATTATTCATTGATCGTAATTTTAGTGGTTTATAATAATGTGCAGTAAGTCTTCAAGGTAAAGGTGTTCTGCTGTCTTTAGTTAGAATCCATGTTTGGATTCTAACTAAAGTTAATAACTTACAATGAAAATTTCAAATTTTTGATGCTATTTCTCACAATATATTTATCACTTGACCAAATTATTGGGGGTTTTCTTTAAAAGTTTTAATAATGATACTATTCATGTTTATGACTTGGCAAAGGATAAAGTTCTGTTAATTGATTTTTGGGCGAGTTGGTGTATTCCGTGCAGAAAAGAACACCCGCAGTTGCTAGCTTTGAGAGGAAAATATAAAGATAAGGTTCAAACACTAACCATATCCATTGATAAGAATTTGGTAAAATGGGAAAATGCTATTTCTGATGATAAAATAGATGTATGTGAGCACTAATCCTATAAATCGGGTGTTCTACAAAGTATCAGAAGGGAGCTTTTGATCTTTGCGGTAACTTTAAGGTTATTGGTAAATAGAAATGGAGAAATTCTGGGCAGATGGGAAGGAGCCGATGAGTTATTTTTAAAGGAAATAGAACAGAAAATTAAAGAGTTTTCACTTCCCCTTTGAAGCACTTAATAAGGTGAAGCCCTGGATAAAGAGAAAAACAAATACGAATGAAAAGTCGAATAAGCTCTTTACTTTCATGCACTTTTTCAGGCTTAGTAATAATCGAATGGTAATTTAATTTTTGACAAACTGCTGAGCTTTGTTGTTTTATTTGTAATGTTCGTAAAATTTGTTGTTAAATAATTCAGTTGGATCATATTTTAGTTTTAGTTGAAAAAATATGTCTGCGTTTGGATACGATTTTCTCATTTTGACCCTGTCAATATGTAAGCGATAAGGTAAATAAAAAGTTCCTTCGTTTTTTAATGCATTATCGACAAGTAGGTTTGTCAATTTTTTCATTTCTGTCTCTTGGGTATCTGTTTTCTTTTGATTGAATAAGATGACAAAACCAAAGACATTTTCTCTTGCATAATTTAAATAACTGTCATTGTCTTTTTGAACGCCGCGAATAGTTATGTTCAGTAAATCTATCTTTGAGTTCTTGAGAACAGGTTTTATATCCGCAATGAATTGATTAAAATTCCTTTCAGGAATAAAATATTCTTGAAGTAAGTCAGTCGAAGAAGTGTCTTTATTTTCAATTAGTGAAACGTGGTTGTTTAAAAGTTCATTTCTTGAATAAATTTCGTTTTTAAAAACTTTACTCACTCCAGTTTCCAAATCCCAACGAAGTCGTTTTCCATATTCGTTGTTTACACTGCCTCTAAACACTAATCTTTGCATTTCAGTGTTTTTTTGGTTTGTAAGGTAGGTATTGTCCCGTTAACCTTCTCAAAAAAGTTTAATGTTGCTTCTTCTAAAAAATGCTTGTCTGAAATTCGTAGTCGGCCAAAAACTAGATTTACATTTGGATTCTGTGAAATGTACTTTTTGTAATGGTTTACATAATTGTCAGGATTTAATCGAATATATTTATATTGTAATGCTTCGTTTTCTACAACTTTTAACTTTACGTCTAAAATAACTCCAAATAAACCATAACCTCCAATTACCAATTTGAAAAGTTCATGATTCTCTTGTCTGCTACAATTGACAACTTCTCCGTTTGCTTTCATTAAAGTAAATGAAACTACAGTTGCAGCGATTGGTGGTAAGTTTTTTTGCCAACCGTGCCCATTTACACTAATTGATCCACCAATCGAAAACGAACTGAATGCTTGCATTATGGCAATAGATTTACCGTACTTCTCTAAATAATTTAAGGCGTCTTCCCACAATGCACCTGAGCCAATAGTCAAAATATTATTAGTTGTGTCAAGTTCCATTTGATTGTAAGGAAGCATATTTAGTAATATTCCATTTGGATAAATGGTGTGTCCTCCCATACTATGTTTTGCACCCGCAATTGAAATTTTTAAATTATTTTCTTTTGCATATTTTAAGACATATTTTAGTTGAATTTCAATTTCTTTTTTGTCGGTAGGAACTTGAATGATTGTATCAACTTTTGTTAGGTTCAGCTGACTAGCATCATCTGTAAAACCTTTGGGAATATCAATGATTAAATTCTTTTCATTCCATTTTATTTTTAAGATATGAAAAGTTGGAATAGACAAAAATATGATTATTGTCAAAAGTCCAATTATCCAAAAATGTTTTTTCTTCATTTGTTTGTTAGTTCTAAAATAGCAGAAAACGATTTAGGGATTAGCTAGATGGAAAAGAATAGAAGTGAAAAAAATCCATTAAGGCGCAACGTAGCAAAAATGAATTGTTACTCTAATATATGAAAAAAAAATTGAAAAGTTGTTTTCCGCTCCATGTAAAAAGGAGAGGGGAGTCTCACTTGTTTTTAGTAATCTGAGTATTATCTGTTACTTATTGATAGTCCGCAATGCCTTTTTGATAATGTATTTTGTTTCTTTTGTTTCGCTTTCTTTTTCCCAACGTTCACAAAGTTCTTTTACAAAATCGGGACAGGTTTTACTGACATCATTGAGCCAATTGCCAATGCTGTCCATAACGTATTTTGATTTGTCGGATTTTAATGGTTCTAAAATTGATAAGGCCAATTCGGGATTTTGTTTTAGTTCGTCGATATGTTCGCACCAAACGCCACGAGGTCTTGTTGCTTCAGTGGTAAATCTTCTTATATTTTCATCTTGGATTGAGGTCCATTCTGAAAGTATTTCAATGCTTTGGATAAGGTTTTGAGATATTTTCTTCCTTACAGCCAACCAACTGATTTCTCTTACTCCAAAATGCTTATCAGCTGAAAATGGTTGAATTTGTTCAAGTATTTCTATAATGTTCAGTTCTTCGTTTTTTTCAATAGTATATGCAGCCCAACAGCGGACTAAATCAGCTTTATGTTTAGACACTACCGTTAAAAAATCGCTATCATTATTTTTTATTGCTTGCTCAAAAAGACCTGTTCCGATAGCTTCATTTATCGTATTTACGGTTTGCTTTTTCAGTTGGTCAATTATAGATAGCATGGGTTTTAAATAATCCGTTCTTTGATGTTCTACAAGTAAGTTTTCCAATAAAAACCGTTGATCAACGGCCAACCATTCTACGAGATTGGCTGTTTCAATTTCCCCACGATTAAGCTGTGCTAAAATATTTTTCGGAATATCCTTTGTGCTTCTTGCTCCTTTTCTTTCAGTCATAATTGTTCAATCAATTCTTGGATATTTATCCTGTTCATATAATTTGTATCAACAAATTTGTATGTAATGTTCCCGTTTGTATCTATTACGAAAATGGCAGGGGTAGGCAATTCGTTATTGTCATTCTTGTTGTATTCGGATAGTTCTATTCCTAAACTACCATAGACTGGAATTACATAATCCTGAAGTCCGAATGAGATACCAATCTGTTTAGCTAATTTATTGTTTTTATCCGTCAGTAAGTGAAAATCTAAGTGATGATTACTTCTTAATTCGTCGCTGTAATCTGGCGTTTGCGGTGAGATTGCTATAAGCGTTGTTCTTCTGTTAGTAATTTGCTTTAGATTATCTTGCAATGCTTTCAGTTCGAGATTGCAATATGGACACCAACTACCTCGAAAAAAAGCTACAATTACTTTTCCGTTTTTTAAAAGCTCTTTTAATGCTACAATTTCATTGTTTGTATTTGGTAAGCTAAAATCAGGAAATGTATCGCCTGTATCGATGCTATCTTCTTCGATGTTTCGGGCTTTCAAATCCTGAATAGATTTACCGAATACCTCTAAAATTTTTGTTGGAAGTTGTTTTGCCAAATTTTCATTTAATTCCTCAATTTGTTGTTTTAAATTTTTCATATATTGTTTTATACTTTTGTAAAGTTTTGAAATTAAATTCAGAACCACAATACCGCATATAATTGTCCCTATGGGACAAAAAAGTCAATTTTATGAATACAAAAGAACGAGCGATAGAAGAAAAAATATGTCCATTGGAATTTGCCGTTAATGCTATTAGTGGGAAATGGAAAATCCCTATCGTATGGCGTATTAACGCGGGTGAAAAACGGCCTAGTGAAATGTTAAGAGGTATCGTAAAAGTAGATAGACGTGTTTTAAACCAACAATTAAATGAAATGGTTTCGGACGGAATTTTAACCAAACAATCTTTCAATGTATTACCTCCAAGAGTAGAATATTCTCTTACTCCCCTTGGTGAAAAATTGGTTGATGTCCTTTGGAAACTAAATGACTGGGGCAAAGTGTTATTAGAGCATTCTAACGAAGAATAATTGCTGTCGTCTGTAAAGTACTCATTTTATAATCTTCTCACTTTTTTCACTCGTACAGCTGAGATTCAGCAACTGAAATAGAAGTTGTATTTTGGTTGCGTTGTTAATAAAGTAAATATGCTAACTTTCAGATATTCTGGAAGATTTTTTTGAGTAAATTTAATCACGAATGAGAGTTGTTTTTTTATATTGTTATTTATTCTTTTGCCCAAGAGATTAATATTAATTCAAGTGTTATTCACAGAATGGATTATCAGATTGAAACTAACGACTCTAAAACTAGGGTTCTACCTATATGGAATTATTATTAGGAGAAAAGGTCTAACTCTCCAACTTCACTTTTGCGGAAATAGGATAATATTGTGATGCGTTAAGCTGCAATGATTGGGCTATTCTTTAATCTGTTTATGGTAATTCTGACTATTATTGCTATCATGAAAACCGTGCAAAAGAATTATAATGAACTATTCTTCTTCTATTATGTTAATAATAAAAATCCAATTATGAATACAACCATATTAGAGTGCACTAAGGTTCTTCACAATGAAATGAAGGAGTGGATGGAGCATTTACATCAGTCCCCAGAATTAGCCATGCAGGAGGCTGAAACGTCAAAGTTTATTGCCGAGAAAGTAAAATATTTTGGTTTTGATGTAGTGGAAGGTGTCGGGAAAACAGGCATCGTAGCATCCATGACAGTTGGGGATGGAGGGAAATCTATTGGATTGCGAGCTGATTTTGATGCACTTCCTATTCAGGAAGTAAATGATCTTCAGTATAAAAGTAAAGTGGAAGGTAAAGCACATCTTTGCGGGCATGACGGACATACAGCCATGTTGTTGGGTGCCGCAAAATATTTATCAGAAACTATGAATTTCAATGGGACTGTCCGACTCATTTTCCAGCCTGGCGAAGAAACAATGGAAGGGGGTCCTGCGATGATAAAGGATGGCTTGTTTGAAAGATTCCCTGTAGATGCAGTTTACGGAATGCACAATATGCCCGGATTGGAAATAGGCAAGTTTTATTTTTACGATGGTGAGATGATGGCTGCAGTAGATAATTGGGAAATTGAGATCATTGGTAAGGGAAGCCATGGTTCCATGCCAGAATTAGGAATAGATCCTATTGTGTGCGGATCGTCATTGGTAATGGTAATGGTAATGGCTTTGCAAACCATTGTGTCTAGAAATGTATCTCCTTGGCAAAATTCAGTGATTTCGGTTGGCGCTTTTATTTCAGGGAATGCGGGTAATGTTGTTCCACAAAATGCTATACTTCGATTAAGTATTCGGAATATGGATTCTAAGTTACGCGAAATGGTTTTAAATAAAGTTTGTTCCATTACGAAATCACAAGCCGAAGCATTTAACTGTCATTACGAAATAAGGGAGGGTATTCTAGGGGCGGTACTTGTTAATACTCCTGAAAATACGCAATGGGCTGCAAATGTAGCTCGTGACATTTTTGGAGAAGGAAAAGTTGTGTATCCAGGAAATCCTTATATGGGAAGTGAAGATTTTGCTTTTATGCTTCAGAAGAAACCAGGTAGCTATTGTATGCTTGGCAATGGTGATACATTTATGGTTCATCATCCGAATTATGTTTTTAATCAAGATATTTTACCTCTTGGTGCAGCTTATTGGGTAGGGCTGACAGAGGAATATTTAAAGTAGTTTAGAAAATTAAAAACCGCCAATATTTCCCTCCTTGAGGTAGGATTAGAAAAAAAAGTAATCTTATAAACCTTAGACAGTGACAGAATGAGCGCTTTTAAAAGATGCTATTTTAAAAATTTTAATGCTAACTTACACAGTCATGGTTTCAAATTAATAAAATCAGACTCTTCATTTATTCAGAAGACTAAATTTGGGTGGAATAAGTCAGCGTAACTTTTTTAGTAATTGATAAAGTATTTATTTTTAGAACTTTGACTATCAGTGATGCCGCCAAACAAGTTAATCGAAAATATGGTTTTACAACTAGATAACAGGTTATGAAAAAAGTAATATCGATTATAGCCATAGCTTTTATGACCAGCTCAGCTATGGCTCAGTCAGACACATTGTATGTATACGGACCAGGAGGACCATTGTCTCCCATGAAGGAATGTGCGCAATTGTTCGCAATTAAAACCGGGATTCCGGTGAAAGTTGTGGGTGGGCCGGAAAGTAAGTGGCTGGCGATGGCAGAGCAGAATGCAGATCTGATATTCGGCGGATCCGAATACATGTTGACCCAATTCGATCAACAGCATCAGGGATTAATTGATTCCAAAGACCGTATATCGCTTTATCAAAGACGCGCTGCAATTTTGGTCAGACCAGGCAATCCCAAGCAAATAAAAAGTATAGCGGATCTGGCAAAACCTGGAATCCAAATCCTTGATGTGAACGGTGCCGGTCAATTGGGGTTGTGGGAAGATATAGTAGGCAAACAAAATCTCATTGCAAAAATTCAATCCCATATCGGACAGTCCTTTGCCAATACAGGGCTTGGCATCGAAGCTTGGAAAAAAGATTCTTCTTTTGATGCATGGATTACTTACGCGTCCTGGCATGAGAACCTCAAGAATGAAACTGAAATAGTTGAATTGTCATCGGAACTCCAGACCTATAGGGGAACGCCTATAGCACCGACCTTAAAGGGCGCTCATCAAACACAGGCGTTATCATTCATGAAGTTTCTTCAAAGTGATCCTGCGCACAAGGTTTTTAAAAAATGGGGTTGGCAATAGCCACTCCATGATTGATTTCTTATAAATGGTATTCTACACCGTTGTCAAAAGGTTGAACTTTACTAAAGCGGCAGCTGAGTTTTTTATTAGCCAGCCCGCTGTGACCAATTAGAGGAATTAACACTTGAAATGTTTATTGAAAATCAGGTCAAAATAGCAAATTTTTCTACTTTCAGAATACTCCTGAAATTGGGCGGAAATCATCTGATTGGAATTCTTTAGTTTTGCGTGTAGTTAGTTAAGGTAAGATTCAGATATATACATTAAACTTATAAATGCTGAATAATATTAATAAATTCATGTACAAACTTTGTTGGAAGATGGTCAATGTTAGTGATAACATAAATACGCTCATTTTAAACAAATAAGAGTATTAAAGTAAATTATCCTCATATTTAATCATGATAAACGAAAAAATTGCTGTAATTGGAGGGCTCGGAACGTTGTCTGGTGCAGACGTCCTATTTAAGCTTCTTAAGAATCCAAAAGTGCTTAAAAACCAAAAGGAATATGAATTTATTTTTGAACAACAACCTTATAGTCAGATAAATTCACCTCTATATCATGAGGACGATATTAAATCTAGGAAGTTTTATTCTTACAATTTATGTAAAAGTTTTGAGAGCAAATCAGTAAGTAAAATATTATTGCCATGTTTTGCCAGCCATACTTTTTTTGAAGAACTTCAAAAGGAAATTTCTATTCCAATTGTTAATATCTTTGATGCACTTTCACTGTATCTAAAATCTTCATTTGAAAAGAATGTTAAGATTGGTATTCTTACCTCTGATTATGTAAAAGAGAATCATATTCTTAAACGTTATTTCCAAGGATACGATTTGTTTTTTCCAACTGACCAGGAGCATATGATGGAAGCTGTTTATGGGGAAAATGGTATAAAGAAAGGATATTTCGATGGAATACCATTGGAATATGTTTATACAGCTTGTTCCGAGCTGATGGATAAGGGGTGTGAAGTTATTGTACCTTGTGTTTCCGAGCTTTCACTCGTTACGGAACAACTTTGGAAAAGAGGTGTCCCTATACTTGATGTTAACCAAATTTATGTAGATTATGCATTGGGAAATTTTACTAAGGATGTTTTAAAGCCCTTTAAGTTAGGTATTGTAGGAGGTGTTGGTCCTTCTGCGACGGTGGATTTTATGAATAAAATTATTATTAATACTGCAGCAAAGAGAGATCAAGATCATATTAAGATGATCATTGAACAAAATCCACAAATACCTGACCGCACAGCACATTTGATTCGAAAAGAGACAGATCCAACAATAGCTATGTTTTCTATTTGTAAGAAGTTAGAAGCTGCAGGTGTAGATGCAATTGCTATTCCTTGTAATACAGCACATGCATTTGTTAAGAGCATACAGGAGCATTTAACAGTTCCTATCATCAATATGCTTACCGTTACAGTTGAGTATATTAACAGGAATTTCGGATCAAATACGAAAGTAGGTCTTCTTGCAACAAGTGGTACAGTCCAGAGTAATGTATATTTAGATGTACTAAGTGAATTTGGTTTTGAAGTCATTATTCCGGATGAAGAACATCAAAAGTATGTAATGGAGAGTATCTATGGAGAACGGGGTGTAAAAGCTAATTTTACTGCTGGTATTTGTAAAGATAATATACTAAAAGCTGTAGATTTCATTATTCGAAAAGGAGCTGATGTTATTATATTAGGTTGTACAGAACTTCCGTTAATGTTTCCAGATGAATCGGAAATTGTTAATGAAGATAAAATCATACCTTTAGTCGATCCGACACTTGTGCTAGCAAAAAAAATCGTGAATTTATCTAAAGTTTAGATTTTTTTAATATCAATAAAATTTTAAATTGTTTTACTTGTAATGGTAAATTTCCCTCTTTGTGAAGTTTACCCACTAACCGAATTACTCACCATTTTTATATAAGTTTTAGCTGCAAATGCTTTTACTAAAATAAAAAATGTTGGTATCGAAGTACATAAATTCGATATAATTTTTTGTAGACATTCTTTAAAAGTACAATATTGCCTTTAATGCTAAAGTGCGTTAATTGTTTGTTTATCAACTAATTGAATTTTATTCTTTTAGAAGCTCGCAACCCTTATCTCAAATTTATTATGAGATTGATAATATTAATATTTCTTATTTACTTATCAAATCAGCTTTTTGCACGCATCACCCATTACATCAGTACCAAAAAAAAGAGAGATTTACTTTCTGTGCAGTAGCAAATCCTTCGGACTTGATCATATCTTCATAAATCTTGTCGATGCGGCCTCGAATGTTATCCAGGTTTTGATTAATGCTCAATACAGTAAACTCTGTACCGCAAGGTAAAAGTGGTACATTCATTACGTTGTATTATTTTTCAGCTCCATTCAGTCACCATTTTTTTTATTGTACCTTGCCAAAATGCCAGCCACTAGCAGTTTGGCAACATTGTGGGTTTAGTACTAGATCCAAAATGTATACTTTAAATTCTACCACTCTGCCCAGCCCCACACCATTAAGGGGAAGCATAAAGAAACACTCCATCCATTGACAAGTCTGGAAATTACAAAAATAATAGTCCTAAAATTTTGGGTACTATATACTTAAACAAAACGCAAAGAAATAATGAGTGATAAAAAAACAATTAATATTGGAATTGGGTTTGTTACTGGACGTGTACTTTTTCAAAATCTATTAAAAACATACATCAACAGTTGGCTTGAACACGGCTTGATTGAAAATAAAAAAGTGAGAATTCATGTTTTAGTATCATATGACTTGCGTTATAAAAACACCAATACCGATGATTTTAAAAAAGTACCACAGGAACTAAAAGACTTGGTAGATTCGATACATTTCTATGGTGTAAACGAAGTAAACAGGGAGATTGATCTATTGGTTGAAGCAGATAATATGATTAATACTGAAGATTGTCATTTGCTTTTTGGAGAAGGTTTTGCAAAAAAAAGAAACATTATAACCTACTTTGCTATAAAACTAAAAATGGATAAACTGCTTTTCATTGATGACGATGAATATCCATTAGCTACCTACCAAAATGATAATGATAAATTATTGTGGATGGGTCAGAGCATTTTAAGTACACATTTGAAATTTAATGATGATGCTGATATTACCCATGGATTACATTGCGGATATATTTCCCCTATTCCTTATTTGGAATTTAATGATATTCTTACTGAAAATGATTTTCAATTGTTTATTGAAGCATTGAGCAACGATATTATTACTTGGGACAAAATGAAACAAATCATTATAAATCAAAAAGGGGTAACTTATGCTGATGAAACTATTTTGAATCACTTCCGTCCTAAATAAATTTTAGGCGCGTGTTTCCCTTGAAACAGTATCTATTTTTAGATAATTTCAATTTTGACCCTATTTTTTAGTCTGAGAATATCTGTAGCTGTCCATTTTTACCCTTAACTGGTGGCCTGATAAAAGGATCATCTATCCATTGCCATATATTTATTTTCACGAATATATTCATCCTGATAAACCCGACCAAGTTAGACAGATTCCAATCGTATTTAGCCTTCTTCTGAAGGTATTTGAGCAGTAATATTCCAATCAACGAAGTCCATATTTGGATCATGACCGCATTTTCAGAAGTACCCACAAAAGATGATATTTTTAAGCGTTGCTTCAGATGCTTGAAGAAAATCTCGATCTGCCATCGCTGTTTATAAATGTTAGCTACTAGTGATGCCTTCCATTGGATATTATTTGTCAGAAAGTGGTACTGGTTGTCTGTGCTGCTGTCCCAAAAGTGAATCAAGCGTAATGGTTTAGAGTTGTATCTATCTGCTGATGGACCAGAAAGCTCAATGATCTCATCTTTAATGATTCCCTTTTCAAGGAGTGCTTCACTCTGGTATGACTTGATAACGTTGTACTTCATGTTAGTTTTACTCCTGGTAACAAAATAACAACCTCTGCTGTCCAAATCCCCGAGCCAGTTGTAATCCACATAACCTCTATCCACCACTACAACGCTTCCTTTGGAAAAACTATAGCTACCCGCACGCTGGCTTTCATGAACTTTCCCGTCTGTAATCTGCATGAAAACAGGAAGACATCCATCATAATCCAGCACAGTGTGCAGTTTTACAGCACCTTTGGTGCTTCTAAATTTAGCCCAGTCAAATACAGATAAACATAAAGGGATGATACTGGCATCCATCAGATAAACCTTGCGCTTTAATTGCGTTAGATCTTTGCGCAAATGGGTATCCTTTTGCCATAGCTTATCTAATAGCGAAAAGTACAGATCTTTAAAGAGTTCATGGGTGCGGTGCTTGTTGATATAGGAAATATTGGACTTGCTGGGTGCTCTACCAACACCTAAATGGTTCAAATTACCAGTCGTACTACGTAAGCCATTACTGATATCACGAACTGAATCTGCAGAAGAAAAATGGCAAAACAACATGCTAGCAAGATGCGTCCAGCTGTTGATCCCTTTACAATGTTTGTCACTCTTGTGCTTAGCAACCAAAACCTTGAATAATTCGCGGTCGATAAGTGATAAAATCTGACTAAAAACGTTTAAATTTACCATGGCGGTGTGTTAAAATTTGACGATTTAAATATAGCAACTTTGCTATAGCAAAACACCGCCACTTTTTTCAACGTTTAGGACGCTACTGATTTTGAATAATTCCACTGCTTACGAAGTAAGTGAAACTAATGGAATGAAATTTATTTCTGGAGCTAATCTCTGTTTTAATTTAAAAAACTACCAGAAGTTTCCACCATTTTATAACCCTCCCGGAGCAAGAGGTGAAGATACTTTTATGAGTACAGCATTAACGGATTTAAAAGTTGTAAAAGTTCCATGTTATGCGTTTCACGATGGATTTTCAATGTATAAAAGAATATTAAATGGTGTATTACCGGTGGCTCTGTTACCTATAGAAAATACAAGTAATGAAATACTAATGCGATTTGTAAATGCTACAATCGGTTGGATAAGATATAAGCCATTGTTGGTTTACATAATAGATAATGAAAATTTTGAAGCGACAATGCATACAATCGAAGAAAATCTAAAACTTACTATACCAAAACTTTGTGTTTATTTTAAAACAGAAGATTTTCACAAAATATTAGTTGAATTTGAAAAATACAGAAAAAATGTAAAAAAACATTTTAATGATTTTGAAAAAACTAAAACCACTTGGACAAGGTTGCTTAAAAATTGTATGTAGCAACATAATTGTCAAAGGTCTGCTTGAAATAACAGTTTGGTAAAAAAGCAGTTTTCGTGCCAAATTAAAATAGATTTATTTGAACTTCTTTAGTTTAGCTGAAAGTTTTGAATCCAAAGCATTGGAACATTAGTGATAAGTTTAACCAACCACTTATCAAAGAATAAATACAAATTAAGATGATGTAATCTTACACTAACTAGCTACAACCAAAACTAAAAAATTCCAATCAGATTTGCTATTGTTTTCCTGTTGGAGTTAATTGCCCCAATGACGAATGTTGTCTTATATTATTGTACATCCAAACCCCTGGTAGATTACAGCAAACAGAAGTTAATATATTTAGTTTACTTATTTATGTTTGGATATTGAATAGGGATGGACATAAAATGTTAAGATCAAAGAAAAAATAATACTGAAAGCGGGAAACACTCCGAATCCACCATCTTGATTGCTCTTCCATTAGGAATAAGATGGTTATTAATTACGGATTTATATAGTATAAATTTTTGCGAACATAATTGAAAGTCAAAATAAATATTTACGGTAAACCGTAATAGAATAAAAGGAGTAGGGTACTCTAATTTTTAAAATATTGAATATCAATCGAGCTAAAAATAATAGTAAAATTTTACTAATATATTTAGTTTTATTATGTATCTTTGGATATTGAATCAGGGAAGGCACGCTCCAAGATAACTGGTTGCTCAACATTCTGGCGTGCCCGACCTGTTCAATATTGTTAATTCAAAATAGGGTGGTAGTAGGCTGCGGGTGGTTGTTAAAGTAAAAGCAGTCTAGAAGAACTACCTGTTGGAAATAGGCGAAAAGATAAATAATTATTGCGATGTATGTACCATTGACTATCGAAATCTTGAAGGATCTTAAAAGTAAAGGATTCAATATCCTAAAATCCGATAACAGTGTGGACGACGTAATCCAACATTTTGTTCCGACAAAAGTAAACGACTTATGGGAGTTTATGAATGAGTTCAAAAAGGAGTCAGCGACAGTAGTAATCGAGCAGATCCTAGATGTACCCGAAGAAGTGTTAGAAGGAAAATTCCTGAGAGTTTTCTAATTGATGATCGATTAAATTAAAACGACGAAAGATGAAGTTAAAGCAAATACACCAAGAATATATACTCATGCATCCTACAGCTGTAAAAACAGGCAAGAGCAGAGCACAGTTATCCTTTAGACAGATTGCAGGCATCCGTGAGTCTGCCTTTAGCATCTCCCAATTGTTCACGCTAGAGGATGGTGAGCATATCATTAAACAGGGCTTCGCCCGATGGCCAGATATGATAGCAGGGGAGTTGGCGCTGCTCAAGAAAAGATTGGTAGATTAAGTTCAATAACAATACAAATCCTATTCAGAATTTCCGGCTATTTTTACACTCTGGAAACCATCAAGTAGTCAAGAAAGTTCAATGTTAATGATATTGTTTTTTTTGTAAATTAGGTCTTGATAAAAACAACTTTGGCAATTCATAATGGATATATTTATAGAAACAGATCGCTTAGTTTTAAGAGAATTAGACTATTCTGACGAAAATGATTTGTTTGAAATGGACTCTGACCCCGAAGTTCATTTATATATTGAAAATAGTCCCGTTAAATCTATTGTCGAAATAAGGAAAGTGATTGAAATGCTAAAACAGCAATATGTGGAAAATGGGATTTCTCGTTGGGGTGTTGTTGAACAAATAACTAACGAATGTATTGGTTGGGCTGGGCTAAAATATTTTAGAGAACCCTTGAATAACCACGTTAATTTCTATGAGCTTGGTTATAGGTTTAAAAGAAAACATTGGGGCAAAGGTTTTGCGACCGAAGCGTCAACCGCAATACTGAATTATGGGTTTAAAAACCTCAATGCTGATAAAATTTATGCAATAACCGACCCGAAAAATGTAAATTCAAAAAAGGTGTTAACGAAATTAGGCTTTGACTTGCAAGAAACTTTTGATTATGAAGGCAACCTGACAGATTGGTTTGAATTGAAAAGAGCTAGTTGGGAGAATAAAAGTTAATTCTGCTAATTAATATATGAGAAGGTTACAAAGGGAGTGTATCAGACTTTATTGGCATCCAATAGCATATTGTTATATATTAAAAGGGTCTAATTCTCATTAGACCCTTTATCTTGGCGTTCAACCGCACAGTAATTTTTTGTTTCTTATCGTTTCCTCTTTTTTGTTTCATCATCCAACGATTTTACATGCTGTCGGATTTATTACTGTACTACGTCATTTATCCTTTTCACTTTCGTACTGAAAGTATGTTTGTTACTGTTTTGTATAATAAGAACACCCGTCGGCTAAAATAGTTCAAAAAAATTTAAAATAGGTTCACCTCTTTATTTCCTCCATTCACCGAATTTTTTGTTGAGTTTGTCTAATTGCCATAGGGTAGGTATGGATTACACCCTACTTTTGAGTCAACAATTAGAAACAATACTAACATTATAAAAATAAAGACATTATGAAAACTTTAGCAAAAACATTCACAGCAGCAGCCTTGATTGCAGTATCTACCTTCACTGTGGCAGCAGGCAAACCAGTAGTAAGCAATACAAAAAATGCAGTAGTCAATCTATCTACAGCAGACCTCGCCATCGACCATTATGTTGCCGTAATGACAGCAGGGCTGTCAGCAGGAGTAGAGCAATTGTTCGCAGCAGATTTTAATCAAAAAATAAAGGCGTCGGACGATAAGACAAATAGCCGTTCAGAAGTTATTTCATTCTTGAAAAGACAAAGAGGAGAGCAGTTGAACTGTAAAACGAGTACAACCATATTAGAGGAGTCCAGCGATTATATGGTGGCTAAAGTGACTAAACAATTTGAAGGATTTACTAAAACCGATCTTGTGACCTTAGTCAATGACGGCGAAACGTGGAAAGTAACGCAATCGATCAATACCTATAAGTAATCAACTTTAATCATACGTTTAGTGAAGGCCATGTCGTGAGATGTGGCTTTTTTTTAACCTCACAGGGTAGAAAATAGAAAGGTAATTCCATATTCTGTTGCAAATCTGATATTCTTTGCATACCATCCTAGAAGGGGCAAGAAATCTCTAAAAAAATATTACAATAGTATAAAGGATATCTCCAGGGTAACAGATTTATTGAGGTTTCAGCGTAAAAATAATACTCTGCTAAACCGTGAGTTTACAATAAAATGATATATTTGAGCCATTATATTATTAATACCTGAGTATACTACCTAACCAAAGAAATATTTTATATCAAAAATTACGTTGAGACAAACAAATATGTAGTAGTTTATGTTTGTTTGATATTGTTTAACTAAGGTTTAGACCCTTGTAACTAAAATTATTATGAAAAACAAGAAGTTAAATTACGTAGCGCCAAAACTATCCGTTGAGGCAGTGCTGCTAGAGCAAGGCATTGCCGCAGGTTCGGCAGGTCTAGTCCCTGGAGGACCGGCTGGTTCCAACAATCCTGGAGTGGACGATTTGGATACTGAAACCTCTTCAAAAGACCTCAATTTTTAAGGATGTACAACAGGACTACAATGATAAAAAGAAAAGGAGCAAGGTCCTCTTTTTTTGTAGCGCTGATCATGATTTTGACCATTTTTTCAAACTGTTCCAATAAAGAAGAGTTAGCGGTTTCACCTGATGGGAATCAAGTAAAATTGGTTGTCCAAGTAGCAGGTATTGCTGATGGTGAAGCCATCGCAACGACAAAAATGAAAGCGACAAACAGTATTAGTCAAAACGCTACTGTTCCACAGCAGATAAAATTTAAAGATTACAAAGGCGTTGTCAATTCGACTGAAGCATCGATGCATGATACCCAGCAATTGGTGTTAAATAATATCGGGACCAATAGCAATCTGAGTGTCGCTAGAAGTGCTAAGCGTGCCGGAGTTATGGTCAACGGTATTAAGTATCGTATCTTACTGTATAAAAAGTCTGACGGATCTTTCGTTAATTCTGTGGAGGCTACAGCAGGTCAAAGTCTTGAAATTGAAGTTACTCTCGGAGAACAGTACCAGTGGTACGCCTATTCCTACAATACCGAAGCAAGTATTGCAGCACCAACCAGTACAGCAACTCCAACAGTGGAAACCCCTATTGATAAGGAACTATTATATGCTTCCGGAGATGTCACTGTGAGTGCTGTAAGTACCGCGCTTCCTATCACTTTTGCACATAAACTCGCACAGGTTTTAGTAGAAGTCAATACCGAGCAATTGGGCGGTAATATTGCGACAATAGATGCCAGTTTTATTTCAGATAGCTATTTCAACAAAGGGACATTTAATCTTAAGAGTGGTTCAACAAGTGCTATTGAGTCTTACACGACCGGTCCTTTGGTATTCACTGACCTTGTAGCAGGATCCAGTAGTATCAAGGTTGCGCGGTTTTATACGGCAGATCCAGCTAATTTGAGCCAATTTTCGGTCAAAATCAACGCTTTGACTTTCCGACAAACCGCTGGTGGTATTGTTGAGTTAGTTAATCCATTGACCCCTGCTACTATCGCATTTGGACCATATACGCCAGCATTAGGAAAAGTATTGCGAGGAGAACTTAGGTTAAGTAAACCGCTTTCACCCCTAAAAATAGTTCATGCGGGTCAAATATACTTTGGTACTTCTGGTGGGATGCTTGCATCTTATAATTTATTGAAGGATTGGCGTAATTTTGGAATTGCAACAACAAGTCTAGTGAAAACCGATGGGTTTGAACATGTCAATTTGCTGAACGCAGGAGCACTTGCAACGAATTTGAATGCAGCTGAAAAACCTGATATCGTTATACTTGCTTCTGATGATAGATATGCAAATGCGGCTGACTATACCGCATTATTGACTTATTTACAAGAGGGTGGAGTTGTACTTTTAATGATGGAACCAAGATTATTTGATCAGCCATATTTGCAAAGTTTTTTTAATGGAGTTTTCAATAATTCACCTATTGTTCTAAACGAAGTTTATACGGATGGAGATGTTCATCAATTGTCCAGTACTAATGACGAAATTTTGAATGGCGTATTTGGAGATGTAAGAGGTAAGTATTGGGGGTCAAGTACGCAATTTGCGCTGGGTTTAACAGGTATTCCAGCTGGTGCTGTTACGAGCTATTCAACAGGTGCACCAGTCAATAGTACAGTTGTGGTACCTGGGGTAACCATGTTCAAGCATAATAGCCTGAATCTTTTTTGGGTAAGCGATATAAGTTTTCTAGGGAATGACTTACAAAGTGGAACTCCCAGCGTAAATTACTATCCTTTTGCAACGAATGCACAAAATTTCCCGGTAATAAGACCTTTCGGTATGGCTGGGAATGGACATACAGCAGGGAGTATGGCTGTTAATAATTCGATTGTTTTTGCCAATTTAATGGCTTGGGCGATAGAAAGAGCTACCTTAAATGGAATCAATACACCTTAATTATTATTCAATCTTATATAGCCATTTGCATCTTGAAGTGCACCCAAAAGTTTGGATAAAGTTAATTTAAAAATTTTAAGCGACAAGGGCTCGGTACTTTACCGGGCCCTTTGCGCTTTATTTGAGTTTTATTCTCTTATTATTGTAATCTTCAATGTCCTCTTTAAGCTCATCTATCGAAGTATATTTTTTAGTGTAGAACAATTCTAACTTTAATATGCCGAAGAAATAATTTACAAGCAAACTCATCGGCGACGAGGAGTGTACCCAGTTTTATTGAACAAGGTTTGCAATCATTACTAGTGACCCTTTATGGATATTTTAATTTCATTACCTGTTTGTAGGCCGCTAATACCTCCACCTAGATATCTGACCGTGTATTGTCCAGATTTAAGGGAATAGTTTTTTGCAAGGTCGAATACTGTCCTTACACTATCATGTGGAGGTACTTGAATATAGCTTTCCGCAGGAGGGGGCATTACTCGTCTGGCCATTGCTCCCGTAAATTGCGCTTCGTTCCCTTGTTGGTCAATAATCTCCATATATTTCCCTAACCTGGGCTCAAAGGGTGTTTCCCATTTGCAAAATTGTTGGGCCGTATCAGCATTGTTTATTACAGTGAAAGATAATTGTACAGAGTCGGCGGTGACATTATTGGCTACCGTTCTTAAATGCGTTTCAAGTTTGGGGGCCTCCGAGGCTGTTTGTTTAGCTTCATTTGTAGCGGATATTGGTTTTTGGTTTTGACAGCTGACAGAAATAGTAGCTGCAATAAATATTACTAAATAGAATTGACGAATCATATTTTTTTGAGTATAGGTTATTTAATTAGTATAATTTTTCTAGTTTGTTAAAATCAGTTTGTGTCCGATAGGGGCGGTAGACATTATTTACTTGATCGAAATCCGTGATACTTCAATCAATTCAGGACCATCTTCCAATGTCCGGGAACTTTTTTACCTATAAGCGAGACTGATTTATTTACATAGTCATTTAACTGTACGTTTGAACTTTTCAAAACGTATGTTTTGTTCTCCGCCTTTATCACATGTGTTCATATTGAAAGGTAGTCATTCTAATGGTGTTATTATTCCTGTCAAGCTGACTGAGGTAATATCCGTAGTATCTTTCATGCTGCTACAGCTTGATAATAAGCCAATGAGAATTGAAAATATCAATATCTTTTTCATAATTTATTAAACGATAAAAACCACTCTTATGCTACATCATAGGTAAATGATATTGGAAATATATATCGAGTTTGTTGCTTAGATGGTTAAGTTCAACATACCAGTACTTTAGCACCAAGTCTAGTTTTCCAAAACTGAGTAACCAGATCATTTCCTGTCTCTTTCTTAAATTGTATAGAGAGCGTTCTTTCTGGGATGTTAACATAACCGTTTCTATTACTCGTTCTCGTGCCCTTTATTCGCATTGGCTTTACCATGTGGAATCATGATGCCTTCCCAATTTTGTGCTGGATTGCGAAGTTGCAGCATCATTTTGGGTCAACCATAAAACTGATATTAATCTTACTTTCACCCAAAGTAGTTTCATTGAAAACTCCGCACAGAAAATTGAAGACATGACCTCCTCCCAAAAAACTGCTTTATTTCAATATTTTTAAGGCTTCTAATCCTGCACTCACCAAATTACTTACCACTTTTATTTACGTTTTAACTGTAAATGCTTTTACTTAAGTAAGAGAAAATGCCGCTATCTAAGCAGGTAAGTTCGACATAGTATTGTATAGGTTTTTTAAGTTAATGTTAAAGTGTGTTAACCTTTTTGTAGTCAACTCATTGATTGTTAGTTTTGAAGAACTCACAGCTTTAACCACACCTGTATTATGAGATTGATAATATTAATATTTCTTGTTTACTTTTCAAATCAGCTTTTTGCACAACAGGTAATCGGGTTAGTGGTTGACGAAAAGACAAAAAAACCTATTATGAACGCAAGAGTAACGACATCTTCTTACGGCACATTTACTACTGCAACAGGAGATTTTAGTCTGAATAATGTTCATTTTGGAGATACCGTAACAGTTAACCTTATGGGATACGAATCTTATTATTTCAGGTCAGTAGCGTCCTAAACGTTGAAAAAAGTGGCGGTGTTTTGCTATAGCAAAGTTGCTATATTTAAATCGTCAAATTTTAACACACCGCCATGGTAAATTTAAACGTTTTTAGTCAGATTTTATCACTTATCGACCGCGAATTATTCAAGGTTTTGGTTGCTAAGCACAAGAGTGACAAACATTGTAAAGGGATCAACAGCTGGACGCATCTTGCTAGCATGTTGTTTTGCCATTTTTCTTCTGCAGATTCAGTTCGTGATATCAGTAATGGCTTACGTAGTACGACTGGTAATTTGAACCATTTAGGTGTTGGTAGAGCACCCAGCAAGTCCAATATTTCCTATATCAACAAGCACCGCACCCATGAACTCTTTAAAGATCTGTACTTTTCGCTATTAGATAAGCTATGGCAAAAGGATACCCATTTGCGCAAAGATCTAACGCAATTAAAGCGCAAGGTTTATCTGATGGATGCCAGTATCATCCCTTTATGTTTATCTGTATTTGACTGGGCTAAATTTAGAAGCACCAAAGGTGCTGTAAAACTGCACACTGTGCTGGATTATGATGGATGTCTTCCTGTTTTCATGCAGATTACAGACGGGAAAGTTCATGAAAGCCAGCGTGCGGGTAGCTATAGTTTTTCCAAAGGAAGCGTTGTAGTGGTGGATAGAGGTTATGTGGATTACAACTGGCTCGGGGATTTGGACAGCAGAGGTTGTTATTTTGTTACCAGGAGTAAAACTAACATGAAGTACAACGTTATCAAGTCATACCAGAGTGAAGCACTCCTTGAAAAGGGAATCATTAAAGATGAGATCATTGAGCTTTCTGGTCCATCAGCAGATAGATACAACTCTAAACCATTACGCTTGATTCACTTTTGGGACAGCAGCACAGACAACCAGTACCACTTTCTGACAAATAATATCCAATGGAAGGCATCACTAGTAGCTAACATTTATAAACAGCGATGGCAGATCGAGATTTTCTTCAAGCATCTGAAGCAACGCTTAAAAATATCATCTTTTGTGGGTACTTCTGAAAATGCGGTCATGATCCAAATATGGACTTCGTTGATTGGAATATTACTGCTCAAATACCTTCAGAAGAAGGCTAAATACGATTGGAATCTGTCTAACTTGGTCGGGTTTATCAGGATGAATATATTCGTGAAAATAAATATATGGCAATGGATAGATGATCCTTTTATCAGGCCACCAGTTAAGGGTAAAAATGGACAGCTACAGATATTCTCAGACTAAAAAATAGGGTCAAAATTGAAATTATCTAAAAATAGATACTGTTTCAAGGGAAACACGCGCCTAAAATTTATTTAGGACGGAAGTGAATTGTAATTACCTATTTTTAGTATTTTAGGAACTATAAATCTAAACGAAACTTTATGAATAATCAATTTCTTGTTAAAAGTACTATGGCAGAGCTGCGAGCTTTGACATCATCTGAAATTTCGGATCTTGTAAATGATATCTATGATGGAGTGATTTTATTAGGTTATTATGAACGTGGTGATACGCCTGCACCAATATTATATTATAAAAGTTCAACTTCCAAAGTTGATGATAGTGGTAGTGTAATTGTAGTAAATAACTTTAAGTTGGAACATAAATTTTCTGATAAAGTTAATGTATCTTATTTCGGTGCAAGAGGAAATGGCATCAGTGACGATACGGTCCCTATTCAGAAGGCAGTGAATTTAGGTAAAGATATCGAATTCTTGAAAAATAAAAATTATAAGGTAACAGCCTGTGCAATGGGTAGGCCAATAACTGCAACTGGTTATTTAGTAGGTGAGGGTGGTGTTGCACTATCATCTAATACAATTGTTTATGGTAATAATGCAAAAATTACAGCATTTGCTGATTATAATCAGCCGGCTTACAATATTTTTCGAATTGAAAATATAGAAAATGTGATTGTTAAGGATCTGGAGTTAATTGGTGATAGAAATTCGCACACAGGAACGCTTGGTGAATGGGGTTATGGAATCGCAGTTTTAGGTTCAAGAAATATATTGTTAAACAATGTAGTTTCAAAAAACATGTGGGGTGATGGAGTTAACATACAGATGCTTAACGCAAATCAAGCAGGAGTTACTCAAGACACACATTGTAGCAATGTGACTTTAGAAAATTGTATTTTCAGCAATAACCGACGTCAGGGTTTATCCATTGAGGACGGGTCAACCATTAGAGTTTCAGGTTGCACTTTCGATAAATCAAATGGAAAAGCACCACAGTGTGGGATTGATATTGAACCCATTGTTGCGGGACGCGCATTTGTCGACGGAGTCACCATAGAAGATTGTATGTTTTCAGATAATGAAAATTCTGGAATTTTGATGGAATCCTTAAATGGCCCCATTTCAAATGTTACCATTCAAAACTGCTTTTTTCATCATAAAAAAGCAAAAATTTCAAATGCAGTTTATATTGGTATAAATACTTCAAGAAATAATTTGAACACAAAGATTCTTGGAAATACTTTTGATAAGAGTTTAGATCGGAGTCTTTATATTACAGGAGGTATGTATATGGCAATAAGTGGTAATTATATCGCAAAAGAATTTATCGTAAACAGTACTGACACAAATTTACCTGAATTTTATACGGATAATCTAGTTATTGATAATAATACCCTATTATCAGGACTGACTTTAGAGTCGGGTGTTAGAAAGGTTACCATATCCAATAATAAGATTGAGAGCCCCATCCGACCAAATACTTCTTCTATAGGTATTTTTAATAAATCCCAACGACTGATTGCAAATAATAATGAATTTAATAATTGTGAGACTGGTATACATTCTTATAATACAACTACAACTTCAGCAATCATCAATGAAAACATTTTTAAAAATATTAATATAGGTGTAGTGGCACAACTGAATTCAAAAATAATAAGTAATCAGTTCATTAATACTGGGATTAATAAGACATCTGGGTATGGAGAGTGCATTTCATTAGAACTAGGTTGTCATAATCTTTATATCAGTAACAATCATTCTCTATTGGATCAGAGTGAGGCAACGAAAGTAATCCAAAGTTCAAGTTTTTCAGGAGTGACATTTATTGGCTTCAAATACAATAATAGCCAGTATAATTACCATTGTTTTATTGGGTATAATGTTATTGCCAATTTCCCTGTGGACCTATCCAAAACCAATGTTTCTCTATTACCAGAGGCAATTTCAGGAAATTTATCTAGGCGACAAATCCTGTTCAAGGATGAAAAAGGTGTTATTGTAACTAGTTCGAGTGCTTTATCTCCACAAGGGACAAAAGTTGGGGATTTCATTAGAGGTTCAGATAATAAGGTTTTTACTGTAATTACAGCACCTGTATTTTCAGGTATTGGAGATAATTTTACTGTTGTTACACAAGCAGTACTAAGAGAGTTAACGAATACAGTTTAAAGTATTAATGATAAGATCTAAAGTATAGGTTAAACTATAAGCGCATCAGTAATATGATGGCTTGGATGAGATTACAGTTTCAATCATTTTTTATAATGATTGAAATTGTAATTATTAAGGCTGAATTAAACGTAGGTAATTTGCATTTATCAAATAAGCTGTTGATAAAAGCATTTTTTTTCTTCAGCTAGCAGGTCTATCTATAAAAAAGGGTTTAAATCTTCCAATTCACCCCATAGAAGAGCCGATTGGGATGACCAGTCGGTTTTTTTCTGCCTTTGTTAATGATTTATCTGTTTTATCACCATCATTAACCATATATTTTGGATTCAAGCCTTAACTTTCATTTCCTATAGCTGGCTTAGGGGGGCAATGACAGGCTCTATGGGTTTTTTAGGAAGTCCTTTAGTTACTTCACCTACTTGGATTAGTGGTAGTATTAGTGACTATAAGGTCTCCGGCTTAGGAACTACAAATTTGATTGTTAGATGATTTGTTTATAGTTCTGGGGGAATAGGTCTTTTAAGTTTTTGTGGTTTATGGACGCTATATTCTGTCTTTAGGTAAAGTAGGTACAGAGACAACCTTTTTGGATACGATTACCTTCAACTATAACTAACGGGGCTGGTTGATCAAGAGCAGTTCACCGAAGTTCAGTCAGCAACTGAAATATTAGGATGGTACCGATCCACAATGGAACAGCAACATCAGCCAGCAGCTCTGGTGAGATGATGCAACACTTCCCAACACGTTCAGCTAAAGCTATGATAAGCACAAGTGTTAGCTATATATATGATGTCATAGGAACCAAACTTCAGAAAAAGTCTACCATTGGAACGATTAACAGTAGTCGTGACTATGTAAGGGGCATTGAGTATAAAGGTGCAGATATCGATATCATCCACAATGGAGTTGGATATGCCTTAAAAAGCGGAACGAACTATGTCTACCATTATAACCTTACGGATCATCTGGGCAATGTCAGGGCTATGCTCAAGCGAGGGGGCACAGCTACAGCAGTAGATGTGACGCAACGTGACAATTATTCATTAGAATTTAGATTTAATTGTATTCATGAGCTCGATACATTTGGATGTATCTCGGTTTTTATCCATTCGGGAAGCAAAAAGTTGTAGCTGGAGGAAATAACCGAAGAACGTAGTGATGAGTTCATTTGAGGCACTAAAAAGAAGATAAATAATACAAATAATAAGTAGCTTTATAACGGTAAAGAATCCCGGTATAGGGAACATGAGGACTATATAAAACAAATAATTACCGAATAAATTCAGGGCGAGCTTGGAGGTCAGTACGATTATTCGTTCTTTGATTTTCTTGTTAAGGTACTCATGAAATCACTTCGTTTGGTTACGGAGCAAGGTTCTACGACGCAGAGATAGGCAGGTGGAATGTGGTTGATCCGCTGGCGGAGGGGTATGCTTCTTATTCGCCTTACGCTTATGTACTTAATAGTCCGATAAACCTTATTGATCCCAACGGTATGTGGTCTTCTATACCGGGTGGTTATTATACCGATGATCCGAATGATTTTGTTGCGTTTCAACAGTATTACCAAAATCAAGGAGGTAATATGTTATGGGAAGAAATGTCCAATCATATTGAAAGTAGACCAAACTTTTCGATTCGTCTAAACGAGATTTTGGTTAATTCTACACAGAATTACTATAATGGTTCTTGGGTGCCAGAAGCTGAGTCTCAAGTGGCTTATTATTCGAGTAGATTAAGTAGCCAACAAGAAAATAAAGGAATTGAACGGTCAAATTTTTTAAGTGAAAATTGGAAAGATGTGGCTTTTATGGCAAATGATTTAGCTCAAGCATATGTTAAAGTAGGGACAACTTTTAAGATATCGGCAGGGTATAATTTATCGAATACAACAGTTCGACTTCCCTTTGGATTAACTGCAAGGATGAGTACTAAAGCAGTAGGAGTTGTTGCAAATTCGGGGAAATTTATAGCTAATGCAGCACCTTGGGTTGCTGCAGGAGGAATAGCATATGGTTTATTGGCGGAAAGGCAATTTACTGCAGGGGATCTTTATCAGTCAATAGTTACTGGAGCTTCAGTTGTGCCTGGTTGGGGATTAGTCGTGGGGGGAGGAGCATTGGCGTTGGAGGGAACCTCTTATTATTTTACAGGCAAGAGCGTTTCACATATTGTAAATAGACAACTTAATGGTGGTGTTATAATTAGTTGGTAATAATAAATTAATATATATGAAATTTCTAGAATACTTATACTTTAGAATGTATAAAGCTTATGATGAGAAAAATGATAGTCCAGTTACTCGATCCTTCATGTATTTAACACTTGTACAGCTTTTTATTCTAATTCCTCTAATAATATACCTGGAGAAATTATTAATTATTTCAAATATATTTCCAGAAATTTTTATATTTAAAATTATTAAGAGTAATTTATTTTTTTTTGCAATTATTATTTTAATTTTTTTATATACATATCTAATGTTTACTCGAAAACCTTTTTCTTATTATTTGGATAAGTTTTCTCAAAGTGCTATAAATAAATATGTCAAAATATGGATGTTGATAGTTTTTCCATTTCTTTTTTTATTTTTAACTATGATTTTTTATGTTCATCTATTTGGAGGAATGATATTAGGAAAGGAAATTATTGGAATATTTTCTAATTGATCTCTACCCAAAATCTGGTTAATTAAGTTTACTTTTAACATAGGAGGCAACGGTTTTTATTTTACGATTAAACCTAGCAAAACATGTGTAAAACACTTCTTTTTTATGACCTCCTCCCAAAAAACTAGAGTATTTAGAAGTAGAGAGTTGAGCTTGAATTACTAATTTTAAATAGGAGGAAAAGCGATCAAAATAATTTATGCTTCGCATGAGCGCTATTTATAATGGCAAAGAATCCCATTAAAGGGGACGTGATGGTTATATAAAACAAATAATTACCGAATAAATTCAGGGCGAGCTTGGAGGCCAGTATGATTATTTGTGCTTTGATTTTCTAGTTAAGGTACTCATGAACTCACTTCTTTCACTTACATGTTCGATTGAATGATGTTTTATTTAGTATTATAAACTAAATTAATTAGTTTTTATAAATATTGTTTTGTATCTTTAGTGTAATAACCAATTCACTGAATTTATGAATTCAAGACAGACTGATCCAGGCATTATTCCGCGTAAGCAGAATGATGAGTTGCTCAAAGGCGTATTCGAGGAAAATTTTCATGATTTTTTACTTTTTATGTATCCAAATGCAAAAGAGTTATTTGATTTTGATCGTGGATTCTCCTTTAAGAATAAGGAGCTATTTAAGATTATCCCTGACCGTGAGCGTTCAGATGGTAAGCGTATCGCAGATTTACTAGCGAAAGTTTACCTGAAAGATGGCACGGAGAAGTGGATTATGGTGCATACCGAGATTGAAGGAGGTAATAGTTGCGATTTTGCGCATCGTATTTTTCAATATCACTACCGTATTCGTGATAAGTTTGACGTACCTGTGGAGACCATTGCAGTCTTTACTGGTGACCGCAAGCAGCGTAGGCCTTGTGAATATTTGGAACAGGGGATACACACCTCTATACATTTCAAATACCTGTCCTATCAAATTTTTGACAACTCGGCGACAGAACTTCTAGATCTTGACAATATCTTTGCTTATATTGTAGTAGCCTGTCAAAAGGCATTACTAGAAGGTAAGGTTGCAGAAGAGGAGTTGGCAGAAGATCGAAGCACGATCGTTCGCGCACTATTGGCGAGTAAGAAATATGATAAAGAGCGTATTATGCATTTTTTATTTTTCTTAAAAAGCTTTATCTTTATACAAGATGAAACAATAAACAATAATTTTGATTCATATATTTACCAAGTGTCTGGAGGCGCTATCAACATGGGAGTTATAGAAATAATTAAAAAACAAGAAAGAGAAGCTGGAATGTCGGCTGGAATGTCAGCTGGAATTGAGAAAGGGCTCGAAGAGCGCGCTAAGATTGTTGCAGAAAAGAAAAGGATTGCAGAGGAAAAGCATTCATTAGAATTGAAACTTCAAACGATATTGGAAGAAGCTCATAAGCAAGCATGCCATTCAGCTCGCATGATGCTTGAAGTAGGTGTTGATAAAGAGAAAATTGCTAAAGCTACTGGCCTTTCAATAACTGAAATTGAGAAGTTATAATAAGAATACGATAAGATATATTGAACCGATTGTGACCAGTCGGTTTTTTTGTGTCTTTGTAATTGATTTATCTGTTTTATCGAGACTGTAACGCAAACTGTGTCAACGGAATAATTTGATAAGATTTTATATATTTAATTATTCAAAGGGTATGGTCATGAAAGACGAGATTTCATTCGTGTTCGTTATTAGTTGAATTCAAGAGGGCTTCGCCGTATTGAATGGTTCAAAGAGGAAACTATGCAAGGTCTTTATAACGGAAGGTGTTTTAAACCAGATTGCTGTCCCTTCAAAAAACTGAAGTATTAACAAGTAGAAAATTGATAATAATGAGAGCTGCAAAGTCATTTTAAGCAAAGGATACAGTCAATCAAGAATTGGGCTTGCGTTATGACGGGGCTTGGTAATCTTACGGAGTACAAATAATATTCAAAATGTAATCAAAATTGATTACATTTGTTTTATGGAAAGAAGTTTAGAACGATTTAAAGGGATTCATCCTGGTATTATCTTAGAAAGAGAACTTAAGAAGCGTGCCATTAAACCAAGTCCGTTTGCACTTTCTATAGATACGCACAGACAGATTTTCAATGCGATCATTAAAGGCAAGCGAGGGATTCCAGTACCTTTGTCATTGAAGGTTGATAAAGCGCTAGGTATTGAAGAGGGAACTTTTGCCTTGCTGCAAACATATTATGATATTGAAAGGGCTAAAGACACTTTTTTACATGGCGAAAAACCAAATTTGAATATCTTACGAAAAATTCTTTTTTGGGATACAGATATGAATAAAATTGATTGGCAAAAACAATCTAAAGCAGTTATTCAACGTGTTTTTGAACGTGGTAGTCAAGAAGAGCAAAATGAGATAACAAGGTTTTATGGAGATAATAAGATTCAAAACGCTTTGGTTGAACGAATAACAGAACCAATGTCATTACATAAACATTAACGTGTGCACATATGTTATACTACAATACAGTTAATGAGCTGTTAAGAAGTACATTATTGACATTGATGAAAGCAAATGAATTTTCGTCTTTTCGTTTGGTGGGAGGTACTGCTTTAAGCTTGCATTTGGGGCATAGAGAATCTATTGATATTGATCTTTTCTCCGATGTCCAATATGGAATTTTAGATTTTGATTCAATTGACAATTACTTAAAGAGTTCATTTCCTTACGTAGATTATTTGTCAAATATTACTCCTGCAATGGGGAGGTCTTATACGATTGGGACTGATATTGGTAATTCTGTTAAACTAGATATTTTTTACACTGATTCTTTTATTCAAGATTTCGTTGAAGAGGATAATATCCGTTTAGCATCAATTGAGGAAATTATAGCCATGAAAATAGATGTTATCCAAAGAGGTGGACGCAAAAAGGATTTTTGGGATCTGCATGAACTACTGGAGCAATATTCAATCTCAAAAATGATTGATTTACATGAACAACGTTACCCATATTCTCAGGATAGAAGCCAAATATTGAAAAATCTAATAAAATTCGAAAACGCAGATAACGATTTTGACCCTATATGTTTTAAAGGTAAATACTGGGAGTTTATTAAAGCTGATTTTGAGGAGGCAATAAATGGAATTGCAACTTAACATAAAATTCTTTATTTCGTAAATCTGTCTCCACTCAAAGGTAGCAACTCCAGTTTTTGGTGTAGCAGCAGGTGCTGCTTTTATTCCAGTTGTAGGTTGGGGAGTAGCCACAGGGATAGGTGTGGCTGATTATATTTGGGGAGACAAGTTTTACAATTATGTTGAAAATCGAATGCGATAAAAATATTTATGAGAGTATATAATTATTTGTTTTACAAAAGTTATCAATTAGCTGTCCGGTCAAAAAACTTTGATGACATGCCTGCCTTAGGCGGAATTATTTTTGTAGTTGTATGTATAATGTTTAATATCTTCACGATTTCATTTGTCTTAGAGGGCTTCGGGGTTATTTATATTTCTTTTAAGAAGGAATATAAATATCCTTTCGCATTAGTACTGGTACTTTTAATTTTGATGTATTATTTCCTTAATGGTCGCTATAAGAATATTGTAAAGGAATATGAGAACAGAGAAAGAGAATTGGGTAAAGGTATTCACCCAATTTTTGTAATCATTGTATATTACATAATTAGCTTTGGTTTGATGCTATTAGCAGGCTTGTTTAAGAATGGTGACTGGATATTTTCGTAATGATGTGAAAAGTAAAGAAAGCAAAAGAGGGTGTCTAAAAGCATCTTCTTTTGTTTGTGTCAGTTTTTCGTAACCGCCCGGTTTAGCGCATCTTGACAACTTTTGTATATCTTTTATTTTTGTTTCCATATGACAATGAATATGGAACAAAAAAAGAGATGCACTTTACGTATCCAGCCTAGGAACTACATATTTGATTGTTCGATGAATTTTTTATAGTTCTGCGGGAATAGGTCTTTTAAATTTTTGTGGTTTATGGACGCTATATTCTGCCGGTTATGCTTTAGCCAATTGAAAGGATTGACCTCATGTTTTTTGCAGGTAGCGAAGAACGAATAGATCATTGCTGCACGCCTGGCCGCCTCAGGGCTTCCTGCAAAGAGGTAGTTTTTGCGTCCTAGCTTATGTAAAGCTTTACATAAAATGGGGCGGTGATATTACTGACCTCCTCCCAATTTCAGGGACATTGTAAAGTAGAAAAATTTGCTATTTTGACCTGATTTTCAATAAACATTTCAGGTGTTAAATCCCCTAAACTGACCTCCTCCCAATTTCAGGGACATTGTAAAGTAGAAAAATTTGCTATTTTGACCTGATTTTCAATAAACATTTCAGGTGTTAAATCCCCTAAACAGCTATGGGGTCTGAAGGTGTTATATTCGTCTCTCCAGTCTTCAATTTTCTGCTTGGCATCCTCCAACGAAAGGAACCAATTGGTGTTTAAGCATTCGTCACGAAAGCTTCCGTTGAACGACTCAATATACGCATTATCCGTTGGTTTTCCAGGTCTTGAAAAGACAAGTTCAACTTTTTGTTCGTAGGCCCACCTGTCCATTTCTTTTGATATAAACTCAGACCCATTATCCACTTGAATTTTCTTTGGCTTAGTTCCTTTAAACAACCTCAGTTCTTCCAGAACTTCTACAACCTGATAACCTTTTATACCCTGTCCAACATGGATTGCCATGCATTTGCGACTATAATTATCCACTATAGTTAAGCAACGGATTTTCTTCCCATCGAACAGTGCATCTGCTACGAAGTCCATGCTCCAGCAGTCATGTAAATTGGAAAACGAAGGTCTTTCAGAACGATGAGAGGCTGCTCTGCAGCGTCTCGGGCGTTTACTCCTTAAGTTCAGACCTTCTTCCTTATAGATCCGATATACACGTTTATGGTTGTCAGACCAGCCTTCGCGACGTAAAAGAATATAGACGCGCCAAAGTCCATAACGTACCCGTGTTTCGGCTATATTACGTATCCTTATACGTAATGGAAGATCTTCGCGACGGTGGGTCTTATAGTACCAAACAGAAGTACTTAGTAGTGATACCTCGCATGCTTTCCGTAATGAAACCCGATAGTCCGCAACTAATCCCTTCACTATTTTTCTTCGTTGGGAAGGTCTCAATACTTTTTTTTTAACACATCCTGCAACATCTGTTTATCCAAACTCAGATCGGCAACAAGCTTTTTCAGCTGAGCATTTTCTTCTTCAAGCTGGCGCAGTTTTCGAAGTTCTGAAACTCCTAGGCCACCGTACTTCTTCTTCCAATTGTAAAATGTAGCCTCGCTGATGCCCATCTTGCGACAGACTTCCTCCACCCGGGTGCCCGTCTCGGATTGTTTGATCGCAAAGGCGATCTGAGCTTCGGTAAACTTCGATCTTTTCATCGTTTTTCCTCCTATTTAAAATTAGTAATTCTATCCCGAATTCTCTACTTTTAAATGCTCCAGTTTTTTGGGAGGAGGTCAAAACAGCTATGGGGTCTGAAGGTGTTATATTCGTCTCTCCAGTCTTTAATTTTCTGCTTAGCATTCTCCAACGAAAGGAACCAATTGGTGTTTAAGCATTCGTCACGAAAGCTCCCATTGAACGACTCAATATACGCATTATCTGTTGGTTTTCCAGGTCTTGAAACTTTCATTTCCTTCAGCTGGATTAAATAATAAGCCTACAATAGGACGGGGCGCGGATCTATAGAGAAAACGAAGCGGAAAATATAATATTAGATTTATTCTATTGAAAATAAACTTATTATATCGCGAGTGCCATTTAGCGTTGCTGAACATCATTCTGTTTTCTTATATAGCGCTTCTCTGTAGTCCACTCCCCATTTTGCGATTTCATCAATAATGGGTTCTAATGTTTGACCATATTCGGTCACCTCGTATTCTACGGTAATGGGTTTTGTGTTCATCACCGTACGGCTGATCAAATGGTTCATTTCCATATCCTGCAACTCTTTAGATAACATTTTGGCTGCGATACCGTCGACTTCACGTAGCAGATCCATAAAACGCATTTTACCGCCTACCATGAGGGTACCTAGAATGTGGAATTTCCATTTCCCAGATAATATTTCCATCGTATCTTTTATAGCAATCATGCGTGCTTTACAGACGGGTTTATCCTTTAATGTTGGACTTTTCTTCATCTTATTTAACTGAATGACAAAATTACGTCGTAAAATTACCGATTCTGTAGTTAGTTTCCTATAGGAAACCAGTTTCAAAAAGGAAACTGATGACGATAGTAAACTATCACTATGTTACTTTTGCACAAGATTTAATTAAAAGAAATTATATAAAAATGAAAAAATTATCAGTTTTAGCAGTATTGGCTTCTGTAATATTAGCTTCTTGTGGTGGTGCAAACGGTGATAAAGCACAAACGGGAACAGAGCAACAAGTAGCGGAACAACAGGGTACAACTTTTAATGTTGATTCAACGAGTTCAATTATATGGAAAGGTTACCATAAAGGTGGTTTCGATCCAAGATTTGGTACTTTGAACAGTGAAGGTACAGTATCTGTTGCAGATGGTGCAATCACAGGTGCAACGATTACGATCGATATGAACTCTGTAAAAACAGATGAAAGTGCAGTGGATCCAGCAAAAACAGGTGGTAAAACAGCGGCTGATCTAGATGGTCACTTGAAAACTGGTGACTTCTTTGAAGTTGAAAAATACCCAACTGCTAAATTTGAAATTACTGCTGTAACGGCTTTTGATGCTGCTAAAGATAAAAGTGTGATCGCTGATGCTACGAATATCATCAGTGGAAACTTAACGATCAAAGATAAAACAGTGAATGTTACTTTCCCTGCGAAAGTAAGCGTAACAGAAAATGAAGTTACGGTACAATCTAAATTTACGATCAACAGACAAGATTGGGGATTGGCATACGGAACAGAGGGTGACCCTAAAGATTGGATGATCTCTCAAGAAGTGGATATGGAGTTGAATATCAACGCTAAAAAATAATAAATTAACGAATGCGCAGGTAATGATAACATGCAAACAGCATAATTATCTTACTTAATACCTGCCTTTTAGCAAAAATGAACCGTTATGGGCCATCGCCTGTAACGGTTTTTTTGTATATTAGTTTTGCCATCTAGCTTGAAAATGGCTCTACTTAAATCAATATCTTATAATCATGCATACTTATTATGAAAAGACAAGAATGCCGAGAACGATGCTGGTCATACTCGTATTTCAGTTCCTATTACTCATGCTCCTCTATATAAGGGATAGGGAGAATCAGTCTTTTATGATTATTGCTCTAATAATTGGCTTATTAGTATTTTTTTTATGGTTTAGCAGTCTTAGTTTGAAAATAGATAGCGAAGCAATTGCTTACCGGTTTACACCCTTTATTTCAAATCGGATACCCTGGCATAACATCAAATATACTGAAGTAATAAAACTGGAAGCTTTGCAAGATTTTGCTGGTTGGGGTATTCGACATTCAAAAAAATACGGATGGGCCTATATTACTGATGCTGAATATGGGCTTTTTATCGAAAGAAAGGATGGAAAGAAAATGACTATAGCCATCAAGGATAAAGATGCACTCGAAAAATGTCTAAAAGAAAATATGCTTTTAGATGTGTACAGTAGTTGATTACAGAGTTTTTATAATCAGTAATCTACTGCTGATCATCTTTGGACAACTCCTTAAAAGTTAGCTGGCAGGATGTCCATATCTCGATGGAAGTTAGTCCATCGACGACTTCAAATTGTCTCCCAGACACTGAATCCCACCTTTTTTCATGACAGCGCAGGATAGTATCGCTTGATTTATTTATATATTTATCATTTAGAACTATACCATTATGAAACCTAGTCCAGTGATTATTTGCCTGTTATTTTTAATAACCTGTTTTCCTGAAATTCATGCACAAACCAAATTAAGCGACCAGCATGATCAAATCAGTCCGTTAACGACTGCCTTTGTCTATCCCGAGCGTATCGTATGGAAGGAGGGGAACGTGATGCACGACGAATACTTACTCCGAAAAGGTAATGGCCAAGCAAATCTTCATAATCCACATACCGTTATTTTAAAAAATGATCAAGATCATCGTAAAAGTAGTGTATTGCTAGACTTTGGTAAGGAAATGAACGCTTCACTTGATATCATTACGGGCATGTGGGGAGGTAATAATCTGCCGAAAAGTGTACGCATCCGATTTGGTGAATCTGTAAGTGAAGCGATGTCGGAAATTGGCGTCAAAGGAGCGACAAATGACCATGCCTTACGTGATTTTACGATGCAAGTGCCTTGGCTAGGTCGTAACCGTTCTGGAGAATCTGGATTCAGATTTGTCCGTATTGATTTTCTAGAACCTAATGCTGAGTTACATTTAAGAGAGGTACGAGCTGTTGCTACTTATCGCGATGTCCCGTATTTAGGGAGTTTTAAAAGTAGTGATGAAAGACTTAATAAAATATGGGAGGTGGGGGCTTATACCGTACACATCAATATGCAAGATTATTTATGGGATGGGATAAAAAGAGACCGCCTGGTTTGGGTCGGAGATCTTCATCCTGAAGTGGCAACCGTAAATGCCGTATTTGGCTTTAACGATGTTGTACCTAAGAGTCTAGATCTGGCGAAAGAATCGACTCCGCTGCCAAGTTGGATGTCTGGACACAGTAGTTACTCGATGTGGTGGATCATCTTACATTATGATTGGTATATGAATCATGGCAATAAAGCCTATCTAGCAGAGCAACAAGGTTATTTACAAGGATTGGTCAAGCAGATCATTGGAAAGGTTGTCGATGGTACAGAACAGATGGATGGTGCTCGATTTTTAGATTGGCCATCAAGTGAAGATAGTATTGCTGTCCACGCAGGTCTTCAGGCACTAACCATTAAATCACTGGAAAACGCTTCTTTTCTTTTTGAAGTTTTAAATGACCGCAGCTCAAAAAAATTATGTGATGAAACTGTTGCTGAAATGCGGAAAAAAGTTCCGGCTCATAACAATTCGAAACAAGCGGCTGCATTGCTATCATTAGTGGGATTGATGGATGCAAACACTGCGTATACAGATGTACTCGCAGTGGGTGGCGCCAAGAATTTCTCAACCTTCTATGGTTATTACATGCTTGAAGCGATGGCGAAAGCGGGTAAATACCAAGAGGCAATGGACATCATTTCGACTTATTGGGGTGCGATGCTGGATTTGGGAGCGACTACATTTTGGGAAGATTTTAATATGGATTGGCTGCCCAATGCTGCGCGCATAGACGAATTGGTTCCAGAGGGGAAAACAGATATACATGCTGATTTTGGTGCTTATTGTTACCTTGGTCTACGCCACAGTCTAGCACATGGATGGGCTTCAGGTCCAACGGCTTGGATGTCTTCACATATACTCGGGATTCAGGTGGCTGAACCAGGGGGAAAGGTCTATACGGTAAAACCTCATCTCGGTGATCTGACTTGGGCGGAGGGAACTTTCCCGACACCATATGGGCTGATACACGTGAAGCATGTAATGGAAAATGGTCGTGTAAAATCGGTCATTAAAGCACCTAAAGAAGTTAAGATTATACAATGAAGTACTTCATCAATTTAAAAAAATCAACCGCCTTTCATTTGGCAATAGGAAATATTCAAATCAACATGTAATCGCATATGAATTCAAAATTTAGCATCAAGTTATTGTTCGTTACGAAGTGTCTGCTACTTTGTTTGGTAACTTCTGTATGTGCAGAAATTACGCCCACTTACCTGCGAACTGAATATAAAGTAGATCCTTTTATTGATGAACTGAGTCCGCGTTTAAGTTGGGAACTGCAATCAAAAGAATTTAGTCAATACCAATCGGCTTATCGGATTTTAGTGGCCAGTTCTTTGGAAAATTTAAATAAAAATAAGGGTGACCTCTGGGATACGGGTGAAATAAAAGGACAGCAGATGAATCAGATACATTATGCTGGTAAAACCTTAAGTTCTGAAAAAAAGGTATGGTGGAAAGTGAAAGTGTGGGATGCTGATGGAAAGGAGGGTGCATGGAGTACTGCAGCTACCTGGGAGATGGCTAAGCTGCAAGCAGCAGAATGGAAAGCCAAATGGATAGGTGCAGATTTAAATCATTTGGCTCAAGTTGGTGCCTATCATTTGCCGCCATCACCTTATTTAAGAAAACAAGTGAGTGTAACTAAAAAGGTGAAATCGGCGCGGTTGTATATCAGTTCGCTTGGTTTACATAATTTTTATATCAATGGTGAAAAAGTGGGGAGTGATTATTTTGCTTCAGGTTGGACGGATTATGATAAGCGTGTGTATTACAACGTCTATGATGTAACCGATAAAGTAAAGAAGGGACAGAATGCTTTCGGAGCAACACTTGCCAATGGTTGGTATGCCGGATATTTGGGTTATGCGCTACTTGTAGGCTCGCCAGAGGTAAACCGCTTCTATGGTGATTTTCCATTGCTGAAGGCACAGGTCGATGTACGCTATGAAGATGGGTCGAAAGAAGTTTTTGCTACAGATCGGAGCTGGAAGATTGATACTGGTGCCGTATTGGAAGCGGATATGCTACAAGGTGAAACGTATGATGCGCGAAAAGAGCCTGCTAATTGGAATAAAGTTGGATTTGATGATAAGCAATGGAGCGAGGTACAGGAAGTGGCTAATAAGGATGGACAGGCATTACAGCTGTATCCAGGTCAACCCGTTCGGGTTGTTGAAGAATTGGCTGCAAAATCCATTAAAAAAATTGCTAAGGACAAATATATCGTAGACTTTGGTCAAAATTTTGCAGGTATTGTTCGACTTAAATTAAAAGGAAATGTGGGGGACAGTGTGGTGTTACGCTATGGTGAAATGTTGCACCCGGATGGTACTTTAATGACCGAAAATCTAAGAAAAGCAAGGGCTACGGATACGTATGTTTTTAAGGGTGAAGCAACAGAGGAGCGCTGGAGTCCCAGTTTTACTTTTCACGGTTTTCAATTTGTTGAAGTATCGGGATTAAAACAAGACCCAGATTTAGATTTCTTGACTGGTTTGGCCTTAAGTTCTGATTTAGCACAAGTGGGGAGCTTTACTTCAGACAATAGCATGCTCAATCAATTGTATAGCAATATCGTATGGACACAGCGCGCCAACTACTTGGATATTCCTACGGATTGTCCCCAAAGAGACGAACGATTGGGTTGGACGGGAGATGCACAGGTTTACATGCGTTCGGCAATCTATAATGCTGATGTCGCTTCATTCCATAAAAAATGGATACGGGATCTGAACGATGCGCAGTGGTCTAATGGCGCTTTTCCTATCTATGCACCCATGCCGGTCAATGCAGCGGGGGTGGCGGCTATTCGGGCTACAGATAGTTTTTCTCCTGGTTGGTCTGAGGCAGGTATAATCTGTACATATGAGATTTTTAAAGCGTATGATGACCGTGATATTGTGAAGGAATCGTTGCCCTATATGATGAAATTCATGTCTTTCTTGAAGCGTAGAGCTCAGGATAATGTGCTCAAGGAAGGTGCATTTGATGATGTTGATCCGAAAGGTGGATTTGGCGATTGGTTATCTATCGGTGATAAGACTAGTCCGGATTTGGTAGCGAGTATATATTATTTTTATTGCGCGAGATTAATGGCGGATATGTGTGAGGCTATCGGTGAAAAGGAGCTGTCCACTTCATTTGAGCAGGAGGCGTCGGTTATGCGGGCAGGATTTAAAAAACATTATTTAGGGAGCGATAATAAATTGAAGACGAATAATGCGGCTTATGGTGACGGACAGGGGTATGTAGAAGGGGGAAATGGATTTTATGGACATACGCAAACAGCATATGCCAACGCAATCTATTCGGGGATATTTGAAGGTGAGGACCTCAGAATTGCTGGAAATCATTTAAGGCAGCTTGTCGCCAATAATGGTGATAAACTAACAACAGGTTTTTTAGGATTTAAACCATTATTGCCAGCACTTTCCGCTACTGGATCGGTAGATAAAGCATATAAACTATTGTTAAGTACAGAATACCCGTCTTTGGGCTATGAGGTGGCCAACGGTGCAACCTCAATATGGGAGCGCTGGGATAGTTACACGCAGGATGAGGGCTTCGTTCATAACGCTGCCATGAACTCTTTCAGCCATTATGCTTTTGGCTCTGTGAATGAGTGGATGTTTGAGCATATGGTCGGTATCAGCGCATTGGAAAGAGGTTACAGTACGTTTGTGATTAAGCCCGAAATCCCAACGGGAGATTTGGCCATTAGGCAAGTAAAGGGAGCATATCATTCCATTGCAGGTAAAATCAGATCTGAATGGGATTATTCGGGACCGGTTAAACTCCATACGCTTGAGGTTCCGGTCAATACAACAGCCTATTTTTATGTTAAAGCTCCTGCAGATCAAATTTACATCAATGGAACATTGTTGTCCAAAAGCGACTTTGTCCAGGATATAAAAGAAGAGGAAGGCTATCTTAAGCTTCGTATAGGTTCTGGGATATATCAAATCGAGATAAAAGATATCTCTTAAGGACGCGCAGCATTTTTATATCAAAAAAGGAGCTATCTCGCAAAAGATAGCTCCTTCATTAATAAATGAAAATTATTATTTCAACTCGAAGTTAGCTTCTAAAAGCTCTTGCGAGTTTTTACCAATGAATAACGTGAAGTCTCCTGGTTCAGCAACGAATTTCAAATCGTTATTATAGAATTTCAAATCTTCCTCAGTAACGGTAAAGGTTACAACTTTGGATTCTCCAGCTTTTAAAAATACTTTTTGAAAGCCTTTTAATTCTTTAACGGGGCGCGTGATCGAACCAACTAAATCTTTAAGATAGAGTTGAACAACCTCTTCACCGTCATATTTTCCAATATTGCTCAATTTTACCGTTGCTGTGATAGCCTGTCCTGGTTTCATTGAAGCTTTGTCTAATGTTAAATCTGCGTAATCGAAAGTGGTATAACTCAAACCATATCCAAATGGATAAAGTGGGCTATTGATAACGTCGATATAGTTGGATCTAAACTTTTGGAAAGTTCCACCTTCAGCTAAAGGTCTACCGGTGCTTTTATGCCCATAATAGATGGGTAATTGCCCTACATTTCTAGGGAAAGTAGCCGTTAATTTACCTGAAGGATTGACGTCTCCGAATAATACTTCAGCTACTGCTGCTCCTGTTTCAGAACCTCCAAACCAGGTATTTAAGATGGCAGGAACATGTTCGTCTTCCCAGGTTAATGTCATTGGTCTACCCGCAAATAAAACCAAAACAACTGGTTTTCCTGTTTTTAGCAATGCTGCTAATAGACGTTGTTGGATAGCAGGTATCCCGATTTCTGTCCGACTGGAGCTCTCTCCAGACATCTCTGAGGATTCACCTAATGCGGCAATGATAACATCTGCCTGATCAGCTGTTTGTAAAGCTTCAGCTATAATTTCAGATTCAGGTCTGTTGTCTCTGGGGATCGTACGTCCAAACATGGTGGCATGTTCTTGGTAAACGGCATCTTCCAATAAGTTAGAACCTAAATGTGTCACTATCTTGACTTGATTGCCCAAAACAGATTGCATACCTTCCACAAGAGAAGGGGTATTGATCAAATCCGAACTCACAGACCATGTACCCACCATATTGGCGCGTGTATTTGCTAGTGGACCGATGACAGCAACTGTTCCTTTTTTCTGTAAAGGAAGAAGTTGATTTTCGTTTTTCAATAAAACGAAAGACTTTGTTGCTGCTTCGCGAGCGACTACAAGATTTGCAGGCGTCAACAACTCGCTTTTAGCGCGGTCCTCACTGATGTAGCGGTATGGATCTTCAAATAGACCTAATTTATACTTTGCTTCCAAGATTAAGCGACATGCGCGATCGATATCAGCTTGAGATACTTTTCCTTCTTTTAATGATTTCTTTAACGTATTTAAAAATCCTTCAGAGATCATATCCATATCGACACCTGCTTTTAATGAAAGTGCCGAAACTTGTTGTAAATCTCCTAATCCATGCTCGATCAGTTCTGCAATTCCGGTATAATCCGTTACAACCATACCATCAAAGCCCCATTCTTTACGAAGGACATCTGTCACTAACCATTTGTTAGCAGTTGCTGGAATACCGTTGATATCATTGAACGAAGTCATTACGGTGCCTGCTCCAGCTTCGATAGCAGCTTTATAAGGAGGGAAGTATTCATTATACATACGGTGTAAACTCATATCCGTCGTGTTGTAATCTTTTCCAGATTCTGCAGCCCCATAGAGTGCCCAGTGTTTCACGCAAGCCATCATCGTATTGATTGCTGTCAGATCATCACCCTGATATCCTTTAACCATAGCACGTGCTATCTGTGACCCTAAATAAGGGTCTTCTCCCGAACCTTCAGAAATTCTTCCCCAGCGCGCATCTCGAGAGATGTCGACCATAGGCGAGAAAGTCCAGTTGATCCCATCGGCAGTGGCTTCTTGTGCAGCGATGCGAGCTGTCTTTTCAATTAAGGGAATATCCCACGTTGCAGAAAGCCCCAATGGAATGGGGAACGTTGTTTTATAGCCATGGATGACGTCGAGTCCGAATAGCATCGGAATTTTAAGTCTCGTATTATTGACAGCAAGTTCTTGAGCAGCACGAATTTTTTGAGGTGTGGTCATCGAGAAGATTCCTCCAATCTGTCCAGCAGCAATTTTCGCTTCAACTCCGGTACTAGCGGTGGCACCTGTGGTTACCTCACCTGCAGTAACTAAGTTTAACTGGCCAATTTTTTCGTCAACCGTCATTTTTTTCATTAGTGCCAAAACAAACTTATCCATTTTAGGATCTTGTTTGTTAACGGGCTGTGTAAAAGCCAGAGTCGGAACCAATGCAACAGCGACGAATAGGGAAGTCCAATGTTTCATGTTCTAATAGGTATTATGTATGTGAATAAAATGCTTATTGATTTGGACTTTTAAAACCTAAGGTTTTCAGTCCTGCTTTAATTTCTGGTGCCTGCATAAACAAGTTCCAAATTAACCCTGTTCTATAATTTTCAATCATGACAACAATGGGGCCTTGATCAATGGCTAAATAGCGTTGTGGATACCAGTTTGCTGTTTCTGAAAAAGCATCGTAAAATCCATATTTACCAAATAGCTCAGTTCCTTTTTTCTCATAGAAATAACGCATGGCCTTGATACTTTCTTTTGGGGTATAGGGCATAGAAGATAGTGCAGCTGTTGGAGAAACAACACCTTGATCATTGTCTGGATGATGGGCATTATAGCCATCTACAGAGTAACTCGCTGTAAAACCCCAAGAATTTTCACCGTAACCCGTATACTTAAGTGGGTTTAGTTTAGCGTGTTCAATATTAATTCGAGTATGATTGACATTTAACTTCCAATAATCGGCATACTGATCCTGAAGGCCCTTTGGATTTAACCCTAAATAGGAGTAATGCGACCAAAATAACGGACCAACACCATTTTCTGGCGCATTATGTTTTAAAACAAGTGGAATTCCGAATTTCTCAGCCGAAGTAACGATAGCGCCGCTTCGTGCCCAACCTTCATGGTATGTGGAAGCGGGGATAGGATGCGTCGGTGAACTTGCGCCCAATACATAACTGATTAAACATTCGTCATAACCTTGGATAGCATGGTTCATACCCCAACCATGCGTAGGACTCCAGTGCCAGTATAACACATCTTGTCCATTTCTAAAGAAATCCCAATCAATACCTTTCCATAAAGCATCCGCTTTTTTTGCAACTTGCTTTTGTTGATCGTTTCCGTTCTGATAATATTCGCGTAGACAGATTAATGCTTGGGCCATAAAAGCGGTTTCTACGATATCTGCAGCATCATCTTGATCTCCAAAAACCTTGGATTTACCGGTAGGACCATCGATCCAATGCGACCAAGCGCCATGGTAGCGATCTGCCTTTGCTAGAAAATCTACAATTCGGTCAAATCGTTGCGTTGCCTCATCTGCTGTTATAAAACCGCGTTCCGCAGCAACTATCGTGGCCATGATACCAAAACCAGAACCTCCAACAGTGACCACATTAAAATCATTAAGGGGGTATACACCATCTATGTGAATTCTTTCTCTTGCCATTCCAGAATTAGGTTCGGCACCTTCCCAGAAATAGTTAAACGTCTGCTTTTGGACCAAAGTCATTAAAGAATCATCCGTAATACTTGATTTTAGCATGGTTTGAGGCGTTTTACACGAGGTAGCGAAAGCACCAACTAACAATAAGCCTAAGATCAGCTTGTGATTAAATTTTAATTTCATAGTAGATAAGTAATGCGAAAAAAATCAAAGAACTTAGACTTAGCAGTGCTAAACCTAAGTTCTTTCATGTATTATTTAAATGCTGGATTAATACCCTGGGTTTTTCACCATATCAGGAGTTTGCGTTAATTGTTCGTAAGGTATTGGGAACAAGTAATGCTTTTCAGTAAATGTTTTTCCATCTGCTTTCATGGCTTCGGGAGCTTGTTTAGTACGTACTAGATCAAACCAACGGTCATGTTCAAAAGCTAATTCCAGACGACGTTCTTTCCAAATCGCTTTGCGTAAATCAGCTTGAGTTGAAGCTGTTGTATTGGGCAATTTAACGCGGTTACGAATGGTATTAAGTGCTGTTGTAGCTTCTGCTGTGTTGCCCATTTCATTGGCAGCCTCTGCTAAGATGAGGTATACTTCTCCTAAACGTAAATAGCGCACATTTTTATCACCATCACCAGCACCAGCATTTGCTGATGAATAAGCTTTCTCGTTGTACATTGGGTTTTCAACACCTGTTCCAACTAATCGACCGTCATATAAGGTTTCGCCTCGGAAAATAATGGTTGCATCGCGACGGATGTCATCCTTCTCTGCGTTAAAAGCATTTAATAGATTTTCCGATGGTGTATTGAAACCCCATCCCCAACCAGTTATGCCACGCGCTCCTTGAACTTCTGAATACTGATTAACGCCATGTGCAATCGCTTCGCCACGTCCCTGGAATTCAAAGATAGACTCTGTTCCATTTTCCGAACTTGCGCGCCACAGTACTTCATATTTTGATTCTAAGCCATATTGTCCAGAATTGATGACTTCTTTGGCTGAATTATAAGCCTCTGTCCAATTCTCATTATACAAATATACTTTTGACAATAGGGCTTGTGCCGCACCTTTTGTTGCACGACCTAAATCTTTAGGTGCATAGGCTGATTTTATTGGTAGTGCTTCGATAGCCTCTTTTAAATCTTTGATGATATAAGCATAAACCTCTGCCTTGGGTGCACGGATGATCAAATCTTGCTCTTGAATGGGAACATCTCCCCAACCGCGTACGAGATAGAAGTAGTTTAACGCACGTAAAAACTTAGCTTCACCGGTAAGTCTGCTTTTATATGCGGCATCTTCAATTTCAGTTGATTCTGTCAACTCAATAGACTGTGTCGCACGACCAATAGCTTTATACCAATGAGACCATAACGCTCCGAATGAACCGGAAGAACTTGTGTAGACAAGATTATCAATCTCTTGCTTATCGCCCCCTGGATCGGTAGGAGAAGACCCCTTATCGGCGTTATCCGAAAGCATATCGGTAATGGCAACATAAGAAAAGGCGTAATTCCAGTCGGTAAACATACCGTAGATGGCATTGACAAAAGACTCAGGTGTGTATACCTGATCTTTATCACCTTCTTCCACAATTTCTTGTGAAGGGACGTCTAAAAATGCGGAATCCTTACAGGCGGACATGCTCAATCCTGCTGTTAAAATTAAGGCGATATGTAATTTGTTAAATTTCATGATTTTTAATTTTTAAAGTTTAGAAGGAAACATTTACACCGAAAATAAAATTGCGTGTTGTTGGGTACGCTGAAAGCTCGATTCCTGCGGTTTCAGAAGGAATACCCGAGTTGGCACCTGAAATTTCAGGGGAGAAACCGGTATATTTTGTAAAGATAAACGGATTCTGTGCTGTTACGTACATTCTAATTTTTGATGATGAGTTATATAATTTTGGAATGGTGTAACCTAATGTTAAGTTGTTGATTCTAAAATATGCTCCCGATTCTAAATAGTAACTCGAAGCTAACGCATCATGAGCTGCACCTGGATGTGTGTTGGACGTTCCTGCTCCAGTCCAACGGTTATCAAAAGTTTCTTTAGTGATGTTCTCTCCACCATCAACACGCGTTCCCTTTAGACCATTGTAAATCTTGTTGCCTGCAACTCCATAGCCTTGCGCAGTGAAATCCCATTTTTTATAGTTGACACTTAGATTTAAACCAAATGTAGAAGATGGTAAATATGATCCATGGAAGATTTTGTCATTTTCATCGATAACGCCATCTTCATTTTGATCTTTATATCTTAAGTAACCCGGTTTTGCTCCAGTTGTTGCAACTCCTCCCGCAATTTCGGCATCTGTTTGCCATACACCAACGGCCTCATACATATACCATGCATAAATAGGTTGATTTTCTTTTAACTGCTTGGTGATTTGACCATTATTCAAACTTCCACCGATAGCTCCGTCATAGGCTGGTTCGACATCTTTCAAGATATTTTTATTGTAAGAATAGTTACCACCGATACTATAAGATAGGTTTTCATTGATCTGATCCGTCCAGTTTAACCCAAGCTCAATTCCTTTATTAGATACTTTTCCACCATGGTCAAAATACCTTTGTGAGAATGCTGAGTTAAGTAAGGGTGTTACTTCTAAAATAACATTGGTATTGGTCTTATTATAATAATCAATATTACCACTTAAACGGTTATTTAATAAGGTGAAATCAACACCTAAACCAGATTCTTCGGTTACTTCCCATCCTAGGTTTCTAGCCGGACTTCCATACGCTGCTCCAAAAATTAAGTCTTGACCTGGTCCGAACACATAATTATAGTTGTCTGAACCTGGAGATGATAAGACTTGAGAAATGTTTAGCGGAACGTTTTGATTACCCAATCGACCCCAGTTTGCACGTACTTTTAAGAAATCAATACCTGAACCTTGCATGAAGCTCTCATTGGACACGGTCCAACCTGCTCCAAATGATGGGAAAATACCATAGTAGTCTCCTGAAGCTTTAAATGTACTTGAGCCATCACGACGGACAGTAGCTGTTAAATAGTATTTGGAATCATAATTATACTGTGCACGTGCAAAATATGAAATCAATGCTCGTGGCGTATAGTACGTTTGATTAACTTGTTTGGTGTATTGTGAAGAAGCGAAATTGATATTCCAATACTGCTCTTGATTAGGAACATCATATCCCGTCAGATCAGACATATCGCCAATACCTGATTTCTCTCTTGAATTCCCTAAAGTTGCGTCTAGATTATGCTTCCCAAAACTTTTTTGATAGGATAGGAAATTCTCCCAAGTCCAACGGAAAGTTTGTGTTTTAGCGATATTTAAACTATTATTTGCATAAGTCAATGAGGTAGGATTTTGCGCTTTTAATTGCTCAAATTCCGTAGCTGTATTGAGAGGGTCCGTATTTAAATAACGATCTTTGATATTATTGAAGCCTCTGTTTTGAGAAAAGTACTGCGTAACTCCAAGACGGGAAGTGAATTTTAAATCACTGGTGATTTGATATTCTGCTTGAAGGCCACCTTGAATTGACATGTTCTTATTGTACTGTTGTTGCATCATGTTTTCGTATACAGGGTTTCCTGTATCATTCAACTTTCCTCCAACTTCTCCTGCGCCAAGGACATAGGTCGCTTCACCCGTAGTTTTATTATAAATAGGTCTTCCATAGCGACCATTAGCATACTGTACTGGTACTAATGGCGATTGACGGTATGCTGCATCAAATGCGCTAAGTGGCTTATTACGGTCATTAGCGAAAGAGATGTTCAGTGTCTGGCTGATCTTTAATTTATTATCAAAAAATTTGTAGGTATTGTTATTACGGATTGTGTTTCGAACATATTGCGAACCTTCCGTAATTCCTTTTTCTGTAAAGTTGTTATAACTAAAGAAATAGTCCACTACATCTGAACCTCCAGATAAGCTAACGACATTATTCGTCACCATACCAGTCTGAATCAATTCGTCGTACCAATCCGTATTGTTAGCTTGATCAGTTGCTAAAAATCCAGATGTTGTACCAATACCTTTTAAGTTTTCATTAAAATGTGTCACATACTCATTAGCATTTGCCATTTTGACACGATTTAGGATGCCTTTAGCACCCACATATCCATCATAGGTAATCTGAGCACGACCTACCTTTCCTTTTTTTGTGGTGACTAATATCACACCATTTGCAGCACGAAGACCGTAGATAGAGGCCGAAGAAGCATCTTTTAAGATATCAATGGATACGATATCTGCAGAATTGATATTGGTAATATTATCAACAGGAAATCCATCTACGATATACAAAGGCTCTCGTCCACCTAATGCCGTTCCTACACCACGGATAACAACTGTAGGAGCAGAGCCTGGGGCTTCATTGGCAATGATATTGACTCCAGCAACTTTTCCCTGAACGGATTGTACGGCATTTAATGCCGGTTGTTTAACAATGTCACTTGCAGTTACGCGTGCAATTGATCCTGTTAAATCCACTTTCTTAGCGGTACCGTAACCAATAACTACAATCTCATCTAAAGCTGTGTTTTGTTCAGCTAAATTAATAAGTACATTATTTTGTTGGCCGATGATGACTTCTTTTCCGTCGTAACCAATATAACGGAATACTAATACTTGATTTGGGTCGGCTGTAATTTTAAATTCTCCATTGGCGTCTGATTGCGTTGCAACGCTCGTCCCCTTAACCGCAATGGTCACTCCTGAAAGAACAGCATTTGATGATTTATCTGTAATTTTTCCAGTAATCACTTTACCGCTTTGCGCATATACCGACACATTAATGTGACAAAATGCAGGGAGTAATAGTAATGTAAATAACTTCCTCATAGGTGAATTTTTTAGTGACTTTTAATTATTTAATTCTAATTGTTCTGAATGTTTGTTAACAGAATTTAACGTTTATGTTAAATTTCATTACAACAAAGATGTGATGTAGTATTCGGAATGTATAATTTAACACTTATACATTAATACATCAGCGCTTGCAATAACTTGTATTTGCTGAATAAAGCCAAATATGTAGTAGATAATCAGCTTGTTAAGGTAAGTGTTGCGTTACTTTATTTTACACTAAGTGTTTAATATACACTATATCGTATGAGAGGTAATGATGTAGTGTTTTAAGGTATTGAAACAGGTAAATGCCCTGATGTCGTAGTTGAGATACTCCGATATCAGGGCATTCCTTTAGTTGATATTCATTAAAAAGTCGCTTAAATTTTGTTCAGTAGGTAGGTTCAGTTTTTTACGTAATCTGTACCTTCTTATTTCCACTCCGCGGGTTGTAATGTTTAATAAACTTGCGATTTCTTTACTGCTCATGTTTAATCTGAGGTAGGCACATAGTTTTAAATCGTTGGGCATTAATTCTGGAAATTGTAACTTCAATTTTTTAAAGAAGTTTTCATGTGTTTCATTAAAGCTCTGTTCAAAAAGATGCCAATCCATATTGTCCTCGTATGCATTTTTAAGAATCTTAGCCACTTTCTGGAGCTGTTCTGCTTTTAATTTATTACCATTCTCATCCTTCAACTGTGAGAGCTCATGATTTAGTGAGTTTAACAATTCATTTTTATGCACAATGTTCATCGTTGCATTGGTCAACTCCTTATTCTTATTGTAGAGTTCTTGCTCCAATTGTTTGTTTTTAACCTCAATCAAGTGCTGTTGTGCGCGAACTGCTTCTTGTTTTAAAAGTTCATCTTGCTTTACTAGATAGTCTTCTCGCAATTTTTGTTCATGTTTAACTAGTTTTTTCTTATACCATATGCGAATAGATTTAGTCATAAAGACTAAACCGATAAGATAGGCCAGATAGGCATACCATGTTCTATACCAGGGCGGCAGTATTTCAATCTCAATCTTATTTTCTTTGGTAATATAACCGTTGGGAAGCTTCGCGCGGATCACAAAGCTATAATTACCTACTGCCAGATTTGTAAACTCCTTGTAGGGTAGTTTGGTCCAATCGGACCATTCATCTTGGACACCATTTAATTTATATTGATATTGAATAGCACTTTCTGTGTAATATGGAAGTGCATAAGATACTCTTATACTGTTGTTTTTGTGTTTTATTTCTACTAATTCTTTAACACTGTTAAAATAAATACTATCAGTACCGGATAGTGTTCTTATGTTTCGAATTAGTGGAATAGGTACTGCATTAGGTTGAAAATTGTCACGATTTAAATTTAACAATGAGAAACCATTATCAATACTGATGAGGTACTGTTTGGGGTTGAGGGCGGTTATATTTTCATAGTATTTCATCATATTACCTTCTAGTGGAGCTAATTTGATGGAATCAATCTGAATCTGTCCACCTGGCTGTAAATCGACTAAAGCAATACGGGTTTGATTAATAAACCAATAACTATTGTTTCCAGCAGCGGTAATTTTATTGGCTTTGGCAAATGTTCCCAGTTTCTTATTCAAGTGCTCGTAAGGCGTGAACTTATCCGCCAGTTCATCGTATAGATATAAACCACTATCCGTTGTAAAGACATTGATATCGGCTAATTTGAAAACACCGATATTAGCAGATCTAGGCAACCCTTTCTGTTGTGCATAGGGTTTAATCTGTTTAATAGCGTCAAAATTATCTGAAAATGTAATTAGATTCAGTTCATTATAACCAGCAGCCCATACGTTGTTTTTACTTTGTGTTTCTAATAACTGTACTCCAGATTTAAAGTTTGGATACTGTGTACTAAATTGTAATGCATTGGGCATACTATGGAATAGGGATATTCCGGTATAGTTGCCTTGTAATACGGTAGGGAAATGTGGTGAGAGTTGTTTTATGACCCATCCACCTGTTTGGGGTGACAATAAAGACATTTGCGTGCCTTTTACTTGAAATGTACCTGTATTATGTCCACACACCAGAACTTCGTTGATGACCTCTAAATTCCATACTTGACCCTGAGACCCCGCAATCATCTTAAAATCTATCGGTTGATATTTCTTATGCTGGTTCCATGGCGTATAAAATAACCCTTGATTAGTACCCAGATACAGGAAGCCTTGGTATATTTTTGCGGAATAGATGGTGCCAAGTTTGCCCGATTTATCGGAATAATAGTATAGATCAGCGTTAATAGCAATACGGTCTATGCCGTTATCCAAGCCTGTCCAGATATTGGATTGTTTGTCTATACTCAAACTCAGGACCGTATTATTCTGTAAACCAACACTTTTATTGATGTGCTGGACGAGATGCCCAGACTGATCTAAGATATAGACCCCATTTAAGATTGTGCCGTATACGTAATATTGCCCAAGTAGTTTTATACCATTGTTGATTTGTGCATTTTTAAGTTCCTCATTTATTGCATTTTCCCATGGTGCTATATTCCCATTTTTATCCATTAAGAACAATCCAGATTTAGCTGTTCCGATTAAAAATGAACTCGTATCGAAAGGGAGGATGCTGAGTATATTGGATCCTTTGATCCGGTCTTTCCCCGCAACAGGGATTAATGTGTTATTTTTTAATTCATGAAGACCACTAGGTATTTTCTCTATAAAAATTCTTTTATTCGTTTGAAATGCAAAGAGAAAGGGTTCTCCATCTCCAGTAATAGTTCTTATTTTTTTATTTTCATAAATATAGATGGTGGAGAAAGATTGAAAGATAATCCGATTATCTTGGATGATAATTTTCCATATTTCATCATTCAGATTTTTCAGTAGTTGGCTGCTTATGGAATGATATGCCAATCGTCCTTTGTCATTTTTTTCCCAGTAACCAAACTCCGACTGACCGCCTGTATAGATTTTCCCATCGGAATGTACTTGTACGACTCTAACGATTCCTTTATTGGGGTGTGGATGTAGATTCCAATAGGCACCATCGTATACTAATAGACCTTCAGAATTTGCAGCATATATCAATCCCTCTTGATCGACACTTAATCCCCAGTTTTGATTTCCAGCTTGATATGTTGATTTACTATATTGTTGAACCCAAGGGCTTGCCAGATATTGAATATCGCCAGCTAATGATTTGGTAATGAAACTAAAAAGTAATAAAAATAGAGTAAAAAAGCTTTTTAATAAAAATTTCATGCACTGTATGTTGTATCATTAAAAAATATTCCAGATTTATAAATTAATACGCTGAACTATCTTTTGGTGTAATTTATATAAATTTTTAGATATAGGAAGAATCCTAGTCACCTCATAGTCAAAATATGAATTTAGGCTTACAATCAATCCAATAGTCAGCTGCTTCGTTATTTGATCTAGTCTTCAATAGGACGCTCATCTTCGTATACGTCATCGAATGCAACCTGATAGGCTATAACGCGACTGTGTATGAAAGTTTTCTTGGTTCTAGTAGCGCTATTATTAGCTTTATTTGGTTGAAATAAGTTATATTCATAGAGCAGAAGTACGGATCTTGAATCGTCACTTGTTTAAAAAAAGGTATAAATCTGGAAGGAGATTCCATTAAGGGCTGTGTTAAAATGAAATTGTTAAGGAATAAGTTCATACCATGTCATCCTATCCGAACGTATTGGTGGGTTTTTTGTATGCTGATCCTTGTGATAGGCTGCCATTCATCCAGAGGTAAGGAAGAGGTTATTGTTAATCAGGTAGATCGCATAAAGGATTACATCAAACCCATTCCAGGGAAAAATGATTCCATTCCTTTACCAGTAATTGAAAGTGGAAAAGTGCTGATTGCCTATTCAGATTGCTTTACCTGCCATAAAGAAGATAAAAGGTCATTTGGTCCGGCCTTTCGTGATATTGCTGCACGATATCCTACAAATACGATCTATATTCAGATACTCGCTCAAAAAGTTGTATTGGGTGGGACTGGAGCATGGGGTAATGCAGTGATGTTGGCTCATCCAAAATTGACGGATACAGATGCTGAAAGAATGGTGAGCTATATTTTGTCGTTAAAGTGATGAAGAAACAAAAGCTGCATGTACTACATGCAGCTTTTGTTTCTATATAATTTCTTTTAATTTACTGTGCTGTTAAAAGCATGTTTTGTCTCCTTTTGGACATGTAGATGTATAACCCTCCGAATGCAAAGATGAGTATGACTGGGAGAATGAGGGTAATCTGCAATACTTCTGGACCTGCCAGATTTTTAGCTGCGACATAAGCAAGACCCTCTGTGGTGCCATCAGCAGCCGAACTGTATAAGTTGATATCAGAACCTTCGGGCAAATGTTTTATGATTAACCCATCATAATAACTCCCCATAATCATGGTATAGATAGATACGGCAAACATACCCGCCCCACCAATGAGGTTTAGACCTAAGGCTCCTGACTGGGGTATGTTTTCAGCAACAAATCCAATCATGGTTGGCCAGAAATAGCAGACACCTACACCAAATATTAAGGCCGCAAAAAACACAGCGTTACCCGTCAATGTAGCGAGCATGTATAAGCCTATAGCAGCAAAGACAGCTGAGAAAAGTAAAACACCTTGTGGTGCTAATTTCTCTACAATAGGTTTGGCAAATGCACGTCCTACAACCATAACTCCAGTCGTAATGGTTAGGAGTAAAATAGCGTTGTCAGTTACATTTTTAAGTAGCAAACTGATCCATTGACCGGTAAACAATTCGGTGATAGCGGTCATAAACATACAGATGAATAGGAACAAAAATAAGGGTGAACCTACTGCTTTGTACATGTCTGCTGTTGAATATCCCGAGGAGACACGTTCGGTAACGGGAAAATCTAATTTTGAAAATAGGTAGCCATAAATAACTGTTGGGATCAACATCATAGCCACTTGAAACTTCCAGCCGATACCGAGGTAAACAAATAAGATGACCAACAACGTTCCAATGACAACGCCTCCGGGAAACCATAAATGAAAATAATTAAGTCGGGTAGTTTTTTCTTGAGGATATAACGCCGCGACTAATGGATTGCAGGCAGCCTCAACTGCTCCATTGGCAATACCTATGAGTAGTGTGGAGAAAAATAAGGTCCAATACCCTTGTGCAAAGATGGTCAATAAGATTCCGATGAGATGAAACAGGAACGCCATCACGAGTAGACGTTTCATACCGATAATATCAACAATAAACCCGCCTATTACAATTGCTAGTGGGAATCCCCAAAATACTGTTGCAGTAATGGTGCCCAATTGTGTGGCACTCAGTTGGAAATCAAGTCCGAGTTGATTCATCATACCTGCACGGATTCCAAAGGATAGTGAGGTGACTAATAGAGCAAGACAGCTTGCCCAGAATAATTTAGTGGTTTGAATTTGCTTCATAATGTTAGTGTATAGTGTTAATTCAAGAGTATTTCATCCATAAATATCCATGCTGGTTGTCCTTTGCCAGTATGCCACTCAGGTAGTTTTTTGAAATTTTTACCTAAAATCTTGATACAGGAGATGGGTTGTGATGCAAACGTTGCATCCAGCTTGATAAAGGCATCTGCTTCATCTTTTACGGGCATTTGATTTTTTATGACCTGAAGTAAACGTAGGTTTTTATCACTGGTACCGCCCCATATTTCAAGTTCTTCTGGAAGCAATATATGTGACGGTACTTTTTTCATGAGATGTACCGATACCGACTGGAGTGGTATTGGCTTTTTAAAGTACATGATGAAAGCCATATTGTCGTTATAGCCAATCCATTTGCCATTTTGAATATCATGGGTACCCAATTGATCATCTATGAGTGTTTTGGGACCATCCCCTTTATATTTCTCACTGGGTGCTACAATAAAAGCGATACTATCGGGTTTATACTTGCTTTGTAAAAAGTCAAATGCAAAGACATCACTTCCGTACCACCCTTTTTTATAGGCTTTTGCTTTTAATGTACCTGATTCTTTGATTTCAATACCTTGATTATAGAAAGGGGATTGGAGACTATCGGGTTCTGTACCATCGGTTGTATACCTGATTTCAACCCCATTGATGGCGTGTTTGATCTGAATGGGCAAGGTGTTTTTAAAAATGGATATAGCCGTGTTTAAACGAGGTTGGTTTAATTTTATAGGATTATTACCATCGTCTTTAAAACCTACGATAATGTTGATTCCTGTACCCATTTTATGTAATTGGCCTATCTCAGCATCACTTAGGCTGGTACGCCATAAGGACAACTCCTTTAGATTGCTCATCTTTAGAAGTTGCTTCACGGAATTAAAATCTACTGCGGTACCCGATAACGACAGTGCATTTAAATATTTTAAACCTGTCAGCTGTTTTAACCCTTCACCTTTAATAGAGGTGAAGTTGAGGTTTAACTTCCTTAAATTTTCAAATGTCGCTATAGTCTTTAATTCTTCATCCTTTACAGGTAATCCATTTAAATTAAGAAAGACAATTTGCTTTTGTATAGCGGTCAATTCTTGGATCGCTTCGGGTTTGTAAATGCTTTTATTATAAATATTAACTGCTAATGCTGGAGATGCTTTATCCAAACTGCTTATGACTCGGTAATCGTTATTGAGCTTTTTGACAGTCTCACTATTAGCTGATGAAAAATTGTATTTCTCTTCCATAGGTGCCTCCGGCCCTAAGAATGCTGTCGCTAATATCCTTAAGGAGTCTTGCTGAGAGAGGTCGATTACTTTTTTATCGATTTCAGCATTCCCTTTTACCCATAGGGTTAAAATTGCCATCTCTTCTGCCGTAAGGGCTGGTTTTCCTTTAGGAGGCATCCGTTTCTCATTATCAAACGGGAGATGGATGCGCTCAAGCAATAAACTAATCTCGGGATTTCCGAGGATAAACAATTTGCCATTTTTCCCTCCCTTTAACATGGATGCAGCATCGGCGAGATTTAAATTTCCTTTTGCTTTTTCCATATTATGGCAGTTTAAGCACTTGGTATTGAAAATCGGTAATATGACATCTTGAAAGAGTATAGCTTGATCCACGGTCACCTTTTCTGGAACAGGTGTTACAGCAGCCAATACAAAATTGTCCCCATGTGTCAGCGTGGCACCGTAATGGCCGGTGACCAATAGGCAAATGACCGTTATGATAGCCGTTACCTTTGCTAATGTGGCATTGTACCATTGTTTATCCCTAAACCAATAAAGCAGGGATGAGATGAAAACAAGGCTTACACCTGACCATTTATGCCACTGTAAGGTCGTACCACTATAACCATCTTCTTGCGCTAACAACAGGCCCATAATTACTGTGGTGGATGCTAAGAAGATTCCTGCTAGGAAGATGCCAGATGTAAATTTTTGATAAAATGCCTCATTGGTATTGGATTTTCTAAAACGGAAAACTTCTAGTAGCATCGCCAAAAGGAGCAGTACGATTGGAAAATGCAATAATAGCGGATGTAGTCTTCCCAAAGGCTGTAACCAATAAGGCACAACGATGATATCTCCAAATAATAATAAAAAGACAATAAATATATTTAACGCAAATAATGCCTGTTCAGTAAAACCTTTAAGCGTAATTTTCATAAAAAATTAGACACGGGTGAATTTATAGGGATATACTTTGCCTGATGCCCATTGTGCTACATAAAGATTCTCATCATCATCAATACAAACATCATGTGGATTCAATAAGATTTGCGCTGCTTGTGACATAGGCTGCAAAACACCATTGGTATACAGTGGGGCAGTGCCACCAATATTGGATATTACTTTATTGTCTTTATCTAGAATGGTTACGAAGCCACTACCATCTTTATTGAGGTCTGGAGATCGTAATACGGCAGCATAGAGGTAATCGTTTTTTATTACGGGTCTACATACGCAAGCACCTGGTAAGGCAATGACCTCCATTAAATTTCCTGCCATATCAAAGCGCTTGAAACAGTTGCGCGTGCGGTCTGTAACCAATAAAGTAGGTTTGCCACCTCTCTTATCGATTGTGACACCATGTGCATTGTCCAGATGTTTCATTTCAGAGCCTTTACCTCCAAAGTAATCTAAAAGTTTGCCCGACGCATTGTAGTGTAAGACATATTGTAGGCCATAGCCATCTGCAATATAGAAATCGCCATTGTCAGCGACGGCTACTTCAGTTGGAACAAATTCTTCCTTTTTATGATACAAACCTGTTTCCATTGGACAGTCTATTGTCATCAATATTTTTCCGTCTAATGTCGTCTTGAAAACCTGATGCCGATCTGTGTCGGTGATAAATAGTGATTCCTGATTACCTTCGTTTGCGAGGGTCAATCCATGGCCTCCGGGAAACTCATGACCCCAAGAGTTGATCAGTTTACCTGATTTGTTATAGATCAAAACATTGTTTTTGGTCTCATTGGTCAATAATAGGATACGCCCTTTCTTATCCTGTACCATTTCATGACAGTCGTTTACGGGGTTTTTTAAGGGATTCAATTGTCCCCATTTTGTGTCCATGGTATAGCGCATGTTATGGTGACCAAAAATAGGACCTTTGGGTTTCGCAAATAGGTCTTTCATAATGAAAAAACTAGTGGAGACCATTGCGGTATTTTTGATAAATTCTTTTCTTTTCATAGTATAAATTTAGGCTAATATATCGGTGATTATTTTACCTGCGACATCGGTCAATCGGTAGCGTCTGCCCAAATGTTTGTAGGTCAATTTTTCATGATTCAAGCCAAGCTGATGTAAGATAGTGGCATGGAAATCATGGACATGTACAGGGTCTTTAACAATGTTATATCCAAGCTCGTCCGATTCACCATAGACGATTCCAGGTTTGATGCCACCTCCTGCCATCCAAATGCTGAAGCATCGTGGATGATGGTCACGGCCATAATTATCTTTGGTCATAGCGCCTTGGCTATAATTAGTGCGTCCGAATTCGCCACCCCAGATGACCAATGTTTCATCCAATAATCCTCTTTGTTTCAAATCTGTGATCAGGGCTGCTGATGCCTGATCGACGTCTTTGGCTTGGCTGGCCATCTCGGTTGGAAGATTGCCATGTTGGTCCCATCCTTGATGATAGAGCTGGACAAATCGAACGCCATTCTCACTTAATTTACGAGCCAATAGGCAATTGGCAGCAAAAGTACCTGGCGTGAGACAGTCCGGGCCATAGAGTTTGATGATATCATCGGGTTCTTTTGAAAGATCTGTTACTTCGGGGACAGCGGTTTGCATGCGATAGGCCATTTCGTATTGTTGTACTTTAGCATTAATCTCAGGGTCACCAAACTCTTTGTAGGATAGATCATTCATCTCCGCCAATTGATCCAACATTTTTCGGCGTTCAAATCGGTTTAATCCTTCAGGGTCTTTCAAGTACAGAACAGGATCTTCTCCACTGCTGAATTGAACGCCTTGATGCGTAGAATCTAGAAAACCATTGCTCCATAATTTTGAATACACGCCTTGTCCATTACCTTTACCACGAGATAATAAAACGGTATATGCCGGTAGGTTTTTGTTTTCGCTGCCTAGACCATAGCTTAACCATGCTCCCATACTTGGTCTATTTCCTTGTTGTGCTCCGCTTTGAAAAAATGTCAATGCAGGGTCATGGTTGATGGCCTCGGTGAACATGGATTTGATGATGCAGATATCGTCTACAACTTTTGCGGTATGCGGAAACAGATCGCTGATCCATGCGCGGGACTCCCCATACTGTTTGAAATCAAAATAAGAACCTACTAATGGAAAGGAAGCTTGATCAGCTGTCATTCCGGTAAGACGCTGTGCACCACGAATCGATTCTGGAAGTTCTTGCCCCATCATTTCTCTGAGTTTGGGTTTATAATCAAACGATTCGAGTTGGGATGGCGCACCATTTTGAAACAGATAAATCACCCTTTTAGCTTTTGGAGCAAAATCGGGAATACCCGAGGGTAATCCAGCTTGTTCAAAACTACCTTCTAGTAGATCCGGAATCAATAGTGAACCCAATGCAACACTTCCCAAGCCCAAGCTTAATCTTGAAAGAAATCGGCGTCTATTAAAATTAAGACCATGTTCTAAAATATTCTTGTCCATAATTTAGGATTTTGTAATGGTTTCTTCTAAGTTATATATCACGGTGATAACACCCATTAAGGCAGCTAGTTGTGTCTTGTTGACTTTTGGTGAAATAGGAAATTCTCCAACTGCTAAAACCTTATTTGCATTTGATTTTTCTTTAAATACAGCTAATTGATCTGCATAATAGGCCGTTAATTGTTTTAATTCTTGTTCTTTGGGTTTACGACAGACAATCCGACGGAACGCTTTTGTAATTTTGATTTCTGCAGTTCCTTGCTCTTGTAATAGTTTATCGGCCAAAACGCGTGAAGCTTCCAATACGGTAGGATCATTTAACATCGCGAGGGCTTGAAGTGGGGTATTCGTGTTGAGTCGCTTTACTTCGCATTGATCTCGATTGCTTGCATCGAATATAGCCATCACCGCGGGTGGTACCGTTCTTTTAATAAATGTATATAAACCTCTACGATATAAGTTCGATTGATGATCTTGACTATAAGAAGCCAAGATTCCGCGACCAGATGTAGCAGCCTCCCAAAGTCCAGCTGGCTGATAAGGCTTGACACTTGGGCCCCCAATAGTTCGAACTAAAAGACCACTACTCGATAGCACAACATCGCGCACATGTTCGGCAGGAATCCGGTACCGAGGGGCTCGTGCCAAGAAAATATTTTCAGGATCGGTATTGTATTTTTCTGGAGAAACAATCGCAGATTGCCTATAAGTTGCGGATAATACGAGCTGTTTCACCAAACGTTTGATATTCCAACCGTGATTCATAAAATCTACAGCAAGCCAATCAAGCAATTCTGGATGAGAAGGCAATTCACCCTGCATACCAAAATCTCCTGAAGTTTTTACAAGGCCTCTGCCAAAGTACTCTTGCCATATTTGGTTGACGAATACCCGAGATGTTAAGGGGTTTTTCTTGTCAAATAACCATTGCGTCAATCCGAGTCTGTTTTTTTGATATGTATCGCTAAAGGGAAGTACTGATTTTGGTGTACTGGCTTCTACAACCTCTCCATGTGCATCATATTCGCCTCTGTTCAGTACATATGTTTTGCGCAGCGTATCTTGGTCGCCCATAACAGAAACGATCAACTTGTTGGTATCTTGCTTATTGACAAAGTTCAAGATGTCTTTGATATCTGCATTACTGATTTCCATAAATGGTTTTTTAGCATAGGTTTCGGGACCTCCAACTGTCGATTCTAGACCTACTTCTTTCACGTTATTGAAGAATGCCGTCATCTGGAAATATTCCTTTTGGGAGAAGGGGTCATATTTATGATCATGACATTGTGCACATTCTAAGGTAATCCCCAGAACAGCTTTACCAAGGGTATTGGTTCGATCCCTTACATATTCTACGCGATATTCTTCATCGATAACACCGCCTTCTTCGGTTATTTTATGATTACGATTGAATGCTGTTGCCAATAGCTGTTCTTTGGAGGCGTTAGGCATCAAGTCTCCCGCTAGTTGCCAAGTAATAAATTTGTCGTAAGGGGTATTGTTGTTAAATGCATGAATGACCCAATCTCTCCAGGGCCATTGGCTCCGATAGTTATCATCCTGATAGCCATGTGAATCGGCATAACGTGAGACATCCATCCAATGTAAGGCCATTCTTTCGCCGTAAGCAGGACTTGCCAACAAGCTCTCAACCACTTTTTCGTATGCATTGGGACTAGTGTCTGCCATGAATTTTTCCATCATTTCTAGTGAGGGTGGTAAGCCTGTAATATCCAAGCTAGCACGCTTGAGAAGTCTTTCTTTATCAGCTTCAGGATTGGGCACAATGCCTTTATGCTCCAATTTGTCAAGCACAAAATAATCGATCTCATTTTTCACCCATTTGGTATCTTTGACCTGAGGTAATTCTGGAGTCTTAGCAGGGGTAAATGCCCAATGTTTTTCATACTTAGCACCTTGTTTGATCCACTTCTCTATGATGCCTATTTCAGTTGGAGTTAATTTCAGGTTGGATGAAATGGGTGGCATCATATAGCTTGTATCTGTAGAAGAAATTCTTAAAAAAACCTCTGAATTACGGGGCTTAAAGGGAACTATGCCATGCGCAGCGGGGTTGTCTTTTAGTGCCTTATAGGCATCTTCTTGGATATCTAATCGTAAATCCGCGTCGCGTTTATTTGCATCGGGGCCATGACAAGCAAAGCATTTGTCGGAAAGAATGGGCCTGACATGGAAATTGTAACTAATACTATCAGGTATAGTTTCTTCACTGTCTTGATTTGCAAATGGTCTATTGCAGGCTTGTATCATGTACACAAGACCAAAGATCATGAGCATTAAATAAATAAGTCTTCGATCCATATTTATTAATGGTTAATAAGTGCGTTATACGCAAATTGGGTTGTTGGTTTATAATCTGTTTAGCTTTTTGGAGCTATTGGATAACCAAATATAATTAGAAGGAAAAACAAAAGATGAGTCTATATTAACCCTTACTGATTGTATATAAACCTTTTTTACGAAGAATACGCATTTAGGTTATTAAATACATTAACAGGCCTGTTTCTGATGTTTGTAACTTATTTGTTAGAATTAGTCTGGGTTAATATTTGATTATTTTCTATCAATATAGATAGCTAATTGTATAATTTGTACTGCTACATTTATTCTGAAATCTATACTAAATCAATACATGCAGGGTAATATTGAAAATATGAGCTCCATTTAATTTTGTAATTAGGATATTATAGTAATGAACTGATGTCTGCTAATCATTGATATGTATTGAGTTGCGCAGGGTTTGCTTTGAAGAGCAGCTGTGAAATACAATTTAATGGAGCTATATTACTGCGGTAAACTTAAGCTGTGGATTTGATAAAAGGAACATGGTCTGAGTAATGAGGTTTCGATTATGCAGATCACGGAATAAGAGGTATGATTTTTTTGATACGCTGATTAGGCGTGGTGAAAGTGAAGAAAAATTGACTATTTTTAAAATAAATTTTCAGTAAAAATACATCAAAGATTAAAAACAGGTAAAACGGTTGTAAATAAAGACTTTACAACCGTTTTATGATTTTTTGGTAATGAGGTAAAAAGCAGTAAAAAGCGAGGTTTGGCAAAAGTAAGGTTACTAAAACGTTACTTTTGAAAACAGAGAAAGCACTTTTAAAATACTGTATTTCAGCTTTCTGCATAGTTTTTCATATTGTTCCGTAGCTCACATAAGTTTAATTTTATCATTAAGAATTGTGAGTATGGAAACGACAAAAAAATCAACGTTTAAGGTATTGTTTTACCTTAAAAAGAACGCCCCAAAGAAAAACGGAAAAGTTACAGTTATGTGCAGGATTACCGTAAACGGCAAGCAGTCTGCATTTAGTACCAAGCTGGATATTTCTGCATCGAATTGGGATTTGAAGTACGGTAGGGTTTTAGGCAAGAGCCGAGAAGCCCAAGAGGTAAACGGCAAACTTGATAAAACCCGTTTGAGTATCGAGGAATGCTATTCCAAAATACTGAAAAACGAGGGAGCGGTAAACAGTGCAAAACTTAAAAATGCGTTTCTCGGTATGGAAAGCGGAGAACTGACTTTTTTCAAGTTCTATGAACAGTTCCTTTCCGATTATGAGAAAAAAGTAAAAAGCGGGCTTCGGGTAAATGGCACACGCAGTAAGTACAAAATACTTTTAAAACACCTGCGAAATTTTGCACTCAAAAAATACGGTTACTCTGACTTATCATTCAATGACCTTACATCTGATTTTGTGCAGGACTTTGATTATTACCTGCGTGACGACCAAAATTTGACACACAACACTATTTGGTTGTATATGATTGGATTTACCACGCTTTGCCGATTGGGAATGAGCAGAAAGCATCTTGCTTTCAATCCGTTCAGTGAATACAAGAATACCAAAAAGGACAAAGACAGAGGTTATCTGCTACGAAATGAGTTAGAACATCTTGTAACGTTCAACTGCGAGAAAAAGAAAGATGAATTGGTTAAAGATTTGTTTGTTTTCAGTTGCTTTACAGGGCTTTCTTATTCAGATATGAAGGGTCTAAAAAACAGTAATATTCAGGATTTCTTTGACGGCAACCAGTGGATTATTGTACGCAGAAAGAAAACGGCAACATCATCAAACGTGATGCTTTTGGATATCCCAAAAATGATTATTGAGAAATATGCAGGATTCGCAAAAGACGGAAAGGTATTTCCCGTACCATCAAATACAGTTTGTAATGACAGCCTAAAGCGAATATCCCAACAAATCGATTGCCTAAAAGAAAAGAAAGTAACCTTTCATTTGGCACGGCACACGTTTGCTACGCTGTTTTTAAGCGAAGGTGTTCCGCTCGAAAGTTTAAGCAAAATGTTAGGACATAAGAATATTGCCACTACTCAGATTTACGCCAAAATTCTCAACGAGAAAGTTGGTAAGGATATGCAAAAGGTATCGCACAAATTTAAGGGTATGGAGCAGTCTTTTGTGACTCAACTCTAAAACCTAAAAAGCGATTAAAGAAAGCCAATGTTATTTACGTTGGCTTTTTTTGTATTTTAGCGGTTGTGTTTTTTCAGTAGGATAACGGGACTTTGTACAAGAATAGCACACAATGGCAAGAAAACCAAATAGTATACACTTTATATGGACAACAGAGTTTATTACGGAGAATATTCTCTGAAACATTGGATAGATTTAATCCTAAAAGAAAATATAATTCTTCCAGATTATCAACGTCATTTTGTATGGGATGAAAAAAAGGTTGAAACTTTAATTGAAACTTTTAAAAGTAAGCAATTCGTTCCACCTGTTACAATTGGTTCATTTAACCTAAATGGCACTAATCAAAATTTAATACTTGACGGACAACAACGGCTAACAAGTATTTTGTTGGCATATCTTGGTTTATATCCTGATGAAACAACATACAAACAAGCAATTCAAAGATTTGCCGATGAAAATGATGACGAAGAAGAAGCAGAAGAGCAATTTGATAATGTTTTGAAATGGACGTTCAAGAAACTAACTAACAAGGGGAAAAATAAGGAAGAAATATTAGCAAAAATTACTGCGGGTAATTATAAAAATATAAGTTTAACAATTCTGCCTAATTTTTTTGAAACTACATTTTTAGGATTTTCATATTTAGTTCCAGTCATTTCAGACCAAAAGGAGCAACAAAAATATTATTCTTCTGTTTTTAGAAATATCAACATACAAGGTGTAGCCTTATTGCCACAAGAAAGCAGAGCCTCTTTATATTTTCTGGATAAGGATTTGGAACACTTTTTTGTTCCCACCTTTACAGAAGAATTCGCTGTGAAAAATCTAAGTAATGAAACGAAAATTGACTTTGTTAGATGTTTATCTTTATTATCACAATATTATAATGATGGCTCAGAAAGTAGTGTTGCACGTAGTTACAAACCAAAAATGGAAAATTACTACGAAGAATATGTTTATTCTGTTGTTGCTGACAGCGATGCAAAATATGGAAAATTTTCAACTATTTTTCCAAATAGAGAGTATAGTGACCGTTTTTCAAATTTACAACAAGCCTTAATTTCTTTAGAAATCAAAAAGGAGTTTCCATCAATCATTGATTTAGATATGTACTTCTTTGGATTGACTTATATAATAGTCTTTGAAAATAGAACAATAGATTTTACAAAAAAAGAAGAACTTAAAAATGAAATTGATGCTAAAATAGCGGTATTAAAAGCAGACTCTTCTCACACTAAAGCACCAAGCAATTTGGGGCATTTAAGGTTCAGAATTATTTCATCAATTGAAATCTACGAAAAATATGCGTCCTAACATTCACACAGATTTCATATTATCCCCCATTACAGATATTTTAAAAGATGTTGTGTCAGCAAGCACAGGGATTGGAAGTGGAATTGAAACGTATCCAATGTGTGATTACGTAATGCAATCTGTTTTTTTAAAACTGACAGGTTTTCAGGAGCAAAAATTAAAATGTGTCTGTTGGGAGTTGGCAACTGTTGATTTTGAGTATAGATATGACTATCATACAAAACCTGTTGGAGAACGTTCTTCGTATAGTGATAAGCAAGCCCTGTACAAAGATTTGGTTGAACAGATTGTAAAACGCACAACAAATTTCAATGTTCAGAACGATATTAACAAAGACAATATTCTTACAATAACAACCAACTCAATAAAGAATATTTTCGAGAAAACAAACTTATCAATTTGGTCTCAAAAAAATTTCAATGAATATGGTGCGATTTGGTCAGAAATAGAAAAAAAGCATTTCGCAAATGATAATACTAATCTATTCACAGCTACCAAAGAAGATGAAATTTCTTTACAAAGAATATACAGAAATTACTTGTATAAGCATAGAAACAGGATTGCACACAATACTCAATCATATCAACAGAATTTACCAACTTTAAAAACATTGATAAATATTGACTACAAATATGAGAACTATTTTATTTGGTTTTCGACACTTGTGCTAATAGATGAGATTTTTAGAGCTTTATACGTAAAGTATTTAAATACATTTGATGACAATTAAAAACGAACCTCTAAAATGGTTTTGCAAAATAAAGGAGCTAATGTTGAAGTAGAAAGTTAATCGGCTAACGCTGATAGTTATCTTCCAATACCTTGATAATATCGCTTTCACGGAAAAGGATTTTCCGTGAAAGCTTGATAAAAGGTAATAGTCCGTCATCCCTGTACTGTTGCAACGTACGTTTGCTGATGTGTAAAATCTCGCAAACCTGTTCGCCTGACAGATAGATTTCCCCTTTCAATAAAGGGTGGAAATATTCCCTAATATACAGCAGTTCATTTTTGATACCTACCACAGCTTCGAGTAGGGCAAGCATATCTTCGTTTGAATCTCCAATCTGTTTCATTTCTTTTGCTTTTTTAATGGTCGCTCTCCCTGCATCAGTAATTCCACATCGGATAATCTAAAATACGTCTTCCGATTGATTTGCGTTGCCCCAAGAATACCTTTTGCCCTGTACGTTTGTATAGTTCTTTTACTAACATTTAGCAGTTGGCATGCTTCCTGCTGGTCGAGCCATTTCGTTGCCTGTTGTAATGCTTTATAGGGTGCAGTGATTTCCTTAATCAATAGAGAAACTTCCTTTACTTCCCTATGTAGTGCCTTTAAAATCTGAATGTCTAAAACTGTTATTTCCATATCTACATCATTTAAACCTCGAAAATAAAAGCTATTCACATAGGTTATTGTAATGTTGCATCCAGTGGCGATATTTGGCGTACAGATGCCAAATACTCGGCTATAATCTTTTTGTTTTTTGGACGAGCCAAAAGCGTACCTTATAATTAATTTTGTATTTTTATAAACTATACAAATAACGACAATCAGACAAAATGAACTATCAGAAAATATATCCTACAGAGCCATTGCGAAAGTACGTTCGCTACTTTTGGATATTGGAGGGTAATATTCTGGATTTTTCTGAAAAAATGTTCAAGATAATGTCAGACGGTATGCCAGGTCTTATTTTTCAAACCAACAAAGAGGCATTTCGAGACAAGAACACTCAGGAATTACCACAATTATTCCTATATGGACAAACCACAAGGTATACAGAACAAATAGCAATAAACAGCTTCCAAAATATTGGGATTTATTTTCAGCCGAGCGCACTTAAATCAATCTTCGGAATAGATGCAAACGAACTGACAAACCAGCATATTGACATAAACGACATACTGAAAACTACTATAACCGAGCAGATTTCAAATACTGCAAGCACTGATGAAAAGATAAAATTACTCTCAACATTCTTATTGCTACAGGTGCAACGAACAAATATCAATAGTGAAAAACCAAATTTTGCAATTGCACAACTGGAAAAAGGAATGAGTTTGCAGTATGTACAAAATGAGCTTAAAATATCCGAACGTTCATTGGAGCGATATTTCAAACAGTATATTGGCATCTCGCCCAAGTTGTTTTCGAGAATAGGTCGCTTTCAATCTGCCTTAGAAATCATACGACAAACCCAATTTGACAAGTTGACCGACATCGCTTATCAAAGTGATTATTTTGACCAATCTCATTTCATCAGGGACTTTAAAGAATTTGCAGGAACAAGTCCAAAGAAATTCAAGATCCATGCCAATGAGATAGTTTCGAATTTTCCAGAATGGAAAGTTTAGATATTGTCGGTTTTATCCAATTTTGTCGAAAACAAGCCTAATAACTTTGCTTCAAAAAAAGATTTATGATAGCCATTACAGGAGCAAACGGAAACTTAGGCAGAGCAACTATTCAATTTTTATTGCAGGAAGTCGCACCTACAGACATTGTTGCCATTGTCAGAAACCCCGAAACGATAAATGATTTTAGAGAGCAGGGCATTATTGTCAGACAAGCCGACTACAATGACTATGACACACTTTTGCAGGCATTCAAAGGTGTGGAAAATGCCTTGCATATCTCCACTATCGGAGTAGACGTGAAAACAGCCAAACGGCAGGAAAAAAATGTGGTAACTGCATTGGTAGAATGCAATGTAAAACGCATTGTTTATACAAGTATGGTTCAGACCCAAGCCAACAGTATATTTGAAGGGACTAAAACATCATACGAAACGGAAGAATTAATAAAAGAAACAAAAATACCTTATTCGTTTTTCAGAAACAGTATGTATATGGAAGCCATTCCCGAACTTATTGGAGATGCGTTGCAAACAGGCGAAATCCGTTATCCGTCAGGCGAGGGAAAGATAAGTTTTGTTTCCAGAGCGGATATTGCAGAAGCTATTGCAAACGTACTGACAGAAAGTACACACGATAATCAAATCTATGAAATAACAGGTAATAAAGCTTATTCATTTGCTGAATTGTCACAGTTAATCCATACAGAAAAGGGCATAACTATACAACATACGGATATTTCAGAAGAATTATTTAGAAAAGAATTGACTAGCTACCAAATGCCTGTTGAAGTGGTCGATTTATTGGTCAGTATGGCAAATGGGATTAAATCGGGCGAATTTTCCTATATAGATAATACGATTGAAAAATTGCTTGGCAGAAGGTCATTAGATCTGAACGGATATATAAAAGGTTTGTAATTATGCTTTTTAAGAAAGTACACCTGCAAGGCATCAAATCGGGGAAAATCACATTTGCATTCCGTAAGTGGCAAAAGTCTTCTGTAAAATGTGGAAGTCTTTTACATACCTCTGTCGGCTTGGTTGAAATCGGTAAAATTGAAACCATAAGTGAAAATGATATAACCGAACAAGACGCAATACAGGCAGGTTTTACAGATAAGCAACAATTACTAAAATCATTTACTCCCAACAGCAAAGGAACGATTTTCAAAATATCCGTCAGCTATCATTCCGCAGACCCACGAATTAAGTTGAGAGAAAAAATGCAACTATCAGAACAAGGGTTTACAGTTTTAAAAAAGAAGTTAGAGCGGTTGGACAATTACAGTAAACAAGGTTATTGGACAAACAAAGTTCTATTAACCATAAAAGATAATCCTAACTTACACGCCATAGGTATTGCAAAATTGACAGGATTTGAAAAAGAGTGGTTGAAGCTGAATATCCGAAAACTTAAAAATTTAGGATTAACGATAAGCCACAATGTAGGTTATGAGCTTTCGCCATTAGGCAACGAATATTTACGTAAGCAATATTTTGGAAAATAATCCAAAAAAAGAATAAAAAGGTAGCAAAGATAAGGCGTACACCCACCGCACCACCCAACCAAAAGACTACGGCATAATGGCAGGACAAAATTAAGGTGGCTTCGCCGAGTTTTTTTGTTGTCCTGCCACCCTTCGGGACTTATTCCGTTTCCTTTTGGTTTTTCCGTCTGTCCGCCTTGTTAAAATGGCTTTCTTTTTTTTCTGTTTTTTTCTTTTGGAAAATAATTTTAAGAGAGAGAAATGTACCACCCACCACGTATAGTTATCAGAATAACGGTTTGTGTTTCTCGTTATAGATTTCCCTAATCAATTCACCGAACTTCTGAAAATGGTATTCGATAATGTTGTCCAGATACGCATAAATCGTCAGTTTGTCGATGCCCATAATATTGGTTAGCCTGTTAAATGTTTCGTGGTGTTCCTGTCGTACATACACCGATTTACCCCTGCTTGCAGTACTGTTCGGGATTTTAAAGAACTGCCCGCAGTAGTCCTCTTTGGTCAGCTTCTTTGGCTTGTAAGTCATCTTTCTTGTATTGCTCGCAGGTGTTTTTGTATGTTCCGTTTCAGTTTCCGAAGTTTCTTCGCCTGCCATTACACGCATAATAGCTTCCTCATCTACTTCGGGTTTGTCAAAATCTTCCCGATGTGTTACTGCCTGTTGTTCCGTCAAAGGTTGTTTCTTTTCATCAGTTAGGAAATTTTCAATAGAGAAATCCTCTTTTTCGGGTTGCTGATTTTTGTTTTCTTCGTGTATCATATCTCTTATTTTTAATATTATATCCAATTAGCTGTTTGGTTAACTAAGCAATCAGCTGTATATACTTTAGTACCTATGTAACTACCTATCTACCTAAGCACCTGCATACCCTTAATTGGCTAGTTCATTGACTTAAAAATCTGTAATTCGTCTGCATTCAATCACGCAGATTTGCTGTCAGGATTTATGCTGATTGGTTACATAGTTAAGGATATAAACAATCAGCCAGCTAGCCATATACAAAGAAAGCAAAAGCAGTCCCAGTCTATGTTGATATGGCACTCAAAGGTAGCATTTGGCGTTCATTGTCGTGATTGTAAATAGCTGTTATTCAAATAGTCTTGCCGAAATTTGCAATCGGTAGCGATGGGTTTTCCCTGCTAACTCCAATCCGTTTGCAAAACGGATTTTCTGAACTCCTGTTCAGAGCAAGTTATCTTTTGAGGTACTCGAAATGAATTTCGGCACCGCAAAAGCACTTGCCCTTGCAGGGGGCTGGAAACGGCTCCGAAGTCGCCCGTTTGTTTAAAAATTAAAATGGATTTTATTATGGAAGAAATGAACAGAAAACAGATTAAAAAGACAGGAAGAAAACCGAAGAACGATCCTGCGGTCAATCGGTATTCCATTAACCTAAATGAAGAAGATAATGCAAAGTTTCTTGCCCTTTTTGACCAATCAGAAATGAAAGTAACGGCTCATTTTATTACGGCTTGTATCTTTCAGAAGACGGTTAAGACTGTCAAAATTGATATGGATGCGATAGAATACCACGCAGAATTGACCCAATTTTTCGGTCAGTTCAGAGGAATAGCAACCAATTACAATCAGATTGTAAAGCTTTTGAATACCAATTTTTCGGATAAAAAAGCATCTGCATACCTCTTTAAATTGGAAAAGGAGACCGCTGAAATGAAAGAATTATTGCTAAAGGTTTTAATTCTTACCGATGAATTTGAAAAGAAATATCTGAATAAAGAGTAAAATTATGATTGCAAAAATCGGAAAGGGAAGTAATATGTACGGAGCGATTTTGTACAATCAGCAGAAAGTGGATAATGAGAATGGAGCAGTTTTGTTGCTGAACAAGATACCCGACACAATGAACGGCAGGTATTCCACCCAATATTTTAACAAGTGTTTTGAGCCGTACCTGTCTGCCAATATCAAAACGGAAAAGACGGTTCGGCACATTTCATTGAACCCCGACCCGAAAGACAAAGTTAGCGATGAGCAGTTTACGAAGATGGCTGAAGAGTATATGGAACGTATGGGCTACGGCAATCAGCCCTATATTGTTTTCAAGCATACGGATATAGACCGTACACATATCCATATCGTTTCGACCTGCGTGGGAATTGACGGCAAGAAAATCCCAGATGATTACGACCACCCACGCTCAATGGCAATCTGTAGGGATTTGGAAACTAAATATAGCCTGAACAAAGCCACCGAGCAAGAGCAGAAACAATTCAACAAAGTTTTCAAGCCTGTAAATCATAAGAATGGCGACATCAAAAGTCAGATTGCTTCGGTAGTACGGCATTTACCAAAGTATTATAACTTTTCTACTATGGGTAGTTACAATGCTTTACTATCTCTTTTCAACATCACAGCGGAAGAAGTCAAAGGCGAGCGGAACGGTCAGACCGTAAACGGTTTGGTTTATGTGGCATTGGACGAGAACGGAAACAAGGTAAGCAATCCGTTCAAAGCATCACTTTTCGGAAAAGATACAGGCGTGGCACAACTGCAAAAACGCTTTGAACAGCCCAAAGAAAAAATGAAAAACAACCCTGCAAGGTCTGTACTAAAGAATACCGTTGAATTGGCTATGCACACGACAAACAATGAAACGGATTTTAGAAAGCAACTTACAGAACAGGGTATTAATACAGTTGTAAGACGTAATATTGAAGGACGAATTTACGGTATGACTTTTATTGACCACGAAGGTCGAGCCGTTTGGAACGGCTCACAATTAGACAGAAACTTATCGGCAAATATGTTTAACGATTGGTGGAACAATGGAAATAAACCCGAATTGAAGATACAAGATAACCCCGTTTCTAAAGCAAATGAAATAGACAACCTACCTACAAAACACCTTTTTGAGCTTCTCTCACAGGAACATTCGCCTAATACCGATTTGGGATTGTTTACCCTGTTACCCAATGCACAAGGCGAGGATTACGAAGAAGAACAGTTTGCTAATCGGATGAAGAAAAAGAAGTCCCAGAGAAGATTATAAAAATGCCTGTTATGGATAACAGAAGAAGCTGACAACAAAGCAAACTAACAAAAAAATATGTAATTAACTGGTAGTCCTTTGCGACAAAGAAGAATATATTTGGAAAGTTCTTAATAAATCAGATGGGTCATTTAAGAAGATTTTAGATTGAGGTAACAAGTTCGGTTTTGATAATTACGCCCAAGAATTACGGAGTATGGAAAATGACATTATAGAACTTCGTCCATTAAACGAACCACATAAACTTTATGGAAGTGAGTAGCCGAAATAGCCACTTGTTTCGTTAATCGATTCTAGAGCTATTCCCTACAAGTCCTTATATCCTACTGTTATTTAGTCAGAAGATAGGGTCAGTTAAATAGCCTGTTTGTTTTATTAGGCTGTACGCGAAATGAATGCAAACACCTTGTAGCCTTACACTTACAAGTGTAAATAAAACTAAAAAAAAATGAAAATTAAGTAGTAAGTTGTGATAAAAAAACTAAATTTAGCATACCGAGGTGGTTAAAACCATTTGATTCTTTACGGTTTATGCTGTTTACAAAGTGGAATGTATACAGTCATTTTGTATAGACTAACCTTTAACCAAAAGAATTTATTATTTCATTAAATAAAATAGAAATAGCAACTGTATATGTAGCGAGCTGGTCTATAGAATGTCAAGGTCTCATACCGGAGAAAAAAGAAAGTGAATCTTAAAAAAGAAAACGGTTATGTTGTTAACAAATAATCATTTTACACCTGTAATTGGTATTGATCTCCATTTCAATACATTGCCTCCTTTTAATCCGATACACCCTTATATTGGGATTGTTATTGACCCAATGGATTATATCCCGTTTATTGGATCTTCTGTAAATGTAAACGGTATCCCACGGGGTGTAACAGATACCGGAGGAAGAATCATAACTTTTGTACACATTCCTTTATTCACAGGGCCATTTGCAATGACTCCTGTAATTGGACATGAATCAATGAATTTCTTTGGGAGTAAAGATGCCTATATGGAAGGAAGACGTATCAGTCCAAAAGGGTATATGGAAATGACCTGTAATGATATCGGTATTCCATTGAGTTTATCACCAGGTAAAAAATGGTGGAAACCAGTTCCGTCATTGTTCGCACCAACCAGTATGAGCCTGCCGATACCCACCGGTAATCCTGTAAATATTGCAGGGCCCTATGTTCCGGATTTAATGGGGATTTTTATCAACCTAGCAGCAGGATTGGGTTTTGGGGTTTTAATGAAAGGTTTAGGAAAAGTACTTAGCTCCATGCTAAAAAAGTTAAATAAGCTGGCTAAAAAAGCCGCCAAGGGCCCAAATCGACTGAGCAATTTTTTATGTAAACATGGATTTGAACCCGTAGATTTAATACAGGGAATTGTTTTTTATGAGACCGTAGATTTTGAGTTGCCGGGTCCTATACCATTAATTTGGACACGCATCTGGAACTCGGATGCATCCTACGATCATCAATTGGGGCATGGCTGCCATTTCAGTTACAGTCTTGATTTAGAAATTCATTATAATGATAGTTTTATTGGTGTTATGCTTGCAGATGGACGTAGTGTTGGATTTCCGCTTTTAGAAGATGAGCAGGAATTTTACCACCGAATGGAACGATTGACCTTAAAAAGAATTGGAAATAATTATACGGTATACCATCATACAGATCAATTAACCTACCATTATGATGCCGTTACAGATGCAAGATGTGTGGCTACTAAAATCAGTAATGTGGCAGGATTAGCCATTTGTTTACATTATGTGACAGGAGTATTTACAGGAATAACAGATAGTGGAAATAGGGAGTTAGCTTTTGATCTAGATGGATCAAAACGCATTACAGCAGTATATCTAATTACCAAAAAAGGAAAAGAACTGTTAGTAGGATACCGATATGACAAAGAAGGAGATTTAATTGCGATTTTGGATGCTTTAGAACAGGCTACAACAATTACATACGATAATCATCTGATGGGTTCTAAAACAGATCGCAATGGGCAGACTTTTTATTGGGAATACGATAAACAAGGCCGTTGTATCCATACATGGGGAGATGGTGGCGTTTTAGAAGGACGTTTGGCTTATTATCCCGAATTAGGATACAATGTGATTACAGATGCTTTGGGAAATGAAAGTCTATACTATTACAATGAGGACTTTTTGTGTACCCAGATTCAGGATGCTTTAGGTAATTCAAAGTTTTTTGAATATACGGATATGTTCGAGTTGTATAGAGAAATTGATGAGGAAGGAAATTTAACCGGCTATACCTATGATGACAAAGGGAATTTAACTTCTGTAATTCAGCCTGATAGTACCCGATATACTTACGTCTATGATGAAAATGACCGATTAATTATTGCCAATGATCCGGAAGGAAATAGTAGGATATGGAATTATGATGAATCAGGATTGTTGGGAAGTACTGTTGCACCCGATAAAGGGATAACAGCTTTTCAATATAATGATCAGGGATTAGTCTGCGAGATTCGGGATGTCAGCAAACGCAGAACCCGTTTAGAATATGATGATCAGCATAATTTAACTAAGATGTTCTTAGCCCAGACAAAAGTAGCGACATGGGTTTATAACGATCGTGGGGAAGTCGACAGGTCAACAGATCCATTGGGCGATACTCAGAAGTTTAGTTATGATGCTTTGGGGCGTGTTACTCAGATCATTCATGCGGATAATAGTTCTGTACAATTACAGTACAATGCTTATGATGAGGTGATCCATGCGCGAAATAATCATCACGATGTGCGTTTTGAATATACCCCAATGGGTAATCTAAAGGTGCGTGAAGAAAACGGAACGAAAGTGCAATTCACCTACAATAAAAATGAAGAATTGATACATATCCAAAATGAACACCTAGAACTGTACCAGTTTAAGAGAAATGGAAATGGAGATGTGGTAGAAGAAATTGGATTCGATGGTTTGAAGAAAGGTTATCATAGAGATCGTGCGGGAAAAGTAATTCGTATCCAGCGACCGGACGAGCGGTGGACGGAATATGAATATAACCTCAGGGGACAGATTATACGTTCTGAATATTATGATCAGAGTTGGGAAACTTATAGTTATGATAAACGAGGTCTGTTGGTTGGGGCGGTCAATGAGCAAATTTCTGTGCAGCTCAAACGAAATGCAATGGGTAGAATCATTGAAGATCAGCAGGGCGAACATCAGGTACAGAGCAGATACAATCGCAATGGACAACGGACAGCAGTAACCAGTAGTTTAGGGGCTGATATCCAACATGAATACGATACGTTGGGCAATCTGATTGCAACTCAAGCAGGAACCAAGGATTTAGAAAATTCATGGAGAATGCAGATGCAATATAATAAATTGGGGCAGGAAATCAGCCGCACCATGAGTGGAGCAATACAGAGCAACTGGGAATATGATACAGGGGGACATCCTATTGTACATCAGGTAAAAACAGAAAAAGGAACGGTTCGCCATCGCCGATATAGTTGGAGTGCCAATAACCGCTTGTGGAAAATGTTTAATGAACTTACACAAGGACAAACCGATTATGCATATGATGCTTTTGGAAACTTAGCCTGGGCAAAATATGAAGATGGACAATATGATTATAAATTACCAGATGAGGTAGGGAATCTATTTGAAACCAAAGAGCGCAAAGATAAGCAATATGCAGAAGGAGGAAGATTAATACGGGACAAGGATTTTTTCTACTGCTATGATGCAGAAGGAAATCTCATTGAGAAAACAGGAAAAGAAAGCTGGAAATACCAGTGGCAGGGAAATGGAATGCTAAAGCAGGTTGAAAGACCCAATGGAACGAAAGTAACATTTGAATATGATGCCTTAGGAAGAAGAACAGCTAAAATTGTCGAAAAGAATATTACCCGTTTTGTCTGGGATGGAAATACCCCGTTACATGAATGGAATTATGCAGTGGAGAATCGCCCCGAATGGATTGTAGATGATATTGGATTTTTGCAGCAAGATCAACCAGAATCAATTACTTCCGATTGTATCACCTGGGTTTTTGAAGAAGGCACATTTAAACCTACGGCCAAAATTATTGGAAATCAAAAATACTCTATAGTAACCGATTATTTAGGAACACCTTGCCAGGCATTTGATGAAAAGGGCGAAAAAGTCTGGGAAATGGAGTTGGATATTTATGGTAAAAGACGTAATATTGAAGGTGCAAGTTCTTTTATTCCATTCCGTTTTCAAGGGAAATATGAAGATATAGAAACAGGATTGCATTATAATAGGTATAGGTATTATAATCCAAATTCTGGAATGTATTTGAGTCAAGATCCTATTGGATTGGCTGGAGGTAATCCCACTGTTTATGCGTATGTATATGATAGTAACACGCAGATTGATCCATTTGGTTTGGATTTACACCATATAATTTCACAAGAAGTTTATAAAGTCTTTAAAAATGATTTAAAAAACATAAAAGATTATGTTCAAAATGTTTCCAAAAAAGCTAAAGATATATCTAATTTAATTGATTTAGATAAACCTTTTCACGGAAACCACCCAAAGTATAATGAATATGTGAAAGACAAAGTTCAAAAATTGATTGATAAAAATAATTTAAACTTAAAAAGCATTAGAAAGTTACAAAATGAAATGTTAGGACATATAGATAATGCCCTGAAATCTGGTAAAAACTTGAATACCTACTTTAAAGAAGGACTTCATTTGAAAAATAAAATAAAATGTCATTAAAATGAATTTTTACAAAACTGATACAGACACTGAACCTACAACTACAGGAAGTAGAAATGGTGTATATTCCGTAGAAATCAAAGAGAAATATTCTTTTGTTTCTCTAGAAGATAAAAAGGTTTGGAAAGACTATTGTACTGAAAACAGAAAAAACAGAAGCAGAATACTTTTGAATAGCTATGTACCATTAGATACGTCATTATTGAGTACAATTACATTTTTTTCAATTGGGAAAAGAATTAAACAATTGGATTTTATGGCTTTTGCACCTTACGAACACGGAATACAATTTTTAGTTACTAAAAAGGTTTATGATATTATTTCAAAATATAAATTACCTATACACAATAAAATACCTGCAAAGATTGATACTTATAATCAGAACTATTATTTAATTGGTTTTCCTATGTTAGAGAAATCGACCTTTGATTTTACACGAAGTAGTTTTTATGAGCATTCACAGAATAGGGAATTTTTTTTTAAAACTCTTGAAAATTATGAAAATGCTGACAATGTGGTAGGAGATTATGTTCCTGTAAAATTAGTACTAAAAGAAAAATTGATTTATGATGTTATTAAAACTGTTGAAGGAATATTTTTTTCACCAAAAATCATAGAAGAATTTAAGAGAGAAAATATTACAGGATATAGAATAAAAGAAGGTGTATTAGAAAATTAATTAGTTGGCTAAAAGCCGACCAATTAATCTCTTTCCGCTCCAAAATAGGAAGAGAAAATAGGCGAAAATGAGAAAATCTAATCAACTAAATAAAAGAAGTTTATGAATTTGGTGCTGCTTTGACTGGAGAAATGAATGTTAAAGAACTTAAAATAAGGATGAATAAAAACCATGCCCGATAAAATCATTAATTCTTTATTCATACGTCAATGATGTAAATTGTCAAATAGATCCGTTTGGATTAATAATTGTATATAGAGCATTGAATGGAGCACAAGAAGCAAGTGCCAAAGCTGGGCAGGTAATTTAATCCAAAAGATATTACTGCTACACATACAATACAACAACATATTGATGACGGAAGTCTGCAAACCCAGTATATACCGACTACAAACAAAAAAGGAACTGCCGATTTTTATGGTAAACCAAATCCTAAGAGGGGGAAAACGAGTGCGAGTACAATAATTGAAATTGATACTGATAAACTCGATCCATCTAAAGTTTTTGATATGTCAAGCGGAATTGATCCACAGAAAGGTAAACAACTAGAAACGCCAGCATTAAGATAGTCTACAAAAGATGCAGAAGTATTAATCGAACGTACAATACCAGCAGGTGCTTATAAAATTTGTAAATAAGATGGATGATTTTCAAAAAATAGAAAATATTGAGAATTTAATTTCTCAATATTATAAAATGTCATTTGATGGTGATATTGACGATTATAATTATAATAAGATGCTTAAAAATCAATTAAAGGAAGTTATAATGAATTCAAAAAACAATTCCATTATAGTTGAAAAAGCATTACTTGTATTGGCTAAAGCAACAGGTTGTGCTGAAGATCAGGAAATTGCTAAAGAAATCATTGATTACTTATTCGAAAATAAAATTATTAGTAATAAAGAGTTAAATTTATTCTATGATAATTTAGGCACTAATAGATGGTTGTAAATCATCAAACAGAATACAACAAAAAAACGAGCATAACAGCTCGGTTTTTTTGTTTAAAACGAAAATTAAAAAACTGATAAGAACACAAAAAAGCGGTCTCATTCCAGTCGTTCGTTCCTCTCTCCGTTTCTGTTCCTCACTTCGCACTGGAACAGTCCCATGGAATGCTAAAACAGGTTGAAAGACCCGATGGAGCGAAAGTAGCATTTGAATATGATGGCTTAGGAAGAATTAACAACTTACTTTAAAATTCACATATTAGTAGTAAATACTATTTGAAGACTCACCATAAACAGGTAAGTCTACCAAAATGGGAAGTCTTTAGTAAAACAGGCTTAATGGTTGTAGATGTAAAAGGTAAAATAATATGTCAATAATATGGAGAAAATAATCAGCCCAAAAACAAAAAAAAAATTGGATATTATTCTGGAGTTAAAAACTCAAATAGAAAATTGGAAATCTTATAAAGAAGAAGAGCTTTTTCAAATAGTTAAGGAATTTGAAAAAAAACCACGAGATGAAGTATCATTTTGGTATGATGAAGCTTTATCAGATAAAACTTTAGCTAAAACTTTGCTTGCTATTGCAGATAAACACCCTGAAAACATAAAAATGAATCAATGTATAATTTCAACGTTGGGTTATATGATTACAAGGTATAAATTAGAATCTTCTGAGGAGATTTTTAATTATTTTTTAAAAAGTTCTGAAATAAAAAGTCTAGCCTTAAATGTATCTTATTTTTTACCATAGGCACTGTCTCTTAAAGTGTGTAAGCTAAAATCAGTTCTTAACTTTTTTTTAAAAAGTCCAGTTATAAGAAATATAACTGAACTCCATATTTTTTATTTACAGACTTGGTGGGACAGTCCCTTATTATAAATTCTGCTTCGTTAAAATTATATCCGTAGGAAGTGAAAAAGTAAAATCTGTTTTCGTAGTTGGATTAATCCTAATACCACCAGGTACATTTGTTAATGCCATTTTTATTTGATTATTATTCAATAATTCTAAATCTATATAGAAATTCTTCTTCTTAACCATATCATAACACATAAAATGAGCTTTAGTTCCACTAATAGCACTTCCAGATTTTAAAAAGTTATCCTCGCTATCATTTGAGATTATATTACTATCTCCGTTGTCATAAAAATATTCTAATGTCAACTTATCTATATAAAACTCTAATTTAGGCATGAAAACCTTTTTAATACCAATTTTTAGTTTTAAATTTTCAGTTCCATTTTTATATTCCCAAAACCCTTCAAAGGATTTTCCATTTTCGGTGGCTTCTGGGGTTTTATAATAAGTCCCTTTTTCTAATCCTGGAAGTTTCGCTCCTTTTTTAAGTATTACAATCTTTTCTTGTGCTTGTAAAAAACAAACACATAACAACAACAACATTAAACTTATATATTTTTTCATATCCATTTTTATTAATTACAATTACTAATATTAATATTCATTCCTACTTGATTTACAACACCCCACTGGCTAAAATCAGAATTTCCTTTCATTAATTTCAGCCCAGAGCCTTCTAATATACTTAGTAATGCAAATTCACGAGCTTTAATTTCTGGCATAAAAACTGGGTAAACTGCTTCAAATGCTTTGTCATATAAATTTTCCATTGTATAAAAATCACTATCTGTACTTAAATAGGTTGCTCCAAACGAAATTAAAGAAGATATATCATTAATCATCAATGTATAAGAGGTTCCATGAGTTGATACCACTCCCGCTACAAAAGAAGCATGATCTTGCATTTTATTCGCTTTATAGATGTCATAAATTGCTTTTACATCAGCCATTGAAAATGTGGAATAACCAGTTTTAGAATCTCCTACTACATGAGTATGCATATATCCACTAATAGGATTAGTTGGTGAAAGTTCTATTTCATGTTTATTGGGATCACCTTCAATAGCTTCGTACGCAGTAGAAGTTCCATTTGTAGTCATTAAATATCCTGTTTCATAATTTAGATTTAAGTTTTCACTTATTTCATTCAGTTTCCCTTTAAACTCTGCATCATCAGCTTTCTTTTTCATTTCTTTACAGGGGTTGGTCGCTGCTTCCTCAGGGTTGTTCGTTCCCGCACCGCTACTGCCACCACCATAATGCCAGCTTCCAGAATTAGAAGAATTTGCACCACTTCCTGTTTGTGGTCCATAAGCTAACCATACATCTCTAATGCCTCCTTGTCCAGAAGAACTGCTTCCATCTACCTTTACAGGATCTAGTATTCCTCCATCAATGGGATCATCCGGTATAAATCCAACAACACCTTTATTGTTTTGTTCTCTTATTTTATAAACTAAGTAATGCGTGATACTACCATCTTTTACATTATATGCACTAGAAAAATTCCCTTCTAAATCTGTAATAAGAATTACTCCAGTAAAGTTTTTATCAGTACTGCTCTGATCCCGTTTCATATTAAAAACACGTGCGATAATCCGATCTTCTAATCTAAATAATACTACTCTACTATAGTATTTTGGATAGGCAATTACTGCAGGAATTACAGTCATCTTCTGATCGCTATTAATCAATGGTTCGTGATTAATTTGATCTTGAAATAGTGTTACAAAATTTGTAGATAGCGGAATTGTGTCACCTTTGCCTTTTTCACCTGTTTTGAAAAGTTCATTGTTATTAAGGTAAGCTTTGGCTTCCTCTACAGTTACTGTAGTAATGCCATTAGAATTTGATTTATTGAGCCCTTCTAATCCATTGTCGTAATGGCTACAACTATAAATAATACACAGAAACATCAATAAGTAGTAGTAAATTTTTATTCTCATAATAATATTTAATTATTCATATCATTATGCATAAGTATAACAAAAAAATAAAAAAACAAAGACATTACAGCTCAAATACTATTTGTAATCAAGCATTTACGGTTTTACCGTAATTTCCATTAGGCTCGGAGGATATTTGGCAAATGGGTAAAATTTCCTGTTAAGGGTAAATAATAATTTGTATATTTGCTATAGAGCTAATGGAAACATGTTGAAATACAAAGCAATAAGAACCGTTACCAAATCGTTACCTGTCTTCTTCGATATTCTTTATAAAAGCCTAGTATTCAAGCGATACGGTTTTTCTCTGAAAACTTTAAAATAAAAAAATTAAAAGATGCAAACACTTAAAGGACCGGGAATATTTTTAGCACAATTTTTAGGAGATGAACCTCCATTTAATAATTTAGAATCTATTTGTCAATGGGCACAAAGTATCGGTTTTAAAGGAATCCAAATACCCACTTGGGCTAGTCATTACTTTGACCTGCAGTTAGCAGCGGAAAGCAAGGACTATGCACAAGAGATTAAAGGAATCGTTAATAGTTACGGGTTAGAGATTACAGAGCTGAGTACGCATTTACAAGGTCAACTCGTGGCCGTGCATCCTGTCTATAATGATCAGTTTGATGGGTTTGCTCCAGAAAAGTATCATAATAATCCTAAAGCAAGAACAGAATGGGCCGTAGAACAAGTGAAGTTTGCGGCAAAAGCTTCGCAGCATTTAGGTTTAACTGCTGCTGCGACTTTTAGTGGGGCACTACTTTGGCACACCGTTTATCCTTGGCCACAACGCCCTGCAGGATTGGTAGAGACAGGTTTTACGGAATTGGCAAAGCGTTGGCTTCCGATCTTAAACGTGTATGAAGAGTACGGGGTTGATTTATGTTATGAAATACACCCGGGAGAAGATTTGCATGACGGTGTTAGTTATGAACGTTTTCTTGAAAAAGTAAACAATCATGCAAGAGCTTGTTTGCTATATGACCCATCACACTTTGTATTACAAGCGATGGATTATTTATCCTATATAGACCACTATCATGAACGTATAAAAATGTTTCATGTAAAGGATGCCGAGTTTAACCCAACGGGTAAACAGGGGGTATATGGTGGTTATTCCAATTGGGTGGATCGTGCTGGGCGTTTTCGTTCGTTGGGTGATGGACAGGTAGATTTTAAATCCATATTCAGTAAACTAGCTGCCTACGATTACAAAGGCTGGGCAGTGATGGAATGGGAATGTGCTATTAAGCATCCTGAAGACGGGGCAATTGAAGGAGCGAAATTTATAGCTGATCATATCATTCATGTAACAGATAAGGCTTTCGATGATTTTGCCTCAACAGGAAGTGATGAAGCTTATAATCGTAAATTAATTGGTTTAACCTAGCCGGTTTTAGGAAATTTAGATACGGAGTGTCCGCTTGAACAAGTAGACACTCTTTTTTATATTGATTCATGTTGATGGGTCTCCTTTTAAGGATGATCTATTCAATCTTATCGTTGAAGTTGAGTAGTACTGGTCAAATAATTGCGATAATAGAGGAGCAAAGCCAATTAGATTTATTGATGAAAAAGAAACAAGTAAAGAATTTTTACGAGTATTATAAACCAGATCGGTGCGAACAACTCATTTACGCTTCGCAGATCGGTGCTGTTGGCATGAAAGGTCTAAGTAGATTTGATTATCCTGGGCAAGAATTACCAGATACGGTTTTACCAGGTATCTATAGTATGGGGTATTGGGACGCTAAAATGGACCAAAATTGGGGGTTAGATTGGCACAGGAATGAAGGAATTGAATTTTCTTTCATGGAGTCGGGTAATTTATATTTTTCGACAGAGAAAGAAACTGTCCATCTTCATCCCGGTAGTTTAACGATAACCAAACCTTGGCAATTGCATAAAGTAGGAAATCCGAAAGTGACGGTAGGGAAGCAATATTGGATCATCATAGATGTTGGAGTAAGACAGCCCCATCAAGAATGGGTATGGCCCGATTGGATCATTCTTTCAAAAGAAGACCTGGAATACCTGACCAAAATCTTAAGGGAGAATGATGACCTGGTCTGGCAATCTGATAAAAAAATACAGGAGTGCTTCTTGGAAATTGGAAAATGTTTGGATCTTGCGGAAATTGAAATACAACATTCTAAACTTAAAATTTTAATCAATAGTCTATTACTTGAAATTCTAAACCTCTTCAAGCGAGGTCATATTGAATTCGACCAATCGCTTACCTATAATCTAAGAACTGTTGAGATTTTCTTGAATCATTTGCGCAGTGATTTTGTAAAATCTTGGACACTTGAAGATATGGCAGAACACTGTGGTCTTGGAAAAACAAGTCTGTCGAAATATTGTAAGCATCTCACGAATATGACTCCAATTAATTACCTCATCAATATCAGGCTGGAGGCTGCGGCAAAAATGTTAATCGATAGGGAAGAAGAAAACGTCACCGACCTTTGTTATGACTGTGGTTTTACAAGTTCGCAATACTTTGCCACTGCATTTAAAAAGAGATTTAAATGTAGTCCAAGTGAATATAGAGTAAGGTTTAGTAAGGAATTTGCCGTAAAATCATCATTATTGAGTGTCTCTTAAAGTTTTTTTTGTGCTATGTTGATGTCTTATTGCAGATTAAACATGTTCAATATTTAACAACGGTATATATTAAACATGTTGAATGATATTTAGTATTACATTTAACATTACTACTGCATTTTTTTGTAATCTCTTTATCGGTGTAACTATAGCCCGATAAATAATATAAACAAGAAAAATGTGGGAATGTTGCTATTAAAAAAGTATAAACCAAAACTTTAAACCACCAATAAGAACTATTAAGATGAAGGTACTTCCATTTACTTTGCTTATGCCTGATGGTAAGAGTATGATGACAGAACGCGTTGTATTACCACATTTTTACCAGCACATGCACCGTCATAGTGAATATCAGATTACTTGGGTGGAGCAGGGAGAAGGAACCTTACTAGTCGGAAACAAAATGCATCCTTTTCGTGCTGGAGATGTTTTCCTTATTGGTGCTAATGTGCCACATGTATTTAAATCTAATCATGAATATTTCAATACGGTTGGACATCATCAAATTATGGCCTGCTCGTTATACCTAAACCTTTCGGGTAAATTATCCGGTTTGTTCAATCTTCCCGAAATGGATAGATTAAGTTCATTTTTGAATAATAGCAAAGAGGGATTTCAGGTGCCCAATCAATACGCAGATGAAATAGCGACTATACTATTATCGGTACACGAATCTAGTGGTGTGGAAGTTGTCATTAAGCTTATTTCGCTTTTGGTTCGCCTCCAGGAAATTTCAAGTGTTGCACTACCGCTTTGTTCCCATGTATATGCCTCTGATCTTTCGAGGAATGAGGATGTCAAGTTTGATAATATTATCAATTACATCATGGACAATTATAATAATCATATTACATTGGATGATGTAGCGAACGAAGCTTATATGACTCCACAGGCTTTTTGTCGCTACTTTAAAAAGCGTACTGGAAATACCTTCGTAACCTTTCTGAATGAAATTAGGATTAATGATGCTTGCAAAAGTTTATTGACCGGAAAACATAAAGATAGTATTTCGGGTGTTGCATATCAAGTAGGTTTTAATAGCCTAACCAATTTTAATCGGGCTTTTAAAAGTGTAATCGGGCAGTCCCCAAAAGCTTATATTAATGCTTACCATTATGTAAGGCAAGTTAGGTCATCGGATTGTATAACGATATAAGCCTAAGTTCATATTATGGTGATTGCCGCCTCGTTAGCTTAGACCTGCATTCAGCTGTTGATGACAATATGATTCTATAGATAACTTGCGATTTTTGAAAAAATAGTGTATTTTCAAATGGGATACCCGCTGTGTGAGTTAGGGATATGTGTTTATTTTTATATCATCAAGTAGATTCCTGCAATATAAAAATTAGCAAAGGTTGGTGAGAGAACGATCAATTCACTTTTATATCAACGTAAATTTATCTAAGTTTGCTCAAACTGTCTAGTAACAAAATTTAATGCAAAAAAATAGAGTAGGGCTTATTGGTAGTGGTAGTTGGGCTACAGCAATGATTAAAATGCTGGGTGACAACGTTGTTGAAAAGGATGTACATTGGTGGGTCCGTAAACAAGAGGATGTCGACTATATCAAAAAGCATAAAAAAAATCCAAGTTATTTAAGTGCTGTCGAAGTAAAATTAGACACAGACAATATTTCGACTGATGCTAGGAAAATTATTCAGGTATCAAATATCATCATTTTAAATACACCTGCGGCTTATCTAAAAGCTGCTATGAAAGATGTCACTAAAGAAGATCTTAAAGGTAAAATAATTGTTTCCGCCATAAAGGGTATCGTTCCGGATGAAAATCTGATTATCGGTGATTACCTGCAACAAGTATATGATATCCCGTTAGCGGATATTTTAGTAGTTGGTGGACCATGCCATGCGGAGGAGGTCTCGTTGGAAAAGTTGTCGTATTTGACTTTTGGTTCGAAATCGCAAAAGAATGCCGAAAGGATAGCTGCCTTACTTGAATGCCGTTATATCAAGACAATTATCTCGGATGATGTCTATGGTATTGAATATGGAGCAGTATTGAAAAATATCTATGCATTAGCTGGAGGCATCTGCCATTCGCTAGGTTATGGTGATAATTTTCAGGCTGTTTTGATTTCCAATGCAATCCGTGAGATGGAAACTTATGTAGAGACTATTGATCCGAACCCAAATCGTGATATCAACAAATCTGCTTATCTGGGCGATCTATTGGTAACTGCTTATTCGCAGTTTAGCCGAAATAGAACGTTTGGAGCCATGATCGGTAAAGGTTATAGTGTGCAATCTGCCCAACTCGAAATGAATATGGTTGCCGAAGGGTATTATGCATCGGCTTGTATCCAACATTATATGCGTAAACATCAAATCGAATTGCCGATTTGTGAGGCCGTATACCAAATCTTATATCAGCATAAATCTGCTGCAACAATCATAAGCCAACTGGCTGAAAAATTAAGTTAATCCGTGATGATCGATAGATTAAAGATAGCTGAAGCCTATAAAACAATTCAAGACGAAATATGTCAAGCGTTGGAAAAGTTAGATGGTACAGCAAAATTTGTAGAAGAAATTTGGGAACGAGATGGTGGAGGTGGTGGCCGGACCAGAATCATTCAAAATGGTCATATTTTTGAAAAAGGTGGTGTCAATTTTTCTGCTGTCCATGGTAAATTACCTGCGGTAATCAAAAAGTCTTTTGGGGTTGATGAAGATGATTTTTTTGCAGCTGGAGTTTCCATCGTAATCCATCCCAATAATCCTTTTGTGCCCATCATTCACATGAATATTCGGTATTTTGAATTGAATGAGCAGATTCGTTGGTTTGGTGGAGGTATCGATCTGACCCCGCACTATGTAATTGAAGAGGACGCGCAGTTTTTTCATCAGCAGATGAAAAATGTATGCGATGTGCATCATCCTGATTTTTATAAAGATTTTAAAAAATGGGCAGATGATTATTTTTACGTCCGTCACCGCGAAGAAACTCGCGGTATAGGTGGGGTTTTTTATGATAAATTGACCCCCGAAAAGACTGGATTATCTTTTCAGGAAATTTTCGAATTCTCCTGTGATCTGGGACGCACTTTTGCACCCACATATGCAGAATTGGTCAATAGAAATCGTCATAAAGCATATACTGACCATAATAAAAACTGGCAATATTTGCGTAGAGGGCGTTATGTGGAATTCAATCTGGTCTGGGATTCAGGTACAAAATTTGGTCTGGAAACGAATGGTCGCATCGAATCGATTTTAATGAGCCTACCACCGCAAGCGAACTGGGCTTATGATTTTCATCCGGAAGAAGGATCGGAAGAAGAAAAAACACTCTCTTTGTTGAGAAAGGATATCAATTGGATACAATAAATTAATCTAAACAACCTGAATGGTTTCATATCAGAAATTTGTACTAGAAAATGGTCTCCGTGTACTTGTACATGAGGACAACAACACAGCAATGGCCTGTGTCAATATATTATACGATGTGGGTGCGCGCGATGAGTCGCCGGACCAAACGGGATTTGCACATTTATTTGAACATTTGATGTTTGGTGGTTCGGTCAATATACCGGATTACGACACTCCCTTACAGCGTGTAGGAGGAGAAAACAATGCATTCACAAGTAATGATATCACAAATTACTACATCACTTTACCCTCCTCAAATCTAGAAACTGCTCTTTGGTTGGAATCTGATCGTATGCTGAGTCTTTCTTTTTCAGAACAGAGTTTGGAAACGCAAAGAAGTGTTGTTTGTGAGGAGTTTAAGCAGCGCTACCTCAATCAACCCTATGGTGATGTCTGGTTGAAATTAAGACCGCTATCATATCAGGTACATCCATACCGTTGGGCGACTATCGGTAAGGAACTCAAGCATATTGAAGATGCCAAGATGGCGGATGTGAAAGCTTTTTTCAAAAAACACTATACTCCTCAAAATGCAATTATGGTCATTGCGGGTGATGTGAAGTTCGATCAGATCAGAACGCTTGTTGAGAAATGGTTTGCAGACATTCCTGCAGGAAATAAATACTTACGTAATTTGCCACAGGAACCGGTTCAAATGCAAGAACGTAGGGAAGTGGTTGAAGCGGATGTACCACTCGATGCATTATTCATGTCTTTTCATGCTCCTGCACGAATGGATGAAAATTACCACGCTATGGATTTGGTGTCCGACCTACTTTCTAGAGGTTCTTCTTCACGTTTGTATCGTCGTTTAGTAAAAGATCAAGAGCTATTTAGTGAAATAAATGCTTATGTCATGGGCAGTATCGACCCCAACATGTTCATTATTGAAGGAAAACCTTCTGAAGGAATCTCATTAGCAGAAGCAGAAGCAGCAATTTGGAAAGAATTGGATATCCTAAAAACGATTCCAGTACCAGCGGAAGAGCTTGAAAAAGTAAAAAACAAAATCGAGTCAACGCATGTATTTGCTGAACTTTCGATTTTGGATAAGGCCATGAATCTAGCTTACTATGAACTATTGGGTAATGCAGATGACCTTAATAATGAAACAGACAAGTACTTAGCCGTTCAGTCGGATGATATTAAGCAACAGGCAAACGAAATTTTTAGAAAAGAAAACGCGTCGATATTGTATTATAAAGCAAAGGAGGTGTCCCATGCTGAATAGAGCTGAAGCACCTGTTGCCAATCCTATTGGTGACATCCATTTAAAAAGTCCTAAGGTCCTTTCGTTTGAGAACGGATTGCCTGTCTATGTATTTCATTCGCCGGATCAAGAGTTGGTTAGGATAGAGTGGATTTTTAATAATGTCTTTAATGAGGATGAAAATCCATTGCTGAATAGTTCATTAAGTGCGCTTTTGAAAGAAGGAACCAAAAATTATAGCAGTGCTGAGATTGCGGATAAAGTAGATTTTTATGGTGCTTTTCTTATGCCAGAATATGGCTTTGACATCACATCACTTACGCTATATACGCTCAACAAGCACAGCGCGGTTCTCTTACCTTTGATAAAAGAAATCCTGACCGAGTCGACATTGCCCCAAAAAGAACTCGATACTTACTTACGCAACAATAAACAAAAACTGCAGGTTTCGCTGCAAAAGAATGATTATTTGGCAAGGAAAGCATTTTATAAGCATGTTTTTGGGACTGGGAATCGTTACGGGAAGACCCCTTCAGTAGAAGAGTACGACCAGATAACGAGACCTGATTTAGTAGCATTATATCTTAAACAATTTTCACCATCTAATTGTCGCTTAATTGTTTCTGGCAATGTTTCTGAAGCCTTACTTCAGGAGTTGAGCCAACAGTTTGGCCGTGATTGGATCTCTCCGCAAACAGTACATTTATCAGCACCGGCATTGACACCCGATAAAGGGCAGTTGGTCTATGAAGAAAAAGCTGATGCAATTCAGTCTGCTATCCGTATTGGTATGCCAAGTATCAGTCGAAATCATGTAGACTACCCAGCATTGCAATTTGTCAATACGCTGTTTGGTGGTTTTTTCGGCTCGCGATTGATGCGTAACATCAGAGAGGAAAAGGGGTATACCTACAGTATTGGGTCTGCGGTTGGCACTTTAAGATATGCTGGATTTATGACGATTGCAACGGAAGTAGGTGTAGAGGCTACGGATGCAACTTTGGTTGAAATTCAAAAAGAAATGGCTATCTTAAGAACCGAACTTGCGACAGAGGAGGAATTGAACTTAGTAAAAAATTACTTATCGGGATCTATGTTGGGTTCCTTGGAAAGTATTTTTTCACATGCAGATAAGTTCAAGAATGTATTGCTTTCTGACATGGATTTGGTTTATTATGACCATTATATGAAAGAAATTAATGCCATGACTCCCGAGAAAGTAAGGGAAATTGCTTTACAATATCTGGATTACGACCAGATGATTAAAATTGTTGTTGGAAAAATGGATACAGCAGTATTAGTCTCTGAATTGTAATTATAGACTTACAATAAACAAAAAATCATTCATACTTTGTATTTTTGTTTTATACAATGATGTATTTAACAATCTAATAATAAAAATTCGTAATGGAATTGAAACTTAAGAAACCTTTAGCTTTCTTCGATTTAGAAACTACAGGAATCAATATATCAGCAGATAGAATTGTTGAAATATCAATATTAAAGGTATTGCCTAATGCTGAGGAACAAGTATATACGAAACGGATTAATCCGCTTATGCCTATCCCTGCAGAATCGTCCATGTTTCATGGTATCTATGATGAAGATATCATCGATGCACCAACATTTCAGGGCATAAGTCAGGAAGTTGCTGACTTTATAGGCGATGCTGATTTGGCTGGCTATAACTCTAATAAATTTGATATCCCGATGCTTATGGAAGAGTTCCTACGTTCGGGTGTTGATTTTTCTTTGGAAAACCGTGTATTCGTCGATGTTCAAAACATTTTCCATCAAATGGAACAACGTACATTGAAAGCTGCTTACAAATTCTATTGCAACGAAAGTCTGGAGAACGCACATAGTGCTGAAGCTGACGTGCGTGCTACCTACGAAGTATTGAAGGCACAATTGACGAAGTATGAGGGTGCTGTATATGAAGATAAGCACGGTAAGCAATCTGTACCTGTTGTCAATGATGTGCCTGCCTTGTCAGAATTCACCAATATGACTAGGCCTGTCGATTTTGCAGGTCGTATCGTGTATAACGATGAAGGAGTAGAGGTAATTAATTTTGGTAAGCACAAAGGCCGTCCGGTGACGGAAGTTTTTGATGTAGAACCGAGCTATTATGCATGGATGCAAAATGGCGATTTTCCTTTGTACACTAAGAAGTGTTTAGAAAATATCTGGAATAGCCATAGACAAGCTAAGAGAGCAGCAAAGTCTTCGGAACCAATTCATGCTCCTGAAGATAAAAAGCAAGCCAAAAAGGAGTTTCAGAAGCAAGAAAATAAAAGTGAAAAAAGAGAGATTACCAATGATATGTTAGCTGGTCTAAAAAATAAATTTGGTTAGGTCTCCTTATTAATAAGTAAAAAAAATTTATAAATAAATATTTTATGTCTCAAGAAATAGAACACGTACAGTGTTTAATCATTGGTTCAGGACCAGCGGGATACACAGCAGCGATTTATGCAGCTCGCGCTGATATGAAGCCAGTTATGTATACAGGTATGGTACCAGGTGGTCAGTTGACGCAGACAACAGAAGTAGATAATTTCCCTGGATACCCTAAAGGAATCACAGGCCCTGTTATGATGGAAGATCTGCGTATGCAGGCTGAACGTTTTGGAACCGATGTTCGATTTGGATATGCGACTAAAGTAGATTTCTCCGGTGCTGTTCATCAGGTTGAAATCGATGGAATCAAAACCGTTACTGCAGATACAGTGATTATTGCAACTGGTGCTACGGCAAAATGGTTGGGATTGGATAGTGAGCAGAAATATAATGGTTTTGGTGTTTCGGCATGTGCAGTTTGCGACGGATTCTTTTATAAGAACCAAGAAGTAGCTATCGTAGGCGCGGGTGATACTGCTGCTGAAGAAGCAACTTACTTAGCAAAATTGTGTTCTAAAGTACATATGTTGGTACGCCGTGATGAATTTAGAGCTTCTAAAGCAATGGTTCACCGCGTCTTGAATACGCCAAATATTGAGATTCACTATAACTCTGAAACGTTAGAAGTATTAGGTGATGGTCAAGTGGTGACGGGTGTACGTGTACTCAATAACCAAGATCAATCGGAAAAGGTATTGGATGTAACTGGATTTTTCGTTGCAATCGGCCATAATCCGAATACCGATCTTTTCAAGGGTATCTTAGATATGGATGAAACGGGTTACTTAATTACTAAGCCAAATATAACTGCGACGAATATTCCAGGTGTATATGCTTGTGGTGATGTACAGGATAATGTATACCGCCAAGCAATCACTGCGGCTGGTACTGGTTGTATGGCTGCTTTAGAAGCAGAGCGTTATTTAGCTTCTAAAGAGACCGTTGCAGAATAATTTGTTCTGCACAAAAAATCAGTTAGGATTTTAAAGATTCTGAAAATGCCCCGAAAAGTAGCTAACTTTTCGGGGCATTTTCTATGTTACTAAATTAGAACAACCTATCCTTTTGCTTCTTCCATCTCAAATACCGAATCTATCTTCCAACAAGATTTGTCTTTGGCAGCCTTTACGGCCAATTGGTCACAACGCTCATTAAGGGGATGTCCGGCATGCCCTTTTACCCATACTAACCGAACCTGATGCAGTTTGTACACCTGGATCAAACGAATCCATAGATCTTTATTCTTTTTACCCGCAAATCCTTTCTGCATCCATCCAAATACCCATTTCTTATCGATTGCATCGATGACATATTTGGAGTCGGAATAGACCGTTACCTTTTGGTTTAGATTTTTCAAGGCTTCGAGCCCTACAATCACTGCCATTAATTCCATGCGATTATTGGTGGTTTTGCGGAAACCACCAGAAAACTCTTTTTCAATCAATTTTCCTTTATACGCTTCGTTATCACCTGTATAAATAGTTCTTAAGATCGTACCGTAGCCTCCTGGTCCTGGATTACCGCTTGAAGCACCATCCGTATATAATTCAATCATTAGTACAAAGATAATTTATTCAGTCAAAATAGCGACTTTAAGTTTGAATTGCATAAATAAATTTCTTACTTTTCACTTTTTAAAAACCTAATATCTCAATTAGTAACTATGATTCGAAAGAAGTCAATATTAGCTGTGTTTTTATTAGCGGTATCTAGCTATAGCGTTTTTGCACAAGAAAATAAAAACAAACAAGAGGAAGAGAAAAAGATGGAATGGTTTGAGGATGCCAAATTGGGCGTTTTTATCCATTGGGGAATTTATTCGGTGAAGGGTATTTCTGAATCTTGGGCTTTTTTCAACAACTATATCAGCCACGACAACTACATGAAGCAACTGGATGGTTTTACAGCCAATCAGTATCAGCCAGAAGAATGGGCAAAATTAATCCATGAGTCTGGAGCGCAATATTCGGTTATCACCACACGTCATCATGATGGTGTATCGCTTTGGGATAGCAAAAAAAATGATGCGATTACTACAGCTAAAGATGCTGCAGCGAAAAAGGATGTCCTGACTCCATTTGTTACAGCGCTTCAGAAAACAGGCCTGAGAACAGGTCTTTACTATTCGCTACCCGATTGGAGCCACCCAGATTATGACGTGAACACAAGAACTAAAAAACGTTATGCAGTGGCTGATGATGCGAAACGCTGGAATCGGTTTGTTAACTACTATCAAGGGCAGTTGGAAGAATTATCAAAAGCCTATAAACCTGATTTAATTTGGTTCGATGGCGATTGGGAGCATAATGATCAAGAGTGGCGTTCTACCGAAACATTGGCACAGCTCCGTAAATATAATCCCAATATCATCATCAATTCGAGATTGAACCATTTTGGTGATTATGATACTCCAGAACAAGGTATTCCTGTAATACGTCCTGAATCACGCTATTGGGAATTGTGCTATACGATGAATGACTCATGGGGCTATCAGCCTTTTGATCAGCACTATAAGTCGCCAAACATGATCGTTCGCACGTTGGTGGATTGTATCGCCATGGGAGGTAACCTATTGGTGGATATCGGTCCACGAGCGGATGGTACTATCCCAGAACAACAGGTGAAAGTATTGCAAGAATTGGGAAGATGGACATCAAAGTATAAAGAGGCTATCTACGGTACACGTGCTGGTCTTGATGCCCAATTTCTAACGGATAAAAATGCTTTTTCTAAAGATGGTAAGACACTTTATATCTATCTTGACCAAATTAAAGATAGATTGGTATTAGAGGGATTACAGTCAAAACCTACTTCGGTTAAATTTGTTGGAAACAACGAAAAAATAGCTATGAAGTACGAAGACAATACCCTGAGTCTAAATCTTCCTACCAGCAACTTTGACCCAACTGTAACCGTCTTAGCCATCACATTTGACCAAAAGCCTGAGTTTAATAAAAACAAGGCAAACGCCTTACCTGATGTAAATACAATAGTTAAACAAGGGCAGGTAGAAGAGACGATTGCAGAAATTAGCAAGTACACTAATCTGGGAGCGAATCTATTTAAAGGAAAAATCAGCTCTGACGGCGATTTATTGGATAAGCAACTGAAGTTTACTTCACCTGATGTAAAAGAGTGGGTTGCCAACAATGCAGAAGTATTGCACGATGCAGAAGCTGGCCTACCTAATGGTCATTTTGCGGGATTAAGTGCTTTATCTAAAGATAAGCAAACGCTATTTCTTTTTGTGGAAGGTACCCCAACTGGGCCTATCGCACTGAAGGGGCTTAAAAATACGATCGCACGTATTCGTATCGTTGGAGAGGGATCAATGATAGGACATGATATCTTCAATAAACTCTATTGGAGTTCTACTCCTGGTATCGTATATATCGATGTACCGAAAGAACGACTGGACAAGCGGATGACCGTCATCGCGGTTTTATTGGATAAACCAATTGAATTGTATCGAGAAAAGGTAGGTGCTATTGAAAGTAATTTATAGATTTGTAAAGAGGCAATTAAAAATTGCCTCTTTTTTTATGCATATGAAATATATTTTAACACCTTTACTTGCTGTATTTTTTTTATCTTGCCATAACGGAAATGGTACTCAAGTACAGCGAGCAGAGGCCGACTCACTTGCACAGGCTGTGCTTGACGGGCGTCTAGACTTGAAAGAATTGGCAAATTCAAACCACTTTATGTATTTTGATGAATCTTACATGCATGATGGTACAGATATAAAAAACCTGGAGGGAATGGAAAAAGTTAAAGCCAAGGTGGTTGCTTTTCGGATTTATAAGCACCTAAGCTTAGAAAATAATCGGTATATCCTGAAAGCGAAGTCGTCCTTAGATCTTCATATACCTAATGTACTGTTTGTTAATTTTGAACGCGCTTTTATCGCTTCAAACAATAAAGCAATCAGTAGTAATGATTCCATAAAACTAGCATTGCCTATCAATTTTCAAGATTCGGTGTTGACTTGGTAATTTGCACATATACGTTGTCATATGAGAAAAAAGATCGTTGTTTTTACAGGGGCCGGTATATCAGCTGAAAGTGGTATTCAAACTTTTCGTGATGCCAATGGCTTATGGGAGGGCCATGATGTGTCTGAAGTAGCAAGTATCGATGGTTGGTATCGAAATCCTGAATTGGTACAAGATTTTTACAATAAGCGCAGAGAAACAGCGATGGAGGCTAAGCCAAATGCCGCTCATGATGCTTTAGTGCGACTCGCAAAATATTTTGATGTACAAATCATCACCCAGAATGTCGACTTGTTGCATGAGCGCGCAGGATCTGTTGACGTATTACACCTGCATGGAAGATTGGATCAAGCTTGCTCATCGGTCGATAAGAGTATGTTATATCCGGTCATAGGCCATGAAATCAAGATGGGGGATCTATGTGATAAAGGTTCGCAGTTGCGTCCTAACATTGTATGGTTTGGTGAATCAGTCCCGAATATGCCGACGGCAATAGCAATTGCCCAGGCTGCCGATATCATGCTTGTAATCGGAACTTCTTTACAGGTTTATCCTGCAGCCAGTCTGGTTGAAGTCATCACCCATAGATGCGATCTTTATGTTGTCGATAAACAGATCAATACCACTCGTATACCTAGGAAAGCATGTGCGATAGAGCGCTCAGCTTCGGACGCTGTTCCTGATTTGGTCGAACAATTAATCAGTCGATACCGCACATCTTAATTTGTAATCTATTCATTACGCTAACGTTTTCGTCTTTGGAACAATCGTTTGCATGCTTTTAAACATTTCCTATACCTACCTAAATCAATATATTTATTATTTAAAAGTGATAACCCTGCGTAATCTAATAGATATGAATCGTTTGCTAAGAAAATCTTTACTAGTCACAGCCTTACTTGTTGCGACTGCTACTGTCCATGCACAATGGACTGGCCCTAAGGCTAAATCTACCGAATTGAAGGAGATTAAATACGGCCCACTATCGCCTCCTAATCGCGATGATGAAGCTATGGTAGCCTTTCGAAACTATGGTCTTGGTCAATTTATACATTGGGGATTATATGCAATTCCGGGTAATGAGTGGGAGGGTGTAAGTGCTCGCGGAGGCGCTGCAGCTTCCGAATGGATACGGGCTTGGAGAGGACCTGATACTCCGAAAGATTGGGTAAAAACCTATGATAATCTATACAAACAGTTTAACCCAAAAGATTTTGATGCCAAGCGATGGGCCAAACAAGCGAAAGAAATGGGTGCGAAATATCTGATTTTCACGACCAAGCACCATGATGGATTTGCGATGTGGCCAACGCAGTATTCAGACTATAATATCAGTAAATCACCTTATAAGAAAGATATCGTCAAGGAAGTTGTCGATGCCTATACGGCCGAAGGAATAGATGTCTACTTGTATTTTTCGGTAATGGAATGGAACAACCCTGACTATATGGGTAAAGAACCTAAGACAGCAGCAGAAAAGAAAAAATTCGACCGGTTTCTGAATTATACGCGTAACCAACTGTTGGAGTTGATGACACATTATCCACAGATGAAAGGTTTTTGGTTTGATGGCACTTGGGATCAATCTTGGATTAAGTCCTATGATTTTACCTACAAACTGGAGCAGGAACTCCGTGAAAAACACCCCGGATTGATTATTGGCTCGCGTTTCCGCAATGATGAATATGGCAAGCGTCACTTTGATTCGAATGGCCAGATGCTGGGTGATTATGAACAGGGTTGGGAGCGTAAATTGCCTGGAGATATCACTTGGTTGGAAGGTCGTGATTGGGACTGTGTGATGACTATCCCGCCAAATGGTTGGGGGTATATGAAGGACTGGTCAGGTATTTATACAAAGACAACAGATGATCTTTTAGACATGCTCGTCTATTCCGCCTCATTAAGTGGTAATTTTGTGTTGAATTTTGGACCTGATGGTCAGGGGAATATGCACCCAGAGGAAGATCGATTGGCAAAAGAAATTGGAGATTGGATGAAGGTTAACGGTGAGGCGATATATGGTGCTCGTCATGCTGGAATGACCAATTCTAAGTTGGGATATTTCACCAAAAAGGAAGATAATCTCTATTTAACTATTTTCAATAGACCGATTAACAATATCGTGCGCATATCGGTGCCAAAGACAGCGACCGAGGTGCCTGTTACAGCTACCTTATTGGCAAACGGACAGGTATTGGAAGTGAAACACGCGGATCTGGGCATCGATTTGGATAAAAACACCTATTATGATATTGTAGTTCCCCATACATTTCAAACGGATAGGGCATTTGTCATCAAGATGAAGGTGGACAGCCCGAAAGGCAAGGCTGAAAAATTAATGGACGCCAAGATGTAACAGGAACATGAAACTGTTATTGAAAAAGCTATAATCTACGGATTTTAGCTTTTTTTTGTTATTTTTAGCTTTAAATTAATGTCCTAAAAATGTCCAGAATATTCTTAACTCTTTTTGCCTGCACAGTATTATTGTCTTGCGATAATGGCGCTAAAAACAACCCATCAAACCTTCAGAACACAACGAAAAATGCTGTTTTACTAGATACTACTGAGGCTAAGCGGATTATGGCACTTCCGTTACATTGTCTCGAAACCGAATATCCGAATAAATTGGGACAGGTCATTGGGTCGGCACAGGACCTTAAGTCACCGAAACAATTGCATCCTATTTTTTATGGATGTTTTGATTGGCACTCTTCCGTACATGGGTATTGGTCCATCGTAAAGATACTGAAGACTTTTCCGGATCTGGCAGAAAGTAAGCAAGCACGATTGATTTTAAATGATAAGCTAACTGCAGCTCATGTAGAACAGGAGATTGCCTTTTTCTTGGATGCGAACAATACCAGTTTCGAACGTACCTATGGGTGGGCATGGCTTTTACAGCTACAGGCTGAGCTGCTGACATGGAAAGATCCAGAAGCCGAAAAATGGGCTGCTTCTTTACAACCCTTAGCAAATTTACTGGTCAAGCGTTATGAAGAATACTTACCTAAATTAGTCTATCCAATCCGTTCTGGACAACATGATAATTCGGCTTTTGGTTTTAACCTAGCGATAGATTATGCACGAACGGTCCAAGACTCTGCATTTGAATCAGTGCTTGAGCAACATATTAAACGTCTTTTCATGAAGGATAGATCATGCTCCATAGCTTTTGAACCAAGTGGTACTGATTTCCTTTCACCTTGTCTGGAGGAGGCACTTGTGATGGCTAAGATTCTACCAGAGGAAGACTATCGAACCTGGCTGAAGGGTTTTATGCCAGATCTGTTTGCAAAAGATTTTAAACTTGAGCCTGGTATTGTCAAGGATCGCACAGATGGTAAATTGGTGCATTTGGATGGCCTTAATTTCAGTCGGGCGACTTGCCTCAATGGAATCGCATCAAAATTGCCTGAACTCCATCATTTACACGAACAGGCTACAAATCATCTCGCATTCTCCTTGCCCCACATCAGCAATGATGACTATATGGGGTCGCATTGGTTGGGCACATTCGCTTTGTACGCGATTACGCATCAATAATAGACCGGTTAAATAAGGCATCTGCATACGTGAAATGACAAAAGTTAGATTTTTAGTGTTAAAATGTGACATCTTGTCCTAAAGTGCTCGTTTGGAATATGGATTGATAATTAACAGTTGAATCATTAAGCAATTAAATATAATATATATATGAACACAGAAAAAGGATCTATTTCAATCCACACGGAAAACATCTTTCCTGTCATTAAAAAATTCTTATACTCTGATAACGAGATTTTCTTACGCGAATTAATTTCCAACGCGGTGGATGCATCTCAAAAGATCAAACGTTTAGCTTCTTTAGGTCAATACCAAGGAGAAGTGGGCGATTTACTTGTTGATGTTAAACTTGATGAGGCTGCTAAAACAATCACCATATCTGATAATGGTATTGGTATGACTGCCGATGAAATCAAAAAATACATCAATCAGGTTGCATTTTCGGGTGCAACTGAATTTATGGAAAAATTCAAGGAGGCTAATGATGCGAATGAAATCATCGGTCGTTTTGGATTGGGTTTCTATTCAGCATTTATGGTAGCGGATAATGTGGAAATCGATACTTTATCTTACCAAGATGGAGCTGAAGCGGCACATTGGACATGTGATGGTAGTACTTCTTACGAAATCTCTACGGGTACTCGTACGACACGTGGTACGGATATCACATTACACATCAATGAGGAATCAGCAGAGTTTCTAAACGAGTCCCGCTTGCAGGAAATATTGGATAAATATGCTCGTTTCCTTCCTGTAAACATTCGTTTCGGTACAAAAACGACTACCGAGCCTGATGGTGAAGATGAAGAGGGAAAAGCGAAATATAAATCTGTAGAGGTTGATAATATCATCAATAACACAAGCCCAGCTTGGACAAAAGCGCCTTCTGAGTTGAAAGATGAGGATTATTTGGCATTCTACAAAGAGCTATATCCATATTCAATGGACGAGCCATTATTCTGGATCCACTTGAATGTTGACTATCCATTTAATTTGACTGGAATTTTATATTTCCCTAAAATCAAGAACGAATTAGAAATTCAACGTAACAAAATCAAATTGTATTCTCGTCAAGTCTTTATCACAGATGAGGTCAAAGATATTGTTCCTGAATTTTTGATGTTGTTACATGGGGTTATCGATTCACCAGATATTCCTTTAAACGTGTCGAGAAGCTTCTTGCAAGCGGATAGTAACGTGAAAAAGATCAATAACTATATCACGAAGAAAGTAGCAGATAAGTTGCAGGAAATTTTTAAAGCAGATCGCAAAGGATTTGAAGAAAAATGGAATGATATCGGCATGTTTATCAAATACGGTATGCTGAGCGACGAAAAATTTGCTGAAAAAGCAAATGAGTTCTGTTTATTGACTAACACAGATAAAGAGAGCTATACGATCAAAGAATATTACGAAAAGGTAAAAGATATTCAAGTTGATAAAGATGGTAACGTTGTCTATCTATATACTCATGATACAGCACAACAAGATAGTTTTATCGCTAGTGCAAAAACGAAGGGTTATGATGTATTGGTATTAGATGGACCGCTAGATACACACATCACTTCTTATTTGGAACAAAAAGGTGGTGAAAAAGTGCAGTTGAAACGTGTGGATGCTGACGTCATTGATAAGTTGATTCAAAAAGATGAGAAACAAGAATTATCAATCTCTGAAGAGGAATCTAAACAAGCTTTATCGATATTCGAAAAAGCAATCAGCCGTCCAGATATGAAAGTTGAAGTAGATGCTTTGTCTGCAGATGAATTACCTGTATCGGTGACGATCGATGAGTTCATGCGTCGTATGAAAGATATGGCTAAAACGAATGGTGGAATGAATTTCTACGGTAGCTTACCTGATAATTATAAAGTGACTGTAAACGGTAACCATCCATTGGTGAAACGGATTTTATCAAGTTCTGAAGAGGAGGGATCTGAATTGGCAAAACAAGCTTTTGACCTGGCTTTATTGTCGCGAGGATTACTTACAGGAGCAGCATTAACTTCATTTGTGAAGCGTAGTGTTGAAATGATCTAATCATTCAAAAAATAATGGCTTAATCCTCATTACGATACGTTGTAATGAGGATTTTTTGTTTAAAAACATTTGGAGGATATCAAATAAAAATCTACTTTTGTAGCACAAACAATCACGGTAGATGTAGCTCAGTTGGTTAGAGCATCGGTTTGTGGTACCGAGGGTCGTGGGTTCGAGCCCCATCATTTACCCAAAAGGCGAAAGATTATATCTTTCGCCTTTTTATTTTTAAGGGTATTTTCTTTTTACTGATGCTATGCTTTCCTTTATGATGTTGGACAACATATCCGCATTGATATCGGACAGTCTTTTAATATAGACACAAGCTTTGCTCATCTTAAACTTACCTAAACCCGCTAGGTTTGATTTTTCACTATCTTCATCACAGCTACATATGTAAAGGGAAATAGCTGTTTTACGCGGAGAGAATCCTATTAATGGAGCATCACCTTCGTGCCCACTTGCATATTTATAATGATAGCTGCCAAAACCGATGATGCTGGGACCCCAGAGTATTGCAGGTTGACCCGTAATCTCCGACATTATTTCCACGAGTCTAAGACTGTCAGTTTTCTTCTGTTCATCCGGTATTTGGTCAATAAAATCCGCAACAGAATTTGTAGTTGCCCTTGTTTTATTTTTTGCCATAACTAGAAAATAGGAGTGAGCTTGTAACCTTTCGCGGACAATAGTTTGATTAACCCCTTGTCACCAACTAAATGTCCGGCACCAACCGCGAAGAGATTGGACGACTCCTGCATTTTTGAAGGCATCTTGGTTATCCAATCTTGGTTGCGCTTGGTCAAGAAATCAGCTTGCTCTTCTTTGGACAGATAGCTGTTGTCATAAATGATTGTTTCTAAATCTTTTAGATTTTCTGCTTGATATGCTGTAACCATTTTCTTAGATATGGCTGGCATATCATCCATCATATTTAAATAGGTAACGAGATCAGAGGCTTGAAACATTTTGTTCAGCATATCCATCTGAAATTTCAGTGTTTCTAAATCATCTATTCTTTTGCCTGCTGCTGTAGCCATGCTCTGCAGATCTACCTCCATTGTTTTAATATTCCGAGGGTCACTACAATTCAACGTTTTTAAGCTTAATATGGATACAAATACTGCTGGCGACATCATGTCAAGCATCCGTATAGATAGCTGTTGTGAGGTCAGTATACTATCTACCTTTGCTAATTCAGCAGGTGTCAACCCTTTTAGAAACGTGGTATCTGGCTTCATCATTTCAGGGATAATCGCTTTATTTTCTTCTGAGCCAATATTCACTTCAAGAGTCAGGACGTCTACCAATGGAATCAGGTTTTTGATTTTATCTTTTAAACTATAATCTTCTTCACACATCACGTGTAAAGTCCCCAATAAATAGGAGTCTTTCTTCAACCCATTTCCTGAAATTTTCCATAACAGGGAATTCTCCTGAGCATGAACTGAAATTGTGGCTACAATAAAAGCAATGATAGCCAAGAATGATATTTTTTTCATATTATAAAGTGTTAGTGCTGTGTTAGTCTATTAAAGTGAAATAATGTTACACATATAAAAGAATCTTTTCTCCACATCTGTATTAAATCTTCATTTATGTGATTCGATTTTTTGAGATAATGGATTAGATTCCTTTATTTTAAAGGTTGATTTCACGTTCAATATTAATCTCACTTAAGAAATAATCATCATGTGACACAATCAATAATGTACCGCGATATTCTTTGATAGCCGCAGTTAAGATCGCAATATTTTGGATATCTAAATTGTTGGTAGGTTCGTCCATGATTACCAGATCTGGAGCTATGTTATAGGTGGTCAAGCAGCATAGACAAAGTCTCATCTTTTCACCTCCGCTCAAGCTCGAACAAGGTTTGTCCCAGCTTTCCTTCGCAAATAGGAATCGATTTAAACGGATTTTGATTTCATGCTCCTGTAATCCCGTATTATTGAACTGTTGGACTTGATCATAGATGCTGCATTTTTGATCAATCATTGAATAGTCTTGATCGATGTAGACAGATGTATGTTCGGCACGGTATAGTTCACCGCTATAGGTTTGAATTTTTTGTAATAAGATCTGTATTAGTGTAGACTTACCAGCTCCATTCTTTCCTTTTAGGGCAATACGTTCGGTACTGGAGATACTGAAACTCAAGCCTTCTTTCCATAACAATTGGCCCGTATAACGCATGTTGAGATGACTTGTTTTGAAAAGTATTTTTCCAGGATGTAATGCGGAGTCTGCTAGGCCAAATTTTATCCTATCACTATCGGGGATTTCCATACGCAAGCTTTGTAGCTCGTCTGATAATCCCTTGTTTTTTTCGCTATGTGTATCTTTCAATTTGGCGGTGCTTTTTTCAGCATTATTGCGTAGCGTATTCATCATTATCCTTGAAACACCTTCTTTTTGTTGTTTGGCTTTACCTCGTGCATCTAATTTTTGTTGACGCTCTATCGTTTCGCGAGCTTTGACTTTTGATTTCCGAATTTCCTTTTCTAGATGCTTGACGTTTCCATGCAGCGCTTCGAGGTATAAATTTTTCTCCTCGAGGTAAAAGTCATAATTACCATTATAGTATACCAGTCCTGAAGAGCTCAATTCGTAGATGGAATCAAGTTGGTTTAATAAAGAGCGATCGTGGCTTACTAATATCATCGTACATGAAGTATCTCGAATAAGTTGATATAACAATGCACGATGGTTAGCATCGAGCTGATTACTGGGTTCATCGAGTAAGATCAAATTAGGCTGATGAATGCTGATTCCTGCTAAGAAGACTTTAGTTTTTTGTCCACCGCTCAACGATTCCAATTTTTGTTGCAGGTCCAGATGTGACAGGTTCCAATAACGCAATGCCTCTTGGCAGCGATCTTCAATATTCCAATCGTCGTCAAGAGTCGTTAAATTATCTTCTGTGACAATACCTGATAATATTTCATTTAATGCTGCTAATTTTGATTCAATTTTTAAAGCTTGAGCAATGGTGAGGTGATTGTACTGTCCAAATATCTGGGGAACATAATAGGTGTTACCTAAAATACTAATTTGGCCTTCCGAAGGCTGCAGTTCTCCAGCAATTATCTTTAATAGGGTGGATTTGCCGACACCATTGTTACCAATTAGAGCGATTTTTTTATTGTCTTGTATACTCAGATTGATGTTACGAAACAGTACATCTTTATTGAGATGCTGATAGGAAATATTTTGTAAAATAAGCATAATTTCTTTTTTTGATGCATAGAGGATGGTAAGCTTATTAAATGCTTACATTTTTATTTTTGCAAAAAGAAATTATTGATTACATGGATGTGCTTGATTTTGAGATTTCTGAAGCAAAGATAGTAATGTTTTTTTAAGATTAAAAATAATCCTAAATCCTTTAGAAGAATAAGCGGAGTATTTTCCTAGTGGTTTACCCATATCTAGATCTATGGATTTACCCATGGAAATCTTAAAGTTTTACAAGTTTTAACCATAATATTGCAAACAGTGAAGGGGAGTTTAAGATTAGCTTTGCGGTAACATTATGAAAAAAATACTCGTCATACTCCTTTCCATGGTATATCTGGTGCTGTCTTCGGGCTTTACCCAGTATGCACATTTATGCAAGGGAACTGCTATGATGCAAATCAGCTTGACGAATATCAACGATAACCCCAATAGCCCATGTGCGATTTGTGTTGCTAAAGAAAAGGGGTTAGACAAGAAAAAGAAAGATTGTTGTAAAATAGAGGCTCAGGTCTTTAAAACCGATGAGGCAGCCAAGAAACAGTCTAGTTTTAAGTTTTCGGTTAAGTTTTGGGGCGATGCTATTCCCAATAGAACATTAGGAGCTGTCTTTGATAAAGGATTGTTATTAACGGCTTCTAACCATAACTATTATTCGTCTGCCAAAATCCCGCTTTTTAATAGACCGCTTTATATCCTAAACTGTATTTACAGAATTTAAAAATATAGGTATTGAATTCGATATTAAGTATATCCGACTGACTGTGATATGCTATTCATTCTTTATGTATAATTTTTAATTTTTTGTCTATGAATCTAAAATTCATGGCATCAATTAGTTTCTTGTTTGCTTTAAACTCTTCGAGTTTCGCGCAAGTATTGAACTTATCTGATGCGCTAGAACGTGCTATTGCATACCATGATAAAATAAAATCAAAACAGATCATTGTGCAATCCACCGCACAGAATACAATCTTTCAAAACAAACAATACCTACCTGACTTGACCTTGGGGGCACAACAAAGTTTTGGCACAATCAACGCACAGAACGGGCCATTATATGCTCATAGTGGGTTGGGATCAGCGGCAACTTCCATGCCTCTGGCAGAACAAAACTGGAATGCAGCATTTGGGTCGCTGTATTTTGCCAACATCAATTGGAATGCATTTACTTTTGGGAAACGAAAACATCAGATAGCATTAGCAACTACTAAAGAAGGTGTTGCAGTAGCCGATATGGACCAGGTTGTCTTTGAATATCAAGTTAAGGTCACGGCTGCATATCTCAATTTACTGGCAAGTCAAAGACTCAAATTTGTACAGCGGAAAAATACGGAACGTGCCCAAGTATTCTTTGAGATGACAGATAGTAGGGCAACAAGTGGACTGATACCAGAAGTGGACGCTTCATTAGCTAAGGCAGAAGTGTCGCATGCCAAATCGCTAGAAATCAAAGCTTATGATAAAGAACTGGCATTCTCCAAAAATCTTGCAGTGCTACTCAATGATAAATTTCAATCCTACCAATTGGATAGTCTTTACAATACGCGTGTGCCTGTGATGAATTGGGACGGCAATATTTCAGTCGTTAAAAATCATCCGGCATTGGAATGGCAACAACGTAGGATAGAAGAAAGCAAACAGCACGAACAGTTTATCCGAAGTCATAAAATGCCTAATTTCAATCTATTTGCAGTTGCACAAGCACGTGGTTCTGGATTTGATTGGAATTACGTTCAAGATAATACAGCTTACTCTTCTTCCTACCTGAAAGGTGCAGGTATCCAAAGAAGCAATTATCTGTTGGGCGGGACATTGAGTTGGAATCTGACGAATATCTTCCGTTTTAATAGTAAAGTTAAAGAACAGCAGTTCCAAACTGCTGCTTTAAAACAGGATTTCACCCTATTGCAAAAGGAGTTGCTTGCAGAAACTGGGTTGGCTCAAGAGCAATTTAAAAATGCAAGTGATAATCTGGAGGAAACCAAGATACAACTCACGGCATCGCAGGTAGCATACAAACAACATACTGCGCTATATGAAAATGGACTAACAAATCTGGTCGATTTTACACAAGCTTTGTACAGTTTGAATAGGGCAGAAATTGATTATGAAATAGCCCAAAATAATGTTTGGCAAGCGCTGCTATTACTAGCATCGGCTCAAGGAGATATTTCCATTTTATTAAAAGCGACTCAATACTAATTTTACAAGAATGAATTTAATCAGATTTGCACTTCGCAAGCCAATTTCCATTATGGTTATGGTGTTGGGGCTTTTATTTTTCGGAATTAGAGCGGCAAAAGAAATACAGGTAGATATTCTTCCAGAGATGAATTTACCAGTTGTCTATGTAGCGCACTCTTTCAACGGATACACACCGCAGCAGATGGAAGGCTATTTCACCAAAATGTACGTTAATATGATGCTTTTTACGAATGGTATAAAAAGTATCGAAACGAAAAATACGCAAGGATTGACCTTAATGAAAGTTAACTTTTATGAGGGAACGGAAATGGGCGAAGCTATCGCTCAACTGACGGCATTATCCAATCGTTCACAGGTATTTTTACCACATGGTGCTCCACCACCATTCATTATCCGGTTTGATGCTTCATCTCAACCCGTGGGGCAGTTGGTTTTTCGAAGTGAGACGAAAACTAATAATCAATTGCAGGATATTGCCAATTTTACGGCACGTCCTTTTCTAATTGCTATCCCGGGTTTGACAACAGCTCCACCATTTGGTGGGAGTCCGCGGACGATAGAAATCAATATAGATCCAAATAAGCTTCGTGTGCATCAACTATCACCAGAGCAAATCGTGGAAATAATAAGTCGACAAAATATAACCTCTCCATCCGGGAATGTATACATTGATGATATTAATTACCTGACACCAACCAATAATACGTTGAAAAATGTTGAAGAATTTGGTGATATCCCGCTATTTAAAGGTCAGGTAGACAACGTGTATCTTCGAGATGTAGCAACTGTAAAAGATGGTGCCGATATCACGGCTGGATATGCGCTTATTGATGGTAAACGATCCGTATATATCAATATCGCCAAATCAGGAAAAGCATCGACTTATGATGTAGTCCAATACTTAAAGAAGGTCATCCCTAATATTCAGAAAAACTTACCCGAAGATGTGCATATTTCCTATGAATTCGATCAATCCGTCTATGTCATCAATGCGGTGAAAAGTTTAATTATAGAAGGAATATTAGGAGCATTGTTAACGGGCCTGATGGTTATCTTATTCTTAAGGGATAGACGGGCTGCACTTATCGTCATTCTGACGATTCCGATATCCATTATTTCGGGGGTACTTTTTCTTAAATTATTCGGCCAGACTATCAACATCATGAGCTTGTCGGGATTAGCTTTAGCAATCGGTATTCTGGTCGATGAAAGTACGGTGACCATTGAGAATATCCACCAGCATTTTGCCCTGAAAAAAAATAAGGCAAAGGCTATATGGGATGCTTGTCAGGAAATCGCTTTCCCTAAATTATTGATTTTACTCTGTATCCTCGCTGTATTTGCACCTGCCTTGGTCATGACGGGTATACCAGGGTCATTGTTTATGCCTTTGGCATTGTCCATTGGTTTCTCCATGATAATCTCCTATCTCATGTCCCAAACATTTGTGCCCATCATGGCCAACTGGATCATGAAAAACAATCATGTAGCAGAGGAAGAACAGAAAGAAACCGCTTTTGATAGATTTAAAGTACGCTACAGCAATTTTTTACAAAAATTAATGCAACATAAGAAGTTGGTCGTTTCTTCAAGTATGATTTTGATTATGGGTCTTGTGGGTATTTTATATCAATACACAGGTAAAGATGTATTACCAAATGTCAATTCAAGTCAGTTTCAAGTCCGTATTACGGCACCTGAAGGAACGCGGATAGAAAAGACCGAGGAAAAAGTAAAGGCGGTATTACAGGAGTTGAACGCGCTGATTGGAAAAGATAAAATTGCTATTTCTTCAGCTTATGTAGGTTTACACCCCTCAACCTTTGCCGTAAGTCCAATATACCTCTATAATGCTGGTCCACATGAAGCGCTATTGCAAGTGGCTTTGAAAGACTTTAAAGGTAACGCAGATCTTTTGAAGGATGAGATTCGAAATCATATACAAAAGAAAATGCCCGAGCTTAAATTGTCTTTTGAACCGATTGAGCTCACCGAAAAGATACTGAGTCAGGGAGCGAACACAGCTATTGAAGTCCGTATTTCAGGAATGATGAAAAAGATGAATGCGATGTCTGCGAATAAATTAATGGGCAAGCTAAAGGAATTGGATTATCTACGTGATCTGCAAATTCCACAATCAATGAATTATCCTGCTTTGGAAATTAATATCGACCGAAATAGAGCCGCTCAGTTGGGGCTTGATGCACAAGATATTGCAAAGTCTATGGTAGCGAGTACCGCATCCTCAAGGTATACGAGCAAAAATATGTGGGTAGGTGGTATGATGGGTATTGCTTATGATGTGCAGGTACAAATGCCTCAAAACATATTAAACAGTCAAGATGAATTGGCCAATATTCCACTTGCTAGGGATTCGGATAGACCTGTTTTGGGGGATGTAGCAACTATAACGCCAGTCAAGGAACTTGGTGAAAGTTACAATTTAGGAACGATGGGTTATACGACAGTCACTGCCAATGTGCATCAAACTGATCTAGCGAGAGCTCAAAAGGATGTTGAGGCGGCGATAGCGTCTTTAGGTGAGTTGCCTAAAGGGGTCAACATACAGGTTGCCGGAATGTCTCCAGTTCTAGATGATACGATGGCGAGTCTTGCCAATGGTTTGTTGATTGCTATTATTGTCATTTTCTTGATGCTTACGGCTAATTTTCAATCCTTCAAAGTATCACTAACGATTTTAACAACAGTACCTTTTGTTGTGTTTGGATCATTGATACTCCTCAAATTGACAGGGTCGACCATCAATATGCAGTCGTATATGGGTGTCATCATGGCTGTTGGAGTTTCCATAGCCAATGCTGTGTTATTGATCAGTAATGCAGAGACATTACGCCTGAAAAACCAGAATGCCATGCAGTCTGCATTGACGGCAACGAGTCTCCGAATTAGGCCGATTATCATGACAACTTTAGCGATGACAGCGGGTATGTTACCTATGGCAATTGGTTTTGGAGAGGGGGGCGATCAAGTATCACCTTTGGGAAGAGCAGTAATCGGTGGGTTAATCGCTTCTACGTTTTCTGTTTTGATCATCTTACCATTAGTATTTGCTTGGATACTGGGTAAAAGTAAAGTTCAGTCACCATCCCTAGACCCAGAGGATGAAAATAGTGTGCATTTTAACAATTAGAATAAAAAAATGAAAAACTTAATATATATAACAGCAGCATCGGCACTTATTTTCATGTCTTGTACTGACGCTAAGAAAGAGCAAAAAGGAGAAAAGAAGACCGAAATGGGAAATATGATGATGAATCCTTTTGAAACGGTTCTGATTAAAAAAACGAATCCATTGGTGATTTTGAAATTGGCCGGTGAGCTGCAGTCAGATCAAAGCACGGAGCTATTTGCCAAGATCAATAGTTACGTTAAAAATATACGAGTCGACATCGGTGATCGGGTATCTCAGGGACAAGTTTTGATGACTTTAGAAGCCCCAGAGATACAATCGCAGGTTGCTAATGCTAAAGCTAAATTCAAGGCACAGCAAGCAGTCTATCTTTCCACAAAGGCTACTTACGACCGCATGATTAAGGCGAATGAAACCCAAGGTGCTTTCGCTCGCGATGCTATGGATCAGATAACAGCTCGTAAATTGGCCGATGAGGCTCAATTGGCTGCTGCTGAATCTGCTTATAAGGAGCTCCAAAATATAGATGATTATCTGGTTATCCGAGCTCCTTTCGACGGTGTTATCACCGAAAGGAGTGTCGACCTAGGAGCTTATGTTGGTCCCATGGGTAATGCACCTTTATTGATCATTCAAAACATCCACAAAATGCGATTGAAACTTTCTATTCCGGAAGCGAATACACCCTATATTAAGCTTGGTGATACAATCGAGTTCTATGTAAGATCCCAACCTCAACATAAATACTTCGCTAAGGTGAGTCGAAAATCTGGAAGTCTCGATCTAAAATTACGTTCGGAAAAAGTAGAAGCTGATTTCATCAATATCAATCATGCGCTGAAACCTTTTATGATTGCTGAAGCACGAATTGCTCTACAAAATAATGAGGCGACATTCTTTGTTCCAAAATCAGCTATTGTAGATAGCAATTTGGGAATTTATATCATCGCTGTAGCTGGAGGTAAATCGAAAAAGATTCCCGTGAGTAAAGGTCGTATCATGACTGATATGGTGGAAGTGCTTGGCGAACTGCATGAAAATGATGTTATTCTTAAAATGGGTAATGAAGAAATACAGGATGGAACAGCTATCCCAAACAAATAAAATAATTAAAATCATGATAAAACAATTCAATAAAATAACGATGATGGTTCTGGCTGACATTGTATTGATATCCTGTAATAATGAAAGATCGAAAGAGACGGACGTAATGAGTGGTATACCAGCACAAACGAAGGTTGCTGATAATCATGTTACGGGCAATTCTACACCTCAAAAAGGAGATCAGGTGCCCAATAATCTGGTGTGTATGGTCAATGATGCTTATATGGGGAAGCAACAATTGGAAGTTCCGCATGACGGAAAGATGTATTATGGTTGTTGCGAGATGTGTAAAGAACGAATCCCCAACGATGCCGCAGTCCGTGCAGCTATCGACCCCCACAGCTTAAAAAGTGTAGATAAAGCTCATGCTTATATTGTTTTGATAGGAGATCATGATGAGGTTGCTTATTTTGAAAGTAAAGATAATTATGAAGCATTTCTGCAATCGGCTAAGTAGGAGTAGGTAATGGATGAAAGGCTCAATCGAAAGGTTGGGCCTTTTTATTTGTTATGGTTCGCCCATCGTGTTACTTTGAATTGCTATCATTGAAAGTACTGACAGCTCTGAAAAACGAACATAGCATCGTTTCAAAGCCTTTATGTAGCAATAAAGATAGGATTCGAGATATTTTAATATCATCAAAATAATCTAGTACATTTATTGAAATATTTTAAAGTAAAAACTTGTGATATCCGTCTACTAAGTATATGAACGCTATTCATACTTTAAACATGTCTTATAAAGAATCATCTTCTATATCCGAAGTTGTCAAAAACTACGGCACTCAATTGCTTCGTTTCATTAATGGAAAGGTGAAGAAAATAGAAGATGCTGAAGATATTCTACAAGAAGTTTGGTATCAGACTAGCCGACTTACTAATGTTGATCAGCTTGAGAACATAAGCGGATGGCTTTATGCAATTGCTAAAAATAAAATAACAGATCTTTATCGAAAGAAAAAGACAGAGTCTCTCGAAGATCATAGTTATGAAGATGATGAAGGGCGATTGCAGATAAAAGAACTATTGCTCTCCGACGATACAAATGATGCAGAATTGAAGATGTTTAAAGATGTTTTTTGGAATCATCTTATGAAAGCTTTAGATGAATTGCCCGAGAAACAAAAGAATACTTTTTTATGGCATGAGATTGAGGAGATGACCTTACAAGAGATCGCTGATCAAGAAGGTGAAAGCATTAAAACCATCATTAGCCGTAAAGGTTACGCAGTCAAGCATCTTCGAAAAAGACTTCGTGCGCTATACGATGAAATCGAATATAATAGATAAGATATGAACAATAGATTTAGTAGCAATAAAAAGGGTAAGTTTTTATTTATAATACCCTGCGTGATCATACTTGCCTTACTATTTGTATGGGGAGTGCAGTTATTATGGAATGTGCTCATTCCCGAAATATTTGGCATGAAGACCATCTCGTTTTGGGAGGCATTTGGAATCCTACTTTTATCTAAGATTCTTTTTGGAGGATTTAGATTTAAAGGTAGAGGGAATAGAATATGCAATAAACGTGACTTCAATTCACCATGTCGGCATATGACAGATGATGACCGATCCAAATTTAAAGAAGAATGGAAGCGTAGGTTCTCATCCGTATGTCAAGATCGTAAAAATGATGATGAAAATCAAATTTAGTATTGCCTAGAAACCGAAAAAAGGGCAGAGAATTTTATTTCTCTGCCCTTTTTTATGTCTTAAAATACTGTTTATTCAATGATTATCCTTGATAATTGATTTTTATGCTCAAAAAAGTATCGTTCGTTTAAAGTATTATTATTGTTCATGCGTCTTCTATTTAAAGGCCTTTGAAATAATTATTAACAAGACATGAAAAATAAAATGAGATTTATCATACCAAAACTTATAGGCGCTACCCTCATTGTTGGATTGCTGACCTTTGTCCTTGGACTTCTATTTAAATTATTAATAATGTGTACTTTTTTAGGCACAGCAATAATGCTTATAGCAGCTAAATTGCGAAATAGAAAATCCCGGAAAGTATTACACGGCCACAGAAGTGCCATTTCACCAGATCCGCAAACAGAATCTTATACAGCGGTTCGTCCGCAATCTGTTGACGTTCAATCTAACTTTGCGATTATTCCCATTCATTAATATTAATAAAAAGACAATGTTTAATAACAATAACAACACGACTGACTGTTTTGAAAGATACGGAAATTTGAAAAATCTATTCGAAAAACAATTTGGGAAATTAAGAAAGGAGGAATCGATAAATAGTCGACCACCTGTAAATATTGAGGAGAATGCGGAATTTTTCACTTTACAGTTATACGCTTCAGGTCTAAAAAAAGAACTGTTTAAAATTGAGTTAAAAGATAAGATCCTGACCATTTCTTATCAAATTGAAGACCAAGAGTATGAATCCGAGGGGCAGTACATGTATCGCGAATTCGTGCCGCAATCATTCCAAAGATCATTCCAATTGAACGAACAGGTATCTACAAGAAATTTAACGGCGAGCTACGAAGACGGAGTCTTGACAGTTATTTTACCAAAAGACGTATCGTCTTTTAAACCAGCTCAAGATATCAAGGTTGGCTAATAATCGATAGGATAATAAAGCCATTCTATTAAGGATGGCTTTATTATTAACAGTATTTGACATTTGTATTTTTGTTACATTCTTTATTAACATAGTTTTGTAATAAGCATTAGACAATACATGTATGTACAATCTATTTTTAATTCTTGCATATGTAGATACAAAGTTTTATTATTGTATCGTAAACCGAGTAAATTATTCTTTCTAATCGTGTGCAAGTACTTCTTATGTCTATATCATTCATTGAAATACACGAACAAATTTTATATTCTGTAGCATAAGCTATGCCTGTAACATCAGTAAAGATTCGGTATTTTTCACGCTAAGAGCCTATGAGTGATCCATTTTTTAAAGAAAGTTGGACAGGCTCTGAATAAATGACCAATAAAGACAGTGATTATGAATAGGCACAGTAGATTTTTATTAACAACGGGAATACTTTTTCTTGTTTTTGGGCAATCAGCCTTAGCACAGCAAAGTGTGATTTGGCAATTGGGTACTGCCGACTCTTCTAGTGCGGAGTTTGCACTATCGCCAGGAGATTATAAAAATTTTCTAGCCCATGATATGGGATATGAGGATAAACAAGTCATCATTGGTCAAAGTCAGTTGCGTAAAGATGTACCCTATGTACTTCCGGGTCCTGCAAATGAGTGGGGAGGTACAGGGCCTACCTCGGGGCTACGGACTCATTTTCTCAATTTTTACTATGTTTTAGATCAAGTAAATGCCACTGATTCTTATAATTTCGAAGTCGATTTGGTTAATTCTGACCCTAAGAATCATCCTACCTTGCAAGTATCGATCAATGGCAAAAACTATAATTATGCGATCGAAAATGGTGCAGGCACAGGCCAACCAGGTGTTGGGGCTCTGGGTAAAAAGAAGCTTATTGTGAAGCCTGACCCATCCTTACTTCGTTCAGGATACAACCATATCACATTAACAGTTCTGAAAGGTGGCTGGGTAGAATTTGATTCTTTTCAGCTATTGGGACCTGAAAAAACAAAACTTATCACAGATTATAATACGTTGGTGAAACAGATTAAGGTCGCCGATTTTGAATCTAATAGTGCTTCAGGGCGGGTACAAAATCTTTTAGTTGAGGTGCTACGTCTCAAAGATGACCAAAACATCAAAGTTTTGGTAGATGGGAAACCTATTTACCAAGGAAATTTAAACAAAGGCTTATCGCTCTTGGAATTGCCTCTTGCAGCTGTAAAGGAACGTAAGAAGAGTATATGTGAAATCTACATCAATGATAAGCTATCGGCTCGTCAGCAATTCATAAGAGCAGCTAAGCGACTTGGCGGAGCATCCGACTATGTTAATACCATGATGGGTACAGCCCACTCCCGATGGATGATTGCTCCAGGACCGTGGATGCCTTTTAGCATGGTAAAGCTAAGTCCTGACAACCAGAATGTCGGTTGGCAAGCGGGTTATGAACCTTCGATGGAATCGATAGGTGCTTTTAGTCATATTCATGAATGGACTATGGCAGGATTGGGTACTTTCCCTACTTCGGGTAGACTAAAAACGAAGGTTGGAGACCAGTATGATCCCGATTCGGGTTATCGCTCACGCATTGATAAAATGACGGAACATGCTCCTTTGGGTTCTTATCACGTGAAGTTGACCGATCATGATATCGATGTCGACCTGACACAAACTACGCGTGCCAGCTTTCAGCGTTACACGTTTAATAAATCGGATACTGGACGTGTGATGATCGATTTGAAAGTTAATGGTGAGTATCCTTACCAGATTGTAGACTATAAGTTGAAAAAAGTATCTGATACCAAGATCATCGGATATAGCAGTCAGCTTTCTGAAAACGTCTGGTCTACCGATGCTAAGCAGGATTATATCGTCCATTTTGCAATTGAATTTGATCGTCCAATTATCAACTTCGGGACATGGGAAGGCGATAGTATCAGCTATATACATGATGGTGAAGGTACAAACGTTACTGATGCAGGTATGTTTGTGGAGTTCGATGTACGCAAACAGAAAACGGTACAATTACGTACGGGTGTTTCTTATGTCAGCATCGAAAATGCTGAGGGAAATCTTCGAGAGGAAATCAGTCAACCATTTAAGTGGTCTTTCGATCAGATTGTTGCTCATCAGCACGCTGTATGGAATGAATTGCTTGGTAGATTGGAGATTACTTCTGATGACTATCTTGAGAAGGAAAAATTCTATACAAATATGTACCGGGCATTAGCCAGTAGAAATACCTTTAGCGATAGCAACGGTCAATGGCGAGATTCGCGCGAAGTTGTCCGTGTTTTAGGTGATAAGAACGATCTAGCGCTTGGCTGTGATGCCTTCTGGAATACTTTTTGGAATTTGAACCAATTTTGGAATCTCGTGACTCCAGAGTGGTCGAGTAAATGGGTCAAATCACAATTGGCCATGTACGACGCCGACGGATGGTTAGCTAAAGGACCGGCAGGGATGGAGTATATCCCCGTTATGGTTGCAGAACACGAAATCCCACTGATAGTCGGAGCATATCAAATGGGGATTCGCGATTATGATGTTCAAAAGGCATTTGCAGCAGTAAAAAAGATGCAGATGACCAGTCCATTGAAATTTGAGGGTGGTTTCGCTGGAAACCGAGATTTAGATGTCTACCTCAAGTATAAGTATGTTCCATCAGATTTGGGACGATTTTCTAATAGTCTGGAATATAGTTACGATGATTGGACGGTTGGTCAATTTGCTAAGTCGTTAAATAAAACCGCTGATTATGAATATTTCAATGATCGTGGTACATGGTGGAAAAATGCAATAGATACCTCGACGGGTTATGCACGGATGAAGGATTCAAAAGGAGCATGGTTAAAAGATTTTGATCCATTTAAATCAGGTGCAAATCATCATTATGTAGAAGGAAATGCTTGGCAGTTGACTTTCTTTGTGCCACAAGATCTACCTGGACTTTCAAAGTGGATAGGCGAAGATGTTTTATTGAAGCGATTAGAATGGGGATTTGGGGAAAGCGAAAAATGGCGTTATAATGGACCAAATGACCAATATTGGGATTACCCAGTCGTACAAGGTAACCAGCAATCGATGCATTTTGCCTATATCTTCAATTATATGAACAAACCTTGGTTGACTCAAAAATATAGCCGTTCCATCGCCGAACGTTATTATGGACAGGGAATTTCCAATGCTTATCTGGGAGATGAGGATCAGGGACAGATGAGCGCATGGTATATTATGACCGCAATCGGTTTGTTCCAGATGGATGGCGGTACCCGAAGTAATCCGGTATATGAAATTGGGAGCCCGATGTTTAAAGAAATAACGATCAAACTGGATAATAGGTATGGTAGAGGCAAGCAATTCGTGATAAAGGCTCATAATAACAGTAAACAGAATATGTACGTGCAAGCAGCTACTCTAAATGGAAAGAGACTCGATACGTTTTATTTTGATGCTTCCGAACTATTAAAAGGAGGGGAGCTTGTACTTGAAATGGGGCCAGAACCAAATAAACAATAGGGACTCATGAAGCGCTAATATATAGATCCTGCTACTTTTATTGCAGGTAAGTCTAAGGCGGAAATTCGTAAAGGTTGGAAACAGGGTCTTCAAATCAATAAAGTGATGCGGAAAAAACACCTAATTTATCAATAATAGTTTTCTAATCCTGAGACTATTTCTTAACTTAAATAGCGGTTTTATCTCTTTACCTAGGCATGTATAGGTAAAGAGATAAAAAATCAATGCCTATTCAAATATCTGTTTCTAGCTGTAATATTTCTTTTTAAGCCAAAGACTAGTCCTCACTAGGAGAATTAATACCGGTACTTCAATCAATGGACCTATAACACCCACAAATGCCTGAGGCGAGTGTATCCCAAACACCGCTATAGCCACTGCAATAGCTAGCTCGAAATTATTTCCAGTAGCTGTAAAGGATATAGCCGCATTCTTATCATAGTCCACCTGCATAGATTTATTCATGAAAAAGCTAATAAAGAACATCAGTACAAAATAAATTACCAATGGTACTGCCACTTTAACAACCTGCATGGGCAATTGAACTATTTGTTCACCTTTGAGGCTAAACATGAGGACAATCGTAAATAATAAAGCATATAGAGTGAATGGGGATATGAAAGGTATAAACTTACGATTGTACCAATTTTCACCTTTTACTTTAGCGAGGTATCTATGGCTTAAAAACCCAGCTAAAAAAGGGATTCCCAAATAGATGAATACGCTTTTTATGACTTCGCTCATTTCAATTGAAACCGTATATGCTGCAAATCCAAAATATGACGGTAAAACATTGATGAACAACCATACGAATAAACTGTAAAAGAATACTTGAAAAATACTATTTAAAGCAATCAGAAGTGCTGCGTATTCTCTATTCCCTTTTGCAAGGTCATTCCATACGATTACCATGGCAATACATCTCGCGAGACCAATAAGAATCAATCCCACCATATAATCAGGTTCATTTCTTAAAAAGAGAATTGCTAGAATAAACATCAAGATAGGTCCAACAAACCAATTCAAGACAAGTGATAAACTAAGTACCTTTTTATCTTTGAAGGCCAAAGGCAGTAAATTATAGTTTACTTTTGCCAGTGGGGGATACATCATGACTATTAATCCGAAAGCTAATGGAATATTTGTCGTCCCAATTGACATGCTATCCATTACATTGGAAATACCTGGGAATAAATTTCCAATAAGTATCCCCATTCCCATGGCAAGGAAAATCCAGAGGGTTAGATACCGATCTAGAAACTTCATTTTGACTTGCATAATGTATTAATTGATATTTGAAAAGATGTAAAACATTTCGGATGCAATCTCTAAACTTCGGTTCTTATATACTTGATCCTGTTGTTCAGTATTGTCTGAAATTTTAGGGTCTTCATAAGTAATGGGTATGCGTTTTTCGGCACCGGCAATAAAAGGGCAACCAGCGTCAGCCTGTGAACAGGTCATAATAGCTACAAACATGGATTGCGGATTGAAAGGGGCATCGTATTTTTTTGAAAACCCTATTATCGGTAATGCATTTTTATCATATTTTAGCGCATAGATTGGATTCGAAGTATTGGAAATAATATTGACATCGAGTCCTGCATGTTCAAATGTTTCTGCAATTTTAGAAAACATCGCTGTTGCTTCTGTACCACCTGAATAACAATTTACCTTTGCTATCGCATAATATGAAGCGGCTATTTGTGCCCATACTTGAGACAGGTGACTTCTTCGTGAATTATGGGTGCAAATAAAATTGATGTTGATATCTGAGCCAGATGAAACTTTATTTTGGATATAGTCAATCAAAGGCTGTAAAACAGATTTGCGCCCTTGATTGATTTTTAACTTTAGAATGCTCGAAATGGTATTGTTTAATTTAGCGTTCATAATGGTGTTATGATTAACAACAGCCTGAACCTGGTGTACAGCTATTCGTACTAGAAGCAACAACTGTCAATGGGGTGGGAATACCACAAGCATCCTGAGCTAAACATGCAGTTGTCTTGTTTGTTAATACGAAATTCTTTCCATTGAAATCTAACCCATATTTCCCAATCGTTCCACTTTGATACTCTACTTCAATCTCATGATCCCCGATGTTTAATTTCTGTTCAGATAGTTCGATGATATGCAATAGCTTTCCAGGTTTCAATCTGTGCTCGTAATCATCGGCATTCCATAGTTGGAAATTTACAGTGTTTTCTGTACGGGTTACACCGCCACAGTCAATAAATGTTTTAATGACCTGACCAACTTCCGTAACATGGAAATGTTCTGGAACGAATGTACCATCTTCTAATTGGAATTCAACATTTTCTAATGTTGGAAGGATTTGCTTAATTTCTGATAATTTCATTGTAATACTATATTAATACATCGTTATATTACGATGTATGTAGGTAAAAAATTTTAACAACATTTTTGATCGTTCACAGACAAGATGATGTCTCCAAAATAGGACTTCATGAATCTGAATGTGTTTTCGTCTATACAGTAGCATATTGACGAACCTTCAATACTCCCTTTTATAAGACCAGCATTTTTTAACTCTTTCAAATGTTGTGAAATCGTAGACTGTGCAAGAGGTAATTCTTCTACAATATCACTGCAAATACAGGTATTGACTTTTAAAAGATATTCTATTATTGCAATACGAGCAGGATGTCCAAGTGCCTTTGTGATTTTGGATATGAGCATTTGTTGATCAGTAAAGTAATCTGTTTTTGTAATTCCCATAATAGAATATTGATACATCGCAATATTACGATTATAGCATTAATAAATAATAATTTATTTAAAAAAAAGATTTAGAAATGACAAAATCGATGTGCTATGTTTTGTATTTCGATCCCTAAATGGAAATATTTTCATCGATGATTATAAACCTAATTTATTAAGCGAATTCTCAAACTTTTGTATTTGCAAGATTGTTTAAGAGATAAAATACCCCATTGAAAAACCGTATAAAGAATTCAATACCATGGAAACAATTGTTTTTTTAACTGACTTTTCTGTCCCCGCTCGGCATGCCTTTAATCAGCTATTGACCATTGCTAAACAGACAAAAATTAAGAATGTAATTATTTATCACTCGCTTGCATATTTTAATAACGGGTTTTATAGTACAGGAGATTTTATGTTACCACCTCCGCTGATGGATGAGGCAGAAATAGCTGATGTATCTGGAAAATTACGCCTTTTGAAACAAGAACTGTTGAACATTTCTCCCATGACAGAAGTAGGTGCACATTACGATAAATTGACCGTTAAAGAAGGTATTCTCCGAATCTCTGAAAGTGAAATTATCGACCTCATTGTGGTTGGTTTGAGAGGAAGTGACGATGGAGGCAAAAATAGTATCGGATCAACGACAATCGATCTTATACAAACACATGCCTACAATCTGTTATTGGTACCAGAAATGAATCCGGCACATGTATATAGAAATGCGCTCCTGGCTGTAGATTTATCGCATTTACGAGAAAGGCTACCTGTAAAAACGATATTCCGAATTCATAAATTTTTTAATTTAAATTGGCATGTTGTTAATGTAAGCGTTCAAGGTAAACAGTCAGCGGCAGAATTGATAGAGGAGCAGTCATTTTTACATACGAGTTTAGATAGTCTTGAACCATCCTATTCTTATTTGGAAGGAGAAAACATGATTGAAATGCTTAGCTCTTATGCAGAGGACCACGAAATCGACATCTTAGTTACTGTGCCTCGGAAATTGGGATTTCTGGCTACATTCTTTCAAAAAAGAGCTTCAAAAAAAATGGCGGTCCACACCAAGATTCCAATTTTGATGTTAGTTCCTTAAGTAAGGTAGCGCAAAAATCTCCATTATAACCATTTCTTATTTTGTCATCACTTTATAAGTGGGGTCGTCAAGGATATTAACTACAATCACACTTTCTGCATTTTTCAATAATTGAGTACACTCGTGGCTCAAATGGAGCAAGTGAAGCTTCTTGTCCAATCTGTGATACTTTGCTGTAATCTTACTCAGCGCATCAATTGCAGACATATCAACCACTTTACTCTCTTTAAAATCTATGATGACTTCGTTTGGATCGTTGGCAACATCAAATTTTTCTATAAAAGCAGCTGTTGAACCAAAAAAGAGAGGCCCAAAGATTTCATAATGCTTTATACCTTGGTCATCTACATATTTCCTAGCACGGATACGTTTAGCACTTTCCCACGCAAATACCAGTGCAGAAATTATTACACCAATCAAAACCGCTAAAGCAAGGTTGTGCAATAGGACAGTTATAATTGCTACTAACATTCCAATAAAAATATCATGACGTGGCATTTTATTGATAATTCTGAAACTTACCCATTCAAAAGTACCGATAGCAACCATCATCATCACACCCACTAATGCAGCCATTGGTATCTGTTCAATTACTGGACCAGCCACTAAAATCACAACTAATACTGCAAGAGCACCAACAAGCGCAGAAAGCCTTGATCTACCTCCGGCACCTATATTGACCAAGGTCTGCGCTACCATGGCGCATCCACCCATTCCACCAAAAAAACCATTTGTTATATTAGCAATACCTTGTGCCACAGCTTCACGGTTTGATTGTCCTTTGGTATTGGTTATTTCATCCACCATATTTAATGTTAGTAGGGATTCAATTAAACCAACTCCGGCCATTACCAATGCGTATGGGAAAATGATTTTTAAAGTCTCCAAACTAAATGATATATGAGGAAGATGAAATGAAGGTAGGGATCCACTGACAGCTGCTATGTCTATTACTTTTTTTGTGTCTATATTAAAGAAATAAACAATACCAAATACAAAGAGTATAGCAACAAGCGAGGCTGGTACTGCCTTCGTCATTTTTGGCAATACCACTACTATCGCAATTGTTAAAAGTGTTAGCCCGACCATAAGGTATAATGAAGGGCCCTCCATCCAACTTGTGGTCCCATTTTCTGTAATTTTGAATTGTTCTACCTGTGCCATAAAAATAATAACAGCAAGTCCGTTCAAAAAGCCGTACATAACGGGCTGTGGAATAAAGCTCACAAATTTTCCAAGCTTAAAAAGACCTACAAGCAACTGTAGGATCCCAGCTAATACTACTGCTGCGAAAAGATATTCAATACCATGAGAGGCTGCTAAAGCAATAAGTACCACTACTGTAGCACCGGCACCACCAGATACCATACCGGGTCTGCCTCCCAAAACTGCGGTAACTATACCCATTAAAAATGCAGCATAAAGTCCTGTTAAAGGAGTTAGACCCGCTAATATTGCAAAGGATAAAGACTCCGGGATCATAGTCATAGCAACTGCTAGACCAGCTAAAATTTCATTTTTGTAGTTTACTTTCTGTTTAAAATCAAACAGATTTACGATTTTATGCATATCATATAGAATTAAAATTTGACAAATGAAGCTGTATCGATAGATTGAAAAATCTTCGGTAGGGGGTATTTACCAATAAATGTTAATTGGGAAAAAGCAACAGGTTAGCCTTTATCTAAGGCGTGGTAACTTGGGATGTTATGTATGCTGTTTTTGTCATTGATGCCGTAAAATTAATACTTTCAATTTATTTTAAAGAGTATTTTTTAAAAAAACCTATTATTGGTAATTCATTTTTATCATATTAAGCCCATAGATAGCATTCGAAGTATAAGAAATAATCATTGTTTCGTGTTTAAGATTCAATATTTCGCTTTGACCCCCCATTACAGTTCTCGTAGATCTATATTAAATAGTTTTGTACCCGATGGATGTAAATTTCAAATATAATATGGATCGTAACAAAACATTTTCTACAGTGCTCAACCGTATCACACTTTTAGATGCGCTAAGAGGTTTTTCTTTACTAGGGGTAATACTTATGCATATGTTGCAACAATACAGTGTTTTTTCATTCTCTCCTGAACTTAGCCGACCACTGTTTCCAGAGATGGATGAGACTATACGTTGGATCGGTTCAAATGTTATTATGGGGAGGTTTATCAATATCTTCGCGTTCCTATTCGGTTTGAGTTTTTTCATTCAACTAGACCGATCGGCTAAGAAAGGAATTGATTTCAGAAGCCGTTTTATTTGGCGGATGCTGATCATGTTGGTCATCGGTCTCATAGGCAATATGTTTTATAGCGGCGAGATTATTTCCCTATACGCAGTCTTTGGTGCTATCTTAGTTTTGTTGTATCGGGCCAAATCTTGGGTATTGATTGCTATAGCGGCTTTATTGTTAATAGGAACACCTCGAATTTTACAAGTAAGTTATGCTTCTTATGTCAAGACTGAACAAATCGATCAGCAGTCTGATCAGCGTCAATCGGTAGCTCCTGCACCAGTTGATAAGTCTACTTTTCTCAATTCTGTCAAACATAATTTTACGAGAGGTCTTGAAGGTAAGTTAAATTATCAATTTGGTTTATTTGGTCGTGGTTATATTACATTTGCTCTATTTTTACTTGGTTTGGTGGCTGGTCGTATAGGATTTTTCGAAAGGGTTCAACCTACAAGGCGAGTTGCAAGCTTATTTGCGCTATTTGTCATTTCAGCAGTATCTATCAGCTATATTTCTGGTCTATTTCCTAATTTAAACTACCGTTCTTTGGCAAGTGGCCAAACCGATGATATCTTCTCTGGACTTACCTTAATGACTCTCAATGACTTAAAAGTTGTTGCTATTTCAGGAGCCATTATCACTGGATTTATGCTTTTACATCAGCACCCATTTTTCAATCGCTATTTAGATGTTTTTTCCCCTTATGGTCGCATGAGCCTGACCAACTATGAGTTGCAGAGCGTTATTGGTTGTTTGATATTTTCAATGTGGGCATTTGGGCCATTTTTTGAAACTTGGGGAACTACAGAACTCTTTATTTTGGGTATAGTGATTTATATAGCCCAATTATTATGGAGCAGGTATTGGTTAAAAAGATATCTATATGGTCCATTAGAATGGTTTTTGCGTTCGGCAACGTATCTAAAAATACAACCTTTACGCAAAAAGAAACAATAACTATAGGCCAAGGTTTAATCTCTGTTAAACCTTGGCTATTTTTGTTACAGCTTGCTCTTCCTAAAATCGTCCAATAAATACAGAAACGTTCATATCCTTCAGCTGAAGGATGAGCGAGGACTTACTAATAAATCCCTTACATGACTATACTTAAATCCTCCAATCGTTAAACGTGAATATGGAAATCTATTTATTATTGAATAAAATTTAGCTCGCTTAAGATTTTAACGATATTAAATTTACGCCTCAATGTAAGAAAGGTCATATTCAGGAATCAATTTTGTGGGTTGAGACAATAATTACTGTTATATTCAGTCAATAAATACCACCTTTGTAAAATGAAGAATAACGACATAACTAAAGTTCTGCACAATTAATAATTCCCGGATTTTTAATAAGCTAAGTGAAGTCATTATTAGTTGATGGAATAAGTTGAATTGATACTCACAATGACAGAACTTGATATGTGACTATACCATGAAGCCATCTGTGAATTATCAATAGATAAAAAAATATACAATTATGGGTCAAATAGATAAACGATTTTTACCAACTCGTTTCAAACAAATGCTGTTAGTTTTTTTTGCATTTATATTATTTTATCTTGTTTCGTATATATTAGATCCATATAGTATTTTTTGGAAAGAATATTTTAATAGAAAACTCCACGAAATTTTTACTGAATGGACAGTGTCATTTCTATTTTGCTATCTAATATCTGAATCTAGCGTATTTATCCATAAAAAACTAAATTCTCGAGTACCTTGGACAGAAAATAAGACCAAGCGATTATTTCTTGAAGTTTTTCTAAATTTCAGTGTCGTTGTTATACTGATCTTGATGAATATGCTTTGTTTTTCTTTGATTTATTCCGACTTACCTGACATAAATTCTGTTGAGGAAATTACAGGATTTTTACAGTGGATAGTGACAAGCTTGCTCATATCCTTTATGATTATAAGCGTTAATACGGTGAGCTATCTCATTAATAATTGGATAGATACCTCGTTGGAAATGTCTCAGCATAAGATTCAAGCAGCTGAATTGAAACAGGCATCCGTAGAAGCAGAACTCAATACTTTAAAGCTACAACTTGATCCACATTTTATTTTTAATAACCTGAGTGTATTATCTGAATTGATTCTAGAAGACCAACAACTCGGATTTGAGTATTCCGAAAATTTCGCGAAAGTGTATCGATTTCTACTTGTAAATAGTAAAAAGAATCTAATTTGTTTAGATGATGAAGTCAAATTTCTCAGTTCATATATATTTTTAATAGAAAATAGGGTAGGTACGGCTGTACATTTTAATATTGAAATTCAGGATCACAGTAGAAATTACTATATACCACCGCTAACATTACAGTTATTGATTGAAAATGCTATCAAGCATAATACTACTAATCAAAAAAAACCACTGATTATCAATATATCAAATCCTGAGGTTGGACGGATAGTTGTTGAAAACACACTTTCTCCTATTGATAACAGTAAGATTATATCAACTGGAATAGGATTAAAAAATATAAGCAGTAGATTTAAACTTTTGGGGAAAAAGATTCCAGAGGTCAATCAAGATAAATATACCTTCAAAGTTTCTATTCAATTAATAGAGTATGATAGAGAAAATAGTAATAGTTGAGGATGAAAAACTCAATGCAGACCGTCTTAAACGCTTAATTAAAGAGATAGATCCAAACGTGACTATTATTGCGGTCTTGGACAGTGTTATGGATACAGTGGACTGGTTCAAGGAAAATGAAGAACCTGATGTGGTCATGATGGATATCCGCCTATCTGATGGGGTGAGTTTTGATATTTTTGATAAAGTCACGATCCAATGCCCTATTGTTTTTACAACTGCATATGATGAATATGCAGTACAGGCTTTCAAATATAACAGCGTAGATTATATATTAAAACCAGTTCAAAAAGAAGAGCTAAAAACAGCATTAGACAAAGTAAATGCTTTTAAAGCACCTGCAGAAAATCAATTGTCGATAGACAAATTACTCAACTATATCAAGAAGAAAGACTATCGTTCTAGATTTTTAATACCCTATCGGGATGGTTTTCAAACGATATTGGTCACCGAAGTGTCTATCATTTATATGGACTCAAAACTGACGAAAGCACGTTTGAAAAATGGTAAAGATGTCATTTTAAATATGAGTCTTGATGATATTGAAAAGCAACTCGATCCAAAACTATTTTTTCGAGCTAACCGCCAATTCATTATCCATATAGATGCGGTCAATCAATTAGTGAACTATTTCAACAGGAAACTTAAAATAATCATTTCCGATTCGGATTTTGAGATAATTGTGAGCAGAGAAAAGTCGACTTTATTAAAAGAATGGCTTGATTCATAATCTGTATCACCATGTTTATAGATTAATGCTATATCAGTGAGGTTTCAAAGAAAACGATCGGCTCTAAAATCAGAGCCGATCGTTTTTCTACCTATTCATTGAAGTTTTGTTATTCCACTCCACCACCTAAGGCACGATATAAATCTGTGGTTGCATCAAATCTCTCTTTTTGGATTGAGATAGCTTCAAGATCATTTTGAAGAGAACCATTCTGTGCCGTAATCACATCTAGATAAGTTGCCATTCCACTTTTATAGAGCAACATGGCATTATTAACAGCTTTCTGCAATGCTGATTTTTTCTGATCTATCAAGAGCATACGCTCACGGATATGCTGTCTTTTTGCTAAAGCATCAGATACTTCTCCAACAGCTGTCATCATTGCCAGTCGGAACTGTTCTGCAGATTTTTCCTGTTCAATTTTAGCTATTTCATATGCCGTTTTTAATCTCTTATTTTGAAAAATTGGTTGTGTAATATTACCCGCAATATTCTTAACAAGGGACCCAGGTAAATCAAACCAGTTGTTAAACTGGAACGAATTGATACCTATCGAAGGAGTGAGCTTAAAGGATGGGTACATCTCTGCCTTGGCAAGACCCGTATTCGCGTTGGCAACTACAACAGCATATTCTGCAGCTCTTACATCAGGGCGCCTGCTGAGCAGATCTGCAGGTATACCCAAAGGGAAACTTTCAACAAATGGAGTACTGTCCAATGTATTTGCACGTTGGACACTATCTGGGAATGATCCACACAGAATACGCAATGCATTCTCCTGTACAGCAATATTTTGCTGGGCAAGCGGAACAAGTAATTCGGCAGTTTTCAATTGCGCCTCAGCTTGATTGACTGCCAGTGAATTGGTCTGTGCCGACTGAAACTGAAGTTGAATCATCTGTAGCGTAGTATCGCTTAATTCAATATTTCGGGAAGCAACTTTAAGCTGTTCATCCAAAGTGATTAAATTGTAGTAAGCCTGTGCCACTTGACTTACGATACGTGTTCTTAATGCAGACAGATTTTCGTGTTGCATGAAGAAGTTTGCTCTTGCAGATTCTTTTTGCATCGCTACTTTACCCCAGATATCTGCTTCCCATGCAACAGTAAGCGTAGCGGAGTAATCATCCATATACTGATTCCCTGTAAATTGTTCGCTCAAAGAACCGTTCATAGAACTTTTTGACAAATAGTTTCTTGCCGCAGATATCGAAAGATCTGCCGTTGGAACAAGTCCCAATTTTGCCTGTTTATAGGAAAGATCTAGCTGACGGAGACTCATCATAGCGACCGATATATCCTTATTCTTTTCAAGTGCTCTATCAATCAAAGCCGTCAAATGAGTATCTTTAAAGAAGGTTTTATAGGGAAGACTAATGGTATCACCTGTCACCTCAACCGTATTCCTATAATTTTGCGGAGTCTCCAACTCTGGACGAATATACTTTTTGTTTACGGAGCAAGAGGACAATAAAATTGCCACTCCAACACCGTAAATTATATTATTTATAGATAATGCCATTATTCAACATTTTGAATTTTTTGATTTTTATTTTTACCCGATATCTTTTCCTGAAGATATTGAAAGAGTATATAAAGGATCGGTATTACAAATACACCTAATATTACGCCTGAAAGCATCCCAATTGCTGCCCCCGTACTGATCGACCTATTACCCATTGCCGAGCCACCTGTCGCAAACATCAATGGAATCATACCTGCAATAAAAGCCAAAGAGGTCATGATGATAGGACGTAACCTCGATTTTGCACCATCAATAGCAGACTCTACGATAGAAGAACCTGCTGCCCGACGTTGTACGGCAAATTCTATGATTAAGATTGCATTTTTAGCTAATAGACCCACAAGCATAATTAAACCTACTTGTACATAAATGTTATTATCCAATCCAATTGCTTTGATTGAAGCAAATGCCCCAATTATACCTGTCGGAATAGACAGGAGAACTGCTAGAGGTAATAGATAACTTTCATACTGTGCTGCCAATAAGAAGTAGACAAATAGGAGACACAACGATAAAATTATCATCGTTTGGTTACCTGCAGACTTTTCCTCTAAACTTAATCCAGTCCATTCATATCCATAGTCCGAAGGGAGTTTGCTTAAGACATTTTTCTCCAGATTATCCATGATATCACCATTACTAGCTCCTGGTAAAGGCACTACGCTAATCGTAAGTGCGTTAAACAAATTATATCTGCTTAAGGACTCTGGGCCATAGACCTTATGTAGTGTCACCAGCGACTTTACTGGAACCATTTGATTCTGGTCATTACGTACAAATATTTCATTAAATGAATCTTCATCTGTTCTGAATATTCCATCAGCCTTTACATTGACCCGGTAGAATTTACCAAAGCGGGTAAAGTTCATGGATTGATCACCTGCGAAATAGGTTTGGATTACGTTCATCATGTTACTGATTTCAACGCCCATTTGCTGAGCTTTATCCTCATCGACTTCAAGTTCTAGCTGTGGAAAATCGGTACGGAATGTCGTATAGGCAAACTGTACCCCGGGTTGCTGCATAATTTGTCCGATAACCTCATCAGACATCTGTTTCAGTTTTTCAGGAGATTTCCCGCTTTTATCCTGTAGAACGATTTCGGCACCGCTTGTTACCCCGTAGCCATCTATCGGAGGACTTCTAAAAGCCATTATAGTAGCCTCCTTGACAGTCGCAAACTGTGCTGTTAGATTTCCTAAAATCACATCGATGTCTTTCTCTTCACCACGATCTTTTTTATCTTTCAACTTGATAAAACCCATCGCATATGCTGGACTGGCACTATTAGATAAAATATTGAATCCTGTAATAATGGTACTATTTTGAACAGATTCTTCTTTTTCCAACATATCATCTACACGTGCAGCAGCAGCAGTTGTCCGATCTAAGGCAGTACCCGGAGGCATACTTAAACTGAAGATAATAAATGAATCATCTTCCATAGGAACAAAGCTTTTTGGTGTACTGATCATCATCCAGCCTGCTAATGCAGTAATCAGAATAACTAAACCTGCACCGATCCACTTTTTAACAATTAGGAATCGTAATCCTTTAATGTATTTACCCGTTAGGTTTTCAAAGCCAGCATTGAATGCTGTAAAGAATCGCTTCCCAAATCCTTGTTTTTCAGATTCCCCATGATGACCATCGGCATGATTATTTTTCAATAACAAAGCACATAGAGCAGGAGTAAGGGTTAATGCATTTACTGCCGAAATGATAATGGCAATTGCTAAGGTATAAGCAAACTGCTTATAAAAAATACCCGCAGAACCTGTCATAAATCCGATCGGTATAAAGACAGCCGACATCACTAATGTAATCGAGATAACTGCGCCAGTGATTTCACCCATAGCGCTATGAGTTGCCTCTTTACCGGTCATATTGGTGCCTTCCATTTTACTATGGACGGCTTCGACGACGACAATAGCATCATCGACGACAATACCAATTGCCAACACGAGTGCGAAGAGTGTCAGTACGTTTATGGTAAAACCAAAAGCAAGTAGAAAGAAGAATGTTCCTATGATCGCTACCGGTACCGCAATTGCAGGTATGATGGTGGATCTAAAATCTTGTAAAAATAAGAATACGACGATAAACACAAGTATAAATGCTTCAATCAAAGTAGATTTTACCTGCCCTGTAGCTTCGTCAAGTCGTTCTTTTGTACTCATCAAACTCGTGTAATCCACGCCTGGAGGAAAATTTTTGGAGGCACTCTTCAGTACATCGCGTACACCGATTTCGATATCATTGGCATTCGACCCCGTAGTCTGGAGAATCGCAACAGTAACTGAATTTTTACCGCTCATGGTTGTATTTCCACTATAACTAAGTGAACCAAACTCTATACGGGCTACATCTTTCAAGCGTACCAAAAGTTCTCCATCTCGTTTTACAACGATATTTTCATATTCATGAGGCTGGCTCTTTTTACCTTTATAGCGCATCACGTACTCCAAAGCTGCATTTGATTCTTCACCCAATTTACCCGGTGCCACTTCTAAACTTTGGGTACCGATTGCATTACTGACATCAGCAGGTTCTAAACCATAAGAGGCCATTTTCTGCGGATTGAGCCAAACACGCATCGAATAGTCCTTTAAGCCAAATACTTGTGCTTGGCCTACACCAGGTACACGTTTGATCTGGGGTATGACATTGATGTTGACATAATTTTGTAGAAACAACTCATCATATTTATCATTATCATCCGTATATACGTTGAAGATCATGATCATACTATTTTGTTGTTTTGAGGTTGTCAGTCCCATCCGGATTACCTCTTGAGGAAGTATCGGCGTAGCCTGTTGTACTCTATTCTGCACGTTTACAGCGGCCTGGTCAGGATTGACACCTTGTTTGAAGATGATGGAAATGGAAAAAGAACCATCATTACTTGCAGTTGATTTGATGTACTGCATGTTCTCGACTCCGTTAATCTGTTCCTCCAGAGGTGTAACTACAGAACGGATAACAGCCTCACTATTTCCCCCTGGATAACTTCCCGACACCATGACAGTTGGTGGTGAAATATCTGGAAACCTTGTTACAGGGAGTCTTAATAACCCTATAACGCCCAATATTAATAGCACAACCGAAATAACGGTGGCCATTACTGGTCTATCTATAATCTTTTTTAACATGTTGATACTCGTCTAAAAATTAATTTTTCAATGAGTCTTGACTTATTAATTTAGGTTGAACAGCGACTCCCTCTGTCAATTGGTCAATACTATTTACCGCTATTTTATCGCCCGATATTACACCCGATTTGATGATATAATCTGAACCTGTTCTACCATTTATTTCGATAGCTTTCATGGCCACTTTATTACTATCAGCGAGTACATAAACAAAAAACTTGTCCTGTATATCTTTCACTGCCGCCATCGGTAAGGTAACTGCACTATTTAGATTCTTTGTTAAAACAACACGAGCAGCTCCGCCCGAACGTAAAATTTTATCAGGATTTGCAAATACTGCCTTTAACGCTATTGTTCCCGTGTTACGATCAATGTTACCACTTGCGATTTCGACCTGACCTTTTTGACTATATCGGTTACCATCGGCCATGATAATTTCTACCGTGTTCATTCCTGCATCATTCTTTCTATCATTCATGAATGCAATAAATTTTGCCTCATTGAGATTGAAGTAGACAAACACTTGGTCTATTTCGGACAGGCTTGTTAGTGGATTAGCATCGGAAGGTGTTACCAAATTTCCGACTCTGCTCGGGATACGTCCGATATATCCACTTACTGGTGCTTTGATAATTGCGAAAGCAGCATTCAGCTGGGAAGAGCTCAGCGCTGATTTTGCCTGAGCAACTTGTGCGGTCGCCGCATCATATTGAGCTTGTGCAGTTTTTAATTGTAGCTCTGAAACAACTTTCCCCTGAACTAGCGGTTTTATTTTCTCAAGTTCGACCTGTGCGTTGGTTTGAGAAGCCAAAGCCGATTGTAAAGACGCATTACTGTTATTTATCTGTTCATTGAATACGTCACTTTTGATCTTAAACAGTGATTGTCCTTTTTGTACGTATTGCCCTTCCTTCACATATGTTGCTTCGAGGTAACCAGAAACCTGTGCTCTAATATCGACATTGACTGTTCCCTCTATGGTACCCGGATAAGTTTCTACGATGGTGGTCGGAGATTCTTTTAGTTCAATGAAATCAGCATGAATAGCTTGCTGTTCATATGATACATCCTGTTGTTGTCCGCCACATGAAATAAATAATAAACCGAAAGCAAATACGGCTATATATAGATTGAAATTGTTCTTTGCTTTGAATTCTTGCATGACCATTTTTTTATGATTAAAATTTCAGGCACAAAGAACAGGAGATTCGACCGTTTAAGAAAGAGATAAGTGACTGAACTGGAGAAAATAGCATCTGAAACGAAACTGTTGCCATCTGAATCAGCAGATACACTTCGTTAAAGAACCTTATAGTTATGAAGTCATCTGGAAAATGTCAAATAGCGTTTTCGTTTGTACTATTATTACAAACGAAAACGCTACACAATTACTGACATAAAGAAAAGATTTAATATTGGCTTACCTAATTGGATTCGAATCTAATTTTATAAGGCGTTTAATGTCGGTATTTATATCATCCACTTCAAAACATAGGTGCCTCTGATATATTCTTCAATATCAGAGGCACCTACTGTCATTATTTTTAAATATTCCTTTGCTTTCAACTTTTATAATTTTAAAAGTTCATTGTCTATGACTCTCAATTCGTCTTCCGACAACTTGAAGTCAAGTGCCTGTGCATTGGCAATTGCCTGCTCTGCATTTCTGGCTCCAGCCAAAACAACACTGATCCCGGGTTGAAGGATCGTCCACTGTAAGACCAGTTGCGAAAGTGTAGCACCTTTGCTTTTTGCAATAGGTTCAATTGCCTGCAAAAAAGATTTTACTTTTGCCAGATCAAATTGGGAGAAATAACCATTTCGGTGGTCATCGCCTTTTAGTTTGCTTTCTTTGAAGTATTTACCTGTTAACAAGCCTCGTTCCATTGGACTGTACACGATAATTCCCAATTCATTTTCCAGTGCATAGGGCACCAATTCATTTTCGATCGTACGATTCAACATACTGTAAGAAACCTGATTGCTGGCTAATTTAAAGGTTATTGAAGCTTCGCCTAATTGATCTACACTGTAATTGCTGACTCCAGCGGCCCGGATTTTACCCTGTTGTATCAATACTTCTAGTGCTTCCATCGTTTCTCCGATGCTTGTTGAATTGTCTGGCCAATGCAGCTGTAATAAGTCTATATAATCCGTGCCCAAGCGTTTTAGGCTTTCTTCAACCTCTTTAATAATGCTCGCTTTAGCTGCATATTTGTAAACAGGTATTTTCTTTCCACCTTCTTCAGCATCAAAAAAAAATTCACCTTTACCTGCATTGCTTTCATCCCAAACCAACCCGAACTTGGTTAACAATTGGATATTGCTTCTGTCTTTTCCTTTAATAGCTTCACCGATTATTTCTTCACTTAGACCAAAGCCGTAAAAGGGAGCTGTGTCAATACTAGTAACACCATGATCCAGTGAAGCATGGATAGAGTCGATGGAGTCTTTCTTCTCATTGCCGCCCCACATACTTCCTCCGATTGCGAAAGCACCGTGTGTAATAGTAGATAATTTCAGTTCTGTATTTCCTAATGTTCTATATTCCATTTTGTGTAGATTTTATAGTAATGTTGTTAAAATAATTGTCGGTTGTTCCTGTAACTTCTCCGTAACAAGTTCTCCAAATGCCCTGATGTAGGGTTGATCATTGTGCTCCGTTAAACCGTCCCTACTTTTCCATATTTCGTAGAATGTGAATAGGTTTGGATCTTCCAAACCTTGATGGAGATTGTAGAGCTCACATGCTTCTTCTTTTCGGGTTTGAAGCACCATGTTTTGCAATATGGAAGCAACTTCTTCACGGTATTCTTCTTTAACCATAATAATGGCTGTTAAATGGATCTTCATTTTTTTAATTGTTGTCCAAAAACCTTTTCAAGATGTTTGGTATATTCAGTCATATCTCTTGTAACGTCAGCGTTTTTTTCTACATCATAGAAGTGGAAGCTCTCCATTTTTTCAAGTGAGGCAAAAGCATTCATACGGTGGAAGCCGAACAAAGGGCCATTGTCAACGCTGGTTTCGTTAAAAAATTCACCAGGTAGCGTAAATGCTGTCTTCGGGGCATTCCAACTGCTTGTTACCATATATTTCCTGCCTTGTAACATCCCTCCAGTGCCATAGTTGATTTCAGGGTTTTTCGAAGTACGCCCATCGCTGTTATAGATTCCTTTCTTGTGTCCAACCGTAAAGACTTCATCAATGTATTTTTTAAATCCGTTAGGGATCTGAAACCACCACATGGGGGTGTGATAGATGATGTAATCTGCCCAGACGAAATTCTCTACTTCTTCTTCATTGTCATATCCGTCTTCGATATTGGTCAATTTCACTTCAACGTTTTCGAATCTTTCAAAAAAGGAAAGCGTGTTTTTGGTAACTGTCTGATTATATCTTCCGCCGGAATGAGCAAATTTTTGTCCTGCATTTATGATTAATACATGTTTCATGTTTGATCGTTTTTAAATTCTGATACAAAAGTATAACAGTAATTTCTATTACGAAAATAACCTAATTAATAGCCTGATATCATAATTATAATAACTACTCAATACTTGGCTTTTATACCTATTTCAATTGTTTATCAGCTCAATCTTATATTTTAGGATAAATTAAATCAGAACATACTATTATTAAAGTAATACAATTTATACCTTTACATAGTAATTTTAGTATCATGGTTAACTTAGAATGGTATCGCACTTTTAAGGCGATTTACAAAACAGGCACATTGACAGGTGCAGCTGGAGCCTTATTCATATCCCAACCGGGAGTAAGTCTCCATTTAAGTTCTTTGGAATCTTATGTGGGCTATAAGCTATTTGACCGCACTGGCCGCAAAATGATTCCAACGGAACGAGGAAAGGTACTTTTCAATGCATTAGTGGAACCGCTGACAAAACTAGAAGAGATTGAAAAGAATTTTCAGCAGTCTACCGAAAAGCATACCCCAACTATCAGCGTTGGTATGTGCTTTGAAACCTTTCAGATTACTTTGGAGCAATATGTATCCACATTGCCTTTTAATTTGATCATCAGCTTTGGTGAGTATCCGGAAATGCTGGATCAATTGGAGAAGGGCATTTTAGACCTAATCATCACGCCAAAAAAAGGCGTATCTCCCAATATTGAACATGAGGCTTTTTCTTGTGAAAATATCGTATTGGTCGGGGGAAAAGACATTGACCTGAAAGCATTCAAAGATGTTCACAAAACGAAAAACAGGACAAAGATTGAGCTTTGGCTAAAACAGCACAAATGGTATGGAACTACGGGCGATATGGAACATTTGTTTCAATTCTGGAGTCTGAACTTTGGAAAAAAGCCAGATTTCAGACCAAACTATATTGTACCAAATCTCAATTCCATTGTGCGCTGCCTGAGCGGAGGAAGCGGTCTGGCTGTTATCCCTGATTTCTTATGTCATGATGAAATACAAAGTGGCGAAATCCAATTGGTATGGGAAGGAGAAAAGAAGCTAAAGAATACGCTTTATTTTGGAACACGTAAAAAAACGACCCATAATCAGGAAATTAATCATATTAAAGACCTGTTCAAAAAAGTGATGAGCTGAGCGAATGATGATTAAAGTCCGTAGGAAATACGACAATTCCTCTTCAACCATTCCTATGCATAATATCTAGACAAACAAAAGGTATAGCGGGGCCTACATTAAGGTGACTTTTCAATATATCACCTTAATGCTCATTGCCCTTATAAATCCACATCGGTTCGGTTTGGCCAGCACGTGAAAACCCCATTTTCTTGTAGAATTCTGTAGCGTCGCCATCAGCAGTAAGCATCTGCATATGAAATGAACCATATTTCTCCTGCATCTTATCCATGATCATTTTACCGATACCTTTGCCCTGATAATCCGGATGTACGAGTAGGTGAGGGTAGTATACAACTAGATGGCCGTCAGAAATAGCATTACCAAGCCCCACGAGCCGTTCATTGTCCCATGCAGTGATCAATGAGTGCGAATTACGCAACGCATTATAAAGCTCTGCAGGCTTATCTGCAGAGCTCCATTCGTTAGCACGGTATAAGTTAATTATCTCTTCAGGTTCAATGTTTCTACGTTCAGAAATACTAATTTCCATATCATGTTCCATATTATTTTTTTAATAAAGTAATTTCAAGAAGATAATTCCCGAGATGCAAGTCTGATAAACTTAATTATAAAATTTAAAAGAATTCCGTTTTCCATCGATAAGACTCGATATGACATCTCCTTTAGATTTATTCAAAAGCTAATCAATTAATTTCAAGCTCTTTAATTGCTCCAATATCAAGTGGTCTACTGGAGAAGTTCTGTGCTTATCCTTGTAGGTTATCCATTCAAATGATTCTATTTCGTTCGACGCTATCAAAGCGCCTTCAAATTCAGCAATATAGCATAGCATTTGCACCACAACACCTTCTTTGCGACCATCAGCGGGGGCTTCGAAACAACCAAAGAAACTGACAGTGCCATCAATAATGTGTACATTGAGTTCTTCGAATATCTCCCTTTTGAGGCATTCTAAATCAGACTCATTATTTTCTCTCTTTCCTCCAGGGAAATATAGCTTATTCTTTGACTTGGAAAGAGTACTCAAGACCTTTCCAACGGATATATTAATTAAGGCAACTTTGTCGATAACAGTATGCTCCATAATTTACTTTTTAAAACGGGATTTATGATAAAACTTTCTGAATGACCCTATTTTCATGCACCTTGCCCATAATCATTTAACTTATACCTTGTATATATGGTTAATAGAGCCGTTTCAGTGGCCTTATTACCAAACAGATGTTAGCTACAGTTTTTTTATTAATTTATCAATTCTTCTTTTATTCTGTTGTTGCAATAAAGAAGGGTTTAAATTCATCAATATATTCACGATCATTATTGTCAAACCAAATAGCCATTCAGTCTTATTAAATTTCACTAAGGCAAAAATTGTTACAAAAACAAAACCTATTAAATGCTCAATTTCTGAATTTGTCATTTCTTCACGCAATTTATGCAAGTCGGTTTTTTCAATTTTATTACTCAGTTTAAGTTTTTGATTAAAAAATTTAAATGGTGTATTTTTCACCGTCCATTTAACAATTCCAACTCCAAACCATTTGTTCAATTTTTCGCTTCTAATAAAACTAAAGTCTGATAATCCATTGTTGTAAAACTTTGTTTTTTTCAAGATTGCATTAACGGCCATTCCAACAATAAACGAAATAAATGTTATTGCTATACTGAATGATAAATATTTATAAACCATTTTTAATCTTCTATTTATATTTGGTCATTTGGAAAACTTTCCTGTTTTAGGAGACCTCCAATTTCTCAAACAGTTAATAAATATAAAAACATACTTTTAAGAAACCAAAGATTCTTGGAACAGAACTGCCAAGATCTTGTAAAACGTTTCGATTGTTCCGACATCAGTAAAAATCCTTGTGATGTGTTTACATTTAAAAAAAGTCTATTATTTTAAGTAAAAATAATACCGATCTGATTTAGGATATTCAGACCAGTAAAAACTGTTTTTTAGAGGATGCTGCATGAAGATAAAATTGATCAAGAGTTCGTCGAAAAACTACAATTGAGGTATTCTTGGCAATGTAATTTAAGACCTAGATTAGAAACAGATTTTAGAACTGTCGTCTATATTCGCTTGGACTAACTCCTAACACCTTTTTTACATATCGGGTAAAAAATGAATAGCTAGAAAATTCCATTTCATTTGCAATTTCCGAAACATTCATATTCTTGTTCCGCAGCATAACAACTATTCGGTCTTTTGTAAGACGTTGTATCCACTGAGAAGCAGGAACACCTGTATTTGCTTTGCAGATTTGATTCAAGTATTTTGGAGAAACATTGAGTCGATTACTGTAGTACTGCACCTCACGTTCCTTCATACAATTATCTTCTACCAATTGTAGAAATCTTTCATAAAGTGTTCCTGCCTGTAACGAACGTCTTCGTCTATCCAACTGATTGGCAAAAATATTCCACATCTCCAAAACGAACAATTGTATCTGAAGTTTCAATACTTCATCATAAAACCGATGTTCTGTTTCTAAATACCTATTGTTCAGCATTTGGAAATTGACAAGAATCTTTTTTTTATCATTTTTATCGTCAGGATGCAAAATAGGGTTCTCCTTATGATATACAATAGAATCTATACTCAGGTTCTGATTGGGGAGGTTGTCCAAAAGAAATTTTTTTTCAATAAATAATACCATTGCCAGAAAATTTCCGGAAAGGAATAGATCTGATACCTCACTTCCAGCAAGCCAAAAAATAAATTCACCTGTTTTACAATGGAATATCTGGTCATTGAATCTGAATTCTGCGTTTCCACGTTGACAGTAAATATGTGTGTGAAATCGGGATTGAAAATCCTTGGGAAATTGAGCTAAATTCGAAGCCTTAAATGATATTATTTTTTGATTCTCATCTATCTGCATACTCAATCGTCATAAAGTTATACGTAAACATAAGTAATATTTAAAATAGTACCGACCTACTTTTTAATAAAAAAATTAATTATTCAAATTTATCAAACGATCAATAATATTTATTATAAGGTTCGATATGTGACATTATTGCTGTACAATATGTAATATAATAGCGCTACTTAGTATCTACTTTTGTACTGTCGCTAGAATGCTAACACATTAAATCCGTGTGATCACATTCGGTTTGTCATTAACAAAAGCAATAATATGAAAAGGATATCAATTTTATTAATCGTTTCTATGATAGTTTTATCTCAGGCTTACGGTCAAGTTTCATCTTCTAAAGATCAAATCAAAATGGAAAATCAAGAACATTATACCTTTCAATTAAGTGAAAAGGTAACACGACAAAAAATTACCTTTAAAAACCGCTACGGTATAACATTGACAGGTGATTTATACACACCCAAAAATAATAACAATCGGTCGTTACCAGCACTAGCAATTAGTGGACCATTTGGCGCAGTCAAAGAACAATCATCGGGATTATATGCTAACCAAATGGCAGAACGTGGTTTTATCACACTTGCATTCGACCCGTCTTATACAGGAGAGAGCGGTGGCGAACCTCGTGCCGTAGCATCGCCCGACATCAATACAGAAGATTTTAGTGCGGCAATAGATTTTCTTGGAATACAGGAAAATATTGATAGAAGTAAAATAGGCATCATCGGGATTTGTGGTTGGGCCGGTTTCGCATTGAACGCCACTGCTATCGACAAACGTGTGAAAGCCGTGGCAGTTACCAGTATGTACGATATGTCAAGGGTGAACGCAAAAGGCTATAATGATGCAATGACATTGGAGCAGCGTACTGAAATTTTAGAGCAACTAGGCAAACAACGCTGGAAAGATGCAGAAGCAGGGATATTCCACGCAGGAGCAATATTAAATGCTGAAAATTCGAGTGATGATGCACCGCAATTTGTAAAAGAATATGCTGATTACTACAAAACTGAAAGAGGTTATCACGAACGTTCTCTAAATTCAACAGGTGCTTGGAATGCGACAAATGCGTTATCGTTTATGAATATGCCCTTATTAACCTATATCAAAGAGATTTCGCCAAGACCACTTTTGATGATTGCAGGAGAAAATGCACATTCACGTTATTTTTCTGAAGATGCTTTTAAGGATGCATTAAAACCAAAAGAACTTATCATTATCCCAAATGCTGTCCATGTGGATTTGTATGATAAGTTGGATGTCATTCCGTTTGACAAAATGGAAACATTTTTCAGGACAAACCTAAAATAGTTTTCGTACTAAACAGATAAGCAAAATAAATCTAAAAAAGAGTTTGGGCGGTCTCAAAAGGATCGTTATAGGCTACTTTTTGACTTTATTGAGCGTGATAATTAAAATAATAAGATGATTTATTTAATCAAAAATATAACAATAGCTGTATTGTCTACTACGCTTTTTGCTTCTTGCATTGCAAGTGAAATCACTCAGGAGGAAGAGCGTACTTACCCAGTTGTGGAGGTTGAAAACAGGGATGTTTTAGGGTATCAAACCTATCCAACCTCCATACAGGGGATTAACAATAATGATGTTCGCACTAAGATTCAGGGCTATATAAGTGAAGTATTGGTAGATGAGGGACAACGTGTCAACAAAGGACAGGTCATGTTTAAGCTGGAAACCAATGTACTCTCCCAAACTGAAAGTGCGGCACAATCAAGTGTTGCTGCAGCACAGGCCAAAGTAGCAGTTGCCCAAGTTGAAGTGAAAAAATTGGAGCCATTGGTCGATCAAAACATTATAAGTCCAATATTATTGGAAACAGCCCAAGTTAGGCTATTGCATGCAAATAGTGAATTGAAGCAGGCAAAGGCAAATTATAACAGTATTGCTGCCAATGTAGATTATGCAATCATTCGTGCACCTGTGGATGGTGTGGTCGGTAAAATAAATTTAAGGACGGGCGCTTTAGTAGGACCTTCCGACCAGACACCTATTACCACCGTTTCAGATATTCGAGCCTTGTATGCCTATTTCTCAATGAATGAATCTGAATATCTCAATTTTCTATATGAAACAGCGGGTAACTCATCAGAAGAAAAACTGAAAAATATTCCTCCTGTTGAATTGTTAATGGCCAATGGTAGGATTTATGACGAAAAAGGTACTATAAGCGCCATTACTGGCCAAATCAATCCACAAACAGGAAGTATACAGTTCCGGGTTTCTTTTCCGAATAAACAAGGAATACTTACTAACGGCAACAGTGGTACGATTCGAATCCCCAAACCTTATAAAAATACTCTCGTTATACCTGAAACAAGTGTTTTTGAACAACAAGGAAAAGTATATACATATATCGTTACAAACGATACTGTACGATTGACAGAGATAAAAGAAATTGATCGAATCAATAACCTTGTACTGGTTGAAAGCGGATTGAAACAAGGCGATATCGTAGTGGCAGGAGGTATGTCAGGTTTACGTTCAAACACGGCAATCCGTCAGACGAAAACAGTAACAGATAGTATTATTAACAACATTAAGCCAATATTCTAAATTATGATTAAGAAATTTATTGAGAGACCGGTGTTTTCTGCCGTCATCTCTATTTTTATAGTTGTTTTGGGAATACTTGGGTTAAAGGGACTTCCGATGACACAGTACCCTGACATCGCACCACCTACTGTAAAAATAACCGCTAATTATCCCGGAGCAGACGCGATGACTATTATCCGTTCTGTCATTACGCCTATTGAAGAGCAGGTAAACGGGGTGGAGGGGATGACCTATATTTCTTCATCAGCTACCAACGACGGGACAGCAAGTATCGACGTGTTTTTTGAATTAGGGACCGATCCAGATATTGCAGCGGTAAATGTTCAGAATCGGGTAAGTAGGGCTACACCTTTACTTCCCCAAGAGGTTACAAGATCGGGAGTAGTGACACAAAAACAGGAAACCTCGGCTTTGATATTTGTCCGATTTTATTCTACAAACCCTTCGTTCGACCAAGTCTATATCGAAAACTATATCAACATCAACGTCATTCCTGCGATTAAGAGAATCAAGGGTGTGGCAAATGCCGATATACACGGCGCTAAAAATTACGCGATGCGTATTTGGCTTTCTCCGGAGAAACTTGCTGCATATAGTCTGGAACCCGATGATGTGATTGCAAAAATCAATTCCCAAAGTAGAGAAGCCGCAGCCGGTCAGGTTGGCGTCAACGCAGGACGAACCAACGAGTATGTAATCCGCTACAAGGGAAGGTTCGATACTGAAAACGGATATGAAAACATCATTATTAAGGCGTTAGGGAACGGACAATTTTTAAGATTAAAAGATGTTGCCGATGTATCATTCGACTCACAAAGTTATTCTGGCGTAGGTGAAACAATGGGTTATGTCAACGGCGTATTCGGCGTGTATCAAAGTCCAGGTTCCAATGCCCAGGAAGTCAACAAAGCGGTGTTGGATTACCTTGACAGTATCGAACCTAACCTGCCTGAAGGTTTACATTGGTTAAACGATTACGATCTCAATACGTTTTTGGATGGAGCTGTCGACCAGGTAGTCATAACACTAATAGAGGCGTTTCTACTTGTATTTTTAGTCGTATTGCTTTTCTTGCAGGATTTTCGTTCTACCCTTATTCCAGCCATTGCGATACCCGTTTCACTTGTGGGCAGTTTCTTTTTTCTAAATTTGTTTGGTTTCTCCCTGAATCTGCTGACCCTTTTTGCGCTTGTACTCTCGATCGGTATTGTCGTTGACGACGCCATTGTGGTGGTCGAAGCCGTTCATGCTAAATTACAGCAAAAGAAGCAAGATAGCCGTTCAGCAACTATTGAGGCAATGGGAGAAATCTCAGGAGCCATCATTTCCATTACCTTGGTTTTGGGTGCTGTTTTTGTTCCTGTAACGTTTATCAGTGGACCTGCGGGCGTTTTCTATCAACAGTTCGGGATCACCCTGATGGTTGCCATCTTTATTTCGGCAGTCAATGCCCTGACCTTAACGCCTATGCTGTGTGCCTTATTTCTAAAATCTGATCATACAGACAAAACATACGCAGAGAAAAATGTGGTACAGAAATTCAATTATAAGTTCAATGTTGCATTTGATTTGACTACTAAACGATATGGCGTATTGGTAAAAGGATTGATTGATAAAAAATGGATTGTAGGTACGATGTTTATCGTTGCAATCGGTCTGCTGTTTTGGGCAAATAGCTCCATGCCAAAAGGTTTCGTGCCTCTGGAAGATAGAGGAGTAATTTATATTAATGCAGAACTCCCTCCAGGCTCATCAATGGAACGATCTTATGCGGCGATGAAAGAACTGGAGAAAAAAGTAGTAGATATTCCAGGGGTGGATAGGTTCAGCATTTCTACTGGAGCGAGCTTATTCTCTGGAACTGGAAGCAACAATGCTACAGGTTATATACACCTACCTCCATTCAAAGACCGAAAAGGAAATGATGAATTGAGCGTAAATACTGTTATTAGGAAACTTTATAAAGAGGCGGCCACCATTCCTGATGCCAACTTCGTGTTTTTTGGTCCCTCGAGCGTGCAGGGATTTGGTAGTAGTGCCGGATTTTCCATGGTGCTGCTCGATAGAGCTGGAAACGATATTCAGGAGCTCGACAAAGTAGCCAAAAATTTCATTGAGGAGTTAGAGAAACGGCCGGAGATTGAATTTGCACAGACCCCGTTCAATGTCAGCTATCCACAGTATGAAATGGACATTGATGTGGAACGAGCGGAGGAGTCAGGAGTGGAGGTTTCCAGTATCCTTTCTGCGATGCAGGGCTATGTGGGTGGTTTCTATGCTTCCGATTTTACGAAATTCGGAAAGCAATATCGGGTGATGGTGCAGTCGCTACCGGAAACCAGAAAGGATGAAAAACTTTTGGAACATTTTACGATAAAGACTGGGTCGGGAGAAATGGCACCTATATCCCAGTTTGTTTCACTGAAAAGGACTTATGGTCCGCAGGTGGTCAACCGGTTCAACCTGTTCACATCGGTACAGATCGATGGGGCAAATGCACCAGGCTATAGTACCGGAGACGCGATTACGGCATTCCAGGAAGTAGCAGCACAGACCTTGCCTGTTGACTATACCGTAGATTATGCCGGTTTGACAAGAGAAGAAATCGCCGTGGGAAATCAGACCCTGTTTATTTTTCTCCTCTGCGTTATGTTCATTTATTTATTGCTGTCAGCACAGTACGAAAGTTTTATACAACCACTTACAGTAATTCTTTCCTTGCCTTTTGGCATAATGGGTGCTTTTCTGGGGCAGCATCTTGCGGGATTGGAAAACAATATTTATTTCCAGGTTGCCTTGATTATGCTGGTCGGTTTGTTAGCGAAAAATGCGATTTTGATTGTTGAATTTGCGCTACAACGAAGACACGCTGGGGAATCTATTACCGATGCTGCCATCAATGCTGCCAGAGCAAGATTACGACCAATTCTAATGACTTCGTTGGCATTTGTAGCAGGTATGATTCCCTTGGTATTCTCTTCTGGAATGGGAGCAGTTGGAAACCGGTCGATCGGTACTGGAGCGGCAGCAGGTTTGCTGATCGGAACCGTATGCGGTGTATTGGTGATCCCTGTTCTGTTTGTCATTTTCCAATGGTTACAAGAGAAAGTAAAACCGATAAAATCAAAAGAAATTTCGATTGAAAAACCATAAAATGTTTAACGATAAAAAAACTAAAGTTTTGAAAAATATAAAAATTGCAAAATGGCTCCCATTGATTGCCCTACTATTTACGTTGCAATCCTGTTTTGTAGCGAAACGATATGAACGACCACAGAATGCCCTGCCCACAGCAGATCTGTTCAGAAAGGAATATCAGCAGGTGGATTCCGCGAACATAGGGTTGATAAAAAGGGCTGAGTTTTTTACCGATCCACTTCTTCAGGTGTATATCGAGACCGCACTGCAAAATAACTTAGATATCAACATTGCTTTGGAAAATATAAAGGCAAGCAGATCTTATTATTTGCAATCTGGTAAAGCATTCCTACCGTCCCTGAATGTAGGTCCAGGTGTAAACTATACTTCCCAGTCGTTGAATACACAGTTTGGTCAAATGATTGGCGAACGGCAACATCTCTTTCAGTTCGATCTGACGGCTTCAGTATCTTGGGAAGCCGATATATGGGGAAAATTGACGAGCTCGAAGCGTGCGGCTCTTACCGAAATGCAACGTACAATTACGGGGCAACAGGCTTTGCAGACCACATTGGTAAGCCATGTCGCTTCGCTTTATTATCAATTGTTGATACTGGATGAGCAGCAGAAAGTAACGGAACATACCATTGAAACAAGGACAAAATCGTTGGAAACTTCAAAGGCTTTGAAATTGGAAGGCACGTTGAGCGAAGCAGCAGTAAAGCAAAGCGAAGCATTGATATACAATGCACAGTCACTTTTGGTCCAGGTTAATAATCAGATTGAAGTTACCGAGAATGCTTTTAACCTGCTCTTGGCAGGCGAATCGAAAACAGTTGAAAGGGGAACATTGGACGACCAACAGATTGTAATGGATTTAGCAATTGGTGTACCATATCAGCTTTTGTCCAACCGTCCGGATGTCCGTGCAGCAGAATATGATCTTATGCGTAATTTCCAATTGGTCAATGTTGCAAAAGCCGAATTTTACCCCAGTTTTAGACTGACAGCAAGTTCAGGTTTTCAAAGCATTGATATCGATCAGTTATTTAGTCCGAGAGCTCTGTTTGGGAATGTTATAGCGTCACTGACCCAACCCGTATGGAATAGACGTCAACTAAAAACCCGACATGAAATAAGTTTGGCAAACCAACAGATTGCCTATCTGAATTACCGTAAATCTATTTTGAATGCAGGTAAGGAAGTATCCGATGCGTTGAGCAATTTCAAATCACAGACACAAATCGAAAAATTTAAAGAAAAGGAATATTTAGCTTATCAGTCCGCCACAATATATTCACAGAAATTGATGAACCACGGTTTGGCGAATTATCTCGAAGTATTAAGGGCACAAGAGCATGAGCTCAACACACAAATTAATATTCTTGACGCAAAATATCAAAAGCTAAATGCTATAGTACAATTGTACAAAGCTTTAGGAGGAGGAACGAAATAATTAATAGAAAAATATGTATTTTTTATATTCATTAGGCCTATTTATTCATATAGTAGGCATCACTATTACATCTGGAGGATCTATTGGAGGATACCTATTGGAGAGGCAGATCTGGAAACATATACCTGAATCACCTTTAAAGTCTAAATCACTGACTTGTTTATTATCTAAGTACTCTATGATAATTCATACTGGCACTTTATTGATGATTATAAGTGGGATTATGATGTTGGCTGCTTTAGGTTGGGCTGCAGTTGGGCAACAGTGGTTTGTCATAAAAATGGTATTTGTTATAGGCTTGTTTTTAAGTGGATTTTTTATTGCTGGAACAAATAGTATGCGTTTAAATAAGTTAATCATCCGGCAAATGAATGCTGAAGAAGTATCAATAGAGCTTAACAAAGTGAAAAGGAATATGATCTTGTTTCGTATATCAGAGGCCTTGATGGTATTAACCATCTATTTATTAGCCATATTTCGCAATAGTATCTAACATTATATTGCATGTTCATTAAATCAATACTTCAAAATGTTAAGTCAAATATAAAACTTATGAAATCTCAATATTCAATTTTACTATTTTTGCTTTTCTTTGTCATCAATGCCTCTGCATGTGATAGCAAAGATGCGCGTCATGAAATCCAAAACAATGTTGTGAATAAGGAAAATGACAATATGAAAACGATTAAGATAAAAATTAAAGTCAATTCAAAAGATTTTACCGCTACTTTATTAAGCAATAAAACCACAGAAGATTTCATAAAGCTGCTTCCACTGACAATAAAAATGGAAGACCATCTCCGTAATGAAAAACATGTTGATCTGGCTACAAAACTTCGCATTAATCCATCAAATCCAGGTACAATCAAGAACGGTGACATTATGCTTTTCGGTTCAAAAACGTTAGTTCTATTCTATGACAGTTTTCCGACATCATATAGCTACACAAAGCTAGGTAAAGTGGATGATCCAACTGGTTTGGCCAAAGTTCTAGGTTTAGGAAGTATAACAGTCCATTTTGAATTAAAGTAAATTTCCAATTAAAATAGGACTCTATTTGTATTCTCTCAATTTCACGAATTAATGGACATGATGTGCTTGAAACAAACTCACATCTACAGTCAAAATGGCTGCCGAAGACATATGATTCAACGTGCTGTTAAGCAAACTATTTTAAATCCATTTTTAGCTAGATCAGTTTTTTATATTCGTTCGGAGTTTGCCCGACCCGCTGCTTAAATAGTCGCGTAAAATGTTGCTGGTAGTTGAAACCCAGTTGATGGGCAACTTCACTGATCGGTTTTTTCTTATCAAACAGCATGATTTTTGCCTCATTTATCAGCTTGCTTTGAATATAGTCCAAAGCTGTTCTTCCGGTTTCTTGTTTTATAAGATCACCAAAATAATTAGCTGAAATATTTAGTTGCTCAGCACAATAACCAACACTTGGGATACCTAAAGTAAGCTGTTTTTTGGTGCTAAAATATTCATGTAATAAATGTTCAAATCTACTAAGTATATCTTTATTGACATTACTACGAGTTATGAATTGGCGATTATAAAATCGCATACAATAATTCAGAAATAATTCAATGTAAGAGACAATAAGCACCTTACTGTATTTGTCAATGTTTAGATCTATTTCATAAGCTATTTTATCTAAGCAATCGTTTATCAAAACACGTTCTTTTTTTGAAAGATGAAGTGCTTCGTTCACCTCATACGAAAAGAAAGTATAGTTTTTCATTTTCTTGCCTAGGTCAGTATTTGCGATAAGATCGGGATGGAATACAAGTGCTTTACCCGCTGGTTTTATTATCTTTCCTTTACTATCGATACCATAAACTTGACCTGGTGCTATGAATACCAAAGTTCCATCCTCATAATCATAAGGTTGACATCCATATCGCATATCTCCACATTTAATATACTTTAAGAAAATGGCATAAACTCCCATTTTACGTCTAAAATATTGATAAGTTGGCATCATATCAAAGTCTACAATACTAACAAGCGGATGGAGGGTATCAACGCCTACCGTATCGTTATACTGCTTTATCGTATCAATCCTTTCTATTTCTACCATACTTATAAAAATGCTTATATAAACAAATTTACAAAACCTAAATATAAGATCTATATGAGAATATCATAATCCGTAAAACTGGTAAATATATCTGTATTTTGTATAAAATGACACTTCCGTCCTAAATAAATTTTAGGCGCGTGTTTCCCTTGAAACAGTATCTATTTTTAGATAATTTCAATTTTGACCCTATTTTTTAGTCTGAGAATATCTGTAGCTGTCCATTTTTACCCTTAACTGGTGGCCTGATAAAAGGATCATCTATCCATTGCCATATATTTATTTTCACGAATATATTCATCCTGATAAACCCGACCAAGTTAGACAGATTCCAATCGTATTTAGCCTTCTTCTGAAGGTATTTGAGCAGTAATATTCCAATCAACGAAGTCCATATTTGGATCATGACCGCATTTTCAGAAGTACCCACAAAAGATGATATTTTTAAGCGTTGCTTCAGATGCTTGAAGAAAATCTCGATCTGCCATCGCTGTTTATAAATGTTAGCTACTAGTGATGCCTTCCATTGGATATTATTTGTCAGAAAGTGGTACTGGTTGTCTGTGCTGCTGTCCCAAAAGTGAATCAAGCGTAATGGTTTAGAGTTGTATCTATCTGCTGATGGACCAGAAAGCTCAATGATCTCATCTTTAATGATTCCCTTTTCAAGGAGTGCTTCACTCTGGTATGACTTGATAACGTTGTACTTCATGTTAGTTTTACTCCTGGTAACAAAATAACAACCTCTGCTGTCCAAATCCCCGAGCCAGTTGTAATCCACATAACCTCTATCCACCACTACAACGCTTCCTTTGGAAAAACTATAGCTACCCGCACGCTGGCTTTCATGAACTTTCCCGTCTGTAATCTGCATGAAAACAGGAAGACATCCATCATAATCCAGCACAGTGTGCAGTTTTACAGCACCTTTGGTGCTTCTAAATTTAGCCCAGTCAAATACAGATAAACATAAAGGGATGATACTGGCATCCATCAGATAAACCTTGCGCTTTAATTGCGTTAGATCTTTGCGCAAATGGGTATCCTTTTGCCATAGCTTATCTAATAGCGAAAAGTACAGATCTTTAAAGAGTTCATGGGTGCGGTGCTTGTTGATATAGGAAATATTGGACTTGCTGGGTGCTCTACCAACACCTAAATGGTTCAAATTACCAGTCGTACTACGTAAGCCATTACTGATATCACGAACTGAATCTGCAGAAGAAAAATGGCAAAACAACATGCTAGCAAGATGCGTCCAGCTGTTGATCCCTTTACAATGTTTGTCACTCTTGTGCTTAGCAACCAAAACCTTGAATAATTCGCGGTCGATAAGTGATAAAATCTGACTAAAAACGTTTAAATTTACCATGGCGGTGTGTTAAAATTTGACGATTTAAATATAGCAACTTTGCTATAGCAAAACACCGCCACTTTTTTCAACGTTTAGGACGCTACTGGAACTAAATATATCTTATGGAGACTATACAAGTAAAAAAAGTATCGATTAATGATATTGAGGAATTGCGAAAAATCGGTAGACAAACTTTTCTTGATACTTTTGCTGCAAGCAATTCTGACGAAAATATGGCCAAATATCTAGAAGAAGGTTTCTCTTTAGAAAAGCTAACAAATGAATTAAATAATAAAAACTCTGATTTCTATTTCGCCATGATTGGCAATAATACTATAGGTTATCTAAAGCTTAATATAGGACAATCTCAAACAGAACTTCTATATGAAAAAGCATTGGAAATTGAACGTATATACGTCTTAAAGGAGTATCATGGAAAGAAGGTGGGACAGATACTTTATGATAAGGCTTTACAGATTGCTATTCTTAAAAATGTTGATTTTATATGGTTAGGTGTATGGGAGGAGAATCCTAGAGCTATTAATTTTTATAAAAAGAATGGTTTTGTTGAGTTTGATACGCATATTTTCAAATAAGGTGAAGATGAGCAAATGGATATCATGATGAAAAAAATGATGAGCTAACCAGAATGGGCAACATTCACGGACTGTTATTGGGTATGACCCTTTTCTATCTCAATTTTTTAAATATGTCAAGCATGGCGTCATGGTCTATGCTAGTCATATCAACCAGTTTCAATGCTTTTACCATTGGTAATGTACTTGTTTTGTAATGTAGGAAATGAGGTGTCTTTAAATGCGATTGATATGCTTCATTATTTGTATAGATTTCTATAATTCGTACTTGTGTTTGATCGTCTTGTTGGTACATCGGAAAAATTGCAACAACTCCTGGTTCAAGCGTTACAGATGCAGCAGCCTCCTCTTTTAAAATAATTTTGTACTCTTCTAAATATGTGGGATGTATTTCTATTTCTGAAACACGAACAATCATGTCAGGTTTTATTATCGAGACCAGAGGTTTTTCAATCAGTTTTCTGACAGTATTGGCCTGTGTCGTACTGACTTTTTCATCAATAAGATCGGCAATTTTCTCAAACTGACTCTCAGTGATACCGATATTCTTTCCGATGTTGATATGGGACATCAATTGTCCTTCTACTCCCTCCATGGATGCCAGTGCAGCAATGGTCACCAATTCTCTTTGCAGATAGCTCAAGACGTCGCTTGAAAAGATATCGGCAAAAAGATGTTCTTTCAGAAAAGCATCAGCACGAAGAGCAAACGCTCCAAAACCTGCTGCCGGTTTTAATTGCGGAGCATTAGTTAATTCCTCGAGGACCTTCCTTCCTTGTTCATATCTGTCTTCTACATTGTTATGCACAATAATAGGTTTACCAGACTTATCTTCAATACCTTTACCTATTCTATCATCCAATACGGACATAAACACCTGAATACTATTTAGGCTTCTCGGGAAACCGCAATACGCATAAAGTTGTACCAGTGCTTCTTTTATTTCATTAATAGTAAGACCATCATCTAACCCCTTATTCAATTCAATTTTAAGTTGTTCCAAATCCCCAACTGCAGTTAGTGCCGAAATGCTTATCAAGCTTTGTTGTTGATTAGATAAATCAATTTGACTTGTAGCGCGCTGCTGCGCGCTTACCATTGTCATAGGTATTGTAATCACAATAAATAACACCACTTTAATAATTATAGTTTTGTTCATAGTTTTATTTTTATCTACCATCTTCTGTCAAGTTATTAAAGTTCGTATCTGTATTGTATGCGTATCCTTGAACCGTGGTAATTGCAGCTAATAACATTATATTTTAAACTTTTGTTTGTCCTGAAATTATCGCCTAATACAAAGTTCCTGATTAAATAGGTAGTCATTTTATCAGTAGCGTCCTAAACGTTGAAAAAAGTGGCGGTGTTTTGCTATAGCAAAGTTGCTATATTTAAATCGTCAAATTTTAACACACCGCCATGGTAAATTTAAACGTTTTTAGTCAGATTTTATCACTTATCGACCGCGAATTATTCAAGGTTTTGGTTGCTAAGCACAAGAGTGACAAACATTGTAAAGGGATCAACAGCTGGACGCATCTTGCTAGCATGTTGTTTTGCCATTTTTCTTCTGCAGATTCAGTTCGTGATATCAGTAATGGCTTACGTAGTACGACTGGTAATTTGAACCATTTAGGTGTTGGTAGAGCACCCAGCAAGTCCAATATTTCCTATATCAACAAGCACCGCACCCATGAACTCTTTAAAGATCTGTACTTTTCGCTATTAGATAAGCTATGGCAAAAGGATACCCATTTGCGCAAAGATCTAACGCAATTAAAGCGCAAGGTTTATCTGATGGATGCCAGTATCATCCCTTTATGTTTATCTGTATTTGACTGGGCTAAATTTAGAAGCACCAAAGGTGCTGTAAAACTGCACACTGTGCTGGATTATGATGGATGTCTTCCTGTTTTCATGCAGATTACAGACGGGAAAGTTCATGAAAGCCAGCGTGCGGGTAGCTATAGTTTTTCCAAAGGAAGCGTTGTAGTGGTGGATAGAGGTTATGTGGATTACAACTGGCTCGGGGATTTGGACAGCAGAGGTTGTTATTTTGTTACCAGGAGTAAAACTAACATGAAGTACAACGTTATCAAGTCATACCAGAGTGAAGCACTCCTTGAAAAGGGAATCATTAAAGATGAGATCATTGAGCTTTCTGGTCCATCAGCAGATAGATACAACTCTAAACCATTACGCTTGATTCACTTTTGGGACAGCAGCACAGACAACCAGTACCACTTTCTGACAAATAATATCCAATGGAAGGCATCACTAGTAGCTAACATTTATAAACAGCGATGGCAGATCGAGATTTTCTTCAAGCATCTGAAGCAACGCTTAAAAATATCATCTTTTGTGGGTACTTCTGAAAATGCGGTCATGATCCAAATATGGACTTCGTTGATTGGAATATTACTGCTCAAATACCTTCAGAAGAAGGCTAAATACGATTGGAATCTGTCTAACTTGGTCGGGTTTATCAGGATGAATATATTCGTGAAAATAAATATATGGCAATGGATAGATGATCCTTTTATCAGGCCACCAGTTAAGGGTAAAAATGGACAGCTACAGATATTCTCAGACTAAAAAATAGGGTCAAAATTGAAATTATCTAAAAATAGATACTGTTTCAAGGGAAACACGCGCCTAAAATTTATTTAGGACGGAAGTGATTGTGGATAATTAAACATCTTGCAATAGCAGCTGCCTCCGCATGATTTCAGGCATTAATGTAAGTCTGATAAGCAAAATAATAATTTTATTAATAAATCTTTCTAGTCCTTCATTAAACCAATATGCTATTTTTTAACCAGGTTCTTTTAAAGGCGTCCAAGAATTCATACAAAAACTCACTAACGAAAATCTTTCGATTCCAGTGATCTGGTGTATTATTTTAGGTTCCATAAAATATATAATGGTATTATCAAGTTGAATGTACTTACTTAGTCCCTAAATAAATTTAACAATAATTCTTCACAATAGTATATTTTATTTCAGTAGCGTCCTAAACGATTTGGAGAAGGGTTAAAAAAGGCGGTGTTTAGCTATTTAAAAAATAGCTAACTTGAAATTGGAAAAAATCACACACCGCCATGATAAATATAAATGTTTTTAGCCAGATTCTGTCGTTGATCGATCGGGATATTTTCAAAAACCTGGTAAGTAGCTACAATAGTGACAAGCATCAGAAAGGCCTTACCAGTTGGACCCACCTTGTGAGCATGTTATTCTGTCATTTATCATCCTCTGATTCGGTACGTGATATCAGCAATGGTCTACGTAGTACTACTGGCAACATGAGCCATATGGGCATTTCCAGAGCACCCAGTAAATCGAGTATCTCTTATATGAATGAGCATCGGGACTTTAATCTGTTTAGGGATCTATATTTTGCTCTTCTTTCCAGCCTATGGAATAAGGATGTTAATCATCGAAAAGAATTACGGTCCTTGAAACGTGAGGTATACCTGATGGATGCCAGCGTGATCCCACTGTGCCTTTCGATGTTTGACTGGGCCACATTTCGCAGCAATAAAGGGGCTGCCAAACTGCACACTGTCCTGGATTATGATGGCTGTCTTCCGGTTTTCATGGAGATTACCGATGGTAAGGTACATGAAAGCAAAAAGGCAAACAGCTTTGCTTTCCCTAAGGGAAGTGTCGTTGTTGTGGACCGTGGATACGTTGATTTTCAGTGGATGAACGTTTTGGACAGCAAGGGGTGTTATTTTGTTACGCGTAGCAAAAGCAATATGAGATACAGCGTAAACAAGAGCTATCAGAGCGAGGCTATGCGAGAAAGCGGCATCATTAAGGATCAGATCATTACCTTGGAGGGAACGGCATCAAAACGTTATGGAAACAAAAAACTTAGACTGGTACACGTTTTGGACAGCACAACAGGTAATGAGTATGAATTTTTAACCAATAACCTGCAATGGAAACCTGCCATGGTCTCTATGATATATAAACAGCGATGGCAGATTGAGATCTTTTTTAAACATCTCAAACAAAGACTCAAGGTGACAAGCTTTATTGGAACTTCGGAAAATGCAGTTCAGATCCAGATATGGACGGCATTGATCGGGATACTTTTATTGAAATACATTCAAAACAAGGTGATCTACAAATGGAATCTATCCAATTTGGTCAGTTTTATCAGGATGAATATATTTGTGAAAATTGACTTTTGGAAATGGGCAAATGATCAATTTATAAAGGATAAAATCCCAGATAAAAATGGACAATTAGGTGTCTTTTGAAAATAACAGAGGGTATAACATTGTAAAAACTCAAAATACAAGCGTATTGAGGGTAAATAATGAGATTTTTTTAACCCTAATTTTTATTTAGGACGCTACTGAGTTACGCTATGCTTATGTGCTTGTACTAAAAGTCCATCCGTTAATTCTGAGCTTTTCCCTCCTGAAAATGCACTAACAGGAAAAGAAAAAGAATTTAGAGATAAATACACTAAAATATTACCTGAATTAAACGATTTCACAAAAATTACAGGTCATTTGGTAAAAGAAAATGGAACTATGGTTGTGGGGGGAATAAGTAATGAAAAATATATTTTCGCAATTTTTTCTAAAGATAACAATTTGATATCAAGGAAAATATATGATTTAGATAACAGCTGGAAAAACAAATTAAAATTTTCATATGTAGCACCTGCTCCCGGATACAATAATATATTTTATTTAACATTCTCCCCAGAAGAATTAACTTTAAGCAATTCAGTTATACGTGATGGATTTGTGCAAATTTTAAATGTAGTTGATAATACAATTTATAAAATAGGAAATTATCAAAATAGTGATATCCATTATAAAAGTCACTTTTTACAAAAATCTTATGGTGTAATTTCTTTTTTGAGTGAAAGTAAGCTTTTGGTATTTTCCCAAAAAGGTGAACTATTGAACACTTTATCATCTTTTGATGCTGTAGGGGGTTATAATGAATATGTTGTTATAAACAAAGATCAGGCAGTTATTGTTTCAGATGAAGATGATAACCTTTCATTTAAGTGCGTGACTTTAAGAAAACCATTTGGAGAAAGAACAATCATATGGAGCAAATCACACAAAATATCTGATTGGATAAGAACTGGTGAAGAAAGCAAAAATGTTAACTTAAATTGTTATGATGATGAAGATAATGTGATTTGCGAATATTCAGCAATTGGCAAAAAGTATAATTCGAAAGGTGAATTTCAAGACTTCTCTGAGACTAAACTTATTAAAGTTAATAAGAAAACAGGTGAATTAATAAAATAACACATATGCCTGGGGATATTGGGCACATTTCTATAGAATCTTGCTAGAATTGATTTTTATTCATATTTATTGTTGACCTTGTCAAGGGCTTTCTTAAAGTCATTAACCAATTTGATTAATGTTCGTAACCTTAAATTTTCAGCAAGACCAAAGGGTACAACATATTGACCTCAAAAAATACCGTCGATGACGAAAACCCAACCTGGTATCCAGAAAAGGTTGACGACGTGTGGGAATACATTGTGGAGCTAGATAGCGAAGGTAAGTTTGTTCCATTGCAAGAGCCAGCTATTCTGGTCATCGATGATGCTATTCAGAATATCGAAGATTGGCAGCTTATCGGCGAGGTATTCATCGAAGATGACCATCAGCAGAAATTGCAGCAGCGGCTCTTTGTATATAACGAACATTATCAGTTCGGAAAAGACCTCGACAGGTTCGATTATGCCTACGACCCACAGCGGGTGTTGCTACGCAATCATGCCCTGCACAGTGGCGATCAATCCTTATACCTCAAATACCTCAGTGTACAATACCCTGAACATATCATAGCAGGCATACAAGATCTGGAATACCTGACACAGCGGTTGATCTGCCTCGATAGAGCGCAAGCGCGTGAGTGGGTGACTGCCAAGAGGGTAGAGGTACTCGAGTCCGATATCAGTATCTTTGACCAAGATGCTATCCTGAAAGCAGTAGACCAATACGAGCAGGTTCCAAGTATTTCTACTGATAAACCTACCGACTCACTCATCTACAATCAGATGGCTGCCGAGGACGTCCTAGCATTACGGGATATCTTTTGGATAGACCCAAGGATGGGGTAGGTATTCGAAAAAGGTATTTATAGATGTCGTTCGTCCCCGAAATAGGCCAATCGTCCTTCAAAATAACCATTAACTAGCACATATCTAAAACATAAAATAAAAGGTAAGAGCTAGGGATTCACTTCTTTGGAGGAACCTCAGTTTAGGTCTGTCTGGTGTAAGTCTCAATAATATTTACATCAGACAGACTTAAAAGCGAGATTAAGAATAATTATTACGAATGAATAGAACGGTTTATCAAGAGCTTCTTTCTTTTTATTCGGGTTTGTGCTTTTACTATTTTTAAATTCGGTAATCTAAGAAAATCCTAAGGACCATCGGCTATCTTGGATGATCACCAGTTTAAAGACGCAACACTTATTGTTTTGTTATACCAATAATAACTGATCAATCATGAGGTATTTAAATTATTGTAAAGATTGCATGTATCAACTACAGAAGGTAGATCAAAAAGACGCTTTATATATGTTGAACCAATTATTTAAAGATGCTGATTCAGCAGAACTGATTCAAGAAGAGTGTTGGGAGGTATTCGCACTCGCCTTCAAACCAAATTTGTGGAAGACCTATACCTCTCCACTCATTCTTTATAAAAAGTATAAACAATTGCTACACCTGCTAGATCTTGGCTCCATGATCACGAGCCTAAAACCTAGACAACACACTATTGGGAGACAGCAGGAGGTATCTATTCTCAACCTAGTCAATAGTGATGCAGGAGCAGCAGTGTTTAAAAATGAAAAAATCCAACAGACTTACAAGACCCTTTCAGCCGCTTACGCAGACAATATGTTGCAATTTTACCGTATGGACCTATTCCAGATCCTATTGGCAGGCTTCGATCATAAGGGTCAACTCAATGACACCTGCCTGGGCGAAATGTTATTCCTTCGGTTTAGAGCGATACGAGAAATCGTCAATTGCTTATTTATTATTCATTTACATGAAAAAGTGCATTGGCATTTTCATAGCTGTGTGCCTCAGTATAGGCAGACTATTGGCCATAAGGTAGAAAGGTCTTATACCACCGATCATGATATCTATGGTATCATTGATGGGGCTACTACAATACCCCACATGCACGAACAGCTGAAGGTTAGCCATAAAATAATATTAGAAAGCAATTATTGGAAAACACATGAAGATCCAGGTACTGTACTCGTTCGTTTTCAATATTTTCGAAACATAATCGAGACATTCTATTTACATTTTATGACCATTAGCGATGCTGATTTCAATATAGATGTAGATTGGCCGATTCCCGCAAAGCAGCAGAAGGCACTCAATAAGATGGCTAAAGAAGTAGTCAGAAACCCATGGCGCTATGTTGAACATAAATTAAAGGAAAAGCCATTAGCATGCTGGCTTAAAGGTGTAGATGAATGGGAAGAAGCCGTATTGAGCAATGAGGCATCTGCACCTTCATTTATTCAGCGTATCGATGTTGTCAAGACCTTTTTAGCAACATTGATTGTTATTGCAGACCTCATGGTCTATGAACCACTCTATGAACTACATGATGATGTTTTTTAATACATCTGTTATTAACACGAATTAAAAAGATGAATTAAGAGAGCGATTCTTGTCGGAATGGCTCTCATAGTTCATCTTTTCACGACGATCCAATAAGATAAAGTATGAATCACGATACCATGAAAAGAACAAAACTCCTGCTGTTTCTGGATACAGCCACGTCACTTTTCAACTAGGATAGCATGTGGCTCCGTTTTTCTTGTGCTGTAATCATATAAGCAAAAGTTTTAGCACAAATAACCAATCAAATATGTACTTCCTAGTACGGATATTCTTTTCATTTGTCCAACGCAATGGATAAATGGATCTATGAGGAGCCAGACATCCAAAAAGTCAGATCGGTAAGGTCATGACTTATGCCTATGCAAAAATGCACATTCTCAATAAAAACTAGGATGCTGGTTATATTTCGGTTCTGTCAAAGGCAAGGTGATGTTGTGTTCCTCAAAGTACGGCAGTAAATGTGAACGAAATTTTTGAAAGGCCTCTTCGGGTGAGCTAGCAAAACAGTAGAAATCAATATCGGGTAATTCATCTCCATCAAATCTCAATTGATTTGTTTCATTTTCATATATATTGTCCGAAGTTCTGTCTACCTGCACACGATAAAAATCCTCGTCATCTTCAACATATGCAGCTGCAAAATAATAATGATTCTCATTATTTATTTCTTCTTCCAATGGATCTAGCAATGTCTCTACGATATAGCGTTCAGTATTTTTTGCGTTCTTAAAAAAATGGTTTAAATATCTTTCAGCCTTGTTACGAGTTGAAAATACAGCTTCGACTGCCGTACTATTTCTCACATTCCTTTCAGTGGTTACGACCGTGTATAGTTTTTTAGGTTCCATAATTTTATCATGTGGTTTATAAAGTTCTCCATATTAGATCGGAGAACCTCAATCTACGTAATTTTCTTTTCAGAATAAAATAGGGGGTAGGTTATGCTATATTTCTTAACACTTTTTCGTTCTGCTATTTACACGATGTCAGTAGGTGTAAGTTATTCATATGTAGGTTGATATTCCGAAACCGTAATTTCTAAAACTTTACTCGAGTTCAAGATGTGTAAAACTATTTTACATTTTATTTTGTAATATTTTATTTTCACTTTATATTGTAGTTGATTTTGAGAAGAAAATATTAAGCCAATTATCTAAATACCTTTTTATGAGCTGCATTTGCATCGTTATAGAAAGGAATAAAGAGTTAACCTTATCACTCCTAAAAGTCAAAAATTATTTATTGTATCAATGATTAACACGATTTAATCCTTTATGGGTTTCATTTATAGTCGATTGTGTTGATTTTTTTTATCAATAGTTGCAGAATACTGTAGCTAAATTCATTTACTATAAACGATTTTACAATATAAACCGAGCTAGATTGATTAAATAATTACGAAACCTTGTATATAGTTACACTTCCGTCCTAAATAAATTTTAGGCGCGTGTTTCCCTTGAAACAGTATCTATTTTTAGATAATTTCAATTTTGACCCTATTTTTTAGTCTGAGAATATCTGTAGCTGTCCATTTTTACCCTTAACTGGTGGCCTGATAAAAGGATCATCTATCCATTGCCATATATTTATTTTCACGAATATATTCATCCTGATAAACCCGACCAAGTTAGACAGATTCCAATCGTATTTAGCCTTCTTCTGAAGGTATTTGAGCAGTAATATTCCAATCAACGAAGTCCATATTTGGATCATGACCGCATTTTCAGAAGTACCCACAAAAGATGATATTTTTAAGCGTTGCTTCAGATGCTTGAAGAAAATCTCGATCTGCCATCGCTGTTTATAAATGTTAGCTACTAGTGATGCCTTCCATTGGATATTATTTGTCAGAAAGTGGTACTGGTTGTCTGTGCTGCTGTCCCAAAAGTGAATCAAGCGTAATGGTTTAGAGTTGTATCTATCTGCTGATGGACCAGAAAGCTCAATGATCTCATCTTTAATGATTCCCTTTTCAAGGAGTGCTTCACTCTGGTATGACTTGATAACGTTGTACTTCATGTTAGTTTTACTCCTGGTAACAAAATAACAACCTCTGCTGTCCAAATCCCCGAGCCAGTTGTAATCCACATAACCTCTATCCACCACTACAACGCTTCCTTTGGAAAAACTATAGCTACCCGCACGCTGGCTTTCATGAACTTTCCCGTCTGTAATCTGCATGAAAACAGGAAGACATCCATCATAATCCAGCACAGTGTGCAGTTTTACAGCACCTTTGGTGCTTCTAAATTTAGCCCAGTCAAATACAGATAAACATAAAGGGATGATACTGGCATCCATCAGATAAACCTTGCGCTTTAATTGCGTTAGATCTTTGCGCAAATGGGTATCCTTTTGCCATAGCTTATCTAATAGCGAAAAGTACAGATCTTTAAAGAGTTCATGGGTGCGGTGCTTGTTGATATAGGAAATATTGGACTTGCTGGGTGCTCTACCAACACCTAAATGGTTCAAATTACCAGTCGTACTACGTAAGCCATTACTGATATCACGAACTGAATCTGCAGAAGAAAAATGGCAAAACAACATGCTAGCAAGATGCGTCCAGCTGTTGATCCCTTTACAATGTTTGTCACTCTTGTGCTTAGCAACCAAAACCTTGAATAATTCGCGGTCGATAAGTGATAAAATCTGACTAAAAACGTTTAAATTTACCATGGCGGTGTGTTAAAATTTGACGATTTAAATATAGCAACTTTGCTATAGCAAAACACCGCCACTTTTTTCAACGTTTAGGACGCTACTGATATAGTTATTATTAATTTAATGTTGCTTAAAAAATTTACAACCAATTATTAAACATTTAAAATGAATATTTTTAAAAAGAAATTAGAGAGCAAAAGCAAGCCGTCGTTGCCAATTGATCCCATCGATTTATATCAGTCCTTGTACCATAAGGAAGGTTATGCATATTTGCGTGGTATCCAAGAGGAAGTTCTTAAATCTTGGCATCTTCGACGAAACGATAAGGAGGTTTTATGCAAAATGAACACTGGTTCAGGCAAGACTTTAGTCAGTTTGTTGATGCTATATTCTAAATTAGTAGAGGGGGTAGGGACTGTAGTATATACTTGTCCTGATAAATATCTGCTAGAACAGGCTAAAAAGCAAGCTAATCTATATGGCATTCCTGTGTGTGAAATAGAGTCTGGAAATCAATTTCCTGCTGATTTTCTTAATTGTAAAAGCATATTACTTTGTAATTTTCATAAGATATTTAATGCTAAATCTATATTCACACGAGATAATATAGAAATAGGAGCAATAGTTATTGATGATGCACATACATGCGTGGATATAGCGCGACAAAATACAACATTAAATATATCAAGTACTCATACAATATTTGATAGATTAATTCTGTTATTTCAAGATGAATTAAAAAGGCAGGCCCCTGGTTCATATAGAAGTTTATTAGATGGAGATCCATATGCAAAAATACTAAAGGTACCATACTGGTCTTGGCTGGATAGAAAGGATGAAATTTTGGATATTCTTAGTGAATTTTCTGATGATGATGAGCTGAAGTTTAAATGGCAAATGATTTGCGATACTTTAGATACATACGATTGTTATATAGGGCCAAAGGGAATTCAAATATCACCTTCAATAGTTCCATATGAAAGCATAAGGTCATTTTCTGAAGCAAAATTTAAGTATATTCTATCTGCTACTTTTGAGGATCAAGTTGATTTAATAAAAGATTTTGGAATAGCAGAAACTAGTGTTTTAAACGCAATTATACCAAGAAATAGGAAAGATGAAGGTCAGAGACTAATTTTAGCTCCTAAACGTTTTGACCCCAAAATAGAGGATAGTGATTTGAGAGTGTTAGTTAAGGAGTTTGCAGAAAATGAAATTAATGTTGTTGTATTAGTACCTTCAGAGGATAAGGCAAAAGTTTGGTATAAACTTGGGGCACAAAATCTTAATAGTGATGGCAATATTTCTGATAATATTGATAAATTAAAATATTCAAAGGGAGGATTATATATTCTTGTTAATAGATATGATGGCGTTGATTTACACGGTGATATGTGTCGATTGTTGATTATGGATGGCTATCCAAGATTCACTTCATATAATGACCTATACAAAGAAATCAGAGTAGACACCATACAAGCCTCATTAAAATCACAAATCATCGAACAGGGTTTGGGAAGAGCAGTTAGGTCTGGTAGTGACTATTGTGCAGTTATCTTAATGGGAAATGATCTAGTGCAATTTTTAGGAAATAAGTTTAATTATGGATATTTTTCACCCGTAACAAGGAAACAAATAGAAAGTGGCCTTACTATTCTAGATGATGTAGAGGATAAAACAGATTCTTTAAATACAATAAAAGAAACTATTTCATTTTGCCTAAAACAAGACGAAAATTGGAGAGAATTTCATAAAACAATCTTGGATGAAGTTCAAGATGATGAATTAGGTGAAAATAAGAAAAAGGATTTACATATCGCTCAAATAGAAAAAGAAGCCTTAAATGAATTCAAACTTCGTAGATACAATAATTCTTGTGATATAATTGCGGTTAAAATTATAAATAATAAGGATTTAGATTTAAACCTAAAGCATAAAGCATGGTATTATGAATATGCTGGAAAAATGATATATCAACTCGATAAAGTTAAAGCCAATGATCTGCAAATTAAATCAACTATGGCGCCTCATATGCTTACACCTAGAAATGGTGAAAATTATAGTAGACTTAATAAAAATGAAGGACAGTCCTCAATGATCCTAAATTACATAAACCAATTTAATAAATCACAAGATCTGAAAATTCATCTTCATAATATTATTGATGATTTAACTTTTAGCCAAGATGTTAAGGCTTCAAAATTCGAAACGGCTCTTAAATTAACAGGAAAACTCCTAGGATTTGATGCTCATCAGCCTGAAAATGAATTTGGTAATGGCCCAGATGTGTTGTGGATTATGAGTGAGAATCACTATCTAATTCTCGAAGCTAAATCAATGGCAATTCATAAAGAAATAACAAGAGATAATATTGGTCAATTATTACAATCAGGTGAGTGGTTTAAAAAGCATTATGGAAATACGACACATCATACGTTAGTCACTTTGCAAGCACCCGATACTAAAGGATGGAATGTTAACCCTAGTGAAAATACAAGAGTCATTGATAATGAAGCATTGTTAAACTTAAAAAAGGATATTGAACAGTTTTATAATGCAATCATTTCTAAGGGAATTGGAGCAATAAATAAAGAGGAAATTGGGAGATTAATTAATGCACACCGTTTATCGGCAGACAATATTAGGAACAATTATTTGAAAGCTATAAAGGTAAATCAAAAAAAATAATACTTTCAATCTACTCTAAGATTAAAAATAGTTAATAAAAGAGGGTGTCATTAATGAAGTGCACCCCAAAAGTTGGATTAAAATAGAAATACAATCAATAATTTGGAGTTGAAGTGATCGGTTTTTTGTGAATTGACATTAATTAGCGAAGGTGTAAATTTAACTGTCGAACATTTGAATAGAATAACTAAATTTAAATAAGCGCATGGAGCAAGACCGATGAACTGTTGGTAGAAAATACCGTGTGACACGTTTTGTCCCCATGCGCTTTAACATCTCAAAACTGGATAGTTCGGTAGGCAAAAAGCCTGTGTATACGACGATAGTATCTGAGGTGTTGATTTGTTTTATCTAATCATAAGGTTATGAAATTTATTGGAATTGACATTGCAAAAAACCCATTCGTTGTTGCCTACCCTGGATTAACTGGATTCAAAACAACAGAATTCACCAATGATGCAAAAGGTGTCAAAAAATTTATTTCCTCTTTCTCCCATTCGGAATACCATTGCGTAATGGAGGCCACTGGGAACTACAGCACTCTTCTTCTTTACATGCTTTGCAACAAGGAAGTCGCCACCAGTTTGATCAATCCTAAACAAACCAAGCATTTTGCAAGAATGATGATGGCTACTATTAAGACCGATCAGGTGGATGCAAAGTTGATTGCGTTGTATGGAGAAAATATGAAACCTGAAATTTACAAAATACCTTCAGAAGAGATTATTGTCCTAAAGCAAAAAAGGGTTGTGCTGAGACAATTAAAGAAGCAATTGATTGCATTGAAAGTAACCGCCCGGTTTAGCGCATCTTGACAAATCTTCTATATCTTTTATTTTTGCTGTCATATCACAATCACAAAGAATATGGAACAAAAAAGAAGACATTCATCACGCCAGTTGGTTCATCGTAATCCATCAGAGATCTACGGTATATTGCAGGATTTTGAGGAGCAAAAGGGTAAGATGACTACCAGTGAATTTTGTAACAGCCGCGGTGTGGCCTCAGGCAGCTTTTATGCTTGGCGTAAAGATTAAGCGCAGCATGGTAAATATTCTAAAAGTTTAAAGTTCGTAGAAATCAAGCCAGTAGAGCCCGCATTGATAAACAATGCTGAAGCTGTCCAGCAGCCGGTATCCTCCATTTTTGCAAGCGTACGTTTAGGCGGTTTTGAATTGGATATCCATAGGCAGGTTGATGCAGAGTATTTACGTAGATTACTCATCGGATAAGCCAAGCATATACCTATTTGGAGAGACTTTGGCACATGGTTAACAGAAAATATCGTGCACTTAAATAAAAAAAGTGCCATTTACAGAGTCTTTGCTTATACAATGGCTCGGTTCAACCGTTTTGCCGTATATTTGAACTGCCAGAAATTGAATATTGACAATAATCCCATTGAGTCATCTATCAGAGGAATTGCATTAGGTCGTAAGAATTTTTTGTTCTGTGGGTCACATCAGGCTGCACAGCGTAGCGCCATGTTGTACTCTTTTATCGCCACATGCAAACTGCACCAGATAAACTTAATGGATTGGCTCACCGATATCATCGGTCGTATCTCCAATACTACCCAAAATCAGTTAAACCAATTGTTACCACATAATTGGATGAAATATCAAAAAATTCAAGAAATAAATCCGTTTAGAGAAATAATCGAAATCGGAGCTTAAGTTGTATTAAACAGAGTATTCACTCACTCGAAGGCATTAAGCATGCGGTAAAGCGGAGAATTACGATTTTTCAAAGCAAATAGAAAATGTTAAAGAGCTTATTTCAAGAAGTTTTTTGGAAGATGATTATAAAGTGGGTTATCTTCAAATATTTGAAAACAAGCTTAAGCTAATAGGAATTTAATTTTTGAACATTTATAATTATTACTCATTACGGTTTCTCTTATGTTTTTTAAGGTTTTTCTAAGTATATTTAAACACGATATTCAATATAGTAATCGACGATAATATTGAATTATATTAACCTACAGTATCATATTAAAAATGGCTAAAAAAGTCCAAACAAAAAGTACCGAAGAAATCCTATGGGATTCAGCAAATAAATTAAGAGGTTCTGTAGAACCTTCCGAATATAAGCACATAGTATTAAGTTTAATCTTCTTGAAATTTGCCAACGATAAATTCTTAAAACGCAGAGAACAACTGATTGCAGAAAACAAAGAAGCCTTCTTAGAAATTCCAGAGTTCTATCAGGCAGAAAACGTTTTCTATTTACCTGAGGAATCTCGTTGGACGTACATTATCGAAAATGCGAAACAAGAAGACATTACTCTAAAAGTAGATTCTGCTTTAAAAACCATTGAACGTACCAATAAATCTTTGGAAGGCGCATTGCCTGACAATTATTTTTCTCGTTTGGGACTGGATCAGTCTAAGTTCTCCGCTTTGTTGGATACGATTAACAATATCGACACCCTGAAAGACGAATCACAGGATATTGTGGGGCGTGTGTACGAATATTTCTTGAGCAAGTTTGCCATTGCCGAAGGGAAAGGAAAAGGAGAATTCTACACGCCGAAAAGCATCGTAAACTTAATTGCGGAAATGATTGAACCTTACAAAGGGAAAATCTATGACCCTTCTTGTGGTTCAGGTGGTATGTTTGTGCAATCGTTGAAGTTTATTGAAAAACATCAAGGAAACAAAAAAGACATTTCCATTTACGGACAAGAATTGACCAATACCACGTTTAAACTGGCAAAGATGAACCTGGCTATTCGTGGAATTTCTGCCAATTTAGGAAACAAAGCGGCTGATACTTTTGGCGACGATCAACATAAAGATCTGAAAGCGGATTACATTATGGCAAATCCACCGTTTAATTTAAAAGATTGGCGTGCGGAGAACGAATTAACCGACGATCCACGTTGGGCAGGTTACGAAGTTCCTCCAAAATCGAATGCGAATTATGCATGGATTTTGACAATGATTTCCAAGCTATCTCAAAATGGTGTTGCCGGATTTATTTTGGCAAATGGAGCATTGAGCGGTGGTGGCGAAGAATATAAAATTCGTAAGCAGATTATTGAAAACGATTTGGTAGAAGCAATAGTTATTTTGCCAAGAGCCATGTTTTACTCTACAGATATTTCGGTGACGCTTTGGATTCTGAACCGCAATAAAAACGAAAGAACCTTTGAAGTAAACGATGGTGTTAAAAAGTACCGAAACCGAAAATGCGAAGTTTTGTTTATGGATCTGCGTCAGAAAGGGGAACCGTTTGAAAAGAAGTTTATCCAGTTTGACGATGAAGAGATTACAACGATCGCTGCTCATTATCACAATTGGCAACAGAATAATTGGGAAGAAACTTATCAAAACGTTCCTGAATATTCTTACAGCGCTAGTTTAGATGAAATCCGTAAAAAAGATTATTCGTTAGTACCGAGTAAATATATCGAATTTGTAAACCGTGATGAAAATCTGGATTATGATGAGCAAATGCAAAGTTTGCAGACTGATTTGAAAGATTTGTTTAAGCAGGAAAGCCAGTTGAAAAAAGAAGTTTCCGATGTTTTTAAAACCTTGGGTTATGAGTTATAAAATTCTTGGAGATTATATTCAGCAGGTTAATTTCAGAAATAAAGATTTAGAAGTTGAAACTTTATTAGGCGTTAGTAATACGAAGAAAATGATTCCATCTATTGCAAATACGATTGGAACAGATATGTCAACTTATAAAATAATTGAAAAACGACAATTTGCTTACGGAACAATAACCTCAAGAAACGGAGATCGATTATCCGTTGCTATCTCGGATAAGCACGAAAAAGCTTTAGTTTCTCAGATTTATATTGTTTTTGAAGTAATTGACGATACTAAATTATTACCGGAATATCTGATGATGTGGTTTTCCCGTCCCGAATTTGACCGATATGCTCGTTTTCATTCACACGGAAGTACTCGAGAAGCGTTTGACTGGGCTGATATGTGTGAAGTTGAATTGCCAGTTCCTTTCATCGAAGAACAGCAACAAATTGTTGCACAATACCAAAGCATAACGAAAAAAATAAAAGTCAACGAGCAGATTTGTGAAAAGTTGGAAGCTACTGCGCAGGCTTTGTATAAACATTGGTTTGTAGATTTTGAATTTCCTGCTGTCACATCGAGCGGAGTCGAGATGCCGTATAAATCTTCCGGCGGTAAAATGGTTTGGAATGAAGAGCTTGGGAAGGAAATTCCGGAGGGCTGGGAAGTGAAGAATTTAGGCGAAATATGTGAAAAAATAGCTAGTGGTTCAACACCTTCCGGAGGAAAAGAAAACTATAAAAGAGAAGGGATTTCTTTAGTAAGAAGTATGAATGTGTATGATTTGGATTTTATTTATGACGATTTGGCATTTATTGATGAAACACAAGCAAAAAAACTTGCAAATGTTATTATAAAAGAAAATGATGTGTTAATTAATATTACAGGAGTATCTGTTGCGAGGTGTACTATAGTACCTTCAGATATTTTACCCGCTCGAGTTAATCAACACGTAATGATTATTAGGTCTAAAGAAAATTTTAGGTTAAACTATTACATGCTATTTAATTTAGTTAGTCATGAGTCAAAGAATCAATTGTTAGGAGTTAGTCAGTCTGGCTCTACAAGGGAAGCAATAACAAAATCTGATATTGAAGGTTTTTTAATTTTGTTACCAGATTTAAAATTAATTGATTTATTTAATTCAACTGTGAAAATTACTATTGAATTTATAAATAAAATTAGAAACCAAAACCAAAAACTCACTCAACTGCAATCATTGTTGTTGGCGCGGTTGGCGGTTGGGGAGGAAGTGAGTGCTTAAATAAAAAACTAAAACATATAACTATAAAAAACTACATATGGCTAAAATTTTACTTCCTGAATTAAGATTATCCTATTTTAATAAAGTAGGTGTAAAAAATACTGTTGAACAGATTATTGTAGAGAAAGCTTATGTAGATTATTTTTTTCAAAATAGCAACAGAGGTTATGTTGTTGTTTTAGTTGATGGAACTCCAATTTGTATTACATCTAACAAAGATTTTGAATCGCCTAATTTTGAATTCATAATTCTTTCCAATAAAAAGCCAACAGATCAAACTTTAGAGATTGAAGGAGAAATTGTGTTGAAGAGATGGCTAAAGCATCCCTCAAAAAGAGAATACTCTAATACAGAAATTATAAACTCATGGACAAGGAATTTCAATTTTTTAGAGGAAGATTTAGATGCTAATATAAATGGTTTACGAGAACCTCAAATTGCAGCGCTTTATTCAATTTTAAGTCATTTAAAAGTCTCTGATGAAATTGGAACTATTGTGATGCCAACTGGTACAGGAAAGACTGAAACAATGTTGTCTACCTTGGTTGCAGGTAAGTTAAATAAAATTATAATAACCGTTCCCTCAGATGCATTAAGAACTCAGATTTCAAATAAGTTTTTAAAATTGGGTCTATTAAAACAATTTGGAATTATCAACCCAAGTGTTATTAATCCTAAAGTTGGAATTATTTATCAAAGTTTTCAAAGCGAGGAAGATTTAATTGAATTTATCGAAAAGTCAAATGTTATTGTGACAACAATGAATATTTTGTCAAATTTTCAATCAAGTGTATTAGAGACTCTAAATTCTTCTGTTTCAAATATCCTAATTGATGAAGCACATCATGTTGAAGCAAATTCTTGGAAGCGTGTTAGAAAAGCTTTTGATAATAAGAAAATTTTACAATTTACCGCAACCCCTTTTCGTAATGACCAAAAGCGTATAGAAGGAAAAGTGATTTTTAATTTTAGTTTAAAAAAGGCGCAAGAACAGGGGTATTTTAAGCCAATTAATTTCCTGGCAATTAGAGAATATGATTTAAAAAAGGGAGATAAATTAATAGCAGAAAAGGCTGTTAATAAACTCCGTGAAGATTTAGAAATTGGTTTTAATCATATTCTAATGGCTAGATGTGTGAATACTGTTAGAGCCGAAGAGATTTTTAAATACTACCAAGAATACGAGGATTTAAATCCGGTCTTAATTTATTCGACTATTACTGGTAAAAATGAGATTCTGAAAAGAATTGTTAATGGTGAACATAAAATTATTGTAGCTGTAAATATGCTAGGAGAGGGGTTTGACTTACCACAATTAAAGATAGCGGCATTTCACGATATTAGAAAAAGCTTACCTATTACATTACAATTTGCTGGAAGATTTACGCGAACATCTTTAGACAATGATCTTGGTAATGCTACTTTTATAGCGAATTTGGCAGATTCTGAAACGGAAAATGAACTAAGTGAATTATATGCTCAAGATTCTGATTGGAATACTTTACTATCGACGTTAAGTTCGGAACAAATTGATGAACAAATAAATTTTGATGAATTTATCAATGGATTTCAACATTTAGATAATTCAAAGATTCCTTTTCAGAATATAAGATTTGCGTTAAGTACAGTCGTTTATAGAAATTTAAATCAAGACAATTCTTTTGATTTATTGAATTTTAGAAAAGGCTTTAAAAGATATGAAGAACTAGAATATAAATTCGATGATTATAATCCTAATGAGAATACGGTGGTTATTATTACAGCTTCTAAATCTGAAGTTGAGTGGGTGAACTATAAAGAAGTCTTTGGTTTAGATTGGAGATTAACAGTGCTATATTATAATGAAGAACATGATCTTCTATTTATTCATAGTTCGGATAAATCTAGCTTGTATAATGAATTAGCCAATTCTGTTTTGTATGATAAAGCCGAATTAATTAATAAACTTTTGGTTTATAGAAGTTTTTATGATGTAAATCGTGTTTCATTACAAAATGTAGGACTGAAGGAATTCTTAAATAGAAAGATACGGTTTACAATGAGAGTTGGTACAGATATTCAAGATGCACTTTCATTAGCTGAGCAACAAAGAGGTGAAAAAGCATTTGTTTTTGGTTCAGGATATGAAGAGGGAGAAAAAATCACCTTAGGATGTTCTTATAAAGGAAGAATATGGAGTTATTTAAGGAATGATTTAAAAGGTTTTATTGATTGGTGTGGTAACTTAGGGAAAAAGTTGATTGATGAAAGCATAGATGCAAATCAAGTTTTACGTGATACTTTAATTCCAGAGATAATTTCTGAAATGCCTAGGATATATCCAACTCATATTGATTGGGATAATAATTTTTATGATTTTCCTGAGTCAAAGATTGAAATTAATATAAATGGAGTTTTTAATTCAGCTTATTGTTCCGTTTCTATTATTAATGAAAATGATAATGGAATTGTTGAATTTGAAATAATAACACCCAATGGTTCAGCTAGATTTAAAAAAGAATTGTTTATTGATACTGATATCCAAGGAAATCAATTCCCCAATTTTAGAATAACCAAATTAGATAATGTTCAATGTGAGATAAAAATTTCATCTAAGACTTTTGATATAGCTGAATATTTAAATTTATATCCACCAATTATATGGTTTGCTGATGGTTCTGCATTACAAGGAAATGAATATGTTCAACTTAAGCAAATAATACAACCTTATTCTATAGATATGTTACTTGCATGGAATTGGAATGATGTTGATTTAAGTAAAGAAGCTCAGGGAATTAATCCATTAAAAACTGATTCAATACAATATAAAGTTATTCAAGAGCTAAAACAAGGTGATTTTGACATCATTTACGATGATGATTATTCAGGGGAAATAGCCGATTTAATCACAATAAAAGAAAATGATAATGAAATTAATATTCAATTTTATCATCTTAAGTTTGCAAAAGATGGATTGGTAAATACTAGAGTTGACAATTTTTATGAAGTATGTGGTCAAGCTCAAAAATCAATTCATTGGAAGCATAAAAGCGGTTTAGAGTTTTTTCAACATTTATTGAGAAGAGAAGTTAAAACTCGAAATGGAGATGAAAGAAGTAGAATTGAAAAAGGAACAAAAGGAGATTTAGAAAGATTATTAGCCATTGCAAAAAACAGAAAGCCTATGAGTTTTGAAATTTTCATCGTACAACCAAGTTTATCAAAGCAAAGAACTTCTGAATCAATTTTAACTATATTAGGCGTAACAGCTAATTATTTAAAGGAAGTTGGGGATATTGATTTAAAAGTAATTGTAAATGAATAATATTATAAAACGAATCCAACTCCAAAGTTTGTTGCTTCTTTTGGTAACGTTGGAAGGATATACTATTGACTAATAAAAACTACTAGAGAACTTAAGATTATGATTAATTCGATACACATAAAAGCAGTAGCAACATACAATTCCAATGAAGGTGTTTCAATAAATGAATTAAAAAGAGTCAATTTCTTTTTTGGTTTTAATGGTTCAGGTAAGTCAACAATAGGCAAATACCTACATAACCTTAGCTTAGATACAAATAGTCAAAATTCAGACTTCAATCAATGTTCACATGTAGGATATGATGAGATTCAGCATCAGATTTTAACCTTTAACGAAGATTTTATTGAAGAAAATTTTGTGAGTAATAGTGACCTAAAAGGGGTGTTTTCTTTAAATCAATCAAATGCAATAATAGATCAACAGATTAAAGATGAAGAAGATAATGTTGAAAATTTTAAAAATCAGATTGATAAGTATAAAGCTAAGATAAAAGCAGTTGATACCAATAGGGAGGAAAAACAAACGAATTTAGTAAGTCATTGTTGGAATCAACGAAAAACGTTTGACAGTTTTACAAAGGTTAGATTAGCTCATTCTGGTAGCAGTTCTAATCATTCAAAAGAAGTAAAGCGCATATTGCAAAATCCATTAGGTACAATTCCTACAATTGCCACCCTCACAGGAAGTTATCAAAGCTTATGTGAAAAGGAACTTAAAGAAATTCAAATAAGTGTTGATGCTAAGGTATATTTGGAGTTACGTAAGTTAGAAGAAAAGATTAATAGCCTTTTACGAGAAGTAATTGTTGGAAATGAAGATGTTAATATTTCCGGATTAATTCAAACACTTAATTCAAGAAATTGGGTCGAGCAAGGATTAGATTATATTGAATCTTCAGGTAGTACTTGTCCTTTCTGTCAGCAAGAGACCATTGATGTAGAATTAAGAGAACAGTTTTCTAAGTTTTTTGATGAAACTTATAAAGAAAAAATAGCTGAATTAGAAGTATTGAAATCTTCATATAGAGAGAAGGCGTATATTTTTATTTCCAATATCTCTCAAATGCAAAATGAGTTTAATCCTCAAAATAAAGTATCAAATCTTGTGATAACCTTATCATCATTATTTGACGATAATGTAGGTGTAATAAAATATAAAATAGTCCATTCGAACGAGAAAAAATCAATTGTCAGCTTGACCACAAAAAAAGCAGATTTGTCTGAAATTATAAAACTGATAAAAGGTAATAACCAACTATTTTATGATTTAGATGCTAATAAAGAAACTTTGCTTGAAGACATATGGAAGTATATAGCTAATAATTGTCAAAATGAAATTGATCTTTTTACAAGGAGAGAAGTTAAATATGATAATATTAAACAGTTATCCAATCAATTGAAAACTTATAATGATGGTAAAATTACAGCAGCAAAGCAAAATATTGAAACCCTAAGAAACCAAACAGCAGATACAAAAGAAGCGGTCGATTATATCAATGATTTACTGAAAAATGCAGGCTTCGAAGGTTTTGAAATTGCAGAAAAAGATAAGGTAAATAATATTTCTAGATACTATTTGAAGCGTCCTAAAACACAGGACAATAAATCAATATTTGAAACACTTAGCGAAGGCGAAAAGAATTTTATTTCGTTTCTATATTTCTATAGGTTGTGTTTAGGAACTGATAACCTTCAAAATAATAGTAATAAAAAGAAAATAATTGTCATTGATGACCCTATTTCCAGTTTAGACAGTCAGGCTCTTTTTATTATTACCACTTTAATTAGAGACTTAATCCAAAGAAAAGGTAATAGTAATAAACCTGATAAACAGTTATTTTTGAATCAAAATATTAATCAGGTATTTATCTTAACTCACAATTTCTATTTTTATAAAGAAGTATCATTTGAAAAAAGATTGATTTGCACAAACTACTATCATTTTAATATCAAAAAGGTCGAAAACAGTACATTAATCAGTGGGCAATATGATAGGATTATCAAAGACGACTATTCTTTGCTTTGGTCTAGTTTAAAAGAGATTAAAGATAATCTTCAAAATGTAAATGCTAATAATATCTTTATTTCAAATACAATGAGAAGAATAATTGAAAGCTATGTAAATTTTATTGGTTTGGGAACTGATGTATGGTCAGTACTTTTAAATGAAGATAAAAATTTGCCAACATACTACATTAAATGTGCTTTTATTTCTACAATAAATGATGAAAGCCATAAAGTATCAACTCTTGATGGTATATATTATCAAAAAATAATAAATGAGCAACCTCAAGTATTATTTGATGTGTTTCTATCCATATTTAAAACCATAGGTAAAAATCACTATGAATTGATGATGAGCGAAGAAATTCCGAATAATAATATACCGAAGCTTCAATAAACTAAACCAATGAAATACACCGAATCACAATTAGAACAAGCTTTTATTAGCCTTTTGGAAACAGAAGGTTATCAATATATCAATGGGAAGAAATTAGTAAGAACTTCCAATCAAGACGTTTTGATGAAAGATGATTTACGTGCTTTTTTCTTAGCTCGATATCCCGATTTAGAAGAAATTGAATTGGAAAGTTTAATCAATGAATTGGCTTTTCAATCGGCGTCTAATTTATATGAATCCAATAAATACATCTGTAAATTGTTGGCAGATGGGTTGATTTTTAAACGTAACAATCCAGCAAAAAAGGATTTGCATATTCGTTACATTGATATTGATACGGTTAGTAATAACACGTTCAAAATTGTCAATCAATTAGAAATTCTAGGATCGGAACTGCGTATCCCTGATTTGATCTTGTATATCAATGGAATTCCTGTAGTCGTTTTTGAATTTAAAACAGCTATTGAAGAAGAGATTACCATTCACGATGCGTTTAAACAATTAACGATTCGTTACCGCAGAGATATTCCGGAACTGATGAAATACAATGTGTTTTGTGTGATTAGCGATGGTATCAACAATAAATCGGGTACAATCTTTTCACCGTATGAATTTTATTACGGTTGGAACAAAATTACAGGTGACGAGAAAAAAGCGTTGACAGGTATTGAAACCACAACATCTATTGTACATGGAATGCTGAACCAAAATCGGTTAGTTGATATTATTCATCACTTTGTATTGTTTCCTGATACATCAAAAAACGAACTAAAAATTTTAACTCGCTATCCACAATATTACGCTTCTAATAAACTGTATCAAAATATTTTAAAACATCGAAAGCCCGAAGGCGATGGTAAAGGCGGAACCTATTTTGGTGCAACAGGATGTGGGAAAAGTTATACCATGTTGTATCTTTCTCGGTTATTAATGCGCTCAACCGACTTTGCAAGTCCTACAATCATCATTATTTCAGATCGTACAGATTTGGACGATCAATTGTCGAAAGATTTCACCAATGCAAAGAAATTTATTGGCGATGAAAACATCATCAATATCGAATCACGGGCTGATTTAAGAGATCGCTTGCGTGGAATCGAAAGTGGCGGTGTGTATTTAACTACCGTTCAAAAGTTCGCAGAAGATGCAGATATTTTATCAGATAGAACGAATATCATTTGCATTTCGGATGAAGCGCATCGTTCACAAGTTAATTTAGATTTAAAAGTCAAAATTGATGAAGAAAAAGGCGTTACCAAATCGTATGGTTTTGCTAAATATTTGCATGATTCCTTACCCAATGCTACGTATGTTGGCTTTACAGGAACACCTATTGATAAAACCTTAGAGGTTTTTGGAGATGTCATTGATCAATATACTATGTTTGAATCGGTAAACGATGAAATCACCGTTCGTTTGGTTTATGAAGGTCGAGCTGCAAAAGTCAATTTAGATTACAATAAAGTTCAAGAAATTGAACAGTATTATGAAAATGCGGTGGCAGAAGGCGCTTCGGAATATCACGTAGAAGCCAGTCAAAAAGCCATTGCCAAAATGGAAGTGGTTTTAGGCGACAAAGATCGTATCAAAGCGATTGCAAAAGATTTTATCAACCATTACGAAAACCGCATCGAAGAAAAAGCAACCGTTGCTGGCAAAGCCATGTTTGTTTGTGCTTCACGTGGCATTGCTTATAAGTTGTATCAAGAAATTTTGGCATTGCGACCAGAATGGGGCGAAGAGACGCTTACGGAAGGATTAACCGATAGAGAACAAAAGGAAATCAAGCCGATTGAACGTGTCAAAATGATTATGACACGTAACAAGGACGATGAGAAAGATTTGTGGGATTTGTTGGGTAGTAAAGAAGATCGAAAAGAATTAGATCGTCAGTTTAAACAAGTTAAATCCAATTTCAAAATTGCGATTGTCGTGGATATGTGGTTAACTGGTTTTGATGTTCCTTTTTTGGATACCATTTATATTGACAAACCATTACAAACACATAATTTAATTCAAACAATTTCTCGTGTAAACCGTAAATATCAAGGAAAAGATCGAGGTTTGGTCGTAGATTATATCGGAATTAAGAAGAATTTGAATCATGCTTTAGGATTGTTTAATAATCAAACCACCGATGATGATTTTGAAGATTTAAGTCAAGCGGAAATCATCGTGCGAGATCAAGTTGATTTATTGCGTCAGTTTTTCCATCAGTTCGATACTACGAATTATTTTGAAGGTTTGCCTGTGGCACGTTTACAATGTTTAAATAAAGCATCAGAATTGGTGTTACAGACCGAAGAATCAGAAAAATTCTTTGTGAATGTAACCAAGAAATTAAAATCTGCTTACAACTTAGTGAGTGGATCAGAATTATTTACATATAACGAAGTAGATGAAATTCATTTCTACTTTGCAGTGAAATCGATTGTCGTAAAACTAACCAAAGGTGAAGCTCCAGATACGGCTCAAATGAACGCCAAGGTTGCAAGATTGGTAGAAGAAGCAATTATTTCGGAAGGGGTCGAAGAAATCTTTAAGTTAGATGATAATAAAGCAAATGCTATTGATTTGTTTAATGATAAATTCATAGAAAAAATTTCCAATTTAGAATTACCGAATACCAAAATTAAAATTTTAGAACGTTTACTAAAAGAAACCATCAACGATTTTAAGAAAATCAATAAAGTTAAAGGACAAGATTTTTCCGAACGTTTACAAAGCATCATCAACCGATACAACGAGCGGAGCGAACGAGATATTTTAGATTACGACGGCATTCAAGCTGACACTGCGGAGCAAATGTTGGATTTAATCATCAAACTTCGATCTGAAATGGATTCCTTCCAAGATTTGGGTATTGATTATGAAGAAAAGGCTTTTTATGACATTCTAGATTTGATTTGTAAACAATATGGTTTCGAATTTGACAACGAAAAAATGTTGGAGCTAGCTCGTGAAATAAAAAAGATTGTAGACAACGCTGCGAAATATCCAGATTGGGCAGATCGTGACGATATCAAAGCACAGTTAAAAATGGATATTATTGTGAAACTGCATCAATTTGGTTATCCACCCATTACACAAGACGATGTATATAAAAATGTGTTAGAACAAGCAGAGAATTTTAAGAAGAATAGGTGATCTATGTCTGTTAAAAGCGCTAGTAAATTAAATTTTATTATAAATTATGAAATCAATTTTTGCTATTTTTTATAATAAATTGTAACCTTTTCTTTGCCGTCTTTTATAGTGCCTAAATGGTCGCTAAATAGCTTTTGTACGTTATGAACAAAAGGCTTTAATCCTGTGAAATTTCGAAAACTCCTCTGTCTTGTGTCATTTTGAGAAATTTGGTTGTATGGTTCTGAAAAAGTGGATTCAATTTCTTTATAAACTTCTCTTGATAACTTAGTTACTACTGGTGTAAGTGCTCGTATTCTTACACTGGTGCTAAAAGCCCCTTTTAATAAACCCGTTGTTTCTGCATAATCAATTTGCATTGGCCAAGATTGATATTCTGAGAGAAAAGCAACTATTATCTGCCCTAACTCGTGGTTTTCCATACTGTAGTTTGTAAGTATATGCTGAATTAGGTTAGCTTTATTTTCTTGACTAATATTAGGGGATTGAATCATTCTGACAAATGCTTCGTCTTCTATCGATAGATCGGAGAGACTTTCAAAAAATAGATCTAGATGCTTCTCTACATATAAAGAAATTAATTTTGGATATTTAGACTGTATTTCGCTAAACGTGTTAGATGCAAAATTTATGAGACTTTTATCTATTAGATAGTTGATTTTTTCTTCACTAAGTTTATCTATCTCTATTTGATCAGGGTTAAGAGGGAGGGGTTCTAAAAGTGACGAGTAGCTTTCTATTGTTAGTTCATTTCTGTATAGGATTTCATGGCTTATGTTTATTTCATCATCGGAATCAGAATGAGCAGTTAAATCAAATGGTATCTTTTTCAGAGTAGCATAGACTGAAGGTTCATTTAAGTAGGTGGTCAATGTGTCCTCTAGTTCGCCATGATAAAAAAGATATTTCTGTACATTTAACCACGTAGGTACAATACGTTGTTCTTCAAGTAGAAAATCCCAGTATATTTCTGGAACATCTTCAATACTTGATAAAAGAGATTCTTGCTTTCTTATGAAATTTTTAACCATCTCAATATCGGCATCTTTGTTTTTCAATACCATTATTATTGTGTCTTCACTTTCTTTAATATTTAGATCGTTTTTATTTAAAATATTCAAGTAAGTTTCTAAATTGTCGTCAATATAGTTTTTCAAATTGGTAGCGGCCGAAGATAGAATTGTCGTCAGTTGTGCAGATTCCCAGGCTTCTTTAGGGAATGTCTCATATTCTCCAAAATTTTGAATGACATACTTTAGGTTTTGTGAGTTTATTGTATAGCTATTTGATTGATAAGTAGCCTTTAATGCAGTAGGGAGCTTGTCTAGTAGCCTTAAATCATCAAACTTAACATTGAGTTCATCAATTACTTGTACAAGGGTGTCTTGTGTATTCTCCATATACTCCCTTTCATAAAGGTTAGGGATAATTGACATGAACTTGCTAAATTTTTTATTCTTGTTAATATCCATAGAAATTTTTTCAAGAGGAAGGTATTGGATAATTAGACTTGCGTATTGAGCTAATATCTCATCGCCATATAATGACTCATCATAGAGATAGTCCCAGACTTCCGGCCAATAATTTCCCAAAGTGCGGATCAACTCACTTTGATTTTTATTGAGTTTGCGATAATCATCAATAAACAAAATATTTTCATTTTTTCTTAGCAACCCAATAAAGAGACTAATTTCTTCCTCACAACTTTCCTGCTGTAATAACCAGTTTAGAAGATCAAAGTTGAGTATTGCCGTATTTGAATACTGACCAATGCTTATCCATTCTTTATGGATAAGCCCGATATTAGTTAGCTCATGATCATGAGGTAAGGGCTGGCGGTTAAGTACACTCATCACAAAGGACATATCTTTTTCACTCAAACTTCCTTCAATAAAGTGAGAAATATATGGATGATAATACTCATCAATGTAGCCGTTTGACATTAGATAGATAAGAATAGGAGAGATATGACTATCTTCAGGAAATTCGAATTTCCCTCCTGAATCCATAATTTCCTTGAGGCTCTTTCCAGTTGTTACAGCAGTTTCCTTTTTGAGTATCTCAATATTGGCTCTGATTTTATTAATTCCCTCATCATGAAACAAATTAATCTGCTTTTCTCTCTCAGAGTAGTTGTTGTGAGGGTCTACTTCATCTTCTATTTGATTAAAGCTAAAGTCAAGTCTATGCTGAGCGGTAGTATTGTACCCCGAAATTAGATAGGCTAAAGGCTTTCCTCCATCGTGCCACCAAATGAAAGTTTCATCTTCAATAAAGTTAGAGGGATTTTTTTTTCCATCGAAATCTAGAAATCCGTTATGCGGAAGCTTTGATATTGCCTTATAAAGATATAGGGAGCGGAGTTCACTAATATCTTTAATCTTAATAGATTGTATAACTTTAATATCGTTTTGCAAAGCAGCTATATCCTTATTGTTTTTTTCCTTTTGTTCGGTAATATATTTCCTTTTTTTATCTATTACTTTTATAATCATGCCTTTACCTCTGTGGAGGTCAGAAAAATCTTCAGGATGAAGATTTTTAAATATAATTAGAGATAGTAATTTTTCATGATTAAGGTCATTAGATAATTGTTTAGAATAGAGGTTGAATTCGTTGGTGATGTTCAAGAGCATTCGCATGTCCTGAATATATAATGAGACAGCTTTTGATAACTCTTGGCTTATTGGCTTATCAGGTATAATTGAGCTTAATTTACTAGAAAGAGCATCTCCAGCATTAGACACACTAATAATAGGTATTACGGGGATTATTACTTCAAAAAACTTAGTCCTGTCATTGTTTTCAAATATATTGTCGCGAACTGCATATATAAATGTTACCCTATGTTTGACTTGTTTTGAATTATTGATTAAAATGTTTATTTCTCTTAATTTAGTGAAGATTTCTGTGTCGTTAAAACGATCTAGGTCTTCAATGACAACAAGTTTAATTCGAGTGCTTTCAAAGAAATATATAATCTCATCAAGGTGCTTGTTAAAAACAGATCTAATCTCACCATCAGAAATTTCAGCATCTGCTGATACTACGGAAAGTTTGGTAAATCTTAAGTTTCTAATAGTACGATAGAGCTTGTACAATAAATACATCGAACCAAAAATCAATAGGGTTGGAAAAACAACATCTAAGATTGACTTTGTTTTTACGTCAATAAATTTCAATTTATTGAAATAATCTGTTTTAGTAATATATAGATAAGAAAGTATTAAAGTTCCCAAAAAGATAGTTCCTGCCAGCCGGTTATACCAACTTATGGTTCTTATTTTTGCGAATCGCGAATCTGGCAATGAATTACTCTTCTCATGGTATATGAGTTGTTGTAATACACTGAGTTCAACCTTGTTTCTCCACTCTCCGTCGTCATCCTTATTTTCATCAAATGAAGCAAGTGAAACATTCACACTTCTAAATTCTGGATGGCGCTTTTGGAATGTTCTAATCACACTGCTTTTTCCAGATCCATAAGGACCGGTAATTGCAACGTTAGTAACTTTTGGGTTTTTTAGACTCCAAAGTAGCATGTTTGTATATTTTCTTTCATCATCAGCGTAATCAATCGGAGCGAGATCTTCGTAATTTTCAAAGTTTGGGTTGAATGAATGCTGAGTTAAATATGCATCTAGTAGTCTAGTCGATTTACTCAATCGTTCACCGATTCTGATTAGAGTTTTGCTAATTCCTATTTTTATTTTCAGAGGAATTTGAGTAAAGAAGTGATAAAAAGCTCTCCATTCTCTATTCAACCAAGACTTAAGATATTTTAACTTTTTGATTACATTGCTGGGCCGAATATTTTTTTGCTTATTCGAGTTTGACTCTGAGAATTCAGGTTCGGTGGTTGTAACTGTACCTTGGTTGCTTGCCATCTCTGAAAATTAGGTGATGCTTAATTTGTTCATAATTTATTGGTTTTTCATTTCTATACTCATACACCACATTGTCCGGATTATTGTTATCGACAACACCTTCAAGAAGCGTAAATCAATTCCTTTCAGCCAGTTTGCGTAACTTTAAGTTGACTCGATGCATTTTTGCTTCGATATGGTTGATGTTTAGAGTAGTAGAATGATTTAATATCAATTTCAATGCGCTATCCATTAAAGCTTTTCCTTGAAATTCTGGTAGCATTTCATAACCTAATTTTGCATACTCATTTTCAAGGTCGATAAGCCATAATGCAATGGCCCCTGCAAACTCGTTGGTATCAATTGTAATGATGGCGAAAAAATGATTAATTTTCATTCTATCCTCAACGATAACTGGATTTCTTCGAGCGACTTATTTAGAATTCTGTCCAAATATTTCCCCACTTCAGAATTAGACCGCAACCTGTGGACATTCTTAGCATCATCAATGTCTACATATTTTAAAGAAATTTACCCCTTATTCTCTTTATTAACCTCTGCTTTTGTATCACCATCAACGACAACTATTTCTACGACTACATTTTTCATTAGTTTAGATAGGGGAGTGTTAGCCTTCTCCTTAGTTTCAATTTTGTTCTGATGATATTTTATCACTTCCTTTTTTTGTAACCTCCGTTAATGTTAACTCCAGCGCATCACATAGTTTCAAAAGTTTTGAGAAAACAAAATCCTCTTTACCATTTTCCATATCACTGATTTTTGCTCTATCCATTTTAGGGATTTTATCTGCTAGAACCTGTTGAGATAGCTTTAATTCTATGCGCTTATTTTTAAGGTTAGAACCAATTGTTTTAAATAAATCTGAATGTATATCTTCAATCATAAAAAAATATTTTGTGGTTTTACTATCACAAATGTTATTTGTCTGATTTTTCGTACTGTTGAATTAACCATTCCGCATCTACTTTTTTTATAGCTTTTTCAATTATCGAATCAGGAACTTGGTCTTCTAATACATAGATTACTTCTCCTCGGTTCTTTGGGTCAATATCATCTGGAGATTTTCTATATGTTTTTGTATTTTTCACTAGCCCTTTTAGTAATCCACTGCTCCAATCAATGGAGGTTTCTAAATTTAAAATAGGTGGTAGATTTGGGATTATATCCGTATTCGTAAATTTTGTTCCCTTTGCAAAATCTCTTATATATATTATTACATAAGCATTTATAAACTTCGTTATTAGTTTCGGGTCTTTATTCGTCTTTTTATTTTGTTTAATATAGTTTTGGGTTTTCGTATTGACGTATTCTAAATCTAAGGGAGTAAAATTATCACAAATAAAATACTCAATGTTTTTATTAAAAATTTTTGATAAGTGATAAGCTAACTCTATCGATACAGATTTTTTAGCCATAGTTTCAATGCCAGAGTATATTAACCCGACTTCACGAAGTAAATTGTCCAAGTCTTCCTCAGAAAGATTTATATGCTTTCGTGCGATACTCACATTTTTGATAAAAGAATTAGGTATGTTCATGATGTTAAAAAAATATGAGTTCCATTTTTTATTTTACTTTGAAAAATGGAAATGATTAATTATCTTTGATTTATAATTTAAAGCGACACTAAGTGATGGAGCAATCCTACACTAACGATGTCGACTCGTTCTAAATCCGCCAGATTGCCACGAGTTGATTGAGTGATCGCCTATTGCTGGAATTTTCTATCTTCGTGATATATTCCAGTATGGCGTTCCTCGTTAACTTCTGTGGCAACCTTGAATCTTATGATGAAAAGGAGGTTTCTGGCGGAACCATGAACTTAAGTTGCGAGGACGCGTACTGGTATTGTTTTTTACCAGTTGCTATCCTTAAACTTTATAGGGTCACATCGTTTCATAACCATAAAAAATAATTATGATGAATCGAAAAATCACCGCCCCAAGAACCACTACAAACCTGATCCAGGATCAGAGTCCAAGGTTCGCCTTTTGCCAAATTTTAAAGAACAATTTTCGCCCGCCTCAATAAGCGCACAAGTAAAAAAACATAATGCCATAGGTGAGGGTAGCTTGTTCCAAATCAAAAGGACGATTTATGAGTATTGCATAATGGCGTATACACCAGACTAGATACTCAAGATGTCGCACTCTAGATAATTTATAACTAGCTTGTTCCCATCAATATATGGCTTATGTGACTGATTATATTCTATTGGTAGACGGTAATTGTAAACCATAAAACGAAATCAATTGTCACTTTTTTGTGTTGCAACTCTAAATGTACAATCTTTCTTTTATTTAAGCAACTTATTGTCGTCACCTTTTATTGTGATACACCAAAAATGGATAGTCGGTTCTAGTTCTTTAACTAAATTATGCAATAACGAAGACCCTATTATAACCAATTGACGAAGACTTAAAATTGCATTTTTCTTATTTAATTTTTTAACCTGGTTTCCTTAAAGGCCAATACTATGTCCAATTAGTACGGTCTTAAGGGAACCAATTTAAACTCTTAAAATTATGCAAAAATCTTGCACAGGGGAGAGCTATGCGCTATCTCAAGAGAAAGAAATGTTTTCGTATTTGAGTAAAAAGAAGGTTCCAGTTATCAAAAAACCAATTATGATAACACTTTTACCAGAGCGATCATTTAAGAAAAGAATGCCTTATGAAGGGCGGCATGCAGATGCACTGAAAAGCCTTGCCAAAGGAAGACCAAAGGAACGCTATTATTCGTTCCTGAATCCGTCCAAAGAACTGAAAAGTTCATACAGTGCTGTTGTGCGTGATGACCGTAGCGATGTACTCCGGATAACACTGGCTCATATGGCCATCTACGAGTGCTACCTGTTTGCATTTGGACTTCCTGCCAACTTTCCGACAGAGCAGATTATTGTTTATGGCTATGAGCGAGCTAAATATATTCCCTGTAAAATCTGTCCGGACAGTGAAAAGCATCTGTACAATTATGAGCTCACTGTCCCAGCTAATACAGAAAGGGAAGAGTACCGACAACGGATGCTCAACGATCTGAACGAACACTTTCAGTTGGATGTCCGAGTAGAGAAGCTTTCCATAGTGAAAGACAGTCGGCAGATTATGACCAAACGCGGCGAATCCGTCGAGCTCATTTGGCAAGAACAGCCAACGATGATCATGAAAACAAAACAAGTTAGGGTAGCAGCATCAGCAGAAAATAGACTGGCTGCAAATATTTAAGGAAAAAGGATCGTAAGCTTCTTGACACCCTGTTAATCAGGAGTAAAACATAACCTGAAAAAGGGTAAGGGGAGTGTTATGCCTAAAAATTCAAATTATGAAAAGTAAAATAGAATATATAAATAAGCTCTGGAAATACCTCCAGACGCTCTTAAAACCAGGAGGCGAAAACCTTTTGGTTATCAGTAAGATGCTGATGTTAATTCTGATACTGCCATTTCCGATGGTCGGTATTGTACACGATGTACATGCAGCAAATAAGGCGGATGTACAAGTAGATTACGTGCTAAAAGGCACCGTTATATCAGCAGTAGATGGAAAGCCCCTCGAAGGCGTATCCATCAAAGTCGAAGCCGAAAAGGGGAGGAGCTCCACCAAGAAAGATGGAACCTACAGTCTGAATGTCGAGCATAGAAAAGGCTTGGTAAAATTCAGTTACGTCGGTTACAAAAGCCAAGAACTCAATTATACCGTAGGAGTATCATTAAGCGTGAAATTGATACCCGAAGAGAATAAATTAGAAGAAGTAGAGGTAGTATCCACCGGATTCCAGAAGATCCCAAAAGAAAGAGCTACGGGGAGTTTTGAATTTGTAGACAACAAGTTGTTCAATCGGAAGGTGTCGACAGACTTCGTGAGTCGATTGGAGGATGTGGTACCGGGAATAACCGCAAGTAAGGTGTACAATAATAGGGGAGGTTATTTGAATATCAATGTCCGTGGAATGAGCACCATGAGGTCCGAACGGTGGCCACTTGTTGTGGTTGACGGTGTACCATATGAGACATATTATCAAGTTGCTGGAATGGGTGCGTTTAATAACCTCAATCCTAACGATATTGAGAGTGTGACAGTCTTGAAGGATGCCGCAGCATCTTCTATATGGGGAGCACAATCGGGTAATGGTGTTATCGTTGTCACGACAAAGAAAGGCAAGTTCACTCAAGCAATGCAAATTTCCTTTAATGCTAATGTTAGTATTAAGGCCAAGCCAGATCTGTATTATTATCCGCAGATCAAAACCTCTGATTACATCGATATGCAGCAGTTTCTTTTTGATAAAGGGAAATTTAACGGACAGTTTAATACTTGGTATTACAATCCAGAACCCGCAGTTCGGCTGATGGAAGATAGGCGGACTGGTGCCATATCTGAAGCTGAGTTTAACGAAAAAATAGTTAAGCTTAAGGCTATGGATGCGCGTGATGATTTTTTGAAATACATCTACCGGAATGCTGTTAAACAACAATATAATTTCCAACTGCAGACTGGGAGTGAAAAAGCAAATACGCTGTTTTCTGTTGGTTATGATAAGAACTTAAACGATGTGGTAACTTCATCATACCAGCGTTTGAATTTGAAATCTAACTCTCAATTCAAACCAATTAAGAATATGTTGGTGGATATTGGTCTGTTGTATACAGAATCTAAAAACATAAGCTCTAGTGTGCCAGTTGGGTACAATCTATTGGGGAAAGGTTTGCAAAATTATCCCTATATGAAATTGGCAGATGAAAACGGTGAGCCTGCAGTAGTGGAGGCTAACTCCATTAGCAATATATACCGTGATACCGTAGCTGGTGGAAGGCTATTGGATTGGACCTATAGACCATTAAAAGAATTGTACGATTCAAGAGAGACGCAAAAAGTACGTGAGTTGTTTACCAATTTTAACATGAATTATACTTTCGATTTTGGTCTGAGTTTGAATATGCAATATGCCTATCAACGTTCCATGAATCCAAGCGAGGTATGGAGAGGAGTCGGGTCTTTTTATCAACGGGATGCCATTAATGCAGTGGCGAGTTATAATGCGGATGCCGTTACCTGGAACTTGCCAATAGGTGATAACCTGAATATTTTCAACTGGGATAGCTATACCCATCAAAGTAGGGCAACAGCTGAGTATAATAAGAAGTGGAAGGATAGGCATGAAATATCAGTATTTGCTGGGATGGAAGTCCGTAAAACCCATAAAACCTTGACAACGTCACAATATCAAGGTTTTGACCCGGAAACTGGAGCATTTAAGCCAGCACCATATGGTGTTGCAGTTCCATACTTTAACGGTGCTTTTGGAACATTTTATATGCGTGATTATAACCAGTATCAACTATTTCGGAATAATTTTGTTTCTTATTTTGCAAATGCTTCTTACACTTATGTAAACAAATATATATTGAGCGGAAGTTTTCGGAAGGATGCTTCTAATTTGTTTGGTGTTAAAAGTAATGACCGTGGACAGCCTTTCTGGTCAGTAGGCTGTGCTTGGGTGTTTTCTCGAGAACCGTTTTTGGAAAATGGTCCTTTTAGTTTATTGAAGTTGCGTTCCACCTATGGATATAATGGCAATGTCAACAATTCGGTTTCTGCCAACCCAATCATGTCTATAGAAAATGAGGTGAATTACATTAACAGTCAGAAGTATGGAATGATCATGACTCCACCTAATCCTAGATTACGCTGGGAACGAGTAGCTATTACTAATCTTGGGCTTGACTTTGCTATGAAGGGCAATTGGCTCTCTGGTAGTATGGAGTATTATGAAAAAAATGCAAAGGACCTTATCGCTCCCGATAGGATAGATCCGAGTACTGGTTTTACCAGTATGATGGTCAATAGTGCCAACATCAAAACAAAAGGTTGGGATATTTCAATCAATACAATACCTGTCGTGTCAAAAAATTGGACATGGAACAGCAATCTTGTATTTTCTTATGCACGTACAAAAGTGCTTAAAGCTTATGTGCAGAATGAAATTGGGCAGGATTATATCAGTACGGGCTTAGCTAATGTGATGACCCCTATTGAAGGAAGGGATCTGTTTAGTCTGCTTACCTATAAATGGGCAGGTTTGGATCCTGAGACAGGGGCGCCACGCGCATCTCTCAATGGTGAAATTTCCAAAGATTATAGTGCCATTACCAACACGAATGTTAAGGACCTAGAATATCAAGGTTCTACAATCCCTTTGTATACTGGTAGTTTCAGGAACAGTATTCGGTATAAAACAATAGAATTATCGTGGAATATCTCTTACCAACTGGGACATATGTTCCTGCGCGATTCTTATAACAATCACTTATTAGTAAACAGCAGTGTTGGACATAAGGATTATGCACTGCGTTGGAAGAAATCCGGGGATGAGTTGATAACAGATGTTCCAGCTGTAACCTATCCTGCAAATTCGATTGCTAGTAATGTGTTTATAGGATCTTCGGCATTGCTCGAAAGCGGAAGTCAGATTAAACTGCGAGATATTCAATTGACTGTCGATCTTCCGTTTGCTTCCAATTTTAAACTCAAAAATTGTAAAGTATATGGGTATGTTCAAAATGTGGGGACCATCTGGCGTGCGAATAAATGGGGAATCGACAGTGAATACGGTTTTAATATACCTGATCCAATGATGACAGCACTAGGATTTAGTTTTACCCTTTAATCTATCTAACATGAAAACAAATAATCTTACTGTAGGGATTTGGACTATGCTTCTTTTTTGTGGCTGCAGCAATTTTTTGGAAGAGAAGCCTGATATTAAAATGGTCATTCCAAAGACATTGAATGATGCAGAGTTGTTGCTCAATAATTATAGTGCCATGAATACTGGATATCCTTTATTTGGAGAATGGGGTGCGGATGAATATTATCTGACTGATGAAAATTTTGATGGTGCTCTAAATTTTGAGCAGCAGAATACCTATAGCTGGTTGGATGAACCTAATAATGATATCATGCAATGGCAAAGGCCCTATAAAGTTGTATATAATGCGAATCAAGTATTGGAGATTATAGATAATTTGGGTACAATTGGCTCAGATAAGAAGAGTAAAAACTTATCTGGGATTGCACACTTTTATCGAGCTTTCGCCTTTCAGCAAATGCTGGAAGTATTTGCGCCAGCTTATCAGGCCGGAACTGCTATGACCGATTTAGGTATTCCATTGCGCCTTGATCCAGGTATTGATGAACCCTCGACTCGAGCAAGCGTACAACAAAGTTTTGATCAGGTTATTAAGGATTATAAAACTGCTGTATGGCAGTTGCCATTGCAGGAAGCGATAAAGGGTAGGCCATTTCGTGCCAGTGCCTATGCAGGTCTTGCTCGTACTTACCTCTATATGGGTAACTATCAACAGGCATACCTCTATGCTGATTCAAGTCTACATATTCACGCTAATTTGATGGATTTTAATACCCTGAATGCTTCTGCAGATCTTCCTATTGATAGATTTAATGTGGAAGTACTATTTGCAGCTATTACAGGTACTTCAGGTCCAATGAGCTTGAACAATGGATTAGTGGATTCTACCTTATACAGGTCATATGCAGATAACGATTTGAGAAAGACGCTATTCTTTAGAAAAAACCTTTTCCCGCAGAATACTTATGGTTTTAAGGGTAATTATGATAAAGCTCTTGCAACCATTTTTGTCGGGTTGACCAGTAGTGAGATGTACCTAGTAAAAGCTGAAGCAGCAGCTCGGATTGGAAAAGTAACAGAAGCATTATCTACTTTAAATACCCTTCTTAAGAAAAGACAGGATGAGAACCAATTTATTCCTGTAACGGAGATGAGCCCAAATCTGCTTTTGCCTTTGATATTGAAAGAACGGCAAAAGGAATTGGTGTTTCGAGGACGTCGCTGGTCAGATCTGAAACGGTTGAATCTGGATCCGCGCTTTCAAAAAACACTTAAAAAAGTGGTGAAGGGTAAGGAGTATACGCTCAGTCCTAATAGTATAAAATATGCTTTTCGACTTCCTGAACCAGTCGTTATTATTGGAAAAATACCCCAAAACTTACGTTAAACTATCATTTATAATTAAAGAAACCATGAAATATTTAAAATTGATCGCTCTCCAGATCTGTTTACTGATGCTATGCAGTACTTCACATGCCCAGACGGACCAAAAAGTAGATTTAAGTAAAGCGCTTAAAATAGGAGATACTTTTATTCTCCCAACTACGGTCAAATTGACGCGTGGCTTGAATAATACAATAGATTGGAAAAAACTGAATGATAAGGTTGTCATATTGGATTTCTTTGATACCTCTTGTGGCACCTGTATACAGACAATGCCCAAGTTGCAAAAACTACAGGATAAATTGAAAGATAAACTGCAGATCATCAGCGTTGGATGGCAGGACAAAGCGACTTTGGAGAAATTATTTGAAAACAATGAATTTCTAAAGGAAAATAAGGTCAATTTGCCTGTTATCTACTCTGATGTGTATTTGAAAGAGCGGTTCCCACATCAAGGCGTTCCTCATGTTGTATTTCTTTATAAAGGCATAGTGCAAGCGATAACGAGCAGCAAGTTAATTACGGAAGATTATATCTTGGAGTTATATGATAAGGGAACGATTGACTTACCATTAAAGGACGATTTTGGGAAAGGAAATCTGATGGCTTCAAGTAAAAATGGTTTACAAATAAAGGGAATGGTAACACTATCAGGTTATCAAAATGGTGTGCCGTTTGAATCCTTTAAAAGACAAAAAGATAGTATAAATGATTTACAAAAAACATCTTTTTACAATGTCTCTATCTATAGTGCGGTCCTATCTACTTGGGCTAAGATACAAAAAGCAGATTTTATCCCAAGACCCGAGCGGTTGCTGTTGAAGGTAAAAGAACCGAACCGCTATCGAGATACCGCAAACATTGGCGATGTCTGGTATGCGCAGCATGCGATTTCGTATGAACGTTTGGACGCGATACAACGGACAGATTCGGCTCAGGCAAAAGTTGTGTTACAGGATTTACATAGCTTTTTAGGCATTCGAACCTATAAAATGATGAAGAGTATCCAATGTTTGATTTTAAAGCCTTGTCCAATAATACCATATACAGGAAAAGCACCCCTGAATGGTTTGACATTTGAAGGCAGTTCGGTCCTCGCGGTCATGACTGATATGGGGCGACAATTTCCCCCAGTTCTGGACTTGGTCAAAAGTAAGGTGGTGATAAAACTTGGGGACTATAATAATTTGGAAGAGCTGAACGAGCAGCTTGCAACCTATGGTATAGTTGCAGAAATCGGGATGGGAGAACAGGAGGTGTTGGTTATTGAAGAAATGGAGTAGCCAAAATATTATAGGGTATGATGATTCATACCCTATTCTAAGTTTAGCAAACGCTGATTTCTTAATTCTTATAACAAGCTACCTTGATTTTAATGACACATTAGGACCATTGACCTGATTCTGCAAAGAATTGATCATTTCGTCTTTCAATGCAGGAGTGATAATAGGTAGTCCACTACCGTCATTATCAGCTTGTAGTGTACACATTTGCTGTGTCGGATTAGCACATACAGGTGGCGTTCCAGTTATATATGTGTAATGAGCAGGATTTGACGGGTTTAAACCCGTAAGAGCGAATAGTGCCATAATTGACAAATTTTTAAGTTAAACTTTTTGTTTTTCAATGCATATACCTATATGCATTGAATTTTTTTTCATAATAATTTTTGCACGTTAAATTACTGTAGCGAACCAACTGGATCACCATCTGAACGCGGCTTGTTCTTGGTTAGATCTTATTTATGCACCGCAATAAGCGGGGAACGTTGCAAATTTGCGACGGTATGCTTTGATAGCTTTCTTAATATAGTTCATATCCTTTATTTTTTAATTCTTAACCTCAATTTGTCTTTTCAAAAACCCCTAGCTCCGAAGAGCTAGAGGAGTCAGCCAATCATCTCAATCGCATATAACCAATCTATTATAATCCATATCTTATCTTTTCAAAAACCCCTAGCTCCGAAGAGCTAGTGGAGTAACAAACATCTTATCTCAAAGATAAAGGGCTTTTGAATGCGGAAATTAGCCGAATCGGGACAAAGAGTTGCCCGAATCGGGATAAAAAGCTACTTGAAGGCGTTACTTTAGATTTTTGTGGTGTAATCTCTTTGATAAGCAATAGGAGTACGCTTCGTTTCGCGTTTGAAGAATCTGCAGAATGACGTTTGGTCTTTAAAGCCACAGCAAATGGCTACGTAGGCCACTTTTTCATTCTGCTCCAATAATCTTTTAGCCTTTTTCAATCTAATCCCTTGTTTGTAGCTAATGAGGCTGATGCCGTAATGCCTGGTATGCAAATTATGGAGGTAATCGCTGCTGCATTGGAGATTAATAGCAATCTGCTTGATGGCAATGTCTTCATCTTTGGTCGCAAAGTGTTGTACAATCATGTCGCGTGCGCTATCGATAAAGATGCGGCTGGGATGGTGCATTTCAAATGTGGGGATGAGCTTCTTGATGCTGATCTCAAAAACATCGTCCAGCGTCTTACTGAAACAGATTGCTTGGCTGGATTTGCCTTCCTGCAGCATCTCGAATATATCGAGGTGTTTTGCTCGGGTATTTTCTTCTGCCCGAAATGGGATACTGGCCACGAGATGTTGACCATGATGGTAGTAGGCATCCAATAGGGGTTTTAATATGGTTTTCAATTGGCTGTTTTTGCCGATCTGTACTTCGGGATCAAAGCAGAAGCCATAAACCAGATACCTGCCTTTGTCCAATTGTACGGTATAGTGGTCGGCAGGGGTGTACAGGTATACGCCTCGTCGGTTCAATAAAGCAAAATCTATTGCGCTCCCGTGCTGGGTAAGTTTTGCTTGTCCCGTTATTTCCATCATATGATAGAGTTGGATAAACGATTCGTTGACCTTGATATGTACCTGTATGCGGTGCTCAACTTGAAAATCATAGCAATATACCGTACCGCCAATGGTGGGTAAGATGTCTTCTTGTAATGTGGTGTTGCCCAAACGCCAATGTCGGGTCTCTGCTCCGGGCAGATGGATGGTTGTGGTACTGACCGGACCGGGATGTTCGGGCAGTTCGGGACCTATGCTGATCAGTTCAAAAGTTGCGCCCATAATTGAGTATTGAGGTTCATAATTGGTTCTTCTTTTTTTTGGAAATCTCCGAGCACATGGATCTCGATACATGTGCTCGGAGGAAGGAGATTAGCTATACTTATTTATAATTGTAGCGGATACGGATCATTAAGGGATGAGCATAGGTTTGTGCAGACTGACTGTCGTTGGCTACCGTAGGATCTAAGCCGAATACTGTCATCTCTTTGGGGTCTGGTACCTTGTCTTCATCTTTCTCCTCTTTGTAAAAGTCTACCCGTACTCCTTGTTCCCAACTGTTGGCAATTGCTTGTCCAAGTGACGTGGAAAAAGAGGGGGACATCGTCTGTAGCTGTTGTTGTTGACTGCTGCTCAGATCGAACCGACTGTCTACATACAGTTGCAAATCTGTCCGTAATAGGTTGGTCTCGAGTAGAAGGTCTGACGCTAATAGAGCGAGTACATGGTCTTGTAAAGCGGCAACGCCCGCATTGTCTAGATTTTGTTTCATAAATAAAAAATATGTTTTTGAATATTTTATAAATTTCCTGAAATAACAACGGCTTTGCATCTCAGGAAAACGTGGGAACGGATAAGATGTACTTTTTAGCATCTTTTTAGGGATAAGATGCCCTTTTTGAGGATAAGATGCATCGTTTTGCATCTTATTGGATGTTACAAATACTACAGTACATCCATCTCTTATACATTTGTCCACCCTTTGTCCACCCTTTATCTAATGTTTATAATGAGAGTTTTATATATATTCTTGGGTGCGTGTTTTTAGTCTCACAACTATTTGATAGGGAGCTTACTAAAGCTTTTTTTTGGTCCTGGTATATCTTCGCGGTTGGGTATTTGTGATGGGTTAAAAAAAATGACCGTAAGCATAATCGTGAATTTGTTACATCGAGTTATTTGAAGTTAAAGGTAATATTTATATCTTTTCTGTTATTTTGAAGACCAACTTAACCTTATGAACTTTAATAACCAGACTGCTATCCGCCAAAAACAGATTCTTTATTTTACGATATTGTTCGTTTTTCCAATCTTTTTCAATTTGATGGGCTACGATTTTAAATGGAACGAAATAAAGATATTGAGCGCTCCATTCTTATTGCTCAGCATGGCGATGCTGTTCATCATGTTGGTCGCAGTGGTCTGGATATCATATGTACGGCATTATTTTGGAGATTCACTGAAAGAACACGGTAATTTTGAAAAGCAATGGCGCATCAGGGTGGCTTATTATAGTGCAGCTTTACTTCCATTTTTAGTGTTTTTTACCGTTTTGCTGCTGATATGGATCTGGCGATATGATAGATTTTGGGATATATGGAAAATGTATGCCATCTGGCGATATCCCCAACTAATTGTTGTACTAGGTATATTCTCTTATGTTCTCATCAAAAATAGTACCTGGGCACTAGCCATATTAAAGGGTCCGTCAACCGTTGATCGTGCTGTTGCTGAAGATAAACAAGCACATGCCGAGGAGAAGGTGCTCCCGCAGGTGTCTCTCCAACTGAACGAACTGTACGATCATATCTTGAACGTATTGGGAGCGACCATAGGACCTATCTATCGTGATATGATCTATGTACGTTTCTTTGATATCGTCGGGATATTGACCCGTAAATCGGGTTATCAGCTGATCCTTTCGGATGGATCGATGATCGATTGCCCGAATATCTTAAAAAAGATAATCGATCTCCATTTGGGGCATTGGATGGTCAAGATATCGGATAATTATACGATCAACATGCTGTTGGTCGATTGGCCTGATTATTCCAAAGGCCTACAACTGATTATGAAAGAGCCGACTTTGGACGGTCTCCGTGAAAAACTGTCCGAAGCGGAAATAGAAAAGATGTTTAAGATCGGTACGGGAATAAGGACGAGAGAAATAAAGAATTTTTTGGAAAAGAAGGAACAACTGACACTACAGGGTTGGGATACTTGGGTGCCATTGAGATGATGATCCTGCAATTATAAACCTAGACAAACTGAAGTGTCTGCTTGAAATAGGGGCTGACACTTTGATCTCGACGGGAGGTCGTTAGATTAACCAATCTTATGAAAACTATCATGACCGTACCACCTGAGCTGGTATGGAACAGAACGCTTGTGTCCCACACGAGCGGTACATGCACTTCGGTGAACTTTGTGCTGGCTGCCCTCAAGGGGGACAGTACTTTACTTATGGATGAAAAACTGGACCATATCGTACGGCTCCTGGAAGGAGAGAAGGACGAATTGTTGGGCTGGATGTCCAGCAAAGATTGCTGTGATTATGTCGCGATCAGTGACAGAACACTCTACCGGAAAATAAAGGAAGGCTGGATAAACGTAGCCTACCTGGAAAACAAACTAAGATACTTCCGTAAGCAGGATGTACTGAACCTGTACATCCGATACCATCAGAAAACGCCTAAATATATGCCGTAATCTCCAGATACCTTAAGGGTATCTGCTTCGTATTGTATTCGTACCTGCTTCGGAGTTTTTACTACCCTAAAATCACTTTCTAATTACCTTTTAATACCGATTTCTTGGGGAAGGGTTGTTGGGGGGATGTGCCAGCGATGTGCGGGAGATGGGTAGGGGCCGAAGCTGGTACCTATCTGGTATCTATTTGTTCGCTATTTGACCATTATGAAGTTCTCGATTTTTCTGCGATAGGACCTGCGAGGTCTACTATTCATACTCGAAATTACCTGTCGGTCGAAAGTTGTTGGACAGTTATCGGACAATTTGTTATGGGATATCGGACATATACCGGACAACCCTATTCTGCCTCTTGACAAGCCCTATGTTTAGGTGCTATGTTTGTTTCCGTAAAGCAAGATATACCGGTATACATCAAGTCTTTATGTATGGTTGAATATTTTAAAAAAAATAAAATGGGAACAATTAGAAATGGAGCAAATGGGCGATTTTTGGGTAAAGCGGGATCCGTGATAGGATCCAGCTGGAAGGGTATCGACTACATCAAAGGGCTATCTAAAAAGCGGACAAAGCCATCCACGGAGGAGCAACGTATCCAACAGGCTCGCTTTTATGCGATATCAAAATTCCTGATGCCGATAGCGCCGATCTTGCGTCTGGGTTTTGGTCAGGTGAATGCCGATCGGATGACGCCTACCAATGCGGCACTACAGCTGAATATCGCGCAGGCAGTGATCGGTACCTATCCGAGTTTTGAACTGGATTATAGTAAGATCCTGATCAGTTCGGGTTCGTTTATAGGTGGTGGTGCCACGGCAGCCTCGGTCAATTCGGGTGTGCTGACGGTCGATTGGGATTTTGCGCTCAGCACCTTGTATAACTCTAAGGCGGATGACCAGGTGATCATCCTGCTCTACCAGCCTACGGTTGATGAGTTTATGACGGCACCTACACCTCCGCTGCGTGCAGAGGGTACGGTGGACATCACCATCCCCGATCATCTATTGGGTGATAAGGGGCATGTCTGGGTCTTCTTTGCGAACAGAAAGGGGACTAAGGTCTCCCGTAGTTCTTATCTGGGAGAATTGGATCTGGTGTAAGTATCGTTGAAGAGATGCTGGGTAGGGTCATTGAGCCTGCCCAGCTCTTTTTCGGTCTTTTCTTTTGACTTAAGCAAGTAATACCATGAAATTGATAACTAAAAGTATCGATATGCCTCGGGAGGGTAGCAATCTGCTGCTGATCTCTAGGACTCGGTTCCGGATGGCGAGATTGTTCTTAGCTCCGTTGAACCTGCTGATCCATAAAGGTTTTTCCAGCCACCGAAGGGGTAAGACGCCTTTGGGACGTGCGATGTCGCACTTGTTGCTGAATGCAGTGGAAGGCGATTACCCGAATATCCTGGTCAATCCTGCAAAAGCCAAGCTGAGTGACGGGCTTTTGCCTACCGTTACGATGCGGAAGGTAATTCGTGAGGGTGCTGCGGTTATGCTGAGTTGGGAAAAGGGGCATAATCCTGATCTTGGAGCCAGCTGGGATGATGTGCTGATCTTTTGCGCTTATGACATCGCAGGTGCATCGGCTGCCATCAATGAGGAGGGTGTGATTCGTCAGGATGGTCGGTTGACCATGGAGTTGCCTTCGGGTCTGCATGGTCGCCCTGTCCACCTTTTTCTGGTCGTTCATGATCGGGATGGGGTCGTTTACTCGAGTAGTGTATACCTAGGGTTGTTTTAAGGGCTGATGTTATGCTGTTGAAAATAATGCGTGTCGAACAGGGGAACAACAGTACCCTGTCTGAAATCTATCTGAACAACCAATTTATCTGCTATGGTCTGGAGGATATCCCGCGCGAAAAGAAGATTCCTGGTAGCACCTGTATTCCTATTGGTACTTATCGATTGGGCTTCAATCGGGATGGGGGGATGAATGGTAACTACTACGACCGCTTCCCGAAACTGCACCGTGGCATGATCGAAATACAAGGAGTTCCGAACTTTAGTCATGTCTATATCCACATCGGTAATACGCACCGTCAAACGGCGGGCTGTTTACTGGTCGGTACCCGGTATGTATTCGAACATGGTGATTATCGCATCGAGCAATCGGTTACGGCGTACAAGCGCTTGTACGCGCTGTTGACAGAACTCATGGTTGTAAGGGAAGTGTTTGTTCAAGTGATGGTAACGGAGTGATGGAGTAACCCAGTGACAAGTGAAGGAGTGAAGGAGTATTTTTGTGCCTCTGTCGCCGGCACAGGCTTGTCACTCATGCCGTGACGGGCAATTACTTGTTTGTCTTGACACAAAAAGTAATCAAAAAACTCAAGGCTGCATTCCTTTATGCTATTTCACCTCAAAGAGGCTAAATGAATTTAAACTCGTTTCACTCGAACAGAAATTCATTTGATACGCCTCTTAGTCGATTCAATAACGCAATCGGAATGCTAGGCCTTTTGGATAAGCCTGCGGCTGTAGAGTAGTGAAGGAGTAGCCCAGTGACAAGTGACGAAGTGAAGAAGTAACGGAATACATAGTGAAGAAGTGACGATGGTGTCAAGTGAGGTTCTTCTCTAACTAACTAACTAACTAACTAACTAACCTTTTAACAATTAAACAAAATGAAAAAGATACTAATAAAAATAAATCGGGTGCTGCAAGTGGTCTTGATGGCGCCGATAAAGTTGCCTGCGAAGGCGTTGAATATCCTGAAATATATTGCCCTGGGATTGGGGGTGGTGGAGACGGTGCTGGAGGATAAAGATGAAAAGGAGAGCGGAGCACCTCCTGATGAGGCAGGTCAATTGCGGGCTAAGGAAGATGGTCTACCGGTTTCTGATATGGAAGATGTTTCGAGTAGTAATGTGTTTAGTAATGAAATTGATAATGTTATTGACTTAAATAAAGAGTTTACTACAGGAAAGGAGGCTATTGATGAAACTGAATGATATCCGTATCGGAACTCTGGGTGGTACGCTATGCTCGATCTGGGTTTCGTTTTCTGTTGGCGATCTGCTGCAAACGGCTTTGATGGCTGTCGTCGGCACAGTCGTGAGTTATGTGACGAGCCGGCTGTTAGGGAGGTGGAGGAAGTAATGATAGTTTTTTTGTGCCTCTGTCGCCGGCACAGGCTTGTTACTCATGCCGTGACGGGCAATTACTTGTTTGTCTTGACACAAAAAGTAATCAAAAAACTCAAGGCTGCATTCCTTGATGCTATTTCACCTCAATGAGGCTAAATGAATTTAAACTCGTTTCACTCAAACAGAATTTCATTTTATACGCCACTTTGTAGGTTCAATAACGCAATCGGAATGCTAGGCCTTTTGGATAAGCCTTCGGCTGTAAGGTAGTAACGGAGTAAAGGAGTAACATAGTGACCAGCCTGCTGCTGGGGAGGTGGAGACGTAAGAAAATGAAATGTATAGGCTTATCTGTTATCGGATAAGCCTATTTGTTTTCAAAGTATTGGATATTATGTTGTAAGTTATAATAAATCTAAGTAGGACTTAATATACTCCACCATTATTTTGAAGTCGGGTTGTCCATTATAATAGAGTGCATTACTATTGATATACAGTTTGTCTAATTGTTCCTCTATTTGTTTGTCGTGAATTAGAAATGCCTGATTTTCATTCATTGGTATTGCAAAATCAATAGCAGGAAATCGACGTTCTTTATGGGTGTAATATTCGTTTGACCCTATAAAGTTTTGTATCTCGGTTTGTTGTAATAATTTGTAGACATCATAGTATTGACGCATAAAGTTGACTTGCATGGTATTTGTCTGTTGCATCACTCTGAATTTGGTCGCTATTGTTTGTAGTTTTTCTACAAATGTATAGCGCATATCATAACAAGGAATAGCTACCGCATTGTTATCGATGAATTTCACTTGTGTTTTTTTTGCTGTGTCATATACCCACGACGTAATATCAATTGGTTTATTAGGATTGATATTGTCAAATCCTACCTCTAATAAAACTCCTTCTTTAATACCTGGTGCTGCTTTAAAAAGGGATGAGTATATCAAACGAATACCACCACTTCTATAATATTGTAAATCATCAAAAGAAGTATCTCTTATTATATCTATTATACCATCAATTTTTATATCCTTAGCGAGGTTATTATAAAAGTTTAATCGCTTTTTACTGTTGGAAGGCTTGTAGTTCTTGGGATTTTCATTTATTTCTAAGTCAACGGGAGGATGGATATGAATATCAATATCTTCTGAAAATCGGTCAATAATTTTAAAAGCTTTTGAAAGGGAAGTACCTCCTTTGAGTTCAAATACATATCCTGCCTGTTTTAGCGCAAATAGACAATGCATGATCCAATAATCTTTCTCTATCAAAATAGGGTCAATTCCTTTTTGTTCTGAGACAATCAGTATTAGGCTTTTAAAGTCCTTGTGGTGGTGTAGATAATTTGTTGGCATTACATGATCTGCTCGAATATTTTTCGTGTATTTATGCTTCCGTATCTTTGTACTTGTTTTTTTAGATCAAGTTTGTCCCAATTCGCTATGTTGTTTTTAAGGTTATGGAGTATCATTCCCTGATCTTCTGCCATGTTCTTAAGATTATTGAGCAAGTCGACGACAAGATATTCTTGTGATAGTTTTTTAGGAAATTTAGACTTTCTTCTAAATTCATAGATCTTATTTCCCAATTGAACGTCTTCATGTTTTTTATGATTGTAAACACGCTTTCTATTGTACAGCTGTGTGGTTCCAAGACCTAAGGTATTGTAATAGTTGGGTGAGGTAAGTAAATAATCATCCCCTTTAAGGTATTTTTTTATAACCTCATCCTCGTCTGGAGGAGTTGATCCAAATGCCGATTGATTGGGAACATAATAAAGACCTTGTGCAAGTTTTTTTAATTTACCTTCTTCGAGTAGTTCCACTAAATGACGATCTACTGATTTGGACCAGTGAGCCAAATCTTCGCGACGGTATACTTTTCCTTTGCGCAGTTTTTTTCGTAAATCATCTAACTTATACATGATTCAAATGTATGAAATAAAATTCAAATTTCATGCAAATATAGTATATAACTATTTAATAGTCTAGTTGGTTGGTGATTTTTTAAAAATAATTCTTGCGCTGCAAGTGGTCGTGATCAGCGCTGAAACCTTATCATTTTCTTTAAGCCACTATCTGGATGGATGTATATTTTATTTTTTCCATATAATTTTTAGCGTTTATTTTTAGGTGTTCTTAAAGACATAATTTCATCTTTATCCATTTCAGCAAGAATTAATTTTATTTGTCGAACAAAATCTTTTTTTTCATCATCGCTTTTGTTGTTTTGCCAAAGAAATTGTTCTTCTAAAAGTTCCGATCCATTGAAGAATTGTAGAAAACTAAAAAAATTTTTAATATCAAATTTAGTGTATTTCCCATTTTTAAAACTTGCTTTACACATATAGTTGAGCAAAACAATGGTTTCTTTTTTATTAAAAGTATTTTGTACGTAAGTGGCTTCAGGTTGATTGCCGTCTTCTGTGGAAAAGAGATCTATTGTCATTGTTTTTCTAAATTCTAAATTCTGAGTAAGAAGATCAGGAAGAGGTGCACACATTATATCGTAGTGTAATATTGGATCGCGGGAAGCACAGCTTATACGGAAGAGCATCATATTAATTTCACCTATTTGTCTTTTTATTGAAAGGTTAATTAATTGATCATGGAACAAATCGCTACAGTGCTCGAAAAATCCCGCGTGATTGAAATTGATGTCGAGCATGGTCTCAATAAAACACTTTGTCCAGTCTTTTTCGCTTGTATCTTTTGCTATATAGGCTAATTCATGGAGTAGTCTACGGAGGAAAATGTACTGGTGATAGTGAAGGTTTGAGTTTTTGCTGTCAAACTGAGCGTCTATCGCTGCTTGAATGTCAAATATAAAGAGATATGGAATGTGTTTTTTGTAAAGAGCCACTTTTATTTCTGGAAATTTTCCCAATATCTCAGTTTTTAATAAATCATACTGATAATCGCTTAATAATCCTCTCATATCCATACTTTTACGACAGATTTCTTCAAATTGCTTAAGCAAATCATGAAATTTTAAAATGATAGGATCTACCTGCTTATTTTTTTTGTGATAAACGACATTGAAAATACTACGAAGTTCACTGTAGAATATTTGAAAGGATGATAGGTTTGTGATTGTTTCGATATCACATGTATATAGTGGATTGGATTTGAACTCAAGGTCAATAAGTGCTGCTAACAGTTCTTGATCCCTATCAAACTCTTGATCAAACTGGGGATTGTTATAGGCTGTTAAAGCCTTTTTTAGGTTTGTTAATGTGCTAACCATAATGTTTAAAGTTGTTTATAATCAGTCTATTATTGAAGTTAAAGAATAATATTTGAGTTGCCAAATATTTTTCTCCTTATTGAGATAATTTGTGTTGATGTTGTATGTAACTGCTGCTTAATTAGACGGCTGTTTTATGGAGTAATTGCAACTTCTAAAACAGCTTTCTTTACATCCACTTATCTGATGTTGATACCACGTATGACGTAGAGGTATGATGATATGGAACCAATAGGTCTTTCGGTGGAATCTATTTTTTGTGTTTTTAAGTTTATTATTATTTTCATTTTTTTAACTTAATTTGATATATTCAAACCTTATAAACCTAACTCAAAATGAAATTTAAGCATATATTGACCATCTTGTTTTTGATGGTATTACATATTACGTTAATAGCTCAATCTGCACATAATCGATTGGATTCTTTGTTTAATAATATTAATCAAGACGGTGAACTAAGTGGGGCAGTTCTCGTAATGGATAGCAGTAGAGTGGTATACGAAAGGTATTTCGGATATGAAGACCTCAAAAAAACGAATAGAATTCAACAGTCTACTAAGTTTGAATTAGCTTCCGTGAGTAAGCAATTTACTGCAATGGCTATTATGCAACTGGAGCATCAGGGGAAATTGTCTTTTAAAGATAATATTCAGAAATATTTTCCAAATTTGAAACTTAAAAATGTCACGATAGACCATTTGTTAAGACATACATCTGGTATCTCTGACTTCATCAGTTGGGACAAAAGTTGGTTTGATCATGCTATAATCAATACTAATGATGATGTATTATCACTGCTAGAAAATAAATTGGATAGTACAGATTTTGAACCGGGGAGTCGTTTTTTGTATTCAAATACTAATTATGTACTCCTTGCTTTAATTGTAGAACGAGTTTCTAATAAGGCCTTTAGTGCATATATGCAAAAGTTTATATTTGAACCTTCAGGGATGAAAAGTACTTCTGTATTTTCTTCTAGATCACCAGGTGCGGATTTACAAAATTATGCGTTGGGTTTAGGTTATGATGATCACACGGGTAAATATCTTTACATTGATCAGTTATCGTCTAATTCTGCTAAGTTTAATACTTATATGGACGGTGTATCAGGTCCATATGGAATCAGTAGTACTGCCCGGGATCTATTAAAATGGCACAAAGCGCTAAATAATGGAACAGTTTTGCCAAAGGAACAATTTCAACAAGCCCTTCGTGTCGGTTATCTCAATGATCGTAAGCCCAATTTCGCAGATATGCTGGGGTATGTTGGATATGGTTGGTTGTTTACAGATACGACAGATGTTAATAAAATGCACTATCATACTGGCAATTGGCCTGGCTACCAGTCTATCCTTGTGCGTGATCCAAAATCCGATCGGTTTGTAGCTGTTTTGGTCAACAAATGGAACTACATAGGTGTACTTCCTTTAATGACTGCAATCCAAGCTGTTTTAGATAATAACGAAGTACCTGCTATAGCTCCACAATACAGAGGGGATAAAGTATCATTGACGGAATATCAAGTGCATGAACTTATTGGTCAATATAGCTATACCGATTCCCCAGACCTTTTATATACCATAACAGCAGATAAAGAAGGTCGAATATTTGCTCAATATGCAGACCAACCAGCCGTTGAGGTAATACCAAAAAGTGAACTCGAGTTCTTCTATACCGGAATCGATGCAACATTGAAGTTTGAAAAAAAAGAAAATAAAGTTCACAAATTGGCCCTTTTTCAACACGGAATGGAACTGGATTTTATTAAGAAGTGACCGTGTCTCCCGAACCGAGACAGACTTTAGTTTTTTCGTTAATAATTGAAAACAAATAGGCTTATCTGTGATTGGATAAGCCTATTTGTTTTAATATTTATTTAATGACATAGCTAGAGAATATTTGTTTTTTGTAATAAAACAAGCCCAATTTTATTTCATTTTGTAATAAAACAAAGGCAATTTATGATGATTCTTGTAACAAAGCAAACCCAGTTTATATTTTTGACTCACCTCCAGATTTTTGATCATCATTTTTGATGTTTGAATCATATTTATCTTGATTGGAATTGCTATAGCCAAACTTCCAGGAGAAATTAATTCCAAAGGATCGGCATATTATTACTTACATGAATCTGAAGTGAAAGCTATAGGTCTATTTTTTATACGAGATTGAAGGAATTTCGATAAGTAGCATGATGCGAAAGTTTACTCTAAACTTTCTGCTATACCGCTGATTTAGATTAACTGTTATAAAATACCTTGCACTGGTATTGGGGGTGGTGGAGACGGTGTTGGAGGATAAAGCTGATCAAAGAGAAACGCATTACAAGGATGGGTGTCGGACCGCATTGTAAGTTGTTTGGTAAGACCCGGCAGGCTTATTATGATCACATCTGGCATCTCCACGACAAGAGCTGTCAGGATGATCTTGCCGTGGAAATGTTACAGTTGGTCCGGAAGGAACTCCCGGGATTGGGTGGGCATAAACTCTATAGATGCCTTTATGCACCATTTCGCAGTAATGGGATTACGATGGGCAGGGATAAGCTATACCCAGATCTAACTTTTAATACCTTAAATTTCTGCTTAGATTTTGGGGCGCAGCATAGTTTAAGAGCATTCAATTTTTAAGAGTGCTTTCTCCTCAAATTTTAATGATTGACCCTGTTCTCAAATCTTCAAATAAAGAGTTCGTGTAATATAAGAATAGGTTTACTTTTTAGAGTTCCTGAACGGCTTTTGCAGCAATGCCATAGGATTTACAACGGGCAACGGGATCATAAATTCTTGCATCGATCATTATTTCATCGACTTTTGTAAGTTCAAGGAATTTCTCCAGCCAGTTTTTTATCTGCGTTTTATCACCGATGGCGCTACAGGCCATCACACCCTCTAATACGGCCTTTTCTGATACCGTTATGCTTGACAGGTATTTGTGTTCCGGCTTTGGAAGCAGTCCCGTTTTTCCGGAATGTAATTGGTTTACCCACTTTTGATGTGAACTGGCAATATAGAAAGCCTCCTCTGTGGTGTCTGCTGCAATTATATTTGCACCTGCAATAACGTAAGGCTCTTGTAGCATTTCAGAAGGGCGAAATGCTTCACGATATATCTCAATAGCTTGCACCAAGAAACGTGGAGCAAAGTGGGAAGCAAAAGCATAGGGCAAGCCCAGCTTTGCGGCCAATTCTGCACTATTGGGGCTTGATCCCAAAATGTACGGGACCAGGGGATGTGGTTCAGGAATTCCTCTGGTCATTTGGCGTCCATTATCAGCAAGATAATCCGTAATCTCTTCGATGTCATTTTTGAAATCTCGAGGAGAAGCATCACCCCTGATAGCACGAACTGCAGGTCCCGCTGCCCCCGGAGCTCTACCAACGCCCAAATCGATACGATTGGGAAACATGGTGTCCAATGTTGCAAATTGTTCGGCAACGATTAATGGTGGATGGTTCGGTAGCATGATACCACCAGCACCTATGCGTAGCGTATCGGTTGCATGAGCAAGGTACTGCATAAGGAGTGTGGTCGAAGATGATGCTATACCGGGTATATCATGATGTTCAGCTACCCAATAACGTGAATAGCCAAATTTCTCTACAGCTTGCGCCAGCATTTTTGCACCTTCAATCGTGTCTAAAAATTGTCGGTCTTCCCCAATCATCATGAGGTCAAGAACCGAAAGTTTCGTTTTCATTCTTACTATAATTTTAAAATGTAATTCAAGAATTTAGGCGACCATAAAGATCTTATCGATATCAAGCGAGCTGAAATCCATCTACACTTGTTAATCTGTTTATTCTTTCTTCCATGGCATGGAAAGTCGTTAGGCTACGTTGAAGTTTTGTGTACACATCTCCAGCGTAATCCCAACCAAGCACGCCAATGCTCCCTGTGTAGCCGATTCTATGAAGTTCCGACAGGATTACGAAATTGTCTAGACTTCCTCTGTCCAACGGCTCCATCGTTGCAATCTGGCCCCAACCTAAGGGGGATATGCTACTGCCTGACAATACAACCTGCATTAACCAAGGCTTCATATTATTCAATCGTTCGCGAAGCTTTCCTTCTTTGCTGCCATACCAATGAAATCCATTGAATGAGACTCCTAATTGAGGATGGTTAAAATACTTACATATTTCAACTACTTGCGCTGTGGTTTGGGTTACGTGAAGCAGATGAGGGTACAAGACCAGTTTCAATCCACGACGTTCAACTATTGGCAAAATGCTTTCAATAAAACGTAAAATAGCAGGCATTCCGTTGATTGACGTCTGAACAGCCAGCTCGATCATTGTTACTCCTTCAACGGTATCGATTATCTGTCGGATGATCGCATCGTTACGACCCTCATGTAAGACTGCATATAAAGCAACCACGTCTAGGCCATACCTTGATTTTACTGTGGGTAGTAGGCTTAAATCTGTGTAAGGGGTACCGCCCCAAGCTGCAACGGTTATTCCATCATAGCCTAATTCAGCTAACATTTCACATTGCGACTGAAACTGATACACGCCCATCGACGTATAAAAGAAAGAATCTAAAGCATGGATAGGATAAGTCATAAGTTGTTTTTTATTAGAATTGAGAAGTCATAATGGACCAGTCTGGATGTTTATCCAACCGTTGTTCCATTGACCGAAAAGTTTTCAATGATCGTTGTAGGTTACCATAAACGTCGCCGCTCATGCTTTCCCAGCCTAGAAATCCATACCCTCCCTGATAGCCTTTCCTTTCAAGTGCACCTAGCAGCACAAAATTGTCCATTTCGCCTTCGTCAAGGGTTTCAATCGTGGCAACATTCCCCCAACCTAATGGTGATAATCGGGTTCCGGCTATATTTACCTGCTTTAAAAAGGGCAAAACAGCATCCAGTCTTTCTTCAAGGGCTTTTTCCTGAGTGGCGTACCAATGATATCCATTAAAAACGATGCCCAACTGTGGATGGTTGAACTCTTCACACAGAGCAACGGCTTCAGAAGTAGTCTGCATTCCATAGTGAAGATGAGGATATAACGCGATCTCAATCCCTCTTCGTTCACAAATCGGGAGAAGCTTTGTTAACATTTTCCGGTCCGCGTCAGTCACTTCTTTTCCGGAATGCAACGCCAGTTCGATTCGACTGCATCCTTCAACTGTTTCAAAAATATTGGTAACGAATTGTTCAAGCCCTAGCCGGTAGATTAGATAAATGGAAGCAACATCCAATCCCCATTCCGGTTTCACTTTCGGCAATTTGTCCAGCTCTTTACTCCAAGCTGAAACTGTAATCCCCTGATATCCGACTTCGGAAAGCATCTGACACTGCGTGGATAAGGGATACGTACCTAAGCTATTTTGAAAAATAAAGTCCATATGATGTATGGGACGTATTTTTGCATTGTTCATATTACATTGATTTAATTAACAATGCAAAGTTACAAGGGCTTAAGGTGCCATCCAATGAACTAGATCAAGGGAAAGGCTTAAACTAGATCAAGATTTATTCTGAATTTTTATTTTTCAAGCGACTTAAGAACTCAGGAGAGATTCCTAAAAATGAGGCGATTTGGGTTTGTGGTAACCGATCAGCTATATGGGAATAAGCTTGTAAAAAAGAAAGATAATTTTGTTCAGCATTGCTGCTCATATTTTGTACCAATCTCTTTTGAAGAGAAACATAACAGCTCTCTATCAGAGACATAAATATTTGTTTGAACTTGGGATGTCTTTTGTACAGTAATTGTAAATTATCGTTAGTGATTTGCAATACGATGGTATCTTCCAGTGCGTCAATATTGAATTCCGAAGGCTTTTTGCCGTGATAACTTTCAAAGTCGGTAAGCCATCGGTTTTCTGCTATAAACTGGGTAATGTGAATATTTCCTTTCTCATCCAGTTTATACATACGAAGGCAGCCGCTTACCACAAAATTAAATTGTATACAAATCGCACCTTCTTGTAAAACATACTGCTTCTTTTTGTATAGGCGTGGGTTAAACAGTTCGGCAGCAGATTGTTTTTCCTCATCTGTAAGAGCCAACACGCTCTCGAAGTACGGATATAAAGACTCCGTATAAAGTTGATTGGTATCTGTTTTCATTAAAAAAATATAAGCTTTGCTACTATTACAAATCTACGAAAAAAATAAAGAGGTCTTGTCTATATGTTATCATATTAGTCATTCTGACAGGGCAAAAGAAATGTTGCTTTTTTGGCAAAGCAAGTTACCTTGCCTATCGATGGATTACGGAAAATCCATTTGTCTTTACTTTTGCCATAATGGTGACTGGAATTGCTATATTTAACCGAAGACTTTTTTAGGATATATATTTAGAAATAAAGGATTCAATAATTAAATTTAGAGAATGAGTAAGCGATATTACTTACCTGAGAACTGAAAAACTTCTTCTATAGCTCGCCCGCTGCTTTATCTAAGTTGTACGTATAGGGGCTTTGATTGACACGTTTTGGCAAATGTTATCAGATGTTTTTCAAGATTGTCAGTACCCCGATAACGTTGTTATACGAACTGATAATGGCAGTCAGTTTATAGCACATAGCGTGCGAGAATATTTAACCATGGTAGGTGTTTTACATGAGTTTACCCATGTGGCAACTGCAGAAGAGAATGCGTATATAGAAGCATATCATGGTACGTTAAAACATGATGTTTTTACTAAATATGAATATCATACTTTTGGTCAAATAGAGCAAATTTTAAAGAAATATGTCGTCTTTTATAATGAAAGAAGAATACATGGTCTACTGGGTAGAATAACTCCGATACAAAAATGGAATCAGGATAAACACCTCGTATTAAACAAAAAAAAGGCCGCTTAAAAAGATTACAAAAAAATACTCTAGGATAACAGGGGCCAAGACATGAAGTACTAAAATTTGTTCTACCTTATTTTCCCTGTTATTGAATATTTATTTTACTTATTTAAAGAGAAGAAAAATTTTGAAAAACTTAAATTTCACCCATAAGAAAAGTCTAAGAAATGAAGTTTTTTATGGGTGAAAGTAGTGAAAATTATTATGCTCCAATAATCTAAAAATGATACCTATTATAATACTATTTCAATCCCTCTAAAATTATTTCTGCCTTTCCTTCGTAAGGAGGTTTGAAAAATTCATCATTCGGAACTTCAGGTGATTGATAGACTATTGCACGGGCATTTGTCAATTCCAAAAATCCATATTTGCCATATCCTTTACCAATACCACTATTGTTGACACCACCCATTGGTATTGCAGGGTCGAAAGCATGAAGCATTACGTCGTTAACCGTAGTGCCTCCGGAAGTCGTATGACGGATGATATAATCGGTAAATTCACTGTCGTTGCTGAATACATATAGGCCAAGCGGTTTGTCTATCTGACGGATAATTTTTATCGCTTCTTCTTTTGTAGAATAGGTAAGAATAGGCAACAACGGTCCGAAAATTTCTTCTTTCATAATGGCTGCATTAGTAGAGACATTGGTCAGTACCGTTGGTTGTATCTTGCGCAGTTTTTCTTCAAAAACACCACCAACTTCCACATTTGCACCAGTTGCCACAGCATCGTCAAACAATCGTTTTAACCTGTTATAATTAGCTTCATTAATGATTTGATCATAGTCTTCATAGTTGAAATCGCCTTTAGCATAATATGCATTTTTAAGATAAACATCGGCTTTTTGAATGAACTCAGCTTTAAGGCTTTCAGGAATCAATACATAATCGACATCCATACAAATCTGACCTGCATTAAGTGCTTTTCCCTTAATAATACGGAAAACAGTTTTATCCAAATCAGCAGATTCGTGGATAATGGCTGGTGCTTTTCCTCCCAATTCAAGCGTTACGGAAGCAAGATTTTCTGCTGCAGCTCTCATGACCACTTTGGCAACCTTTGGACTTCCTGTAAAGTAAATATGATTAAAAGGTAGTTTCAGTAATTCTGTAGTTTCCGTAACACCTCCTTCTATAACTGTTACTTCTTGTTCATCAAAACATTCAGCAATCATTTTTTTTAGCAGTGCACTGTGATGAGGTGTTAGTTCAGAAGGTTTGATTATAGAAGTATTTCCTGCTGCAATTGATGAAATCAAAGGATAAAGTGTGAGGAAAAATGGTACATTCCAAGGTCCAACTATAAATACTACACCTTTCGGCTCATGAATGATTTCCGCAGTGAAAGGTATCACAGCCGGATAAGCTGGCTCTACCGGTTCTTTTTTTAGCCAATCTGCCAAATTGTTAACAGTATAATCAATGTGGTTTAAAAGTGTGCTTACTTCCAATGCATACGTTTCTGCATAAGGTCTTTGAAAATCGGCATAAAGTGCTTTAGCAGCCTCTACTTTATATTTTAAAACAACTTCTCTGAATTTTTTAAGTTTTGCAACTCTATCTTCGACCGAAGTTTGTTTTATAATATGCTGATATTGTTTTTGTGCATCGAAAACTGTTTGAATTTTTTTAACAAACGAAATGTCCTGTGTTGTTGTTTCCATAGTTTTTATTTTTATATTTTTTAACCTTAAACCTTAAACAATTATCCTGTTAGCTTTAAGTAAGCTGTACAAGATGTTGTTGAGATTTATTTTTCAACAACAGAAATTACTTTCTATTGACCTATCAAAATTAGCTAAGATACAATGCCCCTACAATATGCAAAAGGAAGTAATCAATGTCTAAAAGGAAGTTGACCTCCTCCCTAAAAACTGGACATTTTAAAAGTATATAGATAACCAACCTGGTTTTATTTTTTCAGTTATTGCAAATAAGTAGCATTAACACACAAAAACACCTAGTGCTAGCGATTTTATGGTAATTGAAAATTCATTTAGTTTGTATAACATATTTTAATTCAAAAATTATGAAAACAATTACAAGAATCTTAATGGGTATTTTCGGGATGATATGTTTGCTGTTTTCTCAACAGGCACAAAGCCAAGTTTATCTAAACGGCCCGTTGTCTGTCAGAGTGGATATGCAATCAATTGCTGGTGAAGGTGGAGGAAGTAATGGTAGTTTTTTTGTGCCTCTTTCGCCGGCACAGGCTTGTCACTCATGCCGTGACGGGCAATTACTTTTTTTCGTTAATGATTTGACTTAATTAGTACTCAAGAGTCTCTTCGAGGTTTTACTTGATAAAAAAAGTAGTCAAAAGCCGACCGAAGGGAGACCATGGATGCCGAAAAAGCAAACACGAATCCATAAATCAAGGCTGCATTCCTTGATGCTATTACACCTCAAAGTGGCTAAATGAATTTAAACTCGTTTCACTCAGACAGAAATTCATTTTATACGCCTCTTAGTCGGTTCAATAACGCAGTCGGAATGCTAGGCCTTTTGGATTAGATAGTAACTTATTTGTTAATAACGTAGATGAAGTTGTTTTGTTAAAGTAAAGGTTTACTTTAGTGAAGGAGTGACTAGCCTGCTGTTGGGCAGTGCAGGAATCTTGTTAAACTAGTTTAAGATTATTTCTTAAACTAGTTTATAGGTGCAGTGTCTTTTTTGTTCTCAATTTTGTGCAAGAATATAAGTATGTCATGCGGTTTTGAAAATTGATGATGAATGCTTGTAAAGACTTAAAAAAGAAAATATATGCCACACGTAGCTATTAAAATGTATCCCGCTGATTCGGAAGAACAAAAGGTAAAACTTGCTGAAGAGATAACAAAAGTAATCATGAGTATTACAGGAAAACCTGAGGCTGCTGTATCGATAAAAATTGATGAAGTATCTGAGGATAAATGGATGGATGACGTGTACAACAAAGAGATCCTTCCGAATATAGATGATCTTTATAAGAAACCTGGATATTAATAATATCCGGAATATAAATGATTGAAATATGAATATATATCAAATCCCGAAGAAAAACAATTCGTAGAAGTATGTAAGGGATATTCTCTTGCAATTAAGGCTGTATTATTGATCGGAGATTATAATCAGTTAACAGATACTTCAAAAAGCGCTATATCAGTTTTTTACAGGATGTAGCGCTTTTGATTTTACCCTAGTTATATTGCGGTATTACAAATATCTATTTCGTTTTTTGACTCTTGCGATACGCTTGCGGTGGTATTCCAACATACTGCTTGAAGAAACGGCTAAAATGAAACGGATTTTCAAAATTCATCATTTCGGAGATTTGTTTTATAGAAAGAGATCGCTCATCGAGTAAGACTTTTGATTCTAAAACAACCATCTCGATAATGAACTGCCGTGCTGTTTTTCCTGTTTTTTTCTTGAGTAATTGCGATAGATATTTTTCGTGGATATGAAGCTCTGAGGAGTAGAAAGTGACTTCCCTATGCGCAACATAATGTTCGGCTAACAGTTTTAAAAACCGATAGATGATCGTTGAAGAAATATCCTTGTCGATTTCCATATCATCAAAATACTGCTGTACTTTAAGTAAAATAGTCTTACATAAATTTCTGATAATCTCCAGATCACTATTATAAAGTGCTTTTCTTTCCAATAGTCGATTGATGATGCCCATAACTTCGACTAGCATGACATGATCTAGGGGTTCTATTTTGCGGTACGGTACCAAACCTTCCTTTACAAAGTTTGCGATATCAAAATATTTACCAAGAATGCCGGACTCTCGTAGAAATACTGGTGTAAAGATCAGTGATACAATATGCAAATTTTTATTTTCCCAATCCATTTCCCGTATAGCACCCGGAGGAATAATGATTACATTGCCACTTGTGAGATGATACGACACTAAGTTGACCTTTAAGTCAAGCTCGCCATCAACGATAAAGATCAATGAAAAATGCGTCGAACGAAAAGCCCTTTTCCGAATAAATTCTGATGCATATTTGACGGAATCATAGACCACTAGATCGGGTAGCTGCTGCTCCACTCCAATACTTTGAAGGATGGCAGGAATCTCCATATTCAGCAGTGGTGCCTCTATTTTGTTTTTCATAAAAAAAATTAATAACTTTTATATATGATTGTTGGGATGTGTGCTACTGTATTTTTATAGATATTTTAGTGATATCAACTTTTAATCCCTTTAAAAGTCTCTAATCGTGAAATTTATCTTTACCTATCAAAGGTACTGACTTTATGTAATATTACTTATAGATATGTTTAGGTTTCTTTCTTCTATGGTTATTGAGGTCTGTAATGTCGAATTTTGCTTACTTATTCGATATAAGAATGAACACATGGTTTAACCTTAAGAAAATAGTTTTATGCACCTGTCTTTTATGTCAGGGTAGCATTCTTTGTGCACAGCAAGATTCCCTTAAATTGTCAATGTCCAATTTGTTTGAATTGGCTATGGAGAGGAACAGGGATATAAAATTGAGTACGGCATACCTTTCTCGAGCAACGTCAGTTGTGCAGGATAAAAAAAATAACAGACTCCCTGTTGTTGGTTTATCCGCTTCAGCGGGCTATCTCACCGATGTCGGTGTATTGGGATTGGGTACTATGCCTACAGGATATTATGACATGCCCCACTTTTCCAATTCGTTTTCATTACAGGCAAGTCTACTGTTATATTCAGGAGGACGGTTAAGTACAGACATTGATATAGCCCAGTTGGAACGCAATATGGCTACACTCCAGATCGAGAAAAATAAACAATCTGTAAAACTGATCCTTGCAGGTTATTACCTCGATTTGTACCAACTGTACCAGCAGAAAAAGGTGTATGAAAACAATATAGCAATAAGCAAAGAATTATTAGAAAAGATAGATACCCGCTACCAGAGTGGAGTTGCTTTGAAAAGTGATAAAATAAGAAATGAATTGCTGGTGTCAACTTTTGAATTGGCACTATCCAGGTTATGGGAACGTATACAGATTGTTAATAATAATATGCTCGCAACATTATCGCTGCCGGATAATACGGTTATCGTTCCAGACACCGATATTGAAATCCCAGACAAGATCGTGCAGCTGTTATCATCGTCGAAGTTAGAACATCTGCAGGGCAATAGCCTTAAAAATAATATAGAGGCCAGAGAATCAGAAATAAAGAATGTTATTGCAGATGAGAAGTTAAAGTTAGCACGCTCATCCAATCGTCCCGAAGTATCATTATTCCTTTCGGGTGCAGTCACCAGACCCTATACTTTTGATATTCCGGCAAAGGATATATATGCCAATACAAATGCCATTGGTGTGAAGGTGAATATTCCTATTTCTAATCTATATCTGTCAAAAAAGAAAATAGAGATCGCTACCACGGACATTGAAATTAGTCATATATCAAAGAAACAGACAGAAGAGACCGTCAGAAGAGACTTAAAGAATAATTATATCAAATGCAGGGAAGCTTATAGGCAGTTGAGTACGCTGTATAAACAGCAAGAACTAGCCGATGAGAATTACAGGAGAATCACGGACAATTACATGGAACAGCTAGCACTAAATACAGAGGTTATGGATGCCAGTAATCAAAAACTGGACGCTAGTCTACGTGTGACTCAGGCAAAAGTGGAGATTATATTCAGTTATTATAAATTGTTAAAAACACTCGGAGAACTTTAAAAATGAACGGAGCAAATCAACATACCCTTAATAAAAAGAGGACATTAAAAATCATGGCAAATATATTCATCAGTATTGCTGCTGTGTTGACAATCTTATTTATTGGTTACTACTTTATACGTTTTGATAAAAATCGGCACACCGATGACGCACAGGTGCAACAACTTCTGACCCCTGTCAATGCAAGGGTAAGCGGGTATATCAAAAGTGTGCATTTTAAAGATTTCGACTGGGTGAATAAGGGAGATACGCTTGTCATTATAGATAATACGGACTACCTGGTACAAAAAGAGCTAGCTGAGGCTGCGCTGATGGATGCACGAGCTGGAAAAAAAATAACAGTATCAAACATCAGTACAGTGGAAAATGGTATTAATATTTCAGAAGCTCGTGTATACGAAGTGAAAGCTAAACTATGGAATGCCCAGAAAAATTATCAACGCTATAAAAGCTTACTAAAGAAAGAATCCGTTACCCAGCAGCAGTTTGATCAGGTGAAGAGTGATTATGAGGTATTGGAAGCACAGCTAGAAACGCTGGAAAGAAGTACGACCGGAAACCATCTTAATGCTCAGGAAGCATCTAGCAAGATTGATGTCAACTTAGCCGCTATAAAAAGGGCAGAGGTTCAGTTTAAGATGGCTGAGCTAAATTTAAATTATACAATCATTACCGCGCCATGTAATGGGTATGTTGGAAGAAAAACCATTACTGCTGGGCAACTTGTGCAAGCAGGACAGCAATTGTCCAATGTAATTGACAATGACAATAAATGGATTACGGCCAACTTTAAAGAAAAACAATTAGCTACTATTAAGATTGGAGATCTTGTGAACATCAAAATAGATGGTCTTCCGGATGTCATTTTGTTGGGGCATGTGCAGGCATTTGCTTCAGCAACTGGGTCGGTATATTCCATGGTTCCTGTAGATAATGCTACTGGTAATTTTGTTAAGATCCAACAACGGATCCCCACTCGGATAGAGTTTGATAAAAGCACTGATCCGGCTATTCTAGCTCAGCTCAAAGCAGGTATGAATGTCGTTGTAGAAATACAGAAAGGAGATCGGTAATGCGCACCGTTCCGCCCATTCATACCATTATTGCTTTTAAAAGTTTTGTGCCTCGGACCGTTCGGATTTTGCTGTTTTTGGTTTTTGCATTCATCTTTCAATTTTCAAATACTGCTTATCTTACCCTGACGGGGACATTTACTGGAGTAAACCAGCTGCTAAAGGAAGATCTGAATTTTCTTTATCAGATGACGATGGTGGGTGTCTGTTTTATATATCCACTGTTATTTCGGTTTAAATTAAGATTTACATCTCAGCAGTTAATTATTGGCTGTTCGATCGTCGTCATCATCATGATGTATACGATGACGGTGACAGACGCTATCCCGATATTGGCACTGGCTTCCTTTTTTATCGGGGCGGCCAAAATGCTCGGAACTTTTGAAACATTGGTTTCGATACAGCTCATCATCACACCCAATAAAGATTATGGGGTTTTCTTTAGTGTGGCGCTTGGTATCGTATTATTAAGTGGGCAAATTTCTGGTATTACCGCCATTGGGTTCAATTATGGTTACGATTGGAAGGCTATCTATTATATCATGATTGCGTTAAATGCGCTTATGATCCTGCTCGTACTACTGTTATTACGGCATACCAGATTGGTTAAAAAATTTCCCTTATATGGCATCGACTGGTGGGGGTATTTTTTATGGAGCAGCTTATTTACAGCTGTTACTTACCTCTTTACCTATGGGCAGGTGTTGGATTGGTTTCATTCTGAAAAGATAAGAAGTGCGACCTGGCTATCGCTGGTATTTGCCATTTTAGTCATCATAAGAATGTTTACGGCTCGTCGTCCTTATATCAAAGCAAGGGTATTTGCCATTAAATCAGTCCATATTGGTATTCTCATGATTTTACTCCTGCAGCCTTTCCTTAGTGCTAGTGGCACTGTACTCGGATCATTTACGACACGTGTATTGCAAATGGATGACATCAATACAGGGCTACTGAACTGGTGGATTGCGCTTGGCATTCTGATAGGGGCAATCTTCAGCTATTACTGGTTCTTGAAAATAAATGGTCCATTTAAAGTATTCTTTATTATTGCTTTTTCATCCTTGACCTGCTCTTATATGATCCTTTATTTTGTATTGGGTAGTTATGGAGATATGCAATTTTTGATCATTCCATATCTTTTGAGAGGATTTGGCAATATGCTCTTGTTTGCCGGAGTTGGTAAATATGTAACGCGAGATGTAGGACTTGATATTTTTACTCAGGTGCTCTGTTACTTGGCCATGGCCAGAAATGCATTGGGAAGTTTGATTCCGAGTTCGCTTATTGCATATGCCGAATATTGGAGAACACGGGACTATCACTATAAAATAAGTTCAAAAATAGATAACTTTAATCAAATTGCTTTGGACTTATATCAAGGTATGCACAATAAGTCCATATCTGGAGGTAGCAGTACCGCTGAAGCTTCGATTGCAGCAAGCAAAGCGCTATTCTCAAAGATAAATCAGCAAGCTGTGCTGCTAGCAGGTCGTGAGATTTTTGGCCTTTTGACCTGTTGGGGTATCGCAGTAATTCTGTTGCTGTTAAGTATACATTTCGGTAAACCATTTATCCGTCAAATTCCTACTTGGAAAAGACTTCGAATAGTATTGTCGAAAATGTACAGCAAATAGACGATTGTAAGTACAGCATGTGATAGGCTGTGCTTGATTTTAAATATTTACTGGTATGCTGCATAATTATTGTGACCAATAGAGCTGTAAAACAAAAAATGATATATTTACTTATTCTAAATGCAATTTAATTGGAACAACCAACATATAAAGAACAGACATTTGACATACTGATTGATTATTTCAAGCAATTTTTTCAACTTGACACCGCAGAGCAAGCTGAAATTAAAAGACTTTTTACTTCAAGAGTAATCAAGCGTAAGGGGTATTTACTTCAAGAAGGGGAGGTCTGTCAATATTATTATTTCGTTGTGTCTGGGTGTTTCAAGATGTTTGCCATTGACTCCAATTTTCGGGAACATAATCTCCAGTTTGGGGCTGAGGGTGATTGGGTCGCTGATTTTCAGAGTTTCTACGACCAGTCTCCCAGTAAATTATATATTGAAGCGACTGAGCCTTCGGTTGTCCTCCAGATAAAGCACGACGACCTGCTTTATTTATACATTAATTATCACAAATTCGACCGTAATTTTAGAATCATTACTGAGCGAAAATTAATAGAGTACCAGAATCGTATATTACAAAATATAAGCTCCACAGCTGATGATCGCTATGACGCTTTCCTAAAGAAATACCCACACTTGATCAATCGTTTGCCCAATACTCAGATTGCTTCTTATTTGGGCATCACTTCCGAATTTTTAAGTAAGATCCGCAAAAAAAGAGCAAATAGGTAATAGTCGATTTTATTTTAAATCTTAAACTATATTAAGAGTATTTCTTAAGCTAGTTTATTGGTATTATCCGTGAGCGCTTTTTAATTTTATATTTTTTAATTTATAACAATAAGAATAGAGCATGGATTGCAGTTGCTACTGTGCGAAATGGTGTTGGTAAGAGCATCAAAAATGGAAAGATATAAAACGGTTTTAATATGATGAAAAATAGAACAAAGCAGTTTCTCGGTACTATTACTGGGCGTACGGTATTTTTACTTACTTTAGTTTTTACAGTATTGTTGACTAATCAAGTCTTTGGCCAAAAGATTAAGTTAGAAGAAGATCGTCTAACTGCTGTACAGACTTCTATGTCGATCGTACATGTAAAAGGTAAAAAAGCAGTGCGGGTAGTCAAATCTGCGGCAGTTAAAGAAGATGATGAAGCAACTTATGTCAAGATCAATGATTTAAACTTTAAAGACGGGATGATAGAGGTAGAGGTTTTATCGCGTTTACTGCCAGATGCACCGTCACATGCCAGAGGATTCATAGGTCTTGCTTTTCGTATTAATGAGGATAACTCAAAATTTGAAAGCATTTATGTGCGACCTACAAATAGTACGGCAAACGACCAGCTTAGAAGGAATCGTTCGATTCAGTATTTTTCTTATCCTAATTTTAAGTTTACACATGCTAGAGCAACCGCACCTGGGCAATATGAGTCTTATGCACCGATAGCGCTTGATGAATGGATAAAACTAAAGATTGAGGTAAAAGGCGATAAAGCCAAATTATTTATCAACGGTGCAAAGCATCCTTATTTGATTGTTAATGATCTTAAAATGGGTTCCGACCAGTCTGGGTCTCTAGGTCTGTTTGTCGATATTGGCACAGAAGGATTTTTTAGGGATCTTAAGGTTTCTTTTTGGTAAACCGATATCACATATAATGAAGGTAGTGTGTTTGTGTGCCTCTTTCGCCGGCACAGGGCGAATTACTTTTTTCGTCAATGATTTGATTTAATTGGCACTCAAGAATCTCTTCGAGAATTTTCTTAACAAAAAGTAATCAAACGCCGACCGAAGGGAGACCATGGATGCCGAAAAAGCAAACACGAATCCATAACTCAAGGCTGCATTCCTTGATGCTATTTCACCTCAAATTGGCTAAATGAATTTAAACTCGTTTCACTCGAGCAGAAATTCATTTTATACGCCTCTTTGTCGGTTCAATAACGCAATCGGAATGCTAGGCCTTTTGGATAAGCCTTCGGCTGTAGTGTAGTGACGAAGTGACCAGCTTGTTGTTGGGGAGAGTGAGATGTAAATAGTTAAAAAGAATAGGCTTATCTGCGATTGGATAAGCCTATTTGTTTTCAAAGTATTGGATATTATGTTGTAAGTTATATTTTTTAGAATAAGTATTTGTTAAGAAGTGACGGAGTGAAGTGGTTAGTGATGAAATGCTAAATTAATTAGAATAAAAAGCTATTATATTTAGTATAATTAATAATTTATCATTATATTAGCTATTGTTAATCAGTTGACTATGTGTTATGGTAAAGTACAAATTAAGACGTGTTGATGATCCCTTGTGGAAATCGATACTGGAACAGACTTTTGCAGATTTCCTGCGATTTATGTTCCCCGAAGCTGAATCGTTATTTGACTTGAATAAACCTTTTGAATATCTCGACAAAGAATTTGAGACTTTATTTCCACCAGAAAAGAGTAATAAAGGTAAAAGATTTGTCGATAAGTTAGTAAAAGTCTATATGAAAGGTGGAGGTGAACAATTTATCTTCTGTCATATCGAGGTTCAGTCCAATAAGGGTAATAATGATTTGGAAAAACGGATGTTTGAATATTATTATAAAATCACAGATCGCTATCAGGTGCCAGTTTGTGCCATAGCGATATTGACGGATGAGAATAAACATTATAAACCAAAGTTGTATGAACAAAGCTTTTTAGGAACTAGCTTAAAATATGAGTTCAATTACTATAAGATTCTAAGTCAAAATGAGGAAGATTTACGGTCTAATCCGAATCCATTTGCTGTTGTGGTATTAACGGCGTATTTGGCTATTGTTTATAACCATGTGACTGACCAAGAGCTTAAGGATATCAAACATGATCTTTATGAACAGATGATGAAAAGAGACATGGAAAAGACTACACGTCAAGGTATTTATGATTTTCTGGCATATTATGTAAGCTTTGAAGATCAAGAAATTTTTATTAAATTTGAACAAGAAATCGATACAAAATTAGGAAGGAGCACAACAATGGGTACACGTGAATATTTATTGGATAAGGCTAAGCGAGAGGGACAGGAGCAAGAACGTGGATTAGCGGCAGTACGCATCAAGAAATTGGAAGCTCTTGCTGAGGCTGAAAGGGAGAAAGCTGAAGTAGAAAAAGCGAAAGCTGAGGTTGAAAGGGAGAAAGCTGAAATGGAAAAGTTCGAATCAGCTACTAAAATGTTGAATAGTGGTTTTGATGTAGCGATGATTTGTGATATTTTATCTCTGACACCGGAGCAAGTCGAAAAATTGAAATAAAGTTTTACAGAGTTAATATTAAAAAAAGGTGCCTTTGGTCACCTTTTTTTGTTGATATCAATTCTTTTTTAGAATAAGTATTTGCGCAGGGATGGTTGTGTACCATAGTAGTATGCCTTCGGCTGTAATGTAGTAATGGTAGTTTTTTTGTGCCTCTTTCGCCGGCACAGGGCGACAAACGTTTGTCTTGACACAAAGTTTGACAAAAGTCAAGGCTGCATTCCTTTATGCTATTTCACCTCAAAGAGGCTAAATGAATTTAAACTCGTTTCACTCAGACAGAAATTCATTTTATACGCCTCTTAGTCGGTTCAATAACGCAGTCGGAATGTTAGGCCTTTTGGATAAGCCTGCTGTTGGGGAGGGTGAGATGTAAGTAAATGAAAAGTATAGGCTTATCTGTTATCGGATAAGCCTATATATTTTCAAAGTATTGGATATAATGTTATAAGTTATATTTTTTAGAATAAGTATTTGCGCATAGCTGGACTCTTATTTCTACGCGAAAATTTGTGCGTTTAATGAAGTGAAATAGTATGTGTGTGTTTAGAAAATTTACTTATTTTTAAAGGAATTTAGTCAATACCTTTATGAGTTGGAAACCCATTATCTTCAGTATTTTAGCCTTTTTATATTCGATAGCCTTATTTGGGCAGTCGACATTATTCAACAGTCAACGTCAATCTTCGGATTTTTATATCTATAAATTAAACCCCGAGGTCTTAAAAAAGATCCATAACGGAAAGGTAAAATTTAACGAGGATATGCTGACCGATTTTGTTCAAAAAGGGAAGTCTCGTGCGCAAAAATCCAGTTTACCACGTGGCAATTATGTTGAGGTCCGTGCTGATGAAAATAACTTGGTATATGATGAATTCATCGTTGATGATCTGTACGCTAAGGTCATTCCGACCGAAGCATTTGCGGTTTGCCTGTACGATTCATTGGGTAATATGATAACCGATGCCCAAGTGACCATGGGCAAGCATCAGGTATCTTACGATGGGGAGTTGGGCTATTATAAAGCTAAAAATGCTAAAACAGGTGATGTTGTCAGCATCTTACATAAAGGGGTATATCATTATCTGCGCGTAGAAAAGAACTGGCCTTATGAAGAGAAGGTGTCCTTTTGGCAAAGTCTGAAAACAACGTGGCAGCGGACAAAGTATAATTTTAAAAGTCTTTTTCGTAAGAAAAAACATATTGATGTACAAAGCTTTATGGTCTTCAATAAACCAATGTATAAACCCAATGATCAGGTCAAATTTAAGGCTTATCTCGAAGATGGTAAATGGAAACCCAATCTAGATTCGGTGGATGTACATGTAGTGGGCTATGCGAAAGATACGGTCATAGCAAAACTTGCTCCATATCGTCCTGGAATGTATACCTATTCTTTTGACTTAAATGTGGGACTGGATCTTACCCTGGATAAGCATTACCGTGTTGTACTGAAGTCGAGCAAATCCAAGCAAGCTTTGCTTGAAGAGTCATTTCGACATGAAGACTATGAATTGAAAAGTCTCACTTTTAGCATGAAATCTGATAAGACGGATTTTGCAAAAGGGGATAGTATACGCTTGAAGTTAAAGGTTGTCAATGAGAATGATATGCCAATTTATGATGGTCGAGTTGAATTGAAAGTTGTACCAAACATCTACCGTACAGGAAAGATGAAGGCCAATCAGGTAAATTTTGTTCCGGACACGTTATGGCAGACAACGGTATCTCTTACTGAGGTGGTCGAAAAGGAAATCGTCTTACCAGATTCGATTTTTCCGTCAGGTATTGGGCTTCCTTTTCAAGTTCTAGCTACCTACCTCAGTTCTGATAATGAGCGACATGAACAAAGACTGCAACTCAATTTGCTCGATACGGAGAGAGAAATTCGTATCGCCGTTAAAGATGGGCAGGCGGAGATTAAATATTTTGAGAAAGGTATAGAAAAATCAAGCGATGCTAAGATCGAACTGTTGGGTGAAAACGATGAAATGTTGCGCATAGAACAAGTCCGTCTACCGCATATTATGCCGCTCGCATGGCAGGCAACGGAAATAGGAGTCGAGGCGAATGGAATTTCCGAAATCTTGGATTTGGCTCGGGAACAAACGGCACAGCTCACTTATCGGTTTTATCGTACGACCGATTCGGTGTTATTGACGGTGAATAATCCGGCTGCTATTCCTTTTTGGTACCAGGTGAGGAAGGCTAATAAGATGATTGCGTCAGGTTATGGTACGCAATTAAACCGAGCATTTTTAGAACGAGGAAAAGATGGGTATAGCATGCAGATTACCTATCTTTTTGCAGGTCGTGCCAAAGTTATGAAGGAAGATCTTCCTTTTATGCAGAAAAATCTGAATCTAGAGGTCAATACAGCGACGACGGTGTATCCTGGTCAAAAGGCTGCAGTGCAGTTGTCCGTAACCGATAAGTTGGGTAAACCTGTGCCGGATGTCGATATTACGGCGTATGGATTTACATCAAAATTTAAATATGCAAGTGTTCCAAATGTCAAGATTGGAGGGCTGATGCGGACTGCTCAACCGTTCCAGAATTTTAATTTTGATCTGGATGAAGACCAGTTGAGACATCAGGAGGCATTAAAGGACTGGGCGAGATGGTCTAAAGAAATGCAGCTTGATACGATTGCTTTTTACCAATTTTTATTTCCTAAAGTTTATTATCAGGCATCGCAACCGATAGCAGAAGTCAAAAGCCAAATTTCGCCATATCTGATGGTAAACGGTTTGGTGCAAGGGGTTCATATGATGTGGATAGATGGTGTTTTGACTTATGCGAAACAGAGTCAGCACCACGATGATTATATTTTTGAGATCTATCCGGGGCAGCATGAATTTAAATTCAGAACAAACGATAAAGAGGTTGTGGTGAAAGGATTCCGCGTTGAAAAAGGTAGCAGAACGATTGTATCCTTTAATATATCGCAGGATACAATTGGATTCACCTATCCGGATGAAAAGTTGGGAAAAGGACAGATCTTGGTCAAAGTGCTGCCTAAGGACGATGTTGGAAAACTGAAAGATGCAGAAGTAACGGAACTCAAAAAACAGTTGATCTCGGTAACCAATAATTTTGGCGTTTGGCAATTGCCAAACCTAAATGTGCCTATCGAAATGCCAGCTTATATCCAGACTTCAGGTGATCTTTTTTATCTGAATCCTATTCTGAACAGGGCCTATAATAGCAGGCTTCGGACCCAAGTGCCACTACCTGTTTTGGTAGGTCCGTTTCCGCGTACAGAAATGTATAATGGAGTGCCCAAAATAGCAACATTGATTGTGGATACGACATCAATTGGTCGTTTTGAAATAGAGGGTGGCTATCAATATACGCTTTATGAGCAGTACCAAAAATTGAAAAGCTTCGATGCGGACTATATTCGGAAAGATGCACCTTATTATAAACCGCAAATGGATTTTAAGAGGAAGTTATGGACACGTAGTGATATTTATGAAAATGTGGCAAGCAAATTTAAGGAGATCATGCAAAATAGCAGTGGAATCGCACAATCTGTATTGGCCAAAAAAGACCCCAAAGAACCAACCTTTAGCCTCAATTTAAGCTATGGTTTGGATGCTGAACAAAAGCTTATCAAGCCTGCTTTGATCTTCATAGAGCCTGCAAAAGCGGAAGACCGTAGGTATTATAGATTGTATTATGGGGCTGAAAATAGTTTGCGTAATTTACCTGTTGGTGATATCATCTTGCATGTGGTAAAAGACGATTCGACAGCATATAGTTTGGCCGTATCGCTAAAGTCGAATGGGCTAAATTATCTGAAACTAGACGGTATACAGTGGCAACCGCGATCAACTCATGCTGCGGTGGCTTATAAAATGGTCCGTGATGAAACTGTTGCGCACAAGGTATTGCATCCGCTTCGTGATTCTATTCAATATGAACAACGGGGTAATGGTCAAGATCTAAAAATAAACAAGGCTGAATTCACTGCAAAGCGTAATAACAGTTCGTCTGTTAGAATTTTGGTTTATGATGGTGATGCACCAGTGATCGGGGCTACGGTTAAAAATATCCTTACGAAACAGCAGTATTTTTCCAATTTTGATGGTAGTATCGAATTGAAGCTTTCGGATGAAAAAGCAGTACAGTTACAGATTATTGCGATAGGCTATACTCCTGCGGATATTAAGGTGTCTATGGGTAAGGATTATTTTGTTGAACTTAAGGCGGAGGACAATCAATTGGATGAGGTGGTTGTATTGGGGATGGTTGCCCAAAAGAGGGTAAGTATGACCGGGTCAGTTACAAGTTTCACGACCAATAATACGGCAAATTTACTAGAAGGGAAGGTGAGCGGTGTCTTGATTCGAGGTAATAGCAGTACGGATGCTGGTGCAAAACCGCTGATATTGGTGAATGGAGTGGTATTCGAAGGTGATTTTGCTACTTTAGATCCGGCTACAATCGCTTCAGTGAATACGGTAAAGGATCAGTCCATGGTTGCATTATATGGCGCAAAGGCTGCCAATGGGGTCATTATGATACAAACAAAAACTGGAACTGCCCCCGCAACACAAACTAATGCTGCTATGCCTTACCTGGAATCGGGTAATACGATGCGGGTCAATTTTCATGATGATGCTTTCTGGCAACCGAAGCTAATCACAGATGCAGCGGGAAAAGCAAGTTTTGAGACCACTTATCCAGATGATATTACCAATTGGAGAACAATCTTTATTGCCAAGGGCGTGAAAGATTTTGCAGATATCCAAGAGTTGAACATTAAAGCTTTCAAAGCTGTTTCTGCACATCTGGGTACTCCTAGATTTGCTATTCGTGGCGATCAGTTTAACGCAATGGGTAGAATAGTGAATTATCTTGGCGATAGTTTGGATGTGTTACGGACAATCCATAATGGGATGGATTCGATAAAAACGAATTTGAAAATAGCGAAGTCATACCGCGATCCGATTGCTGTTCGGGCGGAGAGGGGCGATAGCTTGCAGCTTTCGTATGCGATTGGTCTTTCCAATGGCTACTTTGATGGCGAGAAACGAAGCATTCCGATTTTTGAAAAAGGACTGGAGCAGCATCAGGGTGATTTTAAGGTGTTGAATGGAACAGAAGAATATCAGTTAAAAACATCATCTGAGCTGGGAGAAATCACCGTGCATGCCGAGGCAAATTCATGGGAATTCATCCAGCGCGAAATCGCACATATAGATGCTTATAAGTTTTTGTGCAACGAACAGCTGGCATCAAAATTAAGTGCGCTACTTTCTAAGAAAGAACTAACAAAACTCTTGGCGAAACCGTTTGAAGAAGAGAAAAAAATCCTTAACCTTTTGAAAGAATTGCAGAAAAACAAGAATGCAGTTGGGGGTTGGGGCTGGTGGAATAAAGGTGAAACGGTAACATGGATCAGTAATTATGTCGTTTCTGTACTATTGGATGCCGAGGATGCAGGATATCGTACAGATTTGACAAGAAAGCTGTATATCGAACGGGAAGAGGAGAGCTTGAAAAGAAGTCTGGCTTCTTTGGACGTTCTTTGGAATAAAGATAAACTCAATATGGCCAAGGAAGGGCTGTTTAACTCATTGGTGTTTTTAAACCGACTGGATCCTAATACGGATTATAAAAACTATTTCCTTGCTATTGATGGAAAGTTGAAGAGTAAGTCAACGAAGGATATGTTGCTGAAATATCTGTTGATGGCTAAATTGGGGGTCACGGATGCTCATGCCGCGGATACTGTGCTCAAATATGCTTCAAAAACAATTTTGGGCGGTATGTATTGGACTGCGAGAAAGGCTTCTGATAAGAATGAAAGGGTATTTCTCAATCCGACCGAGACGCATACTGAAAATACGTTATTGGCGTATGAGGTATTGAAAACAATCGGCGGGCATGAACCAGATCTGGAGCTTATTCGAAATTATTTCTTTGCACAGAAGCAACAGGGTAACTGGAACAATATATATGAGTCTTCACGGATCATTCGAAGTATTCTTCCAGATTTATTGAAAGAGGGTGAAACCTTTGAGGCACCTGTGGCGATTGTCAACGCAAAGCGTATTACCGAATTCCCTTATACGCAGAAATTTGCGCCGAATGAACAGATTCGTGTCCGGAAAGAAGGGACAGGACCGTTGTTTCTGACTGCATATCAAAACTTTTGGAATGCCAATCCTGCTCTTGAAAAAGATAAGGGTTTGACTGTTTCTACTCGATTTAAAGATGGAAATGGGACAGTAACTACGTTAAAAGAAGGTCAACCGATCAAAGTTGAAGTTACTGTATCGTTGACGGGAGAGGCTGAATACATCCAGCTTGAAGTTCCGATTCCTGCGGGATGTACTTATGAAAGTAAATCGCCCGGATATTACCGTAATGAAGCGCATCGCGAACATTTTAAGGATAGGGTAGTTATCTTTTGCCCCAAATTGAGTAAAGGGACGCATACTTTTGAAGTCGAGTTATTACCACGTTATACGGGGGTGTATACGGTAAATCCGGCAAAGGCCGAGTTGATGTATTTTCCGGTTTTTTATGGTAATGAAAAGATGAATGAAATCGTGGTGGAGTAGCAGAGTTAAGAAGTAACGAAGTGAAGGAGTGACTGAGTTAAGAAGTGAAGGAGTTAAGAAGTAACTTAGTGAAGGAGTAATTTAGTGACGAAGTAAAGGAGTGTTGATTTCAAATTCAATAGTATAAAAGTATATAATCATGAGTAAAGATAATTTTGAAGAAATCATTGGTCGCTCCGTAGCGATTAGAGAAAAATACCACGAGCTGGAGATGATGCATCATGGAAGCGAATGGACTGTAGAGGAAGATGCGCTTGCTTATTTGACTGATGCTGGATTGGTAGGGCGAAATATAATGGCGCAACAGCAACGCTGGCCCAAAAGTGGTTCTGAAGCTGATCTGGAGCATAAACTAGGTAAAAATATTTGGTGGTTGATTGTATTGGCAGAAAGGTCCGGGATTAATATACAAGATGCTGTTAATAATTTTCTAACCAAAACAGAGACAGCATTAAAAAAGTAACTTATACCCGATAGGGTATTTTTTGTCTTGTTTTTGATATTTCATACCCGAAAGGGTATAAAAAAGATTAATTCCTCTATTTTATACCTTATCGGGTATAATTTGTAGATATTTCTTGTACTTATGGAAGACAAAGGAATAAGTATGAATACAATAGGTTAGTGATTAAATGCTAAATTAATTGGGATTAAAAGCTATCATATTTAGTATTATTGATAATTTATCATTATATTAGCTCTTGTTAATCAGTTGACTATGAGTTATGGTAAAGTACAAATTAAGACGTGTTGATGATCCCTTGTGGAAATCGATACTGGAACAGACTTTTGCAGATTTCCTCCGATTTATGTTCCCCGAAGCTGAATTGTTATTTGACTTGAATAAACCTTTTGAATATCTCGACAAAGAGTTTGAGACTTTATTTCCGCCAGAAAAGAGTAATAAAGGGAAAAGGTTTGTCGATAAGTTAGTAAAAGTCTATATGAAAGGTGGAGGTGAGCAATTTATCTTTTGTCATATCGAGGTTCAGTCTAATAAGGGTAATGATGATTTGGAAAAACGGATGTTTGAATATTATTATAAAATCACAGATCGCTATCAGGTGCCAGTTTGTGCCATAGCGATATTGACTGATGAGAATAAACAATATAATCCAAAGTTGTATGAACAAAGTTTTTTAGGAACGACTTTACGGTATGAGTTCAATTACTATAAGATTCTAAGTCAAAATGAGGAAGATTTACGGTCTAATCCGAATCCATTTGCTGTTGTGGTATTAACGGCATTTTTGGCTATAATCAATAATAATGCGACTGACCAAGAACTTAAGGATATCAAACATGATCTTTACGATCAGATGATGAAAAGAGATATGGAAAAGACTACACGTCAGGGTATTTATGATTTTCTGGCTTATTATGTTAGTTTTGAAGATCAAGAAATTTTTATTAAATTTGAACAAGAAATCGAAACAAAATTAGGAAGGAGCACAACAATGGGTACACGTGAATATTTATTGGATAAGGCTAAACGAGAGGGACAGGAGCAAGAACGTGGATTAGCGGCGGTACGCATCAAGCAGTTGGAAGCCGAAAAGTTCGAATCAGCTACTAAAATGTTGAATAGTGGTTTTGATGTAGCGATGATTTGTGATATTTTATCACTGACACCTGAGCAAGTCGAAAAATTGAAATAAAGTTTTACTGAGTTAATATTAAAAAAAGGTGCCTTTGGTCACCTTTTTTTGTTGATATCAATTCTTTTTTAGAATAAGTATTTGCGCAGGGATGGCTGTGTGCCATAGTAGTATGCCTTCGGCTGTAATGTAGTGACGGTAGTTTTTTTGTGCCTCTTTCGCCGGCACAGGGCGACAAACGTTTGTCTTGACACAAAGTTTGACAAAAGTCAAGGCTGCATTCCTTGATGCTATTTTACCTCAAAGAGGCTAAATGAATTTAAACTCGTTTCACTCAGACAGAAATTCATTTTATACGCCCCTTAGTCGGTTCAATAACGCAGTCGGAATGTTAGGCCTTTTGGATAAGCCTTCGGCTGTAATGTAGTGACATAGTGAAGGAGTGACAAGTGAAGGAGTAACAAATAGTGTTGGAGTAACATAGTGAAGGAGTGACTGTGTTAAGAAGTGACGAAGACGGAGTTAAGAAGTTAACAAGTGACAGAGTGAAGGAGTGACAGAGTTACGAAGTGACGCAGTGAAGGAGTAAAGGAAGTGACAAGTAAAGTAATTCGCGTATAGCTTTCCAGAAAACTGTAAAGCTATACACGGATTAGGCCCAAGCCATGATACCAAAAGAACAAGTCTGGTCCATGATGAACTATTGGAAGAGTTGGTTGGGTAATTTTTTAATTTTCTGATACCTTTAGTTTATTGTGTTGTACAACTGTTGTTTGAGTATACGAATTTCGAGAATTTTATGACTTTTGATTTGATCGGCTCCTCTTATTGTAATAGTTAACTTCTCTTGAGTTAATAAGGTTTGTTTCAAGTGTATTAAATTGTTTTTAACTCCTTTATCGGTCGGTTGTGATATTAATTTACCAATGACAACACCGTTGATCAAGATTTCTGTGGAACGTGGACTTTCTTCGTCTAAGTATTTGATATAAATGTCTGCATTGGTGTTACCTTGTTTTTTTAAAGTATAACTAAACCAGCCATCGGCTTCTCGCCAGCGAGTATCGTCAAATACCCCAGCATGACTATGCTCTTGTTGAATAAAATGGTCGGATTCTGGTTGTTGCTCACCACAGACTATTTTGTCAATTGTGAGGGCATTTAAACGTAAGCTTTCTTGTTCATCTACCTCCATTTTTTCCTGTATACCTTGCAACTGTTTTTCTGTTGCTTGTGGCCAATAGATGATGTATCGGCTGTCGTGGATTTTATAAAATGGTTCTAGTTCCATGTTTATGTTTTCCTTACCTAAGCGTAGTCCCGATAATGTAAAATGTAGCGGCTTTGCTTCAATAGGCTTGATTAAACTAGGAATAGCTGACGCTTCACTAGTTAGTATAGGTAAATCACGTAATGGTACTTGTGCGCCTTTTGCGACATGCCCCATACGGCTATCGTCGGCAAGTAAATCGGGTAATGCTTCAGTTGCTGTACGGGCTCCTAATACAATAGGACCATAAAGCAGGCTATAATAGTTACTGCGATCGGGCAGCTGCTCGGTATGGATACCCATAGGGAGTTCGATTTCGACGCGATCTGCTTTTTTCCATGTCCGCTTGATGGAGATAAAGTCTGTTTTTTCTGAATTAGTCTTTTGGACTTTTCCATTGATCCTGACCGTTGGCGTTTCCGTTAACCAAGCGGGTCTGCGGATATGCAAAGTAAAAGTTGCCGCTTGCTTTTTCGGATGAATGTGTAAGGTGGTACTTGCTTGCTCTGGGAAATTATTTTCCTGAATGATTTCGACTCCTTGTTCTTGCCAGTTTAAACGAGAAGGAATAAATAGGTTGACAAAAAGCTCAGCCTCCTTGTGCGCATAGATCATTTCTCCATATTTAGCGTGATTCTCGATACCCGAGCCGACACAGCACCACATGCTGGTATGGGGTTGTGAATAGACGCGGTAATGGCCTGGACGGATTTGTGTAAAATAGACAAATCCACCATTTTCAGGATGCTGACTGGACAGGATATGGTTATATAAACTGCGTTCGTAATAATCCAGATATCGGCCTTGTGGATCGGTTTGATGGAGCATTTTTGTTAGACGGAGCATGTTATAAGTATTGCAGGTTTCGGGCCCTTCAATACTGTGTATCATCTTTGAGAAATCATTGGTCGGGTTAAAATGTTCACTGACGCTATTGCCGCCAAAAGAGATAGAACGTTGCGTTACGACACTTTCCCAGAAATAATGGACAGCATCTGCCCAGGTTTCCTCTTGTGCCAGATCTGCTATTCTTTTAAATCCCAACACTTTTGGAATCTGTGTGTTGGCATGTTGTCCAGTAAGTTTATCTTGGTGTTTGATTAAAGGGTCTAAAACTTCATGATGACTGAACTGGCGTGCAAGTGCCAGATAAGTTGGGTTTTGTGTGATGCTAGCAACATCTGCAAAAGTTTCGTTGAGTCCGCCATGTTCACTTCGCAACATATCCTGAATTTGTGTTTCAGACAATTGTTGTACCAGAGTAATAGCCCAATCCGTCATCTTGATCAGCATATCCTTAGCTTCCTGGTTACCTGTTAGGAGATAGGCATCTCGTAAGCCAGCATAAGTTTTATGTATATTATACAAAGGTACCCACTTTCCATTCAGCGTGAATCCGCTAGCTTGGATATTACCCTTTTTGATTTCCTCCCAGATGGTTTTTCCTCCGGGAACTCCACCGATGTATCCATTGCCATTGGCATCTTGGCAATTTTTCAGATTAGACAACATATAATCTAATCTTTGTTTGATCTGTACATCACCTGTTGAAGCATACATATGAGCCAGAGCGGAGAGGTAGTGTCCGCCGATATGGCCATCTAAACCTGTATTTTCCCAGTTGGTATAAGATTCTTTTTTTTGTGGTAAACCCGCCTCACGAAGAAATGGAGCCAACAAACGGTCTGCATCTAAGGTGAGCAGATAATTTAAATCAAGATCTTCGGCATGTTTGAAGGGGCTTGGAAGTAAGCGAACATCTTTCAGTTCAAAATAGGTCAATTGTGGTTTTGTCTGGGCCGATAACGTACCCGTAAAGATAACTACGCATGTAAAATATGAAAAGATTCGTTTTAGCGTCATAACAATTCTGGTTTAGGTATTTATATGTAACAAGTTGTCTGTTCAACATGTGAAATGTTGCTCAGTCATTTATTTAGATGGTCAAAAAAAACGTGTTGTGCGTGAGCACATCTGGTTAGCCATTCAGGGACCCGCTAGGCTGGTATCTTGAAAAGGACATGATTTTTCAATACAAATCAACGAAAAAAAAAAGTTAAAATTTCATTATTTAAAAAATAAATGTTAATTTGACATTAATTACTTTAAAAACCTAATCTTATGCTAGATTAATGTAGGTGTTTTTATATGTAATATAATATGAACCAATATTATAAACCAAAACAATCAATAATGAATAAAGCTTATGTGATCGGCTTAGATTACGGGATTAGGTTGTGGGATTAGCTTTTGCTTTTACTTTGGCCTTGATGATTGGTGTCAGCTTATTGACAACTGCATTGGCTTGCTGTTGTCAACAGACTTCATATAAACACAGCATTATCCGGATGCACCAATTCATCCTACACTTGCTTCTACGGTGGTGAAACCAGAACAGACTTAATATCACAAAATCGGAATATAGATTTACGATAAAATAATTTATGATAAAATAATATACAATGAAAAAAATCGAGCTATTACTAGCAGCTATGCTTACGGGATCTACGCCTTTATTTGCACAGACCCCTGTAAGTTTTAAAGTGGACCTTGACCAATCAGCTGGAATGATGTCGCAAGAAATGTGGGGTGTATTCTTTGAAGATATTAATATGGGTGCCGATGGTGGGATATATGCTGAATTGGTTAAAAACCGATCTTTCGAGTTTAACGAACCTTGGATGGGATGGAAAAAACTGACCAAAGAACCGGAGGGTACTTTTCTGATTGTAAATAACAGTAAACGAAAAGGAAATCCGCGGTCATTGAAGATTCATAATCCAAAGGGTCTACAACTTGGTGTGCAAAATGAAGGGTTTCGTGGTATGGGAATCAAGAAAGGGGAGCAGTATGAATTTTCGCTGCTTTTTAAAGATGCTACTGCTGGAATGCGCATTCGTGTCGAATTGTTGAATGAACAGGATAACGTGATTGGATCAAGTGAATTAACATTGTCTAGTGGAAGTGATTGGCAAAGTGGCTCGGCAAAGTTTACGGCCTCAGAGACCGTTGCTAAAGGTAAGTTGAATGTCTGGATCGAAGGAGCGGGCGATGCGGAAGTGGATATGATCTCTCTTTTCCCGAAGGAGACTTGGAAAAGTAGACCTAAAGGCCTGCGTAAGGATATGGTCCAGCTATTGGCAGATATGAAACCTGGATTCATTCGTTTTCCAGGAGGTTGTATTGTGGAAGGCAGGGATCTAGCGAGTCGTTTCCAATGGAAAAAAACAGTAGGTCCGATCGAGGAACGTGAATTGATCATCAACCGTTGGAATACGGAATTTAAGCACAGACCGGCACCTGATTATTTTCAAACTTTTGGATTGGGATTTTATGAATATTTCTTAATGGCTGAAGATATTGATGCTAAGGCAGTACCCATCTTAAATTGTGGGATGGCCTGCCAGTTCAATACGGCAGAACTTGTTCCGATGGATGAGTTGGATACGTATATTCAGGATGCCTTGGATCTGATTGAATTTGCCAATGGCGATGTGACGACGATCTGGGGTAAACTTCGTGCTGACATGGGGCATCCGGCTCCTTTCAATATGGAAATGCTAGGTGTGGGTAATGAAAATTGGGGTCCTCAGTATGTAGAACGTTTAGCTGCGTTTAAAAAGATTTTAAATGAAAAACATCCAGAGATCGCCATTATTGCAAGTTCAGGGACTGATCCCGATGGAGAACGTTTTGCCTACTTGGATGAGCAGCTGCGTGATATGAACATCGATATCATTGATGAGCATTATTACCGACCACCGGGGTGGTTTTTGTCAAGTGCTTCCCGCTATGATGATTATGACCGTAAGGGTCCAAAAATATTTGCTGGAGAATATGCTTCACATACGACCAGACCTAATGGTCCTGGCCGTAGTACTTGGGAGGCAGCGTTGTCGGAGGCCGCTTTTCTAACGGGCCTAGAGCGTAATGCCGATGTGGTACAAATGGCCTCTTATGCACCTTTGTTTGGTCATGTCGACGGTTGGCAATGGACTCCAGATTTGATCTGGGTGGATAATTTAAATGCATATGGAACACCTAGTTATCAAGTGCAAAAATTGTATTCAACCAATACGGGTACGGATATCATACCTATTAAATGGAATGGAGCTGCTGTAGCAGGTAAAGATAGTTTATTCGCATCGTCTGTTTATGACAGTGCTACGAAGGAACTGATCATTAAATTTGTGAATTATAATAGTAAACCGGTACAGGTTAATTTTGATATCAACTCGAAGAAAAAACTGAAACAAGCCGCTGTGAAAACGACATTGGCAAGTGCAGACTTGAGTATATCGACAAGTTTTGAAGAACCATTGAAAATACAGCCCAAAGTGGAACAAGTTAACTATAAAGGGAAAAAGATAGCAGAAACGTTTGCACCTTACTCCTTAACGGTCATCAAGCTGGGCGTTCAATAATATTAATTTTTATGCTAATGAAAAAACAGCTTATTTATACATGTTTATTGTTTTTCTTTCTGATACGACATACATCGTTGTATGCTAATGAACCAGATTCGGCTTATATTTTTGCCTATAGCTCGGGAAAGAATGACCACCATAATGGCTTGCATTTTGCATGGAGCCTGGACAAGAAGAAATGGAATAGCATTGGCGCTGAAGCGAGTTTCTTACGGTCTGATTATGGTCGATGGGGATCGGAAAAAAAGATGATTGATCCTTTCTTGTTTTTATCTCCAACGGGAACTTGGCATTGTGTCTGGAGTTTGAATAAAGAAGATGGTGCTTTTGCACACAGTGCATCGCGCGATTTGATTCAATGGGAAAGCCAGTCCTATCCTTTGGTATCTGCAGGAGGCAATTGCCTCAGTCCTGTAATAGATTACAACAAAACGACTGGTACTTACCAAGTCGTCTGGAAGACGGATCGGAGTGTGCAAGGATATTATGCTGTAGAAACAAAGGATTTTAAAACATTTTCTGCAGCTAAGAAAGTGACGGATGTGCAAAACAATAAAGTAGAGGTACGTCTAGTAGATGGAATCTATACGGGGACGGTTCATAAAGTTGCTTGGCAAACACTTGAAAATCTGCTTAAAAAACAGCAATTGGATGCTTATAAAGCAAAGTTGAACAGTGAGCGAATGGCGGATGATAGCTATCGCTTTGCTGATTTACCTGCTCTGAAAGGAAAACTAAAATTAGATGAACATATTGCTGAACGGAAGATTAGTGATCTGCTTATTGGAGCATTTTTTGAAGATATCAATTATGCAGCTGATGGTGGATTATATGCAGAATTGATCCAGAATAGGGGATTTGAATACTCTTCTATGGACCGAAAAGAATGGAACAGTTTGACTGCCTGGAGTACCACGAATAGTGAAACGATTCTTGCGATTGATACGCTATCTCCAATTCACAAAAATAACCGCCACTATGTGAGCATGCATGCTAAAAATGGGGCTGGGATTGTTAATGAAGGATTTGGTGGTATTTCTATCCAGAAAGGCGAACACTATAAATTTTCGGTATATGCTCGAACAAAATCTGGGCAATTTGGGCAATTGATAATTCGGTTGGTAGATGGGAAGGGGATTACTATTGGTGAAACGAAAACAAAAAAAATAGCTAAAAAATGGGAACAGTACAAATTGGAAATGGTCGGAAATGCAACCGTTCCAGATGCTCGATTGGTGATTGCTTACTCAACCGATGGCGTAATCGATATGGACATGGTCTCGTTATTTCCAAAAAATACTTTCCGAAATAGAGATAACGGACTGAGAGCAGATCTTGCTACCACTATTGCTGATATGAAGCCTCGTTTTGTTCGTTTTCCAGGTGGTTGTGTAGCTCATGGTGATGGTATAGATAATATCTATCATTGGAAAAATACGATCGGACCATTGGAGCAACGAAAGCCACAGCGTAATCTTTGGGGATATCATCAGTCATTTGGCTTAGGATATTTTGAATATTTCCAATTTTGTGAAGATTTAGGTGCAGAACCTGTACCTGTTGTGGCGGCAGGTGTACCATGCCAAAATTCGGGACATCATGGTCACGAACTTGGTGGACAGCAGTGTGGTATTCCTATGGAAGATATGGGCGATTATATTCAAGATATTTTGGATTTAATTGAATATGCCAATGGAGATAGTAAAACTTTTTGGGGTAAGAAACGTGCTGAAGCGGGACATGCTGCTCCTTTTAACTTGAAATATATAGGTATTGGTAATGAAGATTTGATTACTGATATATTCAAAGAACGCTTTACTATGATCTATCAAGCTGTAAAAGAGAAATATCCTGATGTTGAGGTTATTGGTACAGCGGGGCCTTTTTACGAAGGATCGGATTATGTGGAAGGGTGGGAGTTGGCAACAAAATTGGAGGTTCCTTTAATTGATGAGCATTACTACAATCCTCCAGGATGGTTTATCCATAATCAGGACTTTTACGATCGTTATGACCGCAAGAAGGCTAAGGTATATCTTGGAGAGTATGCTGCGCATCTTTCTGATCGTGCCAGTACAATTGAAACAGCATTGGCCGAGGCACTGCACTTGTGTAACGTGGAGCGGAATGCCGATATCGTTACGATGACTTCTTATGCACCTCTACTAGCAAAAGAAGGTAATACGCAGTGGTCTCCTGATCTGATCTATTTCGATAATACAACGGTGAAACCTACTGTGGGTTATTATATTCAACAAGCATTTGGACAACATGCTGGGCATACCTATCTATTCAGTGATTTACAGTTGTCAAATCAAGATGAAGCGGTTCGTAAACGAGTTGGAAAATCAATCGTCCGCGACGCTAAATCGGGTGATATTATCGTGAAACTGGTGAATTTGTTGCCTGTTGCAATTGACCTTGAACTTGATCTTTCGGCGATTGGTATTACAGGGCAAGAGGTACATGCAACTGTTATATCAGGTGCACCGGCAGACCGAACAGCTAAACCTGTGCGGACTACGCTTCAATTGGAAAATTGCAAATTGTCTCCTTATTCGTTCACCGTTTTTCGCATACCTGCTCAAAAATAAGTAGTAACATGAAAAAGATACACATTATAATCCGATGGCCATTGCTATTGGTGGCAATATTGATGGGAATCACAGCATTCGGACAACAAAGTATAGCTTCAAAACCTGGCCCAGTAGCTTATCTGTTTGCTTATTTTTCTGACAATAGTCCAGACGGCGAGCAGGTCCGTTATGCGATAAGCAAAGATGGTTTAAATTATCAGCCCTTGAATGAGGGGAAACCGGTTATTGCATCTGATAGCATTGCTTTAAAAAAGGGTATTCGCGATCCCCATATCATGCGTTCTGAAGATGGAAAAACGTTCTATATGGTGCTGACGGATATGCGCTCAAGCGAGGGCTGGCAAAGCAATGATGGTATTATCCTGATGAAAAGTACCGATCTAATCCATTGGGAACATCGAGCGATTGATTTTCCAACGCGGTTTCCTGATTTGGAAGGATTTGATCAGGATAATTTACACGCGGTCTGGGCGCCGCAAACCATTTGGGACAATGACAAACAACAATACATGATCTATTATTCTATAGGTAGACATGACTGGGAGTATGCCGTAGGAGATAAAAAACAGCCTTATTTTAAAATCTATTACTCGTATGCGAATGCAGATTTCACGGATATCAGTACGCCTCAACTTTTATTTGATTTTGGAACGGCAGCTATTGATGGTGATATTGTGTATGATAAACAGAAAAAGAAATACGTGTTATTTTTTAAGGATGAGGGCTTATCTACGATCAATAATGGTTTACGGACCAGGAGTGGGGTGATGCGAGCACTAAGTAAAAATGTGACAGGACCCTATCGTGCAGAATACCGTCACCTCAATCCGGATCAACATAAACCTGTTGAGGGTTCCAGTGTGTTCAAGCTGATTGATTCGGATGAGTACATACTAATGTATGACTGTTACACGGAGGGCTATTATCAGTTTTGTAAAAGCTCAGATCTATCGCATTTTACTTTTGTTCAAAATACACCATTGCACGGTCAGTTTACTCCCAGACATGGTTCGGTCATGCCCATAACCAGTGTTGAGTTGCAAAAACTGACTGATAAATTTGGAATTCCTTCTGGGTTTTAAAGCGTATAATTTTTGTTTTATTTTTGAAAATTCAACAAGATTTTAAACTTATTTGGTTTGTATATCCTTATTGTACAAGCTGTTGTGTTGATGATTTTTGTTCGGATAGCGTGTTTGATGAATATAAAAAAAATAAATGTTTGTTTTACATTTATTTTTTTATATTTGTTATACAATTATAACCAATATAGTTTTTTCACCTTAATTAGAGACTATGGATTCCTAATACTATGCTTGAATTTTTTATCAAGGATAAAAAAATTTGTCACTTTTTTTAAGTGTATGTTTAACATTTAATAATAATGGTTTTTACATTTCAGTATTTTAAAAGTTCTGGTGCTTATGTCATCTGATTTTGCTCATGAACCGTTTTAACCTGAACGGAATTTTAAAAAAATGAAACCAATTATCGAAAACGACTAAATTATGAAAAACAAAAAAATTCTTTTTTTATATGTTTTTATGTGGTTATTGCCCTTATTGACATATGCACAAACCAAAATTACGGGGCAGGTAATAAATAAGGACAAAGAGCCGATCGTAGGCGCCAGTGTGCTTGTTGGAGGAATGCCCAATTTAATTACAAGTACAGATCATGATGGTCGTTTCCAATTGAATGATGGAAAAGGCTTCCTACTGATTACCTATGTTGGATACAAAACACAGCGTGTCGCGATCGGTAATGAAACCAAATTTTCTGTTACTATGGAAACGAGTGATCAATCTTTGGAAGAGGTGGTGGTGGTGGGTTACGGAACGCAGTCCAAGCGAAATATTACAGGAGCCGTAAGTAATATTAAATCGGAGGATATTGTGCGTTCTTCTTCAACAACTGCAGCCGGTGCATTAGCGGGTAAGGTACAGGGTATTTCTGTACGTGGTAAAGATGCTCGTCCAGGAAGAGGGGCAGCGCTTGAGATTCGTAATATGGGTAATCCACTTTATGTCATCGATGGAGTAGCTTATGGTGGTCAAACAGGTACGGACTGGGTAGGAACTCAAAATGGTTCTGGTGCGGATATCTTTAATGCCCTGAATCTGGAGGATATTGAAAGTATATCCATCTTGAAGGATGCTGCCGCCGCTGTATATGGATTCAGAGCATCTGGTGGGGTGGTTTTAATCACCACTAAAAAAGGAAATAAAGGTGAAAAGGCAAAAATCAATATCAATGGATATCAGGGATGGCAGAATTTAACACGTTTTCCTAATCTGGCAAATGCCGCACAATATACACTCGGGCTAGTGGAAGCTGCCCAAAATGAGGGAAAAGATCCGAATGCGGTCTACACCCCAGATGAGCTTGCAAAATGGCAAATGGGGACAGATCCTGGATATAAAAGCTATGATTATTACGATATGATTATTCGCAAGAATATTCCGCAACGTAACATCAGTGCCAACGTGACAGGAGGTAGTGATAAGTCTAATTATTTTCTATCGATAGGGCATCTCACTCAAGATGCGATGATTAAGGATTTTAATTATAAAAGAACCAATCTACAGGCCAATATGGAAGCCCAGGTTTTGGAGGGTTTAACAGTAGGTACCCAGATTTCAGGAAGACATGAGGGGACACAAGATGTTGGTTTGCCTGGGGGAGATGGCTACTTTTCATCGATTCTGGCCATGTTCAAAAACAGACCTACGGTGTCACCCTATGTAAATGATAATCCAGATTACCCAACACACACCAATGATTTTGCGTACAATCCCGCTGTTTTTGACCGTGATATTGCAGGTTATAAAGACAATAGATATTTAGCTGGAAATGTAAATTTATTTGCCTCTTATAAAACCAAGTTCGGTCTTTCTGCTAAAGGAACAGTTTCCTACAATTACACGAATAATAAGTTCGATGGATTTCAATATACCTATGATGTATACCGTTTTGAAGATAATGAATATAAAGCTACTGGAGGAAGTCGTTCAGGATGGCGCTATGATACCAATAGGGATATTGTTTCCCGTTTTGCGCAGTTCTTAGTTGATTATAACAAGCAGATCGGTGATCATTCTTTCTCGGGTACACTCGGGTACGAACGTTCCGATTGGGAGAGAACGATGAAGACGCTTGGAGCAAATCCATCCAATAATTATATCCCGCTGTTGCGTCTTTCTGAATTAAATGAGCTTGGGGATAACTGGGATTATCAAGCTCGTGCCGGATATATCGGTCGATTGAACTATAATTATAAAGGGAAATATTTACTTGAATTACTGGGAAGATACGACGGTTCGTATCTGTATTATAATGATCGCCGCTGGGGATTTTTTCCTGGTGCTTCTCTCGGATGGCGGATTTCTGATGAAAACTTCTTTAAACCCCTAAAAAGTGTGGTTAATGACCTGAAGATCCGTGCATCTATCGGGCAGACCGGCCTGGAAGAAGGAGTGGGTATGCATGGCTATCTAGCTGGTTACAACTGGGCTTCGGGCGATGCCGTACTGGACGGGAATTACGTACCTGGTTTACAGCCTCGTGGTTTACCAGTAAGGAAACTTTCTTGGGTGAAAAACACCAACTATAATATTGGCGTCGATGTGGGGATGTTGGACAATAAATTGACCATGACGGCCGATGCCTTTAAGATTATCCGAACTGGATTTCCAGGGAAGAAATACGATGTTCTACTTCCGGTAGAAATTGGATATGACCTTCCTAATGAAAATTTGGGTAAAAATGGATATTACGGTGCTGAAGGGATCATTACCTATACGGATAAGATCGGTGAATTGAACTATGTGGTGAGTGCTAATCTTACTTATTCACGCTTTAAGAATCTCGAGTCTTATAAACCAAGATTCAGTAATTCGTGGAATGAGTACCGGAGTTCGGCCGAAGACCGTTGGGGTGGTGCTTGGTGGGGTTATCAAGTGGTTGGACGATTCCAGTCGGAAGACGAAATTAATAATCATCCGATCAACAATGATGGCGCGAATAATCGTACGCAACTGCCGGGAGATTTTATCTATAAAGATGTTAATGGTGATGGTGTAATCAATGGTATGGACGAACGTCCTATCGGCTACCCAACAGGTTGGGCTCCAATTATGTCATTCGGTGGAAGGATAGGGTTGAACTGGAAAGGTATCGACATGAATGTTGATTTTTCTGGGGGTACGGTACAGTCTTGGTTTCAAGATTACGAACTGCGTAATGCCTTTCACGGAGGCGGTAATTCTCCAGCATATCTATTGGAGGATCGCTGGCATCGTGTCGATCCTTATGATCCAAATAGTGAATGGATTGCAGGTTATTATCCGGCACTAAGAAATGGAAATTCTGGTCCCAATAGTAGAAACAGCGACTTTTGGTTAACCAATGTTCGTTATTTAAGAATCAGAAACCTAGAGCTTGGTTACAACTTTTCTACTGGTTTAGTGAAAAAAATAAAAGCAGAGAAAATCCGCATCTACGCCAATGCGTCCAATCTGTTTTCTTTTGATAACGTGAAAAAATTTCAGATCGATCCAGAGATCGAAGCAGCAGCAGCCGTAGTATATCCGCAACAGCGCGTAGTTATGGTTGGGTTTAATGTTACATTTTAAAGAAAATCAAGAATGAAAAAGCTATATACATGTTTGGCTCTGTTTGTATGCCTTGGATTTGGAGGCTGTAAACACGACGAATGGTTTGATCGGGATTCCAAAAGTATGATCACGGATGATCAGCTTTGGAACGATCCAAAATTGCTGACTTCACTATTGGCAAATTATTATAACCGCTTACCAACTCTTCATGGTGTTTTTAACACGGGTGGTATGAGTGAGCTGGATGATGCGATGTGGTCCGGGCACCGTGATCAGAATTGGCGTAATGATTTTCAATTTGGTGATGACTACGGCCGTTATTGGGATTATGGATTAATTCGTGATATCAACCTTTCATTAGAAAACGTAGAAACATTAAGTATCAAGTTAACTGAAGCAACAAAGAAGCAATATCTGGCGGAACTTCGATTTATTCGGGCACTGGTTTATTTTGAAATGGTAAAACGTATGGGAGGAGTTCCTTTGGTGACGACGCAACTCATCTATGATTTTAGCGGTGATCCAACGCCGCTTCAGGTACCTCGGGCTAAAGAGCATGAGGTTTACGATTTTATATACCAGGAAATGGAAGCAATAAAAGAGGATCTTGCGGGTAATAGTACGAGTAAAACCCGAGCCAATAAATATACGGTTCTTGCTTTGGAAAGTAGAGCAATGTTGTATGCGGCATCCTTAGCTAAATACAATGGTTTGATGGCAGAACCAATCGTTACTGCTGGTGGTGAAGTAGGAATACCTGCAACTATGGCGAATGATTATTATCGTAAATCATTAGCAGCTTCTAAAGAGCTGATGAGTGGTCCTTATCGTTTGTTCAATGAAAATCCGGATAAGGGCAATAATTTCTACGAAATGTTGAACAAAAAAACAGGATCTGAAGTAATTTTTGCAAAGGATTTTGCAGTTGGTCTTAAAATCCATCGCTTTACCTATGATAATATTGTCAAAAGCCTGACAGAAGACAATGAGTCCTCATCCACCATTTCTCCTTCGCTCAGTTTGGTGGAGAGTTTCGATTATCTTGATGGACGGAAAGGGACGCTTCAAGATCGTGATGCGAATGGAAATTACATAACTTATACTGGTATTGATGATATTTTTAAGAACAAGGATGCCCGTCTATATGGTACTGTGGTTTATCCAGGAAGTTCTTTCCGAAATAGTGGCGTGAGCATACAGGCAGGTGTTGCGACATGGCAAAACGGAACGTACCAACTTGCAACAGCTCCAGAATTGGGCCAGCAATTAGGAAATCAACTTGGGGAAGCAAATGCAGGTGGATTGTGGACTGGTTTTGATGGTCCGAAGGATGATGCACAGGATGTGAGCAATACGGGTTTCTATATCCGCAAATTTGTGAGTGATGCTCCTGCTGCTAGTGCCAGAGGGACATCTGCGGCAAATTGGTGGCCTTGGTTCCGTATTGGCGAAGTTTACCTAAATGCTGCTGAAGCTACATTTGAGCTTGGACAAACCGGTGAAGCTACTCAATACATCAATACTTTACGTGAGCGTGCTGGATTTCCGGCCAATAGTATCAGCACATTAAGCATGGATATCATTCGTAATGAACGTAGGGTAGAACTTGCTTTTGAAGATCACCGCTTTTTCGACTTGAAACGATGGCGTTTAGCGCATACGGTATGGAATGGATCTGAAAATGACCCCAATGCTGTGGTATGCGGTCTGTATGGTTATCGTGTGGTACGTCCAGGACATGTGGACCATGGTAAATTTATCTATGCACGCATGAAACCTAGTCGTTTCCGCAAAGCTCGTTTTTTCCGTTTAGCAAATTATTATTCTTCTATTGAGCAAAGGGTGCTGGACAATAATCCAAAAATTGTTAGAAATCCATTGCAATAATCTACTGAGTCATGAAAATAAAATTTTTAACAGTACTAACTGCTATACTAGGTCTTTTGGTAGTTGGTTGTGAATATGATAATTTTGAAACACCTAAAGATTTGTTAACCGGAAAAGTAGTTTTTGAGGGTAAAGCTGTCGGTGTTCGCAATAATGGTCCTGAACTGGAGTTATGGCAGGATGGTTATCCTTTAAAATCATTGATTCCGGTATATATCAATCAAGCAGGTGAGTTTTCTGCCAGCTTATTTAAAGGAAAGTATAAATTAGTCCGAAAAGGAAATTCACCATGGCTTCGCCAATCGACCGATACGATTGATGTAAATGTGGATGGAAATACAGTTCTGGATGTACCCGTTACTCCTTATTTTTTGGTGGAAAATGAAAGTTTTCAGACAACAAACGGTCAACTATCGGCAAACTTTACCATCAAAAAAACCGTTGAGTCTTCCAATCTGGATCAAGTAAAGGTTTTCTTGCGGAAATCTATGTTGACCGATCATGTCGTTTTCGATCAGGAAATTAAAATTGATCTTAACAACATCGTGCTTGGAGCGGAAACACGTGTTACCGCACAGTTGTCTACTGGATTGAAAGACCAGGATTATATTTTTGCGCGTGTGGGTGTGAAGGCTTCCTCATCGGAAGAGTATACTTACACTCCTGTACAAAAGATAATCTTAAAGTAATTTATGCGGTACTATTTGTAAATTCGTGAAAAGCATGCTCAATATCATTCTATTAACCTTATAACATAAACCTTACATGAAGACAAGAAAATGGCAGCTAGCCAGAATCTTAATTACTTTTTTTGCCGCTAACATGATCGGTCAGGCAATCGGTCAGGAATATAAATCCGGTCCTGCCGAAAAGGACTTTGTCGGTTACCTATTTGCGTATTTTAAAGGCAATGCAGTAGCAGATGAATCTGTTTGTTTTGCTGTTAGTACCGATGGTTATACCTATCGCGCATTGAACAACAATCAACCTGTCTCGGACTCAAAGCTTATCAGTACAACGGGTGGAGTACGCGATCCACATATTTTGAGAGGGGAGAACGGTCAGTCTTACTATATGGTGCTGACCGATATGACCTCATCAAAAGGTTGGGATTCTAATCGTGCTTTGATATTGTTAAAATCGGATGATCTTATTCATTGGGAACATCATGTAATTAATATTCAAGATCGATTTAAAGGTCATGAAAGTTTGAAGCGCGTTTGGGCTCCACAAACCATATATGACCCCGCTGTTAATAAATATATGGTTTACTGGTCAATGAAGCATGGCGATGGTGCTGATATCATTTACTATGCTTATGCTAATAGCGACTTCACTGATTTTGAATCTGAACCTAAAGTACTGTTTGTTCCTAAAAATGGTAAATCTTGTATCGATGGTGATATTATCAATAAGAATGGGCTATTCTATATGTTTTACAAAACTGAAGGACATGGTAATGGTCTTAGGTTGGCTTTGACGGATTCTCTTACTTCTGGAAAATGGATTGAGCAGCCTGGTTATAAACAACAGACTACTGACGCTGTTGAAGGATCGAGTGTGTTTAAACTTAATCAATCAGATCGATACATTTTAATGTATGATGTGTATGGGAAAGGTAAGTATCAGTTCTGCGAATCGGAGGATTTGGATCGTTTCAAGGTGATTGATCATGACGTTAGCATGGATTTTCATCCGCGACACGGTTCTATTATTCCATTGTCAAGAAGTGAATTTAAAACAGTGACAGATCGTTGGGGTACACCAAAGGATATCACAGTGCCAAATCGAAAAAATCCCATATTGGATGGGTTCTATGCAGATCCAGATGTTCTGTATTCCAATAAAACAAAGAAGTATTATATCTATCCAACGAGTGATGGATTTGATGGCTGGGGAGGTTATTATTTTAAGACTTTTTCTTCCGATGATTTGAAAGAGTGGAAAGATGAAGGTGTTATTCTGGATTTGAAAAAAGACGTGCCTTGGGGAACCCGCAACGCCTGGGCTCCAACCATAACGGAAAAAAAGGTCAAGAGAGATTATAAATATTACTATTATTTCACTGCCGCGCAAAAGATAGGCGTTGCTGTTGCTGATGAGCCTACAGGTCCATTTAAGGATTCAGGAAAACCCTTGATCGATTTTAAACCTGATGGTATTAAAGGTGGACAGGAAATTGATCCAGCAGTTTTTAATGATCCGAAATCTGGCAAAAGTTATTTGTATTGGGGAAATGGTTATCTAGCTGTTGCAGAATTGAACAAGGATATGGTATCAATTAAACAAAATACCATGAAAACATTAAAGATTGATGGTACATTTCGTGAGGGTATATATGTTATTTACCGAAATGGAACTTATTATTTCTTCTGGTCTGAGGATGATACCCGAAGTGAGAACTATCGGGTACGTTATGGTACGTCATCATCACCAATGGGAGAGATCCATATCCCGGAGAATAACATTGTTCTTGAAAAAGATCCTGCAAAAGGAATTTATGGTACGGGACATAATTCTGTATTGCAAATACCAGGTACCGATGAATGGTATATCGTCTATCACCGATTTAATTATCCTGATGGCATACATATGGGTGATGCAGCAGGTTATAACCGGGAGGTATGTATGGATAAGTTGGAATTCAACACGGATGGAACCATTAAAAAAGTAATTCCTACACATTAGTAGGATTTGCTTTCTTTATAATTTTTACACAAAAACTTACACTATAATGAAACGTTTACTTATCGTCACTGTTCTTAGCTTGAGCTCACTGTTGGTCTTTGCGCAAAATCTGACTATTTCTGGACCCGATAAACGATTAGTGGTCAATATCTCTTTGGAAAAAGGGAAGCTTTATTATGATGTCCAATTAGATGGAAAGGTGATGCTTGAAAGATCTGCGCTTGGATTAAAAGGACGTCATGTTGATCTATCGACTAATTTGAAATTGGTTGGTCAGATAAATAATCAAGTTGATGTGCAGTATGAGGAACCGAAAATAAAACGTAAACAGGTACATTACCAGGCGAATGAGCTGATATGTAAATTAGAAAATAGCGATAAAAAAGCTTTACATGTAGTGTTTCGGGTTAGTAATCATGATATTGCTTTTCGGTACCATGTGCCACAGGTCGGTGAAGAGGCCAATCTTTATATTGAAGAGGAATTGAGTGCATTTAAATTCCCGAATGTGACGACCACCTTTTTGACTCCTCAAGCACCACCCATGTCTGGTTGGATGAAAACGAAACCAAGTTATGAAGAGGAGTATACGGTGGATGCGCAATTGGGAGTTCCCTCCAAGTATGGGTACGGCTATACCTTTCCAGGATTATTCCGTGTTGGTGACCGTGGCTGGGTACTCGTTTCTGAAACTGGAGTAGGAGCACTGTACTGTGGGTCTAAGTTGAGTGAAGGAAGCGAAGACGGTCAATATAAGGTTGCATTTCCGGAGATCGGGGAAAACAACGGGATAGGTAGTGCGCAACCGGCTATTGCTTTACCAGGTAATACACCGTGGCGTACACTGACTGTTGGAAGTACGCTAAAACCTATTGTAGAAACTACGATCGCATTTGATGTGGTTGAGCCTGTGTACAAAGCATCAAAACAGTATACTTATGGACGTTCAACTTGGAGTTGGCTGGAGTGGCAAGACGCAAGTATTAATTTTGAAGATCAGAAAAAATTTGTAGATCTCTCTGCAGCTATGGGCTATGAGTTTGTTTTGGTTGATAATTGGTGGGATAGCAAAATCGGACGGGATAAAATTGAAGCCTTGATTGCTTATGGAAAAGACAAAGGTGTTGGCATCTGTTTATGGTACAATTCCAACGGTTTTTGGAATGATGCGCCACAAACACCTAAAAATATGATGAATACTGCCACTGCACGAAAAAAGGAAATGGCCTGGATGCAAAGTGTCGGTATAAAAGGTATAAAGGTTGATTTTTTTGGTGGTGACAAACAGGAGACCATGAAGCTCTATGAAGATATTTTATCGGATGCGAATGATTATGGTCTATCGGTTATTTTTCACGGCTGTACTTTGCCACGAGGATGGGAACGTATGTATCCCAATTTTGTGGGAAGCGAGGCTGTACTGGCTTCAGAGAATTTGATCTTTACACAACATGCGAATGATACTGAAGCTTTTAATGCGAGTTTACATCCTTTTATTCGGAATGCTGTAGGATCAATGGATTTCGGACCCGTTCTACTCAATAAAAGACATAATCGTGAAAACAACGGTGGCATGATTCGAAAGACAACAGAAACATTTCAATTGGCTACAGCTGTTCTGTTTCAGACACCGGTTCAGAATTTTGGAATTACACCCAACAATCTTACGGAGATGCCTAAACACGTTATTGATTTTATGAAAGCAGTACCAACTACTTGGGATGAAACGGTCTTGATAGACGGATATCCCGGTAAGTATGTGGTATTAGCTCGGCGACATGCTGATCGTTGGTACATCGCAGGAATCAATGCAGAGAAAGAGGAAAAGGAGCTAACGATTCATTTACCTATGCTTGCGGGAGATAAGTGGGAATTGTATGTCGATAATAAGGATAGAACAGCGCAATACCAGGAAATACCTGCACGAAAAGATAAGCTGGTAAAAGTGACGCTTCAGGCAGACGGTGGGTTTCTGATCGTTGGACAGTAAGGTAATATTAGTCTGTAATGATTTTATCTAGATGTGATTAACCCAAGCTTCAAGAGTATTTGATACTTCAAAATACTGATGATTGGAATTTTTAAACCTATTAATCTTAAAATATGCGTAAATACGTTCTTCTTTATTTTCTTTTAGTTACTTATTCTGTTTTTGGACAGGAGGCAAGTAAGAAAGATGTTTTATCGAAATTGACTCTCGCTAATCAATATTGGCAGACTAATCATAAACCCGAAGTATGGGCTTTTTGGGATCAAGCGGCCTATCACAGTGGAAATATGGAGTTTTACAAAGAATTTAAAAATATTGATTTTTTAAAATATTCTGAAGATTGGGCTAATTTTAATGAGTGGAAGGGTGCAAAATCAACTGATAGATCAAATTGGAAGTATAGTTATGGTGAAACAGATGATTTTGTGCTGTTTGGCGATTGGCAGATCTGTTTTCAAACTTATATTGATTTGTATCATATTGATCCTAAGGCAAATAAAATAGCGAGAGCGTTAGAAGTTATGGATTATCAAATTCACACTAAGGAGAATGATTATTGGTGGTGGGCTGATGGATTATATATGGTCATGCCTGTGATGACAAAGATGTATAAATTAACGAAAAACCCACTTTATTTAGAAAAGCTACATGAATATTTGGCGTATGCAGATGATATCATGTATGACAAAGATGAGAAGCTCTATTATAGAGATGCAAAATATGTCTACCCGAAACATAAAAGTACGCATGGTAAAAAAGATTTTTGGGCTCGTGGAGATGGTTGGGTTTTCGCGGGTTTGGCAAAGGTACTGCAAGATCTTCCTAAGGACAATATCTATTATAATCACTATGTAAGGCGTTTTCAGGATATGGCATCCGTTATTGTATCGTGTCAACAAGAAGAAGGGTTTTGGACACGGAGCATGTTGGATCCTGAGCATGCACCTGGTAGAGAATCTAGTGGAACTGCGTTTTTTACCTATGGACTTTTATGGGGCATTAATAATGGACTTCTTGATCATGACAAATTTGAGGTAGGTGCAAAAAAAGGGTGGGATTATTTGAGTAATCATGCTTTACAATCTGATGGGAGGGTGGGTTATATACAACCTATCGGAGAGAAGGCGATACCTGGTCAAGTGGTAGATGCCAATTCAACTGCACCATTTGGGGTTGGAGCATTTTTATTGGCGGGTGTTGAGATGTATAGATATTTAAACGAAAAATGATGAGAAAAATATTGGTATTACTGGTATTACTATGTTGTGTCACGGTTAGTTTTGGGCAGGACAAAACTAATAGCACATTAAACGAAACTTCAAGAGTATTTTGGCTAAGGGAGATGGATCGAATGGCCAGACCTGTTATGCGTAGTTTGGCTTATGATAGTTTAAGGATTAATATGCCCAAAATTACCTCTATAGCGGTTGACAACAAAGAGCATCGTGTTCAAGTACAGTATGTAGAAGTATTAGGTCGAGTTTTATGTGGGATATCGCCATGGTTAGCGTTGAATGACGGTTCAGAAGAAGAGCAGGCACTAAGAAAACAATATCGGAATTGGACTATTCAAGCCTTAAGCAATGCTTTGGATAGTAATGCAAATGATTTTATGCGTTTTGATTTGGGCGGACAACAATTAGTTGATGCATCATTTATTTCAGTTGCATTTTTGCGTTCTTCTTGGTTATGGAATAATCTTGATACTAAAACTCAGAAAAGTTTGATCAAGGCTATTAAAACTACTCGTCAATTCAAACCAGTTTTTTCAAATTGGTTGCTTTTTTCTGCTATGAACGAAGCTTTTTTAGCTCAGTACAGTAAGGATTGGGATGTGATGCGTGTAGACTACGCCTTGCAGCAATTGGAACAGTGGTATGTGGGTGATGGTATGTATAAAGATGGACCATATTATGCCTATGATTATTACAATAGCTATGTTATCCATCCTTTTTTATCTGGAGTCATGGATGTTATTGAACAAAAAACTAAAAGTTATGATGGTATGTTTGCAAAAATCAAACTACGAAATCAACGATATGCTATTATATTAGAGCGATTGGTCAATACAGATGGGACTTTTCCACCATCCGGGCGGTCAGTAATTTATCGTGGAGCTGCATTTCATCATTTGGCTGACATGGTATTAAAAAAACGATTACCCGAGGAACTCACAGAAGGACAGGTTCGCGCTGCTTTATCTGCCGTTTTGCAAAAAACATTTGAAAGTCCAACTACTTATCACCAAAATTGGTTAACGATTGGTCTATACGGAGATCAACCAGGTTTAGGAGATTTTTACAATAATCAAGGAAGTCCTTATTTGTGTAGTACGATTTTTTTACCACTAGGACTTTCGGAAAATGATAGTTTTTGGACTTCAAAAGAAGAAGACTGGAGTTCTAAACGTATTTGGTCTGGACAGGATTGGAATAAAGATAAAAGTAAGGGCATTCAGTAAGAGATAAAAAGTCATGAGATTAGTAACATTTTGTAAAATTGGAGTCGTTCACTGGGCTGCTGATACCCCTAATTCTCGGGCTAGCTCTGACATGTTTTTCCTGTATTAAATTCCCAGCACGTTCTTTAAAGGTGCGATCGTATTTTTTACGGATTTAGTCATCATTTCAAAATTAAGATATTTATTGTTCTTAACTTCATATGCCCACTAAGTTAGCAACTCCAGTGAAGGAGTGACGAGGTAAGGAAGTGAAGAAGTAACAAGAGATAAGTGAAGAAGTAACATAGTGACGAGTAGTTTAATAACTGAGTTATGCGACGAGCCGGTTGCTGGGAAGGGTGAGGGGAAAGTAATCGACTCATTGTACTGTCATTAATACATGGATGCCATATTGGTAATGAAGGGATAAAAAGGAAATTATTCTTCTCAAAACTATTATTTTTCAATTATGTTTTCTTCGATATAAATGTGTTAACTTATCTGAATAACTAACTGATACCGATATGGGTTATCCTATTCCTAAAGATCTGAAAGGGCTGAATGCCGAGCAAATAAAAGTGTCTGTTGAAAAATATGGTGATAATAGCCTGAAAACAAAACGTGACAGCGGGACATGGGTTGTGTTGATGAATATTCTGAAAGAACCGATGTTGATCCTGCTTATCGTGATATCTGTTATTTATTTAGTGGTTGGAAATTATGCTGAAGCCTACTTTATGTTTGCGGCTGTAGTTTTTGTGTCAGGTATTTCTTTTTATCAGGACACGCGGAGCCGCAATGCGATGCAGGCATTGGAAAAGTTAAACGAACCGCACAGTAATGTCATCCGAGATGGTCATATCGTTGCTATCAAAACACATGAAATAGCTGTTGGAGACTTATGTATCACGGAAGAAGGCCAGATTATCAATGCTGATGGCCGTATTGTGCACAGCAATGATTTTTCGGTCAATGAATCTTCTCTTACTGGTGAAAGCCTTTCGGTGTTCAAGGATGCCGATGGTTCGGACAATAAGGTGTATAGCGGCACGATCACTGTTTCGGGTTTGGCAGTTTTTGAGGTGCAGGAGATAGGAGAGCAGACAAAACTAGGAAAGATAGGTCACTCTATTGCTTCTATTATAGAAGAAAAATCACCTTTGCAGTTACAGATTGAGCGCTTCGTGAAAAAGATGGCACTCGTCGGATTAGTAGTCTTTATACTGGTATGCTTGGCCAATTATTTTCAAACTAAAAGTTTTGTTGACAGTCTTTTAAATGGTCTTACTTTGGCCATGTCGATCCTTCCGGAAGAGATCCCTGTAGCATTTACGACTTTTATGGCGCTAGGGGCATGGCGACTCATGCGTGATGGTGTTATAATTAAAAAATCGAGCATCGTAGAGACATTAGGGAGCACCACGGTAATCTGTACTGATAAAACAGGTACAATAACCGAAAACACGATGCACCTGGTTGCTGTGTATAGTGAGGCTGGTGAACGCACTGCATATGAGCAGGATTACCAGCTGCCCGAAATTGCAAGTGTAATTCAGAATGCCATGTGGGCCAGCGAACCCGTGCCTTTCGATCCGATGGAGAAAGAACTCCATCGCCTTTACGAGCAGACTGAAAAAAATGATCGGCGTGCACAGTTTGAGTTATTCCACGAGTATCCTTTGGAAGGAAAGCCACCCATGATGACCCATCTATTTAAAAATAATAGCGGTGAGCGTATTATTGCAGCAAAAGGGGCACCCGAAGCTATTCTCGATGTGAGTAGGCTGTTGCCTGAAAAAAAAGTAGCATTGCGGCGATTAGTGGATCAATTTGGTCAGGAGGGTTACCGTGTATTGGGAGTTGCAACTGCAATTTATGGAAGCGATGAATTTCCTGAAAAGCAACAGGATTTTCCGTTTGATTTTGTAGGGTTTGTTGTTTTTTACGATCCGCCGAAAAAAGGTATCGAAAAGGTGTTTAAGCAAATTTATGAAGCAGGGATCAAAGTTAAAATGATAACTGGGGATAATTCCAATACGGCTGGGTCTATCGCGGCCCAAGCGGGTATCATAAATGCTTCGGCACATATAGAAGGTAAAGAATTGATTGCGCTCTCTGAGGAGCAGCTGGACAGAAAGGTCCAAGAAAGTACCCTCTTTGCGCGCATGTATCCTGAGGCAAAGTTGGCCGTGATCAAATCGCTAAAACGAAATGGTGAAGTGGTGGCCATGCTCGGAGATGGTGTAAATGATGCGCCCGCATTGAAAGCTGCACATATTGGCGTAGCGATGGGGCATAAAGGAACTGAAATAGCGAAGGCAGCAGCAGCTGTAGTGCTGATCAATGATGATTTTTCAAAGTTGGTGCTTGCAATCGCTGCAGGTAGACGCATCTATGCCAATATTAAGAAAGCTATTCAGTATATTATTTCTATTCACATTCCCATTATCTTGACCGTATCACTACCGCTCTTTTTGGGGTGGGTATACCCGCAGATCTTTACCCCTATACATGTCATATTTTTGGAACTGGTGATGGGACCTACTTGTTCTATTGTCTATGAAAACGAGCCAATGGAAAAAAATGCCATGCAACGTAAGCCACGTCCGATATCGGAGACTTTTTTAAACTGGAAAGAATTGATGATCAGTGTGGTTCAGGGTTTGGTGATTACTGGTGGTGTTCTTTTTATCTATCAATATACCCATCAACAGGGAGGTGACGAGAAGATGGTACGGAGTATGGTCTTTACGACATTGATCTTTGCTAATATCCTGCTGAGTTTTATCAACCGTTCTTTTTACTATTATATATACGAGACCATCAGGTATAAGAATCGTCTTATTTATTACATTACCGGTATTACTTTGCTGTTCATGTTTATGATGCTGTATGTTAAGCCTGTTTCCAATTTCTTTAGCATGACGAATCTGGGATTTACCCAATTGTTATTCTGTTTGTTAACAGCGGCAATCAGTACGCTCTGGATGGATCTTTATAAATGGTGGAAACGATCAAGAAATGCATAGCAATTGTTGCTATTTTTACATGTAATTCAAACCAATGGATTGAACTTTTTGATGGTATTACTGCAAAAGGATACTGTTTCCTGACCTTTAATATAACAGGTCGGGAAAGTCAAGATAGCACGTTACCTTTGTTAAGTGTTATCTTTAATTTCAGTTTAGTATAATTATGATTTTAAGGTCTACTTTCCTTTTTTCTTGAGTTCTTTCATCAGATCTTCAAGATAGTCGGTTTGCACTTCCTGAATTTCTAATAACATCTTATTTTGATGCACCAGTAGATGGTCAATTTTGTCACTTAATAATTTTATTTCCAATTCTGCTTTCAGATTGATTTTATAGTCATGTTCACCTCTTATTCTGTCTTTCTGTTCTTGTCTATTTTGACTCATCATAATAATTGGTGCTTGGATGGCAGCTAGACAGGAGAGTATTAAATTGAGTAAAATAAAGGGATAAGGGTCAAATGGTCGACTTGATAAAATTATTATATTGATAATCATCCATATTAAAATGAATGAAAAAAACGTAATAATAAAAAACCAGCTCCCTCCAAAAGCAGCAACTTTATCAGCAAGCTTTTGCCCTGTTGTAAGTTCAGTTTCTATTTCTTCCTGTATATTTTCTGAAAGGATAGAATTTTTTTGAATTGCATCTAGCACATCTTGATCTATGACCGCTAATTCTCCTTTTTCTGTGCTTATAAGTGATGTCAGATAACGTCTTCGATACAGATTAAGTTCGTCCAATGAAATGTAATCGTCTCTTTTAATGTTAGGAAAGTCAACCCTTAATAAATTAAAAATTCCTTCTCTTACATCGCCAGCTCGTATTGCTTCACCTTCTGCTATGGCTATTTTTGTGATTGAACTGCTTTTCATTTTTCAAGTCTTTAAAGTACGAACCAATTATTAACTCCTTATAATTCATATCCGCTCTTGATTATTGTAGTTATCATTTTAAATTGTTCTTTTGCCGCAATTCGATGTTTAGCATGAGCAGGAATAATAATACTTTCACCAAATTTCAGCATGTTTATTTTACCATCAATAGTTACGGTAGCAACACCATCAATGATCTGAACATAAATATCAAAAGCAGATGTTTCATCTTTCAACTCTCTGCCAATATCTAAAGAAGTAGCAGTAATGCTACCAGTTGTTTTATTTAAGATTGTTGTGTTTACCACAGCGTTTTGTACATAGTTAACCATTTCAACGGTTGAATGTACTTTACCTTTATCTAATTCGGGGTTTCTCTTCATTTTAATTTATTTAGAGATTATTGAATGATGAAAAGAGTTGACGAAATCAAAGCCTACTTACTTACCATATTATTGTAAATAAAATATAGCGATAGAAATCAAGACAAAGTTTCTTGAAAATTTGCATTGGTTTATTATACAATTAAATATTTTTATGGTATAATTAGTAGACGAAATTCCCTGTAATTTATAGATCTTCTAAATTTCTGCGCTGTCTATCAGGTAGGTTTTTGAAAAAAGTAGGAGTGAGTCCCGTTATTTTTTTAAATTGTTTAGATAGATGTGAAACACTGCAGTAGTGCATTTTATAAGAGATTTCAGTTAGGTTTAATTCATCATATATAATCAGTTCCTTGATTTTTTCGACTTTGTGAAGTATGATAAAATGCTCTATTGTTATACCTTTTGTTTTTGAAAAGAGCTCCGCTAGGTAATGGTAGTTATGTTGGAGTTTTCCGCTCAGAAAATCAGAAAAATTTATATGAGGCAATTCATCTGCATAGTGAACTGTTTCAATAATAATATTAATTATTTTTTCAATAAGGAGGGCTTTTTTATCATCCATTAGTTCTAATCCTGATCGATGTAATGTTTCTTTAAGCCTATTCTGAAGTGCTTTTGAAATAGGTTTTGCTAATTTTACTTCACCCAGTTCTATTTGATTGAATTCAATACCTAACTTATCCAGTTCAGACTTTACCATCATTTTACAACGAAGGCTTACCATATTTTGAATAAATAATTTCATACTATTCAGTGTCAGGTTTCGGGTGAGTATTAGTGTGCAAAAAATTGAATGACAAAAATGTATATTATTATATTTCGTCAACGATTATATTTTAGTTCCTCAATGCTGCTTACCAATTTTGAATAAGACAGTTAAGTAATATTATACACTTCATTTCAGCAAATCGGACCTCCGCTCTATATACAATGTATTTTTTTTCATTTTGTTTTAATTACTTGATTATATATAGCGGTATGCTGTTTTTTTAGAAATAATTTAAGGTTTACAACCTACCAATTATACAACAAATATTTTTAAATGTACAACTGATACGGGTTTGTAAAACAGAACTTTATCTTGATCAATAAGTGGATTTTTTTTAAAAAAAATAGTAGATGAAAACAGATACAGCATTACAGTTGGATGTTCAAAAGGCCATCCTATGGGAGCCTCTGCTAGATGAAGCAGAAATAGGTGTTACGGTTAAGAATGGTGTTGTTACACTTTCAGGTTATGTGGACAATTATGTAAAAAAACTAGAAGCTGAAAATGCCACAAAGCGTGTTATTGGTGTCAGGGCTTTAGCAGAAAATATCAAAGTAAAATTTGCTAGCTCTTTTTCAAGAACTGATGCCGAAATTGCTGATGAAGTACTTGTAGCACTAAAAAGAAACTGGTCTATTCCCAGTGAAAAAATTAGTGTAAAGGTTGAAGACGGCTGGGTTACATTGGATGGAGAACTGACATGGAACTATCAGAAGGAAGCTGCGCAACATGCTGTACATTATTTCGTAGGAGTTAAAGGAGTGGATAATAACATTAGGATCAAATCTGGTAGGAATGATGCAATTGAGAAGAAAGATATTGAACATGCTCTTAAAAGAAGTACTATAGATGATAGCAATATCAAGGTTTCAGTATCTGATAATGTGGTTACATTAAGTGGTACTGTTGATTCCTGGTATCAAAAAGGAGAGGCCGGTCGCATTACTTGGAACACACCTGGAGTTTCCCATGTGAAAAACGATCTGGATATCGACTACGAAATAGACTTCGGCTAAGTCCTTAATTAAGTAATAATACATTGAAGTAACAGGAAGTAAGGATGTTGATATGAAAAAACTGGAGAATAAAATAGCTATCATAACCGGCGGTTCAAGTAGTATCGGTAAAATAACTGCTCAACTATTTTTAGATGAAGGAGCAAAAGTCATGTTGGTGAATCTTTCTGAAGAGCAATTAAAAGAAGCGGTGACAGAGTTGAGGAGTAAGCACGTTGATTGATGGTGGTATGTGTACGCAGTAATCAAAAGATTATTTAAAGTGTAGTTGTATACCCATAGTGGCAAAATTGTAAAATAATGACAGCGTATTAAAAAATAAAGTTCATGGCAATTCAAACCATAAATCCTTCCAATAATAGAATCATAAAGACCTATTACGAAATGAGCGGAGCAGCTGTGGACACAGCTGTTGGACAAGCAACAAATGCTTTTCAAGAATGGAAGAAAACAGATTATAAAGCCAGAGCACAACTGCTCCATAATGTTGCTGGTCTGCTTCGGAAAAATAAGAAAGAACTTGCAAAGTTGATTACTTTAGAGATGGGTAAATTACTTATTCACGCAGAAGGGGAGATAAAACTGAGCGCTGAAATTTTTGATTATTATGCTAAAAATTCGGAAAAGATGCTCGCTGATGAAGTGCTGAATCCAGTTCACGGTAAGGCGTTTATAAGAAATAGCCCTATCGGTGTATTGCTCGGTATTCAGCCATGGAATTTTCCATTTTACCAAATAGCTCGATTTGCTGCACCTAATATAATGATTGGTAATACCCTATTGATAAAACATGCATCCATTGTGCCGCAATGTGCTTTAGCTATAGAGGAATTATTCAAGCAGGCCGGTGCTCCGGATGGATTGTACACCAATCTTTTGATTTCTAAGGAGCGGGTAGCTGCATTGGTTGCAGATATAAGAGTCAAGGGAGTTTCGCTCACCGGTAGCGAAAAAGCGGGGGCCAGCGTAGCGATAGAGGCCGGCAAGCACATTAAAAAATCAGTACTTGAATTAGGTGGAAGTGATGCATTTATTATACTTGAAGATGCTGATATAGATAAAGCTGTGGAATGGGCTGTGGTAGGAAGGATTAACAATAATGGGCAATGTTGTGTGGCGTCAAAGCGCTTTATCGCCGTGGAAAGTATTGTTAATGAATTTTTAGAAAAATTCAAAATTAAAATGGCTGCATTGGTATTGGGGGATCCTATGGATGCGGAGACAAACTTAGGTCCGCTATGTACAGAGCAAGCCGCCGTAAAAATCGTTGATCAGGTAAAAAGAGCGGTTGAAGGTGGTGCAAAAGTTCTGTTGGGTGGAAAAAGACCAGATAGAGATGGAGCTTATATGCAAGCCACTATTCTCACCGATATAGAACCAGGAAACCCGGTTTATTACGAAGAATTTTTTGGTCCTGTCGCGCTTTTCTTTAAGGTAAAGAATGAAGAAGAAGCCATTGCTTTAGCTAATGATTCACCTTTTGGATTAGGAGGTTCGGTATTTACGCAGGATATTGAAAGAGGGAAGCGCGTAGCCGATCAGATCGATACCGGAATGGTCTTTATTAATCATCCAACCTGGACGCAAGCCGATCTGCCATTTGGCGGGACAAAAGGTTCTGGATATGGAAGAGAAATGGCAGAGTTGGGATTACAGGAATTCGTGAATAAAAAACTGATCAGAATAAGTGAATTGACTGATCCCTTTTAGCTTCTTCCTACTGCTATTAAAAAAAAATCGATAAAAAATTTATCTACTGCTAAGTCTAACTTAAAGGTAGCATCATTTTATACCCGTTAGGGTATAATTTGTCTTGTTTTTGAGTTTTTATACCTGATAGGGTATAAAAATGGTGAATTTCTATATTGTATACCCTAACTGGTATAATTTGTGGATAAAACATCGAATAAACGATTGACTTTGGTTGGTAAATTTTATACCCTTTCTGGGTTCAATTACGAAGGCGGAGATATCTTGCAGACCGTGCTGATACCTGCCTTCTCAACGTTGTGTGCTATAAGTATACCCCATTCTTTCGTGTTCATTATATCTAATCGTTCACGATACATGAACGATCAGATATAATGAACACAATCTAAATAGACAATTTACTTTTCGTTACTGATTTGGTTGAATTTAGTTTTTAAGTGTCTCTTCAATAGTTAATCCAAATGTAGAAGGTATTTACATTTAAGAGTATGCTTTTTTACCGTGTATAGCTTTTAATATTTTTATTTTGAAAAATTTATCTCTACCTTAACTTTAACGTTCATGCCAATTAAATGTTAAACCAATAGTGATGTCTCCAAAAGAAATAGCTACACTCGAAAAATTGAAGGATGGAGATTTAGCTTCATTTAATGATATTTATTTTCAATATTCTCCAAAGATTTATGTGAGGTTGATCAAATTGGTGAAAGATCAAGTTATTGCAGAAGAAATCTTGCAGGATGTATTTACAAAAGTATGGGTCAACCGCACTAAGATCGATCCTGCTAAAGGTTTTGTGTCTTTCCTCAATCATATTTCGGATAATCTGGCTATTGATTTTTTTCGGAAAGTGCAGCGGGATAAAGCGCTGCAATTAGAGCTGTGGGTATCTGCAGTAGAGTTGTATTATCATACGGAAGAACATGTTTTTTTTAAAGATACGCAGGACATTTTAACAAAGGCAATCGATTCGTTGAGTCCAAAACGCAAAGAAATATTGATGCTCAATAAGTTTCATGAAAAAAGCTATAAAGAAATTGCCGAAGAGCTGGGTATTTCTGTTTCCACTGTTAGCAATCAATTGGTGAATGCACTAAAAGATATCAAAGAATATATTCGTAAAAACTACCGTAACGAGGCTATAATCAGCTTTTTGGCCACTCTACTATTTAAAATATAAAAAAAAAGTGAAATACCGATAGTGTGTTTCTTTCGGACAGACGTATAGAGAGTTAAATACAGCAATGTATCCAACTAATTATAAACTGTTTTGAAAGGACATATTTTTAAATATAAGCTGCAAGAGTATATTCATAATAGACTCGACCTAAAGGAATATGAGGCATTCTTTGATGAATTGAATGTGGTGGATCCTATTCTGCTTCAACAATGGGTTGCAGAAATTTTAGAGGAGAAAGAGGATGATGCAAGTCATCGTATTCCAATTCCTGACCTTTCCAAAGTTCATAAACAGGTACTTCAAAATGTTTATGAGATAGATCCTCCAGTAACGGGAACAACTCGAAAAATGACGTATTGGATGTGGGCATCTAGTGCGGCGGTATTCCTTTGTGTGCTTTCTCTGCTCTATATATTCAATTTTAAAACACCTAGCGAAGTCAATGACAGGTCCAGGTTGTTTGCGTATGAAAATACCCATTCTTATACGATCGATATGCAGCTGCCTGATAGTTCCATAGCTATTCTGTATCCAAATGCTAAGATCAGCTACGTGCTGAACGAGGAAGGGGACCGAGAAATTAAACAATTGCAGGGAAAGGTGATTTACAAAGTACATAAGAATCCAAAATCTCCTTTTACGGTTAATTATCGGGACTATGTCACGAAGGCGCTAGGTACGGTATTTAGTGTAGATCCTAAATCGGATGAAAATATACTGATTAAACTTCTGGAGGGCAAGGTTTCAGTTGGCCATTTTGATGCGCTACCAAAAGATCTGGTATACCTGAATGCGAATGAAGAGGTGGAAGTTGATTTGAAGTTGCATAAAATGACCAAATTGTCGGAGAAGGTATTGGAAAAATCTCGTTTAGCACGTGTTGATAAAAAGCTGAGTGAGCTTATCCCTAGTTTTAACGCTAACGTAGCCTGGACCAATCAAGCAGTTGAATTTAGTCAAACCAAAAATACACAACTCTTACAGGTCATCGAAAATCTATATGAAGTATCGATTATCTGTGAAAGCCCGGAATTACTATCCAATTCATTTACGGGAAGCCTCAATAGAAAAGAGCCTCTTGAAAAATTCTTAACCAATTTCTGTCAATTAAATGGTTGCTCGTTCCGTCTTGATAATGGAATCGTCCATCTGAGCAATTTAATAAGAAAGGAGGGCCCAAATTAGGAAATCAACCCGCAATTATGCCTAAAAAATAAAACGACCAGTTTTTAATTTTTAATAACCAATACTTAATATTATGAAGCATATTTTAATCAAATTAATGCTAATGGGACAGCTATTCCTATACTTTTCGGTAGGATTTGCCCAATCCAACCTGAAAGTCAGTGGTAAGGTTGTGGATGCCGAAGGAAATTCTTTACCTGGTGCCAGCATCGACCTCATTCATGAAAAGACAAATAAGAAAGTGAATTTTGTTGCTGACAATGACGGATTATTCATCTTGAGCCCACTTACTGGAGGAGAAAGCTATTCCATTTTTGGACATCATATAGGTTATGCTGCCGATTCTGTCAAACATTTTGTAGCTACTGCTAACAGTAAAAATACGATTCTTATTCGATTAAAAACCAATACGGGTACCATTGATGAAGTCGTGGTGATCGGTTATGGTTCTGTACAGAAAAAAGATTTGACAGGAGCTATTTCTACTGTATCTGGTAAGGATATACAAGTTCGTAAATCCACGCAATTATCCCAAGCATTGCAGGGTTCGGTACCAGGGGTTATGGTCACGAGGTCCAATAATGCCCCAGGTAGTACTGCTCAGGTACGTGTGAGGGGTATAACGACGATCACGGAGGGTGGGATGAACCCATTGATTATTTTGGATGGAGTTCCTATTGCAGATATGAATGCTGTGAACCCAAATGATGTTGAGAATATAACGGTGTTGAAAGATGCAGCTTCTGCTTCCATATATGGGGCTAGGGCAGCAGCAGGTGTGATTTTGATTACGTCAAAACGTGGTGAAGAGGGGAAAGTGGCGTTGGAATATAATGGCGAATATGGTTTTGAAAAACCGACTAAGTTACCTGAATATGTAGATGCGGTTAGGTATTTACAATTAAGTAATGAGTTGCGCTGGAATGACAACAATAATAATGACAATCAATATCCGATATATGGCAAAGATCTGATCGATAATTACCGACAAAATAATGCGGAAAATCCAGACCAATATCCAATGACAGATTGGAGAAAAATGATTTTAAAGAATTCGGTTCCCCGGCAATCACATTTGCTCTCCGTTACAGGTGCCGGAAAAGCATTGCGCACGCGTTTTTCTCTTGGATATGACAATGCCGACGGCTTATATATCGATCGGAATTATAAACGTATCACTGCTCGTGTGAACAATGATGTGAAAATAAATGATTTTATTTCATCGATTATTGATATAAATTTTAAACGTAGCATAAACGAAAATCCTTCGATAGACCCCATGTATAGAATAGGAATAACAGCGCCTATTTATGCCGCACAGTGGCAAGATGGACCTGTAGCATCAGGGAAAGATGGCGACAATATTTATGGAATGATTACCCAAGGTGGGTTTAAAAATTATCAGTATAATCAAATCGCTGGAAAATTGGCACTGGATGTGAAACCTTTGGATGGATTGAAATTGACAGGTGTTTTTTCGCCACTTTTGAATTTTGATAAATCGAAACTGTTTACCAAAAAAGTACCCTTTACGGCTTGGAATAATCCGGCTCAAAACATTGGTTTTATCAATGGATATAATCAAACTAATCTGGATGAGAGTCGGGTAGAAAGCTATGAATATACTGCACAATTTTTAGCAAATTATCAAAAAAGCATTAAAAAGCATAACTTCAATGTGCTCGCCGGATATGAATCTTACTATTATTTTAATGAGAATCTGTCTGCCTCAAGAGATCAATACCTATTGACCAATTATCCCTATCTAAATTTAGGTCCGCTCGAATTTAGAGATAATGGTGGTGGGGCATACGAAAATGCGTATCGCTCATATTTTGGACGCATCATGTATAATTTTGCCGATAAATATTTTGTCCAAGCCAATGTTCGTTATGATGGTTCTTCACGCTTTGCTCCGCAATACCGTTGGGGTACTTTCCCTTCTTTTTCTGTCGGTTGGACCGTGAGTGAAGAAAGTTTTTTAAAGGATATTTCATGGGTTGACTTTTTAAAGATTAGGGCATCTTACGGTACGTTAGGTAATGAACGTATTGGTAATTATCCATATCAGGCACTACTGAAATTTGAAAACAGCTCCTTATTTTATAAAGGTAATGAAGCCGTTTCTGCTCAATCAGCAGCTCAATGGCAATATGCTATCCGTGATATTTCATGGGAAAAAACAGAATCGTTTGATGTAGGGTTGGATTATGTTGGTTTTGGGAATCGGTTGAATTTTACTTTTGATTATTATAAGAAAATTACCAATGATATGTTACTGGAACTGCAGATACCGCAGTATATTGGGTTTGATAACCCAAATCAAAACACAGGTAAAATGCATACCAAAGGTTGGGAACTGGTGTTGGGATGGAAGGATAAAGTAGGTGATTTTAGTTATGGCGTAAACTTTAATCTCTCAGATTTTAAATCTGTGATGGGTGATCTTGGGGGGACAGAATTTTTAGGTGATCAAATTAAAATCGAAGGAAGCCAATTTAATGAGTGGTATGGTTATGTAGCGGACGGCTTATACCAGACGCAAGAAGAGGTCAATAATTCAGCTGTGCTGAATGCGAATGTCAAAGCTGGTGATGTCCGATACCGCGATATCTCGGGACCTGAAGGTAAACCTGATGGGAAAATATCGCCAGAATATGATCGGATGCTGTTGGGAGGATCACTGCCACGATATATGTACGGTGGTATGTTGAATATTGGGTATAAAGATCTGAGTTTTTCCTTTGTATTTCAGGGAGTTGGGAAACAGCATGTTCGCCTCACAACCGATATGGTGCAACCCTATCAACAAAATTGGGGGAATTTTCCAATGATTTTAGATGGCGAGACTTGGTCCAATTATAATACGGTAGAGCAGAACAACACTGCACGGTATCCCCGTTATTCTAATACTTCCGCTAATAACAATTACGCAATGTCCGATTTTTGGTTGTTTAATGGTCGTTATTTTAGATTGAAAACAATCGGAATCAATTATAATATCCCTTCTTCTCTCTTGACCAGATATAAAATCAAGGGACTCGGTATTTCGGGAACAATCAGCGATCTGTTTACGGCTAATAAATATCCTAAAGGTTGGGATCCAGAACTGACGAGTTTTGCTTATCCCATCACAACTTCATTTTTATTAGGGTTATCATTAAAATTTTAAATCATCATTATGAAAAATTTATTTCTCTTGATTTGTGGTTTTATCCTGCTGCAGGGTTGTCACTCTCTTGATCTCAATCCTTTATCTGATGGGTCAAGTGAAACATGGAATAGTACACCAGAAGAGTTGGAAATGTCTTTGAACGGACTTTATAAAGAAGTGTTCTGGAAAAAAGATCTGGATGATTGGACGGATGACTGGATCTTTCGTGATGGTTTGACAGAAGTGACAAATGCGACTCTTAATGGACAATCTTCCTTTATTAAGACCTGGTGGTTGGATACCTATAAAGCGATTGCTCGGGCTAACACGATTATCAAAGGAGCCGATCGGGCGAAAGATAAACTGTCTCCAGAGCAATTGACCATTTTTGTGGCTGAGGCAAGATTTGTCAGAGCTTGCATGTACTCGACTTTGTTGAGCCACTTTGGAAATGTGATCTATACCGATGATATACTTGATATTGAGCAGGCGAGAAATCTGAAACAGTCAGAACCTGAAGTGGTGCTGCAGAAAATATATGAAGATTTTGACTATGCCATCGCAAATCTGAAATTAAAGAGCTCAAGTACGGAGTTGCAACGTGCTACAAAAGGGGCTGCAATGGCTATGAAAAGTCGCATCGCATTATACAGCGGAGACTTTGCTACTGCGCGAGATGCTGCTAAGGCCTGCATGGATCTGAAGCAATACAGCCTGCACCCAAGCTTTGCTAACCTTTTTCTCTCGTCAACCAAAAACTCGGCAGAAAGTATCTTTTTATTACCCAGATCTATTGCCTTGAAGGTTGCATTGGGAGATCGTCAGAATTTTATTTCACGTAATTCGGGTGGTTGGGCAGCGAAAGATCCTTCTTGGGATCTGCTCTTTGCCTTCACGTGCACAGATGGACTGCAGGTCGATAAATCGCCTTTATTTGTTTCTTCAAACCCATTTATCAATCGGGATCCAAGATGTAAGGAAACCATCGCTGCTTTTGATGAACCACTACTTGATTATATCTATACCCCGCATCCTGAGGCTATTAATGTCCTGAAAATTTCAACGGGTAAACAGGTTGTCAATAATGATAATCGCGTTAATGCGCAATATGCTTCATTTAATGGTTTGATTTGGAGAAAAGGTGTGGACAGCGATTGGTTGTTGAATAGTTGGCAAACGGAACCTGATAATATCATCATCCGATATGCTGATGTGCTATTGATATATGCCGAAGCTAAGATCGAATTGAATGATATCGATCAAAGTGTTGTTGATGCGATCAATATGGTCAGAGCTAGGGCTTATGGTGTAACGTCCGATTCGCCAGATTATCCTGCCCTAAAAATGCTTGATCAGTTGAGTTTAAGAAAGGTTTTACGGACTGAAAGAAGGATGGAATTTGCGCTCGAAGGACTTCGCTATATGGATCTGATCCGCTGGAAATTGGCGGAGAAGGCCTTGAATAAATCAAACTATGGTCTTCTGGATCCAGCAGATCTGTTGGCTAAAGTGGTTAAAACAGGGAAATGGTTTCTTCCTAATGCGCCTACCATAGATGCTGATGGTTTACCCGATTTTAGTGCCTTTCAACAACAAGGATTAATCAAAACAATTGCAGTTCGAAAGTTTGATGCTTCTAAGCAGTATTTATGGCCAATTCCTTCTACGGAAGTGTTGACTAGTGGTTTAATCCAAAATCCCAATTATTGATGAATTTATTGAAATCAAGTTTATTTGTTGCTGCCAACCTCGTTTTCTGGACACCTATTATGGCTCAGCTCAAACAGTATAGTGGTATATATCCACATTTGGCGATGTATAATAATGAAGGTGAATGTGGGACAGGGGCAGTTGTTCCGTGGAATGATTATTTATATGTGATCACCTATGGTCCACATTTACCTTTGGGATCCAGTGATAAGTTTTATAGGATAAGCGCGGATCTGAAACAGGAGGTTATGCCTGAAAGTGTAGGCGGTACTCCTGCGAATCGATTTATCCATCGTCCGTCTAATCAACTGTTGATAGGCCCCTATATCGTCGATAAGGAAGGGAAAGTTGACATTATCCCAATCAAGGATATGCCAGGACGATTGACAGGGACTGCGGCCCATTTGTATCATCCAGATTCGTTGGTCTACTATGGAACGATGGAAGAAGGGATCTATGAAGTGAATGTCTATACTAAAAAGGTGCATGAATTATACACCGATGGTAATTTGAAACAACCAAGTTACCAGGCACAGTTAGAAAACATGACACCCCCTAAGCCACATCAATTTGCCGAACTATTAGGGGCTCATGGCAAGGGTTTGTACAGCGGACAAGGTGTACTCGTGTATTCAAATAATGGTGAATCAGGAGATCTTGCTTTGAAGCAATTTGATATACCCGCAGGTTCTTTATCGGAATGGGATGGAAAAAATTGGAAACTGATCAGAAGAAATCAGTTTGTCGAAATTACGGGACCAGGTGGGATTCAGGGCAATGCTTCCCCAGATGATCCGATATGGGCAACAGGCTGGGATCATAAATCGGCTATTCTAGGAGTCAGAGATATCAATACAGGATGGAAATTTTATCGTTTCCCAAAAAGTAGCCATAGTTATGATGGGGCACATGGTTGGAATACGGAATGGCCTAGAATCCGGGATGTAGGTCAGGAAAATGACCCTTACTACCTCATGACTATGCATGGCCTATTTTGGCACTTTCCGAAAAATTTTTCAATTGGAAATACAGCTGGATTACGTCCATTATCTTCTTACTTGAAGGTTATCGGTGATTTTTCACGCTGGAATAATCAATTGATTTTTGGCTGTGATGATTCTGCTCAAAAGGAGTTTTTGAACAAACGTTCTGTAAAAGGACAGATCGAGGGGCCGGGACAATCGAATTCTAATCTGTGGTTTACCGACTTTGATAAAATAAAATCTCTAGGAAATAATACTGCGGAAGGTGCTGTTTGGCTGAATGAAGCCGTTAAAATAAATGTAGCATCAGACCCCTTTTTGTTTGCGGGTTGGGGATTTCGAAGTTTATGGTTGAAAAATGAAGGTTCCTCAGAAATGAAGATCGAGATACAATTGGATAAGGATGGTACTGGTCAATGGACGACCTATAAAACGTGTACTGTAGCGGGTGGAAAATCTTTTGTCCAAAATTTTCCATTTGATACCGAAGGTGAATGGATTAGATTGATTAGCCATACAAATGCTCAAATTACTGCTCAGTTTACCTATGTCGATAACCATAAAGTGCAACGTGATGATCAAATCTTTCAAGGAGTAGCGGATCTTGGTACCCCATCTGTTTCTAGCGGATTGATGGTCGGACTAGGTGATAATAAAAGATCGATGGGTATAGTCGCTAGTCAATTGAATGGTGGTGTTTTTGAAAAAGCTGGTTATTATGAATTGACTTCGGATATGCTATTGAAACCAAAAGTTGATAAGCAGGAAGAAAAATATATTGAGGAAAAATTTGCGCTTAGCAATAACCTGGTTGAGTTAAAAACGAGTTCTATTCTTGTTGTGGATGAAAAGGGTAGAAGGTGGCGATTGCCCAAAGGAGATAAAAGATACGACAATATTGTTCAAAATGGGTTGGCTCGGATATGTAGAGAAGTGGCCACGGAACGGGATTTATTGAATTTGCATGGTACTTTTTATGAGCTTCCTGCAGAAAATGCAGATGGGTTTGCAAAAATAAGACCCATTTCGTCGCATCAATTAAATATTGTGGATTATGCTTCATATAGGGGATTATTAGTTTTATCTGGTCTGGATATCACACAAGCAAATCCGAAACATATCATTACTTCGGAAGATAAAAAATGTGCTGTCTGGGTTGGAGCTATCGATGATCTTTGGAAGTTGGGGAAACCTCAAGGAAATGGTGGTCCTTTGGATAATGAAGTTTTAGAAAAGGGGAAGTTTAGTGATCCTTATTTATTTGGGTTTTATGACAGAAGAAAGTTAAAGCTCGCTAATCATGAGAAATTTCCCGTCACATTTTCCGTACAGATGGATCCTGTGGGAAATGGAACTTGGATGGAATACCAACAAATTACTGTCAAAGGCAACGCTAGTGCTGAGATCGAATTTCCAAAAAATGTAGAAGCGCGATGGATTAGGTTTGCAGTTGATCGCAATAGTCAAGTTTCAACGCTATTAAATTATGATTAACTATTGGATGATCATGTTCTTGTTTATGTTGTCTTTTCAATTGAGGGGGCAACATAAACATCTTGTTCCCGAAGTATCTATCGAATACCGGGTAAATGATACACTTGAAATACAAGTCAATTTGATTCAAGATCAGGAGACTGCGGCCTATTATTATCATGCTTTTCTTTCTACTGATATCTGTAATGATAAAGTATGCCTTCCTATTCAGGTAGATCTATTCTGGAATTTGTTGGGAGATTATGATCATTTTTCAGTTCCTCAGGGTCATGTTTTTACCAAATTTGATCATCAGTATTTTGATCAAACTGATTATGGTTTACTTCAAGAAATCTTGCTCGATACGCTCTCTCCAATTCGGGATTATGCTGTTGAAGAGTTTTTGGATAAGAAGGAACAAAAATATTCGGTAGAACTGGATGCGATAACCCGTCCTACATTGAAAGTTTTTTCAAATGTGACTGTTCCTGGAGCTTTATATACGGTATATGCTTTATGGCATATTGTCAATGGGAATATCAAACAATTGATTCGAAATGAGTTGGATGTGGTTTATAAGCAACATCATTTAGCAGATTTTTTTGCAGCATCGAATAGTGCTTCTTATGAAGCATATTACCTGGAGAAGTTGGCCGATGATCAGATCAATGCTGCGGAACCAGTGTTGGTTCGTTTGCTATTTTCAAATGATGAATACATTCCTCATTATGCTTGGAAAAAATTGGGGGAAACTTACTATGCAAACCCTGATAAATATAATAACCTACTTCAGGAACTGGAAAAACTTAAACCGCATTTGCAATTAGTGGTTTTAAGAAGCATAAGTCGACCAAACTTAAGAACCAAAGAAATTTTAGCGGATAAAGCTCAAGGTAAAACTTTATCAAAAAATCAAAAAGAACTTATTTATAAATTATTGAATTATGAAAAATAATCGAAGATCATTTTTAAGAAATTTAGGAATTGGGTCTGGAGCCCTATTGGTAAATCCTGTGTTTGGTATGACCACGGGGGATTCTGGTGAATCTCAAGATAGGACGGAAGAAAACACCGGATTTATTGCGTCGGATGTTTTTGTGAAGAGAAATCTTACTACAGATTTTCTGGTTGCTGGGGGCGGTATGGCGGGTGTTTGTGCAGCTTTGGCTGCTGCTCGGAATGGGATGAAAGTTATCTTCATCCAAAATCGTTCGCGCTTAGGGGGAAATGCAAGTTCAGAAATCCGAATGCATATCTGTGGGGCATCACAGTTAAATCAAGTCTGGCGAGAGTCGGGACTTTTGGAAGAGATATTGTTGACAGAGGCAGCCATCAACCCACAGCGTTGTTGGGAAATGTTGGATTATGTCATGTACGATAAGGTATTGACAAATCCCAATATAACCTTACTGTTTGATACCTCTTTGTATGAGGTGGTCCGAAAAGGGAAGAGTATCGATTCCATCAAAGCTTACTGTTCGCAAACAGAGGAGATCTATGATATCAAGGCGAAGTATTTTGCAGACTGTACAGGTGATGGGACTTTGGCCGCTTTGGCGGCAGCAGATTTTATGCGTGGAAGAGAGGCTAAATCTGAATATAATGAAGCTCTAGGTTTGGAAAAACGCGATGATATCACCATGGGAAATAGTTTATTGTTTCAATCAACAGAACATGATAAACCAATGCCCTTTAAGGCGCCAGCTTGGGCAAGAAAGTACCAGTTTGAAGACTTTAAGTACCGGAAGATTCACTCATGGGAATATGGATATTGGTGGATTGAATTGGGAGGTTTAGAAAATATTGTTCATGATGGCCAAAAAATTAGACATGATTTAATGGCCGTGGTATTTGGTGTTTGGGATTACATCAAAAACTCTGGAAACCATCCTGAATCTGCTAATTGGGCACTTTCATGGCATGGGGCTATTCCAGGTAAACGCGAGAGCAGACGGATCAAAGGTGATTATGTATTGACACAGAATGATGTGCTTAAGCAAGAAAATTTTGAAGATCGGGTAGCCTATGGAGGATGGCCACTGGATGATCATTTACCTGCAGGTATGGATGATACCTCGTTAAGCCCATTTCGGTCCATCGGTCTTAAAGGTCCATATTCTATCCCTTTGCGTTGTTTATATAGTAATTCTGTTGATAATCTTGTCATGGCAGGAAGGAATATATCGGTCACCCATGTTGCTTTATCGACTACTAGGGTCATGGCAACATGCGCAACACTGGGACAAGCGATAGGTACGGCTGTTGCTTTTGCTGTGAACAATAAAATTAAGGTCAATGCCTTAGTTGGAAATAAGGAAAAGCTGAAAGAATACCAACAACTGTTGTTGAGACAGGATCAAGCGATATTGAATGTTCAGAATTCAGACAAGAAGGATCTGGCATTGCAGGCCTCTATTTCTGCCAGCAATGAATCGGACAATGGTCAGGCTATTTTGGTGATCGATGGTATAAACCGCGATATAGCAGATGGTAAATTACATCAATGGCGGGCAGATATGACTTCGGGCGAGCAGTTTTTGGAATTACAATGGAAGAGTCCACAAGCGTTGTCGTTAATTGAATTTACCTTTGATACAGGTCTGAATAGACATTTGAGACTTTCTGGAGAAAATGGGACGATGAAAAGTCAAGTGCGGGGTCCGCAGCCTGAGACCATTAGTGATTATCAAGTTGAGTTCTATTTGAAAGATCGTTTGCTGCATAAAATTGAAGGTAAAGACAATTTCTTACGAAAGGTAGCACATTCATTTAATACCAGTGAAGTTGATCGTGTGCGATTTGTAGCCAAGAAAACACATGGTGATAAATATGCTAAAGTATTTGAAATTAGATGTTATGCCTAGCAATAACGGACGGTTTTTTGCTCGGTTTTTCTCATTAATCCTTAACGTATGGTTGCTACATTTGAATTTCTCGATAATATGAACGCCCTAACGCTGGTTTTTGTTTCGCTTTTGATCTTTGCGATCGCTTATCGTTTTTATGGAATTTTCATTGCCAAAAAGGTCTTACGCCTTAACGATACGATACCTACACCGGCAGTTGAGTTTGCTGATGGACACGATTATGTGAAGACTGATCGTAAAGTATTATTTGGTCATCACTTCGCTGCTATTGCTGCTGCAGGTCCACTCGTTGGACCTGTATTAGCGGCACAGTTTGGCTATCTCCCTGGCACTTTATGGATCCTGATCGGTTGTGTATTGGGTGGTGGAGTTCACGATATGGTCGTTCTATTTGCATCGGTTCGGCATAAAGGGCAGAGTTTGGCGACTATTGCTGCTAAGGAAATTGGACCAGCCGTTGGTGGAATTGCGGGGGTAGCGGTATTATTTATCCTCATCTTGACCTTAGCTGGTCTATCTTTGGCCTGCATAAGCGCTATGCACGAAGCTCCATGGTCTTTATTTACCATCATACTCACGATGCCCATCGCTATATTTATGGGTTTATTGATGCGTTATCGTGCGGGGTCGGTCACATTGGCAAGTGTATTGGGCGGTATTTTACTGTTAGTGGGTATTATTGCTGGCCATCGGCTTATGGAAATACCAGTCATCCATGATATGTTTGATTGGGATGTGAAAACGATTTCGATCGCCATAGCGGTGTATGGTTTTTTTGCTTCTGTACTACCGATCTGGTTTCTTTTAGTGCCCCGCGATTATCTTTCTACTTACCTCAAAATCGGCACGATACTGATGCTTGCCGTTGGTGTAATATTTGTTCATCCGACTATTCAGATGCCGGCATTGACGAGTTTCATTCATGGTGGCGGACCGATTATTGGTGGTCCGGTGCTTCCTTTTATTTTTATAGTTATTGCTTGCGGGGCTATTTCTGGCTTTCATGCGATCATCGCAACGGGTACTACTCCCAAAATGTTGGGTAATGAAAGGGAAATACTTTTTGTAGGCTATGGCGCTATGCTTGTCGAAGGGTTTGTTGCCCTCATGGCATTGATTGCCGCTTGTACATTAATGCCAGGAGATTATTTTGCGATCAATACTCCTGCGGAAGATTATGCGCAATTTTTGAAGCTTCATCCTCATTTACATACGGTGGATCTGCCACATTTTATCGACAGGATAGGCGTGGATCTACATGGACGTACTGGAGGTGCTGTTTCCTTGGCTGTGGGTATGGCACATATTTTTGATAAAGTACCCTTTATGGACGATATTATGGCCTATTGGTATAATTTTGCTATTATGTTTGAAGCGGTATTCATCTTGACAGCAATTGATGCAGGTACGCGGGTGGGACGTTTTTTTTTACAGGAAATGTTGGGTACGGTGATTCCTGCATTTAAAGATAAAGATTGGAAACCTGGCGTTTGGTTGTGCAGTGCGCTGTTTACATGCTCATGGGGTTACTTAGTGTTTACCGGTAACGTGAGTAGTATCTGGCCGTTATTTGGAATTAGTAATCAGTTGCTGGCCGCCTGCGGATTGATCGTATGTACAACCATGCTGCTCCGGATGAATAGGGGTAAATATGCATTATGTACGGCTCTTCCTGGAGTATTTATGGCTATCATTACTTTTTGGGCCGGATACCTGCAGATCGTGGATATTTATCTACCAAAAGGTCAAATGCTTTTGGCCGCATTAGCGATCTTGGCTATGCTGTTAATGTTGCTGGTATTCATAGGAACTTTCAGAAAATGGTACTTATTATTAAGAACGGATACAAGAGTTGTAGACCAAAACGGAGAGATAGTAAAGGCTGTCGTAGAGCGATAATGTTGGGGGAACAAATCGCCTATTCCAATAGTTGGAAAGGGGTTCTGTGATTAATAAAAAAGCGCCTTAAATAAGGCGCTTTTTAGGATATTACATGTGCTTGAAAACGGAGATTATCTCTGTTTTGCGCGTACAGTGATTGAGTAATACGGAAGTTTGTCTAATTTAAAAAATGAGAGTTTGTTGATGTTTTAATAAATATGAGATAATCAAAGGCATCGGCAATATTTGTGTCGCGAAATTCATTAGCTTGTTTATCTGCGCCAACGATTCGAAAGGGAAGCGTTGACAATAACCAGTCTAATTCGACAGGTTTGTCCGCTTTGACTTTCTTAAGATCAAGAATAAAGATTGGTTCATCCATTTGATTTAAAAAATGCTCATAAGTTCCAGGAAAGGCGGTTTCTGCAGGAAATGGCTTTATATCATTTGGATCCATAGCCGTATAGGAACCGTCATAAAAAGTAAAGCCAATTGACAAAGATTTATCTGGAAAGGCATCGGCGATATAACCACCCATTTTCATTGGTGAATCAAAGAATCCTTTATCGATTGTTTTGTTGCTTTTAGAAATATGACCGTTATGTGCCCATGCTATAATTCTTGGGTCAGGATGATGATCCATTAACCATAAAAGATTTTCTGCCATATAGCGATCGCGCTTTTCCTCAGGATTTCCATCACCAATTTTCTGATCTACATATTGTTCTAAAATTCTCATGTTTTGTAGTAGCCAGTCTTTCTCTGTTCCCGTTTTATCACTTTTTTGGATTACAGTTTTTAACTGTGTGTGCAATTGAGTAGTACGATGGATCTGTTCATCAGGTAAGCTCACTTTTCCATTTTGGTTAGCGTACTGGTATGCTATTGTTGAAATAAAATATTCAAATTCATATAAATCTTTTTGGATATCAGTATTTGTTTGGAGTGCTTTTTTTACTTCTTCTATTGCTCCTTTGTAAAACTGCATATCAAATCCCGCAAATTCAATTTTTGGTTTCCCTTGATTAAAGTCTTGCACCCAGTTCAATAGGTTACGAATTTCAGTTGTATGCCAAGTCCAAAAGTATAGTGTTTTCATCAAGTTTATCTGGTCAAACTGTTGATTCATAATAGCTTTGTTTAATGTGTTAGATTCAGGCATATTGGCCTCAAAAGCAAGCATGTTGAAGTTGTCATATTGCGTGAGGTATTTGATGATGCGGTGCTTCATTTTAAATATTTCACTGGAACCATGAGATGATTCCCCTAAAGCAACGATTTTGGCATCTTTAGTCAGTTTTTTTAGAATGGATAAGTCTGCATCGTTATTAAAATTTGGATCAAATGACTTTAAAGGATAGCAGTACTTTTTTAATACGGCTAGTTCATTTTTTGTTAGTGGAGCTGTTCTGGGTACTGGTGTTATATACTTTTGGCCATCAATAAAGAGCTCAAAATCGTCAAACCATGCAGTGATAGCACCACCGTAGCAAACACCTCCAATAGAAATCAATGCGGCATTGGAATCAATTTTGGCTGAAATGCTGACTTCTTGCCACGATGATGTATGATTAATCCGTTTTCCAGCCATGTCATCGAACTGGATTGGTTTTCCCATTTTATCATAGGCAACTAGAACTAAGCCTGCTTCGGCCTTTTCTTTAATGTCTGTTTTTATTCTTCCCTTTAGAATAATATCCTTTCCTTTTACGAGTTCAAACGGTAATGTATTTGAAAAAAAAGCATCTCTTTTTTCATTTGGATTTGTTTTGTTGATTTTGTAGCTGTAGTCTCCGCTAACTTTTTCGACGCTGTCTCTGCTGTATACAGCAGCATTATTGAGAGTAAACCAACTTCTTACTTGATTGCCACTCATGGTTTCGAAATCTAAATTTAAATAGGTCTGTGCAGATAATGTGGGTATACTACAGGATAATAGGAGTAAAGTAGCTAGTTTCTTTAAGGATTGCATATGATTGGTTTGTAGTCTATAAAATGGTTGTCATAAGATAATAATTTTTTTGCTTTTGTGAAATAAAATATGGTTATTTATATATTAAATGTCATCAAGACGTATAATTTAGATCATGCATAAACCTTTGTGCCATGGTATGATAATCCAAAAATAAACGAACAAATTATAAACAATTATGATGCATACATCAAGAAGAAAATTTATTAAAAACTCAACTACGGTTGTTTCTATAGCTGGTTTAACGGCTATGTTTCCTAAGCTATATGCTGCTGCAGGTGCTGATAAAAAAATCCGTGTTGCAGCCATTGGTATCAATGGTATGGGATGGGCCGATTTAAATGCTATACTAAAACATCCAGATGTGCTGTGTACCGCGCTTTGTGACGTTGATGATAATGTCTTACAAAAACGTATAAAAGAGCTTGGAGGAAGAGGTATTAGAGTTAAGGGTTTTAATGACTATCGTGATTTATTAAAAAGTAAAGACGTCGATGTGGTGGTTGTCGGTACGCCCGATCATTGGCATTGCTTACAGATGATAGAAGCTTGCCAGGCAGGAAAAGATGTTTATGTTGAAAAACCTTTGGGTAACTCGATCGCAGAATGCAGATCGATGGTAGCTGCAGTAAAGAAAAGTAAATCGATTGTACAGGTGGGACAGTGGCAGCGGAGTCAGCAGCATTTTCGCGATGCGATTGCGTTTGTGCACTCCGGAAAGTTAGGTAAAGTACGCTTGGTGAAAGCTTGGGCATATCAAGGGTGGATGAAAAGTATTCCCGTTAAGCCAGATGCACCCGTTCCTGCAGGTGTCAATTATGATTTGTGGTTGGGCCCTGCAAAGAAACAACCTTTCAATCCGAATAGGTTTCATTTTGATTTTAGATGGTATTGGGATTATGCTGGTGGATTAATGACGGATTGGGGTGTTCATATGCTTGATTATGCACTTTTAGGAATGAAAGCTGCTACGCCAATTTCAATCATGGCATCAGGTGGGAAATTTGCTTATCCGCAAGATGCTGCCGAGACACCTGATACGTTAACGACTGTATATGAGTTTGAGGGTTTTAATATCCAATGGGAGCATGCTACTGGTATTGATGGAGGTCCTTATGGAAAAAATCATGGCGTTGCTTTTATTGGAAATAACGGAACTTTAGTGCTTAACCGAAGTGGCTGGGAGGTCATTCCTGAAAAGGGCCGTATGGATGGTGTTGCCTTTCAGAAATCAGTCGATGATGGATTGGATCTGCATGCCGCTAATTTTATTGAAGCAGTTAAAAGTAGAGATTCATCGGCTTTAAATTGCTCTGTAGAGGCTGGTGCAGATATTGCAATATTTGCGCAAATGGGTAATATCGCATACCGTACACGTAAGAAAATCTATTGGAACAAAGATACCGGATCTTTTGGTGCTGAAGACGCTGATCAATTAATTTCGGCATCTTACCATAACGGCTATCAATTGATTTGATTATAGATATTGTGGCTGATTTTTACGGTGTAAGCCCTGATATTGCTACTTGATGTATTTGACGGCAATTTGGTTTTGGGGGTATCTGGGAGGACTTGAGCTATACTGAACACGGTTCCCCTGATTGGGTTAGGGAGTCTATGGTAGGGACATTGATTTTCTGATTTTTTGTGTAGTTTGGGATGGGGCATTTGTAAAGCGCTTGTTAAATAAACTATTAAATTTATTGAATAAAAATTTAACTATTTATTTTACTGATTATCAATTTATTAGGTAGTTTGTGTTGTGTCTCGAAGGAGTTCTTGGATATTAATTTATATCAATATATTTGCGTCAAAATTGGTGGAAATATGAAAAAGAAGGTTGTGCTTATTCAGGATGATGAAGATGTCCGATATATTATGGATGAAGTGTTGACGGATGAAGGTTTTGATGTTACGTCTTCGTTAACAACTGAGCCCATTGATAATATTGAGAAGATCGACCCCGATATTGTCATAGTGGATGAGCATATCAAGGGCGGGAAGAAGGGTAATAAAGTAATCGAAGAGCTAAAAAATGATCCAGAAACTGAAGATCTATCTGCTGTACTAACTTCAACATCTCATAATTTGGCTCAAACAGCTAAAGATTGTAAAGCTGATGATTATATCGAAAAACCATTTGATTTGGATCATATGGTCGATGTTGTTAAGAAGAATTCATAATCACTGCATCGCTTATGCCGAATGAAACGGAATGATGTCCGTATCGGTACTTTAGGAGGTACGTTATGTTAAATCTGGTTCAGTTTTGCCTTTGTGATGGTTATGATAAGTAGGTACATGGTGAGGTGGAGCTATAATATCGTTGAAAGGTATAGGCTTATCTTTAAAATAGAAAAAGGAGATACAGCTTGTATCTCCTTTTTTTACACATAGACTTGTTTCCAGCGATGAATGTATCTACTCTATTTACTGGCAGGAATGATTGTACTGTAAATGATCTTTCCTTCATGGTCGATGCACTGGGCCAGTAATTGTTCTTGATTGACGGCGAAATACATAAATCCATAAGTAGAGGCTTCAAATTGACTATAGGTCAAACCGTTTTTTACAGGGGTTATTTCAGATCCACTACCGGAAATGAACTGATGGAAAGACTTGTCCTGCACTTTGAGATGCTGCATCGAATGTTCGTGACCAGATAGATACAGAGGAATATGATGTTTCTCAAGCACGGGTTGAAGGACTTTTCTGACGGCTAATGTATCATAGTTTTCCGTTCTTGGCCCCGCGGTATACATGGGGTGGTGTCCTACCACAATCTTCCATTTGGCATTTGATGATTGTAGTAATCCATCCAACCATGCGAGTTGTTTTTCGGGTTGTTGGCCGGCCACATGTGGTCCATATTCGCTATTCTGATAGAATTCTGGAATCAATGGGTTGGTGTCGATAAAGGCAATCAATACCTCAGCGTTACCCTTAATCTTAAATGTTTTACTATAATAGCGTGCTGGCATTTTCCACCTGCGGCTGATGGCACTATAGCGCACCTGGGCATCTGGGTCTGACTTGTAATCATGGTTTCCCAATATGGGATACCAATCCCACTGCAATGAGAAATCGGTATAAATATTTTCAAACGAATAATGCCATAACGGATCGTGCTCACTGACAACCCCTGAAGGGTAAAAATTATCTCCGGTCGAGATGATAAAATCGTTGGGATGTTCGGTAGCCCATTTACCCATTTGCTGAGCCACCTGTACCTGATGGTCGGCACCATTTCGTCCCCAATCACCGATGGCTAAAAAATGCAGATCGTACTCGTCTTTAAGTGCTGCTCGGCTATTGATGTCTTCACTTTCTATTCTCCTAGGTGCTCCCATGGCCATTCCGGCCAAGGGTACAGCAGCCAGACTTGTAGCCATAGCAGTGCCCAGCGTACTTTTTACAAATGCTCTTCTTTTCATGCTCAACTGTTATTAATATCCGTTATTCTGCGTCCATTTTGCATTTACTTCCATGACCGGTCGTGGAACTGGAAATATGCGTCGGAAACGTTCTGAATATCCTGCACTGTATAAGGATTTGAAACCCCAGTCTTCCTCAAATTTGCCATAACGGATCAAATCGTTTCTACGCCAAGATTCATCTGAAAATTCTCTTGCACGTTCGTCCAGTAGATCTGCTAAAGTGGGTTGCACGGTTAACGTAGGGGCATTGACATAAGCACGTACCTGATTCACGAGTGAAAGGGGAGTTTCACCATTTGTAGGTGCAGCTCCACGTAGGATGGCTTCGGCTTTCATCAATAAAATGTCGGCATATCGAAAGATTGGAACATCATTGCTTTGGTTTCTATTGTTTGCCGCTGTAACGTTTACATCCATATAAAATTTGACCGATCGGTAGCCCATTGATCTTCCTTTTTGATCATTACCTCCATTGAGGGTCGGTCCTCCATCCGGACGAAGTTTGATTTCTTTTGTCGTTTCCATGTGCCAGTCAAACGTGGCATTTGCATCGCTTCCTGCATAGTCTTGGTCGATACCTTTTTTAGAGGTCTTGATTAAAAGCGGACGGCTTAAGTCTGGTGCATAGTCTGACCAATAGTATTGAAGACCGCCCATGTAAGCGGCATTTCTATCGTCACCTTTGAGATTGAATTTGGCTAGAAAAGTAGGTAATACGCGGAAAGTACCGCCCACACTTTGAGGTAATGGTGCAAATTGATTTTGCCCACTACGGTGTATCCAGTAGCGTGCATAATTCATTCCTTGCTGTTTTTCTCTGTCGAAAGGCATGGCAAATATGAAATCTTTGATCTGCGGACCATTGTCGGGACGGAATTTTTCCATGAATTTGTGGCTACTCAAATTAAATTGACCCGAGGCAATAATATCATCGCACATGGCTACCACTTGCGATAGTTTTTCATTGGGCATGGTGGCGGTGTAGGTCGCGACATCACTCGTGGTATATACAGACCAATTGAGGTACAGTTTGGCTAGTAAAGCATCGGCCATATACCGCGTTGCTTTACCATATGTTGCGGCAGAAACTTCTTTCGGTAATCGATCTCTAACGGCTAGAAGTTCGGACGAGATGAAGTTGGCGATTTCAGATCGTGATGATCGATCTGGAATTTGGTCGACCTTGCCCGTGATAAGTGGTGCACCACCAAAATTATCCATCAATATAAAGTAAAAATAAGCTCTCATGGCACGCATCGGTGCGGCTTTCTCACTTTCATCGTCACCAAAAATAGCCAATACGTTGTTCGAGAGGTTGATACCAGACATGGCCGCATTCCAGATATCGGGGAGTATGGCATTGTCGGGTGTCCAATTGTGCACATGGAGTTCGCGGAAACGACCACCATCATAGTAATCTGTACCCAAAGCAAGACTTACTGCCTCGTCTGAAGACAGGGTTTGCGCCATCCAATGGTTGTACCCCAATGCACCTCGATATGCTGCATAGACATCTGCTGAAATGGCTTCTGCGGCTCTTTCTGTGGTTGGGAATTCGGTATATTGCGATTTGATATCCACATCGAGGTCGGTGCAGGCAACGAGTGTTGCTGCAAACGCTGATAGGGTAAATAAACGGATATATTGTTTTGATTTCATGATTAGTTTTTCTGATTAAAAGTTGAAGTTTAGACCAAACAAAATGGTGCGGGTGCGTGGGTAGGTCTGACGGTTGTCAACACCAGGAGTAAGACCTCCAAGATCTACTTCAGGATCCACACCCTTATAGTTTGTGAGTACAAATACATTGTTCATGGAAGCATAAAGCTTAACATTTTTCAATTGACCACCGATATTTCGGATGTTGTATGCAAGTCCCAGGTTAGCTAAACGTAGGTAACTGCCATTTTCGAGGTATCGGTCTGATAAATAATGCGCATTGATGTCGGTTGCTTTTTCTGTCTCCATCACACTGGCCAATAGATTCTTTTGGCCGGCATTGCCCACTACATTGGAGTGTCGCGCACGTGTCGCATTCATGACTTTATGTCCAAAAACACCTTGGAACATACCTGTTAAAGCGAAGTTTTTATAGGTTATCGTATTGTTCCATCCTAAGGTTAGTTTTGGCTGTGCACTGCCCGTGATGGCACGATCTTTATTGGTAGGAGTGATGGTAGTTTCACCCGTGCGTTCTTTTGTTTGTGCATCGCGGACATAGAAGGTAGAGATACCATCTTCATTATAACCTGCCCATTCCCAGGTATAATACTGCCCAATCGGAGCACCTTCCATAAGGCGTTGCTGAAATGCATTGCTTTGACCTGCGCCACCTAGGTCGGCTAAATCTACGTAGTCTGTCGAAAATTCTTGGTTTGTGATTCGAGTGACCACATTTTTATTATGGGAGGCTACTATTCCGGTGTTCCAGCTGAAATTTGCTGTTTTTACGGGAACCGCATTCAAGGTCAGTTCGATCCCTTTATTGTTGATTTCACCAACATTGGCTGTCAAAGATCGATACAGATATTTAGTGGTAGAGACTGCATAATCATAGATAAGATCTGTGGTGTTTTTATCGTAATACTCCAAAGTTCCGCTCAATCTATTGTTGAGGAATGCGAAATCAATGCCTAGATTGAGCATTCCTGTGCGTTCCCAGCGTAGATCGGGATTTGAATTGCGGAGTGCTGCTAATGTGCGAAGATCATTGCCGAAAGCATCGGTGTAGAAACTCGAAGTTGCGCCGTAGACTTGTCTGGCGGTAAACACATCGAATCCTAAAGAGTTTCCACTGACACCGTATCCGGCACGTAGCTTAAGGTCATCGAAGAAATTCATATCTTGGATGAACGATTCTTCGGATAGTCTCCAGGCTCCAGAAATTGAAGGGAAGGTTGCCCATCGGTTGTTCGCTCCAAATGCCGAAGATCCGTCTCTTCTTACTGTGGCTTGAAAAAGGTATTTATTGTTATAAGCATAGTTTATACGGCCATAAACAGAGATCATACGTAGGGTGGAAAGGTAATAATTGCCAAATCCCAATAGATCCACCACATTGGCCATGCCCGGATTATAATAACTTAAACCATCATCGTAATAGTCCGAAGTGGTCAGTTGAAAACCGTCGTCATTATTGTTTTCTTCCCAGGAATAGCCCGCTAATGCTGAAAATTTATGCAATTCTCCAAATGTGCGGTCGAAAGTCAGGTTCATTTCCATGATCTTGCGCTCGTCTTCTACTGCCGCGCGGATAGATTTTCCATTTTGGTTACGTGCGGCCATGGATATACTGGAGTAGTATTGTGCGTTATTATATTGGCGGTTTTGTAGAGAGAGATCGATATTATATGTTAAGCTAGGTAAAATTTTATAACCAAGTTTGGCATGTGCCTGTATCATTTTGGTTTTGGTATAGTTCGTGTTTTCCGCTATTAATGATACTGGATTTACGTATTGCGATCGGTCCGTTTTTTCAAACCAAGCACCCGATTCTGTCCGAACAGGTGATACCGGTAGATAATAATACATAGCATCGTATACACTTAATCCATCGCCAAGTGCTAATACATCATTTTGTTTGGAGATACTGGTATTGATATTGAACGAAGCCGTCAGACGATTGTCTAGTGCTTTGGTCTGTACAAATCCGCGCGCAATCTGGCGCCCCAAGTCTGTCCCTTTAATGATCCCATTATTTTTAAAGGTATTGAGGCTAGCGCTATATTGCGTTGTTTCGGTACCACCGATCAGGGATACATTATGATTATTGGATATACCAGTGCGTTCTATCTCACGTTGCCAATCGGTATCTGCACCTAGGTCATCTGTCGGTTCCATCGAAAATTTGTTATCAGCGATGTACTGTCTATACTGTTCACCGGTCATCATTTCATAGCGTTTAGCAATCTTGTCGATCGCTAAATAGCCGTTGTAACTGATGCTTGCCTGTCCAGCTTTGCCTCGTTTGGTGGTGACGATAATCACACCGTTGGCCGCTTTGGATCCGTATATGGCTGTTGCCGAGGCATCACGTAAAACGTCTATCGATTGGATATCATCTGGTGCTACAAGTGCAAGGGATGCCCCAGGTACCCCATCGATTACATAATAGGGTTCCATCGCTTCACCACTTCTTAAGGTAGAAGCGCCTCGTAAACTGATCGATGGCGTAGCATTAGGGTTACTATTGTTGGTCGATATGGTCAGTCCGGGGACCTTTCCCTGTAACATCTGCGCGGGCGAGGTCATGACTCCAACATTCATATCTTCTGCTTTTACCGTAGTGATGGAGCTTGTCAGATCTTTTCGAGAGATACGACCATATCCGATAACGACCTCATCCAAAGCTGTGGACATAGGGGTTAGCTTGACACTTAAAGATAATGGTTTTCCTGGTTGAACGCTGTATCCGGATAGCGTATCCGGCTGAAAGCCTACAGAAGAAAATATAAACTGATAAGGACCACCTTCTGGCAAGTTGTGGAAGGCGAAAAGTCCTTTTTCGGAAGAGCTTGTTGTGAAAGCCTTACCCGATTCCCGATTAAGGCCTTGATGCTGACTCCAGATAAAAACTTGCCATTTTCATCCTGTGTTGCTCCCTTTACTTGTTCCTGTTGCGCCTGTGCATAGGATAACCCCGTAGCAAATAGCGCAAAGAACAACACGCTTTTTTTGAATTGGTTCTGTTTGTTAAACATGATTTTATTAGTAATTGATTTTATGGATTTGTAAGTTGATTGTCGAGGTCTTCATTTTGACGATAGATGGTAAAGGAATCGTCAGATTCTTGTACATAACGGAGGTTGTTGATGAGGCAGATCACTGCAAGGACATCTTGAATTGTTTCACGCTGTGGATCGATACTGCCTGTGTATTGGATTTTGGAGATTTCTTGGTCACCTATTTTTATCGCAATATCATAAGTAGCTTGAAGAGTAACAAAAACTTCCGGTAATGGAATATTGTTCAGTTGGATCAAAGAACGGTTTTGTTTATTTTCAATAGGTGTGCTGATGGTTGTTGCTGCTTTTTTTACAGTACCCATTTGATGCGCTACAATCTGCATATTGGCATCGAATGAAAGTGACTCTCCAGCATTTTTTAAGATGATATTTTTAAAGTGAGGTAGGGCAGCTACCGCGGCAACAACAACTTTTCCGGTATGCAGCTGTACGGAAGTATATGTCGACCTGCTACGTGTATCAATGGTAAAAGCTGTACCTAAGGCTGTCGTTTTCGTTCCGCCGGCGTATACGCTAAATGGACGGGAGGAATCTTTCTTAATTGAAAAATAAGCTTTTCCATCTAAGTAGATTTCACGGTTATGATCAGTGAAATGTTGCGGGTAACGGATGGTGCTCTGTGCGAATAACCTGACCGTTGATCTGTCGGGTAAGGTATGTGTTTGGATGGATGTCTTTTTATTGGTCAATGAGATCCAAGTGGTATCCTGCTTGCTATCTGCTTCTTCGTGCTGTTGTACCAAGGTTGGCATAGCGGCGTATGGAGCTGGTTTTATCCAAAGCCAAATACCCAATGATAATAACAAGAGCACTGAAGCAGCTGCATAATAGGTAAACCGCTTAAGATGACGTTTATTGTTACTCTCATTTTCTTGCTGTTGCGTTTCCTTGTTGATTTCGTCATGAATGTGCTGAGCCATTTTTGTTGAAGGAGCGACCTGATGAGTATCTATTTCATGGGACTGCCATTCGTGATCGGGAAATAGATCCTCAATAATGGATGGATCTTTCCAGATATACTTTCGTATTAATTGCCTTTCAGGACGGTTATGCTGGTTGTTTGTTTTCTTTCTTCTGAACCTCATATTAGCATTACGTGGTCCGGCATGCTTTCCCTAGCGAGTTAACAATTATTTAATCTAACCATTGGGTTAAAGAGGGAGTGTTTGTGATGTAATAGGCTTATTATGAATCTGATATAGTTGATAAAAATAATATATTTATTTTTATGCTAGGTATGCCTGAGCTTCTTTTAAAGCATAATAGAATATAGGTGCTGCTTGAGTTGTAGCAATGCTTTGCCGATATGGTGTTCGACAGTTTTTGGAGAAATGGAGTATAGTTGCGCTATTTCTTTATGTGATAGTCCTTGTTTGCGGCTAAGCTCAAATACAAGACGACGCATTTTTGGCATATTTTCGATATCCTGTTCCATGATTTGCAACAGATCTTTACTTTCAATCGCTGTAATCAAGCTGTCTGTAAATGGCGTGTTTGACGATTCGCCTTCATATTTAAAACGATTGGCTTCTTTTCGGAGAAGATCGATCATGACTTGACGAGCCATACCAAAAATTTGGATATTGATGCCTAAATTCTCGTTCAATTGGCTCCGTTGCTTCCATAATTTGATAAATGTAAGTTGGGTTACTTCCTCAGAAATGTATTCGGAACGTGTTTTTAGTATAATAAAGCTATAGATCTGCTGATGATACTGTTCATACACCAGATCAAAAACTTTATGGTCATCTTCTTTAATAGCTTTAATATGTTGCATACTAGAGCAAAGGTATCATGTCCTTTCTGATTATTTGTTAAGTGAATATTATGGTTTTGTAAATTAAAATATATTGCACTGGAATTGGTGTTGTTGGAGACGATGATGGGGGATAAAGATGAAAAGAAGCGTGAAGGATCTCCTGATCTAACAGGACAAATGTGGGATAAGGAAGATGATCTATCGGAATCTGATTTGGGTTTATTTAACCTGTTTTTTTGCTTTTCTAAGAAAGTTTATCTACTATCACGGTTCAATAACAAATTAGGTAGCGATGATGTTTAAAAAACTAGTGTCTGTAGAGCCATTAAATTTAAATCTGGCAGCAGAAAGGGCACTGCATAATTTTGCAGAGGAGGTCATCATGTATGATGATATCCCATCTTCTACTGTTGAAATGGCCGATCGCATCGGCGATGCAGATGCTGTATTGATCAGCTATACTTCAAGGCTGGGTAAAGAAGCATTGGACGGTTGTCCGAATGTAAAATACATCGGGATGTGCTGCTCTTTATACAATCCTGAAAGTGCCAATGTGGATATTGCTTATGCACAGACGCGTGGTATCGAAGTATCAGGAATAAGGGATTATGGAGATGAAGGTGTGGTTGAATATGTGATCAGTGAGTTGGTACGTTGTCTACATGGTTTTGGAACGACCAATGATGGTGGACCGAGAGCACCTTGGGATGGTGTGCCTAGAGAAATAACGGGAATCAAAGCGGGTATCATCGGGTTAGGTAAATCGGGTGGTATGGTGGCTGATGCACTCAAGTTTTTTGGAGCGGATATTGCTTATTTTTCACGGACGGAAAAGGAAGAAGCTCATACAAAAGGCTATCGGTTCCTACCTTTAAAACAATTGCTCGAGGAATGTGAAGTGATCATCACCTGTTTGAATAGAAATACGGTGTTGTTGCACCAAGAAGAATTTGAGGTACTGGGCAATCGAAAGATCATCTTCAATACGGGATTGTCACCAGCTTGGGATGAAGCACCTTTTTCGGAATGGATCGATGGCAATAACCGATGTTATTGTGATACGTTGATCGCTTTGGGGGATGAACGTTTTCTGTCGCATCCGAATGTCAATTGTATGGAGATTTCTGCAGGCCGTACTCGTCAGGCGTTTGACCGCCTGAGCGAGAAAGTACTGGCAAACCTGACCAATTATATTAAAACACGATCGGAGAGGTGATGTTGATCAAGGTATTGACCACACTCCAACCGGCTATTTGAGCTGTTGAGCTATAGACATCGATCACCGCGTGGACTTGTTCGTTTTTAACTTCTATACGGTGATTGTCGCCTATAAAATTGGGGGTGGAGGTTACCGATACTTTTATGTTTTCGGGACCAACCGATGCCAATGATGCTGCCACTGCTACGTTTACACTGGTCGGAAATAAGGCGATCGCTTCTTTTGCATTACCGCGGAAGACGGTTCGCTTCGCGGTTTCCAATGTTTCGTCATATACGCTAGATTTGCGTAACGAATGGGGGCTTTTCTCGGTATCAAATGTAGCGACACAATTGCCCATTAAGGCAGCGGTACGCATTACATCGAAACCTCCAATGGCTCCAGATACGAGATGCACGCGCGCATTGTTTTCCTTGGCGGTCTGCTTTACTTCTTCGTAAAATTCGGTATTTGCAAATGCACCTATGGATAGTGTGATGATGGAAGAGCCATTTCTTAAAGCGGGTAGAGCCAATTCGCGCATCGCATAGGGGGAAGCGGCTTCTATGATATAATCGGGTTTGAGGCTAAGGAGCTCTTCTATCGAGCCGCAGGCTGTACAGCTATATCCCGTTTTAGCGGAATCTATTTTATCGGCAATAGACTGCGCTTTTTCAGCTGTTCTGGAATAAGTCGCCATTAATTTATAATCGGGTAGCAAGCCTCGATTTAATGCGTCTGTAACGATTGTAGCCAATCTTCCACAACCGACAATAGCAAGGGTATATGTTTTCATAATGCTTACAACTTACTGTTTTTTTTTGATATAAATTCAATGGACAGGCTTGGAATGGGATTTTCATAATGAAATTATTACAACGTTTTCGTCTTTCGGACAATCGATTGTTTACTTAATCGGATAGGAATAGTTATACATGGTCGGTACTTTCGAATATATAACAAATAATAAAACTAAATTATATAAGACCATTAGATAACCCATATTCTATCTAATTTTTTATATTATATCCATCTACCAAACAATAGCAAGTTGTCATTGATCTTATCGCTTTGCGGAAATTTGTAGCGTAAATGTTTTGCTGCCTTTAATTTTGGTATAGCTAGATGAAAATCGGGAGAAGCGATGTTGTTATTCTCATATGGTTTAGTTTAAGATATGTTATTTGAAATTGGATATATTTTATTCATTAATATATTGTAAACCAAATTTTCGTATGAAAAAAAAACCTTTTTATGCACTAACGATGTGCTTCATTAGTTTATTATCTTCTTGTAAAGTAACCGAAGATAATTTAAATCCGGTTCCCCAGCCGGAAACGACTGAATTGGCAGTGGCTGATTCTATTCAGCGATTTCTCGTTACTCCTTCGGCATCTGCAGTGGCCGATCGGTTACAATTTAGGGCCAACCACAATGATATGCAGGCCACAGGCTATTACGCGATCCCCAACAGTAGTGTTACCCTAAAAGTTAAGACGCTCTCAGGAACTACCTCCGCTCGTGTAGCTATAGGAACTCCATTTAGAGATAATATTCGTCCAGTAAGACAGTATGTCGACTTAGTAGAGGGCGAACAAACATTTCAGGTCGATCAATATGGTGGATTGGTATACTTGATCTATACCGCCAATAATGGAAATACGCAAGGCGAAATGGAGATTTCTTTTAAAGATGGATTTGTTGCCGCACCATTTTTCGAGAAGGGAAAAACTACCCATAATCAATGGGTAAGAACATTGGATTCGTTGAAAAATATGGTTCCAGATGTGGTTTTCTCTTCTGATCGTACGGTTATGGTAGCGAATATGGATGAAGCTTTATTGTATAAGGATGAAGATCAGCAGCTTATTGTCGAACGACTTGATTCCATCATTGGGTATGCAGATTATATCAGTGGTTTAAGTGGCACTACGGGCATACATGCCATTCCAGACAATAAGCATTTGATCACGGTTAGAGATTCTGCTTCTGGAGGTTATATGGCTGCTGGTATTTCGATTTACTATACTGAGTCTCTTTCTTACCGAATGCTACAACCTAAATATCTATCGAACACCAATGGATGGGGAATCTGGCACGAAGTGGGTCATACTTATCAACAGAAAGCGTGGACATGGGGTGGACTGACCGAAACTACGGTCAATATATATTCTTTGGCAGCAGAAAGGGGATTCGGATTACCGGTTAGTCGTATTACTGCTAACAATTCATGGCCAAAAATGGATAGTTATTTTCAGAAACCTATAGCGACCCGTAGTTATAATGCTGGTGATAATGATTTGAAACTTATTATGTTCTATCAGTTGGGATTGGCTTTTGGAGATGACCTTTATATAAAAATGAGTCGATTGACGAGAGAAGAGCGACCAACGGTATCAAGTGATGAGGAGAAAATGCGTTATTTCATGCTCAATACTTGTAAAATAGCTCAAAGAGACTTATCGGACTTTTTTAGAAAATGGGGATTTGTAGTGAACGAGTCTATTTATACAGCGATAGCAGATCTAAATCTACCTGCACCTGATGTGGACCTGACTACACTTAGGGATTAGTCTTTAGACCGGTGCAATTTTTTAGATGCTAGGGTAATATGCCTTGTAAAGAAAAGACAATTACCTTAGCATCTTTATGCCATACACCAACTCGACCGTGATGTAGATTTGGGATGAGGTGACTATTGGAATAAAAGTTAGGTGTCCTGAAGGGTTATTATCAATTGGCCAAGGTCAATTTTTTTCGTTCTGAGACAGTTAATATCGGACTTTTAAAGTCCCTCTGGAGGTGTAGATAATTTGTTAGCATTACATGATTTTTTCGAATATTTTATCTCCTTTCTACTCTCTTTTTTTAATGAATTGTTGTCATTGTTGTATCTGTAACCGTAAAAATGGTATGCATTGCTGTAATCTGTATAAGTATAATTCTAATTAAGCTAGCGTAATTTGTATTGTTATTTTATATCGGTGTTTATTGTAACAAACGTTGTTCGGAATCCTGAATTGTATATCCTTAAAAATTAAGGAGTAAGTAAACCCAATTGATATCTTGAAATTATAACAAGTAATTGAATAAAGATTTAAAATTAAAATATTGTAAGCTATGGAAACAACAAATATAAAAGCTTTCGGAATTGAAGAATTAGGTGAAAAAGTAAAAGAACTAGTAATTCAGCGACGAGAAGTTAGCGCTAAAGATATTGAGATTGATATCTTGTATTGTGGAGTGTGTCATTCTGATATGCATCATATTCATGGAGATTGGGGCAAGGAAAAATATCCTTTGATTCCGGGACATGAAATTGTGGGTAGAGTAACAAAAGTTGGTAGCGATGTGACGAAACTGAAAGTCGGTGATCTTGCAGGTGTCGGCTGTTTGGTAGATTCTTGTCATACTTGTGATAGTTGTAAAAAAGATCTTGAACAGTATTGTTTATCGGGATCAACAGTTACTTATGGCGGTATGGATAAACACAGTGGTGGCCATACTTTTGGTGGATATTCTGAAAAAATTGTAGTGGATGAACATTTTGTGCTGAAAGTGCCTGCTAATCTTGATCTGGCAGCTGTTGCACCATTGCTTTGCGCGGGAATAACAACGTGGTCTCCATTGAGACACTGGAACGTTAAAGCAGGAAGTAGGGTTGCAGTAATCGGATTAGGAGGATTGGGCCATATGGCAATCAAGTTAGCGAAAGGTTTGGGAGCGGAAGTGACCTTATTCTCTAGATCTCCAAATAAAGAAAAAGATGCATTTGATTTAGGGGCTGATGCGGTTGTTATATCGACAGATGAAGATCAAATGAGTTCAGTGCAAGGCAAATTTGATCTGATCATTGATACTGTGCCTTATATTCACGATGTGAATCCTTATATTTCTACCTTATGTATTGACGGGACTTTGGTTTTAGTGGGGTATCTAGGTGGACTTGAGCCTATACTGAATACTGTACCTTTAATTATGGGTAGGAAATCTGTGGCCGGATCCTTAATTGGAGGTCTTGCTGAGACACAAGAAATGCTCGATTTTTGTGGGAAACACAATATTGTTTCGGAGATTGAAATGATCAATATGCAGGACATCAATGCGGCTTATGAAAGAATGCTTAAAAGTGATGTAAAGTACAGGTTTGTAATCGATATGGCATCCTTGAAAGGTTAATTGGGAATAAAAGTATCGGCAATCTATTTTTTTGAACAAGGAAGTTTTAAAGATACAAATTCACTTAAATGCAGCCGTTTAATGGGAGCTTATGCCTCAAGGCCATTGGCAATCTTGCCAGTCTGTAAGCATATGGAATAGTAAACCTACAGCAACAATACGTGTTTTAGGGAAAAAGAGTAAAAGGAAGTAAACTGCAATTGCATAATAGGAGTGAAGTGGGTGAAATCCTATACTGCAGCGGTCTGCCGCGAAAATTGGAGTAGCTAATAGGTGGTCCAGATCGACTAACATCGTAGCAATCATAATAAGCCAGGCACGTTTCCATTGTTTCCTGAAAAACAAAAAGGAAAGTAATCCCGGTACTAAAAAGTGTAAACTATAATGAACGAATGGTTGTAGGTAATGTAAGATGTCAATATCCATTTGTAAACGAAATGTAGTGATAGTAGTAGCTTTTTAATCCTTTTAACTGCTGTAAAGATAAGAATCCAAAAGTTAAATATTAATAGCAATCACTAAGCTATTGTCTGTTTTTTTATAAAGCGCAATAGTTGAAAACAAAAAGGCTTATCAGTTATTGGATAAGCCTTTTTGTTTTTAGTAGTTTATAAACGAATGGGTATGTTTTTGACTCTTTTAACGATAAGATAATCTCTACATAGCTGCTTCAACCGCAACGATCTTTTGGCCTTTTGTATCAATGAAATAATATTCATAGCTATCTTCATCTTCCGAGACCATGGCCATATTGTCTTCGAATGGAATTGCGGTCGCAAATTTGAAAGGGATTACTGTTTTACCGGTATTATCGATATAACCAAATTTGCCATTTTTTTGCGCTAAAAAAATATTTCCTTGATCAGGTAAACCTAGATAATCATACCCACTGGCTATTTTTTTGTTGTCTTTGATGCTATGTAAAGCATATGTGAGGTCTTCCATCGTCACAAAGTAATCTTTATTGTGCATGAATATCATTTCATACTTTGCGGGAATGATAATTTGTTCCTTTTCATTCATCAGCCCCATTTTATTATTGATCGTAAATTGTAAAAGACCTTCTTTTGGAAAGCTGATCATTTCATATTTGGCAGGGATAAATACGTTTCCATCGGCATCTAGTAAACCGTATCTATCATCGTTTCCACATAGAAATTTGGCGTCATCTTCAGAATAGGTTAGGTAGTCATACTGTACAGGTATAATTTCTTGTCCTTGTAAATTTATTGCTCCTTGTTTGTCCGCTGAATCATAAACGATGGCTACTCCATCTTGAAAATAACCGATATTAGCATATTTTGGTTGGATGATTATCTCGTTATTTTCATTTCTCAAACCATAGGCACCATGCTCATCGACAAAGAAATAGCGGTCCTCAGCGACTTGATTTTCAGTATAACCAACAGCACTATCAACTTCCATTGGGCTGTAATCCTCTGGAATTTCGAATAATGAGGTTGCCAATTCTTCTGTTTTTACTTGGCTGGCCATAAAACCATTTCCAGCGACCATGATTGATAATGGCGCACCTGGTAACATTTCTAAGAAATTATACTCTGACCACGAAACAAAAGGGATCTGTTCGGTATACCAGACCTCCAACTCTATTCTCGTATCTGTATCTTCATTCGGCTCAAAAGTGATCAGGGCAAGTTTACAGTTATATCCCGCGATGTTTTTTTCTTTTCCTTTGATATATTGAATCGGGATTTGGCTATAATCATTTTTAACACCGTCATTAAGAATGAGATATTCTTGTGATTGTGGTATCAATAAAAACGTTCTATTGCTTTTTTTATTGGTAATTTCGACATGGCTCTCGTCATGTGTATAAGAAATGCGTGTAAAGTCTTTATTTACCCATGCACGCACGTGATCATCGAGTAGTTCTTCAGCATGGACACTGTAATCAATTCGAAAGAACTTGGTAGATTGTGCTAATACAGTTAAACTAGTTAAGCAGACAGCAGCGATTGTTAACGTTAATTTTTTCATATTCTTAAATTAATAATGCAAATATTCTGTTTTTAATCATAGCTTTTTATCCCTGCTTTCGGCTAGTTTTGTGGAACAGTTCATTCCTTCAAATATCCCTAATTTCAGCTATAGGATAAAGTTTCCAATAGGCATAATTTTGCAGTCAGTAATTGTAAATAATTAAATCATGGATAAAAATAAAATGAATTTGGGTGAAGCTAATCAAGGAAAAACAGTGGCGATTGTGTCGTACCTGACTCTTATCGGGCTTGTTGCAGCTTTAGTAATGAATAATAGTAATCCAACTTCGCTTGGACGGTTCCATATCCGTCAAAGCATCGGCATTACCGTTTTTGCTATGGCTTTGGGAACATTAAGTTTTATACCTGGAATAGGTGGGATACTTTCAAAAGTAGCTGGTATTATCGTTCTCATTGCACTTGTTTTGGGAATCTTAGCTGCTGTTAATAAACAAGAAAAAGAAGTACCTGTTGTTGGTCAATTTTTTCAAAAATGGTTTTCAATGATCTAAAGTAAAGTTTAAAGAGGTGCCTATTCTAATTGGCGGCTTTTCTGAATAACTACGCATGAATGAAAACTTATTTAAATAAAGAATCTTATGAAAAAAGCAGGTTTATGTCTTTTAGCTGTACTAATCTCTAGCACTGCGTGGGCACAATCACCTAGTTTTAAGGTGAAAATTATTCAAAATGGAATTGCCGTAGAACCGAAAGATGATGTTTATTACCTTAAAAGTGAGGCGTTTTCATTTGCATTCACTGCACAGGATGTGGACGGGTTTCTGGTAGGGGCAACTTTTGATGATGATTTGTATCGCTCTGCAATAGGAACCGTAGATTTGGAAGTAAGCTGGTTTGCAAATACCGGAATCGCAGATGGTCGTTTTAATCCAGATCAAGAACTAATGGTGACTAATGATGCCCCAAGTTACTGGTATTATACAGACAATATGGACCATCGATTTGATGAAAATCCCACGGGAACTGCGGATAATTATGTGGCAAAGAGAACAATTTTAAGGTTTAAGGATCTTGCCGTAGACAAAGTAATTCCTGTGGAAGATTTTAAAAAATCTGTTTACATCTATATGTACAGTGGAGATCGTGATGATGATTTCAATTTAATTGATATCGAGACGCTTTTTTATGGAGAATTGAAATTCAATACGCTATAAGCTTAAATAGAGAGCTATTATAAATTTTATTTATAATAGCTATTCTTCTTGTTTAAGTATGGATACCCACCATCCTTTTGCTCAATAGGATGGCGGGTATTTTGTTATACAGTTCAATACTCATGAATTGAAAATGATTGTTACCAGCGCCCTCCTGCGCCTCCTCCTCCTGAAGAACCACCTCCAAAACTTCCACCTCCCGAACTTCTTGAGCTGCTGGATCCACTTCCAGAACTACTTGAGGTGGACCTGACCAATCGTGCTGTGCTACTGGTGCCATGAGATAGGGTATAGCCACAGTATTTACACAATTCATACTTTTCTTCTAATCCTCCAGCGGTATAAGTTGCCTTGGTAATCGTTTTTCGTAGATCTTTTTCTAATGTTTTATAATGGCATTGCGGGCATGCCACTGTATTGTTGTTCTTGTCCCAAGGGATTAATTTAGTTTCACTCGTCTTACTGTTTACCCATACTTCGTATTCACGACTATTGATTTTTTCTTCCATCAATTGTCCTGCGTCTAAAAATGACTTGATCTGTTTTGGACTGGTTTGGTCTCTGTTCATTCTTGACCAATTTCCTGAACTGTCGGGTGCTTCCAGTCGTCCTGCATGGAGCTGTAATCGTTTGATGGATCTCCCAAAATCTATCCATGCCAAAGGACTTATCAACAAGGGGATGAAATTCCATTTCAGAAATCGGCGTACGGCACGCTGAATATTTTCCTCATCTTTATACGATGCTGTGACCACTGTAAGTCCGGCATTGTACTTCATCGCTAGCGTAATAACAGCAAAAATGAGCAAGAAATAGGGCAGGTTTTTAACTTGGTATACTTGTTCGACATTCTCCAAGACAAATGCGAAAATAAATATGGTGATAAACATCAACATACCCATACAGCCGCAACCACTGATCAAAGGTGTGAAGTAATTGCTTTTTTTGGTTATTTTCCCTTTTGTCATTTTGGTTACAGCGGTAATCCAGCCATAGAGCAATATAAATAAGACTATAACTAATACTGAATTTCGTAAGGTCGGGTTTTTAATATTCCAGAAAGGGATGGATTCGGGCATTAAGCTGTCCAATTCGGCCTGTGCATCTGGCGAGCCCAACACTTTTTGGATAAATCTTGCGGTCTCCAAGACCCCTCTGTCATATTCATCCTGTCGGAAATTGGGTACTAGATACTGCTCGCCAATACGCTTCAGGTAGGCATCTGGCAATATGCTCTCCATGCCATAGCCTGATATAAAGCGATATTCATGTCTGTTTTTAGCAATAAAAAGAAGTAGACCATTATTACTTTCTTTCTTCCCGATCCCCCAGGTATTGAATAGTTTTAGTGCAAACTCAAAGTCGTCATCGCCCAAGTAGTCGTCGACGATAACGATTGCAAATTCACATTTTGTGACCGAATCGATTTGCCAACTTATCGCATCGAGTTCGTTCGCTACGTTTTGAGAAAGGATATGATCGGGATTGGAAACAAAATGGATCTGCCCTTGAGTTTTGGGATTAGGAATGTTCTCAACGGTATACTGAGCAAAAGTAGCGGATGACCCTATTAGAAGAATTAGGGTAAAAACGGTGTGACTAATTTTTTTTAGAATTGTTGACATTACCTAAATTAAATTTTGTGTTTCGAACGTTAAAAACCCTTCATGCCCAGCTGTTTGATCCTGCTATACTATTTTGGATCTTAGAATGGAAAATATAAATGCCTATAATTTGGTCAATCAGATTAATTTTCATAGAGGTTTATTTTTCAGTGGAAATATACGGATTTTTTAGATGGTCGTATGTGAAAATTAAAGCCTTTTGACTTGGGTTAATTTGTTGTGAATTTAGGAATTTATGGTAAAGCTTGGTAAAATATAGAGTGTAATCTCTCTTCTTTGATTTTATTGTTAATCGCTGATACGTATAATACGCAGCTAAGATTAATAAAAACAGGGCCTCAGTTTTTCATCCCAGTTTTTATTGATTCAAATTATTTGTATCATTGTGTAATCACGACCAATTGCGTGTATGATAAATACTTAATATTAAACCGCCATGTCAATCCATAGTAAGAAAAGTTGATTTCTGCTTTTTCAGAACAAGATGCTGTTAAGTTTGAACGAGCTCAATCATACAATTGAAACTAACCCTTATTCATAAATTAGATGAAAAAAATCCAGTTATTGATTTTATTGCTGATGCCTTATTTTTTATCAGCAAGCACCTATTATTTAGACCCAACAGCAGGTAAGGATACTAATTCAGGCCTTTCTCCTCAAGACGCCTGGAGAAGTTTTAATAAGTTAGCTAACCTTCGCCTGAATGCCGGAGATTGTATAGCATTGAAACGAGGGGAGGTATTCGATCAAGTTCTAGAGCTTTCAGCTCAAGGTAGTTTTTTGGAGCCTATTATGGTTTCCGCCTATGGTCAAGGTCATAAGCCGATCATCAGAGCACCTGATCATTCATTATATGCCGTGCGCATCTTCAATAGTTCCTATTTGCAGCTCAAGGATATAGAAGTTGTCAACACGGGTTCCACAATATTGCCCAACCGTACCGGTGTTAAGCTCGAGAGTAGCAATTATGGAACAGCCCATACCCTTGTATTGAGTGGTTTAGATATTAGAGATGTTAATGGCAGCTTGGTGAAGGGCGAAGGCGGAGGCTCGGGTATTTTAATCGAAAGTCGAGGTGATTCCATCCTTTCTAATTTTGATGCATTATTGATCGAGGACTGTACCATCAAGAGATGCCAGCGGAATGGGATGATTTGGAGCGCCAACTGGAATCGGTACCACCGATGGTTCCCCAGTACCAATACCATTGTCCGAAATAATTTTATCCAGGGTGTTCCTGGGGATGGTATTGTACCCATTGCCTGTGTCAATACCTTGATAGAATTCAATAAAATGGTAGATTGCCCAGAGATTTTGCCACAAACCGAAGCTGCGGCCGGATTTTGGCCTTGGAGCTGTGACAATACAACAATCCAATTTAATGAAGTTACGGGGCATAATGCTCCTTGGGATGCACAGGGATTTGATTCCGATTATAACTGTCGGAATACCGTTATTCAATACAACTACAGCCACCAAAATGCTGGCGGATTTGTATTGATATGCAATTCTGGTGAATCGCGCGATCAAATAGGCAACATAGGTACTCGGGTGCAATACAATTTGAGTATAGATGACGGAAACCGCATTAAACCTACTCGTGTGGGTATGTTTTCACCATCCATTCATATTGCCGGGCCTGCAAAAGAGACATCGATTTATAGAAACATCATCTATGCTGGCCCCAAAAGTGCTGAAAACGTACATCGCTCAGTACTCACCTCGGATTCCTGGGGTGGGTATGCCGATCAGACTAAGATTTTTGAAAACATATTCATAGCACAGCAAAAATCGAGTTTTGATCTGCAGACTTCTACCAAGAATTTAACGATGGACAATACCTTTATCGGTGAATTTGATTCAAAGGTTATTCTAGCGAAGACCAATAGGATGAATCCGGATTTGAAGGGCTATTCAGCAGAGGCATTGCGAGCTAGATTTTTAAAAATTAAATGTATCGCGCAAGGCAAGCAGGAAATCGTTTATTTGGATAGACAAGCGTTGGAAGATTTTTTTGATCAGACCGCTATTTCCAAATGATAATGATTTAAACACTAGATGCTGAAACTTTATGTCAAAATGATACAGGGTTCATTCTCTGTGTTTTCTATACAAAAAATAATGTTGCCATGAGATAATGCTGTTTGCTTTTTCTTTGGATGCTATTCCACTTAGTATTTGACCTTTTGAAAATCTTATCTATTATTTTTCATATTGTTTTAATCTGAGTGAATTATTATTTTATATTGGCCAGAATGGCATAACGTGGATATTTTTAATCTGCAAATAGCGGAATCGTATCATTAAGAAAGTCAGCCCTATGAACGTAAAAAAAAATGCTTAGCTTCAGGTCAGATTTCTATAGAAGTGTATTTTTTTGAACACAAAAAAAGTAATCTGTACTCTTGTATGCCTCAAAATATTTGGAATTCACATTTCTTAACTACTAAATTGTAAAGTGCAATGCATAAACTTAAAAGAAAAGGTATCAGATCTCAATTGAAAGAAAGAGATATATTTTCCAATAAAGGAGATTATGGTCATGCACTTATCATTGCGGGTCGAAAAGGCAGTATGGGAGCTGCTGTGATATCAGCCAAGGCAGCGATAAGGTCGGGTGTTGGATTGTTGACGGTAAGCGTACCCGCTGATGAAAGACTTATTATGCAAACTACTGTCCCCGAAGCAATGCTCGATATGAGAGAAGAAAAGCAGCATCAGATAGAAAAGTTCTCGGCAATAGGGATAGGCCCGGGTCTGGGTACCGATAGCGCTTCGGAAGAATTGTTGATTAAGGCCCTGACGCAATTTAACAAGCCTTTAGTGTTGGATGCAGATGGATTGAACATCATTTCTAATGCAAAAAAACTGTTGCTGCAGATACCAGCAGGGACCATCATCACACCTCACCCCAAAGAGTTCGATCGGCTGTTTGGCACCCATCAAAATAGAGAAGATCGGATCAATACCGCAATCAAAAAAGCAAAAGAATACCATATCATTATTGTATTAAAAGGGCATGAAACGGCGGTAATATCGGATGAGCAAATCGTGTACAATACCACCGGTAATGCTGGTCTTGCAAAAGGCGGGTCTGGAGATGCGTTGACCGGGTTGATCACCTCCTTTTTAGCTCAGGGATATGTACCTTTTAGCGCCGCGAGTATAGGTGTGTTTATTCATGGTTTGGCAGCTGACCTTACCTTAAAAACGCAAACTATGGAAACCATGATCATAACTGATGTTATTGAGAATTTTGCTAACGCTTTTAAAAGAGTCCGTCAATAAAATTTGTTTCTAAGTAAGCCTTATCTCTCTTATTATAAGGTTAATTGATGTTATAGTCTATTCTTGAATGTTTCATAGTTTGTTGAATTTTATTTGCATTAAAATTAATTTTATTATTACCTTTACTCAAGGTTATAAGCCAATCATTTTATGAAAAAAACACTGCTTTTGCTTACCTTATCTTCGGGGTTATTAACGCTGCAACAAGGGCTAGCGCAACAAATGAAAGATTATGTTGTCACGATGAAAGGAGATACCATCTATGGTGAAATGGGCTCTGTGAAAAATAAAAAGGTCTATATGCTGGTTAATGGTGAAAAGAAAACTTATTAACCTCCTCAAATTTATCGTATATATAACCACAATACGGATAAGCATTACGCGACCTCTTTTATAGAATTGGGGATGGAGAAGATAAAAGATTCGGATCCCAAAATGTATGTCATAAAAGAAAAGGTGAGATTGAAAAACAAACCACTTTTTACAGAAATATTGCATGATGGGGATATCATCGTATATAATTTTAAAAGGCAAGGTAATAGAGGTAGTTTTTCGACACCTACTAATTTTTATTATGCGCTGAAACGATCAACTGGTGAAATTGCAGAACTGAAGATGTCTGGTTTTTTCCTGTTGGGAAGAATGTCTAAGAAAAACCGTAATCTCAATTTAACTAAAATGATGGAAGATGAGCCTGAATTGATTGAAAGACTAGAGAATGAGGAAAAGGTGGATTATGATGTGTTTTCCAATTATATAAAGGAATACAATGTGCTAAAAAAAGCACAAAATGTAAATCCGCTGGAAATATTCTAGTCCAATAAAACCCCACATTAAACATATCTGTTTACCTATAGATGAGAGGAAGAAGGAAGCCTAAAGTTGTGACTAGGGCTTCTTAATTTACTGTTCTATATTCAGTAGGCGACATCCCTACTTTTTGCTTGAACAGTCTGGTGAAATGTTGGGGGTAGCTGAAGCCCAACTCATAGGCGATCTGGCTGATGGATTTATCATGGTCGAATATACGTTGCTTGGCTAGGTCGATTACCTTCGTTTGGATATATTCTTGCGCTGTAATACCCGTTTCGCTTTTAATCAGATCTCCAAAGTAATTTGCGGAAAGGTTTAGTTCCCAAGCGAAATAGGCAACGGTAGGTAAACCTTTGGTTGATGCCTTGTTCTCTGAAAAATAAGCCATTAATAAATCTTCAAATTTTTCCAGTACTCCTTTATTCGAGTGATCTCTGGTTACGAATTGTCTATCATAAAAACGGTTACAGTAGTTCAAGAACAGTTCAATATTAGATGAGATTAATGTTTTACTATGTTGGTCTATGCTGTGTTCCATTTCATATTGAATTTTGGAAAAGCAATCCAGTGCAATCTGTCGTTCTTTTTCGGATAAGTGCAATGCTTCGTTGACATCGTAAGAAAAGAAGTTATACGCTTGAATTTTATCTCCTAAAGAAGTCCCTTTTATTAAATCGGGATGGAACAGCAGGGCCCATCCATAAGGTTGAAATGTCGTAACATTGGGCTGAACACCTAGTACTTGTCCAGGTGCGATAAAAACGAGGGTACCTTCCTGAAAGTCATAGTTATGACGACCGTACTTCAATTCTCCACATTTTATTTCTTTTAAATATATAGCATATAGGCCAAAGTTGAACGTCTGTGCTGGCATCGGTACGGCTTGCGATAGGTCGATGACGGTAACTAAAGGGTGCAAAGTCTCTACACCACGCATTTTGTTGTAGGTGTCTACACTATCTAATTTTATTATATCTTCCATAACCATTTGCTTTATTAATTCAAAATTAACGATTTAGTATCATATCTGCATGGGATTGAGTAAGTAACCGTAAAAATGGTAGGTATAACCGTAATCTGTATACGGACAAATCAAATTAATCTGTTCAATTTTGTTATATCGTGCTAAAAGGAAGATGGCATTGAAGCATTTACTGAGTTTGAACATAGTTATTAATAAGCTTGTCTCTTTTGTAATATAAAACTCTCAAAAGAGTTTTAAATGTTTGTGAAACTGAAGTATAACCATTAAAAATAAAAAGAATGGAAAATAATAATCGTAGAGATTTCTTGAAAAAAGGAGCATTATTTGGTACCACATTATGGGCGAGCTCTGCATTAGGAGTTGTTGGATGTAGTAGCGCAGCTGATAAGGAACAGAACAATAGTGAAAATAATAAAGCTGTTCTAAAATCAAAAATTAGGACGTTAGGAGCAGGAGAACATCGTATAGAGGTGTCGGCTATGGGTTTAGGATGTATGGGGATGAGTTACCACAGGAGTTTTGTTCCTGATCGAAAGCTAATGATCGATTTATTACGCAAATCTCCAGAATTGGGACTGAATTTTTATGATACTGCAGAAGCTTATGGTCCATTTTTCAATGAAGAACTTGTGGGAGAGGCCGTGGCTCCGTTCCGTAAGGAAATCATTATTGCAACCAAATTTGGTTTTAAAAATGGTAAGCCTGCAGATGGTTTAGATAGTCATCCCGATCGTATACGAGCTGTAGTTGAGCACTCATTAAAAAGCCTGAGAACAGATTATATTGATCTGTTGTACCAACATCGGGTGGATCCTAATATCCCGATTGAAGATGTCGCAGGAACAGTTAAAGATCTGATTGCTGAAGGTAAGGTTAAGCATTTCGGAATGAGTGAAGCTAGTGTGGAAGTAATCAGAAAGGCGCACGTCGTTCAACCTTTGACTGCTTTACAGAGTGAGTACTCTCTATTTACACGCCAGCCCGAAAAGGATGTAATTCCATTATGCGAGGAATTGGGTATCGGTTTTGTGCCTTACAGTCCATTGAGCCGTGGGATGATAACCGGCTATCTGAATGAACGTTCTAAATATGATGCTCGTAATGATAATAGGCCATCTTTACCTAGATATCAACCTGAAAATGTGATCGCTAATTGGAAATTGATCGACACGTTGAAAGAATTTGGAGATTATAGGGGATTAACGGTGGCACAAGTTGCTTTAGCTTGGCTATTGGCTCAAAAACCTTTTATCGTTCCCATTCCAGGTACAACTAAATTGGCTCATTTACAAGAAAATCTTTGGGCTGCTGATTTTGAATTTTCGACAGAAGAGCTACAGGGGCTCACGTCAAAATTGAATCAGATAACGATTGTAGGCGATCGCTTGACTGGTATTTCTGCAGAGCAGGTGAGAAAATAACAATTGCAAGGTATCTTTCCAATAAAAAGAATATAAAATACACAAGCATCCGCAGAAGCTTGTGTATTTTTGCATAAAAAAAGTAATGAACGCAGTACTTCGATATTTGAATCCACATGGTAAAATAAATTATAGCGTAGAGCTATTAGCCGGATTGACCGTTGCTATGACCATGATTCCTGAATCATTGTCATTTGCAATATTGGCAGGTCTGTCTCCATTGACAGGTCTTTATGCCGCGTTTATGATGGGTTTGGTCACCGCTTTTTTAGGAGGACGGCCCGGCATGATATCTGGTGGTGCGGGTGCAACTGTCGTTACACTCATCGCGCTGATCAGTATGCACGGTGTCGAATATCTGTTTGCAACAGTGGTACTCGCCGGTGTTCTGCAGTTTTTGGTGGGTGCTTTTAAATTCGGAAAGTTTGTTCGATTGATTCCTCAGCCAGTGATGTATGGCTTCTTGAATGGTTTAGCTGTTATCATCTTTATGTCTCAGGTAGAGCAGTTTAAAGTAGTCGATGCTGATGGTGTCACGCATTGGCTTTCGGGTTCTACTGGATACATTATGCTTGCCTTGACGTTATTCTCTGCGCTTCTGGTTTATATATTTCCAAAGATATCGAAAGCTATCCCAGCTTCCCTGGTTGCCATCCTTGCTACTTTTCTGGTCGTATACTTCTTTAAAATAGATACCAAGACGGTTGGTGATATTGCTTCTGTTAAAGGTAATCTACCTGCGTTCCACATACCGATGATACCCTTCAATTGGGAGACGTTGACGATTATCTTTCCTTTTGCGTTGGTCATGGCTTCTGTTGGTATGATTGAATCCTTGTTGACGTTATCGATGGTCGATGAGCTTACTGCAACCAAAGGTAATGCTAATCGAGAAGCTATGGCACAGGGTACAGCAAATGTTGTTAATGGCTTCTTTGGTGGCATGGGCGGTTGTGCCATGGTTGCGCAAACTTTGGTCAACATCAACGCGGGCTCACGCTCGCGTCTATCGGGTATCATTGGGGCATTGACCATTTTAGCGATTATTTTGGTGGCAGCACCTTTTATCGAGCTGATACCTATGGCAGCCTTGGTAGGGGTGATGATGGTCGTGGCTATCGGCACTTTTCAATGGGTTTCTTTTCGGATCATCACGAAAATGCCTAAATCGGATATCCTTGTTGGTATGTTGGTTGCACTGATCACAATTGTGCTGCACAACCTGGCTTTAGCTGTGCTAGTTGGTGTCGTTATTTCTGCCCTGGTCTTTGCCTGGGATAATGCAAAACGTATCCGTGCACGAAAAACGACCGTTGAGGAGGGAAATAAAGTATACGAAATATATGGGCCGTTGTTCTTTGGTTCTGTGGCTGGTTTTTTGGAGAAATTTGAAGTTAGCGAGGATCCAGAGCTCGTGATTGTCGATTTTAAAGAAAGTAAGATAACGGATATGAGTGCTATCGATGCGGTCAATAAGTTAGCTGAAAAGTATAGAATGCAATCCAAGACGCTAAGATTGCGTCATTTGAGCCAAGATTGTAAGGCAATCTTGAAGAAAGCAAATAGTTCGGTAGCGATAGAGATTTCGGAAAATGATCCAACTTATAAAGTAATGCCCAAATAAATTTTAGCTACTGACAATAGGTTGTCAATATCACGGCTATTTTTGACATATCAATTTAAAATAGAGCGATATGAATACAGTAGCAATTATTTCGAAAGAAGAATTATTGAAACATTGGTTGGGACATCGAAACCTAACAAGAAAGACAATTGAAAAATTTACTGAAGAGGACCTTTTTACTTTTTCGATACCGGGAATGCGGACATTTGGTGAATTGGCCAATGAGTTGATATCAATCGCTGTACCTGGGTTGACAGGTATTGTCAATAGACAGGTAACCGGTTACTCCGAAGCGAATAAATACGAAACCAAAGCTGCTATATTGGAAGTATGGGATCAGCATACAGAAGAGCTCAAACAACTTTGGGCGCAACTCAAAGAGGAGGATTTTCATCAGACTTTTAACCTGTTTGGTGAATATGAGTTCCCGATTATAGAGAATGTTCTCTATTTTATCGATAATGAAGTACATCATCGTGCACAGGGATTTGTGTATCTGCGCGCTTTAGGTATCGTACCTCCATTTTTCTGGGACCGTTAAGATCTTTTTCTATAATAGCAGTTATCGATAGGAGAGAAGGCCTAATTTGTATGAGGCCTTCTTTCTTATTTTAAACGCAGAAGTTGTAATTGCAGGATTGATTTTACCTTTTCTTTTAAGGAATCGGGGCTGATTATATCTGCATGGTCGCCAAACATCATAAACCAGCGCGCAAAGCCCATGTCAGCGTTTTTGATATCAAAAATCATCTCCACTTGACCATCTTTTAGGCTTTCTTCTTTAAAACCAAAATATTTGCGTTCCCAATGCAGGTAATGCGCAAATAATGGGTCGACATGAATGACCACACGTGTAAATGTAGCTTCTAATTCTCGTTCTGCTAGGTATTGTTCTAGATCGGGATGTTTCTTGAATTGCAGCTGATCCAATATCTTGATATTGGAGATACGATCCGTTCGAAATTGTCTGTAATCGTTCCGTACTAGACAAAAGGCATAGATATACCAATGATTACTTTCATGAAAGACACCTATGGGTTCTATTTCCCTAATGGTAGCCTCTTGTTGATAAGCGGCCTGATAACTGATCTCCAATACATTTTTTTGTGCAATGCACTGGAAAAGCGTAGTTAGTGTATTAGGAAGTGCTTTGCTCAATTGATTGTGTGATATGGACCTCATAACCACATTTTTGTCTATGGTTTCCATCCAATCTTTATCCGAGCTTCGTATAATTGCCTTTAGCTTATAGATCGCCGAAGAAAAATGATCTTTCATTTCTTTGTCGATAAATTTAATCGCGAGTTTCTCAGCTGCAACAAAACTCGATATTTCTGGTTTTGTAAACATCATGGGGGGTATTTTGTACCCTTCTACCAGTTCGTAACCTAGACCAGCTTCGCCGATAATGGGTATCCCTGCCGCAGTTAGGCTTCTAATATCGCGGTAAATAGTCCTAAGGCTGACCTCAAAACGGTTCGCTAATTCTTGTGCTTTGACTGTCTTCTTCGACTGTAGTTGTATTAAAATAGCGAGTATGCGATCAAATCTGTTGAGTTCTTCCACTTTAAAAATCTTCTTCTGAATGCGATTGAATATGGGTTTAAGATATAGAATAAATTTTAAAGAGAACCATTGAAACGGATATATTTATAGATTTTGTTTTGATATCTTTCATTTAATTAATATAGTTATCCTTGCTCACCTTAATGAAAGGTTGAGTATTTCAGTTTATATTTCATAAGCATTCATTTCGTCTTAGATGGTTCAATATTTTATTTTTTCAAAGTTGATTGTTCAAGATCCGCGATGATTGCGGCAGCATAATCTTCACCATTTAGTGCAGAGGCTAGTAGTAAAGCGCCGGGGCTGAAGACGTTAATCTCCATGATTTTATCTGCAATAATATCGAGGCCTACGAAATACATACCATCTTTCGCTAGTTTCTCTGCAACTTTTTCGACCATAGCTAATAGTTCCGGGCTGATGATTGCTTTTTGTGCCTTGGCTCCCTGATGGATGTTGCTCCTTAGCTCGCCAGCAGGTTGCACCCGATGTACACTGGCGTATTTTCCATTGATGACGAGAGGTTTTCCGTTGAGTAGGAAAAAGCGGATATCACCATATTGCGCATCGGGTAGGTATTCCTGTGCGATCAAATAACCATCGCGGCAGATGACTTCGACAATTTGCTTGAGGTTTTTACTTTCTAGCTCATTTACAAGAAATACATTCTTTCCGCCCGAGCCTTTTAAGGGCTTTAATATGATCTTATTATTTTCCTTTTCAAAAAACTCTTTTACATCGTCATAACTACGGGTGACGATGGTTCTCGGACGTATCTCCTCAGGGAAATTTTCAAGATAGAGTTTGTTTTCGGCATCAATAAGGGCGCGCGGGTTGTTCAGCACTCTGACACCAAGATTTTGTGCTAGTTGTGCAAATTGCAGCCCCATAGCGGCAGCCCATGGTCTATTGATCATATCAAGAACCGGGTCATATCGGAGCCATAGGATATCCAATTCATGTAGAAAGACTCTTTCCTTAGTTGTGGATCGGAGCGTGTCAATCAGTTGTTCGGTGTCTGAAATATCATCGATATGGTGTACGGCTCGAGCATGGGCACCAACCTGATCTTGATCGAGATAAACAAAATCTGCCAGTCCGATATAATAAATAGAGTGGCCTCGCTGGAGCGCTTTTAGTGCTAATAATGTGGTGGTGAAACTTGCCTTTTCTTTGTGTGTCTGATTGATGATAAATGCGATTTTCATGTCGGATAGTGCTTTAAAAATTTGAAAGGTTGAAAATATTGTCTCCTGCTTTGATTTTATCTATATTCTGTAAATATGGTTCTGATAAGTAACGCGGTTTTAAGATTGGATTACTTAAAAGACCTCTTTGTGTCAATTCTTCTACAATCGGAATGTAGTCCTCTCTAATTTTGCCAATAAGAAGTGGAGATAAACTTCTTCCTTCTCGGATGTAGGTAATAATGCTCATAAGACCCTTGAGGTAAAGCGCGTCTTTGGTCAATCCGCCACCACGATAAACACGAGTACAGATCGAAAAGGCTGTCTCCTCCGTGAAGTGGTAATGGTCTACCAATAAAAAGAAAGTATCACTAAAATTATGACCAGCCAATAGATGATGTACGGCGACTACTCGGGCTGCAATGATGCGTAATCGATCGCCGCTCAGTTCATTGACCATATATTCCGAAAACACAGCTAACCCTTCTTGCAATTGCTCGTATCCTGGTACTCCCAAGCTGAACAATTTAAAGGGTTGTGACTTACCATTGAAATAGGTGACGATATGCGTACCGACTTCATGTTGGATCAGTGCTCTAGCTCTAGATTCTTCGACTTCGTAATATTTACTGATGTTAAGGACACCGCGATTGACCATAATGCCCGTGATGTCTTCTCGAATTCGGACTCCGGTCTCCAGCGTGGGCAGTTGTTGCCGGAGGTATGCGAGCTCTTCTTTTGCCAATTTTGCAAATGCTGTAGCATTGATCATTTTTTTTGGTGGCGCTTTTTTCTTCCCATTACGCTCATATACCAATAATATCGCTTTTGCAGTCTCGAGTAAATTATCACTCACATTACCAAAAACTTGTAGGCTGCCATGTAAAAAGCCCTCATTTCCACGGTCGATCAACATGGTCATCATGGCATCTAATTCTTTACGCTTGTCCCTAAAAAGATAGGCTATGGTCGGATCGTCGATATCTTCTATTCTCAGGTCATATAAATGCCTCTTGACCAACTCTGGGTCGATTGGCATTGGCCTATACCTGAATTTAGGTGATTTTAAGAACTTATCTTTTTTGAACTGTAACCAAGCTTCACGTGTATTTAGGGGACTTACTAATAATAGAAAATCAAATTTTTGACTTTCGACCGCTAGATTTTGATCTATTTCCATGACCAGAGGCTGTAGTTCTGTGGTCTTTAACATTCTGAACTGAGAGACCTTCAACGAAGTATAGAGTCGCACAAATTCCAAGAAATTCTTGCGCAGGCTTTTTGTAAAAACGTCGCGATAATTTCTCAGAATAAGAGGGTATGCATTTCCTGTAAGCGCATCGATATAATGTGGCTTTATCGCAATTCCCGTATAAATAAGCTGTTTGTATTCCTCGGCCAAAGGGTTGATGAATGGGACTGTCCCAGGAGGTGTAGGCGATTTGGCATCTTTTTGAATTGCAATCGATAACGCCAGATTCTGGTCATTGGTCTTAAAATCCTTGATAAACTTTTGGGCGATTGGTAAGGCCGATTTTTGAGATATGTGTAGTGTTACATCGTTGTCCATGTCTTTGTTCTGCCAGATTTCGATCAGTTGACAGGCACCGAATTCATCAATCAGTTGCCGGATAATGGGCGCTGCAACAGCGTTAAAGTCTAAGTCGGACTCTTTTCCCACCACTGAACAAGTTTCCGACTTTGCCAAAGTGGATAGCATCTGATCTTTCCCTTCGGGAGGTATGCGGTAGACTAAAAGTAAGGGAATAATGCGCTTTAGAACAAGTTTACTATCTTTTGAAAACTGTATGTGAACGGGTTCTTTTTGTGTGATGGATGTAACTGCTTTTGCGATTGCTTTACTTTGATCCATAATGATTTTGATAGCTTTGTTTAATGAAAGAGATGGAAGAATATAGTATTTTTTTGAGTGACTCAATATGCTCAAGATTAGGGACACCGGTCCATTCATTCATAAAATCCTTTCTAAATTCAATGGATAGAACACAGCCTTTTTGACCATATTTACTGCTGATCCACTTAGAAAGATATCCTCCAGAAAATTTAACGTTTTCTCGAGCGTCAATAGTTTGTCCATTGATTTTGTGCTCCTTCAGGTATTTCATGAAGTTGTCAATCAACGGTCTCCAGATACCGGTATTATTAATCGTCCCGATATTGATTTGTGGATTAGTCTTAGTATCTACCACCTCATCAGGACCCAAGCGCTTGGCATTGTAGCTGTGGATGTCATAAATGATAAAATAGCCAAACTGTTGGATGCTGTTTTCGATTATGAGTGACAGCAACTTCTGAATATAATGATAAGATTGATGCAGTTGTGCTACAATTGCTTTGGTAGGGGGCTGTTTCCATACCTGTAAACCCCAAGCCTGGTCCGGATGGATATAAACAGCATCTTGAATGGGTCTATTAAGGTCTATTTGAAATCTAGAAGTTTTGATCAGGAGCCTATTGGTATCAAGATCTGTTAATAGTCCTGTATAAGGGTCTTCTTCTCTTAATCTTTCGGATTCAGAAAGATTCATGAGAGGGGAGATTTGATTTGCAATTTGATGTCCATCGTGAATGGCCAATGCTAGAACTGGTCCACCTTTTTCTTCTAAAACATATTGAATTTCCATATTGCTTTTTTGCTTATATAAGTAGATCATATAAGGGATAAACAATTGGGTAGCTAAATAGTTTGTATGCCATGAAGGAAGGTGTGTAAACTAATTTTCAAGATACTTGTTATTTGATTATGGGATTGATAAGTTTTACGAATCGGGGTATCTATTGTCAACAGGGTGATTTTTATATAGACCCTTGGTTACCGGTAGATTATGCGGTGACCACACATGGGCATGCCGATCATGTACGATGGGGAAATAAATATTACCTGTGCCACCATTTAACCAAGGCTATTATTAAATGTAGGATAAGTGAGGACTTGATTGTCGAGTCTTTAGGGTATGGCGAGACCATAAGCCGAAATGGTGTTCAGATTTCTTTTCATCCAGCAGGACATGTAATTGGTTCGGCGCAGGTGCGTTTAGCCTATAAAGGGGAGGTATGTGTGCTCTCTGGCGATTATAAGACCGAATACGACGGTATAAGTACTGCTTTTGAGCCTGTCAAGTGCCATACTTTCGTTTCTGAAAGTACTTTTGGACTTCCAATCTATAATTGGCTGCCGCAGGAAACCATATTTCAGGATATCAACCAATGGGCCGACAAGAATAGGGAAGAGCATAAAACGACCGTACTCATCGCATACAGTTTGGGTAAGGCCCAGCGTCTAATGCAAAACCTGGCAGGACATAGGCCTATTTATGTTCATAGAAGTATTGCACGGTTAAATGCGGCAATTCAACAGGCTGGTGTATCCTTGCCATCATATACAGAGATTTCAGCAGAGACAGGTAAGGACGAGTTGCAGGCTGGGATATTGATCGTTCCCCCCGCTATGCGGGATACCAAGTGGATCAAGAGTCTGCATACGGCAGCGGTAGGAGTCTGTTCTGGATGGATGCAGGTGCGATCGCACAGGAGGTGGCAAAGCGCTGATGCCGGTTTTGCTCTGAGTGATCATGCGGACTGGAACGGATTGATCGATGCGATTCGGGCAACTGAAGCAGAGAAAATATATGTTACTCATGGTTTCACCTCTGTTTTTGCTCGTTACTTGACAGAGCAAGGATTGGATGCCGAAGCGGTTTCAACGCAATTTGGAGTGGAAGATGATGAAAGGATAGAAGAGAAGGAGGTGAGCATTTGAAAAGGTTCAGTAATTTGATTTCCAAACTGGAGCAAAGCAATAAGACGAATGATAAACTAGCGGCACTTGTACACTATTTTTCGGAGGCTGATGAGGTGGATAAAATATGGGTGATTGCGTTATTTACAGGTAAAAAACCCAAAAGGACCATCAATACCAAGTTATTGAAAGAATGGATAACAGAAATCACTGATCTACCCATTTGGCTCTTTACCGAGTGCTACCACAATGTAGGTGATTTGAGTGAAACAATTGCGCTACTATTACCCCCTCCAACCGCACATTCGGATATTCCTTTACATCAATGGATATTGGATTTGAAAAGGTTAGTAAGCAGTAGCGATGAAGATAAAAAACAGTTTGTTTTCGATGCTTGGATGAAGTTGGATGTACAGGAACGGTTTGTCTTTAATAAATTGATCTCGGGTAATTTTAGAGTGGGTATCTCTGGTAAGAATTTGATACATGCCTTAGCCAAGCTCACGGGGCTAGAGGTAAACCACATTACCCATAGTATAATGGGAAAATGGGATCCTGAACAGATCACCTACACAGACCTGTTAGAAGGGGTGCATGTCAATACCGATAACTCATGGCCTTATCCCTTTTGTTTGGCAAATCCAATCGAAGTTCCGGTGCAGGAATTGGGGGCAATTGCCGATTGGCAGGCAGAGTGGAAATGGGATGGTATTAGAGGACAGCTCATTAAAAGGAATGACGAGCTATTCATTTGGTCCCGCGGTGAAGAGTTGATCACGGATCAATTCCCTGAATTGCATATTGCGCTGGAGGGTCTTCCGAATGGAACGGTCTTAGATGGCGAGATTTTGGCTGTGAGAGATGGCGAAGTGCTGTCTTTCAGTACGCTTCAGCAACGGTTGAATAGGAAGACCATTCTCAAGAAGCAATTGGAACAAGCACCTATTTCTTTCTATGCCTACGATCTGTTGGAGTATGGCGGACAGGATATGAGGGGGGAAAGCCTACGAAAAAGGAGATTCCTATTGGAACAGCTATTGCCCATCGGTAAGATCATTCAACCCTCACCAATTGTTTCTTTCGATACATGGGAGAGTTTAGTGGAAACGAGAAAAAAGTCACGAGAAATGAACAGTGAGGGGCTTATGTTGAAACATCAGGATTCTTTATACCATAGCGGACGAAAAAGAGGTGATTGGTGGAAATGGAAGATAGAACCTTTTACCGTTGATGTGGTAATGATATATGCGCAGAAAGGTAGTGGAAGAAGGGCTAATTTTTTTACTGATTACACCTTTGCGGTAAGGGATGGAGATCAATTTGTGACCATAGCCAAGGCGTATTCTGGATTGACAGATAAGGAGATTAAAGAGGTCAATCGATTTGTAGTGAAAAATGCCATTGAAAAGTTTGGGCCTGTAAGAACAGTAAAGCCGGAATTGGTGTTTGAAATTGCTTTTGAAGGGATAGCTTTAAGTAAAAGGCATAAAGCGGGGCTGGCACTGCGTTTTCCAAGGATCGTGCGCTGGAGAAGGGATAAGAAAGTCGAGGATATCAATACAGTGGAAGATCTACGAGTGCTATTAAAATCAACGATGAGGGAAAGCGAGTTATGAAAAAAACTGTTGGCTATCAAAAGGTCTTAAAATGGCTTAAGGTAAATAAGAAGAAACCCTTTCCATTTCAGGAAAAAACCTGGGAAGCTTACCTCGCGGGTTATAGCGGTCTACTGAATGCGCCTACAGGTTTTGGGAAAACCTACGCTGTCTTTTTGGCTCCGATCATCGCCTATCTGAATGAAGGGCCTATACCTAAAAAGGCTAAGCTTGGGTTGCGTGTTATCTGGATTACACCATTGCGGTCATTGTCCAAAGATTTAGCTCGTGCTATGGAAGAGGCTTTATTTCAACTGGATATCGGATGGCGAGTAGGGGTGCGCAATGGCGATACTTCGGTGTCTGAAAAGCAGAAACAAAAACGTGCGATGCCCCAAGTACTATTGATTACACCTGAAAGTCTACATCTTCTTCTGGCACAAAAAAACACGGAAGCCATTTTTGATAATCTTTCCTGTATCGTAGCAGATGAATGGCACGAATTATTGGGGAGTAAGCGTGGCGTGCTTGTCGAATTGGCGCTTTCGCGGATAAAGGGAATCCTACGATTTCGGGAAAACAGGGTGCTACAGATTTGGGGGATTTCGGCGACTATCGGTAATCTTGAAGAAGCATTGGCAGTGTTACAACCGGATGCTGCGGTCTTAAAAACGATTGTAAAAGCCGATTTTGAGAAAAAAATTCAGATACAATCGATCATTCCGGAGACAATCGAGATGTTGCCTTGGGCAGGGCATTTGGGTATCAAGCTGGCGGATAAATTGATTCCCGTTATCAAAAAAAGCAGAACGACATTAGTCTTTACAAATACGAGAAGCCAAGCTGAAATCTGGTTTCAACATCTTTTGAAGATCCACCCAGATTTTGCGGGACAGATAGCCATACATCATGGCTCTATTGATCATGAACTGCGTAACTGGATTGAAGACGCGCTTCATACTGGCATCTTAAAGGTCGTTATTTGCACTTCTTCATTGGATCTAGGTGTCGATTTTAAGCCCGTTGATACGGTCGTCCAGGTAGGGTCTCCGAAGGGGGTGGCTCGGTTTTTACAGCGTGCCGGAAGAAGTGGGCATTCACCATTTGAAACATCAAAGATCTATTTTATGCCTACGCATGCACTCGAACTCCTCGAAGTAGCGGCAATCAAAACGGCCGCGAAAACCGGCCAGATTGAAAGCAGGGAGCCTTTTGTCTTGACTTTTGATGTCCTGATACAATATCTGGTCTCATTAGCAGTGGGAAGTGGGTTTGATGACAAGATTATCTTTGACGAGGTCAAAAATACCTTTGCATTTGCGGATTTATTGGAAGAGGAGTTTCAATGGTCCATGCACTTTATAACGCAAGGAGGGAGCAGCTTACACGCTTACCCTGAGTTCCATAAAGTGGTACTGGATGAAGCGGATGGATTATGGAAAGTAACCAGTCGGCAGATTGCTATGCGGCACCGCCTGCATATTGGGACTATCGTGAGTGATGCGATGCTGAAGGTTAAATTTATGAAGGGTGGTTATATCGGTATGATAGAGGAATATTTTGTTTCCAAACTTAAGGCTGGTGATCGTTTTAATCTAGCCGGGAGGAGCTTAGAGTTTGTCATGGTCAGGGATATGCTTGTGCTGGTGCGAAAAAGTAATCATAAAAAGGCGATAACACCGAGCTGGCAAGGGGGGAGATTGCCGTTAAGTTCCAATCTGGGAGCTATCTTGCGTACCAAGTACAGTCAAGTATTAGAAGGAAATGAAGAGGAGGAAGAACTGAAAGTCATAAAGCCCCTATTCCAATTGCAGGAGGCCATTACACATGTTCCATTAGTGGATGAGTTTTTGGTCGAATTGATTAAAACCAGAGAAGGATATCATCTTTTTGCTTACCCTTTTGAAGGGAGACTGGTACATGAGGTAATGGCTGCATTGGTTGCCTATCGGATTTCCAAATTAATGCCTATCACATTTTCTATCGCTATGAACGACTATGGTTTTGAGCTGTTGAGTGATCAGCAGATCCCGATGGATGACGCCATCGTCTATGAAGTCTTTTCTCCTGAAAACTTGAGTGAAGATATTAATGCAAGTATCAATGCTACCGAGATGGCCAAAAGAAAATTTAGGGATATTGCTTGTATATCGGGTTTGGTTTTTCAGGGTTATCCGGGCAAATATATCAAGAACAAACAGATCCAATCATCTTCTTCTTTATTTTTCGATGTCTTTGAATCTTATGATCCTCGTAACCTATTATTGCGACAGGCCTATGATGAGAATTTTCATTATCAACTGGAGGAACCGCGATTGATGATGGCTTTACAAAGAATACAGAAAAGTGCCATTATATTGAAGACTGCCACTAGGTTTACGCCCTTTTCTTTCCCTATAAAAGTGGACAGTATGCGCGAGAGTATGAGTTCTGAGGAACTTGAAGCACGAATTGAAAGAATGAAGGCCGAAGTATTTAAAGATTTGGATAAAGATGGTGAGCCTAATTAAAAGAGGTTTGGAGATCGTATTGGATAATGATCGAGCCCTATACATTCCGCAATATGGCCTATTGGTTATCAGCGATTTTCACTTGGGCAAATCCGGTCACTTTAGACGGGAGGGATTACAGATTCCAAGTGCGGTATCGCAGCGAGATATCATGCGATTGGATGGATTGGTGCAAAGGTATGATCCGCAGGTACTTTTGGTGACGGGAGATATGTTCCATCATCAACATAATGTCGATTTGGAGGAATTTCGAGTTTGGCGCCAATATAATAGGCACTTGGAGATCATTCTAGTAAAGGGTAACCATGATAAATTACAAGCATCTTACTACGATGAATTGCAGATCCAGCTTTATCTGAATCAGTATGAAATAGGTGAATTTTGTTTTGTACATGACAGTAAGGATGCTCCTGATAACGGTCGGTTTGTCTTTTCTGGACACCTGCATCCAGGAGTTTTATTAAAAGGATCAGCAAGACAAAAGATGCGATTGGCATGTTTTGTCTTTGATGAAAATACAGCCTTACTACCTGCTTTTAGCTTATTTACGGGTTTATATATGATTGCGGCCAAGCCAGGGCAGCAAATCTTCGCAGTGACTGAAAGCCAGGTCATGCCGGTCAATATGTGCTAATAAAATTTTTCCTCTACTGGGATAGGATTGCCTTTTTTCAAAAGGAGAAGTATGAGCAATGTGTTTTTTTATAATACGTTCTATAGCAATACCTCTAGGTCGGTTATTCCATTATGTGCCAAATCTGAAATACTTTTAAGTGTTCTTTTAGCTATTTCCTCCATAGCCTCTTGGGTAAAGAAGGCCTGATGCGCAGTTACCAAAACATTCGGAAAACTCATCAATAATTGAATTGTGTCATCTTGTATGATAGTGGATGATAGGTCTTTAAAGAAAAGTTTTTCTTCCTGTTCATAGACGTCAATCCCCAGTAGTCCAATTTTTCTTTCCTTTAATGCTTTGATTGCATCGTGGGTATGGATAAGATTTCCTCTACTGGTATTGATGATGGTCACACCTTCTTTCATCTTGTCAATAGATTCCTTATTGATGAGATAATGATTCTCAGGGGTAAGTGGGCAATGTAAGGAGATGATATCAGATGTTGAAAATAGAGTGTCTAGCGTAACATATTTTACTCTTAGATCCATTAATTCCACGTCTGGGTAGAGGTCATAAGCAACTACCTCTGCACCAAAACCCAGCGCTATTCGGGCAAATGCTTTGCCTATCTTACCTGTTCCTATGATACCTATTTTCTTCTGGTACAGGTTAAAACCCAATAATCCATTGAGGGAAAAGTTTTGTTCCCGTACACGGTTATAGGCTTTATGTGTTTTTCGGTTTAAGGTCAAGAGCATCGCCATGGTATGTTCAGCCACTGCTTGGGGTGAATAAGCAGGTACTCGGCAGACCCGAATGCCGAATTCTTTTGCTGCTGCTAAATCGACATTATTAAAGCCAGCACATCTTAATGCGATGAATTTCACTCCTTTCTGAGCGAGAACTTCCAATACTTTCCTATTCAAAACGTCGTTGACAAAAACACATACAGCCTTTTCATCTTCAATCGCATTCACAATATGTGGACCAAGATGCGTTTCGAAAAAATTAAAATCAAAGCTATATTTTTCATTTTCTTTCTCGAAGAACTCTTTATCGTAAGGTTGGGTTGAAAAGAAAGCTATTTTCATAAAAATTATTATTTATTGGAACTAATGCGTTTTTATTTACACGGGCACACATTCAATTCCGTTCTGCTGAATGAGTTATGATTTGTATTTCATGCGTCTTTTAAAGTTACGAAACTTTCGGGTAATATGGTCAGCAATTTTCAACTTGATTTCTGTTAGTTGTAGTCTGTAGGGTAATTTCAGTTTTAATTTTTTTTAGATAGATATGCATTTTTATAATTTATTTTTTAGGCGTAACTAACGCTCACTTTATATATACATAATATGATGACTCAGATTGAATTTGCATAAAATGCTAAGCATATTTTAAGTGCGGATAATCAAGTAGGTTTAGTAAGTTGTTTAAAGCCTTTTTATTGTGTTTCTAAGTTTATATCTTTGGGTATCGGTCATCTGTTAAAGACATGAATATAACAAACATCTTATGCTAAAGCTTATAAAATTAACTTTAATCTTGCTCCTTTTTTCGTTGCAGATTCATGCTCAAAGTATGGATAGTTTACGTACTAATTTAGAAAACATCGTGCAGTTGAAAGATGCATTAGTAGGCATTGCGATTACAGGAATAGATAAACAGGATACGTTGGGGATTAATGCGGATCGTCATTTACCCATGCAAAGTGTTTTTAAAGTACCGATCGCTATTGTCATGTTATCTGAAATCGATAAGGGTAATTTTGAACTTGACCAAGAGATTAAGATTACTAAAAAAGATATGACACCTGAGATATGGAGTCCGATTAGAGAGAAATATCCTAAAGGGGTAACGCTTACTATACGGGAGATTTTGGAATATACGCTGACATTAAGTGATAATATTGGATGCGATGTCATTCTAAAGCTCCTTGGTGGACCTCAGGTGGTGGAACGTTATTTTACCAATATGGGGTTTTCAGATATTTCCATTAAAATTAACGAGAAAACGATGCAAAGTGATTGGGAATCCCAATTCCGGAATTGGGCTACCCCTCGGGAGATTAATAAGATATTACAAACTTTTTATGTCAATGAAAAGAATTTATTATCGTTGGAGCAATATGATTTTTTATGGAGCACGATGATATCCACAAATACCGGATTGAATCAATTGAAAGGCCAACTACCAAAACATACCGTCGTTGCTCATAAAACCGGGTCGTCTGGTACCCATAAAAAAACGGGAATAACAGCAGCTTTAAATGACGTAGGCGTTATCTTACTTCCTAATGGAGAATATTTTGTTATAAGCGTCTTTGTCACGAATTCAAAAGAAAACCAGGAAACGAATGAAAATATAATTGCGGATATAGCCAAGCAGGCTTGGGATTATTTTGTGAATAAAGGGAATTAAAATACGATGGTGCACAGGATATGCATCGTGGACAAATAGATAATGGAATACTAAATAAACCGGTAATGAAAAATAATATTGCTCATGACGAGCGCATTGCCCATTTGACTTTTGCTTCGGTTTACCCGCATTATCTTGCGAAAGTAGAGAAGAAAGGTAGAACAAAAGAAGAGCTCCAGCAGGTGATAGCTTGGCTTACTGGTTTTGACGACAAGATGTTGGAGGAACAGATCACGAATAAAGTAACTTTTGAAACATTTTTTCAAAATGCAGTGTTAAATCCCAATGCAGAACTGATCAAGGGCGTGATATGTGGCTATCGTGTAGAAGATATTGAAAATCCATTGACGCAAAAGGTCAGGTATTTGGATAAAATTATAGACGAGTTAGCTAAAGGGAAAAAGATGGAAAAGATTATGCGCAGTACGCAATAACTATCGAATTTGGGCTATAGATATAAACAGGCGTAACTTAAGTTCATTCGTGCGATCTGTTATTTTAAAATCGTTTAGGATTATATAAGCCTAAACGATTTTGTGGTTTTATTATTGATATTATTTCAAATAAACTTATCTTATTTTAATAAAAGGGTTCTCTAAATGGAGGAAAAAAAATCTAATTTCAATATTTGTCCTTATCAGATACTAATAATGAGCTGTAACCTATAATGCTATATTTTATAACCTGATAATCCCTTTGATAATTCCACTATATTAGGAATTTTACTGTAATTATGAAGAGTAGTCTTTAATGCATATATTAGTATGATACTAATCACATTAGTCACCATACTAATCTAAATCATGCCTAAACAAGCCTTAATTTCGAATTCGGAATTTGAGTATATTTATGAAAAATGGAATAAAAGAGTTTATCACTATGCATTGAGCAAAACTTCTTCGACGTATATTTCGGAAGAGGTTGTGCAAAGGGTTTTTATTAAATTGTGGGATAATCTTTATACTAAAAAGGTAACCGTCGAATTAGAATCTCAATTATTTTGCATCGCTAGAACTACGTTATTAGATATCCTAAAAGAGGAACGCAAGCGACAAATTATATTGGAAGAACCCTATTTACAGGAGTCCGTGCAAACACCGTCTGAACTCTATCGATTGAAAGAAATCAGTGCGCACTATGAGCGGGTTGTGGATGGTATGCCTCCTTCTAGAAAAAGGATTTTTTTACTTAGTCGGTTCGACAATTTAAGTTATAAAGAGATTGCCAGCCGCTTGGCAATATCACCGAAGACTGTTGAAAATCATATTTCCCTAGCACTTAAGGCATTGAAAAAAATATTCTTCCTGTTTCTATCGGCTCTTCTATTATTCTTAAAATAATTTTGGGGGTAAGGGACGATTCTGTCGTATTCTTATTATATGAAGATTACGTCAGAATTAGTTAATCGTTACTTAAAGAATCAATGTTCTGCAGAGGAGGCTACGTATTTGGAAAATTATATCCGATATGGAGATCCAAACTTAGAGACACTGCTTCCTGAGGAAGATTGGAATTCGGTAGATGGAGATCTTGATTATGCCAATCAAGAAGATATACTAAAAAACATATTTGCTAGTATAGAAAAAAATAGAATCCGTATTCATAGAATCCGTATTTTTATTAACCTATCTAAAGTTGCGGCAGCCTTTATTTTGTTTCTGGGAGTTTATGGAATCCTAAATCAGTTCACGAAAACACTGGTTTCAGTTCATAGTGAAACGGCTACTATGAGCATTAATTCGACTGAAAGCAGCAACTTATATTACATCAATTCAGGAAATGACATCATGACTCTGACTGCAAGTGATGGCTCTATCATTACCCTCTATCCAAAATCAGAAATTAAATACCCGGAAGATTTCAGTAACCTAAAAGAAAGGATTCTTTATTTAAAAGGTAAGGCCAAGTTTAATGTGACCAAGGATATAAATAAACCATTTAGAGTGCATTCGACAGGAGTGACAACTACAGCTTTGGGAACGATATTCATCGTTGATGAGTTAAGATCGACGCAGACACAGGTTAAGTTATTGGAAGGGAAGATAGAAGTGAAGGCCCAAGCTGCTAACGAGCAACGAAATCTAGTACGTACCATTATGCCAAATGAAGAAATCACATTAGACCATCATGATTTAACGATAGTACAGGAAGTGAAAGTACATAAATCAGGAATAGATCGGGGTGGATATTTTCTTCAAAATGCTGCTGTTATCCAATTTAAGAATATTGCTTTAGAAGATGTGATTAATGTCCTGATTCAAAATTATGACATAGATCTTCATTATGATAAAAGAAAAATCAGTAATAAATTTTATAGTGGTCATTTTAACAATACAAAACAAGTCTACAAAGAAATCATTCAAGAGATTAATTATTTACATCATGTAGAAATCAGTTATACCTTTCCAAATAAATAAACACTTATATCAAAACGCTAATTATGAACATTTTTTTTTCCAAAAAGCATCAATTGATGACGATGCTGTTCCTGAGGACTAGGAACCCTCAGACTAACTGGGCCCTTCGCTTGGGTGTGCTGGGTATTGTCAGCATGAGTTGCCAGGTCGGATTTGCACAATCGACAGCTTCCGTTAACGGCGTGGTCAGGGATGCGAGTAATCATCCAATTACAGGAGCAACTGTTAGTATTGAAAATCTGACAAGTAAATTTAAGCAGGTCAATACAACAAATGATGATGGCATGTTTTCATTTGAACGCATTCCAGAAGGGCAGGGATATGTCATCACGATCAGCTATGTGGGCTTTAAAACCAAAGTGCTCAATAATTACAATATTGACTCCAAGGATAAAGTTGCCATAACGGTTGCACTGGATCAAGAGCAAGAAAGTCTGGAAGAGGTAGTCATAGTAGGGTATGGGAAGCAACGTAAAGCAAACATAACGGGTTCGGTCGCTTCTGTTAATGCAGATCAATTGAAGAATATTGCTCCCTCAAATCTATCCAATACCTTAGCAGGACGAGCGGCAGGGATTAATGTGACCAATACTTCCGGTATGGCTGGGGCTTCTTCTAGTTTGCGTATACGAGGTAGCTTTGCAGAACCCTTATATGTTATCGACGGAATCGTTCGAGATAAAGCGGCTTTTGATGCTCTGGAGGCCAATGAGGTCGATCAGATGAGTTTTCTGAAGGATGCCGCTACTGCTGCGGTGTATGGTACGCGAGCTGGAAATGGAGTTGTCGTGGTAACAACGAAAAAGGGGTCTGCTCAAGAACCTGTTTTCAATGTACAAAGCAATTATACTTTCGGTGCACCCACTCAAACACTTTTGGCGGATATTACTACAGCAGCAGATGAGTTGACCTATCAAAATAGAGTTTCTCAATTTAATTGGGAAAATGGAGATCGTTCTAAGCCTTGGGTAGCACCTAATGGACAGACCGAGTTCGACTATTTTAAAGATAAAGATTACAGCGTCAATGATGTGATCTGGAGGAATCCGTTTAGCCATAGACAATCAATTTCAGTTGCCGGTGGAGGAGATCGGATTACCTATTATAATTTGGTTAGTTACCGTAAAGAAAATGGGTCGTACCAATCTTTAGATCACGAAAAGTTCAATTTAAGAAGTAACGTTAGCGCTAAAATTTCAGATGATTTTACCATAGATGTCAATATATCTGCCAACCAGACTAATTCTAAACGGTTTTATTGGCCATTCAGTACTGCGGCAGAGGATGATGATTTTGATGTTTCGGATTTTTATCGGGTCACTTTCAATTGGCCAAAGATGTATCCATTTTACCTCAATGCCGATGGTTCTCCCAGTAATTCACGCACGGATTTTCCAGTCCAGACTCCTATGGGAAGCTGGCAGGCTTGGAATGTAATCGATCAAGTGATGGGAGATCGTTATATCGACCGTAAGGTGCGACAAGTTAATCCGATTATGACCCTAAATTATAAATTGGATAAACTTGTAGAGGGCTTGTCTACCAAAGTGGTCGGTAGTTATCTAGCACAAGATTATATGCGGAAACGATTCATGACGTTCCAGAAGAATTATACGTTCACGTCATTGAATCCTGATGGTAATCGATTCATTCCCGCACCTCCTTCTGAAGATAAGGTGAATATATTTACGTTCAGTCAGGCACAACCATTTATGGATTATTCTCCTGAGCGGGAATGGGAATACCAAGTCAACTGGTTCTTGAACTATAACCTGAAATTCAATAAACATACCATCGACGCTTTACTGGTCTATGAACAATTTAAAGCGGGAGGTACATATGTGAATTCGCGTGCTGAAAATCCAATTGTGAGTTTAGATCAGATGTTCATCTATCCAACAGATCGTAATTTTAGATCGACAAATGCATATGAAAGTATCAATTCGAGAAGAGGGATCATCGGACGAGCGAACTATAATTATTCGGATAAGTATATTGCAGAATTTTCGTTCCGATATGATGGATCTCCGCTGTTTCCAGGAGACAAACGTTGGGGATTGTTCCCATCCGTATCTGCGGCTTGGCGTGTATCTGAAGAAGGTTTCTTTTCCAATATTAAAAACACTTTCAGTGACTTGAAGCTTAGAGCTTCTTATGGTACTACAGGAAATGATTTGAATGTCAATGCCGAAAGAATTGGACAATTTCTTTATCAAGAAAAATATAGACCGTCTGGCGGGTACATGTTTGGAGACCGCTACTATAATGGTGTAGCTTATGGAGCGACTCCTACTCAAAACCTGACGTGGACGACTTCTAAGAGTGTCAATATTGGTGTAGATTTTGGTTTTATCAATAACAAATTGACGGGTTCTTTGGATGTATTCAACCGTAAAGAAACGGATATCTTGGGTCCACGGTCGCTGACTGTTCCGGACAATTATGGACGGGAACTAGCTCCGGAGAATTATGCTGCAAGAAGTTATAAAGGTGGCGAGATATCCCTAAATTGGAATGACCGTATAGGAGAAGTGTCTTATGGCCTGACTGCAAATATGGGGTATGCAAAAGACCGTTGGGATATATACGATGAAGAACCTTCGTACGGCCCTGATGGGACTCAAAATTTCAGGACCCGTATCGGAAGACCTGAAAATCGGATCATCGGTCTTGAGGCTGTCGATCTAGTGAGGACACAGCAGCAGCTCGATGAACTGAAAGATCAAGGTTTCAAAACCTACGGACGTGATCCATATTTGGGCATGATTATGTATAAAGATATTCGAGGAGCCAACTATTCGGACACACCGGATGGGAAGATCGATGATAACGATATGATGTTGCTTTCTGAAAACAATACGCCCCGAATCAATTATGGCTTTGGGTTGAATGCCAATTGGAAAGGGTTTTCAGTTTCAGCATTGCTTCAGGGGGTATTGGCCTATGACCGGATCATCAGCAATCAAGAAGGAGGAGGAATGCGCCAGCATGGGGGTGCTTTCCGACCATATTATCCCATATGGGCTGGCGATGTATGGACTTCAGAAAATGAAGACGCACAATATCCAAGGGTCGTAGGTTCAAACTGGGCAGAGGCAGGTACTGGCACTTCGAGTTTCTGGATACGTAATGGCGCATATTTACGTTTACGTGATTTGAACATTTCTTATGGATTGCCAAAATCTGTTTCCGATGCCATGAAGATAAAAAGTGTGAACGTCTTCTTTAATGGAACAAATTTATTTGTACTATCACCAATGAAGGAATTTCATGATCCAGAACAAAAAATGTATGACTCTTATCCCGTCATGAAAACGTTCACATTAGGTTTGGACATTAAATTTTAAATGGAGTATGCAAGTTTATGCCACCATTGCGTGGACATATGCTCGTGAATGTTCTACTATTATTACTAAATTTTATTCTAATGAAAATTATATTTTATCCCATAATAGCCCTTTTACTGGCCACATCATCTTGTAAAAATGTGCTTGATATCGAAGATCTCAATTCACTCGATGAAAGCAAGGTGTGGAATGATCCTAATTTAGTCAATGCCTATATTACCAATCTCTATCCGTTGTTTGGGAACTGGATTGCAGGTGCTGATGGTAACTCAGAACAATTGGTGGGTATTTCATTTCCCTTGGATGCTGTGACTGTAAATAATACAGCCTATAAGGCATGGGACTACACAACAATTAGAAAAATCAATACAGCTATTCATAAGGTTAACGAAAGTACAGGCTTAAGTTCTGATGTGAAAAATTCGGTATTGGGTCAGGCATTATTCATGAGAGCCTATATGTATTTCAATATGGTGAGGCATCATGGTGGAGTTCCCTATATCACGGTTCCGCAAGATTTGAAAAAGGACGATTTGCAGACGCCTAGAAATACAACTAAAGAATGTTTTGATTTGCTGATTAAGGACTTGGATGCTGCAATCGCACTATTACCGGCTACAATAGAAAAGGGTTCGGAAGATTATGGACGTATTGATGGCAATTTTGCTGTAGCATTTAAAGCCAAAGTGTTGCTATATAAAGCTTCCCCACAGTTTAACCCATCAAACCCTTATGGCAATGCTTATTGGACAGAAGCTCATGCAGCCAATAAAACGGCGTACGATCGATTGAAAGCTAATGGTTATGCTTTAACTGAAGACTATGCACAGATTGCGATTCAGGAAAAGGGACCAGAGGTTGTCTTTGCAGTTATAAATTCCTACCCCAATAAGGTCGCCAATTGGGATAATGGTGTTCGACCGGGTTCGGAAAGCCGCGGACCTGCATCAGCAGTGCCTTCTTGGGATTTTGTAAAGACTTTCCCTATGAAAGATGGTAAACTTTTTTCAGATGCTACAGGGAAATACCATAAGACCAATGATGATTTCTTACAATCTTATTGGGAAAATAGAGATCCTAGATTTGATAAATCCATCGTTTGGAATGGAAAAATTTATGAAGTCTCTGGAAAAGCAGGTAAGAGACAGTACACTTCTGTGGGTATAGCGGCCGATCTGGATAATTTTGGGGTCAATCCAAAAGCTAAAACGCCATCGGAGAACTTAAGTCGCTATAGTGGTTTTTTTATTCTTAAAAATTCTAAACTCTCCTTGAAACAAACAGAGGTGGAGACTCAATATGATGTTGATTTTGTATTGATGCGCTTTGCAGAGGTGATGATGAATTATGCCGAAACAGCAAACGAAACCGGCGACTTCAATACCGCTTTGGATATTATGAAACAAATCCGCCAACGCGCAGGAATCGAAATTGGATCTGATGGGAAATATGGTATCACGGCTTCCAATCGTTCGGAAATGCGAGATGCAATCTTGGCGGAACGTAATATCGAGTTCTGTTTTGAAGGACATCGATTCTGGGATTTGAGAAGAGCACGTAAATTGAATACCCTCAATAATACAACTAAATATGGAGTAGAGGCAATTGCTATCAACGATAATGGAACTGAGATGGATTTGGATGTAGCTGTTGATTTGGCTAAAAGTTACAATTTGAAAGAAAATCAATTTAAATATAGCGTATTGCAGGTTCCTAATACAGGAAATAAGGTGAACCTGGTACCCGATACTTATTATTTCTTTCCAATAGCACAATCTGTTATTGATAAGAATAGTAAAATTCAACAAAATAAGGACTGGGGCGGGACATTCAATCCGACTATGGAATAATTTGATTTTAATGCATATTATATTATAATTATGCTATTTTAAAGTGAAATATCGTTATTCAGAAATAATATCAAGAAGGGTAGGCTGTTGTCGAATGATGACAGCCTATTTTTTGCTTTACTTGAGGATAAACAATCCATCATTTAAAAACAATCGTCCTTATCATACTTGTGGCAGATATAGCAGAGGTTAAACTAGCTTATCGTCTGTTTTCATCCGAAATTATTGTATATATAAAAACGATTAATCATCTTTACTTAGTAATTATACTTGAACAAAAAAGCTCAAAATGAGTTGGTCGGTTATTTTGATCGGTAACATCGATTTTCAATTTATAGATTAATATTTTTTGCACGAAATGAAAACAACATATGAACAAATAGTCGACAGCCAGTATATTGCTTCTCCTGAGGCACGAGGGAATATTCCTGAAATCCTGTCACTTGCAGGACATGAAAGTTTCTCTCCTGCTGCTGCCGATGAGAAACGGACGCTTCTTTTAGCAATTGATGTACAAAATGATTTTATGGAAAACATCGGTAGTCTTCCTGTAGCAGGTTCGAAAGGTGATGTACAACGCCTGACGCAATGGATGTATCGTAATGTGGCGTCGTTGACTCAGGTTATATGTAGTCTTGATTGTCATTCATTGTTGCAGATATTTCACCCAGGATGGTGGCTAGATCAAGAGGGCAGGCACCCCGATCCCTTTACCACTATTACCTATACCGACGTTGTAAATGGTCTATGGAGTGTTGCAAATGGAGAATCAGAACGCTCGCTAGCGTACCTCCGTAATTTAGAGTTGTCAGATAGAAAACAGCTTTGTATATGGCCTCATCACTGTCTGGAGGGAACATATGGTGCTATGCTCGAAAGCCAATTTACGTATATGCTTTACTTCCACGCAGCGGCACGTAAGACCCGACCGATATTAGTTTATAAAGGGCAAAACCCGTATACCGAAATGTACGGAATCATTAAGGCGGAGTATGATAACGATAATTATATCAACCAAACGGTATTGGATGCCGTAGGCCAGTATGATGCTATTTATATCGCAGGCGAAGCTTCTAGTCACTGCGTATTAGCCTCAACCTTACAAATTCTCGAACATTTTGCCGATAACAGGGCTATTACTTCACGCATTACGCTATTGGTCGATTGTATGTCGCCAATTTCTGGTTTTGAAAAGGGTACTTTAAAGCAGTTTGATGAACTGAAAGATAGATACGGTATTCAAATCAGAAATTCTACAGATGTAAGTTTAAGTGTTTAGGCTAATTTTAAGATTTGTTCTACGCACTTTAATAACAGATATTACTCATTCATGGCTGTTTGGCACGTTAATAGATAATTATATACTTAAATTTAAATATGAAAAAGATATGTTTAATATTCGGTTTGGCAACAATCCTCCTCACCACTTCATGTTATAGCATTAGAACAGCGGGAAATAGCGGTAAGGTTCCTCCAGGGCAAGCAAAAAAAATAACAGGTTCAAAATCTGCCAAACCTTATGCTCCTGGGCAGCAACATAGAAAAAAGAATTGATCTATTGCATTGTGTAAAGTATTAGAAAAGATTCAATAAGTTCAAATGAAATCATGGATATTTTATTATAAAATTACCTTAAAAAAAAGGGGGCGAATTTGCATAAATTCGCCCCCTTTTTTAAGGTATAGTATTTTAAAGGCGTCTGATCCAGATATTACGGAAGCTGACCTTATCGCCGTGGTCCTGTAATACGATTGGGCCAGGGCCATGAACCAAGGTTTTTGGCAATCCGATGTATTCTGTAGTTCCTTCGATCTGCGTATTGTACTGTACCACTATACCATTGTGCAAGATGGTTACAATACCTTTTTTTATTAAAATACCATCTGCGTTGAATCGAGGTGCAGTATATAAGATATCATAGGTATGCCATTGTCCAGCAGATTTCACTGCAGATACAAGTGGAGGTTGTTGTTTGTATATCGAGCCAGCTTGACCGTTTACGTAGGTAGGATTATTGTTGTTGTCCAACACCTGTATTTCGTAATGTCCTTGTAAAAATATACCGCTATTTCCACGTCCTTGGCCTTCGCCCTTAATTACCTCCGGACTTTTCCATTCGATATGCAGTTGGAAGTCTTCAAAGTTTTCTTTTGTTTGAATATCCCCAGATTGTGGCGTACACGTCAATATGCCATTTTCGATATTCCATGGAGCTTCGCTCTGTATGTCTTTTGCGCTTACCCATTGGTTGAGGTTAGTGCCATCAAAAAGCACGATAGCATCTGAAGGAGCTTGATTTTCTGAAGTAGTCACCGTTCGGATAATCGGGGTATAGAATTCGGTGTCCTGCGGTTGGAACTTGGTCTGCGCATAGGTTAGGGTGCTGATTAAACTCAAGCAAAGGATACCAGAGGTTTTGTATATTCTGTTCATGTTTTAATTGATTGATTATACGTAAATATATGAAATCATCTATAAATGTAATATGATTTACTAAGATTTTGTTGTTATTCATGTATAGCTGGGATGAATTGATTTGTTCTCATGAAATAAATCAAAAATCTATAAACGCGTATCCAATCGTCAACTATTTTAAAAAAATCAATGTAATATTTATAAAAATTATAGGTGAGCTTTTGATCCAATATAAGGATTTACTAAGAAATCAATAGCATAAAAGACAGTATATTATTGTTGTAAAAATGAATTAAGCCGATGAGATAGGGCAACAAAAAGCTAATTTTATACAATATGTCAGTAATAAAAATTAAATTTATAAAAACTGATTACACTTAGAAATAGGAAATATGAAAAAGCTAATCGTATTATCATTTGTATTATTGACAATAATAGGCTGCAGAAATAAGGAGTCAACAACAAAGAATTCCAATGCTGAGACGCAGGAGGTTTCTGAAGTGAGTATAAGCCCAATTAATTTAGGATGTTATGTTTTTGACGATAATAAAAGCACGATCTCTTTGGAAATCACCGAGAATGTGCATGAGAACGAGGTTAAGGGAAATCTAACTTATGCTTTGGCAGAAAAGGATAAAAACTCGGGGAGCTTTATAGGACAATTAAAGAACGGTATTTTGGTCGCAGATTATACTTTTCAATCTGAGGGAATTCAATCGATTCGACAAATTGCTTTTAAAGTAAACGGAGATACGCTTATTGAAGGATATGGTGAGTTGAATCCTGAAGGTACGGCTTTTAAAGACATAGATAGTATACAATTTGTATCGACTATGCCACTCGTAAAAAGCGAATGTACTAAACAACGAGTAGCTTGCTTGTATGAGGAGGGAAAAGTATATTCTGAGATAGAACAATCTTGTTTAACATTGGCGACCTTAAAAACTAAGCTAAATCCCTTAGAAAACGGTGCGAGGATTGACGGAATCGCTGCCTATTTAATATTCAGTTCAGATAATACCAAAGCTGAAATTTTTCTACCAAAATCCAACACAGGTATTGTATTGGAAAAATCAGGAGAAGGTAATTGGGTATCTAAAAACTTTACGCTATCTGCTTGGAAGGGATATGTTTTATTAGAAAATGGGGTCGCTATTTATGCTGGTCAGTAATGCGATACATCCATCATTTATTTTTATAGAATAGCAGATTTAATGAATCCGATAGACAATTACATTGCCATAAACCGACAGTCTTGGAATAACAGGACAGACGCACATTTAAAGTCTGAATTTTACGATTTGGACAGTTTTTTGAAAGGGGAAACATCACTTAATGACATTGAACTAGCACTCCTCGGAGATGTAAAAGAAAAGACTATTCTGCACCTGCAATGCCATTTCGGTCAAGATACAATTTCACTGAGTAGACTTGGAGCTAGCGTGACAGGTGTTGATTTAGCAGATAAAGCCATTTTAAACGCAAGGAGGATTGCCGCCGATACAAATTCGAATACACAATTTATCTGTTGTGATATTTACGATTTACCAAACCATTTGCAACTGCGGTTTGACATTGTTTACACGAGTTATGGTACCATTGGGTGGTTGCCAGATCTTGATAAATGGGCTCAAATTATCGCCAAATATTTAAAACCTGGAGGAAAGTTCGTTTTTGTGGAGTTTCATCCAGTTGTGTGGATGTTTGACGACAGCTTTGAAAAAGTAGGGTATAGTTATTTTAATTCAGGTGCAATCTTAGAAACAGAAAGTGGTACGTATGCTGACCGGTCCGCAGACATCACACAAGAGTATGTTATGTGGAATCACGGACTTAGTGAAGTGATGAGCAGCTTGATAAATAATGGATTTGAAATCAACACTTTCGAAGAGTTTGATTATTCACCCTATAATTGTTTCAATAATACAATTGAACTGGCACCAAAAAAATATAGGATTGCACATTTGGGTAATAAAATTCCAATGGTTTATGCGTTAGTTGCGACAAAGAAAGGAGTATAGAAATGATACGATATACCGCACTATGGTTTCATTGAAATACTACCAGCAATGCAAGTAGACAATAATCAGTAATTGTAATAACGAGAAATCGATAACATCTAAAAAATTATAAATGATAAATAATCTAACATTCAAAACGATAATAACAGGTAGTATAATTTGGCTATTAAGTTCGTGCTCGCAACCCACAGGAGACAACTATATCGGTTATTGGGTTGAAAAAGACAAAAAGCTTACTGAAGCCGTCGAAATCAGAAAAGATGGACAGAAACTTTATTTAATTGCGGAAAACATCGAAGTACCCGCCAGTTATAATAAGGAAGATAAAACATTAAAAGCAGAGATTTCCAATGGATTAGCTACTGTTGCTATTGTTATGAATCTTCAAGAAGAAACCGGTATGCTCAAGGTGAGTATGGGGAATAAGTCCGAAGAGATGACGCGGATAAGTAAAGAAGAAGCGGAGCAACGAAAAACGTATATTGCTTCTTACTATAATCCAGATTTCTTTGTCGGTGGCTGGAAGAGTGACGTTGCACAAGAAGATCCTTTTAATATCATAAAAGAAGGGGATACCTATTATTATGTTGGTAGTTTCTTAGGCAAGAAGGCGATGAAGTATGACGAAAAAAATCATAACTTCAAATATCAAATAGGTTTTACCACATTAACTTTGCGTCGTTCTGGAGACAATGAGATTACTGGAAATGGAAATCGTGTGTATCGAAAAGTAAAGAGATAATTCATCCAGATTAGCATTGTATATATAATTAAATACTATCCATATTACGAAGTGGATAAAAAATAATTGTAGGATGGTCATGATTTTTTTCTTTGATATACTCATCCCAAGAAGTCCATTGCCCAGTAAGTTCTTTGTTTAAAGAGGATGGGTATTGGTATAGATTGACTCACGATGTTACTAGCAGGTCAAACGACTATTCAAGAAGTATTGTTGTTCCCTCAAATGCGTCCTGAAGCTTAATAAAAGGATGTTTTAATTGGTGTTCAGGAAAATCGGAAGTTTTGAACTGGCTGTAGGACTTTGTCAATTATAAAAGTATTCATAATAAAAACAACCACTATTCTTTGGATAAATTTTTATAAAAGTCAAATAGACAAATCTATAAAAATTAATTTTCCTTTATATGGGAAAAATTGATAAAATATTTTCTATATTTGTAAAAATAGCTATGTATTGAGATGTTATTACGGATGAAATGCTGATTGATTTCTCCTATATTACAAACTATTTTGTCTAAATGACGCAAGCTATGGACCAAGTGTATTAAGCAGCAAAGTGTATGCTGCAATAAGATTTTTAGTGGGTTAAGTTTATTTACAAGTAGAGAAAGAGTCATGTGAGCAATTGCATGGCTTTTTTTTTGAAAAAACTAGACAATTTCCTCGAGATTAGGTAGGGGAGTGCAAAATACTAATCTCGAAGTTCTTGCAAATTGTCTAGTCAATTGATGTTAATATTATTTATTATACATTACCCCGAATTACTCGTAGTAAAATAACGATAATGGCGATGACTAATAAGGCATGGATGATACCCCCAGTAAAGAAGCCTCCTAAAAAACTAATAGCCCAAATAATGACTAAAATAACAGCGATGATGTATAATAAATTTCCCATAATATTTATATATTTTTTTAATTTGATTTAATAGACTTCCTTATTTTATATTATTAATTTCACGTAATACATTTCAGTACACTGACAAAAATGAATTTCTTTTTTTATAAAAGAATTTGGCAGACAGATATGTTATTTGGTAAGACGTTTAGTAAAGATTTACCTATAGAAAACTAATAGCCAACTCTAAAAATATTACATTTTGCACCTTTAAAGATTGCTAATAATAATGCTATCTCAACATTGAATAATGTATCTGTATTAAAGTTCATATCCAAATTCAATAATAGATTGAAATGTTTACATTATAACACCACAGTGCCTTGTTGGTTTTGAATTTAACAGAAAACCCGTATAAAATGAGTTTTGACCCAATTTAAACGAGAAAGTCGAGATTAATACTGCATGATATGTATAAAATTAAAAGATAGACAAACCACGAGGTATACAAACTTTTAAAATAACAACCTGGTCATTTTTTTGTTAATAATGAAATTAATTGGAATGTGATTTTTTGAAAATAGTTTTTTTTCCAAGGTTGTACACAGAAGTAGACAGTCAACTCCGTGTTTTTAAAGTACCATTTTTTACTGAGATACAGGATTGACTTATATTTAGGGCTGCACGCTTGTTAAATACCCGAGAAAAGCGTATAAATGCCCTCCAAAAAAGAAGGCCTACCGTGTAATAAATTATAATTTTCTACATACCCTACAATTCAATTCGTATTAATACCTGTTTTTTAGGATTTATTCAGGCATAAATAGCATGCTGTTTGTCTTATATTAAGCAGCACTCTATAGTGTGACTTAAATCACATTGATTTTGCCCGTTTAATTTAATAAGTATTAACATTAAAGTACGCAGGTACGAAAAAAAACTATCCTTATGACGAAGACAGAATTTAACATGAAAGTAATCGAGCAGACAAATGAGCTTAAAGGTTTTGCCCTACGTTTCACTAATGATCATGACGAAGTCAACGATTTACTACAGGACACGATGCTTAAAGCGGTAAGTTATTTTCGTAATTTTCAAGAGGGGTCAAACCTGAAAGCTTGGCTTTATACTATTATGCGCAATACCTTTATAAACAATTATAGACGTGTTACTAAAAGCCGCTCTTTTATTACAACAGAAGATGAGATAGGTCCTGCTAATCTCTATTTTTCGTCTGTAAGTAATGGTGGAGAAGAAAAATTTATATCAGAAGATATTCAAAATGCACTGAATGAATTGGATGAAGGATTTTATGTGCCTTTTACCATGCTATTTGAGGGGTATAAGTATAATGAGATTGCAGAGCACCTCAATATTCCAATAGGGACGGTTAAGACGCGTATCCATATTGCGCGTAAAAAACTAAAAGGGAGTTTGGCAAATTATAAGAATTAATAAGATTATTTTACAGGTTTAAAATAAAAGGGCTATTCATTTTTTAAAATTGTGAATAGCCCTTTATTTTTCATCATTGGCATCATCTGTTAGAAGCTAAGTCGACCAACTCGGTTCTATTGACGAAAGAGCTAGGTTCTGTGAATCAAAAAGATATTCAGAAACTGATATAATCTACTTGCATCCCCAGCCTAAGTAAGAATTAACTTTTTCTTTATGCATGCTAAGCTCGCTATTTATCATCATGATTATCTACCTGGTTCGGATTGGGTGGTAGGGGATTTGTATCTTTTTCAGACTGTGAGCCGGTATCGCTCTTTACTTTGGTCTGTGGGCGGTCAGCAATATTTTTTTTCTTCTTTAATTTTTCTGATTCTGATTTGAATGTTTGTTTTTTCATGAGTTTTGTATTGAATGATATTTATTTTAAGAAGATAATCGATTTTGATTTTCAAATAATGACGTAATTGTATGCTTTTGGACATCTCTTTCCAGACATATCGTTGATGATGCTTTTTTCGCACATAAGTTTTCAGCAAGTTCCAACTGTCGTTTTCCGACTGTTTCCCATAACATTTGCTTACCATATTGAGCCGCATTATTTCGGTACCGTTCTAGCTTATATGGGTTTTCTAATAATCCATTGATAACGGTTGCAAGAGCATCTGAATCATTGAATGGAAAAAAAAGCCCTCTATTATCTGCGAGTAAATCGGTAGCATAACGGTATGGTGTGGAAATCACAGCTGCACCAGCCCCGAGGGCAAAAGATAACGTGCCACTACTGATTTGGTTTTCATTTGGATAAGGGGTCACATAAATATCGCAGGCTGTGAGGTATTGTTTCAATAATTCCTCTGTCGCAAAATGATTAACAAATTGAACTTTATGCCCGATACCGAGAGTCATAACGAGATCCATGAGTGTATTTCTGTAAGATTCCCCCTCTTCCCGAAGTGTATTGGGATGTGTAGAGCCTAATATTATATAAACGAAATTTTCCTCTTGGATTTTTGCTATGGCTTTAATCGCAGTTTCCAGTCCTTTACTTCTACCGACAAACCCAAAACTGAGCATGATTTTTTTATGTTCCAACCCCAATTTCTTTTTCGCCAAGCTTTGATTACCATCAAAACGCGGTACTCCGTGAGGAATGACGGAGACAGCCTCTTTGTCGATATGGAAGATGTTTTCTAACATCTCTACCGCTTTTTGTGTCATGACGGTAATTTTCGTACTAAGTTTAGCCAGTTGATTGAGAATGCGATATTCATTGGAATGGGGGGCCTGAAGTACCGTATGCAGATTGGTTATAACAGGAACTTTTAGTTTCACTAATAAATCTATGATATATTTGCCGGTTTCTCCTCCAAAAATACCATATTCATGCTGAATGATACAGGCATCATATCTTTCATTGATGAGTTGTGCTGCAGCAAAATAACTGTTGATATTTTCTTTGTCTATGATAAATACAACCTCTTGGGGGAAAACATACTCGGAACCATCGGAGATGGCGAATATTCCGTGTTTACCTATAGCATTGGCTGCCAATGAACGAAAGAGATCCTGCGTAAACGTAGCGATACCACACTGCCTTGGTGGGTATGTCCCGATGATTGCTATTTTCATATCTAAAAAAGTAAATTGTCAATGACTGCATTGCTTATGAGCATCTTTATTTTATGCTTCTGTTTAGTATATATAACAAAACAAAACCAAGTTATGTTCCACTGCTATGACGCATAATAAACAAACAGGCATTAATTCTTTTAGAGCAGGTATAAACATCAATTACTATTTATTTTATAAATTTTTTTAATTGTTAATTTCTAATATTTCTTGTAATTCAATAAATCATAATTTTGGCCACACTTATTGAGGAAAATGGTCTGGAAGAATATAGAGCGTGCTATATTGGTCAAGGTCACTCCATAATAGGCAGTCATTATTAAAAAATAAAATGCTATTTTTAAACTTTATCATTCGAAGACCTATGTCAGAGGCACTGTATTTTGCAAAGGAAAAAGAATTAAACTAACTATGATTTTAATTGTTGATGACCAAGAAGCGAATATCTATTCACTGAAGAAATTACTGGAATCCAAAAATTTTTTGGTGGATACAGCGCTATCTGGAGAGGAAGCCCTTAAGAAGGTGTTGAAGAATGATTATGCTTTAATCATTCTGGATGTTCAGATGCCCGGTATAGATGGGTTTGAAGTCGCAGAAACGCTATCTGGTTTTAATAAAACGAAAGATGTCCCCATTATTTTTTTATCTGCAGTAAATAAAGATAAAAAGTTCATCACAAAAGGATATGCTTCAGGGGGAATTGATTATGTTACCAAGCCTATTGATCCTGATATTCTGATGTTGAAAGTTAAAACCTTTTATCGTTTGTATGAGCAGACCCTTGCCTTGAACGAAATTCAGAATGTGCTTCGATCGGAAATAGAAGAGCGGAAAAAAGCGCAGCAAGAACTTAAAGAACAGGTAGATTACTTGCATTCTATTTTGGAATCTCTTCCACAACTTGCTTTTACAGCAAATGAGGAAGGGCATATTGAATTTGTTAATAGTAAATGGTTGGCCTATGCCGAATCGACCCTATTTCCCGAAACACATGTTAATGATGCTGATATCAGAGCTGCGTGGCTAACGTCAATAGCGGCTGAGGCGCCTGTCGAAATGGAGGTTCGGATTAAGGAAAAGAAGGCTGAGATTTTTAGGTATCATTTATTGCGGATCATTCCAATTAAAGAAAAGAATAATCAGATTAAGTGGGTAGGAACCTTTACGGATATTGACGATCAAAAACAAATCGAAAAGAAAAAGGATGAATTTTTGAGTATCGCAAGTCATGAACTTAAGACTCCATTGACCAGTATTAAGGCTTATGCGCAATTGCTGGAAAGAACCATTAATACCAACGATGATGAATCAGCAGGAAAGTACATCAATAGAGTGCAATCTCAAGTATGCAAATTGAATGCGCTTATTACCGATCTTTTGGATATCTCCAAGATCGAAAATGGAAAATTGAAGATTACCAAAAAAAGTTTTGATTTTGAAAGCTTACTAACAAATGCCATAGATATTATTTACCAAACACATGACAATAATAACCTTGATATTCAAAGAGAAGGGGATATGATAGAACGGCTGTTTTTAGGAGACGAGATTAGAATTGAGCAGGTCCTGATCAATTATTTGACCAATGCTATTAAATATGCACCTAATTCAGATCGGGTTATTGTGAAGACAGATTGGCTTGATAATCAACTGAAAGTGTCTGTAATCGATTTTGGAATTGGTATTCCAGAGCATAAGCAGCAGAATATTTTCAGTAAATTCTATCGTGTGGAGGAATCCTCTGTTCGGTTTCAAGGATTAGGGATTGGTCTTTATATCTGTTCAGAAATCATTAAACAACATAATGGTACAGTGGGTGTCCAAAGCAATTTGGGACAAGGATCGACTTTTTATTTTACTTTACCTCTCAACTAAGAAATGTCTAAACCCTTTTTAAGAAATCTACAGATTGGCTTCGGATTTTCCTTGCTGCTGTTATTAACAAGTTCCACAGCGTCTTATATCAGTATAAAAGAACAGATCAACAGTCGTACGAAAGTTGATCATAGTCGCCGTGTTATAGCTTCGGCTAACCGTATCCTCAGTAACCTACAAAATGCAGAGACAGGCCAAAGGGGCTATCACCTTACTGGCAAAGAATCTTTTTTAGCCCCTTATCAAAATAGTTTAGAGCTGTTGCCACAATCTCTAAATCGGACTAAAGAACTGGTTGCTGATAATCCAGAGCAAAGATTAGTCGCTGACAGTCTTTCTTTTTTTGTAAAATCACGATTGGATATCTTAACGCATCTTGTAGAAGAAAAAAAACAAGGTAAGCAAGTGACCTTAGCTCAATTGGAAGAGGGTAAAAATTATATGGATAGTTGTAGGGTCATGATTGCCCGTTTCATCGATGCCGAGGAAGTATTGTTGGATAAGCGTGCTAATGAACTGAACAAATCGTCTTTCTATACTTCTATTTTTATAGTTATCGCAGCGATTTTTTCATTGCTGATTACCATCATATTTTACTTGCGCATCCGTACAGATTTCAATCAACGGGAAAAATTGCAACAATCATTGAAAGATAAGGATAAAGAGATAGGCCGACGGTTGAAAGTAACGCAACGAATTGCCAACCAGATAGCTGGAGGAGATTATACTGTCAATGACGTAGAACAAGATGATCTTGGAAGTTTAGGTGGCTCTTTAAATCAGATGGCACGCGCTCTTCAACGATCTTTTGACGATTTGAATAATAACGAATGGCGACAAACGGGACTAGCCAAGCTCAATGAAGTTCTTGTAGGAAATAAAACGGAAGATATTTTAGTGTCAGATTCTCTAAATCAGCTCATCACCTATGGCAACTGTACAAATGGTGCTTTTTATTTATGGGAGTCAGAGCAGATTGTCTTGAAGTATGCATATGGTCTGGAAAAAAATATAGTTAAAACGCTAGCACCTGGGGAAGGAATGGTTGGGCAGGTTTTTAAAGAAGGTAAGGTGAAACGCTTTGAAAATCTTAATAATAACGATTATATCGTGAGTTTTGCAAGTGGGCAGTTGCGGATAGGTCATGTGCTTTTATTACCTGTGTTTGTTGATTACCATTGTATAGGTGTAATCGAGTTGGGATCTATAAACCCTTTTGAAAATGTGAAATTACCATTTTTTATAGAGGCTACCCGAAATATAGGTATTGCAGTTGCTGCTGCTAAAAGCCGTGATCAGGTGCAACAACTTTTAGAAGAAACGCAAACACAGACAGAAGAACTACAGGCTCAACATGCAGAACTGGAAAATTTAAATACAGAACTCGAAGCGCAAACTCAAAAACTTCAGTCCTCCGAAGAGGAATTGCGTGTTCAGCAAGAGGAACTCGTTCAGTCTAATCAAGAGCTGGAAGAGCGTTCCAAATTGCTGGAAGAAAAAAATCATCTCATTGCAGAACGAAACCTAGAGATACAACATAAAGCAGAAGAGCTGGCCCTGAGTACAAAATATAAGTCCGAATTCTTAGCCAATATGTCGCATGAACTCAGGACTCCTTTGAATTCGATCCTTCTTCTATCACGACTGATGTCGGAAGACACTGATGGCAATCTGAATGAAGATCAGATTGAATCGGCTAAAGTGATCCAAAGTTCGGGAACGAGTCTCTTGAGTCTGATTGATGAGATATTGGATCTATCAAAGATAGAGTCTGGTAAGATGGAGCTCGATTATCAACTGGTAAAATTAAACGATATCAAACATGATTTGAAAAGTTTATTTTTACCTATTGTTAAAGAAAAATCTCTCGAACTTGATATCATTTTGCCTACTGATATATCTGAATCACTTGAAACTGATCGGTTAAGACTTGATCAGATCCTGAGAAATTTGTTGTCCAATGCCATTAAGTTTACAGCCAGTGGTACAATTACACTTACAATTACAGAAGATTTCGATAACATGATTTTTGCTGTTAAGGATACAGGAATAGGGATAGCAGAGGAAAAACAAAAGGTAATATTTGAAGCTTTTCAACAGGCAGATGGATCTACACGTCGTAAATTTGGCGGTACTGGATTGGGACTTTCAATCAGTAGGGAAATAGCGCGATTATTGGGTGGAAAGATTTTATTGGTCAGTAAAGAAGGAGCAGGCAGTACGTTCACTTTGATTTTACCAAAAACGAAAATAGCCGATACAGTAAAACCAACTTCCGAGGAACTGATAGATATCATTGCCTCAGATGTCAATGAGATTGTAACCATGGTGGCCCAATCACCAAATAGTAATGTGGTATATGACATCCCAGAAGAAGTGGAGGATGATCGAGATAATATTGTGAAGGGTGATAAGGTAATTCTTATCGTAGAGGATGATACCAATTTTGCCAAAGCGTTGTTAAAATATACGCGCCAGCAGCAATATAAGGGAGTGGTTGTCGTTAGGGGTGATATTGCTGCTGAATTTGCTGCACGGTACCTTCCATTGGCCATTCTATTAGACATCCAATTACCAATTAAAGATGGTTGGCAAGTGATGGATGAAATAAAAAATAATCCAACGACTCGCCATATTCCGGTCCATATTATGTCATCATTACATGTCAAGAAAGAAAGTTTACTGAAAGGAGCTATTGATTTTATCAATAAACCCGTTGCTATCGAGCAGCTCGGGCAGATGTTTAAAAAAATAGAAGAAGCATTGACACGTTATCCGAAAAAGGTGCTCATCGTAGAGGAGAACCCTAAACATGCCTCTGCTCTTTCTTACTTTCTGAGTAACTTTAATATAGTTGCAGAAATCAAAACAAATGTGGATGAAAGTGTTCAAGCACTAAGCTCGGATTCCGTCAACTGTGTAATCTTGGATATGGGCGTGCCCGACAAGATTGGTTATGAAACGCTAGAAGCAATTAAAAATAATGCAGGTCTAGAAAATTTACCGATTATCATTTTCACTGGAAAAAACCTGTCCCATGCAGAGGAAGTAAAAATAAAACAATACGCCGATTCTATTGTAATAAAAACGGCTCATTCTTATCAGCGGATTTTAGATGAAGTGGGACTTTTTCTACACTTGGTGGAAGAAAAGACAGCTGATGTGCAAAAAAGGAAAGCGAATAAATTGGGTTCCTTAAATGAGGTTTTAACTGGTAAGAAGGTGTTGATTGCTGATGATGATGTTCGGAATATATTTTCGCTTTCGAAAGCTTTGGAGAAATATCAAATGCAGATTATTTCGGCCACAAATGGAAAAGAAGCATTAGTGCAACTGGACAACCATCCCGATGTATCGATAGTGCTGATGGATATGATGATGCCGGAGATGGATGGTTATGAAACGACCAGGCTGATTCGCAAAAATCCGCAATATACCAAATTGCCGATAATGGCCGTGACAGCAAAAGCAATGACAGGTGACCGGGAGAAATGCATTGTGGCGGGAGCTTCAGATTATATTTCTAAACCTGTAGATACCGACCAATTGCTATCTTTATTGCGTGTATGGTTGTATGATAATTAAGTAAAAAATAACAAGATGAAACAAGCTAAGGTTATATTGGTTATTGATGATGACAATCGTAACATCTTTGCATTGCGGCTGGCGCTAAAGTCGAGGGGATATCAAGCGCTCGCGAGTAGCAGTGCTAGAGAGGGACTTGCCATATTGGCTTCCAATAGGGATATTGACATTGTACTCATGGACATGATGATGCCCGATATGGATGGTTATGAAGCCATTCGGGAGATAAAAACTTCGAGTATTTTCGGTAATACGCCTGTGATTGCTGTCACGGCACAAGCCATGCAGGGCGACCGGGAAAAGTGTATTGAAGCAGGTGCACGTGAATATGTTTCCAAACCCATAGATTTAGACAAATTAGTCATGATAATTGAACAAGCTTGTTAGATGTGGGAACCGAATATAATCAAAAATGAAGAGATCGACCTTCTCTTGACGGATGTCGCCGATCGATATGGGTATGACTTTACACAATATAGTAAGGCTTCATTGAAGAGACGCTTAAACAGACTTTGCCTTATTGATAAATTCACCAGTTTTGCTGAGTTACGTTATACTGTATTGAACCAACCAGAATATTTACAGCGGTTCGTTGAAGAGATTACGGTCAATGTTACGGAGATGTTTCGCGACCCTAATTTTTATAAGTCTTTGCGTGAAGAAGTATTTCCGAGATTAGGTACGTATCCATTTATACGGATTTGGGTGGCTGGATGCTCTACCGGAGAGGAGGCCTACTCGATAGCAATTTTACTGAAAGAAGCTAAATTGTATCATAAATCATTGATTTATGCTACGGATATCAATCCAGGGGTATTAGAGCGCGCAAGTAAGGGAATCTTTCCGATTAGCCAGATGCAACAGTATTCAGAAAATTATAGACTTTCAGGTGGAATAGAAGACTTTTCAAAGTATTATACAGCAAATTACGACTCCGTAAAATTTCATGGTGACTTAAAGGAAAAGATGGTTTTTTCAACACACAATTTAGTGTCCGATTCTTCTTTCAATGCCTTTCAGCTCATCCTTTGTCGCAATGTGCTCATTTATTTTGATAAAGAATTACAAAATAATGTTTTTAATCTATTTGATGTAAGTCTTGATACATTTGGTTATTTAGCCTTGGGGTCGAAAGAAACGATTCGTTTTTCCAATTTAGAACAACAGTACAGACCAATCGGTCAGTCGCGAATTTGGCGAAAAAATAAAGTCATCTAATACTCCTAGAGCTATGGTAAAGAATAGGCGTATATTGGTGATTGGAGGATCTGCAGGATGTCTGAAAGTATTATTAGAGGTATTACCAGACTTGGAGTTAGGTTTGCCATTTCCAATTGTCATTATTGTCCATCGTAAGCCTCATCCGGATTCTGTATTGACCAAATTATTGGCGAATAGTACAGCAATGGAGGTGATCGAGGTAGAAGATAAGGAGACAATCATGCCGGGGTGTATCTATATAGTTCCACCTGATTATCATATGCTCTTTGAAAACGAGACGCTCGTTTCGTTAGATTTTTCGGAAAAGATTAATTTCTCACGTCCTTCTATTGATATTACTTTCCGATCTGCAGCTGAGATTTATAAAGAAAATACAATCGCACTGCTTTTATCGGGTGCAAATGCAGACGGAGTAAAGGGTTTACAACAGATTAAAAACTATCGCGGGTTGGTTGTTATTCAGGATCCTATAACAGCCGAAATTGATTATATGCCAAAGCAGGCTGCTTTGAATGTAGCTGTTGATTTTATATTAAAGCCTGAAGAAATTGCGGCTTTTATCAACGGATTGAGTACTTACCGCTGACAATTTATCCCTACTATTTTATTATATTAGCGTCTTATCAACATTACTACTACACTGATTACTATGGGAAATAAAAAGATATTACTCTTTGACGACGATGTAAATATTTTAGAGGTATGCACGATTATTTTGGAAAGTTCTGGATATCAAGTAGCAACCTCCCAGACTTCGCACGATATTATCGAAAAAGTAACAGAAATTCTTCCAGACCTTATTTTAATGGACAATTGGATTCCAGAAATTGGAGGTATAAAGGCGACTCAACTTGTGAAAAATCACCCCGATTTTAAACACATACCAGTCATCTATGTTTCTGCAAATAGTGATATTCATCTACTTGCAGAAGAAGCAGGAGCAGACAGCTATCTTGAAAAACCATTTAATTTGGATGACTTGGAGAACCAGGTAAAGCTTATGTTGGACACTGAAAAGCATTAACCAAAAAATGTTTTATAATTATTGCAAACTGACGTCGTAACTCAAATTCTTAGAAAGAAGATATTGATTATTCAGAATCATTTTTTTTAGATATCACATGCAATCAGTTTTTTAGAGGTTTAAGTCTAGCATTTACCTCTTGGTATTTGTTTCCTGACCATGTTAAATGCATATATAAAATAAGAGTTTTTACCTGGTGTTTCATATTAATACGCATTATGATTGGTTGTGGAAACTAATAGCACAACTGGACGTTCTATAGATAGATAAATTTAAAACTTATATATCATGGCTAGAAAAAATAAAGAAGGCAATATGCCTAACGCCCATCTCCACGAATTATTTGTAGACGAATTGAAAGATATTCTAGGAGCGGAAAAGCAGCTTCTCAAAGGGCTTAAAAAACTATCTGCTGCTGCAAAAAGCGATACACTAAAAAAAGCATTCGAAACACATTATGAACAAACCGAAGGGCATATTGAGCGTTTGAAATCAGTTTTTTCAAGTTTAGACATGACTGCTCGGGGTAAAAAGTGTAAGGCAATGGAAGGACTTTTGAATGAGGCAGATGAAATTTTGGAGGAATTCCAAGATAGTCCTGAAGTATTAGATGCCGCACTGATTGCTGCAGCCCAAAAAGTTGAACATTATGAAATTGCGAGTTATGGCTGTTTAGTAACATATGCTAGATTGATGGAACATAGCGAAGCTGAAGGACTTTTGGCTTCTACCTTAGAAGAAGAAAAGGAAACGGATGTTTTATTGACCGAAATTGCTATGAGCGAGGCCAATGTCGGCCAATCGGTGGATTAAAAACTCTTCTAATTATCATATATGCCACTGTCATCTTTTAATTAAAAGATGACAGTGGCTTTTTGGAAACATAATTTGAAACTCATGGCGACTAAAAATGAAAACTCAAAAGTAGGTATTGTTAATAAGAAACAACAACCTAAAAAAAAGAAGACTATTACTTCTATTATTGATAAAAGAAATAAGAAACAGGAAGGGGATGGCGAAGCTGGAGTAGATCCACAAGTCGAACAATTAAATCATATGCCAGAGCCAGATACCTTTCCAAAAGAGAAAATCGAACCTAAAGAAAAATAGTGAAAAATAAATAATCAATAAATAGAGTGGAACCGATAGAATTTTATGATTACCAAGTATACAAAAATAGGGGACTTAGGATGCTAATTTATAAAATTGGATTTCAAAAGTAAAAATGATTTTCTTTATAAAAGAAGCTTATTAAACCTTTGATATCATTTGCTTATAATCTTAATAATTGTAGAGATGAATGATAATATAGAACGCGAACTCCTCAATGAAGGAAACAACAATATATATGAAACTTTAGCATATGTCGGTGAAATTGATTCAGTTCAAACCATAAAATTCCTTACAGAATTGAATAATTTTGCTTTTCAGAGATTTATCTGCCGCAATATCAACTTTCCGCAGATGAAATATGAATTATTGACACGATTTCATGTCGCTATATTCGATAGAAATCGCAATAGGAATCTAGGACTTTTGAGCTGTGCTTATAAGTTTATATATCAAGAAGATGACCAGTTTCATTTTGATATAATAAAAGTATATTCTCTTGAAGAATTTGAACAAAGATATAAAGAATACCAACATAAAGAGTAGCGATAAGCTACTTATGTTGGTATTATTGCTTATCACAGGGATCCAATGTTTACTTGTAACTAGCGTATCTGACTGAGCGTGAGGTCTGTTTTGAAGGAAATCCAAACGGTCCATACTTTGCGGGAGGTCTTTAAGATATGGAAGAATATACGGGGCTATCTGATAATAATAATTGATTAAATCTCTTTGTATTCATTTTTTTTATCGGCGTAAGTTATTAAAAACTTGATTATCCCCATTAAAGTAATTGCTGCTGCTAACATTAAAGGCCCAAAGATATTTAGAATTATTGCACCTATAAATGCACCTCCTGCAATTGCTGAATTAAAGATTGTAGCATACATGGATTGTGCGACATCAGAATTTTCTTGTGATTCATCAGCCAATCTTTTTTGAAGTAATGTTGGAACTCCCCCAAAAGAAATGCCCCATAAGATGATACCGATATAAATAAATAGAGATGAGTAAATACCCAGGAGCAAAAATATAGAGGCTATTATGTATAGTGTAAGACAAATAAAGATTAATTTATTTAAAAATCTATCCACTAGAAGACCTATAATTAGAACACCCAATAGTGCCGAAAATCCAAAGATTAACATAAAGATATCTAAATTTGATTCTAAATCATATTGACGTAGATAATAACCTAAGTAGGTATAAAGCGAATAATGCGTTACCATCCACAAAAATAAGATGAGAAAGATTTTACTTATTTCTTTGTTCTTAAAGATTTTAAAGGAACTTTCCCTTTTCTTTGCTTTCGTAGAACCAGGAAAATCCTCAATAAAGAAGACTATCGCCACTAATAGTACAGCTGTTACTGCTGTAACAAGCCAAAATGCACCATACCACCCAAAATGTAAGCCTAGCCAAGTCGCAAATGGAACGCCCATAGCTAGTGCTAGTGGGATGCTCGAGCTAACCAGCGCTATTGCTTTTCCCGTTTGCTGTGGGCTAACAAGCCTCTTTGCGTAACCTACTAATAGGCCCCAAGCTACGCCTGCAGCCATACCACCACAAAACCTGGTCAATAACATGATATAATAGTTTGTCGTTGAGGATGTTGCGGCATTAAATACTAGATATCCAAAAATTGCGAATAATAGCACTTTTTTTCTTGGCCAATGTGCGGTAGCAGAGATTATAGGAACACCAGCTACGACTGAACCAAGTGCGAAAATGGAAATAAATTGTCCGGCTGCTCCAGCAGAAATATTTAGATCTCTGGCCATTAATGGCAACAGACCAGCTGGCATTGTTTCCGTCATAACAGCGACAAAACCAACCATATTAAGAATTAGTAGTTGAAAAAGAGGAAAGTCGGATTTTTTTTTCGTTACCTGATTAGCTATCGTATTATTATTAGTGTGAAGAGTTGTATTTTGTTCCATTTATTATTGAAATTATTCTAGATATAAAGAGTGGGTCAAAATTAGGATGTAGATAATAGCTAATTAGGTACATTCATGTTCTTTTTCGGTACTTTTACAACATGATAAATAATGTTAAATATAGACCGATAGAAGCTTATTTACTAAGTGCAGAAAATTCGTTTAAGGATGTCTCTGTTAATTTTTTTAATTTTATTTACGTTATTTCAGGTAGCGGTGACCATTATTATAATGGCAATGCGTACGCATTTAAGGCTGGGTATTTTATGGTATCTACCCCTGATAAAGGACATCAGTTCAAAATGACTGAAAGGGTCGAGTTTTTAATCATGCAGTTTCATATCAATACAATTATTCACTATCCATGGAAGTCAATTAAAGATCTAGACCGATTACTTTTCAATTCATCACAAACTTCTGGGAAAATAAATTTTTCTGAAAATGACAGTCAACTTGTAATTTTTTTTGTTAATGGGCTGATTTCAAACCTGAAAGATAAATCTCTTTATTATAGAGAGTTAAATATGTCATATATTGATTCTCTTATTTTTATTGTTGCCAGATCTCTCTCTAGTATGAAACCTGCTGGCTTTTCAGAAAATACCGAAAATAAAATCGAAGATGTTTTAAATTATATTGAAGAAAATATTCATTATCCTAAAAAACTAACTATACAACAAATTTGTTCTTCGTTGCAGATCACACCCAATTATTTCAGCACATACTTTAAAAAAAATTGTGGTATTAATTTTCAAAAATATATCAACGATTATAGGCTACGTCTCATTGAACATCGTTTAAAATATAGTGATAAAAGAGTTGGTGAGATAGCCGAGGAATTTGGTTTTGTTGATGAGAGTCATATAAATAAATTTTTCAAAAAGCAGCGAGGTATGAATATGTCATCGTTTAAAATGTTGCTTTTTAAAAATAAATAATAATTTTTATACAGTTCAATAGTAAATAGCGCGGATTCTTCAGTAAGAAAAGAGTATGGTGACATATTATAAGAATTATTTTCTTGAAAAATGACCAAATTTTAGTTTGAATTTTGATAAAGTGGAACTACATCAATATAAATCAACTACTAAAATACCGCTAATATATTATGATCAAAGATGTCATTCAATATTTTTGTCTCAAAAATCGAAAAGACAGCAAGAAGGGTACGAATTTTGAATATGATTTTATGTCATAATCCAGCAATTTTTATGGAAAATCAAAAATCAAGATCGATTGCACTAATAGGTGGGGGACCCGCGGCTTTATTTATGTTAAAGGAGATTGTCAATCAAAATCTTTCGGTTGAAAGTATCTATATTTTTGAAAAAAATGAGCGGTTGGGAGTTGGTATGCCCTATGGTAAATATGGGGCGTGCAATGAACATCTCGCTAACGTTTCTGCTAATGAAATTCCAACATTAATTTCCGATATTCCTTCTTATTTGTCCAGATATCCAATTGATGATTTTCCAGATTACTATTTAAATGGCGAATTCAATCCAGATCAGGTTTTACCAAGACTTCTTTTGGGAAATTATCTCGAAAACCAATTTCACGAATATATTAAGTTGGCCGTAAAACATAAGATAAAGGTAAATGTTTTTACAGAATCTGCTGTTATTGACCTCGTATATGACAGTGAAAAAGAAAACTACACGGTGGTTATTACAGATGATAAAGAATATGAAGCCGAAATCGTTGTGTTATGCACAGGGCATCATTGGCCGATAACTTTTGAGGGACAAACAAAAGGATGGTATGATTCTCCTTATCCACCATCAAAATTTAATCAACCGACAAATTTTCCCGTCGCTATTAAAGGAGCCTCTCTTACTGCTGTGGATGCCGTCAAAACCTTGTCACGTTTGAATGGTCGTTATATCCATGAAGATGATAAAATCAGCTATGTTCTGAATGAAGGTTCCGAAAACTTTTCTATACATTTATTTTCAACTGGAGGCTATCTTCCTGCATTGAGATTTCATTCAGAAGAAGAACCATACGAAGTTTCCTGGTCAATGACACTGGAAGAGATATATGATTATAAGGAGAAAAATAACGGTTTTGTTGAGCTGGATTACGTTTTTAATAGAAATTTCAAATACCCACTTAAGGAAAGAGACCCAGCATGCTATGAGAAGATAAAAGATATGACGATTGAGGAGTTTGTAGAAGAAATGTTGACGATTAGAAAAGAGCTCGACAGTTTTACTCTTTTTAGAGCGGAATATTTAGAGGCGAAAAAATCCATTAACAGGAGACAGTCTATATCCTGGAAAGAAATATTGTCTGCCTTTAGCTATGCTATGAATTATCCTGCCAAACACTTTTCAGCAGAAGATATGCTCAGATTACGCAAAGTTTTAATGCCTCTTATCAGTGTTATCATTGCGTCTTTGCCACAGGAATCGTACAAAGAGATTATTGCTTTATATGAAGCTGGTGTAATTGATCATATTAAAGTTGATAAAGAAAGCCATGTTGATTCCCATAAAGATGGAGGTGCAATCTATCGTTTTATTGATACGGGAGGGAAGAAACATGATCTACATTACCAACTATATATTGATGGAACCGGACAACAGCCGCTGGAATTTAACGATTTGCCATTTGAAGGACTTAAAAATAATGGATTGATCAGTACAGGATATCTAAATTTCAGGAATAGGGATGAAGGGCTAAAATATTTTAACGAAAAAGGCCTAAATGTAAAGAAAGATAGTAACCAAGGTTTCTATATGCAGGTAAAGGGTTTAAGTATAAATGACCATTTTCAAGCACTTGACTCCTTTGGAAATGCGACTAAAAATTTATTTATTATGGCAGTGCCATTCATTGGTGGTCTGAATCCGGATTATTCCGGACTTGACTTTTGCGATACAGCAAGTGAGAGAATTGTAAAGTTTATAAAGAACAATTAAATTCGTATTATCATAAAACATAGTAAAAGTACATGTGAATTTCTAGAGATTTGTAATTTTTAGATAAATTAAAGTGAGTTTTCTCTGCCCATTACCATACCTTTCGGTTGGAAGCATTTAATGAATCCTTCACATAATTTGCGATCTCATCATCGTCTTTTGCTTTCTCTAATCTTTTCTTTAGAGTATTTTCCCAGTCTTGAATAGCCTCATCTGAAGAGTCTCCACACCCAAATATACCTTCTTGTTGATTTGGTCCTAGCAGACAACAGAAGCTTTCTCCTTTCATGTATACAACAGGTCTTAATTCTTTAACAAAATCTGACAATTCATTTGAATCATAATCAATTGGGATAATAGCATCCTCGGAAATTTTCATCTGTATCATAGCGTAGTTTTAGAAATAACAGTTGGCCTTCAACTTTAGTTTTTAATAGTTGTAAAATTATGTTAATACTATAAAAGGAGATAGTATGTTTTTTCATTTCCATATTTATACTCCACACAACAGTATTTTTCATAAGATTCACGATGCATACCTCAAAGGGTTTGAGGTAAGAAGGTTTACCGGTGATATTCCAAAGTTCTAATTGGGCTTCAGTAGTATGTGCTGTACTGTTAGCTTACAGGTGCTTTTTTTATCATCTGGATCCTTGATAAGTTAGACATCAAACGCTCTACCTTTTATAGGTCGGTCAATAAGATTTTACTTTCCCTGTATTGCCAGTGGGGAAGCGATCTTATTTTTTGAAAGCTGATGTTGTTGCATTATTTGATAAAACAAAGGGAAAAGACCCCTATATTTTAGGGAAATTGGCACATCAAGTGCGCACAAGGTAGCGAGCGGAGCTATAAAGTGCCACTTTCTCTAGTTACTTCTTTTGTTTTGGTAACCACTTCTTGTGGATAGGTGCCCCCTTGTTGTTAAAAGGGGAGTATTTGTCCGCAACTTGTGGACACTTGTAGATATAAGTGGCTACTTGTTTCGGATAGGGAGACACCTCTTTGAAAATAGCATGTACTTGTTGACTATTTGTGAACATTTCTTATGAACAACCAGTCCCTTGTTAGCAATAAGTGGATACTACTTTAGAAAATTTATCCACTTGTTGTGAACAAATGAACAGGAATAGTGAAAAAGTGTCCACGAGTTTTGGATATCCGTCCACATCTTGTGCATAAGTGTTCAGTTCCTCAACAGACCGAGTACTTCTTTTGAATAAAGGTCCACTTGTTCCCTTGAATGTACTCCTTCTTTAGAAAACCTATTCAGATTTTGGGAATAAGTGGTCCTTTCTTGTGCGTAAGTGTTCACTTGCTATCAAGTGTGGGTCGCAGGTTTAAAAGAAGTGAAACCTGCTTTTAAACATAGTACTAGAGAAAGCCAAGAAGTAGTTGGTTTTTGGTGCTGTTTCTCATTTTTCCAGTTTTTTATTGTCCCACATTTCCATTCACTGTCCCATTTTGTCCCACTTTTCTAATTTTACTGTTGTCCTCTTTTATGTTTGTTTCATGATGTTCGTCCGGAAGTGCATCTGAAACTAATTTTTTAACAGTGTGTAGGCGCTATTATAATTCAAAACATGAGAAAGAAAAAAGTAATCTTGGACTACTCGTTGGTCAGTGACGATGAGTTCAATACGATGGTGGGTAAAGTAATGGACTGTTTGGAAGGACATGCTATTTTGGTCGATCTGCCGGTGAGTCTGGTGGAGCTGAAAGCACAGGCGGATGACTATAAGGCGAAATGGCAGAAAGCGAGCCGCGGTGGTAGCGTACTGGAAATAGCAGAAAAGAATGATAGTAAGAAGGCGGTATCACGACAGTTGAAAAACATCGCTTTTTATGTCAATACGGTGGCTGATGGTTCGCGCTCTATTTTGCTGAGCTCGGGGCTGATCTTGGAGAGTGATCCAAAAAGCTCGCAAATACCAGGAATGGTGCAAGAGGTGGTACTGGTCGATGGAAAGCAGCGTAATCAGTTGCAGGTCAAGTTCAAACCATTGAGAGAAGCTATTTTATACGAATATCAGATAGCAGGTACCTTGGATGCTTTTGATCAGCCGGTATGGGGAGAGATGTTGCAGACCAGTACGAGTTATGCTAATATATTCTCGCCGGTGCAGCCCGGTTTTACCTATTACTTGCGTGTGCGTGCCCGTAATAAAAGGGGAATAGGGGATTGGTGCGATGCGGTGAGCCTTACAGCACGATGAATCGGGTAGTAGTCAAACGAATCGGACAGGGGAATAACAGTACCCTGTCTGAAATCTATATCGACGAGATTTCACAATCCTGCTCAGTTATATATAACCGCAGTAAACCATATCATCTTGGAGCTTAACCAATTTGTATTGCACAACAGCCTTGGAACTAAATAATATTTAGGAAAAGATAGTGATTCTATCTTTTCCTAAGTGTTAATCAAGCAGCATACTAGGAGGAAAGTCTTCTACCATCGGGAAATAGAGATAAACGGTTGTCCCGCTGCCTATTTCCGATTCGATTTTGACATTGCCTCCCAATCTTTCCATGATACGTTTGACCAAAGAAAGTCCGACACCTGTCCCTTCAATAGCATTTACATTGTTCCCTCTTTTAAATATTTCGAAAATTTGGTTTAAATTTTCGTTTGGGATTCCGATTCCTTGATCTTGAATACAATAACAGACTTGGCCATCTTCGAAATAACTGTTGATATGTATAGTAGCTCTTACGGAATTGGTCGAATATTTAATGGCATTGCCGATAAGGTTGCTGAAAATTTGATAAAGGGCTCCCTTTTCTGCCCATATGGGTAATAATCGGCCATAGGAGATATCGCACGGATAATCATTATATATGACCGAGCTGTCTTTAAATATCTGTTGCAGGTTATAGGCCATAGGAATGGGCTCTTTTGTTAACGTGCTGGTTTTATGTTGGCATAATAACACCACATTATTGATGATATCTTCGATGCTCTCCGTGCTGGCAATCAGATTGCTGTACCATTTGTGTATGGATGTAGGATCAATAGTATCTTTATTGTTCTGCAAGAATTGAAGTCCAATTTTCAATATGGAAAGTGGGTTTTTAAGGTCATGGGAGAGGGTAAATGTCAACATTTCCAATTCGTTGTTTGTTGCTAAAAGCTGTTCATTCCAAAGTTGTCTTTCTTTCAGTTTACTGACAATGGTTTCCTTTAAAATCTGATTCAATTTCAATACAAAATTGATTTCAAGGTCGTTCCAGGGCTGAGCAATATCGTGATTGATACTTTCGGATACGGATATCTTAGGACTATCACGTTTAGACGTGGCAGGAGTAAATTGTAAGTTTAATGCTTTACTTGCACTTTCTTTTCGAAACCACATTAATATATGGTCATTTGATAATCCTACTTTTAAGTATAAAAGTCCTGCAAAGGGTAGTTTTCCGGAAATATTTTTGGCGTGGTTCAGTCGGAAATTATTATCTTTAAAAAGGGACTTTTCGGTATGTGATTGAATGAAGGATACGATTTCATAAAGTTGTTGAGTAGTTGGACATAAACCTTCAAAATAGACATCACCTTGATTAAAAATAGCAAAACCATCTGCATGCACCATATTCATAAGAGTAGGCATATGCTGTACTAAAGCACAATTTACAGTTTTACTTTTGGATAGGTCAAGTTTTAATTCAGTTTCAGCTGACTTTAATATTTCATGTCGATCTAATAAGTTTTGTTTCAGATAATTTTCATACTTGCTGGTTGCATTCTGAATGGCAAATGTACAAAGTTTACGCTGTTGCAAATCGATATGCTTTTCTTTACTATGATGAGCTACTAAAAGACCCCAAAATTTACTATCGACATGAATGGAAAAAAATAGTGCACTTTTTATACCTTTTTGGGATAGAAATATTTGGTGAAGCTCGGGTATAGGTGCTAATTGACTTTCCAAGAGGTTGACTTTCGAACTGTTGAAATAGAATTCCTGATTTTTATCTTCAAGATTAGGGCTATACCGGTAGGAACACATGCTGTAAAAAGGAAACACTTCCTTTGGCATAAAGCTCTTGGAAAATTCTATGTTTTTATAATGTTGTTTACCGTCTGAGGTGTCTTCAGCGATGACTTGACTATACCCCGTTTCTTGAACTTGAACAACAAAGACGTGTTCGAAACGCAATAAACGATTTATGGCATGGCAAACCAAGTCCCAATTGTTCGGTTGAATTGCATCTAATAAAAAACTGAACTCGTGTATCTTTTTTGCTGATGTATATTTTTTAAATTGCTCTTCCCATTCAATGAAAAGCTGATTATGGTGGAGACTTAATTTAAGATAGACTCTTTTATTGGCTAGTTTTAAAGGAATAATTTGACGCGAAATAACATGATCTTTGATGTTTGTTAAAAGTCGAAAGACCTTTGCTGTATGTTTTCCGAAAATATTGGCGCCAAAAGCTTTTAGTGATTCACCCAACACATTTTCTTGATTTCCTAATTCAAGTTCTTGAAGCGCGTTTTCACTGACTCCCAAAACATGGAAATTTTGGTCCAATATGATGACACTGCCAAATTGCTGTAAAGTACTCGTATCAAAATTTTCAAAGTCTGAATCGTTTTTCATATATGATATATATTCAAGGAATGTTCTAAATTAACCAAAATATGTCAAAATTTTAATTGTTCAATCTTATCCATATAAGGTGGAAAGATATAAAACCTCATTTTGTTAAAAACTTATAAATAGTAAATAAACAAAGCCATTCACTTCCGTCCTAAATAAATTTTAGGCGCGTGTTTCCCTTGAAACAGTATCTATTTTTAGATAATTTCAATTTTGACCCTATTTTTTAGTCTGAGAATATCTGTAGCTGTCCATTTTTACCCTTAACTGGTGGCCTGATAAAAGGATCATCTATCCATTGCCATATATTTATTTTCACGAATATATTCATCCTGATAAACCCGACCAAGTTAGACAGATTCCAATCGTATTTAGCCTTCTTCTGAAGGTATTTGAGCAGTAATATTCCAATCAACGAAGTCCATATTTGGATCATGACCGCATTTTCAGAAGTACCCACAAAAGATGATATTTTTAAGCGTTGCTTCAGATGCTTGAAGAAAATCTCGATCTGCCATCGCTGTTTATAAATGTTAGCTACTAGTGATGCCTTCCATTGGATATTATTTGTCAGAAAGTGGTACTGGTTGTCTGTGCTGCTGTCCCAAAAGTGAATCAAGCGTAATGGTTTAGAGTTGTATCTATCTGCTGATGGACCAGAAAGCTCAATGATCTCATCTTTAATGATTCCCTTTTCAAGGAGTGCTTCACTCTGGTATGACTTGATAACGTTGTACTTCATGTTAGTTTTACTCCTGGTAACAAAATAACAACCTCTGCTGTCCAAATCCCCGAGCCAGTTGTAATCCACATAACCTCTATCCACCACTACAACGCTTCCTTTGGAAAAACTATAGCTACCCGCACGCTGGCTTTCATGAACTTTCCCGTCTGTAATCTGCATGAAAACAGGAAGACATCCATCATAATCCAGCACAGTGTGCAGTTTTACAGCACCTTTGGTGCTTCTAAATTTAGCCCAGTCAAATACAGATAAACATAAAGGGATGATACTGGCATCCATCAGATAAACCTTGCGCTTTAATTGCGTTAGATCTTTGCGCAAATGGGTATCCTTTTGCCATAGCTTATCTAATAGCGAAAAGTACAGATCTTTAAAGAGTTCATGGGTGCGGTGCTTGTTGATATAGGAAATATTGGACTTGCTGGGTGCTCTACCAACACCTAAATGGTTCAAATTACCAGTCGTACTACGTAAGCCATTACTGATATCACGAACTGAATCTGCAGAAGAAAAATGGCAAAACAACATGCTAGCAAGATGCGTCCAGCTGTTGATCCCTTTACAATGTTTGTCACTCTTGTGCTTAGCAACCAAAACCTTGAATAATTCGCGGTCGATAAGTGATAAAATCTGACTAAAAACGTTTAAATTTACCATGGCGGTGTGTTAAAATTTGACGATTTAAATATAGCAACTTTGCTATAGCAAAACACCGCCACTTTTTTCAACGTTTAGGACGCTACTGAAAGCCATTATAATAATTGTTTTACAATAGGCAGGTTTTCAATATCCTGGAAAAAAAATATCCTTCAAAGGTGGATGAAACATATTTTTTATTTATAGTCCATATGAAATGACGTTTATTTCCATACGTATAAATACGTAGCTAGAACGGGTATATAAATTAAAATAATCGGATTGATATTTGCAATTGAAAACTGCGAATCATAAATGTTAGGTGGTTAGCATTTTTCTAAAAAGCCCGTATGCGATCAAGAGAAACATTATACAAATCGATTATTAAAGACTATGAAAATCAAAATTTGTTGATTGGGAAGACGCTTCATGAAAATATCGCACAGGATTTATACGCAATACGATTGACGTTACAACGTTATTCCATAGAACAAGGACATGAAATACCAATAGATCAAGTGAAAAAGATCTTGGAGGGAACTATTGAAAAAGTTCAGCAAATAGCGAATGATTTGTTACCTGTAGTATTACGCGATTTTGGATTTCAGCGCGCCATTAAAGATCTTTTTGTTTATTATAATGGTATCAAAAATAATATCATTATAGACAAAAATGTCAATAAACTCGATTTTAACGCTCAACTTAGCATTTATCAATTAGTACAGCTAGTAGTAAAGGCTACGGTTTTACCGGATGATAACTCTATATTAGTTTGTAAATTATTTGTAAATCAAGATAAACTATTGTTAATAATGCAAGGACTAAGTAAGTATTATATTAAAGAATTCAATAACTATAATCAAGAAAATATTAAGAAGCTACAGGAACGAGTAAATTTATTAGAAGGGACACTAGACATCAATACAAATCCTCAAAATAGTGAAGTTGTTGTCATTGTAAAATTAGATTAATTATGATTAAAATTGTTTTGGCCGAAGATCATTTGGTCGTCCTCAATGGAGTTAGATTACTACTGGAATCACAAACAGATTTGGAAGTTATAGGTGAAGGTACTAATGGTAATATGATTTTGGAAGGCTTTAAAGCCGGAAACATTCCCGATGTGCTCATCACAGACATCAATATGTCTGATATGGATGGTTTGGAATTGATAAATCAGGTAAAAAAATTATACCCTACTGTTAAAGTAATCGTGCTCTCTATGTTAAATAATATGCAGTATGTACTACAAGCTTTCCAAAATGGTGCCAATGGGTATCTTGTAAAGAATGTTGGCTATGAGGAAATGCTCTATGCTATAAGGCATGTGGCAAAGGGTAGAAAATTTATTTGTGAGGACATCAGTTTGCTGATGTTAGATACCTTGCAGAAATCCCCAACTTCTTTTCTTGATATTGAGCAGATTATGCTGAAAATTGGTTTAACTGAACGAGAGATGGAGGTATTGGAGCTCATTGGCGAAGGATTTACCAATCTCCAGATTGCTGACAAGTTATTTTTGAGTAAACGTACGGTCGAGGGGCATAGACAAAACCTGCTTGAAAAAACAGGTGTCAAGAATACAGCTTCTTTAATTAAATACGCAATCAAGACAGGATTGATGCATTAGCTTGTTTTCAGTCCTTATAAAATGTAGATAAATCAAAATTATAATATTATGAGAAACTTCAAATGGATAGCATTAACAGGATTATTATCTGTAGGATTACTAAATGCCTGTCAGAATAATGCAGAAAATAATACCAGCGAAGGAAATTCGGGTAAAATTGCTCCATCAGCTGGTGATGAGACACGTTATAATTTAAGTGAGCAACAGAAGATGAGCATGCAGGGTGATACCATAAAGGTAGACTCTACAAAATCCGATACTATAAATTAATAGGCTATAAATCATGGATAATAATTTAGATAATAAAACCAATTCCTCAGAGGAAGAAGTTCCAGAAGCTGCCCACGATGAAAAGGGGGATAAGCCTGCTGCCAAAACGATACCTTGGGCCATATGGATAGCCGTTATCGTAATGATCATTGTATTTCTATATATGTGGCAAAGGTAGTCGGGTTAAACAAAATAAGGGTCAGTATTTTATAAAATACTGACCCTTATCTATTATAATAATAGCAGTTGCTATAATGCCCCTCTTGCTGCTGCTAAACAATCTTCTCCATATTTTAATATTAGGTCTTTATCTGATGCAGTTATTGCTTTGTCTAAAAATGCCTTTTCTACATCTGTTTTGTCCTCTAAATAATCTTTTTGGGTATTAATGATGTCATCATTCGTTTTTGCATTAATGCGATTGATAATAGACTTACCTATTTCGGAACAAAGGGCTTTCGCTTTGTCATTGGATAGCTGAGGCATCTCTATTTTAGCAACAGCTGCATTAGCTGCAGCCATATTGGAGTATATCGTCTTTTCGAGCTCCTTATTGGAAACATCCCCTGACTTCTTCTCAGCATCTGCCGCAGCATCTAAAGCTTTTTCTTCTGTTCTTTCCATGGCCTGTTCCGCCTTCTCTTGTGGTGTATTGTTATTGCATGCATAGAGTAATGCACTGGATAACATAATTGATAAATACGTTGCTTTTTTCATTATATTTTCTTTATTGGTTCAACTTAAATTTGAATGTTTCCTTCGCGGTCTTGATCACTTAAATTGCTGCCCATAGCATTTAGTAAGGTTACTGCATAAGATACCAGTTTGTGGTGTTTGGTATCCCAGTAATGGGCCTGCTGGGGGATAATTTTAAATAAAACAATATTTGGGTCTGCACGCCCTTTTTCAAACCAGCCTGCTACAAAATTGTTCCAATATTTGTCAATTCTTTTCTGATCGTCCACCAATTCTGCTTTTGCAAAAAGAGATAGGTATTTCATAGAAGATGGGTCGGAGAAATAAAGTTGTACTTGTTCATTGATTTTGATGTTTTTATATTTTTCGCTTTCTTTTGAAGCTAAAAACCAAATACTAGCATTATCGTCAACTTCTTGCACGCTCATAGGGGTTGATTCGAATGGGGGTTGTGCTAAATCTGTGCAGAAGAAGCAAAAATTGATTCCCTCAGCTAATTCTTTAATTTTTTTTATGGCTTCGCTTCTGTTGTTTATATTCTCTTGACTCATAAGGAATGTATATATATTGAAATATGTTTTTTAAAATTTGTTATCTATTGGTGAGTTTTTATTAATTGGATTCTTGAACTGAAACATTGAATATTAAAAGTAAAACACATGAAAGGTCGTTAGGTTTTTTTGAAGTAAAAAAAACATCAATTTACCTATTTATTTCCTTGATTGCTCAATAACAGTAAATTGTGTTAGTCAGAAGTTGGCTAATAGATGATGCGCAATGGCTCTTTAGAAAAATGACCGATTTGATTTAAAGAGGGTTGGGAAGACATTTTATAATAGCAGTTTTGCAGCAAACTTTGTTTAGTTATAACTGTTATAATAGTCTATTGTCATTAATTCCTTCTAACATGATTATAAAATGGAAAATAAACGGAATATACTAATGATACTAACCTCCCATGATCGAATGGATGGGACTGATAGTAAAACAGGGGTTTGGTTAGGTGAAATGACAGACCCCTATTATAAATTTGAAGAGGCAGGATACCATATTCTCTTTGCTAGTCCACGTGGAGGTGAACCACCAATTGATCCTATGAGTAAGTTGACAGAACATTTGACGGGTTCAAATCGAAAGTTTTTGGATGACGAAAATGCACAACAGCGATTTAAAAATTCAGTTGAACTGGAAAGTATCCAATCCTCGGCTTTCGATGGTGTTTTTATTCCAGGTGGACATGGTCCTTTATGGGATTTAGCACGTCATCCTGAAGTAGCTCGCTTGCTGGCCGATTTTATAAAAGAAGATAAACCAATTGGGGCAGTGTGCCATGGACCTGCGGCATTGGTATCTCTCGCTCAAATACAACCTGATTTTTTAGTTGGTAAGAAAGTCACAGCTTTTACCAATATGGAGGAAAAACTGGCGCTACGAAGTGATAATATCCCTTTTAAACTAGAGTCGAGACTGAAAGAGCTGGGGGCAGATTTCAGCGCTGCTGCCTTACCTTTTGTATCACATGTTGTTAGGGATGGGAATCTGGTCACCGGTCAAAACCCGTTATCTGCGGGTCCGACAGCTACAAAACTAATCGAAGTACTCCATGAGATAAACCCGAAAGATATTTAAAAGTTGAAAATAAAGAATAATATATGGAAAATAAAAAGGATGGATTTTTAAAGAAACAGTTCGGTATTTTCAAAGCTACAGTGTCAGGCTTTATGAATGAAGATTGTATGAAATATAGTGCTTCTCTCGCTTATTATACTATTTTTTCAATAGGGCCAATTTTGGTCCTCATGATTTCACTAGCTGGTATTTTCTTTGGGGAAGATGCTATACAAGGCAAAGTGTTTTCGGAAATTAGGGGACTGGTGGGACCAAGTGCTGCTAGACAGATTCAAGAAGTGATTATGAACCTGAAACTGTCGGGGAAATCAAATCTTGCTTTGGTTATTAGTATTGTTACGCTATTGGTCGGGGCAACATCTGTATTTGGTGACATACAAAATTCTATAAACCGGATATGGCATGTGAGAGCTAAGCCTAAAAGGGGATGGGTGAAACTGATAACTGATCGTTTACTATCTTCATCATTAGTCATCGGTCTTGGCTTCTTATTGATGGTTACGTTGGTCGTAAATGGTGTTATATTGGCTTTTACCGAACGTCTGCAAATCTACTTTCCTGATATAACAGTTTTCTTTATGGACGCGGTCAATTTCGCCTTAAGTTTTGTGATTATCTTTATTCTGTTTGGTATCATATTCAGAACTTTGCCGGATGTAAAAATAGCGTGGAAAACAGTCCGTTCGGGTGCTTTTTTTACGGCTATATTTTTTGTGATCGGTCGTTTTGCAATAGGGCTATATTTACAATCTTCGGGTACAGAGTCCACTTACGGTGCTGCTGGTGCATTGGTGCTGATACTTTTATGGGTGTACTATACTGCGGCCATTCTTTATTTTGGCGCAGTATACACGCGAGAATATGCGATAGCAAATGGTATACCAATTAAACCGGCAGATTATGCAGTATATGTGGAAGAAAAGGAACAAGAAAAGGTGGTGAAAGAAATACCAACAGATTAGCAGTACGAAGGTGAAATTCAAAAGTTGCTCGATTGATGTGGGGATTTATTTTTAAAAATCGATTATAAGATAGTTGGTAATATAAAGGTCCAGATGTATTGATTTGTCATCTGGACCTTCCTGTTATAGGAGTTCTTAAAAGCGATTGATAGAGACTGCACCAGTTTGATGGGGCATCTGGTCTTTTTGTAGAACCATAATAGACCCCGATTTTTCTACGACCATGGCTGCTAAGTCGTCCAATAGGTCGTCAAAGAGCTCTTCCGCGTCTACTGTAGGAAATTGAATACGTCTTTCTGCTGCGATGATCTTACCCAAGATCATGCGATCCTCTTCAATCAACAAAGTTTCTATCTTTCCATCTAGGGCATCTTTCACCACTTCGCTGAGTTCCCAATGGCTTCGTCCGATTTGTTCTGCAGCTTGCTGGTGGTCCAAAAGTTCCTGTATCTGTTGTTCATGTTGCGGTGCGATAAGTTCCCATGCCAATTCGCTCAATTCCTCAGGACTGAGGTTGCGCGTGTTTTGGTTGATCCCTTCCGCCATCAAGTGCGGGTTTTTACTCTGTCTTCTGAAGATCGTCTGATGCTCGGGTAAGGAGGCCAATATTAAGGGTAAGTTCGTTGGCTTTGTATAGTGTTCATAGATGGATTTATCCACAATCCTAAAAAAACGTTCGGCATCATTCTGTTGTTCATTACTCTTTTCTTGATAGCCATGTACGACATTTCCTGTCCCTTGGTTTGCTTGTTTACGAGAACCATTTCCAGTGGAAAAGGCTGTATTAAGATGGTTGTCCGTAAGTTCACTTCCCAATGCTTCTTCCATGGTCAGGGGTACGTTACCTGCCAGTTCCACGGGTTCGAGATGGTAGCGGTCTCCTTGATAGAGCTTGACATCATCCTGACTAATCGCGAGTAATTGGAAGGGTTGATTGTCTTGGAAATAGCGATATAAAGGTTTGATATGGAAACTGTCTGCAACGATAGCAATCGCAGGAAGTGTAATCGGGACCTGAAAGATATTTATACGCTCGGGATTGATATAGATAGCAAGACCGTAACTCTGATAATTCCAAAAGTCTCTGTCTTCAGCAAGCTTTTCCAATGGTGCGAGAAGTTCTGCTTCATCTCCCAATGCCTGTTTAATGTCTTTGAGTAGATTCTTAAAGGTTATAGGGTCGCCATTTTTGTCTGGCGCGGTACGGTGGGTGGGCATCAACAGAGAAACGCTTGGATATTGTTGGTTCTGAGCGAGTTCCTGAAGTTTTTTTCTATTTAAGATGTCCATAGCAATATTTTTTTTATGAATTATTTTATGGTAGGCAATGAGCGCCTATATATTTATAGCTATTCTATTGGAGATTTGTTTGCAAATTGGGTATTTTCTCATGACATCGGGTATTTAATACTAGGAAGGATTATGCGCAGGAACCATAAACTCGAGCACATAATCACGCACTTCCATGGTCACGGCATCTTTTAAAGGTAGCACCAGTTGGTCGTCTATGTGCATATGCTTGCTTTCGCAGATCAGGGTCAAATGACGAGATTTAAAGGAATGGTATTCGAAGAGTACCTCTTCATGATTGATCCGTTTTTTTATATAGGCGGCGAAATCTGCGCGTTGATTCTCATCTACATACACGATATTAAATTGACCGTCATCTGTTATAGCCTCTGGACATAAGAGAAGTCTCGGACCGACTGATGGGATATTGATAACTTCCAGTAGGAGGCATTTTCCTTGATAAATTTGTTCATCGGCTTTAATCCAATATTTTTCTGCCGGCGCAGTTAGGATAATTTGATGGAGCACTTCTAGCGCTAACTTTAATTCCTCGTCGGTGTTTTCTACTTGACTTTTGTCTACATCAATCATCTTTTGGATGAGTTGTGGAAATACTCCATAACCAGCTCCTTCTAGGAAGAAATCTGTAGAGTCCATATTTTTTAGAACTCCCACATCAAATCGTTGCCGTTTGCTTGTCGCCCATTTTTCGATATGTTGCTCACGCTCGAGTGCCCTATCTATGCCTAATGCCATTGATAGGTTGTTTGCGGTTCCCATGGGTAGAATGGTAAGGGGTATTTTACGTTCCAGCACATTGCGTTTGACGAGTTCTTTGACGACCCCTCGAACGGTACCATCACCACCTGCAACCACCACAAAGTCGGCCTGATCTAGCTGTTGTATCCAGCGGTCGTCGTGTGCAACAGAAAAGTAGACGCAACTGTATCCGGCTTGTTCGATAGCAGTGACCAATTCAGATTCGAGATGGTCTTCATCGCCAGCTCCTGGATTATGTAATAGTATTGCTTGTTTTATAGATTGCATATATAAATAAACATTCGGCCTGTCCAATTGTTGTTGTATAAAAGAAATATTTATTTGCAGAAACGATGAGAATTTTAGTAACGAACGACGATGGTATCTATAGCCCGGGAATTGCAGCTCTTGCAAAGGTGGCTAAAAAATTTGGGCAAGTGAAGGTGGTGGCACCTGATGTAGAGCAATCTTCTATGGGACATGCTGTCACACACTCTAGACCTCTGAGCTATAAAAAATCACCAATTGAATTTGGGGATATTGAAGCTTACCGGGTGAATGGTACACCTGCCGATTGTGTCGCAATGGGGACACACCTTTGGAAAGATGTTGATGTGGTGTTATCAGGAATTAATATGGGACCAAATTTAGGGAACTCGATGTGGCATTCGGGTACCTTGGCTGCGGCAAAACAAGCCGTATTATTTGGTATTAAGGGTATTGCGTTAAGTACACCCGTAGGGAAGACTGAACCTGATTTTGAATCTTTGGAATTGTATGTTGAACGCACCTTAGAGTTGCTTTTGCAGGATAAAGAATTGGCGCTCTATAATGTTAATTTTCCACCTAACCCGACTGAAATTATCTGGACCAGACAGTCGGTGCGCTTGTACGATGGAACGATTATACCAGGCACCGATCCCATGGGGCGTAAACATTATTGGTTTACGGTGTCACCGTTGGAACCTGCAGACGAAGGTACCGACCGATGGGCCATGGAGCATGATATGGTATCCATCACGCCTCTGCGGTTGGACTTGACTGATGAAAGGACTCTTCAAAAGAAATTAAGACGTTAGAATCATAGTTTTTGTTGTCAACCGCTAGGTGATGTAAGGATTGGAATTGAATTAAAAAGATATATTAAATGAAACCTTTAAGAAGAATAATACAGCTTTTGGCCCTCGTCTTACTGTGCATGTCTTGTACAGGAAATAACAGTTCTGAGCCTCTAGCAAAGCAAGACACGATTAACATAAAGTCAAAAGACAGTAAAGGTTTACCTCTAGATAATTTGCATAGAAGTAGAACTTCGGATACTAGCGCCATATCTCCTGAACCAACAAGCGGTGTGCCCTTGGATAATATACATCGTACACCCGATTCAGCTCGGAGAGATAATGAATAACTTAATTTTTATAAATACACCATATTTGGTTAGGATAAACCCTATAAAAAATATATGTTAGAAATAAAGAAGATTCTTTTTGGAGGTGCCCAATGGGATTTCCTTTTGGAGATTGTGGGGAGATCCATCATTATGTTTGTCATGATTTTGGTGATTTTACGGCTTTCAGGTAAGAAAGGTGTTAGGCAATTAACGCTTTTTGAAGTAGCTATCATCCTGAGCCTAGGGTCTGCAGCGGGGGATCCTATGTTTCAAGAAGAGTTACCGGTTATTTATGCGCTTGTCGTCCTTTTTTCAGTTATCGTTATCTACAAATTTGTGACATGGCTATCATCGAAATCTACCTTAATTAATAAAGTGTTAGAAGGTGAGGCAATGGTGGTGGTGCGTGATGGTATGTTTGATTTGAAACATGAACATGATGGTGATTTTTCTAAAATGGAATTTTTCTCCGAATTGCGTAATCAATCTGTCGAGCATCTGGGTCAAGTGCGTGTTGCTGTTTTGGAGGTTGATGGTACGATGAGTATATTGTTTTATGCAGACTCAGATGTAAAGTACGGACTTCCACTTTTCCCCGACCACTATATGCAAGTGCTACCCCATGAGAATGTTGACACGTTTGCATGTATGTACTGCGGACAGATTGAACCAACCATAATAGAGAATCAAACCTGCAAACGATGCAAAAGAAAAGAGTGGTCCTTGGCTTTGAAAACCAAAAGAGTTTAATAAAAAATTTATCAATTTTTATCGGATTGATAGTAAAGCCATCCTTCAAGATGCTTGACTGTTTCGGGTTGAGAAAGGTCGACAAGGGAATGACCATTCATGGCTAAAGATGGTAAATGCTCGATATTTAAGTGACGTATAGGGTGAAATATGGCATTTTCATTAGGTAGCTCCACATTGCTCTGTAAAGCGATGTACCCTTCTGCACGTATATTATCTAATAAAGTATCTGTAATCGCATTGAGGTAGCGCATCATTTTTCCTATCCATACTCGTTCATTGTCAATCTGATCAGGGTAGTGCTCCTTTGTGAAGTCCAAGATTACTTGCTCGCCTTCTTTTTCCAATCCATCTCTTATCATGCGTAAACCCATGCAGCGTGCTTCTTCTTGATAATGGTCTTCCCCATATTGAAATTTAATCTCACCAGCAGCCAGACTATCTTCAATTCTTGCTCGGAGGGCCATTTGACGATTTCGGAGTTCGTGGATATAATCATAGATTTGATTCATATTGTTAGGTTTTTATAACATGTTTTTCATTATTGTGCCCATGTCTATTGTCCCTTAAATCCCTAATATAATCATGAGCTGCTTTTTGCACTTCAGCATGATAGCGAATGATATCTACGATGTGGTCGGGAAGGTCTGGCGCTTCTTTTAACGCCTCCTGATACGCTTTTTTGGTTGCATCTTCACCACGTTCACATTCCTCCAAAATCCCTTTTCGGTCATGTCCACTTACATGGGCCTTGATATCGAGCCAAAAACGATGTAGCTTACCGGAAATTCGGTTACCTGGGGAAAGCCTTTCCCCATTGATGATTACAAAAGGTAATAGTTCGCTATTGAATTGGCGGCTCTGCTCAATGTAATCATGAAAAAGGGTGCGTAAGTCGGTATCTTGTCCTTCCCTTAGTGCTGTTATGGCATGGGTATAGCCTGCAATCCTATCATAGTTGGTCTGTATGAGATAATTGATGATGCCCGCTATGGTACTTTCAGTATACATAATATCTTTATTATAAGTAGACTATTATAATAACAAACATCAAGTGTCAAAAGTTTTCTCTGAAGATTTATTTTAAATCTATCTTCTATTATTAATTTAGAGAACCCATTATCTGAGTTGTCCATGGCCTATAAAAACTTAGCTTATTATTGGTCAAACTGTGATTTGGTATATTTTTTATCTTAACTGTTTTTAAAGTTATTTATATTTGTCATTCTGCTAACATGCTGGCAGGAAATTCTTCTACTATTGGAAAAAAGAGGTGCACGGCAGTGCCGCTTTCCACTTGTGACTCAATCTTGATACTACCGCCTAGTCTATCCATGATACGCTTAACTAAAGAAAGTCCGACTCCTGTTCCCTCAATATTGGCCACATTATTCCCTCGTTTAAAAATATCAAAAATATGAGCGATATTTTCTGCAGGTATGCCAATGCCGTTGTCTCTGATGGTATAGCAAACCTGCTCATCTTCAAAATAACTGTCGATATGCAATTGTGGTTGCGGTGCTTGGGTGGAATACTTAATTGCATTTCCAATCAAATTACTGAAAATCTGATAAAGCGCGCTTTTCTCTCCCCATATCGGTAACAATCTACCAAATTGGATATTGCAGGGTACTGATTGGTATAGAATTGAGCTTTCTTTGTAAATCTGCTGTAGGGTATAAGCCATTGGGATTGGATCTTTTGATTAAGGCACTGTCCTTATGTTGGCAGAGCAGTACAACATTATTGATGATGTTTTCGATATTTACAGTGCTGGATATGAGGTTTCCATACCATTTTTGCATAGCCTCAGGGCTTAGCGTATTTTTGTTCTGTTGTAAAAATTGGATGCCGATTTTCAATATCGAGAGTGGATTTTTTAGGTCGTGTGAAAGGGTAAAGGTCAACATTTCTAGCTCATTATTCAACGCTAGCAATTGTTCGTTCCAATGTTGTTTCTCTTTGAGCTTACTAACAATGGATTCCTTGAGGATTTGATTGAGATTTAAAACAAAATTTATTTCGATATCATTCCACGGTCTTGCAACATCATTGTATGTGGTTTCTGTAATCGTAAGTGGTGGGGTATCCTGCTCAATTGTACTATTGATATGCAGATTGATCACCTTACTCGCGCTTTCTTTTCGAAACCAGATGAGCACATGGTCATTGAGTAGACCAATCTTGAGGTACATCAGTCCTGCAAATGGTAACTCTCCACTGATTTTAATACCATGATTAAGCCGGAAATTATTATCCTTAAATAAAGACTTTTCAGTATGTGCATGGATAAAGGTGATGATTTCATCCAATTGAAATTGTGTCGGGCAAATCCCGTGGAAATAGACATCCCCTTGATTGTAAATAGCAAATCCATCAGCTTCTACCATGTCTTTCAACGTATCCATATGGTGGATTAGGGTCGAGTTGATGGTTTTGTTTTTAGCAAGGTCGCTCTTTAAATCCTGTTCTGCAGCTTTTAGAAATTCATTACGCTCTAATAGATGTTGCTTGAGATAGCTTTCATATTTACTGGTGGCATTTTGAATAGCAAAAGTACAGAGTTTGCGCTGTTGGAGATCTATCTTTTTCTCTTGTTGATTTTGTGCAATTAAAAGTCCCCAAAATTGACCATCGATATGAATTGGGAATGCTATGGCACAAGTAATTTGTCGCTGTGAGAGAAAAAGTCGATGCAACTCCGGTGCTGGGTAAAATTGGCTCGGAAGGATGTTGACATTGGAGTCAATACTATAAAATGCTTGAACATTATCATTCAAATTGGGGCTATAGCGATAGGAGCACATACTATAATAGGGGACGAGCTCTTTCGGCATTAAAGTTTTAGCATATTCGAATCCCTTATAATAGGATTGTCCATCGCGATTATCTTCGGCGATGACTTGACTGGAACCCGATTCTTGCAATTGCAATACCAAAACATGGTCAAAACGCAGGATACGGTTGATTGCATGGCATACGATATCCCAATTGTAGGTTTGAATGGCGTCCAATAGGAAGCTGAATTCATTGATTTTTTTTGCAGACGTATATTTCTTAAGTTGTTCTTCCCATTCAATAAAGATTTGTTGCCCTTGCATACTTAGTTTTAAGTACGATTTTTCACCTTCTAGTTTGACTACTAAAACTTGCCTTGGAGATTGAAAGTCTCGCATATTTTCGAGCTGGCGGTTTATCTGAGTTATATGTTGACCGAAAAAATCAGCAAAATTAATGGAAAATGCATTTCCGATTACATTTGCTTTATCTTTATGCTTCGAGTGGGCGAGTGCATTTTCGCTAATTCCTATTACTTTGAAATCAAAATCCAATATGATTAAGCTTCCAAATTTCTGAATATAGGTTGAGGTAGCAATTGGTACAGTCGATTTGTTTTCCATATATCGTTTATGATGGTAGTTAGATTAAATTTATAAAATTAAATCCTAATTATAAAATAATAATCTCAGTCGATGTAAATTATATACAAATTAAAGTAACTTGGAAGAAATGTTTTTGTCTGAATCATGGGGTAAAACTTAGCTTAACAATGATTTTTAAATGTAAATCGCAATTTGGCATAACTACTTTTAATCGATGACTATTTGTTTTTATTGATGGAGACAAATTATGGGTTCTTTTTCTTGCTTCGGATATTATAATTCTTTCTGACTAATTTACCATCAATATAAGCCGTAAGGTCAAATGAAAACTCGAAAAGAAATACATTGGGATGTCTTACGTATGTAACAACAAACTGGAAGCATAGTTTAAGTCCACCTGCTATCTGAGCGGCTTGTATATTTCAGTATTTATACTTGCTTTTAAAAGTTTAATGCGGTTTGTTTTTTCTGTTTGAAACAAAGATAGATATGACTCGTTATCTTTTTATAGACTAAAATGAGACGTTATGATGGAAAATTGGAAACAAATATTAACAGCTGGACTTTTACTCACGATCTTGATGGCTGGATGTCAGCAAAAAACAGAAACTACTACTGATAATATAGCGCCTTCTGCTGGAGACGAAACTCGATACAATCTTAGTGAACAACAAGAAATGAGCATGCAAAGTGATACGCTAAAGAATGATTCTACTGCTTTGGACTCGCTTGAATAAATAGTTAGTTTTAAGTAGGAAATCTGAATAATGCATTTATGAAGCTATCACCTACGTATAAGTCGAAATTAATATGCTCATGACAGCTCCGTATTTTTCATCCTGCTGAAGTCGGAATGAATGCTTTAAAAGAATTAATAGATTAGTGAATAAATAATTTATTCTCATGAAAAATACAGAAAATCCGCAGACACAGTATCCCAGACCTCCATTTAAAAAACAAACGCAATCTGTTCCTGGTGTTTCAAAGAAAATGGACCCTTTACCTGATCATGGTGAATATTCATATGTAGGGAATCGACTATTGACTGGAAAAGTTTGTTTGATTACTGGGGGAGACTCGGGTATAGGGAAAGCAATAGCTATTGCGATGGCGCGTGAAGGTGCCGATATTGTTATTATTTATTTGGATGAAATCGAGCAAGAGGATGCTGCTGATACCGAAAAGTGGGTTAAGCAGGCTGGAAGAAATGCACTGCTCATCCGTGGAGATATTCGAGATGAATCATTTTGTCAATCTGCGATTTACCATACCTTGGAGACCTTTGGCCGATTGGATGTATTAGTCAATAATGCAGCATACCAGATGAGTTATACTTCCATTATGGATATCTCGGCAACGGAGTGGAATAAAACATTTGAAACAAATGTAAGTGGTATGTTCTATCTATCGAAGCATGCCAAGCCACATCTTCCTCCAGGGGGGAGTATAATCAATACGACTTCTGTAAATGCATATGATCCAAATCCTACTTTGCTACCTTATGATGCGACTAAAGCTGCTATCCAAAACTTTACTTCGAGTCTAGCCCAGCAATTTTTAGAGGAGGGTTCCGGCATACGCGTCAATGCTGTTGCGCCTGGGCCAGTTTGGACGCCGCTGATTCCGAGCACCATACCTGATCATGAAAATTTCGGTAAAAATACACCAATGGGTAGACCCGGTCAACCTGCTGAAATAGCACCGATATATGTTTTTCTTGCATCTGCTGCGGCATCTTATATCTCAGGGGCAACTATTGCGGCAACTGGTGGACGTGTGACCATCTAAACCGAAAGCCTATTGCAATAGACAGCTTGCTTTTGACACATACTATACCATCCTATTTTCAAGATTGCTAGATGCGCTCGTTGTATAGAATTTGATTATGCCAGCATGATCGCTGGCATAATGATTAAAAGTTGGTAACTTTTGACCTTACAGGAGCTATTTTTTTTTAGAATCTGTATGAGTGTATCTTGCAAGATTAATTGTCTTGGTACATTTTTAATTTTTTTTGTAGCATCTTACGTGCAAGGTGGATACGAGATTTGATTGTGCCCTCTGGATAAGTGAAAAATTCCGCTATCTCATGATATTTATACCCCTCGAGATAAAGCCTGAAAATTTCGGCATTCTCGGGCAACAGACTGTCCATAGCTTTTTGTATATCAGCGCCAAGTAGTTTATCTTCCGTAGCATTGTTTTCTGTATTGTTTGAATAATCGGCCATGGCATAATCTTCATAAAGGGCCGTTTGACGCTTTTCATGACGATAATGATTGATATACGTATTTTTCATGATCACGTATAGCCAAGTCATCAGATTGGGGTCGTCCCTAAAATGATCGATTGATTTTAGGGCTTTTATTAAAGTGTCTTGAATCAGATCTTCTTTTTCATTGTAATCTGATGTAAACTGACTCGCAAAGTGGTTTAGGATTTGTCTTTTCTCATGAAATAAGACATTTAAATCTATATTTTTCATATCCGCCTCCTTGTTATTGGGTATAATATATATATAACGATCGAAATGTTAAAATATTTTGTACTAGATAGTTGCGATATAGAAAACAAATCTAACCGGGGGCTATAGATTAATTCGTTGCATTTCCTGTAAAGCTTTGTTATAACGAATAGTCCTTGTTTTTCAGTAGGCTACATCCTGAAAATAAATGAAAAGCAGAAATAAGGGTGGTTTATCTGCTTGAACGTACTTATATCCGCTTTTGGTCGGTAATCATTATGTTTGAAATCATGTACTCAGGTAGGTTGACTGATTGGTTAAGAATTAATCACCGGAAATTAAATTAAATGCAATTTTCTTGTTTTGAATGTCTTACTAGAATGAATATAAATACCTGCTTGACTCGGGTAAAACACCTAAATATCATTTTTTATGAACCATTTATAGAGATTATCGCTTCTTTTAAAGTAGTACGAATTGTATTTTGTCGTAATAAACGCAATCGATAAAAAATCTTGTACTAAGAATCGTGAAGAAGATATTTTTATTTATGTGGTGAATCTAGTAATAGTAAACTAATCATTTTAAATTTTAGAAAATGGGTAAGTATTTGAAATTGAGTAGCATTGTGCTAGGCATAATTGCCCTATTAGCATTTAAACAGCAAAATTCTGAGAAGGATTTTTTGGGTCAGGCATATCTGTCGAATCATTATGAAATATCAATTGCGCAATTAGCACGAGAAAAATCAAATAATGATGTGATAAATGCCTATGCAGAATTATTGATTGATGATCATCAAAAGATAATACGAGAATTTAAAGATCTTGCTAAAGGTCATAAGATGAAGTTTGTAGATGGTCTTGGTGAAGATCAAAAGAAACATTGGGACATGTTGAATAGTACAGATTCGACTCATTTTAATCAAACCTTCAAAGAATTGGCCATCGCCTCTCATGAACAGACTATCGCCTTATTTGTTCGGGCATATGAAGATTATGCCATTCAGGATATTCGGTTGAAAAATTGGATTTCTAATAGGTTGCCTTTGCTGCGGGCTCAATTGGACCAAGCTAGGGATTTGCGAGTGGATCCTATACTCAATACGGCAGAAGGTATTCCTCCGCATACACGAGGTGGCTCGATTCGTTCAGTTGACCTGGACCTAGATAGGGTCAATGTTCGTGTAATGGTGGAATGATATAGTGGTCGCTGTATTTGGGTTGCTACGAAAAAATGAGTAGCTGCAGGACTATTATTTTTTTCATCAGTAACGTAGCTTGCATGGTAATATAAATTTCAACAATGACTATGTCAGCAGTTGTAGGCATAATCTCAGTACTTGGAAGTTTTAGACTTTAAATGAAACAGTTCGTCCGTGTATTGAACATTTTGGTGGTTGGCTTGTTATATAATTAGAGATTAATGCATAAATAGAGGGATATTATGGCTGAGTTATTTGAAGAAAAACACCGTTTGGGTTTAGGTGGTGTAGCAATTGGAACGGGTTTTGAAAAACTCTCCGATGTACAGGCTCAAGAGGTTTTGAAGAAGGCATGGGAATTGGGCATTCGTTATTATGATACATCTCCGTGGTATGGTTTGACAAAAAGCGAAGCTCGCTTTGGCGAATTTTTAAAAGAACAAAAACGAATGGATTATCTGATTTCGTCCAAAATTGGTAGATTATTTACACCAGTTATTCCGGAAGCAGTGCCACCAACTATGTGGAAAGATCCTTTTCCTTTTGACTTTAAACACGATTATACAGCAGATGCTACCAAGCACTCGATAGAGGATAGTCTTTTACGTATGGATGTGGACCATCTCGATATTGTCTTTGTTCATGACTTATCTGAAGAGCAAGTAGGTGATCGTTATGACTATTATTTTAAGCAGGCAGAAAAGGGTGCTTTTAAAGTATTGTCGGATTACCGAGCGCAAGGAATCATCAAAGGATGGGGGATGGGAGTTAATACAATAGAACCGATCTTGGATTGTCTGGAAGTGGCGGACCCTGACATATGTTTATCAGCGACGCAATACTCCATTCTTCAGCATGAGGATGCCGTGGACCGTCTTTTGCCAGCCGTTAAGTCTAGAGGTATCAAATTGGTATCTGGTGCTGCTTATAATTCAGGTTTTGTATGTGGTAGGGGTCGTTATAATTATAAAGAGGTGATTCCGAAGGGAATGATTGAAAAAAGGGATAGGATTGCGCAGGTTGGGGCACGCCACGGGGTGGATATCATCGCAATAGCGTTACAGTTTGTATTAGCTGCGGAAGCCTTTGTGTCTGTTATACCTGGGGCAAGTACCGCTAAGCAAGTGGAGGATAATGTGAATGGACTCCACAAAGATATACCTGCTCAATTGTGGCAGGAACTGAAAGAAGAAGGGTTGATTTATAAAGATGCCCCTGTGCCATTGAACTAGAACCTCACATGGTGATGTAAAAATGCCTTCATGAGAAATTGGGGCATTTTTTTTGCTATCATATTAAAGAGCTGGAAGCATGCAGATTCTCGATAGGTTGATGGATGTACTACTACCAGTACAAGATGAAGACTTTTATCAGCTGTATTGCTTATAAAACCGGTAGGTAGTAGATGTGCTATTAAAAATATATTAATAAGGTGTATTATAAGTGTTTTGCTTATGAAAAAATGAATGCTACTGTGGCCTGTAAACTTTTCGATGCAAGACGGGTACTAAGGGGTTTCTTTATAGCCGTACAAACAATGAAAATAATTAATTAAAATGAATATACAGGTGTACTTATGGATTGTGCTGTCTTCTTTTCTAAGTATGCCTGCTGTTTCTCAGCAGGGAACTACTGAAGAGTCGATGCTACGTAACATTGTATTCATGCGAACGGAGGGATTGATCATGACACAGTTCATGGAGAAGTATTCTAAAGACAAAAAGATATTGATGCTCTGTAATAGTGCTAAAGACTATTATGAAAAAACTCAACCTACATTGCTTGAAGTGGTCAAAGGAAAATCGTTGGATTTGGATAAAGGTCAATTTGAACAAATTTGGAAAGCCGCGCAGAAAAGTTTTGAGACCTACGATGTGAAAAATCAGGCTATATGGAATAGCCTATATGAAGAACACGTACAGGCCAGTATTCGAGCCTATATGATGCTTCTACAGGAAAGAGAATGGCCAGATGTAACTTATTTTGCCCTAGAAGCATTACCTGGATTGATAAATCTACAAGAAGAATTTACAAAACTTAAGTTAAAGTAATTGATTAAACATGAAACAGTAAAATGTTAAATTTTAGTTAGTTACATTAAATATCACTTCATTGACATCATTATTTTACTGTTCATAAACTTATGCCCCAATTTAGGGGCATAAGTGATATGCTTATAAAAAAGTTGGATTATCCAACTTAACAGAGATGCGGTAGGCCGCATTGACCAAACCAACATGGCTATAGGCTTGAGGGAAATTTCCCCATTGACTTCCATCTTGTTCATCGACATCTTCACTGAACAACATAAGGTGATTGCCGAAGGTGAGCAATTGCTTGAATGTTTCTTGAGCTTCTTCAATCCGCCCTACACATGCCAAAGCTTCCACATACCAGAATGCACATACCAAGAAGGTAGATTTAGGTTTTCCGAAATCATCTTTGTGCAAGTAACGATAAAACAGACCGTTTTCACCTTTGAGCTCTTTCTCCAATGCTTCTAGATGCAATTTTGCTTTCTCGCTTGCTGGATCTAAATAATTCATCATAATCAGTTGCAGCGTTGAGGCATCTAGGTTTTTGTTTTTAGTTGCCGTACTATATACAGCTCGTTCGGGATCATAGCAATCTTCGATATGATGACTGGCCTGTACTCTTAAGCGTTGTGCCTGAATTTTCATATCTTCAAAACCATATTGCTCTGCAATTTTCAGGGCTGCTGTAGCACCTGCCCATTGAAATAGGTTGGAATAACAGTGTCGATTTTCAAAATTTCTGAATTCCCATATCCCGGCATCAAATTCATCAATGGTACTTTCAATCTTGTTTAAGATAAAGCTGGTCCATGATTTGGCAAGTCCCATGTTTTGATGTCGGAAGCGATGATCGGTAAACATCGGAAGTAGGGCAATCAGAGCCTGCCCATATACATCGTTTTGGATATGTTCGAATGCTTGATTACCTAAACGGATGGGCTTGTTGCCCATATAACCATCAAGATGATCCAGAGTAGACTCGGTCAAGTCGTGTTCACCCATTATTCCATAAAGTGGTTGTAATCTCCCGCGGTCGGTCTGGGTGATATTGGCAATATAAGAAGCGTATTTTTCCATTTCTTCGAATTGGCCAATATGGCTCAGAGCAGTCAGCACGTAGTAGCTGTCGCGTAACCAACAATAACGATAATCCCAATTGCGTCCGCTGCCGGGATGTTCCGGCAGGCTTGTGGTGCTTGCAGCAATCAATGCGCCAGTATCTTCGTATTGATGTAGCTTGAGTACTAGTGCCGAGCGGATAACCTCTTTTTGATAGAAAGAAGGCATCGAGGCATTCTTGACCCAACGTTGCCAATAGGCCGTGGTACGGCTTAAGAAATCTTCAACGGTGCGTTCGATTGGAGCTTCAAATGGGCTGCCAAAAGTCATTACCAAATAGATGGGGCTACTGAGTACATGGGGGATATCATCGAAAAAATGACTGACAGGCATATTGGTTGCCAAGCGGATTTTGATGTCTTCTTGCTCGAACTGGATATGGTTACTACCTCGGTTTTTGCTGAAATCTTGTTTCCCATAAGCATACTTTGGAGTACACCGGACATGGATTTTTGGCCGCCCATGCAGGGGTTCGACCTTACGGATCAACATCAGGGGTTTGTAATAGCGCTCGTATTGTTCAAAGCGAGGAGCAAAATCAGTGATGCGGTAACTTCCTTCTGCTGTCGTCAGTGTGGTGCAAAGGATATTGGTGTTTTCGATATAATGTTGTTCGCTGTGAGTCAATTCTGAAGTGGGGAGAATGGAAAATTCTCCCCCCTTTTCTTTATCCAATAGACCCCCGAAGACAAATGAATCTTCAAATGTGGGCCAACAGAGCCACGTAATATTGCTATTTGCATTGACGTGAGCGATGTAAGAACAATTACCTATAATGCCACTATTATATTTATGCTTCTTTGGTTTCGTCATGGGTATTTATTTTGGTTTCATGTTTCACAGTGTCGTTCTGTTGCTGCGAATTTTTATTATATGCAAAATATTCAATCAGTTGTATTGCTTCTTGTTGGCTGTCCACATAAAATTGTGCAGCTGATTTTTTGTTACCTACCTTGATTGTTATGGCGGTGGAGGGAAGTTCTAAGAACATGTCTTCGTCTGTAGCATCATCACCTATGGCAAATATAAAGTCGGGCTTATAGCTATTGACGATATCCATGGCTGCTTTACCTTTATTAAGTTCACTGTTTTTTACTTCGATGACCTTATCGCCCATTAGTAGTTGTAAACCATGCTGTTGTACGAGGTAGCGCAAGCTTTCTACGAGCTCCAATGCGCGTAATTGACCTAATCCAGGTTGCGCTTTACGGTAATGCCAAGCAAGGGAGTACGATTTTTCTTCTATGACACAACCTGCGGTATTGTTAGCGAACTTACTCATAATGTGTTTAACTGGAATTTTCCATCGCGTGGATAGAATAGCACCACTTTGCCATTTATGAGTCGGATAATTGCTCCAAGCACCGTGTTCTGCAACCAGGAAGTAGCGTTCATTGGCAAACCAACTGTCTAGCGTTTCATGTGGTCTACCACTGATGATGACGACCTGACTAGCATCATCTTCCTGTAACATGTTGAGCGTGTCGTATAGGGAACGAGTCGGTATTGCGGCAGCAGCGTCATTTTGGAATCCAATCAAAGTACCGTCGTAATCTAGAAAGAACAACCTGCGTTTGGCTCGATTGTATTGGTCGAGTATCGACTCCTTTGTCTGTGTATTGATTCTACGAGCCATTTCATTTTGTTGGAAGACCTTAATTTCCCTTAGGCGATTGAAAAATAGCCTGACCCAATGGCGGACGTTGAACTTTTTAACGATGTCGATGCTGTCCTGGAGTCTTCTGCGCTGTTCTGTTACGGGCATATGCAATGCTTGATAGATTGCTGCGGTTACCTGGTCGGTGGCATTGGGATTGATCTGAATAGCTTGTGTCAACTCTTTTGCTGCACCTGCCAATTCACTTAATATCAGTACGCCATTGCTATTTTCTTTGCTCGCGATATACTCTTTACATACCAGATTCATTCCATCTCGCAAGGAGGTGATCAGACAGATATCTGCAGCTACGTAGAGAGCAGACAGCTCTTCTAACGGATATGAATTGTAGAAGTAGGCAATTGGTGTCCATTCATTGCTTCCATATATGGCATTGATATGGCCAACAGTACGATCTATTTCATCTAGCAACTGTTTATATTGTGCAACATGATCTCTCGACGGTACCACGATCATGTACAGAAGCACTTGTTCTTTTAGCTCTGGATAGGTCAACAAGAGATTTTCATAGGCCAACAAGCGCTCAAGTATCCCTTTGCTGTAGTCTAAACGATCTATGCTTAGGATAATTTTTTGATCTTTATAGTAATCTTTTATTTCTTGGGCCCTAGCTTGGATAGGTTTACTATTGGCGAGTTGTGCGAATTTATCATAATCGATACCCATTGGATATACTTCAGTAAAGATACTTCGTCCCCCAGCATGTAGACAATTGTTGTAGACGTTGAGCCCGAGAATGTGTGAGCAGGAGTTGAGGAAGTGTTGGGTATCGTTGAAGGTATGAAAACCAATTAGATCGGCTCCCAATAAACCATTTAATAATTCGTTGCGCCATGGGATACTTCTAAAGACTTCATCATTGGGAAAGGGGATGTGTTGGAAATATCCGATGGCGATACTGGGATAGGACTTTCGGACCATTTGAGGTAGGAGCATCAGCTGGTAGTCATGTATCCAGACCTCATCTTTCTCCTGGACGTTCTGTCGTGCGATAACAGAGCAGAATTTTTCGTTGACGCTAATGTATGTCTCCCAATCTGTCGTGCGGTATACCGCATAGGAGGGGCGGTAGTGAAAGACGGGCCAAAGAACTTCATTGGAAAATCCTTCGTAGTAACCTTTTAACTCCTCTTCTGTCAAGAATACAGGTATCAGATTGAATTCGGCTAGTCGGGTAGTTATGATTTCTTCTTCCGCTGTATCTAAGGGAATGATTCCTGGCCAACCGATCCAAATGTTTTCATCACTCTTGTAGACGGATCCTAGGCCTGTTGCTAGGCCGCCTTCACTGGAAATAAATACGAGTTCGTTGTCTTGACGCTCAATGCGTATAGGTAATCTATTGGAAACGATAATCGTTCTCTTCTTATACATATGTAATTTATTTTTGGTATTCGATTAGATAATAAGTTGGAGGATTGATTTTTTATAGTCAAACTGTTCTTTTTTAGTGTACGTCCAGGTGACGAGTATGTCCTCCATTGGACATGAATATTTTTTTTGCTGCATATAGGTATTTTTATATTGACTGTTTTATCGTCCTAAAGGGACTGGAGGTAAGGATGCATTTCCGTTGATTTGCTATCCAAATTAATGATAAAACAAGCTTTTATTTTAATCATTAATATTGTTTTCATATCGGCAAAAGATGGGAGTTGGATACTTCGCTTTAATATAGGCAGATTTCCACCCATGGGCTTTTGCGCTATTTGATATATTTTGATTGTATTTTCTTCGATATGGCTTAATGTACACATTTTCGATGAGTAAAAAGAATCTAATCGTTCCCACATAGAATATGAATATTTTAATAATTATTGATTATAAGCATGTTATGTATTTACTGGGCTCTAGTGAGTTTCAACTGGGAGTGTCACAACATATCAGCACCAAAATTTTTATTCTTCCAAATATCTCGCCGTTTAATTACGAAACAGAATAAGCAGTACATCATCAAACTATCATCACCTCATCCCTAAATGAAACAATCCTAGGCCTAAAATGTTTATATTATGTAAACAAAAGGAATGAAGCTATGGAATATAATAAAACTAATAAAGCCGATTCCTCAAAGGAAGAGGTGCCAAAAGAAAAACATGATGTCGGCGATGATAAGCCTGCTGCAAGGACTGTACCTTGGACCATGTGGGTAGCCGTTATTCTTCTCGTAATTTTCTTGATTTATATGTGGCAGCGATAATGGTTACTTTTCAATAAAATACACACCATCATGTAATTTAGACAATTGTATTTAACTTTTGTCGATCATGACGGTGTGTTTGTAAATAGAAAATCTAAAATTTTGACTAAATCGAAACTATATAACCATAATCTGCATAAGTACTATAATGTTGCTCGAGCTGCAGCAATACAATCGTCGGCATATTTTAGAATCAAATTTTTATCATTCTCAGTAATTTTATTTTCGAGTAATGCTTTGGAGACATCTGCTCTATCCTCTACAATATCTTTTTCAGTATCGATGATATCGTCGGTATCGCGCGCATTAATACGGTCAATAATAGATTTACCTAAGTCGGAGCAAAGCTCTTTTGCTTTGTGATTGGATAAAGTAGGCATATTTATTTTAGTAATTGCTTCATTTGCGGCCGCCATATTGGAATAGATAATCGTTTCCATGTCTTTACTCGAAAGCTTACTTGAAGCTTGATTTGCATCTTCTGCTGCTGATAGGGCTTTTTCTTCTGTTTTTTTCATCTCCTGTTTAGCCTTTTCTTGTGGCGTATTGTTGCAAGCATATAGCATACAGCCTGATAGAGCCACGGATAGTAAGGTTAATTTTCTCATAGTAATGGTTGTTTATGGGTTAACAATTTAAAAGTAATTAAGCTTTGCAGCTCTCACTGTTGCAAGAGTCTGCTGAACATCCTAGAAATGAAAATAAACTATTCTTTGATTTTCCAGATTGACAGCAATGCCACATGAGGTAAAGGCCTATTGCCCCACCAATCCATAGCAGATTTTTGTTGCATTTTGCTTTTTTGGGTTTCTGGTATGCTTCGGTACTATAACGATGGGGGGAAGTGCCACTGCTTTCGTTTACTTTCTCAAATTCGTCTTTCAATTTCGTGTTTTTCATGATATCATTCCTTTGGTAAACTTAATTTGTTCTTAAAAAACAAATCAGTTTGGAAAAGGTTTTCAGGAATCAAAAATTGGTATCTTTCTTTTTAGATATCGTTTTTGAATAAAATTCTTTATATTTAAGAAGGTATGTATGGTGCAGCAAATGACTGCAGGACGAATGCTTTATCCAAATTGTGTCGATAAATAGATTAGGCAACTTATTGGAGGAGTTTTCTTTTCGAAGTATTAATATACTAACATATTTTTTGAAATTAAACTATATTTTAAGTTGTTAATTGTCAGTTGTAAAATGCGATTATATGATGTTTTTGTTTAAATGTAAAAAGTGTTTTTTTAATTTAAATTTTGTGTTGATTTTATCGCTTGTATCTTATGTGGGTATGGCTCAAATAAAAGGACCACAATTGGTGATGGATGAGATGGGAAAGCAAGAGAGTTTCGATAAATTAATTGAATACGCTTTGGATAAGGATTATTTTATTCAGGCGATGGACTCTAAACGTGGATTTGTACAAATTAAGGTAATCCAAAAGGGTAAAGGTATATTTGGAAGAGATCGACGATTGTTGGTCAACTATCTGATTGATGAAACGAAAAAAGATCAGGCGCGTATTCGCGTGCAAATCAATGAGGAAATTATTGAACTTGCAGCTGACGGTACCAAACATTATGATGATTTAGGACGTGCAATTAAGGAGAAGCTCTATGTGACCTATTTGGAAGAGTTATTGCTTTTTTACGAGAAGGTAAAATAGTTTGTGAATGGTGAAAAAAGCTGTTGTTGTATGCCGTATGGCATTCAATAAAAGATTACTGATCATGATTTCGGTCAGACTGCTGTCGCCGCTCACATTGACGCTGCTTTGGACCGCTAACTGTAGACTAATATCTTTTTTGCTCCATATGTTCTTGTAACGTTTCTACACTCTGTAGTACGAGATTGTCAAAATGAAAATGTTGGGTATTGTCAAATTGGCTATTATCAATCTTGGTAATCAAAAGAAGATTTTCATTTTGTTTGATTGTATTGGCATTGCTAATTTTTTTGTGACGGATTATTGAATAGATACGTGCCGTTAATTCGGAAAGATGGAAAGGTTTGGTTAAATAATCATTAGCTCCGATTTGAAGCCCATTTATTTTATCGTCCAAGGCGTTTTTAGCCGATATGATGATGACTCCTTCTTGCTTTCCCTGTGGTTTAAGAGCTTCTAAGACACTTAAACCATTGGCGTCAGGTAATCCGATATCTAGTAAATTGCAGTCATAGTCGTGCAATTGGATTTTATCCAAAGCTTCAGCACAAGTGGAAGCAAATTCACAATGGTACTGTTCTTACGCAAGGTAGGCAGCGATGCTTTTGGCTAGTTCGTCCTCGTCTTCTATGATCAGGATTTTTATGATGCTCATATAGTGAAGGATAAAATGACTTAGTTTTGCGATGCAATGCCAAGGTTTGTTAAAGCTTTTTGGATAACCATTGCTCGATTTCTTGATAAACCTGGGCCTTTATGGACTCGTTGAGCAGCTCATGCCGCATTTTGGGGTAAAGATGGTACTGCACATCTAAATTGCCATGGTCAGTGAGGTCCTTTACTGTTTGTATTACACCTTTGCCAAAATTGCCAATGGGATCTTGCTCTCCGCTTTCCAATAGAAATGGGATATTGGTGGGAATTCCTTTGGTCCAATTGGGACCGCTGCCGCGGTTGGCAACATAGGCAGTAGCATAAAAAGCATTATTAGAAAAGGGAATGCCGCAGAGGTCATCTGCTAGAAAATGATCACGATTGTCTTTGGCAAGGCTCAACCAATTGGTGTTTTGTTGATTAGGTTCGTCCTTGAATTTTCGGTTATTAACTATAGAGAATGTTTTGTTGAACAATGTAAACTTCCTTTGGGGCAATACTTTATTTAACAATGAAAGTAGTTTTTCGCCTATAAGGGTGGCACTATTCATTGTACCTGTTCCTATAAGTACCACGCCAAGAAATAATTCACCTATTTCCTGTAACACACAACGGGTAATGAAGGAGCCCATTGAATGCCCGATGATAAAATGGGGTAGATTAGGGTACATTTGCGCGACGAGGTGAGCCATCTCTATGGCATCATCAACCAAGCGCTGTCCTGGGTTTTCGGTTTGGATAAAGCCAAGGAAAGACTTACTCTTAACTGAACGCCCATGACCAAGATGATCGTAGGTCATAACGATATATCCTTTAGTTGAAAGGTATCTTGCAAAATCATCATAACGACCGCTATGTTCCTGCATACCATGTAAGAGCAAAACAGTTGCTTTTGCTTCTTCTAAAGCTGGATAATATAGCGTTCTGAATATATCATGTGTATTACCTTTTGGGTCTGTGATCTCATAGAAACCTGATTCTGGATTTACCATTTTACATGCATTAGGATTGTTTCTAATTTAACTATTTTCTTTGTCAATATGTTTTCAAATTTTGAATTTTTACTTATTGCAGATAACGGTTACTTTGGAGTGTCTAAGTATGTCAGACTTCTTGGTTCTAGAAGTATTGATGTAACCCGGCTTTAAACAGTTTAGTGCATTCTAGCTTGCTGCACTGTTTGAAAATGACATCAGAAACTGATATGCCCACTGAATGTTTTTTCATTAATTGTATTATAATTTAAAATATATCCATAACGTATTGCATTTTATTTCTCGTAGATATATGCTAGAAATAGCGATGAAAGATAGGTGAGCTATTTCTGTTCTTTCTGTAAACAAATTGGCGATGTAGGCTGTTCAATAAAGAAAAGTGTATGGATAATTTAAAAGCATATCGGGATAAACGTGATTTTAAGAAAACTAGGGAGCCGCATGGAGCAAAAAGCAAACATAAAACAGAACGATTACGTTTTGTGGTTCAGCGGCATCATGCAAGTCATCTGCATTATGATTTCCGCTTAGAGTTGGATGGGGTTTTAAAAAGTTGGGCTGTGCCTAAAGGACCTTCGCTAAATCCCACTGATAAACGATTGGCAGTGCAAGTGGAGGATCACCCGATTGATTATGCTTCTTTTGAGGGTAGTATTCCGAAAGGTCATTATGGTGCTGGACAGGTATACATTTTTGATGCGGGGTATTATGATTTTTTGGAGGATGCTAATACAAGTGAGTTTAGCACAAAATTAGAAAAAGGGTCTATTAAATTCGTATTACACGGACATGTTTTAAAAGGTGAATTTGCATTGGTTAGAATGCAAGATGGTAAGAATAAAAACTGGCTATTAATTAAGCATCGGGACAAGTATGCTTTGGATGGACCATTTGATATTGAAGATTTTGTAGATGATAAAATCAAGAAAATCAGTCGGGCTATTGAAACTGATGGTGAACATATAAATAGAAGGCGGGATAAAAGAGATAAGAAAAAATTGGTTGAACATGCAGGGACTGAAAAACAAGATTTAATGAAGGTCAAACTAATTGAAAAAGTGCCGCAGGAGCAGGGTTGGGTGTTTGAGAGGAAATATGATGGTTATCGCATAGTCGCCACTAGAGATAAGAGTAATATTGAGGTTATGTCTCGTAATGGCATTAATATGAGTCCTTTATTTCCCAGCTTAGTCACCTGCTTGCAGCAGGCTGTAGTGCAGCGTTTCCAATTGGATGGGGAATTGATATTGGAAGATGTAAGAGGTAAGTCATTCTTTCAGTCTTTACAGAAAGGGGAGCCTTTTAGGGGAGGATTAACCTTAAAATATATTGCTTTTGATTTATTGGAGCTGGATGGGAATGACCTAACAGGTTTTCCTCTAATAGAGAGGAGAGCGCTTTTAGAACTGTTTTTAAAAAAGAATAAGTTTTCGATGGTCCTTCCTGCGGAGATACTTGACGGTAAACCAAATGAGTTATTGGCCTATGCTGAGGAAAAGGGTTGGGAAGGTGTTGTCGGTAAATTGACAAGCAGTAGTTATCAGAGAGGTAGACGGTCCGGAGACTGGGTAAAAATCAAGGTAAGAAAAAATTTGGAGGCTTTGGTTTGTGGTTTCTCCAAGCCTTCGGGTAGCCGTGCTTATTTCGGTGCGCTGATTCTTGGCTATTACGAAGAGGGACGTTTAATCTATTTGGGTAATTGCGGTACAGGTTTTACGGATGCCGATTTAAAGGAAATCTATGAGCTTGTTGAAAAATTCAAAGTTAATGATAAACCTTTTGCACCGACGATAATGGTGGCAAAAGAAAAAGAGGTCAGTTGGTTGGATCCGCAATTGGTGGTTTCAGTATCTTATAATGATTGGACTCAAGACAGGCGCCTGAGGCATGCGGTCTTTAAGGGTATTAGAACGGATAAAACACGTGATAATATCAACTTTGAGGAAATAAGAGCAACACTTCCGCCTGAGCGTATACAAGAAGAAATGATAATTGATGGGAACCTTGTCCAATTGAGTAACCTAAATAAAATCTATTGGCCCGATGAAGGTTATACCAAAGGTCAAATGTTGACATATTATGATGAATTTGCAGATTATATGTTACCTTTTTTGCACGATAAGCCAATTTCATTAAATCGCTTTCCCAATGGTATTGCAAGCAAAAGTTTCTTTCAAAAAGATGTGCTCCCCAAAAATTTGCCAAGTTGGTTAGAGACCAGTATTATTTTTTCTGAAAGCAGTAATCGTGATGTACATTATTTGATTTGTAATAATCGAGAATCCCTGCTTTATATAGCCAATTTGGGTTCTATTGAAATTAATCCCTGGTTATCGACATATCAAAAGCCAGAAATGCCAACTTTTGCGGTGTTGGATTTAGATCCTAATGGAATGGATTTTCAGGAGGTCATACGTGTAGCGTTGACGGTGAGTGAATTGCTGAGGCAAATTAAGGTCGAAGGGTATGTGAAGACGTCGGGATCTACGGGTTTACATATTTATTTTTACCTTCAGGAATACTACAACTATGAAGTTGCGCGAAATTTTGTGGAGTGGTTAGCTACCTCTGTTCACCAACAACACCCACAAACTACGAGCATGGAAAGGAATGTGAACAAGCGGAAAGGATTAATCTATTTGGATTTTATGCAAAATAGAAGAGGGCAAACCGTAGCAGCACCTTATGCTATACGCCCAAAAAAAGGAGCAACCATCAGCACTCCATTAGATTGGGAAGAAGTTAATGCAAAGTTGACGATTGCCCATTACGATATTCGCAGTGTGCCCATTCGTTTGCGAAATATGATTGATCCATGGCAATCGATATGGAATAACCCCATCGATTTAAAAAGTGTACTGGCAGCACTCTAGGCTAAACTTGCTTTGAGTTTAGCTAATAGATCTTCAGCCATGGTATTATCGACATTGATTTTTCTGATTGTAGCGCGCTTTCCTTTATCTTTTAGATGGATGATCTTGAGCAGATCCTCGGAATAGTCGTTCTTATATTTACGGATGTCAAATGCTTTGCTATGTTGTTTAATTAATTGTAAGGCCATATCCATTTCTTCCTTCTGTATTTTGATACCGCTTGGTAAATGCAGTTCGTCTAGCGTTCGGATTTCTTGTTCATACCTAATTTTATTGAGGAGCAAGCTGCCTTGGTACGGTTTGACAATCGCAAGATGCTCTACATTACGCATAACAAATGATCCTAAGCCCGCCATTTTACTTTTTTCCAATGCTTTTTCGAGCAATTGATAAGCTTTTTCTCCACCTTTTTGAGGTTCAAGATAATAAGGGGTATCAAAGTAGATGCTATCGATTTCACTGAGTTGTACGAAAGCATGGAGTCCAATCATCTTAGTTTTCTCGGGACTGGCCTCTTCAAAATCGGCATCTTCTAGTATGACATAGTGGTCTTTAAGATAATAGCCCTTTACTATATTTTCCCAAGTTACTTCCTTCCCAGTTTTTTCATTTACTCTCTTGAATTTTATATTGCTTTGGTCTTTACGGTCTAACATATCTAGATCTAAACTGCTACTTTCAATAGCGCTATACAGTTTTATTGGGATATTGACGAGCCCAAATCCAATGGCCCCGGTCCAGATTGCACGCATGGTGATATGATTTATTGATTCTTAAATAATAAATTTTGTTTTCTACTGAAAACTGTCCCCTGTATATGGGTTAGCTGCAGGTTTGACGCAGTCTTCCCAATACTTCGTCGATGTATTCAGGGAATAAAGCCAAACCCTCACGTAAATGTCTTTCTCCTTCGATAAACCCATCCCTACGTGCAATTTCCAATGCTGATTGATATACTTTTTCTAGGTATCCTTCGGGTAATTGTGCTGAGTCTAAATCCGTACTGCTCATAGCTATTTTGTTTTAAGATGATGTGTGTTCGATTGCGATAAATATATCATTTGCTGCCTCTTGTTTAGCAATTGAAATTACTTAGATATAACAGCTTGACTAGTAAATGGTTTTAATTAAATGTGAAGATCTATTTTGCACAGTCATCTTATGCCCCTATTTGACGTAAATAAATCAATTGGTCAGCAACGGATTGACCAAATTATGATAGATTCTATTTAAAATGTAAATGCTGAAATTCTAAGTCCTTTGTATGTCTATTTTAAGAGTTAATGGCTGTTAAAGCCGAGGGGGCTTGGTTAGATAAGCGCAATGACAGCAAGTAGGGAGGTAGCGGATATGATAACCCAGAGTAGGACCCCTTGCAGTAGAGGCTTCAGTCCCATTTGCTCGAATAGTTTTCGATCTAATCCATTGCCTATAAGAAAAAGGGTTAACGTAAAACCGGATTTAGCTACTGTATTGACAATCTGTTGAAATTGCTGGATAAAGGGTAGGAAACTGTTTGCAATCATCGCTAATATAAATAATCCAATAAACCAAGGTATCTTAATTTTTGTTGTTTGATTCTTGAATAAGAAAGTGGAAAGGAACGCTAAGGGTATAATCCATAATGCTCTGCCTAGTTTTGCAGTAGTCGCAGTTGTCAATGCTTCTGCACCATATTTGCTTGCTGCTCCAACAACAGAGCTGGTATCGTGGATGGCAATCGCAGACCATATACCAAATTGTACTTGTGAAAGTGCACAAATATGTCCAATCGCTGGGAAAATGAACAGTGCGATAGAATTTAGTATGAAAACGGTTCCTAAGGCAACTGATAATTGTCGGTCATCTGCTTGTATGACTGGAGAAAGAGCTGATATGGCACTCCCCCCACATATAGCTGTGCCTGCAGCAATTAAGAAAGATGTTTTCTGTTCGATTTTTAAAAATTTACCAATTAGATGGCCCAAAGTTAAGGCAGAAATGAGAAAGATAACTGTTAAGAGGAAGCCAGTCTTTCCGACTTCCAGTACGCTATTCAACTGCATGCTAAAACCCAAGCCGATTACTGATCCTTGCAAAAGTAACTGTGTGGTTTTCTGTTGGTCGTGTGAATAGGGTTTGCCGATGATGAGGCTAAGCAAAAATCCTAGCAGTAATGCCATTGCTGGAGAAAATAGGTTCGGAATGCAACAGCATAGAGCTGTTGTTATGAATATGATTTGACGGAGATTCAAACCTTGTTTAAATAATCTTTTCCATTTTCTTTGCTGTCGAATCCTTTTCTTGTAGTTTATATGTCCGCTATATTTAGATACAAAGTTCGTCAATCTATTAGGGTCATTTAAAATACTGAATTCTTATTGGGTATTACCTTAAGTTATGGTTGATTATTACCGTTAATTATGAAAGTGTACATTTTGTATAAATCAGGATTTATGATAATGATTTGTTGTTTTTATTTCAATTTTTATAAATTTTTAGATTTTTCATTCGTTGGCTAGAAAACTTATTGTGGATTTAATAAGCTATTTTTTTTATTTTCTTTAAATTTAGTTAATATTGGAGCTGTGGAAAATATTGAGAAACCCCGGAAAGAAGAAGAGCAGTATTTACTGTTATTCAAAGCTGGTCGTCCGGAAGGTTTACGATTCTTATATAAGACTTTCTACGGTACGATGTGTTTTTATTTGGAAAAGATGCAATTGGAATCCTATGAAGTGGAGGAATTGGTACAAGACGTTTTTCTGAAGCTATGGGAACGTCATGCCGACTTTGATCACTTGGGTGCTATTAGAAGCTTTTTGTATACGAGCTGCAGAAATGCCGCATTAAACTTCATTAGTAAAGAGAAGCGTCAGAAGGAGCAGTCTAAGGTGTATGGAAGTCAGTTGGATATATTAGAGTTGCCTTTCACTAATCAAATGATTTATTTGGAGACGCTCCGTGAAATTCACGAGGCTATCTATGCATTGCCCGAACAATGTAGCAAAGTAATGGCAATGCTGACCATTGAAGAGCTGTCCCCTCAAGAAGTGGCAGATCTTTTGGGCATCACAACGAGTACAGTCTACAATCAAAAGAAGCGAGGTATTGAGTTATTGCAATCCCGCTTGTCTCCAGATCAATTTTTCTGTTTCATACTTGTAAGTGCAACTCTTCTGCCCGCACTTTAAATGTTAATTTAAAATTTTCTAACTGAATACAAGTGTTTTATGAATTAATTGTTCCTGTCTTTAGAGATTGGGTGTTGGTTTTTTGTTTATATAATAAGAAAACATGGAGCATATACCTCAACATATCATCAATATTTTGCGAAATACAGCATTTCGAAAGTTAAACCAACAGGAACAATCACAATTGGACCGATGGCTGGCGGAAAGTGAGCAAAACAAACAGCTTTGGATGCGCATTTCTTCAAAAGAAGAACTGAAAAGTGATATTGCTGTATTGGACAAATACAACTGGCAAAAATCTTTTACTGATTTTGAACAAAAGCATCACCTAATATTAGATGTTAAGGTGAAGAAGCTCTGGAATACTTGGAATGCACTAGCAGGATTGCTTTGCGCGTGTTTTATGATGGGCCTCGCTTATTATATCTTATCAGGTCAATATGATAGTCAGCCAGATATAGCGATTGTTCCTGCTGGTAATCATGCAGAAATAGAACTGTCAACTGGTGAACGAATCATGTTGCAAGATAGTACCAACATGATGGTGCTCGATAGTACTTTTAATCAGAAAATAGCATCGGTAGGCTCTAGTGAATTGGATAATGTTCTTTTCAATTTTAGTATCGTAACGCCAAGAGGGAAAAGATATGCTGTGCAATTACCCGATGGTACAAAAGTATGGATGAATGCAGATACTCGTATTGACTACCAACAATTGGATACGATACGTCGTTTGATTTTATCGGGTGAAGCTTATTTTGAGGTGGCCAAGCAAGTGTATGTCAATGCAAAAGGCACCAAATGTATGACTCCCTTTTTTGTAAAGACGAAGGAAATGAATGTGGAGGTCATGGGGACGCATTTCAATGTAACGGCTTATCCTAATGAAAAGACACAACGGACAACGCTATTGGAAGGTAAAGTACGTGTAAGCAATGGAAAACAGGCTTTTGAATTGGTTCCAGGAGAAGAAGTTCAGTTGCAGGATGGCAATTTGGTGCGTAAAGAAGTAGAGTCTGGAAAGAGTGCTGCTTGGAAGGATGGTTATTTTATTTTCGCCGAAGACAAATTATCCGATATTTTGTCGGAAATGTCCAAGTGGTACGATGTGGATATCGTTTATCTGGATGAAGATATTAAAGAAGAAAGATTTGAAGGAATGCTATCGCGCAATAGTCCATTGAAAGACATCATCAAAGTCTTGGAAAGTACGGATAAAGTGACATTCAAATATAAAGGAAGAACGATCTATGTGAGTAAAAAATAATTTGTAGAAAACAAAAAGGCCCAAGGTGGTTGCGACACCCTGGGCTGTTAGGGGTCAACATAATTTAACTAAATCTAAACTATTGCTATTAACCTAAAACAAATGTATAAAAATTATGCACAACTTGGTCGTGCCCAGCAGGATCGAGCTCAGAAAATGAAAAGTAGCGATTCCTCAAATTTCTGGGGGAAGCCGCAAATGAAAAGTAAAATTATGCGTATTTCGCTTACGTCGTTATTGATGACATGTAGCCTTGTGCATGTAGGAGCCACTACCTATGCACAGAAGGTGTCGATTAAGGAGAAGTCTATCTCCTTGCGCCAGGTTTTCGGTACGATTAACAAACAAACTGGCTATAGTTATTTTTGGGCTGCGAAAACTATCGATCCAGCCACAAAGGTGAGTTTGAACGTTTCCAATGGTTCATTACGGGAAACATTAGGGGATGTATTGGGAAAATTGAACCTAGACTATGAAATTAAGGATAAGACGATTGTTATCAGAGAGGTGTCCAATCAAGTAGAACGAATCCCTTTGATGCAACAGATCAATGCGACTGGACATGTCGTGGATTTTAATGGGAATCCGTTAGTTGGTGTTACCGTTCGATTAAAAGGGACAAACAAAGGTACGTCTACTAACAATACCGGCCGCTTTGAGTTGGCTCAATTGCCAGAAAAAGCAGAACTGGAATTCAGTATGTTGGGATATGCACCTATGACCAAATCTGCAGCTGTGGATATGGGGCGAATTGTGATGCATATTTCGGAAGGGCAGTTGGACGAAGTGAATGTTACAGTGAACACAGGGTATCAGAAAATCAGTAAGGAACGTGCAGCGGGTTCTTTTTCGCAGGTAACCTCAAAAGAGTTGGAGGGAAGGCTCCAGATGAGTTTGTTAGAACGTATCGAAGGCTTTTTACCGGGTATGAACCTAGTGACCAATGCAAATAGTCCTCAAAATACCAGAAATAATTTAGGAATTGAAATTCGCGGTCGTGCAACTTTAAATGGGCAGGCTGCTCCATTGGTAGTAGTGGATGGTATGCCTTATGAAGGTGACTTGACAGCATTAAATCCCAATGATATTGCTACAGTCACGGTATTAAAAGATGCTTCTGCAGCGTCTATTTACGGGGTGCGCTCATCTAATGGAGTCATCGTGATTTCGACTAAGATGGGAAAACCCGGAAAAACTAAAATCGATTACAGTAATACCCTTTCATTTAGAGGCCTGCCTAGCCGTTCATACTTGAACAAAATGAATAGTGCCGAATTGGTGGGTTTTCAAAAAGAAATGTTTGCTTACCGTTCTGGTGACTACGACGCCATAGATCCACGTAAATCGATGAATGACGTTTACCGTATATTATATGATCATAAAGGAGGCATTATATCGGAGACCGAGATGGAAAGACAACTGGATGTATTGCGTAATCGCAATCGATATTCCAATATGGAAGAATTTTTGAATACTACTCGTTTTGACCAACAGCATAATTTAGCGCTTTCAGGTGGTGTAGATCGTTATACTTACCATTACTCATTGAACTATACACAGCCTGGTGATTATAATAAAGGGCGTGCAACTACGAAAGCTATTGGTTTCAATTTGAAAAACAATTTTAAATTGAATGATTGGTTGACTCTTCGTGCCAATGTTTTGGGAAAGAATCAAAGTCGTGAAGGGAATATTGGCTTTAATTTCTATGATAATTATATAGGAGGGAAGGCATCTTATTATTTGTTACACGATGAGAATGGTAACCCTGCTCAGTGGTATAATAATAAATCGCAGTTTGAAATCGATCGTTTGAATGATCTTGGACTGGAAGATGAGACCTATAAACCTCTTGAACAACTTAATTATAGAAATGAGAAATTTTATAATAAGTATATCAATTTGAATTTTGGAGCTAATTTTAAATTAGCTAAAGGTTTGGATTTCGACCTTTCTTACCAAACAGAACGTACTGAAGGCTATAATGGAACGTTGAGTAGAGGTCAGTATTATGAGGTAGCTTCTATGGTGAATGATGCGACGCAGATTGATAAAGATGGTCTGATCAAGCGACACATCCCGCAAGGTGGTCAGTTTTCTGAATTGCGTAACGATATTAATAGTTACACGTTAAGAGGGCAATTGAATTATCAAAATACATTTAATGATAAACATGAAATTGTCACTATAGCAGGAGCTGAACGAAGAGAGATTAATGAGCGCTTTACAGATATTTATAAATATGGTTATGATGAAAGCAGTTTGGTGTATAAGGGTATTAATGAAGAGAATTTTGGTATTAATATAAAAAATACCCAATCGCTTTTCAATAGTTATACGATTGCGAAAAAGGAGAAGGGATTTATAGATATAGTTGATCGTTTCATTTCATTTTATGCTAATGCTTCGTATACATATAACCGTAAATTGACATTGAGTGGAAGTATGCGTATTGATCAATCCAATCCTTTTGGTACAGATATCAAAACTCAGTATAAACCACTATGGTCTGTTGGCGCCCTTTATCATTTACCAAAAATCAACTGGGATGGATTGGATAAATGGTCGGTTCGGATGACTTATGGTGTGAACGGTAACGTACCGAAGGATAATGGGCCATATTTAATCGCTCGTGTAGACAATAATCTGAACTCATTAACAGGTGAGATGCAATCGTCAATTTCTTCTCCACCAAACCCGCTATTGCGTTGGGAACGGACTAATGTATTCAATTTTGGCTTGGACTTTTCGATGTTAAAAAATAGATTAAATACGACGATAGATATATATAATAAGAATACTTCAGATTTATTAGGCCCTACAGCAATTGATCCAACCTTGGGGTGGAGTAATTTGAATATGAATTATGGAGATATGCAAAACCGAGGTATTGAAGTAAGTTTGAATGCTCTTGTCTACAAAAATGATAATTTCACTTGGAATTCGGGTGTTAATTTTAGTTATAACCGTAATAAAATTACTCATCTATATGTTTCTCAGAATACACCTTATTCTTATTACAGTACGACACAGAATCGTGTTGGTATTCCAATGGGAAGTTTGTACAGTATCGATTACGCCTGCTTGAATGAGAGTGGCGAGCCTTTAGCTTTTAAAAGGGATGGTACGCTTGTTGGGAATACACAACAGTTAAGCGTTGATGATTTGTTATACAGTGGTACTACAATAGCACCCTATAGTGCATCATGGAGAAATGGTTTTAATTACAAGAATTTATCTTTGAATTTTAATTTTATTTTCAATGGTGGTCATGTAATGAGAGGGGTTCATCCTGAATTTTTGAGTAAATATGCTGAGTTGAATTACAATAGTAATTTTGATCGTACTTGGTTGAATTACTGGAAGGTACCAGGTGATGAACTGAAGAATCCAGAAATGGCTCCTAAGTTTATTTCTGCTGCTTCTGGTAATATTTCAGACATTTATTCAGCAGCAAATATTTTTGTTCAAAAAGCAGATTATATTAAATTGAGGGACGTTTCGATTTCTTATACTTTGCCTCGCCAATGGGTGTCAAAAGCTAATCTTAATTTTGTACGTGTGACAGGACAGATTCAGAATCTTTGGAGATGGACGGCAAATTCGGATAATTTGGATTCTGAAGTGTGGTCGGGTTTTAATGGAGTCAGTTCTTTGACTAGTCCATCAAGAGGCGTTTTGACTCCGATAGTGTATAATTTAGGGTTATCTGTAGGACTTTAAAATTTAGAAAATTAGCATGAAAAGAGTATATTTAAGTTTGTTATTGGGTCTTTTAACATTGGGAAGCTGTAGTAAATATTTGGATATTAAGCCTAAGGGTTTTACAATTCCTGAGTACATAAAAGACTATCAACTTTTACTAAACAGTTCGTCTCTAATTGCGTCGACACCGGGTTATCCTGTTTTTTTGACAGATGACTTGTATTCTGGTGATCGTAATGACGTGCAGTCCGGTGCACGATATGACTATTATTCTTATTTGAAGAAGCAACTCTATAGTTTCGCTCATGGAGCAGTACTTGAAGATGGGCAGACGGATACTTATTGGGAAACAGCCTATAGCCGTATTTTTACATATAATGTCATCATTAATAATATTTTAAAGGCTTCTGATGGTACGGATATTCAAAAAAGAAGAATTTGGGCAGAAGCGCTAATAGGGCGTGCATTCGAATACCTGAATTTGGTCAATATGTACGGGGCACATTATAATGTTAAAACAGCATCGACAGATCTTGGGGTACCAATGGTGTTAGCAGAAGATGTCAATGCTTCCTATGAACGTGTTTCTGTGCAGGCTGTGTATGATCAAGTAGCGCTCGACGTGAACGACGCCTTACCCTACTTGAATGAGGTTCAAGCAAATAAATTCCAAGCCATGCGTTCCGTAGGTTTTTCATTTTTAAGTCGATCGCATTTGTACCAAGGTAATTATAAGGAAGCCTTGAGCAATGCAAAACAAGCATTGGCATTGAATGATAATTTAATCGATTATAGCTTATATACCAATAAAGATAAGACGACTTGGGGAAGGGTATGTCTGAAAACAGATGACTTGGTGGAGTTTCCAGATTTGAGAACGAGTCCTGAACGGATTTGGGCTAAAAAAGGAACTAGTAGCGACGGTGCCTTCAATGCTGAGTTTTATGCGTCGAAAGATCTGATCCAAACGTATGCAAACGATTTACCTGCTGATGCTGTGGATAAGCGTTATGAGTTGTTTTTCTGTCGTGACCGCGCATCTTTTGGACCTAATGAAGTTAAATTTCCGGGCCGCGTATTATTTGCGCCTTATGTAGACTTTAATATGGGCTTTGGTTCAGCAGAACTTTTTTTAATTGCTGCCGAATGTGAAGCTCGTTTGGGTGACGCAACGGCTGCAGTTGCTTATTTGAATATGTTGAGAGCAAGCAGAATTGAAAATTACTCGCCATTGGTGGTTAACGATGCCCGAAAAGTACTTCAAATAACTTTGGATGAGCGTCGACGTGAATTACCATTTATGGCCTCCCATCGATTAATTGATCTGAAGCGTTTAGCAGTAACTGGCGATTTAAAGAAAACCATTCAACATCCTTTGGAAGATGAAATGTTTGAAATGGAATCGACCGATCTGCGTATGATCTTACCGGTACCTCCAAAAGTGTTGTCGCTAAATCCAGAAATCCCTCAATATGAGCGTTAATTATAAATAATAGTCAATGAAACCATCATGAGTCTCGTTTTATTTTAAGGCTTTATTCATGGTGGTTTTCATTTCCTAACAAATATAAAATGAGCTATTATGCTCCTTAATTATTTTAAATGTTTCATGTTTAGCTATACAGAAGAGCATGAAATTTAATATTATCATTCGATGAAAAAAACCATAATTACCTTATTTGCTTTAGCGCAATCAGCCATTATATATGCTCAAGATCATATACAATTTCAAAAACTGACATTTGAACAAGCTAAAGAAAAAGCATTACAAGAAAATAAATTGATTTTCTTGGATGGTTATACATCTTGGTGTGCCCCATGTAAATGGATGGAAGGGAATGTATTCAACCAAGCATCTGTAGCGAACTATTTCAATACAAATTTTATCAATACAAAGTTCGATTGTGAAGTAGGGGAAGGTATTACGATCGCTAAAGAATACCAGATCAGAAGTTTCCCTACATATTTGTTTTTGGATCATACGGGTGCTTTGATATATCGTACGCAATCGCGTATGGAAGCTGATGCTTTCTTAACCGAAGGCAAACAAGCAAATAACCCTAAGTTCCATATTCCAACTTTGAAACCTGCATTTGAAGCTGGAAATAGAGAGTCAGAATTCTTGTTGAAATACATTCAGGTGATGACCAATGCAGACTCTAAGTCGGCTGAAGAAGCTAAAAAAGTTTTGGCTGAAGTAGCGACAGATGAATTTTTGTTGAGCCCTGCGGGCTGGCAGACTATCTTGATGATGTCAAGAAGTAGTGAAGATCGTTATGGTAAGTTTTTCCAAGAAAACAAAGCATACTACAAAGAAATTGCCGATCCAGTAGACTTTGAGAAAAAGGATGTACAATTATTACGTTATGCGATGTATACCTATATCCGTACGAAAGACAAGGTAGCATTTGATGCGGGATTAACTTATTTTAAGAACAGTGATGATAGCGCTAAGCAAATTGATGCCGCTATGTACGAAGTAGATTGGGTAGGAACCAATGGTACGGCCAAAGAGTTTGTGCAACTAACCAACGCCTTGCGTAAAGGTGTTTTGAAAGATGAAGATGAAAAATTAAGTTTTATTGCACGTAGAAATGCTAGTATTAAGGTAGAAGGAGCTGATCCTGCTAAATTAAAACAATGCTATATCTTGGCCAAGCAGGCAGCTGACTTGAATGAAATGAGCTATTCAAATCAAGGAACATTAGCAGACATTTGCATTAGTTTGAAAAAGAAAAAAGAAGCTGTGAAAGCAGCAGAGGCCGCTCGCGCATTGGCAGAATTGGAAACTTCGAAAATCATTAAAATAGCTGATGCTCTTGTGGCACGTGCTAAAGCAATATAAGGATGAAAAACATTATTAAAAGTAGTTTATTGTTATGTGCACTGATAAGTACAGCCGTAGCACAAAAAAAAACATTCAAATTGAATGTTGAAGGGGTAGGGGTACCAACAAAGGCAAAGGTCTTCATCCGTTATATGGTGGATAGAAACCTTGTCTTGGATTCGATGGTTTTTACTGAAAATAAATTTCAGTACGAAGGGGATATCTTAGAGCCTACTCATGTCAGTTTGTTCTATTCGGTAGAAGGTACATCATTCTTTAATCGCAAAGGTACGCCTTTGGAAAGGTTAGCTTTTTATATTGATCCCGTAAATCCGGAAACGACGGTCAAATTTTCAAATTCATTTAAGCAAGGTACTGTGAAAGGTAGTTTATTGCAAGATGATTTTAAAAAGTATAGTGATTATTTGGCAAGTTATGACCAGAAATTGGAGACATTGGCATCGAAAAGAAGTAATTTATATGGGGCAAGTGTAAAAGATGATGAAGCTATTAAAGATGTGATGCAACAGATGGATGAAATAAATGATCAAAAATCGAGCGCTAAAGTTGATTTTATTCGTGAGAACCCTTCTTCATATTTCAGTCTTTTGGCTTTAAATGAATTAGCGGGATACTCGATTGATGTTCCTAAAATTGAACCCTTATATTTGGCCTTAAGTTCTTCATTAAGAGGTTTAGCTCTTGGTTTAGAATTGGGAAAGAACATTGAATTGACAAAAAAGTTAAGTGTGGGCCAATTGGCTCCCAACTTTGCACAAGAAGACCCTGATGGTCAAACAATCAAGCTATCCGACTTCCGTGGTCAGTATGTTTTGTTGGATTTTTGGGCTTCATGGTGTGGACCTTGCCGTGCCGAAAACCCCAATTTAGTGAGAGCATACGAGGAGTTTAAGGACAAAAATTTTGAAATACTGGGTGTATCTTTGGATAAAGAAGGTAAACGTGATGCTTGGTTAAAGGCAGTTGAAAAAGATGGATTGACATGGCCTCAAGTCACTGATTTAAAAGGTTGGCACAATGAAGCTTCGCAGTTATATGGGATTAAAGCGATTCCTCAAAACTATTTAATCGATCCACAGGGAAAGATTGTTGGTATTAATCTCAAAGGTGAACGATTAATAAATAAATTGAAAGATTTGCTAAATTAATAAAAAGACAGTCTTTCAGTTCAGTATAGGAGGGGGGCAGAACAGTATTTCTACCCCCTTTTCTATTTGAAAAAATACCTGATTTCAGGGATAATTCTTCTCATTCACTTATCTTATTTTTGTAACAAGATAGGGCGGATCTGATTGTGGGGTAGACATGGTTCTTTTTCGTCTTATCTAATCGTAATATAAAAGTTGTTTAAAATTTTGGATTGCGAAATATGGTCAGGTCTTGATTATCGAATAGTGTGCGTTTCGTCAAGTTGCCTATTTTGGTGGATAATTGCGTCACATTGAAAAATCACATGATTTGGCCGCAAATATAAAGATTGCTAGCCATATCAGGCCTTTGACCAAAAAAAATATAAATGCGCCTATCCCAGCACGTTTTAACCGTTCGATTTTCTTCTTCTTTTCCTGCATGATAGCCTGTTTTTAAACGTTATGTCCATGTAACCATTGCTTGTAAAGTATTTATTGTAAGTTTTACAATCTTATCCTGATGACCTTATTCTGGATGTATACCTCACTTGTCCTAAGGTATTTATTTTAATTCAATCAAAAAAGCCATATAGCATTATTAATGATCGTATTCTCTTACTTTCCACTTCTATTATTTACCTAAACACTCCGTGTAGCAGAAGATAATTTTTTTAGCTATTGTCCAAAGTTCATTAAATTTATCTGAGGGTATCATGAAAAAGTGTTAGGAGATGTAAATGGATTTTGCTAAATTCATTGTTATAAGGAATTATAAACCAATTTTTCATTAGCTAGGACTAAGATTAGCTCCAACACCTAAAGGTCTATTTAAGTATTATGTGACGGATGGTCATTATCACTCAGACCACGGTACTATTGATCATACGTCGTTACTTGATCATATTCCAGCTAAAATTGAGGCATTGTTTACACTTAAAGATGAAGCATGATGAAACCATGGTATGTATTAAATGAGGAGTTGATGGTAGATTCGCCAGCACTCTTGGTCTACGAACAAAGGGTAGACGATAATATACAAAAGGCAATCGCTATGGTCGGTGGGGATACTAGTCGTATCAGGCCCCATGTAAAAACGAATAAATCGTTTGATGTTTGTGCTGCATTTCGAGCCTCAGGTATCCATCAATTTAAATGTGCGACGATTGCCGAGGCCGAGGTGTTAGGAGAGGTGGGGGCAAAAGATGCACTTTTGGCCTATCAACCAGTTGGACCAAAGATTACACGCTTGATTCAGTTGAAAAAGCATTATCCAAAGACTATCTATTCATGTCTTATCGATCATGTACAAAGTGCTAGAGCATTAAATGAGGCTTGTCTGGCTGCAGATTGTCATATGGATGTGTATATTGATGTTAATATTGGCATGAATAGAACTGGTGCCTCAATAGAGCGGGTGGAAGCGTTGGCGATGGAAATACTAGCGCTTCCTGGATTACGATTACTAGGAGTGCACGGATATGATGGTCATATTTACAACGGTAATTCACAAATGAGAGAAGAACAGAGCCATGCTTCATACGTTCTGTTGCTTGAAGCCCATCAAGTTTTATTGGAGTTATGCAGTTCAGTCTCCAGAATGATTATTGGTGGTACCCCATCTTTTAGCTATCATTCGGAAAGACCAGATGTGGTCTGCAGTCCAGGTACTTTTGTGTTTTGGGATTACGGTTATGAACAAGCTTTACAAGAACAACCTTTTGAATATGCTGCGCTCTTAATGAGTAGGGTAATCAGTATTATAGACAAGAATCACCTTTGTCTGGATCTCGGTTATAAAGCTGTGGCTTGTGAATCGTCTCTACCTCGTGTTCATTTTTTAAATGGAGCTGAATTAGAACAAATTGGACAAAGTGAGGAACATATGGTGGTTAAGGTTCCTGATTCTGTGAAGTACGAAATTGGTCATGTCTTCTATGCTGTACCTAGACATATCTGCCCGACGGTAGCTATGTACGAGAAATTAGTGGTCGTTGTAGATGGGGATATTGATGGCTATTGGTCTGTGAAAGCACGTGACCGAAAAATTAAATATTAAAAGATGAACGCAACCATTCAATTTGTTTAAGTTGCTCAATGGAAAACATGAGCATAGTAATTTTATTTTTGCGAAATAAAAGTTTTATTGTTAAGTCTGCATTTTTAGTAACATGCCTAACTATGTTGATATTTATGTAAAAATAAGTATAAATATTACAACAATGTGTGCAGTGAAACGTTTATAAATTAAGTTATTAAGTCATATAAGTAGTTAGTCGTTTATGTATAAGCCCGTTCAAGTTAATAGGAAGAATATTTATTTTAGACCTGATACAAAACGTGTACTTGCGCGGTTCTTTTCATTGGGCGATGAGCGCTCGGTAAAAGTTATTCATCGGGTGCTGAGATTATCAGATACGCAGCAAAAAGAAGTTTTTGGTCAAGTGCTGCGGAGTTATTCGCAGCGACACCGTAGTATTGTGAAGGTTTTCGAACGTAATTTTGACCGGATACGGCATTTAATGGAAAGAATTGAAATGCCTACAGATAAAATATCAATGACGGCTAAATTGTTAATTGGCTCTTATTTCACGATGGAATATTCCATTGAATCGGCAGCTTTATTTAACCCTTCGATTGTAGAACACCCGGATCAGACAGAACTATTTGAAGGAGAGAAACGCGTTATTATCAGCTTTAGGGCAACAGGTGAAGGGCATGTTTCTTCCATCGTATTTCGTTCAGGATTTATCGACAAAAGTAATGATATTCATTTGGATGTTGTCGGAACTTTATTGGATAAACCTATTAATATCAAGAATCATCGTTATAATAAGAATAGTTTTTTTTCTAAATTGTTAGAACTGCATCCGCATACGGCAGAGGCAATGGAAAAGTTAAGTCAAAAGCTGACAGAAACATTTACTTACGAAGAATTGAAGCGCTATGTGGAAGAGATTAGGGCTGAAATAGAGCATACTGAAGATAATGATAGTATATTGAAACAGGCGGTATGGTTGGGTTCATCGCATTATGAGATGACTTTTTCATTGGATACATCAATATCTGAACGTGTTATTTTTCCGATTTCTGATACTGAAAAAAGAGGGATTGAAGATGCACGTTTTGTTCGTTTTATCACCCCAAAAGGAGAAGTTATCTATTACGCGACCTATACCGCTTACGATGGTATTAGTATTTTGCCTAAATTATTGACAACCAAAGATTTTTATCATTTCACAGTGAAGCCTATCCATGGTGAAATTGCTAATAAAGGGGCAGCTATTTTTCCGAGAAAGGTGAATGGTAAGTATGCAATGCTCTGTCGTATCGATGGCGAAAACAATTATATCGCTTATTCGGATTATATCAATATCTGGAACGAAGCCATCCACTTGGTACAAGAACCTGAGAATCCCTATGAGTTTATACAATTGGGTAACTGCGGCTCCCCAATTGAAACCGCAGAAGGTTGGTTAATTATTACGCATGCTGTTGGCCCTATGCGTGAATATGTGATAGGTGCTTCATTGTTGGATTTGGAAAATCCACATATTGAAATAGGAAGGCTGAGCCTTCCTATCTTGACACCAAATAATATGGAACGCGAAGGCTATGTACCTAACGTTGTATATTCTTGTGGTGCAATTGTGCATAATGACCAACTCATTATGCCTTATGCAATGTCGGATTACGCGTCTACGTATGCCACGATAAATCTGAAGGATCTAATTCAAGCTATTCTGCTACCTGGAATTTGATTTTAAGAGCTTTATAAACGGTGATGTATGATATAAAATAGCATAGTGTACTTTCGGCACCTTGATTACGATTGATACCATAGGTCTCTAAGCCATCGCAACAACCTTTGGTATTATGGTCGTAAAGCGGGAGTTTTAAGTCATTTTCGCCTAAAAACCATTCAAATGAACGGATCATTTTTTCGAAATATTCTTCATTTTTGGTGATTTCATAAACCTCTCTAAAGAGAAGCACGGTTGCTGTTACATCAATGGGTTGTTGACCAAATTTGCTCATGTTTTGGTTCTGTTTAGCCCATTTTTGATTTCCGATAATGGATAGGAATCCGTGTTGCATGATGATGTTTTCTAAGAAATGAAAGCTTGTGAATCCAATTTTTTTGAGCTTATCATCATTTAAAAATTTGGTAGACATGAGTATAGCAAGTGGAATGATAGCGTTGTCATATGCTAGTACAGGTTCAAACCACTTCCATTCTTCATCGGCACTGGCGTCGTATTCATGTACTAATTTAAAAGCCAGTCTACGTAGTAATTCCGTTACATGCTCGTCGTTGGGTTGTTGTTTAAGGTATTCGGCTATTCCCATCATGGTATAGGCAATGGCGCGTATGGATTTTAAATTTTCAAAATGAGGAAGTGCCTTGAAAAACATATTTGACCCCAATTGGTAGAAGTCGACGAAAGGAGCGGTATTGAATAAATACCCCAATGCCCAAATAGCTCTACCAAAAGAGTCTTCGGATCCGGTCTCTTCTAAAAACTCATTTTGGAAGTTCATGAAGTTGTGAAATAAGCCATCTTCTCTTTGTGCATAATAAATGTAGTTCAGGTAGGTGGATATCCGTTTCTTTGTGGCCTTTTCTCCAAAGGCATCGTACTGCATCAGGCTGACTAATAATGCTCGGGCATTATCATCAAGGCAGTATCCTTCCCGATAATTGGGTGTTGCAAAGGTTGCATGTTGGATAATACCGACATGGTTGGTTAAGCGGTCTAAATGATCCCATCTAAATTTGGGTAGACTCTCGAGTCTGGATATTTTTGTTTTAGCATCACTGCTGACTTTGGTCGAAGATAATTTCTGAAGTACCTTGGTATAGGTAGCTCCTAATTTTCGCCATGTTGTCTTTTCACCGTGATGACGGGCTCTGCTTCGGAGTTCTTCGAGTTTTTTCGGATTGTCGAATAAGTCAATAAGTATGTTTTTTAATTCTTTATAATTTTTGAAGTCAAATAAAATACCACGGCCATCAGCTAATAGATCTTTAGCATGCCAATAGGGAGTAGAGAGAACCGCTGCTCCAGCGCCTACAGCAAATGATAATGTTCCACTGGTAATCTGAGCTTCGTTGATATACGGTGTTATATAGATGTCGCAAGCAGTTAGGTAGGTGGTCAATGCCTCGGTACTAACAAAATCATTTACAAAAATAACATGTTCTTCTAGCCCTTTTTCTTTGATGAGGCTGATGAGGTACTCCCGGTATTCTTCTCCCGATTCGCGTAAAACATTGGGATGGGTTTTTCCGACCAGAAGGTAAACGGTGTCGGGATATTCCTGTACGACTTTTGGGAGCGCAAGAATCACTGTTTCAATACCTTTATTTCGGGCGATGAAACCAAAAGTTAGGATTATTTTTTTATGTGCTAACTGTAGTTTCTCTTTTGCACGATCTTGTTGATAATCAAAAGCGGGTACACCGTGCGGTATTAAACGGATCTTGTCTTCATGAACATGGTATATTTTTTGCAATAAATTTATAGCGTAAGAACTCATGACGACTATAATAGAGGCGCGCTTAGCAATTTCAATAAGAATAGCCCTTTCATCGATATTTGGTTTTTCAAGGATAGTATGTAAGTTGACCAATAGAGGCATGTGTAATTGATTGATCAATGACAGGATATACACACCACTATTGCCCCCAAATATGCCGTATTCATGCTCCAATACAACGCAGTCATATTTGTTTTCATTGATAAAATCTGCTGCTTGGATATAGTCTAATTGTTGCTGTGGGTTGATTTGAAATACAACCTCTTCAGGATAGGAATACGGACGGTCAGAGAGGGCAATAACATGTTGAATTATTTCCGAATCTTGGTGGTCTATGGAATGGATTAGATCATTTGTAAAAGTTGCTATTCCACACTGTTTCGGTAAATAAGTACTGATGTAGGCTATTTTCATGGTGATTTTCTAAAATTAATTATCTAAATTAATGGATGTGATTTGACTGATCTGCGTTGGTACGGAGGGTTTGTTGCTTTATTTCTGTTCCAGTCTTATTGATCAGGGAAGCAGATGTCGCACAACAAGTGTTATTAGTTTTAATGATACCGTTCCTGTTGCATATGGGCCGGGTAGAAAATAGGAATTGCGAACTGTCTATTACTACTTTAATTGCATTCATATATTAACTTCATTATATGGTGCTCGCATATTATAATTCGATGTTGCTCCTTTTTGTAGTTTTTTCAGGTGATGCGGATGGGGGTACGGTACCGCTTAATTGAAATTATTATTGAAAATAAGGAATCCTAAATCGATACAAGATGCTTTGCTCTGATTCAATTAATAAACAATCACTTATGCTTAAAGTTTTAATTGTTTCAAGATACTTCTTTTAAATCATCAATAGTGAATTTGTTTCGGCCTATCGTTAAATCGGTCATGGAGACTCAAGAAATTTTCAATTTTAAAAAACAATTAGTCGACTTAAGGGTTTTATATATAGTAATTCATTAAAAAAAGGAGAATTTATTATGAGCGAATTAACATGGAAAGGCCGTTGGAACGAGCTAAAAGGTAAAGTAAAACAGCAATACGCAGAATTGACCGATGATGACTTGCTTTATTCGGAAGGAAAAGAAGATGAATTGTTGGGTAAGTTGCAAACAAAAACAGGGAAAACTAAGGAAGAAGTTGAAGATTGGTTAGATAAAATGAAATAGCAGTTTATCAATTTTATATAAAGTACGAATCGGTTGGATAATTTAAAATATCCAACCGATTTTTTTATGGGTTTATGCTTAACATAGTACAATTGTACCTTGAAGCATGTGTTTTTGAATTATGAAATAATTTGACAAACTATTTTACCCGCTAGTATGTTATTTAGAGAAGAAGTTATAAATTAAATTGGATGGCAAATGGAAAAGAATGGAAAACCTCAAATCAATGTAGATCAACACATTGTTGATCATACTGGGCATGTAATGACTACCAATGATGGCGTGCCGATACATGATAATAATAATACATTAAAGGCTGGAGAAAGAGGGCCTTCATTGATGGAAGATTTTATTCATCAGGATAAGATGGCCCATTTTGACCGTGAAAGAATCCCTGAACGCGTCGTTCATGCTCGTGGTGCAGGAGCGCATGGTGTTTTTGAAGCAACAGCAGATTTATCTGCTTTTACCAAAGCAAATTTTTTAAAAAAAGGTACAAAAACTCCCATGTTTGTTCGTTTTTCAACTGTAGCCGGTTTTAGAGGAAGTACCGATCTAGCGCGGGATGCCCGTGGGTTTGCAGTCAAGTTCTATACAGAAGAAGGAAACTACGATTTGGTTGGAATTAATATACCTGTGTTTTTTATACAGGATGCGATGAATTTTCCAGATTTGATTCATGCCGTCAAACCTGAGCCAGACAAAGAAATTCCACAGGCTGCTTCGGCACATGACACATTTTGGGACTTTATTTCCTTGATGCCAGAATCTGCTCATATGTCTATGTGGATTATGTCCGATCGTGCTATACCTAGATCTTTTAGGATGATGGAAGGATTTGGAGTGCATACCTATAAGTTTGTCAATGATGCTGGAAAAGGTACGTTTGTTAAATTTCACTGGAAACCACGTTTGGGTGTATTGCAGGTAGCGTGGCAAGAGGCACAAAAGATATCAGGTTACGACACTGATTTCCACCGAAGAGATTTATGGGAGGCTATTGACAAAGGTAATTTTCCAGAATGGGATTTAGGTGTACAATTGATGCCGGAAGAAGATGAAATGAAATTTTCATTTGATATACTCGATCCAACTAAATTGATTCCGGAAGAATTGGTACCGATTAAAATTATTGGAACAATGACTTTAAATCGCAACCCTGCAAATTTCTTTGCCGAAACAGAACAAGCTGCTTTTCACCCTGGAAGATTGGTACCAGGCATTGATTTTTCTAATGACCCCCTGTTACAAGGTCGTGTGTTTTCATATGCCGATACACAGAATTATAGATTGGGAGGAGCCAATTTTCATGAAATACCCATCAATAGACCGATTAATGACAAGCACAATAATCAAGTAGACGGATCCAGCCGTATGGATATCCTAAAGGGAAATGTAAGTTATTTCCCGAATAGTCTCGGAGGTGGTTGTCCATATCAGGCAATGATGAAAGGAGAAAAAGGTTTTGAATCACATGCTGAGAAAATCGATGGAGAAAAGATTCGAGGTCGTTCCAATTCATTTGCCGATCACTTCACGCAAGCCAGATTATTTTTTCATTCTCAAAATGAAGCTGAGCAAAACCATATCGTGAGTGCCTTTAGCTTTGAATTGTCTAAAGTGACATCAGTTGATGTTAGAAAGCGAGAGCTAGCCATACTAAATCAAATTGATAAGACCCTTGCGGCTAAAGTGGGTAAGAATTTGGGTCTTACCCCTGCGGAAGAATTGGACCCTTTGACCGTGCAATTTGCGAAGCAAAATCATCCAGAATACCCAATAATGGCCAATAAACCCGAAGTAGAGAAATCACCCGGGCTCAGTATGGCTAATAAAGCTGGTAATGAACGTTTAGATACTAAAAAAGTTGCATTTTTGGTTGCAAATGGTGTCAGTAAAGCTTCTGTCGATAAATTGAAAGGTGCATTAACCAAAGAAGGTGCTGAGGTTGTTTTGGTTTCTACCCATGTGGGTAAATTGACCTATAAGGAAGGAGGAGAGGAAGATATCGCACATACTTATTTAATAGATGCTTCAGTCTGCTTTGATGCGTTCTATACTCCAGAAGGTGATTCTGTAGCTGTTTTAAAAGGCGAGCCAGATTATTTTCAATTTATAAATGAAGCGTTTAGACACTGCAAGGTAATTGGATTTGCCAAAGGTGCCGAAGAACTGATTGGAGGTACATATTTGAAAGACACAGAAAATGATAAAGGCATTGTATTAGAATCGAAATCAAATCTCAGTGAAGATTTTATAGCGACTCTGCGTCACAACCGCATTTGGGAAAGAGAAGATAGTCGTAAGGTACCTGTGTAAGTTATTTTTGCGATGGTATTGTAACCTTCCCCTAGCGCAAAGTTAGGGGAAGGTTACATCCATTTTATTGTTTCAAATTATATCATTTAAAATCAATAAGACCGTAAGTCATCGATATGATGAATGCGGACAAAGACACTGCCTTGTATGATTCATAGCGTTCGATTCAAAGCAATAATCGATACGAATACCATTTTTCCTCTCCTCGTTAACAGCTTTTATAAACGGGCTTTAAATGACAGAGCTTAAAGTAAACTCCAATTTATCACTGATCTGTGCTGATGATCCAGCGTTGGATATCTCTATTTTTAAAATCAGGTATTACATTAATATCCACGATCGAAGGGAAGATAGTTGTAAAATTTTTAATGTCTCTTCGGTCTGGGACAATGCAATAGTCATCACCTCTAATTGTAGGGTGTCAAAAATAAAATTGAAGTCTTGAGAAAGGCATATAGTTTAGCTTCATAATAGTTAACACGCTTAATAGTTGAGATTTTTGTTGCTTCAGTTGAAGAAATGGAGGCTTCAGTAGGAATACTTTATCGCTTTCTCTAGGCGCAGGTTTTGTGATGGTGACACGTTTTGTTGTATAAGATGCTTCTTATTTGGGATAAATAATTTGTTTTTGAAAAAACTAGCCTATATCGTTAATAAGAGCTGGTACCTATTTTATTTAATGAACGCATTGTTCTCGAATTATACCTGCGAATTGCGTTAAAAGTTCCTGCTGTTTTATAAGCGATAAACACCTAGTTATAAAAGCGTTGAACATGTTATTATAATTGCTATTTCTATTGATCATATAGTCAGTAGGTGAAAATTGCTGTCCCCTAGTATTGAAAAAAAGATTAGTTATTCATAGAACATGAATACTTATAAGCGTAAAGATTCTTTGTTGTAAACAAAGAATCTAGAGGTGAGCATTAAGTACCCTGGATTTCTTCAAATTTGACTTCGTTTTACAATTAAGGTATCGCTTAATTATACGAATTACATAATTTGAGCGAAAAAGTGGCTAGCAAAATCTAAAAGGTAATCTCGGAAAGGGACAGATTCAATGTGAAAATGGGGTGTATGGTATTTAAAGCGTGTTTTAATTTATGTGAATAGTATGAATTAGTGCTTTTTTACCGAGGCGAGATGATACTTGCAGTGCTAACTTATTGAATTTTTAATAGTTCGTTATCCACATTCCAATAGTTCTTTAGGTATCAATAACGATAATCGCTCATTTTCAATGTTTAATATTCGAAGAGGTTTACAGCCATACGTGATTCAGGGGTGATATTATACAAAGGGAAGGGCCAGCTTCTGTCCGAATGATGATAATGATAAGGTCGCCATGATTGGAGGAAGGAAAAGATGGTGAGTGATGGTTTAATTAAACAGAAAAAGCCTTACTTTTAGTAAGGCTTTTTAAGCAGTGCTCCCAACTGGGCTCGAACCAGTGACCAAAAGATTATGAGTCTTCTACTCTAACCAACTGAGCTATAGGAGCGGTTATTTTTGCTTTGTCAATTTGTGGCGTTTACCCCGTTTTGACGATGCAAATATGGATACAAATATTAATATTTGCAAATAAAATGATGAAAAAAATTAAAAATATTATCCTCGATTATGGGGATGTGGTCTTTATGATAGACTTTTTAAGGATGGAGTCTGCCTTTAGTGACTTGGGTATCAAAAATGTACGACAATATTACGGTCATCGTGCACAAACAAAACTTTTTGACGATTTTGAGCAAGGAAAAATTCCTGCAAAGGCATTTCGAGAGGGGATTCGTGAAATTTCAGGACTTTTGTCATTGAGTGATGCAGAAATCGACGCTGCTTGGAATGCGATGTTGATCGGTGTTGCTGAGGGAAGTCATGAATTATTATTGAAATTGAAAGATAAATACCGCTTATTCTTATTGAGCAATAATAATGAAATCCATTATCAATGGATTATGGATCATCTGAAAAATAAGTTTGGGCTGGCAGATAATACCATTTTTTTTGAAAAGGATTATTATTCACATTTGATGGGTATGCGTAAACCTAATTCCGATATTTTTGAATTCGTATTGAATGCCCATGATTTAGTCCCGGCGGAAACCATTTTTATTGATGATAGTCCTCAACATTTGAATACCGCTAAAGGGCTGGGATTGCAAACTTATTTATTGACAAAGCCCGATACTTTGCGTGAATTGATTTACCGTGAGGGTCTGTTGGAAAATTAGTGTAAATTTGTTTTGCAAATGCCAATGATAATTGTACCTTTGCATCACTTTAAAATTAAAAGGCTACGAAAGGAGGTATATACAGAGCATGATTATCGTAAATGTAAAAGAAGGTGAATCTTTAGATAGAGCATTAAAACGTTTCAAGAAGAAATTCGAGAAAACTGGAGTTTTAAGAGAACTACGTTCTCGTCAAGCTTATGAAAAGAGATCTGTAACTCGTCGTATTCAAGTTAGAAAAGCGATTTACAAACAAGGATTAAACCAAGAGGTTTCAATCTAAGGTTTCTTAGAAGATATAAAAAAAGGGAAAAGTTTACTTTTCCCTTTTTTTATGCGCTTTATTTTGCTAAATTAGTTATAAATAGGATGGAGTATGTATCAGGAAGAGTTTGAGAAGTATCTACAATTTGAAAGGCGTTATTCTAAACACACTTTAATGGCCTATTTATATGAAGTGAGTTTGTTCTTGACTTTTTTAGATAATGATCATCTGGCATTTGAAGAGGTTAATCATCGGGATATGCGCCACTATTTTGCACAGATGTCCGAGTCGAAGAAATCAGCTACGACAATCAATCGTAGTATTTCGGCGCTGCGTACTTATTTCAAGTTCTTGCAGCGAGAAGGTGTGGTAAAAGGAAGCCCGATACAAATTAAGGCATTGAAGACACCTAAGAAGCTGCCTGTGGTAGTAGAAAAGGATAAGTTGATGTCACTATTAGATCAGTTGGAAATAAATGTACACGACTTTGAAAGTCGTCGGGATAAATTGGTGATGGAGCTTTTGTTTGGTACAGGTATTCGTCTATCTGAATTATTACAAATTCAGGATAGAGATATTGATTATTATAGTAAAAATTTACTTATATTCGGTAAAAGGAGCAAAGAAAGACTGGTTCCGATCAATGCAACATTAATAAAGGAGTTACAGCTTTATTTACAAGCTAAAACTTTGTATATTGATAATAATAAATCTAGTTTCTTAATCGTTACTAAAGAAGGGAAACCTGCCTATGAGAAATTAATCTACAGAATAGTACATAAGTACTTGTCGATGATTTCTTCGCAACAGAAAAGAAGTCCGCATATACTGCGACATACTTTTGCGACAGCACTGCTGGATAATGGTGCAGATCTGAATGCAATAAAGGAGCTCCTCGGGCATGCAGGCCTTGCGGCAACGCAGGTGTATACGCATAATTCAGCGGAGCGATTAAAGTCTATTTATAAACAAGCTCATCCAAAAGCTTAAAAAAAAGGAGGAAAAATGAACATTACTGTGCAATCAATTAAATTTAATGCTGATCAAAAGCTAATTGAGTTTATCCAAAGAAAAACAGGTAAATTGAATCAGTTTTTAGACTCAATCATTGGTGGAGAGTGCTACTTGCGTTTAGAAAATGTAGACGATGAAATAAATAAGATATCGGAAATAAAAATAAATATCCCCGGGAGCCAACTTTTTGCGAAAGGACAAGCTAAGAGTTTTGAAGAAGCGACTGATATTGCAGTGGAATCCTTAAGAAGACAAATTAACAAACATAAGACCAAAACCAAGACACAGATCAGTAACCATAAAGAAATTTTGGCGACTGAAGAAGAAGAATTTTAATAAATAACGGTTCAATAATGAAAAGACTAACCCATATGTGGTTAGTCTTTTTTTATGCTAATAAAAGAATGACTAACCGTCGTTTTGGATTTAATATGTATAACATATTATTGTTATTTATAATTATTAAAAATAATCTTTACACTTACTTGGATTGATTATAAATAATTATTATTTTTGTCGCATCATCAATAATAAATGAATACCCTTATGTTAAATGCAATCTGTCCGTTAACAAATGTAGAAGAGGTTTTTAAAACTGAAGCTGGTGCGATCTATCAATGTAGTCGTAAAAATTGTTATTGGTTAGAGTTTGGGGGTACAACGACTTCTTTTTCTGTTTCTGATTTTTTGAAATTCAAGAAATCAATCGACAATATCAATATTGAATCCATGTTGACTGACACTGCTCGTTCTTCTGATTTCACTTTGGTGATGCCTTTTCGTACCGAACGCTGTTACTTATTAGATGTTCAAGCTGTTTTGAACTTAAGGGAGGTATTGGATGGCGCTAAGTTTATGATGGAATTGAACAGTGTAATCAAAGCTTGTTTACGCAATTCGCAGCTTACAGTATTGGCTTAAATAGCTTCTTTATAATTATACTGATTCTAAACAACTTATCTTTTTAATGTCTAATTTAGACTGAATTTGTATTGCATATTTAATATACAAATCTCAGTTATCTCCTCTATATTTGTATTGTTCAAGTAGGTCAGGTGTTCGAAACTTGATTATTAATATTGGAATTAAAACTTACGGATATGAAAGATTTATTGAAATTAAAATCTTCTTTAACAGAAGAAATCGAAAATATATTAAATGCGCAAATTAAGGTAGAAGCTCACTCTTCATCTTTGTATTTAGCGATGTCATCTTGGTGTGATGATCAAGGCTTAGAAAATGCTGCTGAATTTTTTGCTAAGCAGTCAAATGAAGAACGCGAGCATATGTTGAAGCTTTTTAATTATATCAATAATAGAGGTGGTCGTGCTATTTCTCCTGAAGTAACTGGTATTCCTTCTGATTTTGATTCGTTCCGTGGAATTTTTGAATCTACATTGGAGCAAGAAATGTTCGTAACAGAGCAGTTCAATAATATCGCTGATAAATGTGTGAAGGCTAAAGATTATGTAACCTTTAACTTCTTACAGTGGTTCTTGTCTGAACAGGTTGAAGAAGAGTTTGTAGCAAGAAGAATTTTAGAGTTATTTGACGTGATCGGCGAAGAGGGAACTGGACGTTGGGAAATTGACAAGCATTTGGTTAAGGTAACTTTTGCAGGTGAATAATTAATTTATTCTAGTAAATAAAAAAAAGGCGGTTTATTTTATAATAACCGCCTTTTTTTATACAATAAATCGTAATTCTGCGTTAATGTTGTGTGAATTAATGTGTATATTGACATACTAATAGAATAAGTTGTTTTGATGTCGGATAAATTCGAAATATCAGGAAATAATCATAAGATCATTTTATTTATTATGCTCTTCTTTATTGTTTGTAGGGCTGAAGCTCAGTTGCAAAAAAAGGAGGTGTATGGTTTTGTTGTGGATATTGATGGACAACCTCTTGCTGGGGTTAATGTGCGCCTAACAACTTCGCTAGATACCATTATGGTTGCGTCTTCAAATACTGGATTCTACAAATTTGAGGAAGTTAAAGGGAAAAACATCCGATTGAACTATAGTTTGTTGGGCTTAGAAATCGTAGAACGCTCTTATCCACAATATAACTCAACCAATCGAGTGGTTGCAGAAACGATTACTCTGAAGCCCCAGACCTCGGTGCTAAAAGAAATTCTTATTAAAAAATATAAGCCAATTGTTTTTAAGGAGGATACGGTACAGTTCAATATGGATGCATTTCAATTTAATCGTCGCATGCTTCTTGAAGACGCTTTGAAGCAAATTCCTAATTTTCAAGTTTCTAGAGATGGATCTGTTTATGCATTTGGAAAACCAATCATGTCTGTTCAGGTGGATGGTAAGAAGTTTTTTGGAGGTGATGTGCTGACAGCAACTCGAAATCTTCCTGTAGACTTTATTAAGAATATTCAGGTGATTGATTACTACGGCGATGAAGCGTATGCAAAAGGAACAAAAGGCGGAGAGTCTGAAAAGATCTTAAACATCGTCTTAAAAGATGATAAAAAGAAAATTTCTTTTGGTCAAGTAACAGGTGGTTTGGGCAATAAAGACCGCTTTTTAGCAAGTGCGGGGATTAATAGGTTTAATGATGGGCAAGAGTTGTCATTTGTTGGGTCTCTTAATAATACGAATACGAATTTATTTTCCTTTGGTTCTCCAAATGGTGGTGGATCGCGTGATCGCGTTATGGGAGAACTGGCTGATTTTGCAGACCCAACTGATGGGTTTAACAATATAGGTTCTTTGGGTACGAGTTTTTCAAGTAATTTGACGGATAAAATTTACGCTTCTGGACGATACAGTTTTTCGAACATGAAGAATGTCACAAAAGGAAATTCTTACCTTCAATCAGTGTACGGTGATCATATCATTTCTAATCTAGAGGATTACGTAACCAAATCAGTAGATAATAGCCATCAGATGAATTGGGATTTTGATATTAAATTGTCTGATACGGATTTGTTGAAAATATCGCCTACATTTTCATGGAGCAAATCTAAAGGTGAAGAAGTGCGGGACAGGTATGTAAAAAACAGAACCATTACGAATAACGGAACATATCTTGCGGATAATACGAGTACAAGTCCAAATGCGGAACTGGATGTGCTATATGCTAAAAGTTTTAAAAAACCGGGTAGAAAATTGGTTTACAATTTACATCTAGGCTATAATTCGGTTGAAAAAAATGAAAATATCTTAGACCGTAACACCATTATTGACTCTGCATTCAATGATGTGAGCACGAAGACTAGTTTTTTAAATCAATTTGTAAGAAGTGATAACCAGAATCAAGATATAAAAAGCTCGCTCTCCATTATCGAACCTGTGGATAAGGGTGGGGTCTTGGAAATCAATTATGATTTTACTTATACAGCAATTGATGCGAGGCGCATGGTTCATGAACGTGATAATGAACTGTGGGATATGCAGCTTGTAGATTCGTTGAGTTTGCGCTATGATTATGCTTTTGCCTCCAATAGAATCGGAATGAAATACCAACAAGATGTCTTTAGTAAGTTTAAATATAATGTGGGTTTTGCGGTACAACCAACTGAATTGACGGGATATTCTCGGGACAAGTCTATCCGGACTTCCTATGGGAACGTTAACCTCATACCCGCAGCAGGTATAAAATGGAAGTTTAATGAAAATTCGGATTTGTCCGTAGACTATTTGGGTAAGAATAATCAACCTAATTTTTATCAAATTCAACCTATTTTGGATAATACAAATTCGCAAAACATTATTCAGGGAAATCCGGATCTGAAAGCTGAATTTGTAAATCGTATTTTAGCGAAGTATCGAAAATCAATTGTGAAAAAGGGACAATATTTCGAAAGTAGTCTAGCCTATAATTTCGTGTTTGATAAAATTGTGTCAAACCGAACTACTATGCCTAATTCTACGATTCAAAAAACGACATTTTTAAATACTTCGGGATATTATGATATTAAAGCATATTATTTATTTACCTCTGCATTGTTTGATGGTAATATTCAGATGAGTTTGAATGGTAATGCTGATTTTTATAATAATGTGACTTATATCAATGATACGCGTAATGATGGAGGGCATATATTGTATTCACAATCGCTTCAATTCCGTTATATGTTCAGTGATATTTTTGAAGCAGAGTTAAATGGTAATTACTCGTTGAATAGTGCTACTTATAAGCTTCCTTATAATGATCAAATCATCGCACATTCAGGGGTGCTTGGTCTGGGGTCAAAATGTTATGTTAGCCAGCATAGTTCATTTGGTGTGGAGGTCTCACAAAGGCTTAATGCGGGTTATTCATCTAATTCGTGGACGAATGTCAATCCAACAATTATCAATGCTTATTTTGAATATACTTTTATGCGCAATAATTTGGCCATGTTACGTGTTCAGGGATTCGACTTGCTCAATCAAAACTCAGGAATAACTAGGGATGTTATCGGAAATGATATTTTGGATGTCCAAAATCAAAGATTGTCACGTTATTTTATGTTATCTCTTAATTTTCGTTTGCAAAAATATCCAAAAAAATCATAATGAAAGCTGTTGTAATAACCCATTTTGGAGGACCTGAATGCCTAGCGGTAAAAGAGGTCACTGAACCTTTGTATTCATCTCATGAGGTATTAATAAAAGTGCGAGCTGCGGGTATGAACCGTCCGGACGTTTTTCAAAGGAAAGGAAACTATGCTGCGCCTGAAGGGGTTTCGGCCGATATCCCAGGTTTGGAGGTTGCGGGAGAAATAGTAGCTGTTGGTGGGTCTGTGAGCGAATGGAAGGTGGGGGATCGTGTGTGTGCGCTTTTGTCCGGAGCCGGATATGCGCAGTATGTAGCTGTAAATCAAGGTCAGTGCCTGCCTATACCTGAAGGTTTTAGTTATATAGAGGCTGCTGCACTTCCTGAAACTTTATTTACAGTTTATCATAATGTTTTTCAACGGGGGGCATTAATGAATAGTCAAGCTTTTTTAGTTCACGGCGGTAGCGGTGGTATCGGTTCAATGGCTATACAATTAGCAAAATTGTGTGGTGCAAAAGTGTATACGACCGTGAGCTCTGATAAGAAAGCTGTATACTGCAAAAGTTTAGGGGCCGATGTGGTTATTAATTATAATGAAGAAGATTATGAAGTGGTTATCGGTGTTGATCAAATCGATGTTGTGTTGGATAGTATTGGAGGCGATTATTTTGCTAAAAATATCCAGGTAATGAAGCCAGATGGTCATTTGGTATATATAAATGCGATGAAGGGTGGGAAGGTTGAATTAAATCTATTTAAATTGATGCAAAAGCGAATTTATTTATCTGGAAGTTTGCTGAGAAGTCGTTCTGTTTTATTTAAACGTACTGTGCGGGATGAGATTATGCAGCAAATATTCCCATTACTCAATAAAAAGACGTTCCAGAGTAATGTCTACCGGACCTTTAGGCTTGAAGAAGCTGTGGCTGCACATCAGTTATTAGATTCGGGTGATTTTATGGGTAAGTTGGTGTTTGATCTTCAATAATGTTATACAATTGTTTTTGATATTGTAGGGGTGTGCACCCTGTTGCTTCCTTAAAATATTTGTGAAAACTGACAAAGTTTTGGAAACCCGATTCAAAACAAATCTGTTTAACATTCATCTTGCGTTCATTGAGCAATTTGCAAGCATAACCGATCCGCATTTCAATGAGGTATTGAAATAGCGTTTTGCCAGATTTAGCTTTGAAATAACGGCAGAAAGAGTTAGTCGTCATTCCTGTCATTGAGGCAATGTCTTCAAGTCGAATCTGTGTTTTATAGTACTGGGTAATGTAGTCTATAATTACGGTCATTCGCCCGAAATCTAGATCTTGACTATCAATGGGGTAATTTTCACTGGATAATAAAGTATAGGATTCGGACTCTGCAATTAGGGTAAGTACCTCAATTAGACCTATGATTTTAGTTGAGTTATAGCTATTTAAAATCTTTTCTATAAGATCTTTAGATGTAGTGATGATGGAATTATCGAGCTGTATACCTCGTCTTGATTTTTTGAGTAGATTTTTTAATTTATGATTTTCCGGTAGATTGAAAAATTGATCACCTAGAAAATTTTCTTTAAAATGTGTGACTCTTATATCCGCGGGATCTATATAATTGCTATCGAGGTACTGCGCGTCAAATAACCAATAATGGGGTAAGTTGGCCCCAACCAATACAATATCTCCACTTCTGAAATTCTTGACACTATCTCCAATAAACTGTGTTCCAGAACCTTTTGCAAAATGAATCAATTCAAGTTCTTCATGATAATGCCAAATATTGTGGTTTTGGGGCATAATGTCGTTCCTGACACTGAAAGATTTTATGCTACTGTCCTTGACTTTTAATAGTTGTGGTTTCATTTATTAATAAATATATGCACTATATTTTAGATATATACGAATAAGTATGTTAAAATAGCTTAATAATTGGGTAAAATACCTAAATTATGTTTCATTATTTATGCCTTATTTTACATAAACCAATGATAAATTATATTTTTTATGTCAGTAAGTAACAGTAATAAATTAGCAATCGCTTTAGTAACATCTCTATTTTTCTTTTGGGGATTCGTACATAACTTAGATCCAATCCTGATTCCGCATCTTCGCAATGCTTTTAGTCTGACTCATTTACAAGCATCTTTAGTGGATTCGGCAGTTTTTATTGCCTATTTTCTATTGGCTATTCCTGCGGGAATAATCATGAAGAGATATGGTTATAAAGCGGGTATCCTGATAGGATTATGTCTTTTTGCAGTAGGTTGTTTTCTATTTATTCCCGCCGCTAATCAAATCAGTTATGCTTACTTCTTGGGCGCTTTATTTGTCGTGGCCTGTGGCTTGACTATTTTAGAAACAGCAGCAAATCCATATGTGACTATTTTGGGAGACCCGAGTAAAGCAACCCAACGATTGAATTTTGCACAGTCTTTTAATGGATTGGCTGCATTTATAGCTCCAATTTTGGGCGGTAAGTATATTTTAACGGAGCAGCCGAAGTCGGATACCGAAATTGCAGAAATGAGTGAGCAAGTGCGTATTGCTTATATTCAAGCTGAGACTGCCGCAGTTAAAGGGCCTTATATCATCTTAGGCTTAATTATCCTAGTGGTTGCTGCAGTGCTTTTCTTTACTAAGTTGCCAGATATCAAAGATGATGAAGGCGATGGAAAGGTCGGGTTTTTCCATACCTTGAGACATAAAAATGTGAAATGGGGTGTGATTGCTCAATTTTTTTATGTTGGTGCACAAGTATGTATTTTGAGTTTTATGGTTTTATATGCCACTGAAGTTGCTGGGATAGCACCCATGGATGCTGCAAAGTATGCTAGCTTTACAGGTTTAGCTTTTATGTTAGGAAGGTTTGTAGGTACATTTTTTATGAAATACATACAGCCACTCAAGTTATTAACACTTTATGCAATAATCTGTATTGGTTTGTCTTTTATCGTGATATATGGTAGCGGTGAACTTACGGTGTATGCCTTGATTGCAGTTGCATTTTTTATGTCAATCATGTTTCCGACCATATTTGCTGTAGGTGTACAAGGCATAGGTTCGGATACTAAATCTGCGTCAAGTTTGATTGTTATGTCTATCGTAGGTGGCGCTATATTGCCGCCTTTACTGGGCTTAATTTCGGACATGACAGGAAATCTACAACTTGGATACTGGGTCCCTTTAATCTGTTTTGTGGTTGTGCTTTTATTTGCTCTAGCAAACAAAAATATAACGGATCAAGCTGGAAAAACTGCTTAGAAATAATTTATAATAAGATGATACAATATACGTTTGCGCTAGATTTGGTTAATGATCCGAAATTGATTGCTGAATATGAGCAGCATCATAAAACAGTGATGCCAGAAATTAAAGAATCAATCCGAGCTGCTGGTGTTACGAAGATGGAAATATTTAGATTTGAAAACCGTTTATTTATGATCATGGAGGTGGACAGTACGTTTTCTTTTGAAAAGAAAGCTAAAATGGATGCTGAAAATGAAACTGTACAGAAATGGGAGAAATTGATGTGGAAGTATCAAAGTGCGATACCAGGTGCGAAGGGGGATGAGAAGTGGGTTTTAATGAATAAAATATTCGATTTGAAATAATAAGATGATAAAGGATAAGAAAAAATATTTGCAGATACACCCGAACGATAATGTTTTGGTCGCTTTGCAGGATCTGCCCCAAGGTACTGAAATTGAATGGCAGAATAACCGTTTTCAATTGTTGGAAAATATTGCTGCTAAACATAAATTTACCATAACTCCTCTAACTAAAGATGCCGAGGTATATATGTATGGGGTATTGGTTGGTAAGGTCAATTGTGACTTAGGAATGGGGGCTTTGATTTCAACAGAAAATTTGAGACATGCTGCAGATGATTTTAAGTTGAGTAAGCGGAATACAGCGTGGACTCAACCTGATGTTTCGAATTTTAAAGATAAGACTTTTAGTGGTTTTCATCGTTCTAACGGAACTGTTGGTACAGCTAATTATTGGCTGGTTATTCCGTTGGTTTTTTGTGAGAATAGAAATGTACTGACGCTGAAAACAGCTTTTGAAGAAAAGTTAGGATATAAAGTAAAAGCAAATGATTATACGACCGAGGTCGATGAGTTGATTCGTTTATATCAATCAGGAGCTGATGTCAACCAGATTATCTCAAGTGATCTGAGTGTATCTGTTGGATCTGCTAGTCAACAGCGCTTATTTGATAATGTGGATGGTATCAAGTTTTTGAATCATGAGATGGGTTGCGGAGGTACACGTCTGGATTCTGATGCATTATGTGGTTTGCTAGCGGGTTATATTACGCATCCTAACGTAGCTGGGGCGACAATTTTGAGTTTAGGTTGTCAACATGCACAGGCTTCAATATTACAAGCGGAAATAGCCAAAAGAGATCCGAAGTTTGATAAACCTTTATATATTTTTGAACAACAAAAAGAGGGCACGGAAAAAGAATTGATGCAGAAGGCTGTTAAAGCAACATTTGCGGGTATGATGGAGGCAAATCAACACACTCGCAAACCGGCTTCTTTAGATAAGTTGTGTATCGGTTTGGAATGTGGTGGTTCGGATGGTTTCTCAGGTATCTCCGCTAATCCAGCATTGGGATATCTATCGGATATCTTAGTGACTTTGGGCGGATCGGTTATATTGGCTGAATTTCCAGAGCTTTGTGGTGTGGAGCAAGAATTGAGTGATCGTTGTGTGGATGAACCTACTGCTGATAAATTTATGGAACTGATGCGTGTGTATAATGCAAAAGCTGAGGCTGATGGTTCAGGTTTTTACATGAATCCTTCACCAGGGAATATACGTGACGGACTTATTACGGATGCTATTAAATCTGCTGGAGCGGCTAAAAAAGGAGGGACATCACCCGTAACGGCTGTAGTGGATTATCCCGGATTGGCTAATAAACCAGGGTTAAATCTTTTATGCACACCTGGGAATGATGTGGAAAGTACGACTGCTGAGGTTGCAGCGGGTGCAAACATCGTGCTGTTTACAACAGGATTGGGCACTCCAACAGGAAACCCGATCACTCCTGTCGTAAAGCTGTCTACGAATACGAAGACATTCGAAAAAATGCCAGATATTATCGATATTAATTGTGGGACAATTATCGAAGGAGAAGAGTCAATTCAAGAAGCTGCTCATCGTATATTGGATTATGTGATTCAGGTGGCTAGTGGAGAGGTCGTTCCTAAAGCGGTTCTTTTGGGACAAGATGATTTTATTCCTTGGCGAAGAGGAGTATCTTTATAATCAGTATTGTTAATTGATTGTTTTGTAGTCAGATATATGGTTCAATCATAGATATTAGGAGTTGTGCCGAGAAAGATTGCGTAATAAAATATAAGAAAAATTGTAAATCATTATTTGATTGTCTTGAATAAGGTAGTCGGATATTCATTAAATAACATATTAAGATGTCAAAATTGCAGAATAAAGTAGCTGTAATCACGGGTGGCGGAAGCGGAATAGGACGTGCCATTAGTTTACTCTTTGCAGCAGAAGGTGCCACAGTCCATATACTGGATCTAAACATAGATGGAGCAGAGGCGGTTGCCACTGAAATAGCAACTGAAGGTGGTAAAGGGTATGTCCATAAATGTAATGTAAGTCAGCAGGAAGATGTCTTAAATATCGTCAGTAAAATTGATAAAATTGATATCTTGGTGAATAATGCAGGTATAGCTCATGTGGGTAATTTGGAAAACTGTGCGACCGAAGATTTTGAACGTGTTTTTAATGTCAATGTTAAGGGTGCGTACAATGCGTTATATGCAATTATTCCGAAGATGAAACTTAACGGTGGTGGTGCGATATTGAATCTTGCTTCTATTGCTGCCTGGGTGGGGATACCGGATCGTTTTGCTTATTCGATGAGTAAGGGTGCTATTTTTGCGATGTCTCTTTCTGTAGCACGTGATTACATGGCAGACGGGATACGTTGTAACAGTATTTCTCCTGCACGTGTGCATACACCATTTGTTGATGGTTTCATTGCCAAAAATTATCCAGGACAGGAAGCAGAGGTTTTTGATAAATTGTCCAAAAGTCAACCAATCGGAAGAATGGCACAACCGGAAGAAATTGCTAAATTAGCTTTATTCTTATGTAGTGATGATGCTGGTTTTATCACAGGTAATGACTATCCGATTGACGGAGGTTTTATTAAATTAAATAATTAAGCGAAATTGAACATGGTAGCTTTGGTGCTACTTTGATATAATATTAATACTAAAAATATGAAATTAATACGTTTTGGAGCAATTGGAAAAGAGAAAATTGGCGTTCAGATTGATGGCGTAAATTATGATACATCTGCTTTTGGAGGTGATTATAATGAGGCTTTTTTTGAGAATGACGGTTTAGCGGCTTTAGAGGAGTTTGTGAAGGCAAATAAAGGTAAGTTAATTCCTATCGCTGATACTGAACGAATAGGGGCGCCATTTGCGAGACCGTCTAAAATCGTTTGTATTGGTTTAAATTATAAAGATCATGCAGAAGAAACTGGTGCTGCAATTCCTGCAGAGCCTATTATTTTCATGAAATCCACAACTTCTTTAGTCGGACCGTATGATCAGGTTGTGATTCCGCGTGATTCTGTAAAGACAGATTGGGAAGTGGAGTTTGGTATTGTAATTGGCAAAAAAGCTTCTTATGTAGAAGAATCTGATGCCTTAGATTATGTAGCCGGCTATGTGTTGCACAATGATGTTTCAGAGCGTGCGTATCAATTGGAACGTGGCGGAACATGGGATAAGGGTAAAGGTTGTGATACTTTTGCGCCAATGGGACCTTATATGACTACTAAAGATGAAATCAAGGATATCAACAATGTGAATCTTTGGTTGAAAGTAAATGGTAAAGAATATCAAAATGGGAGTACAAAAAATCTTATTTTTTCTGTCCCTTTTGTTGTGAGCTATGTATCGCAATTTATGACACTATTACCAGGTGATGTTATCTCTACAGGAACACCGGCAGGCGTTGGTTTAGGCTTTAATCCACCTATCTACCTAAAAGAAGGTGATATTATTGAATTGGGCGCGGATGGTTTAGGTGAGTCACGTCAAGAAGTTATCGCTTATTCTAAAAAGTAATTTAGTGGTATGCGTATAGATGCTCATCAACATTTTTGGCAATATGATTCCGTTCGTGATAATTGGATCACTAGTAAAATGAAAGTCTTGCAACAAGACTACTTACCGTTAGATTTAAAATTTATTCTAGAAAAGAATGATTTTGACGGTTGTATTGCTGTACAAGCTGATCAGTCTGATGATGAAACTAAATTTTTAGTGCAACAGGCTAAAGATTATCCTTTTATTAAGGGAGTTGTGGGGTGGGTGGATTTGCGTGCAACAGATATTGATGAACAACTGCATCAATATCAAGATGAAAAGCTCATTAAAGGTTTTAGGCATATAGTTGAAGGTGAGGAAGATCCTGATTTCTTAAAGCGTGACGGCTTCTTAAAAGGGGTGGAGGCATTGACTAAATATGGGTATACTTATGACCTTTTGATTCGTCCACGTCATTATGCTGCTGCATTAGCATGTATAGGTGCTAATCCTAATCAGACATTCATATTGGACCATATCGCTAAACCGGAAATCAAATCCAAAGCGTTTGAAGAGTGGGCATTGTTCATTGAAGATCTAGCAGCTTTTTCTAATGTTAATTGTAAAGTTTCTGGCTTAGCAACAGAGGCGGACTGGAAATATTGGCGTTTGGATGATTTTAGTCAATATTTAGGTCATGTATTTCAATCTTTTGGCAAAGAGCGTATTATGTATGGTTCTGATTGGCCAGTGTGCCTGTTAGCGGCTTCTTACGAAGAAAGTGTCGCCATTGTCGAGTCCAAATTGGAATCTTTCACTGAAACAGAAAAAGAAGCTTTTTGGGGGGCAAACGCATTTAAAATCTATAATTTATAAGAGACAGTATGAATCTAAATTTGAAAGATAAAGTTATAATCGTCACTGGTGGTGCAAAAGGAATTGGTAGGGCCATTGCTCTTGGTTTAGCACAAGAAGGTGCTATCCCTGTGATAGTCGGTCGTAGACAAGAGGATAATACGCTCGTCGGGCAAGAGGTTGAGGCTCTTGGTGGTCAAGCTTTTTCCGTGCAAGCCGAATTGGCGGATCCGAAGGATTGTGAAGCTGCTATTGCGCAAACATTAATTCGTTTTGGACGTATCGATGGTTTGGTCAATAATGCTGGTGTTAATGATGGTGTAGGTTTAGCTTCTGGTAATTATGAAAAGTTCGTAGCGTCACTGCATAAAAATTTAGTTCATTATTATTTAATGGCCCATCATGCTCTGGATGCATTGAAAGCGTCAAAGGGTAGTATTGTCAATATTAGTTCTAAAACTGCGGAGACGGGACAAGGGAATACTTCGGCTTATGCGGCAGCAAATGGAGGACGTAATGCCCTAACTAGAGAGTGGGCAGTGGAGTTGCTACCTTACCATATTCGTGTCAATGCAATTGTTGTTGCTGAATGTGCTACGCCACAATATGATACATGGATACAAACCTTGGATAACCCAGAAGAAATGTTGAAGAAAATAACCGATCGTATCCCTTTGGGGCATCGCATGACGACATCCGAAGAAATAGCAAATACTGCTTTATTTCTTTTGTCTGATAAATCGAGTCATACGACTGGTCAGCTTATTCATGTGGATGGCGGCTATGTGCACTTGGACCGGTCTATAATTGCTGAAAAGTAAACCTTTTTAAAAAAAATAGGTATCATAAAAAGGGCTTTTAATTTAATTAAAAGCCCTTTTATAGTAGTATTGATACCAGGATTAACCTAATTTACCAACTTCTTGAACTAAATCAACGATTTTGTTTGAATAACCCCACTCGTTGTCGTACCAAGAGATAACTTTTACAAAGTTGTCATTCAATGAAATACCCGCTTTTGCATCAAAGATAGATGTACGTGGATCACCTACGAAATCACTAGATACAACTTCATCTTCTGTATAACCTAAGATTCCTTTTAATTCGCCTTCAGATGCTTCTTTCATTGCTGCTTTGATTTCTTCGTAAGAAGCAGATTTAGCCAAACGAACTGTTAAATCTACAACTGAAACGTCCGCGGTAGGAACACGTAGAGACATACCTGTTAATTTACCTTTTAATTCAGGTAAAACCAAACCAACAGCTTTAGCTGCACCTGTTGAAGAAGGGATGATGTTTTGGTAAGCACCACGTCCACCTCTCCAGTCTTTTACTGAAGGGCCATCTACTGTTTTTTGTGTAGCTGTAACTGCGTGTACAGTTGTCATTAAACCTTCAACGATACCGAACTTGTCATTCAAAACTTTAGCAACTGGTGCTAAACAGTTAGTAGTACAAGAAGCATTAGAAACGATATGTTGGTCAGCTTTTAAATCTTTATGGTTAACGCCCATAACGAAAGTAGGAGTATCATCCTTTGCAGGTGCTGACATTACTACTTTTTTAGCTCCAGCATCAATGTGTTTTTGAGCTAATTCTTGTGTTAAGAAGAAACCTGTTGATTCGATAATCACTTCAGCACCAACTTCATTCCATTTCAAGTTCGCAGGATCTTTTTCTGCTGTAACGCGAATAGTTTTACCGTTAACAACTAAGTTTCCGTCGACAACCTCTACTGTACCATCGAATTTACCATGAGTTGAATCATATTTCAACATATACGCCATATAATCTGGCTCTACCAAGTCATTGATACCAACAACTTCAACACCTGGACGATTTACCGCAGCTCTGAATGCTAAACGACCAATACGGCCAAATCCGTTAATTCCAATTTTCATATTATTAATTTTTATTGATATAATATTTTATAAGATTATGAATAGGTTCTTTTGTAATTGTTCCTATTGATAAATTAAATTCTTCTATTGCAACCTCTTTTAGAAGGCTTTCAAAATTTGCAGCTACAGATCCAGTAAAATTAACATGATTATCCGGATGTTCTTTGTACAAAGGCTTGATGAAAGTTTTTAAATACAAACGGAAACCATTTTTTACAATCTGAATAATAAATGGATGATTTTTATTTTCCAGAACAAAATCAGAGAAGGAATTCAAGAAAATCGTTGGTTGTGGCGAGTTATAGACCTTTTCCAAGATAATTTTCCTGTCAATAGCAAATTTATTTAATAACTTGTCTTCCAAGTCTTGAGGAAGTGTGTCTGTTAAATAATGTTTTAATAACATCCTTGAGGTCCAATTTGTAGAACCCTCATCTGCTAATATATAACCTAGTCCGTAATTATTGGACATGATTTTTTTCCCAGTGTAATACGCGGCATTTGACCCACTTCCGATGATGCCAATAATGCCTTTTTCATCACCAAATGTAGATATTGCAGATGCAATAACATCATGTTCAACTTTTACTTTGGCATTTATGAAAAACTTTTCGAATACAGTTTTGATTTTGTTTTTTCGTTCTGGAGAAGATGATCCTGCACCAAAAAAATAGATTCGTTTAATCTTTTCAGCATTATTGATCAGATTCGTGTTCTTATTTAAGAGTTGGGCAATATATCTTTCATCTTGCAAGTAGGGGTTGATTCCACTGGTGCGAAATCCAGTTACCACTCGACCCTTGTCGGCTAATCTCCAATCTGCGAATTTTGAACCACTGTAGACTACTGCAATCATCTGAATTCTATTTTCTTTTACCTAGATAGCTAATACTTGAACAAGCTCTAACATATCGGAGCTTAATTTGTATTCTTTGTTATTAATAGCATCCTCTAAAGGACTTGTAACAACTTCATTTCCTCTAACACCGACTGTCATACGATTGTTTCCTTTTAACAATTCTTTTACCGCAGCGAAACCCAATCGACTTGCTAATACACGGTCAAAGCTTGATGGAGAACCACCACGTTGTAAGTGTCCTAAGATACTAACTTTTGTGTCATAATAATCAAATTTTTCTTTGACTTTTTTTGCGACATTATAGGCGCCTCCATTTTGATCGCCTTCGGCAACAATAACGATAGAGGATGATTTCTTGCCACGGCCATCTGCAGCTGATAAATGATCGATTAATTCATCAATCGCGGTTTCCTTTTCAGGCAATAAAATCGCTTCTGCGCCACCAGCTATACCTGCGTTCAATGCAATACAACCTGAGTCGCGACCCATAACTTCGATAAAGAATAGGCGCTCATGTGAAGCAGCAGTATCCCTGATCTTGTCGATAGCCTCTATTACCGTATTGGTAGCTGTATCATAACCTAAGGTGAAATCTGAGCCGTATAAATCATTATCAATTGTTCCTGGTATACAAATTACAGGAATGTCGTATTCTTTTGAAAAGTAATCAGCACCTGTAAAAGTACCATCACCACCAATTGCAACTAGTGCATCTATACCAGCAGCTTTGACGTTTTCATATGCTTTTGCTCGTCCTTCTTTCGTTTTAAACTCTAGGCATCTAGCAGTTTTGAGAATAGTCCCGCCCAATTGAATAATATTACTCACGGAACGCGATGTCATTTCTGTAAAATTAGCGTCCAACATACCTTGGTACCCTTGGTATATACCTGTAACACTTAAATTCTCATATAAAGCTGTACGGACTACCGCTCGAATGCAAGCATTCATGCCGGGTGCGTCTCCGCCAGATGTAAAAACTCCAATTCTTTTAATATTCACCACAGTCAAAAATTTTTAGGTTTTACGAATATAGTGTATTTTCTACACTATTGAAATTATTTTTTATTTTTTTGTTTCAACAAAAATTAAGGTAAAGTTATTAACTTTATAGCATAAGCTACATATTCAACTCATTGGTTTCAGTAAAGATATTAAATTAGAAAAAGGTTTGTATACAACATTTACAGTCGATTGTGTCATTTTTGGATTTTATGAAGGGGAACTACACGTTCTGCTAACAGAGAGAAATGAATATCCTTTTAAGGATTGGTGGGCATTGCCTGGTTTTTTTGTTAATAATGATGAAGAAATGGAAGATGCCGTTAAACGGATATTATATGAGAATACAGGTCTTAAAGACGTATTCTTGGATCAATTATATGCTTTTGCAGGCTTGAAGAGACATCCTCAGGGAAGGATTTTAACTGTAGCCTATTATGCGTTGCTACAATTGGATAAAACTAAAATTAAACTTAAGCCAGTAACGTCTTATATGCGTCAGGCTAAATGGTTTCCATTGAATAAAGTGCCTGATTTGGCTTTTGATCATAGCACAATTTTAAAACAAAGTGTTGAAAAACTGCGTCGCAGGATTGCTAATACACCGATAGCTTTTGAACTTCTTCCTGATAAATTTACGCTAACTCAACTGCAATTGGTCTATGAAAGTATTTTAGGTAAAGAGTTGGATAAAAGAAATTTTAGAAAGAAAATGATAAATTACGGCTTTCTTAAAGAGCTAGATGAGGTACAAAAAGGTGTCGCTTATCGAGCGGCGAGACTTTATAAACTTGATAAACGGAAGTTTTTAAAACAATTTCAAAATAGTATAACCTTTTAGTTTTGGGGTTTTATAAAATAAGAAAGTGCAAATCATTTGATTTGCACTTTTTTATTTTATAAAAATTGACGTTCCGCTGACAAAAAAATTGCGGCTGTTTTCGTCTTTTTGTATCTTTGACCAAATGTTATATAAAGTCAAAAGTTTAAAAGGAAAGTATGTTGTCAAATATAGATAGTAAAAAGGATCTTATTATTGCGGCTGCTTTAAGAAGATTTGCACATTTCGGTTTTTCGAAGACTGCTATGAATGAAATTGCTGAGGATGTCAAAATTACGAAAGCCAATCTGTATTATTATTATGCTGATAAAGCTTCGCTCATTCATGATGTTGTTTTAAAGGTTACAGATGATTTCATCAAGTTGGAGCAAGATTTGATAGAGAAGTCTGATTCTCCAATAATTGAGTTATTATTAGAGCTATTGGAATTAAGGTCATCCTTTATCGAGCGTCATTATATGTTACACATGAATGAAAATATGGAATGGATCAAGGGAGCATCTCTACAGACATTGATGCGCGATATTCATGCTAAGCAAATCGTTCAAGTGAGTAAATTGTTGCAGAAAGGTGTGAATAGGAAGGAGTTGGCAATTGCTGATATAGATAAGACAAGTGAAACTTATGTTTATATCATGAAAAGTATAGGGCTGATAGGTATTCTTCCAGATGTTTTTACTGGAATACCTACTCAATGCAATGTGGGTGAAGTTTTACAGAAGCAAAAAGAAGCAACAATATTAATATACAACGGATTAAAGTTTAATTAAGGTTTCGAACAATTATAAAAATGAAAAGAATAAAAATCGTAGGGGTGCTTTTAGCAGCTTTGTTCTCAGTGAATTTTTTGCATGCGCAAGAGATTTTGACTTTGAATCAGGCACTTAAATATGCACTCGAAAACAAAGCTGAGGCGAAAAAATCTACACTTGATTTAGAAAATGCCCAATACCAAATAGATGAAGTTAGAGCAGGAGCACTTCCACAGATTAGTGGATCCGCATCACTTAAGTATAATGTATTGATTCCTGGAATGGCGTTAGAAGCTGGTGGAGTGACTCAGATTATCAAGATGGGACAGCCTTGGAATTCTAATGCAATGCTTTCTGTTAATCAGCAGCTTTTTAATCAGTCATTATTTACAGGCTTAAAGGCTGCAAAAACAACAAAAGAATTTTATTTGATTAATAAAGACTTATCTGATGAACAATTAATTGAAAAAGTGGCTAATGCGTATTATGATGTTTTCCAATCTCAATTGCAGTTGCAAACTGTTGAAGATAATTTAAATAGTACGACAAAGACACGCGGTGTGATTGCGGGTCTCGTTCAGGCCGGTTTAGGAAAGAAAATTGATTTGGATCGCACAAGTGTTGCTGTCAATAATCTAAAAGCAAATAGACAAATATTGGTAAATGCATTGGAATTGAAAGAAAATGCATTAAAATTTGCTATTGGTATGTCGATGGACCAGGAAGTGATTCTGCCTAATGAAACATTTGAAATAAATCCATCTACAGCAGACTTGCTAGCTTTGGATTTGTCATCAAGAACAGAAGTTCGATTGTTGGAAAAACAACATCAACTTTTGGAATTAAATCGGGATGCCATTAAAGCTGCTTATTATCCAAATTTATCATTTGGTGGAGATATTGGTTATACCGGTTTTGGGACTAAATTTCCTTTAGGAGGAAGAAATTTTAGCTGGAACTCTACTTCTGGACTAGGTCTTAACCTCTCTATTCCAATATTTACAGGTGGTGCAACTAAAGCAAAAGTTAATCAAGCGACGATTCAATTGAAACAAGCTCAAGTAGATTTAGAAGATACAAAACTTGCTTTAAGTCTAGCAAATGAAAATGCTAAATCACAGATTACAAATAGTTTATTGACAATAAATAATAATCGTGCGAATGTGAGTTTAGCAAAAGAGGTGTTGGATGATACGCAGAATAATTATAAGAATGGACTGGCAACTTTGACAGATCTTTTGGATGCGGAGAATGCATATGCTGATGCACAAAATAACTTAAGTACTTCATTATTGAATTATAAAGTTGCTGAGGTACAGTTGATCAAAGCAAAAGGGGAATTAAATACATTATTAAATAGCAAATAGTAACCGATTTATATGAAAAAGATATTTATAACAGGAGTCATTGTAATTGCTGCTTTAGCAGGAATTATGTATGTGTTAAACAATAACAAGAAAGAAAACGATTCACAAACAGCTGTGGTGGCACAAAAAAATGCAGCAGTAGCTGTGCGTGCGACCGAAGCTGGTATCAAGGAAGTTAATAATGTATATGTTACTAATGGTACTTTCTTACCAAAACAAGAGGTAAAGCTATCAGCGGAAGTTGCCGGTCGAGTTGCACGTGTTCTCGTAGAAGAAGGCGCTTATGTAAAGACGGGACAGACTTTAGCTTTTATTGAAGGTGATAAACAGAATGTTAGTGTTATTAATGCACAAGCCGTTTATGAAAACGCCAAGAATGAGGTTGCTCGATTTGAAAGTGCATTTTCTACAGGGGGAGTTACTAAACAACAATTGGATCAAATGAAGTTACAATTGGAAAATGCTAAAAACAATTTGCGTTCTTCTCAAATTTCGGCTTCTGATGTGAATGTAAAAGCATCTTTTCCGGGTATCGTTAATCGTAGAAGTGTTGAACCTGGTGCTTATGTAAGTCCTGGTAATGAATTATTCGAAATTGTAAATGTTTCTTCTTTGAAATTGAAAGTAAACGTTGATGAAAAGAATATTGGTGCAATCAAATTGGGTCAAAATATTAAAGTAGAATCAGCTGTACTTGCTAATCAAACCTTTCAGGGTAAAGTTACATTCATAGCGCCAAAGGCAGATGGGAGTCTTAATTTTCCTGTAGAATTGGAAATCAACAACAATGCCACGCATGACTTAAAGGCAGGTATGTATGGTACTGCATATTTTGGAGATGGTCAAGTATCTAATGCTTTGGTCGTACCAAGAGATGCTTTTGTAGGTTCTGTAAGTTCAAACCAAGTGTTTGTTATTAAAAATGGTAAAGCTGTTCTTACAAAAGTGACTTCCGGTCGTGTGTTTGGAGATCAAGTTGAAATCATTTCTGGAATTGAAAGCGGAGAGCAGGTTATTACGACAGGACAGATCAATTTATTGGACGGTACTGCAGTAGAGGTTATTAAATAATTAACGCAAGTTTTAAATGAAAATTTCTGAAATATCTATAAAACGACCGAGTATCATCATTGTCATATTCTTATTATTGACAATTGGTGGTATAGGGTCTTATTTAAATTTGGGGTACGAATTAGTTCCTAAATTTGATGTGAATGTGATTACGGTACAAACGGTTTACCCTGGTGCTGCTCCATCAGAGGTGGAAACTTCTGTTTCTAAAGTGATAGAGGATGCTGTCTCTTCTTTGGAAAACGTAAAAAAAATCGAAACAAAATCAATGGAAAGTGTTTCGGTCGTTATGATTACACTGAATACGGGAGCGGATGTCAATTTTCTATTGACAGATGCCCAGCGTAAGATTAATGCCGTTATTAATGATTTACCCGAAGATGCTGAAACTCCCTCTTTGAGTAAATTCTCTTTAGATGATGTGGCAATCATGAACTTGTCGGTAACATCTAGCTTATCTGAAAAAGAATTATATGATTTATTGGATCAAAAAATTCAACCTGTTTTTGCACGTATATTAGGGGTTGCCAAAATCGATTTAACTGGTGGTGAAGAGCGTGAAATCCAAGTTAGTGTCAATCCTGAAAAACTAGAGGGATATGGATTGACTATAAGTGATGTTCAGAAAATTATAGCTTCTTCTAACTTGGATTTTCCAACTGGAAGTATAAAATCAAGAAATAGTCAAACAACCATTCGTTTATCGGGTAAATTTACTTCTTTAGATCAGATGCGTAACCTTCCGATTACGACGCCTTCAGGTGTCTCTATTCGTTTGAGCGATATCGCAGACGTGCAAGATGGTATTAAGGACATCGAGAAAATCTCTCGTATAGATCAGAAAAATACAATTTTGATGCAAGTATTTAAACAGTCCGATGCAAATGCGGTGGCCGTTTCTAAACTTGTTAAGGAGACTATTGCAGTTGTTGAAAAAGATTATGCAGAGCAAAAAATCAAAATCGACGTAGCGAGTGATTCAACGGATTATACTATCAATGCAGCAAGTAATGTGATGCATGATTTGATGATTGCCGTTGCATTGGTAGGTTTTATTATGCTGTTTTTCTTGCATAGTTTACGAGATGCCTTTATAGCAGTTGTGGCGATACCATTATCATTGATAGCAACTTTTATTGGTCTATTTGTCATGGGCTATACGTTAAACCTGATGTCCTTATTGGGGCTATCGCTGGTGGTGGGGATTTTGGTCGATGACGCTATTGTTGTAATCGAGAACATCCATCGTCATATGCAGATGGGTAAAAGTAAGGTTCGTGCAGCTTATGATGGTGCTGCAGAAATTGGTTTTACAGTAACGGCTATTACACTGGTAATTGTTGTTGTATTTTTACCGATTGCACTATCAACAGGTTTGGTTTCGGATATTCTTCGCCAGTTCTGTGTGACAGTTATATTTGCAACGTTAATTTCATTACTTGTTTCCTTTACGGTTGTACCTTGGTTATACTCTCGATACGGAAAATTATCGCATATCAGTAACAACACATTCTTTGGTCGTATTTTAGAGAAATTTGAAGCTGGGTTGCAGAAATTGACACACGGGATATCAGGTATATTGGAATGGTCACTTCATAGTAGAAAGAATAAGGTTATTACCTTACTGCTTACGATAGTTATGTTTGTGGCGTCATTAGGGTTATTATTCAAAGGTTATATAGGAACAGATTTCTTTCCAGGGAATGATAAAGGTGAATTTTATCTACAATTGGAATTAAATAAAGATGCTTCTATTGAGCAAACCAACTTTATGACGCAGAAAGCAGAATCTTATTTAGCTGGACGACCAGAAATCGAACGCGTTATTACCACTGTTGGTCAAGCTTCGGATGGTATGATGGCCGGTACATCAGGTACAAAATATAAATCGGAAATGCAGATCTATTTAAAGGAGGGGCAAAATAAACTAGAATCAACGAAAGTCTATTCGGCTAAGTTGAAGAGAGAAATGGAAAACCACTTGGTAGGAGCAAAGGTGAAAACGGTATCAATTGGTATCATGGGTGCGGAACAAGCTCCATTGAATCTTACTGTAATTGCATCTTCACAAAAAGATGCATTAGAGTTTGCTGATAAAGCTGCGGCATTGTTACGTAATATTTCTGGAGCCACCGAGGTGAAATTAACCTCAGAAGATGGTAATCCTGAAATCAATGTGCAGTTGGATCGTGATAAGATGAATGCACTAGGTCTAAATGTAGCTACAGTGGGTATGACTATGCAGACTGCTTTCTCTGGTAATACAGACACAAAGTACCGTGCTGGAGATACGGAATATGATATCAATATTCGATACGATGAATTTGGAAGAGGTAGTATGGATGATGTGAAAAACCTGAAATTTATCAATGCAAAGGGTGAGTCGATTAAATTAGAGCAATTTGCGGATATTGGATATGGTTCTGGGCCTACTTTATTGGAACGTCGCGATAAATCTCCTTCGGTTTCTGTTCAAGCACAAGTAGTAGGAAAACCTGCAGGAACGATTGCTACCGAATGGGAAGCAGAATTCAGTAAATTGAAATTAAAACCTGGTGTCTCATTCAAATGGGGTGGTAATATGGAGAATCAACAAGAGGGGTTCGGTACCTTGGGTATCGCTTTACTAGCATCAATTGTATTGGTGTACTTTGTTATGGTTGCTCTTTATGATAGCTTTGCAACACCATTTATTGTTTTATTCTCGATTCCATTATCTTTCATTGGAGCATTCTTACTGTTAGCATTGACCAACCAAACATTAAATATCTTTACAATTTTAGGTATTATTATGTTGATAGGTTTGGTCGCAAAAAATGCTATCATGCTGGTTGACTTTGCAAACCATAAGAAAGAGGCTGGATTTAATACTTACGATTCTCTAGTAGCAGCAAATCATGCACGTCTACGTCCGATTTTAATGACGACGATTGCGATGGTGATTGGTATGGTGCCAATTGCAATGGCACAAGGGGATGGCGCAGATATGAACCGCGGTATAGCGATTGTAATTATTGGTGGTTTGTTATCTTCGTTATTCTTAACATTGATTATTGTACCTGTCGTTTATTCGATTTTTGATGGAATACAAAGGAAATTTGGTAAGCACGAGAAAGTAGATTACGAGGCAGAAATGGTTGCGGACTATGTACCAAGCGATGACTATGTAGATGAGATGTCTACGAAGCACTAAAATATAAGTTAAATCAAATAAAAAAGCCCTGCTCAATCAGCAGGGCTTTTTTATTTTGGTATATTTTATATTGTTTTAATGTTAAATTTTGATAAAATAACATAAGGCAACCGATTGCATATAAAAAATTGCTACTTTTGTTCTGATTATTTAACTAAAAACGTAAAATTATATTATGTGTGGTATAGTTGGTTATACAGGTCCTCGTCAAGCTTTTTCAATTGTTCTTGATGGACTAAAGAGATTAGAGTATCGTGGATATGACAGTGCAGGAATAGCACTGCTTCAGCAAAATAAACTGGCTGTTTTTAAAAAGGCTGGTAAAGTAGCAAATTTGGAAACGGCAGTAATTGATCATGATGTCAGTTCCCATACTGCAATTGGACATACAAGATGGGCTACTCATGGTGAGCCTTCGGATGTAAATGCACACCCACATTATACACCAGATGGTCAAATAGCAATGATACATAATGGTATTATTGAAAATTATCAGACCATTAAAAATGAATTGCTAAGTAAAGGGTATGAGTTCAAAAGTGATACTGACACCGAAGTTTTACTCTATTTTATATCGGAAATCAAACAGAAAAATAATTGCAGTTTGGAGGAGGCGGTTCGGATAGCACTAAAGCGTGTTGTGGGAGCTTATGTCATCTTGTTGATCGAGCCAGAACATCCAGAAACTATTATTGCTGCCCGTAAGGGTAGTCCATTAGTTATTGGAATAGGGAAAGGAGAACACTTTTTAGGTTCTGATGCTTCACCGATGCTTGCTTATACCAATGAGGTGGTTTATATAAACGATTATGAGTTGGCGATTGTTAAACCAAATGAACTTATTCTTAAAAATTTGGGAAATGAACGCGTAACCCCCTATGTTCAAAAATTGGATCTGGAGTTAGCCGCCATTGAAAAGGGAGGATACGAGCACTTCATGTTAAAAGAGATTATAGAACAGCCTCAGGCTATTTTTGATTCAATGCGTGGAAGACTAGATTTGGAAAAATTGACGATCACATTGAGTGGTATTGAACAATATGCCGAGCAGATTTGCAAAGCGAATCGTATTGTTATTGTTTCATGTGGCACCAGCTGGCATGCTGGACTCATAGCGGAATATCTAATCGAAGAACTTTGTAGAATTAATGTTGAGGTAGAATATGCCTCGGAATTTCGTTATAGAAATCCTATCGTGAACGAGGGAGATGTTATTTTGGCTATATCGCAAAGTGGTGAAACGGCAGATACATTAGTAGCATTGGAAAATGCTAAAAGTAAAGGAGCCATTATTTTAGGTGTGGTCAATGTAGTAGGTTCATCTATTGCCCGTTTATCACATGCGGGAGCTTATACACATGCTGGACCAGAGATTGGTGTCGCCAGCACGAAAGCATTTACGGCGCAATTAACGGTATTGGAATTAATTGCACTCAAGATAGCACATATCAAAAAAACTATCGACCAAGAGCGGTATGCACATTTGTTGAAGGAATTGAGCGCGATACCAGATAAAGTACAAAAAATCTTGGATACACAGATTCCGAAAATTAGAGAGATTGCACGGAAATATAAAGATGCCCGAGATTTTCTATATTTAGGAAGAGGTTATAATTTCCCTATTGCCTTAGAGGGTGCTTTAAAATTAAAAGAGATTACCTACATACACGCTGAAGGTTATCCCGCAGCAGAGATGAAACATGGTCCTATTGCATTGGTTGATGAAAATCTACCGGTTGTTTTTGTGGCAACCAAAGATCGATATCACGAGAAGATTGTTAGCAATATTCAGGAAGTAAAAGCAAGGAAAGGTCATATCATTGCTGTGATAACAGATGGTGATGAGACGTCGAAAGCGTTAGCAGAAGACTATATTGAGATCCCTGATGCGGATGAAATTGTTGCGCCAATTCTTTCTGTTATACCCTTACAGTTGTTGTCTTACTATATGGGCGTGGAGCGTAATCAAGATGTTGATAAGCCTAGAAATTTAGCAAAATCAGTTACTGTTGAATAATGATACATGAGCAAGATTAAAAAAGGAAATATTAATCGCTTGGGTTTTGACTTTATTCCTGAAGAGTTTGTTTCGAATGGTAGAGATGAAAATTATTTAAGGTTTGAACAAAACCCCAAGTTAGATTATAGGAAGTTGACTCCAGAAGAAATTGTCATTTTAGTTCAGAATGATAATCGTGCTGATGATTGGGGCAATATACAAGTGAGTACATCATTTATACCCAATCAAATTAAACATAATAATTTCTTTGGATTGGTGCGGATTGGTGATATGGCACCTATTTATCTAGAATATCGGAACCTGAAGTTAGAATCCGGAATTTACAACAGCACAATTGTGAGCTGTGATTTAGGTAATCATGTTGCGATTCATCATGTCCGCTATATGGCACATTTCATTATTGGTAACGAGGTACTATTGAGTAATATTAGTGAAATGGAAACTAGTAGTACTGCTAAATTTGGAAATGGAATATTAAGGGAAGGAGAAGTCGAGCAGCTGCGGATTGCTTTAGAGTTATGTAATGAAAATGGTATTAGGTCCATTTTACCTTTTGATGGCATGCAGGCTGCAGATGCTTATCTATGGACAAGAAATAGGCAAGATCATCAATTGCAGAAGCGGTTTAAAGAAATTACTGAGAAACGATTCACTAAAACCCGTGGGTCATATAGTGTCATTGGAGATCGTTGCATTATCAAGAACTCACAGAATATAAAGAATGTAAAGATCGGTTCAGACGCCTATATTAAGGGTATCAATAAACTCAAAAACTTGACCATTAACTCTTCTCCGGAGGCCTACACACAAATAGGGGAAGGGTGCGAGTTGGTGAATGGTATCGTCGGTTATGGCTGTCGCATTTTTTATGGTGTAAAAGCCGTACGTTTTGTTCTTTCGTCATTTTCTCAATTAAAATATGGGGCACGTCTTATTAACTCATTTTTAGGTGATAATTCGACAATTTCTTGCTGTGAAGTTTTGAATTCATTGATTTTCCCAGCGCATGAGCAACATCATAATAATTCGTTTTTATGTGCTGCAATGATAATGGGACAAAGTAATATGGCAGCAGGTGCTACTGTTGGTTCTAACCATAACTCTAGGGCTGCAGATGGAGAGATTATAGCAGGACGTGGGTTTTGGCCTGGTCTGTGCGTGAGCCTAAAGCATAATTCAAGATTTGCCTCATACACACTTTTGGTGAAAGGTGATTTTCCATATGAAATGGATATCAAAATTCCATTTTCTTTGGTGAATAATGATGTTAAGAATGATAAGTTGACAATCATTCCAGGTTATTGGTTTATGTATAATATGTACGCACTCATTCGTAATGCAAATAAATATGAAGTGAGAGACAAAAGGTTGCTGAAAAATCAATATTTAGAATATGATATTTTAGCTCCCGATACGGTAAACGAATTATTTAATGCTATAAAAATGATTGAGCATGCTGTAGGGTCGGATGATAATGCGGAAATACAATTGTCTAAAGAAGAGACTATACATAGAGGAAAAACTAAATTAACTCATGGTGGTGACCAAGTGCCATCAGTGGTTCATATGTCAGGTTTTGAACATTCGAAACGAAAAGTTGAAATCGTGAAAATTCAGGAAGCTTATTCTCTTTTTAAGCGTTTTATCAAGTATTATGGTACTATTCATCTCATCGATTTTTTAATTAAACATCGTTATGAAGATTTGCGTATTAAGATGCGCGATTGTCAACGTAAGGATTGGGAAAATATTGGAGGACAATTAATTGAGAAGGATGCTATACAGCATCTTTTAAATGGAATTAAATCTGGTGAAATTGATCATTGGGAGGATGTACATAAGAATTATCATGAACTTAGTAGGGGATATCCCGAAACTAAGCTTGCACATGCTTTAGCCTCCTTGCTTGAAATAACAGGAGAGTCAGCAGAAACACTTAATGTTGAGGTCATAAAGTCTTGGCTAATTGAAGCTATTGAACACAAAAGGTGGATGGTAAAGGAAATTTACGGGAGCAGGGCTAAGGATTATCAGAATCCTTTTCGAAATATGGTGTATAATAGTACAGAAGAACGCGATGTTGTTGTAGGGAGTTTAGAGGATAATAGTTTTATATTACAGCAACGGCAAGAACTTATTGATTTTGAAATGAGTGTCGGCAATCTTATTTCTGTCTTATAAAGATGCGGATGAATCTTTTAGTTATTAACGATACCTATTTGTTTATAGTCTAAATATTAAAGTGATGATACCCTAATACACTTAAGTATATCCATCATTAAGGGATTATGTTGCGAGAATTGAATCGTAAATATAATCCCTTTTTAAAAAGACCTTCGAAATCTATCGGAGTCATATTTTATTTATGCATTTTGCTAGGATGCGTTTAGATAATGCTTACATCTTTAGATTTGACAATATGCAATGTTAATTATTAATCTTCCAAATCTGCCATATAAATATCATGTACGACAAATTTAATATGGGGATTGGGAAGTAACATGTCGAAAATATCTTCAGAATCAATCGGATATAAAGTTTCAGCATCAGCATCCAACATTTCAGAGTCAGGAATAAGTTCATAGAAAGTAGTCCCATTATTTTCTGATAGTTCTTCTACTTTTATGCAGATTACATTTTGACTTTTCCAGTTAGACCAGATTGTTTTATTAAACAGTTGATAAGGATTTTTTTCTGTGTTGGACATATTTGCAAACATAGGGAATAGGATGGCTATTGCAAAATTTCAATTTAAAAAAGTTGAGCGCTCTAAATGTAAATGATTGAACATATTCAGGTTATTGTTTTTGAAGAAGATAGATAATTCTTGATGTATTCAGGATGGAGAAACAAAATTTAGGTTAGCAAAATTAAATCTTGCTAACCTATTTTTTTAAAAGGGTACCTCAGCTGGATTAAGGCCGGAAAAACCTAATTCACCTATATTTTTAATCGCTTGTATATCTTCGTTTGACAACGAAAAATTGTTTATTTCAAGATTAGCTTTTATATTGCTGGGGTTCGTGGATTTTGGTAGTGGGTTGATACCCTCTTGCAAAGCAAATTTTATACAAATCTGCCCGACACTTACCCCATATTTAGCTGAAAGTGATACTATTACTTCATTTTGTAAAATCCTGCCAGAGCCTAAAGGAGACCATGCTTGAATTAATATATCTTTTGATTTACAAAAGGCTATTGTTTCTTCTTGAAGAAAACCGGGATGAAATTCCAATTGATTGACTGCAGGAAAAACTTTTGCAACCTTTAATATTGCTTCGACATATTTTTTTGGAAAATTACTCAAACCAATAGCTTTGGCTCTACCTTCTGTATATAATTGCTCCAAGGCTTTCCAAGTGTCTGCATTGATTGATTCCCAGTTCTCAAACTGTGTTTCGTTAGCAGGCCAGTGAATGAGATAGAGATCTACGTAGTCCATTTGAAGTAGGGCAAGAGACTTGTCAAATGCGACTAAGGTGTTTTCGTAACCGCGATCGGCATTCCAGAGTTTGGTGGTGACAAAAAGATTTTCGCGCTTTATACCACTATCTTGTATTGCTTTTCCGGCACCATGTTCATTACCATAAACCGATGCTGTATCAATATGGGTATATCCTGCTTTTAAAGCCTCGTAAACGGCAGTATAAGCAGGTTCTCCTTCTTCGATTTGCCAAGTTCCAAATCCAATAGCTGGGATTTTTGAACCGCTATTTAATGTATATGTATTCATGTTTTTTCGCTTTAATGGATGAAAATTTAAAATTAGTAATTATAAAAGTCTTTGTTGGTCTTACCCCACAATTTTATAGGAATTTGACAAGCTAGTGAAACTTAAGAACCGAATTTGTACCTTTATCTTATGGAAGCAATTGTAATTGGGGGCAGTGGTGCCACAGGTAGGGAATTGGTTAAACAATTGGTAAATGACGATCGTTTTTCTAAAATTCGTGTATTTCTCCGTAAGTCTTACTTTGAGCCTGACGAAAAGTTGGAAGAAATTATTATAGATTTTGAAAAACTAAACAATTTTAAAGATCAGATTAAGGGAGACGTAGCCTTTTCTTGTTTGGGAACTACCTTGAAAGATGCGGGGAGCAAAGCTGCGCAATGGCATATCGATTACGACTATCCCTTTCAATTCGCTGAGATGGCTTTTGAAAATGGTGTTTCAAGTTTTGTATTATTATCAGCTGTTGGTGTTGATGCAAAATCTCAAGTTTTTTATAACCGTATGAAAGGATCTTTAGAAGATGTCATTAAAAAAATAGGATTCCAACATTTATTAATCCTCCAACCTGGATTCATTGATAGACCTAATACCAATCGCATGGGAGAGAAGGTGGGAATAAAAGTAATTCAGATTTTAAATAGATTAGGTTTGTTTGAGAAATATGCACCTATAAAAACAGGGGAGTTGGCAAAAGCAATGTTAGAAAGTGCGTTTAGGAATAATAAAGCTGTGGAAGTGTTACCATTAAAAAAAATCAAAGCAATCTTAAATTAGTTTGTACGTTTGACCTTTAATGTTATTTATAATTGTAAAATGAGAACTGAAGTATATCTGTGCATTTTGAATGACGATGTCCATGTGTATCGATGATTCATTTAATTCAGTCTAGCCAATATTTTACTTTTAAGCGTCATAATTCAACCTTTTGTGGCGATTTAAATTTCAATTTCTTATCTTTAGGCGAATTTTGAACCAGCCTAAGCGTTCGTTTTCAATTTCAATTTTGTTTAAGCAAATTAAAAGATTTCAATAAAAAAATTATGTCATCTAAAATCATTTACACCAAGACAGATGAAGCGCCATTATTGGCTACGTATTCATTCTTACCTATTGTACAAGCTTTCGCGAAAACTGCTGATATCGATGTTGAATTAAGAGACATTTCTCTTGCAGGTCGTATTTTAGCTAATTTTTCAGACGCATTAAAAGAGGATCAAAAAGTAGCTGATGCTTTAGCTGAATTAGGTCAGTTGGCCACAACTCCAGAAGCGAATATCATCAAATTACCAAATATTTCGGCATCTATTCCGCAGTTAAAAGGAGCAATTGCAGAATTGCAAGCTGCCGGATATGTTATTCCAAATTTCCCTGATAATCCAGAAACTGCAGAAGAACGTGCTGTAAAAGCAAATTATGCTAAAGTATTGGGGTCTGCTGTAAATCCAGTTTTACGTGAAGGAAACTCTGATCGACGTGCGCCTAAAGCAGTTAAGAATTATGCTAAAGCAAATCCACATTCGATGGGTGCTTGGTCGGCAGATTCAAAAACCCGTGTAGCATCAATGTCACATGGTGATTTTTATGAAACTGAAAAATCCGTTACAGTAGCAAACGAAGGTCAGTTTAAAATAGAATTCGTCAACGCTAGTGGTACTCCGACTGAATTGAAAGGTCTTGCTCCATTGAAAGCAGGTGAAGTCATAGATTCATCAGTATTGAGTTTATCTGCATTGAAAGGTTTCGTTGCAGATACTATTGCTGCTGCTAAAGCTGAAGGGGTTTTATTGTCAGCTCACTTGAAAGCGACGATGATGAAAGTTTCAGACCCAATTATCTTTGGTGCTATCGTAGAAGTTTATTTCAAAGATGTTTTTGCTAAATATGGTGAATTATTCAATTCTTTGGGAATTAATAAAAACAATGGTCTAGGTGAGGTATTTGCTAAGATTGCTGGGCATTCACAGGAAGCTGAAGTTAAAGCTGCGATTGAGTCTGCAATAGCTAACGGTCCAGATTTAGCTATGGTAAACTCCGATAAAGGGATTACAAATCTACACGTACCTTCAGATGTTATCGTTGATGCCTCGATGCCAGCTATGATCCGTACTTCGGGTCAGATGTGGAATAAAGAAGGAAAATCTCAAGATACAATTGCTATGATTCCAGATCGTTCTTACGCTGGTGTTTATGAAGCAACCATAGAGGATTGTAAAGAAAATGGTGCTTTAGACCCTACTACAATGGGCTCTGTTCCCAATGTTGGTTTGATGGCTCAAAAAGCTGAAGAATATGGTTCACATGATAAAACTTTCCAAGCTTCAGAAAATGGTACGATCAGAGTAGTTGACGCTGAAGGAAATGTTTTGATGGAACAAACCGTTGAAACAGGAGATATCTTCCGCATGTGTCAAACAAAAGACGCTCCCATCCAAGATTGGGTAAAACTAGCTGTTAACCGTGCTCGATTATCTGCAACACCAGCAGTATTCTGGTTAGATGAAAACCGTGCTCACGATAGAGAAATCATCAAGAAAGTAGAACAATATTTAGGGGATTTTGATACTAATGGATTAGATATTTTTGTGATGAATCCAGTAGAAGCAACTAAGTTCTCTTTAGATCGTATTCGTGAAGGTTTGGATACTATCTCTGTTACGGGTAATGTATTGCGTGATTACTTAACTGATTTGTTTCCAATTTTAGAAGTTGGTACCTCTGCAAAAATGCTTTCTATTGTTCCATTGATGAATGGTGGTGGTTTATTTGAGACAGGTGCTGGTGGTTCGGCTCCAAAACATATTGAACAATTCTTACATGAAGGTTACTTACGTTGGGATTCGTTAGGTGAATTTTTAGCTTTAGGTGCTTCATTAGAGCATTTATCACAAACACAAAATAATGCAGCTGCTTTGGTATTAGCAGAAACTTTGGATGTGGCTACAGAAAAATTCTTAGCGAATGATAAATCTCCAGCACGTAAAGTAGGTCAAATTGACAACCGTGGTTCTCATTATTACTTGACTGCTTATTGGGCGGAAGGATTGGCGACGCAAACAAAAGATGCTACTTTGGCAGCCAAATTTGCACCTTTAGCGAAAATGTTAATTGAAAATGAAGCTAAAATCAATGAAGAGTTGATTGCTGCTCAAGGTAAGGCACAAGACATTGGTGGTTACTACTTCCCTAATGATGCATTAGCAACAGCAGCAATGCGTCCTTCGGAAACTTTTAATAATGCAATTGCTTCTTTGTAGATTGCAAATTGTATTGTAAAAAAATGCTCCATTCTAATGAATGGAGCATTTTTTATTACTATGATAATCAATCTGCTATTAATTTTTGTTTTTGAGCAAGTTAATTTCTAGAAGTACTTGTTCTAGTGCTTCTTGTTTAACGATTCGAGTCTGATTAGATGGCTGGATCATCGCGAATTTTATATTCTCATCATCTACCTCTAACTTCTTTTGACTCCTTAAAAAAGGATGAAAACTTCCTTTTAGCGAACCATTATTTCTATGCCACGTAGCATGTTTCCCGTTGTTTTTATGAAATGGATGCATAATGATTGAATTATGTCTGTAATCGGTATATCCAATTTACATAAAATAATTGGATAATGTAAAGAAACAATTATTTATTGGTTACATCCCCAAAAGGCACTTTCCTTTTTTTACATCAATCTGATTTTCATTACTTAAATCTAGAAAATACAGTTTCTGCCAAGATTGCGTCTGTTGTGCTTGTTTGCTGATAGTCAAATCCCAATTTGGATATACTCTAAACCCACGTTTTCCTTCTTTTCCATGTCCAGATAAAACTCTTCTTTGAAATAGTATTTCCTTAGGGAAAATGAATAATCCCATCTTCTTATCGTTTCGTATTGCTATAATATAGAAATCAATATCATCATTAACATCGAAAGGAGCGATAATACCAGTTGACATTCGGTACCATAATGTTACAAATTGGCCTGCTTTTTTTGGTGTTATTTTAGCGCTCCTATATTTATATTTATACTTGCCCAGGTCAAAATTATGAGCAGCATATGCTTGGCTTTCTTTTTCTGGCAGTAAATTCGTTAGCGGTAAGCCACAGATTTGGAATAAATACTTAGCGATATGTTGTAGTTCTATTTTGGAATTTGCCAATTTAAGGTATGCTTAAAGTTGAGTAATATTATTTTGAGCGTAAGATTCTATAATTTTTATAGAAGCCATTATAATAAGGTGCTTTGTATATCTAAGGGAATGAAATTATTCATATTTTTGATAGACTTCTACTTCAGACATTATTATTTTTCACTCTAATTTTAATGAAATAAACATAAATATAGCAACTCTTATTTGATGGGCTTATATCCATATTAAAAAAATAGATTAAGGTAACGTAATTGGTAGGATAGTGGTATTTAAGGTTGTGCATTACAAAGCCTTAAATACCACATATGTATAAATTGTGTTTTAATAGTTTATTTGTCCTTGAATGGATAAGCTATTTTTATTTTGGATTATAGTACTTACTTCGACTTTAACCTGATTAGCTTTTAACTTGTCAAAAGGCTCGACAAGCCAAGTGTCAGGCCATTTTCCAAAATTGATATAAAGATAAAATGGATAGGGTGTTTCTTCGATTTTAACAAGATTGGGAGTACTTTGTGAGGTTGTATTTAGTAAAAAGCCGCTTTTTCGCTGTTTGTAAAATTTATAAAACATTGCTGTTGGAAGAGATTCCGCTAATGCATTATTATCTATCCAAGCATGCGCGATATAAGGCACATTGATTTCATTTATTTTCTTTTCTTCTATTGGATTGAAATCATCATCATAGCTATATGTAATTAAGGTATCCCGCTGTATCGTTACATCTGATTTAACCTGCAAATCAAAATAGTTAGCATAAGCATTTTGCAATTGCAGTTGATCAAGGCCTGTGTATTTATGCATTAAATCAGCAAGTAATGGCATATCATCTAAAGATAACATGGTCCAGAAAGTCATAGCTTGATTTGTCGTGTCCATTGCTCTAACTGGAAACTTTTTATCTAAATCTTGAGAAATTAGCCACTCACCTGTGATATCTATTTTATGCTTCGCAATAGATGCTTCTAGTTTAAACTTTTTATCTTTTTGTATATAGCTGATGTGCTTATTTGAATGAATATTTTTAAATTCTGGAAAGGAATCTATTTGAACCCAAGTGTTGGGTTGTTTTAAAAGTAAATGAAGATCCTCAAACCCACTATTTCTTTCCCTATCAATTTTGTAAATAAGGTTATTCCGATCAAATATTACTTTGATATGGTTATTAACACTAACACGCACTACTCCCTGTTCCTTATCCAAGAAACTGATTCCGTTGGGATAGCGATTTGCAAAAAAAGAAAAGCACTCATCATAGTTCTTTAATGCTAATATTCCGTAAAATTGAGGAGCTCGGTCTGTCATACTGAATAAATAAATGCGGGCCGGAATTTCAATACCAGCATGCCAAAATAAGCCAGTTATCCAACTTTCATCAACAGCTGTGTCTACGGACTTGCCCGACCAAGGATTAAAACTGGATAGATTGTCCAATATTAAATCATCAACAGCAATGGAGAATATATGTGTACTTTCTTTGCTCACATATTGTTTTTCAATGTTGTTTTTTCGGATAATGTAGTATGTCCAGACCGTAGCTGAAAGTAAGAGCACAATAGAACATATGATAATTACTATTCTTTTCATGGGCGATTAGTTCATGACATTATTATTCAAGTTTTCAATGATATGCTTCAATAGGTATTGAAGTGCATTTTTATCTTTTTTAGGTAATGATATCGACATCTCTCCAGAGAACCTGTTTTTAATCAACTTACTTGATTTGATTTGAAGATTACCATATCCAGCAAGGTCTTGTAAAGTTTGTTCCCTAGATTCTGTTATTGGAATTTCTAGTTGATTGACAACCTCAGGTATGGCAGAAGTTTTTACGACAAAATTAAATGGATGTGCAAGTAAATCCTTTTTCACACTTGCATTTCTGTTAGTTTTAAAACGATTCTGTTGAATAGCAGTTAATTGTTCGACATCGCTTCCAACAAACACGATATTATTTTTGAAAAGGATATAGATTGGTTCTAGTTTTTTCTGTGGTGCGATTTTATATATGCCATCCTCCAATGTTACTTCCTGTTTTTTGACCGCAAATTCCAGTATTTTTTTATACAGACGTTGATCTTCAGAAGTGAACATCCATAAAAAGTTGGGTACAAATTCTTCTTTTGTTTTGGTAACCTCTTCATAGTTGTAATCATCATCATATTCGTAAGAGACATATTCTTTTGTTACTTTTTGTAGATCGTTGAGAAAAAACACGTTGTCGCCTCTCATCACTTTTCCGATAGCTTTTTCGTCTAACCCAATCTCTAAAGCAGTGGCTGCTATCGTCAAAACATCTGCATATTCCCCAGCTAAAGGAGCATACCATCGCGAAATCAATGCTGGTAATTGTTTCAAATAACCTTCCGTACTCATGTTCACAGAGGCGTAAGCCAAGTAGTTCTCAGGAATATATTGCGCAAATTTTTTATTGGTTCTGTTGCTATATAATGCCTTGAAAACTTTCTCCATTTCAGCGTCAACACCTATAGAACCCGTAAGTTTTAGCGTATATTGATCTTGAATCAAATCAAAAATAGCGTCATTATAGCCATATTTCATATTCTCAATGTCAACACCATAAGCCATTTTTAAAATATCATAGGGAAGGGCATTTTGATATAATTCATCTAGATTAGGTATCCAGAGACGTAATAGGTGTTTTTTATCGGTTAATTTAAGTGCTTTATTCTTGCCTAAGTTTTCTTTAGGGTCTAAATAATCATTAAAGCCTGCTGTTAACCAATCAGCTAATAATTTATTTTTGATGGAGTCATTTTTTGCTTCTCGTGCTTGATTTAATAAGTAAAGGGAGTCAGATTCTAAATCGTAGTCTTCCACATCGGTTGTATCGCTATCATATTCCCATTCATCAATATCAATACTTGATAAAGTATCAGGAAATACATCTTCGGCTTCAACATATACAGCTTCTTCCTCGGCTTCGGCCGTAGCTACTATAAGTGAATCTGGTATTGAATTTTCTTCTTCTATATCTATTTCTTCTTCATCCCAGCTGTTAGCGGCTGCATCAAGTGTTTCATTGTATGTCCAGTCTAATGTATTGTATAATCCCAAGTCTAAACCATAACGTTCTGCGATTTCTTTCGTTTGGAAATAGCTTGTATTTAGCTCTCCAATTAAAATAAATAAGCTTTCTTTATTCCATGCAACTTGCATTTTATGATCTTTTGAAACTCTTCTTTCATAGTTATTATAAATCGGAAGAGATTCAAATTTCGAGAACATATGCTCCTTAACTTGATGATTTTCTTTTAAAGGGATTAATATTCCGATATAGTTTAGGCTATCTGTAGTTGACCGATATACGTAAGCTTGCTTATCAAGATTAAAATCCAATTGCATCAGGTTTTTGATTGGATAGTTAATATCATTGCTCGTGTTTTCAAATGCACCTAGTTTAATTAATGTTTCATTTAACAACTCGATAGAGCTATTTTCAACTATAGCTTTATTATTAATGGTAAAAACAAATTGTGCTTGAGCAGGTATCATACTGGTCAAATCTTGTGCTGTAGCTTGCAGACTTGCAAATGCAACACATGCAAATAATGGAACGTGTTTTATATTCATGTTTTATTAATTATTTAGGGTAATGGTATTTGCCAGTGATGCCTTTCCACTGATCAAATCTGTTGCTTTTAATTTGAGTAGTACAGCTTTGGATGTACTTGATATTTTTGCAGATATGTGCTGTTGCGATTTAATTTTTTTATCAAATCTGATGATTTGTGTGTAATAGGCATCGTCAAAATATTTTTTATCAGTTTCTGAAATTTTGACATACTCTTTATTTAAAGATGGCGAGTAGGTGTAGGATCTGGTAAAAACTCCCGTTTTTGTATTAAAAGCATAACTATTGTTATTTCCTAAAGCGCTTTTGAAATAAGTGCCAATAGCTTTACTAAAATTATTTAGGGCATTGATCGTTTCAAATGAACAAGATACTGTTGCGATATAATTATTGAAATCAAGACTATATTGTACTTGACTAATACCCTCAGTATTCTTTAAGATTCTACTCATCGTTTCCGCTTCACTCTTTATTTTTTCTTTTGTTGGAATTGTGATGCCATTTATACTTTTAAGTTTCATTAAAGAGGCTACCTTCGTACTACTTTTACTGAAGTTTAGTGTTGCTTTAATATGACCCGAACCATTACTATTCATATTTATATCCTCGATAAAGTCAAAGCATCCAGTAAGTAAAAAACTGCTGCAGATTATACTTAATAGCAGTGATATGGATTTCAGCTTTCTCATTTTTAATTTCATTATGTCTCTATTTAGTTTTTTTCATGTTATTTTACGATAAGGTTCACCGAGGATTTACCCTCTCTGAAATCCATTCACTACCTAACTTTAGGAATGAAAAACAAAGTTAATGAATAGGGAAGCGTACACCCATCCCCGAAAGTAGGGGTTTTGTTTATACACCAAGCTATTTACGAATTAGACCATATTCCAATGCTAATTTGATGGTTGAACTCAAATTCTTAGCACCAAATTTCTCAATGAGATTCTTACGATGGCTTTCCACAGTATGCGGGCTTATAAATAATTTTTCAGCTATTTGGGAGGTTGTTAAGCCCGATGCAGCTTCAGTCAATACTTCTTTTTCTCTTCTTGTCAATTTTGGGACACTATTTAAGCCATCTTTAGCCTTTTTATCCACGATGCTTTGTGTTTGGGAGCAAAGAAACTTGTTACCTTTTAATATTTGTTCAACACCAGTAATAATTTCGTCCACAGAAGCATTTTTTTGAATGTAACCGTGAGCACCTTCTTGCAGTACACTGTTGATTACAGCATATTCGTTATGTACACTAATGATAATGATACGCATATTAGGATACTTTAGTTTCAAAGGTTTTATGAGCTCAATGCTATTTGCATCAGGGAGGTTGATATCTAATAGGAGTATATCAATATTCGTATTTGACAACGCTACATGCATAGTTGAAGCGTCGGGATAACAACCAACTACTTCAAAGAAATCTTCTTTTGATAATATATTTTTTAGTCCCTCTAGTAGTAGGGGATGATCGTCAGTAATCGCAATTTTTATCATGTAATATTTTTTTGAATATGAATTCTACACTTGTTCCAACTTGTTTTTCAGATTGTATGCTGAATTTTCCTTTTAAAAAATCGACTCGAGATTGAATATTATACAAACCAGCTGAATTGTTTCCTTTAATCTGATGAATATCAAATCCATCACCATCATCTTCGACAGTAATGCTATAGTGATCGGTTTCTTCTACAACTTGTATTATAATCTGCTTTGGCGAGGCATGTTTAATGGCGTTGTTGACAAGTTCTTGAATAATACGATAAACTAGGAGCTGTCTGTCTTTTTCTAAATCACTTTTATAATGCAAGAATTGTACATCAATATCTAATTGATCATTTGACATACGCCTCGCATAATCTTGAAGAGCTTCTTGTAAGCCATACCTGTTTAGCAATTCTGGCATCAGATTATGAGCTACACGACGGAGTTCTTCTACAGCTGTATCCAGTTTCTCTATGGATTTTTGCATGTTATTTTTGGCTGGTGAAGCTACCTGATCAGTCAATTGCGATAAGCTAATTTTGGTACTTGATAGTAAGCCTCTCAGACCATCATGAAGATCACGTGCCAATCTGCCTCGTTCTTGTTCTTGTCCTGATAACATGGCGGTCAGTGTGGCGATTTTCGCATTCTGCCTTTCTTTATCTAAAGTCGCGTTATAAAGTTCTTTATTTTGACGAAGTCTTTTAGAACGTTGTTTATAGGCATAGAGCAGGAGCATCAAGGCCAGCAAGAATACTAAAATTAGACTGATATAGTATTTGTTTATCTTTTCTTTATAAGATATTTCGTTTTTATAATTCAGAATATCTTGCGCACGACTCTGCGTTTCTAATCTTGATAATTTGAGTTCTTGTGTTCTTTTTTCCGATTCTAATTGCGTTAGCTCCAGCTGTTTTCTTTGATTTTCTTCATGCAATTTCAAATTTTCCAACTCCTGTTTTTGTTGTAAACTGATGGTCTGCATGAGACTTATTTGTTGCTCTTTTTTATCAGCTTCTAACTGCATGGTAATGAGCTGTTGTTGTTGTCTTTCCTTGTCAAATTGTGCTTCCAGTCTTCTTCCCAATTCCAGTTGTTCTTGATTGTATATGGATTTAAATGTTTCCATATAAGCCTTATAGTAGCGAATTGCCTCAGGTAGATTTTTCTCTGATTCAGCAATTTCGGAAAGACTTTCATAAATACTGAGAATTATATTTTCATCAGGAACACTACTTTTAGAAACTTCTGTTAAAGCAGCAAGCAAATATTCTTTTGCACGGTCGGGTTTGCCATCTTTAATCGCTAATTCTGCCATGATGCCATATGAAGAAGCTACATGCGTATATTGTTGAGTCGCTAATCCTTGCTTTCTAGCGAGTTCGGCATAATAAAGCACTTTATTTTGATAACTATTTGGGAAATAGCTAAAATAAAGATGTGCTAAATTGTTAGCTACAAAAGAAAGGTTTGAAGGGAAGGGAATCTTACTTTTATTTTTATCATAAGTATTGATAGCTTGCAAATAATATTTTTCAGCCAGATTGCGCACGTCCTGCTTGCTCTCGTCTTTCATATATTGCTGTTCGTACATATAACCCATAAGCATATAGGCATCAAAAATAGCAATTGGATCATTTTGTTTAATGGCTAAATCTAAAGCGAGCAAGCTATATTTTTCCTGTAATTGGTGTTCATTCCAATTGGCGTAGACTGAGGTTAGTTCCTTATAGGTTGTCGATTTGCGACCATTCAGTGTTGGCGATGGAGGAGCTTTGTCGAAATAGGTAATCGCACGTAAGAAACTTCTTACAGCTTCGCCCTCTTTATTGTTTCGTACATGAAGCCAGCCTTCACAATAATTAATGTAGCCTTTTATTTCTATATCTTTTGAATTGTCTGCATATGCTTTTGCTTTTTCCAAGCTGGTATCAGAGTCCTTCAGTCGTTCAGCTATTCGGTTATTCATAGCTGAGATGGCATACAGGTTGGCAGCATATTTGCCATCTTTTAGAAGAAGTGCAACCTGCAAGTTTTCATCAAGTATTTGAGCAGCTTTCTCTTCTTGTTGATTGAAAAATAAAGCCGTTATATATTTACCGGCCACGTAGAGCCTATCAGGATTTGTTATAGCAATGTTTTCGTACTGAAGTTTTAGATTATTTAATACTTCTTGCGCAGAAGTGTGATGCATCAAAACACAAAAACTGAGGGTGACAAAAATATGTCTTAACTTATGCTTGAAACTAATCTTATTTTTGCTCATCGGTATTCCTTATGAATCTGTATTTAGGAGACTAAGATATCACTTTTCATAAACACTGAAGGAATTTTTAATGAATATAATGACCGTTTAATGGCTCTTAAGTAAAGAAAAATCCCATAATCAAATAGTTGAACAAGAAGCGCTTTAAGTTTTAATCAGCTTCTAAATCAACCACTTTTTGATTTTTCGTGCCTATATAATAACACGCTTCGTTTCTTTTATCTTCTGAGACTAAAGCAATACCAATTTCAAAAAGTATCTCTTAAGTAAGGGTATTATTTTTTTTTTAACTCATTGATATCAACATATTTTCCATTTTCTGTCTTTGGAAAGTAATTCCATAATCAATCCTAAACATTTTTTTATTGTACTATTGCTGAAAGTATTATGAAGTATATTGTGGCAAGTGCGTACGTTAGCTTCTTCATGATATTAAAGTCATATTACAAAGATGCCATTTCTAACGCATCAATTTTATCCCTGAAACTAGTGATTTTGCGTATTTATAATAAGATTACTAAAATGGTATCCATAAAAATGGGGACATGATAAAAGACGTACTTAATATTTTTTGGTTTATTTTATTCAGTTACAGATGCATAACAATTTTTTCACGGATTGATTTGGATAGAAAAGAAATACAAATTTTGATTTCAAATTTATGGAGTAGTCTTTAAACGGATTTTCCATCTTGTAAACCTTTAAATGAATATGCTTTATTATTTGATAAATGCACCTTCAGGAATAGATGGATAGATTTCTTCAAAAGAACGATGTTTGTTATTTTGTCTTTTATGGATTAACGATCTGTTGAGATGTTTCAAGTTAGGGCTACCGGATGCTGCAAGTAAGTCTAAAAAATCTTTTAATATTTCTTCGTGATAATTTTTCACGCGTTTCCATTTTTCCTCCACAACCAATCCATTCACTAATCTCGCATCATTCGTTGCTACACCAGAAGGGCAGGTGTTTGTGTGGCATTTAAGGGCCTGTATACATCCTAAAGCCAGCATCATACCTCGAGCAGAATTGCAAACATCTGCTCCTATACAAAGCGCTTTAAAGATGTCAAAAGCTGTGAATATTTTAGTGGCAGTGATAATCTTAATATCTTTTTTTAAATCAAATCCGCGAAGTGTATCGACGGCAAATACCAACGCTTCCTCCCAAGGCATGCCAACGGCATTCGAAAAATCAATAGGAGCTGCACCTGTGCCACCTTCAGCACCGTCGATGGTGATAAAATCAGGCTTTATTCCTGTTTCCAAAATAGCTAAGCAGATGTCTATAAATTCCTTTTTACTACCGATTGCAAGTTTAAATCCGATTGGTTTACCTGCTGATAACTCTCGCAGTTGCTGTATAAAATCAAGAAGTCCTTTGGCGTCGTGGAAAGCTGTATGGCTTGGAGGAGAAATGACCGCAGTATGGGGCTTGACACCTCTGATTGCTGCAATTTCGTCATTGTTTTTAGATGCAGGCAACACACCTCCATGACCCGGTTTGGCTCCTTGTGAAAGTTTAATCGCAATCATTTTGACCTCAGGTCGATTTCCATTTATTTGAAATTTCTCTGGAGAAAAGAAGCCATCTTCGGTACGACAACCAAAATAGCCCGTTCCTATTTCGAAGACAAGATCTCCTCCCATGAGATGATAGTTTGAAATACCACCTTCCCCTGTATCGTGAAAGAAACTTCCAGCTTTTGCTCCTCGATTTAAAGCCATGATTGCATTTTTACTTAAAGCACCAAAACTCATGGCCGAAATATTAAAAATACTAGCAGAGTAGGGCTGTTGACAACCTTTAGAGCCTATGATTTCTCGAGGTGGGCTTGGCAATTTGGGAGCAGCATAAATACTATGTTGCATCCAACTATAGTTTTCTTGATTGACGTCAAGCTCCGTCCCGAACGGATGATTTTCATTTTCTTTTTTCGCTCTTGAATAAATATAATCGCGATGATTGCGATCTATCGGTTTACCGTCAGTTCCTGATTCGACAAAATATTGATGTAGTTCTGGACCAATCGCCTCTAAAAGAAAACGCATGTGACCAATAACAGGATAGTTACGCAGTATGGCATGTTTCGTTTGCGTAAGGTCATATATTCCAATAAGTAATATCGCTAAACCTATGCCAATTAAACCCCAAAATGGCCATGTAAATACAATGAAAATAATCAAGAATAGCACTATTAGTGTACTTGTAAATCTGACAACTTCTCTCATGTTTGTGAATTAGGTTATTAAAATTTCTTTATTATATTAAAACCCCACTTTGACAGTTTTTGTTTCTTTTATTTCCAACCACCTCCTAATGCCGAATATATTTGGACTACAGCTTGTAGCTGTTACAATTTGTCATTGACTGCGTTGTGTTTCGCATTTAATAGATTTTGTTCAGAGGTAAGGACATCTGTGTAATTTGTTGTACTCGTATATTTAAGTAATTCTTTCGTAAAATGCACTGCTTTCTCCAAGTTGATTATTTGTGATTTCCGAGAAGAAGAATTTTCATTTGATAGCTTGGGTGGTTTGCGCTGGTAAAATAGTAATCGATGAAAGTAAGAAAGCACAGGAGTAAAATCCTAACCATTAAAACAATATTGGAATAAACAAAGGAAATCTATTTAAGATGTCTTTGTGTTTACAGGCTCATTTTATCAAGTATAATGTGTCGGATCTTCAGTTGTAAAATTTTCTTGTCATAAGACAAGCATATTTGGGACTCTATTTCTTTAATTTTGATACTTAGAATATAAATAAACTGTTGTAAATCAATAAATATGGATAAATCTAAATCAACTAAATTAGCGGCAATTATTCCAGCTTACCGCATGCATACCCAGAACTTTTTAAGTTTGCTTGATGGAATTTCAGAAATTGATGCCAGGAAGAGAATAGATGGACGAACTAATCATATTATTTGGATGGCAGGCAACTTTGTCAATGTGCGATATGCAATAGCTCATCTTCTAGACCTGAATGAAGTAGATCCTTATCAGGATTTGTTTTATATGGGTAAGTCATTGGATGAACAATTTAAATATCCAAATCTAATCGATTTAACAAAAAATCTTCACTTCATATCCCCCAAAGTTTACCAAGGTCTATTGGATATCCATGACGAGCAATTATCAGAGCTTTTTCCGATCGGTATGAATATTCCATTCATTCACGAAGATAAGCTCAATTTTATTGGCATGTGCATTGGAAGACAAGATTATCTTTGCGGACAGATGGCACTCATGAGACGCATACTAGACTATCCTGCGATGAATTATGGTGTAGATGAAAAGATCGGATATTAATATGGATCCACATGTAGCACAAGATTTTGACGTAACAAGAAATGATCTGTATCACGAAATTTGGAGGAAACCCTTACTTTTCATACATGGTTCTGGAGGTTAGATACGGGAGGACTTTTTAAGTTAATTCTTAATATTAACTAATATTAAATAGCATATTTTATATTTTTTTTTATAGTTTTAGCGCTTTAGAATATTTAAATACAGAAATGGCGTTAACAAACTTATCAAGACATGTCGCTCTTGGAATTGATATTGGCGGGACGAATACTAAATTTGGAATAGTAAACCATCGTGGTGAAGTTCTGGAAAAAGGTAATTTACGTACGGATGAATATAAAAAGGTAGAAGAGTTCATTGATGCTTTACATGAAAAAGTAAATCCATTAATTGAAAAATATGGAAGCGTTAATAATTTTGATGGTATAGGAGTTGGAGTACCAAATGGTAATTATTATACAGGGACTGTAGAACAAGCTGCCAATTTACCATGGAAGGGGGTAATTCCTTTTGCCGAGATGATTGAAAGCAAATTTGGGTTAAAATGTGTCATAACTAATGATGCAAATGCTGCGGCTTTGGGCGAAATGCTATTTGGAGCAGCTCGGGGAATGAAAGATTTTATTATGATAACATTAGGTACAGGGGTTGGTAGCGGAATAGTCGCCAATGGGAATGTAGTTTATGGTCATGATGGGTTTGCTGGTGAATTGGGGCATACAATAGTGAAGCCAGGAGGGAGAAAGCATTGGAGTACAGGATCTGAAGGAAGTTTAGAGGCTTACGCATCTGCAACAGGAATTGCTATCACGGCAAAGAAAATGAGGGCAGAGTTTCCGAGCTCTATGCTTAATGAATACCCTGAAGACGAGATCAACTCCAAAACAGTTCATGAGTGTGCTCTAAAAGGTGATCCAATTGCTATTGAAGTATTTCGCTATACAGGACAAAAGCTTGGGGAAGCTTTGGCTAACTTTGTGATGTTTTCATCTCCAGAAGCTATTCTGTTGTTTGGTGGAGTTATACAAGCTGGGGACTTTATATTAAAACCTGCTAAACTACATATGGAAAGGAATCTTTTTCCAATTTTTAGAGATAAAGTTAGATTGGTTTTTAGTGAACTACCTGAAGCCGATGCGGCAATTCTTGGTGCAAGCGCGTTGGTCTGGGAGCAATAACCACGACTTTTTCGATCATATTATCTATCCGACCTACAATTTAACCATAGCTATGGTTAAATTGTAGGTCGGATTTCTGCTGTACTTTTCTCTGTAATTAACTTCGCTATGTTATCCTGAAAGTTAAGTTAATAAAATTAAGCCCCATTTCTTACACTACTCGGTTTCTGACAAATGTTTGAAAATTTCAGATTGTTTTATTTTTTGTAACTTGGCTCAGATTAACTTATATATAATAACCAATATTATATAAACCGATACAAAAATAGTTGAATTATTTATGAAATACTATTGTTTACTGTCTGCTCTGATACTACATTCTTTATGTCAAGCACAGGAGGAAAGAAAAGAAGTAGTTTCTTTGGATAGCGCTTATAAAAGAGGGTATCATATTACAAAAATTGCCAATCAACAACCACGTATAGATGGTAAATTGGATGAGGATATATGGAATAATGTTGGCGAGTGGTCTGAGAAATTTTCTCAAGTTATTCCTTTCGAACGTGCACATACAGATTCATGGACGCGCATGAAGATATTTTATGACGATCAAAATGTGTATGTAGGTGTTTATTGTAAAGACAAACATCCTGAGACGATGAATTCTTTTATTGGCAATCGAGACGATAATACTAATGGAGATCTTATTAGCATTGCTTTCGATACTTACCATGATTATCGAGTTGCTTCAGAATTTAATATAAACCTCGGTGGAAACAAGACCGATCTTACCGTTACAGATAAACTCTCTGTCAATTTAAGTTGGAATACGGTGTGGGAGGGACGTACACATATTAACTTAGCAGATTCAAGTTGGACTGCCGAATTGCGAATTCCCTTTAGTCAATTGCGTTATAATCAGAAAAGTTCTGATGGTATCTGGGGTTTGCATGTCAGACGTATTATTCGTAGAAATAATGAAGTTCAGAACTGGAGCCTTATTCCAATCAAGAATAATGGGCATGTGTTTTCATTCGGTGAGATGAGCGGCATGACCGATTTGCCAAAACCAAGGGGAATAGAGTTTTTACCTTATACCATGAGCAAGTTTGTTAGAGATCCAAAGATTCCGAACAGTCCTTTTCAGAAAGGTAGCAAATGGCAGGCAACGGGGGGATTAGATGCAAAATTCGCGCTGAATGATTTCACCTTGGATATGACTATCAATCCAGACTATGGTCAGGTGGAGCTTGACCCATCAGTTATGAATCTGTCTGCATATGAGATTTTCTATGACGAGAAAAGACCCTTTTTCCTAGAAGGGAAACATATTTTGGAATTTGACAATAATGAGGATGGGATGATGTTTTATTCGCGCAGAATAGGTGCCATGCCCACCTACCGACCAAATGCTATTGACAATCTCAATAGTTATTCGAGCACAGCCAATCCTATCCCTATCCTAGGAGCTATGAAACTGACAGGTACAAATAGAAATGGGGTCACCGTTGGTTTCTTGGAGAGTGTTACAGCTGAAACGAGCTCAAAAGTGATGCGTAATGGTCAATCGGATAGAGAAGTGACAGAACCTCTTACCAATTATACAGTGGCTCGTGTGCAGAAAAATTGGGATGGTAATACTTTACTTGGTGGTATGGTGACCTCGGTTAATAGGAAGCTAGGGGAGAGGCATCTAGAAGAAATTATGGTAGACAATGCTTTTACTGCAGGAGTAGATTTTACGCAGTATTTCGCTAAAAGACTCTATTATGTCGATGCTAAGGGAATGTTTAGTACCCTACATGGCTCATCTGATGCAATTTTGCATACCAAGATGAATGCAACGCACTATTATCAACGTGAATCAGGGGCGAATTATTTGAACTTAGATCCCAATAAAAATAATTTACAAGGTACTGGTGGTTATGTTAAAATAGGAAAGAAAGGAAATGCACAATGGAATTTTGCACAAACTTTTAGTTGGTCATCACCAGGGTTTGACCTCAATAACGTCGGATATCTTCGTCAATCAGATTATAAATTTAATGAATCAGAGATTACATTTCGAAAAACGGATCCTTGGGGCCCCTTTCGTTTTGCAGGAATTAATTTGACGCAAAAAAATATGTGGAACTATGGTGGAAAGGCAATCAATAATGATATTGCACTTAGGTGGAGAAGCTTAAGTACCAAGCATCGAATAGAGATGGATGTCAAAGAAACATTCAACTGGAATACGATTGATAGCCGCCAGTTGAGAGGTGGACCAGATTTGCGCTATAATTCGAATATTGAGACAAATGTCGTCTTGAATTCGGATAGAGCTAAGCGGGTTGTTTATAAATTGGATTATAATGGAAGACATTATTTGGGACAAGAAACGGGATATAATACGATAAACCCCAGTATGATTTTCCGACTGGGTAATCATGTTCGCCTTACAGGTCAGCTCAATTACGCCTGGAATCAAGACAATCTGCAATATGTCAGCACTGCCTCTCCAGAAGTCCACCCAACTGATCCAGCAACTTATATCATGGGGCGGATGAAACAGCAAACCTATGGTATCACATTGAATATGCAACTCAATCTAACTCCCGATATTTCTATTCAATATTATGGTTCTCCTTTTACATCGGTTGCCAAATATGACCGATTTAAGCAAGCTGAAAATACAGATTCACGCGTATACAAAGATCGCTTTACCGAATTTACAACGGATGAAATCAGTTACAATGCTGGTCTTTATCAAGTCAATAAAGGTGGAACTCAACTGTCGTTTAATGATCCGAACTTTAGTTTTAATGAGTTTCGTTCCAACTTGGTGGCGCGATGGGAGTATCTTCCGGGTTCAACTTTATATCTTGTTTGGGAACATAATCGGTCCAATCGTGACGATATTTACCAAACCGGCTGGGGAAACAACCTAGACCGTATGTTTGGCCTACCCGCAAGCAACACATTTATGATGAAGTTCAATTACTGGCTCAATATGTAACAAAATTCCTTTCCCTATCCAATTGGATAGGGAAAGGAATTTTGCGACTATAATGCAATCTCAAATAAGCTAAAAGATCCCTCTTTGTAATGTTCTGGTAATTCAGCCGTCCATTCTACCATAGTCACCCCTTTAAAAGTAAAGCCACAATTGCTGTAATAATTGTTTATTTTTTCATTTCCACTATGCGTATCAAGTCTGATATATTTTTTATTAGTTGTAGCCGCATATTCTTTAGCCCATAAAACGATTTTTGTTACATACGAATTTCCCCTAAAAAGTGGGTTTGTAGCTATTCTGTGAATATAGATTGAGGAATCGTTCGCAGCTTCCTTCCATAAGACATCATCATTGAATGTGAGTAAAAATGTACAGGCTATAGCTTCCCCCTCTAAAATAACATAATGTCTATTTTCTCCAATCTCCTTTTGTATCTGGGATAATTCAAAACCCTTCCAACCTTTATTGCCCACTTGCAATTTATAAGCTGAGGCTTGTTCGTAAACTTGAAAGATTGCCGCAATATCGCTAGTCGTACTATTCCTTATATTCATTGTTTAATTTGAATTCTGATGCTCGTGGTATTTCTAATCTTATAGCATCATATGATGATTTTTAGCAAATATATTTATTTTTTCGTCTTTTGACTAAGTAGATTTCACTCATTTGGCAACTTAGGTTGCGTGGGAAATAAAAAATAAAAACTATCTTTTGATATTTAGTTGTTGTACAAGTTAATATCCATGTGCTCCCATCCATCTATATACCTAATTTTAATGTGATTATGGTTGTGCGATGAAGTTGTAAAACAACAGTTTCAAAAGGCGCAGGTAATAAATGCTTTAAATTGAATTACCTTCATACTTTTATTTTACAGAGTACGTGAAAATAAACATGATTTGATAGGCAAAGTTCTTAGGTTTGCTTATTGTAATAAAGTTTCAAATGTCAATAAATAAAGAGAATAAATGGATCATTCCTGTTATGGCTTTTTCAGCAGGAACCATAGTTGCCAATGTGTATTATAGCCAGCCCATTCTTAGGAATATAGCTGAAACCTTGGGGAAATCTGAAAGTGCTGTTGGTAAAATTTCTGTGCTGGCACAATTGGGATATGGTCTGGGTATGTTTTTTCTACTGCCTTTAGGTGATAAGTTAAATAGAAAAAAATTAATTTTATGTATTTGTCTTACCCTTATAGTGATGCTTTTAACGCTCGCTAATACCACAAATTACAGCCTCTTGCTTATCCTTAGTTTTGTAATTGGCGTATGTTCTACACCTGCACAGATTATCCTACCGATGTCCGCAGCCCTAGGTAAAGAAAATCGAGGTAAAAATGTCGGTATCGTATTTAGCGGAATCCTGTGTGGTATCTTAGGTTCACGGTTATTGAGTGGTTTATTGACAGACTTATGGGGTTGGCAGAGTGTGTTTATCAGTTCGGCGTTGCTTGTTTCAATAAGCAGTCTATTGTTGTTTTTTGTTTTACCGGAAGTACCCAGCAAATTTAAAGGTACTTATCTTGGGTTACTTAAATCTACAATCACATTAATAGGTAAATATAAAATCCTCAGACAAGCATCTTTACTTGGGGCCTTCACTTTTGGAGTGTTCTGTTCTTTTTGGACAACTTTAACTTTCCACCTTAGTGATGCTCCTTTTAATTTTCCAGCCTCTACAATCGGCCTTTTTGGTCTAATTGCCATAGGAGGGGCTTTAGTGGCTCCATACTTCGGAAAAATGGCCGATAAAGGTCAAGTGTTTAAAAACCTTTACCTCACAGTGGGTATGTTATTTTTAAGTATTTTGGTCATGTGGTTTTTCCCACATTCCATATGGGTTTTGATTATTGCTATCTTTTTTTTGGATATTGGCGTTCAGGCAACTCAGATCACAAATTTCACACGTATCTATTCTCTGGATGAGGAGGCGCATAGTCGGTTAAATACCGTATATATGACCACCTATTTTATTGGTGCAGGCACCGGAACATTCTTTGGTCTATTAAGCTGGACATTTGGAGGATGGAATCTAGCGCTCTCACAGATGCTTATCTGGAGCACTGCGGCTTTATTTGTTGTCTGGTTATCCAGTAAGAATAAACTTTAGAAGTAAGGCAATGTTCAACTTTATACTTTACGAATATTTTTGTAAAAATTCCCATTAATGAGAAAAATGTCGTATTATTGCAGAAGTAACGTTTGAAAATGTTTTTTTATCTATGTTCTTACCTCTCTATTGAAATATGATTTTTAAAGAGACATAATGTTGACAAGAATTGTTCTGACAATTGGTAAGTAAAGGATAAATTATTAATATGATAATACCAAAACCATTATAGAAAAGAATACCTTTTATCGCTATAGAATCTCATTTCTATAGCGATTCTTCTGTAAGATAGACTCGAAAACTAGTATAAAATTAATTGCAACCTCTGTTTGTTTATTATAATATAAATGAATTTATATTTCCAATTTTGTTAAGCAAAAATTTGTCTAAGTTCACTAACTTTGTATCAATAAGACAAGTCCATCATGTTGTACAATCCATTCGAGCAACTTAGCCATAGCAGCTTTCAAGAACTCTTGGATAAAGGCTATCGTGACTTTGTGCTACAGCGATTTGAATGGCCAGATATCAGTAAAGGCTCCGGCTTTTTATTGTCTCCATACTGGAAGACAGAAGAGGCTCAAGAACATGCTGCACAGTTAAATTCTAAAGAAGGTAAGGCCGTCAGTATACCAGCAGATACCCTGCGTATACATCAATTGTTAGCGTCGAATTCCAGTTATCGCATCTTCATCAACCGCTTTTACGAAGAGAGGTGGAACAAACGAATGTTGCTCATGTATGAAAACAAGATCATCAACTATCTTCGGAGTAAAACTACCTTCAAACGCAAAGATCCTATAGATATCCTATTTACTCTGGAGCACGGGCGTGTATGGGCAATCATCAGCAATGGAAATACTAAAAAGAAAGTCAGCGCCATTGAACTCCTATCTTAGCGACCTAAGATCTATTATTTCTGCAAACAACTTGATTACTTCAAGTGTTTAAAATCAAACAACTTAACATATTACATATAAACAATCACTATGTGCTGGGACATATCATTACATACAGACATCGAAATTGTCAAGAAAACCTTTTCCAAACTACGAGACGAACGTAAGAAAGTCGATTATGATTATCGTTATTTTGAAAATGTGCAGGCTATTACCTTCCCTGGTTATCCCATAATATATAAAGATAAGGAAAGCCAGAATCTTGGTCTTGTCGAAATGGAGTGGGGTGTATTGCCTACCTATATTCAAGATCCTAAGGAGCAGGACGACCGAAGGCGCAGTATGGTCAATATCCGTAGCGAACGCATTTTTGCCGATGGCAAGTCTTACTGGCATCGCCTGAAAGACCAGCGCTGTCTTATTCCCGTTTCCGGTACCTTTGAACATCGGAAGGTACATGGATGGAAAAAGAAAGTACCGTATTACATCAAGGATAAAAACCGAGAAATTTTCTATATTCCAGGGTTATATCAGTGGCATGAATCCGTTGACCAAGATGGCAGATCTCAGAAAGTAGGCAGCTTTGGTATGTTGACTCGAGAGGCCAATACCATCATGGGCCATATTCACAATGATGGTCCCAACAAAGGACGTATGCCGCTTTTTCTAACTCCGGAATTAGAACAAAAGTGGCTATCTGCTACCGATGACGAAAATCTGACACCAATATTCAACTATGAAGTCCCAGATTTATCACTCGAGTGTTACCCAGTGTATACATTGAGAGGATTCCCAAATAGACCCGATGGCAAATTGCGGTATGATCCTTACCCATGGTCCGGTTTACCACTATTGGGACAGGATGGACCCACTCAGCTAAGTTTTTTTTAATGTCAAAATAATCACACCATGAAGTTCGTCTCTTTAACCCTAACCGTTTTGCTAGACCTGAAGTCTAAAGGATACAATATATTGACTTCTAGAAATAACGTCGGTGATGAAAATCCAAGCTACTATCCGATTAAGGTACCTGATGTCCGGGAGTATCTGCTACGCTTGGATTGCAGAGCAATGATTGCAGCCTTTCAAGAGCCAGCCATCTTGGTAATCGAAGACGTTCTCAATAATTCAGATGATGGGACGATTGAAGGACAAGTGTTTATCGAAGACGACTATCAACAAAGGTTAGAGCAGAGGCTTCAGCTCTATAACCAGTACTATCAGTTTATCGCAAATCCCGAGGTATACGATTTCTCATTCGATCCACAGGGCGTACTGATACGCAATCATGCCGTGCATACCGGTGATCACGCTATGTATCTGGAATATTTGCAATTGCATTATCCCGACCATGTCAGTTCGGGAATGCAAGACTTAGAAGACCTTACACGGTCTTTAATCTGTTTAGATACCGCCCAAGCCTGTGATTGGTTTTTGACACATAGAGTTGCAGTCATTGAGTCAGACATTTGGTTCTGTGATGAAGACGCTATCTTAAAAGTTCTGGACGTGCAACAAGCGGATTACGTCTGGCACATTTCGGATGATACTGAAGAACTTATCTATAGCCAGATAACACCACAAGATATTCTACCATTGCGAGATCTCTTTTGGATTGACCCTAGAATACGAAAAAAAATGTAATGAAAACACTTCCCCTAATTTCATTTTACATTATGGCTGATAACGGGATATATTGTTACAGTTAATAGGAATGGTAACAAAATATAATTGGAGTTTATGTACCATCCTAGTACTGGTAGTAAATGAAACAACGGCGGAGAAAGGTTTTAAGCTTTTCCGCCGTTGTTTTTTGGCCTCAGTTTAATCAACTCCGAATAGGTTATTGCATCTGCAAACCTTCCATTGAGTTTTGATTTTTGTTTTTCTTGAATATATTCATGTCCATTTTCCCAAAACGGTATGATAAGTTTAATTTGACAAGTTGAGGATTGGAGATACGGTAATAGGTTTGGGAAAATCCCTCTCCAGCAGATACAATTGTGTTACCTCGGGTTCTAAAAATATCATTTACTGCTAGTGTTACTGAAGCAGCTTGATTCTTCAAGAAACTTTTCTTGATTGCAAGGTCAACTCCATAAAACGGTTTGATGTAGCCCTGTGAAGAGCTTTGAGCTTGATTCATAGGCGGACCGAAAGTTTGACCTTGGGTTACCGGCATATTCGTTTTGCCTTGATATTCAAAAGCAAGCTGTAGATTCCAATTGTTTTTAATATTGAAGGTATTGTTTAATTTTCCAAAAACCGTCCACATACCTTCGGCCGGAGTACTGTCATCAACCTCTATTTTTGAATTGTAAAAGTTAAGGTCTGCTGTCATATCCCACCATTTTTTCAGGCTGTTGGTATAGGTAAATTCCGCTCCATAGTTTTGGCTTGAATTGGCATTGATATAGGTATTGATGAAATCCATTTTATCTGTGATCGGGTTTAGCTCCTGTGTCAGATAGCGTGTAATCAGATTGTTCGTTTTTTTGTAATAAACTGAAACAAGAAAAGTTCCTTTGCCATGCGTTCTGCTATAAGAAAGTTCTCCTGAAGTCGTAAATTCTGGGACCAGGTCTGCATTACCACGGGTGATGTTTAAACTATCGGTATAATCAATAAAAGGAATCATTTGAAAAAAATTGGGACGGTTCACACGACGTGTTACACTCATCTGAACTTGATCTTTCTCCGATAGCTTCTTGCTTAAGAACAGAGATGGAAATAAGCTAAGTGGGTAACGATTATGGAATTTCTCATTTGTGTTCAAAAGTTCTCCGTCATAAGTAGAACTTTCTGCGCGGACACCAATTTTGTAAGACACCCAATCTTTTAGATTTCCACCTAGCGAAACATATGCTGCATAAACGCTATTTTTACTATCGTAATTGGCAGATGCTGATGAAATATTTTCAAAATGATCTTGGCCTACTGCTTTTAGGGAATTGTTATTCAGGTTTTTTAAATTATTAATCTGAGCGCGCAAACCAGTTTCCAACTTCATCCCATTTTGAAATGGTTTGACATAATCCGTTTGAATCGTCATAAATTGATTTTCACCAGAACCGATATTTTCTTGAACCTGTGTGCCTGTGATTTGATTTATATCATTTAAGTAATTGGTGCTATAACGACCTTTGGAATTATTCTGTCCACCAAAATAATTAAAGTCAACCGTAAATTCTTCTCCTTCTGTTTTGAATTTCTGTACTAAACCAGCTTGCAAGCCTCTCGGTTTAAAGCTTCGCTCCGAATCTGAGATTCTTTGGCTTAATGATGTGTTTCCACCAGTCTGTGTCGATATCAGTGTGTTTTCGTTTGGAGTAAATTTTCCTTCAACCAATATTCCTGCTATTGAGACCGAAGTACGGGGACTAAAATCATAGTCTACCCCAAGTCTTCCAAAAGTGATCATCCCCTTTGTTTTACCTTCAATATCTTGATCTACACTCGAATTTATGCCGTTGATACTGCTCGTTCTATGGCTGTCACCTTCGGAGTTTGTACGCATACGCATGTTCATTCCTGTCAATGATATATTTAATTTATCTTGACGCGCATTTAGGCTACCCATAAAATTGGTTCCGCCAAATCGGTCTCCTCCGGCAGTAACCATACCATTGTAACCAGTTTTTTTATTTTTTTTGAGAATAATATTTATAATTCCAGCCATGCTTCCAGAAGCATCATATTTAGCAGAAGGATTGGTGATAATTTCGACCTTCTCGATGACGTCGGCCGGTATTTGGTCGGGTGTAAGCGTTGTTGGCTTTCCGTCTACGAAAATCGTTGGAGCGGCATTTCTGAGTTTGACATTACCATCGATATCGACCTGTACAGATGGCATATTACGAAACACATCGATAGCTGTACCGCCTGTAGCTACGATATTCTTTTCTACATTGAATACTTTTTTGTCAATGTCCATTTCTAGCAATGCCTTACGCCCAGTAACAATTACTTCATCCAGTTTCCGATTATCGTTTTCTAGTGTTATAGCACCTAAATCTTTTTCCGAAATTTTGTTATCTGTACCATATTCAACAGGTAAGTCAATTGCTGTATAACCAATTGAGCTTATTCTTAGCTTCCATTTGTCGCTGGTTGACACATTTGAAAAACTAAATTTCCCGTCTTCCCGTGTACTTGTGCTTTTTAATAATACCTCTCTTTGTTTACCTGTAGCGTTATCATTAATTACTTGAAGGAGATTGATAGAAGCTTGTGCAATAGGTTTTCCTTGATTGTTTACAATTTGACCTAAGAGCCTGCCCTCAGAAATGGTGATATCACTTGAACGATTACTCGATGGAGTTTGGGCATGTAGCGTAGGGATAGCCGTTGCCAAAATAACTGCAGATATGTATCTTTTCATTTTTTCTTTTATCGATTTATTCGGTTATCCACTTTAAGATGGACCGATAGAAAGCAAATTTGAAAAATATTCTTAATCTACACAATCATCTGTAGACGGACAGCGTGTATGTGTAGACGAATGCGATTATTGTGGTTGAAAAGGGCAGCCTAAAGCTTTACTATAAATGGAAAAGTTCGATGTTTCGGATATATTTCTTACCTATTGGCAATGCTGTTTTAGACAATGTGAGTTTAGTTTGAGTCACATTTTCAATCCTATTTTTGTTGACGATAAAGGAATTGTGGATTCTTAAGAAATCGGTTTTAGGGAGTATCTTTTCCATACCCCGTAGGTTGCTCCGTGTGAGAAGAGGAATATCCCGGTTTATTAAATAGATTTTAACGTAGTCCTTAAGACCTTCAATATAACTGATTTCATTGAGTAATATTTTTATCTTTTTGTATTCAACATTGACAACAATATGATCGTCCACAGGTAATTGTTTTGCACGCATCATCATGATATCTTCCACCTTTCTAATGGCACTTGTCAATCGTTCCTTGGAAATGGGCTTCAATAGATAATCGACTGCATTTAACTCAAATCCTTCCACAGCGTATTGATGATAAGCAGTGGTGAAAATAAACAATGGGGGTTCTTCAAGTTCGCGGATAAATTGTGTCCCCAATTTTTCGGGCATCTGTATATCCAAAAAAATCAAGTCTACGGGGTGATTTTTTAAAAAATCGTTAACATCAGTTGGAGCATTGAATTTGCGTAGTATTTCGATATTATCAAAACCCAGCAAATCGTCTTCCAAGATGTTCAGTGCAAACGGTTCGTCGTCGATAAGTATACATTTAATCTTCATCGGTTGTCAGTTTGAGTATTACTTTGAAATATCCATCATCAGTGCTTTGGATAGAAAGGTTGTGCCTATTCGGATAGAGTAATTGTAAACGTCTCCGTACATTTGTCAATCCGATGCCTTCACTTGCTCGTGGTTCATTGTACACCAATATCCTGTTACGGGATGTAAAGGCTATCCCACCCGTTATCTCTACAAATTCAAACGTTATCTCTGGAGCGGTTTTGCTATCCACCCCATATTTAAATGCATTTTCTACGAAATGAATAAACAATAAAGGTGGTATCATTCTATTTTTTAGATCATTTTCAATTTTGAGATTTACGTTACCCGCTATAGGTAGGCGTAAGGTCTGTAGAGCAATGAAATTTCGCATATGCTCGATTTCCTTAAATAGTTCTACTTGTGGGCCATCAACTTCATAGAGAATATACCGTAATATTTCGGATAGTTTGATTATTGTGCTTTCAGAATCTGGCGATTGCTTACGAATCAACCAGCGAATGTTGTTGAGCGTATTGAATAAAAAGTGGGGACTGATCTGAAGTTTAAGAATTGTTAGTTCAGCTTTTGTTTTTTCCAATGCAATCTGTTTGTTCAGTTCCTTTTGCCTTGCCTGTTCGTCATAAAGAAAAATCATCGAAGAGGTAATCATACAAAGAGAATAAATAATGCCTGGCCCTATTACAAGACGTACAAATAGTATGTTTTCCTTTGTGAAATGGGTCAATTCGCCATTAGGGTTAAAGTATACGATAGCATAGTTTAGTGCCACATAGGCTATAAAACCTAGAAAAATCAACAGCTTAAAAGTTTTTTGACGACCAAAGAAATATTTTGGTGCCACATAATAGCATAGTAGGTAAAAATTGGACGCTAGAAATATAATGTTTGCAAGGTGAGATAATGCAGAGTAGGGTTTAAAATCCGCTATCTTATCTGGTTGATAGAGATAGGTAATAAAAGGCAAAAACAATAGTATGGTCCAGATAACTATATGCAAATAGAATTTTCTAAAGAATCTACCAATCATGATATTTATTTTAACTAGTGTATACAAGGACCATGTCAAAAATATAAAAATATTTGACACTTTTTCGGAAATACCCTCAAAAGAGTTCTCTTAGCATAGATGGAAAAATCAAGGTAATCCGTATAGGTTTCGTACCATCTCAAAAGTTAGTTGTTCTAAAAGATAGGGTATGACTGTAAGGTATGTAGCAATTGTACGTTTTCAAAGTAAATTAAACATTTTAATGGAAAGATTTTTTTTAACTGATTATTCTCTGTCGCTTAGACAATTTAACTATCTTTAATAGTTATAAAAATTGTATCTATAGAGAGGATGTTACATCTTGTATCAATATCAGATTTTCGTAAACAATAAAATATTCCTAAAACCTAATCACTATGAAAAGAAATTTATCTTTAATTTTTGTTTTATTAACCCTATTTGCATGGACTGCTACCTTTAGTCAAACAACAGGAAAAGTCTTTGATAACCTAAGCTTACACAGTAAAATACTTCATGGAGAACGGAAGTTTTCAGTTTATTTACCCCCCGACTATGAAAACTCTTCAAGGAGTTACCCTGTCCTATACTTATTACATGGTGCCGGTGATGATCATACTGGATGGGTTCAATTTGGCGAAGTGCTTCACATAACCGATAAAGCGATTAAAGAGGGGAAAGCAACCCCTATGATTATCATTATGCCAGATGCCAATTCCGGACAGAGGGGCTATTTTAATTCCTTAGCAGGTGATTGGAATTACGAAGACTTCTTTTTTCAAGAACTAATGCCTTATGTTGAAAAAACATACCGTACAAAGGCTGAAAAAAAATATAGAGCGATAGCCGGATTGTCCATGGGCGGTGGGGGCTCATTTATATATGCATTGCACCATCCCGAACTTTTTTCTTCAGCCTGTCCCTTAAGTGCTTACGTAGGTCCATTATCATTAGAGGAGGCGAAAAGTCGGTTTGTTGACGCTAAATCAACAGCATCTGATGGAGATATCCTAGCATACTATAAAAAACATAATGTGCTATCACTGCTTGAAGAAATTCCTGAGGACAAGAAGAATGCGGTACGGTGGTATATCGATTGTGGAGATGATGATTTCTTATATGAAGGAAATAGTTTGGTTCATATTGCTATGAAAAAGAAAGAAATCCCCCATGAATTCCGAATTCGAGATGGTGCACATACATGGACGTATTGGAGAGATTCTTTACCAGAAGTACTATCTTTTATTACCAAGGAGTTTCATCAATACTAGAAATGATACTATCAAGATGCTTTCTTCTCGTTTCTTATTGAGAAATTCTAAATATTATATATTATAAAAAACTGTTATTTACACTTAGCGTAAGGTGTCGTTGAATTTTTTATAAAAAGCCCTCTATAATATGAAGTGCTCCCAAAAAGTTAGACACTTATTGGGGGCATTTTTTAATCATTATAAACACTGAGATTAGGTTAATTATCAGGTATATCTTCTGTAAATTTCTTTATCCTATTAGATTTAATGGTGAAATAGATCATTGGAATAATAATGAGACACAAGGTTAATGGTAACATCCATATCCCAAGTTTGGCACTGTTATCCTCCGAGATTTGAATTGTTTTAAACAAAATCAGACCAAAGGTGAACACGATTACCAATTTCAAACACCTGAGCATTCTGGTTGCATTGGTATATTGTTTTAAGGCATCTTTTTCCATTATAGTGGTGGGATAGTTGAAGATATGTGGAAACTTGTTCAAAATCGTTAATACAATAAATAAAATAGACGAAATAAGAGGTAACGTAATAATAGCGCTCTTTTTTCCAAATCCGTCAGCTTCTCCCAATATGTTGTAATGGATTGGAATACGATCAGGCAATGTGCCATATTTATTTAACGTTAATAACCACATACCTAGCACAAGGATCCAACCTAGTATTTCGCATGTTAAATCAATAGATGTAAGGTGAATTTTTACTCGTGGCCTATCTTGCATTTGTTCTGTACTAAACTGCAATTTAATGAAATCCAACATTAAAAACAAAAATGCTCGTTCTAGAGATATTTTTCAAACACATTAAATAAAATGGTTTTAAATTCCTTTTTTTGACCGATTCCTTTCTATATTAGATAAAAATAAGGTCAATTGATCCGCTCATACAGATAGCAATTACAAATATGGAAAATGAATTATTTCACTTTGAAAATCAAAATGATTGGGAAGTTGTAGGAAAAGGAGTAAAAAGACAGATTGCAGTACATAGTCCAGTCATGATGCTGACTAAAGTAAAGTTTGAAAAAGGTGCAACAGGTGAACTACATCGACATCCGCAAACCCAAATTTCTTACGTTAAATCTGGAGTTTTTCATTATGTAATTGATGATATTATGCATGTACTTCACGGAGGTGACAGTTGCATTATTCCTAGTAATGCTTTGCACGGCTGTGAATGCATAGTTGCAGGAGAACTTATTGACACATTCAATCCTGTTCGAGAAGATTTTCTTATAAAATAGTATCTTTAATCCTATTGTTTTAAAATTTCTACACCCATGTTTAACCAATATTATATAAATTAAAATCGAATGAACTTAATATTAGAGAAGTATGTAGCAATTGATTATGATATTTTTAAAGGGTTGGTCATGAACGATGAAATTATGAAATATATCTCGGGAAATGCATGGACAGAGCATCAGGCGAGAGAAAAATTCGATGTTATTCTTGCTACTAATAATAGCGAAGACGGGTTAGGATATTTTAAGGTATTTAATCAAGAAGGTGATTTTGTAGGCTATTGCAAATTAGAACGCTACAAGCAGGACGATTCAATACTTGAAATCGGTTATGTTTTAAAGAAAGAGTTTTGGAGTATGGGAATTGGATCGGCAATATGTCAAGTAGTCCTAGACCGAGCAGATAAATTATTTCCTGCCGTGGATATTATAGGAATCATAGACCCAGAAAATCTAGCGTCAAAAAAAATACTAGAGAAATTTGGTTTTGAACGTAGTTTTCTAGGAATAGAAAATGACTTACCAACCGAAAAATTGACACTAAAAAAGTTTCATACCATTTAATCTCTTTTTTCACATCATCCATTCCGTTTGCCTCCTGACTGAGTCGTAGGAAACGGTTGAATCAAAGCAATTAAGGAGCATTTTTTATTAGTGATATCAAAAAAATAGAAAGCACCCATTCTCATAAAAGTTAGCTTTCGGGTAATGAGTTTGATATCAATTGCTTAATAGAATTTTCCTTTCTTGAAATTAAAGCAAACGTTTGTTTTAGTTTAGCATTTGTATACATCTAGAAATTTAAGTAGTTTGGTTTCATATTGCGGAAATATGTTAAGTGCAGACTTTTATCATTCATGTTTCTAAAACACAAGGATATTCCAGATCTCAATTGAAAACCAAGTCAAATAAATATGAATTTTAAGAATACTACTTTAGCGTCAGCTCTTCTTGTTGGGGCGCTATGGAGTGTACAACCTGTTAAGGCGCAAACACCAGCCTTCGAGATGGTAAACTTCCAAGAAATGGCCGACCCAACGAAAGACGCGTTGGCTGATTGGTCTAATGTAAAGAAAGGCCTACATAGCTCATTTGTAACTATTGATAAACGCTATGCTAAGTCGCTAGTTCCTGATATAAATAAAAAATCAATTGATGCGTTAACCGGTTGGCGTGGAGAACGTGTTTCGGCACAAATATTACTATGGACGAAAGAAGCTGCGCCAGATGTGACCGTAACGGTAACTGATTTTAAAGGAGCAAATAGCACCAAAATGCCCGCTAGCATAGCTTCAGCACGTTTCGTTCGTTACGTGATGACCGATGAATTTGCAGCTGGATGTGGATACCGTAAGAAAGAAGATTTTGCAGCGTCACTGTCTCCAGATATGTTAGACGACCTAACATCTTTAGATTTGGAAGCGAGCAAGGCGCGTCCAGTTTGGTTAACTGTAAAAATCCCAAGTGATGCCAAAGCAGGGGAATACCAAGCTAACGTACGCATCGAGAGCAAAGGAAAGGTTGTCGATCAATTAACTTTGAAAGTTAGGGTTTTAGAAAACGTATTGCCTAAGCCAAGCGAGTGGATCTTCCACTTGGATCAATGGCAACATCCATCCGCTGTAGCACGCGTGAATGGTTTAGAGATGTGGAGTGATGCACACTTTGAAGCGATGAAGCCTGTTATGAAGATGTTGGCCGATGCTGGACAGAAAGTAATCACGACGACCATGAATAAAGACCCATGGAATGTGCAGACTTATGATCCCTATGCAGATATGATTCTATGGAACAAAAATGCAGATGGTACTTGGGCTTATGATTATAAAGTGTTCGACCGTTGGGTGCAGTTTATGATGGACCTAGGCGTAACTAAGATGATTAATATGTATTCAATTGTGCCTTGGAACAATGAGGTGCACTATCGCGATGTAGCCAAGAATGAAGTCGTCAATGTCGTTGCCAAGCCAGGGACTCCTGAGTTTGAAGAGCTATGGACACCGTTCTTGAAAGATCTTGTGAAGCATTTGGATTCAAAGGGCTGGCTAGAAATTACAAACATCGCTATGGATGAACGCACAAAAGAAGAAGTAGATGGAGCGCTGTCACTTTTGAAGAAAGTAGCACCAGTTTTGGGTGTTTCTTACGCGGATAATCAAAAGACTTATCAGCGCTATCCAGACAGTAAAGATATCAGTATTGCGGCAAATCATCCCTTCTCGCATGAAGATTTGCTAGATCGTAAAAAGAGGGGGTTGATTACCACATTTTACGTGTATTGTGGTAATGATTTCCCAAATCAGTTTACATTCTCCGATCCTGCAGAGTCTGCTTATATGGGATGGTATGCTGAGGCGGCTGACTTTGATGGCTTATTACATTGGGCATTCAACTCATGGGTCGAAAACCCAATTTTAGATTCACGTTTCCGTACTTGGCCAGCAGGCGATACCTATATCGTGTATCCGAATGGCAGGAGTTCGATTCGTTATGAAAGAACCTTGGAAGGGGTACAGGATTACGAAAAAGTTCAGATTGTAAAGAAAGCGCTAAAAAAGAAGGGTATGGTCGAGGATTTGAAACGTTTTGAAGCAGCTATCCAGAAGTTGAATAGTGCCGAAAGAACGAAAGTTTGGAATACAAATCTAAACGAAGCGAAGGCATTACTACAAGAACTGTCGATAAAGATCGCGAGCTAAATAAAAATAAGCAAGGCAGTATTTAAAGCGCTTTGCTAAACGGATTTGCAGCTCTCCGAAAAAGTTATTTTAGGAGAGCTGTTTTTTATGTTTAAGTTCACGTATTTAAATCACCATTTTCCATTTGTCACTTTCGGCATATTCTTTAATTATATTATTTCGCACAGTACGAAATTGCGTCAGGTAATCCGTTAAGATGAAGTGATTGAATAAGCGTCCAAATATTCCAAAAGGTGATTGAAATTCAAAGATATCTTTCATGATTACCTTTTCACCAACCTGTTCAAATATATGCTCGTGGTAAAGAGATGTAAATGCACCTTTTACTTGTTCATCAACAAAGTAATGTGGGCTGTCAAACGCCGTTATTTTTGAAGTTAGTTTTTGCCTTATACCAAAGTGAGTGGCCTGCCAAGTCACTAATTCATTAAGACCTATCAGTCCTGTAGTTCTACCATCAATAGCATGTTCATTTGTTCTCGAAGTTGAAATTGTGTGCAGGTCAATACTTCTAGCGAGGTCAAAACAGATGTTTATTGGCGCATCTATTTCAGTTATAATTTCAATACTCGGCATTTATTTTTTTTCATTAGTAATTTACACTGTTCTCCGTTATTTCAAATGTATCGATTTTTTTAAAAATCAAAAGGGCCTAATTTTCATTAGACCCTTTATCTTGGCGTTTAACCGTACAGTAATTTATGTTTCTTATCGTTTCCTCTTTTTTGTTTCGTATCCAAAGTTTTTGAAGACATTTGGATTTTTTACCGTACTACGTCATTTATCTTTTCATACTAAAAGCAAAATTTGTTATCGTTTTCTATATTAAGAACACCTGTCATTCATAAAAGTTCATTTTTTTTTAAAATATTTGATGATTTATTTTATTACCATCTGTATGTGATTGCATTTATATTCATTCCCGCACCGACAGATGCAAACATAACTAAATCTCCAGGAGCTAGCTTATAAGAACTTATTTCTCCATTTAGAACCTGATGCAATAAGGTTGGGATTGTAGCCACCGAATTATTTCCCATTTCAGAGATATTCATCGGCATAATATTTTCTGGAAGTTCTTTGCGTCCATAGAGTTCGTAAAATCTTTTAACGATAGCTTCATCCATCTTTTCATTAGCTTGATGAAGAAAGATCATTTTAAGGTCATCGATACTTTCTCCGCTATGATCTAAACATTCTTTCATGGATTGTGGTACGTATTTAAGTGCATATTCATATACTTTACGCCCCTTCATTTTGATATAACGAGGTTCAGTCTCATCACCCTGATTGGTTCCGAAAGAGTATATATATTCCAGTTCAATATCCGTATCCGATCTGAGTATTTTATTAATAATTCCACTATCATCAGACACGTTGCTTTGTATGATACATGCACCGGCGCCATCCGAAAATATCATACTGTCTCTATCTGTCGAATCGAGTACCCGCGATAGCGTCTCCGTTCCAATAACAAGACATGTTTTTGCAGCTCCCGATTTGATTGCCATATCGGCTTGGATAAGCCCCTGTAACCATCCTGGACAGCCAAATATAATGTCATATGGAATACAATTTACGTTCTTGATTTTCAAATTATGCTTTATCCTAGCGGCAAGCGAAGGAACCATATCCCTTGGAGCTCCTGGATATTTCATGTCTCCGTAGTTATGTGCAACAATAATGAAATCAATCGATTCACGTTCTACCTGGGCATTTGCTATAGCTTCTTCCGCCGCCAGGGTTCCCATCTCCGAAGCTGTCATTCCTTCTGGCGCGTACCATCTATTTTCAATTCCGGTAATTGCCTTGAATTTTCGAATAATTGTTTCAGCAGATTGCTCGATTGCTATTTGGTCCGGGCCAAAGAATGTATGGTTTAGAAAATACTCGTTTGATATTTTTCGTGAGGGTATGTGGGCCCCGGTACCTATTATTTTTGATTTTAACATATGAAAATACTGGTTTTGACTAGCTTAAATATTGATATGATAAAGAATAACAACTACACCAATACATTGGTGTAGTATGATTTTCTTGGTTAACTTAGTTTTACTTATGATAATGAGCATATTACTAATATACTTTTAAGTATATCAAATTACACAAACAAGTTTATAAAAAGAAGTCATCTAAGAAGTTTATTGTTTTAAATAAACTTCTTAGCTATATTTTGACCATTAGAGGAGATTATCTAAGAATACCAAAATTTCACATTTCTGGAAAATTCACAAAACAATAAACATTTTTTTATAAATTGAACCTTTATAGTGATATGTTAGGAATTTTATAGAATCTCTTTGATATAGATGAATTTGAATAGGACAGAGGTTTCGTTATTAAATACGATCAGCGAACTAATGGTTGAAATACCAAAAGGAAAGGTTCATTTGCGAGATGATCGGACAAAAGTACAATGGTGTGTAGAGATAGATCCATTTTTACTTTCCAAATATCCTGTTACCCAGGATTTATATATTGAAGTAACAATGGAAAATCCAAGCACCTTTCAAGAAAGCAAACGGCCAGTAGAAACAGTCACTTGGAAAGAGGCCGTAAATTTTTGCAATAAACTTTCAATCCAAACAGGATTGAATCCCTGTTATGTCATTCCGGAAAACAATGGAGATATAACATTTGATAATACAGCCGACGGATTTCGTTTGCCAACAGAAGCAGAATGGGAGTATGCCTGTAAAGCAGGAACAAGCGAAATAAGATATGGCGAGCTTGATTTAATAGCTTGGTATAAAAATAATGCTCGAAATACGACACAAGTGGTAGGCCAGAAGAAACCTAATGCTTGGGGACTTTTTGACATGTTGGGTAATGTTTGGGAGTGGTGTACCGATCTATATGACACTGAAGTGTACGGTTCATACCGTATATTCCGCGGCGGTGGTTTTTGTGATCAAGAGAGAAGCGTTATGGCCACGACTAGAAGAAGGAGCCATCCTTTAAAATTCAAGATTGAAGACCTTGGATTCAGAATTGCGAAAAATAAATAGAATGAGGATAAAGCTATGTGGTGATAAATTACCCGTAAAAAATTTACCTAAATCATGAAAACAATAAAAGCCATTCTTCATAGAATGGCTTTTATTGTCTACGATCATAAAATGTCTCTAGTGTTCAAACCTTTTATTAAATCTTGCATGCATTAGAAGAATTGAATCTTCATACAAGGTATATTATTGATTTATATTAGATGATTCTGAGTAGTTTTTAAGAAGAGATCGAATATCATCAGATGCTGGAAGTTCAAATACTTCAAGGTCAAAAGATTTAATAGCAGCGAATAAATGATCGAAAATATCTGACATTGTATCTTCAAAAAAAGACCATTGTGTACCTTTGGTAAACATATAGAGTTCTAATGGAAGCCCATGTTCATTAGGAGCTAATTGACGAACTAATAAGGTTAATTCCTTATGTATATTAGGGTTTTGAGCTGTATAAGCCTTGATATATGCTCTGAACAACCCGATATTGGTCATTCTTCTACCATTAACAAGAACTTTGGGGTCTACTTTATTCAGGATATTATATTCCTTTATTTCATTTTCTCTTTTTTCAATATAAGGGGCTAAAAGTGCAATTTTTTTAAGCTCTTCGATCTCTTCAATACTGAGATATCTAATGGTTGAAATTTTGATATTGATAGCTCTTTTGATCCTTCTACCTCCACTTTCCTGCATTCCTCTATAATTTTTTAAGGAGTCACTGAGCAGCGTGTAAGTCGGGATCGTGACAATCGTCTTATCCCAATTTTGAACTCTCACATTGTTCAGGTTTATTTGTAAAATATCTCCATCGACACCATATTTTGGCATTTCAATCCAATCACCCACACGTACAGAATCATTGGCAGAGACTTGTATACTTGCTACAAATCCAAGTATGGTATCTTTAAATACCAACATCAAAATAGCTGAAGCAGCACCGAGTGAAATTAGAAAAGACCAGGGCGACTGTCCCGTGATCAGAGAAACAATAAGAGTCCCAATCACAAATATCAAAAATATTTGCAGTACTTGAAGGTAGCTATCAACAGGTTTATCCACAAAAGCTTTGGAAGATCTCAAAATATCTCTTCCGGTCTTTAATAGACCATTTACAACACTATAAATAGAAATGACTAACAGGATGCCGAGCAACTTTGATAATGTCGAGGTGAAAGATGGAAATCCCATAAATACATAAGGTAGTAAGTATTGTGATATCGCTATGAGAATAAAACGGCTAAAATGAACCTGTACCTTATTTTCAAGTAGCTTATTATCCCAATTGGTTTTACTTTTTTTAATCAATCCCGTAACTATTGAATTGAAAAATATACGCAAAAGATAGTCTACAAATAGTAAGAGGATAAAAGCTGAGATGAGGAGAAAGGTAGAAGTCAAGATATGAGCAGTCTTATCGTAAATCCCTATAGCTTCAGCAAGGTTGAATGTCCATTGATAGATTGAACTTGTAGTTCGTTCGGTGATGTTAATGATGTTTGATTTTTCCATATTAACAAACAAATATACAAAAATGAAATTGATGTAATTTCTGAACCTACTATTATGAACAATCTAATAACATATATTTCAAGATATTCTAAGAAACTGAGGCTGATTATTTATAAATCAAAAGGGCCTAATTCTCATTAGACCCTTTATCTTGGCGTTTAACCGTACAGTAATTTTTATGTTTCTTATCGTTTCCTCTTTTTTGTTTCGTTATCCAAAGCTTTTGAGGACCTTTGGATTTTACCGTACTACGTCATATCTTTTACATTCGAAGCAGATTTGTTATTGTATTCTATTATAAGAACACTTGTCGTTCAAATAAGTTCATTTTATTTTAAGAAAAGTGTTAATGGTTCTAATATTGAAAAATAGCTCCTCTGTTATGTTTGATTATCTGAATTATTTAAACTTGAAGAGCTATACGTAATCCCAAAATATTCTACTTCAAAATATGATAAAGCAACAAAAAAGAAACATTTTACGCATGCTGTTTGTTTTGCTTCTAAGTACTTAATAGCGTATATTTATATACCAACAAAACTTGTTATCATGAGCACAACGAAAGCCAAATCTCTAAAAACAATCAGTATAAACGGAAAAAACTATAACTATTGTTCACTTAAAGATCTTCCCGAAGGATCGGTAGCCCATCTACCGTTCAGTATCCGCATCTTACTTGAAAATGTATTGCGTAATTACGACGGTTTCAGTATTACCGATGAACATATCAAGACACTCATCAACTGGACACCCGAACCTGTCGATAAAGACATTCCTTTTAAACCAGCCCGTATCTTGATGCAAGATTTTACAGGTGTTCCAGCTGTAGTTGATATGGCATCGCTCCGAGCTGAATATGTCCGTCACGGAAAAGACGGTCAAAAAATCAATCCTGCTATTCCTGTAGATTTAGTGATCGACCATTCCGTACAAGTGGATTATTATGGAACAGATTACTCTTATGGGAAAAACGTAGAATTGGAGTACCAACGGAATAAAGAACGCTACGAATTACTCAAATGGGCGCAACACGGTTTGAAAAACTTTACAGTAGTCCCTCCAGGAATGGGCATTTGCCATCAGGTGAATCTTGAATATTTAGCCAAAGGTATTATCGAACGTGTAGGTTGGTTGTTTCCAGATACTTTGGTAGGTACCGATTCGCACACACCTATGGTAAACGGTATGGGTGTGGTAGGTTGGGGGGCAGGAGGTATCGAAGCCGAAGCAGCTATGTTGGGGCAGCCCATCTTTTTCACCTGCCCAGAAGTGATCGGCCTCAAGTTGACCGGTAAAATTCCAGAGATTTGTACTGCTACCGATATGGTATTATCGATAACCAAAGTCCTTCGTGATAAAGGTGTAGTCGGCAAGTTTGTCGAACTTTTTGGAGATGGCTTGGATTACCTAACTGTTACCGATAGGGCTACCATTGCCAATATGTCGCCAGAATTTGGTTGTACCATTACCTATTTCCCTATCGACGACCGTACGTTGGAATATATGCGCACCACTAATCGCTCAGCCGAACAGATCAAGATAGTTGAAGAATATTGTAAAGAAAATCTTTTGTGGCGAACAGGTCATGAAGAAATCCGTTTTTCTTCTATAGTAGAGTTTGATCTGGCCACTTTAGAACCAACTGTTTCTGGACCAAAACGCCCGCAGGATAAAATTCTGGCAAAAGACCTTGGCAACCAATTTGCCACTCTGTTGAACCAAGAATACCAACGCAACTATAGCCTCCCGAATCAAAGAAAAGAATCGGCATGGCTTGCTGATGGAGGTTCTGGAACCGAATTTACTTTTGGTAAAGTTCCTAAGAGTACAGAATCCACGATGGAAGTTGTGAAAGATACGATGCAGTCTGTTCGTATAAAATATAAGAATCAAGAATTTGTTTTGAGTGATGGGAGTATTGTTATCGCCGCCATCACAAGTTGTACCAATACATCCAATCCGGCCGTGATGATAGGCGCAGGGCTGTTGGCACGCAATGCGATAGAAAAAGGACTACGCACTAAATCATGGGTCAAGACTTCCTTAGCGCCAGGCTCTAAAGTTGTTACGCAATATTTGAATCGCTCAGGACTGAGCAGCGACCTGGAGGCCCTTCGCTTTCACACCGTGGGTTATGGCTGTACATCCTGTATCGGAAACTCGGGTCCTTTACCACCACATATCGCAGAAGCTGTAGACAAGGGAGAGTTGGTCGTAGCATCGGTGCTCTCGGGTAATCGAAATTTTGAAGCAAGGGTCCATCCACAGGTTAAGATGAACTTCTTAATGTCACCCATGTTAGTGGTGGCTTATGCCTTGGTAGGAAGGGTAGATGTCGACCTTATGAATGACCCACTGTCGTATGATCCCAATGGTCAACCTGTATATCTAAAAGACATCTGGCCAAGCCGTGAAGAAATCGTCCAGACCGTCAATGATTGCGTCAAACAAAGTGATTTTCAGGAAGTCTACGATGTTATTTTTGACGGTTCCGAAGATTGGCAAAATCTCGAGGTCAACCTCGATGAACGTTTTGAGTGGAATAAAGATTCGACTTACATTAAAGAAGCTCCATTTTTTGAAAACCTACAGGCAAATCCTGAACCTGTTTCAGATATTACCAGTGCTCGTGTCTTATTGTATTTAGGCGATTCGGTGACGACGGATCATATTTCACCAGCCGGTTCTTTCCGAGAAAACAGTGCCGCTGGACAATACCTGGCTTCACACGGAATAGATAGCGCTGATTTTAACTCTTACGGTTCGCGTCGTGGAAATCATGAAGTCATGATGCGAGGTACATTTGCCAATGTCCGTATCAAAAACAAAATAGTTGATAAAGAAGGAGGCTTCAGTATTTACTTTCCAAGCGGTGAAGTAAAAACAGTTTACGAAACAGCTATGGAATATCAAAAGACCCATACGCCGCTTATCGTACTGGCGGGGAAAGAGTACGGGTCGGGTTCCTCGCGTGACTGGGCCGCCAAAGGAGCTTTTTTATTAGGAGTCAAAGCCGTAATCGCAGAGAGCTTCGAACGCATCCATCGTAGCAATCTGGTAGGTATGGGGGTGGCACCATTGGTATTTACCGACGGGCAAAATGCAGAAGGCTTAGGGCTGGATGGCACTGAAGTTTATGACATTTCAGGACTTGCCGATAATCTAACACCACATAAGTTGTTGTATGTAAAAGCCACGCACCCAAGTGGCAAGATAACCGAATTTAAAGTTCAGGCGCGTATGGATTCAGCTATCGAAATAGAATATTACAAAAATAACGGTATCCTGCAATATGTGCTAAGAGATTATCTTAAAAACAGTTAATGTATTTACTCTAGTAGGAGTATAGGTGAAAACTAAAAAGGGATTGGCTACATATAGTCAATCCCTTTTTTAGTTCATCGTCATTAATAGTTTTGGTTAGATCCCAATGTAATAAATGAAAGCGCTGCATTGCTTGCTTTGTAGGTTGCTATCGCTGCGGTTAGCATTACGATTTTCTGGTCAGTGAAGTTACCCACAACATATGACCTTCTTATCGCTTCAAAATTGTTCAGGCAGAAAGACCTTTCTATTATTGCTTTTTAAAAGGAAAATCCGTACGATTCAAAATGTTTCCATCATACTCTCGGATATAAGTGTAGAATCCTTTCTTTCCTTCTTTAAGTTCAATGATCCGCGCCCCATTTTTATCTCTGACGTAGGTATTTTCACTTCCTGAAAAACAGCCGTAGGCTAAACCGATTCCATAATAGTCCACCAAGTAATCATTCACATGGTCATGCCCTACAAATGTTCCAATCACGTCTTTCCGCCCTAACATAGCAGCATACATACCCGAATTGATGATCGGACTACCCTCATTTTCATAACGAACACCAATACGTTTATTGGCTAGTTTGTCAAATGCAATTCCGTATTCCGGAAATGGGATATGAAAAAAGGCTAATGCTGGAATTACACGACCATTCGACGCCTCTATCTTCGCGCTTTCTTTTAAATACCAGTTCACTTGATTAAAACCAAACCAGTCATAACCCTTTATACCATCAACCTGTGAATACGCTTTTGAATCCATAGCATACAAAGTAAATGCTGCTTTATGATCGTTCCCCATTACAGCTATGCTGGCATTGAGTACACCATCTACTTCCTGCAAACTAGCCCGATTGTTGATCAACAATGGTTTTTTGGACAAATAATCAGCAACCTGCGATCTGCTCCATTCACTTTCATCATCATGGTTTCCTAAAGTTACGATGTAAGGGATATTGCGCGAGATCACCACGTCCAACACCTCATCCCAACCTTTGGAAGTCGGAGCTTTGACCACCACATCCCCAGTAAAGATTACGACATCCGGTTTTTCACTTTCCAGCGTGCTTTCCATCATTTTGATAGATTTTGCAGAAGGAACTGCTCCTGCAGCATAATGCAGGTCGGTGAATTGAACAATCTTGAAATCGCCATGTTTGTTAAATTTCAATTGTTGCGCAGATACAGTCTGCATCATGAAAAATAAAATAATTTCTGCAAAAATTGTAGAAAAACGCACTATATACATGGTTTAAGGATTTAATATGTGTTAATAGATGAAGCTTGTTGCAGTCTTAATTTTCATTTGATTGCAATATTAAGCATTTCCGCAAAGTAAGCTGAATATTGTTAATACAGTTTTAAGTTAACTTTATAAAAAGGTTAACTAATTTTAAGTAGTTAAATCTTTTTGAAGGTACCTTTCATCAAACCTAGATCTGTACTTCATTCAAGCAAGATCAAAATCAACTATTTAGGCTAAGCCACATCCATAGATGTGGCTTTTATATTAATCAAGATTTTATGGATTTATCATCTGGCAGGGTTTATAACTTAGAAAATCTGAAAGATGTTTTGTAAATTGGTAGCACTATTTATATACAGTATGCGTAGAAAAACACAATTGATCACCGCGATGATGCTATTTTCAACGACGGTTGCGGTAAGCCAGATGAAAGTTCGTGAAGAACTGCCTGAAAAGTATAAGTGGGACCTTTCCCAATTATATGCTACGGATGAAAGCTGGAAAGAAGAAAAAGAACGAGTGCAACAAAAAATGCAGAAAGCTGCCTCGTACAAGGGAAAGCTTACACAGTCAGCCGCCCTACTTTTAGAAGCATTAGAGCTGAACAGTACACTAATCAAGGAAATGTCAAGACTTTCATCGTATGCAGCGATGAAGTCTGATCAAGATACCCGTGTGACCAAATATGCAGGAATGAATCAAGGACTGCAACAACTTTTTTCGGAATATGGAGCACTGACCTCATTCATGGAGCCTGAGTTATTGACCCTGAAAGAAGAGCAGCTCAATGCTTTTATTGCAAAAGAAAAAAGGCTGTCCATCTATAAGTTTTACCTAACAGATTTACTGCGCAAACGCGCACATAGAGGATCCGAAGAAGTAGAGAAAGTATTGGCATACTCCTCCTTAATGTCTGGCAATGCCGCTAATATCTACAGTACATTCATCAATGCTGAGTTTCCATATCCAGAGGTTGAATTGAATGGAGAGCATGTCAAGCTTAACTCCGCCAATTTTGCATTATATAGAGCCAGTGAAGACAGAGAAGTTAGGAGCAAGGTATTTGCCACCTATTTTGGTAAATTGAATGAATTTCAACGGACCTTCGGCGCACAGCTCTATGGTAATATCAATGCAGGATTGTTTGCTACAAAAGCCCGTAATTATGAGAGTACCTTAAATATGGCGCTTGATGGTGGTAATATTCCGACTGATGTCTTTCACAACCTCATCAAAAATGTCAATGGCAATTTAAATACCTTCCATCGCTATTTAAATCTTCGCAAGCGCATGATGGGGTTGGATACCCTGCACTATTACGATCTGTATGCACCTTTGGTTGACAAAGTTGATCTATCCTATACCGTAGAAGAAGCAGAAGAAAATATTCTGAAATCATTGAAACCCTTGGGCGACGACTATATAGCAGTGTCCAAGAAAGCATTTGAAGAAAGATGGATCGATATGTATCCAAACGAAGGAAAGAGATCAGGAGCATATTCCAATGGCTCTGCTTATGATGTACATCCGTATATTCTCATGAATTATAATGGAAAGTACAACGACATGTCTACATTGACACACGAATTAGGGCATACTATGCACAGTTATCTGACTAATAAAAAACAACATTTCGCTAATGCGGATTATTCGATTTTTGTAGCAGAAGTAGCTTCCACATTAAATGAGGAGTTACTAAACGATTATATGTTGAAGCAGATTAAAGACGATGAGACTAGGTTAGCTATCCTTGGTAACTACCTCGAAGGCGCCAAAGGAACACTATTCCGTCAAACGCAATTTGCCGAATTCGAATATATGATCCATGAAAAAGTGGCTAAAGGAGAAGCGCTCACTGGTGAAGATTTTGATAACATATATCTTGAACTGACCAAACGGTATTACGGACATGATAAAAATGTTTGTATTATTGATGACAACGTGAAATCCGAATGGTCTTACATCCCACATTTCTATTATAATTTTTACGTGTACCAATATGCGACATCATTCACGGCTTCAACCGCACTCTCCGAAAAGGTATTGCGCGGAACAGATGCCGATCGTAAGAAATATCTTAATTTTCTAGCTTCCGGAAGTACCAAATATCCGGTAGACCTTCTTGTTGATGCAGGAGTGGACATGAATACTACCGAACCCTTTGACCTGACGATTGCAAAGATCAATAAAGTTATGGCCGAGATGGAGGCTATTCTGACGAAACAAGGTAAATAAGAACAGTAATTGACCGAAACAACAAAAGCCGTAGCAATACGGCTTTTGTTTATTACGACTATTAGAAGCTGATATAAATTTCAGGCGCTAATATATACATCAAGCTAAATATTTAATTCTCCCTCTCGTCCAATATCTATTTTCTGACCAGAAATAGCACTTTTCGCAACTTGGAATATGGTCACCAGTTTATTCGTTTTATTATCCCAATAATGGGCATCCTGAACTTTCACTTTCAATATGCGTATATGAGGATCATCTTTTCCTTTTTCAAACCAAGCTTCTACAAATCTGTTCCAATATTTCTCAATACGTTCTTGGCTATTAGATATTTCTACTTCGCCATTTATACTCAAGAAGTTGTAGTCATCAACTTGAGAAAATAATAGACTTATTAAATTGTTGCTTTCAAGGTTTTTAAATGTTTCACTTTCTGCGGAAATAAGATACCAGATATTACCTTCTTCATCTACTTCCTGCCTACTCATAGGTACAGCATGAACAAAGCTGTTCGCTACAGGATAGGTGCACATCATTCCAATATCAATCTTGTTGACGAAATCTCGAAGTTTGTGAATAGCTTCAAGATTATGTAAATTCTCTGTACTCATAAAATTATGTTTTTTAAAACCAAACCTATATTGATAACATTTGAAGACAGATAAAGTTCGTTGCAGAATCAGGTATATACTAGAAAAATTAAAAAGCAAAAGAACATATTCAGAACGATGTATCTTTCCATCGTTCATCAAAAAAGATTAAAAGCTGACTTTTAACAGGTAATTGTCAAATAAATCAAAAGAGAGATTGTAGCTCTAAAAGATATTTTAACTTAGGTCAACTTTTTGGACGCGAATAATTATGGAACGTAAAATCACATTTTTCTCATTGAAAGAAATTGTTGAGGAACAAATGAATACGCAGTTGTATGACGGGTATACAATATGTCGTTTGCACAAAGACACTATGAGCGATTTACGCATGCAAGAACCCATGCGTACAGATAGTTTTGGTATGACGCTAATTTTAGCAGGCTCATTACGTATGCGGATTGGTTTTTCAGAACATGAGATGGGTGAAAGGATGGCTTTTTTACATTCACCAACAACAATATTAGAGTTTATCGAAATGGATGAACAGCTTGAAATGATCAGTTGCATGTTCTCGCTCGATTTCTTAAAAAGTATTGGCATATTTTTTCAAGGAAAGTCTTCTCTTGACTTTTTATTTGATAACTATTTAAAAGTATTTGATTTACAAGAGCAGGCGGTTAAGAGATATGCTATCCACATGGAGCATTTACAGGAATTAAACTTACGTAAAAGCCCCATTAAAAATCAGATGGAAATTATCCATAGTACCTTCTCTCTTTTACATTATGAAATAGAATCAATTCTTATGCAAGAGATTGTACATAATGTGGCGTTAAGTGGACGAAAGGAAAAATTATGTATGGAGTTTATTACCCTTGTTATGGATGGATTTAAAATCCATAGGTCGGTACAGCATTATGCAGATGCTCTTTTTATTAGTCGTAAATATTTGAGTAGAGTAGTCAAAGAAGTAACAGGTCTCAATCCTTTACAAATTATTGAGCAAACATTGATGGCAGAAATTATTAGCAAATTGCGTTCTAATTTGTTTTCTATTTCAGATATCATGCATCAATTAAATTTTAATGACCTTCCGACATTTAGTAAGTTTTTTAAAAAAAATATCGGTATTTCTCCCAATATGTACCGAAAAGAATTGTTGAAGTAAAAAACATCATTATTGATTTGGTGTCTTTTTGACAAGTTAAAATTCCTTTTTGACTTTTTATCATATTTAGTCAGTCTTATATTTGTTCCATTATTAAAATGAACGGTTAACAAGTTTAATTACCCACATCCTAGATGTCTAATAAATAAACTACTGTTTCTTAAATAATGAAAAACATAATATATTTCAGATGAATCGAAAATCAGTTTTTAGTACAACTTTGCTTGGACTTAGTTTAGCCTTCTTAACAAGTTGTAGTCAAAACCCAAAGCATGGTCCTGGGGCAGCAGCTCCGGTTGAAGTTCCTGTGATGACACTTCAAAAGGGGAGTGGAACATTAACAAAAACATATGCTAGTAGTATAGAAGGAGTTGTTAATGTTGAAATCCGTCCTCAAGTTTCGGGGTATTTACACAAGATCTATGTAGAAGAAGGTGCCACAGTCCGTGCGGGTCAAGTTTTGTTCCAAGTCGACGATCGTATGTATAGGGAGCAATATAAAACTGCGCAAGCTGCTATTTTAGCTGCGAAAGCGAATCTGTCCAATATTAAAATAGATTTAGATCGTAAAAAAGAATTAGTAAGCAATAAATTAGTGTCTACACTTCAGGTTGAACAGGCGCAAGCTTCATTCGATGGAGCTCAAGCAGCATTAGCCCAAGCGATGTCTGCTTACGAAACGGCGAAAATTAATTTGGAATTCTGCACGATTAAAGCTCCTGTTAACGGAACTATTGGTCGTATCCCATATCGTTTAGGTAGTTTAATTAATCCAAGTGCTGTCAATCCATTGACTATGCTGTCAGATACACATGCTGTATACGCTTACTTTTCAATGAGTGAAATCGATTTTGTGAATTTTCAAGATAGATTGGAAGGGAGCTCAACTGCTGAGAAGTTAAAGGATGCGGAGCTAGTCACTTTATTGACTGCCAATGGCCAAGCATTCTCTCAGCTTGGAAAGATTGATGCCATCGAGGGACAATTTGACAAGAATACGGGTTCGATTACTTTACGCGCTAAATTTCAAAATCCAGAAGGACAGTTACGCACAGGCAATACCGGAAAAGTACTTATTGAGCAACCTGTTGATAATGTCGTATTAGTCCCGGTTACAGCCACTACAGCTGTTCAAGATAAAATTTTCGCTTATACCATTGATAAGGATGGCAAAGCAGCACAAACTGCTATTGTAGTCAGCGGTAAACAGGGAGGGGACTATTTCGTTCAATCAGGTCTTCAGTCAGGAGATCAGATTATTACTAATGGACTGAGTTTTCTTCAAAACGGCATGCCTGTAAAGGTCAAGTCCGTAAGCACAACAAGTCAAGACAGTTTAAAAAAGTCCTAGGTATCATTTTCAGAAGACATTATGTTAAAAAAGATAATAAAACGGCCAGTATTGGCGACCGTTATATCCATTTTATTGGTTATTCTCGGCGTAGTTGCTATGATGGGATTACCGATAACCAAATTCCCAGAAATCGCACCCCCAAGTGTGATGGTTACTGCTATGTATCCAGGTGCCTCGGCAGAGGTAATTGCTAGATCAGTAGCACCACCCCTTGAGAATGCAATCAATGGGGTAGAAAATATGGATTACATGACCTCTACATCAAGTAATGATGGAAGTTTAATGCTTACTGTTGTATTCAAGTTAGGCACTGATCCTGATCAAGCAGCCGTCAATGTTCAGAACCGAGTCTCACAGGCAACGAGTATGTTACCTGCTGAAGTTACTCAATTTGGAGTAACAACCCTTAAGAGGCAGAATAGTATGGTTGCTATGATTACTCTTTATTCTGATGACAGCAAATCGGACGAGCTTTTTATCGAGAACTATGCTAAGATCAATATTGTACCAGAATTAAAGCGTATTACAGGTGTCGGTGATGCTCAGGTGTTTGGTAATAAAGATTATTCCATGCGTGTGTGGCTCAATCCAACACAGATGGCATCTTATAGTATTACTCCACAAGAAGTCTCCGCTGCGATTCAAAGTCAGAATCTGGAAGCTGCCCCAGGAAGATTTGGTGAAAGTACAAAAGAAGCTGTTGAATATGTTATCCGTTACAAAGGTAAGCTCATAGAAGTTGAAGATTACGAAAATATAATTGTACGAGCTAATTCAGATGGATCAGTTCTGCGACTTCAAGATATCGCAAAAGTAGAGTTTGGTTCGTATACCAATACGGTTAGTACAAGTTACAATAAGAAACCGGCGATCATGATTGCCTTATTTCAAACAGCGGGATCAAATGCAAATGCTGTTGAAGTAGCTATGCAAGAGCGCTTGGCCGAGCTTGCTAAATCTTTCCCCGCAGGTCTCAAATACACTACACCTTATTCTTCCAAAGAATCATTGGATCAATCTGTTGAGCAGGTAATTACGACGCTTATAGAGGCGTTTATATTGGTGTTTATTGTTGTATTTATCTTCCTGCAAGATTTTAGATCTACCCTAATTCCTGCCATTGCAGTCCCTGTTTCGATTATAGGTACATTCTTTTTTATGCAGTTGTTTGGATTCTCTATTAATTTGTTGACACTGTTTGCGCTGGTTTTGGCTATTGGTATCGTAGTGGATGATGCTATTGTCGTGGTTGAAGCAGTACATGCCAAGATGGAAAAGAAAAAGTTAAATGCTAAAGCAGCGACGATGTCGGCCATGAGTGAGATTACGGGCGCGATCATATCCATTACCTTAGTGATGTCTGCTGTCTTTGTCCCAGTAGCCTTTATGGAAGGCCCAACAGGGGTATTCTATCAACAATTTGCATTGACATTGGCGATGGCTATTCTGATTTCTGCACTTAATGCTTTAACTCTAAGTCCAGCTTTGTGTGCCATTTTGTTAAAATCACATGATGGTCATACGGAAGGAAAGAAAACCAATTTTAAAGAACGCTTCTTTGCAGGTTTCAATGCCGCGTTTAATAAGATGACATTTCGCTATGGTAAATCGGTACTCTTTTTAATCAAGCGTAAGTCAGTAGCATTTTCAGCTTTAGCATTGCTCATCGGTTTATTCATATGGATGTTTCGTACGACTCCGACTGGTTTTATTCCAGATGAGGATCAAAGTTTCTTAATGGCGATGGTCAACACACCTCCAGGAGCTTCTTTAGACCGTACCACGCAATTGATGACAGCAGCTGAGTTGGATATCCAAAAGCACCCAGCAGTTGAATCTGTTATTAATGTTTCAGGTCTTAATATGATGACATTCAGCACATCCTCTTCGTCAGGTGTCATGATGATCCGTTTAAAGCCTTTAAAAGAAAGGGGGGATGTTAAAGATATCGATCAGATTTTGGGAGCTCTCCAAGGCCAACTCCAGAGTCATCAAGGAGCAAATTTCTTTGTGTTAGGAATGCCTACGGTTTCAGGGTTTGGTAATACATCAGGATTAGAAATTGTATTACAAGATAAGACAGCAGGTAGTTTAGCTAAATTCAGTGAGGTGTCAAATGGTTATATGGGTGCATTGATGCAACGCCCAGAGATAGCCTTCGCTTTTACCACATTTAATGCCTCTTATCCACAATTTGAAATAATTGTTGATGAAATGAAGGCAAAACAACTTCATGTCAATGTTTCGGATCTTATGGCAGTTATGCAAGGTTATTACGGAAGTATGCAGGCATCTGATCTAAATCGATTCGGTAAATATTACCGTGTCGTGATTCAGTCGTCTCCCGAATTCAGAGCAGATCCGTCATCCTTGGATGGAATTCAATTAAAGAACCAATTGGGTCAGATGGTACCCATCAATAGTTTAGTCACATTGAAACCGGTTTCTGGTCCAGAGACTGTTGAGCATTTTAACTTATTCAATGCCATCAATATCACAGCAATGCCCAATCCTGGATATAGTACTGGGCAAGCTATGGAAGCAGTAGAACAGGTTAGTGCTAGCTTCTTACCAAATGGCTTTGCACATGATTGGAAAGGGATGAGCCGGGAAGAGAAGTCTTCAAGTGGACAGACAGCGGTAATTTTTGGATTAAGTATCATATTCATTTACTTCCTTCTTTCTGCCCAATACGAAAGCTATATTTTGCCATGGTCAGTATTGATCAGTATCCCTGCCGGGTTATTAGGTGTATTCATTGGGATAAGTCTTGCAGATTTATCCAATAATATATATGTGCAGGTCGCACTGATAATGTTGATTGGTTTATTGGCCAAGAACTCTATCCTGATTATCGAATTTGCGATCCAACGCAGGCGAGCAGGAAAGAGTTTAGTTGCAGCAGCAGTTGAAGGTGCTAAGGCGCGACTTAGACCTATTCTCATGACTTCGTTAGCTTTTATAGCAGGTTTGACACCTTTATTATTTGCTGTCGGTCCATCCGCAATTGGTAATCATTCCATTGGTTATGCAGCTGTATTTGGCATGATAGCAGGGACTATTTTCGGTTTGCTATTAACTCCAATATTATTCGTGGTATTTCAATATCTACAAGAGCGTCTAAGTGGTAAACCAGTTGATGAAAGTGATTGGGAATACGAAGAAGCCGAAGTTTCAAATTAATAGTAAATCAAATGGTACGGATTGACATGAATAAAAATAAAATAAACATGACTTGTCTATGTGTAAGCCTACTACTGGCTTACTCATGTAAGTCTTCGAAATACATACCACAAGAAACCAATGTCCCAAGTGAATTTCCGCAAGGACAGACAGTGACAATTGTGGATACTACTAATTCCATTGGAGCTATTTCATATCGAGAATTTTTTAATGATCAAACGCTACTTACGTTAATTGATAGTGCATTGTTAAATAATAATGACCTACTGGTTGCAATCAAACAGATTGAGATCGCTAATGAATCGATGAAACAAGCAAAATGGGGTCATATACCGCAAATCGGACTAACGGCAGGAACAGGTTCTGTGACTCGTCCATCAGATAATAGTATAAATGGGACGACAGTTGTTCAAGCGACAGGGAAAAGGTACATGGAAGATTACTCTTCTACGCTCAACATTTCTTGGGAAGCAGATATCTGGGGTAAGATCAAAGGACGCAAAGAGATTGCTTTGACCAGCTATCTCCAGACTCAGGAGGCTAGAAAGGCTGTACAGACACGATTGGTCAGTACTATAGCGCAAGGCTATTATAATCTTTTGATGTTGGATTTACAAAAGGAAATCAGCCTGAAGAATTTAAGTTTGATTGACAATGTACTACAAATGTCACGTGTCCAGTACACTTTGGGACTGACTACGTTATTAGCCGTTCAGCAACAAGAAAGTAATCGAGATGTTGTTGCCAAGACAATTCCAGTATTAGAGGAGCAGATTACTGTGCAGGAAAATAGCCTGCAAGCATTGGTAGGTCGTATGCCAGGTCAAATTGAAAGAAGGACAAGTCTGTTATCGTTAACAGTAAAAGACCAGCTGTCTACCGGTATCCCCGCAGAAATGCTTGCTTTAAGACCAGACGTACGAACAGCAGAACTAGCCCTTCAAAAAGCAGTAGCACAGGTGCATGTATCTAAAGTTAGTATGTATCCTAGCTTGAATATTACTGCACAAGGTGGGTTGAATGCTTTCAAGGCGAGTGATTGGTTCAATATCCCAGGATCGTTGTTTGGAGCAGTTGCTGGTTCCATTACACAGCCAATATTACAGGGTAGACAATTAAAGACAGCATATAACCAATCCATCCTAGCTGGAGAACAAGCAGAGATTCAGTTTAAAGAAAGTGTCTTGCAGGCTGTGACCGAAGTTTCCAATATTTTGGCAAATATCGCCTCGTTAGATGAGCAACAAACGATATCAACAGGCTTGGTACAAAGAAACCTTGAGATGATTGTTAATGCCGACCAATTATTCAAAAATGATATGGCGACATACATCGAAGTAATAACAGCTCAACAAAGCAAATTACAATCAGAGCTTGATAATGCAGCTCTCAAAAACCAAAGGCTCTTAGCGGAAGTCAACCTTTACCGCGCATTGGGTGGTGGTCGCTATTAGCATAGTACGTAGTAGTCTATATATGTTCAACGATGTGTCCTGAATGCTTGCGTTCAGGACATTATTAAAAATCAGATTTCATTGTAACCACATTAATTATCACTTAAAAAGAACAACATGAAACAACAAGTAAGCGAAGCAAAAGGTAAACTAGGTATATTGATACCCGGATTAGGAGCCGTAGCAACAACATTGATTGCAGGTGTAGCAGGTGTTAATAAGGGCTATTCTAAACCCATTGGCTCAGTTTCTCAATTAAGCCGTATTCGATTAGGTAAGCGTACAGAAGATCGGAATCCATTGATAAAAGATTTTGTTCCTTTAGCAAAATTAGAAGATATCGTTTTCGGAGGTTGGGATGTTTATGCCGATAATGTGTATGAAGCGGCATCAAAAGCGGCAGTTTTAGAACCACATCAATTGGAGCAGGTACGTGCTGAACTTGAGAGTATCGTACCTATGAAAGCTGTCTTTGATCGCGAATTTGTTAAAAATTTAGATGGAACACACATAAAGGAGGGCTTAACTAAAAGAGATTTAGCAGATGCAGTACAAGCAGATATTGAAAATTTCAAAGCAACACATCATTGTGATCGTATAGTAGTTCTTTGGTGTGGATCAACAGAAAAATACATAGCAGGTTCGGATATATTTGATAGTTTAATGAATTTTGAAGACGCTTTGGATCAAAATGACCAGCGTATACCTCCAAGTATGATCTATGCTTATGCAGCATTGAAACAAGGGGCACCATATGTCAACGGAGCTCCAAATTTAAGTTGTGATGTACCTGCCATCGAGGAATTGGCCAAGCTCAACAGAGTTGCCATTGCCGGAAAAGATTTTAAGACAGGTCAGACCTTAATGAAAACAATTGTTGCTCCAGGTTTACAAGCTCGCGCATTAGGAGTAGAGGGGTGGTTCTCTACCAATATTTTAGGTAATCGAGATGGACTAGTATTGGATGACCCAGAAAACTTCAAAACAAAAGAAGTTTCCAAATTGAGCGTATTGGAGGAAATTCTAGATGCTAAGAAAAATCCTGAATTATATGGCAATTTATACCATAAAGTACGCATCAACTACTATCCACCTCATGGCGATAACAAAGAAAGTTGGGATAACATTGATATTTTTGGATGGATGGGTTATAAGATGCAGATCAATTTCTTATGTCGTGACTCGATATTAGCAGCTCCAGTAGCATTGGATCTAGCCTTATTTATAGATTTAGCACAGCGTGCCGGTATGCATGGTATTCAAGAATGGCTTTCATTTTATTTGAAATCACCACAGACAGCACCAGGTCTACCAGCCGAGCATGATATTTTTAAGCAGTTGATCAAATTACAGAACACCTTGCGCCATATGATGGGCGAAGATTTGATCACACATCTAGGTCTTGATTATTATCAAGAGCTGGTAGACAATATGTAACTCATAATAGCCACATTTACATCTCCCTCGAGGGACAAAACATCTCCTTCGAGGGTTATACCAATTATACATGGAATATGCGATTATTGCTGCCGGAGAAGGACAGCGTTTAAAAGATGAAGGATTTAAGAAAGCGAAGCCATTATTGACGCTTTTGGGCATTCCAATGATCGAACGATTGATTAATGTCTTTGCAGACCAAGGCGCTAGATCAGTTTTTATTATTATCAATGAAAAGAATAAGGAGCTCCATAAATTTTTAAAAAACTACGCCTTTAGTATACCTATTCATCTTTTGATTAAAAATACTGAAAGCTCGTTGCATAGCTTTGTTGAATTGCATAAAGCCTTTCAATATTGGGATTCCTGTTGTTTGACCACGACAGATACGGTCTTCGAACCTGAGACCTTCGGGCGTTATATCGAAAAATTTCAACAAGGTGATATGGATGGGTTATTTGCAGTAACACCTTTCGTTGACGATGAGAGTCCATTATATGTTACAGTAGATAATGACCAACGCATTGTTTGTTTTTCAGATAAGAAATATCCACAAGCATCCTTTGTATCGGGCGGGATCTATTGTCTACGCAGAAAAGCAATCGATGCTGCTGCCACATCTTTAGCGGCAGGTAACCATCGTATGCGTAATTATCAACGATTTTTAATCGATCAAGGTTTGGATATAAAGGCATATCCTTTTGCCAAAATAATAGATGTTGATCATTTGCATGACCGCGAAACGGCCGAATATTTTTTATTAGAACAAAAGTTAAAAGTATGAGAGTGTATGGTATATGGAGAATGAATGATTTCTCACCCAATCATATCAATAATGATGCGGCCATCTTTAAGGCCGTTATTGAATTAGTAGAAAAAGAAGGTGTTACTATAACATCAGTTACTGAGGGAGCATTCTTGAAATTGGAAGATTACAACGATGAGCCTATCATTACAATGGGGAGATCCAAAGAATTGGTCCATCATTTAAAAATGTTGGAACGAAGAGGAGTACTGGTTATTAATTCTGCTCAAGGCATACAAAACTGTTTTCGAACCCTCATGACGCAAGCGCTGTTGCAAAATGACATTCCATATCCTGAAAGTGAGATTGTCGCTACCCATTCAGATATAGGTTACCTATTCGATCGATTTGGATCCCCTGGCATCTGGATCAAACGAGGAGACTTCCATGCCGTGCACAAAGAAGATGTAAGCTTCGCTAGCACAAAAGAAGAAGCAAACAATATATTGGCCGAGTATGCCATACGTGGTATTGATGAGGCTGTGGTATCAAAACATCTCTTTGGAGATCTGGTCAAATTCTATGGCGTAGACGGGACTGACTTCTTTTATTGTTTCCATCCCTACGATCTGAATCATCATAAATATGCAGCTTATGAGCAGATCAATGGACTAACGGCTCACTATACTTTTGATAAAGAAGCACTACAGCAGGCCGCAATACGCGCAGCTCAGGTATTGGGGGTCAGTATTTATGGCGGAGATGCCATTGTACATGCCGATGGTAGTTTCCATATTATAGATCTGAACGATTGGCCAAGTTTTGCGCCCTGTCGTGAGCAGGGAGCCGAAGCTATAGCCACCCATATTTTTAACCAATTTTCAAGCTATATAGATCATATGATTTATAAGGATGAAGATTCAACAGATATCAATTATGTCTAACTCAGAAGATAATTTATTTGAACAATCACTCAAATCCAACGATACAGAGGAACGTATCGATATCTGGTTTTACAGACCCATAGGCTATCGTATTGCGCAGTTGTGTGCTTCACGAGGCATTACCCCCAATGCAGTGACGATTACCAGTATATTCTTCGGGGTAGGAGCAGGTATCCTGTTCTACTATGGAGATTTATGGATCAATATCATCGGTATGCTCTTGTTGATCTTTGCCAACTCCTTGGATAGTGCCGATGGCCAATTGGCACGTTTAACAGATAATAAAAGTCGTTTTGGTCGTATTTTAGATGGTTTCGCTGGAGATTTTTGGTTTGCCTCTATCCACATAGCCCTATGTTTTCGGTGTATGGACCAAGGTTGGTCCGCTTGGATATGGGTACCAGGTGTGCTAGCAGGTGTTTCCCATGTTTTCCAATCAGCTATGGCCGATTATTATCGCAATGTGCATTTGTATTTCATCAAAGGCAAGGCCGGTAGTGAATTGGACAATTCGACCGACTTACAACAAGAATTAGATAAGATGAGTTGGAAACATGATTTTTTTCAAAAGTTTGTTTTAAACGGCTATAAAAACTACACCAGATTACAGGAAAATCTATCCCCCAAATTGCAGGATCTTTTACTAATTGTCAAGCAAAAGTACGCCGATACTATGCCAGCAGAATTCGTGTCCAGATTTCGAATTTTAAATCGACCATTAATGAAGTATACCAATATTGTTCAATTTAATACAAGGGTACTTTTCCTGTTTCTCTGGCTATTTATAGATCAAGTATGGTTGTATTTTTTCTTTGATATGTTTGTATTGAACCCTATCTTGATCTATATGTGCAGGAGACAAGAACAAGTGAGTGCTATATGCATACAAAAATTAGGTCAATCAGTAGATGAGGCGTAAATTTTACAAGGCACTATTTTTAATCCTCGGCATCCTAACATTGTTGTGGATGATCTATCGCATAGGACCTCATACCATTTGGGACAATATGCTACAGGTGGGGTGGTGGTTTGTACCGATATTATTGAGTTGGTTTGTTATTTATTTAATGAATGCAGTGGCATTTCGTCATATTATAGTAGAAGCACAACGACCAGAAACACGATTGTCATTCTCGACTATTATGCAACTGACTGTTTCAGGTTATAGCATTAATTATGTTACACCCTTTGTAGCCTTAGGCGGAGAACCATATCGTATCATGGCACTTACACCAGCTTTAGGACAGGCAAAAGCAAGCTCATCTGTATTGTTGTATGGTATGGTACATATCTTATCGCACATCGTTTTTTGGTTAATATCTGTTTTTTTAATATTGGCTTTCGTGCCACTAGGAAAATTGATGGTATTGACCTGTTGCTGTATCGTCATTTTGGGGTTGGTGGTTTGCTGGTGGTTTTCTCGGATATATAGATCAGGCTTGGTCGTTTCGGTATTCGAGTTTCTAACCAAACTACCTTTTTTAGGTAAATACTTCAGTAAACTTATTGCGCATAATAAAGCAGTCTTTGAAGATATCGATATCCAGATAAAAGACCTATTCGATAACCGTAAAAAGAACTTTTATGCTGCTCTTTCTTGGGAGTTCTTTGCAAGGGTAGTAGGCTGCGCCGAACTTTATTTTATCGGTATAGCATTAGGGCTCAATATGGATGTCATTCAGGCTTTTATAGTTAGCTCGGGTTCCTCGTTATTTGCCAATTTAATTTTTTTTCTACCCATGCAGTTGGGTACGCGCGAGGGTGGTTTGGCGATGGCATTAGTCAGTATTGGTTTCCCAGCCTCAGTAGGAGTGATCATGGGTTTGGCCACTCGTATTCGAGAAATAGTATGGATCGGAATCGGGTTGATCTGGATGAGTATAGTCCGAAAATAAATATAAAAAGATATGAATAAACTTACAGGTATAGCAGGTATTTTAGTCGATTATGGCGGTACATTAGACACCAATGGAAGACACTGGACCTCGGTATTTTGGGAGCAATACCAATTGGAAGGTATACCGGTTCGGAAAGAAGAGTTTTATCAAGCATACGTTTACGCAGAACGTAAAATGGCCTTAGAACCTATTATTAAATCGCATTTTACATTCAAAGATGTGCTGTTTGTTAAAATTCAGGCACAATTTGAATATTTAAAGCTGGAATCGTTGATGTCAAGCCTTGGCACTAATATCGTGCTGGCATGCCATGTTTTAGTATTGACATCTTTAAAACGTGCGAAGCCCTTATTAGCGTCCTTGTCCAAACAGTATAAGTTGGTCATGGTATCGAATTTTTATGGCAATCTCGAAAACATATTAGCAGATTACCATATAGGGCAGTATTTTGATAGTGTCGTTGAATCGGCACGTGTAGGTGTACGTAAGCCTGATCCCGAAATATATACATTAGGTGTTCAAGCTATTGATCTTCCTGCCTCTAGCTGTGTCGTCTTAGGGGATTCTTATAGTAAAGATATGGTGCCAGGAAAATTAAATGGATGCACCACGATTTGGTTGAATGTTGATAGTTGGGAAGAAGCAGATTTGGAATCTAGCAGTGCAGCAGACCATATTATAACCGATGTTTTGCAATTAAAGGAATTCTTGATCTAATTCCTTAAGTTGTTCTCTTGAGACCTCCACTACTACCGGCTTTCTTGATTTCTGCCGGTGGTATTTGGAGGTTTGTTTAATTGTATTTTTGACGATAAACAGTTAATGTACCTATCTAGAATGCAAGCATTCCGCCATCTATAACATGCTCTTCTCCGGAAATGAATGAAGAATCGTCTGAAGCTAAGAATAATATTAACATAGAAACTTCTCTAGGTTGTGCAACCCTACCTAAGGGAATGAAGTTTAGGCCATCACCGGCATCCTCATTAGTAGCTTCTACCATCATGGGTGTATGAATAAATCCTGGATGTACGGAGTTTACACGAATATTATTAGGGCCATATTCGACAGCTGCACTTTTTGTCATTCCTCTAACTGCAAATTTACTAGCCGTATAGGCGACGCTAGGAACACCATAATGAGCTCTGAATCCGGCTGAAGAAGAAATATTGATGATTGAACCTTTACCTAATTTAATCATAGATGGAATAACGGATTTCATTCCGAAAAAAACACCGTCTTGGTTAATTCTACAAACTCTATAATATTCTTCTTCACTTAGATCTGCAGTTTTTGAAATATTACCTAATATTCCTGCATTGTTGACTAAAATGTTGATTGTACCAAATTTTTCCTCTCCAAGTTTTACTACTTTTTTCCAATCTTCTAGACTAGAAACATCATGTTTAATGAACAATGCATTATCACCAAGTTCATTAGCCAAAGCTCGTCCAACTTCTTCATTTACATCTGTTAAAATTACCTTAGCACCCTCTTCTATAAATACTCTAGCATGCGATTCCCCCATTCCACGTGCAGCGCCCGTTATAAGAGCAATTTTTCCTTCTAACTTTTTCATATTATATATATTAAACTTGAATTACATCAAATTTAACCAAGTCAGAACCGATAAACCATGTCAAAACAACCTATTTGATGTCAATTTTTTCGATAATGTTTTTTCGGAATTCTGACGGCGATATACCTGCATTGTTTTTGAAATATTTACTAAAGGTGTAAGGATCAGGGAAGCTCAACAGAAATGATATTTCTGCAATTGTGTTTGTATTCTGTGAGGAGGATAGTAAAAATTTGGCCTCGCGAATAACCATTTCATCAAGAACAGTTCGAGGGCTTTTACCTGTTATTTTTTTTACGATAGCGTTTAGATAATTCTGGCTTACAAATAACGTATTCGCATAATAATCAAGTTTTCTTTCTTTTCTGAAATCTTGAATTACCAATGATAAAAAATGATTAACAAGTTTATTGTTTTTATTTGTTTTCTGAACGAAATGTTTCGTGTAATGTTCTAATTGATAATCTGTTTCGTAAATTAATACAGAAAGCAAATTGCGTGCGGATAGCCTCCAAGTATTTTCTGAAATATTGTTTAACAATTTTAAAATATCAACAAATAATATCTTTAACTCTTTTGCTTCTTTTTTCGAAACGTCTATAAAAGAAGGCATTCCATAGCTAAGGAAAGAGAATTCTTTCACGGTAAACATATTTTCATGAAGATAATCAAGAAATTTCTTTGTAAAAAGTATAATGATACCTTTTGATTTTGGAAGTATATCTAAAATTTTAAAAAGCTGTCCAGGTCTGTATACAAAAATGGAATTAGGAAAGAGTTGTATTGTTTCACTGTCAATTTCAAATTTTAATTCCCCATCGGTAATTAAACCAAAGGAGTAATAATTAGGGTTTATATGAAATATCTCATGTTCAAGAGGTACATCTTCTATAATAAGAAATTCATCACTTTTATTCCACTTTAAGTTTCGAAAATTAATGATGTTTTGAATACTATAATTTTTAATGTCAGACGATTTCTTCATAATTTTACTAATTAAAGCCTTATTAACTATATATCTTCGAACATTTCCATAATACGTAATAATCATAAATAATGTTTCCAATAAAGTTAAATAGAAATACGACTATTAACCAAAGAATTCGTCTGTCTTTAGACAAATTTTTATTTTTGATAATGTGATATATAGTATAGACAACAAGAATAAAAGGGATGATAAAAAGACCCAGAAAAATTTCTGATGTTCATACGTTAAGAAAGCATAATTTCATAATTTTTAGTTTTAAAAGATTAATACTGTCTTATGGATATTACCGCGTAATAGCAAAGTAGATTACATAAAACCAACTACAGATACCGTGAAAAATAGCCCATAGTATAGATTTGTTTCTGTCCCATGAAGTAACGACAGCGATAACTGATCCTAACCCGATACCAGATTTAGTAACGATTTGAGTCGTATTCTCAGTGAAACTCTGCCCGAATACGATAGTCGTAATGGATAGTAAGAATAATATTAAGGATATTTTTTTCATGTTCAATATGTTTTATAATTTGAGTTGCTGCATGGTTTTGGACTAGGTCAATTTGTTATACATCAATCCTTTTTTCCTGAAATTTAGGTAGCATTTCATAATCAAGTCAGTATACTTACTTTAAAAATACAGTCTTTCCTTTATTTAAGCAAATAATTTTCGCCGTTACTTGAATTTGACTTATTCAAGTCATTGTTAACATCTCTTTCAAGAACGAAATTATTCCATCAGCACCTTCGTATAGTTTAATCCAACTATTTTTGTAAAAATATCTTTAGAGAGCATTGCTAAGAATTTCGAGTGAAATTTTATGTTGAATTAGAAAAGAATGCTTGATATAACCGAGTTCCACTATTTTTTTGTATATTTTCTACAAATTTTTTCACCCAAGTAGACATGTTTGATATACTAAGAAACCATATTAATAAAATTGTTCCACTTACAGATCTGGAATTTGAATTCATAGCTTCCTTATTCACCGCAAAATCCTATAAAAAAGGTCAATTCCTTTTTCAAGAAGGAGAGGATGTTTCCAAGCATTACTTTATATGTAAAGGATTGCTGAAACTAGTTTACAACGATTCTGACGCACGCGAACATATTGTAGGTTTTGCCATGGAAGATTGGTGGGAAAGTGATTTTGAGGCGTTTTATACACAAAAAAAAACTTCGATGTCTTTGATATGTCTGGAAAATACGGATGTACTATTTATTGGTTTTGAAAACTATATCAACTTAGTTCGTACTTTACCTAAAATAGAACATTTCTTTCTTGAGAAAGCTTACTTTGGGTTTATAGCTGCTCAAAAGCGAATCATTTCAAGCCTGACCTCTGATACGAAAGAACGTTATCATCAACTTATCGAAAGACACCCAACTTTAGTGCAGCGCGTGCCAAAATCCCAATTGGCGGCTTATCTAGGTGTTTCTAGAGAGACATTAAGCCGAATTACGATCTAATATTAATTCATTATCATCATTTTTAGCAGTTTGCAGAGACCTTCTTCTTCCGTAATGAAATAGTCTTCTTTGAACCTATGATTTAATCATGGGCCATACCGGACAACCGGTGAAAGTTAAGTGTGATATACATCACGCAATAAAGGTGATCTATGTCAAGGGATAGATCAAAGAATGCTCCTTAATTTTGTAATAATAAATTATTTAGATCATCTTAAAAAATTATTACAATGGAAAAAAGAGCATTTAGTCCTTGGAAATGGCAAAAAGAAAGAAGTTATGTCCAAGCTGTTGAAGTTAAAAACAGCACAGGTACTTTATATTGTTCCGGTCAGGCTGCGATTGATGAAAATGGCGTATCAAGCAATGAAGAAATGAAATTGCAACTGCAACAAGCGATATCAAATTTGGAAGAAGTAATCACTTCGTCCGGTTATGAATGTGGGGGTATCGTCCGATTAAATATTTATACCACATCTACGGCCGAGCTCTGGCCACATTTCCCTATCCTTCAGGAATGGATAGCCAAACACAATATTGAACAAGCCTTGACGATGTTGGAAGTAAATGGTTTGTTTGAAACATTAAAAGTTGAATTAGAAGCTACAGTCGTAAAATAGTTGACATTAAACCGAAAGGAATTTTGTAATAATAAGGTAGGAGTGTAGAAGCAATAAAAGATCATCGTTTCCAGAAGGAGCGGTGATCTATTCTTTAGAAATAACGCTCGCTATTTCTTCGGCATAGTTTCGGTAGACTTATTCTTTGCTTTAATAGTTCCAATATCGCACTATCCTATAAGTTATTCCTGACGATACAAGCAACATTATTTGTAATCAGAATACATTATATAACTCTTTTTAGCAGCATCTCAATTTCTTTAGCATGGGTCATCGTCATAAAGTGACCTGCATTTTCAATCAAGTAAGTTGGCTTTATCTTGGTAGTGGGAATGATACGGTCTTTGTCCCCATGGATGTGGATAACAGGAGCAGGAATTTCTTTATTTCTCCAGTTTAAAATCTGATTGATTGCCCAGCCGAGAAATATAGGATCGGTGTCCAGCAATATCTTTTTAAGCATCAGTTTATCCTCTCGCGAAGATATACCAAAGAAATAATTCACGATTATGTTGTGCTGTTTAAGCAAAGCATTCGGGATTATACGGTTGAGCTTTAGTGTGCCGATTATTCTGTATAGAAAAGGCAGCTCACGATCGTTTTTTGCAGAAGCAAGTAATACAATTTTTTGCACCTCGATTATCTTGGCTATTTCCATAGCCATCATACCCCCAAAGGAGAGACCAACTAATATCGGTTTATCATCCATTATCTGTAAGGACATTCGTTTAGCATATTCTGATATAGATTCTTTTGGAAATGGAGAAATCCAATCTATGTATGTTACATGAAGGCCTTCAAAGTCTATTTTCGAAAATACCCTTTGGTCAACACCCAATCCACTCAGTATATAAATATGATTGTTGCTCATCTGCTTTTCATTTCATGAATTTTCTGACCTATCCTTCCGAAACCATTAATAAAACCTGCACCAATTGATATTGAACAATACGACAGTTAAAATCTACAGAATTTTTTATATTCAAGATGGATTAGATCCTAAAATTGCTCTAAAACTACATATTCAAATACTCACCTACTATTGGCAGGTCAGCTTCCGCCCAGTCGTAGTTCAATAATTCTGATGGTACTACCCATATTGCCTGTTTATGTTCAGTCGGTAATAGTTCTGCAGATTCCCAATCGCATATATAAGGGTAGAGGCATAAGGAGAAATTCGGATAGTGTCTAGTCCTAGAATAGTTATACACTAATTATAGTGTATGAACAAAATAAAAGCAAAGAAACCCGAACTCAAATCTACTCCTTATTATGACAAATCAGTCATAAAAAAATCGTTATCATTATTAAAGAAAGGTTATTCCAAACGACAAGTTTGCGAAAAATTAAGCGTTGGTGGCCAAGCATTGAGTAAATGGATGATAAAGTATACTGTTCAGGATGTGTGCACTCCAAAATATACTAAATTATCACCTCTCCAGCGTCGTTCTATCGCTCTTCAGATTATGCAAGGTACGCTAAGCATTTCAGAAGCTAACGAGATTTACAATATCCACGGTCATGATACCATTGCAAAATGGGTTAGATTACTTAAGAAAGAAAATGTCGATATTAGCATTTTAAAAGCTGATGTCGTGGAAGATGAAGATTTGTGTAAGGTAAATGATAGTGAACTAGAAGCATTAAAAGCTGCTTTATCTGCCGCTCAATTAAAAATTACTGCCTTAAACACTTTGATCGATGTTGCCGAAGAACAGTTAAATATTAATATCCGAAAAAAGTCTGGTGCCAAGCAGTCTTAGTCCTGCAGAACTTATTTCCAAAAATAGGGATAGGTAATTTATGCAAACTGTTTGGCAAGAGTCGTCATGCTTATTATGATCACCTTTGGCGCTCACGTGCGTCTAATTTTGTAGATGATATTATTTTACAGGAGGTTTTGAAGATACGTGAATATTTACCACGAGTAGGTGTACGCAAGCTTCATTTCATGTTGTCACCTATTTTAGCTTCTCATAATATAGAAGTTGGCCGAGATTATTTATTCGATTTGATCGGTTCGCATGGTCTCTTAGTTCGCACGCGACGGCGTAACGTGAAGACAACGAACTCTCGTCATCATCTACGCAAATATCCCAATATCATAAAAGAGTTAGTAATTAGTCGGCCAGAAGAGTTGTGGGTTAGTGATATTACCTATATTAGGCTTATAGATAAATGGGGATACCTTAGTCTTGTTACTGATGCTTATTCTCGAAAAATCATGGGCTATTGCTTTCGTGAGGATATGACTACGATAGGTTGTGTGAGAGCCCTTGAAATGGCAGTGAACAATAGAGAATGGATAGATTTACCTCTTATCCATCATTCTGACCGAGGAACTCAGTATTGTAGTACATTATATGTAGAACAGTTAAGATCCAATAAAATAGCTGTTAGTATGACTGAAAATGGAAGTCCTTACGAAAATGCATTGGCAGAACGTGTTAATGGGATACTAAAAAATGAATTTGAATTTTATACCAAAAAACTATCATTTCCCGAGATGTGCTTATATATTGATAAGAGCATTGATTCATATAATAATATTAGACCTCATAGCAGCTGTGATTATCTCACACCATCTGAAGCTCATCGCCAGAATGTGGCATTGAGGAAAAGATGGAAAGCATATTCTAAAAATTACGACGTTACCGAAAAAGAACTTATGGAATTGACAAATGAAGAAGATTTACATTCTTCGAGTGAAATTATTACATTTGACGAATATGCTGTATAGCTTATTTCGGATTAATGTCGAAAGTTGTATAGTTAAAACCAGGATTTATTAAATAAACTGTATAGCTATTTTAGGACGGGTCAGCTCAGCGTATTGGACATGATCAAGGTTTAAAAGAGGGTTTAAAAGAAGGTATTGCACAAGGCGAATACAAAAAAGCCATTGAGACAGCTTTGAATTTGAAAGAGATGGGTTTGTCTACTCATCAGATTGCCAAAGCTACAGGCCTTACCATCGACGAGATTGAAAAACTGAAATAAATTAAATAGATCATAAAAATAACAAATAAAGCCATTCTGTCAAGAATGGCTTTATTTGTTTTATACCATCCTTACGGCTTCCCGTATTTTTTAATCAAAGCGATCACCACAAAAATCCCATTTTAGCGACAGCTGTTATTGGAGCCAATGTTTTGAGTGAAATAGGAGCCAGCTTCGTAGATTTCTTCGGTGGGCGCTCCCGCAATTATGAAAACAAATTACAGGAGCTATATAAGAGCGTAGTGGAGTCTTTAAAGCAAAATGCCCGTTCATGATTGCTTCGCAGTTCCAAGAGCGATCAGTAATATATAAGTTTATCAGGCTGCATCAACAAATATATCCGATTGAAAAGATGTGTAAAGTTATGGGAGTCGGTTCCAGAAGCTATTATGCTTGGAAAAATGGTTTTAAACGCGCTGGTGGCTCTAAAGTTGCAGTACTTCAAGTTAAGATAAAAGCTATTTACTTCAAGAAAAAGCAACGATATGGCAGCCCGTGAATAGCTGCAGAGCTATTAAATGATGGAGTTGCAGTTTCTAGGGTTACACTTGCTAAGTGTATGAAAAAGATGGGGCTACGCAGTAAAATAGGCAAGAAATTTAAGGTAACAACAGATTCAAAGCATTCACATAAAATAATGGACAATGTCTTAGAACGTAACTTTAGATCTTCGGAGCCTTCTAAAGTTTGGGTATCTAATATTACTTATATTCATACCAAGGAAGGATTTCTATACCTGACCACGGTTCTGGATTTATACGACCGTAAATGTATTGGCTGGAGTGTTAGTGATAGCATGAAAACGGAAAAAACTTCATTAGCAGCTTGGAAAATGGCAATCAAGAATCGCAAATTGTCTCCTGGTCTGATCTTTCATTCTGATCGTGGAGTACAATATGCGTGCGAAAAATTCAGCAATACGGTAGATTCTTATAAAATCGTAACTAGAAGTATGAGCCGAAATTCGCTGTGCGATTCACGAATACAGAATAAGCAAACACGTATGAGTAACGGTGATTGCTGGGACAATGCAGTTGCAGAGAGCTTCTTTATACTATTATCAATGCGGACTTGAGTATGGGGTTAAGGGACGCATTAAAACATTAAAATCAGAGCAAATATATGGGAACAAATTGGTATCAAAAGAGCAAATGAGGAAGGATTTATTTGAATACATAGAAAGTTTGGTACAATAGAGAGCGTAGGCATTCTAGGCTGGGAAACCTTACCATAGAGCAATTTAATAACAAAAAACAAAATCTTAAAAAAACTGCTTAACTAGTACTGCCACTTTTATTTGCAAGTCCTGTGAAAGAATACTTTAAACCTTTTTTAAACTTATCATCTTTTAACAATTGAATTGGCAATAAAACTACAAGTAAAAATATAATGGATGTGATTGGATCAATATATTTTTTAACATATATCGACGCATGGTCTAAAATATTGGCATTACCCAAATCGTAATGATAATGCTCTCTATCAATTATTATTAAATCTTTAATAAAAAACACTAGAGGAAAAGCAATAACTGCAATAATCAAGTTTATTATTATTTTTCCTACCATAGAAACTAATTTAATCTTTACTTAAAGAACTTAGTGGTTTTTTACCATCAATGACGTCTTTTACAAGACTACAGTCTGGCCTATGAATATCCTCTTTCGCAACACCAGCATTTCCCCCGTTCTATATTTGCAAAATTTGTGACTAGGTTTTGGAACGAGGTCCATAATGCGTCGGCTTTTTTAAAAGGATACCGTTTGAATTTTAGCAGAAAAACATGATGACATTGCTAGAATCACTAATAATACGAAAGAAATCTGGCCCAACTTTACCAACTTTTCGAGCTGATTCGCCTTAGACAATTTCATAATGTTTTATAATAGATTTAAATTTTATGCTATCTAATCATTATTTTCTCTCTTTATTTACTTTTTCAACTTCTTTTCTCAATTTTTTCTGATCTTTTTTTGAAACTGATTCATTCCAATACACAGGCTGTCTTGGTAATTTTATATCTAAATAATAATCTTTAAAATTACCATCTATACTTACATCATCAATGGTCAAACTTGAACCGAACCTGTCAATAATAATTGTGCCCCAGAATCCATCGATAGAAAGTTCTTTAGAGAACTTTCCTTTTTCGTCCGTTATAAGAGTTTCAACAGTATCTTTACCACTGATAAACAGAACTTTTGCTTTAGAAACTATCTTATTATTATAGCACATGCGTATGTTTCCATGTATTGTGGCAGGAATATCTCCATCTGTGTATCCCTTGCCTTGCTGATGGAAACTACTACAATTATCTCTATCTATTTCCACGAACTCATCGTAGTGCTTTTTTGTAGTGCAACTAAATATTAATGAGAAAATAATAATTTTAGCAACCCAAACGAGTTCCTTTTTGCGTAACATTTTTTTCTTTTCTACTATCATATTGTTCAGCCATTATTCTATCTATTATTCTCGCTTTATGTGCGTCAGAAAGACTTTTAAACGCTTCTGTTTCTACCAATCCTTTCCAAGCAATATCATCATAAACTTGCTTATCTAGTTTATATCCCTTTAGCTCTCCGTAGTTTTTGATAGAAGCAGCAATATCGGTAATAAAATTTTTTGCAAAGGTTACATGTTGAATACCATTTGAAAATGCTTTTTGTTTGGAATATTTAACAAATAATTCAGGATAAGATAATTTTGCCGCAGCAGGGTCATTATAGTAAAATGCAACAAGGTATGCGTGTATAGATTCATGCAACATTGTAGTACCTAATGCTAAATCCGTAGCATTTCCAATTACTGTTGGATTGATATTAAAACCTATAATCATTTCACCATTGTAATTATTACGATTCGTACCTGCAACTTGCATGGGGTCACTAAAGTTTTCTGTAACAAATTTAAGATTATATCCCGGAACCTCACCAGCAAATTTTTTGATAATATCTGCGACAGTATTCCCATTTAAATTTTTTAAAGCAGCAAGGACCTGTTTCATACAGTCTGGCAGATTGGCGTCATCAATTGCATCATTAAAATTTTCAGCTTCCTTTTCAGGATTATCTGGCACTTCATTATAAGTTGGAACTGTACCGTCTCCACCGGTACCACCACCACCTCCTGAGGGTGGAAAATTTTGATAATCTCTGGGATCTCCTGGATAAGTTGGATTATTTTCATCTCCGCTAGAACCGCCACCTGAACAAGAGATCTCATTTAAGTATCCATTAATGTATCCATAAACACAATTGGTTGGCATTGCAGGTGCTTTTCCAGCTTTTTTCACCATCTCTGTAGACACTTTCACATTTGATTCGTAGAATGAAATATTTTGTGCCCCACTCTGTACAGATTTAGATATTATTGCTCCACTATAGTTTGTTGCTTTAGAACTTGGTATAAAAGTAAGGACGCTATATTTCCATGCTTCCCCATTTCTTGTTCCTCTTATCCAAACATTGTTATTAAGAAGGATTCTTGTTGAATCTGCAACTAAAACCTCAAGTCTATCTAATACTCTAACTTTTACATAAAGTGTATCTTTTCCGCTTTCATAAAATGTATTCCAGTTAATAACCGATCTAAAACTTGCATTGACAAAAAAAGAGTCAGTTTGTTGGTAACCAGTTTTCTTTTCAAAGTCAGCTTTGATCGATTTAATATTAATCTCGCTGTCTTCAAGGGATAATATTGGTTCATTCTTACAGCTTAATAAAAGAAGAAGAAAAGAAAAGTACATTAAAAATATTCTCATTCAAAAATAAGTTAGGTTATAAAATTTATAATAGCACTATTATGTAGAGTTAAAAAAATCATAATTAATTGTTCACTTTCAAACATCTCCATGTTTGCTAAATCCGCGTCAGATAAATTTATGAAATTAATTTTTATAATTTGCGATTAAAGTATAAAAATATATATTCATTTGTGGCAACTAAAGCTGTAAATAATGAAATAGCTTGTTCAATTTTAGATTATAACGCTATCAAGACCTTTCTGATCAAGCTGTGTGTGAAATAATATTGCGGACAATTGCATTTTTGTAAGCTTTTTCTATGTATTTCAACTATTTTATTTTAACAAAAATAATTTATTGCAGATAAGTAGAAACCCTTTCTTCCATAGTAATTTGATGTTAATTTCTAGATTTTGCAACGTTTCCGTCCTAGGAAGTACATATTTGAATGACAATTAGCTGTTGCTACTTTTGTTTTTATGAATACAGCACAAGAAAAACGGAGTCAGATGCTCTCCTTAGTTGAGAAGTGGCGTGGCAGTGGTAAGACACAGCAAGAGTTTTGTTCTTTTCACGGTATCAAGATTATCACTTTATCTTATTGGATTGGCGTCAGCAAAGAAGAAAAAAGCTCGTCAGGTTTTATTAAGGTCCTGCCAATAAACAATACGATTCAAAAGATCGATTGATCTATCCCAACGGGGTAAAAGTTAATGGTGGCGTCGATCTAGCCTTGGTATCCAAACTTATCCAGCTTTATTAAGTGTGGAAAAGGGAAGTCTTCAGAATAGGTAAGTCAAATCTATTGGCGTCCTCATAACTCCTTCAGAAGTAGGAACAATATGGGTATAATATAAGATAACAATCCAGCACTTGCTTTTTTACCTAAAACTCGTATATTAGGATTATAAATTTACTAAGCAATTTGTTGAACATAATAGGCAAATCGCTTTGTATCCAATGAAACCTAAATATCAAACAAGAAATAAGATCAATTTATTGATCTTATTTTAAGACAGATGGAATTTAAGAAGATTTTAATGTTGTACGTCAAGAATAGAAGATTCATTTTGACTGCAATTACCTCCATATTTATCGTGTATAAAATTGGGTATTACTGTGGGGGTCATGTCTTTAAATTGCTGTAATTATAGGTTGACAATATTAATTAATTTTATTAACAAAGAATATGTTAGAAAAATTAAAAAAAAGAAACGATATAAACAGTTTTATAAATTATTTTTTGAAACTTGGTTTATTTGCAATCGGAGGATTTGTTTTATACGAAATTGGAAAGTCCCTAGGTCAGATTTTAAAACATGTTTTCCATTAAAATTAGGTTCAATTTTATATATATACGCTAGTGTTCAATCGACATGAAATGAGCTAGATATAGGTAATATACGAAGTCATCTTTTTGGGCTAGCTCTTGTTCATAATAATTTTAAGGCTTGGTTTTATCTAAATGGTTTATATCGTTTCTGAAGGTGTTGCGTAGGGCCGTGACCTTTTTTAGCGATTAAAAACAAATATTTGGTTGACATATTTCTATATGCACACAGTTATCTAAAATTTAAGATTGATAATTTTGTCTGCAATGTTCCATATTACCGAAGACTTCCATAGTCTCAATTTCTATTTCATGCAACGTCTGTGCAATAGTTTCCTTATCCGCTCCAATATTTTTTAACTTAAATATTTTCGGTGTATAACTTTGATATTCGTCACTTGATGCAATATCGTTAACTCCAATTGGGTCCCAGTGGTTCCATAATATTAGGTCGATTGCTTCATTAAGATTAGTAGGTTCTTCATTTTTAAGAAGCTTATAAAAGTCTGTGAAAAGTGGTTCTATGCAAGTCTGGTCGATTTGAAAACTGAATTTTAAGCAATGCTCTTCATGCGAACCACCAACTTGTCCATATGCAATTACCTGTCCGTGAGGCATCATTTGGAAATTTACACTTGCGTCACTGTCGTTGTCCCCAAGTATTGTGTTGCAAGACATTGTTTTTTCAGAAAACTGTAAAGCTATACGCAGATAAGACCCTATTGCTTCGGGAACCACAAACGATGAACAGGCTTTTAATAAGCAGTTAAGGGAACAAGGCATTAACTGCCAACACCTTTAATGATTATTGGAACAATAATATCAAACCAGATATTAAAGAGTCAGTTGAATTACAACCGAAAATATCTACATCAAATGATGCAGATATTCCTGCGGAAGAACCACATTATTTGTTCGAGTTCCTGAATACTTCTGAAAAACACGAAGACGGTTTGATTGAAGTATTGGTCGGTTTACTACCCGAAGCACAGGTAGAAGATTATGAAGAATAGGATTTTGCCAATAATATGGAAAAGAAAAGACATAGGAAAAAAGGCAGGCAAAAATGACAATGAATAATAATATCAAACTGTTACCTAAATGTCATTCATTTAAAGTTTAAGCACACCACAGATTTTAAAATCATTGGTGTGCTTCGTGCGGTAACAATTTACTGTGGTATTTCCTCTACTAATATTTTACTTTCTGCTTTGTCGTAGTAAGTGCAGGTCATTTTATCAAGGCATACGAACCATTTTTCAATACCTGTTTCAGCACATTGGTTACAAAACGTAAAATAGTCTGTTTCTCCCTGTTGATGGATTTTCAGATAATGGCTGAATGTTTCTTTATTACTATCAGGCTAAGAACTGCGTAGGTTGTCCGCTGAACGGTGCTTGTCATAAATCCAAGGGTAATCGGATAGTCCAAGTGAATGAAAGGCTGGAAAAACACAAGGACATGGTGTTCCATTTACTCAATAGTGACATTGGGATAGAAAAACGAAAGAAGCGGTGTCACGATGTAGCAACAGTCTTTGGAAATATCAAACAGAACCACGGGTTCCGCCGCTTTATGCTTCGGTGCAAGGAAAAAGTTGCTATAGAATGGGGATTGTTGGCAATTGCACAAAACATAAGGAAAAAAGCAGCTTAAAAAGCTGTTTTTTTCTTATTTCCTAAAAATAGAAGCTAAATTGACGAGATATCTCACACGGTTGCCAAAACCTAATAGATTAAGGTATAAACAAAAAAGGCTGTCTCTATGATTACGAGACAGCCTCTTTTGGGGATTCATATTAAAAAAATTATTTACGGAAGCTATATAGAATTGCAATTAATATCATTAATGTAGCTGAAAATAAAAATGCGGCTTCGAGGTTAAATTGATGAGCAATTAATCCTAAGATTGCAGGCCCCATGAGTTGTCCCGCATAGCCCATTGTGGTTATTGCAGGAATACTAACGGAAGTGGTCACGGACTTTATTCTACTTGCATCACTAAAGAATATCGGAACAAGATTTGCAGAACCAATTCCCAATAATAAAAATCCAAAAAGAACTAAAGGAATCCAGCTTGAATATGTGGCAATGATTAAACCTAACGATGCTATTAGGCTTCCAGCAATGACAATTGTTCTCCCGTTAAGTTTTTCGACTAAACGATCTCCCATTAACCGCATGCTTGCCATTGCAATAGAGAATGTCGCATATCCTGCGCCGGTAAATGCCAAATCAATACCTTTGAGATCTTTTAAAAATACGGCACTCCAATCGAGCATCGCACCTTCAGAAAGAAAGCTGGCAAAACAGAGTAGGCCCAAAAATAATACTGCTTTATGAAAGAACATTTTTTTAAAACCTTGCTTATGATTTTGCTCAGAGTCATGCATCGTTTGTGATTTTTTTTCTGTGGTGAGATCAAGCAAATTTCTAAATTGACCGAGCACGATTAAACAAAGCAACAGTGAGATTGAAATTGCGGCTATTTGAGGAACTAATCCTATTTTAATTAAAAATCCCAAACCAAGAGATCCGAACAGTCCTCCTAAACTGAACAGACCGTGCAGAGAAGACATAATTGGACGTTGATACTTGTTTTGAACAAGTATACCATGAGAATTCATCGCAACATCGATGGTCCCAATACTCGCTCCAAAAATAAATATGCACAATGCCATAAGTGAAACAGATGAAATGACCAGTAAGAGAGGAAGTGTGATCGCAATGATTGCGGTTGAACAAAGAATCAAGATTCGATTGCCAAAGTGTTTTGACAAAAGGCCAGTAATAGGCATCATAATGACAGCACCTAAACCCAGAAATAGTAGTAATATTCCAAGTTCGGCATCATTAATTTGCAATCTTTCCTTTACATAAGGCACCATCGGTGCCCAGCTTGATATTGCTAATCCACATACCAAAAAAATGAATTGTGTTGCTTTTTTTGCGTTTTTTGTTTGTGTGTCTATCATTTGTTTCTTTTAAAAATGTTTTAGTAGCTTAAATTATTTGCAAATGTATGCAAATATATATTAATTTGCATACATTTGCATTTAAATATACTGATATCATAATGGAAATGAAAATTGAACACATTGGAATTTGGGTCGATAATTTAGAAGAAATGCGCACATTTTACCAGACTTATTTCAATTTAGAATGCGGCGAGAAGTATATGAATATCAAGAATGGATTTTCATCTTATTTTCTCAATTTCGGAACTGGTCATACCCGTCTAGAACTTATGAATAGGCCCGATATTGTCAATGGAACAGTAAAAAGAGGTTTTAGTAAAGGGATGGCACATTTTGCTATTTCAATAGGAGGTATTGAGGCTGTTAATCTCCTGACAGAGAAATTACGAAAAGATGGTTTTACTATTGCCAGCGAGCCTCGTACTACTGGAGATGGATATTACGAGAGTGTTGTGTTGGATCCTGAAGGAAATTATATAGAAATTTTCGCGTAATTGTGATAACTGATACCTATTCACAGATGATAACCTAGAAAAAGTAATGGTTTCCAATAAACTTGGATTTGTTGTTATACATTTTAAAGGCACAGCGACATTACAGATGGATATAAAGAAGTTGCGTATTAAAGCATTTAGGTGGATAACGATTATACTTCAAAAAAGTGTTTGCGATTTTTTGCGAATAAAAAAAATTAATGCATAATATTGTAAATCTGGTTTAGCGTTAATCATGAAATAATGCTAGTCAATAATTTATATCTGTAAATAGCTATGTTAAAAGAAAAACGATTTGAATTTATCTTAGATCAGCTAAAAAGTGAGGAGATGGTTAGCTATGAAATATTAGCTAAAAAGCTCAATGTATCCGAAGACACGATGAGGAGGGATATTGATCACTTGCATAAAATAGGTCTTTTATCTAAAGTTCGTGGCGGTGCGATCCAACGGGTCAAAAATCCACTTACCTTCGAAGATAGAAATAGTTATTTAAAGAAGGAGAAGGATATTATTGCGCTTAAGGCACAACAATTTATAAAAGAGGGGATGACTGTTTTTATGGATGGAGGTACCACCATATGTGCCATCGTTAACTACCTGCCAACAGAAATTAATCTCCGTATCGTAACCAGCAATGTTATGCTTATTCCAATTCTTGATCATTATCCAAATATTGAATTGATTTTATTGGGCGGCAAATACCATAAACAAACAGCAAGTACTATGGGGCAGACAACCAGCAATGAGGCAAGAAATTACATTGCAGATCTATATTTTATGGGCACATGTGGAGTAGATTGGAAATTTGGCATATCTGCATTTGTTAAAGAAGATGCAGAAGTTAAATTGGCGATGCTCACCTCTGCAAAGAAAGTAGTAGCTCTTGCAAATCAGGATCGTTTAGGAGTTACAGAATCTTTTAAGGTATGTGATGTAGAGCAGGTCGATGTACTGATTACTAATTTACCAACAGCAGAAAAAAGCTTAGACGAATTCAGGCAACAACCGATAATATTGGTTTAGAATTCTAGAAAATTAACATCACTTGTTTTGGGTTATATACTGTTTTTGCTGGAACAAATATTTATTAAATTTGTTATAGAAATCGTAAAAAAACAAGAAAGACAAATAGGCTTGCAACAAGGAATGCCGCAAGGACGTTTAAAAAAAACTGCTTAACTGGTACTGCCGATTTTATTTGCAAGTCCAGTGACGTCCTCCCAATTTCAGGAACATTGTAAAGTAGAAAAATTTGCTATTTTGACCTGATTTTCAATAAACATTTCAGGTGTTAAATCCCCTAAACAGCTATGGGGTCTGAAGGTATTATATTCGTCTCTCCAGTCTTCAATTTTCTGCTTAGCATCCTCCAACGAAAGGAACCAATTGGTGTTTAAGCATTCGTCACGAAAGCTCCCATTGAACGACTCAATATACGCATTATCCGTAGGTTTTCCAGGTCTTGAAAAGACAAGTTCAACTTTTTGTTCGTAGGCCCACCGATCCATTTCCTTTGAGATAAACTATTCACACGTGTTTGTTTTTATCGGAGTTCATGATTGCTTTGCAATTCAGAGCCATTATCCACTTGAATTTTCTTTGGTTTGGCACCTTTAAACAACCTCAATTCTTCCAGAACTTCTACAACCTGATAGCCTTTTATACCCTGTCCAACATGGATCGCCATGCATTTACGACTATAATTATCAACTATAGTTAAGCAACGGATTTTCTTCCCGTCAAACAGTGCGTCGGCGACAACCACGAAATAGCAGCGAAGCTAACTCCATACTCCAGCAGTCATGTAAATTGGAAAATGAAGGTCTTTCAGAACGATGAGAGGCTGCTCTGCAGTGTCTCGGGCGTTTACTCCTTAAGTTCAGACCTTCTTCTTTATAGAATCGATAGACACGTTTGTGATTATCTGACCAGCCTTCGCGGCGTAGAAGAATATAGACACGCCAAAGCCCATAACGTACCCGTGTTTCGGCAATATTACGTATCCTTAAGCGTAATGGAAGATCTTCACGGCGGTGCGCCTTATAGTACCAAACAGAAGTACTTAGTAGTGATACCTCGCATGCTTTCCGTAATGAAACCCGATAGTCCGCAACTAATCCCCTCACTATTTTTCTTCGTTGAGAAGGTCTCAATACTTTTATTCATTATTGTATGTTTTTATTGGTACTCATGAGACGCTATGCTTAGTTTTTTTAATACATCCTGCAACATCTGTTTATCCAAACTCAGATCGGCAACAAGCTTCTTCAGCTGAGCATTTTCTTCTTCAAGCTGACGAAGCTTTCGAAGTTCGGAGATACCCAGACCTCCGTATTTTTTCTTCCAATTGTAGAATGTCGCCTCGCTGATACCCATCTTGCGGCAGACTTCCTCCACCCGGGTGCCTGTCTCGGATTGCTTGATCGCAAAGGCGATCTGAGCTTCGGTAAACCGATCGAAGGGAGCTCATGCGAAGCATAACTTACTTCGATCTTTTCATCGTTTTTCCTCCTATTGAAAATTAGTAATTCAATCCCGAATTCTCTACTTTTAAATGCTCCAGTTTTTTGGGAGGAGGTCACTACCTTTAGTGATTATAATTCAGCTACGGTAGAAAGTGAAATAAGTGTTGGCAGACCAGTTCTTTTGAGTGGTAAAAATAATTCATCAGGTCACGCTTGGGTTGCTGATGGATATCAAACGGATAAAATTTTTTCTAGTAATTGTAATAATTCGTGGACTTATTTATATTTTCACATGAATTGGGGTTGGAACGGTTATTTAGATGGATATTATTCATTTGATAATTGGACTGCTGGTAGCTCTAGTTATAATGATAATAAAAAAATGACATATAATATTAAGCCATGAGATTAAATTTGAAATTTATAATAATAATATTATTATATAGTAGTCTGTTGATGAGTTGTAAAAAGGATCCGCGTGTAGGTCCTTATATTTACGATATTACTACATCTGTTAATGTATTAGATGAGCAAGGTAATGATTTACTAGACCCTTCAGTAAAGGTTGAAAAATCAATAGATATTAATAAAATTCAACTAAGCTACATAATAGGCGGAAATGAACGTATACAATCGCCAGGAGTAAGGTTAGTTGAACCAACTGATGAGTATGAAAATTACAGTTTGCAGTTAATTCTGACAAGCGTGAAAAAGAGCATGTCACATTATTAAAATGGACTTCAGAGCAAGTAGATACTATAAAATCGACTATTTATTTTACAGAAGATTCAGCTGGTGTTTTCTGCAGACAGTTAATTCATGATAATGTTATCGTTTGGGATTCAAAAACGAGCAATACTATAAGAATGTTTACTATCACAAAGTAGAAATATTATAAAAAATAGAAAGGCTTAGAATAATAATCTAAGCCTTTTTGATTTGTAAATCGTCAGCAAAAAGTGGATCACTTAGACTAAATTCTAAGCAAGTGTTGTCCTAACAAAGCTTTAACTTTAATCATGGGAAGACCAAAGAACAGTACTCCAGAAAATTAGATATATACTTAAGCATCCCACAGCTGTAAAAACAGTAAGGAGCAGAGCACAGCTATCCTTTAGACAGATTGCAGGCATCCGTGAGTCTGCCTTTAGCATCTCCCAATTGTTTTCGTTAGAGGAAGGTGAGTATATCATTAAGCAAGGCTTCGCGCGATGGCCAGATGTTATAGTAGGGGAGTTGGAGCTATTGAAGAGGAGATTGGTTGATTAATATGTAATGAAATTGTATCTATCGTCATTTGATGTCTTTGAATTGATCATTATATATTTTTACGTGATGAGGAAACTCTTCTTCAAAGAATGGATATGGTACACCAAAAATTGTAATTTCAAAAACGTCATTGTCCATTCCTTCAATATTTGATACTTGCCCTTTAATTTCAATTCCATTTGGATTAACCACTTTCAAATTAGGAATGTCAGCTGTTCCAATAAATTTCTCATCTGGATAGTCAGTAATGATTAGAATATTGTTTGTCAAGCAATAAGTTTTTAAAAAATCATAGCCTGAATCAATATGGTCCAGTGTTAAGCGACTAAAAACAACACCCATTGGTGCATCTGCTTTCTCAAGTTCAGTCGCACCTATTTTTTTGTTGTCAAGAAATACATCATACAGTTTTATTGTCATTGGTAGCGCGTTTCGTTAAATTCGATGATATTTATTGTAGTGTATTTATATCAATCACTGCTAAATGTTGTCAACCCAATAGACATCAAGTAGTCTTTTTCCAAAATCTCCATTTTTTAACTTAATTGGCTTCTTTTCGCTTTTTAACGTTTTCTTAATAACTGCATAGCGTAGAGCCTTAGAAAGTTGATCATCAATATAGATTTTTTGAAATTCTGTTTCTATAAAGGATTCGATTTCATTTAGATATCTAGGTATTTTAAGAAAATCTGATTTTGCAAGAATTTCTGAAAAAAATGCATCTATACTTCTGTCAGTTTTACCGTGTAGAAAGTATTCGGGATTATCTTTATTCTCTCGTTTGAAGTTAATAACAGCTTCGGCTTTGGAAATACTTGAGGGGATAGTAACATTCAAATTAAGAATCTTAGCGCCTTTAATTTCTAATTTTTTACCAATATGTTCGGCGAATGTATCATTAAATGGTCTTGACTGGTTAACAATTCCATAAATATGAGATACGTCTCTCTCTGTAAATTCGGCGAAACCAACATACGTCATATCAAGAATGTTCATAATATGACAAAATCTCTGTGCTAGTTTCTTATTATAGGTTTCATCTTGGTCTAACATTTTTTAGTCATTATTATTTTCAGGAAGTAATTCTGAAATATCTCTGCAGATATGATTTTTTTTCGCTTCATTTAATGCAATTTCTACAAGTAATTTTACATCTGTGTCGGTGATATCAGCTAGATTTAGCAGATCTTCTAAAGTTAAAGATCTTGGGTCTCTAAATCTTTTAATGAAAGTATCATATCCTAAACCCAAGGCGAATTGAATACCAGTTGAGTATTCTTGTTGTATTTCCCTCATTGCATGAATATCTTCTGTAATTACTTTTGATTTAACTGTTCTTAATGCTCTTGTTAAAGTTTTTGGATTAACCTTATCATTTCTGTTAGCTTTATTTGATTCTGTTATTTTATTAGATTTCATATTCTTAGTTGTTGTATCTTTCTAAGATCGGGCTAACTATTTGAATATCAATAATATAACACAATATCGGTGTTTTATAACAACTAAACTGTGTTATATTATTTTGTTTTACGGAAATATTGTTTTATTATTGTGTTTGAATTATTGTTTTCAGTGTTATATTTAGGAAGTTGAAAATAATATCAGGCATTAATATTAAGAGTCTCGGCTATAAAATTCGACAATTAAAGCTGAACGAGACGGTAGAATTAATGCCCATATTGATATTTTATGTACCTTAGGTGCACACTATAGCATATGGGCCTCTACTGTATCCGTTTTAGCAGGCGTCGAATCCTTATAGCGCGGTTGTAGAGCCCAGCTATAGTTTTTTAGCTCTCCTTCCGAAAGCAGGCTCGTTACCAATAACGAGTTATGAACAAAAAACAATCCACCAAAAACATCATCAAGCCGGCAGATTAGATCTGTTGCGCTAAGTCATTATGATGACTTTTCATTAAGAATGCAATACTGAAGACCAATTATAACGCAAAACGAAGACGTAAAATTGCATTTTTTTCACCTTATTTTTTAACAATTGAGCTGTTGGTTAGGGAGCATATTGCCTAGTTTTTAGCTTCCCATTCGCACTCAATTAAACATTTAAATAATGCAAAAAACTTGCAACAGGGAGAGCTATGCGCTATCCCCAAGGGAAGAACTGTCTTCAGTTTTGCTTAAAACACGTGTTTCAATTATTAAAAAACCAGTTATGATAACAGATTTACCTATACGATCATTGAAGAGACCAGTACCAGTCCCTTATGAAGGGAGGCATGCTTATGCACTGAAATGTCTTATTAAAGTAAGACCGAAGGAGCGGTATTATTCGTTTTTGAATCCGTCCAAAGAACAAGTAAGGTCTTACAGTGCGGTCGTGCGAGATGAACGTAGCGATGTGCTCCGGATATCACTTGCGCACATGGCTATCTATGAGTGCTATTTGTTTGCACTTGGACTACCTGCCAACTTTCCGACAGAGCAGATCATTGTTTATGGCTACGAACGAGCAAAGTACATTCCATGTAAGATCTGTCCGAGCAGTGAAAAGCATCTGTACGATTATGAGCTAAGCGTTCCAGCAAATACTGAAAGGGAAGAATACCGACAGCGGATGCTCAATGATCTGAACGAACACTTTCAGTTAGATGTGCGCGTAGAGAAGCTTTCCATCGTGAAAGATAGTCGACAGATTATGACTAAACGCGGTGAATCCGTCGAGCTCATCTGGCAAGAACAGCCAACGATGATCATGAAAACAAAACAAGTTAGGGTAGCAGCATCAATAGAAAATAGACTGGTTGCAAGTATTTAAGAAAAAAGGATCATAAGCTTTCTGAACCCCTGATAATCAGGAGTAAAACACAGCCTGAAAAAGGGTAAGGGGAGTGCTATGCCTAAAAATTAGAAATTATGAACACAATTAAAAATTATAAAATAGCGCTTTGGACTAGCGTACAGAAGCTATTCAAATCAGGCGGAGATAGCCTATTGCTCTTGAGCAAAGTATTGCTTGCGGTAGCTACTCTTGCAGTAAGTGGGACAAGTTTACTTGCTCAATCGAGCATTGAGATCAAACCGGTCAAGCTACTGGATCTACCAGAAATCAAAACATATGAATACCTACCTCAGGTAGTACAGGACATGCCGCTGGAGCTGCAATATTTTAATGGAAAGGAGCCTGTAACCACTTCTTTTGGAGCTTTGAAGGAAAACTTTGTACAGCTGTTTTTTTGGGATACTTCCTATCCCGAGCATTATGCGGATCTGAAGAGGATCTTTGAATATGGTGAAGAAATGGGAGCACAATCGACCTTTATGTTGGTGGTCAGTAAGTCGGATCAGGCAACTTTAGATGGGATTAAGGCTGATTTAGACCGTTTCAAAAAAGAGCTTGAGGTGGATATGGATATTGCTTTTGTGATCGGAAATCCAAATCTGGACAAGTTGTTTAAAATGGATGTATTTCCGAAATATGTGCAGATCAATAAGGATGCGGTATTTCTTCCAGAACAAGCTGCTGTAGATCTTTTCAAAATGAGAGACCGTAGAAAAACTGTGCGTAATGGGAAATAGATATTTACGGAATAACCATAATCGAAAATTGTCGATTATGGCCAGCTGTTTCATATTGTTGATTTGTCTATTGCCTCAAGTTTTGCGTGCCGACACCAAACAACAGGTAAAGTTAGATAGCATGATGCAAAAGCAAACTGTAGCCGAGTCGATGCAGGCCTTGAAACCGGGAGACCGGATGCCCGAAACCTTTTGGGATATGCCGATGGAGCTGGATAATTTCAGAGGTGAGAAACTGCAATACACCTATGCAGATATGAAAGGTAGGCTCATCATTTTTGACTTTTGGGCGACCACTTGTAAAAGCTGTATCGAAAACATTCCGCATATGGAGCAGATACAAGAGAAATACCCCGATGAGTTAGCGATTATCTTGGTTAACAGCAAGCGGAATCGGGATACGCCTAGGCGGATCAGTGCGACCATGAAACGGTATAAAGAAACGTACAAATACGATATCGCTTTATTTACACTTTTGGACGATACGCTCTTAACTACCTTATTCCCGCACAATACGATACCGAGCACAGCTTGGATAAGCCCAGATGGCATCTATATGGGCAATACGCTACCGAATGAGGTCAATACAAAAAATATTGATTTGGTTATAAAAGAAGGAAAAGTAGATTTGGAACTTATACCGCTTTTTCGAAACTCGGGTGATCGGTACAATGTGCCACCTTTGCAGGATACCGTAGGCGCTCAATTTATTTCTGAAATAACCCCTTACAATCCTTTTTATCTGCCGACTTATCCCAATGTTTTCCATAAGGATGGACATTCAAGCTATCAGACGATCAATAGCTCTTTTTCTTTCATGTTAGGTCAAGCTTTTAAGAAAGAGTTAGACGGTTTGGCTTGGACTGATTATGTATTTGATGCACAGGTAGCTCAAGAGGTCAAGGATAAACTGCTGTATAATTCAGAACAGCGAAATATTTTCAGCTATCAGCTGTATGTAAAGGATTCCATCAATCAGGAGCAAGCAGAAGGTTATTTTCGGAAAGCTGTTATAGAGCGTTTTAAAATGAAGGTAATTCGAAAGAAAGGAAAGATAGCCGTTTATCAAGTGAGTTTTAATTACAGATTTGAGAAGATTAAGACCAAAGGAGAGATGCCGATCAGCCAGCCTTATCCTAAGGACGGTATTGTACAGTATCGTAATGTTGCGGTGAGTGGTGTTTTAGGGAGTCTTTATTATTACTTCGATAAGCCACTTGTCTTCGATCGTGCTGATATACGAAAAATTGATATCGTTTTTCCTCAAAACTTTGCGAAGCAATCCTTAACAGAACGGATATCATTTTTGAAATCGCAGGGTATCTCATTGACTCCTGTGCGTATGGTTAGAGATTATGTATTGATAGCACCATTGAAATAACAGTCATACTATATGAAAGTTTTTTTTAGTACACTACTTTGTAGTGTCTGGGTTCTGCTGTGCCAGGCGCAGCAGACCGAACCGGAATGGGTCAAAGGTCAGGTTCACTCAAAAGATGAACGAAAGGCCTTGGCAGGGGTAACGGTTAAAGTATTACCGAGTCGAGATATGGGAGCTACTGGTCAGGATGGAAGCTTTATGGTTCGTGTCAATAGCTTAAGAGACTCCTTGCAGATTTCCATCGTTGGATATGTGACTGTAACTTTTGTCGCCGCTTATGTTCAAAAGCAGGGCAAAATTTATTTGTCCAAGAAGATGAATTATTTGGAAGAAGCAGAAGTGGTGAATACGGGGTACGAATCTATTCAGACCAAAGATCTGACAGGTGCTGTGGATGTGGTGACAAAAGAGATGTTGAACCAACAAACCGGGCTCAATATCTTGGACCGACTCAATAATATTACCCCGAGTATTCGTTTTGATAATAAGGGGATTCGTAACGGAGACTTACAAAAATTGAACTTTTCCGTTAGGGGATTGAGTACCATTAATGGGAATTTAGATCCTCTGGTGGTATTGGATGGTTTTATTTATGAAGGTGATATTCAGAATATCGATCCGAATAATGTGGAGTCGATTTCCATCTTAAAAGATGCCGCTGCAAGTTCCATCTGGGGAGCAAGAGCGGGAAATGGTGTGATTATCATTACATCCAAAAAGGGTAGCTTTCAGGTAAATCAAAAGACTAAAATCTCGCTGAGCAATACTTTTATCACGAAGGATAAACCTGATCTGAAACAATTGTATGAAGTGCCGAATAAAGATTTTATTGACGTAGAAAAGATGCTGTTTGATAAGGGGTATAATGATCCTATTTTACGTTTTAATCCGTATATAGCGAGTACGCCGGCTGTAAATTTGTTTAATAATCGTAAAAAAGGGTTGATATCCGCATCGGATTCTGCAGAGACCATGGATTGGTTATTGGCGCAAGATGGCAGGCAGAATTATATGGATGCTTTTTACAAGACACCCTATTCCAATCAGCTGTCGTTGAACATCAATGGTGGCAGTGCACTCAATGCCTATGGTTTTGGAGTGGGTTATACCACCGATCTGAACCATTTGGATGCCAAAGGTAAAAAGCTTAATATCCAGTTGTCGAATAGTTTCCGACCTGTAGAGCGCTTGCAGATTGATCTGAATGTACAGTTTACCGATCAGCAGAGCCGTTCTGGTAAACCAGAGTATTCTAGATTTCAATATTCTGGCAATGTAGCTCCTTACGTATTTTTTAGAGATGCTGTAGGAGAGGAGATTCCTTTTGATATTCATTATAATACTTCTTACCTGAATTCCAAATTTCCAAGTCCTTACCAAGATTGGGGATATTATCCACTCTCGGATTATAAGCAGGATATCCAGTATCGAAAATTGAACGAATGGTATGCCACCACAAGTATCCGGTATAAATTATTTTCTTTTTTAAGTGCGAATGCTTCTTTTCAGTGGCAACATCAAGAGAGTAATATGGAACATTACTATGGGAAGGAGAGCTACTATACCCGAATCTTGATCAATAAATATTCAACAGTTAATAAAACGAATGGGCAGGTGAAGTATAACGTGCCAGTGGGAGATATCAGGATGTTGAATAGGCAATCGGGTAATTCTTATACCGCGCGCGGACAGTTGGATTTTAATAAGGAAACAGGGAGGCATCGCATACGAGGTATTGTGGGCGCGGAAGTTCGGGAACGGACATTAGAAGGTTTTGAGAGTAGTGTATATGGCTATAATAAAGTGCCCTTGACTACTATACCTGTAGATCATGTGACAGTATTTTCGATAACAGCCCCGGCATCTGCTGGCGGGGTAATCCCGGGGCAACCTGGTTTAACAAAAACCAATAACCGATTTGTTTCGCTTTATAGCAATTGGAATGAGGTCTTCCAAGATAAATATGGATTATCTGCTAGTTTCAGGCAAGATGGTGCCAATATTTTTGGAGCAAATAGTAACGATAGATGGTCGCCCCTTTGGTCGGTAGGCGCCTCGTGGCAGCTGGACAAAGAAGATTTTTTTAAGGCAAACTGGGTGGATAACTTAAAAATCCGCACCACCTATGGCTATAGTGGTAATGTGGATCTGCGGAAGACGCCGTACCCAATTGCACAGGCTGGAGTGGATCTGAATGGAACTGGATACCCCATATTGAGTATCGAGACGCTCAATGACCCTTCTTTACGATGGGAGAAAGTGAGTACATTGAATTTTGGAGCAGATTTCTCCATCTTACAAAATCGGATATCAGGCTCTATTGACCATTACATCAAAAAAGGACTGGATCTGTATGGCTTGTCCAATTATGATTATACCACATGGGGAGCTTCTGGTACCATTAACAAAAATGTGGCAAGTATGGAAGGCCGAGGTTGGGACTTTACCATTAATACACGGAATACAATAGGACAGGTTGCTTGGAGTACTCGTTTATTATTGGGGCTGAACAAGAACAGGACTACGGCATACTATGCAGCTCCATTCACGGGTATTAGGTCATTTTTGGGACCTTCTGGAGATTTGTATCAACCTGTGGTGGGGAGACCTCTACATGGATTCTCAGGGTATACCTGGGTGGGGTTAAACGAAGAAGGGATGCCACAAGGTTTATTGAATGGTGAAGCGAGTACCGATTATGTGGCGCTAAATCAGATAGGGATCGATCAGCCTGAAGGTAGTGAATCCATCAGATTTGTCGGTTCTTCTAAACCACAGGTCTTTGGCAATATGATCAATACTTTAACTTGGAAAGGGCTTGAACTGGCCGCTAATGTCAGTTTTAAAGGAGATTACTATTTCTATAGACCAGTAACTGTTTATACTTCTTTGTTTGCTAGAGGAGACGCTTATCCCGATTTTGAGCAGCGCTGGAAGCAAACGGGTGATGAAAAAAGGACCAATGCACCTGTTATGGTATATCCCCATAATGGAAATCGGGATACTTTTTATCGAAATGCTGCAATTAATATATTAAAAGCAGATCATCTACGCCTGGAGTATATCTCGTTGGCGTGGCAGAAGCAATCGCAAATGGGCTATCGGAAGATGAATATTCGATTATTTGCCAATGTCAGCAACATAGGCATATTATGGACGGTCAATAAGGAAAATCTGGATCCTGAATTTGCTTACCGATTGCGCCCTTCTAAAACCTATTCAATCGGTATACAGATTGATTATTAAACTATGTAGATAATGAAAAAACTAAAATCAATAAAAACAGTGTTCCTATTCTGGATGCTGTTGATGTTAACAGCTTGTGGTAAATACTTAGATATCCAGTCTAATGATGCTATCATCGTACCTAAAGATTTGGTCAGCCTGCAAAAATTATTGGACAATTCCGAAAAGATGAATAGAGGAATTGCTTCGTATGGGGAAGCATCAGCCGATGACTTTTTTATCAAACAGACGACTTACGATAATTTAAATGAAGAGGATAAACGAAATTATACCTGGGACAATGACATGGATGAGTATGATAACGATTGGGCTAGGGGATATGCACCTGTCTACATCAGTAATCTGGTGTTGGATCAGTTGCAGGATATAGAGCCAGCTCCCGAGGAGGTTGGTATTCGAGATCAGGTGATGGGGTCAGCGCTGTTTTATCGCGCCAATCAGTATTTGTCACTGCTTTGGACCTATGCCAAAGCCTATAGTGTGGCGACGGCATCCTCGGATTTAGGTATTGTATTGCGTAATTCCTCGGATTTTAATGAAAAATCGACCCGTTCATCGGTTAAAGTCTGTTATGATCAGGTTATCCAAGATTTGCGTACGGCTATGGTCTTGCTTCCAGATCATGCTACGCATGTGATGCGTCCATCCAAAACGGCAGCTTATGGCGTGTTGGCACGTACGTATCTCTCGATGGGAAGGTACGATTCGGCCTATTATTTTGCAGATAAGGTGTTGGAAATTAATGATGAGCTGTTGGACTATAACAATCCCCTAGAGGTCAAACTAACAACTAATTTTCCGTTCACGCGTTTTAATAAGGAGGTTATCGCTCATTTTCAACTCACTATTATTAGTCCATTTCAAAATTATGCGAATATTCAAGCGGATACCATGTTATACCGCATGTATAGTTCGGATGATCTGCGTAAACAGGCTTATTTTTTAACGAATTCTTCTCCTTATATCACAGTAAAAGGTAACTATTCTGGACAAGCGGGGTATGTTACTTATTTGTTTGGAGGTTTGGCCACGGATGAATTTTACTTGGTTCGCGCCGAGTGCTTAGCCCGGGCAGGTAAATTGGTGGAGGCACAGGCTGATTTGAATGATTTGCTCGTGAAACGTTATCGAACGGGTACTTTCCAACCTTATCAATTGACGAATCAACAAGCGGTACTGCAATTGATCTTACAGGAAAGAAGAAAGGAGTTATTCCTACGGGGTTTGCGTTGGAGCGATATCAAAAGATTGAATTTGGAAGGGGCAAACATTTCGATAAAACGAAAGATAGATGCGAAAGAATTTCTATTGGAAGCAAATTCCAATCGATTTGCATTACCATTACCCATAGATATCATTCGGGAAACGGGGATGCCGCAGAATCCAACTTAATGTAGCTCATTTATACTGTTCAAATAATAGCTCATTAAAAAAAGGAACGGCTCAAATTTTTTGGGCCGCCCTTCCTTCAGAACCTCAACAATGGCTTATGTGCGATTGATAGCTCTGAATGGTGTTGGACTAGTTCCTCCAGTTCGGGTAGGGATGTATCCCGAAGGAGTATTCTGTGCACCTAAAGCGATTTTCACTGGATCTAAACTTGTACCAGTTAAATCGGTATGCTCAACCAATTGCATACAGGCTAGTTCGTTAGCCCCATCACAGGTCTCGCTATTTGGAGTGGTAGTCCAATTCGATGAATCTTCTACTTGGGCTTGATTAGTCTCATCACCATCGAAATAGACCGCCACAGTATATCTGGCTTGTTGTATATTTACACCAGTTGCTTTAAAAGCTGAAAAAGTAATTACTACAGCGGCAGCTACCATAGCTAGCGCATATTTTTTTATGAAATTTAAAGTTTTCATATTGCAATGTTTTATAGTGTATTTCGTGAAAAATACAGTTGGAATTAATTGTAAGTTTTTAAAATTGGTAATCATAATTTTTGCCTACGTCCTAAAAAACTGATTTCGACGGTTTTTATTGGTGACCGCACTACTATAGCGCAGTGAACCTACCTACTGGGGTAAGGTTGCATTTTTTCGGGTACGACAAAAACGTTATCTGCCCAAGCGAGTTGCTGCTTTTGTACCGTACCCTCAGCACTGAGTGTAGCATAGAGCAGAAATAGGGCTACACGCTTTCGGTATTCCCTATGTGGGTTTGGTGTGGTCGGCTTTAATTGTGTCAAATATAATCCTACTATCGACACCATAAGCAATACCATATTGATGACAAGGTGTTGTTCCCAGGATATATCATTAAAAATGCTGCTACAGTGACAAGGCGTTTTTTCATAGACATCAAGCACCCCCAATCCGATAAAAATAGTGAAGGCTGTCAAGAGCAGGATAGAACCCCAATAACCCCAGCGCTGCAATTGGTGGCCTCGAAATATCAGCAGGAAACCTGTCAGTATTTCTATCAAGGGTATCAGCCAAAATATAATTCCGATCGACCATACAGGTAGGGGTTGCTGATGTAGGGAGAGTTCAAAATTTTTCCAACTCGTCGCTTTCTCCAAGCCTACAAAAAGCCAAAAGATGATCAGAAAGATGCTGATGCTGTACGTGGTGATATTTTTTATCGTGTTTTTCATAATTGTTCCTTTTCACTTCCGCTTAACAGCATTCGTGTATGTCGATTGTTCCGTTGCTCTTTTCGTTATAATACCATTGTTCTTTTAGGAGTACTTCTGTTACTGCTTCCTCCAAATTGAGGTCCTGATTTTTAAAATTGAGAGGGGGCAGCCGAATGCTTCCCATTATTAAACTGAATAGACACGTCAGTAAAAAAACGATACTTATGTATATCTCGAGTCGATTGGTCTTATTATTCATCGTGTCTGTTTTTATATACCGGTCTGTTAAAATCTTTAATCAAAGATAAAGGGCACGGCTGGGCGAGCGTTAGGCATAATCCGTTTTTTATCTAGGCATAATCCGTCACTTAAAAATATATTGCCTGCTGCAGATGTAAGTTCAGCCATAATAATCGGATGCTTGGTAGGGATAGCCACCTGGTAAACAGTGGTAACTATGGAGGTAGGCAAGGATGCTATAATTGATCTTATGACGGTTGAATAGGGATAGTATAGCTGAAAAGTCTAATGGGTCTACCCCGTAGTTTGGGTAGGGACGCAGGATATCTTGTATGATTTGTATGAGCTCATTTTGCCTATGATAGCACTCTATATAGGGGATGTCATGTTCATCTAGGTCGTGATATTCCTGCTGGGCAGCGAATATATAGCGCAAGTCGGAATCGGTATGGTGCCAGTGATAATGTTCGGTTTCTAATATTTCGAAGATAACCTGCATGCAGTGGAATTGGTCCATATCTGCAACCAATACCGGTACATCTCGCAGATAACCGTTCGTCAGATTTTCTTTTTCTATCAGCTGCTGTTCATAGGCGATTTCGAGGGCTGTTCTCGATAAGTCCTCATAGTCGATGTAATGATATTGTTCACGTGGTTTTACTTCTTCAGCGGATATTAAGAGGCCCTCTTGGGTCAGATCAGATAGGAGATGCAGCATAAAAAAGAATACTTGCCCTTCGTCTTGGTCGATACGGGGAAACTGAAATGTAAAATAGTCCTCGTACCAGATGGCGTATTCTTGTAGATAGCTGCTATCTTCCATATTTTGAGCAATAGGACTGTTATTTTGCTTTTTTTCATGCAACAGTTCATCGAGATACAATTGATATTCTGCTGCTTGCTGCCCCACGATCTGTTGATAATAGGTGCATTGTTTCCATCCATCTGGGGCTATGAGTTGCATGATGTGTGGTACTTGCATATAGATTTTGTGGATGATCGCTTTCAGCTTATCACTGGATAGCTTTTGCTGTGTATACATATTGCTCAGGATTGATTTTTGTACTGACTGAGTGAATGACCGGTCATCCTTCGAAAAAAACGGTTGAGCTCGGTATGACCTGTAAAGTTTAGTTTTTCGGCTAATACGGCAAATTGATTGGGGTAGGCATCCAGTAGGCTGATAATGCGCTCGAGTAACAATTCGTTGCGGTATTTTTGCAGGCTGCATTGGTGGTATTCCTGGTGTAGCCTACCCAATTTATCTGGATTCACTTTTAGACTCTTTGCAATATCGCTGATGCGTGTTTGTGCGCCAAACTTGCTCACTGTGAGCTGTAGGTAATCCCGTGCATTTTCAACAATATCGATTTTTGTAGTTTCCTTCATGATCTTGAAGCGAGATAAGCTGATCATATAGATCTGATGATGGATCAATAGGTGCTCGTTGGCCATATCTTTCGGGCTGATCTGACGGAAGAGGTTGTGTATTTCGCCGTGTGTCAATGGGCCAAACTTAAATGTTATACTTTGCATGATAGCGGTATGCCCTGCTCGCTTGGCCAATACCAAGGGCATGACAAAGTCAAATACACGTTCACGATTTGGACGAAATAAGCCTGCATCTAAAGTAAGACCCATGATGATGTGGTGACCCACGGGTAGTACTAAGGCAATTGCAATGGTGGGTAGATACAGGTAAAAGGCCAGCTCATGTTGAAATTTGATCTGATGCTCGCTGTCATTTTCGCTCAGAAAAAAGTGATCGCTTTCGCATTTTAAAGGGTAACAGAGGTGGAGGTCGGGTGCCAGCGAACTGAAGGATAGTGTCATCGGCTTATGGATCCAGAATTCATAATAGTAGATGTAAGTGTACCTCCCATCAAAGGATTGTTCGGCATAGCGGTTGTCTCCACATTCCCAATAATGGGTTTCTCCATGGCACATGGGGTAGGTCACGCGTTCCTGCGGATGCTGCACTTCTGTGGCTCCTGCAGGTTGGTTAGCTTGAATTGTTTTTCTCATAAGAGGCTTGTTGTTAGCTTTTTATCGATAAAATCCTTGATGTTAGGTATTTCATAGCTTTTAAGCAAAAAATGGCGCACACAGCTGGTTTTATGGCGTGAAATGCTTATTTATGGCGCAAGATTTTTGGAGCCTATTTTAAAGCATTGATGCACTAAATAGGGTCGTGTGCGGTTATTTTTCTTAATCTGATAATTGATTGACAGTTTTGTGCTTGTTGCAACAACAGTAGTAGTTCTGACTGTCAATAGGAATGTACAACCTAAAAGATGGTTTTTTATTTATTTTTTTGATACCATAAGAAATGGAAATTTGTAATAAACAGTTTTTAATAGACACGAATTGTACAGTGGAACAGGTGAATGTAGTAGCGCGCGAGCAGCTCATCCAACTATTATCCCTGGAGTTTTGGTCGGAAGACCGCTGTCCAATTTTGACTATGGTTTAATTCGGCAGCCTCAATACCTTTCAGGAGTAGTTTCAAGTTTTTATGGCTTTAACCGCCTACAAGACTGGAGGCTGCTCCCTTTTTATACCCTATAATATGATAAAAAATGAGTGGTCATAATCTAAATGATTGGGCATATGCGTTGTTCTCCGCACATATATACCTCTACATGCCCGAGATACCTTGGTCTGAACACCCCGGTTTATTTCAAAAGTGGCAACTGCACCATCGACCCAAACCGCTGGTAACTACGCAATCCTTTATGATGCCAGCTGGGATGCACCTGCTGCTGGAAAAACCGAGTTTGCTGTGCTTGTACCACCTGGGCTTACATGGTCAGCTTCCAATAAAATTGGCCGAAGCGGGGCTACACTTTGATATCTTACTGGACAGTAAGGTGTACGAAGCACAGTGCTCTTATTTTACAGAGATGAAGGCACAACTGGATACGCAAGGGCAACAGTACCGATTTTTGATGAGTGATGACCCAGCTGTGCTCTTACAGATGCGTTCGACCTTCAAGCAAGGCAAGCATATGCTGGTATTTGCCGATGGCAATAGCGGTGCGCATGCGGCAGCGGCCGATAAAATAGAAGTCGATTTTTTTAATGATGCCTTACGTGTACGACGGGGGATAGGATTGATCAGCTACCTGTTGCAAGTGCCTATTTTTTCTTTTACTCATGATGTTCGACATCCGGATATACGGGTTAGGATGGGGGAGCGCATCGCTCCTGACCGATCAGAGTCTCGGTCGGATTATATCCAGCGCAGCACGCAGTTACTGTATACTTTTTTGGAATCGGAATTGCGAACGGCACCTTGGAAATGGGAGTGTTGGGGCTATTTGCATCGGATGGATGCTTTTACAAAACCAGAAGGAAAACAGGGGAATCAGCATGGCAGTGTTGATCCGGAGGCTATCCTGAAGTTACCGTTGAATAATAAGGTCGGAAGTTTTGATCGTAAAAACTATTCTTTTTATTATTAAATACCACTTCCGTCCTAAATAAATTTTAGGCGCGTGTTTCCCTTGAAACAGTATCTATTTTTAGATAATTTCAATTTTGACCCTATTTTTTAGTCTGAGAATATCTGTAGCTGTCCATTTTTACCCTTAACTGGTGGCCTGATAAAAGGATCATCTATCCATTGCCATATATTTATTTTCACGAATATATTCATCCTGATAAACCCGACCAAGTTAGACAGATTCCAATCGTATTTAGCCTTCTTCTGAAGGTATTTGAGCAGTAATATTCCAATCAACGAAGTCCATATTTGGATCATGACCGCATTTTCAGAAGTACCCACAAAAGATGATATTTTTAAGCGTTGCTTCAGATGCTTGAAGAAAATCTCGATCTGCCATCGCTGTTTATAAATGTTAGCTACTAGTGATGCCTTCCATTGGATATTATTTGTCAGAAAGTGGTACTGGTTGTCTGTGCTGCTGTCCCAAAAGTGAATCAAGCGTAATGGTTTAGAGTTGTATCTATCTGCTGATGGACCAGAAAGCTCAATGATCTCATCTTTAATGATTCCCTTTTCAAGGAGTGCTTCACTCTGGTATGACTTGATAACGTTGTACTTCATGTTAGTTTTACTCCTGGTAACAAAATAACAACCTCTGCTGTCCAAATCCCCGAGCCAGTTGTAATCCACATAACCTCTATCCACCACTACAACGCTTCCTTTGGAAAAACTATAGCTACCCGCACGCTGGCTTTCATGAACTTTCCCGTCTGTAATCTGCATGAAAACAGGAAGACATCCATCATAATCCAGCACAGTGTGCAGTTTTACAGCACCTTTGGTGCTTCTAAATTTAGCCCAGTCAAATACAGATAAACATAAAGGGATGATACTGGCATCCATCAGATAAACCTTGCGCTTTAATTGCGTTAGATCTTTGCGCAAATGGGTATCCTTTTGCCATAGCTTATCTAATAGCGAAAAGTACAGATCTTTAAAGAGTTCATGGGTGCGGTGCTTGTTGATATAGGAAATATTGGACTTGCTGGGTGCTCTACCAACACCTAAATGGTTCAAATTACCAGTCGTACTACGTAAGCCATTACTGATATCACGAACTGAATCTGCAGAAGAAAAATGGCAAAACAACATGCTAGCAAGATGCGTCCAGCTGTTGATCCCTTTACAATGTTTGTCACTCTTGTGCTTAGCAACCAAAACCTTGAATAATTCGCGGTCGATAAGTGATAAAATCTGACTAAAAACGTTTAAATTTACCATGGCGGTGTGTTAAAATTTGACGATTTAAATATAGCAACTTTGCTATAGCAAAACACCGCCACTTTTTTCAACGTTTAGGACGCTACTGAATGCTTACCTAATTCAAATGCACTTTTAGGTTTGTAAACATATTCTAATGTTCCTACTTTTGGGGTGTTGCCCATGCTGACAATAGTTTCATTTGTAGTTTCTTTATGTGACTCATCAGGGTAGAGGTCCTTAATAACCCATCCAAAATCAACAACTTTTTCATCGTTCAGATAAGTTAGTTTACTTGTAAATGTAACTTCGTTTTTTTTTAGGTTTTTGTATCCTCCAATTTCTACTGAAATAGGTGTTGAATCAACAAGTTTGATATGCTCTTTCTTACTACAGCCCTGTAAAGTAAAGAAGAGAATAATGAAAATTGAGCTGTAAAAAAGTACAGTACGACGGATGTAGTTAATAGGTTGGAAAAACATAAGAATTAGAAATGTGATTAATATTAATTTCGAGTAACAGTAGTGTCCTCAAAAGGTATCGTTTCAACCTTGTTGCAGGAGATTTGCGTAATGAATAGTAAGACTAAACAACGCACAAAATGATGTCCCTTCATAAATATAATAAAATGGCTATTTTTGATGCAAATATATGAAAAATCTCGTGTAAGTGAATTTTTTAATTTAATGGGTTTAACTCATAATAGGTCCTATGTGTGGTTATTTAAGAGCGGCACAGATCGACACTGGCATTTAGCCGCTTTAATGACCGGCTGATATATATATATGACATTATTAAAACTGTAAATGAATCATCTTTTTTTAAATTTGGAGTGAGACAATAGATAGGTGTGTTTTGATAACCTACTATAGACGATTGTTTTAAAGTAATTTAGTACTATATGAAATCATTTTTTAAAATAAATAGCGTAATCGGTTTACTCGTATTTGGGCAGTCCTGGGCTGTAAAAGCACAATCGCTAATTTTCGAGCGTGTATTTGACAAGACTCTGGCGCAGACCAGTTATATCATTGGCAACTCATTGACTAGAGAAGCGATTGTTATAGATCCTAAAAGAGATATCGATACGTATTTGGAGATAGCCCAAGATAAAGGGCTTAACATAACACATGTTACCGAAACACATATTCATGCCGATTATTTAAGTGGTTCACGTGAATTGGCTGCTGCTACTGGTGCCAAATTGTACCTTTCGGATATGGGGGGTAAAGACTGGCAATATCAATTTGCGCATCTTCCTTTAAAAGAAGGGGATAAAATCGAATTAGGAAGTCTTGCACTCGAAGTGATGCATACACCTGGCCATACGCCTGAGAGCTTAACCTTTTTATTAAGGGACCAAAGTGCACCGCTAACACCTATAAAAGCCATAACGGGTGATTTTATTTTTGTAGGTGATGTAGGGCGTCCAGATTTATTGGAGAAAGCTGCTGGTCAGGTGGGTACCCAAGAGACCAGTGCAAAACAGCTTTTTGCTTCTATAGGCCGCTTCATGAAATTGCCAGATGATACGGAAATATGGCCAGGGCATGGGGCAGGTTCATTTTGTGGGAAAAGTTTGAGCAGTGAACCTCAATCGACCTTGAAGCAAGAAAAATTGAATAATCATGCTTTGCAGTTCGTGAACAACGAGGCTGGTTTTATTGATTACATTTTAAGTGATCAACCTGTGCCGCCAAAGTATTTTGCAACGATGAAACACCTCAATAAGGTGCATCGCCCATTATTGGTCGAAATACCGAAACACCCTAAGTTATCAAAAATAGACGCAGATAGGGCAATCAACAACAAATTACAGATTATCGATACTCGCCCTAAAGAAATCGTTGCAAGTGGTTTTATACCTGGAAGTCTTCATATCGAAGGGGGAAATTCGTTTTCTACCTTTTTGGGAAGTTTGCTTGATTATGACCAACAACTCATTTTGGTAGCAGAAGAGGATAAAATAGAAGACCTGACACGAAAATTGATGCGGATTGGCTTTGATAATATATATGGTTATATCAGTAATGTCAATGATCAGGACCTAGCACTGCTAAAGTCTGATCGGGTTGACCTCGTTAAATTTGAAACAAAGATAGACTCAAAAGATGTACAGATGGTAGATGTTCGTACTGCTACTGAATTTAAGAATGGTCATATAAAAGGAGCTGAAAATATCTCCTTCACATCATTGGCCGAAAATATGGATAAAATAAGTCGAGATAAGCCCGTTATCATCCATTGTCAGAGTGGTGCACGTGCAAATATTGCCTATTCTATCTTGAAAAAGAATGGCTTCAATAACATCTTGAATTATTCCGGTGGAATCAATGATTGGGTGGAGAAAGGAAGAGAATTGGAAAAAAACGATTAAAGCATAATGGTGTTTAGCGTTCATAAAACAGCCCAATCGCAAGATTGGGCTGTTTTTTTGAGTCGATTATTTTTTAAATAATGTTTTATCGGCTTCTTTAAGCTCTTTGTCGGTATTTTCCCAAATCATCTGCTTGGAGGCCAACTCTTTCAGATAATATTGTCCGGTGTATAGCGCATCGCTCTTTTGGTAACGGTCTCCTTCGAAAATGGTGAGAATACGTTTGTCATTGCTGACTATATAGTTACGAATCAAGGTCGTGTCGGCTCCGGTTTCCGTTTGGAGGGCATATACCAATACGGTTTTACCAGGATTGTTAAAGGTGTATTTTACATCTTTACCCAATTCTGAAATCTTCCAAGTACCCTCAAGGTCTGAGATGTGGATATCATCTTCCTTTTTGCAAGAAAATAGCATCACTGTTGACAATAACAGCGAAAATAAAATTTTGAAACTGTTGATTTTCATGTTTGATTTATGGTGGTTATAAGATAGTATCAATCGATAATCATATCAAGTGTTACAGTAGTTTGGTAAGGCTTACTTCTTTAAAATGAGCAAGTCGTTCTCTGGAGTAACTGGCTGCCCATTAAAGGAAGCTGTTACAAATTTTCGCAGGTCGCAGGCGCTAGGTTCTTTGATGACATGGTACGATAAAGTATCCATGGGCAGGTCGGCCACTTGGAGTAAAAATCTACTTTGATCCACACTCTGGTTACTGAAAACAAAAATATGGTTATTTTCATGCGTCAAGCGCTTTAATACTATGGTGTCGCTTTTATTTGTATAGTTGAAGGGATACAGCTTGAGGTCTTGGGGTTTGTATTTGGCAGTATCGATTGAGAACAGGTCCTTATTTGAGCTTTCATCCAATAGCTGAAAAGCTACTACGGATTCTATGGGTGCGCAATAGATGGTACCGTTATCGTCGGTTTCCTTTTGACAGGCTGTCGTAGTGAGGACAGCAATCAAGACTGCGAGATATTTGTAATGATTTTTCATAGACTTCTTACTGGAATACGCTTATTTTTTTAGGTTATGGACAAATATAAAAATATTCTCATACAAGAGAAAATTATAGCTAAATTTACAATAAGGTTCGACAGGTAAGGGGTATATGGTCATACTGCTAATCTGAGAGTTTTCAATATTACTCTTCCCTAACATCATTGGCAAAGCCTTTTATCAATGCTTTCCATTGGGGGTACGAGGCACCCATGACTGCACCCAATCCAACCATAAAGTTCCGGACATTGTCAACGATATGGTCGTTGGCCGTATTGAGCACTTCATTTCGACCGGCATATTCAAATAAGAGGCTATTATTGCGTTGTTCGACGATCAATGTTGAGGTGGCCAAACCTTCAAAGAAATGTGCCGTTTCTTTGTTATCTGGGTTGGTTGGGTCTGGACAAGGTTTTAGACTGACGGATAATATCTTGAACTCGTTCATATCTTTAGATTCCATATGCACGACATTGACCCAATCATAACCTTTTGTTCGAGGTAAGCCTGGCCCTGGGATATCGATCTTGATATAGTCATGGAGCTGTAAGGGGCGATGGAGCGTATTGCCTTTGTTATCCACCAATATGAATACAGCTGCTGGTAATTCGGCGATGTGATGCCAATCATTGATCGCTAAGAGATTGTGAGATGCTACTATAAAGGCTTCACTTGCGATTTCTGTGGTGGAAAATTCTACTGTTTCAAAACAGTCTAGTTTATTTCCTTCTTTTTGTGTTGGAATGATGTTTTTCATCTTTTTTATTTAGATAACAATCCACGACAACGATATGTTCACATTTATTTATAGGGTTAAAATTAGAAAATGGGCTGATAAAAAAAAGTAGAATTTTTTGGCATTAATTAAAAAAAATATATATTTGTAGCGATAAATAATAAAAAACCCTTTTAAACGAAGAACAAAAATGTCTATAGTTACTATAACATCAACTAACATTACTGCAACGATTGCAGTCGTGATTCTTCGTGCCCAGATATAACGGATTACATCAAATCAATATATTTAAAGCCCGAAGATAATTCGGGCTTTTTTGTTTATTCTATTTTTTACACGCAAATTTTCCCGAATTGAAATCTGTTGGATCAGTTTCCAACGTATTTATTGTGTTTTCCTAAACACATTTTTTTCAATTTTATTAAACAATCATGGGAAGTAAAATCTCAGGGAAAGACCTTATAAAATTAGGCTTTCCACAAAATAATACAATTAATATAGGTTTGACGCAGATACAGCGCTACCGAAAGCGGGAGAAAAAAGAATCCATCTTGCTTGAAATCAAAGAAGTATTAATAGATCCTGCAAAGTTTGCGGGCGACGGTACTTGGGGTAAAGTCGTCGAAAGCTTGGTAAACAGGTGATTGGTGGCGGTATCGATGAATCGCCTATGGCATATAAAGACATTGAAAAAGTAATGTATTTACAACAAGAATTGGTGCAGGTTTTGGGGATGTTCAGACCCAAGTTTGTACGTATGGAAGGATAATAATCTATGGAAATTAATATTCAATTAAGTTCGGGAAAAGGTCCGAAGGAATGTGAGTTTTTTCTCACAAAGGTTTTAGATATTTTACAGAAGGAAGCCATGTCTAGGCAGATAGAGGTGACGATAATGAATCAAGATAGGAGTGGTGACGGTTTATTGAAATCGGCTATTTGTAAGTTAAGTGGAGATGAGTTGGAGTTATTTCTCCAATCATGGAAGGGTTCTTTGCTTTGGATCTGTGAAAGCCCTTTCCGTAAATACCATAAAAGAAAGAATTGGTTTATTGCAGTATTCATAATTTGCGAAACGAAGCAGGTAACGCTTTCGGATCATGATATTCTTTATCAGACTATGCGTAGTTCAGGTGCTGGAGGGCAGCATGTCAATAAGGTCAGTTCTGCTGTTCGAGCATTGCACATGCCTACTGGTATCATGACCGTAGCGATGGATAGTCGATCGCAGTTGCAAAATAGAAAGATAGCTAAGGAACGGTTGCAACAAAAATTGATGGAAAGACAACTGGACCTGGATCAGCAGCAGAGCGCCCAACAGTGGCAAAACCATACTGAACTAGAGCGTGGTAATCCGGTACGGATATTCAATGGTATGAAGTTTAAGGATTGAGTAGTATATGTAAAGTTATTGTACATGTTTTTCAAGAAAGATACTATTGAACTTGATCAATTATCTTGATATTTTGAGGGTCATAAGTGTGACTTAGTTCTGACTTTCAGAACTTCATTTTTAAGATAAAATAACAATTCCTTAATGTTAAATATTTATAAAAGCTAAACTTTAAATCTATTTTTGAAGTAATATTAGATTTAAAGTTTAATATATGTAAACTTTAAACAAATTTTATTATTATTGATGCATATATCTTCTATTGAAGAATAAACCTTGAAAGTGTAATAACCGATTTATAAAGAACTTAAATAAAATAGCGTATGATCAAGTAACTATTATTTAAATTAGAAAGGAGATGCGACAACATCTCCTCATTCTAAGGAATCAAAACTGTTCAAAATTTTTAATTAACCTTATTTTTTTCAAATATGAAAAATAATTTTCTCGTATACAAATGGGGCGGGAACTTTACTGCCCCATTTGTCCGAGTTACATTCATGTCAAGTGCGCTTTCGCTAGCCCTTGTACTATCATGTAATGATGCCTATTCACTGAATTCCAGAACGGATTTTAAGTTGAATCCTACTTTCGAATCAATGCTTTTAAGTCATCAGCAGAGTTATCATGTAAAAGCCCAGGTTCGGGATGAAAACGGACATTCGATCGAAGGAATCACCGTTACGGAAAAAGGTGCTCGAAATGTTACTAAATCAGATAAACAAGGGAACTTTGAATTATTAGTGGCACGCAAAAATAGCGTTATAGTTCTTTCAGGGGTGGGTTTTTCCACAAAAGAATTTGCAGCCAAAGATTTAGCTAATGCTAATGTTGTGATGAGTAAAGATCAACATGAATTAGATGAGGTAGTGATAACTGCCTATGGTAAAGTGAAAAAGAGTAGTATGACTGATGCTGTAGCAACAGTTAGTGGAGAAAAATTGGCAAATAGACCAATTCGTACCGTAACAGATGGATTAATCGGTCTTTCTCCTGGTGTTAATATCAGGATGCCAAGTGGTGCTCCAGAGAGCAACCCTACCATAAACATACGTGGATTTACATCCATCAATGGATCAGCTTCGCCCTTAGTACTAATAGATGGTGTGGAAAGACCTATACAAGATGTCAACCCTAATGATGTTGAAAGTATATCGATCTTGAAAGATGGGGCTTCTACTGCTATTTATGGATCTCGTGCTCCATATGGTATCATATTGATTACGACTAAGAGTGGTAAGGCCGGTAATTTGACGGTGACTTATTCTGGAAATGTAAAGGTAGGTAAACGAGTGACATTTCCCACTCAGCCTTCCTCTCCTGAATGGGCGAGATACATCAACATGGCTCAAAAGAACGGTTGGCCAAATGGAACGGGAACTGATGGTGTAGATGCTATCACAATAGAAAGAATGGAAGCTTGGCTTAGACAAGATTGGAACCATTCGTCCTTTGATGATCTAAGAGCACAATTTGGAGATAAAGCGCAGCAATATATTGAGAATGGTCAGTTTCCAACAACAAATGCAGGTTTTAAAAACTGGACTAGAGAACAGTCTTTCGCAACTACTAAACTGTATGATGCCTATCTGAATAAGTCGGCAGTAAGTAGTCAACATAATGTGAATATAAGTGGTGGTACAGACCGTGCCCAATACTTTTCCAGCTTTGGCTATAATGGAACTAAAGGCTTATTTAAAGGTGACCTCAATAATAATACACGCTATAATTTTCAGACCAAATTGAATTATAAGGCCGCTGATTGGTTAGATCTACGAACAGATGTTAATTATGTATCGCAGCAAAATATAGGACCAAACTATAGGGCAGGGTCTGCTACTGACCCTGGATCAGGGAGTACCTTAGCAAATTACGGAGATATTTTTGGTAGTATGATGCAATATTTTGCGACGCCTTTGCGTGTACCATCAGGTAATGCTTATTCGTGGATATTAGGTGCTGCAGGTATTATGGGTGAGGGTGGCGCGATCAGTAATGAAAGAAATGATATCGTGTTAACAGGTGGGGCTACGGTCAAACCGTTTAAATATTTTGAGATTAATGGAGATTATACCTATAGGGTTAATAACTCGAATTTTTCAAAGGTAGATAAAGTGGTTTATACTGAATTACCGGATGGTACAAAAATTCAAAACAATCGATCTGCAAATATTAGCAGTATTTCAAAGAGTAGCGGAATGCAAAAATATCAATTCGCGAAATTCAGTGCACAATACAATCGGAATTTTGTTGACAAGCATAACGTGCTGATTCAAGTAGGAATGCAAGCTGAGGAAAATAACTATCAGTCTCTTACGGGTAGTAAAACCGATCTGTTTGCGCAAGACGTAATTGAATCTCTTAATGGAGCAGCCAATAATCCTCTGGCAAGCGATAACATGTATGAATGGGCAACATTGGGTTACTATGGTGTTGCGAGCTATGACTATCAACAAAAGTACATGATTAAGTTTGCAGGAAGAAAGGATGCGAGTTCGCGCTTCTCTCCAGATTCACGTTGGGGGTTCTTTCCATCGATATCAGGGGCTTGGAATGTAGCTAAAGAGTCATTCTGGCCATTGAAGGATGTCATATCCGAGTTAAAACCTAGGGTATCTTGGTCGACTTCTGGTGACTTGACCTCTGTTGGATCAAGTAATTATTACACTTATTTGCCAACTCTTGGTTTTTCTGTTAATAAAAATACACTTTTGGGTGGCAATTTCTCCAATGTGGCAAGTGCACCAGGTTTAGTCAGTTCCTCTTTGACATGGGCGAAACCAACTGTATTGAATGTTGGTGTGGACGTAACAACATTGAATAGAAGATTAAATATCTCGTATGAATGGTACCAGCGTAGGATTATTAATCAGATGGGGCCAGCTGACCCTATTTCAGCAGTATTAGGTACTGCGGCTCCGCAATTGAACAATTCGGAGTCAGAAACCAGAGGATGGGAACTAAGTATTGCTTGGAATGATAAAATTCAATTGGCTGGAAAACCTTTTCTGTATGATGTTAGGTTCAATATGAGTGACTATATCGGATATGTGACTAAATACTCTTCCAATCAACTTGGTCTTCGTAGTGGTAGCTGGACGCCGGGTGAATTATTTGGTCAAAACTACATGTATCAAGGAAATGGTATCGCAAATAATACTAACGATCTAAATGGTAAAACCCTAACTGGTGAATATAATTATCCTGGATATTTGATGTATAAAGATCTAGATGGTGATGGATATATCGGGTCGGGTACAGGTGGATTTTGGTACAGTATGGGAGATCAAGTGAAAAATGGTTTCAATTATCCTCGAAAATCTTTTTCTATTCTTCCTTCATTTTCTTGGAATAATTTCAGCGTTTCTGCCGTATTGGAAGGGGTTATGCACTGGAAGATATTCACAAGTTCAGACTGGGTGTGGGGAAGTAGTGCTGGTTCTGGTGGAACTGCTTATTTCTACACGCCTGTATTTGAAGAAAGTTCTAAACTAGGCTACTGGACTCCTAGTAATAAAGATGCTTTTTTCCCCGCTCTAAATACCAGCAGATCATTGGCTTCGGATAGTTATACCTTGAATTTAGCACATCTGCGCGTTAGAAATATCACAGTTGGATATGATTTACCTGAAAAAATCATCTCTAAGGTGAAATTGAAACGTGCGAATATTTATTTCAGTGGTGAAAACCTTGGATTTTTGTACAATAAGTCCTTTATTAAATATGACCCTGAGTTGCTTAGTAATCTTGGTGGATTGTTTTCAGCGAGTACAAATGGATATCCACCGCTACGTTACTTCTCTCTTGGTGTGAACCTAAGTCTGTAATAGAAGTACATTAAGGAAATCGTTTAGAAATTAAAATAGACCTATGAAATCTCATATACAATTTAATAGCTATCAGAAGCTCATCATGTTTGGGCTTATGATATTGATTGGTTCTTGTTCCAAAGATTTTTTGAATCGGGAACCGCTTACTTCTGTAAATTCCACAAATTTTTTTAAAACAGCATCAGATTTACAGATTTATACCAATGGGCTTTACTCCAAGTTGGCGCCTCAATATAATACAATGGGCGGTAGTGGATCTGTTTCTGGTGGAAACAGTAATTTGGGATTGGATCTTAATACAGATGTAATGATTATGCAAGCTACCGTGACAGGTAGTTTGAATAGATGGAGTGTCGCATCGACGGCTCCTGAAACTAATGGCTCCTGGAATAATGGCTACGCTGCCATTAGAAGTGATAACTACTTCCTGTATCATGCAAATAAAAATGCTGAAAAGAACGATGGAACTAACCATTATATCGGTGAAGGATACTTTTTTAGAGCATGGGATTATTTTAATCTACTTCAAAATTTTGGAGGTGTTCCAATCGTTAATGAATTGCTTAATGAGCAAGATGCGGATAAACTATATAAGCCAAGAGCTTCTCGATATGAGGTAGCAAAGCAGATTATCAATGATATCGATTCGGCTATAGACAGACTGCATTGGAAAGGTGAGGGGGAGGCTGCTATGGTCGGTAGACTCAATAAGGAAGCAGCGCTTAATTTGAAGGCACGGGTAGCCTTGTTTGAAGGTACATGGGAATATTACCACAGTAAGAAAGGTACTGCATTTGCTGCTACTGGCAATGATGGTGTAGACCTTCTGAAACTTATTGAGCCAACGGTCAATTTGTTGATCAGTCGTCACGGTAGTCGTATATTTACGATGGGTGGTGATACAGATATGGCTTACAATCAGTTATTCTCTCAAAAAGATGCTAGTAATGTCGATGGTGTTTTCTTTTATAAAGTATATGATGCCTCTAAGCTTACTTATAGTCATAATTTCTTTTTTAAAATTAAGGACTTTGGTCATGCAATCACAAACCGTTTGGTTGATGTGTATCTAAAGAAAGATGGATCACCCCAAGAGATTGGATTAGCATATACGGCTTCTTTAAATGAGCTTGGGAATACTTTAGACCCACGTTTTAAACAGACTGTTTGGACACCCGATCGTGGCCCTCAGAATATGTTGCCTGGCCGTGGTGGTGATGGAGACCCATTTAGATATCCATTTATTGCCCATCAAGCTCCATATACGGAGGGTTATACTTCTACTGGATATCGTAATTATAAGGGAGCAATCTTTGCTCAGGAAGCTACAAAGGGTGAGACGGATGATATTTTGATGCGATATGAAGAATCGCTATTGGCTCTGGCTGAGGCTAAAGCGATATTGGGTACAATCTCCCAAATTGATCTAGATAAGACCGTTAATGTGATCAGAGCAAGAGTAGGTATGATTCCAATGAAAATAAGTGCAGGAGCTGGTGTCCAATACGATGAACAATATGGTTTTGATAGGGCTGAGTCTGCTCTAGTTAATGAAGTAAGAAGAGAAAGAATGGTAGAGTTGGCTTTAGAGGGATATAGACTCAATGATCTTAAAAGGTGGGCAGTTTATGAACGTGTAATCAATGGATACCAGCCGAAGGGTGCTTTACTAGAAGAATATTTGGATTATTATAATAGAACACCTGAACAGATAGCCTTGGATAAAGGAAGCAATTCTGCCTTATATAGTCAAATCCGTCAGGATGGTTATATGTTGGCTGAATTTAAACTCGATCCAAGTAGTAACGTGGCCCGATTTCCTGATGGAAGGATTAATCCTTGGTTTAAAGTTGCTGATTTTGTCCCAGGAGGCCGCGGATTGTTTATAGAAAAGAATAGAGACTATTTGAATGCAGTACCTCTACAGCAGATAAAACTTTACGAAGTGAATAACAGTACGCTTGTACAAAATCCAGGATGGAATTAGATAGACTTGAAATACGGATTAAAAAATACATATCATGATATATAAAATTATAAATATTTGCGGCATTGTTTTTATGCTCACTACCTTGTTTTCATGCTTAAAACCAAGTGTGGAGCTTGATCATGGTGCTTGGGGAGATAATGCTTTCATTACATCGGTGGTGTTGTTCCAATATATTGAAGTGACCAATGACCTGGGATATGGAGAACCAGTAACAGGATATCAAAATGTAGGAATCAGTACAATTTCTAATGTTGTAAATAAGGAAAATCAGACTATAACTGTTGTAGCGAAAAAGGGAACCGATTTAACACAAATGGGTATTCGATTTACACATTATGGAACCAAGATTGAACCATTGGATAATGCGCCTGTTGCAGGCGTAATCAGTGACTTTACTAAAGGTTATTTTAAATATAATGTATACTCAGCAGATGGGACGATCCGTGAGTGGAAATTGATTATTTCTGTTGAACAGTAACTGTTATCTGTTTTCCTGTTTTTTTTGATTAGCTCCGAGATTATTCTCGGAGTTTTTGTTTTCAAGAATGTTGAGGATATCTAATCAATAAAAGTTTTAATTCTAAAATTAAGTTGGCGTGTTTTGAACGCCTTCATCTTTTACGATTAATAGCAATGCTAATTGCTGTTGTTTAAAATCAGCATGTGGGTATATATTGCGAATGATCGTTTTACATGCATCAACTGAACAACCGGTATCCAATCTAGCGATGTACTCATCGATATCTTCTATATCAAGGTATCGTATGGCGGTGATCTTACCTACACCTTTAGATTCTTCGAGCAAAGTGATGTCAAACAATCGCCCAACTTGATATTTTGGATTTGGCAATCGTAATGTGGTAAAGGCCTGGCAGTCCAATTTGTTATTCCAGTTCTTCGAAAAATTTAATTGTTCCATTTGAGAGATTTTTTTGAAATGTACAATGATGAGGTCAATATAGTAATAAAGAAGATGTTTTTTCATCTGCTTTATTATTTATGGGCCCTTGATTATTTGGGTATTTATCCGACAACGGATTGTAAGAATCTTATTATAAATGAAATAGTGCCTCCATTAATAAATGTAATTTCAGGGAATTTATTATCTTGCAAAGTAGTTACAACCAAGCTTAATGAAAATTAAGTAAAACCTAATAACATAATGATAAAATTTCCAAATAAAAGGATGAAAGTTCTTTTTATTATCGCGGCTGCTGTTGTTGCAGCGTATGGTATCTTATTTCTCATACGATCAAACCAACCTGCATTACCATTGAAAAAGGATGCGCATATTGTGCTCATCGGTAACAATTTGGGTTCACGAATGATGAATTATGGGCATTTCGAGACGGAATTGCAAATGCGTTATCCTGACTCTAATCTCTTTATTCGAAACATGTGCGATGGGGGGAATACCCCTGGTTTCCGACCACATGCAAGTCGCCAAACACCTTGGGCATTTCCGGGAGCAGAAAAATTTCAAACAACGCTTGCTCATCCTTCGGATAGCCAAGGTTTTTTTGAAACGGAAGATCAATGGCTCACGCGTTTGAAGGCGGATATCATTATCGCTTTCTTTGGTTATAATGAATCTTTCGCGGGTGCCGCAGGTTTGGAAAACTACAAAGCTGAGCTAGATGCTTTTATCAAGCATACACTTAAACAGCAATACAACGGTACATCAACTCCAAAATTGGCCTTAGTTTCTCCCATTGCTTTTGAAGATTTGTCCGACCAGTTTGATCTACCTGATGGAAAGAAAGAAAACAAAAATCTAGCACTATATGCAGATGCCATGAAAGTAGTTGCAGCAGAAAATGGTGTTCATTTTGTAGATGTGTACACGCCAACGAAAAGATGGTTTAAGTGGACGAGAAAACCGATTACAATTGATGGTTCTCAACTGAGCAATGATGGTTATGCTCGTTTTGCACCTTTATTGGCTGATCTGATCTTTGGTAAGGAAGGTATCAAGCATGAAGAGCATCGTGATCTTGTGCATGCTGCAGTTATTGAAAAAAATTGGATGTGGCATAACGATATTAAAATTCCGAATGGTGTACATGTCAATGGGAGAAGATATGATCCTTTTGGCCCGGATAATTATCCTGCTGAAATTGTTAAAATCCGTGAAATGACTGCGATCAGAGATCGTGCCATCTGGGCGGCAACTCATGGGGAACAAATGAACGTAGCTATTGAAGATAAAAAAACTACTCCTGCACCTGAGGTTCAGACGAATTACAATCCGGATCAAAATGGTAGTCTTGCCTATTTATACGGGGATGATGCATTGGCTAAATTGAAAGTTGCTCCTGGCTTTAAAATCGAGCTTTTTGCTTCGGAAAAAGAATTTCCAGATTTGGCTAATCCATGTCAGATTACCTTCGATAATAAAGGTCGTCTGTGGGTAGCCACCATGCCTAGCTATCCGCACTATAAACCTGGTGATTCGAAACCTAATGATAAGTTGATTATTTTGGAGGATACAGATCATGACGGTAAAGCAGATAAGCAAACTGTTTTTGCTGATGGGTTGCATTTGCCTGTGGGCTTTGAAATTACAGCAGATGGGGTCTACTTATCTCAAGGAACTAATTTTATGCTATTAAAGGATACGGATGGTGATGACCGTGCTGATGTTAGAGAGATTATCTTAAGTGGTTTTGATGATCATGATACGCACCATAACATTCATGCTTTCACTGTGGATCCATCTGGAGCACTCATCATGGGTGAGGGTGTGTTTTTACATTCCAATATAGAGACTTCTTATGGACCTGTGCGTGCTACCAATGGTGGATTTTATCGTTATAGTCCGCAACGTCGCCATCTGGAACGTATGGCCCAACCTTACGTGCCCAATCCATGGGGTATTGCTTTTGATGACTGGGGACAAAATTTCTATGCAGAAACTTCTGGACCTGATGTGCACTGGATGCTTCCGGTAACTATCAAGCCAAAGTATGGTGTGGTTACGCCTAAATCGCGAAATCTGATTCAGGATGAACATCGCGTGCGTCCGACTTCGGGACTTGAGTTTGTGTCTAGCCGTCATTTTCCAGATGAATGGCAAGGTGATTTTTTAATCAATAATACAATCGGTTTTCTGGGAACCAAGCAACATAGTATAGTGGATGAGGGAACGGGGTATAAAAGTATGCATAGGCAAGATCTATTGCAAGGTGAGGATAAAAACTTTAGACCTGTGGATATGGAATTCGCTCCTGACGGTTCTTTGTATATCGCCGATTGGCACAATATGCTGATCGGGCATATGCAGCATAATGCGCGCGACCCGCTACGTGATCATGTGCATGGCCGTATCTACAGGATTACTTATCCTGCTAGACCATTGATCAAGCCTGCTCAAATTGCAGATGCTGGTATTCCTGTGCTTTTGGAAAATCTGAAACTTCCGGAATATAGAACACGCTATCGGACTCGTGCGGAATTACGGGGACGTAAAGCTGATGAGGTGCTGCCGCTGTTGAAAACATGGGTTGCACGATTGGATAAAAATGATCCGAAATATGCGCATCATTTGACAGAAGCACTTTGGGTAAGTTGGGGACTAAACCAAGTTGATCAACAATTGCTCCGTCAGTTGTTGCAGGCGCCAGATTATCACGCTAGGGCTGCTGCAGTGAGAGTGCTTAGGTATACAGGGCATCAGGTAAAGGACCAGGATAAGTTATTGATGCAAGCTGCTCAAGACACAAGTGGTCGCGTTCGTCTTGAAGCCATGACGGCAGCATCTTGGCTGCCAAAGGAAAAGGGCCTTCCTATTTTAATGTCAGTAGCTAAAGCTGGTCTCGATGATTGGATAGAGCCTGCGTATACTATGGCTTTTGCTAATCTTAAAGGAGAGGAGGATAACGCCGAAAAGAAAGACAAAGTAACAACCTCACTGCGGGGGGCGGAACGAGATTTATATGTTAAAGGCAAAGTAATATTTGCTAAAGAAGGTTATTGTGTTACCTGCCATCAAACAGATGGTAAGGGATTACCTTTAGCTGGTTTTCCTCCACTTAACGGAACAAAATGGGTTACAGGTAGTCAAGAACGTTTGATTAATGTTGTACTGAAAGGCTTACATGGTCCTATGGAGGTTAAAGGCGAGAAGTTTCCTGGGCAGGTACCAATGACACCATTTGAGGGGATGCTAAATGATGAGGAGGTAGCTGCCGTATTGACTTATGTACGTAATTCTTTCGGCAATAAAGCTTCGGCGGTTACACCAGAAAAAGTTAAGACTGTTCGTGCTGCTTCTATTGACAAAAAAGGATTTTACGCACCTGAAGAGTTACTGAAAAAGTACCCGTTAGAACGCTAATAGTTAGTGGGTTAATCGTTGTTAAAGGGGTAGGTAGCATAGGCTATTTACCCCTTTTTTGGTTTACTGTAAGACAAGTTATGATTGAGCCTGAAGTGCATTGAAGTTATAAATGCTCTTTTTGTCAGGGCCTTTGCCCTCTAGTACGGCAAGTACATTTTTGACTGTGGATACACACATCTGTTGGTAGGTTGTAGCGGTCAAGCTTCCCGAGTGTGGCGTAATGAGTACGCGGGGATGTTTGACTATCGGGGCGTCCTGTTGCGGTGGCTCTTCGGGCAATACATCCGCTGCGAATCCTGCAATAATACCGGTATCCAGTGCGAGAATAAGCGCATTGTGATCAATCAGTGCACCTCGAGCTGTATTAATCAATAGGGTATTTGATTTCATCAAGGCTAGTTGCGGTGCTCCTATTAATACGCCAGTTTCGGAAGTATAAGGCACATGTAGACTCACGACATCTGCTTGCTGTAAGAGGGAGTCTAATGAGACTTGGGGGTAAGGGACATCCTTGGACGTTCGACTCGAATACAATACCTGCATACCAAATGCATCGCCAAGTTTGGCGACCCGTTGCCCAATATTGCCCAAGCCGACAATCCCGAGAGTTTTTCCGTGGAGCTCATCGCCCGTATATTGGTTGCGCCAGTTCCAGTTATTGTTTTTCACCTCAGCTATGGATTGATAGAGGTTGCGCATGAGCATGAGCATCAGTGCGAGGGTATGTTCTGCTATTGTAGCAGCATTGGATGCCGGTGCATGAATAACTTTGATATTCCGAATTGTAGCTTCTTGTATATCCACATTATCGAGTCCGACACCACATCTTGCTGCGACGAGTAAATCGGGGCAAGCCTCAAGAAGTGCTTTATTTATTTGTCCCTTTCCACGAGTAATGATGGCATGAATCGTATGTTTTTCCAATACTTTATTTAAGGAAGCATCATCGTATCCTGTAAACAGGTTTACCTGGCCATCAAGCAGATGGTAGGCCTCTTCGGCGATAGTTTCCAGTAATAAAACGTTTTTTTTCATCCAAGTAAATTATGGTTAATAATGAGTGTCAGCTTTTAATCGAATTATTGAGCTTATTTCAATCGGTTAATGGTCATGAAGCTATCACGAGCAAATATATACGGGGCTCTTTTTAGCGTGGTATGTGTATAATTTGTAAATGCTCATGATGGTTTCATTGATAAGGTTATGTTTTACGTTCAATATGCTATTTATGGTATAGGGTGGCATCATCAGATTTAAATCCTCTGAAATCATTTCGATTTGAAATATAGATTCCTTCTTCATAGAGTTCGTCCTGAAAGATTTTAGGATCTATTGCACTGCCTGGCGCTGATGATATTTCTACGAGGTTACCTGCGGGATCGCGCACAAAAAGCTGCATTGCTCCATCAGGCAATTGTCTAACTTTCCCCCAAGGCCGGATATCGATTGCCTCAAGTTCTTTCATGCGGAAAAAGATGCTGTTAAAGTCATCTACTTCGACACAGATGTGCCCGCGGAATGATGTCTTGTCTTCCCATTCGGATAGGTGAAGTTGTTGCTGATCGTTAAATTTGAAAAACATCACTGGGTAATCAAATCTGAATGCTGCAAGGGGCTCTAGTCCGAGTTCATGTTGATAGAATGCCGTTGCTTTTTCTAGACTGTCTACAATAAGTGTAACGTGATTGATTTTGAGTGCACGTGCCATAAGGTTAAGATTGATAGTACAATTTATAGAATGCGTTAATTTTTTTGTTTAAATTCTTGGATAAAATCCCAATTTGGGGTCAAGCCCAATCCAGGGGCTGTTGGAGCTTCTATGACACCATTTGTAACTGTAATATGCTCTTTGACCAGGTCGTACATCATCGGATTTCCACCAAGAGAAAACTCAATGATGGTGGCTGCTGGTGAAGCGAATGCAACATGGAGTCCGGCCATAAATGAAAAAGCAGACCCCCAACAGTGCGGCGCTAATTCTAGCTGATGGATACTAGCTAGATGACCAACACGCATCGTTTCGGAAATACCGCCAATAATTGCGGCATCGGGCTGCATCACATCCAAAGCTCTAACTTCTAGCAGATCGCGCATATCAAAACTGGTGAATTCACTTTCCCCTGCTGCAATAGGGATGGAGGAGGAAGCTCTTACTTCAGCAGTTCCATGTCTGTTGTCAGGACTGATTGGTTCTTCAAACCAGTAGAGGTTGCAGTCTTCCACACCGCGACAAAATTGCTTTGCTTCAGGAACACTAAAGGTGCCATGGGCATCAGCCATGAGTTTAATGTGTGGACCTAAAGCTTCTCTTGCGGCTTTTACGCGATTAATACTGTTTTGAACGGTCTGATCCATTACTCCAACACGCATTTTAACGGCTTGAAATCCCTTAGCCACATAACCATTCAACTGTTCACCGATATGTGCTACATCTGCCCAGCCACCACTTGCATAGGCAGGCATCTGCTGGCGGCAGGCACCACCCAATATATCCATAACGGGAACGCCCAATACCTTACCTTTCAAATCCCATAGCGCCGTGTCGATGCCGCTCATTGCTGAGATGGTCAAACCTCTTCGGCCAAGGATAGGAAATCTTCGACCTCTTGTAAGGGCATAATGATCGCGTGTGCCATTGTACATTTCTTCCCAAAGACGATTGATGTTTTTAGCATCTTTACCTATCAATATAGGTTTTAGTTCGTTTTCGATACACGAGACAATCGATGCACAAACGCCAGAAGATCCAACTGCTGCTTTTGCCTCACCAAAGCCTTGAAGACCATCTTCGGTGGTGATGACAACCAATGTCATGTCAAAATTGGTCAGTAGACCATAGTCAGAAAAGTGTTGTTTTTCTTTGGGGATTGGACATCGTAGCCAAAATGCTTCTACGTTCGTTATTTTCATTATTATAATTTGTTTAATAGTGGAAATGAAACTATTATAAGCCTGTTATTGCATGTTTTGTCATGTGATTTACGCTCATGATGGTTTCATTATTGTAAATTGTTTTATAAGGGTATGACGTCACCTACGAAGGTTTGAGTTGTATGACCACCTATTTCGCAGTTTCTGAGTTTAAAGACGGTTGTACTGGTTTCCGACATCGGTTATTTAATAAATGGGGATAGGGTTTCGATTGATTTTCTAGTCAGCATGGTGTAGAATTCTTCGGACACGGATGCGCTACCATGGTCTTCTAAAAATTTCTTTTGCTCTGGAGAAAGGTCTTTCGGATTTTCATCAATCGAATTGGGGTGGGGATTGGCTGGTGTGCGATCTAGAGGTGCGCAGAATTCAACCGAAAGAACTTCATCATAACCGATATGGTCCAATGTTTCGATTATTTTATTCCAATGGAGTGTACCCATCCCTGGCGCCATTCTGTTATTGTCTGCGACATGAAATCCAACAAGTTTTCCCTTGGCTCTTATAATGGCTTGATAGAGGTCGTCCTCTTCAATATTCATATGAAAAGTATCTAGGCAGACGCCACAGTTAGGACCTACAGCTGCTGCTAAAGCCAATGCTTGATCGCCTCTATTGATAAAATGGGTTTCAAATCGGTTGATCGGTTCTATTCCAATCAATATGCCCGACGATTCGGTATAAGCATATACTTCTTGGAGCGATTCTACGGCCCATCGCCATTCTTCTTCAGGTCTACCGTCGGGTATGATTTTACCTACAGTACCGGGTACGACAGAAATCATGTGACCATCCAGTTCTTTCACCATGCGTGCAACATCCTTTACATACCGTACAGATTTTGCACGTTGAGCCTCATCTTTAGCAAGTAAATTACGATCTTCTAGCATTAAGGTTACAGATCCCCAGCAGGAAAGGCCGTATTCTTTTAATAGCTTTCTGACGTGTTTAGTGTCATAATGCTCTGGACTACCAGCAATTTCAATTTTGGTATAGCCTAAACTGGAAGCTCTGCGAATCGTGGTTTCTATTGTTTCGGCTCGCATCCAGTTGTGTATCGAAAGTTCCATAATGTGTTTAATGAAATATGTTTGAAATAGTACGAATTGATTTGAAGTTATTATTGTCTATATGGAACTTGAATATCCACTTTCCCAGCCCATTTTTTAGGGGTCGGTTTTCCTACTGCCCAGTGCATAGCATTGATGAGTAAGCGTTGAAAACTTTCGTCTTGAAAATCATCAGGATGACCAAGTGTCGTCGTAAAAACTTTGCCTCCTGCTGCGGTTTTCCATGTCCATGCAACGGGGTTTTCGACGGCTTTTTTATCGGGATCTACCGCTGTTCCCATCAGAAGCCAAGTCGCTCCTTTTGAAGGATAGTCAGGCACGATATGGTATAACCAAGAACGGACATGGAAGGCTGGTTTTACACCAGTAAGAATGGGATTGTTACGCTCGGCAGGTATGATAGCGACATCTGTACTGGACTCATGTCCATAATGAGTATGTCCACCTTTGCCCCATCCACCAGGAGCCCCTAATGCAAATTCTCCAAACGTATTCCATTTTTCTAGTGGATGCCCTTTGGGATAATTGAAGGCATGAGTACTTGTTCTGAATCCGATTACAGGCTTTCCTGATTTCAAGTAGTCATCAATGAATTTTACTTGATCAGCAGGTAAACGTCTCCAACGTAGGTAGAATACGGCGAGATCTGCATCTTTTAGCGCTTCCAATCCTGGAATGTTCTCTTCGGAATTATGGTCAGGGCTAGCTTTTAAAACAAGGGTACGCATGCCATAATTCTTTTCCAGTTCTGCCGCTATAAGAGGTAGGGTTTCTTCACCGCTATATTCGTGATCTCCTGTGACGAATACGATAAGCGGTTTTTTTGACTGCTTTTTTTGACTTTGTGCAGCAGATGTGAATACGGTTAATAGTAATATGCCTATCGTAAATAAACATAAAACGCTTTTAAGGTGTTTCATTATGGTTTTATAATTTGGTTTGATTACTAGCGCGAATAAACACAACGTGGTATAGGAACCATTTTGTTTATAGGTTTAGTTTTACCCAAATATATAAATTTTTAAGCAAAAAACAAGTGGGTTTACAACCAGTTTTGAAGCAATTTTCTACTTTTTGCGATTCTTATGCCTGGGAGATTTAGAGAGGCGCTGTAAATAATGGTTTGGTGAGATGATCAAATATTGATGCTGTGGGAACTTAAATAAAAGATCCTATTATCGAACAGATCAACAGAACTAAAGATACTTCATTGTTTCTTATTTCCTGTTGATCTGATATTTTATATTCGTTGACGGAAGTATCATAACACAACTACTTATGTTTAAATTGCTTCAAATAGCAGTTTAAGCATAAGTAGTTGTGCTTTGTGAAATGAAACGATTGCCTAAATTTAGTGCTATGAAGGCAACGACTGCACAGAAAGCCATAATACCTGCCATTGGTAAAGTTGATTGGCCTTGTATAAAACTAATCAATGCAGCAGCGCAGCCACCAACTGTCATCTGCATAGCACCTAATAAACCAGAAGCATTTCCGGCATTGCCACTTAATGGCGCCAGAGCAAGTGCTGTTGTGTTCGGAAAAATAAAACCTTGGCAAACTAAAAATAAAAACACGAGTAGTACGGTACTGATTAGATTCGTAAATCCAAAAAAAGCGAAACTGGCAAATAAAACGCCGATAATGCTTTGTGCTCCCGAGGCTACCAGGATTATTTTTTCATTTGAGAAGTATTTTAGCGCTATGTTATTCAATTGACTCGCACCGATCAAACCAATAGATATAAAAGCAAAGATCCATCCAAATTGTGTTTCACTGACTTTGAAAAGTTCCATGAATACAAAAGGTGCTCCACCAATATAGGCATACAGTCCGGCATAAGATATAGCTCCTGTTAAAGCATAGGTTATAAAAAGGGGGTGCTTTAATATTTTTGCAAAGCTTCGGAGTATCGGTTTTGGTTTTAGTGAAATACTAGGGTCTGGTTGTTTGCTCTCGGGTAGATAGAAATAGGTACCTGCCAAAATAATCGATACGATGAAAATGAGTGCGAAAAATATGGCTCTCCATCCGAAATAAGCTGTGATATAGCCACCGATAGTAGGTGCCATAATAGGTGATACGGAAACGACAAGCATTAATGTAGAGAATATTTTGGCGCTATCTTTTACGGTAAAAAGATCCCGTACCATTGCTCTTGCTGCCACCATGCCGACGCAGCCTCCAACAGCTTGTAAAAATCTAAAAAGAATTAAGCTTGATACGGTGGGTGCAAAAGCACAACCAACAGAAGCTAAGAAAAATAGACAAAGTCCTGCATATAATGGTTTTTTTCTACCGTAACGATCTAATAAAGGTCCGTAAAGCATTTGACCTGCAGAAATGCCAATAAAAAAGCTGGAAAGTGAAAGCGTAACTTCAGATACTGTCGTTCCTAAACTTTTGGCAATTGCTGGAAAAGCGGGGAGGTACATGTCTATTGAAAGCGGGCCTATGGCAGTCAATAGACCCATTATTAGAATGATTTTTAAATCTACTTTTTTGTTATTCGTCATGGAATGTGTAAATATGCACTATTTTAATACCTATTTTATAACAAAAGGAAGAATAGCACTGGCATATGGACTTAAGTTTTATAAGAATAATGGAGCTACAAACTGAAAACATGTTCTAATTGTAGCAATACGATAAATGCGAAAAATTAAGAACCTGAGGATTATTGAATACTTTGGATATTTCACCGTTGTATTTCAGGTCGTTTCTACTATTCGGAAGTTTGAATGTTAGAAAAAAGGAATTGTCATTCTCTTACTCTGAAAAAGAGGATAAGCGTATCGTTGACTTATATAAAAAGATTGCATGATCGGTAGATGTACTGTGGAATGGATAGATTGACCAGCATGATGCATATCCCTGTTCGGAAGATTTTCTGAACAGGGAATTCATTTAAGCAATACTTAATGTTGCTGTGATTGTCTTTGCGATAGCATCCAGTAGCGTGTCTTTGTATTCCATGAAATGGATTTGACGATCTACCTCTTCCGCGACTTTAAGAGCTGTCTTGCACTTCTTCACTTCTTGAAGTTCTGTCGTGTACAGTTCATTGAATGTTGCCGTATCTTTATTCTTTAGTATCCTTATCGTATGTGAATATTGTTCAAATATATCTGTAATGATTGCTAAATTTGCACTATCAAAGTGTTGAAGTGAAACTGTTTTTTCAGAAAGCTTCTCGAGCTTTTTTCTTTCTTTTGCGTAACCCATAATTCTTGCGAAGGTACAGTTTTTTCAATTGTTATCAACAATTGCGCTAGATCATTTTTTCATATCCTATCTGATTTTACGGAGTGACTATATCAAATTCATATTTTGAGAGGCTATTTTTTACTAACCTGGATATATTTAGAAATGACCTTTGTTTGAATAGATAAAAAAACTATTTTTGTGGTACTCTTAATTGGGATAACGAATGAATTTTGGGAAAATTTTTATTTTAACAATGGTGATGGTCTTTCTAACGAAACCATTCGTTCCCATCTTCTTTTATGTTGCCAATGTGGATTACATCAAGGAATATTTTTGTATAAACAAAGATAAACCCATGCTTCATTGTGATGGTACCTGTTTCTTAGCGAAAAAAATTGCGGAAGCAAAAAAGAAAGAACAATCCGACCGCCAGGTAGTAGACACTACCATGTTACAAGTAGATTGGATTTATAGCTTTCAACTTCAATTTAATGGTCCTATAGTAGCGCAATTGACGCAGACAGATTACATCTCGACTCCGTATCATAATATATATTTGGCAAATCCGTTTCGTCCACCGAAAACGGCATAAATTTCTTAAGTCATAGTGAAGTGCTACGCTGCTTCATGTTGGTAGCTTACGGCTACCATCTTAATCTTACATCAATTTTCTAACAATTGGTTGGTTTATCGTATTCGAATACTCCGTATGTTATTATTATAATTTACGGAACAACCGGATGGACTATATCAATATTATAAGTCATTATGCCGTTATCAAAATGTCCATTTGGACTATTTTATATACTCGGTTTGGTCATTGCTTTGCAAGTGACCAATGTCCGGGTATCATTTGCAAAGCAATATCTTAGAAAAATTGCTAATAATCAGGTTAATATAAAGGGAGTTGTGCAGGATTCGAGAGGAAATCCAATAGCTCATGTTACGGTACAGGAAATAGGAACCACTAATCGCACCCAAACCGATAATCTAGGTAGGTTTTTCATGAATATACAGCGTAATCCCATGTTACAATTTTCCATGTTGGGGTTTAAGCAGCAGGTCATTCAACTCGGTCCGAGGCAAGAGATTGTCGTTGTTATGGATGAAGCACCAAGTGTAATGGAGGAGGTGCTCGTGACTGCTTATGGCAATACCAATCAAAGGAGTTTTACAGGTTCGTTGCAGCAAGTAAAGGAACAGGATCTGACCAAAACCGCAGCTGCTAGTTTTGAAACATCACTGCAAGGCACTGTGACAGGTGTAAATATATACACAACTGGACAGCCAGGTGCTAGTTCGAGTGTGCAGATTAGGGGAATAGGTTCTATAAATGGGCTTCGAGAACCTCTATATGTATTGGACGGAGTTGTGATGAACAGTGATAATAATTCGAGAATTGGTGGTAATGGTACTGTTAATCAAATCAATCCTTTAGCTTCCATCAATACGAATGATATCGAAAGCATCTCGGTATTGAAGGATGCTGCTGCAGCATCCTTATATGGTTCTCGAGCTGCCAATGGTGTCATCATCATTACGACTAAAAGGGGACAAAGGGGAGGGACGATGCTTAATGTGCTTGCTCAAAGTGGATTGTTGACCAATCTAACACAAGAAAAAACAATATCAAATAAAGATTTTAAACAACTTTGGCAATTAGGACAGGTGAATCAATATATTCAAAATAAGGAGAATGCTGATTATGTTAAGATCTATAATAATCCGCAACTCTTGCAAAAATATCAATCACTAGCGAATAAGGACTATCAATCTATTTATGGTACTCATGATGCTAATTCGGATTGGTTAGATGCGATTTATAGAACTGGAAGTACGCAACACTATGCGCTATCAGCTAGTGGTGGAGCTGAATCGACTGTTTTTTATCTGTCTGGTGAATACCTCAAACAAAATGGTACGATTATTAAATCGGATCTTGAACGTAAATCTGGTCGATTGAATCTGGAAAATAAAGCTAAGTCATGGCTAAATCTAGGTGCAAATCTATCCGTGGCTCAAACGGGTCGCAACAGTGGTCAATATGATTCGGAATATGTAGGCGGTTTGAATCCTTTATTCATGGCACGAGTATTACCTCAAGCTGCACCTATATACGACGGAAAGGGTTATATGGGCTTGGCAAACCTACCTAATGAAATCGAAAAAAATGCCAACCCCATTGGCGTAATCGAAGTTGGGAAATACGCTAACAAAGATGTCAGATTGAGAGGGTCTGCATACGCGGAATTCATACTGCCATATGCAATCAAATTCAAGTCTACTTTGGGAATAGATCATCAGAGTTTAGAAGAGACGCTATATGACAATAAGGTCTTCGGAGCAGGCGGTGGTCAATGGAATGGTGCATTATATGTTGCCCAAGGTCAGCGATCTCAATTTACATCGTCCAATATTGTGACTTATCAGAAAAAGAGCAACATCCATGCTTTTGATGTTCTACTAGGTTTTGAGGCTCAAGAGTCAAATATGAAATCCATGAACAATTCAGGTTATGATATTTTGGACAACGAGCTGTTGTCTTCAAGTAGTATTGGTACGTTATGGTCCTGGAATGGTCAATCTGAGAACTATTCGCTATTATCTTATTTCAGTCGGATGAATTATAGTATGTCTGATAAATATTTTGTTTCTGGAAGCATTCGTAGTGATGGATCGTCTCGTTTTGGTAAAGATTCTCGTTGGGGCAATTTTTGGTCCTTGTCAGGCGCTTGGTTGCTAAGTGAGGAAAACTTTTTCAAACATACTGTATTTGATTATCTAAAACTAAGGACAAGCTATGGTACCAATGGAAATCTTCCACCTGCTTACTATGCGTCTTTAGCATTTTTTACCACGGCAGGTAAAGCATATGCTTCAGAATCTGGCTTATCTTATGGACAATTAGCAAACCCAAATCTGTCTTGGGAGCTCAGCAAGAATGCAAATTTAGGATTGGATGCACGACTCTTCAATACGATAGATCTAACCATCGAGTACTTTAATAAGAAAACCAGCAATTTATTATTGAACATACCCGTTTCCTCGACAACAGGATTCACCAGTCAACTACAGAATTATGGGGCAATGAAAAATACAGGATGGGAGTTTAGTGTAAGCTACCAGGCAATGGATAAAAGGGATTTTAAGTGGAATACTCGAATAAATGCCACGGTGCTAAAAAATAAAATCACGAAGCTACCTTCTGATATTATTCCGACTTACAGTTCGACTAATGGTCAGCACCCCATCATAATAAAAGAAGGTGAGAGTCTCAATTCTTTCTATTTAAGGGACTACGCTGGAGTAGATCCTACTAATGGATCTGCTATGTACTATAAATTGAAAAATGGAAAGAGAACTGGAGAAAAAACGACTGATGCAGAAGAAGCAGGATTTGGAATTTTTGGTCATGCTATTCAAAAGGTGCAAGGAGGATGGAGCAATCAATTTAAGTTCAAGAAAATTAGCTTGGACGTTTTGTTTACTTATGGAATAGGAGGAAAGGCGTATGACTGGACTGCATTTAAACGGGACGACGATGGTTTCCTACCACAATATACCAGTACACAAGCGCAGTTGAACCCATGGACACCACTCAACCCCGATGCTGAGGTACCGATAAGGGTTAATGGTAATAACAGCTTTTCTAATGATGTTTCTACCCGTCATTTATATAACGCAGATTATCTCAAACTTAGAAATGCTCGGTTGAGTTATCATATGGATGATTTGAGATTTTTAAAGGGTGCTACCTGCTTCGTTCAAGGTGATAATCTATTGTTGTGGACGAAAATAGATGATTTTGATCCTGAGGCGATTACCAATGGAGTTAATCTATTCCAAACACCAACATCACGCAGTATCCTACTAGGCATTCAATTTAAGCTATAACACATGAATTATAAATATACTATTTTAACCATTTTATTACTATCACTAACAGTTGTAAGCTGTAAGAATGATTTTTTGGATCAAAAACCCGATCATGTCATTTCTGAAGAACTGGTCATTCATGATGTTGATAAATTGAAACGTCTGCTTGTGGGTTCTTATAATGAAGTTTCGGGAAGTAATTATCTTGGCAGAATACTCTATAAACGCTCGGCTGTCAAGAGTCCTGATTTTAGATTTGTACAAACCATATACAATCCTCGAGAATATGAACAAATAGAATACCGATATGAAGAAAGCGGAAATAATAATGGAAGTGCAGCGGTGCTCTGGTTACAATGTTACAAAGTTATTGGTAATCTCAATCTTATTTTAGCAAATATAGATGATGCTATTGGAGATGATGTATTGCGTAAGCAAATTAAAGCTGAATCGCTCGCTCTTCGAGGGATGATCTTTTTTGATCTCGCTCGAACTTTTGCCTATCCATGGATTAGGGAAAAAGGACTATCGCAGGGTATCCCATTGAAATTAGATCCAAATGAGGTCGTAATAGAAAGGGGATCGCTGATTCAGACCTTCAATCAAATTGTGAAGGATCTGCAGACTGCTGAAAATTTAATGCAGGAGGATGACTTATCTTCCGGAAGTTCAAAGTACATGACGAAAATAGCGGTACGTTCATTATTGGCAAGAGTATATCTCTATCAGGAAAATTGGCAAATGTCTATGGATTATGCTCAAAAAGTACTGAACGTGATGCCTGAAGAAAAATTAATGGGCCTGGATAGCTACAGCTTTTCGGATTATACTTCTGAATCTATATTTGAACTCAGTGTAGGTAATGATAACTCCTCAGGGAGCAATGGTCTTGGTGCTCAATTTGATTATCGTTCGGGTGGACAGGGAGATGTCTTAGCCACACAATCTTTTATCGACTTACTGCAAGAATATGAGGGCGACCCGCGTGCCAATTTATTGATGAAGGATAAAGAAGGTAAACAGGCTGCGTTTGTAAAATATATAAATCGAAGTGGTGGAGCTGGACTAAGTATGCACAATATTCCCGTGATTCGGCTCTCTGAAATCGTACTTATAGCGGCCGAATCATGTGCGCATGGGGCAACAGGGGGTGATGAAAAGGCTTTATATTACTTAAATGTGCTCATTAAAAATCGTACGACCGATTTTCAAAAAAATAAAGCTACAGTGGGTGGACTTGAACTGTTAAGACGAATCGCGAAGGAAAGGAGAAGGGAATTGGCATTGGAAGGGCATGAAATCTATGATTTGATCCGTACCGGTACCCTTATTGAAAGACGACAGTCAGATCATGTCAACACAGGGTTGAACAGCAATGCATTGACCATTGCGGCGACATCTCCTAAGACGATATACCCAATACCAGCTAACGAGATTGTGGCTAGTGGAATGAAACAGACAAATGGTTACTAACAGCACTTTATGAAACCAGCAAGAGTATGCTGTGCTGAAGTATATGCTCATGCTAGCCTCGTTTCCTTAAAATCAAATAAATAATGAATAGACAAATAATTACAATGAAAAATACGACTCGAATAATAGGTCTATTATATCTGGTGATCATCATGTCCGCCTGTGAAAGAAATTTGAAGCAGGTGGATGGTCTTCAGGATATTCCATTTCCTCAGGGAGATAGAGCTATCCTACCTCACCTGACATCAAATGATGGTAAACTATATCTCTCGTGGGTGGATTCCCTGACGGGTTCCAGTACAAGGCTCCTATATAGCAGTCTTCAGGATGGAAGATGGTTAGAGCCGACGGTACTTACTACCGGCGAAAATTGGTTTGTAAATTGGGCGGATTATCCGATGATAGCAGCGCATGATGGCCATATATTGAGTCATTATCTGCAACAAACCGCTACAGGGAAAATGGCATATGGTATTCAATATAATGTTTCGACTGCAAATGGAAAGCAAAATGGAACCTACCAGCCTTTGAATAACGATCATACGGATACCGAACACGGCTTTGTATCGATGATCCCTTATCGGGATAGTAGTTTCTTAGTCGCGTGGCTGGACGGACGTAGTATGGAGGGTGCTGACCATGGACACAGTGGACATCATGGCGGTACTATGAGTGTAAGGGCCGCCGAAGTTACGGCTAGTGGCGATGTAATCGATGAACAGATACTCGATGCCAGTGCATGTACCTGTTGCCAAACTACGGCTAGTATGACCAGCAATGGTCCTGTAGTTTTGTATAGGGACTGCACTGAGGATAATATACGCGATATCGTTATCGTGCGGAAGGTGGGTGATGTGTGGACAAAACCTATCCCAATCTATGCAGATAATTGGTTTATACAGGGTTGCCCGGTAAATGGCCCCAAATCTGCTGCGGTGGACAATACATTGGCTGTGGCTTGGTTTACAGCAGCTGATGACAATCCTAGGGTACAGCTTATTTTTTCGAATAATGGTGGCGAAAAGTTCAATACACCAATTTTGATTAGTAATAAGGAGGTTCTTGGTCGGGTAGATGTTTCCTTGATTGACTCGACTCAAGCTGTTGTGAGCTGGATGCAATCTAAAGGTCAGGAGACATTTCTTTATGCGATGAAAGTAAATGTAAATGGAAAAAAAGGTCCTATTCGACAGATTGCAGCGCTTTCATCCAGTAGAAAGACTGGTTTTCCTCAAATGGAAATTTTTGATGGTCAGCTATATTTTGCATGGATGAGCGTTCATGATAATGGTACCCTATTGAAAACTGCTGCGATGGCAATTACTGATTTTTAGCAATAAAGCAAAACATTCAACATACAAGAGGCGATAATCTGATTTGAAATTGGGTTTATCGCCTTTTTATTTAAAGTATAAAGAATCTAATTGTTATGCACCATATGGCTAATGATAGAGGCATTTATTGGAAAATAGTAATGCAAGTCTTCGTTATGTTTAAGGATACTGAGTGTAATAAGTGTCAATCTTTAACCTGATGATCTAAGAAGGAAATAACCTCGTGTAGGAATCTGCTTGGGTAGGTATAGTGGATATTATGGGCTACATCTTCAAATACGACAAGTTTGATAAATTGAGGATGCTTCATGGCCAGTTCTCTGTTTTCAATTCGTACCGGTATAGGATCTTGTTCTGCATTTGCATCCATTATTAAGACTGGGGTAGCTAAATCTTTAAAGATATCAGTGGGTTTGACTTCGACTATAGATTTTGCGTATTTACTGACATTGGGTTTATGGAAGATCACTTCTGCCATATGCAAGCTATCTTGCATATGATTATATTCAAATTGCCCTCGATATGTAATCCACTGGTTGTTCTGTGGTTTCAAATAACTCAGAATTTCAAATTGATTTGTATTGATATCGGCATCGTATAAACTTTTATAGGCGTCAAATTTATGGGAGAAATATCCGGAATACTTGTCTACAACCTCTGCTGGGAGATCAACATCTTTCAGTTTTCGTTTTAATGACTCTTCATCGAGTTTGAGATAGCTTGTGGCAAAGGCTACAGAACCACCGTCCTCTAATATCAGTGCGCTTACGTATTGAGGCATAGTTTTGTAAATATGTGTTGCCAAAAATGCACCGCGTGAGAACCCGCCAATAACTGCTTTTTCAATTCCTAACGAATCCATCAAACACTTGATGTCTATACTGAGGTCGTCAAATGAAGCGTCAAAGTTTGGGAGAGGAGTTTTTCCGGCGTTGTATTGATCAATGGAAATCACTCGATATCCAGACTTTACGATGCTATCTGCATATGGATAAAATTCATAGGCATTGCTTAAGCTACCATGTAGCCATATTAGCACTTTATCTTTATTATCAAGATTGCCCCATTCTAAATAAGAGAGCCTTACATTTTTTACCTGCATATCTTTCCGGTGGTTTTGCTCATAGGATTCGTAATCCTTTAAAGCCGATTGATAGTCGTGCATTATCCTTTGATCTGCTATTTCTTGGCTGAAAACATCCAAATAACTTGCGCTTATTAAGATTAGCATGGTTAACACGGTGCGATAGTTTGGTACACTGGAGTAGTGGTCTTTCATAGGTGGATCTGATTGTTATTGAAGGTTAAACTAAGATTAATTTGTTTTAAATACAATTTTAATTTCATAGTATTTGAAACCAGTTTATCTGTTAGCATTAATTGTGTAAGAGAATTCTTCACCGCTTTACAATTTTGATCTCTGCGATAGCATCAGGAATTCGATATATAATGGAAATAGAAGGGGAGGCTAAATGGCTTTTTATTAAATACCAAATTTTGATTATTAGTTATGCCTTATTATAGCGACTTACAGTTATTTACCGAACCTCATAGTGCTAATATTATTAGTTTTATTGTGTCTGTAAAAAAACCAGACTCCAATCATTTCAATGCTATGGCACTCTAATATTCTTAATGAAGTAAATTATCCCCTTAAAAGTTGTTGCAAAATTAGGTTTCTTTTAAGCTAATAATATTAGTACATAAGTTTTAATATACTGTTTTTTAATGCGTTATTATGATATGATGTCAGATTAAACAATATGGGGGTGAATTATACGATGTTAAATGTGCATATAATTATCTCATTTATTGTCTGAATATGATGTGAGGGGTGTAGCGTGAATGCAGTGGCTAAAGGTTAATGAAAAAATAAATATTTGCGTAAAACAATCTGTTCAATGTAAGTCTGGCAATCTTGTAGCAATTGTAATGGGTGACATAATATTTTGAATCGAGGGTCATTCGAAACTCAAAAAATAGTGCATAGAGGGATGTGTTAAGTTAGGGGCAACAAATAGGTGCTTTAGTTAAGCTTGTGAGAATTGAAAATTTAAATAAAAAAATCTATTCATCAAAAATAACGTAACCTGAGAAATAGTAAAGTGAAGCGTAGTATTTCTAAATCAAGATCCAATCGGAACTTTGAGATGGTGTTAAAAAATCGGTGCGTGGAGGAAGGTTTAAATAGGGGTAGTTAACTTTGGAAAGGTATAATCCTATTGGATATGCGGGCTTTAATATTTTTGGTATTTCTAGTGTGATTAAATGGTGTTCGAATTCTTGTATAGATAGCTCTCCAATTCCAATTTGCAAAAGCTTTCCGGATAAAATACGAATCATTTTACCTAAGAAACGATTACTGGAAATATTAAATCGTATTCGGTCTTCACTGGCATTGACAAATATTCCGGCTGACGAAACATGACATATCGTATGATCGTTTTTATCGGGGTGGGTACAAAAGGAGCGATAATCATTATATTGAAGTAATAATTTCGCAGCATCACTCATTTTTTGAAAATCCAGATTCGGATATTGGTATAAAGAGCTTTGATTGCTTAAGAAGGGATCTTTATAAGTATGGATGAAATAATCGTATTCTCTTTGTACGGCGTCAAAACGGGCATGTGGCTTACCTTCCATTTTTATGATGTCGTAGATAGCAATAGAAGCAGGAAGAGCTTTGTTCAATCGATAAAGTAAATCAAAATCACATTCTTTCTCTATATCTGCATGGAAAAAATATTGACTTGCATGTACACTTGCATCTGTACGGCCACAACCATATATAGTCGTTGGTACCTTTAGAACTTTATGAAGCGTATTTTCCAAAATTTCTTGCACAGTTGTAACGTTTGGCTGTCTTTGCCAGCCACTATAACACTGTCCTTGATAGGCAATATGGAAAAAATATCTCAATTTGATTTTTATAAGCTGCAATTTTACGTAAAATAGCTAGCATAACCGCTATAAAGAAATTATAATTATGATTCGATTTACTATATGTTAATGCTTCTAAATATTAATGTTTGTTATACACGTTTTTCAAATAGTTGACTGCCAGATGTTATACTATTGAGCCATAGGTTATTTAATACCGTAAATTATGGGGTAATGGTCTTGTTTTTAATTTAGATTACTTTACAAGTGGGATTATGCAGCACTGGAAAGTTACAGGAATTTGCTATAAAACATAGTTGGTTGGCCTTTGTATGGAGATTTATGGCCAAGGTCATTTGCGCGGGATGTGCAATTGTGACTCGCGGGTTTAATCGTACTTCTATAAAACGACCACTGCCATCAGGTTGGACTTCAAGTATTGCTTCTGCATGGTCATCATAGCTGATAACGTCGATATTATTTTGGGCACAGACATATAAGTAGGACATCATATGACAGGAAGCTAAACTACTCAAAAGGAGGTCTTCCGGATTATATAATGCTGGATCTCCTTTGAACGCTTTTGCGGCTGAGATATCTAGATCGGGTTTGCCTGCTATTGATATCCGATGGGTTTTACTAGAGAATTTTGATGCGTATGGTTGTGCTTTGTTTCGCCATTTTAGTGTGGCTTTAAAAAGGTGTTTGAAAGTCATTTTATTTTGAATTTGGTTCTTTATCAAGAACTGTTATGGTCCGGAATCAATTTTTAGACAATACCACTTTCTTCTTACTTGAATAGACTGTAGTAAAAAATACTTAGGGCTACAGAGATCAGGTTTCCAATCAGGTAGTAATCATTATAAGCAGCTTCTTTTTTGATATTTTCTGGTGTATCTTCTTTATCAGCTCGTTTGAGTCGAGTCCCTAATTTTAGAGCGCCAAAGAGCGTCAGTACATGTGGGAACCCTTGACATAGGCTATAGGTCATAAAAAGACGTTCGAGCACACCCTTAACAGTGGATTTAAGATCAAATTTCTTGTTATTGACAGACTGAGGAGTGAAGATCCAAAATGCAAGACTAAGCAGCAGCTCTGCAACAAGGATGATCAGGATGTTATAAACGAGGTGCATAGGGTAGTTTACTGATTGTTCTTAATATTGCTTTGGTCGCTTCATATGATGAAATATTTAATGTTTTTTCCCGTTTCCAGATTTGGGACCTTGTTTTTTTCACTTGATCAGCAACGATTTTATAATCTTTAAATGTAATAAATGCTTCAATCAATTCATAATCTTTTTCTGGGTTCCACTTATCGATGATATTTTCAAGGATAAGAAAGGTATTGTTCAAAATCGAATCTAAGTCAGTGTTCCCGATCTGTATATAAAATCGTTGTGAGTTGGATTTCATGCTATTGAGTGTATAACGTGCATCGCGTAAGCCATCGCCAAGCATCTCATAAGCGATTTCTTTATTGATTTTCGTTTCGATATCACCATAAAGAAGTACATAGCGCAATTGAAAATCATACCCTTGTCTAATGATTTCTTCTTCTAACTCAAGAATGATGTCCAGCCCGGTCTCTAGATTGCTGACAAGTCCTTGAAATTCGTCTCCTAATGTAATCGTAAGGGGAGAAGGTAGACTATTTTTGTAATCATTATTTATCTTGGCTACGGTCTTCTTAAAGTCAACCATCAACGACGTTTGATTTTTTTGACCACTTCCAATGATATCGCTCATCAATATAAAATATTTCATGATATAGTATCTTTTAACTATTTTATGTCAAATATAGTGAAACAAAACTGTTTATGTCAATAAAAATGAAATGAATGAGTGGAGATATAGTATACATATGAAAAACCCATCATTAGATTACATCATCCACTGCGTACTATTAGGAAGATCGATGCATTTTACCAGTATTTTTAATTAAGTTTATGCTTTAACGATTTTGTAACAGAAATATAAAGCTATGAAAACAACATTGATTATACTGCTCATGTTAATCGCTATTGTGATGATTTATTTGGGTATGAAAGCAGCTATACTACCTCCAATATTGACTGGCGCGGGTTTTATAGTCATTGCGGCTTTGTTTTTAACCGGTGTGAAAAAATAGCTTCACCTAAAACTTCTGAGGGTCAAGTTTTCATTACGGTGGGTCAAATATTAAAAAGAGGAAACTTAATTAGTAACTATATTAGTATAATATTGTTAACTTAATTTAGTAAAGTTATATTTCATATTACTACACTTATGATGCGGATAGTCTATTCTTTTATTTTCATTATTTTTTCCTGCGCCTATATTGTGAAGGCACAAGAAAAAAACACATCTGACTCTCTAGTTCATACTTTTGTAGCAGTAGATGCTTTTCATCAACCTCCAAACGGAATAGATAAGTCCAAGATTCATTGGGTTAATTATTTAGATTCCTTGTATCAAATTGGTGTTTTAAAGAATGAAAAGTTATATTCAGATTATGTTTTTAATGTTATAATATCAATAAATGGTTCTTTGGTTCAAACAAATGATCTTCCCCAAGATTCAATTTTGAGAGACTTCTTGAAAATTCAGAAAAGATGGCAGTTAGGATTGCAATCAGGAAGACCGGTAAGTAGTTTATTAAAAATGAAAATACCGAAAGAAATTTTCCAGCGGTGGGAGAAAAGAAAACTTGTGCTGATTCCCGATTTAATAGTGCGTGAAGAGTTTCCAAAAGGAAAGTAAATATTCAAAGCCTCTCCGTATTAATTAAGTGAGCAGGTTTAAGGAGGATGCTACACGACATGCTTCTATGGAATTGTTAACACGTAGTTTTTCAAGAATATTCTGTCGATGCCGGTTGACAGTATTGATGCTAATGGAAAACACATCGGCGATTTCTTTACTTCGCTTACCAATTTTAATCTGACGAAGGATCTCTATTTCTCTTTTAGATAATAGATTACCACTTTCTTGCTTTTCCGACTGAATAATCTGGCCTGTGACACTATTGACAATACATCCTTCGTAGGATTCGGTCTGCTCTGAGAAATGAGCGAAATTATATAAACATAAAGCTAACCAGATGCTACCATTGGACGAATTACGGACGTAGTACATGCGGTGTGATATCCATATGTATTGCCCGGATTGATGACGCATCCTAATCTTACTGATTACATGGTAATCGTATCGTTTGGTATGTGGTACATGCTTTATATAATGAAAATACTGCAATTCTAACATGTGCTTTTGTAATAGATCATCGGGATGGATGAGGTTGAAAATAGCATCTTCCCATATGGAATCAATTTCCGAACAGATATCCTGATCAGATAGCCCTAATGCCGAGGCAATACCACCATAATATAGATAGCTTTTTTCACTCTTTAGATCGCTTAGTACTGCAATTGAATTTTCAACATGCGCATAGAGCTGTGCCATACACTGACATTGCTCAAGCTGTCTATAAGCATCTGGTTCTTGGTCAAATGCCTGTTTTAAAAGCTGATCATTAAGGATGCTTGCAATGTTGTTCATGTTGTAAAAAATGGTTATTAATCAGTATTGATTATCATTAAATACTCGTATACCTTTGCTAAAGTAAAGAATTATAAGGTTATTTTTGATAAAACAAGATGAAGAAACTCGTATTGGTCTTTTTGGCCGTAGTGTGCCAACAATGGGCGGTAGCACAAAATCTAACAAAAATGCAATGGTTCAACGAGCCTGCAAAGTGGGAAGTAAAGGATAATGCACTCAAAATATTTGTGACACCACAGAGTGATTATTGGCGCATATCACATTATGGTTTTACCGTTGACGATGCGCCCTTTTATTATGGAACATATGGTGGTGAGTTTGAAACTAAAGTAAAGATATCTGCCGATTATAAAGCACGTTTTGACCAAATGGGGCTCATGCTAAGAATTGATAAGGAGAATTATATTAAAGCCGGAATCGAGTTTGTGGATGGAAAATATAATCTAAGTACGGTAGTAACACATCGTACAAGCGACTGGAGCATCATCAGCTTGGATAGTGCAGTTCCTTATGTATGGATCAAAGCGGTTAGAAGATTAGATGCTGTGGAGATTTTTTATTCTTTTGATGATAAAACATATACGATGATGCGTAATGCTTATCTTCAGGATAATACACCAGTAATGGTTGGTTTAATGGCCGCTTGTCCCGACGGAAATGGCTTTGATGCAACATTTGAACACTTTTCTGTCAAGCATCTTGCAGATCAACGACGTTTGAAATGGTTAAAAGATAACGCTGATTAATCTATGTTCAGTATATATCAACTGTAGCTTTATAGGTGAATAACAAGGCCAATAACGCTGATTTGGTCATTATAATAGAACCGGACTATTGCATTTTTTTGCGATGTCCGGTTTTTCCGTTTATAGATAAAAAAACTGTCATCTGAACGATAAAATGAGCGGATTAATTAATCAAGAGATATATCCAAAACATAACGATTTAAAGGGGGTATAAAGGGCATAATATAGATTGTTGTATTAAATCTACTAATCTAGTAGACTTTTTGGAATTTATTTTTATATTTGCTTTGTCGTTATTCAATTGGCGTTGGCAACGAATTCTAAATCAGTATTAATTATTTAACAAAGTTTATGAAAAACAACTTCTCTAAACCATCAGAAAGAACAGTCTCCTTTGCTGATCAAGTCATCCTTTATTGCCTATCAACTCGGATGCGAATGTGTATCTAATCCTAAAAAAATCTTCTTAAAAAAATAGGGAAGCCATAGGCCTCCCCAAGTTTTCAATTCATGAACAACAAGTTTTCAATTGGCGTTGGCACTTGTAAGTATTCACTATAAAACATCGTAAAACTATGAAAAAATTAGGAGTACTTCGGTATTCTATACATATTTTGTTCTTTATATTGGGCATAAATGCTCTTTTTGCCCAAGAAGAACCTAAGCCAATTATCAATGCCTCTTTGGTGGGCAAGGTGATTGATGCTTCTAATAAAGAACCCATTTCGGGTGTTACCATTCAGCTAGAGGCTGTTACGCACAGCGTAAAAACAGATGGTGAGGGGCGGTTTCAATTTGTGACAGGTCAAAAGCTTCCTTTTACCCTTATTCTTTCTTTTGTCGGATATGAAAAGAAAAAAATTGTTGTCAATGCTTCTCCCGCTGTCATTGAACTGCGTCCAACAACAGAAGATCTCGACGAGGTCGTGGTTGTTGGCTATGGCACACAGAAACGTCGAGACCTCACTGGATCTGTGGCTTCGTTGTCTGAATCTTTACTTAAACAAAATGTAGCTTCTTTAGATCAAACTTTGAAGGGTGGTATATCGGGCGTTCAGGTTACACAGACATCAGGTCAGCCTGGGGGAGGTGTAAGTATCCGTATCCGAGGCGGGGCATCTATTCAGGGAGGAAATGAACCGCTATATGTCATTGACGGTTTTCCAATATATAATCAAACGGAAAGTACGGGTGTGGGAAGTGGAACGCCCGTCAACCCCTTGTCCAGCATCAATCCTAGTGATGTAGAAAGTATCGAAGTATTGAAAGATGCTGCTGCCACGGCAATCTACGGTTCTCGTGGTGCTAATGGCGTAATTCTAGTTACTACTAAGAAAGGTAAAGCAGGTCGGGTGCAATTGAATTATGATGGAAGCATTGGTCAGCAGCAGGTCTTGAAAAAAATAAATGTCTTGAATGCTCCTGATTTTGCTGCTCTTCGTAATGAAGCGCTCAGTGATGCCAATCCGAATTTAGGAAAATTCCAATACCTTTCACAGCAGCAAATCAATCAATTGGGAGCGGGAACCAATTGGCAGGAAGAGGCTTTTCAAAAGGGAAAGCTAAACAACCAGCAACTTTCCTTATCCGGTGGTGCAGAACAGGTTCAGTATTTTATCGGAGCAAACTATTTTAATCAAGAAGGAGTAATTAAAAACACAGACTTTAACCGCTTAGGTTTTCGATCAAATATCAATGCAAATCCTTTTAAACGGTTAAACGTTGGTACTAATATCTCAATCAACAGAACGACTTCTCAAGTAGCTCCATCAGGAATTGTAAACGCATTGCTCATAATGCCACCCACAGCAACAATATACGATGCTGATGGTTCGTATACCTTGAGGAATCCTTTTGAAAATATTTTCGCAAATCCAATTGCAACTTTAAAAGAAACTACGAATACTTCGAATGCATTACGTGTGTTGGGAACTTCTTTTGCCCAATATGATATTATCAAAGGATTGCAGGCAAAGATGCTGTTCGGTGTTGATCTGAATAATAGAACAGATAAATTTTATCTGCCTTCTAATATTTATGAAGGGTCTGGGAATAATGGAATAGCAGGTTTGGGAAATCTAGATACATACTCATGGCTGAATGAAAATACCCTCAACTATACAAGTTCTTTTGAACAACATAATTTGAATGTATTAGTAGGCTTTACACAGCAGGAAGCAAGAAATGAAGTATTTAATGCTGGGGCTGAAAATTTTGTGACGGATGATCTATTGTACAATAGTTTAGAAAGTGGATCAACGATTGTGCGGCCCAATTCTGACACCCATTCTTGGATACTACATTCCTACCTAGCGCGAATAAATTATAATTATAACAATAAATATTATGTGTCGGCGAGTATACGACGTGATGGAAGTTCCCGATTTGGTGCGGATAATAAATGGGGAAACTTTCCTTCTTTGGCCATTTCTTGGAGAGCAAGTAATGAACGTTTTTTCAAAACCACTTTTCCTGCAATCAGCGATCTGAAGATACGAGCAAGTTTTGGAACTACAGGAAATCAAGAAATCGGTCAATATCAATCACTCTCCACATTATACAACTTGAACTATCTTTTTGGGAATAAAATAGTCACTGGTTTTGCATCACAACGGATTCCGAATAAAAACCTGGGATGGGAAACGACGTACCAATATGACGGTGGGATGGACATTGCGCTACTGAACAGTAGATTACAGTTTACAATGGACTATTATTATAAAAAGACAACAGATTTACTGTTGAATGTCGAGATTCCTTGGACATCTGGCTATGCGTCTTCTTTACAAAATTTTGGTTCGGTCTCCAACAAAGGATTTGAGATAGGTGTTAAAAGCAAGAATCTGATAGGGCAATTTTTATGGAGCACAGATTTGAATTTTTCGTTTAATCGAAATAAGGTCTTAACCATTGGAGCGGAGTCGGAATCCTACATCACTGGGAATTATATCATCAAAGTAGGTGAACCATTGGGAACTTTCTACGGAACGGTGACAGATGGAATCTTGCAAAAAGGAGAGGAAGCGACCAAAGGGGCATTTACAGGCAATGCAATACCAAAAGCGGGGGATCGTCTTTACAAAGATATTGATGGCGATGGCAAATTTACAACGGCCAATGATCGCACTATCATCGGAAATGCACAACCTGATTTTATCTTTGGATTGACAAATAACCTGTCATACAATGGATTTGACCTTACTTTATTACTACAAGGTTCAATAGGTAACGAATTGCTTAATATCAACCGACAAAATCTGGAAATGTTTACGGGTCAACAAAATGCATCGAGAGATGCCTTAGAAAGATGGACAGAAACAAATCCTAGTCAAACTTATCCTAGAGCTAAACTGGATCCGGCACCTGTTTTTTCCAATCAGTTTGTAGAAGATGGTTCCTTCATCAGGTTGAAATCACTTCAGTTTGGTTACACCATTCCAAAGCAGCTATTGGCTACGACAGGTATTTCTAATCTAAATGTATATCTGTCTGCCCAAAATCTATTGACTTGGAGCAAATACCAAGGTTTTGATCCAGAAGTGACTTCAGGTAGTAACGTGCAGATTGGAACAGATTCGGGTATATACCCAGCATCTCGCTCATTGACTTTAGGTTTATCCTTAACATTTTAACACGGAGGTTTTAGTGAAAATTACACATATACTACTTGCTGGTACGATCCTAATTGGATCGGTATCATGCTCAAAGCTTGACGAAAAACCTGAAAGCTTGCTGGTGTCCGAACAATTTTATCTTAATGAAAATCAAGCTGTATCTGCAGTTAATGGTAGTTACAGAAAATTGTATGAAAGTGGGCAGTCGATTTATAATAGCCTTTTTCAAATTGCGGTAGAGATGGCTACGGATGACTATGAAGCTGGACCACGTGCGCGGAATGCGCACGTTCGTGCTATCAGTAATCTGACTCATGATGCCTCCAACGACCGGATGGAGCAACTTTGGAAACAAAGTTACGATGCAATCAATGCTTCAAATCAAAATATCGAATACATCGCGCAGATAGATACTGAAAAAATAAATGAATTTATTCGTCAACGCTTGATCAATGAAGCTAAATTTTTGAGGGCGTTGCATTATTTCAATCTTGTTCGCTGGTTTGGTCCCGTTCCGCTGGTTCTTCAACCAGCAACATCATTATCAGGGGATGAGCTATATGTTGCAAAGGCAACTGAAAAGGAAGTTTACCTTCAAATTATAGCGGACCTAAAGGATGCTGAAAATTTGCCTCAATATAAATCATATGGTGATAATGATAAAGGGAGAGCTTCTTCTGGTGCAGCTAAAAGCATATTGGCAAAGGTATATTTGACGCAACAAGATTGGTCTAATGCGAAATTAAAAGCGCAAGAAGTCATCGATAAAGAAGGATATGGTTTGTTTCCCGAATTTACTGACGTATTTAACATCGATATGAAAAACGGTATCGAACATATTTTTTCGGCTCAGTTCAAAGGTAATAGTGGTTATCAGGGGAATTCATTAGCAAGCCGATCGGCACCGACGGATATTCCTGGTATCAATGGTGATTATGCTGATGCATGGCATGCTGAGGGTGGATTATACAATAGTTTTTCTTCCCAAGATAAGCGATTGAGTACCACCTTTACGATTGGTATGACCTCTCCGATAGATGGAAAGTATTATGCATTGGCAAAGCCTCAGTTTCATAAATATTATGACGAAAGTGTCGTAGGGAACCAAAGTCAATCATCTAAAAACTTGCCTATCATCCGTTATGCAGAAGTGTTGCTAATCCTGGCGGAAGCAGAGAATGAGCTCAATGGCCCCTCGTCTTTGGCCCAGGCAGCGATCAATAAGGTAAGAGTACGAGCCGACATTGACCCTGTCGGAGCAGATTTAATCAAAGATACATTTAGGGAAGCTGTTTTTGAGGAGAGACGTAAGGAATTAACCTTTGAATATCAACGTTGGTTTGACCTAGTACGTCGGGGAGCAACATATTATGTTACTAAATTAAAAGCTGCCGGTAAAATCAATGCGGCTCCGAGACACCTCCATTTTCCAACTCCACAACGTGAACTGAATTTAAATCCCAATCTCAAACAACATCCTGATTGGATCAATAATTAGCTTTTTTACCATTAAGATTTTAAGCAATGAAAAGATACTATTATTTAATGATACTCTTATTCGCCTTCAGTCATAAAGCTGTTTGGGCACAGGATAAAAGACCGAACGTGATATTAATCCTGGTGGACGATCTGGGTTTTTCAGATATTGAACCCTATGGTGCTTCAGAAATACATACTCCCAATCTAACAGAATTGGCTGCCCAAGGAACACGTTTTCAGGAATTTTATAACAACTCCATTTGTGCGCCTACAAGGGCATCATTGCTTACGGGGCAGTATTCGCATAAGGCTGGACTTGGCTATTTCAATGTAAACTTGGGACTCCCTGCTTATCAGGGTTTTTTGAATAAAGAGTCGCCAACTTTGGCGGAGGTACTTCAAAAAGCTGGGTATTCTACTATCATGTCGGGTAAATGGCATGTTGGCGACGATTTTGACCAGTGGCCTGCTCAACGCGGTTTTGAACGTTCGTTCAATTTTGTGGGTGGCGCCTCTAATTTTTATGAGATTAATGCTCCTGAGCAAGCGACGGTGCCCCTATATCGAAATAATAAACCCTTTTATCTACCCAAAGATCGTTATTTGACAGATGAAATTACGGAACAAGCAATTGGATTTTTGAAAGAACAACAACAGGATAAAAAGCCATTCTTTTTATATTTGGCTTTTAATGCGCCACACTGGCCACTACAAGCGCCAGAAGAAGAAACTCAAAAATACCAACAGACATACCATATTGGGTGGGATAGTTTACGTATCAAACGTTATGAAAATGCAATCGATCGTGGTGTTTTTCCTGCTGACCAAGCGGTTACAACAAAAGATTCATTGACGGAGGAATGGAAAAATCTGACCTATAGCGAACAGCAATATTGGAAACGTCGACAGCAGGTATTTGCTGGGATGATTGATCGCGTGGATCAAAGCATTGGCAAGATTCGTCAAACATTAACAGATCTGCATGTCGCCGATAATACCATTATCATATTCTTATCAGACAATGGAGCGCAGGGTGGTGACCGAGCTCGAATCTATACCAGTCGAAATTCTGGACCTGTGGGGTCTGCAGGTTCATACGATATGCAGAATAGCAATTGGTCACAGACCGGAAATTCGCCATTACGCAGCTATAAGGATAATCCTTATGAGGGTGGTATTGGTGCTCCGTTTATTGTCTGGTATCCAAAGGAAGTGAAAGCTAATGTAACTAAGAAGGGGACAGGGCATATAATTGATATTGCTCCCACTTTGTATGATTACGCGCAGGCGAAATATCCAAACAAGAACTATGATGTTGAGACGCATAAACTCCCAGGAATAAGTCTCCGAAAGTTATTGAATACGGATCAAACCCAAGTCGATCGTACGGAAGCATTATGTTGGGAACGTGCCGGTAATCGTGCTGTACGTTATGGAAAATGGAAGTTGGTAACGACTTACAGGAGTGGAAGACCTGAACTGTACAACATCGATGTGGATAGAGCGGAAAATCATAATCTAGCTTCTCAGTATCCTGAAGTAGTACAGCAGCTAGAAGAACTATATCGAGCGTGGGCTAAGGAAAACAATGTTGTCAACTATGATCGTATCAAAGCTCAATCTTTATTTCGCTAATCCTTAAAATATACATCGAAATGAAAAGAATATTTTCAATACTTTATTTGATACTTGGTTTCACAGCACCAAGTGTAGCACAGCAAAAGAAACCCAATATCATCTTAATCTTAGCAGATGACCTAGGTTATTCGGATTTAGGGGCATATGGAAGTGAAATCGAAACTCCGAATCTGGATCGGTTAGCATCGGAAGGATTACGGTTACAGGAGTTTTATAACAATTCGATATGTGCTCCTACACGCGCTTCTTTGTTGACTGGACAATACCAACATAAAGCAGGAGTGGGCTATTTTTCCAATGATCTGGGCTTACCTGCTTATCAGGGATACATCAATCAGGAGTCGTTAACCATAGCAGAAGTATTAAAAGAGAATGGTTATAATACCATCACTTCTGGTAAATGGCATGTGTCTGGTAAAGGCACCAGCCTTCCATGGCAACGCGGATTTGACCTTGTTTTTCCAAAAGATGAAAAAAGCTCGGATTCGGGTGCACCCGGGTTCAAAGGCAAAACGGATTCGCTCGGATATCCGTTGCCTGAGGCTTATGCGACTAATGTGATTAATCACCATGCATTGCTCTTTTTGGACCAGGTTAAGGATGATAAGAAACCTTTTTTCCTATATTTGGCACATACAGCCCCGCATTGGCCGCTTGTGGCTTTGCCCCAGGATATTGCCAAATATAAAGGGAAATATAACCAGGGTTGGGAAACAATCCGACAAGAAAGATATGAACGCCAAAAGCAGCTGGGGTTAATTGCACCAGACACCAAAT